>NZ_QOHJ01000032.1 GCF_003319185.1 Blastococcus sp. TF02A-30
AGATGTGTATAAGAGACAGCGCGCGAGCGGCGCTACGACATCTTCCGCGAGTACACCAAGCTCGTCGACGACCAGGCGAACGAGCTGAAGACGCTGCGCGGCATGTTCGGACTGCGCACCGGCGTCCGCCCGCCCGTACCGCTGGACGAGGTCGAACCGGTGTCGGAGATCGTCAAGCGCTTCTCCACCGGGGCGATGAGCTACGGCTCCATCTCCCAGGAGGCGCACGAGACGCTCGCGATCGCGATGAACCGCATCGGCGGCAAGTCGAACACCGGCGAAGGCGGCGAGGACGTCGACCGGCTCCTCGACCCCGAGCGGCGCAGCGCCATCAAGCAGGTCGCCTCGGGCCGCTTCGGCGTGACGAGCCTGTACCTCACCGAGGCCGACGACATCCAGATCAAGCTCGCCCAGGGCGCCAAGCCCGGCGCTGTCTCTTATACACATCT
>NZ_QOHJ01000033.1 GCF_003319185.1 Blastococcus sp. TF02A-30
AGATGTGTATAAGAGACAGCCGCCGAGGCGCTGCAGGTGGAGGATCACGACGCGTTCATCGAGAAGATCCGGCTGGCCCTGTACGCGTCGAAGATCGTCGCGTACTCGCAGGGCTTCGACGAGATCCGCGCGGGGGCAGCGGAATACGGGTGGAGCATCGACCTGGGCCGGGTGGCGGCGATCTGGCGTGGCGGCTGCATCATCCGCGCACAGTTCCTCAACCGCATCACCGAGGCCTACGCCGCCACCCCCGACCTGCCGGTGCTGCTGACCGCGCCGTACTTCCTCGAGGCGCTCGAGCGCGCGCAGTCGGCGTGGCGCGACGTCGTGGCCACCTCGGCGCGCGCGGGCATCCCGTCGCCGGCCTTCTCGTCGTCTCTGGCGTACTACGACGGTCTGCGCGCCGAGCGTCTGCCCGCCGCCCTCATCCAGGGTCTGTCTCTTATACACATCT
>NZ_QOHJ01000034.1 GCF_003319185.1 Blastococcus sp. TF02A-30
AGATGTGTATAAGAGACAGGTCGTAGCGCTCCTGCACGATGTGCTTGGGCACCTGGTCGGGCATCGTCGCGGCGGGCGTGCCCTCGCGGATGGAGTACTGGAAGGTGAAGGCGCTGGAGAACCGCGACGCCGCGACCACCCGCATCGTGTCTTCGAAGTCCTCGTCGGTCTCGCCGGGGAATCCGACGATGATGTCGGTCGTGATCGCGGCGTGCGGGATGCGCTCGCGGACGCGGTCGAGGATCCCGAGGAAACGCTCGCTACGGTACGACCGGCGCATGGCGCGGAGGATGCGGTCGCTCCCGGACTGCAACGGCATGTGCAGGGAGGGCATGACGGCGGGGGTCTCGGCCATCGCCTCGATGACGTCGTCGGTGAAGGCCTGTCTCTTATACACATCT
>NZ_QOHJ01000035.1 GCF_003319185.1 Blastococcus sp. TF02A-30
AGATGTGTATAAGAGACAGGGCGCGGGCCTGGCCGCGCTCGGCCTCGTCACGGGCGTGCTGGCAGGTCTGCTGGGCGTGGGCGGAGGCATCATCGTGGTGCCTGCCCTGCTGCTGCTGTTCGGCACGAGCGATCTCGAGGCCAAGGGCACGTCGCTGCTCATGATGATCCCCACCGCGATCTCCGGCACGATCGGCAACCTTCGCCGGCGCAACGTCGACCTCGTCGCCGCGGCGCTCGTGGGCGGCGCCGCCTGCACCACGACCGCGCTCGGCGCGTGGCTGGCCACGCTCGTCGATCCGTTCGTCGGCAACGTGCTGTTCGCCGCGTTCCTCGTCTTCATCGCCGTGCAGATGGCGCTGCGCGCGATCCGTGGACGGCGCCGCTGACCGGCGGACCTTCAGGCGCCGCTCGGTAGGATGACGGGATGCCCGTTGATCCCGCGCTCGTCGGC
>NZ_QOHJ01000036.1 GCF_003319185.1 Blastococcus sp. TF02A-30
AGATGTGTATAAGAGACAGCTGCAGAAGCACCGACGCCAGCGAAGTGCGGAGGATCTCCGGCTCGGTGAACTCGGGACGGCGGGTGAAGTCCTCCTCCGAGTAGAGGCGGACGGCGATGCCGGGCGCGGTGCGGCCGGCACGGCCCGAGCGCTGCTGCGCGGAGGCCTGCGACACCGCCTCGATGGGGAGGCGCTGGATCTTCGAGCGCGCGCTGTACCGGGAGATGCGCGCGGTGCCGGTGTCGATGACCTAGCGGATGCCGGGAACGGTGAGGCTCGTCTCGGCGACGTTGGTGGCGAGGATCACCCGCCGGCGCACGCCCGGCACGTGCGAGCGTTCGAACACGCGGTGCTGCTCGGCGGCGGACAGGCGTCCGTCTGTCTCTTATACACATCT
>NZ_QOHJ01000037.1 GCF_003319185.1 Blastococcus sp. TF02A-30
CTACGACCCGCCTCGCCCCTGGATCGCCAGCTATGCGGAGGGGGTGCCGGCGGATCTGGAGCCGGTCACCGGGTCGCTCGGCGACATCGTCGCCGCCTCGGCGCGGGACTATCCGGATGCACCGGCGCTGGAGTTCTTCGGGCGTGTCACCACCTACCGGGAGCTGGACACGCAGATCGCGCGCGCCGCCGCCGGCCTGCGTCAGCGCGGAGTCCGCGCCGGCGACCCCGTCGCGATCGTCCTGCCGAACTGCCCGCAGCACATCGTCGCGTTCTACGCCGTGCTGCGCCTCGGCGCCGTCGTCGTCGAGCACAACCCGCTCTACACCGCACGTGAGCTGCGCAAGCAATTCGAAGACCACGGCGCGAAGCACGCGATCCTGTGGAGCAAAGTCGTACGCACGGTGCAGGAATTCCCCGACGACGTGCCTGTCTCTTATACACATCT
>NZ_QOHJ01000038.1 GCF_003319185.1 Blastococcus sp. TF02A-30
GTCCAACCTGTGCTCCGAGATCCTGCAGGTCTCCGAGGCCTCCGAGTACAACGAGGACCTGAGCTACGCCCACGTGGGCCAGGACATCTCCTGCAACCTCGGCTCGATGAACATCGCCAAGACCATGGACTCGCCGGACTTCGGCCGGTCCGTGGAGACCGCGATCCGTGCGCTGACGGCCGTGTCGGTCATGTCCGACATCCAGTCGGTGCCGTCCATCGCCAAGGGCAACGCGGCCTCCCACGCCATCGGCCTGGGGCAGATGAACCTCCACGGCTACCTGGCGCGCGAGCGCGTCCACTACGGCTCGGAGGAGGGCATCGACTTCACGAACATGTACTTCTACGCGGTGCTGTTCCACGCGCTGCGGGCCTCGAACCGGATCGCGATCGAGACCGGCCAGCGGTTCGGCGGGTTCGAGGACTCGAAGTACGCCTCGGGGGCTGTCTCTTATACACATCT
>NZ_QOHJ01000009.1 GCF_003319185.1 Blastococcus sp. TF02A-30
CGAGAGGACCGGGACGGACGAACCTCTGGTGTGCCAGTTGTACCGCCAGGTGCACTGCTGGTTAGCTACGTTCGGCAGGGATAACCGCTGAAAGCATCTAAGCGGGAAGCTCGCTTCAAGATGAGGTGTCTCACCGGGTCAACCGGGTAAGGCCCCCGCCCAGACCAGCGGGTTGATAGGCCGGAAGTGGAAGCACCGCAAGGTGTGGAGCTGACCGGTACTAACAGGCCGAGGGCTTGACCACACACACCCACATCACGGGTTCCTGCTGCAGGTCACTACGAAGATTTCGCGTCCACTGTGCGGTTCTGAACGCACGAACCGGCCCGGTTCGAAGTTCACAGAGTTACGGCGGCCATGGCGAGAGGGAAACGCCCGGTCACATTCCGAACCCGGAAGCTAAGCCTCTCAGCGCCGATGGTACTGCCCTGGAGACGGGGTGGGAGAGTAGGACGCCGCCGGACAACCATTCACACGCAGGGCCCCAGCCACCAGGCTGGGGCCCTGCGTGCATTCCCCCCCACGACCGGCCCAGCATCAGCTTTCGGTACCGAAAGCCGGGCCGGCTCCGGCCCACCCGTACCCAGAGCCGACCAGGACTCCGGCTTTCGGTACCGAAAGCTCCGGCCGGCTTCCGGCTTCCGGCTTCCGGCTTTCGGTACCGAAAGCTCGGTGGGGCGTCCGGGGACGACGGAGCCCCGTTCCGTCGTGACGGAACGGGGCTCGCTGTCGGGACCTCAGGGGACGACGCGGCGGATCCCCGGGTATGCCGCGAGCGCCGCAGCGACCGCCAGGACGAGGGGCAGCCCGATGGTCAGCGTGGCGGCGGACTGGTCGCCGAACCACTCGGCCACGCTCCCCCACGCCTCCAGCCAGGTGATCAGGATGGCCAGGCCGCCGAACAGCACCAGCGAGCCGATGATCAGGCCCCAGGTGCCGGCCTGCCCCCATCGCTGGTGGACGACGCCCATGCCGATCCCGACGAACATGAAGGCGAGCATGGGTGCCCCCGACGCGAACACCTGCAGCAGCGGGTTGTCGACGTCGAAGATGCCCGGCGCCCAGTAGCGCAGGCCGGCCCCCCAGCCGTCGGTCGCGTTCTCGATGCTCACCAGCGCCGAGAGGACGATGCCGTAGCCCAGCGCCTGCACGGCCGCCACCAGCGCGGTCCCCAGGTAGAAGGTCCGCCGGCTGAGGCTCACGCCCATCGCGAACGGGAGCAGCTGGGTCACCGCCTGGACGAAGACCACCAGCACCGTGATGTACAGGGCCAGCACACCGCCGCTGAAGCCCTCCTCCTCCCCCGCCGGCGTGAGGTGGAAGATCGCCACGTTGATCGCGAAGCTGATCGACACGACGAGCCAGGGGATCCCGAGGATCACCACCGGGTTCACCAGGTGCAGCCGTGCGGCCTGCAGGACGCGGGTCATCGCGAGACCTCCTCGAGGTCGGTCGGCGCGGCGGCGGCCGCCGCGGTGGTGTGCAGGCTCATCGCGACGACGAGCTGCTGGAGGTTGGTCGGCTCCCAGGAGAGGCCGGCGGCCGCGGCGTCGTCGCCGTCCGCGCCGCTCCGCAGCCGGACGACGGCGCGGCTGTGCCCGCCCAGGGTCTCGGTGTGCAGGAGCTCGTGACGGGCGGCGAAGGCGGAGACCTTCCCCGTCGGCCCGGTCACGGTCAGCGCCGACCCGCGCAGCGACTCGGCGTCGGCGTCCAGGAGCACCCGCCCGCGGTCGATGAGCAGCACCCGCTCGAGCAGCGGGGCGATCTCCTCGATGAGGTGCGTGGACAGGACGATCGCCCGCGGGTGCTCGGCGTAGTCGGCCAGCAGCCGGTCGTAGAACAGCTGCCGGGCGACGGCGTCCAGGCCGAGGTAGGGCTCGTCGAAGAGGGTCAGCGGCGCCCGGGAGGCCAGGCCGATGATGATGCCGACGGCGGAGTTCATGCCGCGCGACAGCTTCTTGACCGAGCGCTTAGCGGGGAGGTCGAAGTCGCGCAGCAGCGCGGCGGCGAGATCGGCGTCCCAGTTCTCGAAGACGGTCGCGGCGTAGCCCAGCGCGTCCTTCACCCGGAAGTGGTCCGGGTACTTCTGCCCCTCCTTGATGAAGCAGATCCGGCGCAGGACGTCGTCGTTCTCGGACGGACGGGCGGCGAACACCTCGATCCGGCCGCTGGTGGGCACCCGGTGGCCGGTGACGAGCTGCATCAGCGTCGTCTTGCCGGCGCCGTTGCGGCCCAGCAGACCGGTGATCGCGTCCTGCTCGAAGGCTGTCGAGACGCGGTCGAGGGCGGTGTGGTCGGAGAAGCGCATCGTGACGTCGGTGACGGTGGCGACGGCGCTCATCGCGGGTCCTCCCAGTGGTCGATCATGGCGGTGAGCTCGCGGGGGGAGATGCCGAGCTTCTGGGCCTCGGTCATCAGGGGGCGGACGTACTGGTCGGCGAACTCGCTGCGCCGGCGCTTCAGCAGCTGTTCGCGGGCGCCGGTGGCGACGAACATCCCGACTCCTCGTCTCTTGTAGAGGACCCCGTCCGCGACCAGCTGGTTGAGCCCCTTGGCGGCGGTGGCGGGGTTGATGCGGTGGAAGGCGGCCAGCTCGTTGGACGAGGGGGCCTGGCTCTCCTCGGCGAGGGAGCCGGCGACGATCGCGTTCTCGATCTCACCCGCGACCTGGCGGAAGATCGGCCCGGCGTCCTCGTTCACGCCGGTCCGCTCCCCGCGGGCACTCGGTCCCTGGGTTCATTACTCATGTAATGAACCATAGGACTACGTCGGCGCGGGGCGCAAGCTCCTGCGCGGTTAGGGTCGTCCGGCACCGTCCACCGCCAGAGGAGCACCCATGCGCCGCCGTCTCCGCCTGCGCGTCCTCGTCGCCTCGTCCGCGGCCCTGCCCGCCGTCCTGCTCGCCGGGTGCGCCTCCGGGGCGCTGTCGTCGGCCGAGGTGGCGTCGTCCGCCGAGGACGCCCTCGAGTCCGAGGTCGGCGTCCGGCCGGACGTGCGCTGCGAGGAAGGACTGGAGCGGGAGGAGGGCGCCTCCACCCGGTGCACGCTCACCGCCGAGGACGACGACGTGGAGTACGGCGTCACGGTGACCGTCACGGACACGGGGGAGGGGGCCCGCCTGCAGGTGGAGGTGGACGACGGGCCGATCGCCGACGGCTCCGAGGGCTGACGCTCAGAGAGCGGCGGCGAGCGCCTCGAGGTCCTCGACCGAGGCGTCCAGGTGCGGCGAGACGCGCAGCACCGGGCCGGTCATCTCCCCCGGCGCCCGCTCGGGGCCGATCGCGCTGGTCACGATGCCGTGCTCGGTGAGCAGCCGGCTGCGGGTGGCGACGACGTCCGCGCCGGCCGGCGGGCGCAGCGTGGTCGTCGCGGTCGGCTCGTCCGCCGGTTCCACCACCGTCCAGCCGGAGACGCCGTCGAGCAGAGCGCGCGTGGTCCGGCCCAGGGCCGCCAGCCGCTCCCGCACCCGGTCGGGACCGGCCGCGAGGTGGTCGCCGACCGACACGATCAACCCGATCCGGCCGGCGACGTGCGCCTCGCCGGACTCGAACGCCCGCATCGGTGGCACGCCCTCGGGCTCGGGCAGCACGGGGACCAGCTGGGCGGCGATCGCCGGCCGGGCCACGAGCAGCCCCACCCCGCGCGGTCCGGCCAGCCACTTGCGCGAGGTGCCGTAGACGACGTCGGCGCCGAGGTCGCAGTCGACGTGGCCCAGGGACTGCGCGGCGTCGAGCACCAGCGGCACCCCGGCGTCGCGGCACAGGGCGGCCACCTCGGCCGCGGGCTGGAGCACGCCCCGGTGGCTGGGCACGTGGGTGAGGTGGACGAACCGCGGGGGATCGGCGGCCAGCTGCCGGCCGAACGCGTCGACGTCGACCCGGCCGACGCCGTCCACCGGCATCGGCTCCGGGCGCAGCCCGTGCGCCCGCAGCTGGGCGATGTTCGGCGCGTACTCCCCCGGCAGGCAGGCCACGCGGGCGCCGACCGGCAGCCGCCAGCCGGACAGCAGCGCGACGAACGCCGCCTGCGCCGACTCGAGGAAGGCGACATCGGCCGCGGCCATGCCCACCAGGCCGCCGAGCACCGAGCGGCCCTGCTGGAGCAGGTCCTCGGCGGCCGCCTCGGCCACGTAGCCGCCGAGCTCCGCCTCGTGCCGGGCGTGGTGCGCCGCCGCCTCGAGGGCGCGGTTGCTCTGCCGGCTGGTCGCCGCGCTGTCGAGGTGCCGTCCAGCGGGGCGGGGGCGGGCCCTGCGCCAGGCGGCGCCGAGGTCCTCGTGCGGAAGTGCTGCGGTGCTCAGGTCTCCAGCTCCCCGCGGCAGACCGAGACCCCCGAGTGCTCGGGGTTGCCGTCCAGCGGCTCGACCGAGACGTCGACGAGCGGGAAGCGGCCCAGCTCGAGCCCGTCGGGGAGCTCGTAGGTGTTGCTGCCGGCCTGCGCGATGCCCAGCGGCACCATGCCGACGACGTCGCGGTCGATCAGCCACAGCTCGTAGTACGCGTCGTCGAGCTGCGGGGCGTCGAGCTCGAGCTGCACCACCCGGGAGCCGTCGTCCCGCCGCACGATCTCCGCGCGGCCGGAGGCGTCGTTGCCCGCCAGCGGGTCGAGCGCGATCGCGGTGACCTGCTCGCCGCCGTCGTCCTCCCGCTGGACGATCGCGACCGCGCCGGCGCCGATCACCGCTCCGACGGCGACGGCAGCGGCGGCGGCCAGCCACCCGCGGCGGCGGGAGCGGAACGGCAGCACCGTGCCGACCTCGGGCTCCGCGGGCGGGGGGACCGACGGCGCGGCGGCGGCCGGGGCGGCGTCCTGGTGCGGGACGGCGCTGACGCCGGTGGCCGCGGCGATCGCGTCCCACACCCGCGGCGGGGGCGGGACGGCGGCGCCGGGCGCGGCCAGCTGGGGAACGGCGAGGGCCTCGACCCCCCGCCGCAGGGATGCGACCTCGGCGCGGCAGGCGGCGCACTCCTCCAGGTGCGCGGCGTCGGCGTCCGGCAGGGGCTCGCGCAGCGCCGCGAGCGCGAGCTGCTCAGGCGTGCAGTGCTGCACCGTCCACCTCCAACCGGGTCCGCAGGCGCTCCAGTGTGCGCCGGATGTGGCTCTTGACCGTGCCCAGCGGCAGGCCGGTGCGTTCGGCGATCTGCGCGTGGGTGAGGTCCTCGAAGAACGCGAGCTCGATGATGCCGCGCTGCGGCTGGCCGAGGTGGTCCAGCTCGTCGAGCAGCAGCACCCGGTCGGTGGCGGCGGTGTCGACGCCGGCCGTCACCGGGCCGCCGGGCCGCGCCTGCGCCTCGGTGAGCGCGGCCTCGGCCTCGCGCCGCTGCTTGTCGCGGCGGGCCCAGGCGTCGGCGATCTTGTGCCGGCAGATGCCCACCAGCCAGGCGGGCAGCGGCGACTCGTCGGGGCGGAAGCGCGCCCGGCCGGTCCAGGCGGCGACGAACACCTGCTGGGTGACGTCCTCGGCGTCCGGGCCCGGGCCGAACGCGCGCACGGCCATCCCGTGCACCTGGCCGGCCCAGCGCTCGTACGCCCAGGCCAGCGCCTGCTCCTCGCCCGCGGCGAAGCGACGGCCGACCTCGGCGTCGTCCGGGTCGACGGCGCTGCGCGACGTCGGCACGGGATCCACGCGCACGACGCTACCGATCACCGGCCGCCGCAGGGCCACCGCCCCGCTCACGGGATCGGCTCCGCCACGACCACGACGTTGTCGCGGTAGCTGCGCAGCTCGGGCTGGAACGGGCCCCCGCAGGTGACCAGGGTGAGCCGGGGAGCGCCCTCGCGGGCGAAGATCCGGTCCACCGGGAGCACCTGCTTGGTGATGACCTCGCGGGAGACCACCCGCCAGCGCGTCACCGTGCCGGCGGCCTCGGTGACCACGACCTCGGCGCCGACCTCGGCGTCCGCGATCGGGGCCAGCGCGCCCAGCCCCTGCTCGGCGTCGTCGACGTGACCGGCCAGGACCGCCGAGCCGGCCGCCCCGGGGGTGGGGCCGAACCGGTACCAGCCGACGCGGGAGACATCCTCCGGGAGCTCCATCTGCCCGTCGGCGGCGACCCCGACGGCGTCGACGGGCGCGTCGATGCCGAGGGCCGGCACGGCGATCCGGGCCGGTGCCGGGGCGGGCTCGGCCGTCGGGGGGAGGGCCGAGCGGGTGGGGACGGGCGCCGCCCCGGCCGTCGGCGACGGCTCGGGGAGGGCCCGCTCCACGGGGACGCCCACCGCCGCCTCCGGCCGGGTGAGCACCCAGGCGGTCGGCGCGCCCACGGCCAGGGCGAGGCCCAGCACGGCGGAGGCGGCGGCGGTGCGCATCGGTGTCGCCCTGGTCAGCCGCGGGTGCGGGCCAGGCGGAGGGCGCCGGCACCCGCGACGGCCAGGCCGGCCACCGAGAGGGCCGCCACGACCGGCAGCGAGCTGTCGTCGTCGACCAGACCGGCCGAGCCGCCGGGGACACCCGACGGCGTCGAGTGCATGCCGCTGATGGTCTGGACGGCGAGCTGGTAGCCGGCGTCCCCGTTGCCCCAGGCGTAGACGATGGTCGAGGCGCCCTCGGCCAGGGTCAGGTCGGCCGGGCCGATCGCCACGGTGTCGGTGCCGGCGAGGACGACGTCGGCGCTGATCGTGCCGGCGGGCACGGTGAGCGTCGCCTCGTCGGGGTTCGTCAGGCCCTCGACGACCGGGGTGCCACCGGCGCGCACGTCCACGGCGGGGGCCGCTGCGGTGTGGCGGACGGTGACGCGGGCCTGGCCGGCGGGGACGGCCGAGGTGTCGTTGACGAACGGCGTCAGGACCGGGGAGCCGTCCTCCGTCAGGTGCGCGACCACGGTGGCGTTGGCCCCGGCCGGGACGGCGACGCCGTTCGCCGAGAGCAGCGGCGTGCCGGAGCCGTCGGCGGCGTCGGCCGGGAAGAGGGCCAGGTCGTAGGAGCCGGCGGGCAGCTCGAGCGGATCGGTGAGGGTGCCCGGCTGGAAGTCGTCGATCAGCCGCTCGCCGTTGGCGTAGACGTCCACCGGGGTGGCCGGGATGCCGTGCAGGACCGAGACCATGGCCGTGTCGGCCGCGGCCGCGGGGGTGGCGACGAGGACCAGACCGCCGACGACGGCGGCAGCGCCGGCGGCGCCGCCCAGGGTGCGCAGAGTGCTCACGGGGTGTTCCTTCCGAAGAGGAGTGGTGCCTGTCACCCCTTCTTCCGGGCGCCTCGGCGATCCGGATGCAGTTGAGAGCTGGACTTCCTGCGGTCACCCGGTCGTGGAGGATGGCGGCATGACTCCGCGCGACCGGGACGCCGAGGGCCGGGCCCGCAACGCGCGGCCGCGGGACGCGCTGGGCCGCCCCCTGCCGCACGACGCCGTGGGGGAGCCGAGGGCGCCGGAGGGGATCGTCCGCGAGCCGCTGGTCGCGCTGGCCGAGGCGCAGTCCCTGCTCGACGCCGGCCGCCCGTTCCACGCCCACGAGGTCCTCGAGGACGCCTGGAAGACCGCCGTCCCGGAGGAGCGGCAGCTGTGGCGCGGGCTGGCCCAGCTGGCCGTCGGCCTGACCCACGCGGCACGGGGCAACGCCCGCGGTGCGGCCACGCTGCTCGAGCGCGGCGCGGGCAACGTCGCCCCGTACGCGACGGCGCCGCCGCACGGCGTCGACGTCCCGGGGCTGACGGCGTGGGCCCGCGGGCTGGCGGCCGACGCCGCGGCCGGTCGCGGCCTCCGGCTCGATCCTCCGTCGCTGCGCGGCTGAGCACCTGGCACATCTCCCGGCACTGCAGGAGACTGCGCGGGTGCGGAGCTTCGAGGCCTCCACCCGCATCGACGCCGCCCCCGGCGCCGTGTGGGCCGCGCTGGTCGACGTCGGCGGCTGGCGCGACTGGGCGTCGGGTGTGGACCGGGTCGACGGCACCGTCGCGCTCGGCGAGCGGCTGACCATCTACGCGACGATGATCCGCAACCGTCCCTTCCCGGTCACCGTCACCGAGATCCGGCCGGCCGAGAGCATGCGCTGGCGCGGTGGGCTGCCGCTCGGGCTGGCCGTGATCGAGCGGGTCTACCGGCTGGACCCGCAGGACGACGGCGGCACGGTGCTGACCGTCCGGGAGGACCACACGGGCCCGCTCGCCCCGCTCTGGGACCGGACGACACCGGACCTCAACCCCTCGTTCCGGCAGTTCTGCGCCGGCATCAAGGCGCTCACCGAGGGGCGGCCGTCCCGCCGGCGCGGCTGACTCAGCGGCCGCGGACCCGCGCGTAGCGGTCGAGGGACACCTGGCGCTCGTGCGCGTGGTCCACGACCGGCTGCGGGTAGCCGGTGGGGATGCCGCCGGGCGCCGTCCACGGCTCGTGCACGTGCTCCGGGGCCAGGCCGCGCAGCTCCGGCACCCAGCGCTTCACGTAGGCCCCGTCGGGGTCGAACTTCCTGCCCTGCGTGACCGGGTTGAAGATCCGGTAGTAGGGGCTGGCGTCGGTGCCGGTGCCGGCGACCCACTGCCAGCCGTGGTTGTTGCTGGCCAGGTCACCGTCGACCAGGTGCCGCATGAAGTACCGGGCGCCCAGCGTCCACTCCTGGTGCAGGTCCTTGACCAGGAACGAGGCGACGATCATCCGCACCCGGTTGTGCACGTACGCCTCGCCGAGCAGCTGCCGCATGCCGGCGTCGACGATCGGGAAGCCGGTGCGCCCGGTCTCCCAGGCGCGGACCAGCTCCTCGGCGTGCGGGCCGTCGTCGTAACCCATGGTCTGCAGCTCCGGCTTCAGGTACTCGCGGGCCGACTCCGGGCGGTGCCACAGCACGTCGGCGTAGAACTCCCGCCAGGCCAGCTCGTCGCCGTACCGGCGCACCGACTCGGACTGCTCGGCCGCGGCGAGGTCGGCCAGCAGGGTGCGCGGGTGGACGCAGCCGTACTTCAGGTAGGCCGACATCCGGCTGGTGCCGTCCGCGCCCGGGGTGTTGCGCCCGTCGGCGTAGCCGAGCAGGCGTTCGTCGCGGAACCGCGCCCAGGCGCTGAGGGCGGCCCGCTCACCGGCGGGCGGCAGGGCGACGCCGTCCAGGTCCGGGCCGGGCGGAGGCGCGTCCGAGGCGACGCCGGTGCGCCACCGGACCTCGGCGCGGGGTGCCGGGGCGCGCCAGCCGTGCTCGCGCCAGGCCCGCGCGAAGGGGGAGAACACCTGGAACGGCGTCCCGTCCCGCTTGGTGACCCGTCCGGGCGTCACCGCGTACGGCGAGCCGGTGCGCACCAGCGGGACGTCGCCGAGGGCGCTCTCGACGGCGTCGTCGCGGCGGCGGCCGTACGGGCCGGCGTCGGAGCTGACGTGCACCGACGTCGCGCCGGTCTCGCGGGCCAGCTGCGGGAGCACCCGCGCCGGGTCCCCGGACCGCAGCACGAGCGCGCCGTCGAGGTCCGCGTCGAGCGCGGCGAGGCAGTCGAGCAGGAAGCGCCGCCGTGGCTCGCCGGACGGTCGCCACAGCCGGTCGTCGAGCACGAAGACCGGGACGACGTCGCCGTCCGGTCCCGCTGCGTCGCGGGCGGCGAGCAGGGCCGGGTGGTCGCCCAGCCGCAGGTCCCGGCGGAACCAGAGCAGCGCGGTGGGCACCGACCGACCGTAAGCACCTCGTGGTGGGTCTGCCTGTCCAGCTTTCGGTACCGAAAGCTGGAGTCGCGCAGCTCTCGGTACCGAAAGCACTCGATCGGGGACGACGCCGACCGGCGCGGGCGTGGATCATGGGCGGGTGCCCGAGTTGCCCGAGGTGGAGGCCCTGGCCGCGTTCCTGCGCGCGAACGCCGTCGGTCACGTGCTGGCGCGGGCCGACCTGGCCGCGGTCCAGGCGATCAAGACCTTCGACCCGCCGCTGAGCGCGCTGGGCGGCCTGGAGATCACCGGCGCCGGCCGGCACGGGAAGTTCCTCGACCTCGACGTCTCCGGCCTGCACCTCGTCGTCCACCTGGCGCGGGCCGGCTGGCTGCACTGGCGGGAGAACCTGCCGACCGCCCCGCCCAAGCCGGGCAAGGGGCCGCTCGCGCTGCGCGTGCACCTCGACGACGGCAACGGCTTCGACCTCACCGAGCAGGGCACCCGCAAGGGCCTGGCGGTCTACGTCGTCCGCTCGCCGTCCGAGGTGCCCGGCATCGCCCGGCTGGGCCCCGACGCGCTCGAGGTGGACCGCGAGACCTTCGCCCGGCTGATGGCCGGGCGCTCGGGCCAGCTCAAGGGCGCGCTCACCGACCAGACGCTGATCTCGGGGATCGGCAACGCCTACTCCGACGAGATCCTGCACGCCGCGCGGCTGTCGCCGTTCAAGATGGCCGACAAGCTCAACGACGACGAACTGGTCCGTCTCCACGACGCGGTGCGCGCCACCCTCACCGACGCCCTGCAGCGCCAGGTGGGGCAGCGCGCGGCCACCATGAAGGGCGAGAAGCGCTCCGGCCTGCAGGTGCACGCGCGCACCGGGCTGCCCTGCCCGGTGTGCGGTGACACGGTGCGCGAGGTCAGCTTCGCCGACACCTCGCTGCAGTACTGCCCGACCTGCCAGACCGGCGGCAAGCCGCTGGCCGACCGCCGGATGAGCAAGCTGCTCCGCTGACCGGGGCCGCTAGGCGAGGATCGCCTTGGTCACCGCGGACTGCTCGGTGAGCACCCCGCCGATCACGGTCTGCGTCTCGTTGATCTGCTCGACGGCGGAGCTGATCGCCGCCAGGGCGGCCACCACGCGGTCGACCTGCTCCTGGATCGCCGACACCTTGGCGTCGACGTCGGTGGTCGCGCGGGCGGTCTCGGCGGCGAGCTCCTTGACCTCGTTGGCGACGACGGCGAAGCCGCGCCCGGCCTCCCCGGCCCGTGCCGCCTCGATCGTGGCGTTGAGGGCCAGCAGGTTGGTCTGGTCGGCGATGCCGCGGATGGTCTTGACCACCTTGCCGATGTCGGCGCTGGAATCGCCCAGCCCGGCGACCTGGTCGTTGGCCTCCGCGGTGAGCCGCTTGCCCTCGCCGGCGACGGTGGTCGCGGACAGCACGTTGCGCTCCACCTCGGTGATGGACTCCAGCAGCTCCCGGCCGGCCCGCTCCAGCTTCTGGGCGGCGGCGAACCGCTCCATGCCCTGGCCGAGCAGGAAGGCGGTGTTGCGCAGCGCGTCCTCCCGGCCGGGGGAGAGCTCGAGGGTCTCGGTGGCGAAGAAGTCCATCGTCCCGACCACCTCGCCGCCGACGACGATCGGCAGGCAGACGCCGGACTTCACGCCGGCGCGCTGGGCGGCGGGGGCGCGGACGCAGTCGGTCACCTGGGCCAGGTCCTCGACGAACACCAGGTCACGGGCCCGCCACGCGCGGCCGGCCAGCCCGACGCCCTCCTGGAAGGAGGCCTTCATCGTGACGTCGCGGAACTCCTGGCCGGCGTTGCCCGACTCGAGCACGAAGTGCAGGGCGCGGTCCTCGTCGCGCACCCGCCAGTAGGAGCCGTAGGCCCAGCCGAAGCCCTCCCGGATGGTGTCCAGGCAGCCGGCCATCGCCGCGTCGGGGGTGTCCGCGGCCGAGACGGCGCGCAGCACCCGGTTGACGGCCTCCATGTCCTGGGCAGCCTCGGCCTGCCGCTCGGCGCCGAGGATGCGCTCGATGGTCTGCGAGACGAGCCGGCCCACCGCCCGCAGCGTGTCCAGCCGCTCCGCCGACGGGTGCAGGGTCTCCGTGGCGAAGAAGTCCATGGTGCCGGTGACCTGACCGTCTTCGAGCAGCGGGAAGCAGAGGCCGCTGCGGACCCCGACCCGCCGGGCGGCGGGAGCCCGCACGCAGTCGGTCACCTGCGCGAGGTCCTCGACGAACACCAGGTCGCGGGCCCGCCACGCGCGGCCGGCCAGGCCGACGCCCTCGCGGAAGGAGGCCGCCAGGGTGACCCGGCGGAACTCCTCGCCGGCGTCACCCGATTCCTGGACGAAGTGCAGGGCGCGGTCGGACGGGTCCACGCGCCAGTAGGAGGCGTAGGCCCAGCCGAAGCGCTCGCGCACCAGGTCGAGGGCGCTCGCGATCGCCTCCTTCGACGTCCGGGCGCGCGAGAGCGCCTCGACGACGGCGGTCACCGCCGCCACGTTGGCGCGCGCCTCGGCGACGGCGTCGACACCGGCTCCGGTCGGCGGCTGTCGGCGTCCGAACATGCTCATCTGCTCTCCTCGTTCGCGGTCTGCAAGGTCTCCATCGGCTCGCTGACCTGCGCAGAAGAGCGAGAATGGCGTGACTACACCCGATCTGGTTGCGCGCCACGCAGTACGACCGGGCGAATCAACTTCAAACTCTAAGATTCGTGATCTGCGTCACGTGGATCACCGCGAGCGCAGGGACAGCAGCCGCGTCACCGCGCGCGCCACCGTGGACGCGCCCAGCCCGGCGGACGACGTCGGCTGCGGGGCATCGGCAGCCGAGCCGACCGCCGTCCACCAGTCGCGCAGCGGCGGCGGGGCGAGCGCGTCGACCCGCTCCCCCGGCTGCGGGACGACGACGTCGACCCCGCGCTGCCCGGCGGCCGCCAGGAGCCGCTCGACCGGCTCCGCCCAGCGGTGGAAGGCCAGGTTGAACGTGGCCCAGTGGATGGGCAGCAGCAGCCGGCCGCCGAGGTCGCCGTGGGCGCGCACCGCCTCCTCGGGGTCCATGTGGATGGCGTGCCAGGCGTCGTTGTAGGCGCCGATCGGCAGCAGCGTCAGGTCGAACCCGCCCAGCCGGGCGCCGATGCCGGCGAACGCGGGGTGATAGCCGGTGTCGCCGCCGAAGAACACCCGGTGTCTCGGGCCGGCGACCGCCCACGACGCCCACAGCGTGGTGTCCCGGTAGAAGTAGCGCCCCGAGAAGTGCCGCGCCTCGGTGCAGGTGAGCGTCAGGCCGCCGACGCGGTGCTCGCCGTCCCAGTCCAGCTCGACGATCCGCTCCTCGGGCACGCCCCACTTGCGCAGGTGCTCACCGATCCCGATCGGCACGACGAAGGGCGCCGCCTGCGCCGTCAACAGCAGCTCGACGGTGGGCAGGTCGAGGTGGTCGTAGTGGTCGTGCGAGATGAGGACGGCGTCGACCGGAGGCAGGTCCTCGAGCGGCATCGGCGGCTCGTGCAGCCGCGTCGGGCCGAACACAGGGGACGGGGAGACGCGGTGGCCCCAGACCGGGTCGACCAGCACCCGGTGCCCGTCGACCTCCAGCAGCGCGCTGGCGTGCCCGAACCAGGTGACGGCGAGGTCGCCGGCCTCGGCCGGGATCTCGGAGGCCGCCAGCGGGATCGGGCCGCCCGGGAGGCCGACGTGCCGCTCCTCGTGCCACTGGCGCAGCAGCCCGTCGCGGGTGTTGGCCGGGGCGATCGCGGGCGTGGGGAGCGTGTTGTGGAACTTGCCGTCGGCGAAGCGGGACGAACCGGTCACCACGGGGCGGAGCCGCCGGCGGTGGGCGCCGAGCGCCCTGGGCAGCCCCCAGGCGGCGGCGGTCACCCAGCCGACCGGTCCGGAGAGGATGGCGGCGGTGACGGCGGCACGGCGGAGGACGCGGGACGGCACGGCTCCAGCATCCCAGCCGGAGCCGTGCCGTCCGAGGTTTCCCGTGGAACGTCACACCGCGGTGGGTCAGGCGGCCGCGATCGCGGCCACCGGGGCGGTGCGGGCGGCCCGGCGGGCCGGGAGCACCGAGGCGAGCAGCCCGGCCAGGGTGGCGACGACGACGATCGCGGCGACCTGCAGCCACGGGACGTCGAGCACGATGTCGCCCACCTCGCCGAGGACCGAGGCCGCGCCGGCCAGGCCGTAGGCGCCACCCACGACGACGCCGAGCACCGAGGCCACGCCGGCCACCAGCACCGCCTCCCAGGCCAGCAGCCCCCGCAGCTGACCCCGCGTGAGGCCGAGAGCCCGGAGCAGGCCGTTCTCCTGCCGCCGTTCCACCACCGACAGCGCCAGGGTGTTGCCCACGCCGATCAGCGCGATGACCACCGCGACGGCGAGCAGCCCGGTGACGACGAGCAGCAGGATGTCGAGCACCTCGTTGATCTCGTCGCGCATCGTGACGATCCCGGTGACCCGGGCCGTCTCGTCGGCCTCCGCGACCACGTCGGTCACCCGGTCGACCGCCGCCACCTGGGCGTCGGGGTCGGCGTCGTCCAGCATCACCCACACCTCCGCCAGGCCGGGCTCCGGCGCCAGCGTCCGCAGGTCGGCCGCGTCGACCATCAGCGGCTGGTTCTCACCGGTCACCTGCGCCACCAGGTCCAGCGACCGGCCGTCGGCGGTCAACGGAAAGGGATCGCCGTCCCGCACGGAGTAGTACTCCGCGGCCCACTCGGGCACCACCACCTGGCCGGGGCCGGGCAGGAGCACCTTGTCGGTGGAGCGCATGGCCGCGCCCGCCGTGCCGGCGTCGACGCCGTGCACGTAGACCGGTTCACCGTCGGGACCGGTCACGTCGGCAGCGAGCACCGGTGCGGTGCGCACCACCTGGTCGACGTCGCCCAGTGTCGCGGGCAGCGACGCGGGCAGGTCGTCGGAGAAGCCCTGGACCACGACGTCGGTGGGGAACTCCGCGTCGAGCCCCGCGGTCGCCGTCGCCCGGGTGGACGCGGCACCGACGACGAACGCGCTGGTCAGGGTCACCCCGATGAGCAGCGCGGTGGCCGTGGCTGCCGTGCGCCGCGGGTTGCGGGTCGCGTTGCCTGCCGCCAGCCGGGCCGGGACGCCGCCGATCCGCGCGACCAGCCCGCCGGCGGCCGCGACCACCGGGGGGACGGCACGCTGGGCGAGCAGCACGATGCCGAGGAAGCTCAGCACCCCGCCGGGCAGCCCCACGTAGACCGACTGCACGACCACGCCGAGGACCAGGAGCGCGGTGCCCGGCACGGCCATCAGCAGACCCAGGACCAGCCGCAGCAGCCCCGGACGCGAGCGCAGCGGGGCCGGGTCGACCGGGCGCAGCGCCGCCAGCGGGGCGACGCGGGTGGCCGCCCGCGCCGGGGCCAGCGCGGCGAGCACGGTGACCAGCGTGCCGACGAGCAGCCCGGCCAGCACCGTGTAGGCCGGCACGGTGAGACCGGCCAGCGGGATCGCGGAGTCGCTGCCCACCAGCGTCGAGATGAGCCCGGCCAGCCCGATGCCGGCGGCGACGCCCACGGCCGAGGACACGAACCCGGTGGCCAGCGCCTCGCCGAGCACGCTGCGCCGCACCTGCTTCGCGGTCGCGCCGACGCAGCGCAGCAGGGCCAGCTCACGGGTGCGCTGGGCGAGCAGCACGGCGAAGGTGTTGGCGATGACCAGCCCCGCCACCACAACGGCGACGGTCCCGAACACCAGCAGCACGCTGGTCAGGGCGGTGGAGTCGCCCGTGAGCATCGCGGCCTCGTGCTCGGCCTGCTCGACGCCGCTGCGCACGACGACGTCCGGACCCGTCACCGCGGCGGCGACGTCGGCCAGCACCTGGGCGTCGGAGCTGCCCGGTGCGGCGGCGATCCGCAGCTCGTAGAGGTCGGTGGCACCCCAGTCGCGGACCTGCTGCTCGGTGACGAACGCCCGGCCGTAGAGCCCGGCCTCGGGGTCGCCCTCCAGCCGGACGATGCCGGTGACGGTGGCCTGCGCCTCCGTCACCTCGCCCTCGGCGTCGTAGGTGGAGATGGTGAGGACGTCGCCGACCTCGGCGCGGGCGCGCTCGCTGACGGCCAGCTCGCCGGTGCGCTCGGGCAGCCGGCCGTCCGAGAGCTGCTGCCAGCGCAGCTCCGGGGCGTCGGCGACGGTCTCGACGGCGAGGTACTGCGACCCCGTGCGGCCGGGGACGTCGGCCTGCACCGACGTCTCCCAGGCGGCGGCGACGGCGCCGACGGAGGGGAGCGACTCGACGGCGTCGACGTCGCCGGTCAGCGGTTCCCCGGACGAGGAGACGACGGCGGCGGTGTCGACGTACCGCGCGCCGACGGCGTTCAGGACGGTGCTGCGGGAGGTCTCGTTGAGCACGAGCGTGGCCACCACGAAGCCGACCGCGATGACCACGGCCAGGGTGGAGGCGATCAGCCGCGCGGCGTGCGTGCGCAGCTGGGCGAGCAGGACGGTGCGCATCTCGGCTCAGGCCCCCAGTCCGCGCAGCGCGTCGAGCACCGTCTCGGCGGTGGGGTCGGTCAGCTCGCCGGCCAGCCGGCCGTCGGCCAGCAGCACCACGCGGTCGGCGTAGGAGGCGGCGACCGGGTCGTGGGTGACCATGACGACGGTCTGGCCGGTCTCCTTGACGCTGGAGCGCAGCAGACCCAGCACCTCGGCGCCGGAGCGGCTGTCGAGGTTGCCGGTGGGCTCGTCGGCGAAGACGACGTCGGGGCGGGCGAGCAGGGCGCGGGCGATGGCCACGCGCTGCTGCTGGCCGCCGGAGAGCTCGTGCGGTCGGTGCTCGAGACGCTCGCGCAGCCCCAGGCGGGCGATGACGGCGTCGAACCACGCCGGGTCGGGCCGCTGACCGGCCAGCTGCATGGGCAGCACGATGTTCTCGCGGGCGTCGAGCACCGGCAGCAGGTTGAACGCCTGGAACACGAAACCGATCCGGCGGCGGCGCAAGGTGGTGAGCTGGTCATCGCGCAGCCGGGTCAGCTCGGTGTCGCCCAGCCACACCTCGCCGCCGCTGGCGGTGTCCAGGCCGGCCAGGCAGTGCATGAGCGTGGACTTGCCGGAGCCGGACGGCCCCATGATCGCGGTGAACTCGCCCGCGGCGAACGCGACGTCGACGCCGGCCAGGGCGTGCACCGCCGTCTCGCCGCTGCCGTAGGTCTTGCGCAGCCCGGCGGCGCGGACGGCGGCGGACGCGACGGGCGCCGGCGGCTCGCCGGGGACAGTCATGACGGGGACGGACACTTCGGACCTCCGGTGCAGGGATTCGGCAACGGTGATCACGCTCCCGCCCGGGGCCGTCCTCCCGCGTCGGAGCGGCGGGCGATCTTGCAGCGGCCGCCCCTGCCCCCGCGGTCTGACCCCGTCGTCCTCCCGCGGTCGTACGCGCCTCCAGCTTTCGGTACCGAAAGCTGGAGGTCTCGCGCAGCTTTCGGTACCGAAAGCTGGGATCAGGCGTCGCGGAGGAGGTCGGCGGGCTGGACCAGGCCGGTGCGGTAGGCGAGGACGACGGCCTGCACGCGGTCGCGCGAGCCGGTCTTGGCCAGCACCCGGCCGACGTGCGTCTTGACCGTCGCCTCGCTGACCACGAAGTGCTGCGCGATCTCGGTGTTCGACGCCCCGAGCGCCATCTGCACCAGCACCTCCCGCTCGCGCGGGGTGAGCTCGCCCAGGGCGGCGTCGTCGCCACCGCCGGCGGACGCAGGTGCCGCACCGCGGAGCATCGGCGCGACGTGCTGCAGCAGCCGCCGGGTCGACGACGCAGCGATGACCGAGTCGCCGGCGTGCACGGTGCGCACCGCGGACAGCATCTCCTCGGGCGGGGCGTCCTTGAGCAGGAAGCCGCTGGCCCCGGCGCCGATGGCCGCGACCACGTACTCGTCCAGGTCGAACGTGGTGAGGACGACGACCCGCGGCGGCTGCGGCAGCGCGGAGACCTGGCGGGTGGCCTCGATGCCGTCGGTGCCGGGCATGCGGATGTCCATGAGGACGACGTCGGCCGCGGTGGACCGCAGCAGCGCGACGGCCGACGCGCCGTCGCCCGCCTCGCCCACCACCGTCAGGTCCGGCTGGGAGTCGATGACCATGCGGAACCCGGCGCGGACCATCTGCTGGTCGTCCACCAGGACGACCCGGATCGGTGCGCTCATCGGGTGCGACCGTAGGGCAGCGCCGCGTGCACGCCGAACCCGCCGCCGTGCCGCGGGCCCGCCTCGAGCCGGCCGCCGTGCAGCTGCGCCCGCTCCCGCATGCCGCGCACGCCCTGCCCGTTGCCGTCGGAGGTGACCATGGCCGACGACGCGCCGCGGCCGTCGTCGAGGACCGACAGCTCCAACGCGTCGGGGCGCCACTGCAGCCGCACCCACGCCCGGGAGGCGGGGCCGGCGTGCTTGAGCACGTTGGTGAGCGACTCCTGCACGATCCGGTAGGCGGCCAGCTGCGGTCCGGCGGGCATCGGCTGCGGCGCGCCCTCGACGATCAGGTCGACGTCCAGGCCGCTGCTGCGGACGTCCTCGACCAGGGCCGGGATGGCGGCGACGTCCGGCTGCGGCGCGTACTCCTCGCCACCGCCGTCGCGGAGCACGCCCAGCAGCGAGCGCATGTCGGTGAGCGCCTGCCGGCCGGTCGCGGCGATCGCCTCCAGGGCGTCGGTGGCCGCGGCCGGATCGGCCTTGCCGGCGTACCGGCCGCCGTCGGCCTGCGCGATGACCACCGACAGCGAGTGGGCGACGACGTCGTGCAGCTCCCGGGCGATGCGCGCCCGCTCGGTGCTGGCGGCCAGCCGCATCTCCTGGTCCCGCTCCAGCTCCAGCAGCTGGGCACGCTCCTCCAGCGCCGCCACCTGCTGCAACCGGGCGCGGCGCAGGTTGCCCAGCGACCAGGCGGCGACGACGGAGACGCCGATCGCCAGCGTCGTCGGGGCGACCGACGAGGCGATCCCGTAGTTCCAGTAGGTCACCGCGGCCAGCAGGGCGCCGACCAGCCCGGCCCCGAGCCCGGCCTGCGCCGCCCAGCGCGGCGCGTAGGCGGCCAGCGCGTAGACCATGATCAGCGCGGCCACGTTGGCGGCCAGGAAGTCCCGGACCAGGAGCAGCTCGAGCAGCCCGGCCGCCACGACCACGGCCGCGGCGGGGATCGGCGCCCTCCGGCGCCAGGCGATCGGGACGACCAGGAGCGTGCCCACGACGAACGCGGACACCTCGTCCTGCCAGTAGCTCTCGGCCGGCAGGACGACCGCGAAGAACCAGACCGCGACGGCGAACGCCCCGTCGACGGCGAACGGTTGCCCGCCCAGCCGTGCGGCCGAGCGGTCGAGAGGGCGGTCCACGCCGTCGACCCTAGGCAGCGCGAACGCGGAAATCGTCGTCCCCAGGAGGGAACCGCGCGTCCTACCGGGGTCTGAGGTAGGACGGGGGCATGACCGGACCGGAACCGGACGACGAGGGCGGCGACCCGGCCTGCTGGCTGCGCCGGGTCTGCCCGGAGTGCGGGCGGATCGCCGACGAGGACCCGCCGACCCGCTGCGCGCAGTGCGGGGCGGAGCTGCCCGGGGAGTGACCGCTCAGGCGGCCAGCCGGCGTTCTCCCGCGGCGATGAAGTCGCACAGCGCCTGGCGCAGCGCCAGCCCCCGCGCGTCGGCCGGCACGTGCACCTCGTCGCGCCGGTCCAGCGGCAGGCCGGGGAGCGCCAGCGCCTCCTGCGCGGCGATGTCCTCCTCGAGCACCCGCTGCTGCAGCGCCACCTGGTCGGTCACCGTCCGCGGGTCCGGCAGCGTGCGCCCGGGTCCGGCGGCGAGCATCAGGCACACGTAGATGCGGGTGGAGTCGGCGTCCTCGGGCTGCAGCAGGTACAGCAGCGTCGTCGTCGCCCCCGAGTCGAGGAACTCCTGGCGCAGCCGCAGCTGGAACGGCGCGCGGTAGGAGTAGGTGGTCCGCCGCCGCTGGCGCAGCGGCCGGGCACCGCTGACGACGTCCGGGTCGGCCGGGTTGTCCACCTCCTGCTCCTGGACGCTGCGGAAGCCGCCGGGCTCGACGGTGATCTCCGCCGGGCCGACGGCGGGGCGGTCGGCGGCGCCGATGGTCGTGGTGTGCACGAACGCGCTGTGCGTCGCGTCGAGGAACGTGTCGGCCAGCGGCCCGGCCGGGCCGGGGGAGCGCAGCGGCGGCAGCCAGCCGGTCACGAACGCGGGGTCGGCCGCCTCCGGGACCTCCAGCGGGACGTCGCGGGGCTCGGCGGGCGCCAGCCAGATCATGCCCAGCCGCTCGCGGACGGCGTACGCCGGCGGATCGACCTCCAGCCCCGTGTCCGTGCGCCGGAGCATCCACGTCCGGCCGAGCAGCCGCACCTGCAGCCAGCCGCCTGGGCGCAGCTCCCGGCTCAGCGCCACCGGGTGCCAGGCGTGCTCCAGCGAGGGGTCGAGGTTGCCGAACACCGGGCCGCGGGACGCGTCGGCCGGGGCGGGCTCGGGCTGCGGGGTGCCCGACGGGCGCGGCGGGGACGGCGTCGTCGTCCGGTCCGGGGCGAGCCAGACCCAGCCGTGCCGCTCCTCCACCGCCCACGGGACGGCGAGGTCCGCGCGCGGCGGCGGCACGCCGTCGGCCCCCAGGGACGGGATGTCGGTGCAGCGGCCCTCGCCGTCGAACCGCCAGCCGTGGAACGGGCACTCCAGCCGGCCGTCCGCGACCCTGCCCTCGGCGAGCGGCGCCAGGCGGTGCGGGCAGCGGGCGGGGAACGCGCTCACCTCACCGCCGCGGCGCATCCGGACGACCACCCAGGACCTGCCGCCGGCGGCCACCGGTACCGGCGCCGTCCCGACGTCGGCGGTCCGCGCCACCGGGAACCAGCCCGTCGCCCCCCACCCGGTCGTGCCCATGCCCGTAGTGCAGCAGCCGGCGATTACCCACCGGTTACGGCCGTGGGGCGGCCCGGGCAACGTTGCCGCACCCCCATCGCGGGAACGACCGCCGTGGCGGGTGGTGTGCGCCCGCTCATCCGATCTACCGTGCGCTGGCCCACTGCCCGGCGACGCCGGGCGCGGACCGCGGGGAGGAGGCTGGGGCACCGCCCCGACCGCCATGCGGAATCCACTGCGCTGGCTGCGCCCCGGCCACCTGGGGACCGAGGCGGAGCACGCCACGTTCCGGACCCTCCACTCCGCCTCGCTCACCGCCCCGGAGCTGCGCCAGGGGTTGACCAGCGACTCCGCGGAGCGCGCGATCCGACACCTGCGGGACCTGCTCGGGCTGCCGGCCGTCGCGCTCACCGACACCGTGGCGACCCTGGCCTGGGACGGCCGGTTCGCCCACCACGAGCAGGACGCGGCGGCGCTGGCGGCCGCCGTCCTGGAGTCCGGGAACACGGTGGTCCGCCCGCGCGAGGACTTCGCCTGCTCGGACGCCGGCTGTGGGCTGCGCCAGGTCGTGGTCAGCCCCCTGGTGGTGGAGGACCGCGTCGTCGGCACCCTGCAGGCGTTCACCTCGTCGGCGTCGGCCGGGCTGGTGCGGGCCGTCGCCGAGGTCGCGCGCTGGGTGTCGGGCAACCTGGAGCTGGCCGAGCTGGACGCGTCGCGCACCCGGCTCATGGAGGCCGAGGTCCGGGCGCTGCGGGCGCAGATCAGCCCGCACTTCATCTACAACTCGCTGACCGCCATCGCCTCGTTCGTGCGCACCGACCCGGCGCGGGCCCGCGAGCTGCTGCTCGAGTTCGCCGACTTCACCCGGTACTCCTTCAGCCGGCACGGCGAGTACACGACGCTGGCCGAGGAGCTGCGCTCCATCGAGCGGTACCTGGTGCTGGAGAAGGCGCGGTTCGGCGACCGGCTGCAGGTGACGCTCCGGGTGGCGCAGGAGGTGCTGCCCGTCGCCGTCCCGTTCCTCTGCCTGCAGCCGCTCGTGGAGAACGCGGTGCGGCACGGGCTGGAGAGCAAGCCGGGCACCGGCACGGTGACGATCATCGCCGCCGACCAGGGCGGTGAGTGCCTGATCTCGGTCGAGGACGACGGCGTCGGCGAGGACCCGGCGAAGGTGCGGCGGGCGCTGGCCGGCGACGTCTCCGTGGACTCCGTCGGGCTCGGCAACGTCGACGCGCGGCTGCGGACCGCGTTCGGCGACGACTACGGCCTGGTGGTCGAGACGGCGCCCGGAGCGGGTACGAAGGTCGTCGTGCGGGTCCCGAAGTTCGCCCCGGGGGTGCGCCCATGACCGACCGGCTGACGATCCTGGTCGTCGACGACGAGCGCCCGGCGCTCGAGGAGCTGCGCTGGCTGCTCGAGCGGGACGAGCGGATCGAGACGGTGCTCACCTGCGACTCGGCCACCGAGGCGCTGCGGCTGCTCCAGGAGCGGGGCGTCGACGCGGTCTTCCTCGACATCCGGATGCCGGGGCTCAGCGGCGTGGACCTGGCGCGGGTGCTCTCCCGCTTCAAGGCACCGCCCCCGGTGGTGTTCGTGACCGCCCACGACGACTCCGCCGTCGACGCCTTCGACCTGGGGGCGGTCGACTACGTGCTCAAGCCGGTCCGCGACGAGCGGCTGGCCGAGGCGGTCCGCCGGGTCGTGGGCGCACGGGCGGGGAGCCCGGCGTCGGTGGGCGACGGGATCGCCGTCGAGCTGGGCGGGGTGACCCGGTTCGTGCCGCGCTCCAGCGTCGGCTACGTCGAGGCCCAGGGCGACTACGCCCGGCTGCACACCCCGTCGGGCAGCCACCTGGTGCGGGTGCCGCTGACCACCCTGGAGGAGGCCTGGAAGGACGCCGGCTTCGTGCGCATCCACCGGTCGCTGCTGGTGGCGCTCCAGCACGTGGAGGAGGTCCGGATGGACGCCGGCCGGTGCACGGTGGTCGTCGGCGGTACCCACCTGGGCGTGAGCCGCCGGCACACCCGGGAGCTGCGCGACCTCCTCGTCCGGCGCGCGCGGCCGGGCACGCCCGGCAGGAGCTGACCGGTGTCGGAGAGCACGCCCCGCCGGGAGCGCGTCACCAGCCCCCGCACCAGCGCCGCGCGGGCCCAGCGGGTGCCGGCCGCCCGCGAGATCGACGCGCAGACGCTGCTGGGCGAGGTGTACATGTCCTCGCTGCTGCGCTCCCAGCTGCGGCTGGCGCTGCTCGCGCTGGCGACGCTGGCGGTGCTCGTCGGCGGGATCCCGCTGCTGTTCTGGCTGTTCCCCGACCTCACCGACGTCGAGGTGCTGGCCGTGCCGCTCCCCTGGTTCCTGCTGGCGTTCGCCGTCTACCCGTTCCTGTTCGGGATCGGGTGGCTGTACGTCCGCGCGGCCGAGCGCAACGAGCGCGACTTCACCGACGTGCTGGACCGCTCGTGACCCCGGGCCACCGGTGACGGCCACCGGCTACAGCCTCCTCGGCGTCACGGCGGTCGTCGTCGCGACCCTGGCGGTCGGCGCGTACGGCTGGCGGTTCTCCCGCACCACCAGCGACTTCTTCGTCGCCTCCCGCACGGTGCGGCCGGGGCTCAACGCGTCGGCGATCGGCGGCGAGTACCTCTCGGCGGCGTCCTTCCTCGGCGTCGCCGGCCTGGTGCTCGCCTTCGGCACGGAGATGCTCTGGTACCCGGTCGGCTGGACGGCGGGCTACCTCGTGCTGCTGGTCTTCGTGGCCGCGCCGCTGCGCCGCTCGGGCGCCTACACGCTGCCGGACTTCGCCGAGAGCCGGCTGGAGTCGCGCGGGGTGCGCCGGCTCTCGGCCCTGCTGGTCGTGGCGATCGGCTGGCTGTACCTCATGCCGCAGTTCCAGGGCGCCGGCCTCGCGCTGGCCGCCCCGACCGGCACCGGCACCTGGCTGGGCGGGGTGCTGGTCGCGACCGTGGTGGTCGTCAACGTGCTCTTCGGCGGAATGCGCAGCATCACCTTCGTGCAGGCCTTCCAGTACTGGCTGAAGCTGACGGCGCTGCTGTTCCCGCTGCTGTTCATGGCCGCGATCTGGCTCCGCGACGGCGCGGTGTCCCCGGCCTCGGTCGCCGTCGGGTCCGGGAACGCGGCGGGGGACTCGTGGACCTCGCCGCTCGCCGGCACCGACCACGAGCTCTACACGACCTACGCGATCATCGTGGCCACGTTCCTCGGCACGATGGGCCTCCCGCACGTGGTGGTGCGCTTCTACACCAACCCCGACGGGGCCGCGGCCCGGCGCACGACGCTGCTCGTGCTGGCCCTGCTCGGCCTCTTCTACCTGCTGCCGCCGGTGTACGGCGGCCTCGGCCGGCTCTACGCCCCGGATCTCGTCGCCGCCGGACGGGCCGAGTCGGTGGTGCTCGAGCTGCCGGCGCGCATGGTCGACGGCACGCTGGGCGACCTGCTGTCGGCGCTGACCACGGCGGGCGCGTTCGCGGCGTTCCTCTCCACGTCCTCCGGGCTGACCGTCGCCGTGGCGGGGGTGATCAGCCAGGACGTGATGGGCCGGCGCTTCGGCGGGGTCCGCGCCTTCCAGGCCGGCGCCGTCGTCGCCGTCCTGGTGCCGCTCGGGCTCGCGCTGCTGACCGAGGGCGTGGGCGTCGCCCAGGCGGTGGGGCTCGCCTTCGCCTTCGCCGCCTCCACGTTCTGCCCGCTGCTGGTGCTGGGCATCTGGTGGCGCCGACTCACCGACGCCGGCGCCATCGCCGGGATGGTCGTCGGCGGGGGGTGCGCGGGCGGGGCGGTGCTGGCCACCCTGCTCGGCGTGGGACCGGGCGGCTGGCCGGGAGCGCTGCTCGCCCAGCCCGCGGCGTGGACGGTCCCGCTGGCCTTCCTCACCATGGTCGGGGTCTCGCTGGCCACGCCGCGCCGGGTGCCGCGGCACGCCGCCCGGACCATGGTCCGGCTGCACACGCCCGAGGCGGTGCAGCTCGACCGCGGCAACCCGCCGCGGTGAGCCGGCCGGCCCGACCGCTCGTCGCGCCGGACCTGCCGTACACCGAATCCCGATCGCCGCTCGGCGCAGCGTCCGCCCGACGTCCGCCGCACGAGGACGCTGCCTCCTACCGTGACAGGGCTCACAATCCCGCATGTGACAACGCTGTCCCCGACCAGGAGGTCGCATTGGCCGAGCCCACCGAACGGCGTCTGCTGACGCCCGAGGAGTACCTGCAGGCGCAGAACTCCCCCGAGTTCGTCGAGCTGAAGCGCCGGTTCCGGCGGTTCGCCTTCCCGATGACGGTGGCGTTCCTCGTCTGGTACCTGCTCTTCGTCCTGCTGTCGACCTACGCCCCCGACTTCATGTCCACCGACGTGTTCGGGAACGTCAACATCGGCCTGCTGTTCGGGCTGCTGCAGTTCGTGTCGACCTTCGCGATCACCCACCTCTACGTGGCGCACGCGAACAAGAACACCGACCCCATCGCCGACGAGATGCGCCACCGGCTGGAGGCGCACGAGTTCGCCCGCCCCGAGGCCGGCACCACGACCACCGAGGGGGCCACCCGTGCGTGACCTGATCGCGGCCGACAGCACGATCGGCGAGCCCGCCGTCAACATCTCCATCTTCGGCGCCTTCGTGCTGGTGACGCTGTTCATCACCTTCCGCGCCAGCCGCAACAACAAGAGCGCGGCCGACTACTACGCCGCCGGCCGCAACATCAGCGGGCAGCAGAACGGCCTGGCGATCGCCGGCGACTACCTGTCGGCCGCCTCGTTCCTGGGCATCGCCGGCGCCATCGCCGTCTACGGCTACGACGGCTTCCTGTACTCGATCGGCTTCCTGGTGGCGTGGCTGGTCGCGCTGCTCCTGGTCGCCGAGCTCATGCGCAACACCGCCCGCTTCACCATGGCCGACGTCCTCGCCTTCCGGATGCAGCAGCGCCCGGTCCGCATGGCCGCCGCCATCTCCACCCTGGCGGTGTCGCTGTTCTACCTGCTGGCGCAGATGTCCGGCGCCGGTGGTCTGGTCACCCTGCTGCTGGGCGTGACCGGTGACGCGGCCCAGGCCATCGTCGTCACCATCGTCGGCGCGCTGATGATTTTCTATGTGCTGGTCGGCGGCATGCGCGGCACCACCTACGTGCAGATCATCAAGGCCACGCTGCTCATCCTCGGCGCGTTCGTGATGACGGTGTGGGTGCTCGGCAAGTACGGCTTCAACCTGTCGTCGCTGATCGGTGGCGCCCAGGACCTGGCCGTCGAGGGCCGCGACGTCGCCGCCCCCGGCGCGCAGTACGGCCTGACCGACACCACCAAGCTGGACTTCGTCTCGCTGGGTCTGGCCCTGGTGCTCGGGACGGCGGGCCTGCCGCACGTGCTCATGCGCTTCTACACGGTGCCCACGGCCAAGGACGCCCGCCGCTCGGTGGTGTGGGCCATCTGGCTGATCGGCATCTTCTACCTGTTCAGCCTGGTCATCGGCTACGGCGCCGGTGCGCTGGTCGGCCCGGCGGAGATCCTCGCCGCCCCGGGTGCGGTCAACGCCGCGGCCCCGCTGCTGGCCTTCGAGCTCGGCGGCACCGTGCTGCTGGGCATCATCGCCGGCGTCGCGTTCGCCACGATCCTCGCGGTGGTGGCGGGCCTGACGATCACCGCGTCGGCCTCCTTCGCGCACGACGTCTACGCGTCGGTGATCAAGAAGGGGCAGGTGTCGCCCAACGGCGAGGTGCGGGTCGCCCGGATCACCGCCGTCGTCATCGGTGCGATCTCGATCGGGCTGGGCATCCTGGCGCTGCAGGCCGGCCTGAACATCGCCTTCCTCGTGGCGCTGGCCTTCGCCGTCGCCGCCTCGGCGAACCTGCCGACGATCATCTACACGCTGTTCTGGAAGAACTTCACCACCCAGGGCGCGCTGTGGTCGATCTACGGCGGCCTGATCAGCTGCATCGGCCTGATCATCTTCTCGCCGGTGGTCTCGGGTGCTCCGGTCAACCCGACGACCGGGAAGAGCACCTCGCTCATCCAGGACGTCGACTTCTCCTGGTTCCCGCTCAACAACCCCGGCCTCGTCTCGATCCCGCTCGCGTTCTTCCTGGGCTGGCTCGGCACGAAGCTGTCCAAGGAGAAGCCGGACATCCTCAAGAACGCCGAGATGGAGGTCCGCGCCTTCACCGGCATCGGGGCGGAGAAGGCCGTCCAGCACTGAGAAGCAGCACGTCGCGTGGCGCGCGTCCCCGATGGGGGCGCGCGCCTCGCGCGTTTCCCGGCTCGGCGACCGCGGTGCTGTGGTCGGTACCGCGGTGCACCGCGGTACCCGCGGCCGTACCGCGGTCCTCGCGGGGTGTCGTCGCCCTCGCGGTGTGGCAGCGAGGCGCGCGGTCGACCGCGCGCCCGGGAACCCCACCGCGCGGCTGAGGACGGCGGGGCGGGGTCAGGCGGCAGCCGCGGGGGCCGGAGCGGTGGCCGGCTCCTGGCCGAGGACGGCGTCGACGGTCCCGGCGCTCTCCGCGACGGCGACCGCCACGGGTGCGGCCGCGGCGCCGGAGCGACGGGCGCGCACCGCCCAGCGGGCGGTGAGCCCGGCCAGGACGAGCAGGCCGGCGAGCGCGTGCTGCCCGGGGTCGGTCAGGGCCACCGCTATCGCCGCGGCGTAGACGACCGAGAGCAGCACCGCCGGGACGGGCAGGTGGGGCAGGTGCAGGTGCACGGCTGGACCTCCGGGGGAGTGCGTCCCGCCGGCCGGCGGTCGATCCGGGTCACGGACCGACCGCCGGCACGGCGACGGCGCGGTGGAACGGGGAGCGGGCCGGAGGCCTACTTGAGCATGTCCTTGGCCTTCTGGAGCATCGACTGACCCTCCATCTGCGGCGTCGGGAACAGGCGCGGGTCACCCGGGGGCAGGATCGGCGCGTCGGCGGTGGCCTCGATCGGGCGGGCCGAGTAGGTGCCGCGGCCGTCGTAGGACGGGCCGGACGCCCAGCGACCGGACGCGGCCTCGGGGCCGTCGGAGGCGTCGATGAACGTGTAGCCCAGGTCGCCGACCTCCTCCTCGAGCGGGAACGCCTCGGGCACCGGGACGCCCTCCAGGCCGTCCTCCTTGAGCTGCTCGAGCGCGTGCAGCCACTGCTGCTGGTGGTAGTGGTCGCGGGTGATGAGGAACCGGAGCATGTCCTTGACGCCCGGGTCGTCGGTCATGTTGTAGAGCCGGGCCACCTGCAGCCGGCCCTGCATCTCGGCGGTGGCGTTGTACATGAAGTCGGCGTAGAGGTTGCCGCTGGCGGTGACGTACGCGCCGGTCCAGGGGTTGCCCATGCTGTCCATGTAGGAGGCGCCGGCCCCGTTGACGATCGGGTGCTGCGGGTTGTGCTGGCCGTAGCCCGCGGCCGCCTCCTTGGTGCGGTCGGCGGCGTCCGGCTTGAGCGGGATGTGGTCGAGCAGCCGGTCGATCATCGTCACGATCATCTCGACGTGAGCCAGCTCCTCGGTGCCGATGGCCAGGAGCAGGTCCTTGTACTTGCCGGGCAGCCGGCAGTTCCAGCCCTGCAGCAGGTACTGGGTGGCGACGGTCATCTCGCCCCACTGACCGCCGAGGACCTCCTGCATCTTGCGGGCGAAGTCCGGGTCGGGACCGTCGGGCTTGGCCTCGTACTGCAGGGCGTGGGTGTGCGTGAACACGGGCTCTCCCTATGGCGTCGTCGCGCCCACCGCCGTTGCGGTGGCACCAGGGATCTGCCCGCCCCGGGTGGCCCGCCGGTGCCGTCCGCTGGCCCCCGGGGGCCTACTTGTCCGGGAGCTGCACGGTGAGCGTGAACGCGCCGCCGTCCTCGGACCAGGCGATCCGCCCGCCCAGCTCGCCGGTCTGCCGACGGACCGACCACAGCCCCAGGCCGGTGAGGTCCACCGGCGGCTGCGACCGCGAGAGGTGGTCCACCACCCGGCCGGCCGGCACCCCGGCCTGCGTGAGCGACAGGTCCACCCACCCCGGCCGCCGTCGCACGCGCAGCACCACCGCTCGACCGTCACCGTGCCGGTGCGCGTTCTCCAGCAGGTTGACCAGGATCCGGCCGACCCGGGCGTCGCCGACGGTGGCCTCGCCGGCGCCGTCCTCCACCGACACTGTCAGCTGCTGCCGCGGCAGACCGGAGGAGGCGACCGAGGCCTGCAGGACGTCGCGCAGCAGCCGCGCGCCCGGCCGCGGAGGGGCGCCGGCGCTCGCGTCGGCGGTGCGCAGCATCGAGGAGAGGTGCGCGGTCTGCGCCCGCGCCAGCTCCAGCAGCTCCCGGCCCTGCTCGGGCGCCTGCTGGATCGTCCCCAGCACCGCCTCGAGGGAGGCCAGCGGGCTGCGCATGTCGTGGCACAGCGCCCGCAGGACGGCGTCCTCCGCCGTGGGCGCCGGCTCGGGCGTCGTCCGGCGGGAAGCGGGCAGGTGCGCGCGGAGCACTCGTACGAGATCGTCGAGCAGTCCGCGGCGCGGTCGGAACACCGATGGGTCAGCAGCCAGGGTCACGGGCACCCCCTCAGGGAGACCGGTCAGCAACGCCGGTGGACGACGGCCGACAGGGGAGACGTGTCGGGGATCGACGGAGCGCTCGCTGCTGAACGCGGGAAGCCGGTGGACGTGGTGGTCGTGGACGACCACCCGCTGTTCACGCGGGGTCTGAGCCTGCTGCTGCCGGGGCTGAGCGGCGGCAGGGTGCGCGTGGTGGGGACGACGGACGACGCCTCGGCGGCGGCCGCCCTCGTGCGGCGGCACCACGCCGACGTGGCGATCGTCGACCTGCACATGCCGCCTCCGGGCGGGAGCAGGGCGATCGCCGCGATCCGGCGGGCCGATCCGATGGTGCGGGTGGTGGCGCTCTCCGGGCTGGCCGAGGCCGACGCGGCCATCGAGGCGCTGCGGGCGGGTGCGGCCGGCTTCCTGCCGAAGACGGCGGACCCCGAGCACCTGGTGCAGCCGCTGCTGTCGGTGCTCGACGGCTGGTCGGTGGTCCCCGAGGCGCTGCTGCGGCAACTGCTCGAGGAGGCCACGCCGACCGGCGAGCAGGGCGTCGCCGACCGGCTCACCGCCGACGAGCGGCGGCTGTGGCGGCTGATCGCCGAGGGGGTCAGCACCGTGGAGATCGCCACCACGCTGCACGTCTCCGAGCGGACGACGAAGCGGCTGGTCGCGCACCTGCTGCGCCGGCTGGACGTGTCCACCCGGGTCGAGGCCGCGACGCTGGCCGGCCGGGTGGGCCTCGGCAAGGACTCCGGCGCGCAGGCCGGCGGCGTCGCGGGGTGAGCGGCGCAGGCGGACATCGCGGGCCCAGCTACCCGCGCCCAAGATCGTCACTCCCCGGTTCCGGAAAGGTTCACCTGCCCGTCCGCGGCTAGGGTCGCCGGGGTGACCGCCCGCATCGTCCTGTTCGGCGCCACCGGGTACACCGGCGCGCGCACCGCCGAGGCCCTCGTCGCCGCCGGGGCGAGCCCCGTGCTCGCCGGCCGGAACCCCGCCAAGCTCACCGCGCTGGCCCAGCGGCTCGGAGGCGTCGAGACCGCCCAGGCCGACGTGACCGACCCCGCCTCGGTGCGCGGCCTGCTCTCCCGCGGCGACGTCCTGGTGACCACCGTGGGGCCGTTCCTCCAGCTGGGCCGGGCCGCGGTGGACGCCGCCGTCGACGCCGGGGCCGTCTACCTGGACTCCACCGGCGAACCGCCGTTCGTGCGCCGGGTGTTCGAGGAGGACGGGCGCCGCGCTGCGGAGACCGGGGCCGCGCTGATCCCCGCGTTCGGCCTCGACTACGTGCCGGGCAACCTGGCCGCCGCCATGGCGCTGGCCGAGGCGGGCGAGCAGGCGCACCGGGTGGACGTCGGCTACAGCATGTCCGGGGTCTCCGGGCAGGCCTTCTCCCGCGGCACGCTCGTCTCCCTGATGGGCGTGCTGCTCGAGCCGGGGTTCGCGTTCACCGGTGGCCGGCTGACCACCGAAGGCGCGGGGCGCCGGGTGTGGGAGTTCCAGGTCGACGGCCGGACCCGCCGCGGGCTGTCGGTCGGCGGCTCCGAGCACCTGACCCTGCCGGGCCTGGCGCCCACGTTGCGCGAGGTGGGGGTGCACCTCGACTGGTTCGGGCCGCTCACCGGCCCGGCGCACCTGCTCTCGCCGCTCATGGGCCTGGCCGCCCGCGTCCCGGGTGCCGCGGGCGGCGCCCAGCGGGTGGCCGACCTCGTGGGCAAGCGGGTCGGGGAAGCGCCGTCGGAGGCGACCGTGGCCCGGGCCCGCACGCACACCGTCGCCGAGGTGCGCGACCGCGCCGGCGAACTGGTCAGCCGGGTGCAGCTGGACGGACCGGAGGCGTACGGGCTGACCGCCTCGCTGCTCGCGTTCGGTGCGGGGCGGGCCGCCGCGGGCGGTGTGCGAGGCACCGGTGCGCTGGGTCCGGTGCAGGCCTTCGGGCTCGACGAGCTGACCGCGGGGGCGGCGACCGCTGGGCTCGTGCGGGGGTGAGCGACGCCGTCGTCTGCGTCGACATCGGGTCGACGTTCACCAAGGCGGCGCTCGTGCGGCTGCCCGACGGCCTGCTGCTGGCGACGGCGCAGGCGCCCACCGCGGACGACGTCGTCGACGGCGTGCTGAGCGCGACCGCGTCCTTCCCCGACGTGCCCGTGCTCGCCTGCTCCAGCGCCGGGGGCGGGCTGCGGCTGGCGGTCGTCGGCTACGAGCAGCTGATCAGCGCCGAGGCCGGGCACCGGGCCGCGCTGTCGGCCGGGGCCCGGGTCGTGCACATCGCGGCGGGCCGGCTGGACGACGCCGCCCTGCGCGCGCTGGCGGACGCGCGGCCGGACGTCGTCCTGCTGGTCGGCGGGACCGACGGCGGTGAGGCCTCGGTGCTGCGGCACAACGCCGCCGTGCTGGCTGCTGCGGAACGGTCCGTCCCGGTGGTGCTGGCCGGCAACGCCGCCGTCCGTGACGAGGTCACCGCCCTGCTCAGGAACGGCGGGCTGCCGGTCACCGCGACGGACAACGTGCTGCCCGACATCGGCCGGCTGGCACCCGAGCCCGCGCGGGCGGCGATCCGGGGCGTGTTCCTCGAGCACGTGATCGGCGGTGACCGGCTCTCCACCGACCCCCGGCTGCGGCAGTGGGTGCGCGCGGTGACGCCGGACGCCGTCCTGGAGGGCGTCACCGCGCTGGCGCGGGCCCGGGCCGACGCGGAGGCGCCCGGCGTCGTCGTCCTGGACGTCGGCGGCGCGACCACCGACGTCTACTGCGTGCCGGACCCGGACGCCGAGCAGGCGTCGCTGGGCCGGGAGGCCGTGGGTGTGCCCGCGCGGCGCCGCACGGTGGAGGGCGACCTCGGCGTGACGTGGAGCGCCGACGCGCTGCGGGCGGCGGCCGCCGCCGAGGGGCTGCCCGAACCGGGGGAGGGGGCGCTGGCGCTGGGCGAGGCCGCCGCGACCGTGGCGCTGCGCCGCCACCTGCGCGCCGAGGCGGCGTACGGGCCGGGCGGGGCGAGCGCGCGGTCGGCCGGGCTGGTGGTGCTGTCGGGCGGGGTGTTCCGGCACGCCGCGGCCGCGGATGTCGACGCGGTGGTGGCCCGGGTGGCCGCCGACAGCGGCGGTGCCGGGAGCGTGCTCGCCGGGACGCCGGTGGTCGTCGACCGCGCCTACGTGCTGGCGCCGGCCGGGCTGCTCGCCGCCGAGCACCCGGCCGCGGCGGCGGCGCTGGTCAGCTCGCTGCTCTGAACGTCGCGGCCCACGGTTCCGAGGCGGCCTCGGCGAACCCGGCGACGTCGCCGGCGGCCATGTCCACCGCCGCGTAGCCGCCGCGGCCGGCGCCGACGCAGGCGGTGACGGTGGCGACGCCGGCCCGCCGCTGGAACACCGACTGCCGCACCTGCCAGCCGACGACGGCGCGGCGCTCGAGCACCGCCTGCTCCCGCACCAGCCACCCGCTGCGGACGGCGAACGACCGCGGCCCGGTGGCGTGCCCGAGCGCGGCGTACCGCCCCAGCCCGAGCGGGACGCCCAGTGCGGTGAGGACGACGCCGACCACGAGCACCGGCCACCAGCCGAACGCCGCCGTGACGACGGCGCCGACGACGGTGACCCCGGCTCCTGCCGACACCGCGCGGACGAGCCGCCGACGGCGGGCCGCGGGCGGGTGCGGGACGAGCGGGCCGGGATCGGGGACGAGGCGCCGGGTGAGCGACCAGGCCTCGGCGCGCGGGCCGAGCGGCAGCAGCTGGCCACGGCGCTGGGCGTCGCCGAGGCCGGTGACCAGGGCGGTGACCCGGGCGGCCCGCACCAGGCGCATGCCGGCGCCCTCGGCCAGGGCGACGCCGCGGATGCGGTCCACCTCCAGCTCGGTGTGCAGCCGGGTGAGGAGCCCGCGGACGGCGATCAGCGAGCCTCCGCGGCGCACCAGCCGGAACCGCCAGTTGACCACCGCGGCGCCGACGACCGCGCCGGCCACGAGCAGCAGCAGCGCGACCAGCAGCGCGGCGGCGATCACCCGGGCGTCGTCGGTCCGCACGCCCACGAGGTCGGGGACGACGTCGCGCGGCAGCTCCTGGGCCAGGCGGAACAGGGCGCCCACACCGGCCAGGGGGACGGCGAGGTAGCCGCCGACCAGCGGCGCGTAGAGCAGCCAGCGGGAGTCGAAGCGGGCGAACTCCTCCTCGGCGGGCTCGGCGGGCTCGGCGGGCTCGGCGGGCTCGGCGGGCTCGGCGGGCGCGGCGTCGTCCGGCGCCGGGGCCCGCACCCGGGAGGTCAGCACCGCCCCGCGCAGCCGCTCGCCCTCGGCGCGCGGCAGCCCGTCGATCAGCAGCTCCTCGTCCTTGCCGGCCACCGCGCCGGCGGCGGCGTCCACCCGGAGCCGGACCAGGCCGAACACCCGGTGCAGCGGCGGGGCCTCGACCTCCACGCCGCGGATGCGGTCCTTCGGGACGGTCCGCTCGGAACGGGTGACCAGACCGCGGGTGACGACGACGGCGCCCGGCGCGTCCACGTAGCTGAAGCGCCACCACGACAGCACGGCGGTCCCGAGCGAGACGAGCGTGACGCCGACGACGGCGGTCACCAGCGTCCAGCGGCCACCGCCGATGCCGGTGGCGGCCGCGAGCGGGACGAGCGCGGGCGCCAGCGCGCGGGCCTGCTTGAAGGTGATGGTGTGCACCAGGACGATCCGCGGCGAGGTGCGCTGCGGCACGGTCACGTGGCGGCGTCGCGGACCCGCTCGGCGCGGGTGGCGAGGTCGTCGGCGACCCGCTGGGCCATCCCGTGCTCGAGGTGCCAGATGCGCACCGTGCCCTGGCTGGAGGCGGTGAGGACGGCGACCGTCGCGAGGCCGAACACCTGCTGGAGCAGGCCGCGGGTGACGTCGACGGTCTGGATCCGGCTGATCGGCACCAGCGTCCAGGTCTGGGTGGCCCAGCCGGTGCGGGTGTAGACGGCGTCCCCGGTGACCTCCCAGCGGTACACCCGGTGCTTGAACCAGGGGCGGACGCCGATCGCGACGGCGGCGTAGAGGACCGCGACGAGCGGGACCACCCAGCGCAGCACGGGGAACGGCCCGCCGTCGTCCGGGGCGAAGATCAGCAAGGCACCCACGCCGAGGCCGACGAACAGCACGTCGATGACGCTCTCGACCACCCACAGCCCGATGGCGGAGCGGGGCAGCGACCAGGCGGGCTCGCGCACGGGCGGCGGGGCGGTGGTCATCGGTGCCCATCCTGGCAGGGCGGGCCCGGTGGACCGACCGTGGAACGATGGAGGGCGTGATGCCGCAGCAGGTCCCGACCGTGCCCGCCTCCGAGCTGCCCGAGGACGCCGTCGTCCTCGACGTCCGCGAGGACGACGAGTGGGTGCACGGGCACATCGAGGGCGCCACGCACATCCCGATGGGCGACGTCCCGGCCAAGCTCGACGAGCTGCCCGAGGGTGACCCGCTCTACATCACCTGCCGCGGTGGTGGCCGCTCGGCGCGGGTGGCGGCGTGGCTCAACGCCAACGGCTTCGACGCGGTGAACGTCGGCGGTGGCATGGGCGAGTGGGAGGCCGCCGGCCGGCCCATGGTGAGCGAGACCGGCCAGCCCCCCTTCGTCCGCTGAGGCCCGGCTCTCGGTACAGAAAGCTGAGGTCGAACCGCAGCTTCCTGTACCGAAAGCTGTGACTAGCTCGGCAGGGAGTACTCGGCGAACTTCTCGCGCAGGGTCTTCTTCGAGAACTTGCCGACGCTGGTCTTGGGCACCTCGTCGATGAACTCGACGGCGTCCGGCAGCCACCACTTGGCCACCAGCGGCTTGAGGTGCTCGAGGATCTCGTCCTCCGTCGCCTCCTCGCCGGGCTTGAGGACGACGCAGGCCAGCGGCCGCTCGTCCCACTTCGGGTGCGGCACCCCGACCACGGCGGCCTCGGCGACCTTGGGGTGGCTCATGATCGCGTTCTCCAGGTCGACCGAGGAGATCCACTCGCCGCCGGACTTGATCAGGTCCTTGGTGCGGTCGGCGATGCGGATGGAGCCGTCGACGTCCATCGCGGCGACGTCGCCGGTCTTCATCCAGCCGTCGGCGGTGGAGAGCTCCACCCCGGCGTCCGGGTTGTAGTACTCCTTCGCGCACCACGGCCCGCGCACCTGCAGCTCGCCGGTGGCGGTGTCGTCCCACGGCTGCGCCTCGAGGGAGTCGGCGTCGACGATCCGCGCCTCGACGCCGAACAGCGGGATGCCGGCCCGCGCCCGGCGCTCGGCCTTGGTCGTGTCGTCGGCGTCCTCGAACCGGCGGGGGAGCACCCCGGACGACGCCACCGGCGAGGTCTCGGTCATGCCCCAGGCCTGCAGGATGGGCAGCCCGACCTGCTCGCGGTAGGCCTCGCTGAGCGCCTTGGGGACCGCGGAGCCGCCGCAGCCGATGTCGCGCAGCTTGTGCTCGCGGCCGGCCAGGTGGGGCAGCACGCCCTGCCAGATGGTGGGGACGCCGGCGGTGAAGGTGACGCCCTCGTCGACGATCAGGTTCGCCAGCGCCTCCGGCTGCATCATCGGGCCGGGGAAGACCAGCGCCGAGCCCGCGGCCGGGGCGGCCTGCGCGATGCCCCAGGCGTTGGCGTGGAACATCGGCACGACCGGCATGGCGACGTCGCGGACGCTCAGCCCGAACGCGTTCGGCGAGAGCACCGCCATCGTGTGCAGCACCGTCGAGCGGTGCGAGTAGACGACGCCCTTGGGGTTGCCCGTGGTGCCGCTCGTGTAGCACATCGAGGCGGCCAGGCCCTCGTCGCGGACGTCGAAGTCGACCGGCTCGGCCTGCGCCAGCAGCGTCTCGTAGTCGGAGATCCGCGGGTCGTCCGGGATCTCGGCGTCGCCGCCGTCCTCCATGACGACGACGTGCCTGACCGTCGTCATCGTGTCCACCAGCGGCCAGAACAGCGGGAACACCGAGCGGTCGACGAAGACGACCTCGTCCTCGGCGTGGTTGGCGATGTAGGTCAGCTGCTCGGGGAACAGCCGGATGTTGAGCGTGTGCAGCACCCGGCCGGTGCACGGCGCGGCGAAGTACAGCTCGAGGTGCCGCTGGCTGTTCCACCCGAAGGTGCCCACCCGGCCGTCGGCGCTGATGCCGAGGGTGTCGAGCACGCCGCCCAGCCGGCGGGTGCGCTGCGCCCAGTCGGCGTAGGTCGTGCGGGTGACGCCCTTCGGGGAGTTCGTCGCGATGGTCGCGTCGCCGAAGTGCTGCTCGACGTGCCGGAAGATCGTGTCGATGGTCAGGGGGCTGTCCTGCATCAGGCCGCGCATGGCCGGATAGTGCCAGTGACCGCGCTCACGATCTAGCCGGGGCTACCTGCCCAGGACGACGGGGAGATCGGCCAGGCCGCGGATCACGAACTCCGGACGGCGCTGCGGCTCGCCGCCCAGCTCGAACGTCGTCGTCCGGTCCAGCAGCGCGCCGAACGACGCCTGCAGCTCCACCCGGGCCAGCGGCGCCCCGATGCAGAAGTGGATCCCGGCGCCGAACGTGATGTGCGCGTTCTCCGTCCGCCCGACGTCGAGGGTGTCGGGGTCGGCGAACACCGCCGGGTCGCGGTTGGCCGCCCCGAGCAGGGCGGCGATCTTCTCGCCCTCCCGCACGGTGATGCCGCCGATCTCGACGTCCGTGGTCGCCGTGCGCTCGAACAGCTGCAGGGGCGAGTCGTAGCGGATGAGCTCCTCGATCGCCCCGGGCAGCAGCGAGCGGTCCGCGCGCAACCGGGCCAGCTGGTCGGGGTTGCGCAGCAGCGCCAGCGTCCCGTTGCCGCTCACGTTCACCGTCGCCTCGTGGCCGGCGTTGAGCAGCAGGATGCAGGTGGTGACCAGCTCGTCCTCGGTGAGCTTGTCGCCGTCGGCGTCGCGGACGCTCACCAGGTGGCTGACCAGGTCGTCGCCGAGGTCCTTGCGCCGCTGCGCGGCCAGCTCGCGCAGGTAGGCGACGAACTCCGCGGCCGCGCGCTCGGCGCCGTCCTCGATCTCCGTCGTCCGGCCGTACTCGTACATCTTCACGATCGCGTTGGACCACGGCCGGAGCAGGTGGCGGTCGGACTCCGGGACGCCCAGCAGCTCGGCGATCACCGCGACCGGCAGGTGCTCGGCCATGCCGGAGAGCAGGTCCACCGGCTGCGAACCGCCCGAGCGCTCGATCAGCTCGTCGACCAGCCGGCCGGCCAGGTCCTCCACCCACGGCCGCAGGCGCTCCACGTGCCCGCGGGCGAACGCGGAGCTGATCAGTCGGCGCAGCCGGGTGTGCTCCGGCGGCTCCATCTCCAGGATCGCGTTGCGGTGGATGAGGTTGAAGCTCCCGAACCGCTCGGCGGGGGCCTTGTCGCGCCAGATCCGACCCAGCCGGCGGTCGCGCAGGACCGCGTTGGACTCGGCGTGGGTGAACGCCAGCCACAGCCCCAGGCCCTCGTGCCACTGCACCGGTGCCTCGCGCCGCGCGGCGGCGAACGCCGGGTACGGGTCGGCGACGACGGCCGGGTCGGTGAGGTCCAGCGGTGCGGGGGCGGCCAGGGTCACGGCGACGAGCCTAGAACCGGGCCGAATAGGCTGACGGCCATGGCTTCCCGCAAGCGCTCGTCCGCCCCCGCCGCCGCGCCGGAGGGCATCAACCCGAAGGCGCCGTGCCCCTGCGGCTCCGGCCGCCGGTACAAGCACTGCCACGGTTCCGGCTACGCCCCGCCGGTCATCCGGTCGTTCGAGGGCCTGCCGGGGGAGCCGGACTGGGTCGCGCTGCGGGAGCTGGTGCCGGCGGCGACGGCGAAGCTGCGGACGACGGACGGCCGCGACGTCACCCTGGCCAGCGTGCTCCCGGGCGGCGCCCCCGCGCTGGTGCGGGCCAACGGCGAGATCGTGCTCGGCGTCCAGCTGCAGAGCTCCTCGGACGACGTCAGCCGCGACCTCGGCACCGCCCTGGCCGCCGCGCTGGAGGCGCCGGCGGGTGCGCCCGTGGACCCGGGGCCGATCGGCGGTGCCGGTTCGGCCGGCCCGCGCCTGCAGGAGCTGCTCGACCTCACCGCTCCCTTCGAGGTGGCGGTGCACGACGACTTCGGCTTCTGGCTGGAGGGCACCGAGCCGAACGCCGCCGCGCGCGCCGGCCTCCAGCAGGCCAACGAGGCGATCCTGCCGACCGTCCGGCTGGCCGGTCTCGAGGCGGCCTACTGGGTCCGCCCGGGCAACGAGCGCGCCCACCTGCGCTGGGTGCGACCGGAGCCGGAGGAGAAGCTGCTCGACGCGCTCGCCCGGCTGCGCGCCGCCGGCGACCCGATCCTGCTCGGCGAGGGCACCCGCTACGCCGGCGCCTTCCGCGCCCACGGCCTGGTCGTCCCGGTGTGGGACCTCCCGGCCGACACCCCCGCGGAGGAGTGGATCGGGCCGGCCACCGAGTGGCAGGGGCGCCTGGAGCAGGCGCTGGCCAGCACGGAGCCGCTGAACGCCGACGAGCGCCGCGCCCGCGCCGGCCTGCTGTCCCGGCAGATCACCATCCGCTGAGGCGGCGCGTCCCGTGGAGCTGCAGGCCTGCCTCAACGGGACGCGCACCCGCGCCGAGCACCCCGCCGTCCCGCTGACGCCGGACGAACTGGCTGCCGACGCGGCCGCGGCGGTGGCGGCCGGCGCCTCGGGGGTGCACCTGCACCCGCGGGACCCCTCGGGGTGCGAGTCGCTGGCCGCCGCGGACATCGGCGCCGCCGTCTCCGCCGTGCGGGCGGCGATCCCCGGCCACGCGGTCGGGGTGAGCACCGGGCTCTGGATCACCGGCGGGGACGTCGAGGCGCGCGCCCGGCTGGTGGCGGGCTGGGCGTCGCTGCCGCCGGCGCAGCGGCCGGACCTGGCGTCGGTGAACGCGAGCGAGCGAGGCTGGGCCCGGGTGTGGGGCGAGCTCCACGCGGCGGGCGTCGGCGTCGAGGCGGGCGTGTGGTCGACCGCGGACCTGGACGCGCTGCTGGCCGCCGGGCTGGAGCGGACGGCGACCCGCGTGCTGGTCGAGCTGATCGATCTGCCGCCGCAGCCGGCTTTGGTTCGGGCCGAGGAGATCCTCGACCGGCTGGCGGACGAGGTGCCGGAGCTCCCGGTCCTGCTGCACGGGGAGGGGCCGGCCACCTGGCCGGTGCTCGAGCTGGCCCGGCGGCGCGGGCTGCCGTCGCGGATCGGGCTGGAGGACGTGCTCACCGGCCCGGACGGCATCCCGGCCGCCGGGAACGCCGAGCTCGTGGCACTCGCGCTGGCGGGCTGACGGGCGGACCGGTCCGTCACGTCACGCGGACATCGCCCCGCAGCGTCAGCGCCCCGTCACAGGCTGCGGATGAGGTGCCGGAAGAAGCCCGCTCCGCGGTGCAGGGCCGCCACCGAGATCCGCTCGTCGGCGGCGTGCAGCGCGGCCAGCTCCTCGCGGGTCACGTCGAACGGCATGAACCGGTAGACGCTGTCGCAGACCTGGCTGAAGTGCCGGGCGTCGCTGGCCTGCACCATCAGGTAGGGCGCGACGGCGGCGTCCGGGTAGGCGGCCTTCGCCGCCGCGGCCACCAGGGCGTAGGCCGCGTTGTCGGCCCGCGAGACCGGCGACGGGTCGTTGCCCGAGACCACGTCCAGCCGGACGGCGGGGTCGTCGATCACCCGCCGCAGCCGGGCCACCGTCGACCCCACCGTCTCGCCGAGGGCGATCCGGATGTTCAGGTGCGCCCGCGCCGTCGTCGCCAGCACGTTCGCCGCCGGGCTGCCTTGGAGCCGGGTCACGGCCACCGTGGTCCGCACCAGGGCGTTGGCCTCCCGGCTGGCGCGGGACAGGACCGCGGCGAGCAGCGGGCGCAGCCGGCCGGCGTGCGCGAACACCGCGTGCAGCGGGCCCGACGCGTGCCGGCCCACCGCGTCGACCATGCCCAGCACGACGTCGTCGAGCCGGGCCGGGAAGGGGTTCGCCTCGATCGCCAGGATCGCCCGGGCCAGCCGCGCGGGCGCGCCGTTCCGCGTGGGAGAGGAGGCGTGCCCGCCCGGGTCGGTGGTGGTCAGCTCGACGTCGAGCAGCCCCTTCTCCGCCAGCCCCACCACGGCGACCTGCCCGGGCACCCCGGGGAACATGCCGCTCACCACGGCGCCGCCCTCGTCCAGCACCGCCCACGGCCGGATGCCGCGCCCGGTCAGCGCCGCCACGGCCAGCTGCGCCCCCACGCCGGCGATCTCCTCGTCGTTCCCGAACGAGAGCCACACGTCCCGGCGCGGCGTGAAACCGGCGGTCACCAGCGCCTCGACCGCCTCGAGGATCGCGACCAGCGAGCCCTTGTCGTCGATCGCGCCGCGGCCGTGCACCACCCCGTCCTCGACCAGGCCCGAGAACGGGTCGCGCGACCAGTCCTGCCCGGCCACCGGGACGACGTCGTAGTGCGCCATCAGCACCAGCGGGTCGTCGTCCGACGTGCCGCGCCAGCGGTAGAGCAGCGCGCCGTCGCCCAGCACCTCCCGTTCCAGCGCCTCGTGGGTGCCGGGGTAGAGCTCCGCGAGCCGGGCGCGGAACCGCGCGAAGGCGGCCGCGTCGACCTCCGCGGGGTTCCGCGAGGAGACCGTCGGGATCCGGATCAGCTCGGCCAGCCGGCCGGCCGCGGCGTCGGCGTCCAGACCGTCGAGGTCGACCGGGGGGACGTCCGGCTCGACCGGCCGGAACTCCGCGACCCGGCGCACGGCGCTGCGGGCCCCTGCCGCGGCGGCCGCGCACGCCGCCACCGCGAGGGCGCGCTTCACGACCGCTCCTGCTCGGCGAGCTCGGGGACGGTCGGGTCGGCGAACGCCAGCTTCGGCACCACGAGCAGCGCGACCGCCGCCAGCAGCGCCGTCGTCCCGCAGACGACCCAGACGGTGACGTAGCCCGACAGCGAGCCGGCCGTGCCCTCCGACCCGTCGACGAGGGTGGGCGCGCCCGACGCCAGCGCGATCGCGAACACCGCCGAGGCGAACGAGCCGCCGAGCACCTTGGTGGTGTTGGTCAGCCCGGTGGCCACGCCCGTGCGGCCCACCGGCGCGGCCGCGGCGGCGGCCGCCGGCAGCGCGGCCACGAGCGCGCCCGACCCGAGCCCGGCCAGCGAGATGCAGGCCAGCGTCTCGGCCAGGGCGTCGTGGAACGGGACGAGCAGCAGGTAGCCGACGCCGGTGAGCGTGGCCGCGCCGATCAGCGTGGTGCGCGGCGACGTGCGCCGGGTGATCCGGGCGAACTGGCCGGCGCCGACCAGCATCGAGACCACGTAGGCGCCGATGACGATCGAGACCTCGCTGGTCGAGAGCCCCAGCCCGTAGCCGTACTCGTCGGGGTCGGTGCGGGCGTAGGTGGACAGCGGTCCCTGCGCGCCGAGCACGCTGATCCCAAACAGCCCCGCGGTCAGCTGCACCGGCCACATCGAGGGGCTGCGCAGCACGCGGAAGTCGACCAGCGGGTCGTCGCGGCGCAGCTCGTAGGCGACGAACGGGACGAGCAGCAGCACCCCGAGCGCGGTCACCGCCCACGGCCACGCGGCGCCCTCGTTGAGCCGGACGAAGGAGAGGCCGCCGGTGATCACGAGCAGCACCAGGCTGAGCATCGTGGCGCCGGCCGCGTCGACCGTCCCGCCGGTGCGCCCCTCGCTCTCGGGCACGCGGAACGCCACGACCAGGCAGACGCCGACGACGAGCACGGCCGGCAGCACGAGCGCGATCCGGAAGGAGTCGGCGAAGGTCTGGCCGAGCTGCCCGCCGCCGATGGCCCCGACGATCGCGCCGGCCTGCAGCGCGGCGACGATCATCCCGGTGGCCCGCCGGGTCTGGGACGCCGCGCCGGGTGTGCGGCGGGAGCGGTCCCAGATGAGCGCGACCTGCAGCGGCAACCAGGCGACGTAGCAGCCCTGGACCGCCCACGCGGCGAGGAACAGCGGGAAGCTCGTCACCAGGCCGAGCGCCACCGTGGCGGCGGCGGTCACGGCGGCCGACCACAGCAGCACCCGGCGGTGCCCGTGCAGGTCGCCGAGCTTGGCCAGCACCGGGACGACGATCGCCGACAGCATCAGCTGGGCGGCCTCGAGCCAGTTGACGTCGGCGTCGTGGATGCCGAGGTGCCGGGCGACGTCGGTGAGCAGCGGGACGTAGTACCCCTGCAGCACGCCGCTGGTGAACTCGACGAAGACCAGCCAGCCGACCAGCCCACCGCCGAGCCCCGCGATGCGACCCACCGCGGGCGGCGCCGTCGCCCCGCTCACAGGGCGTCCCGGGCCACGGGGCACGACATGCACCGGGGGCCGCCTCGGCCGCTGCCCAGCTCGGAGCCGGCGATCCGCAGCACCTCGATGCCGGCCGCCTCCAGCGCCGCGTTGGTCACCGCGTTGCGCTCGTAGGCCACGGTCAGCCGCGGGGCCAGCGCCAGGGTGTTGTTGCCGTCGTCCCACTGCTCGCGCTCGGCGGTGACCGGGTCCAGGCCGGTGTCGATGACCCGCAGCCGGTCGATGCCCATGGCCGCGGCCGCCGCCTCGAGGAAGGGGCGCGGGCCGCTCACGGTCAGCTCCACGGGGTCGGCGTCGTCGGCCACGCCGTCGGGCGCGGTGACGGTCCAGGCCCGGAGCGAGTCGGCGACGGCGGGGTACATGACCATCGCGTCGACGTCGACCATCGTGGCGATGGTGTCCAGGTGCATCGTCGCCCGCTGCTGGGCGATCGGGACCACGAGCACCGTGTGCGCCAACCCGCGGGCGAACACCCGGCGGGCCAGCCGCTCCGCGCCGCCCGGCGTCGTCCGCTCGCCCACGCCCACGGCGACCACGCCGGGGGCCAGCAGCAGGACGTCGCCGCCCTCCAGGTGCTCCAGCTGGGCGGAGTACAGCTGCTCCACCCCGGCGAACCGCGGGTGGTGCGTGTAGACGGCGGCGGTGATCGTGCTCTCCCGGTGCCGGGCGGGCATCGCCAGCGAGGTCACCGCCACCTCGTCGCCGACCCACACGGAGGAGTCGCGGGTGAACAGCAGGTTGGGCAGCGGCGGGACGACGAAGTCCGACCGGTCCATCACCTCGTAGGCCAGCCCGCGCCCGCCGCGCAGCTCGTCGTGGGCCAGGCCCGCGATGAGGGTGGCGGCCAGCTCCTCGGGGTCCAGCCAGGCCAGGTGCCGGGTCGCCGTCCGCTGCAGCGTGGCGCCCAGGCGCGGGTCGTCGACGGCGGCGCCGATCAGCTCCGCGCGGGCCGACGGGAAGGCCAGGATCTCGGCCAGCAGCCGGTCCAGGTAGAGCACCTCGACGCCGCGGTCGGTGAGCGCCTGCGCGAAGGCGTCGTGCTCCTCCTGCGCGCGGGCCACCCACGGGACGCCGTCGAAGAGCAGCTGGTCGTTGTTGCGCGGCGTCAGCCGGCGCAGCTCGGGCCCGGGCCGGTGCAGCAGCACGGTGCGCAGGGTGCCGACCTCGCTGGTCGCCCCCATGGTGGCCGCGGACTCGATCATGGCCGCCAGGCTGGCACACCTCCCCGTGCGCTCGCCCGCGGAGCCGCCCCGGACGGGTGGCTAGTGTGCGTGCGGGGGCCGGCGGGGCAGCCGGGACCGATCCGGAGGTGCGGTGTGGACCTGTTCGACCTGACCGGCAAGGTGGCCGTGGTGACCGGGGGGACCCGCGGCATCGGCCTGATGATGGCCCGGGGCCTGCTCCAGGCCGGGGCCCGGGTCTACGTCAGCTCGCGCAAGGCCGAAGCCGGCGACGCCGCCGTCGCCGAGCTCTCGCCGTTCGGCACGGTCCGCTCGATCCCCGCCGACCTGTCCCGCGAGGAGGAGTGCACCCGGCTGGCCGCCGCCGTCGCCGACCGCGAGGACCAGGTGCACGTGCTGGTCAACAACGCGGGCGCCACGTGGGGGGCGCCGTCGATCGAGGAGTTCCCCTCCTCGGCGTGGGACAAGGTCGTCGACCTGAACCTCAAGTCGCCGTTCTTCCTCACCCGCGCCTTCCTGCCGCTGCTCGAGGCCGCGGGCGAGGACGGCGACCCGGCGCGCGTGGTCAACGTGGGCAGCATCGACGGGCTGCACGTCCCCCCGATGCACACCTACTCCTACTCGACGTCGAAGGCGGCGCTGCACCACCTCACCCGGGTGCTGGCCAAGGAGCTGGGCCCGCGCGGGATCACCGTCAACGCCGTCGCGCCGGGGCCGTTCGAGTCGAAGATGATGGCCGCCACGCTGGAGGCGTTCGGCGACGAGATCGCCGCCCGCTCGCCGCTGGGCCGGATCGGGCGTCCCGACGACATGGCCGGCGTCGTCGTCTACCTCGCCTCGCGAGCGGGCTCCTACGTGACCGGCGCGGTCATCCCCGTCGACGGCGGCATCGCCACCACCCGCTGACCCCCCGACCCAGCTTTCGGTACAGAAAGCTGCGCGGGGACCTCCAGCTGTCTGTACCGAAAGCTGGGTGTGGGGTCAGGCGGGGGCGGTCGCGGCGGGCGCGGTCGCGGCGGCCAGGCGCCGCAGGTGCGAGTCGGCCAGCGCCACCTGGTGCGGTGACCCGACCAGCACGCCCTGTTCCCGGGCCGCCGTCCACCAGCGGCGGGCGCCGTCGGGATCGCCGCGCCGCTCCGCGATCCGGCCGAGCAGCTCGTCGTAGGCGCCGAGCGTGAGCGACGGCGTCCCGAGCACCGCCTGCCGGCCGCGGTAGGGCAGCAACGACTCCGCGGCCGACGCCCAGTCCGGCTCGTCGCCCAGCCACAGCGACGACTCCGCCTGCAGGTAGACGGCGACGTCGCTGGCCCAGTCGCGCACCAGCGTCCGCCCCCAGCGTGCCCGCAGCCGCCGCGCCTCGGCCACGTCACCCGACTCGGCCGCCGCCAGCACCGCCATCTCCTGCAGCAGCGGGTTGCCCTCGTCGCCGGTGGCCACGAGCAGCGGCAGCGCGTCGGCTTCCCGGTGGTCGGCCCGGCGCAGGGTGAACTGGTGCGCCGCGTAGGCGTGCCGGGCGTGCGGGGTCACCTTGCGGAACAGCTCGTAGGCCTCCGTGGTGAGCTCCTCGGCCCGCGCCGCGTTGCCGCGCAGCCAGGCCAGCCCCCCGGCCTGCCACAGCACGTGCGGGCGCACCTCCGGCCCGCCGAGGGAGACCGCCAGCCGCCGGGCCTGGTCGTGGTCGGCCTCGAACCCGGCCAGGTCGCCCAGGTGCAGCCGGATCGCGGCCCGGTGCAGGTGCGCCATGAACTCGGTGCGCCGGGGGAGCCCGCGCCCGGCCAGCTGCAGCGACTCGTCGGTCGCGGCCAGCCGCAGCTCCGCCGCCCCCGGCCGCCCCCACACGGCCAGGCAGAAGTTGTTGAGCGTGCGCCCCAGCAGCTCCGGATCGCCGATCCGCCGGGCCATCTCGACCGCCCGGCGGGCCGCCTGCACGCCGCGGTCGTCGGGGCCGAAGGCCAGCTCGACGCCGAGGGTGCCGAGCAGCCGAGCGGTGGTCGGGTCGTCGGCGTCCTCGCGCTCGGCGAGCAGGTCCTCCAGGACGGCGACCATGTCGTCGTCCACCACCCCGTGCGGGCGCCAGTTCCACAGCGTGACGCTGCCCCACACGGCGGCCGCCTCGGCCAGGCACTCGCGGTCGTCCAGCTGGCGGGCCAGGCCGATCGCCTCGGCGACCACCTCGCGCGCCTCGGTGAGCTGCCCGCTGCGCAGCAGGTCGTTGCCGAGCGTGGTGAGCAGGTCGTGGCGGGCGCGCGCGGCGCCGTCCTCCTCCGGATCGATCAGCTCCAGGGCGCGCCGGGTGTGGGCGGCCGCCTCGCCGTGCGCCAGGCGCGCGCGGGCGGCCCGGGCCGCGGCGGTCGACCAGAGCCGCGCGGGCCCGGCACCCAGGACGGGCAGCGCCTCGACGGCGTGGTGCGCCAGCCGCTCGACCAGGGCGTCGTCGGTCGTCGTCGCCAGGCGGCGCTCCAGCGCCTCGCCGACCCGCGCGTGCAGCCGGGCCCGCCGCAGCGCGGGCAGGTCGCCGGCCAGCACCTCCTGCACGAGCGCGTGCGCGAACCGCCAGCTCCACGGCCGGGCTCCCTCCACGACCAGCCCGACGGCGACGGCGGAGTCCATGGCGGTCAGCGCGTCCTCGGCGGGCGTGCCGGCCGCCTCCAGCAGGTCCAGCGGCACCTCCCGCCCTGCGACCGCGGCCAGCTCCAGCACGTCGCGGGTGCCCTCCGGCAGCCGGCCCAGCCGGGTCCGCAGCACCTCGCCGACCGACGGCGGCACCGGCACGTGGTCCAGGTGCAGGTCGTGGGCGCCCACCATCCAGCGCGAGAGCTCGACGACGAAGAACGGGTTGCCGCCGGTGCGGTCGTGCACGGCCGCGGCCAGCGACCGGTCGCCGGGTGAGCCCAGCTGGGCGGCGAGCAGGGCGGCGACGTCGTCGGCGTCCAGCCCGCGCAGCCGCAGGCAGGTGGCCGCCGGTTCGCGGGCCAACCGGCCCAGGCAGTCGGCGACCGCCTCGGGCAGCTGCTCGCCGACGGTCCGCGCGGTGACCAGCAGCAGCACCGGTGCGCGGGGGAGGTGCCGGGCGAGCAGGCCCAGCAGCTGCACCGACGTCGTGTCCGCCCCCTGCAGGTCGTCGAGGACGACGAGCAGCGGCCGGGTCGCCGCGCCGGCCAGGCGGGAGCGCAGGTCCTGGAACAGCCGGAAGCGGGCTGCGTCCGCGTCGTCGCCGGCCGCCGGGGCCAGCTCGGGCTGGTCCAGCTGCTCGAGCACCTGCGTCCACGGCCAGAGCGCGGGCGCCCCGGCGTCGTCGGCGCAGCGGCTCCACGCCACCGCCCACCCGGAGACCCGGGCGCCGTCGGCGGCGGCCTCGGCCAGCCGGGTCTTGCCGATCCCGGCCTCGCCCTCGACCACGAGCACCGCCGGCCGCCCGCCCGCGACCTGCTCGGCCACCGCCCGCACCTGGTCGAGCTCCGCCTGCCGGCCGACCAGCGCGTCGGCGGACGGCGCGAGCGCGGGCGCCGGCGCGGACGGCAGGACCGGCCGGGGCACGCGCTCCAGCAGCCGCGGGTCCTGGCGCAGCACCGCCTGCTCCAGGTCGCGCAGCTCGGGTCCGGGGTCGATGCCGAGCTCGTCGCGCAGCAGCTCGGCGCAGCGGCGGCAGGCGTCCAGCGCCTCGGCCTGCCGGTCGGCCGCGTAGAGGGCGGTGACCAGCCGGGCCCACAGCCGCTCGCGCAGCGGGTGCTCGGCGACCAGCTGCTGCAGGTCGGCCACCGCCTGCTCGGGCCGGCCGACGGCGGTCAGCGCGTCGCACCGCCGCTCGCGGGCCCGAACCCGCAGCTCGGTGAGCCGCAGCCGGTCGCTGGTGGCGGCGGGGGAGTCGCCGAGCTCGGCCAGCGGTTCGCCGCGCCACAGCGCCAGGGCCTCGTCGAGCAGGGCGACGCCGCCGGCCGGGTCACCGGATCCCACAGCGGCGTCGCCGTCCTCCACCAACCGGGCGAAGCGCAGCAGGTCCAGCTCCTCGGGCCCGGCGTTCAGCAGGTACCCGGGCGGGCGGGTGAGCAGCACCGACGGCGCCTGCCGCGGACCGCGCTCGGGCTCCAGCACCCGGCGCAGGTGGGAGACGTAGGCCTGCAGCGTGCCGGTGACCGTCGGCGGCGGCTCGTCACCCCAGAGCGCGCCGATGATGCGGTCGACGCCCACGGCCCGCCCGGCGTCGGCCAGGAGCAGGGTCAGCAGCGCCCGGGGCTTGGCGCCGCCCACGTCGACGGGGCGGCCGTCGGGCCCGGTGACCTCGAGCGGCCCGAGGACGCGGTAGCGCACGCCGCGGGATGCTCCCAGCGCGGCGCCGTCGGCGGCACCCCTTCGTGCGCGCGGGACGGCTGCAAGTGGGCTCCAAGTATCCGGCAAGCGGGCCGCCCCACTCTTCCTCCCGTCCCCCCGACGCCGCGGCACGACCGCGGCGGACCCCACCCCGCGGCCGACCGCCGCGGCCGCGCAGAGGAACACCGCATGTCTCTCTCCGAGCTCCCCCGCGAGCCCGAGCCCGTCGCCCTGCTCGACCCGGCTGCGCTCGACGCGCTGGCGCCCTCGTTCCCCGCCGCCGACGTCGACCACCTCCGGGGCCTGGTCCACGGCCCGGTGTACGCCGCGGGCGACGACGGCCTGGCTGCCGAGGTGGCCACCTGGAACCTCGCGGTCCAGCACACGCCGGCGATCGCGGTGGGCGCGACCTGCGCCGCGGACGTCGCCGCCGCCGTCGGCTGGGCCGTCGAGCACGGCCTGGGCGTGGCCGTGCAGGCCACCGGCCACGGTCCGGTGCGCAACGCCGCCGGCTCGATGATGGTCACCACCCGCCGCATGCAGGGTGTGCACGTCGACCCGGTGCGGCGCACCGCCCGCGTCGAGGCGGGCGTGAAGTGGGAGCGCGTGCTGGAGGCCGCCGGGGAGTTCGGGCTGGCCGGGCTGTGCGGCTCGTCCTCGGACGTCGGCGTGGTCGGCTACACCCTCGGTGGCGGCGTGGGCTCGCTGGGCCGCCGGTACGGCTTCGCCGCCGACCACGTGCAGGCGATCGAGCTGGTCACCGCCGACGGCCGGATCCGCCAGGTGACGGCGAGCACCGAGCCGGAGCTGTTCTGGGCGCTGCGCGGCGGCAAGGGCAACTTCGGCATCGTCACCGCGCTCGAGATCGAGCTGGTCCCGGTCGCCGACCTCTACGCCGGCGGCATCTTCTTCGCCGGTTCCTCCATGGCCTCGGTGCTGCACACCTTCCGCAGCTGGGTGCGCACCGTCCCGGAGGAGGTGTCGACGTCGATCGCGATCCTGCGGCTCCCGGACGCGGAGTTCCTGCCGCCGCCGCTGCGCGGGCAGACCGCTGTCCACTTCCGGTACGCCTACTCCGGCCGCGACTTCGACGAGGGCGAGCGGCTGGTGGCGCCGATGAAGGCGGCCGGCGAGATCCTGCTCGGCTTCATCGGGCCGATCCGCAGCACCGAGATGGACTCCATCCACATGGACCCGACCGACCCGATGCCCGGCTGGGAGAAGGGGATGCTGCTCGCCTCGCTGACCGAGGAGGCGGTGGACACCCTGCTGCAGGTGGCCGGGCCGCAGGCGCAGGTCCCGCTGATCATGGTCGAGCTGCGGATGCTCGGCGGGCAGCTGGCGCGGCAGCCGGAGGTCCCCAACGCGGTGGCCGGGCGGGGCGGCGCCTTCTCGCTGCTGGTCCTGGGCCCGGGCGTGCCCGAGCTGGCCGAGGTCGTGCCCGCCGTGGGGAAGGGGCTGCTGGCCGCGATGCAGCCGTGGCGGGCCCCGGGCGTGCTCACCAACTTCCTCGGCGAGGTCTCCGGGCCCGAGGAGGTCGCGGCCGCCTACGGCCCCGGCATCGCCGAGCGGCTCCGCGAGGTGAAGTCCCAGGTCGACCCCGCCGGCGTCTTCTCCTTCGGCCACGCGATCTGAGCTCGCGCGCCGGCGTCGCGGACCCCTGCCCCCGGTCCGCGGCGCCGTCCCGCGTCAGTCGGGGAGCAGGACGCCGGGGTTGCAGATGCCCTTCGGGTCCAGCCGCTCCTTGACCGCGCGCAGCACCTCGACGCCCAGCGGCCCGACCTCGCGCTCCAGCCAGGGGCGGTGGTCGGCGCCGACGGCGTGGTGGTGGGTGAGCGTCCCTCCGGCGGCCAGCAGCGCGTCGGTGGCGGCTCGCTTGGCGGTCAGCCACTGCTGGATCGGCAGCGCGTCGTCCCGGTCGGCGAGCACCGTGAAGTACAGCGAGCCGCCGGTCGGGTAGCCGTGCGAGAGGTGGGTCATCACCAGCGGGCGGCGCCCGTCGCGGACCAGCGCGGTGCGCAGGGCGCGGCGCACCGCGTCGTACACCGTCGGCAGGGCCGCCCAGGTCGCCGCCGTCTCCAGCGTCTCGACCAGCAGGCCGTTGTCGAGCAGGCTGTCGCGCAGGTACGGCGCCCCGAACCGGTGCCGGCGCCACGACTCGCCCACCGCGCGGCCCAGCCGGATGGCCCCGCCGTCGCGGAGCAGCGACGCGGCCGCCCGCATCCGGGCGCGGACCAGCTCGGGCAGCCCCTCCCAGCCCAGCACCAGCAGGCAGCCCTCCCCGTGCCCCCGGGTGCGCAGGCTGCCGCGGAGCAGCTTCGCGCCGGTGCCGGAGGCCATGAGCAGGTTGGCGCGGGTCTCGTCGTGGTCGGAGAGCCGGACGACGTCGGGCAGCAGGTCGAGCCGGGCCAGCTGCTGCAGCGCGGCCAGCCCCGCCGCCCAGGTCCGGAAGGACCAGCCCTCGTACGACGACGTCGCCGGGCGTGGCCGCACCCGCAGGGTGAGCTCGGTGATGACGCCGAGCGTGCCCTCCGACCCCAGCGCCAGGCCCAGCAGGTCGGGACCGGCCGCGCTCGCCGGCGGGTGCCCCAGCTCGAGCACGCCGGACGGCGTGGCCAGCGTCATCCGGGCCACGAGCTCGTCGAAGCGACCGACGCCGGTGGAGGCCTGGCCGGCGCTGCGCGTCGCCGCGTACCCGCCCACGGTCGCGAACTCCCAGCTCTGCGGCAGGTGGCCGAAGGTGAGCCCCTGCCGGGCCAGCGCGTCCTCCAGCGCCGGGCCGCGCATCCCGGGGCCGACGGTGACCAGCGACGACGGCACGTCGACGTCCTGCACCGACGCCATCCGGGCCAGGTCGACGGCGACCGACGGCCGGTCGTCGGGGTCGGCACCGGCCAGCCCGCCGACGACGCTGGTGCCGCCGCCGAACGGGACGACCACGACGTCGTGGTCGCTGCACAGCGCGAGCAGGGCGGCGGTCTCCTCGGTCGTGCCGGGGAGGACGACGGCGTCCGGGGCGTCGGACGCGTCACCGCCCCGCCGGCGCAGCAGGTCCAGGTAGCTCTTGCCGCCGGCCCGGCGCAGCCGCGACTCCTCGTCGGTGCGGACGTTGTCCGCACCCAGCAGCTCGACCAGGGCCGCCCGTGCCGTCTCGGGCAGCCGGGAGGGCGCGATCCGGATGTCGCCGACCGGCACCGGCGGCGTGGCCCGCGGCGTCCAGCCCAGCTCCTTGGCCAGGTGGCGGCGGGCGGCCTTGGACAGCGCGCCGTCGAGGGACGCGCGGGCGGCGTCCGCGTCGTTCCCGGCTCCGGCGGGGGGCGGACCCCAGCCCTGGATCGTCAGTTCCGGCTGATCGGGCACGGCTACAGTCTGCCGGTGCCGATGCGGTGGAGATCACGGTGATCGCCTCCCTCTCCGCGCAGCGCCGGGCGCGCGACCTCGCCGAGCTGCCGGGCGCCGTCGTGGACGTGGTGGTCGTCGGGGGCGGGGTGACCGGGGCCGGGGTGGCCCTGGACGCGGCCGCCCGGGGTCTGTCGGTGGTGCTGCTCGAGCGCGCCGACCTCGCGGCGGGCACCAGCCGCTGGTCCTCCAAGCTGGTGCACGGCGGGCTGCGCTACCTGGCCCACGGCGAGATCGGCCTGGCGCGGGAGAGCGCCCGCGAGCGCGCCGTCCTCCTGGGGACGACGGCGCCGCACCTGGTCCGCCGGCTGCCGTTCCTGGTCCCCGACGCCGCCGGGCGGGACGTCACCGCCCTGGCCGCGGCGGGCGGACGGCTCGGCGACGCCGTGCGGTGGTCGGTGCCCGGTGGCCGCGGTTCGCTGCCCGCGACGCGGCGGGTGACCGCCGACGACGTCGGCCGGATGGTGCCGGCGGTGCGGCCCGGGCGCGGCGGCGTCGTCTTCTGGGACGGGCAGCTCAGCGACGACGCCCGGCTGGTGGTGGCGCTGGCCCGCACCGCCGCGGCGTACGGCGCCCGGGTGCTCCCCGGCGCGACCGCGCGGGCCGTCGACGGCGGCACCGTGCACGTCGAGCTCGACTCGGGCGAGGGCTTCGCGCTGCGGGCCGGCGCGGTGGTCAACGCCGCCGGTGTGTGGGCGCAGCGGCTGGCCCCGGGTGTGCGGCTGGTCCCCTCGCGGGGATCGCACCTCGTCGTCCCCGCCGACCGGCTCGGTTCGCCGTCGGCGGCGCTGACCGTGCCGTTGCCGGGCTCCCGCTCCCGGTACGTCTTCGCGCTGCCGCAGGACGGCGGGCTGGTGTACCTCGGGATCACCGACGAGCCGGTCGAGGGCGCCGTCCCGGACGACGACGCGCAGCCGTCCGACGCCGAGGTGCGGCAGCTGCTCGAGACGGTGAACCAGGTCCTGACCGAGCCCCTGACCAGGGGCGACGTCGTCGGCGCGTACGCGGGCTACCGGCCGCTGGTGCTGCCCGCGTCCGCTGGCGCCGGACCGGGGAACGCGACCGCGGACCTCTCGCGCAAGCACCTGCTGTCGTGGGACGGACCGGTCCTCACGGTGGTCGGCGGCAAGCTCACGACCTACCGGGCGATGGCCGAGGAGACGGTCGACGCCGTGGTCGCGCGGCTGGGCCGCGGGTCGGCGCGCTCGCTCACCGCGCGGCTCCCGCTGGTCGGCGCCGCGCCTCGCGTCGCGCTCGACCGGGTGACGGCGCCGCGGCGGCTGGTGGCGCGGTACGGCACCGAGGCGCCGATCGTGGAGGCGCTGGGGCCGGACCTCGTGCTGCCCGAGCGGCCGGAGACGGTGGGGGAGCTGCGGTTCGGCGTCCGCCACGAGGGCGCCCGCACGGTCGCCGACCTGCTCGACCGGCGGACGCGGATCGGGCTGGTGCCGGCCGACCGCGAACGCGCCGTGCGGGCGGCGGAGCAGGTGCTGGCCGCGGAGCTCTGATCCCATTGTCTCAGGCTGTGGGAACGCTGTTTCGCAGGATGGGACGGCAGGAGTAGGACTGCACCCGTGGACACGTACACCCACGGGCACGCCGAGCCCGTCCTGCAGTCGCACCGCTGGCGCACCGCCGACAACTCGGCCGGGTACCTGCTCCCGCACCTGCGGCCCGGGCTCGACCTGCTCGACGTCGGCTGCGGGCCGGGCACCATCACCGTCGACCTGGCCGCCCGGGTGGCGCCCGGTCGGGTGCTCGGCCTGGACGCCGCCGCCGATCCGCTGGACGAGGCGCGGGCGGCGGCCGCGAGCGCCGCGGTGGCCGTCGAGTTCGTCGTCGGGGACGTCTACGCCCTCGACCTGCCCGCCGGCTCCTTCGACGTCGTCCACGCCCACCAGGTGCTGCAGCACCTGACCGACCCGGTCGCCGCGCTGCGCGAGATGGCGCGGGTGTGCCGCCCCGGCGGGCTGATCGCGGTCCGCGACGTCGACTACGCGACCTTCACCTGGTTCCCCGCGGACCCGGGCCTGGACCGGTGGCTGGAGGTCTACTACGCGGTGGCCCGCGGGAACGATGCCGAGCCCGACGCCGGCCGTCGGCTGCTGGCGTGGGCGCACGCCGCCGGGCTGCGCGACGTCACGGCGACCGCCTCGGCCTGGTGCTACGCCTCACCGGCCGAGCGGGAGTGGTGGGGGAACTCGTGGGCCGGGCGGGCGACGGCGTCGTCCTTCGCCGGGCAGGCCGTGGCTGCCGGGATCGCGACGCGCGCCGAGCTGGAGCAGCTCGCCGATGCGTGGCGCCGGTGGCGGGACGCCGACGACGGCTGGCTGTCGATGACCCACGGCGAGCTGCTGATCCGGGTCTGACCGCCGCCGGCGGAGGCAGGGGTCCGACCCGACGGTGTGCGCCGACGCCCCGTCCCGCCGCCCGGAACGGGACGTCGGCGCACGTGCTCAGCTCTGGCGGGCGGCGTTGGCCTGGACGGCGGTGCTCACCCACTGCGCCAGCCCGGGCGCGACCCGCTCGTAGGTGGCGGTGAACCGCTCGTCCTCCACGTACATCCGGCCGAGGGCGGCGTGCATCTCCGGCGGGCAGTCGTAGAAGTTGGCGACGATCTGCTGCCGGTGCTCCTCGGCCAGGTCCATCGCCGGGCCCGCGTCCGGGGCGGTGCCGGCGCGCAGGGCCTCGGCCATGCGGCCCATCAGGTCCTCGCCCTCGGCCTTGATCCGCAGCCAGTCCTCCTTCGAGTACGCCGCGGTCCGCCGCTTCGACTGCGCGTAGGCGTCGGTGTCGCCCCAGCGCTCCTGGACCTCGGCCTCGTGCTGCTCCGGGTCGTGCTCGCCGAACACCTCGAACCGCTCCTCCGGGGTCAACGAGATCCCCATGGCACGTGCCTCCATCTCCTTCTCGACGGCCGCGACCATCGCCGACGTCCGCTCCAGCCGGTCCCGCAGCAGCCGGTGCTGCCGGCGCAGGTGTTCCGCGGGATCGGCGGACGCGTCGTCGAGCAGGGTCGCGACCTCCTCGAGGGGGAACCCGAGCTCGCGGTAGAGCAGCACCTGGTGCAGCCGGTCCAGATCGGCCGGCGAGTACTGCCGGTAGCCCGCCGACGTCCGCCCCGACGGCTGCAGCAGCCCGATCCGGTCGTAGTGGTGCAGCGTGCGCACCGTGACGCCGGCCAGCGCGGCGACCTCTCCCACGTTCATCCGCGTCCCTCCTCCTGACGGCGAGAAGGCAACAGCCTGACGTCGCGTCAGGGTCAAGCGTGCTCCGCCAGGCGGGCCAGCGCTCGGCTCACGGTGGGCGCGGCACCGGGCGTGCCGGGGAACGAGTCGTAGCCGAAGGTCACCAGCCGCTCGCGCCAGGAGCGCATCGCCGAGCGGTGCGGCTCCGCGCGCGCGAACGCGGCCACCGACGCCTCGTCGTCCCACCACGAGACCGTGGTGAACCGCCGCGCGAGCGGCTGCGCCCGCAGCCGCAGGGCCCGGGCGCCGGGGCTCGACGCCGTCTGCCTCCGGACGGCCAGGGAGGTGGCGAGGAAGGCCGGCACGTCGCGGAGCCGGCGCAGGTGCAGCCGGGTGACGACGACGACGCCCGGCCCCTCTCCGGTGCGGGCGGCGTTCCACGGCAGGTCGGGGATGACGGGCACGGCTCCTCCTCGGTCGCTTTACAGGTGTTAAGCGTAGGAGGATCCCTTAACACCTGTAAAGTGAGTGCGTGACCAAGACGCCCGCACCGCTGCGGAGCCGGCTGATCTCCGCCGCCGGGTCGCTCGTGGAGCGGGCCGGGTCGACCGATGCGGTGAGCCTGCGCGCGATCGCCCGGGAGGCGGGCGTCACCGCTCCGGCGGTGTACGGCCACTTCGCCGATCTGGAGGCGCTGCTCGACGCCGTCCTCGACCAGGGGTTCGCCGACCTCCGGGCCGGGATCGCGGCCGCGGTCGCCGGCAGCGCCGACCCGGTCGAGCGGCTGGTCGCCGGCTGCCACGCGTACGTGCGGTTCGGGCTGGCCGCGCCGGCCCGCTACCGGGCGATGTTCGGACCGCGCCGGCTGCCCAGCGGGCAGCGCGCCTTCGCCGTCCTCGTCGACGCGGTGGCTGCCTGCGCCGCCGCCGGGCGCTCGCGGAGCACCGACCCGCGGGAGGACGCCCGCCTGCTCTGGACGGCGCTGCACGGCGTCGTCGCGCTGCGGGCGGCGGGGGGCGACGCCGACTGGCCACCGCTGGAGGAGCAGGTCGACGTCCTGGTGGCGCGTCTGGCCCTCCTGGGCGGCTGACCGCGGGACGGGCCGGCCCCGTCGCCGTGGTTAGGGTCGAGCGGTGGACGACGCCGGAGCCCCTCTGCACGCCGCCGTCCTGGAGCTCACGGGGACCGGCCGGGGGACCGCCGTGCTGGACCTGGGGTGCGGGGCCGGCGGCTTCGCCCGGGCGGCGGCCGACCGCGGCGCCCGGGTGACCGGCGTCGACCTGGACGCCGGCGCCGTGGCCCTGGCCGCCGCGGCGGTGCCCGAGGGGACGTTCCTCGTCCGCTCGGCGCAGGACCCGCCGCGCGGCCCGTTCGACGTCGTGGCCGCGGTGCAGCTGCTCGAGCACGTCCGCGACCCGGTCGCCGTGCTGAGCCGGGCGGGGCGGGCCGGCGCGGTCGTGGCCGCCACGGTCTGGGGCCGCGAGGAGGAGTGCGACCTGCGGGTGCTCGACGAGGCCGCCGGGGCCCGTCCCCGCGCCGGGTCGACGCTGCGGGAACCGGCCGTCCTCCGGCGGGCGGCCGAGCGCGCCGGGCTGGTGGTCGAGCGCGTCGACGAGGTCGAGGTGCCCTTCACGTACGCCGACGAGGAGGAGCTGCTCACCCCGGCACTGGCCGCGACCCCGACCGGCGGGGCGGGCGCCGCGCGGCACGCGCTGCTCGAGCGGCTGCAGCCCTACCGCACCGGGGACGGCGGCTACCGCCTGGTCAACCTCTGCCGGGTGCTGGTCGCCCGCCGGGCCTGACTCACCGGGTCCTGCGCCCCGCGCGCAGCGACTCGACCGCCTTGGTGACGCGCGCCGCGCGGGTCTCGGGCTTCTTCGCCTCCTCGATCCAGCGCACCCACTCCTTGCGGTGCGACGGCGCCAGCCCCGAGAAGAAGGTCCGGACGTCGTCGTCCCAGGCGGCCGCGAGGTCGTCGGGCACCGCCGTCTCCCGCGGTGCGGTGTCCAGCTCGACGTCGACGTCCACCTCGTCGCCGGCGGTCACCCCGGCGGCCTCCCGGTGCTCCGCGGCCAGCGGCACCCACCAGGCGCCGCCCATGACCGCGACCGTGCTGCGGTAGCGGTATCCGCCGACGGTCACCGTGACCGGCGGGCGCTTCCCCGCGCCGAGGGCGGCCACGACCTCGTCGGGCACCTGGAGCCCCGTCGCCGTCTTCCCGCCCAGGACCACCGTCGTCCGGAACCGCATGCGCGGACCCTAGGGCAGGCGGGCGCTCCGGCGGGCGGCCTTGACCCGGTACATGGCGGTGTCGGCCGCGACCAGGGCGCTCTCGGCGGTGTCGGTGCCATCGCACAGCGCCACCCCGATGCTGATGCCGACCCCGTGCTCGCCGCCGTCGGCGCTGCGCAGCGGGTGCTCGAAGGACCGCGAGACGCGCTCGGCGACCTCCTGCGCCGTCCACTCGTCCCCGACCGTCGGGCAGAGGACGACGAACTCGTCACCGCCGATGCGGGCGACAGTGTCACCGGGCCGCACCGCGGCCTGCAGCCGGCGGCCCGCGTCGACCAGCACCTCGTCGCCGACCGCGTGCCCGTGCACGTCGTTGACCGGCTTGAAGCCGTCGAGGTCGCAGTAGAGGACGGCCATGCGCCGGCCGGTCCGCCCGGTCGCGACCAGCGACTGGCGGAGCCGGTCGAGCAGCAGCGTGCGGTTGGGCAGCCCGGTCAGCGCGTCCTGCAGCGCGGCCTCGCGCAGCGCGGACTCCAGCCGGCGCTGGGCCGTGACGTCCACCATCGCGACGACCGCTCCGAGCAGCTCGCCGTCCTCCCCGCGCACCTGCGAGCCGGAGGCCCGGACCAGGCGCAGCGGCTGGCCCGGCCCGGCGAACCCGACCTCGACGTCCTCGATCCGGCCCTCCTCGTAGACCCGCATGAGCGGGACCCGGTCGGCCGGCAGGGGTGCCCCGTCGACGTCGACCAGGGAGTAGGTGGCGGCGAGGTCGTCGGGGCGCACGGTCGGATCGGCGTCCATGCCGTGCCAGCGGCGGCTGGCCGCGTTGAACAGGTCCACCCGGCGCTCGGCGTCGCCGCCGACGACGGCGACCGGCAGCACCTCCAGCAGCGCCCGCACGAACGCCTCCGAGCGCGCCAGTTCCGCGTGGGTGCGGGCCATCTCCGCCCGGGCCAGCTGGCTGGTGGCGGCGACGTCGGCGAGCTGCCCGGCCTGCCGGCGGCTCTCGAAGAGCGCGAGGACGACGGCGGCGAGGTCGCCGAGGAGGGTGTGCTCCGCGGCTGTGAACGCGTGCGGCTCCTCGCCGAACACGCTCAGCGCGCCGAGCAGCTCGCCGTCGACGACGAGCGGGGCGCACGCGTAGGCGCGCAGCCGCCACCGGGTGCCGTCGACCCAGGGGTTGCCCGCGAGCTCCGGATCGGTGCGCAGGTCGTCGACCGAGCGCACCCCGGGCCCGCGGCGGAGCAGGGCGGCGCACACCGACTCGGTGCGCGGCGTGGCGGTCGCCCGGAACCCGTGCGCGGCGAGGGCGTGCTTGACCGGGGTGTCCAGGGTGTTCACCGCGGCCCACGGCTGCCCGGTCACCGCGGCGGCGGCGCGCACCAGGCCGTCGAGCTCCGCGTCGGCGCTCATCCCGGGCACGCCGAACTCGTGCACGAGCGCGGCCTGGCGCGTCGGCGCGGGTGCGGTCGTCCTGGGCATGGGTCCTCGTCGTCGTGCGGGTCGCTCGTTGCGGCCAGTCTGGTTCCGCAACGGCAGTTGCGGCCAGGCGGTTGAGCGACGCGCCCCCGTCGTCCCCCGGACGGGTGGCGGTGCGGGCTCAGCCGGTCAGCGCGCGGATCGTCTCGACGACGGCGAACGCGGCGAAGACCAGGAAGAGCCCGGCCGCGACCCGCCGGATCAGCGCGATGGGCAGCCGGTCGGCGAGCTTCTTGCCCAGGAAGACGGCCAGCCCGGAGACGACCAGCAGGGCGGCCCACGCGCCGACGAACACCGACAGCGGGTCGTCGTACCGGGCGGCCAGGCCGGCGGTGGCCAGCTGCGAGAGGTCGCCCCACTCGGCGGCGAAGAGGACGCCGAAGGAGATGGCGGCGACGCGGAAGAACGACGTCCCCTCCCGGTCGGGGGCGTCGTCGGCCTCCTCCGGTCCGGACGACGCGCTGCGCCACAGCAGGACGGCGCCGACGAGGAAGAGCACCGCCACCACGCCGCTGACCAGCGCGCCGGGCAGCAGCGACAGCAGCGACCCGGCGGTGACCGCGATCGCGACCTGGAGGCCGAACGCCGCCCCCACGCCGACGAACACCGGCCAGTGCGGGTAGCGGGTGGCCAGCACCAGGCTGGCGAACAGCGTCTTGTCCGGCAGCTCCACGGGGAGCACCAGGACGAACGCGGCCACGACGACCGACAGGACCACGGGGATTCCTACTTCCGCTCGGCGCCGCCGGGCGGGTGCGGGCAGCCTCCGACCGGCAGCAGGGCTGCTGCGATCGAAGGTCTCGCCCACCCGCGCGCGGCGCGGGCCCGCTGACCGGGCGGCCTGCGAGAGGCGCGCCAGCATGTCGACCAGCGGACGGGGGGCTACTCCCCTTCGGCAGCGAGGGTAGCCGACGGGCACCGGTAATCCGGGTGCGTGCGACGCAGGTCACCGCTACGGTCCGCGGCATGCGATGGCGTTGACCCCCGTCCCGGCCCCTGCCTGCCGCCGCCCGGCCCCTGGCCCGCCTGGCGGTGTGCTGGGCCGCGCTCTCCGAGCTGGTGCCGCTCTACCCGCTCTACGCGCTGCTGTTCCTCGACGCCGGCCTCTCCGAGGGGCAGGTCTCGGCGCTGTTCGCGATCTGGTCGGTCACCGCGCTGGCCGCCGAGGTGCCGGCCGGGGCGCTCGCCGACCGCTGGTCCCGCCGCGGCGCCCTGGCGCTCGGTGGGCTGCTGCAGGCGGTCGCGTTCGCCGTCTGGACCCTGGCGCCCGGTTTCACCGGCTTCGCGGCCGGCTTCGTGGTGTGGGGCGTCGGCGGCGCGCTGACGTCCGGGACCGCGGAGGCGGTGGTCCACGACGCGCTCGAGGCGGTCGGCGCCGAGGGCGAGTTCGGCCGGGTCAACGGCCGGATGACCGCCGCCGAGCTGCTGGTGCAGCTGCCCACCGCCCTCGCGGCGGGCGTGCTGTTCGCCGTCGGCGGCTACGCGTGGGTGGGCTGGGCGAGCGTCCTCGTGTGCCTGGCCGCGGCCCTGCTGGCGCTGCGCTTCCCCGAGCCGCCGCGCGACCACGGCGACGGGTTGCTGGCGGCCCTGCGGGAGGGTGCCGGTCAGGTGGCCCGCCGCGGACCGGTTCGCCTGGCCGTGCTCGCGGTGGCCCTGGTGGGCGGGCTGGACGCCATGGAGGAGTACTGGCCCGTGGTGGCCGCCGACCGCGGGATCGAGCCCGCCGTCGTCCCCGCCGCGGTGCTGGTCGTGGCGCTGGCCGGCGCCGGCGGAGCGCTGCTGGGCGGCCGTGCCGACGACCTGCCCGACGGGGCGCTGCCCGCCCTCCTGGGCGGCGCCGGGGGGCTGCTGCTGGCGGCGGCGTTCGTGCCGGGACCGGCCGCCCTCGCGCTCGTGGCCGTCGGCTACGCGCTGTACCTGGCGGTGCTCGTGGCCGCGGAGGCGCGGCTGCAGGAACGCATCGAGGGCGCCTGGCGGGCCACGGTGACCTCGATCGCCGGGCTCGGCATCGAGCTAGCGGCCCTGCCGGTGTTCGCCGCGTGGGCGCTCGGCGGCCTCCCGGCCGTCGCGGTGCTGGTCCTGGCCGTCGCCCCGGTGGTGGGGGTGGCGCTGCGCTACCCGGCGCGCTGAACCGGCTCGGCCGCCAGCCGGGGGAGCAGCACCTGCACGAGCGGCCCGATGGCCAGCGCGTACAGCACCGTGGCCAGGCCGAAGGTGCCGCCGAGCAGCCAGCCGGTGAGGACGACGACCACCTCGATGGCGGTGCGCACCAGCCGCACCGAGCCGCCGGTCCGCCGGACGAGGCCGGTCATCAGCCCGTCCCGGGGCCCGGGCCCGAACCGGACGCCGACGTAGGCGGCGGTGGCCACCGCGTTGAGCACGATCCCCGCGACGACGAAGGCGATGCGGACCGCGAGCGACGACGGCGGGTCCAGCACGGCGAGCGTGGCGTCGATCGCCAGCCCGATGACGACGACGTTGCTCACCGTGCCCAGGCCGGGGCGCTCCCGCAGCGGGATCCAGGCCAGCAGCACCAGCGCGCCGACGATCATCGACACCACGCCGATGGACAGCCCGACCTGCCCGGCGATGCCCTGGTGCAGCACGTCCCACGGCATCACGCCCAGGTCCGAGCGCACGAGCAGCGCCATGGAGAACCCGTAGAGGGCCAGGCCGGCGTAGAGCTGGACCAGGCGGCGGGGCAGGCGGCGGTCGGTGCGGACCACGGGCGTCTGGAGCACGAGCCCATCGTGCGGCAGGATTGGCCTGCGCACCACGGGCCAATCGGGAGGAAGTGGCGTGGGTACGACGTCGGCACGACGGCTGGGCGAGCTGGTCGGCGACCTCGGCGGCGAGCGGCCGCCCCGGTACGCGGCGCTCGCCGGCCGGGTGCGCCGGCTGGTCGCCGAGGGGCGGGTCCCGCTCGGCTCCCGGCTGCCCGCCGAGCGCGAGCTCGCCGCGGCGCTCGGGCTGAGCCGGGCGACGGTCACCGCCGCCTACGCCCGGCTGCGGGAGGACGGCTGGGCCGTGGCCCGGCAGGGCTCGGGCACCTTCGCCGCGCTCCCCGCCGGGCCCGACCGCGGCGGCTGGGTGCCCGCGCCGGCCGACGGCGACGTCCTGGACCTGGCCCATGCGGCGCCCCTGGGCTCTCCGCTGGTGCCCGTGGCGTTCGAGCGGGCGCTGGCCGAGCTGCCCCGCCACCTGCCCGGCCACGGCTACCACCCGGCCGGTCTGCCCGATCTGCGGGCGCGGATCGCCGAGCGGTACACCGCGCGCGGCCTGCCCACGACGGCGGAGGAGGTGCTCGTGACCGCCGGTTCCCTGCACGCGGTGTCGATCGCCTTCCAGCTCCTGCTGCGCCGGGGCTCCCGGCTGCTGGTCGAGCAGCCCACGTACCCCAACGCCCTGCAGGCCGGGCTGGCGGCGGGTGCGCGGGTGGTGCCCGCCGGGCTGGCACCGGAGGACCCGGCCGCCGGCCTCGCCGCCGCCGAGGAGGCGCTGGCCGCCGTCCGCCCGCCGGTCGCCTACCTGATGCCGGACTTCCAGAACCCGACCGGCGTGCTCCGCGGCGTGGCCGAGCGGGAGCGCCTGGCGGCGGCGCTCCGCAGGGCGGGCACGACGGCGGTCGTCGACGAGACCCTCGTCGACCTCGGGCTGGACGCCACGCCCCCGCCACCCCTGGCCGCGTTCGGGCCCGGCCACGTCTCCGTGGGAACGCTGAGCAAGAGCGCCTGGGGTGGGCTGCGGATCGGCTGGCTGCGTGCCGACGCGGCGCTGGTGCGCCGGCTGACCGCCGTCGCCGTCCGGACCACGCTGTCGCAGCCGGTGCTAGAGCAGCTGGCCGCCTGCGCCGTGCTCGACGAGCTCGACGTCTCCCTGGTCGGGCACCGCCGGGTGCTGCGGGAGCGGCGCGACGTCCTCGTCGACGAGCTCCGCCGGCGGCTGCCCGCCTGGTCGGTGCCGCTGCCCGCCGGGGGCCTGGTGCTGTGGTGCCGGCTGCCGTCGGCCCGCTCCCGGGCGCTGGTCGCGGCCGCCGAGCCGCTGGGCCTGCGGCTGGCCGCCGGGCCGCTGTTCGGCACCGGGCACGCGCTCGACGACCGGCTCCGGCTGCCCTGGTCCCAGCCGCCCGACGTGCTGCGGCGCGCCGTGGAGCTGCTGGTCGCGGCCGACGCGGCGGTCGGCGGCGGCGCCCCGGTGGCCGGCCCCGAGGAGTTCCGCGCGCTACCGGCCGGCGTCTGACCGCGCCGTTCGCGCCTGCTGGAGGTAGGCCGACGGCGTCGTCCCCACGACGGCGCGGAAGTCGCGGCTGAAGTGGGCCTGGTCGAACCAGCCCAGCGAGGCAGCCAGCCCGGCGAGGTCGTCGACCGCACCGGCGTCGATGAGGGCGGCGGCGTCCTGGAGCCGGTACCGGGCGAGCACCGCCTTCGGTGAGAGCCCGACGTAGCCGGCGAACAGCCGCTGGAGGGAGCGCACGCTCGTGCCGGCCAGGGCGGCGACCTGCTCCACCCGCACCAGCGAGCGGTCGTCGACCATCCGGTCCAGCAGCGCCTGCAGGTCGACGTAGGGAGCGGGCGGTCCGGGGGCGTGGGGGACCAGCGCGGCGTCCAGGATGGCGGCGCGGTCGGCGTCGTCGTCGACGGCGAGCACGTCGCGCAGCAGCGCCGCGGGGTCGACGCGCAGCTCGCGGCCCAGCGGAACCGCGGTGTCGCGGGCCGCCCGCACCCCGGTGAACGCCGTGTAGCCGCCGGGCCGGAACTTGACCGCCGTGGTGCGGCCGGTGCCGGTCAGGTCGATGGTGAACCGGCGGCTGACCACCCCGTGCACCAGGACCGCGGGCGGCCGGACACCGAACCGGGGCTGGGTGCCGTCCTCGACCGAGACGTTGACCGCCGGGTGGCTGAGCACCTCGGAGCGGAACGGCGGCTGCCCGGTGCGGTCCCAGCGCACCGACCAGTAGCGCTCCACGAACGGCTGCAGCGCGGGGGAGACGGCGGCGTCGCGGCGCAGCGCGGCCACCTGCTCGGTCTCGGCCGGGCGGAGGACGCCGCGCAGCGACCCCGCTGTCGCGTTCGTCCAAGACCCCACCGCGGCAGCCTAGGCAGGCTCGGGGCATGACCACCACGAACGGACGCCCCGAGGGCTACACGACGCTGACCCCGTTCCTCGTCTGCTCCCCGGCGGCCGAGGCGATCCGCTTCTACGAGGAGGTGTTCGGCGCCACCCTGGTCTCGCGCATGGACGGCCCCGACGGCTCGGTCGCGCACGCCGAGCTCGACCTCGGCCTGGGCCGGCTCCAGCTGGCCGACCCGAACGAGCAGTACGGCCTGGTGCCGCCGCGCGGGGACGGCGACACGGTGAGCGGCTCGACCTGCATCTACGTGCCCGACGTCGACGCCGTCTTCGAGAAGGCGGTGGCCCGGGGCGCGACGGTGCGCGAGAAGCCGGACACCTTCGTCACCGGCGACCGGTTCGCCTCGATCTACGACCCGTTCGGCCACCGCTGGGCGGTCATGACCCGGGTCGAGGACCTCAGTCCCACAGAGGTGGAGCGTCGGCTGGCCGAGTGGGGCGCCGCTCAGGGCTGACCGGGTAGGCGGCCTCCGCGGCGGCGGTCGCCGCCCGCAGCACCTCCTTGACCGGCAGGTCCAGCTCCCGGGCCAGCGCGGCGACGTCCTCGTACTCGACGCCGACGTTGACCACCTGCTCGGCGTGCACGGCGACCTTCACGCCCACGTCGCCGCCGAGCACCTCCACGGTGGCGTGCAGCCGCTCCAGGGCCACCTTGCCGACGTCGAGCACCCGCAGCCCGATCGTCGACGTCGTCGCGAAGACCACGGCCTGCACCGCGGGCACGGCCTCGGGGCGGCACAGCACCGACAGCGTGTGCGCCGGGCGGCCCTTCTTCATGAGGATCGGCGTGAGCCAGGCGTCGGACGCGCCCGCGGCCAGCAGCGCGTCGAGGACCCCCGGCCACAGCCGCGGGTCGAGGTCGTCGACGTTCGCCTCCAGCACGACCGGCCGGGCAGGCGTGGCGGCGGCGGGCTCGACCGGCTCGCCGAGGACCAGCCGGACGACGTTCGGGAGCTCCTCCGGGTCGCGGCCGCCCGCGCCGGTGCCCACGTGCTCCACCCGCATGGCCGGCAGCGGCCCCCAGCCGGTGACCCGCGCGGCCAGCAGCGCGGCCCCCGTCGGCGTGCACATCTCCGCGGGCACCGCGCCGGCGGTCACGGGGACGCCCGTCAGCAGCTCCAGCACGGCCGGGCCCGGGATCGGGACGACGCCGTGCGCACCGCGGGCCGAGCCGCTGCCCAGCGCCACCGGCGAGGCGGTGAGCGCGGAGAGCTCCAGGTGCTCCAGGCCGGCGACCACGCCGACGACGTCGGCCAGCGCGTCCAGCGCCCCCACCTCGTGGAAGTGCACCTCGGCGGCGGGCACGCGGTGCACCCGGCCTTCGGCGACCGCGAGCCGCTCGAACACCGCCAGGGCGCCGTCGCGCACGGCGTCGGGCAGATCGGCGTCGGCCAGCAGCTGCCGGACGTCGGCCCAGGTGCGGTGCCGGTCGGACCCCGGCGTGTGCACGTGCACCCGGGTGGCGCCCAGGCCGTGCCGGGTGACCTGCTCGGCGACCAGCCGGACCTGCTCGACGGGCAGCGCGGCGACCGCCTCGGCGAGCACGTCCAGCGGCACGCCGGCGTCGACCAGCGCGCCGAGCAGCATGTCGCCCGAGGCCCCGGCCGAGAGGTCGAGCCATCCGATCACGTCGTCGATCCAGCTCTCGGTACCGAGAGCTGGACGCGGTGTCCCCGCTTTCGGTACCGAAAGCTCACGGGGGTCATCCGCGCGCGATGCGGCGCGCCACCCGGGCGGCGAAGACGCCGGCCGAGTAGCCGTTGTCGATGTTGCTCACGGTCACGCCGGGCGTGGCCGAGGTGAGCATGGTCATCAGCGCGCCGAGGCCGCCGAGCGCACCCGGCTGCCCGCTCGAGGTGGGGACGGCGACCACCGGGACGTCGGTGAGCGCACCCACCATCGCGGCGACCGAGGCGTCCATCCCGGCGACGACGACGAGGCAGTCGGCCGCGTCCAGCTGCGCGCGGTCGGCGAGCAGGGTGCGCACCCGGCTGCCGGCGACGTCGTCGTGCCGCACCACCTCGGTGCCGCACACCCGCGCGACGAACGCGGCCTCGGCGGCGACCGGGGTGTCGGCGCCGCCCGCGCAGATGACGCTGACCCGGCCGGCCGCCTCGGGCAGCGGTCCGACGGCGGCGGCCATCGCGGCGGCGTCCATCGTCGTGTACGCGTCGTGCTCGCCGGCGACGGCGACCAGCGTCTCGGCGGCGGCCCGCAGCACGAGCACCGGGCGGTCGGGGTGCTCGCCGCGTGCCTCGCGGACCAGCGCGAGGACCTGCTCGGTGGTGCGTCCGGTCGCCCAGACCACCTCCGGCTCGACGGGAACGGCGCGCTCCACCGCCACCGGCACGGGCTCGGGCACGACCTCCGGCTCCGCGGGCGGGACGGGGCCGAGCAGCGGCTCGCCCGGGCGGTCGGTGCCCAGCGGCGGGTGCGGGCGGAGGAGGGCGTCGAAGCCGTCGTCCGAGGTGCGCTCGGCGGCCGGGGCGGGCTGCACGTCGGTCACGGTAACCGCGACGACGTCGGTCTCCGGGGTGTCGCCGACCGGCGCGTCCGGCGCCTCGGCGGCCGGGGTGCCGTCGGCCGTCGGCGGCGGGCCGAAGAGGACGTCGAGGGGGCTGGAGCCGGCGCGCTGCTGGGTCACACCCGACAGTCGCACGACCCGGTCCCGCCCGCTGCGCTTGGCGTCGTAGAGCACGCCGTCGGCGGCGGCGAACAGCGTCCGGCGGTCGTCGCCGCGGGCCGCCGAGGCGATGCCGACGCTGATGGTCACCGGCTCGTCCAGGCCCAGCGCCGACCAGTCGTGGACCGCCATCTTCTGGCGGGTGCGCTGCAGCGCCCGCTCCGCCTGCTCGGCGGTGGTGTCGGGCAGCAGGACGACGAACTCGTCCCCGGCCCAGCGGCACACCTCGTCGCTGTCGCGGACCCCGGCGATGAGCAGCTCGGCCACCGCGCGCAGCACGGCGTCGCCGCCCGGGTGCCCGATCGCGTCGTTGATCGACTTGAACCGGTCCACGTCGACGACGGCCAGCGCGGGGGCCCCGCCGGTCGACAGCAGCCCGTCCAGCCGCGCCTCGGCGTAACGCCGGTTCGGCAGGTGGGTGAGCGGGTCCTCGTAGGCCTGCCGGCGCAGCTGCCCGGCGGCGCGCTCGGTCTCCAGCAGGCTCTTGCGCCGGCCGAACAGCTCCACCCAGCGGGTGCGCCGCTCGTCGACCCGGTCCAGCTCGTCGGCCAGGTAGGCCTGCAGGTAGGGCAGCGCGCGCCCGGCGTCGTCCAGCTCGGCGTGCAGGGTGCACAGCTCGCGCAGCGAAGCGCGGCGCAGCCGCGGCAGCCCGTGCTCGGTGGCCACGTCGAGCGCCGCCACCAGGTGCTCGTCGGCGCCGGTCGCGTCGCCCTGCCGGCGCAGCGCCCGCCCGAGGGCGAGCTGCGCCGACGCGCGCTGGGAGCGGTCGTCGCGCTCGGCCGCGGTCCGGACGGCGGCGCGCAGCGGCCCGACGGCGCCGGCGTGCTCACCGAGCCCGACCAGCGCCCAGCCGTGCACGATCTGCGCCGCGACGACGCCGTCGGAGTCCGGCGGCAGGATCCGCAGCGCCTCCTCCGCCAGGTCGCGGGCCTCGGCGAAGTGCGGCAGCGACGCCTCGGGCAGGCCGTCGTCCAGCAGCCCCTCGCCCAGCTCGGCGCAGAGCTCGCCGAGGCAGGTGGCGGTGGCGGCGACCAGGACGGCGGGGTCGCCGTCCTCCGGGGAGAGGGTGCCGGGGTCGGCGGCCGCGGACCGCGCGGCCTCGTACGCGCGCCGCTGGTAGTCCAGCGCGAGCGGCATGAGCTCCAGGTCGGCGAGGACGGCGGCAAGCGTGCCGAGGGTCTCGACCAGCAGCCGGCTCGGCGGCAGCACCGGGTCGAGCAGGCTGGCGGCCTCGACCGCCTCGTCCATGGCGGCGTCGATGCGCCGGGAGAGCAGCTCGATGCGGGCGTGCCGGGCCAGGCCGGCGGCGCGCTGCAGCTCGTCGTCGGCGGCGTCGAAGGCGGCCTTCGCCGACCGCACGAGGGCGATGGCCAGGGCTGCGCGGGAGGCGGACTCCGAGCGGGGGTCGGCGTCCTCGCCGTTCCCCTCGATCAGCCCGGCGACGCCGGCGTGCAGGTCGAGGGCGGGCTGGGCCTCGCCGTCGACCGGGCCGCTGGTCACCGGGTCGCCGACCAGCGTGAAGCCGGCGACGCGCAGCCGGCGCACCAGCAGCTCGGCGCGCAGGGTGTCGGCCCAGGCGCGGCCCAGGTCGGGCGCGGCGGCCTCGGCGCCGGCCTCGTAGGGCGAGCGCTCCTGCTCGACGCCGGCCAGCAGCTCCTCGGCGTCGTCCAGCTGCCAGTTCGCCAGGGCAGCGGTCACCCGATGGTGCAGGGCTCCGGGTGGCACCAGCGCACTGTGCACGCCGCCCGCGCCGCTGTCGAGCACGCGTCCGGTGGCACGCCGACTCGTGCCCGTCGCGTCCCACGAGTCCCACCCGCGCGCCGCGCTCACGCGTTCTCCTCCTCCTCGGCCGGCGGTGCCCCGCCGGGCGCGCGCACCCGGTTGCGGCCGCCGCGCTTGGCCGAGAAGAGGTGCAGGTCGGCGGTGTCGAACAGCGCCCGCCAGCCGACCACGGGGCCGGGCTCGCCGTCGGTGACCGCCGGCGCCGAGGCCACGCCCACGCTCACCGTGACCGGCTCACCCAGCTGCAGGTCCGACCAGTCGGCCGCGGCCACCGCCGAGCGCAGCCGCTCCATGACGACGACGGCCTGCGCCTCGGTGGCCGTCGGGAGCACGACGAGGAACTCGTCGCCGGCCCACCGGTACACCTCGTCGCCGTTGCGGCTGTGCTCGCGGAGCAGGTCGGCGACCCGCTGCAGGACGACGTCGCCGTGCGAGTGCGAGGCCTCGTCGTTCACCGCCTTGAACCGGTCGACGTCGACGACCGCGAGCGCCAGCGGCTCCTCGCCGAGCTGCAGAGCACCCAGGCGGCGCTCGGCGCTGCGCCGGTTGCCCAGGCCGGTGAGCGGGTCCTCCAGCGCGTGCCGGCGCAGCAGCGCGGCCTGCCGCTCCGCCTCGCGCAGCCGGCTGCGCCGCACGAACATCTCCGCCCACAGCTCGCGGCCGCGGGCGTGGGCACGGCCGGTGTCGGCGCGGTAGGCCTCCAGCCAGTGCAGCGCCTCGGCGGGGCGGCCCAGGTCGGCGCTGTTCTGCCCCAGCTCCAGCAGGCACTGGCGGTAGCGGCGGCGGTCGCCGGCGGAGGCGAAGGCGCCCGCGGCGTCCACCATCAGCTGCACCGCCTCCTCGCCGCTGGCCTCGTCGCCGTCCCGCTGCGCGAGCCGGGCGAGCAGCCGGGCCAGCGCCAGGTCGGTGTAGCCGCGCAGCCAGAGCCCGCCCTCGGCCTGCACGTGCCGGCGCACCCGGCGCAGCGGCCCGAGCGCGGCGTCGAGGTCGTCGGCGCAGGTCAGCGCCCAGGCCTGGACGACGTCCAGCAGGTCGGCGTCGGCCGGCTCCGGCTCGGGGTCGACGTCGCGGGCGGCGGTGGCCGCGGCGATCGCCTCGCCGGCCAGCTCGCGGGCGCGCACGTCCTCGCCGCGGCGGCGCAGCGTCTGCGCCAGCTCCACGTGCCGCTGCGCGCTGAGCAGCAGCATCTGCCACCGGTCGCCGGCGTCGGGCAGCGTCGCGGCGACGGCGTGCCCGCGGGTGGCGTGCGCGACCGCCAGCTCCTCGAGGTCCAGGGCGGCCAGGGTCAGCGACAGCCACCGGTGCGCCTGCAGCAGTGCCCGGGGCTCCTCGCCGCCGCTGAACTGCTCGGTGAGCAGGCTGGCGTCGACCGCCATGAGCATCGCGGCGTCGACGTGGTCGGCGCTCACCTCGACGTGCGCCAGGTAGGCCAGCGCCAGCGCGGTACCGGGGGAGGAGTGGCACGTGTCCAGCGCCTCGCGGGCGGCCGTGACCGCCTCGGCCACGCCGTCCGGATCGGCGTCGGCCAGCCGGACCCGGGCGGTGAACGCGGCGTGCCAGGCGGCCCAGTACGGGTCGTCGGCCCCGGTCATCGCGCCGGCGGCGTCGTCGAAGAGGGCGGCGAAGGCTGCGTCGTCACGGTCGCTGGCGGCCAGGAGGCGCCACAGCGCGGCCCGCAGCTCGCCGGAGGCGGCGCGAACCGAGCGAGTCACGCATCCTCCAGTCACGGGTCGTCCGGCCCCGCGGCCGGCTGCCGGACAGCGAGGCAGCTTCCCCCGGGCCTGGGCTGGTGCCCGGGTCCGCCCGCACTACCCTCGTCGGATGCCCGGGATTCAGCCAGGTACGTCACCGACGAGGTTCGCCTATCTCGGGCCCGAGGGTACCTTCGCCGAAGCGGCGCTGAGCAGCGCCGTTGCCACGGGTGAGGGAACGCGGACCCCCCGGCCGGGTGTCCCCGCGGTCCTGGCCGCCGTCCGATCGGGCGAGGCCGACGCCGCCCTGGTGCCGCTGGAGAACTCCGTCGAGGGCTCGGTCCCGGCCACGATGGACGGGCTGGCCGACGGCGATCCGCTGGTGATCACCCGCGAGGTGTTCCTGCCGGTGGCCTTCGCCCTCGCCGTCCGGCCGGGCACCGAGCTGGGCGCGGTGCGCTCGGTGGCCAGCCACCCGCACGCGCTGGCGCAGACCGCGCGCCGGCTGGCCGAGCTGCTGCCGGGCACCACCCCGCTGCCGACCACCTCGACCGCGGCGGCCGCCGAGGCCGTCGCCGCCGGTGAGGTCGACGCCGCCGTCTGCGCGGCGATCGCCGCCGAGCGGTACGGCCTCGAGTGCCTCGAGCAGGACATCGCCGACACCCCCGGCGCGGTGACCCGGTTCGTCCTGGTCGCCCCGCCCGGGGAGCTGCCCGCACCCACCGGGAACGACAAGACGTCGCTGGTCGCCGTCGTCACCGACCGCACCGGTGCCCTGCTCGACGTGCTGCGCGAGTTCGCCGTCCGCGGCATCTCGCTGACCCGCATCGAGTCGCGGCCGCTGCGCGAGCGGCTGTGGGTCTACTCGTTCTCGCTGGACTGCGAGGGGCACGTGGCCGATGCCCGCGTGGGGGAGGCGCTGGCGGCGCTGCACCGCGTGTGCGAGGAGGTCCGCTTCCTCGGCTCGTACCCCCGGGCCGACGGGCGGGAGAACCGGGTGGTGCCGGCGGAGTCGGGTGACGCCTCCTTCGCGGAGGCGGAGGCCTGGCTGGCCCGGGTGCGCGCCGGGCGGCTCTGACCCTCCTCTTCCCGGTCGATCATCGCCGGATGGCTCGACTCGTCGGCGTGGCGCGCAGCCGTACGCCGATGATCAACCGCGGGACCGCAGCTCCGCCACCAGCGACCGCGTGACCGGTGCGTCCACGCCGTGCCGCTCGGCCGCCCGCAGCACCGCGCCGCCGATCGCCTCGAGCTCCGTGGGGTTGCCCTCGGCGGCGTCGCGCTCCATCGACGAGCGCATGCCGGCCGGCAGCCCGTCCAGCGCCGCCAGCGTGGCACCGGGGTCGGCGGGAGCGCCCTCGGCCCGGGCCACCGCGGCGACCTCGGCCACCACCGCGCGGAGCCGGTCGGCCTGCTGCTCGCGCACGGGGCCGATGGGGGTGCCGAGCGCCGTCGTCGTCAGGGCCAGCGGCGCGAGGAAGGCCAGCTTGCCCCACAGCAGCGCGGTCTCGTCGTCCCGGACCGCGACGTCGATGCCGGTCGGCCGCAGCGCGTCGGCGAGCACCTCCGCCCCCGGGCCGAGCTCCACGGCGGCCAGGGTGCCGTCGTGCCGCACCACCCCGGGCGACGGGCGGGACGCCGCGACCCGGATGGCGCCGGCGACGACGCGGGCGGCCGGGTAGCGCTCCCGCAGCACGGCCAGGTGCTCGACCCCGTTGAGGAACGGGACGACCAGCGCGCCGCCCAGCACGTCGGCGGGGACGCGGTCGAGGGCCTGCTCGAGGTGGGTCGCCTTCGGCGTCACCAGCAGGACGTCGACCGGCCCGGCCAGCCGCTCGGCGCCGCGGGCCGCGGCGGTGAGCTCCCCGAACCGGGCGCTGGTGAGCCGCAGCCCGTGCGCGTCGACGTGGGCCGCCGTGGCCGCGCGGGCCAGGCAGGTGACCGCGTGGCCCCGGCGGGCCAGCAGCACGGCGAGCAGCCCGCCGACGCCACCGGGCCCGAGGACGGCGATGCGCAGGGGATCCACGGCCGCCATCCTGCCCCGCTACACCCGCTCGAGCTCGCGCTCCTCCTCCGGGGCGGCCGGTCCCGTGGCCAGGGCGCTGGGCCACCAGACGCGGTCGCCGATCAGGTGCACCGCCGACGGGACGAGCAGCGTGCGGACGACGAAGGTGTCGAGCAGGACGCCGAAGCCGACCAGGAAGCCGAGCTGGATGAGGATGACCAGCGGCAGCACGGTGAGCGCGCCGAACGTGGCCGCGAGCACCAGCCCGGCGCTGGTGATCACCCCGCCGGTGACGGCGAGCGCGCGCAGGATGCCGTCCCTCGTCCCGTGCCGCATCGACTCCTCGCGGGCGCGGGTCATCAGGAAGATGTTGTAGTCGATCCCCAGGGCCACGAGGAACACGAAGCCGATCAGCAGCACCTGCGGATCGCTGCCCGGGAAGTCGAAGAGGTGGTCGAACGCCAGGGCCGCGACGCCGACCGTGGCAGCGGTGCTCAGCGCGACCGTCGCGACCAGCAGCAGCGGTGCCAGGACCGCCCGCAGCAGCAGCGCCAGCACGACCGTGATGACCAGCAGGACGAGGGGCACGATCACCGCGAGGTCGCGGGCGGCCGTCTCCTGGGTGTCGAGGTCCTGCGCCGACGAGCCGCCCACCAGCGCGTCGGGGTCCACCTCGCGCACCGTCGTCCGCAGCTCCGACACGGTGCTCTGCGCCGCCTCGCTGTCGGGCGCGACGTCGAGGGTCGCCTCCAGCCGCACGAGGCCGTCGACCTCGACCGGCTCGCCGCTGCCGGGTTGCCCGCCCTGCTGCCCGGTGAACGGCTGCACGTCGGCCACCCCCTCGACGCCGGCCGCCGCGTCAGCGACGTCCTGCCAGCCGTCGGCCGGCGTGATGATCACCGCCGGGCTGGCCGCGCCCGCCTCGAAGTGCCGGGCGATGGCTTCCTGGCCGGCGCCGGACTCCGAGCCGCCGCGGACCCCCTCCGACAGCGGGATCCCGTCGGAGTCGAAGGTGGGCAGGAACAGCGCGAGGACGACGAGCGCGCCCGCGCTGCCCAGCAGGTACCGGCCGGGACGGCGGCCGACCGAGGTGGCGATCCGCTCCCAGCCGCGGCCGTGGGCGTGCTCCTCGCCGTACCGCGGCCGGAACGGCCAGAACGCGGCCCGGCCGAACAGCACCAGCACCGCGGGCAGGAAGGTGAGCGCGGCGAGCATGGCGAACGCGATGCACACCGCGGAGATCGGGCCGAGGCCCCGGTTGGAGCCGAGGTCGGAGAAGAGCAGGCACAGGACGCCGAGGATCACGGTGCCGCCGGAGGCGAGGATCGGCTCCCAGGACTGCTTCAGCGCCACGCGCATCGCGGTGTACTTCGACTCCTCGCGGCGCAGCTCCTCGCGGTAGCGGGCGACCAGCAGCAGGCCGTAGTCGGTGGCCGCGCCGACGACGAGGATCGAGGCGATGCCCTGGCTCTGCCCGTTCACGTCGATCCAGCCCTGCTTCGCGAGGAAGTAGGCGACGGCGAGCGAGACGGTGAGCGCCAGCCCGGCGGTGCCGATGACCAGCAGCGGCAGCAGCGGGCTCCGGTAGACGACCAGCAGGATGAGCAGGACCACGCCGAATGCCGCGAGCAGCAGCAGCCCGTCGATGCCGGAGAAGCCCTCGGCGAAGTCGGAGAAGATCGCGCCGGGGCCGGTGACGTAGGCCGTCGTCCCCTCGATCCCGGGCAGGGCGCGCAGCTCGCCGACGACCTCGCCCAGGGTGTCGCCCAGGTCGGGGTCGAAGGGCAGCACCGCCTGGACCGCCTCGCCGTCCTCGGACGGGATGACCGGGGAGGGATCGCCCTTCAGCGCGTCGGCGTCCTCGGCGATGCCGACGGCGTCGTCGACGCGCTGCTGCGCCTCCTCCAGCACGGCCGGGGCCAGCGCGCCGTCCTCGCTCTCCCAGAGCAGGATCACCGGCAGCGTGCGCTCGGTCTGGAACGACCGCTGCAGCTCGGTGACCCGCGTCGACTCCGCGCTGTCCGGGAGGAAGGCGGCCGAGTCGTTCTCCGAGACCTCGCCCAGCTTGCCGCTGAACGAGCCCAGGGGTCCGGCGATCACCAGCCAGGCGACGGCGACGAGGGCCGGGACGAGCCAGCGGAGGACGGAGCGGCGACGAGGCATGATTTCCCTAGACGGTCGATTATCTCGATCGTCGAGATACTAGGCCGCGGGCGTCGTTCCCGCCGTCGGAAGGGGTGCCGGTGCCCGACGAGTCCGAGCGTCGCGAGCTCGTGCTGCTGCTGCGGCGGCTGTCCGTCGAGCTCGACGCCGTGAGCCAGCGGTTCGCCGAGGAGCACGGGCTCGGCCGCACCGACGTGCGGGCGCTGGTCGCGATCATGGACGCGGCGCGCCGCGGGGAGGCGCTCACGGCCGGCCGGCTCGGGGAGGCCGTCGAGCTCCGGTCGGCCTCGGTGACGGCGCTGGTCGACCGCCTGGAGCGCGTCGGTCACGTCCGGCGCGTGCGCGACCCGGAGGACCGGCGCCGGGTGTCGCTGCAGCTGTCGGACACCGCGCGGACGGCCGGGGCGGAGCACTTCGGCGGGCTGGCGCGCGACCTGATCGCGGCGCTCGAGGGCTACACCGACGAGGAGCTCGCCGTCGTCCACCGGTTCCTCGTGGACATGACCACGACGACGATGCGGCACGCCCGCGAGACGCCGCCGTCGTCGTGACGCGGTCCGCGGGGCGTCAGAGGTAGAGGCCGGTCGATTCCTCGATGCGCTCGGCGGCGACGGCGTGCACGTCGCGCTCGCGCAGGATGATCAGGTCCTCGCCGTGCACCTCGACCTCGTGCTGGTCCTCGGGGGAGAAGAGCACCTGGTCGCCGACCTTCACCTGCCGCACGCTCGGGCCGACGCCCTTGGCCTCGCCCCACACCAGCCGCTTGGCCACCTGGGCGGTCGCGGGGATGAGGATGCCGCCGCTGGAGCGCCGGTCGCCGTCCTCCTTGCGCAGCGCCACCAGGATGCGGTCGTGCAGCATCTTGATCGGCAGCTTGCCGCTGGCGGCGATGTCGTCGGGCACGTCCTCGAACGCTACTAGGCCCACGAGTTCGAGCTTTCGGTACCGAAAGCTGGAACTAGCCCCAGCCGAGCTCGTGGAGGCGCTCCTCCTCGATGCCGAAGTGGTGCGCGATCTCGTGCACCACGGTGATCGTGACCTCCTCGACGATCTCCTCCGCCGTCGCGCAGATCTCGCAGATCGCCTCGCGGTAGATCATGATCCGGTCCGGCAGGGCGCCGCCGTACTCCCAGCCGCGCTCGGTCAGCGCGTACCCCTCGTAGAGCCCCAGCAGGTCGGGCTCGTCCGGGTTCCGGTCCTCGACCAGGACGACGACGTTGTCCATCAGCGCCATGAGCTCGGCCGGCACCTCGTCGAGCGCGTCGGCGACCAGCGCCTCGAAGACCGGGAGGGGGAGCGGCTTCACCAGCTGGTCGGCTGCGGGCGGCCCTCCTCGTAGCCCGCCGCGCTCTGCACGCCCAGCACCGCGCGCTCGTGCAGCTCGTCGATGGTCCGCGCCCCCGCGTAGGTGGCCGACGAGCGGACCCCGGCGACGATCTGGTCGACGAGGTCCTCCACGCCCGGGCGCTGCGGGTCCAGGTACATCCGGGACGACGAGATGCCCTCCTCGAACAGCCCGGCCCGGGCCCGCTCGAACCCGCTCTGCGTCGCCGTCCGGGCCTTCACCGCGCGCGCGGACGCCATGCCGAACGACTCCTTGTAGAGCCGGCCGGAGCCGTCGTCGTGGATGTCGCCGGCGCTCTCGAAGGTGCCGGCGAACCAGGATCCGACCATCACGTTGGCCGCGCCGGCGGCCAGCGCCAGGGCGATGTCGCGCGGGTGGCGCACGCCGCCGTCGGCCCACACGTGCCTGCCCAGCCGGCGCGCCTCGGCGGCGCACTCCTCGACGGCGGAGAACTGCGGCCGGCCGACGCCGGTCATCATCCGGGTGGTGCACATGGCGCCGGGACCCACGCCGACCTTGACGACGTCGGCACCGGCCTCGACCAGGTCGCGGGTGCCCTGCGCCGTCACCACGTTGCCGGCCACCACCGGCACGGAGCCCGCCACCGCGCGCACCGCGCGGACCGCCTCGACGGCCTTCTCCTGGTGGCCGTGCGCGGTGTCGACGACCAGCACGTCGACCCCGGCGGCCAGCAAGGCACCGGCCTTGCCGGCGACGTCGCCGTTGATGCCGACCGCCGCCGAGGTGAGCAGGAAGCCGTCGGGTCCGGTCGCGGGCGTGTAGATCGCCGAGCGCAGCGCGCCCTTGCGGGTGATGACGCCGACCAGCCGGTCGCCCTCCACCACCGGCGCCGCGCTGACCCGCTCGCCCGAGAGGACGTCGAAGATCTTCGGCAGGTCGGTGCCGGCCGGGATGGTGAGGGGGTCGCCGGTCATGACCTCGGACAGCTGGGTGAAGCGGTCCACGCCCTGGCACTGGCCGTCGGTGACGACGCCGACCGGCGAGCCGTCCTCGACCACCACGACGATCCCGTGCGCCCGCTTGGTGAGCAGCGACAGCGCCTCGCCCACGGTCGAGGTCGGCGACAGGGTGATCGGGGTGTCGTAGACCGGGTGCCGCTGCTTGACCCAGGACACGACCTCGGCGACGACGTCGACCGGGATGTCCTGCGGCAGGACGGCGAGGCCGCCGCGCCGGGCCACCGTCTCGGCCATGCGCCGGCCGGAGATCGCCGTCATGTTGGCGACGACGATCGGGATGGTCGTGCCCACCCGGTCCGGCGTGGTCAGGTCGACCTCGAGCCGGGAGCCCACCGTCGAGTGGTTGGGCACCATGAAGACGTCGGCGTACGTGAGGTCGTGGGCGGGCCGCTGCAGGAAGCGCATGGGTCCAGTGTCCCTGAGGACCGCCCGTGCGTCCCCCACCCGCGCGAGATCTGCACACTCGGGGCTTCGCCGGCTCCGAAAGCCCCGAGTGTGCAGATCTCGCGGGGCCGGAGGTGGCCGCCACCTACGATCGGGGGGTGATCGACCTCCGACTCGTGCGCGAGAACCCCGACGTCGTCAAGGCCAGCCAGCGGGCCCGCGGGGCGAGCGAGGACCTCGTCGACGAGCTCCTCGAGGCCGACGCCGCGCGCCGCGAGGCGGTCAAGCGGGCCGACGACCTGCGCGCGGAGCAGAAGGCCGCCTCGCAGTCGGTGAAGAAGGCGACCCCCGAGGAGCGGCCCGCCGTCCTGGAGCGGGCCAAGGCGCTGGCCGCCGAGGTCAAGGAGGCGGAGGAGGCCCAGCGGGCCGCCGACGCCGCCCTGCGCGACGCCCACCTGAAGATCGCCAACGTGGTGCACGACGGCGTCCCGCCCGGCGGGGAGGACGACGCCGTGACGCTGCGCACCGTCGGCGAGGTGCCCACCTACGACTTCCCGGTGCGCGACCACATCGAGATCGGCGAGGCGCTCGGCGCGATCGACATGGAGCGCGGCGCCAAGGTCTCGGGCTCCCGGTTCTACTTCCTGACCGGCCCGGGCGCGCTGCTGGAGTTCGCCCTCGCCCAGCTGGCCATCAGCCGCGCCGTCGCCGCCGGCTTCACCCCCGTCATCGCCCCGGCGCTGGTCAAGCCCACCGCCATGGAGGGCACCGGCTTCCTCGGCGAGCACGACGAGGAGGTGTACCGGATCGAGCGCGACGACCTGTACCTCGTCGGCACCTCCGAGGTGGCGCTGGCCGGCATGCACGGCAACGAGGTGCTCGACCTGGCGAAGGGCCCCAAGCGCTACGCCGGCTGGTCGTCCTGCTTCCGCCGCGAGGCCGGGTCCTACGGCAAGGACACCCGCGGCATCATCCGCGTGCACTGGTTCGACAAGGTCGAGATGTTCAGCTTCTGCACACCCGAGGAGGCTGCCGCCGAGCACCTGCGGCTGCTGCAGTGGGAGGAGGAGTTCCTCCAGGCGCTGGAGCTGCCCTACCGGGTGGTCGACATCGCCGCGGGTGACCTGGGCACCAGCGCCGCGCGCAAGTACGACATCGAGGCCTGGTTCCCGACGCAGGGCACCTACCGGGAGCTCACCAGCACGTCGGACTGCACCACCTTCCAGGCCCGGAGGCTGAACATCCGCTACCGCGACGCGGACGGGAAGAACCAGACCGCCGCCACGCTCAACGGCACGCTGTGCGCGATCGCGCGCACCATCGCCTGCCTGCTCGAGGTGCACCAGCGCGCCGACGGCTCGGTCCACGTGCCGGTCGCGCTGCGCCCGTGGCTGGGCGGCGTCGAGGTGCTGACCCCGGGCATGACGCTGGCTGCTCCGGTGCCGCCGGTGCCCACCGCATGACCGGACGCCCGCCGAAGGCGCTCAAGGCCTACGGCGTCCTCACCGGCGCGGACAGCGTCGTCGAGCTCGGCGACCTCGGCCCGTGGCGGCCCAAGCTGGTGGCCAGCGACCTCGACGGCACGCTGCTCGACAGCAACGGCGTGGTCAGCCCGCGCACCCGCGCCGCGCTGGAGGCCTGCTGGGACGCCGGCATCCCGGTCGTCGGCGTCACCGGGCGCGGCCCCCGGCTGCTCGACAGCGTGCGCGAGGCCCTCGACGGCCGCGGGATCGCGGTCCTGTCGCAGGGCGGGTTCGTCGTCGACCTGGACCGCGACGAGGTCCTCCGCGCCGTCGCCCTGCCGCGCGAGCAGGCCGAGCGGGTGATCCGGCAGATCGAGCACGTCGCCGGCGACCTGGTCCTCGCGGTCGAGGACGCCGCCGAGCAGGGCGAGGTGCACGCCCGGCTGCGGGTGCAGCACGGCTTCGAGTGGCCCTACCCGGAGCCGGCGCACCTGCTGCCGCGTGGCGAGGTGCTGCCCGAGGGCGCCGTCCTCAAGGCGTTCCTGCGGTCGGGGACCCTGGGCCAGGACGAGCTGCTGGCCCGCGCCCGCGAGGTGGTCGACCCCGCCGACGCCGAGCTGACCCACGCCGGCCTCGGCTTCATCGAGGTGCTGCCGCCGGGCATCACCAAGGCCAGCGGGCTGCAGATGGCGCTGGACCGGTACGGCGTCGGCTTCGGCGACGTCCTGGTGTTCGGCGACATGCCCAACGACCTGCCGATGCTCGGCGCGGTCAAGGACGCCGGTGGCCGGGCGGTCGCCGTCGCCAACGCCCACCCTGCGGTGCGGGCGCTGGCGCCCGAGGTCACCAGCGGCCACGACGCCGACGGCGTGGCGCGCTACCTGGAGGCCGTGCTCGCCGATGTCTGACTTCACCCCGCGGCTGATCGCCAGCGACATGGACGGCACCCTGCTGCGCAGCGACGAGAGCGTCAGTGACGCAACGGTCGCCGAGCTGGAGCGCTGGCGCGACCAGGGGGTGCCGATCGTCCTGGCCACCGGCCGGCCGCCGCGCTGGATGCACGGCGTCCGGGAGGTGCTGCGCTTCGGGACGGCGGTCTGCTGCAACGGCGCGGTGCTGCTGGACCTGGAGCCGATGGAGATCATCGACGAGGCGCCGCTCGAGCCGGATGCGCTGCAGGTGATCACCGCCGAGCTGCGCGCCCGCCGGCCCAGCATCTGGTTCGCCGTCGAGTACGGCTGGGAGTTCCGCCACGAGCCGGTGTACCGGCCGCGCTGGGACGTCGACGCGCCCGGCGTCGAGGTGGCGACGCTCGAGGAGATGACCGCCGCCCCGGTGGCCAAGCTGCTGGCCCGGCACGAGTCGATGACCCGCGACGCCTTCGTCGAGCTGGTGCACGAGGTGATCGGCGAGCGCGCCACGGTCACCAACTCCTCCTCCGACGCGCTCGCCGAGATCTCGGCCCCGGGCGTCACCAAGGCCACCGGGCTGGCGAAGGTGGCCGCGCGGCACGGCGTCGGGCCGGAGGACGTCGTCGTCTTCGGGGACATGCCCAACGACATCGCCGCCTTCGAGTGGGTGCGTGACGGTGGTGGGCGGGCGGTCGCCATGGCGCATGCGCACCCCGATCTCCTGGCCGTCGCCACCGACGTCACCGGCGGCAACGACGACGACGGCGTCGCCGCGTTCCTCGCCTCGCTCTGACCCCGGCTGCCGGCTCGCCCGGTCGGCTCAACATCGGCGTCCCGCTGCCGAAAGCGGCTGTGAAGCACTGGCGGTGTACCCGGTACAGGAAGAGCAGGCAGCGATGGAGCACGTGCACGACTACGAGGCCCCCGACGAGGGCCGTCCGCAGGACGCGGGCAAGCAGTCCGGCTCCCGCCTGGGCCTGCGCAGCCGGATGCTCGGCGCGATCCTGGTGGTCGCGCTGACCACGGTCGGCGTGGGTGCCTTCGGCATCCAGCGGATGTCGGTGCTGAGCGAGCAGGCGCAGGACGTCTACGACGACGGTGCCGTGCCGCTCGACGCCCTGCGCTCGCTGCAGTCCGACTGGTGGGAGTTCTCCACGAACACCGCCCGCGCCGCCATCCCGAGCCTGCCGCCGGAGGCCATCGCCCGCGCCAAGGCCGACTCGGCCGACGTCATGACCCGCATGACCGAGCACATGGCCACGGTCGCGGAGCTGCCGCTGGGCGACGGCGCCCGGGCCGCGTACGGCGAGTACGCCGCGGCCGTCGAGGCCTACCTCGGCCTGCTCGGCCAGCTGCAGAGCGCCGGCCTGACGGCGAACCCGGCTGCCGTGATGCAGATCGTGGGCCAGATGAACGAGCAGGAAGCGGTCATCTCCGAGGCCATCGCGGCCGCGACGGTGGCGGCCGCGGCCGACGCCCAGGCGACCGCCGCCGAGGCCAAGGACGCCTACACCGACGGCCGCACGCTGACCCTGCTGATCATGGCGGTGGGCCTGGTCGTCTCGGTCGTCCTGGCCATGCTGGTCGCCCGCGGCGTGACCCGCCCCGTCCAGCGGATCCGCGAGGTCCTCGGCCAGGTGGCCGCCGGTGACATGACCGTCCGCGCCGGCCGCACCGGTGGTGCCGAGCTCGGCGAGATGGCGGAGTCGCTGGACGAGACGCTCGACGCGATCGGCGGCGTCCTGACCCTGGTGAACGACTCCGCGACCCGCCTGGCCGCGGCGTCCTCGCAGCTGAACTCCGCCGCCGAGGGCATGCGCCAGAACGCGCAGACCGCGGCCGGCCAGGCCGACGAGGTCGTGACCTCCGCCGGTGCGGTCGCCTCCAGCGTCGACACCGTCGCCACGGGCTCCTCGCAGATGGAGTCCGCGATCCGCGAGATCTCGCAGAACGCCAGCGAGGCCAGCCGCGTGGCCAGCCAGGCCGTCACCATCGCCGAGGACACCACCCGCACCGTCGGCAAGCTGGGCGACTCGTCGGCGGAGATCGCCACGGTCATCAAGCTGATCAACGGGATCGCCGAGCAGACCAACCTGCTCGCGCTCAACGCCACCATCGAGGCCGCGCGCGCCGGGGAGGCCGGCAAGGGCTTCGCCGTCGTGGCCAGCGAGGTCAAGGAGCTCGCGCAGGAGACCGCCCGGGCGACCGAGGACATCTCGCAGCGGGTGGAGGCCATCCAGGGCGACACCGCCGGTGCGGTCGAGGCGATCAGCCGGATCTCCGCGGTGATCGGCGAGATCAACGACTTCCAGGCCACGATCGCCGCGGCCGTGGAGGAGCAGACCGCCACCACGAACGAGATGAACCGCAACGTGGCGGAGGCGGCCAGCGGCTCGCAGGGCATCGCCGCGGCGATCACCGGCCTGGCCGCCGGCACCGCCGAGACCAACCAGCGGGTCGAGGACGCCCAGCGCGCCGCGGCCGACCTGGCGCGGATGAGCGGCGAGCTGCAGGACGCGGTGGCCCGCTTCACCGTCTAGCAGCGGCGGCACGACGACGGCGCCGTCCCCGGGATCCGGGGACGGCGCCGTCGCTGCGTCACAGGTACTGGCCGCCGCCGGGGCGGAAGTCCGGCTGGGCCGCGGGCTGGCCGCCGGGGAGCGCCCGGCGGCGCATCTCCTCCAGCTGGGCGCGGGCGGCCATCTGCTGCGCGAACAGCGCCGTCTGGATGCCGTGGAAGACCCCCTCCAGCCAGCCGACCAGCTGGGCCTGGGCGATCCGCAGCTCGGCGTCCGACGGCGTCGAGTCCTCGCTGAACGGCAGGGTGATCCGCTCCAGCTCCTCGCGCAGCTCCGGGGCCAGGCCCTGCTCGAGCTCGCGGATCGACGAGGCGTGGATGTCGCGCAGCCGCTGCCGCGAGGCGTCGTCCAGGGGCGCGGCCCGCACCTCCTCCAGCAGCTGCTTGATCATCGTGCCGATCCGCATGACCTTGGCCGGCTGCTCCACCATCTCCCCGACCTGCAGGGCGGCGTCGTGCCCGTCGTCGCCGACGTCGGCCGCGGGCATCGGGACGGCGCCCACCGGACGCCCGTCGGGCCCCACGACGACGACCTGCTGCGGGCGCTCGCTGCCGTTTCCGGGTGCTGTCATGCCTCCCATCCTGCCCCGGGCCGCCGCCGCCCGAACGCCAGGCCCGGTGGTCCGGCAGGGCTCCGGCCACGGGAACTAGGGTGCGCAGCATGGAGGCCCGGCTCGACGTCGCACGGGTCCGCGGTCTCTTCCCGGCGCTGGCCGACGGCTACGTGCACGTCGAGGGCCCGGCCGGTTCGCTGGTGCCCGAGAACGTCGCGCACGCCGTGGGCTCCGCGATGCGGATGCCGGTGGCCGAGCGGGGCGGCGTCTTCCCGGCCTCGGGGCGGGCGGAGGCCCTCGTCGCCGGCACCCGGGCGGCGATCGCCGATCTGACCGGCGGGGTGCCGTCCGGCGTCGTCCTCGGCGCCAGCATGACGGCGCTGACCTACCTGGTGGCCCGCACGCTGGCCAAGGGCTGGCGTCCGGGCGACGAGATCGTGGTCAGCCGGCTCGACCACGACGCCAACATCCGGCCGTGGGTGCAGGCCGCCCAGGAGCGCGGCGTCACCGTGCGCTGGGCCGAGGTGGACATCGAGACCGGCGACCTCCCGGCCTGGCAGTACGACTCGCTGCTCGGCCCCCGGACGAAGCTGGTCGCGCTCACCGCGGCGAGCAGCGCGATCGGCACCTGCCCCGACGTGGCGGCCATCGCGCACCGGGCGCACGCCGCCGGGGCCCTGGTCTACGTGGACGCCTGCCACGCGGCCCCGCACCTGTACCTGGACCGCACCGCGCTGGGAGCGGACTTCCTCGTGGTCTCGGCGGCCAAGTGGGGCGGCCCGCACGTCGGCGCCGTCGTCGCCGATCCGAGGCTGCTGGACTCGCTGCGCCCCGACCGGCTCCTCACCACCTCCGAGCGGGTGCCCGACCGGTTCGAGGGCGGCGCCGCCCCCGTCGAGCTGTACGCCGGGGTGGCGGCGTCGGTCGACCACCTGGCGGGCCTGTGCGGCGAGTCCCCGGGGACCCGGCGCGAGCGGCTGCGGGCGTCGCTGAGGGCGGTGGCGCGGTACGAGGCCGAGCTGTTCGAGTGGCTGGACCAGGCGCTGCGGGCCATGCGCCACGTGCAGGTGCTGGGGCGGCCCGAGCGGCGCACCCCCACGGTCGCCTTCGCCGTCGAGGGGCTGCGCCCGCGGCAGGTCGCGGCCGACCTCGCCCGCCAGGGCATCTGCGTGTGGGACGGCGACGCCGGTGCCCGCGAGCTCTTCGACGCCTTCGGCGCCACCGAGGAGGGCGGCGCCGTCCGGCTGGGCCTGCTGCACTACAACACCGCCGACGAGGTCGGGCGGGTCATCGACGCCGTGGCCGCCCTGCGCGCCCACCCCGGGGCCTACGGACGGCGCTGACCTAGTCGGCCGGGAGCAGCAGGACCTTGCCGATGTGCTCGCTGGCCTCCACGACGCGGTGCGCCTCCGCCGCGCGGGACATGGGCAGCCGCCGGTCGACGACCGGCCGCACGAGGCCGCGCTCGACGTCGGGCCACACGTCGTGCCGGACGGCGGCGACGATCGCGTCCTTGCCGCCGGGACCCGTCGCCGGGCGCGAGCGCAGCGCGGTGGCGTGCACCGAGCCGCGCTTGCCCAGGAGCTTGCCCAGGTCCAGCTCGCCCCTGGTGCCGCCCTGCAGGCCGATGACGACCAGCCGGCCGCCCGTGGCCAGGACGTCGACGTTGCGGCCCAGGTACTTGGCGCCCATGTTGTCCAGCACGACGTCCGCGCCGCCGGCCTCGGCCCGCACCCGCGCCACGAAGTCCTCGTCGCGGTAGTTGACCAGGATCTCGGCGCCCAGCTCGCGGCAGAACGCGAGCTTCTCCGCCGTGCCGGCGGTGGTGGCGACCCGCGCGCCGGCCCGCACGGCGAGCTGGATCGCCATCGTCCCGATGCCGCTGGAGCCGCCGTGCACGAGGAACGTCTCGCCCCGCTGCAGCCCGGCCAGCAGGAAGACGTTCGACCAGACGGTGCAGACCACCTCGGGCAGCGCCGCCGCGGTGGCCAGCTCGACGCCGGACGGCTTGGGCAGCAGCTGCACCGCGGGGACGGCGACCCGTTCGGCGTATCCCCCGCCGGCCAGCAGCGCGCACACCTCGTCGCCGACCGACCAGCCGGTCACGCCCTCGCCGACCTCGCTGATCACCCCGCTGCACTCCAGCCCGGGGATCTCGCTGGCGCCCTTCGGCGGCGGGTAGAAGCCCTGCCGCTGCATCAGGTCGGCGCGGTTGACCGCGGTGGCGACGACGTCGACGACCACCTCGCCCGGCCCGCAGACCGGGTCGGGCACCTCGGTCCAGGTCAGGACGTCGGGACCGCCGGGCTCGCTGATCGTGACCGCACGCATGCCCCGACCCTAGAAGGACCCGGTGGCGCCCACCCCTCGCCCGCCCGACGTGGCCCCCTGGACGGGGCCGGCGCCGCCGGAGACCGAGACGGTGCGCCCGACGTCGTCCGCGCTCGTGGCGAGCCCGGCCAGCACGCTGCCCACCGCGCGGCGGGAGACCTTCATCCCCTGCAGCGAACCGTCCACCGACGTCGCGGCCGGCTCCTCGCCGTCGGTGAGGTAGACCGGCTGCACGAGCGTCCACCGCAGCCCGCTGTCCCGCACCACCCGCTCCTGCACGTCGTGGTCGGCGATCTGCGGCTTGAGCAGCAGGGCGAAGACCAGCCGCGAGGACAGCGGCAGCAGGTCCCGGGTCTCGCCCACGCCGTACGACGACTGCACGACCAGCCGGTCCACCCCGTGCTCGCGCATGGCCGCCACCACGGCGGCGGTGCCGCGCGACCGCACGTCCAGCGGTGTCCCGGCGGGGCCGCGCAGCCGCACCCGCAGCGGGCTCTCGGCGATGCCCAGCGCGACGACGACGGCGTCCTGGCCGCGCACCGCCGCGGAGACGTCCCCGGCCACGGTCGCGTCGCCGTCCACCGCCCGGACCCCCGGCGTTCCCCCGAGCACCGCGCTCGCCCGCCGGGCCAGCACCGTCACCCGGTGCCCGCCCGCCAGCAGGGCGTCGACCGCCGCCCGTCCCGAGCCACTCGTTCCTCCCACGACCAGCACGTCCACGACCCGCTCCTCTCCCGGGCCGGCTCTCGGCCCCGGATCCACCCTGCGGCGGACGGGCGGCGACCGGAACGCCCGCCCGTCCCGATCCCATGACCGTTCGTCCACGGCGGCTGGACTCCGGCGCGGGGGGCGGGCACGGTGGCGCCGTGGTCAGCTCACCCGTCGCGCCGTGGTCGCCCGCCGATCCGCTGGGCGAGGTGCTGGGTGGCCTCCGGATGCGCGGGACCTTCTACTGCCGGGCCGAGGGCAGCGCCCCGTGGGGGGTGGAGATGCCGGCGCTGGCCGGCTGCATGAGCTTCCACGTCGTCGTCGAGGGCGGCTGCCTGCTGGAGGTCGACGGCGACTTGCACGCGCTGGGCGCGGGGGACCTGGCGCTGGTGCCCCACGGCCGGGGGCACGTGCTGCGCAGCGAGGCGGGCGCGCCGGTGGCCGGGCGGGCCGACCTGCTGCCGCAGGAGTACCTGGGGGAGCACTACTCGGTGCTGCGGGTGGACGGCGGTGGCGCCCCGTCGCGGCTGGTGTGCGGCGTCGTGGAGCCCGAGCGGCCGGGCCCGGCCCACCTGCTCGACCTGCTGCCGCCCGCGCTGCTCGTGCGGGCGGGCGACCGGGCCGGCGGCTGGCTCGGCGTCCTGCTGGGCATGATCGCCGACGAGGTCCGGCAGGACCGGCCCGGCGCGGAGTCGGTGGTGACCCGGCTGGCCGACGTCGTGGTGATCCAGGCGATCCGCGGCTGGCTGGAGGCGGGGAGCACCGGGCCGGGCTGGCTGCGCGCGCTCCGCGATCCGCAGGTGGGCGGGGCGGTGGCCGCGGTGCACCGGTCCCCGGGGACGCCCTGGACCCTGGACCTCCTGGCCCGCGAGGCGCGGATGTCGCGGTCGGCGTTCGCGGCGCGGTTCACCGAGCTCGCCGGTGAACCGGCGCTGCGCTACGTGACCCGGTGGCGCATGCACCTGGCCACCGTCGAGCTCGCGCGCGGTGCCCGGGTGGGGGAGCTGGCGCGGCGGCTGGGCTACGAGTCGGAGGCCGCGTTCTCCCGCGCCTACAAGCGCGTGACCGGCGTGCCACCGGTCACCGTCCGCCCGCGACCCGGCTGACGGCCCCGGACGCGCGACGGCGCCGCGCCCCGTGGGGGACGCGGCGCCGTCGTCACCACCTCAGGCGCGGGCCTTGAGGTCCTTGCGCAGGATCTTGCCGGCCGCCGACTTGGGCACCGCGTCGATGAACTCGACCATGCGGATCTTCTTGTGCGGGGCGACCTTCTCGGCCATGAAGTCCATGACGGACTCCTCGGAGAGCTCCGAGCCCATGGCCCGCACGACGAAGGCCTTGGGCAGCTCCTCGCCGCTCTCCTTGTCCGGGACGCCGATGACCGCGGCGTCGGCGATCTCCGGGTGGCTGATCAGCACGGCCTCCAGCTCGGCCGGCGCGACCTGGTAGCCCTTGTACTTGATCAGCTCCTTGACCCGGTCGACGACCGTGTAGCAGCCGTTCTCGTCGACCACCGCGACGTCGCCGGTGCGCAGCCAGCCCTCGCCGTCCAGGGTGTTGCGGGTGGCGTCCTCGTTGTTCAGGTAGCCCTTCATGACCTGAGGGCCGCGGATCCACAGCTCCCCGCGCTCGCCGGCGGCGGCGTCCTCGCCGGTGCCCGGGTCCACCAGCCGGCACTCGGTGTTGGGCACCGCGAAGCCGACCGAGCCCTTCGGGACGTCACCGGAGAAGCCCGGCGGCTCGGCGCCCTCGTCCGGCGTGGTGTGCGAGACCGGGGACAGCTCGGTCATGCCGTAGCCCTGGGCCACGCTGACGCCGCTGCCGGCGCCCTTGCGCAGCCGGTCCTGGGCGGCCAGCGCCAGCTGCTCGTCCAGCGGGGCGGCGCCGGAGAGGATCGAGGTCAGCGACGACAGGTCGTACTGGTCGACCAGCGGGTGCTTGGCCAGCGCCAGCAGGATGGGCGGGGCGACGAACGCCCGGGTGATCTTGTGGTCCTGGATCGTGCGCAGGAAGTCCTCGAGGTCGAACCGGGGCAGGGTGACGACGGCGCCGCCCCAGGCCAGCCCCTGGTTCATCAGCACGGTCAGCCCGTAGATGTGGAAGAACGGGAGGACGGCGATGATCCGCTCCTCCTCGCCCAGGCGGATCAGCGGCCGGCACTGGCTGACGTTGGCCACCAGGTTGCGGTGGGTCAGCATGACGCCCTTGGGCAGGCCCGTGGTGCCGCTGGAGTACGGCAGCGTGACCAGGTCGTTGGCCGGGTCGATGTCCACCTGCACGCTCGGGGCGTCGGCGCCCAGCAGGTCGAACAGGTTCGCGTGGCCCTCGGCGCCGTCGAGGACGATCACCTCGTCGACCGGCGACTTCTCCACGGCCGCCTGGGCGCGGTCCATGAACAGCGAGATGGTGATGAGCACCTTCGCGCCGGAGTCCTTGAGCTGGAAGGCGATCTCGTCGGGCGTGTAGAGCGAGTTGATCGGGCTCATCACGCAGCCGGCGGCGGCGATGCCGTGGAACACCACCGGGAACCACGGGGTGTTCGGGCAGAAGACGGCGACGACGTCGCCCTTGCGCAGCCCGCGGGCGTGCAGGTTGGCGGCCACCCGGTCCACGTACTGGGCCAGCTGGCCGTGGGTGATGACGTCGCCCTTGAGGCCGTCGATCAGCGCCGGGGCGTCGGGCCGGTCCTTGCCGGCCGCCAGGACGAACTCCGGGACGGAGAGGTTCGGGATCTCGACGTCGGGATAGGGGCTGGCCAGCGCCACGGGGGTCCTCCTCGGAACGGTTGTGGCGCCAGTCTCACACCTGCGGTGGCCCCGCTCACAAGGGGGTTACCCGCGGGTTCGGCTCAGCGCGGCCACAGCACCGACTGGGTGCAGCGGAACAGCGCGATCGTCCTCCCGCTGCCGGCGTCGCTCACGACGGCGTCCCAGACCTGCGTCGTCCGCCCGGCGTGCGCGTTCGTGGCCGTGCAGGCGATCCGGCCCTCGCGCGCGGTGCCCAGGTGGTTGCTCTTCAGCTCGATGGTGGTGAAGCCCGACGACCCCTCGGGCAGCAGCGCCCGCGTGGGCAGCCCGCAGCTGGTGTCGGCCAGCGTGACGACGGTGCCCGCGTGCAGGTAGCCGTTGGGGGCGAGCAGCTCGGGGCGGACGTCGAGGTGGCTGGTCAGCCGGCCCGGCTCGTGGCTGTCGACGACGATGCCGAGCAGGCCCGGGAAGGTGCCCGGCAGGAGGGCGTTGAGCTCGTCGGCGGTCAGGAACCCGGTGGCGGACATGCCCGGAACCTAGCGAGCCGGCCTCGGTGTCGATCAGGTCACCTGATCACAACGGGTCCTGGCTCACGGTCGACGGTGAGCCAGGACCCAGAACGATCAGGTCTCCTGATCACCAGGGAGCTCAGCGGGCGGACTCCCAGAGGCCGACGACGTTGCCCTCGGGGTCCCGGACGTAGTCCGAGAAGCCCATGTCGCCGACGGGCAGCTTGCCCTGCAGGGTCGCGCCGCCGAGCTCGCCGATCCGCTCCAGCGCCACGTCGATGCTCTCGACGTCGACGACCACGATCGGGCCCGGCGCCGGGCTGTCGCCGCGCTGCAGCATCCCGCCGTCGATGAAGCCGGGCTCGGTGGGCCCCTCCTCGCCGGTGGGCCCGGTGGTGACCAGCGTGTAGCCGCCCATCTCGGGCATCTGGACGATGTCCCAGTCGAAGGCTTCCTTGTAGAAGCTCCGCGCCCGGTCGCCGTCGTCGTAGGGGATCTCGAAGTGCACGACGCGTCCGCTCATGCCGTCACCTCCAGGGTCGGTTCCGCTCGGGACGGCGCGACGCTAGCGCCGTCGTCCGGGCGCTGACAGGTCTTCCGACGTCGTCCTCCTTCCCCTCCGGGCCTCGCCGATCCCGACGTCGCCGCGCGCCCTCGACCTCGCGGTGCGGCAGCGAGGCGCGCCGTCGACCGCGCGCTCCACCACCGCACCGCGCACCTCGGGCCGGCGGTTGTGGGGCGAGCTCTCGGTCCCGAGAGCTCAGGCGAGGCCGCGGACGGTGCGGACCGGCGGGCGGGTGCCCCGGATCGAGGCGACCATGTCGAGGGTCTGCCGGGTCGGGGCGACGTCGTGCGCGCGGAAGACCCGGGCGCCCAGCCAGGCGCTCACCGCCGTGCTGGCCAGCGTGCCGGTGAGCCGCTGCTCCACCGGGACGGCGAGCGTCTCGCCCACGAAGTCCTTGTTCGACAGCGCCACGAGCACCGGCCAGCCGGTCGCCACCAGCTCGTCGAGCCGCCGGGTGGCCTCCAGCGAGTGGCGGGTGTTCTTGCCGAAGTCGTGGCCGGGGTCGACCAGCACGCGGTCGCGGTCCACGCCCGCCGCGACCGCGGCCTCGGCCAGCGCCGTCGTCCGCCTGACGATGTCGGCGACGACGTCGTCGTACTGCACCCGGTGCGGCCGGGTGCGCGGCGGCAGCCCGCCGGCGTGCGTGCAGACGATCCCCGCGCCGGCCTCGGCGGCGACGGCGGCGAGCTCGGGGTCGACGCCACCCCAGGCGTCGTTGACGACGTCGGCGCCGGCGGCCAGCGCCTCCCGGGCCACGGAGGCCCGCCAGGTGTCGATCGAGATGGGCAGCGCCGGGTGCGCGGCGCGGATCGCGGCGACCAGGTCGACGGTGCGGCGCACCTCCTCGGCGGGCGACACCTCCTCGCCCGGCGCAGCCTTCACACCGCCGACGTCGACCATGTCCGCGCCCTCGGCCACGACGCGGTCCACCCGCGCGAGGGCGGCGTCCATGGCGTAGGTCGCCCCGCGGTCGTAGAACGAGTCGGGTGTCCGGTTCACGATCGCCATCAGCACGAAGTCGCCGTCTGGCACGTCCAGCGCACCGATGCGGAGCAACCCGTTCCCTCCTCGACGACGCGGGTGTGGTGGAGTCAGCCAACCAGACCGAGACGAAGGGGACAGGGCAGATGGCGCAGACCACCGTCGACGGCGTCGAGGGCGTGCAGGGGCTCGTCGGGCAGCACCTCGGCCACAGCGACTGGGTCGAGGTGACCCAGGAACGGGTGAACCTCTTCGCCGAGGCGACCGGCGACCACCAGTGGATCCACGTGGACCCGGAGCGGGCGAAGAAGGAGAGCCCGTTCGGCGGTCCGATCGCGCACGGCTACCTGACGCTGTCGCTGCTGCCCTCGCTGGTGCCGCAGATCGTGGAGATCTCCGGGTTCCGGATGGGTGTCAACTACGGCACCGAGAAGGTGCGCTTCCCCTCACCGGTGCCCGTGGGGGCGCGGATCCGCGCCGGCGCCACGATGGAGGCCGCGACCCCCTTCGAGGGTGGCATCCAGATGAGCCTCGGGGTGACGGTCGAGATCGAGGGCGGCGCCAAGCCGGCGATGGTCGCGACCGTCGTCTACCGCCGCTACCTCTGACGCCGCGCACGCACGAGATCGGCGACCCCGCCCGCTCGTGAGCGGGGAGGATCGCCGATCTCGGCGTGCGCGTGCGGTACCGGTCAGGCGACCGGGACGCTGCTCGCGGCCTTCTTGAGGTTCGAGCCGGCGGTCACCTTGACGGTGTTGGCAGCGGCGATCTCGATCGTCTCGCCGGTCTGCGGGTTGCGGCCGGTGCGAGCGGAGCGCTGGGTGCGCTCGACGGTCAGGAGGCCGGAGACGGCGACCTTCTCGCCACGGGTGATGGCGTCGACCAGCTCGTCCTGGAGGCCGGCGAGGACCGAGTCGACGGTCGAGGCCGGGACGTCGGCGCGCTTGGCGATGGCGGAGACCAGTTCGGCCTTGTTCATGAGCTTCCTTCCGTAGAGGTGGCTGGTGCCTGGGTTCGGCACCCGGCCCGGGGGCCCGCTCCGTCGGAGGCCGGGCCCCGGGCACGGTGCCATGAGGGCCCCGGGATCCGCCAGTGGGGGCGGTTTCCAGGGCTTTCCGGCGACTCCAGGGTCACATCCGCCCCACCAGGTCCGATCAGGCGGGTCCCCTCCGGCCCACCTAGCGTGGGGGGATGCCGCAGCTCCCCGGGACCGATCTGACCGTCAGCGACCTCTGCCTGGGCGGCAACGTCTTCGGCTGGACGGCGGACGAGGCGACGTCCTTCGCCGTGCTGGACCGCTACCTCGACGCCACCCCGAGCACCGTCGCGCCGTTCGTCGACACCGCCGAGATGTACGGCGACGGCGTCTCCGAGCAGATCCTGGGCGCCTGGATGGCCGAGCGCGGGGTGCGCGACCGCGTCGTCGTCGCCACCAAGGCCTCACCGGGGCGCAAGGAGCACCCGCTGGCGGCCGGGGAGATCCGCGCGGCCGCCGAGCGCTCGCTGCGCAACCTGCGCACCGACCGGATCGACCTCTACTACGCGCACTACGACGACGCGACGACGCCGCTGGAGGAGACCCTCACGGCGTTCGACGAGCTGGTGCAGGCGGGCAAGGTGCGCTACGCCGCGGCCTCGAACTACTCGGCGGCGCGGCTGGCCGAGGCCCGGGAGACCGCGGACCGGCTGGGCGTGCGCGGGTACGCGGCGCTGCAGACGCACTACAACCTGGTGGAGCGGCCGGGCTACGAGGACGGGCTACGCGACGTCGTGGCCGCCCAGGGGATCGGCACGCTGCCCTACTTCGCGCTGGCCAAGGGTTTCCTCACCGGCAAGTACCGCGCGGGGGAGCAGGTCGACTCGCCACGGGCCCAGGGCGCGGGGGCCTACGTGGGGGAGCGCGGCGACCGGGTGCTCGCCGCGCTGGCCGACGTCGCGGCCGAACAGGGCGTGCCGGTGCCGGCGGTGGCGCTGCGCTGGCTGGCCGAGCAGCCGACGGTGGTCGCGCCCATCGCCTCCGGCCGCTCGGTGGAGCAGCTCGCCGACCTCTTGCCCATGCAGGACCTCGTGCTCACCGACGAGCAGTTGCGTTCCCTGACGAAGGCCAGCAGCTAGCGGAGGACCCCCTGGCCCCGGAGCGGGCAGGGGGTCCCTCCGTCAGACGGTCCGGATCGCCGGGAGGACGAGCGGGTCCGAGTCGGTGCCCGGCTCGGGCATCCCGTGCGCCTCGACGGCGTGGCGCCGCGTCTGCGCAAGGATCCCCGCGTCGTCCGGGGCGGTGAACGTGGACTCGCAGCCGGGGATGATGTCGCCGCAGGCGAAGTGCTTCACGTCGGCTCCTCGGCTCAGACCGTGACCATGGCCGCGCGGAAGCGGTCCATGAGCTCGGGGGTGATCTGGTCGGCGGTGATCCCGTGCTCGCTGGCCGCGTGCGGGGCGGCCTGGGCGAAGATGCCGTCCTCGTCGGCGGCGGAGAACACGGCGTCGCAGCCGGGGATGATGTCGCCGCAGGCGAAGCGCTTCATGGGGACTCCTTGTCGGTGGTGCGGACGTGCGACCGGCCTGCCGGGCGGCGGCCGGGGGTCGGGGTCAGCGGCTCGGGCGAGCCGTGGCGAGGTCCTCGATGCGGAGCAGCCCGAGGACGTGACCGGTGGGGTCGGTGCAGACCACGGGCTCGAAGCGGTGCGGCGGAGGCCGGGTGAGCGCCCGCTGCAGCGTCTCCTGGACGTCGGTGGAGGGGTGCACCCGCAGCGAGACCGGCGCCGTGTAGGCCTCCCCGGTGCGCGGGTCGGCCAGCAGCAGGGCCGACGGCTCGCCGTGCGGACCGACCAGGACGGCGGGGGTGACGCCGGCGCCGGCGCCGTCGAGCTCGTCGGCGGAGACCTGGTGCACCGGGCGGACCAGGCTGGCCACGCTCTCGGTGAGGCGGGCCCGCGCCACCTGCGCGCGCACCAGGTCGACCACCTCGGGCGCGAGCGGGGCGAACGCGGGGGCGGGGCGGCCCAGGAGCCAGCCCTGGACCAGGGGGACGCCGAGCCGGGCGAAGGCGGCCAGCTCGGCGGGGGTCTCGACGCCCTCGGCGAGGAGCCAGGCGTCGATCCGGCCGGCGAACTCGCCGACCATCTCGGCCAGGGCCATGCGCACGGGGTCGGCGTCGACGTCGGCGACCAGCGCGCGGTCGAGCTTCACCATCTGCGGGCGGACGACGGCCATCTGCTGGAGCCCGGAGTAGCCGCTCCCGGCGTCGTCCAGCGCGATGAGGGCGCCGCGCTCGCGCAGCCGGTCGGTCTGCCGGCGCAGGGTCGCCAGGTCGTCGACCGGCGTGTGCTCGGTGAGCTCGACGACGACGCGGTGCAGATCGGGCCGCACCGCGAGGGCCTCCTGCACCGGCGGCGTGCCGAGCAGGTGCGGGCTCACGTTCACGGTCAGGAAGGTGTTGGCCGGCAGCTGCGGCACGTACGCCAGGGCCTTGTGGATGGCCAGCGCCTCGAGCTCGGCGGCGATCCCGCTCTGCGCGGCGGCGGCGAACCAGACGTCCGGTCCGGCAGCCCCCGGGAAGCGGGCCAGGGCCTCGTAGCCCACCACGCTGGCCGCGGCCAGGTCGACGATCGGCTGGAACACCAGCGTCAGGTCGTCGGGGTCGGCGAGCAGCGGACGGCAGTCCGGCAGGCCGGCCGTGCGTGTGCCGAACATGCCCTCCTCATCGGTCGCGGGGCGCCGCTGCTTGAACCGGGGTGGCGGCGGTCACCCGGGGGAGGGAGCAACCCGTCGTTCCACCGCAGGGGCCGCGCGCCGTGACAGCATGGGCGGGCAGCGCTCCGACCGGTCCGCTGCCCATGGCGGGCGGAGGGGGAGCGCATGCCGTCGTCGTCCGCTCCCGAGCAGGACACCGCCCGGCCGGCCGCGGCCGGCGACGTGCTGGCCGACCCGATGCGGGTCGCGACGGCCCGCCGGCTGCTCTCCGAGGTGTCCGGCCACGCCGCCTACGACCGCCTCTCCGGGCTGGCGGCGCGCCTGGTGGGTGCGGGGCACGCCAAGATCACCCTCTTCACCGACGAGGACGTCGTCGTCGGTGGCCACGGGCTGCCCCCGGGCGTGGTCGGCGGCCCGGCGCTGCTGACCGGCGCCCTCTCCGCGATGGTGGTGAGCAGCGGCGCGCCCCTGGCCGTCGCCGACGCCCGCGCCGACGAGCGGGTTGGCGGCCTGCCCGCCGTCACGTCGGGGCAGGTCGGTTCCTACCTCGGGTCGCCGCTGATCACCGCGTCGGGGCACGTCGTCGGGGTGCTGGCGCTGTACGACGCCCACCCGCGGGCGTGGACCGACGACGAGGCCGAGCTGCTGCGGCAGCTGGCGGCCCCGGTCGTGGCCGAGCTGGAGCTGGCGGCCGCGAACGCCGACGTGACGTGGTCGGAGCGGCGGCTCGGCGTCGCCTTGGAGGCCAGCTCGGTGGGCATCTGGGAGGTGGACCTGCGGCGCGGCTTCATCGACTGGGACGAGCGCAGCGCGGCCATCTTCGGGTTCGACCGGGCCACCCGCGTGCCGATGGACCGGTTGTTCGCCGAGCACGTGCACCCCGACGACCAGGCAGCCGCCCAGCGGATCATGGAGCAGGCGATCGAGGCGCGGGCCGAGTACTCGCTCGAGATCCGCGTCGTCCGCCGCGACGGCCCGACCCGCTGGATCGTCTGCCGCGGGCGGGTGCTGACCGATCCCGCGGGGGAACCGGAACGGATCCTCGGCACCGTCCTCGACGTGACCGACGCGCGGAGCGAGGCCGACACCCGGCTGGCCGCGGTCCAGCGGGCCGCGGCGATCGCGGAGGTGGCCGCGCAGGTCGCCGGCGCCACCGCGATCAGCGAGCTGGCCGACATCACGCTGCGCGGCGCCGAGGTGCTCGGCGCCGAATCGGGCGGGATCGCGGTCCTCGACCCGGACGGCACCGGAGCGCGGCTCTACCTGGGTGGCCGGCTGATCGACGCGGTCCGCGCCGGGACCCAGGAGGAGCTGACCGGCACCGGGCTGCCCCTGGAGCTCGACGACGAGCTGCCCACCCAGTACACCGCCCGGACCGGGGAGCGGGTGCTGCTGCCCAGCGCCGCGGAGGGCGCGGCCCGCTTCCCCGCCATGGCGCAGGTGACCGAGGTGCTCCACGTGCACGCGCTGGCCTCGCTGCCGCTCGTGGTCGAGGGCCGGTTGCTGGGCAGCTTCGCCGTCTACTGGACCACCGACCACGCGTTCGACGACGAGGACCTGCGCCTGCTCGACGGCCTCGCCGCGCAGATCGCGCTGAGCGTCTCCCGGTTGCAGGCCGACGCGGCGCGCGCGACCGCCGTCACGGCGATGACCGAGGCCAACCAGCGCCTGGCGCTGCTGGCCGAGGCGGGCCGGGTGCTGTCCAGCACGCTGGACATCGACGAGCAGCTGCAGCGGCTGGCCCGCCTGGTCGTCCCGCGGCTCGGCGACTGGTGCTGGATCGTCACCACCGACGACCACGGCCGCCTGCAGGAGTCGGCCAGCTCGCACCGCGACCCCGCCCGCCGCGACGAGGTGGCCGCCTACGTCCGCCGGATGCTGCACGCGGTGACCGACGACGGCGCACCGCGGCTGGTCTACCGGACGGGGCAGCCGCTCGTGATCCCCGAGCTCAGCCCCGAGCGCATGGCGATGTCGCTGGCCGACGAGGACGCGCGCGCCGCGCTGCTCGCCCTGGCCCCCGCTGCGGCGGCCGCGGTGCCGCTGACCTCCCGGGGGCAGACGGTCGGCGTCCTCTGCCTGCTGAACGAGGCCGTGCGCGGCGCGCACTCGGCGGCCGACGTCGACACGGCCGTCGAGATCGGCCGCCGGGCCGGGATGGCGCTGCACCACTCGCGGCTCTACGGCCAGCAGCGGGAGCTCGCGGACGCCCTGCAGCGCAGCATGCTGACCGAGCCACCGGACAGCGAGCACGGCCGGATCGTGGTGCGGTACGTGCCGGCCGCCGAGGGCGCGGAGATCGGCGGGGACTGGTACGACGCCTTCCTGCAGGCCGGCGGTGCCACGGTGCTGGCGATCGGCGACGTCGTCGGGCACGACACCCGGGCCGCGGCGGCCATGGGTCAGGTGCGCGGGCTGCTGCGCGGGATCAGCTACTCCGGCGGCGGCACGCCCGCCGAGGTGCTCGGCGAGGTGGACCGGGCGCTGAGCGGGCTGTCGCTGCGCACGATGGCGACCGCGCTGGTGGCGCGGCTGGAGCCCCAGGGGGACGGCGAGCCGCTGCTGCTGCGCTGGGCCAGCGCCGGGCACCCGCCGCCAGTGCTGGTCGACGCCGACGGCTCGGTGCGGCTGCTCGGTGGGGAGACGGCCGACCTGCTGCTCGGCGTCGCCCCCGGCTGCCACCGGCAGGACCACACCGTGCCGCTCGCCCCGGGCTCGACCGTGCTGCTCTACACCGACGGGCTGGTCGAGCGGCGGGACCGCGACATCGACGCCGGCACCGACCAGCTCCTTGCCGTGCTCCGCGCCTGCGCGGACCTGCCGCTGGACGAGCTCTGCGACCAGGTGCTGGAGCACATGTTCCTGCCCGACGCCGAGGACGACGTCGCCGTCCTCGCCCTCCGGCTGAACTGACCCGACACCTGCGTGATCATCGTCGGACGGCCGGCCCCGGCGGCGTGCCGGGCAGCCACCCGACGATGATCGACCGCTACTGACCCGGGGGGACGTCCAGGTCCGTCGCCGTCCCCTCGGGGGTCTGCTCCCGCAGCTCGGCGTCGCGGGCGGCCATCGTCTCCTGGCGGTCGGGCTCCTCGCGCAGGATCGCGGCGGCCTTCCACGCGTCCGGGATGGCGAAGGCCTCGACCAGCGTGCAGATGTGCGGCCGCAGCTCCCGGAGCAGGCTGTTCACCGTGCCGGTGAGCGTCTTGCCGCGCGCGGGCGTGAGCTGGCCGTGCTCCATGAACCAGGCGCGGTCGGCCTCGAGCGTGGAGAGCGCGTACAGGTCGCACACCGTGTCGAGCAGCGCCTTCGTGTCCGGGTCGGGGGCCCGGTCGACGCCGGCGACGAACGCCTCGAGCACGATCCGCTCGATGTGCGCCCGGGCCGCGGCCAGCACGTGGTCCTGGACGTCGTTGAACATGTCGAACGGGGCCATGCCCTCGGTGGTCGAGTTCTTGCGCAGCCGCCGCATCGCGCCCTCGAGCGTGTGCTTCTCGCGGAACTCGAACATCTTCAGCTGCCAGCCGCGGTCGAGCAGCGGCACCTCGTCGTCGCGACCGGGGACGGCGTCGACGAGCCGGGCGATCAGCCCGCGGGCCGCCGTCCGCTCCAGCACGGTCTCGCGGACCATGTCGGCGATGAAGCCGACCTTCCCCCAGCCCTCCAGCGAGCCGAAGGTGTCGCGGTAGCCGGTGAGCAGGCCCTTGGCCACCAGCTGCAGCAGGACGGTGTTGTCGCCCTCGAAGGTGGTGAAGACGTCGGTGTCGGCCTTGAGGTGCGGGAGCCGGTTCTCCTGCAGGTAGCCGGCACCGCCGCACGCCTCGCGGCACATCTGGATGGTGGCGGTGGCGTGCGCGGTCTGCGCCACCTTCAGCCCGGCGGCCCGCGACTCGAGCTCGCGCTGGGCCGCCTCGTCGATCTCCTGGCCGTGCACGTGCACCGCCGTCTGCACGTCGTGCATGGTCTCGACCAGCTCGCCCTGGGCGAAGTGCAGCGCGTAGGTGCGGGCCAGCGCCGGCAGCAGCTTGCGCTGGTGCACCAGGTAGTCGTTGATGACGATCTCGCGGTCCTCGCCGGGGGCGGCGAACTGCCGGCGCACCTGGCCGTAGTTGACCGCGATGTCCAGCGCCAGCTTGGTGGCCGACGACGCCGAGCCGCCGACGCTGACCCGGCCGCGGACCAGGGTGCCCAGCATGGTGAAGAAGCGGCGGGTCTCGTTCTCGATGCCGGAGGTGTAGCTGCCGTCCTCGGCGACCTGCCCGTAGCGGTCCAGCAGCATGTCGCGCGGGACGCTGACGTGGTCGAAGGTCAGCCGGCCGTTGTCGACGCCGAGCAGGCCGGCCTTCGGGCCGTCGTCCTCGATCGTGACGCCGGGCAGCGGGTTGCCCTGCTCGTCGCGGATCGGCACCAGCCAGGCGTGCACGCCGTGGTTCTGCCCCTGGGTGACCAGCTGGGCGAACACCACGGCCATGCGGCCGTCCTTGGCGGCGTTGCCGATGTAGTCCTTGCGGGCGGCCTGGTGCGGGGTGTGCAGGTCGAAGCACTGCGTCGCGGGGTCGTAGGTGCAGGTGGTGCGCAGCTGCTGGACGTCGGACCCGTGGCCGGTCTCGGTCATCGCGAAGCAGCCGGGCAGGTCGAAGCTCATGACGTCGCGCAGGTACCGCTCGTGGTGCCGGCGGGTGCCCAGCAGCTCCAGCGCGCCCCCGAACAGACCCCACTGGACGCCGGCCTTCACCATGAGCGACAGGTCGGCGAAGGCGAGCATCTCGATGGAGGTGACCGACGCGCCGGAGTCCGCCTCGCCCCCGTACTCCTCGGGGAAGCCGAAGCCCACCCGGCCGGAGGCGGCCAGCTTCGCCGCGGCGCGGGTGACCCGCTCGCGCGCCTCGGCCATCGACTCCCCGTAGACGGGCAGGAAGTCGGCGTCGCCGAGGTTCTCGCGGGCGTCGCGGCGGATGTGCGCCCAGCGGCCGTCGAGGACGTCGCGGATCCGGTCGGGGTCGACCGTCGGGGGCAGGCTGGTGGTCACAGGTCCTCCTCGGTGCGAGCTTCGGTGGGGCGAACATCGGTGGTCACGACGCCGGACAGCCCGGTCCAGGCGAGGTCGGTGAGGTGGGCGGCGAGCTCGGAGCGGAGCATGGGGCGCTCCGCGCGCAGCCACCAGTCGGCGGCCGCGCGCACCATGCCGATGACACCGTGCCCCCAGGGCTGGGCGGCGGCGGGATCGCGGCCGGCGGCCGCCAGCGCCTCGGCCATGAGGGCAGCGGCCCGGTCGCCGACAAGCTCGGAGAGGCCGGCGATCGGGTCGGCGTCCGCCGGCCGGTCGGCGGGGACGGCGGAGACGACGAACCGGTAGAGCGCGGGGTCGGCCTCGATGAAGGCGAGGTAGGCCTCGATCGCGGCGGCGGTCATCGCCCGGGGGTGCTGGCTGCTGGCCATCGCCTCGCGCAGCTGGGTGAGCAGCTGCTCGGCCACCCGGCCGCAGACGGCGAGGTGCAGGTCGGAGCGGTCGGCGAAGTGGCGGTAGACCACCGTCTTGCTGGTCCGGGCCTCGGCGGCGATGTCGTCCATGCCGACCCCGGTGCCGTGCTTGCCGACGGCGGCCATGGCGGCGTCGACCAGCTGCCGACGTCGCTCCTTCCGGTGGTCGTCCCACCTCGAGTCGCGGCGATCACGTGTGGGCGCGATCTTGTCGGGCAATGCACCGCCCTGCGACGAGCGTCTCACCACCTCGGCTTTCATGTGAACGACGGTACCGCGTACTCTGAGTACCGGCCACTCCACCCGACCCCGGAGGTCCCGATGGCAACCCCGACCCGCAAGGCCGCGATCGTCGGCGGTAACCGGATCCCGTTCGCGCGCTCGAACACCGCCTACGCCCAGGCGTCCAACCAGGACATGCTGACCGCGACCCTGGACGGGCTGGTCGCCCGCTTCGGGCTGCAGGGCGAGTCGGTGGGCGAGGTCGTCGCCGGCGCCGTCCTCAAGCACGCCCGCGACTTCAACCTGACCCGGGAGTCGGTGCTGGGCTCCCAGCTGTCGCCCACGACCCCGGCCTACGACATCCAGCAGGCCTGCGGCACCGGCCTGGAGGCGGCGATCCTCGTCGCCAACAAGATCGCCCTGGGGCAGATCGAGGCCGGTATCGCCGGCGGCGTCGACACCACGTCCGACGCCCCGCTCGCGGTCGGCGACGACCTGCGGCGCACCCTGATCTCGCTGAACAACGCCAAGACCGTGGCCGACCGGCTCAAGGCCCTGGCGCGGATCCGCCCCGGTCAGCTGGTGCCGGAGATCCCGCGCAACGCCGAGCCCCGCACCGGACTGGCGATGGGCGACCACGCCGCGATCACCGCCAAGGAGTGGCAGATCGGCCGCGAGGAGCAGGACGAGCTCGCGGTCCTCTCCCACCAGAACATGGCCGCCGCCTACGACCGCGGCTTCTTCGACGACCTGGTCACCCCCTACCTGGGCCTGACCCGCGACAACAACCTGCGCCCGGACTCCAGCGTCGAGAAGCTGGCGACGCTGAAGCCGGTCTTCGGCACGGGCGACCCCGACGCCACCATGACCGCGGCCAACTCCACCCCGCTGACCGACGGGGCGTCGGCGGTGCTGCTGGCGTCGGACGAGTGGGCCGAGGCCAAGGGGCTGCCGGTGCTCGCCCACCTGGTCGACGCGCAGACTGCCGCCGTCGACTACGTGCACGGCGGCGAGGGGCTGCTCATGGCCCCCGTCTACGCCGTCCCGGTCATGCTCGCCCGCAACGGCCTGACCCTGCAGGACTTCGACTTCTACGAGATCCACGAGGCGTTCGCCTCGACGGTGCTCGCCACGATGAAGGCCTGGGAGGACCCGGCGTACTGCAAGGGCAAGCTGGGCCTGGACGCCCCGCTGGGCTCGATCGACCGGTCGAAGCTCAACGTCAACGGCTCGTCGCTGGCCGCCGGGCACCCGTTCGCCGCGACCGGCGGCCGGATCGTCGCCCAGCTGGCGAAGCAGCTGCACGAGGCGGGCCCGGGCAAGCGCGGCCTGATCTCCATCTGCGCCGCCGGCGGCCAGGGCGTCGTCGCCATCCTCGAGTCCTGACCCACCCCGCCAGCTTTCGGTACAGAAAGCTGCGGATCCCCGCTCAGCTTTCGGTACCGAAAGCTGGGAGAAGGAGAGAGTTGTGAGCGACTGGTACACGAACTTCGTCAACTCCGGTGTCGGCACGACGATCAGCAAGCAGCTCGGCCTGCCCCGGCCCGCGGTGCTGCGCCGCTACGAGCCGGGCGAGCCGCTGCTGCCCGGGCCGGTGGTCGTCGGCACGGCCGGCGGAGGCCGGCTGCGCGACACCGTCACCGCCGTCCTCCGGGACGCCGGCGTGACCGTGCTGTCCCCGGTCGCCGCCGACGGCAGCACCGACGGCGAGAAGCTGGGCGCGGTCGTCCTCGACGCCACCGGCCTGAGCGGCCCCGGCGACCTCGCCGCCGCGCACGACTTCCTCGCCCCGGCGATCAGGCGGCTGCGCGCCAGCGGCCGGGTGGTCGTCCTCGCCGACCCGCCGGCACAGGCGGAGACCCCGGCGCAGGCGGCGGCCCGCCAGGCCGTCGACGGGCTCACCCGCTCGATCGGCAAGGAGCTGCTGAACGGGTCGACGGCGAACGCGATCTACGTGCCCGAGGGCGCCGAGGCGTCCCTGGCGAGCCCGCTCACCTTCTTCCTCTCCGGCCGCTCGGCCTACGTCGACGGGCAGGGCGTCACCCTCGCCGCGGCGGACGTGCCGGCGTCCGGTGACCCGGAGAAGCCGCTGGCCGGCAAGGTCGCCGTCGTCACCGGCGCGGCTCGCGGCATCGGCGCCTCCATCGCACAGGTCGTGGCGCGCGACGGCGCGCACGTCGTCGCCGTCGACATCCCGGCGGCGGGGGACAGCCTGGCGAAGGTCGCCAACGAGATCGGCGGGACGGCGCTGCAGCTCGACATCACCGCCCCCGACGCACCGCAGCGGCTCGTCGAGCACCTGCGCGAGCGGCACGGCGGGGTCGACATCGTGGTGCACAACGCCGGGATCACCCGCGACAAGCTGCTGGTCAACATGGACGCCGCCCGCTGGAACTCGGTCATGGCGGTGAACCTGCAGGCCCAGCTGGACATCACCCAGGCGCTGCTCGACGACGGCGACGTCCTGAAGCCCGGCGCCCGCGTCGTCTCCGTCTCCTCGCAGTCCGGCATCGCCGGCAACCGCGGGCAGACCAACTACGCGGCGTCCAAGGCCGGCGTCATCGGCATGGTGCGCGCCTGGGCGCCGCGGTTCGCCGAGCGCGGCGCCACCATCAACGCGGTCGCGCCGGGCTTCATCGTCACCGAGATGACGGCGAAGATGCCCTTCGGCAGGCGCGAGATCGGCTCCCGGATCAACTCCCTGTCCCAGGGTGGGCTGCCGGTCGACGTCGCCGAGACCATCGCCTGGCTCGCGCAGCCGGGCAGCGCCGGGGTCAACGGCCAGGTCGTGCGGGTGTGCGGCCAGTCGATGCTGGGCGCCTGATGGCCACGACGACGCTGGACGCGGCGCCGAACCTGGGCGCGCTCTACGCCAAGGCCACCGTCACCGCCTGGGGGCGCGGCGGCGCGCTGCCCGACGACCGCGTGGCGCGCACCGGGGTGGAGGTCGACCGCGCGCACCTCGCCGAGTACGCGCGGGTGTGCCGGCTGCCGTTCGGCGACGTGCTGCCGGCCACCTACCCGCACATGCTCGCCTTCCCGCTGCAGATGGTGCTCATGAGCGACCGCGCGTTCCCGCTCGCGCTGCCGGGGCTGGTGCACGTGCGCAACCGGATCGAGCAGCTGGCGCCGGTGCCGGTGGCCGCGCGGCTGGACCTCGAGGTCTGGGCCGAGCGCTTCGCCACCCACCGCAGCGGCGCCACCGTCGACCTGTGCGCGTCGGTGTCCACCGGGGGCGCGGAGGTGTGGCGGTCGCGCTCCACCTACCTGGCCCGTGGCGCCTCGGCACCGGCCGGCGCCGAGGCCGCCGACGTCGACGTGCACGTCGGTGCGCTGGACCGGGCCGTGGCCACCTGGCGGGTCCCGGACGACGCCGGACGGCGCTACGCCAAGGTCTCCGGTGACGTGAACCCGATCCACCTCTCCGGGCTCACCGCGAAGGCGTTCGGCTTCAAGCGGGCGATCGCGCACGGCATGTGGGTGAAGGCCCGCGCGCTGGGCGCGGTCGCCAACCGGCTGCCCGAGGCGTTCGCCTACGACGTCCAGTTCAAGAAGCCGCTGTTCCTGCCCTCGACGGTCACCCTCTCGACGGCGCAGGTCGACGGCGGCTGGGACCTCGCCGTCCGCAACGCGAAGAGCGGCAGCGACCACCTGCTGGGGACGATCCGCCCGCAGTGACGTCCGGTACTTCTGATCGCGCGAGGGACCGTTCACGGGGAGGAGTCCGCGCATGGCCGTGTCGTTCGAACTGACCGAGGACCAGGTCGAGCTGCAGGGGTGGGTGCACCGGTTCGCGGCCGACGTCGTCCGCCCGGCCGCGGCCGAGTACGACGAGCGCGAGGACTTCCCGTGGGAGGTGCTGCAGGAGGCCGCGAAGATCGGTCTCTACTCGCTGGACTTCTTCGCCACCCAGTGGTTCGACGAGTCCGGCCTCGGCGTCCCGATCACCATGGAGGAGCTCTTCTGGGGTGACGCCGGGATCGGGCTGGCGATCGTCGGCACCACCCTCGCGGCGGCGAGCGTGACGGCGAACGGCACCGACGAGCAGGTCGGCACGTGGGTGCCGCAGATGTTCGGGACCGTCGACGAGCCCGGGGTCGCGGCCTTCTGCTCCTCGGAGCCGGACGCCGGCTCGGACGTCGGGGCCATGCGCACCCGCGCGGTCTACGACGAGAAGACCGACGAGTGGGTGCTGACCGGCACCAAGACCTGGGCGACCAACGGCGGCATCGCCGACGTCCACGTCGTCACCGCGGTCGTCGACCCGGAGCTGCGCACCCGCGGGCACGCGAGCTTCGTCGTCCCGCCGGGCACGCCGGGCATCGCGCAGGGGCAGAAGTTCCTCAAGCACGGCATCCGCGCCTCGCACACCGCCGAGGTCGTGCTCGACGGCTGCCGCGTCCCGGGGAACTGCCTGCTCGGCGGCCGCGACAGGCTGGAGGAGCGGCTGGCCCGCGCGCGGGAGGGGCTGCGGAGCGGGCGCACCCAGCCGTCGATGGCCACCTTCGAGCGCACCCGGCCTGGCGTCGGCGCCCAGGCGGTGGGCGTTGCGCGGGCCGCCTACGAGTACGCCCTGGACTACGCGAAGCAGCGGGTCCAGTTCGGCCGCCCGATCATCGAGAACCAGGCGATCGCCTTCATGCTCGCCGACATGAAGACCGCGATCGACGCCGCGCGGCTGCTGGTGTGGCGGGCGGCGTGGATGGCCCGCACCGGCCAGCAGTTCACCTCGGCCGAGGGGTCGATGAGCAAGCTCGTCGCCGGGGAGACCGCGGTGCGGGTGACCGAGCAGGCGATGCAGATCCTCGGCGGTAACGGCTACACCCGCGACTACCCCGTCGAGCGGATGGCCCGCGACGCCAAGATCTACACGATCTTCGAGGGCACCTCGGAGATCCAGCGCCTGGTCATCGCCCGGGCGATCTCCGGGGTCCAGATCCGCTGATCCGACGTCCCGGTGGGCTGACCACCGGCGGGACCCGCTGTGTTGCGATGCGGCAACGATCGGTTCCGAGGGCGACTTCGGGTCGCGGACCAGCGGCGACGGGTCCAGGGTCGAGGTCGGACGACGAACCTCGGAGCACCTGGAGGCCCCCGTGCGCGCCACTCGCACCCTCGCCCTCGCCGCCACCGGCGCCCTCGCCCTGAGCGCGTGCGGTGGAGGTGATTCGGTCGACACCGGGAACGGCGGCGGCGGCGGTGGCGGGGCCGGCACGCTGATCGCCGCGGTCAGCGCGCAGCCCGACCAGTTCGACCCGCACGTGACGACGGCCTACCCGAGCTTCCAGGTCCTGGAGAACGTGTACGACACCCTCGTCGTGCCGAACGCGGAGGACCTCACCTTCGAGCCGAGCCTGGCCGAGTCGTGGGAGACCAGCGAGGACGGTCTCACCTGGACGTTCGCGCTCCGCGACGACGTCACCTTCCACGACGGCAGCGAGTTCGACTCCGCCGACGTCGTCTACTCCTACAACCGGATCATCGACGAGGAGCTCAGCAACTCGTTCCGGTTCCAGAACGTCGAGTCGGTCGAGGCCGACGGCCCGCAGACCGTCGTCATCCGGCTCACCCAGCCGACGCCGAACCTGCTGGAGCGGATCGGGTCGTTCAAGGGGATGGCGATCCTCCCGGAGAACGCCGCCGAGGAGCTGGACCTCACGACCGAGGCCAACGGCACCGGGCCCTTCCGGCTGGAGAGCTCCGACGCCAGCAGCACCGAGCTGACCGCCTTCGAGGACTACTGGGGCGGGGCGCCCAGCATCGACGGCGTCGAGTTCCGCTACATCACCGAGCCGGCGGCGGCGCTCACCGCGCTGCAGAACGGCGAGGTGCAGTGGACCGACAACGTCCCGCCGCAGCAGATCGAGTCGCTGGCCGACGACGACTCCGTCGAGCTGCAGACCACCCCGAGCGTCGACTACTGGTACATGGCCATGAACTTCGGCCGCCCGCCGTTCGACAACCGCGACGTCCGCCGGGCGATCTCCTTCGCCATCGACCGGGAGGCCGTGGCCGAGGCGGCGTGGTTCGGGGCGGCCCAGCCCAACCAGACGGCGATCCCGGAGGACAGCTTCTTCCACAGCGACTACGCCCCGTTCGAGCCCGACCCCGACCAGGCGCGCCAGCTGCTCGAGCAGGCCGGCGTCCAGACGCCGCTGACCATGGGCCTGATGGTCACCGACGAGTTCCCGGAGACGGTCACCGCGGCGCAGGTGATCGCCAGCCAGCTGGAGCCGATCGGCATCGACGTGAACATCGAGACGCTGGACTTCGCCACCTGGCTGGACCGCCAGGGCCAGGGCGACTTCGACGCCTTCTACCTCGGCTGGCTGGGCAACCTCGACCCCGCGGCGTACTACCAGGAGCAGCACCAGACCGACGGCCCGAACAACTACCAGGGCTACAGCAACCCGGAGGTCGACCAGCTGCTGCAGCAGGGCTCGACCGAGACCGACGAGGACGCCCGCAAGGAGATCTACGACCAGGCCGCGCGGATCATCGTCGACGACGTCTCCTACCTGTACCTCTACAACCCCGACGTCGTGCAGGCCTGGGCACCGGACCTGCAGGGCTACCAGCTGCGGGCGGACAAGGCGATCAACTTCGAGAACGTGGAGCTGCCCTGACCGGCTACCTCCTCCGCCGGGTCGGCCAGGCGCTGGTCGTCCTGGTGGGGGTGAGCGTCATCGTGTTCGCCCTGGTGCAGCTCGTACCGGGCGACCCGATCCGGCTCGCCCTCGGCACCCGGTTCGACCAGGAGACCTACGACGCGCTCCTGGAGCGGTCGGGCCTGGACCAGCCCCTGGTGCAGCAGTACTTCAACTGGGCGGGGCGGGCGCTCACCGGTGACCTCGGGGTGAGCTTCCGCAGCGGCGAGACGGTCACCTCGCTGATCGCCGAGCGGCTGCCCGCGACGCTCACGCTCGCCTTCGCCTCCATCGTGGTCGCGCTGGCGATCGCCATCCCGCTGGGCACCGTCTCGGCGCTGCGGCCCCGGTCGCTGGTCGACCGGTTCGCCACCGTGATCAGCCAGTTCGGCATCTCCGTGCCGGACTTCTGGATGGCCATCGTGCTCATCCTGGTGTTCGCCGGCACGCTCGGCTGGCTGCCCTCCGGCGGCTACGTCCCGCTCAGCGAGGACCCGCTCGGCTGGCTGCAGCGGCTGATCCTGCCCGCGCTGGTCACCGGCACGGTCTCGGGCTCGGTGATCACCCGGTTCGTGCGCTCCAGCGTGCTGGAGGCGCTGGGCTCCGACCACGTCCGGACGGCGCAGGCGAAGGGGCTGCGCACCCGCCAGGTGTTCGGCTGGCACGTGCTGCGCAACGCCCTGCTCCCGCTGGTCACGGTCACCGGCGTGCAGCTGGCCTACCTGCTGTCCGGCGTCGTCGTGGTGGAGATCGTGTTCTCCTGGCCCGGGCTGGGGCAGCTGGCGCTCCAGGCGGTGCAGGCCCGCGACTACCCGGTGCTCCAGGGGGCGATCCTGCTGTTCGCCGTGGTCTTCCTGGTCATCAACCTGGTCGTGGACGTCCTCTACACGGCCATCGACCCCCGGATCCGCCGATGACACCCAGCCGAGTCCTGCTGCCGATGACCCACAGCCGAGTCCTGCTGCCGATGACACCCAGCCGGGTCCTGCTGCCATGACCGGTCAGCCGCTGCCCGAGCCGGCCGCGTCGCCGACCGCGACCGATGCCGGCGTCCCGTCCACCTCCCGCCCACCGCGACCGCGGTGGCGGGAGACGCTGGGCCTGCTCCTGCGCAACCCGACGGCGGCCGGGTCGGCGCTGGTGCTGCTCGGCATCGTGCTCATGGCGATCTTCGACGAGTCGATCGCTCCCAGCGGGGCCAACCAGATCTCCGTCGAGGACCGGCTGCAGGCGCCCAGCTGGGAGCACCCGTTCGGCACCGACGACCTCGGCCGCGACATCCTCAGCCGCGTCATCCTCGGCGCCGGCGTGTCGCTGCGGGTGGGCTTCCTCGCCGTGGGAATCGCCCTGCTGATCGGCACGGTCATCGGCCTGCTCGCCGGCTACTACGGCCGGTGGGTCGACGACGTCCTCATGCGGTTCATGGACATGCTGTTCGCCTTCCCGGCGGTGCTGCTGGCCATCGCGATCCTCGCCGTCCGCGGGCCGGGGTCGGGCAACACCGCGCTGGCCATCGGCATCGTCTACGTCCCGATCTTCGCCCGGGTGACCCGGGCCAGCGTGCTGGGCGTGCGGGAAGAGGTCTACGTGCGGGCGTCGCGGTCGGTGGGTGCCTCGGACCTCCGGCTGCTCACCCGGCACGTGCTGCCCAACGCCGCGCCGCCGATCATCGTGCAGACCTCGATCAGCCTGGCGTTCGCCGTGCTGGCCGAGGCGGCGCTGTCCTTCCTCGGGCTGGGCACCCAGCCGCCGAACCCGTCGTGGGGGCTGATGCTCGCCGAGGGCCGCGGCTACATCGACCTGGCCTGGTGGCTGGCCTTCTTCCCCGGGATGGCGATCTTCCTGACCGTGCTCTGCTTCAACCTGCTCGGTGACGGGCTGCGCGACGTGCTGGACCCGCGGCAGCGGACGCTGATGGCCGGAGGTGGCCGGTGAGCGCGCCGACACCGGTGCTGGAGGTCGAGGACCTCCGGGTGCGGCTGCGCACGCCGCGCGGCCCGGCCGACGTCGTCAACGGGCTGTCCTACAGCGTCGGGCCGGGGGAGACGGTCGCCGTCGTCGGGGAGTCCGGCAGCGGCAAGAGCGTCTCGGTGCTCGCGCTGCTCGGGCTGCTGCCGCGGGGCGTGGCGACGGTGACGGGACGCGCCCTGCTGCAGGGCGAGGACCTGCTCACCATGCCGCCCGAGCGGTTGCGGCAGGTGCGCGGACCCGGTGCCGGCATGGTCTTCCAGGACCCGATGACCTCGCTCAACCCGGTGCTCACCATCGGTCGGCAGCTCGTCGAGGGGCTGCGCGCGCACAGCGACATGGACAAGGCCGCCGCCCGCCGGCGCGCCGCCGAGCTGCTCGGCGAGGTCGGCCTGCCCGACCCGGACGGCGCGCTGGACCGCTACCCGCACGAGCTGTCGGGCGGCATGCGGCAGCGGGTGATCATCGCGATCGCGCTGTCGAACTCACCGGCGCTGCTCATCGCCGACGAGGCGACGACGGCCCTCGACGTCACCGTGCAGGCGCAGATCATCGACCTGGTCGAGAAGCTGCAGGCCGACCACGGCACCGGCGTCATCTGGATCACCCACGACCTCGGCGTCGTCGCGGGCATCGCCGACCGGGTGCTGGTCATGTACGGCGGGCGCTGCGTGGAGGACGGCACGGTGGACGACGTCCTCGAGCACCCGGCCCACCCGTACACCCGCGGACTGCTGGGAGCGCTGCCCGATCTGGCGCAGCCGGCCGTCGACGGCGTCGTCCCCGACCTGGCCACGGTGCCCGGCACCCCGCCGGCGCCGACCGACCTGCCGCCGGGCTGCGTGTTCTGGCCGCGCTGCCCGGTGCGCGGCGACGCCCGCTGCGAGACCGAGCAGCCGCCGCTGGTCCAGATCGGCCCGTCGTCGGGTGCGCTGCCGCACCGGGCGGCGACCTGGTGCACGGAGACCTCGGCTCTCGGTACCGAAAGCTCGGGGGAGGCCCGATGAGCGACGACGTCCTGGTCTCCGCCCGCGGGCTGGAGGTGCACTTCCCGATCGGCCGCGGTGGGCTGCGGCGCAAGCCGGCCGGCCTGCTGCGCGCCGTGGACGGCGTGGACCTCGACGTGCTGCGCGGCGAGACGCTCGGCCTGGTCGGGGAGTCCGGCTGCGGGAAGTCCACGCTCGGCAACGCGCTGCTGCGGCTGGTGCCCTCCACCGGCGGCAGCATCACCTTCGACGGCACCGACATCACCGGCCTGGAGGGGCGCGGGCTCAAGGAGCTGCGCCGCCGCGCCGGGATGGTGTTCCAGGACCCGTTCGCCTCCCTCGACCCGCGGCGCACCGTCGCCCAGACCGTCGCCGAGCCGCTGGAGGTGCACGGCCTGCGGAAGGGGCGGGACAAGGCGGCCCGGGTGGCCGAGCTGCTCGAGCTGGTCGGGCTGGACCCCGCCGTCGCCGGCCGGTACCCGCACGAGTTCTCCGGCGGGCAGCGGCAGCGGGTGGGCATCGCCCGCGCCCTGGCCGGGGAGCCGGACTTCCTGGTCTGCGACGAGGCCATCGCCTCCCTCGACGTGAGCGTGCAGGCGCAGGTCCTGAACCTGCTGCGCCGGCTGCAGCGCCGGCTCGGCCTGACGCTGCTGTTCATCTCCCACGACCTGTCCGCCGTCCGGCACATCTCCGACCGGATCGCGGTCATGTACCTGGGGCGGATCGTGGAGATCGGGCCGGCGTCCGCGGTGGGCAGCGATCCGCAGATGCCCTACACGCAGGCGCTGCTCTCCGCGGTGCCGCTGCCGCACCCGGCACTGGAGCGGCAGCGGGAGCGCATCGTGCTGCGCGGCGACGTCCCCTCTCCGGCCGCCGTCCCCAGCGGTTGCCGGTTCCGCACCCGCTGCCCGTACGTGTTCGAGCCGTGCGACGACGTCGACCCCGCGCTGCAGCCGGCGGGTGCGCCCGGTCAGCAGGCCGCCTGCCACCTGCACGGCGTCGTCGGCACCCCGGCCACAGCGGACGCCGAAGGCCTCACCGCCCACCCCTGACGCCTGTCCCCGGGTTGATCATCGCCAGACGGTCGGCCGGCACGCCGGTGGGGCGGGCCAGCTGGCGATGATCAACCGGGGAAGAGGGCCCGGCGTGTACCGCTCCTGCGCACGAAAAGTGGCATGTCGACTCGGCGTCCGGAAGCGTGCCGTCACTGACTCGTAAAGATGGCAAGGATATTAATCCTTGACACGGGCTCGTGACCTCCGCCACTGTCTCCCTGGCTGGCCCGACGGTGCGCAACCGGACGGCCCGACAGCTCCAGCAAGTGGTCCGGGAGGCGTGCGCCCCCGGTGGCAACGGTGCCCAGGAAGAGGAACCCATGACTACGACCCGAACCCTCCGTCGCCGCTCGGTGGCGGGCGTCCTGTCCGTCGCGCTCCTGGGCGCCATGGCGGCCTGCGGATCGGACCCGACGTCGTCGGGCGGCGGCTCGGCCGCCGCCGAGGAGGGCCCGATCAAGGTCGGGGTCCCGCTGGGGCTGACCGGCGCGGCGGCCGCCACCGGGTCGTGGGCCCGCATGGGTGTCGAGCTGGCCGCCGAGGAGATCAACGCCGACGGCGGCATCGACGGCCGCGAGGTCGAGCTGGTCCTCGCCGACACCGAGCTCAACCCGACGAAGGCCGTGACCGCGGTGAACCGGCTGGTCAGCCAGGAGGACGTCGACCTGGTCATCGGGCCGCTCACCAGCGACGAGTCCCTCGCGACGCTGCCGATCCTCACCCAGGCCGGCATCCCCAACATCAACGGTTCCGGGAGCGCGATCACCCCGGAGGTGGCCCCGCTGGGCTTCGCCCTGCTGCCCAACGCCGAGGCCCAGGGCGAGCGCATGGTCGAGGTCGCGGTCGAGGAGTACGGCGCCGAGCGGGTGGCGATCGTGCACTACAACGGCACCCAGGGGAAGGTCGCCGCGGAGGCCATGGTCGGCGCCCTCGAGGAGCGCGGCATGGAGCCCGCGACCGTCCAGGAGTTCAGCGCGCAGTCGACCGACCTCACGCCGCAGCTGCTGGAGATCCAGAAGAGCGACGCCGACGTCATCCTCAGCTTCAACCAGACCGGTGCCGACACTGGCCGGCTGATCCTCGGCCTGCGCCAGCTCAACTCCGACGTCCCGGTCGTGGGCAGCTACGGCTCCACGTTCGCCACCCAGACCAAGGACGTGGCCGGTCCCGACGCCTACAGCAACTTCAAGGCCGTCACCTGGGGTGCCTTCTCCGCCTGCGACGCGGACTCCGTCCGCCCCGAGGTCACCGACTTCGTGACCGAGGCCGAGGGCATGTTCGGCGACGACCCGGCCTGGGAGTCCGTGGCCCTGGACTACATGGCCATCTGGCGCGACGCGCTGCACCTCCTGGCCGCCGCGGTCGAGGAGACCGGCTCCACCGACGGCGAGACCGTCACCGAGTGGCTGGAGACCGAGGCCGTGGACGACGAGGAGTCCCTGGGCCTCGTGCACGAGGGCTTCGCCATGAGCGACGACAACCACTTCCTCATGGACACCAGCTCGCTGGCGCTGGTCGACCCGGGCACCGACCAGGGCGAGGGCATCTTCACCCGCCTCGACTGCCAGGGCTGAGACCTCCGGCGCCCGTAGGGGAGGGGAGTCATGGACGAACTGCTGATCATCCTCGTTCGAGGACTCGGTGCCGGGGCGATCTACTCGCTGATCGCCATCAGCCTGAATGTCATCTACAACGCGACGGGCGTGCTCAACTTCGCCCAGGGGCAGCTGCTCGTGGTCGCCGGGGTGTTCACCTACCTGTGGCTCCCCGAGGGCGCCGCGGCCGGTGGTCCGTCCTGGCTCCTGACGCTGCTGGTCGTCACCGTGGTGGTGGCGCTGATCGCCGCGCTGCAGGGCTGGCTGACCCTGCTCCCGATGCGGTCACCGTCGGACCAGCACTCGTGGATCATCACCACGATCGCGGCCTCGATCGTGCTCGGCGCGATCATGGTCCTGACCATCGGCCCCCGGGTGCTGACGCTGGAGAACCTCTTCGGCCAGTTCCCGCTCGGCGGCTCCCGGGTGCCCTTCGTCTACCTGGTGGTCATCGCGCTGGCCCTGGTGGTCTACCTGTTCCTCCGCTGCTTCCAGCGGAGGTACCTGGTCGGCCTTGCGCTGAACGCGCTCTCGCAGGACCTGGAGGCGGCGAAGGCCGGTGGCATCCGGACCATGCCGCTGCAGGTGCTCGCCTTCGCCATCGCCGGCGCGATCATGGGGCTCACCGGCTTCATCGGCGGCCACGCGATCGGCATCGTCGAGAGCCAGGCCCTCCACTACGTGATCTTCGGCTTCATCGTCGCGGTGGTGGGCGGGCTCGGGAACAACACCGGCGCGCTCCTGGCCGGCCCCGCCTTCGGCCTGCTCCTGATGTTCGTCTCGTACCAGGCCGGAGGCGCCGCCGAGGTCCCGCTGGCGCTCGCCGTCATCGTCGTCGTCCTCATGCTCCGCCCCGAGGGCATCTTCGGCCGTCCGCACGCAAGGAGGGTCTGAGATGTCGAACCCCGTGCTCACGTCGGCGGAGGTCACCGCCCCCGCCGGAAGGCGGAACCTGCTCCGGCCCGACATCCGCCGGGAGGTGGCCCTCGGCATCGGCATCGTCGTCCTGGCGGTGGCCGTGCCGATCGTCGCGGGGAACGCGTACTGGCTGCAGGCGATCCTGCTCGCCGCCGTGTACGTGGTCGCCGCGTCCGGGCTGAACATCCTGCGGGCCCAGGCCGAGCAGCTCTCCTTCGGGCAGGGCGCCGTCATGGGCGTCGCGGCCTACATCACCGCGCTGGCCGCCACGGCGTGGGAGCACCCCCTCCCCGTCGCGGTCCTCCTCGGCTTCCTCGCCGGGATGGCGGCCGGCATGCTCCTCGCCCTGCCCTCCCTGCGCGTCCAGGGCTACTACCTGGGCTTCGTGACCATGGCCGGCGCCCTGGCGCTGCCGGAGATCTTCTTCCTCTTCGAGGAGCAGACCCGGGCGGTCACCGGGGTGAACGTCGCCACCTCCGCGATCCGGGACGTCGCGTTCTGGCGGACCGAGTGGCTGACCCTGGTGATCCTGCTCTGCGCCGTCGCGGCGCTGGTCGTGGCGGGGCTCATCAAGTCCTCCCGCTTCGGCCGCCAGCTCAAGGTCGCCGGCACCAGCCCGGAGGCGGCCATGACGCTCGGCCTGCGCCCGGGCCGGCTGCGGCTGCAGGCCTTCGCCATCGCGTCGCTCATGGCCTCGGTCGCCGGCGTGCTGTACGTGCTGCTCATCCAGTACGTGGCGCCCGGGTCGTTCACGCTGGCGCTGTCGATCATGCTCTACTTCGTCGTCGTCATCGGCGGCGCGGGCACGATCGTCGGCCCCATCCTGGGCGTGGGCGTCCTCTACCTCGTCCCGGACGTGGCGCTGGCCAGCCTGGTCGACTACCGGCTGCTCATCTACGGGATCACGGCCTTCGTGATCATGTTCCTCATGCCGGACGGCATCGCCGGCGGTCTGCGCCGGGCGATCCACCGGCTGCGGGGACGGACGGCGCCGGCCGCGACGATCTCGCTGCGCGAGGTGCTCGCCCAGGCGCCGGAGGCCGGCGACGGGGCGACGGCGGCGGCCCGCACCGGTGGGCCCCTGCTCCGCGCGGAGGGGCTGGCCGCCCGCTTCGGCGAGGTGCAGGCCCTCGACGGGGTCGACCTCGAGATCGGCCGGGGTGAGATCCACGCCATCGTCGGGCCGAACGGCTCCGGCAAGACCACGTTGCTGAACGCCCTCTCCGGGCTGGTCGCCGTCGACAGCGGCACGGTGCACTTCGACGGCGAGGACGTCTCGTCGACCGGCGCCAGCGGCCGGGCCCGGCTGGGGCTGGCGCGCACGTTCCAGACCCCGCGGGTCTTCGCGGACATGACGGTCTGGGAGAACGTGGACTGCGGGGCCGACGACGGCCGGACGCACTGGTTCGCCGAGGCTCTCGAAGCGGTCCGGGCGGACTGGGACGAGCTCCCGGCGGCCACCCTGCCGCACGGCCAGCGGCGCTTCCTGGAGGTCGCCCGGGCCCTGCGCCGCGGGCCGGTCCTCATCGCGCTCGACGAACCCGCCGCCGGCCTGTCGGTCGCGGAGCGCAAGGAGTTCAGCGCGCTGCTGCGCTCCGTCGTCGCGGCCACCGGCGCCTCGGTGCTCATGGTCGAGCACGACCTGGAGCTGGTGTGGGGCACCGCCGACCGCATCTCCGTCGTCGACGCCGGACGGGTCGTGGTCAGCGGCCCACCGGCCGAGATCCGCCACCTGCCCGAGATCGGCCGCCTCTTCGCGGGAGTGAACCATGTTGCGGGCTGAGGGACTGCACGCCGGCTACGGCCGGATGACCGTCTTCCGGGACGTCACGCTGGAGGTCGCCCCAGGGGAGATCGTCCTGGTGCTGGGCCCGAACGGGGCCGGCAAGAGCACGCTGCTCAAGGCCCTCTCGGGCCTGCTGCCCCCGCAGCGGGGCACGCTGAGCCTCGGCGGAGAGGACGTCACCGGCCTCGGCGCCGAGAAGCTCTCCCGACGCGGGGTCCGGCACGTCCTGGAGGGGCACCGGGTCTTCCCGGAGCTCACCGTGCAGGAGAACCTGCGCCTGGGGCAGCTGGCCCGCCCCCGGGGCCGGCGGCTGCCCGACGGCGAGGTGGTCGACATGGCCGCCCGGACGTTCCCGATACTCGGCGACAAGCGGGCCCAGCTGGCCCGCAGCCTGTCGGGCGGGCAGCAGCAGATGCTCGCCCTCGTGCAGGCCTGGGCCGCTCGGCCGGACTACCTGCTCTGCGACGAGCCATCCCTCGGGCTGGCGCAGTCGCTGGTGCCGGACATCCTGCGGTTCTTCCGCGACCGGGCCGGCGAGGGCATGGGGGTGCTCCTGGTGGAGCAGCTCGTGGACCAGCCGCTGACCATCGCCGACCGGGTGGTGGTCCTGCGGCAGGGCCGGATCGTCGCCGAGGGCCCGGCCGCCGACTTCACCGACCGCGCGGCGCTCGCCGAGCTGATGCTCGGGCAGGTGTCGGCGTGAGGCCCCGGACCGTCCGCCACCCGCACCACCGGTGACCGGCGGGTCGCGGTGGACGGGGCGCCCGCGCTCCGTCCGCCGCCGGCCCCGGTCGCCTGCGCACAGCTCGACCGCACGGCTCGACGCCGCCGCGCGCCCCAGGAGAGGAACCGACCAGATGGACCTGCGGCTCACACCCGCGCAGACCGACTTCCGCGACGAGATCCGCACGTGGCTGGAGGAGAACGTCCCGACGGACAGCTTCCCGCCGCCGTCGACCGAGGAGGGCTTCGCCCGGCACCGCGAGTGGGAGCGCGCCCTGCACGGCGCGCGGTTCGCCGCCGTGCACTGGCCGGTCGAGTACGGCGGTCGCGGGATGGACCCGGTCAGCACCGCGATCTTCTACGACGAGTACCTGCGGGCGAACGCCCCGGCCCGGCTGAACCGGCTCGCGCTCGGCCTGGCCGGACCGACCCTCATCGAGCTCGGCGACGCCGACCAGCGCAGCCGCTGGCTGCCGAGCATGCTCACCTGCGACGACATCTGGTGCCAGGGGTTCAGCGAGCCGGAGGCCGGCAGCGACTTGGCCGGGCTCCGGACCCGCGGCGAGGTCTCCGGTGACACCGTCCTGGTCAACGGCCAGAAGATCTGGACGTCGCACTCGCGCTTCGCCGACTGGATCTTCGCGCTGGTCCGCACCGATCCGGAGGCGCCCAAGCACAAGGGCCTCACCTTCCTGATGATCGACCGGCACAGCCCCGGCGTGGAGGTTCGGCCGATCCGCCAGATGAACCACCAGGCCGACTTCGCCGAGCTGTTCTTCACCGACGTCGAGGTGCCGGTGGCCAACGTCGTCGGCGGCATCGACAACGGCTGGCGGGTGGCGATGGCCACGCTGACGCACGAGCGCAGCAGCAACCTCAACACCGCGGCGCACTTCCACCAGATCCTGGGCGAGGTGCTCGCGCTCGTGCCGGAGAGCCTGCGGGACGACCCGCTGGTCCGGCTGCAGGTCGCCCGCTTCCACGAGGAGATCGAGGCCTACCGCTACATCACCCTGCGCACGCTGAGCTCGCTGTCGGTCGGCAGGCAGCCCGGCCCGCAGTCGGCGATGGGCAAGTTGTGGTGGTCGGAGATGCAGACCCGGATCCTCGAGTTCGGCCTGCAGATGCTCGGCGAGCGGGCCGAGCTGCTCGAGCCCACCCCGGGGGAGAAGTCGGCGCTGGTGCAGAGCTACTGGCTCAGCCGCGCCTCCCACATCTACGCGGGGTCGAACGAGATCCAGCGCAACATCATCTCGGAGCGGGTCCTCGGCCTGCCGAAGGGGAATTGAGATGCACTTCGACCTCGACGACCTGCAGTACGAGTTCCGCGACGCCGTCCGGAAGGTCCTCACCGCGGAGCTGTCGCCCGCCGATCTCCGCGCGATCTGGGAGCAGGGCCACGACTACTCCAGCACGGTCTGGCCGCACCTCGTGTCGCTCGGCCTCCCGGGGCTGCTGGTCCCGGCCGCGCACGGGGGTGGGGACGGCGCACCCGTCGACCTGGTCCTGCTGCTGGAGGAGTGCGGCTCCGCCTGCCTCCCCGAGCCGATCGTGGAGACCGCGCTGATCGCACCGCTGGTGCTCTCCCGCGCCGGGACCGACCAGCACCGGGCGGAGTGGCTCCCGCGGCTGGCGGCCGGCGAGGCGATCGTGGCCACCTGCCTGGGCGAGGACCGCCTCGTGCCCGACGGGGCGCGCGCCGACGCCGTTCTGGTCCGGCAGGGCGATGAGCTGCACTGGGTCCCGCGGTCCCAGGTGCACGCCACCCCGGTCCAGGGCATCGACCCGAGCCGGCGGCTGGCCGAGTGCGCGTTCGACCTGGGGCCCGACACGCTGCTGGCCACCGGCCCGGAGGCGGTGCGCGTGGCGCAGGACGCCGGCGCGTTCGGCACGGCCGCGCTGCTCGTCGGGCTCGCCCAGCGGCTGACCGGCACCACCCGCGACTACCTCCTGGAGCGGCGCCAGTTCGGCCGCGTCATCGGGAGCTTCCAGGCGCTCAAGCACCGCCTCGCCGACGTCGCGGTGCAGACCGAAGCAGCCCGGTCGCTGGTCTGGTACGCGTCCTACGCGCTGTCCGAGAGCACCCCCGACGCCACCCGGGCCGTGCACATGGCCAAGGCGGCCGCCAACGAGGCCGCCTTCGCCGCCAACTACGCCGCCCTCCAGCTGCACGGCGGCATCGGCTTCACCTGGGAGCACGACCTGCACTTCTGGCTGCAGCGCGGCAAGGCGCTGGAGCGCAGCTTCGGCTCGACCACCCAGCACCGGGCCGCGCTGGCCGACGAGGTGCTCGCCGAGGTGTGGCGCTGATGGGCGGCGATGGGCGTTCGCCCGTGGACGTCCTGCTGAACGCGCGCAGCGTCGCGATCGTCGGGGCGTCGGACAACGGGGTGAAGGCGTCTGGCCGCACCCTGCGCTACCTGCGCACGTACGGCTTCCAGGGCGCGATCTACCCGGTGAACCCGACGCGCAGCACGGTGCAGGGCATCCCGGCCCACGCGACCCTTCGTGACCTGCCCGAGCGGCCGGACCTGGCGGTCATCGTCCTGCCCCAGACCGCCGTGGAGGACGCGGTGCGCGAGTGCGGGGCGGCCGGGATCGGTTTCGCCATCGTCTTCGCGTCCGGGTACTCGGAGATCGGCGCCGAGGGCCGGGTGCTCCAGGAGTCGCTCCGCGAGGTGGCCGCCGCAGCAGGGGTCCGGATCCTCGGGCCGAACAGCGTCGGTGCCGTCTCGGCGGGCAACGCCCTCACCGCGTCCTTCATGACCGGTCTCGACCAGGACCGGTTCACGCTGCAGGACGAGGGCATCGCCTTCGTCTCGCAGAGCGGCGCCATGGGCGGCTTCATCCTCAACCTGGCGCAGTCCAGCGGCATGGGCGTGGGCCGCTTCTTCAGCACCGGCAACGAGGTCGACCTCTCCCTGCCCGAGCTGATCCACCAGCTCGTCGACGAGGGCTCGACCAGGGCGGTCCTGGCCTACGTCGAGGGCATCCGCGACGGCGCGGCCTTCGAACGCGCGCTCGCCCGGGCCACGGCGGAGGAGATCCCGGTCGCCGTCCTCAAGGTGGGCCGCACCGCCCGCGGGGCGGCAGCCGCGGCCTCGCACACCGGTGCCCTGGCCGGCTCCGAGGCGGTGTTCGACGGGGTCACCCGGCGGCACGGCGTGCAGCGGGCGAACGACGTGGAGCACCTGCTCGACCTCGGCCGGGTGTTCGCCGGCACTGCCCGGCCCCGGGGGAACAAGGTCAGCATCGTGACCCTGTCCGGCGGGGCCGGCGTGCTCATGACCGACTACGCCGAGGACCTCGGTCTCGACGTCTTCCCGTGGGACGCCGAGTGGCGGGCGCGGATGGGCGAGATCCTGCCGTCGTTCGCCTCCTTCACCAACCCGATCGACACGACCGGGGCCATCGCGAGCGACCCGGACATGCTGCCGAACGCCCTCCGGGTGTGCGCGGCCAACCCCGAGACCGACCTGGTGATGGTCCTGCTCGGCAACATGGAGGCCGAGGAGGACCGGGTCTGCGCCGGCATCCTCGAGGTCGCGGCGAGCACGGACAAGCCCGTGCTCGTGGCCTGGGTGGGCGGCTCCGGCCGGCCGGCCCGGATCCTGTCCGCCGCCGGCGTCCCCACGTTCGGCGAGCCGGTCCGCGCCATGCGGGCGGCCGCCGCGCTGGTCGCGTTCGCCGGGCACCGGCCGGTCACGCGGCCGGCCGGCGAGGACGCCGGGCTGGGCGCGGAGGAGCTCGCGGTGGTCCGCGCCGCCCGAGCGGCCGGCCGCCGGTACCTGGACGAGGTGGCCGCCAAGCAGTTCCTGTCCGCCTGCGGAGTCCAGGGGGTCCAGGAGGCGCCCGCCGCGTCGGCCGAGGCGGCGGTCGAGGCCGCCGACGAACTGGGCTACCCGGTGGTCCTGAAGCTCCTGTCCGACGAGGTCGCGCACAAGTCCGAGCTGGGCGGCGTGCGGCTGGGCCTGACCACTCCCGATGCGGTCCGGACGGCGGCGGACGAGGTGCTGGCCGCGGCGGCCGGGCACGGGATCACCGGTGCCCGTGTCGTGGTGCAGCAGCAGCTGGACGCCGAGACCGAGCTGATCCTCGGCATGACCGTGGACCCGACGTTCGGCCCGGTCACCATGATCGGTCTCGGCGGCGTCCTCGCCGAGGTGGTGCAGGACGTGCAGGTGCGGCCGGCGCCGGTGACCGAGGACGAGGCGCGCGACATGATCGCCGACCTGCGGCTGGTGGAGCTGCTGCGCGGCGTGCGCGGCCGCCGCGCCGTCGACGAGGCGGCGCTCGCCAAGACCGTCGCCGCGTTCTCCCGCTACACGTGCGGGCTCGACGACCTGGTCGAGTCGGTCGAGATCAACCCGCTGCTGGTGGACGCCTCCGGGCAGCCGGTCGCCGTCGACGCGCTCGTCGTCCTCGCCGGCCCGGACGGTGCGGCGTGAGCGCCGCCCGGCGGTGCGCCGTCGTGACCGGCGGCGCGCGCGGGATCGGCGAGGCGATCACGAGGAACCTGCTCGCCCGCGGCACGGACGTCGTCGTCGCCGACCTGGACGAGGCCGCGATCGCGGACTTCCGCCCGCCGGCCGACGCGGCCGGCCGGGTCACCCTCGTCACGGCCGACGTCGCGGAGGAGGGCGACTGGCACCGCGTTCTCGACGTCGCGCGGTCGGCCTACGGGCCGGTGACCGTGCTGGTGAACAACGCGGCCATCTCCCCCAAGCGCGACGGGCAGCGGACGCCGAGCAGCGAGATGCCGCTCGACGAGTGGAACCGGGTGCTGGCCGTCAACCTCACCGGCGCCTTCCTGGGCGCCAAGCTCGTGCACCCCGGGATGAAGGCCGCCGGTTGGGGGCGCATCGTCAACATCTCCTCCCAGGCGGCCCGCACCGGCGCCCGCGTCGCCGGGGTGCACTACGGCGCGACGAAGGCCGCGCTGCTCGGCCTCACCCGCACCCTGGCCTTCGAGTACGGCCCCGACGGGATCACCGTCAACGCCGTCACCCCCGGCCGCATCATGACGCCGATGGCGGCCGCCGTGGCCGACGAGGTTAACCAGGCGATGCGGGCCGGCATCCCCGTCGGCCGCCTCGGCACGCCCGAGGACACCGCCGCCGTCGTGGGCTTCCTCGCCTCCGACGAGGCGGGCTTCGTGAACGGCGCGACCGTCGACGCCAACGGAGGCAGCTGGATGGGCTGAGGCCCCCGGCACGCGACACCCGTCCGCGAGGACGGCCCCTGATGCACGACCCTGAGATGGAGGACCGGTCAGACATGGACGACGAGTACACCGAGGCCCGGATTCGCACCGCGCTCGAGAGCGCGAACCTCAACGTCCTCCGGCTCGCCCTGTACCAGGCCACGGGTGACCCGGAGCTCGCGGCGATGGAGGTCGTGCGCATCCCGCTGCGCGGTGGCGCGTTCTTCGGCTACCTCGTGGCCGACCAGCACCACGAGGCCATCAAGGAGAAGGCGCTGCGCTTCCTGCTGCAGCGCCCGGACGTGCACGACGTGCGCATCCCCGCCGACGACGAGCTGCGCGCCATGATGGCCCTGCTCACCGGGGAGGAGCTCTCCGACAGCGAGTTCCGGTTCGGCCGCGAGGAGCTCGCCCTCGAGCCCTTCCCGCGGCGGGCGTACTGGTCGGGCGAGCGACCGGCGGCCGCGGACGACGTCCGGGTGGTCATCGTCGGCGCGGGGGCCAGCGGCATCGCCGCGGCCATCCAGTTCGAGCTGCTGGGCATCCCGTACGCGATCTACGAACGGCAGTCCGAGATCGGCGGCACCTGGAACCTCAACCGCTACCCCGACGCGCGCGTCGACACCAGCAGCTTCCTGTACCAGTTCAAGTTCGAGAAGAACTACCCGTGGACGGAGTACTTCGCCTCCCAGGTCGAGGTGAAGCGCTACCTCGAGCACGTGGCCAGGAAGTACGGCGTCCACGACAAGATCCGGTTCGACGTCGAGGTGACCAGGGCGCACTTCGACGAGGCGGGGTCGCGGTGGCGGCTGGAGCTCGTCCGGGACGGCGCCGTCGAGCAGCTGACGGCGGACGTCGTGGTGAGCGCCGCCGGCCTGTTCAGCACGCCGAAGTTTCCCGACATCCCGGGGGTCGACGAGTACGAGGGCCAGCTGTTCCACACCACCGCCTGGGGCATCGACTACGACGCCACCGGGCGGCGCATCGCGGTGATCGGCAATGGCTCGACCGGCGTGCAGCTGGTGCCCAAGCTGGCGCAGACCGCCGACCAGCTCTACGCGTTCCAGCGCACGCCGCAGTGGATCTCGCCCATGGAGAACTACCGCGAGCAGATCACCCCGGACATCCGCTGGCTGTTCGACCACGTGCCCTACTACTGGAACTGGTTCTGCTACTCGAGCCAGGTGACCAGCTCGGGGATGCAGGGCGCCCAGGTCTACGACCGCGAGTGGCAGAAGGCGGGCGGCAGGATCAGCGAACGCAACGACGGGATGCGCGCCATCCTCACCGAGTACATCCGTGGCAAGGTCGGTCACGACCCCGACCTCCTGGCCAAGTGCCTGCCGGACTACGCGCCGCTGGCCCGCCGGCTGGTCGTCGACAACGGCTGGTACGACGCGCTGCTCCAGGACAACGTCGAGCTCGTGACCGAGCCGATCAGCCGCCTCACCGCCAAGGGCATCGCCACCGCCGACGGCGAGGTGCGCGAGGTCGACACGATCGTCTTCGCGGCCGGATTCGAGGTCACGAAGTACATGTGGCCGACGGAGTACGTGGGCCGCGGCGGCGTCCGCATGGAGGACCTCTGGGAGAAGGACGGGCCCCGGGCCCACCTGGGCCTGGTCGTCCCGGGCTTCCCCAACCTCTTCATCTTCTACGGGCCCAACTCCCAGCCGCGGGCCGGCGCCTTCCTCTCCTGGATCGAGATCTGGGCGCGCTACACCGCGCAGGCCGTGGCGGACCTGCTCGAGTCCGGGCACCGGACGATGGAGGTCAAGGAGGAGGTCTTCGAGGAGTACAACGCCCGCCTCGACGCGGCCCACTCCGAGCTCATCTGGGCCACCGAGGGCCCGGTCGGGAAGAACTACTACGTCAACGCGCACGGGCGGCAGAACGTGAACGTGCCGTTCGCCAACCACGAGTACTTCGAGATGGTCGCCGCGCCCGACCTCGACCAGTTCCACGTCCGGTGACGCGGGACCAGGTGCACGCCGTCCCGCGGGACGCCATCGACGAGTGCGCGCGCCCGGGCGGGCCGCGCCGTGGGGAGAGGAACTGACATGGAGACGTTGATCGTCGAGCGGGCGGACGGCGTGGCGACGGTGAGCTTGAACCGGCCACCGGTCAACGCGGTCACCCGGCAGATGCAGCTGGAGCTGCGCGAGGCTTTCGACTCGCTGTCCGAGGACCGGCAGGTGGGTGCGGTCGTGCTGGCCGCCGAGGGCGAGCGCGCGTTCTGCGGGGGGATCGACCTCAAGGAGACGGCGGCGCAGCAGTCGCCGGCGGACCTGCCGCTGCAGAACACCACCAACCCCGGCTGGGAGTGGCGGGCGGCCCAGCACGCCATCCGCCACTGCGCCGTCCCGGTCATCGCGGCCGTCGACGGCCCGGCGATCGGTGCCGGCTTCGGCATGGTCGGCGTGTGCGACATCATCATCGCCTCCAGCCGCGCCAGCTTCGGGCTGACCGAGATCAACGTCGGCCTGCTGGGTGGTGCGAGCAAGGCCATGAACATGCTCGGGCCGCGCAAGGCCCGGATGATGATGTTCACCGGCCGGCTGCAGCCCGCCGAGGAGCTGCACCGCCTCGGGGCCGTGGAGGAGGTCGTGGCGCCGGGTGAGGCCCGGGCCCGCGCGCTGGCCATCGCCGCCGAGATCGCCGGCAAGAGCCCGCTGGCCGTCCGGCTGGCCAAGGAGTCGATCGTCCGCATCGAGGGCGACGAGATGGAGCGGCAGTACCGCACCGAGTGGGACTACACCAACCGGTTGCGGGGCTTCGACGACTCGCGCGAGGCCATGGCTGCGTACCTGGAGAAGCGCCGGCCGAACTGGACCTTCTCGTGACCGCGCAGGGCAGCACGGGTGCGCGGGACATGGCCGGCCGGGTGGCCCTCGTCACCGGGGCCGCCAGCGGCATCGGCCTGTCGACCAGCAGGCTGCTCGCCGAGCGCGGGGCTGACGTCGTCGTCGTGGACCGGGACGCCGCCGGGTGCGACGCGGCCGTCGCCGCGTTGCAGGCCACGGGCCAACGCGCCTGGGCGGTGCCGGCCGACGTCGGCGACGAGGCCGCGGTCGAGGCGGCCGCCCGGCGGGCGCTGGAGGAGGCCGGGCAGGTCGACGTCCTCGTCAACAACGCCGGGATCACCGCGCTCGCCGCTCCGCTGTGGGAGACCAGCACCGAGACGTTCGAGGCGATGTGGCGGGTGCACCTGATGGGCACCTTCTTCTTCTGCCGGGCGCTCGTCCCGCACATGATCGAACGGGGTTACGGGCGGATCGTGAACGTGGCCAGCGTCGCCGGCAAGGAGGGCAACACCGGCAGCAGCGCCTACTCCTCCGCCAAGGCGGGCGTCATCGGGCTCACCAAGTCGCTGGGGAAGGAGCTGGCCACCACCGGCGTGCTGGTCAACGCCGTCACCCCCGGGATCATCAACACCCCGATCATGGCGAGCGCGACGCCCGAGCACGTGGCGCGGCTGCAGGCCAAGATCCCGATGGGCCGGGCCGGTGAGCCCGAGGAGATCGCCGAGCTCATCGCGTGGCTGTCCTCCTCCCGGTGCTCCTTCTCCACGGCCGCCGTCTTCGACGTCAGCGGCGGCCGGACGACGTACTGAGGCTCCCGGTGCCCCGGCTGACCGCGCGCCGGGGCGCCGGGCCCGTCCCTCCCCTTCGGAAAGGCTCGGCAGCAGCATGACGACCACCTTCGACCGCAGCGCGGTCCCCGACTACGCCCGGCTCGGCTCCCTCGAGGGGCGGGCATTCCTGGTTGCCGGCGCCGGAGCCGGCATCGGCCGCCAGACCGCCCACGCGCTGGCCTCCGCCGGCGCCCGGGTCCTCTGCGTCGACCTCGTGCCGGAGCTCGCGGCGGCGGTCGCCGAGGAGGTGGGCGGCGTGCCGCACGTCGCCGACATGACCGAGCGGGCCGGTGTTCAGGGCGCCCTCGACGCCGCCGTCGAGGCGTTCGGCAGCCTGGCCGGGATCGTCGACATCATCGGGATCGCCCGCTTCCAGTACCTCGCCGACACGGGGGACGAGGACTGGGCGTGGGCGCAGAAGATGAACCTGACGCACGCCTTCCTCCTGGCTCAGCTCGGCGCGGCCACCCTGGCCCGGTACGGGGGCGGCAGCATCGTCTACATCGCCTCGGTCAGCGGGATGGGGGCCGCGCAGCGCCATGCGGCCTACGGCGCCGCCAAGGCCGGGATGATCTCGCTGGTGAAGTCGGCGGCCGTCGAGTACGGCGGGCAGGGCGTGCGGGTCAATGCGGTGGCACCGGGCGTCATCTGGACGCCGCGGATCGGGGCGGCGGTCGGCGAGGAGCGCCGCGCCGCCTGGTCCGAGCCGACGCCGCTGGGCCGGCTGGGCGAGCCGCGGGACATCGCCGCGGCCGCGCTTTTCCTCGCGTCCGACCTGTCCGGCTACGTGACGGGTCAGACGCTCCTGGTCGACGGGGGCCTGCAGTGCCGCTTCCCGTACCCGGTCGAACAGCTCTAGGTCGGGAGGGATCGGCATGAGCAGGCAGCGATTCACCCCCGGGCGGACGGCGGTCGTCACCGGCGCGGCACAAGGGCTGGGCCGGGCGATCGCGGAGCGGTTCCTCGAGGAGGGCGTCCACGTCCTCCTCGTCGACCGCAACGAGGACGGGCTGGCACGGACGGCCGACGAGCTCTCCCGGGCCGGCCGGGTCGAGGCGCGCGCCGTCGACGTCACCGCCGCGACCGCCCCCGAAGAGATCCGGGACGCCGCCCTCGGCGCGCTCGGTGGGGTGGACATCCTCGTGAACAACGCCGGCATCGCCGGATCGCGGCCCGTCGGGGAGGTGGACGAGGCTCGCTGGCGGGACGTGCTCGAGGTCAACCTCAGCAGCGCGTTCCGCCTGACGAAGGCGGTGCTGCCGACCATGGTCGCCGCGGGCTACGGCCGGATCGTGAACATGGCCTCGATGACGGGCGTGACGGGCTTCCGCGGCAGCTCCGACTACGCCGTCAGCAAGGCCGGTCTCATGGCGCTCACCCGGTCGCTGGCGGCCGACTACGGGCCGTCCGGGATCACCGCGAACGCCGTGGCACCGGGCGCGATCCTCACCCCGCTCGCCGAGAAGATGCTCGCCACCCGGCCGGCCTGGTACGTGCGCGGGAACCTCGAGCTCAAGCCTGTCCCCCGCATCGGCGCCCCCGAGGACGTCGCGGCCGCGGTGGCCTTCCTCGCCTCGGACGAGGCCGGCTACGTCAGCGGTCACGTGCTCGTGGTCGACGGCGGGCTGACCGCGACCCACTACGTCCCCGACCGGTTCAGCGACGAGGGATGATCGATGGTGAACCGCGACGTGCTCGAACCGGTGTCGTCCAGGGCAAGAGCGCGCAGGCTGCCGCAGAATGCTGACGCCGGCACCCGGGTCGCCCGCCCTGCACTACGCTCTCACGCCGCATCTCGCCTGGTCGGCGGCGGGCACGATCGTCCGGCCCCCGTCCCCCCACGCACCTTTAGGCCCACAGGAAGAGGCTCCATCCAGATGATCCAGCGGCGAGGGCAGCTCCCCAAGGCCTCGGACATCGTGGTCGAGGCCATCCGCCAGAAGATCCTCGTCGAACGGCTGCCGGTCGGCACCCGTCTGCCGTCGGAAGCGGAGCTCGTGGAGGAGTACGGGCTCGGGCGGGTCACCGTGCGGGAGGCGCTGCGCATCCTCGAGCGGGACGGCCTGGTCGACGTCCGGCGTGGTCCGCACGGTGGGCTGTTCGTGCGGCACGCGGACATCGCGCAGGTCAGCGACGCGCTGGCGCTCATGTTCGCCTTGCGGAACACGACCCTCGGTGAGTTCGCCGCCTTCCGCCTCGCGGTGGAGCCGGAGGTCGCCCGGCTGGCGGCCCTCAACGCCACCGACGAGCAGCGCGCCGCGCTCGTCGCGGCAGCCTCCGACGAGCCTCCGGTGCTGCAGCGCACGGCCGACCTGCACAGCATGATCGCCGAGGCGTGCGGCAACGACGTGCACGAGATGGTGCTCAAGGGCCTGCACGTCTCCCTGGCCCACCACTTCCGGCGCGAGCTGATCACCGACGAGCACAAGGCCGGCACCGGCCGGGCGCACCGCAAGATCGCCGGGTGCATCGCGGCCGGGGACGCCGAGGGGGCGCAGCGCGCGATGACCAAGCACCTCGAGGTCTACGCCGCCTACATCCGGGACAACGGCCTCGAGTCCGAGCCGATCGTCCCCTCCGGTCCGCAGCGCTGAGCTGACCGACCGGCACCCGTCCGGCGTCCCCGGCGCACGGACCCACTCATCGACGCTGCGAGGTCCGCCTCGTCAAGGATGGAGGAGCGGCACATGTACGCAGACCTGCCGAACGGGGACGCGCGCGGCGTTTTCGGGGACGACGACGTCCTGGGCACGCTCAACCTGCAGACCCCCGACGCCGTCCGCCACGCGGCCGGGCTGGTGCGGACCGGCGCTGTCTTCAGCCTGAACGCACCGTTGGACTGGCCGGACCCGCCGCTGTTCAACCGCCAGCTGGTGCAGCACCACGTCTACCGCACGGCGATGGGCAACCGGGACGACTGGCTGGACGGCTTCTACCCGCAGGCCTCGTCGCAGTGGGACGGGTTCCTGCACATCTCCGATCCGGAGATCGGGTCGTACAACCACCTCGAGCCCGAGCGGCTGGGGATCGAGTCGTGGGCCGCCCGGGGCATCGCCGGGCGGGGTGTCCTCCTGGACGTCGAGCGCCACCTCCGGGCCGAGGGCCGGCCGCTGCACTGGCGGACCCGCACCGCGATCACCGTGGACGACCTCGAGGCCACCCGCGCGCGCGCCGGCGTGGAACCGCGCCGGGGCGACGTGCTGCTCGTCCGCACCGGCTGGGTCGCCGGGTACGAGGCCGCCGACGCGGAGGACCGGCTCGCGGTGCGCACCGACCAGACCTCCCCGGGGCTGGCCGCCGACCGCGCGATGGCCGAGTATCTCTGGGACTGGGGCGTCAGCGCGGTCGCGGCGGACAACATCGGGCTCGAGGCCATGCCCCTGCAGGGCGAGGTGCTCCACCACCGGTTGCTGTGCCGGCTGGGGATGCCCATCGGCGAGATGTGGTGGCTGGACGCGCTGGCCGGGGCGTGCGCGGCGGACGGGCGCTACGAGCACCTCCTCGTCTCGGCGCCGCTGCACGTGCGCGGCGGCATCGGGTCGCCCGCGAACGCCCTGGCGATCCGGTAGGACGTCCCCGGGCCTGATGGCCCTCCCCCGGGTTGATCATCGTCAGGTGGTCGGCCGGCACGCCGGTGGGGCGGGCCAGCTGGCGATGATCAACCGGGGGAAGAGGGGCCGGCGACCGGCTCAGGCTGACGCGCTGACCAGGCGGGGCCGGGCGGCGGCGATCCCGGCGAGCACCTGCAGCACCGTGACGGCGACGAGGAGCACCAGGCCGGCCTCCCAGCCGCCGCTGGCCTCGTGCAGCAGCCCGACGGCGAGCGGTCCGGTCGCCGCCAGCAGGTAGCCCACCGCTTGCGCCGCGGCGGACAGCCGCCCGGTCTGGGCGGCGTCGCGGGTGCGCTGCAGGACCAGCAGCATCGCCAGCGGGAACGACGCCCCGGTGCCGATGCCGTAGAGCAGCGCCCACAGCACCGGCGCCGCGTCGGGCGCGAGCAGCAGGCCGATCGGCGCGGCGAGCGCGGGGACGGCGGCGGCGAGCACCCACGGCACCTGGCCGGGGCGGCGCGCGGCCAGCGGCGGCACGAGCAGCGACAGCGGGACGCCCAGCAGGGCGGCGACGCCCACGAGCCCGCCGGCCGAGACCGCCGACATCCCGGCCTCGTCCCGCAGCACCGAGGCCAGCCAGGTGAGCATCGAGTAGAAGCCGAGCGACTGCAGGCCGAAGTAGGCCATGACCGCCAGGGCGACGCGGTCGCGCAGGATCGCGGTGCGCCGGCCGGGGGCGGCCGGCACGTCGACCCGGCCGGGGCGCGCCCGCACCAGCGCCACCAGCGCCGCCGTCGCGGCCAGCGCGGGAAGCCCCCACAGCGCGAGGGCGGTCAGCGCGCTGCCGGTCGCGTCGGTGAGCGGCTGGGCGAGGCCCGCCCCGAGGCTGGCCGACAGGCTCATCGATCCGGTGATGGCGCCGATCACGGCCGCGCTGCGGTTGCCGTACTCGGCCCGCCCGACGGCCGGGAGCAGCACGTTGGCGACGGCGATGCCCGCGGTGAGCAGCACGGTCCCGGCGAACAGCCCGACCGGACCGGCCAGCCGCAACCCGATCCCGGCCAGCACGACGACGGCGGCGGCGAGAACGGCGCGGTGCAGACCGATCCGCGCGGCGAGCATCGGGGCCAGCGGCGAGACCAGCCCGAAGCAGACGAGCGGGATGGAGGTGACGACCGACAGCGCCGCCGTCGACAGCGACAGCTCGTCCCCGAGCTCGCCGACCACCGGACCCACGGCGGCGAACGGGCCGCGCAGGCAGAGGGCCAGCAGGACGAGGGCCGCGCCCGGGAGCAGCAGCCGCCAGCGGCGTGGACCTGCGCCCGGGGGAGCGGTCGAGACGGGAGCGGCGCTGTCGGCGGACATCCTGGCCATCATCGGCCGCCGGGCCCGGGGCGGCGCGCACGGCCACCGCCTGGCGGAAGCATTCTATTGACCTTCGATAGGTAGTGGATGACTATCGACAGCACTGGAGCGTTTGGAGGAACCGTGCTGACGTACGTCGCCGCTGTCCTGCTCGTCGCCGTGGGGGTCGCCGCCATGGTCTTCGGCGAAGGGGACGACTCGCCAGGGCTGCAGGGCATCGGCCTGCTGATGATCGTCGGCGCGGTGCTCCTCGCCGTGCGGACCGCCCGGAGTGCCCACCGCGGCTGAGCCGGCGGCCCGCTAGCCTCGATGCCGCCAGGAGGGCTCGCCTAGTGGCCGATGGCGGCGGTCTTGAAAACCGCTATGGGGTAACACCCATCGTGGGTTCGAATCCCACGCCCTCCGCTCCTGACCTGCGGGTTTGCGCTGACCGCGGGTCTCCAGCGACGGGCGTCTGGCGCCGCTGCCGGCTCGCGTGCCCGCTACGTGCCCGTACGGTTCGGCGTCGTGCCCGCCGCGAGGCGCCCCAGGCGGGCCGCGACCTCGGCGTCGCGCCGCTCGGCCGCGTGCTGATAAATCATCGCCGCGCGGGACGACGAGTGGCCGGCACGTCGCATCACCTCGGCCAGGGTTGCCCCGCTCTGCGCCGCCAGGGTGAGTCCCGCATGCCGCAGGTCGTGCAGGTGGACGTCGGGCAGGCCGGCTGCTCGCCGGGCCGTGCTCCAGGCGGCGTGGACGTGATGGGCGCGGAGAACTCTCCCGTCCCTCCGCACGAACAGTCGAGCGGTTGGCAGCGCCGGGGAACGGGTCTTCAGGTGCTCCGCCAGGGCCGAGACGCCCTGCGGGGGGAGGTGGACGACGCGCTGGCTACCCACCTTCGGTGAGCTCTCCACCGGGCCCGCGTCCGTCTCCACGACCTGCCGCTGCACGGCCACGGTGCCGGCGTCCATGTCGATGTCGCCGATGCGGAGAGCCAACAGCTCGCCGAGGCGCATGTGAGCCCAGAACGCCAGGTCGACGAGGCCCCGGAGGTTCTCCGGCATGTTGGCGGAGAGGTGCTGCACCTGGTCGAGGTCCAGCAGTGGTCGCTCGTCGCTGCGGGCCTGGCCCGCACCCGTGATCCGGCAGGGATTCCGGGGGAGCGCGTCATCGGCAACGGCCGTGGCCAGGACGGCGTGGAGGAGTGCGTAGGCCTGTCTGGTCGCGGTCGGGCCGGTGGCTGCGCTGGTCTCGGCGTGCCATCGCCGCACGGCTGCCGGGGTGATCCGGTCGAGCGGCAGGCCTCCGAGCGTGGGGAGTACCCAGCGGTCGAGGGAGTGCCGGTAGGTCTCGCGGGTTCGCACGGCGAGGGGACGACCTCGAACGGTCCGCTCTGCCAGCCACGCCTGGCTGTACTCGCGGAGCGTGACGCCGCTGCGCAATGGGTCGAGCCAGACGCCGCGAGCCATGTCGACCTCTACCGCGGCCAGGAAGCGTGCCGCGTCGGTCTTGTTGGCGAATGTACTCGGTGCTGACCGGTCCCGGCCGTCCGGGCCCGGGTAGCGGGCCTGCCACCGGCCGGAGGGCAGCTTGCGCACGCGACCGAAACGCCGTCTACCGCTGCTTGCTGGCATAGCCCAACCTTGGTCGGCTTCGGCTCAGCAGGATACTCCTCTGTGGACGCACGATCGACGCCCTAGCGGCAGGGCACTCGGCCGGCCGTTACAAAGGCGTCCAACGCGCACCGCTCGAGACGCACGTGCTTGCCGAGCTTGACGTAGGTGATCCGCCGTTCGCTGATGAGGCGGCGGACGAAGCGCTGCCCGGTGCCCAGGTATTCGGCAGCCTGGTCGATGGTGAGCAGCTGAGGACAGTCGACGAGGGGCGCGTGCCCGCAGGCGGCCGCCTGTGGCGTTGCTGCTCCGAAGGTCGTCCGAGCCACGGTCGGATGCCTCCTGCATCCTGGTGAGTGCGCCTGCGGTGACGCACGTTCACCGCCGGCTCCCCGGATCGTTGGCGACCTTGGCGTGCTGCGCATCGATCCAGCACCGCAGGTCGTCGGAGCGGTAGAGGACGCGGCGGCCGAGGCGGAAGCTGCGCGGCCCGGTACCCAGGTGGCGCCAGTACCGGAGAGTGGCCACGGGAGCACGGAGGAGTCCGGCGGCCTCGGTGATGGTGAGCAGCTCGGACTCGCGGGCGGGGTGGTGGGACATGACTGGCTCCAGTGGGGTCGGTTGGGCTTGCTCCGTCAACGGAGAAGGCGCCATTTGGGCGCGATTGGTGACAGCCGACCACCGATGGCTTCCGAAATTCTCCACTTCTCCTCCTGTTGCTGGTGCCCGGGCCCGCGACCGGCGCGTGAGGGCGGCTGCTCATCGGCCGATGCCCGGCGCGGCGTCCCGCCGGGCGAGGAAGGGGCCGAGCCGCTCCGCCTCGGGCCGCGGGACGTCCGGGGCCGGTGCGGTCGGCCGCCGCGGGCGCGCGGATCCGCGATGGTCAGGGGTCGAGCCCTGTGTGCGCCAGGCCTCGCGTTCGCAGATGAGCCGGTCAGCGCGCTGAGCAAGGAGGGCCGGCTCGGCGGTGAGACTCGCGATGCGTGCGCGCGTGTCGGTGAGCTCCTGGCGGGTGGCGGCGATGTCGCGGTCCAGGTCGCTGAGCCGGCCGGCCGGGTCGGGGGTCCAGGCCACCGGCCCGAAGGGGTCGATCCGCTCGTCGCGGCGCCGGCCGGCCTCGGCCACGGCGTGCCGGGCCTGCTGGTGCGTGGTTCGGGCGGCATCGGCGGCTGCGCCGAGCTGCGCGTGTTCGGGGTGGGCGTGTTCGGCGGCCTGGCGGGCGGAGGTGTCGAACGCCTGCCATAGGGCTGGGCGGTCGTCGAACCAGCCGGCGACTGGGGCGAGGTCGGTGGGGTGGGTGGTCAGGGACGGCAGGTGCGGGCGCCACCGGTCGGCCCAGTCGGTGAGCTGCTCGCTGGCGCGGGCCACCGCGCCTCGCCGGAGGCTGAACCGACCAGGGCCACCGAGCACCACCTGCGCGGCTTGACGGGCGGCGGCTCGTTCGCCGTCCCAGCGCGCGAGCAGGGTGTCGCGGACCTGTTCGATGTGGGCGGCGACGGCCGCGTTGCTGTCCCCGGCCGCCCGTCTGGCCTGTTCTGCAGCGATCGCCGCTTGATCACGGGCGGCTTCGAGGTTCGCGAGTTCGCCGGCGTGCGGGGCTTCGAGCGCGACGACCTCGCGCAGCGTGTCGCGCTGCGACTCCCAGAACGCGAGCCGGTCCAGGCAGCGCTGCTCAGCCGTCCACGCCGTGCGCAGCTCGGCCAGCACCTCATCCAGGGGGCAGGCTGGGGCGTAGCGGGCGGCCTCGGCGACCGCAAGCTGGGCGGCGTGCGCGGGGCCGAGGTCAGCCCGATCGCGGGCGAACACGGCGACCCACTCCTCGCGGGCCTCGTCTGCGTCGGCGGCGACCAGGTGGGCGATGTTGGTCCCCCGGCCGCGGGTCATGCCGACGTAGGCCGACGCCGCCCCGGTGTGCTCGCCGACCACCAGGTGCGCGGCGGTGGCGGTCTCCCCTTGCACGCCGTGGGCGGTGCTGGCGTAGGCGAGCTCGACGTGTGCGGTGACGTAGCCGGCGGGCAGCACCCGCACACCTTGTGGGTCCGGGGTGACACCGCCGGGAACGTCACCGGTTGCAGGGCCGGCCGGGGTGACAACGAGTCCGCCGTTTCGGCCGACGGCGGTGACGGTCCAGGTGTCGCGGTTGGCCACGCCCAGGTCGCGGTCGTTGCGGCGGGTGGTGATCCGGTCCCCGCCGCCGATCCGCTGCCCGGATCCGGTGACGGTGACGCGCTGGTCGTCGACCCGGCCGGCGGCGACCAGAGCCTCGCGGATGGCGGCGTTGAGGTCGGCGGCCTGCTCGCGGGTGTCCACCACCGTCACGTGCCCGCCGCGGCGGAGCTGCTCGGCGGCGGCCCCCGCGATCGCCTCCTGCAGCGCGGCCGCGTCCGGGTGCAACTGGATCTGTCCGCGCGCCAGGAGCGCGTCGAAGACCACAGCAGGGTCGGCGCCGGTACGCATGGCCAGCGTCAGCTCTGCGTACTCGGTGTCCGGTGTCGTGCGGCCGGTGGCGTCGGTGCGGGTGAAGCGGTGCACCCCGTCCAGGATGAGGTGCGCGGCCGGGTCGACTGCGGCGGCGGCGAGGTCGAGGACGCCGCCGCGGCCGACCGCGGCCAGCTGGTGCCGGTCGCCGAGCAGCGCCACCCGCACGCCGCACTCGTCGGCCACGGTGAGCAGGGCGCGGGCGGTGTCCTGGTCGAGCATGCCGGCCTCGTCGACGACCAGCAGATCCCCCGGTCGCAGTCGCGCCCCCTCCGCCGGGCTGGTGTAGACCCGGTCGGTGGCCGGATCGGTCTCCCCGGGCGCGAGCCGGGCCCAGGCGCCGTCGGCGTTCCAGCGCCAGCCGTGCTGAAAGGCCAGCCACGCCGCCGACCCGGCCGCCGCGCCCACCTCCGTGGCGGCGACCTTGGCGGCCTTCAGCGTCGGGGTGACCACCACCAGCCCACGCCCCCGGTCGTGGAGCAGGGCCCGGGTGGCGGCCAGGGTGGTCGTCTTGCCGGCGCCGGCCGCACCCTCCACCACGACCAGTGGTCGGTCCCCGGCCAGCGCGGCGACCACCGCCGACTGGCCGGCATCCAACCTCACGCCGCCGGCCACGAGATCGACCAGGGGAGTCAGGTCCGGGTCCGGTTCCCTGGTCGTTGCGCGGGCGGCGAGGCGGGCGGTCAGGTCGGCCTCGACCTCGAGGACCGGCTGCGACGTCCAGGCCCGGATGTGTTCGGGCAAGCCGTCGCGATCCAGCAGCGGCAGACAGGGCGCCATCGCGCGGTCGGTGACGTCCTCGGCCAGCTCGACGCGCACCGCAGCGTCGACCACCACGCCTGCGGCGGCGATCAGCCGCTCCACCTCGCCGCGGACATCGGCGGCGTTCCACGCCGACCGGCCCGCCGCCAGCCGGGCCAGTGCGCGCTGCACCAACTCCTCCCGGTCGAGGGCGCCGACCGGGGTGGGGGCCCCGTCCACGGGTCCGGCGGGGCCGCGGTAGCCGAGCCCCGACAGCTGCCCCCGCCACCGCTCCTCGACGTTCGCGCCGGGCCGCGGCGTGACCTTGTCGGGGCGGCCGTCGGCCCAGGCCCGGACGTCCCACGCGCGGCGCAACGCCGGGCCGGGGTGTTCACCGGGGTGCGCAGCGGTCCATTCGGCTTCGTAGTGATCCACATTCCGGGTGATCTGCGCGTGCCGCGCGCTGAACGGCCCCGTGTACTTGGCGAGCTCCTGTATTTCTCCTGTGCCGTCCTTCATGTATCCCTTTGCGGCGAAGGCGGCGTTCAATTCCGGGTCACACGCCATCGCCGCGTGCCCGATCCCGTTGATCGCGCCCAGGAAGTCGCGGATGGCGACGGTGTGCAGCCCCCGCCATTTGTCGGCCGCGAACACGCGGGAGAGCACCTGCAGGTGCAGATGCCAGTGCGGGTCCTCCGCGCGGGAGGTGTAGTGCCGCACCGTCGCGGCCTCCAGCGCCTCGACAGGGACCTGCACCTGCCCGCCGCGCGGGCCCACCCGGGTGGTGGCGTGCTGGGAGAGCCAGGCGACGATCTGCTCGGCGGCGCGGTCCTGCGCCGCCTCGTACGCCGTCGCGATGTCCGGGTGCAGCGCGGCGGCCAGCGACCACGTCTTCGGGCCGTTGACCACCACCTCGACGAAGCGCACCGCGTGCTCGTCGCCGCGCAGCTGCCCCCTCGGCTCGCCTGTCTCCGGGTCGCGGCCGGCCACCCATGTCTCGTAGGCGTCACCGGTCAGCGGCGCCAGCTCGGTCACCCGGCCGTCGGTGGCGGTGTAGCGGCGGGCCACCCCGGTGCCTTCGGTGAGGTAGTAGTCATCAGCCCGGCCGCGGTCGGCCTCCACGTAGTGCCGGGCAGCCGCCGGCGCGCCGGCGTAGATTTTCATTCCGCCGTGCATTCTCAACGCCACCCAACAGTGACCAACAAGTCACCCCTAGAAACACCAATGGGCCCCGCGAAGCGGGGCCCGAGCTACCTCCGAAGGTAGCATTCGTGCCGATTCCTTGTGAAGACGCGAGGAATCGTGAAGAAGGGCTGGGGTGACGAGCGTAAAGACGCGGATGACGTCATGTCGTTGGTTGTTTACGGCGATTGTAAAACTGAGAGTAGGTTCGCATTACTTCGAGCGGCAGAGACGGTGGCGATCAGCTCCGGGGCGCCCCGGCTCGCGTCGCCGGCCTCGCTCGAACCGGTGGCGCGGATGTCGAACGGCAACTCGAGGACGACGCTGCCACCGGCTCGCAGGGCGTCCCAATTGGCCTTCCCAGCGGGAAAATTCCAACGGGCCGGCAACTACCGCGCCCGTATCCTCTTCGCCAGCGCCGCCCGGATGGCAGCGTGAACACCCATTCAGCAGGGCCGTTCACCAGGAACTGCGAGAGCCGTCTTACGAGACGGCGGCCGAGCGGCGCTCACTCCGTCCTGCGGTTCTCCCGACCGGGGTTCCTCATGCGACGAACCGATGAACCGCACCACTCGCGACAGGCACGCGCACTCGACGGTCGCGCGCTATGAGCGCGACGACGAGCCAGATCAGGAAGTCAGCAACGTGTCCCAGACCTGGCGCTTCTTGAGGTCGAGCGGCATGCCGTATTCGGCCTGGAAGACCTCGAACAGTTCTGGCTCCGCGGCCTTCCGGAGAAAGGTCATCAGTTCCTGAAGCGCATCGCGTGCAGCACTGACCTTGGCGAAGCCGTAGTCAGGCACAAGCGTGTCGTCTGCGCTCCCACCGAGGAGTTCGCCATCGTCGTAGGCCTTCTTTGCGTCGCGGTGCGTCCCTTGGTCCTCGAAGGCGTCCGGCCAAGGCATCTCGCTCCCGAGAACGTCCCAACGGACGGCCTCGCGAACGATCGGCCTGAGCCTCTGCAGCGCCTTGTATGCCTGCGCCACGAGAGCGTCAAATCGGTTCCGATGGTCCGTGGGCAGTATGGCCCGCGCTACGTCAACGGGGTCCTTCAAACTGCTCACCGCGCTGAGCTGCTGCTCCAGCTCGGCGATCTGCCTCTCCATGTCGTCGATGACCTGGTCGGACTGAGTGACCTTCTCTTCCAGCTTCTCCAGATCCGCGACGGAGGCCACCTGCGGCGCGGGAAGCGTTGCGGCCAAGTCGTCCACCGCCCTTTCCCACTTGCGAACGTGACGGCCCCACGTCGGCGTGCCGGAGTGATGCCCCACGGCGTTGCCTACGCGCTCGTGTAGTTGGTCCAGTGCATCCCGTTCGTTGCTGAAGCGGATGAGAAGCGAGGGAAGGATGCCATCTAGGTCACCGCGCTTCATGCCGGGCGCAAGCAGTGGGAACAGCTTGTCGTCGCCAACCATCCCCCAGGCCGCTCCGAGCTCAGCCATGCATATAGGACGGGTGAGGTAGGTCGGAGTGATCAGGGCGACGACCAGGTTCGCTGCCCCTACCTGCTTGCGGACGTAGGACATCAGGTCGGCCCCTGGAGGTACGCCTGTGTCGGCGCCGGAGGTGTAGAACAAGTCGCCGTTCTCAAGGTCGAGGTCGCAGCCCAGTTGAAGGACGTTGGAGACGAACTGTTCGACGTACTCGCCGTCAGCGGACGCATGGCTCACGAATACCCCGGGCACACGAAGACCGTACCCAGCGGACCTGTGTCCGCGAGAGCGGATCGCAACGGCAGGTCTCGCCAGCACAGGCACGGGCACCGAGGCGTCCGACCTCTCGTCCGAGGCGCCGATCAGCGCACGTCAGACACCCGTAGCCGCGGTGCTCGCGCTTCCCGTCGTCCCGCGGCGGGAACGGCTATGGGCGGCACGGAGTGGACAGGCCCACGCGACGCGGATCCCGGTCCTTGTCGTCACCGTCCCGGCGCTTCCGGAGCACGCAAGTCTCACCTTTTCTCCATCACTTGCTGGTGCCTCGGTAGCGCCGCAGTTGCCGGACTCGTCAGCGGGTCGTCGCCCCAATCGTCCACGCGTCCGCGTCCGCGTTGACGTGGCGTATGGGGCGGGTGTGACGCCTGCGCCTCGCCACGTAGGCCCGACACGCGACTGGACCAGGCAGTCCCGAACCTGCTTATTGACCGGACGGGGAAGCGCCATCAACGATCTGAACGTCGGTGACTCGGAACCGGAACAGCCGGTCCGCCGCAGCCACCGCAAGGCCAGGAGGTTCTCATGATCAAGCGGCTTCTCACGATCGGCGATGGCCGCGCTCGCCATCGCGCTCGGCACAACTGTGGTCGACTCGGCCACGGCGCCGGCCACAGCCCTCGGCGCCTTCAGTCACGAAGGCGTCGGCCCGACGATGTACCAGACGAACCGGGCGTACACGACGCCGCAGAAGGCCTCCCCGGCCGGGGTTACCGGCACGGTTGATGGCATCAACGTGCGCTACAGCTTCAACACCGCCAACGGCGCCCAGCCCCCAGGTCTGACGGTCAGCCTCTGCAACTTGCAGCGCTGCGTCCCGATCACCCGCAGCGGCCAGTGGACGTATGACTTCACCGGCGATCCTGCGAACAACACCTGGTGGATGACGTTCTACTCGAGCGCGAGCACGACCTACGTCTTCAAGCCGAATCCCTACTACGGAGGGAACTACGCCTACCAGGTCAACTACAACTGATCGAAAGGCAGCAGAGGCACTGCCTGGGGCGAGCGCCGCCAGGCAGTGCCTCGCGTCGTCAGTCTGCGGCGCATTGCATCGGTCCCACGTTGTGCCGATACCAGAGAAACCACGACGCACCGAGAAGGAGCACCTCATGCAGGTCGGACGTCCATCCATCCACTTCCAGGCCGCGACTCCGCCATACGCGCACTCGGCGAACAGCTCGCGCGGTGCCGCCGCAACCGGCGATTTCGGTGCCGCCCTGGCTTCGGCTTCAGCAGCGCAGGAGCTGCCGAGCGAGGTAAGTGACGCCGACCGCTACGCCCCTCGGCCGGGGAGCCTCTTGTCCTACTTGACGCCGGCGGATCGGCAGATGTTGGCCGCAGCGACCGGTTTTCAGGTGTCATCCGACGGCGTTGTCCAGAATCCTGGGCCTCACCCGGTGCATCCGCTGCTTTCGGAGGTCGCCATCAATCGGATGACCGGGCATCTGGAGGGTGGCGCCACGGCGTCATACCTGACCGACCTCTTCGCCAAGTACAAGGGGGACGCGGAGCTCGGTAGCTTCTTCACTGATGACGTGCTCGGCAAGGCGCTCGACCACCTGAGCGGCGAGCGCCGCCGCCGCGAAAGCGGCGACCCTGCCTCGAACTTCAGCTTGCGCCTCTAGCCGCAGCACCTCGCTGACCCCGACGTCCTGTCGGCATTCAGCAGGACACGGGACGCCGCGGCCGGCATGCCGCCGAGCAGCCGGCCGCGGCGCCCGCTCTTGAGCAGCAGCCACGCCTGTTTAGGGCAGGCGAGCTTTGCAGGCGACGTGAGAGCAAGGGGGCCTGTCGCCGATCCGTGTCCGGCGTTGAGCCGCTGGGGCGACGAACGCTGCGCCGCCTCCACTCACCGTGGACGGGAAAGGCGGCGGGCAGGCCGCTGATACCAGGCAGCTTCCGGCTCGCAGAATCGCGCTGCCGTGTGCTTAACCCGTACCGGACGCCACGGCCGACCTAGCTCAATACGTCGGGAGATCAAGGCAAGGGGATCGTGAAACGGGACAGCAGGGGCTCAGAGGGGTGCTGCTACCTGTTCGCCTGGGTTTCAGGCTCAAGCTCTGGCCGTGAGCGGCGAGCGCGACGGCGTTCCGGGTGAGCTCGGTTGTCCGCAATCTGGGCGAGCAGCTCAGGCATGGCCATAATCCGTGCCTCGGCCTCGGTGAGTACGACGGCCGGTTCCATGATGATCGTTCCGTCGGGCTCTTCGTGGACAACATAGCGGGTGTGGTGACCGATCTTGCCAAGGCTGACGCGGCGGCGATCGTCCAGCTCGATCACGGTGTCCATGCGCTTGAAGGTACACACCCTTAGCGCCCAGTTTCCACTTCTGGGCTATCCGTCCCTGGCGCTTTGCCCCCGTGGGGTGAACGGGGCATGGGGGTTCAGGGTCGTAGACTGCTGCGCGTGCCGCACCCCGTCGAGCTCGACCCCGAACCGTTCGCGGAGCTGGAGCGCCTGCACCAGGTCGACCCGCGGGTCGCCGAACGGGTCGAGCGCATGCTCGATCTCATCGAGGCCGATCCGGGCGCCGCGGTCGTCCGCCGGCGGCACCTCCGCCCACCGGGCCTGTGGATGATGTCCGTCGACCTAGACGACCAGGACGATCTGATGATCCTGTGGGACCTGGACGGGCAGACCCCGGTCGTGCGGCATCTCGGGACGTCGGTCTTCACGTGACCGGTGCGGTGGTGACGTCCGCGAGGGCGGTCGGTCGGATGCGGGCCGCCCGCGGGGTGGACGATGGCTGAGCTGGGCGGCACGCTGCGCGCTGGTGCGCTGCCGCGGTTGGAGGAGCTGGTGCGGCAGGGGCACAACGTGCCGGGGTCGGCTACGAGTCCGGAGCAGCTCCTGCACCGGTTCCACGACTTCGATCAGGCCGGCCGGCGCCTGCTGCGCGACGTGTTCCCCGACCGGGTGGCGCTGGAGCGTTTCGACACCCCCGCCGGGCAACGGCTGCGCACCGGCGAGGTGCCCCGGCGGGAGGTGGCGCGGCTGGTCCTGGCCGACATCGAGGACAAGGTCGCGACCCTGACCGACCTGATCGCCCACTCGAAGCACGCCGGAGTGGTCGCCGGAGCTCATCCCGATCCCTCGCTGGACTTTGTGAAGGAGACCGTTTCGGTGAAGCTGTTCGTAGTCCATGGCCACAACGAGCAGGTGAAGCACCACGTCCAGCTGGTCCTGGCCCGGGCGCTGCCAGGCGCGGACGTCATCGTGCTGCACGAGCAGCCCAGCGGAGGCAGCTCGACGATCATCGAGAAGCTGGAGCGCTACGCCACAGACGTGGACTTCGTCGTCGTGCTGCTCACCGGCGACGACCAGCTCACGACCGCCACGGGCGAGGTCGAGCGCCGGGCTCGGCAGAACGTCGTCCTCGAGCTCGGCTACTTCCTGGCCAAGCTGGGCCGGCACAAGGTCGTCGCCCTGCACGAGGCCGGCCTCGTGCTGCCCAGCGACTTCAGCGGCGTTCTCTACATCTCCTACGACGCCGGCGGGGGCTGGCGCGGCGAGCTGCTCAAGGAGCTGGATCACGCCGGGCTGCGCCCCGACTGGGCGCAGGCGCTGAAGTGAGCTGGGCTGAGGGACTTAGCCCGGCGCAACGGGATGTGGCCGGCGCCCGCGGCCTCGACCACGCCCGGCTGCTGGCCGGCCCGGGCACCGGCAAGACCCATGTGCTGGTGCGCCGTGCCGAGTACCTCCTGGAGGCCGTCGGCCCGGATCAGACGCTGCTGGCCCTGACCTTCACCCGCGCGGCAGCCGCCGAGATGCGCGCCCGCCTCGACGCTCGGCTCGGCCCGGCCGCCGAACGGGTCAAGGTCTCCACCCTGCACGCCTACGCGCTGGGGCAGTTGCTGAACAACCCCGACGCCAGCGGCCGGCTGTTTCGGCCGCTGCGCGTGGTCGGGGACTGGGAACAACGCCACGTGGTCGAACAGGAGCTCAGCCAGGCGACGGGGCGCCCGGTCCGGCAGGTCCGCACCGCGCTCGCTGCACTGGAGAACGACTGGAACACCCTCACCGCCGACCGGGAGGGCTGGCAGGAAGGCCACAGCGACGCAGCGTTCATCGGCGCCTGGGTCACCCACCGGGCCGCCTACGGGTACACGCTGCGCGCCGAGCTGGTCTACCAGTTCCTCGGCGAGCTGCGACAGGACCCCGGCCTGCAGCCCTTCCCCGCACCGGCCGCCCTGCTCGTCGACGAGTTCCAGGACCTAAACAGCTGCGACCTTGATGCCATCCGGGAGCTGGCCACCCGCACCGGCGCCGCCGTGTTCGCCGCCGGAGACGACGATCAGAGCATCTACGGATTCCGCGCCGCCGCCCCCGAAGGGATCCGACTCTTCGCCGACTTCTACCACGGCGCGGCAGACCTGCGGCTGACCGAGTGCCGCCGCTGCGGCCCGCAGATCGTCGACCTCGCCACCTGGCTGATCGACCAGGAACCTGGCCGTACCCCCAAGACCCTCACCTCCACCAGCGGCGAGGAAGACCACGTCGACCTGATTCGCTTTCCCGACCAGCACGCCGAGGCCAGCGGCCTGGCCGAGTTGATCGACGCCGCGATCGAGGCCGGCACCCCGCCGGAACAGATCCTCGTACTGTTCCGCAAAGACCCCCGCGGGCGCGCCAGCGCCCTGCTCGACGAGCAGCTTACCGCCGCCGGCCGACTCACCTATCAGCCCCGCACCAACGACGAGCCCGACCCCGACCTGGTCCGCCTGCAGTTCTATCTCCAGCTCGCCCTGGCCCTCGCCGAAGGCGACCTCGACCACCTGTCTCTGCGGGGCCTGCTCGAGTTGGAAGACAACCGTATCGGGGCCAGAACACTGCACGCGGTGCTGCAGCTGGCCATCGACACCGGCCGGCGCTTCGGCGACGCGATCGACCTCTACCGCCACGCCCCGCACAACCTGACCACCGCGACCCGTACCCGGCTACTCACAGCCACCGCGGACATCCTCGCCCGGGCCCGGCAGTTCCAGCCCGCGGCCGAGGAGAGCATCGGCGACTACGTCGACCGGATCGCCGACCTCGTCGGCGTCACCGGCGACACCCTCGCCCCGATCCGGCTCGCCCTCGCGCCGGTGCCTGCCGGCCTGGACGACCTCATCGACGCATCGACCCACCAACGCGACCTGCTCGCCGCCCTCAGCGGACTGGCCGACACCCAACCGGCCACCCTGCCCGGCCACGTCACCCTCACCACCATGCACGCCGCCAAGGGCCTGACCGCCGACGTGGTAATCGTCTGCCAGATCGAAGACGAAGAGCTCCCCGGCGACGCGCCCCGGGCCGAGCTCAACGAACTGCGCAGACTCCTGTACGTCTCCCTCACCCGCGCCCGCCGCCACCTCGTGCTGTCCCTCTGCGCGGCCCGCACCGGAGCCCAGGGCTACGGCCGCGCCGGTCGCCGTACCTCGCGCCAGCGGCTCACCCGATTCCTCACCGACCGGGGCCTGCGCGCCCGCTCGATCGACGACCTGCGTCCCCGGTGACGAGTCCACCAGTCTGGTGGATGCTCTGCGGCACGTCCCGAGAGGGAAACGGCAGCGGCGACGAGGCGGCTCTGACGGCGACCGCGGGAGCGGTCGCCGTCAGGGGTCCCTCTTGCGGACACCGGGGCAGCCTGACCGATGCCCGTCTGCGCAGCTAAGCAGGAGTCGAGTAGCCCTACGTTCAGGACCGGAGGTGCTCACAGAGAATGAAGACGGATTCGTCGCGCCCAGTGCCGGGCTCGACAGCATGACGCCGGCGAACAGCCCACTTTGCACCCCGCTCCCCATAACCAGCTCTCCTCCGACTGCGCTGCGCCGGGGGAAGGGTGGGCCGGAGGCCCATCCCGCAGGGACGCGCAGCGCCCTTCCGGCGGCCGGTGCAGTCGGAGAGACTCCCGCGGTGATGGGGGCGGGTGCGACAAGCATGACCGGCACGTGGAGCACCGCCAGGTCGCTATTCCCCTGAACAGGTTGAGGGTGACGGTCCGAGGCTCCACGGAGGTGGCGGTAACCCGCGAAGTCCGTCCGACGAGACGGAGGCTCCGGGCAGTCCCTCCTTTCGGCGTATCGCACCGAGGCCAAGCCGGTCGGGCGTCAACGGTCGAGCAGGCTCTCGCGGTTCGGCCATGAGGCTGCGCGGTGTCTACCGCTCCCACCGACGCCCGGAGATCGGCGGCGGCACGGCTGCTGCGGCGGAACCTTCGTGCCCGCTGCGTGCCCGTAGTACGGGCACGCAGCGGCTGTTGGCGGTAGCCAGCGGTCTCAATGATTCCCGCGTTGACCTGCGAAAACGATTGATCGTCATTGGTTCGAAGAGTGCCTGAGCCAAGCTTGAAAACCGCTAAGAGGTAACCCCTCTTCGTGGGTTCGAATCCCACGCCCTCCGCTCCGGCGGCTACGCGTAAGCCGTAGCCGTGGATACGCGAAACTCTCGATCCGCTCTCGCCCTGCTGGGGGGATCGAAGGGGCGTCGAGAACCCTGAAAGTGGAGGCTGCGAGGAGCCGCCGGGGCGCCAGAAGAACGTCAGCACTATGCGTGGCTATGACGCCAGCAACCGCTGAGCGGGTCCGGCATCAGCCTGTCTCGGGCTGTGATCGGCTCACCGTAGTGATAGGAAGCAGGGACCGAGCGGCGGGCCCGGAGGTGCTTTCCTCATCTCCGAACCCGCCGCCCAGGTGTCAGGTCCCCCTGGGAGGACCGGCCGTCACTTTTCCCGGCGGACGCCCTTGAACGGCGTCGCCGACGACGTCTTCTGGTCCATGAAGCGCCCGTTCGAGCCGCGCTTCACCCAGTTGCCGTTGGGAGCCTTGGTCTGGCTGCGCCCGGTCACGCTCCCGTGGCGATAGCCCTTCCCAGTGTTGGTGGCCATCTCATCACCTCCCTTCTCTCTCACGATGTCTGCTCAGCGGCGGCCAGTTGCTCGCCGTGAGACCTCCTTGACGACGCGGATCCGCTTGCGGCGGACCGATTCGCCAAACTCAGGTGGGAACCCCGCGATGACCGCTGCGTCGGCCCAGGTGCAGCCGGGACCGGTGTGGGCCAGGCAGACCTTGCGCTCCTCCGGGGTCATCAAGGCCAAGACCCGGTTGAGTCGGTCGTCGTCGAACCCGTAGTCCACAGGCTCGGCAACTGGCATCTCGTCCCGAACCTGGTCAAGGACGGTGCTCAGGGTTCCGTCGGCACGGGCGATCGGCCGATCCAGGAGCCCAACCGTTCGTCTGTTGATCTGCGTCTCGTAGACCGGCCGGTGGCGTCGAGCCCCGCTGACCGTCTCCTTCTTCAGGTCTGCGAGCAAGCCTGGGACTGCCCACACGTCGACGTCATCGGGCGTCCATTCTGGGTCCAGCAGAGCATCGGCAGCGGCCTGGAGGTGGGCGTCTTCGGGGTGGCGCATGTCGAGCCACTCCCGCAGGAACGCGCGCACGAGGTCCCAGTGGCCGTGCAGTACCGCGTCCCGAGCCGAACGGGCGGCTCGCAGCGCCCGACGCGCCCAGGCGGCCGACGCCTTTCCCACGTCGGCCAGGTCCCGCCAGATCCGCAGGCTCGTCGAAAGCCAGTCATGCACGTTGGTCCAGCGCGGCAGCAGGTCGCTAACGAGACGAGGCACGAAGTCGAAGGCGGCGCGAGGGATCTCGATCTTGGGGATCAGGTTGCGCAAGAAGGTCGCCTGCATCTCTGCCACCTGCGGGACGTTGAACTTCGGGAGCGCTGGTGCCAGGTTCCGGAGCAGGTTGGCGTGCATCTCTGCTGCCTGCGGGACGTTGAACTTCGGGAGCGCTGGTGCCAGGTTCCGGAGCAGGTTGGCGTGCATCTCTGCT
>NZ_QOHJ01000010.1 GCF_003319185.1 Blastococcus sp. TF02A-30
GAGGACCTCCGGGTTCGTGCAGTGGTCGCCTTCAGCAGCTCCACTCCACGTCCGGAGGTCCTCCCCGAACAAGACCTACTCAGATCCCGTCGTCACAACTCCTCGACCAACGTCTCCGGTCAGTACAGCTAGCGGATCGTCGCGAACGCCACCGCGGCCGCGGCCGCGACGCCCAGGGAGTCCACCCCGGCCCGCATCGGGATCCGGGCACGCACCCGGGCGGCCCGCTGCGCCTCCGGCGTGAGGCCCGGCCCCTCGGCCCCGAGGAGCACCGCGGTGCGCGGGTGGGCGCGCGGATCGACGTCGGCCAGGTCGACGGCGTCGTCGGCGGGGGTGAGCGCCACGGTGAGGTAGCCGGCGTCGTGCAGCCGGTCCAGGCCTTCCGGCCAGTCGGGCAGGACGGCGAACGGCAGCGAGAGCACGTGCCCCATCGAGACCCGCACGGAGCGCCGGTACAGCGGATCGGCGCAGCGCGGGTCGAGCAGCAGGCCGTCGACGCCGAGCGCCACCGCGGAGCGCGCGATCGAGCCGAGGTTCTCGGCGTCGTTGAGCGCCTCGAGGACCGCCAGCCGCCGCGGCGCGGCGGGATCCGGGCCGGTGAGCAGCTCGTCGAGATCGGCGGGTGGGCGGCGGTCCGCCGAGGCGAGCACGCCCCGGGTCAGCCGGAACCCGATCACCTCCGAGAGCACCCACTTGTCCGCCTCGAAGGCGGCCACCCCCTCCGGCAGGTCGAGCGCGGCCACCCGCCCGGGCACGCCGAACACCGCACGCACGCGGTAGGGAGAGGCGAGCAGCCGCTCGACCGCGGGGACGCCCTCCACGATCACCGGCGCGGTGCCCTTCGGCGCCCCCTCCGGGCGGTCCCCCGCCTTGAGGTCGCGGAAGTCGGCCACCCGCGGGTCCTGCGGATCGGTGATGACGACGGGTGCGGGCACGACGTCGATCATGCCTGCCGGGCGGCGGACCGTTGACCGCCGGCCGGTAACTCATCTAGCGTTGAGTTCATCATCCGATGAGTTCCAGGGAGCCGAGATGGACGCCGTGGTGGTCCGGGACCTGGTGGTCGACCGAGGACGCAACCGGGTCCTGCACGGGCTCAGCTGCTCCGTGCCCGCGGGCCGCGTCACCGGCCTCCTCGGGCCGAGCGGGAGCGGCAAGAGCACGCTCATGCGGGCGGTGGTGGGCGTGCAGAAGGTGCGTTCGGGCGAGGTGACCGTGCTCGGGAGACCCGCCGGGACCCCGGCGCTGCGCAGCCGGGTCGGCTACGTGACGCAGGCACCGAGCGTGTACCCGGACCTCACCGTGCGCGAGAACGCCCGGTACTTCGCCGCGCTGCAGGGCCGCGGCGCCCGCGAGGCCGACACCGCCATCGCCGACGTCGGTCTCGCCGACGCCGCCGGCCAGCTCGTCGGGGACCTGTCCGGGGGGCAGGCGGGGCGCGCGTCGCTGGCCTGCGCCCTGGTCGGTGACCCGGAGCTGCTCGTGCTGGACGAGCCGACGGTCGGCCTCGACCCCGTGCTGCGCGTCGACCTCTGGGACCGGTTCGCCGCGCTGGCCGCGGCCGGCACGACGCTGATCGTCTCCAGCCACGTCATGGACGAGGCCGCCCGCTGCGACCGGCTGCTCCTGCTGCGCGACGGCGACCTCCTCGCGGACACCACACCGGCGCAGCTGCGCGCGGGCACCGGTACCGAGGACCTGGAGGAGGCCTTCCTCCGGCTGGTCCTGGAGCGGGAAGGAGCACGGGCATGACCACCGCCACCGCGGTCCGCACGCCGGGCGCGCTGAGCCCCCGGCTGACCGGGGCCACCGCCGGCCGCGTGCTGCGCCAGCTGCGGCACGACCACCGCACCATCGCCCTGATGCTGGTCGTCCCGAGTCTCCTGCTGGGCCTGCTCTACCTGCTGTGGGAGGACCTGCCGGCCCCGCCGGGTCAGCCCGGCCTCTTCGACCGGGTCGGGCTCACCATGCTGGGCATCTTCCCGTTCGTCGTCATGTTCCTCGTGACCAGCATCGCGATGCTCCGGGAGCGCACCACCGGGACCTTGGAGCGGCTGCTGACCACCCCGTTGTCGCGGCTGGACCTGCTGCTGGGGTACGGCACCGCGTTCGGGCTCGCGGCGGCGCTGCAGGCGCTGATCACGGTGACGGTGGCCAGCACGGTGTACGACCTCGACGTCGCCGGGGCGCTGGCCCTCGTGGTGCTCATCGCCGTCGTCGACGCCGTGCTCGGGGTGGCGCTCGGGCTGCTGGCCAGCGCCTTCGCGCGCAGCGAGTTCCAGGCGGTGCAGTTCATGCCGGTGGTCGTGCTCCCGCAGTTCTTCCTGTGCGGCCTGCTGGTGCCGCGCGAGCAGATGGCCGGCTGGCTGCAGGCGATCAGCGACGTCCTCCCCCTCACCTACGCGGTGGAGGCACTCCAGGAGGTGGGACGCTCGGCCGAGGCGACGGGCACCATGTGGGCTGACGTCGGCATCGTGGCCGGCGTGGCCGTGCTCGCCCTCGCCCTGGCGGCGGGCACCCTGCGGAGGAGGACGAGCTGAGCACTGCCGAACCGGCTCCCGCCCGGCGGTCGGGGCGGCGCCCCGGCAACCCGGGCACCCGCGAGGCCGTGCTGGCCGCCGCCCGTCAGCTGTTCGCCGACCGGGGGTTCGACGGCGCCACCATCCGGGGCATCGCCGCGGCCGCGGGCGTCGACCCCGCCCTGGTGCACCACTACTTCGGCAGCAAGGACAAGCTGTTCCTGGCCGCGATCGAGGCCCCGGCCGACCCCGGCGACCTGCTGCCCGAGGTGCTCGCCGGCGGCGAGGAGAACCTGGGCGAGAACATCGTCCGGCTGCTGCTGCGCGTGTGGGACGGGCCCATGCGGCCGGCGGCGCTCGCGCTGGTCCGCTCCGCCGTCGCGCACGAGTGGACGGCCAGGCTGCTGCGGGAGTTCCTGGTCTCGCAGATCCTGCGGCACGTCGTCGGCACGCTCGGCCTGCCCAGGGCGGAGCGGGAGGCGCGGGGTTCGCTGGCCGCCTCGCAGCTGATCGGCCTGGTGATGGCCCGGTACGTGCTGAAGGTCGAGCCGCTGGCCTCCGCGGCGCCCGAGTCGGTCGTGGCGGCCGTCGGTCCCACCGTCCAGCGCTACCTCACCGGCGACGTCGAGCTGCCCGCCTAGCGCTGCCGCGCCGCCCGGGCCAGCTGCCGGCTCTGCGCGACCAGGCGGCCGGTGGAGTCCCAGACCCGGTAGTCCTCGTCCACCCAGCCGCCGGCGATCTCGCTGGAGCGCGCCTCGACCAGGCACCAGCCCGGCGCGGGCAGCGCGCGCACCAGCACCTGCAGCTGGACGGTCGGCGCCCAGCCGGTGCGGCCGAGGGCGAACCCGGTGGGCGGGAGCACGTCGGCGAAGGTGAGCAGCGCCAGCGGGTCGGCCGGGCGGCCGTCGGCCAGCCGCACCCAGGCGCGCAGCACCGGCTCCTCCTGCGGCTGCCCCAGCGCCCACAGCGCGGTCGCCGGGTCGAGCCGGCTCTGCACGTGCCGGGTCAGGCCCGGCAGCTGCACGGGCACCGGCACCTTGTCGGCGTGCTCGGCCATGTCGATGCACTCGTCCGGGCCGGCCACCTCGGGCGCGGGCTCGGAGTACTCCGGCGCCTCGTCGCCGAGGGTGGCCGTCGTCGCCTGGACGGTGATGACCGGCCCGCCGTCGTCGGCGAGGGTGATCAGCGAGTGGGCGAGGGTCCGTCCCGCGGGCCCCGGGGTGACGGTGAGGGTGGCCGGTCCGCCCGAGGCAGCCCGCAGGTAGCTGGCCGACATCGCCACGGGGTGCTCGTGCGGGCTGTCCAGCACCGCCGCCCGCCCGGCCACCGACAGCAGGTACCCACCGTTGAGGATCCCGCCGCCGACCTCCCAGGTCGGGTCGAGGTCGGCGACCAGGACCGGTCCCTCGGCGCGGCGCACCGCGGTCGCGACGTCGAAGGCGGAGCTGGGCTGATCGTTCTGCGGCACGGCGACCAGGGTGCCAGGGTGATCCCCGTGGACTACACGCACCTCGGCCGCAGCGGCCTGTCGGTCTCCCGCCTGTGCCTGGGCACCATGAACTTCGGCTGGAAGACAGAGGAGGCCGACAGCCACGCGATCATGGACCGGGCGCTGGCCGAGGGGATCAACTTCTTCGACACCGCCAACGTCTACGGCTTCGAGGCGGGCAAGGGCCGGACCGAGGAGGTCCTCGGCAGCTGGTTCGCCCAGGGCGGGCAGCGCCGGGAGAAGACGGTGCTGGCCACCAAGGTCTACGGCGGGATGTCGGACTGGCCCAACGACACCTTCCTGTCCGCCCGCAACATCGTCCGGGCGTGCGAGGCGTCGCTGCGCCGGCTGGGCACCGACTGGATCGACCTCTACCAGTTCCACCACGTCGACCTGCGCACGCCGTGGGAGGAGATCTGGCAGGCCTGCGAGACGCTCGTCGCCCAGGGCAAGGTGCTGTACGTCGGCTCGTCGAACCACGCCGCCTGGCAGCTGGTCGCGGCCAACGCGGCGGCGGCCCGGCGGCACTTCCTCGGTCTGGTCAGCGAGCAGTCGCACTACAACCTGCTCACCCGGCACGTGGAGCTGGAGGTGCTGCCGGCCGCGCGGCACCTCGGGATCGGGGTGATCCCCTGGAGCCCGCTGGCGGGTGGCCTGCTCGCCGGCGCGCTGGAGAAGGCCGAGGGCGGGCGCCGCGGCGAGGAGCGCAACCGGAAGCGGATCGAGCAGCACCGCGCAGCGCTGGAGGCGTGGGAGGGGTTCTGCCGCGAGCTCGGGCAGCAGCCCGCCGACGTCGGCGTCGCCTGGCTGCTGCACCAGGCCGGCGTGACCGCGCCTATCGTCGGCCCGCGGACGATGGAGCAGCTCGAGGGCGGCCTCCGGGCGCTGGAGATCCGGCTGACCGACGACCAGCTGGCCCGCCTCGACGAGATCTTCCCGGGCTACCGGCCGGCGCCCGTGGAGTACGCCTGGTGACCCGGGCACAGGAGGCGATGCCTATGGTTTCCGCCCGGGTTCCGTAGGCATCGGTTCCTCTGCCCGAGGCACCAGGGGCCAGGCGGCGACCCGCTCGTAGCGGGACTCGGCGCCGAGCCGGCTCTCCCAGAGCCGCACCTCGTCGGCGACCCACCCCGGGCCCCGGTAGCCCGCCAGCCGGTCGGTCAGCGAGCCGTCCGCGGCCTGCCGCGGACGCCAGCGGCCGAGGGTCAGGTGCGGGCGGAACGGCCGGTCCTCCACGGGCAGCCCCAGCCCGCCGGCCACCACGCCGAGCCGCCGGGCCAGCTCGGTGAGCGGGACGACGTCGCCGTCCAGGCCCGCCCACGCCACCTGCGGGCGCCGGGCGGACCCGAACCGGCCGCCACTGGCCAGCCGGAGGCGCATCGGCGGCGTGGCCGCGACGGCGGGCGCCGCGGCCTCGACCAGCTCGGGCACGAGCGCCCGCGGCACCGCCGCGAGGAACAGCAACGTGAGGTGCCAGCGGTCCGGAGGGGTCCAGCGGGGCGCACCCGGCAGCGCGCGCAGCGGGTCGACCGCGGCGGCCAGGTGCGCACGCGCCTCCGCCGGTGGATCGACGGCGAAGAACAGCCGCGCGGTGCTCAGCCGCCCACCGCCAGCCCGGCCGCGGCCAGCGCGGCCACCAGCCGGTGCCGCTCGGCCTCGCGCCGCTTCCCCTCGGGGAGGCCGCGCAGCTCCTGCGGCACGTCCAGCATCTCCGCGGCCTCGCACAGCACGTCGTCGTAGGCGGCCTCCAGCGCGCGTCGCCGGGTCATGGGCGCTCCGGCCGGCACGCGGGCCAGCTGCCCGGCCAGCCGGCGGATGTCCGCGGCGACCAGCTGCAGCGGGCGGTGCGGCGGCCGCACGTGCCGCCGGGCACGGCGCTCGGCCAGCCAGCGCTCGGCGGGCAGGTAACCGACGACGACGGCGCAGAGCACCAGCAGGATCAGCAGCAGCTGGACGAGCGGGCCGGCCATGGCGAACTCCCGACGCTGGGCGTTGCGGCTGCGAGGCTACTCGCCGGCCGGCCGTCCGGCAGCCGGTCAGCGACCGGTCGCCTGGCTCCCGGGCGCCTGCGCCGCGACGGCCTCCTCCGCGGCCCGCAGGCCCGGTGCGGCGACCCCGCGCGGACCGACCCGCAGCCGTAGCCACGGCCTCCGGCGGGAGCCCTCCAGGCGCACCGACCGGCCCCGTGCGAGCACCGCCCCGGCGGCCACGCCCGCGACGACCACGACGGCGCCGCCCAGGATCAGGCCCCACGGCGCGCCCAGGTGCTCGGAGATCCAGCCGATCAGCGGGGCGCCGACGGGCGTGCCACCCATGAAGCACATGAAGTAGAGCGCCATCACGCGCCCGCGCATCTGCGGATCGGCGCCGAGCTGCACGAAGCTGTTGTTGGCGACGCTGAAGACCAGCGCCGCGGCGCCCGTGGGCACGAGCAGGACGGCGAACGCGGCGTACCCGGGCGCGAGCCCCGCCACGACGGTGAGCACGCCGAACACGACCGCCGACCCGATCAGGAAGCGCTGCCGCGGGCGCACGCTGCGGCGGGTGGACAGCAGGGCGCCGGTCAGCGAGCCGATCGCGAACGTCGTCGACAGCAGGCCGAAGGCCTCCGCGCCGAGGCCGAACTGCTCGCGGGCCATGAGCGCGATCGTCACCTGGTAGTTGAAGCCGAAGGTGCCGATCACGAAGGCCAGCACCATGGCCAGCCGCAGGTCGTGGTGCGCCCAGGTGTAGGCCAGCCCGGCCCGCAGCTGGCCCTTGGCGCGGGCGACGGGCGGGCTGGGGTGCAGCTGGTCGGCGCGCATCGAGGCCAGGGCGACGATGGTGAACGCGAAGCTCGCCGCGTTGACGAAGAACGCCGGCGCGGTGTCGCCCGAGGCCCAGCCGATGAGCAGCCCGGCCACCGAGGGCCCGACCAGGCGGGCGCCGTTGAAGATCGTGGAGTTCAGGCTCACCGCGTTGGTGAGCAGCTCGGGCCCGACCATCTCCGAGACGAACGCCTGGCGCACCGGCGCGTCGATCGCCGAGACCGCGCCGAGGCCGCCGGCCAGGACGAAGACGTGCCACAGGTCGACGGCGTCGGTGGCGACGAGCAGCCCGAGCAGCAGCGCCAGGAGGCCCATCAGCACCTGGGTGCCGATCAGCAGCCGGCGCTTGGGGTAGCGGTCGGCGAGCACCCCGCCGTACATGCTGAGGAACAGGGTGGGGCCGAACTGCAGCGCGGTGATCAGCCCGAGGGCGATCCCGCTGTCGTCGGAGAGCTGGAGCACCAGCCAGTCCTGGCCGATGCGCTGCATCCACGTACCGGTGAGGCTGACCAGGTTCGCCGAGGCGTAGCGCCGGAAGTTGGGCACCCGCAGCGAGCGGAACATGCCCCCGCCGCGCCGGCGCCCCTCCGTGTCCTGGTCAGCGCTCGAGGAGGTCACCCACTGGCCAGCTTGTCCATGATCTCGGCCGCCTCGCGCAGCACCGCCCGCTCCTCGGCCGAGAGCTCCTGCAGCCGGCCGGACAGCCACGCCTCCCGCGCCTGCGCCTCGGCGTTGAGCAGCTCGTCGGCCGCCGGGGTGAGGTCGATGACGACCTGCCGGCCGTCGGTCGGGTGCGGGGTGCGGGTGACCAGGCCCATGCCCTCGAGCGCGACGACGACCCGGGTCATCGACGGCGGCTGCACCCGCTCGTGGCCCGCCAGCTCGCCCGGGCTCATCGGACCGTGCCGCTTGAGCGTCGAGAGCGCCGCCAGGTGGGTCAGCGTCACCGAGGTGTCGACGCGCTGGTTGCGCAGCCGCCGCGAGAAGCGCATGACCGCCAGGCGCAGGTCGTGCGCGAGCGCGGCGGTGTCCAGCGTCGTCCGGCTCACAGTCTTTAGCCTATCTCAGTAGTTCGCTCAGAACAGCTGCTGCAGCGGCTCGAGGGCGAAGTAGACGAGGAACAGCACCGCGATGACCCACATGAGCGGGTGCACGTCGCGACGCCGGCCGGTGGCCGTCCGCAGCAGGACGTAGGTGATGACGCCGGCGCCGATGCCGTTGGTGATCGAGTAGGTGAACGGCATCAGGGCGATCGTGAGGAAGGCCGGGATGACCAGGGACATGTCGTCCCAGGCCAGGTGCCGGATCTGGGTGACCATCAGCGCGCCGACGATGACCAGCGCGGGCGCGGCGGCCTCCGAGGGCACCATCTCGACCAGCGGCGTGAACAGCATGGCCACGAGGAACAGCACACCGGTGACGACGCTGGCGAAGCCGGTGCGGGCGCCGTCGGCGACACCGGCCGTGCTCTCGATGTAGGTGGTGTTCGACGAGACGCTGCCCGCGCCACCGGCGGCTGCGGCGATCGAGTCGACCAGCAGCACCGGCTGCGACTTGGGCAGGTTGCCCTTCTCGTCCAGCATGTCGCCCTCGGCCCCGACCGCGGTCACGGTGCCGACCGTGTCGAAGAAGTCGGCGATCATGATCGAGAAGACGATGAGCAGCGCGGCGATGATGCCGATCCGCTCGAAGCCGCCGAACAGGGAGAAGTTGCCGATCAGCGAGAGATCGGGGCTGCTCACGACGTCGTCCGGCAGCTCGGGCACCTGCAGCGCCCAGCCGCGGTCGTTGACCGAGCCGTCGGCGCCGAACTTCGGGCCGATGTCGGCGATCGCCTCGACGACGATCGCCAGCACCGTGGTCGCCACGATGCCGATGAGCAGCGCGCCCCTGACCTTGCGCACCACGAGGACGGCCATGAGCAGCAGGCCGACGACGAAGACCAGCAGCGGCCAGCCGGCGAGCTGCCCGCCGACACCGAAGCTGATCAGGGGGTTGCCCGGGCGGATGACCCCGGCGTCGGCCAGGCCGATGATCGTGAGGAAGAAGCCGATGCCGACGGCGATCGCGGTCTTCAGCTGCGGCGGGATGGCCTCGAACACCGCCCGCCGGAAGCCGGTGAGCACCAGCACGGTGATGAGCAGGCCCTCGAGCACGACCAGGCCCATGATCTCGGGCCAGGACAGCTGGGTGGAGGCGTAGACGGCGACGATCGCGTTGATGCCCAGCCCGGTCGCCAGCGCGAAGGGGTACCGGCCGACGACCCCCATGAGGATCGTCATCACGCCGGCGATGAGCGCGGTGACCGCGGCGACCGAGGCGAACGGCAGCTCGTTCCCGCTGATGTCCGCGCCGGTCAGGATGATCGGGTTGAGCACCACGATGTAGGCCATCGTGAAGAAGGTCGTGAACCCGCCGCGCACCTCGCGGGTGACGGTGGACCGCCGGGCGCTGATCTCGAAGTAGCGGTCGAGACCGTTCCTCGGCCGGACGCGGGGGCCCTCGCTGCGGCGCGGCGCGGTGGCCTGCTCCGTGGCGGACAAGCCCTGGTTCGGGCGGGACGGATCGGACATCGAGGACTCCCGGGCATCGGCTGACGAGCGGCGACAGCGTGCCACATGATCGTTCATGCACCCGTGCGGGCGAACCCGTTCCCGGTCACGGTGCGGTCTCGACCTAGAGTCGCAGCGTGGCCCGACCGACCAAGCAGGCTCCCCCGCCGCTGCGCGTGGACACCGCCCGCGTCGTCCTCGCCGGCATCGCGCTGTGGGCGGTCGCCCTGGTCGTCGTGCTGCTCCTGGGCGACCGCGTCGACCGGCTCTGGACCTGGACCTGCCTGGCCGCGATCGGCCTGGCCCTCCTGGGCCTGGGCATCATGCGCTGGCAGGGCCAGCTCGGCCGCAAGGACTAGTCGGTCAGGACGTCGAACGCCCCGGTGTCGTAGCGCGCCGAGTTGACCACCTCGGTGGGCTCGGTGACGACGAGCGTGGCCTGGCTGTGCGCCCCGCAGCCGTAGTCGGCGGTGACGACCCGGCCGTCGGCCGGGGCGTAGACGTTGCCGCAGGCGCCGATCCGCTGGCGCAGCGAGCCGGCCAGCGGCAGCCAGAACCCGCAGGTGGCGCACGGCCCCGGGGCGGAGCGGGCCATGGCCGACCCGGGCCCGAAGTCACCGGCGTTCCAGCGGGCGACCGCCTCGGCGCGGCCCTCGGCGGACATCACCCGCTCGCGGCCCAGGCCGAGCTCCTCGGCGACGACCCGGCCCTCGGGGTCGTCGGCGGAGTCGTCGGACGCCGTCCAGGTGGGGACCAGCCGGGGGTCGTCCTCCGTGGAGGGCAGCACGTCGCCGACGGAGAGGTCGCCGGGGCGGAGCCGCTCGTGCCAGGGCACCCAGGCCGGCGCCAGCAGCGCCGAGTCACCGGGCAGCAGCACGACCTCGTCGACGGTCACGGTGTCCTCGCCGGGCACGCCGGCGACCGTCACCGCCCAGTGCCACCCGACGTAGCCGGGCAGCCGGCTGGCGAAGGTGTGGGTGACGACGGAGCCGAGCGCCTCGGCCGGGACGTCGTCGGCGGTCGGCCGGAACACCTCGGGGGACGCCCCGAGGTGCTCGCCCACCAGGTCCGGGTCGCCGGCGGTCTCCACGGCGGCGGCGCGTGCCTGCTCGACCGCCCCGGCGAGCGGGCCGGAGGCAGCGGACCGGGAGGAGGAGGCGTGGGCATCGGGCACGTCCCCCATCATCCCTGAGGGGGGCCGGCGGTGGTGGGGCGGATCCCCCGGGCGAGGCAACGGACCGTCCTCCCAGGTGGGTGCGGCACCATGGGGAGGTGCCCGCCTCCCGCCACCCCGGGCCGATCCCGCCGGACCGGGCCGACACGACGCCGCTGACCCGGCCGTCGACGGCGCCGCTGCCGCAGGCACCGGGGAAGGTCACGGTCACCCGCGTCGCCGTCGCCCGGACGCGGCAGCTCAGCCGGGCCGCCGCCCGCCGGGTGCAGGCGGCCAGCCGGGCGGACGGGGCCGAGGCCACCGGGCTCACCCAGCTGCTGTGGGTCAACGCCCTGCACATGGCCGGCGACGCGATGATCGCCGTCTCGCTGGCGGGCACCCTGTTCTTCGCGGCCACGACCGACGCCCAGCGCGGCAACGTCGCCCTCTACCTGCTGGTGACCATGGCGCCGTTCGCGGTGCTGGCGCCGGTCATCGGGCCGCTGCTCGACAAGCTGCAGCGCGGCCGCCGGTGGGCCCTGGGCGCCAGCTCGCTGGGTCGCGCGGCGCTGGCGCTGGTCATGGCGACGCACTTCGACGACCTGCTGCTCTACCCCGCGGCGCTCGGGGTCCTGGTGCTCTCCAAGGCGCACAACGTGCTGCGCGCCGCCGTCGTCCCGCGGGTGCTGCCGGCGGCCATGTCACTCACCTCGGCCAACGCGCGGCTGTCGGTGTTCGGGCTGGCCACCTCCGGTGCGGCGGGGGCGGTGGCCGCCGGTGTCGCGTGGGCGCTCGGCTTCGCCCCGGAGCTGTGGCTGACCGCCGCGGTGTTCACCGTCGCCGGGGTGCTGGCCGTCCGGCTGCCCCGGCACGTCGACGTCCCCGCGGGTGAGCTGCCGGCCGACGTGCTGCGCACCGCCGAGATCCCCGTGCCCGGGCGCCGCCGGACCCGGGTCAGCCCGCACGTGGTGCTGGCGCTGCGGGCCAGCGCGGCGCTGCGCGGGCTGACCGGCTTCCTCACCATCTTCCTGGCGTTCCTCGTCCAGGCGACGTACACCGGCGGGTGGGAGGCGACGCTCGCCCTGGGCACGGTCGCCGCCGCGGCCGGGGTGGGCAGCTTCGCCGGGACCGCGGCCGGTTCCCGCCTGCAGACCGCGGCGCCGGACCGCGTGGTGCTGCTCTCCGCGACCACCGCCGCGGCCGTCACGGTGCTGGCCGCGGTGTTCTACAGCTTCGCCATGGCGGCCGTGGTGGCGCTCGTCGCCGCGATCACCAACGCGCTGGGCAAGGTGGCGCTCGACGCGATCATCCAGCGCGAGGTGCCCGAGCGGCTGCGCGCCTCGGCGTTCGCCCGCTCCGAGACCGTGCTGCAGCTGGCCTGGGTCGCCGGCGGCGGCCTCGGCATCGCCCTGCCCACCACGGGCTGGATCGGCTTCACCGTCGCCGCGGCGCTGCTGGTGCTCGCCGTCGGCCTGGTGGTGTGGAGCCTGGTGGCCGGCCGCCCCTCCCCCGCGCCGGTCCGACCGGACGCCCCGACGACACCCATGGGAACGCAGTGAACCTCCGTCGCACCACCGCCCTCCTGCCCGCCGTGGCCCTGCTGCTGGCCGGCTGCTCGAGCGAGGAGGGACCCGGCGAGGTGCGGGTGCAGGTCGGCGGGCAGGACGTGAACGCCCGCGCCGTCCAGGGCTGCGAGGACGGCGAGGAGGTGCGCTACGACAGCACGCCGCCGGTCGTCGAGGTCTCCCCCGACGCGGAGATCACGCTGACCGTGCCCGACTCGGTCGCCGACCGCGGCTGGGGCGTGCAGGTCTTCGACGACCAGCTCCAGGAGAAGCTCGGCACGGTCGAGGTCCCCGAGGGAGAGGGGCGGTTCAGCGGGATCAACAGCTCCGACGTCGTCCCGCCGGCCTTCTACCTCCTGGTCGTCGAGGACAAGGGCGGCGACTGCGGCGTGTGGTCGCGGGCCTGGCCGATCGGCTTCATCCGCGCCGGCGGCTGAGCCCCGGCGTCAGGCCTCGAGGTCGGCGGCCACGGCGCGCAGCACCGAGGCGACCTTGCGGGACTCCGCGCGGTCGGGGTGCCGGCCGTGGCGCAGGCCCTCGCCGACGTCGTCGAGCAGCTTGATGAGGTCCTCGATGATCGGGACCAGCTCGTCGGGCTTCTTGCGGGTCGCCGCGCGCGCGGCCGCCGAGACCGAGGGCAGCGGGTCGAGGATCCGCACCTGCAGCGCCTGGTCACCGCGCCGGCCGGCGACGATGCCGAACTCCACCCGCTGGCCGGGCTTCAGCTCCGAGGTGCCGGCGGGCAGTGCGTCCTTGTGCACGAAGACGTCGGGACCGTCCTCGCGGGCGAGGAAGCCGAAACCCTTCTCCGGGTTGAACCACTTGACCTTGCCGGTGGGCACGTTGGATCCCTCAGTTCCTCGCTGTGGTGCGGCTGGCAGCCGGGACGACGGCGGCTCGGTGCCGCTCGGCGTCAAGGTTAGCCGCCGCCCGCGCCCACCCGGACCTGCCTTTTTCCCGCACCGCCCGGACACTGGCCCGGTGCCCGCTCCCGACAGCCACCCCGACTACCGGTTCACCCTCGCCAACGAGCGGACGCTGCTGGCCTGGCTGCGCACCGCGCTCGCGCTGGTCGCCGGCGGCGTCGCGGTGGCCACCTACGCCCCCGATCTGGGTGCCCGCTGGGGCAGCGCGGCGGTGGCCCTGGCCCTGGTGCTGCTCGGCCTCGGGGTGGCGCTGGCCGGCTACCGGCGCTGGCGGGCCAACGAGGCGGCGATCGAGGACGGCCGCCGGCTGCCGGCCAGCTGGCTCGCGCCGGCGATCAGCGCCGCCGTCGCCGCGGTGGTCGTGGTGGTCGCCGTCCTGGTCGGCGTCGAGCTGGTCCAGCGGTGAGCGAGGTCGAGACCCAGCCCGAGCGCACGGCGCTGGCCTGGCAGCGCACCGGGCTGGGCGTGCTCGCCGTCGCCGGGCTGCTCGGTCACCGTGCGGTCGAGGACCGGTCGGCCGTCGTGCTGGTGCTCGCGGGCGCCGTCGCGCTGCTGGGGCTGGCCGTGCTCGGCGGGCTGGCGCCGCGGCGCTACCGCCGGCTGGAGGACCGCCGCGGGCGCGTCGCCGAGCCGCGGCTCGTCGCCGCCGTCACGGCCGTGGTCGCCCTCGTCGCGCTGGTCGCCGCGGCCGCCGTCCTCACGCGGGGCTGAACCGCTCCACGATGCCGAGCCGGCCGAGCAGCTGCAGGAAGACGACGGCGAAGTCGTTGCCCGCCACCTGCCGCTCCACCACCGCCCAGTCGACCTGCTCCCGCAGCGCCCGGGCGACCGGCAGCATCCGGGAGAAATCGCAGTAGTGCTCGTCGAGGGCCATCAGCTTGGTGACGACGACGTCGGTGGCCGCGAGCACCGGCATCTGCACCGACAGCACGGGCAGCACCTCGGCGCGGTCGACCAGGTCGGACTCGACCGGGACGCCGCACGTGCGCCAGAGGACGTCGACGAACACGTCGTCGCGCACCACCTTGAGCAGCCAGTCCTCCGCGGGGTCGAGGACCTGCAGGCCGGCGTCGGCCAGCGCCTTGGCCGCCCGCTCGGACTCGGCCGCGGGCACGAGGAAGTCGGCGTCGTGGTCCGGTTCGGGTGCACCGCGCACCCAGGCGGCGTAGCCACCGCAGAGGGCGAACGGCACCCCGGCCTCCTTGAGCGCCACGGCGGTGCGCTTGAGCAGGTCGCGGACGTTCTCACGGAGGTCGTCAGACGGCGGCACGAGCTGCTGCTACCCGCATCGGGCGGGATACGCACCGTGTATCCCGCGGCCGAGCGGCTATGGAGGGCCCGTGCGCATCGCGACCTTCAACATCCTGCACGGGCGCTCGCTGGACGACGGCTCGGTCGACGTCGACCGGCTCGCCGCCGCCGTCAAGGACCTCGACGCCGACGTCCTGGGGCTGCAGGAGGTGGACCGGGACCAGCCGCGGTCGATGAACGCGGACCTGACCGCCGTCGCGGCCGAGGCGATGGGCGCGGTCGACTCGCAGTTCGTCGCCGCCCTCTCCGGGACGCCCGGGGGCACCTGGATGGCCGCGACCGGGGACGAGCAGCCCGGTTCGGCGAGCTACGGCATCGCGCTGCTGTCCCGCTGGCCGGTGGTCTCCTGGCGGGTGGTCCGGCTGCCGGCGATGCGGGCCAGCGTGCCGCTGTGGTCGCAGCAGACCAACCGCCCCTTCCTCGCGCGCGACGAGCCACGGGTCGCGGTGGCCGCGGTCGTCGACGGCCCGCTCGGCCGGTTCACCGTCTGCAACACCCACCTGTCGTTCATCCCCGGGTGGAACAAGCGGCAGCTGCGCCAGCTGGTGCGCGCGGTCGACGGCTCCCCCGAGCCGCTGGTGCTCATCGGGGACCTGAACATGCAGCGCGGACCGGCCACGCGGCACAGCGGGCTGCAGTCGATCGCGTCGGCGCCCACGTTCCCGACCGGGCGGCCGATGCGCCAGCTCGACCACGTGCTGGTCCGCGGGCCGCTGCGGGCGTCCGGTCCCGCGCAGGCGGTGCAGCTGCCGCTGAGCGACCACCGGGCGCTCGTGGTGGCGTGCGAGAGCGCCTGAGCCGAACCCGCGACGGGTCGCGGCGCCGGGTCGTCCCGGGCATGATCACGCCATGGCCAGCGCCGGTGCGACCCGCCTGTTCACCCTGCTCGCCACCGTCGTGCGCGTGGTCGCGTCGGTGATCGGCGGGCTGATCGTCGCGCACGCCGTGTTCGTGCTCTTCGAGGCCAACCCGGCCAACGCCCTGGTCGAGTTCACGGCGAGCGTCCGCGACACCTTCGGCTGGTTCACCGAGGACCTGTTCCAGCCGTCGGACCCGAAGATCGGCGAGGCGATCAACGACGGGCTGGCCGCGCTGATCTGGGTCGTCGTCGGCAGCTTCGTGTCGAAGCTGATCGTGCGGCTGGCGCCCACCTCCAGCGCCAGGGCCTGACCACTCCCCCTGCGGGCGTCACCTGCCGGTGACCCAGCACAGGCAGAACGGGTGCCCCGCGGGATCGGCGTAGACCTCGAACGCGTCGGCCGAGACCCCGTCGTCGGCCGAGGCGAGCACCGTCGCGCCCAGCGCGGTGACGGTGGCCCGAGCCTCCTCGATGTCCGGGACCCACAGGTCGAGGTGGATCTGCTGCGGTGGCTGCCCGTCCGGCCACACGGGCGGGACGTGGTCCGGCGCGAGCTGGACGCCGACGCTCGGCCTGCCGTCGACCAGCACCATGTGCCAGTCGTCCTCGGCGTCGACCGTGCCGCCCAGCACGCCTGCCCAGAAGCGGCTCTCCGTGTCCAGGTCGGCGGCGTCGAAGACGACGACGCGGTGATCGATCCTCACGGCGGACATCCTGGCAGCGGCGCCCCGGGGCGCAACCGGTCGAAGACCTAGGCGTTCCGGATGCCGGCGGCCTGCTGCAGGCCCAGCTCCACGACCGACGTCTCGCGCATCTCCACCTTGCGCACCTTGCCGGTGACCGTCATCGGGAAGGCGTCGACGACCTTCACGTACCGGGGCACCTTGTAGTGCGCCAGCTTGCCGGTGCAGAAGGCCCGCAGCGCCTCGGCGGTGAGCGGCTCGGCGCCCTCGCGCAGCCGCACCCAGGCCATGAGCTCCTCGCCGTACCGCTCGTCGGGGACGCCGATGACCTGGGCGTCGACGACGTCGGGGTGGGTGTAGAGGAACTCCTCGATCTCCCGCGGGTACACGTTCTCCCCGCCGCGGATCACCATGTCCTTGATCCGGCCGACGATGTTGAGGTAGCCGGCGTCGTCCATGACGGCGAGGTCGCCGGTGTGCATCCAGCGCGCGGCGTCGATCACCTCGGCCGTCTTCTCCGGCTCGTCCCAGTAGCCGAGCATCACCGAGTAGCCGCGGGTGCAGAACTCCCCCGGCGTCCCGCGCGGCACGGTCAGCCCGGTCTCGGGGTCGACGACCTTGACCTCGAGGTGCGGGTGCACCCGGCCGACCGTGGAGGTGCGCCGCTCGAGGTCGTCGTCGGCACCGGTCTGGGTGGAGACCGGCGAGGTCTCGGTCATGCCGTAGCAGATGGTCACCTCGGTCATGCCCATCTCGGCGACCACCCGCTTCATCACCTCCACCGGGCAGGGTGAGCCGGCCATGATGCCGGTGCGCAGGGTGGTGAGGTCGTAGTCGGCGAAGTCGGGCAGCGCCAGCTCGGCGATGAACATCGTCGGGACGCCGTAGAGCGAGGTGCAGCGCTCCTCCTGCACGGCGCGCAGCGTCGCCGCCGGGTCGAACCCGGGCGCGGGGATGACCATGGTGGCGCCGTGCGAGGTGGCCGCGAGGTTGCCCATGCCCATGCCGAAGCAGTGGTAGTAGGGCACCGGGATGCAGATCCGGTCGGCCTCGGTGTAGCCGCACCCCTCGCCCACGAAGAACCCGTTGTTGAGCAGGTTGTGGTGGGTGAGGGTGGCGCCCTTCGGGAAGCCCGTCGTCCCCGACGTGTACTGGATGTTGATCGGGTCGTCGGCCGAGAGCTGCGTCTCGCGCTCGGCCAGCAGCCCGCGGTCGCCCGCCCGCCCGGTGGCCAGGAGGTGCTCCCACTCCGGTGAGCCGAGGAAGACGACCTCGCGCAGGTCGGGGCAGTCCGGCCGCACCTCGGCCACCATCGCGCGGTAGTCGCTGGTCCTGAACTCCGGGGCGCTCACCAGCACCGAGATGCCGGCCTGGCGCAGCACGTAGGCCAGCTCGTGGGTGCGGTACGCCGGGTTGATGTTGACCAGGATCGCGCCGAGCTCGGCGGTCGCGTACTGGACGAACACCCACTCCGCGCAGTTGGGCGCCCAGATGCCGACCCGGTCGCCCTTGGCCACGCCCAGGGCGTCGAGCCCGAGCGCGCAGGCCCCGACGTCGGCGACGAGCTCCGCGTAGGTCCAGCGACGGCCGGTGGCGCACTCGACGAGCGCCTCGGCGTCGCCGACCCGCGCTGCCGTCCGGGCCAGGTTGGCCCCGATCGTGTCCCCCAGCAGGGGGACCGTCGAGGTCCCGCTGCTGTAGGACGGCAGCGCGGGCGTGGTCACCGCTTCCGGTTCTCCGCCAGCTGGACGCCCGCCCGGTTCGGCTTGTCCGTCGGGTGGGCGTAGCGGACGTACTCGACCGGGATCGGGAAGCCGTGGTCCTGCCCGAACGGCGAGAGGCCACCCGCGACGGATGCGGAGAGCTCGGTCAGCGGCGGGCCACCGTCCTCCGACTCGCCCCAGGTGGGCTCCACCAGGTGCGCGTTCTTCGGGTTGCGCTTGGCCATGTCGCCTCCGTGTGCTCGGCGTGCACCGCCCGGTGCACCGTCGTGCCCATCTTCGCCGACGCGGTACCCCGGATGCACGGCGCCACCCCTCCCGGCGGGGGAAGTCGCGTCTCACCTGGCCGGGTGCACCGCCGCAGCGACGACGGCGTGCGACCGGAGGGCGTCGTAGCGTGGAGCGGATGCCCACCGATCCCCCGGCGACGCTCGCCGCCTGGCTGCGCACCCGCAGCGACGAGCAGCTCGCCGCGCTGCTGGCCGCCCGGCCCGACGTCGCGCGCCCGGCCCCCTCGGACGTCGTCGCCCTGGCCAGCCGGCTGGCGGTGCCGGTGTCGGTGGACCGCGCGCTGGACGAGCTGGACGCCGCCACGCTGCAGGTGCTCGACGTCGTCCTCCTGGCGCCGACCGACGGCCTGCCGCCCGAGGACCTGCCCGCCGCGCTGCCCGAGGTGCCGGACGACGTGCTGCAGCGGGCCCTGGGGACGCTCACCACCCGGGCGCTGCTGTGGGGCGACGACGTCCTCCACGCGCCCGACCCGGTCCGCCGCGCGGTCCGGCACCCGGCCGGGCTCGGTCGCCGGGCGCTCGACCTGCGGGTGCAGCTGCCCGCCGACCTGCCCGCCGTCCTGGCCGAGCTGGCGCCGGAGGAGCGCGAGGTGCTCGACCGGCTGGCCGGCGACCGCCCGGTGGGCCACCTCCCCGACACCACCGGTACCGCGAGCACGCCGGCCCGCCGGCTGCTGCAGCGCGGGCTGCTGGCCCGCATCGACGCGCTGAACGTGGAGCTGCCGCGCGAGATCGGGCTGCTGCTGCGCGGCGACCGGCCGTACGGCCCGCCGCGGCTGCGCCCGGAGCCCGCGGTGACCAGCCGCGACCCGGAGGTGGTCGACCGGCAGGCGGCCGGTGCCGCGCTGGAGGCGGTCGGCCGCGTCGGCGAGCTGCTCACCCTGCTCGAGGAGGAGCCGGCCGGGCTGCTGCGCAGCGGCGGGGTGGGCGTGCGCGACCAGAAGCGGCTGGCGCGGGCGCTGCACGTGCCCGAGCCGGAGGCCGCCTGGCTGCTGGAGCTGGCCTCGGCGGCCGGGCTGCTCGACGTCGGCGGCCCGCACCGCGACGAGTGGCTGCCCACCCGCGGCTACGACGTCTGGCGCGAGCAGGACCTGGCCGACCGGTGGGCGCTGCTCGCGAGCGGCTGGCTGGGCAGCGTGCGGCTGCCGTCGCTCGTGGGTCAGCGCGACGTCGCCGGCAAGGCGGCCAACCCGCTCTCCCCCGACCTCGTGCGGCACACCGCCCCGGCGATCCGCCGCTCGGTGCTGGCCACGCTCGCCGAGCACCCGGCCGGCAGCGGCGTGGCGCCCGACGAGCTGGTGGCGCTGCTGCGCTGGCGCACGCCCCGGCGCGCCGACCGGCTGGCCCCGGTTCCGGGGATGCTCGACGAGGCCGCGCGGCTGGGCGTCGTCGGCGGCGGGGTGCTCTCCTCCGGCGGTCGCGGGCTGCTGGCCCGCGGCGAGGACGGCGCCGCCGACGGGATGCGCGGCCTGCTGCCGGAACCGGTCGACCACGTGCTGGCCCAGCCGGACCTGTCGCTGATCGCGCCGGGCCCGCTGGTCAGCGGGCTGGCCGACACCCTCGCCGTCGTCGCCGACGTCGAGTCCTCCGGCGGGGCGACGGTGTTCCGGGTGTCGGAGGCCAGCGTGCGCCGGGCGCTCGACGCCGGGTGGTCGGCCGACGACCTGCACCAGTTCTTCGCCCGCGCCTCGCGCACCCCCGTGCCGCAGGCGCTGGACTACCTGGTGGACGACGTCGCCCGCCAGCACGGGCGGCTGCGGGTCGGCGCGATCGAGTCCTACGTCCGCTCCGACGACCACGGGCTGCTCGCGCAGGTGCTCAGCGACAGGCGCACGGCCGCCGCCGAGCTGCGCCGGCTCGCGCCGGGCGTGCTGGTCAGCGGGCTGGGTGCCGACGAGGTGCTCACGGTCCTCCGCGAGGCCGGGTACGCCCCGGCCGGCGAGAACCCGGGCGGCGCAGTCCTCACCCGTCCCCCGGCCCGGCCGCGGGCCGCCGGCCGCCGTCCCGGCAGCGAGTCGCAGCCGGCCGCCCGGCCGCTGTCGGGCGACGAGCTGGCCGCGACCGTGCGGGAGATCCGCGCCGGCGACGCCGCGGTCGCCGCCCGCCGCGGCGAGGCCGTGCGCCAGGTGCCCGGGGTGACGACGGCGTCGACGCTGGAGCTGCTCTCGCGCGCCGTGCGGGAGGGCGTCCCGGTGTGGCTGGGCTACGTGGACGCGCAGGGCAGCGGCAGCCAGCGGGTGGTGCAGCCGGTGTCGCTGGTCGGCGGGTTCCTGCAGGGCTACGACGAGCGGCGCGGCGAGAACCGCACGTTCGCCGTCCACCGGATCACCTCGGTGGCCCTGGTCGAGGAGGAGGACGCCGCCGGCTGACCTCGGGCACCGTTCCCGTCGGTGGGACGCCCTACCGTGCCGGTGTGACCGAGACGTTCACCGCCGTCCTGCGGGAGCACGTCGGCCCGGCGCCGTGGCACTTCCTCGCCCTGCCCCCGGAGCTCGCCGACGACGTGCGGGAGCGCGGTGCGGGTGCCCGCACCGGGTTCGGCTCCGTGCGGGTCACCGCCAGGGTGGGGAGCACCTCGTGGCAGACGTCGCTGTTCCCGGACGCGAAGACCCGCTCCTACCTGCTCCCGGTGAAGAAGCCGGTCCGGACCGCCGAGGGGCTGCGGGCCGGGGACCGCGTGCGGGTGGAGCTCACGGTGGATGTGACGGCGGCCGGGAGGTAGGAACCCCACCACGGCCGGACCCGCCACCGGGTTCGGGCAAGCTGGCGGGGTGACCTCGAGCATCCAGGAACGGCTGTTCCCGACGCTGACCTGCTTCGGCTGCGGCCCGGCCAACGAGCGCGGCCTGCGGCTGCGCAGCTACCCGGGCGAGGACGGCGTCACGGCCACGTTCACGCCGTGGCCGGAGCACGACAACGGCCTGGGCTACCTCAACGGCGGGATCATCGGGACGGTGCTCGACTGCCACAGCGCGGCGGCGGTCATGCACGAGGCGGACACCCGGGGCTGGACCGCGCTGCCCGGCGCGGCGCTGGCGTACGTGACGGCGGGTCTCGACGTCCGGTACCTGCGCCCCGCCCCGCTCACCGAGCCGGTGGAGCTGCTCGCCGTCGTCACCGAGGCGTCCGAGGCGCAGATGACGGTGGACGTCTCGCTGCACTGGGACGGCAAGCCCCGGGCCGCCGCCACGGCGCTCTGGAAGCGCTGGCGCCCGCGCACCTGAGGAGGGAAGGGGGCGTCGTCCCGCGACGTTACCGTGGACAGTCCGGCGCGCTCGCCCGCGCCGCAGTTCCCGAGCGAAGGATGCGTGCGCGTGAGCGACGGCCCCCTGATCGTCCAGTCGGACAAGACCCTGCTGCTGGAGGTCGACCACCCGCTGGCCCGGGAGTGCCGGGCGGCGATCGCGCCGTTCGCGGAGCTGGAGCGCTCCCCCGAGCACGTGCACACCTACCGGGTCACCCCGCTGGCGCTGTGGAACGCCCGCGCCGCCGGGCACGACGCGGAGCAGGTCGTCGACGCGCTGGTGCGCTACTCGCGCTACCCGGTGCCGCACGCGCTGCTGGTCGACGTCGCCGACACCATGGACCGGTTCGGGCGGCTGACCCTGCAGAACCACCCGGTGCACGGGCTGGTCCTCAGCTCGTCGGACCGCGCGGTGCTGGAGGAGGTCGTCCGGTCCAAGAAGGTCGCACCGATGCTCGGCGCCCGCATCGACGAGGACAGCGTCGTCGTCCACCCCTCGGAACGTGGGCGGCTCAAGCAGGCGCTGCTGAAGGTGGGCTGGCCGGCCGAGGACCTCGCCGGCTACGTCGACGGGCAGGCGCACCCGATCTTCCTGGAGCAGGACGGCTGGCACCTGCGCGACTACCAGCAGGAGGCCGTCGACGGCTTCTGGGCCGGCGGGTCCGGCGTCGTCGTCCTCCCCTGCGGTGCGGGCAAGACCCTGGTCGGCGCCGCGGCGATGGCCGAGGCCAAGGCGACCACGCTGATCCTGGTGACCAACACCGTCTCGGGGCGGCAGTGGAAGCGCGAGCTGCTCGCCCGCACGACCCTGACCGAGGACGAGATCGGCGAGTACTCCGGCGAGCGCAAGGAGATCCGCCCGGTCACGATCGCGACCTACCAGGTGATCACCACCCGCCGGAAGGGCGAGTACCGGCACCTGGACCTGTTCGACGCGCAGGACTGGGGCCTGATCGTCTACGACGAGGTGCACCTGCTCCCCGCCCCGATCTTCCGGCTCACCGCCGACCTGCAGTCCCGCCGCCGGCTCGGGCTGACCGCGACGCTGGTGCGCGAGGACGGCCGCGAGGACGACGTCTTCTCCCTCATCGGGCCCAAGCGCTACGACGCCCCGTGGAAGGACATCGAGCAGCAGGGCTACATCGCCCCGGCGGAGTGCGTCGAGGTGCGGGTCTCGCTCGACGACGAGGAGCGGATGACCTACGCGGTCGCCGAGCCCGAGGAGCGCTACCGCATCGCGGCGACGGCGAAGTCGAAGCTGCCGGTGATCCGGCGGGTGCTGGAGCGGCACCCCGAGGAGCAGAAGCTGGTCATCGGCGCCTACCTCGACCAGCTCGAGGAGCTCGGGACGGCGCTCGACGCCCCGGTGATCCAGGGGTCGACGACGAACAAGGAGCGCGAGCGGCTGTTCGACGCCTTCCGCTCCGGCGAGATCAAGACGCTGGTGGTCTCCAAGGTCGCCAACTTCTCCATCGACCTGCCCGAGGCCGCGGTCGCGGTGCAGGTGTCGGGGACGTTCGGGTCGCGGCAGGAGGAGGCGCAGCGGCTCGGCCGGGTGCTGCGGCCGAAGGCCGACGGCCGGCAGGCGCACTTCTACACGGTGGTCAGCCGCGACACCCTGGACAGCGAGTACGCCGCCCACCGGCAGCGGTTCCTCGCCGAGCAGGGGTACGCGTACACGATCGTCGACGCCGCCGACCTGGCCGGCCCGGGCGAGGTCAACGGCCCCGACTGGGTGGACGAGCCCGCCGACTGACCCCGCGACAGCAGCCCGCCCGAGCTGCTCGACGGACACGGTCGGCTCGCCGGCATGCCGCTGCGTCGGGAAGCCGTCGGAGCTGTTCCGCACGCCCGACGCTTGTGCTCTGCCCCGCTGGGCGGGGCAGAGCACAAGCGTCCGCGGAGAGGTGATGACCGCTCCATTCCGGCCGACCGTGGGTGGCCGGAGGCTCGTGGGGAAGACGGGACCGGGGGGGAGTGACGATCCGGTCCCTCACGGCATGAGGATCCCCACAGGCGACAGCCGTCGACGCGACGAACGCGCAGGTCAGCAGCGGTACGGAGCCCTCCTATACGTCGTCGGGGGCGAGGCGCGCGGGAGGGGACCGGTTGGGCGTGTTGGCCCTCCGCCAGCGAAGATGGACCGGTCATGGGGAGTGCATTGCGAGCGGAAGCCTTGAGCCCGCAGACCACCGGCCGACCGCTCCGAGCGTGGCAGCAGGCCGCGCTCACCCAGTACGAGGAGCAGTCCCCCAAGGACTTCCTCGTCACCGCGACGCCCGGCGCCGGGAAGACGACGTTCGCGCTGACGCTGGCCGCCCGGCTGCTGTCCCGCCGCGAGGTCGCCCGCGTCGTCGTCGTCGCCCCGACCGACCACCTGCGCCTGCAGTGGGCCGAGGCCGCCGACCGGATGGGCATCGTCCTCGACCCGAACCTGACCAACGCCGTGGGCCCGGTCCGCGCCGGCACCCAGGGCTACGTGACCACCTACGCCCAGGTCGCCGGCAAGCCGATGCTGCACGCCGCCCGGGCCACCGCCGTCAAGTCGCTGGTCATCCTCGACGAGGTGCACCACGCCGGCGACGGCCTCTCCTGGGGCGAGGCGGTGGAGGAGGCCTACGGCATGGCCGCCCGCCGGCTCTGCCTGACCGGGACGCCCTTCCGGACCAAGCCCGACGAGCGCATCCCCTTCGTCCGGTACGAGGAGGACACGTTCGAGGGCGAGGCGGGCGGCCTGGTCAGCCGTGCCGACTACACCTACGGCTACAAGGAGGCGCTGGCCGACAACGTCGTCCGCCCGGTCGTCTTCGCCGCGTACACCGGCACCTCGCGCTGGCGGAACTCCGCCGGCGAGGTGGTCGCCGCCTCGCTCTCGGAGGCCGGGACCAAGTCGGTCGAGATGCAGGCGTGGCGCACCGCCCTGGACCCCAAGGGCCAGTGGGTGCCGCACGTCATCGCCGCGATGGACGACCGGATCACGCACCTGCGCGAGGAGGGCGGCATGCCCGACGCCGCCGGCCTGATCCTCGCCAGCGACCAGGACGACGCCCGCGCCTACGCCAAGATCGTCCGCCGGGTGACCGGCAAGGCCGCCGAGCTGATCCTGTCCGACGACCCCAAGGCGTCGAAGAAGATCGAGCGCTTCGCCACCGGATCGGCCCGGATCGCCGTCTGCGTCCGCATGATCTCCGAGGGCGTCGACGTCCCCCGCGCCGCCGTCCTGGCCTGGATGACCTCCTACCGGACGCCGCTGTTCTTCGCCCAGGCCGTCGGCCGCGTCGTCCGCTCCCGGTCGCCGCACGAGTCGGCGACCGTCTTCCTCCCCGCCGTCCGGCCGCTGCTGTCGCTCGCCGCCTCGATGGAGGAGCAGCGCAACCACGTCATGCCCCCGCCGAAGAGCCAGCCCGACGAGGAGCTGGAGGCGCTCGACCTGCCGCCGCGCGAGCCGCGCGAGGGCGAGATGAAGCAGTGGGAGGCGCTGGAGGCCGACGCCCGGTTCGCGCACGTGCTGCACAGCGGGACGGCGCACACCGGTGAGGGCTCCGGCTCCACCGTGGTCGTCGGCGAGGAGGACGAGGAGTTCCTCGGCATCCCCGGTCTGCTGACGCCCGCGCAGACGGCGGAGCTGCTGGCCAAGCGGGACGACGAGCTGCGGCTGCGCATCGCGCAGAGCCACCGGGCCGACGACGGCGACTTCATGCTGGTCGAGGACCACCCCGACGAGGACGAGGCCGGCCGCTCGTGGCGCGACGCCGCGGAGCTGCGCCGGGAGATCAACCGGCTGGTCAACCGGGTGTCGGCGAAGACGTCCACCCCGCAGGCCGTGGTGCACACGCAGCTGCGCCAGTCGGTGCCCGGCCCGCCGTCGGCGTCGGCGTCGGTCGACGTGCTCCGCGCCCGGCGGGAGCGCCTCCGCACGATGCTCTGACACGGCGGTCCTCCGGACCGGGTCAGACGAGAAGCCCCCGCTGCCCGGCCACGGCGACCGCCTCGGTGCGGCCGCCGACCCCGAGCTTGGCCAGGATGTTGCTGACGTGCACGCTCGCGGTCTTCTCGCTGATGTAGAGCTCCGCGCCGATCTGCCGGTTGGTGCGTCCCTGCGCGAGCAGCGCTAGGACCGCCTGCTCGCGCGGGGTGAGGACGGCCTCCGGTGCCGCCACGCGGACCCCGGGGAGGTCGACGTCCAGCCGCCCGCGGCGGACCAGCGCCTCGACCGCCTCGCGCAGCGGCCGCGCCCCGAGCCGGACGGCGACCTCGTGCGCGAGCCGCGCCTCCTCGGCGGCACCGACCCGGTCGCCGGTGGCCAGCAGCGCCTCGGCCAGCCGTCGGCGCGACCGCGCCTGCTCGTAGACGTGCCCGAAGCCGAACGCGTCCACGGCAGCGCGCCACAGCGCTGGTTCGGCCCGCCCGCGCAGCCGCGAGGCCTCCGCCTCCACCCGGGCCAGCCAGGCCGCCGCCTCCACCCCGCTGGTCTCGCCGTAGTTGCAGCGGTAGCTCTCGACCGCCTCGTGCGCGTGCGCGACGAGCTCGTCCCCGGCCGCCACCCACTGCTCGGCCGCCCCGGCGTCGCCCTCCCGCCGCGCGGTCGCGACGGCGTCCCCGACCGCGGCCAGCGCCGTGCCGACCAGCCGCAGCACCCCGAGGTGGTCGTCCGGCCACTTCTCCTGCAGCCGCCGGGACGCGGCGAGCGCGAGGTCCACGGCCGCCCGCGTGTCGCCCTGCCACACGGCGAGGTCGATCTCGGACCCGGCCGTGACCAGCCCCAGCAGCACGTGCGCGTCCAGCCGCGGGATCAGCCCACGGGCCCACTCGATCCGGGTCTGCGCGGACGGGTCGCCACGGCCCACGAGCACCAGCAACCCGTCGGCCCGGATGTGCGCCGACATCTCCGGCACCCGCGACAGGACGTCGGCCTCGGCGAGGCTGCGGTCCCAGTCGCCCAGCATGTACAGCGCCGTCACCTGCAGGTGACGCAGCTCGGCTGCGTAGTAGGACCACTCCACGCCCAGGTCGCGGGACCGCCCGGTGCCCTGGCCGGTCCACTCCAGGGCCTCCTCCAGCCGTCCCGACTCGAGCGCGAGGTAGGCCAGGTTGTAGAGCACCCGCAGCTCGACGTCGACGTCGCCGGAGCGCCGCGCGCGGGCCAGCGCCTCGTCGAGCCGCGCCCGGGACTCGGCCGAGAGGGTGCCGGGGGTGGCCCGCAGCTGGGTGACGGCGATGTCGGCCCAGGCGGCGTCCAAGCCCAGCGCGTCCGCCGCGGCCAGCGCCTCGGCCGCCGCGGCCTCAGCCTCCTCGGACCGGCCGACGTCGTAGCTCATCCGGGCGTGGGTGGCCGCGGCCCAGGTGCGGACCTCCGACGGCGGATCGGCCGGCACCAGGGCCATCGCCGCCGAGCTCTCGCGGTAGCCGGACTCGAAGGTCTCGACGCGCACCATGGCCTGGGCCAGCGTGTAGTGCAGCCGGGCACGCAGCACCGGGTCGCCGTCCGGGCCCAGCTGCTCCAGCGCCGCCCGCTGCAGCGCGACGGCGCGGTGCAGCTCGCCGACGGTGCGGGCCACGGTCGCCGTCTCGAACAGCAGCGCCGCCTGGTCGCGCCCCGCCCGCGCGGCCGCGTCCGGCACGGCCGACCACAGCGACAGCGCGGCCTCGAGGTGCTGCAGCTGCTCGGCGGGCGCGCCGACGCGGCACGCCTCGACCGCGGCCTCCAGCGATGCCGAGAAGGCCCCCGGTAGGTCGTTGCTCCCGCGCGCGTGGTGCGCCCGCTCGGCCGCGGTGCCGGCCCCGGGGTGCGCCGCGAGGTAGCCGGCGATCGCCGCGTGCAGCCGCACCGCTTCCCCCGGCAGCAGGTCGGCCAGCACCGCCTCGCGCAGCAGCGCGTGCCGGAAGCGGTAGCGCCCGTCGTCGGAGACGACGAGCAGGTGGTGGTGCACGACCTCGGCGAGCGCCTGCTCCAGCTCGGCCGGCGCCCACTCCCCCAGGGCGGCCAGCCACTCGTGCCGCACCCGGCGACCGGCGACGGCGGCCACGCGCAGCACCTGCTGCGCCGCCGACGAGCGCTGCTCCACCCGGGCCAGCAGGACGTCGGCCAGCGCCCAGGGCAGCGCCTCGCCCTGCAGCCCGGCGGCGACGAGCTCCTCGGCGTAGAACGCGTTGCCCTCGGCCCGGGCGACGACGTCCTCCACGGTGCTCTCGGGGACACCCCCGGTCCCGCCGGCCAGGCCCCGGACGAGCTCGCGGACGGCGGCCGGGGGCAGGGGCTGGACGTCGAGGCGCTCGACGCCGGGCAGCCGCACCAGCTCGGCCAGCAACGGGCGCAGCGGGTGCCGGCGGTGCAGGTCGTCGGCGCGGTAGGACGCGACCACGGTGACCGGGTCGTCGACCAGGCGGGCGAGCAGGTAGCGCAGCAGGTCGCGGCTGGACCGGTCGGCCCAGTGCAGGTCCTCGAGGACGACGAGGAGCGGTGCGGTCGACGCCAGCTCGCAGAGGAGGGCGGCCACCGACTCGAACAACTGCAGCCGGCCGTCGTCCACCGGCTGCGGTGCCGCCCGGCTCGGCAGCGGGCGGCCGAGCTCCTGCCCCTCCCCGGGCGGGCGCACCGGCGCGACGTCGCCCGGCCGGCCCGCGAGCAGCGCGGTCAGGACGGGGTTCTGCCGGGCGTGCGGCGCGAGCTCGGGATCGGTGGCGACCGGGCGCAGCAGGTCGACGAACGGCAGGTACGGCAGGCCGACGTCACCGAGGTCGACGCAGTGGCCGGTGAGCACCCGCACGCCGCGCCCGGTGGCCCGGGCGGTGAGCTCGTCGAGCAGGCGGGTCTTGCCCACCCCGGCGTCACCGGCCAGCAGGACGGCGGAGGAGCGACCGGCCGCGGCGCGCTCGACGTGCGCCAGCAGCCGGCCGAGCTCCTCGGCCCGGCCGACGAGCGGTGCGTCGTCCCAGCGTGGCATGCCGCCGATCGTGGCACGCGGGGCCGACGGGCCGTGCACGCTTCCTCCGAGGGCGGACGTGCTCAGCGCGCCTTCCGCCGTCCGCGCAGCCACGGACCCCGGCGGGTGCTGGCGCTGCGGCCGATCTGCTGCAGGACCTCGCGGCGGTAGGCGAGCTCGGCCTCGAGGCCGGGGCTGGGGTAGTGGACGGACATGGTGTTCTCCTTCGTCGGTTCGGACGAGGGGAACGTTCGTGCTGAGGGGGTGGCGCCGGCATCGGGCGACCGCGCAGTCCTCGACCGGGTCGGTGCCTAAGGCCCCTCAGACGGGCCACCCGATCGGGTCAGGTGCGGTTCGCGGCGCGCTGACCAGGGAACTCCCCGGACCGCGGCGGACGCCGCTGGCTGGGCCCGCCCACCGTCGTGCGCGCCCGGCCTCGACGAAGGGAGACGTCATGCGCCTCGGAACCGCCATCGTCCTGCTCGCGCTGGGTGCGATCCTCACGTTCGCGCTCCAGGTCGACGTCAGCGGCGTGGACCTCCAGGTGGTCGGCTGGATCCTGATGGCCGCCGGCGCCCTGGGCATCGTGCTGGAGCTGGCCGTGTGGGGGCCGCGGTCCCGCCGGGTGACCAGCACCGACGCGTACGGCGCCGCGCCGGACGGGACGCCGGTCCGCCGGACGACCACCGACGAGCGCTACTGACCCGAGCAGACGAGAGCCCCGTCCCGGGTGGGACGGGGCTCTCGTGCTGCTGGGGTCCGGACCGGATGACGGCCGCCTCGCGGCGAAAAGCACAACGCGGCTCCAGCCCCCGACCGAGGTCGGGGCGGTAGTCCGCGAAGGCGTAACCAAATGGCACCCGGGGGCACGATGCACCCGGCCCGGACGCTTCCGAGGCTACCCCCGCTCCAGGGCCGACACGCGCGAGAGGCGTGCCAGACTCCGGGCCGTGGCCGACCTCACCGATCCCGAGGCCCGGGTGCTCACCGCCGTCGACGAGCAGGCCCTGGTCGGGCGGTTGCAGGCCCTGGTCGCCGTCCCCTCCGTCGGCGGGAGCCCGGCGGAGAGCGAGGTCCAGCACCTGGTCGCCGAGTGGCTCACCGAGCTCGGCTGCGACGTCGACCTGTGGCCGATCGACCTCCCCGAGGCGGCCACCGCCGAGGACGCGCCCGGCCAGGAGGTCGAGCGCACCGAGGCGTGGGGCGTCGTCGGCACCGTTCCCGGCGGCGAGGACGGCGACCCGGCGCTGGTGCTCGCCGGGCACACCGACGTCGTCCCGCCCGGCGAGCGGTCGCTGTGGCCGGCCGACCCGTTCCTCCCCCGCCTCGCCGGCGGCGCGCTGCACGGCCGTGGGGCCTGCGACATGAAGGGCGGGGTCGCTGCGGTGCTCGGTGCCGTCGCGGCGCTCCGGACGGCCGGGGTGCGGCTGCGCCGTCCGCTGGCGGTGCACGCCGTCGTCGGCGAGGAGGACGGCGGGCTCGGTGCCTGGGTCACCCTCCGGCGCGGGCACCGCGGCGACGTGTGCGTCATCCCCGAGCCGACCGCCGGCGCCGTCGTCACCGCGCACGGTGGAGCCCTCACCTTCCGGCTGGAGGTCACCGGCCACGCCGCGCACGCCGCGATGCGCGACCGGGGGGTCAGCGCGGTCGAGCTGTTCGCGCACGTGCACGACGGGCTGCGGGCGTTCGAGGCGGAGCGGCAGCGCGACGCCGATCCGCGCTTCGGCGACGCCCGGTTCCCGCACGGCCTCTCGATCGGCACGGTGCGGGCCGGCGACTGGGCCAGCTCGGTCCCCGACCGGCTGGTCGCCGCCGGCCGGTACGGCGTCCGGATCGGTGAACCGGTCGAGGCGGCGCGGCAGGCCCTCGAGACGCGGCTGACCGAGATCTGCGCCGGCCACCCCTGGCTGGCCGCCCACCCGGTGCGCCTGACCTGGGAAGGCGGCGCGTTCGCCAGCGGGCAGCTGCCCCCGGGGCACCCGCTGCTGCCCGCGGTGCGCGACGCCGTCGCGGACGCCGGTGGCGGCGTGCCACCCGAGCGCGCGGTCGCCGCCGGCACCGACCTGCGGCTGTACGCGGCGGCCGGCGTCCCGACCCTGCACTTCGGCCCGGGCGACCTGAACCTGGCGCACGGCCCCGAGGAGCGGGTGCCGGTCGCCGAGGTGGTCACCGCCGCCCGCGCCTTCGCCCTGCTGGCCCTGCGCAGCTGCGGGGTCCGGTGAGCGTCGCGTTCGAGGCGTGGGCGCAGCTGGCCGGCGACTCCCCCACCTCCCGCACCGAGTGGGCCGCGCTGGTCGCCGCCTGGAGCGAACCGCACCGGCGGTACCACGACCTGGGCCACCTGGCGGCCGTCCTCGGCATCGTCGACGGGCTCGCGGCCGACGCGACCGATCCCGACGCCGTCCGGCTGGCCGCCTGGTACCACGACGCCGTCTACGACCCCCAGCGCTCCGACAACGAGGAGGTCAGCGCCGCGCGCGCCCGGGCCGGCCTGCGCGGGCTGGTCCCCGACGAGCGGATCGCCGAGGTCGAGCGGCTGGTGCTGCTCACCGCCGGGCACGCCGCCGAACCCGGCGACGCGAACGGGGCGGTGCTCTGCGACGCCGACCTCGCCGTCCTCGCCGCGCCGCCCGAGGCCTACGCCGCCTACGCGTCGGCGGTCCGCGAGGAGTACGGCCACCTGGACGACGACGTGTTCACCGCCGGGCGGATCGCCGTCCTCGAGCAGCTGCTCGCGCTGCCCCGGCTCTACCGGCTGCCGGCCGTCGCCGGCGAGTGGGAGCCGCGGGCACGGGCCAACGTCGCCGCGGAGATCGCGCTGCTCAGGAGGCGCGCGTCTTCCGCAGGCGGAGCCCCGCCGCCAGCAGCCTGCTGAGCAGCTCGCGAGAGCCCACCGGCTGCGCTCCGGCCGCGACGGCGATGTCGTACAGGTCCGCGGGGACGTCGTAGTGGTCGCCCTGGAACGCCCGGCGCGGGATGCCGAGCTCCGCGGCGACGAAGGCGTGCAGCTCGTCGTAGGAGACGTCGCTGACCAGGTGCGACCAGAGCCGGCCGCGCCACGGCCACACGGGGGTGTCGATCAGGACGGCCACGCGAGCAGTCTGCCCGGCCCGGCTAGCGTTGACGGGGTGAGCGCAGAGATCCGCTGGGGCATCGTCGGGCCGGGCCGCATCGCCGAGAAGGTGGTGGAGGACTTCGCCGTGGTCGACGGCGCCCGCCCGGTGGCGGTCGCGTCGCGGTCGCAGGAGCGCGCCGACGCCTTCGCCGAGCGGCACGGCCTGGACCGGGCGCACGGCTCCTACGCCGCGATCCTGGAGGACCCCGACGTCGACGTCCTCTACGTCGCCACCCCGCACCCGCAGCACCACGCGATCGCGCTGGGCGCGCTGAAGGCGGGCAAGGCGCTGCTGGTGGAGAAGGCGTTCACCGCCACGACGCCAGGGGCCCGGGAGGTCGTGGACCTGGCCCGGGAGACCGGCACCTTCGTGATGGAGGCGATGTGGACGCGCTTCCAGCCGGCCGTCGTCGCCCTGAACGAGCTGGTCGCCGACGGCGCGATCGGCGAGGTGCGCTCGGTGCAGGCCGACCTCGGCGTCGCCCGCGAGTACGACCCCGTCGACCGGCTGTTCGCCCTGGAGCTGGGCGGGGGCGCGCTGCTCGACCTGGGCGTCTACGTGGTCTCCTTCGCGCAGATGCTCCTCGGCACGCCGGACCGCGTCGTCGCCACCGGCTCGCTGTTCCCCTCCGGCGCCGACGCCGAGGCGGCGATCCTGCTCGGCTACGACGACGGCCGCAACGCCGCCCTGACCACGTCGCTGAAGTACGCGTTGCCGGGGACGGCGCGGGTCGTCGGGACGACGGGCTGGATCGACGTGCCGCCGCGGTTCCACCACCCGGTGTCGATCGTCCTGCACCGCCAGGGCGCCGAGCCCGAGGAGATCACCCGCCCGCCGATCGGCTCCGGATACGCCCACGAGCTGATCGAGGTGACCGGGTGCCTGCGGGCCGGCCGCACGGAGAGCGCGGTGATGCCGCTGGCCGACACCCTCGCCGTGCAGGACGTCCTCGGGCAGGCGGCCGACCAGCTCGGCGTGCGGCACACCGAGGCGGTCGACGTCCTCTAGCGCGCCGCGGGCTCCGGCGCGGGCCAGGCGCGGCCGGTCGCCTGGTCGGCGGTCGGCACGCGGGTCGGCGTCCCGCCCGCCCGGCGGACGGCGTCGGCGAAGCGGACGGCGTCGATGACGGCGTTGCAACCCGGGTCGTTGTTGAAGTAGACGAGGACGTCCTCGGCGCCGTACGCCGCCACGACCCGGTCGGCCCAGAGCTGCAGCGTCTCGCCGCGATAGCCCCAGCCCTCGAAGCCGTGGTGGAACCGCAGGTAGCCCCAGTCGGCGGTGCGCCACAGCGGGGCCACGGGCTGCTCGTCGCGGTCGGCCCAGCAGAGCGCGGCCCCGTAGCGCTCCAGCAGTGCGCGGACCTCGTCGGTCCACCACGAGTCGTGCCGCGGCTCCACGGCGACGCGGGTGCCGGCGGGGAACTGCGCCAGGCACTCGCGGAGCAGGTCGGGATCGGCCTTCAGGGTGGGCGGGAGCTGCAGCAGGATCGTGTCGAGCTTGGTGCCGAGCCCGGCGGCGCGCTCCATCAGCCGGCCGACCGGCTCCTCGGGTTCGCGCAGCCGCTTGATGTGGGTGAGGAACCGGCTGGCCTTGACCGCCCACCGGAAGTCGTCGGGCGTGCGGTCGCGCCACTTCTGGAAGGTCTCCAGCTCGGGCAGCCGGTAGAAGGCGTTGTTGCTCTCGACGGTGGCGAAGTGCTGGACGTAGTGCTCGAGCCACAGCCGCTGGGCGAGCTTGGGCGGGTAGAAGGCACCGCGCCAGTCGCGGTACTGCCACCCCGACGTCCCGATGATCACCGCCACGCCGGAGCGCCTACCCGGCCGGCGCTCGGGTGGAAACCGAGGCCCACGTTCGGGGTACGAGGGCTCCGGCGAGCGCTCGAGGCCCCTGCTTCCCCGCACGAGGGCACCCGCTCGACACCGCAGAACGCCGACAGGGGCGGCCCCGCGCGATGCGGGACCGCCCCTGCCGGGCGTTGCTGGTGCTACGAGGTGGCTGGACTCAGAAGTCCATGCCGCCCATGCCGCCGTCGGCACCCGGCATGGCCGGAGCGGCCTTCTCGGGCTTGTCGGCGATCACGGCCTCGGTGGTGAGGAAGAGCGCCGCGATGGAGGCGGCGTTCTGCAGCGCCGAGCGGGTCACCTTGGCGGGGTCGATGATCCCGTTGGCGACCAGGTCCACGTACTCGCCGGTGGCGGCGTTGAGGCCCCAGCCGGTCTCCGAGTTGCGCACCTTCTCCGCGACGACGCCGCCCTCGAGGCCGGCGTTGACGGCGATCTGCTTCAGCGGCGCCTCGAGCGCGACGCGCACGATGTTGGCACCGGTCGCCTCGTCACCCTCGAGCTCGAGCTTCTCGAACGCGACGGTGGTCGCCTGCGCGAGCGCGACGCCACCACCGGCGACGATGCCCTCCTCGACGGCGGCCTTGGCGTTGCGCACCGCGTCCTCGATGCGGTGCTTGCGCTCCTTGAGCTCGACCTCGGTCGCGGCGCCGGCCTTGATGACGGCGACGCCACCGGCCAGCTTGGCCAGGCGCTCCTGCAGCTTCTCGCGGTCGTAGTCGGAGTCCGACTTCTCGATCTCGGCGCGGATCTGGTTGACGCGACCCTGGATCTGGTCGGCGTCACCGGCACCCTCGACGATCGTGGTCTCGTCCTTGGTGACGACGACCTTGCGGGCGCGGCCCAGGAGGGAGACGTCGGCGTTGTCGAGCTTGAGGCCGACCTCCTCGCTGATGACCTGGCCACCGGTGAGGATGGCGATGTCGGTCAGCATGGCCTTGCGGCGGTCGCCGAAGCCCGGGGCCTTGACGGCGACGGACTTGAAGGTGCCGCGGATCTTGTTCACGACCAGGGTCGCGAGGGCCTCGCCCTCGACGTCCTCGGCGATGATGGCCAGCGGCTTGCCCGACTGCATGACCTTCTCCAGCAGCGGGAGCAGGTCCTTGACCGAGCTGATCTTCGAGTTGACGACGAGCACGTACGGGTCGTCGAGGACGGCCTCCATGCGCTCGGTGTCGGTGACGAAGTAGGGCGAGATGTAGCCCTTGTCGAAGCGCATGCCCTCGGTGAGCTCGAGCTCGAGGCCGAAGGTGTTGCTCTCCTCGACGGTGATGACACCTTCCTTGCCGACCTTGTCCATGGCCTCGGCGATGAGCTCACCGATGGCGGGGTCAGCGGCGGAGATCGAGGCGGTGGCGGCGATCTGCTCCTTGGTCTCGACGTCCTTGGCGGTCGAGAGCAGGTACTCGCTGACCGACTCGACGGCCTTCTCGATGCCCTTCTTCAGGGCCATCGGGTTGGCGCCGGCGGCGACGTTGCGCAGACCCTCGCGGACGAGCGCCTGGGCCAGCACGGTGGCGGTGGTGGTGCCGTCACCCGCGACGTCGTCGGTCTTCTTCGCGACCTCCTTGACCAGCTCGGCCCCGATCTTCTCCCACGGGTCCTCGAGCTCGATCTCCTTGGCGATGCTCACACCGTCGTTGGTGATCGTGGGGGCGCCCCACTTCTTCTCCAGAACGACGTTCCGGCCCTTGGGGCCGAGGGTCACCTTGACGGCGTCGGCGAGGGTGTTCATGCCCCGCTCGAGGCCGCGGCGCGCCTCTTCCTCGAAGGCGATCATCTTGGCCATGTGGTGATGTCCTCCATGCATTGATCGCTGCACGGCCGGGTGCGGCGCCCGCGACGGACGACACCTGCTGCACGAGCCCCTTAGCCCGCCAGCCGGTGCCTCACCGACCGACCTGATTGGCACTCAGGAGACCCGAGTGCCAGAAACGAGTCTGGCACTCGACCCCTGCGAGTGCAAGAACGGGGTACCCCACCCCGCTGTTCCCGGCCGCAGACGCACCGAGGCCCGGCCCCTTTCGCAGGGGACCGGGCCTCGGTTTCGAGCTGGACTCAGGCGCTGCGGACGGCGTCCGCCTGCGGGCCCTTCTCGCCCTGGACGACCTCGAAGGTCACCCGCTGCCCCTCGTCGAGGGACTTGTACCCGTCCATCTGGATGGCCGAGTAGTGGACGAAGACGTCCTGGCCGCCGTCGACGGCGATGAAGCCGAAGCCCTTCTCGGCGTTGAACCACTTCACGGTGCCCTGTGCCACGTGTGCTCCCACGTTTCGTGCGTGCGGACGGGCCCTCGACTCCGAGGGTCCGGGTCTAGCTCTTCCGCCCGTCAACACGCGCGTGGAACTCGAACCGCGGGAGAAGGTACAGCAGAAAAGCGCAGGTGGCAGCACTTTCGCGTACGACTCATACCCGGATCCGGCGACCTGCGTCGCCCGGACCGGGGAACTGCGAGGAGCCTACGCCTCAGCCGATGAGACCCGCAGCCCGGACCGACCTCAGCGACGGCTCCACGCGGTGGGTGAACCCGACGACCGGCTCCAGCGGGGCGAGGGTCTTGAGACCCTCGCCGGTGTTGAGGACGACGGTCTCCTGCGCCGGGTCCAGCTGCCCGCCCTCGACCAGCTTCCGCAGCACGGCGACGGTGACGCCGCCGGCGGTCTCGGCGAAGACGCCGGTGGTGCGGGCGAGGTCGCGGATGCCCTGGACGATCTCGTCGTCGCCCACCCGCGCCACGGCCCCGCCGGTGCGCCGGATCGCGTCGAGGGCGTAGGGCCCGTCGGCCGGGTTGCCGATGTTCAGCGACTTGGCGATGCCGGTCGGCTTGACCGGCCGGACGACGTCCCAGCCGTTGTCGAAGGCGGTGGCGATCGGGTCGCACCCGGCCGACTGGGCGCCGAAGATCGTCCACCCGGTCGCCTCGACGATGCCGGCGGCCACGAGCTCGCGGAACGCCTTGTCCACCTTGGTGAGCAGCGAGCCCGACGCCATCGGGATGACCACCTGCGCCGGGATCCGCCAGCCCAGCTGCTCGGCGATCTCGTAGCCCATCGTCTTGGAGCCCTCGGCGTAGTAGGGCCGCACGTTCTGGTTGACGAACGCGGCGTCCTCGAACTCGTCGGTCTCGGCGAGCTCGCTGGTCAGCCGGTTGACGTCGTCGTAGGACCCGTCGACGGCGACCAGCGTCTGGCCGTAGACCGCCGACTGCACGACCTTCCCGGGCTCCAGGTCGCTGGGGATGAAGACGTAGGACGGGATGCCGACGCGGGCGGCGTGCGCGGCCACCGAGTTGGCCAGGTTGCCGGTCGAGGCGCAGGCGATCTTGGCGTAGCCGAGCCCCTTGGCGGCGGTCGCTGCCAGGGACACCACGCGGTCCTTGAACGAGTGGGTGGGGTTGGCCGAGTCGTCCTTCACCCACAGCCCGCCGGTGAGGCCCAGCTCCTCGGCCAGCCGGTCGGCCCGCACCAGCGGGGTCATGCCGGGGTCGAGGGAGACGCGGGCCGCGGGGTCCTGGCCCACCGGCAGCAGCGGCGCGTACCGCCAGATGTTCTGCGGGCCGGCCTCGATCTGCTCGCGGGTCACGGCCTTCATCAGCTCGGGGTCGTAGTCGACCTCCAGCGGGCCGAAGCACTCGGCGCAGGCGTGCTCGGCGATCAGCCCGAAGGTGGCCCCGCAGTTGCGGCAGATCAGCCCGCGCGCGGGGTTGGGGGCGACGGGGCCGCCGGCCGAGGAGTCGGCCTGGAGGGATCCGGGAGCGGTCAGGGTCATGCGACGACTACCTCCTCATCTTCCCCGCGTCGGGCCGTCGAGCCGCGCGGGACGGAATTGGCACCTCCCGCCGCGCAGGCGCGCGGCGGCGGTTGCCGGGGCTTCATCGGGCCGTGTCCCTCTGCCCCTCTGGATGAGTGGAACGCCGCCGACTCTACCCAGTGCGCCCGCCCGCGCGACGGCGGGACAGGATGGGGAGGTGGCAGCGCGTGTCGTCTACACCGATCTCGACGGCACGATGGTCGGTCCGCGGGGGTCGTTCTGGCACACCGCCGGGCGCGACCTGACGCACACGCCCGCCGCCGCGCTGCTGGAGCTGCACCGGGCCGGTGTGCACCTGGTGCTGGTCAGCGGCCGCACCCTCGACCAGGTCGTGGAGGCGGCGCGGATCTTCGCCGCCGACGGCGCCATCGCCGAGCTGGGCGCCGTCGTCAGCTGGGACGGCGGCCGGGAGCGCCACCGGCTTCCCGGCGAGCTGCCCGAGGAGCACGCCGGCCGGACGCCGATGTCGGTCATGGCCGAGCTCGGCATCGTGGAGCGACTGGTCGCCGAGCACCCGGGGCAGCTGGAGTGGCACGCCCCCTGGCACACCACCCACGACACCGACGCGCTGCTGCGGGGCCGGGTCGACCCCGTCGCCGTCGACGCCTGGCTCGCCGAACGGGGCCTCGGCTGGCTGACCCTCAACGACAACGGGGCGATCGCGGCCACGTCGCGCATGACGCTGGCCCCGGATCCGGCGCCACCGCACGTCTACCACCTGATGCCGCGCGGCATCTCCAAGGGCGCGGCGATCGCCTGGGACCTGCAGCGCCGCGGGCTGGCGCCGGAGGACGCCGTGGCGATCGGCGACAGCGTCAGCGACCTGGAGATGGCGCCCGCGGTCGGCCGGCTGTTCATCACCGCGAACGGGGCCGCCGTCGACGGGATGGCGCAGCGGTTGGCCGCCGTCCCCAACGCGACCGCCACCGAGGCGCCCATGGGCGAGGGCTGGGCCCAGGCCGTGCTCGCCAGCCTCCGCTGACCGCTAGCTGGTCACGTCCTTGCGGGCGAAGCTGCGCACGGCCAGCGCCGTGAACACCGCCGAGTACGCCAGGCCCTGGATCACGCCCCGGAACAGGTCGCCCGAGTCCACCGGCGTCTGCAGCAGGTCGGTCCAGGCGTAGTTGAACGCCGTCGGGAACCAGTCGCGGACGCCGCCGAGCTGCTCGACCTGCTCCAGCACCGCGAACACGACGGTGGTGAAGACCGCGCCACCGACGGCTGCCAGCGGGGCGTCGGTGACGGTGCTCAGCCAGAACGCCAGGGTCCCGACCACGAGCAGGTGGACGCTGAGGTAGGCCAGCATCCCGAGCAACCGCACGATCGCCGTCTGCTGGTCGAGGGCGACACCGACCGGCGTCCGCAGGTCCCCGAAGCCGAAGGCGATGCCGCCGGCGACCATCGCGGTCGCGACCAGCACGACCATCGACAGCACCGACAGGACGAGCGCCGCCAGCCACTTCTGCCGGAGCAACCGAGCGCGGGGCACCGGCGTGGCCAGCGCGTACCGCAGCGAGCCCCACTGCGCCTCGCTGGCCACGGTGTCGCCGAAGAACAGCGCGAAGACGACGACGAGGAAGAAGCCGGTCGTGGCGAAGAGCGTGAACAGGGTCAGGTTGAGCCCGCTCGCGGTGGCGACGTCGACCAGGTTGACGCGGGACTCCTCCGCCGCCTCCTCCGCGCCACCGAGCTGCAGCGCCGCGATGAGGATCAGCGGCAGCGCCACCATGAGCGCGAGCACGCCGAGGGTGCGGCGCCGCTTGAACTGCCGGCGCAGCTCCACGGCCAGCCGGAGCGTGCGCTCCGGGCGGTAGCCGGCGACGGCGCCGGTCGGCTGCACGGTGCTCACGAGCTCTCCCCCACCAGCGCCAGGAAGGCGTCCTCGAGCCGGCGGCGCGGCGTGAACTGGTCCACCGCGATGCCGGCCTCCACCAGCGCCTGCAGCGCCCGGGCCCGGCTGGTGCCGTCCAGGTCGGCCACCAGGCCCTCGTCGGTGCGCTCGACGGCGACCCCGGGCAGCGCCGTGAGGACCGCGGCAGCGCGTTCGGCGTCGACGTCGGCGACCCCGACGAGCACCGCTCCCCCGGTGCCGACGATCTGCTCGACCGTCCCCTGCGCGATCTTCTGCCCCTTGGCCATGACGACCACGTGGCTGCAGGTCTGCTCGATCTCGCTGAGCAGGTGGCTGGAGACGATGACCGTGCGACCGGTCGCCGCGTAGGAGCGCAGCACCTCGCGCATGGCGTGGATCTGCGGCGGGTCCAGCCCGTTGGTGGGCTCGTCGAGCACCAGGAGGTCGGGCAGCCCGAGCATCGCCTGGGCGATGGCGACCCGCTGGCGCATGCCCTGGCTGTACCGGCGCACCGGCCGGTCGAGCGCCGCGCCGAGCCCGGCGACCTCGATCGCCTCCTCCATGTGCGCGTCCTCGGCCGGCCGGCCGGTCGCCGCCCAGTACAGCCGCAGGTTGTCGCGGCCGGACAGGTGGGGTTGCAGGCCGGTGCCCTCGACGAAGGACCCCAGCCGGGAGAGCACCGGGGCACCCGGCCCCGCGGCGTGACCGAAGATGCTGATCCGCCCCTGGGTCGGCCGGATCAGCCCCATCAGCATCCGCAACGAGGTGGTCTTGCCCGCGCCGTTCGGGCCGAGCAGGCCGAGCACCTGGCCGCGGCGCACCTCGAACGAGAGGTCGCGGACAGCGACGAAGCCGTCCTTGTACGCCTTGGTCACGCCCTCGAAGCGCAGCGGGACGTCCTCGCCGTCCGGCTCCACGTCCGCGAGCCGGCGGTCGCGACGCCGCCGCCAGAGCAGGGTGCCCACCCACGCCAGCAGCCCCAGCGCCGCCAGCACGCCGAGCAGCACCCACCAGCGGGCCGAGCCCGCGGTCGCCTGCGTCGTGCCGTCGACCTCGGGGACGGCCACCTCGGCGGTGGCGGCGGCGAGACCGCCCGGCAGGCCGACGGAGTAGACCGCGGCCTGGGACGGGAGCGCGAAGGACTGGTCGGTCGAGGAGACCACCAGGCGCATCCGGTGCCCCGCCTCGAACCGGTGCACGATCGCCGGCAGGGTCGCCCGGACCTCGGTGGGGTCGGCCGGGTCGGCCGACAGGCCGGTGAGCGCGAGCGGCGCGACCAGACCGGAGGGCAGGGTGAGCCCGCCCCCGGGGGCGACGTCGTAGAGCTTGGCGAAGAGCGTGGCCGAGCCACCCGGTGCGGCGACGGCGAGGGTGACCGTCGGTGCGCCGACCACCTCGACGGCCTCGTCGAGCGGCTCGCTGTCGAAGGCGGCGAACTGCCCCGGGATCTCGACCGCGGTGCCGGACAGCGCCGAGGCGAGGCCGCCGAGGCCGGGCAGCGTGGTGAGCGCGGCGGGAGTGCCGCCGGCCGGGGTCACCACCGGCTGGACGGGGCCGCTGACGGCGATGCCGGTCCGCTCGACCGCTCCCGCGCCGTCGAGCCCCGGGTAGGCGTCGGCGACGACGGTCTGCGTGCCGCCCTGCACGCTGCCGACGCTGCCCAGCCCGGTGGGTGCCGGGTACTGGAAGCCCGGCCCGGCGTCGCCCTCGCCCCGCAGGTGGAGGTCGAACCAGCCGGCCACCAGGTCGCGCAGCTCGCCGGTCTCGCGCTCGGAGGCCTGGGCATCGTGCCCGCCGTCGAACCAGACCACCTTCACCGGCGTGCCGTTCGCGGCGATCCCGCGGGCGTTGGCGTCGGCCTGGCCGAGCCCGAAGAGCGAGTCCTGGGTGCCCTGCACGAGCAGGGTGGGCGCCGTGATGCGGTCCAGCACCCGGTCCGGGCTGCCCCGGTCGAGCACCGCGGCCACCTCGGGCGTGAGCGTGCCGGTCGAGGCGGCGGACTGGTACGCGGCGCAGACGTCGGCGCGGAAGCGGCCGCAGGTGAGCGCCTCCTCCACCGCGACGGGGTCGAGCGAGCCGGGGTCGAGCTCGGTCAGGTCCGGCGCCTGGCCGTCGTCCCCGCCCAGCGCGTCGAGCAGCCCGCCGGACGGCGATGAGCCGATGCCGAAGAAGAGCCCCGACCACAGCCGCTTGTAGACGCCGCGGTCGGGATCCTGCGAGGTGGCCGCCGGGGTGGCCCCGTCGACCGGACCGGTCTGCGAGGGGAAGAGCGCCGCGGTGAGCGAGTTCCAGGTGATCTGCGGGGCGATGGCGTCGACGCGCTCGTCGTAGGCCGCGGCCAGCAGCGCGAGCGCGCCGCCGTAGGAGCCGCCGGCGACGCCGACCCGGGGGTTCCCGTCGGCGTCGAGCAGCACGTCGTCGCGCTCGGCGAGCCGGTCGATCAGCGTGGTGACGTCGGCCACCTCGGCCGCGGGGTCGTTCAGCCCGATCTGCCCGGTGCTCTCGCCGAACCCGCGCGCCGAGAAGGTCAGGACCACGAAGCCGCGGCCGGCCAGGTCGCGCGCGTCGTCGGCGACCGAGTCCTTGCTCCCGCCGAACCCGTGCGCGAGGACCACGGCCGGCGCCGGCCCGTCGGCGTCCGGCAGGTAGAGCGAGGTGTCCAGCTCGACGGCGAGGTCACCCGTCCCCGACGGGACGAGGGCCTCCTCGACGCGCACGTCGTCGGCCGCGCCGGCCGGCGGCGCCAGGGCGACGAGGCCGGCGCCGAGCAGCGGGGCGAGGAGGAGGCCGAACGAGGCGCGGGCGCGGGAGCGCGGGCGGCGACGGACGGGCCCGCGGGCAGCGCGCACGTCGGGGCCAACGGACGACGGCCGGGCGGTGTTCCGCCCGGCCGTCGTCTCAGCGCTGGTCGAGGTCAGGGCTGCCAGTCGCCGGCGGCCACGATGACCAGGCCGGGCGTGGTGATCTCGGCCGGCATCTCGAAGAAGCGCGGCGCGGGGCCCTGCAGCTGCGGGAACTGGTCCACCAGCTGGATCGCGGCCTGGCGCTGGTTCTCGTCGCCCTCGGTGAAGTAGACCGTGGTCGCGGCGATGTCGCCGCCGGAGTAGGCGCCGACCGCGGGCGACTCCCAGCCGCCACCCACGACGGCACCGGAGATCTTGGCCGCGAGGCCGTTCACGTCGGTGGCGTTGAGGACGACGACCGGCACGCGCACCGGCGTGCTCACGACCTCCTCGACCGGGGCGGTCTCCGACGGCAGCGACGGGAGCGGGGCCAGCGACGGCGAAGGGGCGGCGCTGCTGGTGGCCGGGCCGGTGGCGCCGGCCTCGTCGGTGCCCGGCGCGGTGAGCTGGTAGACGCCCAGCACACCGAGGGCGACGACGGCCATCGCCACGAGGCCGGCGGCGACGCGGCGCGGCTTGCGCGGCGTCTGCCCCTCGTCGAGCAGCGCGGTGGAGCCGCTGCGCTTGCCGGACTTCTTGCGCGCGACCTCGGCGGCCTGGCGCTCGGCGCGCAGCGCGGCGCGCCCACCGACCGGGGCGCGGGAACCGCGGGCGGCCGGCAGCTCCTCGTCGTCGCCCACCGGCTCGGCGTCGCGGCCGCGGCCGGCGAGCGAGCGCTCGGGGATGGCGCTGGTCTCCGGGGCCGGAGCAGCGCCGGCGAGGAACGCGCGCATCTCCTCCTCGGACGGGAGCTCGCGGGAGGGCTTGGTCCAGTCGCCGTAGACCGGCGCGGAGGCGCCGGAGGCGGTGGCCTGGCGGGGCACCCGCGGAGCGGCGCCGCGCAGACCGGCCGGGCCGGTGCTCTCGGGCTCGGCGTCCTCGGGCCAGGTGCGGGCCGGGCGGGACAGCACGGGCGCCGGAGCCGCCTTGCCCGCCGCGGGGGCGGGAGCCATCGGCGCGCGGGCCGAGGCGGCCGGGACGGGGGGCAGCGGGAGGCGCGACTTCGGCATCGCGCGGCCGGCCTCCGGCGCCCGACCGGCGGCGACCGGAGCTCGCCCGGCGGGGGCCGGGGTGCTGCGCCGGGACGGCGCGGCGTCGACCCGGCCGCGGTCGCGGCCGGGCGCCGTCGGATGGTCGCTCAGCGCGGCATCCGGCGCCCCGTGCCAGAGCGCATCGGGGATGTCGGTACGACGACGGCCAGCCGCGACCGGGGGGTTGCCCCAGTCCGATCCGTCACTGCCTGATTCGGCGTGCCTGCCCACGGTGACTGAATCTAATGCTTGTAACTCTCAATGCCCAGGACCCTGAGACGAACGCGTTCGTTGCCGCGCCGCACGGACCCTCCGGAGCCGCCGGACGAGCAGCGGATCCAGGGCGAGGGCCTCGGGACGGTCGACCAGGGCGTGCAGCGCTTGGTAGTAGCGGGTCGGCGAGACCTCGAAACGGTCGCGGATCGCCGTCTCCTTGGCGCCGGCCGACCGCCACCACTGGCGCTCGAAGGCGAGCATCTCGTGCTCCCGCCGGGACAGCCCCAGGCTCACGACCTGCGCGGATTCCTCCGGGGACCCGTCGGCCCGGGGCGGGGAGACCGCCGGGGTGGGGTCGCTGCTCATCGTCGGTTCATCTCCTGCCGGGCTCGCACCGGCGGGCGTGCCCACCGGCTCGGGAGCGACGGTAGCGCCGCCGTCCGACGTTTCCGCGTTCCGACCGGCCGGTGACGGCTGTGACGGCTGGTTCCCGCGGGATCCGGTCACAGGCCGGCCGGTAGGGGCTCCGTCACAGGGCGGCGCGCCAGCCCCCGGGCGTGTCGCAGGCTGTCCGCGGTGAACACCGCCAACGCCAGCCACACGATCGCGAACCCGGCCAGCCGGGCCGGCGGCATCGGCTCGTCGTATACGAAGACCCCGATGGCCAGCTGCATCAGCGGGGTCAGGTACTGGAGCAGCCCGACCGTCGACAGCGGGATGCGGCGGGCAGCGGCGGCGAACAGCAGCAGCGGTACCGCCGTGGCCACCCCCGAGCTCAGCAGCAGCGCCACGTGCCCCGCGCCCTCGGCGCCGAACGTGGCGCTGCCGTCGGCCTGCAGGAACGCCAGCACCGCCACCGCGGGCAGCGACACCAGGGCGGTCTCGACGAACAACCCCGGGGCCGCCTCGACCCGCACCACCTTCTTCATCAGCCCGTAGAGGCCGAAGGTGGCGGCCAGGCTGAGCGCGATCCACGGCGGACGTCCGTAGTCGACGGTCAGCACGCCCACGGCGACCGCCGCGATCGCGACCGCCAGCCACTGCAGCGGTCGCAGCCGCTCCGCGAAGACGACGACGCCCAGCAGCACGCTGACCAGCGGGTTGATGAAGTAGCCGAGCGAGGTCTCGACGACGTGCCCGGAGTTGACCCCGTAGACGAAGATCAGCCAGTTCGCGGCGATCAGGACCGCGGCGCCGGCCAGCACCAGAACGGTGCGCCGGTCGGTGACCGCCGCCCGCACGTTCCCCCAGCGCCGCACCGCGGTGAGCAGCAGGCCGACGAAGAGCAGCGACCAGAGCACCCGGTGCGCGACGATCTCCAGCCCGCCGGCCGGCTCCAGCAGCGGGAAGTACAGGGGGAACAGCCCCCACAGGGCGTAGGCGGCCAGCCCGGAGGCGACCCCCAGGCGACGCTCGTCCACGAGCGGTCACCGTACGCGCGCGGCCGCGGCGCGAGGCGGGGACGTCAGGGCGACTGGATGTAGTCGACCAGCTGCTCCCGCTCGGCCTCGAGCTCGTCGAGCCGGGCCTTGACGACGTCGCCGATCGAGACGATGCCGACCAGGGCGCCGTCCTCGACCACCGGGACGTGCCGCACCCGGTGGTCGGTCATGGTCCGCGCGAGGTCCTGCACGCCGGCGTGCGGCGTGCAGGTGTGCACCTGGGCGGTCATCACCGCCGACACGGGCTCCGCCAGCAGGCCGGCGCCCCGCTCGTGCAGCCCGCGGGCGACGTCCCGCTCGGACACGATGCCCTCGACCTGCCGCCCGTCGGGTGACACCACGAGGGCGCCGATGCCGTGCCGGGCCAGCACCGCGAGCGCGTCGCGGACGCTCACCGTCCCCGGCACGGTGGCGACGTCGTGGCCCTTGCGGCGCAACAGCTGGCTGATCTGCACGGCGGCCTCCTCGGCGACGGTGCGGCGCAGTGTCCTCCGGATCGGGCCTACCGTCGAGAGGTGCCCGTGCAGCGCCCGAACCCCGTGCAGTGGGTCTGGTACGCCCTCGGCGGCGGGCTCCCCCGCGAGCTCGCGCCCTGGGTGCTCGCGGACACGACCCGGCGCACCTGGATCTGGCGGCACCTCGCCCGGGCGCTCGTGCAGCTGGCGCCCGTGATGGCCGTCTGCGTCCTCGCCGTCCCGGTGCCGCTGGCCTACCGGCTGTCGGCCGCGTTCGGCGGGCTGCTGCTCGGGTTGGTCTTCTCGACGGCCTTCATGACCGAGACGATCGAGCACCGGGTGGTCAAGGCCGGGTACCCGCCCGGCACCGCCGCGAGGGTGCGCGCCGAGCGGCAGGAGCGCGAGCGGGTCGAGCGGCTCTCGCCCTACCGCCGCGACGGCGCCGGGAGCTTCGACTAGCTCAGTCGACGCGGAAGCCGATCTTCAGCGTCACCTGGTAGTGGGCGACCTGGCCGTCGACGACCTGGCCGCGGATCTCCTGGGTCTGGAACCACTCGACGTTGCGGACCGTGCGGGACGCCTTGGCGATGGCGTTGCGGATGGCCTCGTCGATGCTGTTCGGGCTGCTGCCCACGATCTCGCTCAGGCTGTACACGTGGTCGCTCACGGCGCCTCCTCGTCCTGACGGCGGGTGTGCGCACGACCCTGGCACGCCGGGCGCCGTACGTACGTAGTTCCGGGCGGCCCGGATACGTCGTTCGGCGGATTTCTGCCGGCCCGCACCGCCAGAGGCTCCTCCCCGTCAGATCACGACGACGGGAGGACCCCCCGATGCCCGCTCTGCTCGCCCCCAGCCCCGCGACCGCCGACGCGGCCGACCGCAGCGTGCTGGACGCGCTGGCCGCCGGCGACGAGCGCGCCTGGCAGGCGACGGTCGACCGCTTCGGCTCGCTGCTGCGCTCCTCGGCGCGCGTCGTGCTGCGCAGCGACGCCGACGTCGACGAGGCCGTGCAGCGCACCTGGGTGCTGCTGCTGCGGCACGCGGGCGCCATCCAGGACGTGCGCTGCCTGCCCGGGTGGTTGGCGACGACGGCCCGCCGCGAGGCGCTGGCCGTGCTGCGCAGCCAGCAGCGCGCCGTCCCGAGCGACGACGTCGCGGACAAGGTGCCGCCGGTGGAGGAGGACCACGCCGCCCGCCTGATGGACGACGAGCTGCGGCAGGCGCTGCACCGCGCGGTGGAGACGCTGCCGGACAGCCAGCGGCGGGTCGTCCAGGCGATGCTGCGCGAGCAGCGGTCCTACGACGACCTCAGCCGCGAGCTGCGGATCCCGCGCGGCAGCCTCGGCCCGCTGCGCGGCCGGGCGATCCGCGCCCTGCGCGCGCAGCTCGAGCCGAGCCTGCGCTGAGCGCGATCAGGCCCGGCCGCCGCCCGACCGCTCCTCGACGATCCGCTGCAGCCCCTGCCGGAGCACCTCGGCGAGGGTGAGATCCGGGTCGTTGTCGACGGTCTCCTGGACCTTCCCCGCCAGGTCGTCGTCGAGCTCCACCGTCTCCTCCCGGTCGTCCCAGGGGTTCATGAGGGAGAACTTCATCGGCGACATCCGAGATCCCTTCGACAGCAGTTCGCGTGGCTAGCGGAGAACCGACGCCGCCATTGCCGCTGCCTGCGCCCGGTTCGCGACCTGGAGCTTATGGAGGACGCGGGACACGTGAACACCCACCGTGCGCTCGCTGATGAACAATTTCCTCGCGATCTGCCGGTTGGTGGCCCCGGTCCCCAGCAGGGCGAGCACCTCGGCCTCCCGCGCGGTCAACCCGTGCGGACGGTCCTCCACGGGCGCCCTGGGCGCGGGCGCCGGCGCGAGCCGCGTGCGCCGCACCAGCTCGTCGACGGCGGTCACCAGCGGCACGGCCCCGATGCCCGCGGCGATCGCTCGTGCGGCCGCGGCGGAGGCGGCGGCCTTCGCCCGCTGCTTCGCGTCGACGTGGCACTCGGCCTGACGGAAGAGGGCATATGCCTCCTCGCGCGGCCTCGCGGCGCGGCGCCACGCGTCGGCGGCACCGGCCCACGCCTCCGCGGTCGCCGTGCCGCGGGCGCGGAGCAGCTCGGTCGCCGCCGTGAGGTGGTGCGCGTGGTGGTCGACGTCGTCGTCGTCCGCTACGAGCACGTCGAGCTCTCCGGCCAGCCGCTCCAGCCGCGCGCTCACCACGGCGCCGCGCTGCGGGACGGTGTCGGCTGCGTCCCGCAACCCGATGACGAGCAGCTCGGTCCGGAAGCGGCGGTCCTCGGTGGTCGCCAGCCGGCGCAGGGCCTCGTCCACCACGCGCTGGCAACCGTCGTGGTCACCGGCCCGGGAGAGCAGCTCCGCCCGCACGGCGGCGATCGCCGCCACGACCGTCGGCTCGTCGACCTCCGCCAGGGGCGCCGCCGCTTCCAGGCTGGCTCGCGCGCCCGGGAGATCCCCCACGGCCAGCTGCAGCTCCGCGCGTTCCAGGTGCAGGTGGAGCGCCTGGCCCTGGACGCGCCTCCCGTCGAGCAGCCGGCCGAGCAGTTCGGTGCACTGCCCGTACCGACCCCGCCGCCGCATCGTGTTCACGGCGTTGCAGGCGAGGGCGGCGCCCACCGCCAGCTCGATCCCGTACTCCGGCATCACGGCCAGGCCCTCGGCGGCGGCCTCGCCCGCCTCGCGAGGATGACCGCTGAGCTCGAGCGCGAGGACCAGGTTCGCGTAGGCCCGGCACAGGACGGCGTACTCACCGGATCCCCGTGCCAGCGCCGCGGCTTCGCGCAGCTCGGCGATGCCACCGCCGTCGCCGTCCAGCGCCCGCACGGTCCCGTGGGTGATCAGGGCGTCGGCGAGCACCGCGGCGCTGCCGTGCTCGCGGGCAGCGGTGACGGCCCGGTCGGCGTCGCGGGCGGCGTCCTCGAACGCGGCCATGATGAACGAGGCCCGTGCCTGGGCGCCCCACACCTGCGCGTGCACGGCGCTGACGTCGTCGTCCAGCGCGGCCGTGGCCTCGGCGTAGGCGGCCAGGCTCTTGTCGGTCTGGCCCGCCTCCCACCGGAAGCAGCCGAGCCGCTCCAGGGCGCAGGCCCGCTCGGCGCCGTCGCCCGGGTCGTGGGCCAGCGCGTCCTCGATGATCGCGGCGGCGGTGGCCGGGTCGCCGGCCAGCCGGGCGGCACCAGCGGCTTCCTGGGCGAGCTCGAGCGAGGGCGGTCCCGCCTTGCGGCCGGCGTCGAGCGCGCGCTGGTAGTAGCCCCACGCCTCGGCGTAGGCGTCCAGCGACCGGGCCTTGCGCGCCGCGCGCAGGCTCCACTCGGCGGCCTGGTCGGCGGCGCCGGCCGCCGACCAGTGGGTGCTCACCGAGGCCGCGGTGACGATGTCGTCGCCGGCGTCGGCGGCCAGCGCCCGTGCCGCGCGGTCGTGCAGCTCCCGCCGCTCGATCGGCAGCAGCTGGGAGAGCACCGCCTCGCACATGAGGCTGTGCCGGAAGGCGTAGTCCTCGCCGTCGACCACCAGCACGCCCGCCGCGATCGCCTCGCGGACGGCGGGCGCGTAGCGCTCGGGGGGCAGCGGAGAGGCGGCGTGCAGGTGGGCGTCGCGGACCCAGAGGCCGAACACCGCGGCCAGCCGCACCAGCTCGGTGGCGTCGGACCCGAGCTCGTGCACCCGGGCCAGGAGCACGTCGTGCAGCCGCCGCGCGGCGGGGTCCTTCACCAGCTCGCCCAGCAGGTAGGGGTTGCCCTGCGACTGCTCGTACCAGGCGTCGAGGTCGACCTCTGCCCCGCCGGTGAGCGCGGCGACCAGTTCCCGCGCCTCGTCACGGTCGAGCCGCTGGATCGTGACGTCGACGGTGCCCGGCAGCCGGGCGAGATCGGCCAGCGCCTGGCGCACCCGGCCCACCCGCGGCGTCTCGTCGTCCCGCAGCGTGGCGACGATGCTCAGCTTCCGGCGGCCCGCCGTGGAGGCCAGGTAGACCAGGACGTCGCAGGTGGTCTCGTCGGCCCAGTGCAGGTCCTCGACGACCAGGGTGGTGGGGATGGCCGCAGGACCGGCCGGAGCGAGGGCATCGGCCCAGCGTCGGATCGACCTCAGCCGCTGCTCGGCCGACTGCTGCTCGGGGTCCTCGTTCTCCGGCCAGCCGCCGCGCGCGTCGAAGATCTGCTCGAGCGCGGCGAGCGGCAGCGGCTCCCCCGCCAGCTGCAGGCACCCGCCGCTGACGACGTCGGTCGTCGCACCGGCCCGCTCGGCGGCCACCAGCGATGACTTCCCGACGCCGGCCTCGCCGCGGACCAGGACGACGTGCCCGGGTTCGGCGAAGGCAGCCGCCACCACCGCTCGCTGGGGTGCCCGCCCGACATAGGGAACCGTCGACGCCCCCATCACCCCGACATGGTGACCGGCGCGACCGCGTCCGTCCAGGGCCCACCGGCCCGGGACGGGCGCGCGGAGCCGACGAGGGGACTTGAACCCCTAACCGCCCGATTACAAGTCGGGTGCGCTACCAATTGCGCCACGTCGGCGGCGGCCACCGCGGCGGCCCCGTCGATCGTAGGTGCGGGTCGCCGGTCAGGCGGCGCCGGTGCCGGCCGCCGGCAGGTCGCGCACGTAGGCCGCCGGGTCGCTGCCCGGCACCGGCCCGTCGGCCAGCCAGCGCGCGAACCCGGTCGGGTCGCGGCGCTCCAGCTCGTCGAGCACCTCTCCGCGCCGGCCCACGACCGCCCGCCGCCAGGCCGGCTCGAGACGGCCGGCCAGCAGCGCCGTCGTCCGCACCCACTCCTGGCCGAGGTCGGCCGTCCCGAGGCTGCGCACCGGCGGGCGCAGCAGGGTCGGGGTCGGCACCGCGCGGGGCGCAGCCCCTGCGGGCGGCACCGCCGCCAACCCCGGGCCGATCCGGTGCGCGCGGCGCAGCCTGCGCACGAGGACGGCACCGCCGACCGTCGCCGCCAGCAGCACCGTGACCGCCCCACCGGCCACTGCGGCGACGCCGGCCAGCACCAGCAGGCTCCCGACGGTCCACCCGGCGGCCGAGACGGCTGCGTCGACCGCCGTCCGCGCGCTCCCTGCGGACTCGCGGGCGATGCCGGCCGCGACGCAGGCGGCGAACATCCCGCCGACCGCGACGGCCACCAGCCCGGGGCCGCGCACCGCCAGGCAGCCGATCACCGCCAGCACACCGGCGGCGGCCGACGCCAGGAGGACCACCCACCGGGGAAGAGAACGAGGCACGGGCACGTGCAGCCTCCAGGCACACCAGGACACGACGACCGGGACGGTCGTCTCCCCCCGCCCCTCCGGGCGTCCAGTACCCCGGGGAACCGCTCGGTCACACGCGCACGGACCTTCGGCCCTTCCCACTCGAGCGAGGTCCGAGGACCCTGGGCCACGACGGGGGTCCACCGTGCTGCGGAGGTGCACCGTGACGACGACCGCTCCCCTCGACCCCGGCCGCGGCGCCGACCGCGCCGAGCCCGGCCCGGCCGCCGACGACCGGCCCGTCCGCGAGGTGGTGGTCGGCGTCGACGGCAGCGAGTGCGCCCTGGCCGCCGTCCGCTGGGCGGCCGAGGAGGCCCTGCGCCGCGGTGCGCCACTGCGCATCGTGCACGCGGCGCCCTACCTCACCCGGCACCGCGTCGGCGGTGCGGTGCCGCACGAGCTGCACCGGGCCCGGCAGATCACCGGCCGCGCGTACACCGTGGCCCGGCGCGCCGACCGCGAGCTGCAGGTGAGCACCGAGATCGTCCCCGGCGACCCGACGACGGCGCTGCTGCGCGCCGCGGCGGCCGGGCAGCTCCTCGTGCTCGGCAGCTCGACGACCGGCGTGCTCGACGAGTGGGTGATCGCCCCGGTGACCTCCCGGGTGGCCGCCCGCGCACCGCAGCCGGTGGTCGTGGTGCCGCGGTCCCACCAGCCCGCGACCGGTCCGCTGACCGCCGTCCTGGGCATCGGCGACCCCGGGGACGACGAGGCGGTCGCCGCCTTCGCCGCCGCCTCCGCCCGCCGGTCCGGCGCGACGCTGCGGGTCGTGCAGACCCGGCCGCAGCCGCTGACCTGGGCCGACGACGAGGAGGAGTGGGGGCGCCGCAACCCGGGGCTGGCGGTGGAGCACGTCACCGTCCCGGGCGCGACCGGACGGCAGCTGCTCTCCGCCGTCTGCCCCACCCCGCTGGTCGTCGTGAGCGCCGGGCACCTGGGCCTGCTGCACCGCGGGCTCGACGGCCCGCACCGGTGGCTGCTCCGGCACTGCACCTCACCGCTGGCCATGGTGCCGCCGGTGCACCGCCCCGAGCTCGATCCGCGCGAGGAGATCGTCGCCGTCGGCTGACCACCTCCGCGCGCCGTCCGGGCGCCCGGCAGGATCGGCGCCCGTGGGAACCTCGGTCGTCGACCTCGGGCCGCGGCTGGCCGTCGTGCTGGTCGTCCTCGCCGCGCTGGCCGCGGCGGGCGCCCGGGTGTCCGGGCTGGGCGAGCAGCGCTCCGTCCTCGTCGCCGCGGTGCGGGCCACGCTGCAGCTCGCGGCGGTCTCCGCCGTCCTGCTCGCCGTCGTCGGCTCGCTGTGGGGGTCGGCGGCGTTCGTCGTCCTCATGGTGGCCGTCGCCGCCGTCACGGCCGCCGGGCGGGTGACCGCGCGCCCGCTGCGCTCGTCCGGCGCCTCCCGTCGCGTGGCGCTCGCGGCGCTGCCGGTCGTCGTCGGCGCCGGGCCCGTGGTGGCGCTGGTGCTGGCCAGCGGTGCCGTCCCCCTGAGCGGTGAGGCGGTCGTCCCGATCGCCGGGATCCTCGTCGGCGGCGCGATGACGGCGACGTCGCTGGCCGGCCGCCGGGTGCGCGACGAGCTGACCCAGCGGCGGGGAGAGGTCGAGGCAGCGCTGGCCCTGGGCCTCCTCCCCCGCGACGCCGTCCTGCTCCTGGCCCGCCCGGTGGCCGCGACCGCGCTGGTGCCGCCGCTGGACCAGACCCGCACGGTCGGCCTGGTCACCCTGCCCGGCGCGTTCGTCGGCGTGCTGCTCGGCGGCGGCAGCCCGGTGGAGGCCGGCGCCGCGCAGCTGCTGGTGCTCGTGGGCCTGCTCGCGGCGGAGGTCCTGGCGATCTGGGTGGTCACCGAGACGATCGCGCGCGGGGCATTGCTGGACGACGTGCCGCGTTGACCCGTCCAGGAACCTCACAGCGGACCTCCAGCGCCGCGCCAGCGCGGCACCGGACAGTGGGGACGTCGCAGCGGCCGGACGGCCGCGCACGAGGAGGATTCGAGCAGTGAGCGAACACGAGCACCCGGCCCCCACCGGCTCCACCGGCGGCGAGCCGCAGCAGGGCCCCGCGCCGGCGGCCTCCGACGCGCCCCCGGCCGACCGCCACCCCACGACGCCGCAGCCCGCCTACGGGCCGGCCCCGTCCTACGGGTCCTACGCCGGCGGGCACCAGCCGTACGGCCAGCACCAGCCGTACGCCCCGCAGCAGCCCTACGGCCAGGGCCAGCCCTCCGGCGCCCCGTACTGGGGTCCGCCGCGCCAGCCCACCACCCCGGTGCCGCCGGTCGCCGGCGCACCCGCGGGCGACGACGCCGCAGCGCCGTCGCGGAGGTCCGGCCGGCTGCGGATCGGGATCGCCGGCCTGGTCGCCGGCGCCCTCATCGGCGGCGGCGCCGGCGCCGGGGTGGCCGCCCTGGTGGACGACGGCTCGATCACCGGCAGCTCCCCCGCCGCCGCGCAGGCGGTGACCATCACCAACCCGGAGACCGCGACCACCGCCACGGCGGCCGCCGCGAAGGCCGCGCCCAGCGTGGTCACCATCTACGTGAGCAGCGGATCGAGCTCCGGCAGCGGATCCGGCGTCATCCTCACCGACGACGGCTACGTGCTCACCAACAACCACGTCGTGGCCGAGGGCGGCACCGTCCAGGTGCGGACCGCGGACGGCACGCTCTACGACGCCGAGGTCGTGGGCACCGACCCCTCCTCCGACATCGCCGTGGTGAAGCTCGACGGCGCCTCGGACCTGACGCCGGCCACCTTCGCCGACTCCGACGACGTCCAGGTCGGCGACGTCGCGGTGGCCATCGGTGCCCCGCTCGGCCTGTCCAACACCGTCACCGACGGCATCGTCAGCGCGACCGACCGCGCGGTGCAGACCGGGTCCAGCCAGGACGAGGCCACGGTCATCGACGCCCTGCAGACCGACGCCGCGATCAACCCGGGCAACTCCGGTGGGGCACTGGTGAACGGCGCCGGCGAGGTGATCGGCATCAACACCGCCATCGCGACCGTCGCGTCCGGTGCTCCCGGCGCCGACTCGCAGAGCGGCAACATCGGCGTCGGCTTCGCGATCCCCAGCAACACCGCCAAGCGGATCGCCGACGAGATCGTGGACACGGGCGAGGCCACCCGCGCCTACCTCGGTGTGCGGGCGCAGACGGCGGCCGGCGGTCAGAACAGCGGGGTCGGCAACGGGGCGCAGATCGTCTCCGTGGAGCCCGACAGCGCGGCCGCCGACGCCGGGCTGCGCGAGGGCGACGTCGTCACCGCCGTCGGCGAGCGCCCGGTGACCACCTCGACCGAGCTCACCGCGGCCGTGCGCAGCCTGGCCCCCGGCGACGAGGTCACGCTCACCGTGCGGCGCGGCACCGGGGAGCAGCAGATCGAGGTCACGCTCGGCTCCACCAGCTGACCCGAGCGGGGGCGGTCGATCGGTCCTTAGGCTCGGACCGTGCCGGAGACCCGATCGACCGCCCTGCTGGCTGGCTCCCTCGACGACCCGGCCCGAGCCCGCGACCTGGCCCGCATGAAGCGGCTGGCGACCGGGCTCTTCCTGCTGGCCGCCGCCGTGTTCCTCGCCTGCGTGCTGCTCGGCGAGGAGACCGGGGCCTGGGTGGGCTACGTGCGGGCCACCGCTGAGGCGTCCATGGTGGGTGCGCTGGCCGACTGGTTCGCGGTGACCGCGCTCTTCCGGCACCCGCTGGGGCTGCCCATCCCGCACACCGCGATCATCCCGCGCAAGAAGGACCAGATCGGCGAGAGCCTGGGCACCTTCGTGCAGGAGAACTTCCTGACCCGCGCCGTGGTCGAGGAGAAGCTCACCACCATCGACGTCCCCACCCGGCTGGGCAACTTCCTCGACGCACCCGGCCGCGCCGAGCGGCTGGCCGGCGACGCCGGCGCCGCCCTCACCGCGCTGACCGACCTGCTGCGGGACGAGGACCTCGAGCCCGCGGTGGCCGCGATCGTCGAGCGCAAGCTGCACGCCACCCCCGCCGCGCCGGTGCTGGCGCGGGTGCTGGAGCTCGTCGTCGACGGCGACCGCCACCAGGAGGTGCTCTCCGCCGCGCTGCGGCTGCTCTCCCGCTTCCTGCAGGAGAACCGCGTGGTGTTCCGGGCCCAGCTCGGCGACGCCTCCCCCGCGTGGGTCCCCGACTGGGTCGACGACCGCGTCTTCGACCGGGCCTTCGCCGGCATCCAGCGCTTCCTCGACGAGGTCGGCGCCGATCCGCGGCACGAGCTGCGCCGGTCCTACGACAACCGGCTCCGGGCCTACGTGCACGCGCTGCGCACCGATCCGGAGACCGCCGCCCGGGTCGAGGCGCTCAAGAAGGAGCTGCTCGAGCACCCCGCGGTGCGCACCTGGTCGGGCTCGCTGTGGTCCAACGCGAAGACCGCGGTCCTCACCGCCGCCGCCGACCCCGACTCGGAGCTGCGGGCACGGGTGACCGGGCTGATCCTCGACGCCGCCCGCCTGCTGCGCACCGACCACACCGTCCGCGAGCTGGTGCAGCGGCACGCGCACGGCATCGCCGGCCACCTCGTCGAGCGCTTCTCCGGCGACCTCGCCGACCTGGTCAGCAGCACCGTCGCCCGGTGGGACACCGAGGAGACGAGCAACCGCATCGAGCTGCAGGTGGGCCGCGACCTGCAGTGGATCCGGGTGAACGGCACCGTCGTCGGTGGCCTCGCCGGGCTGGTGATCTACACCGTCGCCCAGCTCATCGGCTGATCAGCGGCCGGCGCGCTCGTCCAGCAGCAGCGCCGCCAGCGACAGGGCACCCCACGTCGCGGCCGCCGGGGCCACCAGCGCGGCCCGCCGTCGAGCGCCGGCCGCGGGCAGCGCGAGCGCGTCGGTCACGTCGCCGAGCACCCGCGCCGCGACGGCCAGCCGTCGGGCAGGACCCGGCGGGGCCACCGCCATGGCCACGCCGATGCCGATGTCGCGCGCGGCCAGCGAACGGACCAGCGCGCGGGTCGCCGCGGTGTCGACCGGGCCGGCCGGGCGGAGCAGCGCCGCCGGTCCGGCCACCAGCACCGCCGAACCGACGGCGGTTGCCAGCCCGGCGAGCGAGGTCAGGGAGCCCATGCCCCATCCGAGCAGCCGGGCGCCGGGCGCGCCAGGCCCAATTCAGCGCCGGGCGGCCGCCGCGGCGTAGAGCGCGATGCCGGCGGCGACGCTCACGTTGAGCGACTCGGTCTCCCGGGAGATCGGGATGCGGACGACGACGTCGCACTTCTCGCGCACGAGCCGGGACAGGCCGGTCCCCTCGGCGCCGACGACGAGCGCCACCGGGTCGGCGAAGCCGTCGTAGTCGTGCAGGTCGACGTCCCCGTCGCCGGCCAGGCCGACCGTCTGCAGGCCGGCGTCCTGGTAGGACGCCAGCGCCCGCGGCAGGTTGACCGCGCGGGCCACCTGCAGCCGGGCGGCGGCGCCGGCGCTGGTGCGCCACGCGGACGCGGTCATGCCCACCGCCCGCCGCTGCGGCACGACGACGCCGTGCGCGTCGAAGGCGGCCGCCGAGCGGACGACGGCGCCGAGGTTGCGCGGGTCGGTCACCCCGTCCAGCGCCACCAGCAGCGCCGGGCGGCCGGAGTCGCGGGCGACGTCGAGCAGGTCGTCGGGGTGGGCGTACTCGTACGGCGGGACCTGCAGGCCGATGCCCTGGTGCAGGGCGCCGCCGGACATCCGGTCGAACTCGCCCTTGCCCACCTCGAGCAGCGGCAGCCCGCGGTCGTTGGCCAGCGCCAGCGCCTCGGTGATCCGCTCGTCGGTCATCCGGGTGGTGTCGCCGGTGACGACGTACAGCGCGGTGGCCGGGATGCGCGCCCGCAGCGCCTCGACGACGGGGTTGCGCCCGAGCAGCAGCTCCGGCGCCTCCTCCTGCTTCTGGCGGGCCCGGGCGCGGTCGGCCCGCTGGCGCTCCTGCGCCTGGGCCTTGCGCTGCGCGGGGTGCCCGTAGCGTGCCTCGGCCGGCGGGGTCGCCCCCCGGCCGGCCAGCGAGCGCCGGTTCTTGCCGCCCGTGCCGCCGGGGGCGCCCTTCTTGTGCGCTCCGGTCGTGCGGCCTCGGCGCTGGCTGTTGCCGGCCATCAGCGGATCAACTCCCATCGGGGTCCCTGCGGGGTGTCCTCGACCGCGACCCCGAGCGCGGCGAGCTGGTCGCGGATCGCGTCCGCGGCGGCGAAGTCCTTGCGGGCCCGGGCGGCCTGGCGCTGCTCGAGCGCGAGCACGACCAGGCCGTCGGTGGCCTGGGCCAGGCGGTCGTCGGAACCGGTGGCCCACTGCGGGTCGAGCGGGTCGAGGCCGAGCACGCCGAGCATCGCGCGCACCGCGCCGAGGGCGGCGGCCGCGGCCTCGTCGTCGCCGTCGGCGAGCGCGGTGTTGCCCTGGCGGACGGCCTCGTGCACGGCCGCGACCGCGGCCGGGGTGGACAGGTCGTCGTCGAGCGCGGCGCGGAACTCCGCGGGCAGCTCCGGCTTCCCGGCGTCCACCCCCACGCGCTCGGCGGCCCGCTGCACGAAGGACTCGATGCGCCGGTAGGCCGAGCCGGCCTCCTCCAGCGCCGCGTCGGTGAACTCGATCGTCGAGCGGTAGTGCGGGGCGACGAGGTAGTAGCGCAGCTCCACCGGGCGTACCCGGCGGACCACCTCGTCGACCAGCGCGGTGTTGCCCAGCGACTTGCTCATCTTCTCGCCGCCGAGGGTCACCCAGCCGTTGTGCAGCCAGTACTGCGCGAAGCCGTCACCGGCCGCCCGCGACTGGGCCTGCTCGTTCTCGTGGTGCGGGAAGCGCAGGTCCAGGCCGCCGCCGTGGATGTCGAACTCCGCGCCGAGGTACTTCCCGGCCATCGCCGAGCACTCCAGGTGCCAGCCGGGCCGCCCGGGGCCCCACGGCGTGGGCCAGGACGCCGTGGCCGGCTCCCCCGGCTTGTGCGCCTTCCACAGCGCGAAGTCACGGGGGTCGCGCTTGCGCTCGTCGCTGTCGGTGTCGGCGGCCGGCTCGAGGTTGTCCAGCTTCTGGCCGGTCAGCGCGCCGTACCCGGGGAAGGAGCGGACGTCGAAGTAGACGTCGCCGTCGACGGCGTAGGCGTGCCCGCGGTCGATCAACCGCTGCATCAGCTCGACCATCTCCGGGACGTGCCCGGTCGCCCGCGGCTCGTAGGACGGGGGCAGCACGCCGAGGACGTCGTAGGCGCGGGTGCAGGCGCGCTCGTTGAGGTAGGCCCACGCCCACCAGGGGACGTCGTGCTCCGCGGCCTTCGCGAGGATCTTGTCGTCGATGTCGGTGACGTTGCGGACGTAGGTGACCTCGAGCCCGCTCGCGGCCAGCCAGCGGCGCAGCACGTCGAAGGAGACGGCCGCCCGGATGTGGCCGACGTGCGGCGGGCCCTGCACGGTGAGCCCGCAGACGTAGACGGACGCCTGACCGGCACGCAGGGGCGTGAAGTCGCGGACCGCGCGGGCGGCCGTGTCGTACAGGCGGAGGCTCACTGCCGGGAGTCTACGGAGTCCCGGCGCGCTCTCACGCCTGCGGAGAGGTCCCCTCCCCCGTCCGGACCACCAGCGCGGTGGCGATCGCCGCCCGGCCCTCGCCGCGGCCGGTCAGCCCGAGCCCGTCCGTGGTGGTGGCGGTGAGGCTCACCGGCGCCCCCAGCGCGGCGGTCAGCACCGCCTCGGCCTCGCCGCGGCGCGTGCCGATCCGCGGGCTGTTGCCGATCAGCTGCACCGAGGCGTTGCCGACCCGCCAGCCGGCCGCGTCGAGCACCTCGCGCACGTGACCGAGGACGTCGGCGCCGCGGGCCCCGGCCCAGCGGGGGTCGTCGGTGCCGAGCAGACCGCCGATGTCCCCCAGCCCGGCCGCGGAGAGGACGGCGTCGGTGAGGGCGTGCGCGACGACGTCGCCGTCGGAGTGCCCGGCGCAGCCGTCGGCGTCCGGCCACTCCAGGCCGGCCAGCCAGCAGGGGCGCCCGGGCTCCACCGGGTGCACGTCGGTACCGGTGCCGACGCGGGGCAGCCCGATCACCGGGTCACCTGGGCTTCCGCGAGGGTCAGGTCGTGCGCGACCGTCACCTTGGCCGCGCGCTCGTCGCCGGCGACCGTCACGACCGGGATGCCGGCGGCGCGGAGCACGGCCGCGTCGTCGGTGAGGTCGGCGTCCGGCGGGAGGTCCGCGTAGGCCGCGGCGAGGACGGCGCGGTCGAAGCCCTGCGGGGTCTGCACCCGGCGGAGGGTGGCACGCGGTAGGGCGTCGGTGATCACGCCGGCATCGTCCACGACCACGGTGGTGTCGACGACCGGCAGCACCGGGACGACGCCGGGGTGGCCGTCGGCGAGCGCGGCCAGGACCCGGCGGACCAGGTCCGGCGGGGTCAGCGGGCGGGCCGCGTCGTGCACCAGGACGACGTCGGCACCGGCGGTCGCGGCGGCCAGGCAGGCGCGGACCGAGCCGGTCCGGCTGGCGCCGCCGTCGACCAGGTGCACGTCGGCGGGCAGGACGGCGGCGAACGCGTCGCGCTGCGCCGCCGGGACGGCGACCACGACCTCCGCGACGCCCCCGGCCCGGAGGGCGTCGACCGACCAGGCGACGAGGGGCCGGCCGGCCAGCGCGACCAGCGCCTTCGGCAGATCTGCGCCCAGACGCGAACCGCTCCCGGCCGCTGCGACGATGCCGACAGCGTGCACGGGAGCGGTCCGGGTGTCTTTCGGTGGAACGGCTCAGCTCGGGAGACCCGAGCTCAGCTGGCGAGGACCTCGTCGAGGAGGACCTCCGCCTTGTCCTCGTTGGTGCCCTCGGCGAGCGCGAGCTCGCTGACCAGGATCTGGCGGGCCTTGGAGAGCATCCGCTTCTCGCCGGCCGAGAGGCCCCGGTCCTTGTCGCGGCGCCAGAGGTCGCGGACGACCTCGGCCACCTTGTTCACGTCGCCGGAGGCCAGCTTCTCGAGGTTGGCCTTGTAGCGGCGCGACCAGTTGGTCGGCTCTTCGGTGTGGGGGGCACGCAGGACCTCGAAGACCCGGTTCAGGCCCTCCTGACCGACGACGTCACGGACGCCGACGATCTCTGCGTTGTCGGCCGGCACGCGCACGGTGAGGTCGCCCTGGGCGACCTTCAGCACGAGGTAGGCCTTCTCTTCGCCCTTGATGGTCCGCTTCTCGATCGCTTCGATCAGAGCAGCGCCGTGGTGCGGGTAGACGACGGTCTCGCCGACAGTGAAGCCCATGTGAATGTGACCCCTTTCGCTGTCCCCAGGTTACCACGGCAGACTGACCCAACGGATCGGAGCCGATCAGCAAATCCGCAGGTCAGAAGGCACGTTCGTTCCCGACAGGGGGTTGACAGACGGATGGTCGGTGTGCCTTCGACGGCCTCCCCTGCGGCTCTCGCGGCCGCCCTCGCGCGCGCCACGCACCCGGGTCCGGCTGTGGCGGTGACCACCGTGGCGACCCTCCTCGCCGTGGCCGCGGGCGTGGACGGACCCCGCGTCGTCCTCGTCTGCCTCGCCGTCCTCGCAGGTCAGGCGTCCATCGGCTGGAGCAACGACTGGCTGGACGCCGACCGCGACCGCGCCGTCGCCCGGCCCGACAAGCCGGTGGTGCAGGGCGCGGTCCGCCCCCCGATGCTGCGCGCGCTGGCGTGCGCCTCGGCCGCGCTGGCCGTCGTCCTCTCGCTGCTCCTCGGTGCCGTACCGGGTCTTCTGCTGCTCGTCCTGGTGGCCAGCGGGTGGGCCTACAACGCCGGGCTCAAGCGGACCGCGGTCTCCGTCGTGCCGTACGTGACCGGCTTCGGGGCGCTGCCGGCCGGCGTGGTCGCCGCCGCACCGGGGACGCCCGTCGCGCCGTGGTGGCTGATGGCCGCCGGCGGTGCGCTCGGCGCCGCCGCGCACCTCGCCAACGTCGCGCCCGACATCGAGGAGGACCTCGCCACCGGGGTCCGGGGCCTGCCCCACCGCCTCGGCGCGGGGGTGTCCGCGGGAACCGGTGCGCTGCTGCTCGGCGCGGCGTCCCTCGCGCTGGTCCTCGGGCCGGACGGCGCCCCCACCGCGGCGGAGTGGGGCGTGCTGGTCGTCGCGCTCCCCGCCGTCGCGCTGGCCGCGCTCGCCGGCAGCCCCCGCTTCCGGCGGGCCGCCTTCCCCGCGGTGATGCTGCTGACCGTGCTCGACGTCGTCCTGCTCCTGCTGGGCGGGGCGTCCCTCACCTGAGCGCGGGCGTCAGCCCCGACCGCCGCCCTTGCCGTTGCCGTTGCCGCCGCCGTTGCCGTTGCCGTTGCCGTTGCCGCGGGTGGTGGCGCCACCGGTGGCCTTCGGGCGGTCGCTGCCGCGGGTCGCCGCGGCGGTCGGTGCCTGCGCCGGCACCTCCGCGACCTCCGCGACCTCCGCGACGGGCTGCGCGGGCCCCTCCGCGACCGGCAGGGCCGCGAGGTCCACGCCCTCCGCCGCGAGATCCGCCTCGTCGAGGTGCTTGCGGCCGGCCCAGTCACGCACGACCTCGCCGAACCGCACGCCCTCGCCCCGGAACGCGCCGTTCCGGGCACCCTCGCTCACCCAGGCGCCGAACGAGGCGTAGCCCTCCGGGCCCGCGGCCGCCCAGGCCGTGGCGTCGAAGGCGGCCGGGTCCGCCGGCGCCTCCTCCTCGGCGACCGGGTCCTCGGCAACCGGGTCCGCGGCGACCGGCTCCTCGCCCGTGGCGGGCTCGTCGGCCGGCTGCTCCGGCGCCGGCTCCACGGCCTCGGCGAGGACGTCGCCGGAATCGGGCAGGTCCAGCGGCGACACGCCCTCGACGACCGCCGCGACCGGGTCCTGCACGGGGTCCGGCAGCACGCCGGCCGCTCCGGCGCCGGTCACCGCCGTGACCGCGAGCGCGGCACCGGCGGTCGTCTTGGCGAGGACGCCGGCGGACATGACCTTGGCGAGCGCGGTCGTGATGAGCATGGGGGTGGGGCTCCGTTCTCCGTGAGGCGTCGTGCACAGGGGTTCTCGGCAGCTCCGCCCGCGCACCTGAGACCTGTCGCCCGGACGGGGCATCGCGCACGTGCGCGTAGCGACGCGGAACGGCGGGCACACCCTTCCCTGCGGGCGGGGGCCCGTGGGCGACCGATAGGCTGCGGTCGACCCCCGTGCCGCCGATCCCGCGGTGGCCGGTCCGTACTGCTGGAGGTCGTCGGCTGTGAACCGCGCCCTGCGCGCCGCCACCATGGGCGTGTTGCTGCTCTCCCCCGTCGCGCTCTCCGCGTGCAGCGCCGGGCAGGTCACCCAGACCGCCACCCAGGAGCGCGACAAGACCGGCTCGATGGCCCAGGTCGGCGACATCACGCTGCGCCAGGTGCAGCTCGCCTACCCCCGCGGCGGCGCCTACGAGGCCGGTGACGACGCCGAGCTGCAGATGGCGATCGTCAACACCGGGCAGGAGACCGACACCCTCGTCAGCGTCGAGGGCGAGGGCTTCGGCGACGCGGAGCTCGACCCGGGCACCGCCCCCGTCAACGCCTCCGGACTGCCCGCCGGCACCGCGACCGTCGGCGGCTCCGGCGAGATCGAGTGCGCGCCCGACACCACCGTGTTCATCGGGCCGGACTCCGACGCCTCCATCACGCTCACCGACCTCGACGAGGGGCTCACCACCGGCCAGTACGTGACCCTGGTGCTCACCTTCGAGAACGCCGGCGAGATCACCGTCCAGGCCACGGTCGCCACCCCGTCCCGCGCCCTCGAGCGCGAGGAGGGCTTCGACTTCCACCACGAGGAGGGCACGAACGAGGGCGACGAGGCCAACACCGAGGTCGCCTCGGGCGCGGGCAGCGACGAGTAGGGCCTCCCGCCCGCTCCTCCCCGGAACCGTCGTACCCGGCGGTTAGCGTCGCCGTCGTGCCACCGTCCGGAGTGAAGTCCGCCCGTCCCGCCCACCGCTGCACCGAGTGCGGCTACGCCTCGCCCAAGTGGGTCGGGCGCTGCCCCGAGTGCCAGGCGTGGGGCACGCTGCAGGAGGCCGGGGCACCCGCCACCGGCCTGCGCGCCGTCTCCGCCGGCCCCGTGACCGCCCCCGCTCGCCCGATCGCGCAGGTCGAGCTCACCGGCGCCCGCGCGGTGCCGACGGGCATCGCCGAGTTCGACCGCGTCCTGGGCGGCGGGCTCGTGCCGGGTGCGGTCCTCCTCGTGGCCGGGGAGCCCGGCGTCGGCAAGTCCACGCTGCTGCTCGAGGTGGCGCACCGCGTCGCCGCCGGCAACGGCCCGGCGCTGGTGGTCTCCGGCGAGGAGTCGGCGGGGCAGGTGCGGCTGCGCGCCGAGCGGATCGGCGCGCTGCACGACCGGCTCTACCTGGCCGCCGAGACGGAGCTGTCGGCCGTCCTCGCGCACGTCGAGGAGGTCAACCCCTCCCTGCTGGTGCTCGACTCGGTGCAGACCGTCCGCTCCCCCGCCGTCGAGGGCACCGACGGCGGCTCGACCCAGGTGCGCGCGGTCGCCAGCGCGCTGACCGGCGTGGCGAAGAGCCGCGGCATGACCACCATCCTGGTCGGCCACGTCACCAAGGACGGCGCCATCGCCGGGCCGCGCACGCTCGAGCACCTGGTCGACGTCGTGGTGGCCTTCGACGGCGAACGGCACTCCACCCTGCGGCTCATCCGGGCCACCAAGAACCGCTTCGGCCCGGCCGACGAGATCGGCTGCTTCGAGATCGGCGACGCCGGGGTCGTGGGCGTCCCCGACCCCTCCGCGCTGTTCGTCTCCCGGCGCAGCGCCCCGGTGCCCGGCAGCTGCGTCACCGTGACGATGGAAGGAAGCCGCCCGCTGCTCGCCGAGGTGCAGGCCCTCGTCGCGAGCTCCACCGGCGGCGGCTCGCCCCGGAGGGCGGTCAGCGGCCTGGACTCGCAGCGGGTGGCGATGGTCAACGCCGTCGTCGAGCGCCGCGGTGGGGTGAAGCTGGCCGACGCCGACGTCTTCGCGGCCTCGGTGGGCGGGGTGCGCATCGCCGAGCCGGCGGCGGACCTCGCGCTGGCGCTGGCCATCGCGTCGGCCGCCAACGACCGCCCGCTGCCCGACGGCGTCGTGGCGCTGGGCGAGGTGGGGCTGTCCGGCGAGATCCGCCGGGTCGGCGGCACCGGGCGCCGGCTGGCCGAGGCGGCCCGCCAGGGGTACCGCGTCGCGCTCGTGCCACCGGACGCCGGCAACGCGCCGCCCGGGATGCGGCTGGTCGAGGTGCCCGACCTGGGCACCGCGTTCCACCGCCTCTTCTGATCCCGGCCGGTTCCGCATCTGGCATGCTGTTCCGGCCCGGGAACCCGAGACGGACCCCGGGGGTTCTCGGGCACGTAGACTCAGCCGCCGTACCACTCGACCGTCAGGAGCGCTCGTGCCCGCCGCCGTGGACCCCGAGATCGCCCTGCGCGAGCTCCTCGGCCGCATCGCCCCCGGGACCGCGCTGCGCGACGGCCTCGAGCGCATCCTCGCCGGGCGCACCGGCGCGCTGATCGTGCTGGGCTACGACCGCGTGGTCGAGTCCATCTGCACCGGCGGCTTCGCCCTCGACGTGGCCCTGTCCGCCACCCGGCTGCGCGAGCTGGCCAAGATGGACGGCGCGGTGATCGTCTCCTACGACGGCACCCGCATCGTCCGCGCCGGCGTGCACCTCATGCCCGACCCGGGCGTCCCCACCGAGGAGTCCGGCACCCGCCACCGCACCGCCGAGCGGGTCGCGATCCAGACCGGGTTCCCGGTCATCTCGGTCAGCCAGTCGATGCACATCATCAGCGTCTACGTCGCCGGGCGCCGCTACACCCTCGAGCACCCGACCACCATCCTGGCGCGCGCCAACCAGGCTCTGGCGGCGCTGGAGCGCTACAAGCTGCGCCTCGACGAGGTCGCCAGCACGCTGTCGGCCCTGGAGATCGAGGACCTGGTCACCGTCCGCGACGCGATGAGCGTCAGCCAGCGGCTGGAGATGGTCCGGCGGATCGCCGACGAGATCGAGGGCTTCGTCGTCGAGCTGGGCACCGACGGCCGGCTGCTCGCGCTCCAGCTCGACGAGATGCTGGCTGGGGTCGAGGAGGACCGCGGGCTGCTGGTCCGCGACTACCTGCCCGGCGGCGGCCGCCGGCCGAAGACGATCGACCAGGTGCTCACCGACCTGCGCGCGCTGTCGGCCACCGAACTGCTCGACCTCTCCGCGGTCGCCCGCTGCTACGGGCTGCCCACCTCGCCCGACGCGCTGGACTCGCCGGTCAGCCCCCGCGGCTACCGGCTGCTCAACCGCGTCCCCCGGCTCCCCTCGGGCATCATCGACCGGCTCGTCGACCACTTCGGGGGCCTGCAGAAGCTGCTCGCCGCCACCATCGAGGACCTGCTGGCCGTGGAAGGTGTCGGCGAGGCGCGCGCCCGCGGTATCCGCGAGGGCCTGTCCCGGCTGGCCGAGACCTCGATCCTCGACCGGTACAGCTAGGCCTGGCCCAGCGTCAGCGGGGCGTCCGGCGAGCTCTTGGTGTCCAGCCGGCCGCGCACCAGGTAGTTCCCCGCCGGCGGGCTGGTGCGCGCCACGGTGCACGTCGGCTCGCTGGTGAGCCCGCCCCAGAGGACCGGGAACGACACCGCCTCGCCCGGGGCCAGGGTGCGGGTGTCGCTGGTGGCCTCCGGAAAGCAGTCGTTGCTGCCCCACACCCGGTTGCCGGCGGCGTCGAGCAGGATCAGCTCCTGCAGCCCCTTGTCCAGCGCCCGCGTGCAGGGCACGGCGGCGGCGTTCGTGACCACCAGCTCGAAGGTCGGCTTGCTGCCGACGGCGGCGGCACCCGGCGTGCGCACCTCGAGCGCGAGCATGTCGTCGGTGCACGGACCGCCGGCGACGGGAGCGACGGCCGTCGTCGCCGCCTGGACGTCGTCGGGGACGGCCGGGGCGCTCGGAGTGCGGACCGCGGCCACCGAAGGCACCACGCGCGCCAGAGCGGGCTCCCGGGGCGCGCTGCTCGTCGGCGCGGCGGCCTCGGCGCCGGCCCGTGCGTCGACCCGGCTCTGCAACACCACGCCGAGCCAGCCGCCGCCTCCGAACGCCAGGAGCACGGCCAGCAGCACCAGCCGGCGGCGCCAGTACACCCGCGCGGGGAGGGGACCGACCGGGTGGAGCACGCGGGAACGGTAACGGCCCGATCGGACCGCCCCGCACCGGCACGCCGCTGCACCGGGACGGCACACTGGACCCCTGTGACCAGCGTTCCCACCCGTCTCCCCGCTCCCTCGGAACCGGCCACCGGCGAGGCGATCGTCGACTGGTACGCCACCGCGGCCCGCGACCTGCCCTGGCGCCGGGCCGGCGTCGACGCCTGGGCGGTGCTGGTCAGCGAGGTGATGCTCCAGCAGACCCCGGTGGCCCGCGTGGAGCCGGTCTGGCGCGCGTGGCTGGACCGCTGGCCCACGCCGTCGGCGCTGGCGGCAGCCAGCCCGGCCGAGGTCATCCGCGCCTGGGGGAAGCTCGGCTACCCGCGGCGGGCGCTGCGGCTGCGCGAGGCCGCCGGCGCGATCGCCGAACGGCACGGGGACGTCGTCCCGGCCGACGTGGCGGCGCTCGAGGCGCTGCCCGGCGTCGGCACCTACACCGCCCGCGCGGTCGCCTGCTTCGGGTACGGCCGCCGGCAGCCGGTGGTGGACACCAACGTGCGCCGGGTCGTCGCCCGGCTGGTGCACGGGCGGGCCGAGGCGGGCACCGCGCGCGCAGCCGACCTGGCCGACGTCGCCGCGCTGGCCCCGGAGGACGACGCCCGCGCGGTGCGCTTCTCGGTGGCGATCATGGAGCTGGGCGCGCTGGTCTGCGTCGCCGGGACGCCCCGCTGCCCCGCGTGCCCGGTACGCGACCGCTGCGCCTGGCGGCTGACCGGCTCCCCCGCCTCCGCCGGGCCGGCCCGGCGGGTGCAGAAGTTCGCCGGCACGGACCGGCAGGTGCGCGGCCGGCTGCTCGACGTGCTCCGGGCCGCCGAGCACCCGGTGCCGGCCGCCGAGCTGGACGCCGCCTGGGACGACGCCGTCCAGCGGTCCCGGTGCCTGGACTCGCTGCTCGCCGACGGGCTGGTCGAGCAGACCGAGGACGGCCGGTTCACCCTCCCCCGCGGTTGATCACCGGGGGAAGACGCAGGAAGGCCCCTCCGCCCGTGGGGCGGAGGGGCCTTCCTGCTGCGGTGCTTACTCGGCCTGGGCCTCGTCGTCACCGCCGGACAACGCCACCGGGGGCGTGTCGGGCAGGTCGATCGGCTTGGCCTCGCCGCGGAAGGTGAACTTCTGCGCGGCGCCCTCGGCGTCGTCGACGTCCACCACGATGATCTGACCAGCGGTCAGCTCGCCGTAGAGGATCTTCTCCGACAGCGCGTCCTCGATCTCGCGCTGAATGGTCCGGCGCAGCGGCCGGGCCCCCAGGACCGGGTCGAAGCCACGAGCGGCGAGCAGCTTCTTCGCCGCCGGCGTGATCTCCAGCGCCATGTCCTTGTTCGCCAGCTGGCTCTCGACGCGGGCGACCATCAGATCGACGATCTCGATGATCTCGTTCTCGGTCAGCTGGTGGAACACGACGATGTCGTCGATGCGGTTGAGGAACTCCGGCCGGAAGTGCTGCTTGAGCTCCTCGTTGACCTTGAGCTTCATCCGGTCGTAGTTCGACTGGTCGTCGTTCCCGGCCTGGAAGCCCAGCCCCACGGCCTTGGAGATGTCGCGGGTACCGAGGTTGGTCGTGAGGATCAGGATCGTGTTCTTGAAGTCCACGATCCGGCCCTGACCGTCGGTGAGCCGGCCGTCCTCCAGCACCTGCAGGAGCGTGTTGAACACGTCCGCGTGCGCCTTCTCGATCTCGTCGAAGAGGACCACCGAGAACGGCTTGCGCCGCACCTTCTCGGTCAGCTGACCGCCCTCGTCGTAACCGACGTAACCGGGAGGGGCACCGACCAGCCGCGACACGGTGAACCGGTCGTGGAACTCGCCCATGTCGATCTGGATGAGCGCGTCGTCCTCGCCGAACAGGAAGTTCGCCAGGGCCTTGGCCAGCTCCGTCTTACCGACACCCGAGGGGCCGGCGAAGATGAACGAGCCACCCGGACGGCGCGGGTCCTTCAGACCGGCCCGCGTGCGACGGATCGCCTGCGAGACGCTCTTGATGGCCTCTTCCTGCCCGATGATCCGCTTGTGGAGCTCGTCCTCCATGCGGAGCAGACGGGTGGTCTCCTCCTCGGTCAGCTTGAAGACGGGGATGCCGGTCCAGTTGGCCAGCACCTCGGCGATCTGCTCGTCGTCGACCTCGGCGACGACGTCCATGTCGCCGGCCTTCCACTGCTTCTCGCGCTCGGCCTTCTCGCCCAGGAGGGTCTTCTCCTTGTCGCGCAGCGACGCGGCCTTCTCGAAGTCCTGCGCGTCGATCGCCGACTCCTTCTCGCGGCGGATGCCGGCGATCCGGTCGTCGAACTCGCGCAGGTCCGGCGGGGCGGTCATCCGCTTGATCCGCATCCGGGCGCCGGCCTCGTCGATCAGGTCGATCGCCTTGTCCGGCAGGAAGCGGTCGGAGATGTACCGGTCGGCCAGCGTCGCGGCGGCCACGAGCGCACCGTCGGTGATGCTGATCCGGTGGTGCGCCTCGTAGCGGTCGCGCAGCCCCTTGAGGATCTCGATCGTGTGGGTGAGCGTCGGCTCGCCCACCTGGATCGGCTGGAAGCGGCGCTCGAGAGCGGCGTCCTTCTCCAGGTGCTTGCGGTACTCGTCGAGCGTCGTGGCGCCGATGGTCTGCAGCTCACCGCGGGCCAGCATCGGCTTGAGGATGCTGGCGGCGTCGATCGCGCCCTCGGCGGCACCCGCACCCACGAGGGTGTGGATCTCGTCGATGAACAGGATGATGTCGCCGCGGGTGCGGATCTCCTTGAGCACCTTCTTGAGGCGCTCCTCGAAGTCACCGCGGTAGCGGGAACCGGCGACCAGTGCGCCGAGGTCCAGCGTGTAGAGCTGCTTGTCCTTCAGCGTCTCGGGCACCTCGCCCTTGACGATGGCCTGGGCCAGGCCCTCGACGACGGCGGTCTTGCCGACGCCGGGCTCGCCGATGAGGACCGGGTTGTTCTTGGTCCGCCGCGACAGGACCTGCATGACCCGCTCGATCTCCTTGGCCCGCCCGATGACCGGGTCGAGCTTGGAGTCGCGCGCGGCCTGGGTCAGGTTGCGGCCGAACTGGTCGAGGACCAGGGAGGTCGAGGGGGTGCCCTCGGCCGGGCCGCCGGCCGCGGCCGGCTCCTTGCCCTGGTAACCCGACAGCAGCTGGATGACCTGCTGGCGGACGCGGTTGAGGTCGGCGCCGAGCTTCACCAGGACCTGGGCGGCGACGCCCTCGCCCTCGCGGATCAGGCCGAGCAGGATGTGCTCGGTGCCGATGTAGTTGTGGCCGAGCTGGAGCGCCTCGCGCAGCGAGAGCTCGAGGACCTTCTTGGCGCGGGGCGTGAAGGGGATGTGACCGGACGGGGCCTGCTGGCCCTGGCCGATGATCTCCTCGACCTGCTGCCGGACACCCTCGAGCGAGATGCCGAGGGACTCCAGCGCCTTGGCCGCGACGCCCTCACCCTCGTGGATCAGACCCAGGAGGATGTGCTCGGTGCCGATGTAGTTGTGGTTGAGCATCCTGGCTTCTTCCTGCGCCAGGACGACCACCCGTCGGGCTCGGTCGGTGAACCGTTCGAACATCTGCTGCTTCTCCTTCGACCGGCTGGTCCGGCACGGCCTCCCCGGGGGAACGGGGAGGAGCACCCGACATCCGTCGGCGCGCTGGGGCACCGGTCTTTCCACTGTAGTCGCGGACCACGCCGTCCCGTCGGCGGACGACGGGGGTTGTGGGTGGCTGCCCGTTCCAACCGATGGTGCCGAACAGGTGTTCCGCCCCGGTTACGCCGACAGCGGACGGCGGGCGGCGGCTTCTCCCGGGCGTGGCGGGCGCCCCAGGACGCACGACGGCCCGGCTCCCCAGAGGGGAACCGGGCCACCGGTGACGTGCTGGAACGGCCCCGTCGCAGGGCCCCGCCCCGAGCGGAGCGAGGGGTGGGGGGCGACGGGGTCCTTACATCAGTGAGCGGCTTCGTAGGCCTCGACCACGCTGGCCGGGATGCGGCCGCGGTCGCTCACCTGGTGGCCGTTCTTGCGGGCCCAGTCGCGGATGGCGCCGGCCTGCTCGCGGTCCATGCGACCGCCGGTGGCCCGGGAGCGCCCGCCGCCGGAGGCGCCGCGCGAACCGCGGCCGACCTTGCGGGCGGCCTGCACGTACCGCGAGAAGACGTCGCGCATCTCCTTGGCGTTCTTCTCCGCCAGGTCGATCTCGTAGGACGTGCCGTCGAGCGAGAAGCTGACGGTCTCGTCGGCGGAGAGGTTCTCGTCGAGGTCGTCGCTCAGGATGACCTGGACCTTGCGCGCCATTTGGTTCCTCACTTTTCGCAGCGGCTGCGGAGCCGAACGGAAATGCCGCCCGTAGGGGCGACCACCGCATCATTGCACCATGGTCCGATGCAATTCCACCACTACTTCGCGGTGCGCCTCTTTCTGATGACCCGTTACCGGCGAGTTCTATTTCACTGGTTGATCGGTCGTACCAGTGGAAAGAGGATCGTCTCGCGAATACCGAGGCCGGTGAGCGTCATCATCAACCGGTCCATGCCCATGCCCATGCCACCGGTCGGCGGCATCCCGTACTCGAGCGCCTCGAGGAAGTCCTCGTCGACGACCATCGCCTCGGGATCGCCCGCGGCGGCCAGGGCCGCCTGGGCGGTGAACCGCTCGCGCTGCGCGACCGGGTCCACGAGCTCCGAGTAGGCGGTGGCCCGCTCGATCCCGCCGATGTACAGGTCCCACTTCTCGGCCAGGCCCGGCGTCGAGCGGTGCGCCCGGGTCAGCGGCGAGGTGTCCACCGGGTAGTCGACGACGAAGGTCGGCGCCTGGAGGGTGTGCTGCACGAGCGCCTCGAAGATCTCCTCGACCACCTTGCCGGGCACCCACGCCGGGTCCACGCCGACGTCGTGCTTCTCGGCGATCGCGCGCAGCGTCTCCGGCGGTGTCTCCGGGGTGATCTCCTCGCCGACCGCGTCGGAGACCACCGAGTACAGCGGCACCTGCGGCCACTCCCCCGACAGGTCCACCTCGGTGCCGTCGTGGTGCCGGGCGGTGTGGTCGCCGAACAACGCCACCGAGGCGTCCTGGATCAGCTCGCGGGTGAGCGTGGCCATCACCTGGTAGTCGGCGTAGGCCTGGTAGGCCTCCAGCATCGCGAACTCCGGCGAGTGCGAGCTGTCGGCGCCCTCGTTGCGGAAGTTCCGGTTGATCTCGAACACCCGGTCCAGCCCGCCGACGATGCACCGCTTGAGGAACAGCTCCGGCGCGATCCGCAGGTACAGGTCGAGGTCGAAGGCGTTCATGTGCGTGCGGAAGGGACGGGCGGTGGCACCGCCGTGCACCGTCTGCAGCATCGGCGTCTCGACCTCGAGGTAGCCGCGCGCGACCAGCCCGGCGCGCAGCGAGGCCATGACCGTGGCGCGCTGGCGCACCGTGCGGCGCGCCTCGTCGCGGACGATGAGGTCGACGTAGCGGCGGCGGACCCGCAGCTCCTCGCTCATCGGCTTGTGCGCGACCGGCAGCGGGCGCAGCGCCTTGGCGGTCAGCTGCCAGGAGTCGGCGAACACCGAGAGCTCGCCGCGGCGCGAGGTCCCCACCTCGCCGGCCACGAAGACGTGGTCGCCCAGGTCGACGTCGGCCTTCCAGGCGGCCAGCGCCTCCTCGCCGACGCGGTCGCGGGAGAGCATGACCTGCAGCTCGGCGTCGCCCTCGCGCAGCGTCGCGAAGGCGAGCTTGCCGGTGTTGCGGGAGAAGATGACCCGGCCGGTGACGCCGACCTGCTCGCCGGTCATCGTGTCCGGCTCGAGGTCCGGGTGGGCCGCGCGCACGGCGGCCAACGTGGTGGTGCGCGGCACCACCACCGGGAAGGGGTCGACGCCGGAATCCCGCAGCCGGTCGAGCTTGGCGCGGCGGACGCGCATCTGCTCGGGGAGTTCGTCGATTCCGCCGTCGTCGCCGTCGGCCGGGCCGTGGGGTCCTTCGCTCACGGCAGCCCAGCCTACGGGGCGGTGCTGCGCCGATTCGCCGCCTGCTGCCGCTCGAAGGCCAGCCGCAGGCCGTGCACGGTCAGATCGGGCTCCCGCTCGGAGATCGAGCGGCAGCTGTCGGCGACCAGCGGCGCGAGCCCACCGGTGGCGACGACGACCGGCGCGGCGCCGAACTGGGCGACCAGCTCGGCGGCGATCCGGGCCACCAGGCCGTCGACCAGGCCCGCGAAGCCCAGCACCAGACCCGACTGCAGCGCGGCCACGGTGTTCTTGCCGATCGCCTGCGGCGGGACGGTCAGCTCCACCGAGCGCAGCTGCGCGGCGCGGGCGGCCAGCGCGTCCAGGCTCACCTCGACGCCAGGGGCGAGCGCGCCCCCGAGGAACTGCCCGTCCGGCCCCACGGCGTCGACGTTGGTGGAGGTGCCGAAGTCGACGACGACCACCGGCCGGCCGCGGCCGTCGGGCCGGCGACCGAAGAGCTCGTGGGCGGCCAGGGCGGTGACCACGCGGTCGGCCCCCACCTCCCGCGGGTTGTCGACGTGCAGCGGGACGCCGGTGCGCACCCCGGGGCCGATCATCACGACCGGCACCTCGAGGGAGTCCAGGAGCTGGCGCAGCGCGGGCAGCAGCGCCGGCACCGTGGAGCACGCCGCGACCCCGGTGACCTCGGTGTCGCGCAGCAGGCCGCGCCACACCAGGCGCAGCTCGTCGGCAGTGGCCCGCGGAGCGGTGGTCACCCGCCAGCAGCCGACCCGCGTCGCGCCGTCGAAGGTGGCGAGGACGGTCTGGCTGTTGCCGACGTCGACCGTCAGCAGGGTCACCGGACCGGGACGCCCAGGTCGCTGCGCTGCTGGTCGGTCGCGCCGGGCACGGGGGCCGACGGGTCGCCGCCGAGCTCCACGACGCGGTTCTCGGCGTCGACGTGCACCACCTTCGGGATGTAGCTCTTCGCCTCGGTCTCGTCCATGAGCCCGTAGCTGATGAGGATCACCATGTCGCCGGGGTGCACGAGGTGCGCGGCCGCGCCGTTGATGCCGATGACGCGGCTGCCGCGCTCCCCGGGGATCACGTAGGTCTCCAGGCGGGCGCCGTTGGTGATGTCGACGATCGCGACCTGCTCCCCGGGCAGCAGGTCGGCGGCGTCGAGCAGGTCCTCGTCGACGGTCACCGAGCCCACGTAGTGCAGGTCGGCCTGGGTGACGGTGGCCCGGTGGATCTTGGACTTGAGCATCGTGCGCATCATCGGGGCCCTCCCAGGGTCACGGCGACGTTGTCGAGGAGTCGGGTGCTGCCGGCGCAGACGGCGACCAGCAGGCGGGCGGCACCGGCGGCGGGCGCCGGTCCCAGATCGGTATCGGTGAGTTCGAGGTAGTCCTGGAGCAGGTCGGGGCGCTGCGCGAGCACCGCCCGCGCGGCGGTCAGGACGGCGTCGGCGCCCTGCGGCCCCGCGGCGGCGCCGGCGCGCAGCGCGGCGGAGACGGTGGCGGCGGCGGCCCGCTGCTCCGCATCGAGGTAGCGGTTGCGGCTGGACAGCGCCAGGCCGTCGTCCTCCCGGACGGTGGGGACGCCGACCACCTCGACGCCGAGGGCCAGCTCGCGGGCCATGGCCCGGATCAGCGTGAGCTGCTGGTAGTCCTTCTCGCCGAAGAACGCCAGGTCGGGCCGGGCCAGCCCGAAGAGCTTGGCGACGACGGTGAGCACGCCGGCGAAGTGGCCGGGGCGCACCGCCCCCTCGAGGACGTCGCCCAGCGGGCCGGGGTCGACGGTCACGCCGACCCCGGACGGCGGGTAGACCTCCTCGACCGGCGGGTGGAAGACGACGTCGGCGCCCTCCTCGGCCAGCGCGGCGAGGTCGGCGTCCCAGGTGCGGGGATAGCGGTCGAAGTCCTCGCCCGGGCCGAACTGGGTGGGGTTGACGAAGACCGAGACGACGACGCTGCCGGCGCGCTCGCGGGCCGCGCGGACCAGCGTGCGGTGGCCCTCGTGCAGCGCGCCCATCGTGGGCACCAGCGCCACGGGGCCGGGCAGCCCGGCGACCAGCTCCCGCAGCTCGGCGACCGTCTCGGCGACGGCCGGGCGGCCGCTCACCGGAGGGGGGTCTCGTCGTGCGCGCCGCTCAGGAGGTCGAGCAGCGGTGCGCCCTCGTGCGGCTTGAGCCGGCCGGCGGTCAGCGCGCGCTCCGTCGTCCGGTGCGCCATGGCGACGTAGGCGGCGACCGCGTCCGGCGCCCGCTCGGTGAGCGTCTCGAGGTGGTCGCGGACGGTGCCGACGTCGCCCCGGCTGACCGGGCCGGTGAGCCCGCGGTCGCCGCGGCGCAGGCCGTTGTCCAGCGCAGCGGTCAGCAGCGGGGTGAGCACGCGGGCGGGGTCGGTCACCCCGGCCTCCCGCAGCAGGTCCGCCGCCTCGGCGACGAGGGTGACCAGGTGGTTGGCACCGGTGACCAGCGCCGCGTGGTAGAGCCCCCGGTCGGCCTCGGCGACGAAGAACGGCTCGCCACCCATCTCCAGCACCAGCGTCTCGGCGACCGGGCGGTAGGCCGGGTCGGAAGTCACCCCGAAGGGGGCGGCGGCCAGCCGGTCGGCGTCCTCGGGGGCGCCGGTGAAGGTCATGGCCGGGTGCAGCGCGAGCGGCAGCACGCCGGCGCGGGCGGCCGGCGCGAGCACGGCCAGGCCGTGCGCACCGGAGGTGTGGAAGGCCAGCTGGCCGGCCCGCCAGGCGCCGGTCTCGGCGAGGCCGGCGACGAGTCCCGGCAGGGTGTCGTCGGGGACGGCGAGGACGACGAGGTCGGCCGCGGCCACGACCTGGTCGGCGGGCAGCAGCGGGACGCCGGGCAGCAGGCGCGCGGCCCGCTCGGCGGAGGCGGTGGAGAGGCCGGAGGCGGCGACCACGTCGTGGCCGGCGGCGGCGAGGGCGGCACCGAGGACGGCGCCGACGCGGCCGGCGCCGATGATCCCCACGCGCAGCCGCGCGGGCGCATCGGCTGCCGGGAGCAGCCCGGGAGCCCGGACGGTCCTGCGGGCAGCAGGCATGGTGTGCACCTCTCGTTCCAGTCCCGTGCGGGTACCGGACGTCGGTTCGCGACCTGCCCCGTTGCAGATCGCCGGTGTGGGTCGTGCGGTGGTGCGGGCGGCTGCTCGCTGCGACCCCGGAGGTGCCGCGCGGGCGGTGTGCCGACCGCGAGTGTGGGACGGGTTCCGGCGGGTCGCAACGCCTGGGAGCTGTGTCGTGGCTCACCCGGGTGGTGCCGGATCGCCGCACGCCGCCCCCTACCGTGACGGCGGACACCCCAGCGACGAACGGGAGACGGCGTGAGCACCTTCGAGGGACGGACCGCACTGGTCACCGGCGGCAGCCGCGGCATCGGGCTGGCGATCGCGCAGAGCCTGGTCCGGCGGGGCGCCCGCGTGGTGCTCACCGCGCGCAAGCCCGACGCCCTGGCGGAGGCGGTCGAGGCCCTCGGCGGCCCGGACGTCGCGGTGGCCGTCGCCGGGAACGCCGGCGACCCCGAGCACCGGGCCGAGGCGGTCCGGACGGCGGTGGACACCTTCGGCAGCCTCGACGTCCTGGTCGGCAACGTCGGCATCAACCCGGTGTACGGGCCGATGGTCGACCTCGACCTCGGCGCCTTCCGCAAGATCCTCGACACGAACGTCGTCGGCACCCTCGACCTGGTGCAGCAGGCGTGGCGCGCGTGGATGAGCGAGCACGGCGGCTCCGTGCTGTTCGTCGCCTCGGTGGCCGGCCTGCGCTCGTCGGAGAACATCGGCGGCTACGGCGTCAGCAAGGCCGCCGTCGTCAACATGACCACCCAGCTGGCGGTGGAGCTGGGCCCGAAGGTGCGGGTCAACGCCGTCGCGCCGGCGGTGGTGAAGACGAAGTTCGCCGGTGCGCTGTTCGAGGGCCGCGAGGCCGAGCTCGCCGCCACGTACCCGGCCGGTCGGCTCGGCGTCCCGGAGGACGTCGGCGAGGCCGCGGCCTACCTGCTGTCGGACGAGGCGGGCTGGGTCACCGGCCAGACGCTCGTGCTGGACGGCGGGGTGCTCTCCCGCGGTCGCGGGTAGCGGCCCGGGCGGGCCACTCGAGCACCCAGGTGTCGCCGGGGGCGGCGGCCGCCCACCGGGCCGTCGCCTCCCGGAGAACGGCGGCCGCGGCGTCGAGCCGCTCCCGCGGGATCCCCGAGGCGGGCACCTGGCCGGGCAGGACCTCCGCCCCGGCCGCGAGCCGTTCGACGAGGTCGGCCACGCCCTCGGCGTGCATCACCGCCGCACCGCGCTCCCGCTTGAGCGCGTCGGACCGCTCCCCGGCGTGCGGCGGGCGACGGCCGGAGACGTGCCGCATGCTGCCCCACACCACGCCGTCGGAGACGCAACCCCACACCCCGTCGGCGATGCCCAGCTCGGTCTCGACGAGCAGGTGCACCAGGTCGTGCGGAAGATCCGGGCCGCCGCCGGCACCGCGCATCGCGTAGACGACGCCGTCGTCCCGCTCGACCACGGTCTCCACCGGCCGCCGGTCGCCCATCCGCGTGAAGGTCACCCGCACGGGGTCAGCCTCCCCCCGTGGTCCAGCGCTTTTCGCCGGCTCAGCTCCGGCCGAGCACCCGGGACAGCACGTCGTCGGAGTCGCCGTCCTCGCGGTAGCGCCGCCGGCGACGCCCACCGCCCGCGGGGGTGACCCCGTTCTCGGCGAGGATCTCGGCCAGCCGGTCGGCGGTGTCGGGACCGCGGGCCGGCTCGGGCGCGGGCTCAGGAGCCGGGGTCCGCACGCGGTAACCGCCGCGGTCCTCGATGCGCACCCGGTCGGTCGACGGCGCCCGGGTCTCGGCCGTGGGCGCCTCGGCCACGGATGCCGGCGGGAGCGGGTCGTCGCCGCGCCGGCGGCGGGGCGAGGGCCTCGGGGGGACGGGCGGCGGCCCCGGGGACCGGTCGTGGGCCGGCGGGGGGACGTCGAGCAGCGAGCGCGCCGCCAGCCAGTCCACCGGGGACGGCGTGGGCTCCGCGGGCGCGGCGGGCGGCGGCGGCGCCACCGGCACCCTGGGCGCCGGCGACGAAGGACCCAGCGGGAAGGCGGTGGTGGCCGGCCCGGCCGGGGCGACCGGCTCGGCGCGGTAGGTCGGCTCCGGCCGGTAGGTCGGCTGCGGGGCGGGAACCGACCGCTCGACGCGGACCTGCTCGAACTGCTGGGTCTCGCGCGGCTCGTCGAGACGGATGGCCGGCCAGCCGCCGGTCAGCTCGCGGGGGGCCTGCTCGGTCCAGCTCTCCAGGGTGCGGGTCGGGGGGCCGTCCAGCCGGGGCGGCTCCCCGGGCAGGCGGCTGGCCTGGGTCCGCATCACGATCCGCTCGACCAGCATCTCGCTGGACAGCTGCTCGGTGAGCTCGGCGCGCAACCGGCCCATGTCGGCGCGCAGCTCGGCCAGCTGCCCCAGCTCCTGGCGCAGCGAGGTGAGCGCGGCGACGTCGTCGCGCAGGGCCGCGACGCGGGCGACCTCCTCGCGCAGGGCGGCGAGGCCGGCCAGGTCGGTGCCGAGCGCCGCGACCCGCGAGACCTCCTCGCGGAGGCCGGACAGCTGGGCGAGCTCGCCGCGCAGCGCGTCGAGCTCCACGCGCATGGCGTCCTCGGTGTCGCGGCGGACCTCGTTCTCGACCTCGAGCTCGTACTCGCGGCGGGCGGCGACCTCCCGGTCGAGCTCGTACTCGTAGGCCAGCCGCAGCTCGGTCTCGCGGGCGGCGGCGGCCGCGCGGTCCCCGCGCAGGCGGCCGGCGGCGACGGTGGCGAGCACGAACGCCCAGGCCACGGCGACGACGGCGACCCGCAGGTACCGGGGGTTGTCGGTGAGGAAGACCGCGGCGGTGGCGCCGAGCGCCAGGACGAACCCGCCGGCGAGCGCGAGCGTGCGCGGGTTCGGACCGGCAGCACCCCGCGCGGCGGCGTCGTCCGGGCGGCGGGGCATGCACCAAGAGTAGCGGCGCGAGGGCCTTCCGCTCACCTCCCCGGAACGGACGGATCGGTGCCGCGTGGCGGCGCTGGGAGAGTGGGCCGATGACCTCGTCGTTGCTCGACTGGCGCCGCCGCACGACCGCCCTCTACGCAGCCGCCCGGGCGGCCACCGACCCGGAGCAGGGCTGGCGGACGTGGCGGGACGGCCGGGACGACCTGTTCGCCACGCACCCCGACTCACCGCTCGACGCCGCCGCCCGGGACCGGTTCGCGGGTCTGCCGTTCGCGCCGTACGACCCGGCGCTCCGGTTCGACGTGCCGCTGGAGGTCGCTCCCCCCGCGCGGCTCGAGGTGGCGACGGCGGGCGACGGCGTCGTCCCGCTCGAGCGGATCGGCCGGGTGGTGCTGCCGCTCGGCCCGCTGGACGTGTGGTGGGTCGCCGTCTACGGCGGCGGCGTCTTCCTGCCGCTGCGCGACGGCAGCGCCGGGGCGAGCACCTACGGCGGGGGCCGCTACCTGCTGGACACGGTGAAGGGCGCCGACCTGGGCGGGCAGCTGGTCGTCGACCTCAACTTCGCCTACCACCCGTCGTGCGCCTACGACCCGCGCTGGTCGTGCCCGCTGGCGCCGGAGGGCAACCGGATCGAGGCGCCGGTCGCCGCCGGGGAGCAGCTGCCCCCCGGCGGCTCCTGGTACTGACCGATCAGCCCTGCGCGAGAGCGCCGTCGGAGCTGAACACCAGGCCGATGGAGACCTCGCCCTGCTGGATGGCCGCCTTGGTCAGCGGGCCCCCGGTGTCGTACTCCTCGAAGGAGGCGAACTCCAGGCCGTAGGTCTCCTCCAGGCCCGGCTGGCAGAACGGCCGGGTCGGGCACTCACCGGGGCCGCCCAGGACCAGCGAGCCGTCGCCGCAGGCCTCGGCCAGCTCCGACAGCGTGCTGACGCCCAGCTCGTCGGCGAACTCCTGGGTGACGGCGAAGGCGTTCTGGTCGGCGGCCTCGGCCGGCTCGCCGATGGCCAGCCCGCCCTCCTCGGCCAGCGGCCGGAGCACCTCGACGGTGGCCTGGACGTCGCCGGAGGCCACCTGGTTGGCGTCGTCGCCCTCCAGGAACTCGGTCAACGTCGACAGGTACTCGGGGAACACCTGGATCTCGCCGCGCTGCAGGGCCGGCAGGTACAGCTCGCGGTTGCCGACCTCCTGGACGGTGGCGTCGAAGCCGGCCGCCTGCAGCACGTCGGCGTAGACGGTGGCCAGCACGGTCGATTCGGTGAAGTTGGCCCCGCCGACGACGATCGGGCCGCTGCCCTGCTCCAGGCCCTCCGTGACGCCGTTCTCCTCGACCCACGCCGCGGCGACGTCCTCGGCGCTCTGCCGCTCGACGTCGACGGCGGCGTTCATCTCGATCAGCTCGTCGGTGGTGAGCTCCGCCGAGACCGCGTTCAACGCCGGCAGCAGCGCCGGGTTGGCCTGCGCGGCCGCGGCGTTGACCGCCGGGATGATGTTGTCGGCGTTCTGCAGCTCCTGGTCGTCCTCGAGCACCACGAGCTGCTCGCCGGCGACCGGCGCGCAGGCCTCGCCCGAGGCCTGGGTGCCGCCGTCGTCTCCGCCGGTGCCGGAGGAGCCGGACTCCCCGCAGGCCGCCGTCACCAGGGCGGCCAGGGCGAGAGGAACGATGTACCGGGTGCGCGCGCGCATGTGCCCCGCCTTCTGTGTCCCGTGGCCCCGTGTTGGACCACGCGTGTCTGGCGGGAGGGATCCCGCACCGATATGCAACTCGTCGTTCGGTGCGAGATCAACCGGTGGATGCATCCGTGGCGGATCCGTGACCGGGGTTACAGCGGGACCCCGGACGCGGTGGTCTCGGGCACCGGGCCGGACCGCCGGGCGGAGAGGAACGGCAGCCGCTTCTCCCCCGGCGTGAGAAGCCACGACAGCAGCACCAGCACCAGCTCGGTGAGCACGGCGAGGGCGGCGACCAGGATGGCGCCGGCCAGCACGGCCCCGTAGTCCTGCTGGGCGAAGGCCAGCGTGATGATCCGGCCGAGCCCCCCGCCGGCGACCAGGGCGGCCAGCGTCGCCGTCGCCACCACCTGCACCGCCGCGGTGCGGACACCGGTCATGAGCAGCGGCGCGGCCAGCGGCAGCTCGGCGCGCAGCACCACCTGCCGCCCGCTCATGCCCATGGCCCGCGCCGCCTCGACGACGTCCCGGTCCACGGACCGGAAGCCCACGTAGGTGTTGGTGAGGATCGGCGGGACGGCGAAGACGGCCAGCGCGATGGTGGTCGCCGTCGGGCCGAAGCCGATCGGGGTGACCGCGAAGATCGTGAGCAGGGCCAGCGTCGGGACGGCGCGGGAGACGTTGGACAGCGCCACCGTGAAGCCACCGCCCCGGCCGGTGTGCCCGAGCAGGACGCCGACCGGCAGCGCGACCAGCATCGCCGCCAGGACGGCCAGCGCCGAGATGCGCAGGTGCTCGCCGAGCAGTTCCAGGATCCCGCCGCGCCGGGTCCAGTTGAACGGGTCGTTCAGGTAGCGGAACGCCTCCCCCAGCAGGTTCACGCGACGGCCCGCCGGGTCCAGGGCGTGAGCAGCCGCTCGACACCGGCCAGCAGGAGGTCGGCCAGCAACGCGAGGAGCACGCAGCCGAGCGCGCCGGTGACGATCTCGGCCCGGTAGAAGTTGGCGTTGAACCCGCCGGTGATGAGCTGCCCGAGCCCACCGTGCCCGACGATGACCCCCACCGTGGTCAGCGCCACCGTGGAGACCGTGGCGACGCGGATGCCGGCCATGAACGCCGGCAGCGCGAGCGGCAGCTCCACCTGCCAGAACAGCCGGACCGGCCCGTAGCCCATCCCGCGGGCGGCCTCGCGCACGTCCTCGGGGACGCCCTGGAGGCCGGCCAGGAAGTTGCGCACGAGGATGACCAGCGAGTAGAGCACCAGGCCGACGAGCACCGTGGTCGCGGTCAGCCCGGTGATCGGCGCGACGAAGGCGAACATGGCCAGCGACGGGATCGTGTAGACCAGCGTGGACAGGCCGAGGACCGGCGCGGCCAGGTACCGGCTCCGGCGGGCCAGCACCGCCATCGGCAGCGCCAGGAGCGAGCCGAGGACCACCGCGCCGACCGTGAGCCGCACGTGCTCGCCCAGATACCCCATGATGGAGCTCCAGTTGTCGATCACGTAGGACGGGTCGAACCACGGGTTCGGCGCCGCATCAACCGCGAGCACCGCTGCGCTCAGCACCGGGCGCACACCAGGAAGGGCACCTCGTGGACGCTACTGCGCCACCCCCACCGCCCGCACCGCCCGGCGGCGCCGAGGAGATCCGCCTCGAGGGCGTCAGCAAGGTGTACGACGACGGGACCGTCGGCGTGGCCGAGCTGGACCTCACCTTCGCCGCCGGCGAGCTGACCGTCCTGGTCGGCCCGTCCGGGTGCGGCAAGACCACCACGATGAAGATGATCAACCGGATCATCGAGCCCACGACCGGGCGCCTCCTGCTGGGCGGCGAGGACGTCACCGGGGTCGACCCGGTGCGGCTGCGCCGCCGGATCGGCTACGTCATCCAGAACGTGGGCCTCTTCCCGCACCAGACCGTCCGGGCCAACGTGGGCACCGTGCCGCGGCTGCTGGGCTGGGACCGGGCGCGCACCCGGGAGCGCGTGGAGGAGCTGCTGGCCCTCGTCGGCCTCGACCCCGCCGTGCACGCCGACCGCTACCCGCACCAGCTCTCCGGTGGTCAGCGCCAGCGCGCCGGCGTCGCCCGGGCGCTGGCCGCCGACCCGCCCGTGCTGCTCATGGACGAGCCGTTCTCCGCGGTCGACCCGGTGGTCCGCGAGCGGCTGCAGTCGGAGTTCCTGCGGCTGCAGCGGGCCGTCCGCAAGACGATCGTCTTCGTCACCCACGACATCGAGGAGGCGGTGCGCCTCGGCGACCGGATCGCGGTGATGAGCGCCGGCGGGCGGGTGGAGCAGTTCGCCACCCCCGCGGACCTGCTCGGCCGCCCGGCCACCGACTTCGTCGCCGACTTCGTGGGCGCCGACCGCGGTCTCAAGCGCCTGGCGGTCACCCCGATCGACGCCACCGACCTCGAGCAGCCGCCGGTGGTGCACGTCGACGACGGGCTGGCCGACGCCCGCAGCGCCCTGCAGCGGGTGGGTGCCCGCTGGGCCGTCGTCCTCGACGACCGCGACCAGCTGCACGGCTGGCTGTCGGCCGAGCGCGCCACGGGGCCCGGCACCGTCCGCGACTCCTGCCGCCGGATGGAGGCGTGGGTCCCGGTCGACGCCTCGCTCAAGACGGCCTTCGCCACGATGCTCCAGCAGGAGGCGGGGTGGGTCGCGGTGCTGGACGGAGACCGGTTCCTCGGCGTGCTGACCCCGGAGTCGCTGCACGCCGCGCTGCGCCGCTCGGTCGAGGGCAGCGTCCCGGAGACCGCCGGCGCGCTGCGGGCCTGATCAGGCGCGCAGGGCCTCGTCGTCGCCGTCGCTGTCCGGCGGCACCCGGCAGGCGCTCTCCAGCCACAGCGCGGCGGCCACCAGGGCGGCCGAGCTGACGACGCCGATCACGGCGGTGACGGTGTCGTCCCCCGCTGCCTGCAGGCGGTTCACGGCGGGGGCGACGTGCAGCAGCACCCCGGCCCAGAGCCCGGCGAAGACCGCGCCCACGTAGGCGCTGGCCTGGGCGAGCACCGCCAAGCGGGCCACCAGCATCGGCTCCACCGGCCGGAGCGCCGCGGCGTCCCGGCCCGTGGGACCGCGGCCGGCCCGTGCCTCGCGCAGCGCGGACAGCCGGGCCCGGAGGGTGCGCGCGCCGAGCGCCTCGGCGACGGCCAGGACGGCCAGCGGCGTGGGCAGCCACCAGTCGAAGGCGGGCAGCTCGCCGTACCAGGCGCGGACCAGCAGCCAGGCGGCGACGGCCAGCCCGACGGCGAGGACGAGCAGGTCGCGGCGGCGCACGGGGGTCATCGGCGTCCTCAGTGCAGGTGGTCCCACCGCACGACGGCGGCGACGTCGGCCGGGTCCAGGTCGGCGAGCAGCTCGCGGACCGGGCCCTTCCCGGGCAGTACGGCGCGGGGGTCGAGAGCCGCCCACGGCACCAGGACGAACGCCCGCTCGTGGGCCCGCGGGTGCGGCAGGGTCAGCTCGGGGTCGTCGGACACGACCGGCTGCCCGTCGTCGCCGGTGACCGTGACGACGTCGACGTCCAGGGTGCGCGCCCCCCAGCGGACCTCCCGGGTGCGGCCGGCCGCCTGCTCCAGCTCGTGCGCACGGTCCAGCCAGCCGGGGGCGTCGCGGTCCCCGCGCACGACGGCGATCGCGTTCAGGTACGGCGGCTGCTCGACCGGGCCCCACGGCGGGGTCTCGTACAGCGTCGAGCGCGCCACCAGCACGCCGTCGTCCTTGAGCGCCGTCAGGGCCGCGCGCAGCGTGCCGGCGCGGTCCCCGAGGTTGGCGCCCAGCGACAGCACCGCGCGGCTCATGCGCGTTCGCGGCGGATGGCCACCGTGACGTCGTCGAACGGCACGCCCAGCTGGGCCTCGGGCTTGTGCACCGTGATCTCGACGGCCTGCACCAGCTGGTGCGCCAGGCAGGCGTCGGCCAGCCGCTGGGCCAGCGTCTCCAGCAGGTTCACCGGCTCTCCCACGACGACCGCGCGCAGCTGCTGCGCCAGCTCGGCGTAGTTCACCGTCAGCTCCAGGTCGTCGCCGGCGGCCGCCGGCGCGGTGTCCAGCTCGAGCGACGCGTCCACCACGAACAGCTGCCCCTGCTCGCGCTCGAAGGCGTAGACGCCGTGGTGGGCGTGCGCGCGGATCCCGCGCAGGACGATGCGGTCGGTCCCGCCGGACGGGTGCGGGTCAGCCACGGTTGCTCCTCCGGGCGGCGCGGACGGCCTCGACGGTGCGGACCGCGTCGACCGAGGCGGCCGCGTCGTGCACGCGCACCCCCCAGGCGCCGGCCTCCGCGGCCAGGACGGTGGTGGCCAGCGTGGCGGCGTCCCGCTGCTCGGCCGGGCGCGGCCGGCCGTCGGGACCGGCCAGCAACCGGCCGAGGAAGGTCTTGCGGGAGGAGCCGACGAGCACCGGCAGGCCGAGCCCGACCAGCCGGTCGAGACCGGCCAGCAGCGCCCAGTTGTGCTCGCCGTTCTTGGCGAACCCCAGCCCGGGGTCGAGGACCAGCTGCTCGGGGGCCACGCCCGCGGCGACGACGTCCTCCACCCGGGCCGTCAGCTCGGCGCAGACCTCGGTGACGACGTCGCCGTACTGGGCGGCGGCGTACATCTCGCGGCTGTGCCCCCGCCAGTGCATGAGCACCCACGGCACGCCGGCCTCGGCGACCAGCTCGGCCATGTTCTTGTCGGCCAGCCCGCCGCTCACGTCGTTGACCAGCTGGGCCCCCGCCTCCAGCGCGGCCTCGGCGACCTCGGCGCGGGTGGTGTCGACGCTGGTGCGCACCCCCGCGGCGGACAGCTCGCGGACCACCGGGACGACGCGGCGGCACTCCTCGTCGGCGTCCACCCGGTCGGCGCCGGGACGGGTGGACTCCCCGCCCACGTCCACGTAGTCGGCGCCGGCGGCGTGCATCGCCAGCCCGTGCCCGACCGCGACCTCGGGGTCGGCGAAGCAGCCGCCGTCGGAGAACGAGTCGGGGGTGACGTTGAGGACGCCCATGACCACGCACCGGCCGGGGCGCGGGAGCGCGATCACCTGCCCAGCACCAGGCTCATCGCCTCGGCCCGCGTGGCGGGGTTGTCGCGGAACATGCCGCGGACGGCGGAGGTGACCGTCGTCGACCCCGGCTTGCGGATGCCGCGCATGGCCATGCACAGGTGCTCGGCCTCGATCACCACGATCACCCCGCGCGGCTTGAGCACGTCGTTCATCGCGTCGGCGATCTGGCGGGTCATCCGCTCCTGCACCTGCGGGCGGCGGGCGTAGACCTCGACCAGCCGGGCGATCTTCGACAGGCCGGTGACCTTGCCGTCCTCGCCGGGGATGTAGCCGACGTGCGCCACGCCGTGGAAGGGCACCAGGTGGTGCTCGCAGGTCGAGTACATCGGGATGTCCTTGACCAGCACGAGCTCGTCGTGGTTCTCGTCGAACGTCGTCGCGAGGATCTCGTACGGGTCCTGCCAGAGACCCGCGAAGGTCTCCGCGTAGGCGCGGGCCACCCGCCCGGGGGTGTCCTGCAGCCCCGGGCGGTCGGGGTCCTCCCCCACCGCGAGCAGCAGCTCGCGGACAGCCGCCGCGGCCCGGGACTGGTCGACCCGGTCGAACGCCGGCTCGACCCGGTCCTCGGGCTCGACGGGGATCTCGCTCATCGACCGGCGCTCACCGCTGGACGGGCGCGCCGACGTCACCGACCGGGGTCGTCGGCCGGCCGCCGTCGGTGACGCCGCCGTTCTGCGCGGCCCGCTCGGCCGGCGTCAGCACCGGCGGCTGGTCCGAGGGGGTGCGCTTGCCGAAGCCGCTGTACGGGGCCAGCGAGGGACGCTTGGCGACCGGCGCGCAGATGCGGGCCATGTCCTCCTTGGACAGCGTCTCCTTCTCCATCAGCTCGAGGACGAGCTGGTCGAGGACGGCGCGGTACTCGACCAGGATCTCCCAGGCCTCGTCGTGCGCCGCCTCGATCAGCGCCCGGATCTCGGCGTCGATGTCGGCGGCCACGGCCTCGGAGTAGTCCGGGCGCGAGCCCATGTCGCGGCCGAGGAAGGGCTCGGAGTCGCTGCTGCCGTACTTCACCGCGCCCAGCTTGGCGCTCATGCCGTACTGGGTGACCATCGCGCGGGCCATCGCGGTGGCCTTCTCGATGTCGTTGCCGGCACCGGTGGTCGGCTCGTGGAAGACCAGCTCCTCGGCCGCCCGCCCGCCGAGGGCGTAGGCGAGGGTGTCGATCATCTCCGACCGGGTCTGGGTGTACTTGTCCTCGGTCGGGAGGACGAGCGTGTGCCCGAGGGAGCGGCCGCGCGGCAGGATCGTCACCTTGTGCACGGGGTCCAGGTTGGGCAGCGCGTGCGCCACCAGGGCGTGCCCGCCCTCGTGGTAGGCGGTGACCTTCTTCTCCTTCTCGCTCATCGCCCGCGTCTTCCGCTCGGGGCCGGCGATGACGCGGTCGATCGCCTCCTCGAGGGTCGCGTCGGTGATCAGCGAGCCGTTGTGCCGCGCGGTGAGCAGCGCGGCCTCGTTGAGCACGTTGGCCAGGTCGGCGCCGGTGAAGCCCGGGGTGCGGCGGGCGACGGTCTCGATGTCGACGTCCGGCGCGAGCGGCTTGCCCTTGGCGTGCACCGAGAGGATCGCCTTGCGGCCCTCGAGGTCGGGCCGGTCGACGGCGATCTGCCGGTCGAAGCGCCCCGGGCGCAGCAGCGCCGGGTCGAGGATGTCGGGCCGGTTGGTGGCGGCGATGAGGATGACGCCGCCCTTGACGTCGAAGCCGTCCATCTCGACGAGCATCTGGTTGAGCGTCTGCTCGCGCTCGTCGTGGCCGCCGCCCATGCCGGCGCCGCGGTGCCGGCCGACGGCGTCGATCTCGTCGATGAAGATGATCGCCGGGGCGTTCTCCTTGGCCTGGTTGAACAGGTCGCGCACCCGGCTGGCGCCGACGCCGACGAACATCTCGACGAAGTCCGAGCCGGAGATCGAGTAGAACGGCACCCCGGCCTCGCCGGCGACGGCGCGGGCGAGCAGGGTCTTGCCGGTCCCGGGCGGGCCGAACAGCAGCACGCCCTTCGGGATCTTGGCGCCCACGGCCTGGAACTTGACCGGGTTCTGCAGGAAGTCCTTGATCTCGTGCAGCTCCTCGACGGCCTCGTCGGCGCCGGCGACGTCGGCGAACGTCGTCTTGGGCATGTCCTTGCTGACCGTCTTGGCCTTGGACTTGCCGAACTGCATGACGCCGCGGCCGCCGCCCTGCATGGAGTTGAACAGCCAGAACAGCAGCAGCAGCAGGATCAGGAACGGCAGGAAGCTGACCAGCAGGCTGACCAGGAGGCTGTCCTGGGTGACGTTGGTGTCGAACTCGGCGTCGGAGGAACCGGCCTCGGCGGCGAGGTCGAAGATCTCGTCCTCGGCCCCGATCGGGTAGAAGGCCCGGACCTGGGTCTCGCCGTCGACGGCGTCGGTCAGGTCGAGGTCGACGGTCTGCTCGCGGTCGTTGATCGTGACCTTGTCGACGTTGCCCTCGCGCAGCTGCTCGAGCGCCACGCCGGTCGGGACCTCCTGGTAGCTGCCGCTGCCGCGGAACAGCGAGGAGAACGTGAGCGCCAGGACGACGACGATCACGACCCAGAACCACACGGAGCGGAAGAACTTCTTACGTTCCATACATCGATACCGGGCGCCGGGGTGCGGCCTGCCCGTCGACCCTCCTGATCGCTCCGGGGACGCCGCCTGCGACCCGGGCGGGGATCCCGGCGCTCGGCGCAGCGTCGTCGGGTCCGACGGTACACCGGCGAACCTGCGAGATCCCTGGTTGCGCCCGGAGGAGTGGGGCCCGCAGGGTCCCCGAGGACGGGCCGTGGTGAGCCGCCCCTGCGAGGGTCGTGCCGAGCGGTGGAGCCGGAGGCTCCCCGCACGGTGCGACGCAGCGGCTCAGCGCAGCTGGGGGACGGCACCTGGCCGCGGTGCCGGCCCGGAGGGCCGGCAGTCAGGCATAGACCTCGGGCTTGAGCGTGGCGATGTAGGGCAGGTCGCGGTAGCGCTCGGCGTAGTCGAGGCCGTAGCCGATGACGAACTCGTTCGGGATGTCGAAGCCGATGTACTTCACCGGCACCTCGACCTTCACCGCGTCGGGCTTGCGCAGCAGCGCGCAGACCTCCAGGGACGCCGGCTGGCGGCCGCCGAGGTTCTTCAGCAGCCACGACAGCGTGAGGCCGGAGTCGATGATGTCCTCGAGCACCAGGACGTGCTTGCCGGTGATGTCCCGGTCGAGGTCCTTGAGGATGCGGACGACGCCCGAGGAGCTGGTGGCGGAGCCGTACGACGAGACGGCCATGAACTCCATCTGGGTCGGCAGCTGGAGGGCACGGGCGAAGTCGCTCATGAACAACACGGCGCCCTTGAGGACGCCGACCAGCAGCACCTCCTTGCCGGCGTAGTCGTCGGCGATCCGCGCCGCCAGCTCGGCGATCTTCTCCTGGATCTGGGCCTCGGAGAGGAGGACCGACTCGATGTCGGGGCCGTAGCCGTGGTCGGGGCCGAGGGCCCCGGTGGTGCGGACGGCGTCGCTCACGCTGTTGGCTCCTCGTGCTCGGGTTCGTGTGCACCGTCCCGTGCCGGGGCGGGCAGCAGAACCAGGGTGCCAGACGCCCGGACGACGCCTGCGCCGCCGGGTAGGTCGACCCGTCCCTGCCCGCGCCAGCGGACCAGCAGCGCGTCGACGGCGGCCAGGTGGACGGCCTGCAGGTCGGCGACGCCGGCATCCCGCAGCCAGCCGCGCAGCACGCGTCGGCGCAGGCCGTCGGGCAGCGCCGCCGTCCCGGTCGCCTCCAGCCCGCCGTCGACCGCGAGCCGGGCGCGCTCGACCGCGGCCAGCGCGTCCAGGGTGTCCAGGTCCTCGCGCAGCAGCTCGGCGGTCCGCGCCAGCGCCGGGGCGACGCCGCCGCCGAGGACCTCCTCGAGCAGCGGCAGCACCTCGGCGCGCAGCCGCACGCGGGTGTAGGCCGGGTCGGTGTTCCACGGGTCGTCCCACACCGGCAGCTCCAGCGCCGCGCAGGCGGCCCGGGTGGTCACCCGGCGGACGCCCAGCAGCGGCCGCCACCAGCACTCGCGCAGCTCGACCATGCCCGCGACCGAGCGCGGTCCCGAGCCGCGGCCGAGGCCCAGCAGCACGGTCTCGGCCTGGTCGTCGAGGGTGTGCCCCAGGGCCACCCGGGCGCCGCGCTCCCCCGCGGCCGCGGCCAGCGCGGCGTAGCGCGCGCCGCGGGCGGCGGCCTCGGGCCCGCCGGCGCGGCCGACGTCGACGGCCAGCACCCGGACCGGGTCCAGGCCCATGCGGCGCAGCAGGTCGGCGGTCTCGCCGGCCCGCTGCGCGGAACCGGGCTGCAGCCCGTGGTCGACGGTCACCGCCCCGGCCGGGACCCCGGCGCGTGGCGCCTCGAAGGCGATCGCGGCGGCCAGGGCGAGGGAGTCCGCTCCACCGCTGCAGGCGACCAGCACGGGGCGGTCGTCGCCGGTCAGCCCCGGGCGGACCGCCGAGCGGATCCGGGCCACCGCCGGATCGGGGCCCACCACGGTCAGGCGCCGATGGCCGGCCGGCCCAGCACCCGCTCCACCCACCGCTCCGGCGCGGTCAGCTCGTCGATCAGGGGCAGGTTCTCCGGCCGCGCCCAGACCTGGTTGAAGCCCTCCATGCCGACCAGGTCGACGACGCCGCCGACGAAGACCCGCCCGTCGGCGTACTGCTTCATCTTCTGCTCCAGGCCGAGCAGGCGGCGCAGCACCCGGTCCAGCGGGCCGCGGCCCTTGCGCCGCTGCGCGAACCGCTTGCGCAGGGTGCGGACCGAGGGGACGACGTCGGGGCCGACGCCGTCCATCACGAACTCGGCGTGCCCCTCCACCAGGCTCATGACCGCGGTGACCCGGTCGAGCACGGCGCGCTGGCGGGGGTCGCGGATCAGCGCCATCAGGCCCTCGGCGTCGCCGTCGTCGTCCCCCCGGAGGGCGCCGCCGATGCTGCGCAGGACGTCCTGCAGCCGTTCCCGCAGCACGTCGGTGCTCAGGTCGCTGGCCTCGACGAACTCGGCGATCTGCGCCTCGAGGTGCGGCTTGAGCCAGGGGACGGCGGTGAACTGCAGCTGGTGGGTGACCTCGTGCAGGCAGACCCACAGCCGGAAGTCCGAGGGGTCGACGCCGAGCTTCTCCTCGGTGGCGACGATGTTCGGTGCGACCAGCAGCAGCCGCCCGCCGGTGCCGAAGACCTCGTACTGCCCCAGCACCCGCGAGCTCAGGTAGGCGAGGACGCCGCCGGCCTGCACCCCCGTGGCGCGGGAGCCGATCGCGGTGGCCAGCGGCCCGGGCCGGCTGTCCTGCTGCTCGGCCAGCGCGTCGACCAGCGGGTCCAGCAGGGCCGCCATGCCGCGGGTGTTCGCGTCGACCCAGCCCGGGCGGTCCACGACCGCGACCTCGGGTACGGGCCCGCCGGGGACCGGCGAGAGCCCGGTCAGCCCCTCGACGTGCGCGACCGCGGTGGCGGCGGCCTCGTGCAGCTCCCGGACGACGGCGGCGGCGTCCTCGCGCGTGGTGCTCGGGCCGCTGCCCGAGAGGCGGCGGGCGGTGCGGGCGGCGAGGTCCCAGTCGACCATCGAGGAGGCGCTCGGCATCGCCTCACCGTACGCGGGCGCCCGCCCGACGTGACGTGCTGGAACGGCCGCCGTCCAGGGACCCGCGCCAGCGTGCGAGGCGTGGGAGGACCGGCGGTCCTTCAGCAGCCGCAGGCGGCCAGCGCGGCGGCGACGTCGTCGAGCGCGGCCTCGGCGGCGGCCTCGCTGCCCGACTGGTCGGCGATCACCGCGAAGGCCAGCAGCCGGCCGTCGGCGGTTACCACGGTGCCGGCGAGGGCGTGCACCCCGGCGAGCGTGCCGGTCTTGGCGCGCACGACGCCGGGGGCGGCCCCCGCGTCGCCGCGGTCGAAGAGCGTGCCGTCGTAGCCCGCGACCGGCAGCCCGGAGAGCAGGGCGGACGCGCCCTCGATGCTGCCGTCGGCCGCCCCGGCGACCACCTCGGTGAGGACCCCGGCGGGGACCAGGTCCTGCTGGGAGAGCCCGCTGCCGTCGGACAGGCTGACGCCACCGGCGTCGATGCCGGCCTCCGAGACCGCCTCGGTGACCGCCTGCGCGGCACCGGCGAAGGTGGCGGGGAGGTCGCGGGCCAGGGCCACGTGCCGGGCCAGCGATTCGGCCAGCACGTTGTCCGACATGGAGAGCATCTGCTCGACCAGCCGGGCGATCGGCGCCGACTGCACCGTCGCGAGCGTCGTGGCGCCGGCCGGCGCCTCACCCAGGGCCACGCTGGCGCCGGGGGCGCCGAGCGCGTCGGCGAGGGCGGAGCCGGCGTCGAGCCCGGGCTGGCCGCTGCGGGCGACCGCGCCCGGGCTGACGCGGGCGCCGTCGACGGCGGTGGCGGTGATCGGCGCCGCGTAGCTGGACGGGGCGTCCCCGGGTCCCCAGCCGCTGGCGGTCAGCGGGCCGCTGAACAGCGAGCTGTCGACGACGACCCGCGTGACCGCGGTGCCGCTGGGCAGCGATGCGACCACCTGCGCGGCGAGGTCGGCGACGGTGGGCGCGCCGGGGTAGGACTGCGAGGGCGCCGTGCGCGAGAGGGTCGGGTCGCCGCCCCCCACGAGCACGACCTCGCCCGGGGTGGCGCCCTGCACGACCGTCGTCGCCAGGGTGTCGGCCGGGTCGAGCGTGGTCAGCGCGGCGACGGCGGTGAGGAGCTTGGCGGTGGAGGCCGGGATCGCCGGGTCGTCGGCGTCGAGGTCCAGCAGCACGTCACCGGTGGCGACGTCCACGACCTCGGCCGACGCGCCGGAACCGAGCCCGGGGCTCTGCAGGAGCGGGCCCAGCACCGCGGCCAGCGTGTCCGGGTCGGGCGCGGGGGCGTCGCTGGACAGCGAGGCGAGGACGGGCGAGAACTCGCCGAGCTCGGGCAGCTCGGCGTCGGGGACGGTGACCGCGCCGTCGGCGCTGGTGTCCTCGCCGCCGCCCATGCCGAACACGGCGATGCCACCGCCGACGAGGATCAGGACGAGGGCGATGACGCCCATGGCCAGCCGTTTGCGGAACCGCCCGTAGTTCGCCGTGATGACCGTCGAGCCGCTCGACGCGATGGTGCCCACCCCCCAAAAGGTGACCTCCGCAGATCGCACGGGGTCACCGTGCGCCACACTAGGCGGGTGCAGTTCGACGTGACGGTAGAAATCCCGAAGGGCCAGCGAAACAAGTACGAGCTGGACCACGCCACCGGACGCATCCGCTTGGACCGGATGCTGTTCACCTCCACCCGCTATCCGGCGGACTACGGCTACATCGAGAGCACCCTGGGGCAGGACGGCGACCCGCTCGACGCCCTGGTGCTGCTCGAGGAGCCGACGTTCCCCGGGTGCCTGATCACCTGCCGGGCGATCGGCATGTTCCGCATGACCGACGAGGCGGGCGGGGACGACAAGGTCCTCACCGTGCCGGCGACCGACCCGCGGATGTCGCACCTCAAGGACATCACCGACGTGTCGGAGTTCGACCGCCTGGAGATCCAGCACTTCTTCGAGACCTACAAGGACCTGGAGCCGGGCAAGTCGGTCGAGGGCGCCGAGTGGGTCGGCCGCGAAGAGGCCGAGGCCGAGATCCGCGCCTCGCTGGAGCGCGCCAAGAACGAGTCCCCCGCCCACTGACCCTGGCTTCCTGGCCCCGCCCGGTCGCCGAGCGCACCCGACGGCGGCACACCCCTCCCGGGGTGTGCCGCCGTCCGAGATTCCCGGGCCTGCTCCGCCGATCGGCCCCGGAACGACGCAGCGGGCCCGTCCTGGTGGACGGGCCCGCGTGCTGCGAGAGCCGCCTGTCGGAATCGAACCGACGACCTTCTCATTACGAGTGAGATGCTCTACCGACTGAGCTAAGGCGGCGGACGTGCGGGAGACAGACTACGGCACGGCCGACGTCCTCCCGCGCAGGGGCGGGTGCCTCAGGCGGGCAGCCGCAGCGCCACGGTGAGCGCCTCCAGCGCGATCTGCGGCTTCACGTTCTGCTCCAGCGCCAGCCGGCACTCCAGGATCGCGTCGATCCGCCGCAGCGCGCCCTCCGGGCCGATCCGCCGGCCGAGGTCCTCGGCGTCCGCGCGGCGGTCGGGGTGGTTGAGGACGGGCGCCCGCTCGCCGGCGGCGGCGAGCACCAGCGCGTCGCGGTAGAGGCCGGCGAGGTCGACCAGCGCGCGGTCCAGCGAGTCGCGGCCCAGCCGGGTGGCCCGCGACTTCTGCCGCTTCTCCAGCTCCTTGAGCTGCCCGGCGCCGCGGCTGGCGGCGGCCACGCCCGGCCCGCGCGCACCCACGCCGAGGCTGGCCTTCACGGCCTCGGTCTCGGCGCCGTCGAGGGCGGCCGACGCCTGGTCGGCCTCCTCCTTGGCGGCGCCCACGAGGTCGTCCGCGGCGTCCAGGCAGGCGCCCAGCGAGACCAGCCGCAGCGGGATGTCCAGCACCGCCTTGCGGGCCAGCCGCGCGTCCTCGTCGCGGGCCAGCCTGCGGGCCCGGCCGACGTGCCCGCCCGAGGCGGCCGCCGACCACGCCGCCAGCGCCGGGTCGACGCCGTCGCGGTGCTCCAGGACCTCGGCGATCGCCTCCACCGACGGCGTGCGCAGGCCGACCACGCGGCAGCGGGAGCGGATGGTGACCGGGACGTCGTCGGGGTGCAGGCTCGGGGCGCAGAGCAGGAAGACCGTGCGCGGCGGCGGTTCCTCCAGCATCTTCAGGACGGTGTTGGACGCCTGCTCGGTCATCCGGTCGGCGTCCTCGACGAGCACGACCTGCCAGCGGCCCTGGGACGGCGCCCGGCCGGCGATGCGCACGATCTCGCGCACCTCCGCGACGCCGATCGACAAGCCCTCCGGCACGACGGTCTGCACGTCGGCGTGGGTTCCGGCGAGCACCGTGCGGCAGGCGTGGCAGGTGCCGTCGCCCCCGTCGGGGCACTGCAGCGCGGCGGCGAAGGCGCGGGCGGCCACGGAGCGGCCGGATCCCGGCGGCCCGGTGAACAGCCAGGCGTGGGTCATGGCACCCGGTTCGGCGACCGCCGCCTGCAGCTCCTCCACCACCGCCGGCTGGCCGATCACCTGCGCCCAGACCCCGGGCGCGCTCCCCTGGCCGGTCACGGGTGCAGTTGAGGGGTCGGGCCGGTCTGGGCGTGCGGGTGGTGCGGGCCGTGCTGGTGCGGGACACCGGAGGGCTCTGCGGGTGCCGGCGGCTGCTGCGGGAGGGTCTGCAGCGGCAGGCCGGAGAGCAGCTCGGCCACCCGCACGCGGATCGCCGCCGAGATCTCGTCGGGGCTCAGCCGGGCGTCGACCACGAGGTAGCGGTCGGGGTCGCTCTCGGCCAGCCCGAGGAACGTCGCCCGGACCCGCTGGTGGAAGTCCAGCGACTCCGATTCGATCCGGTCGGCGGCGGCGCGCCCGCGCGCCCGGGCGAGGCCCACCTCGGGCGGGAGGTCGAGCAGGATCGTCAGGTCGGGCCGCAGCCCCTCGGTCGCCCAGCGCGACAGCATCCGGACGTCGTCGAGCGGGATGGTGCGGCCGGCACCCTGGTAGGCCAGCGAGCTGTCGATGAACCGGTCGGTGATGACCACCTCCCCGGCGTCCAGGGCGGGGCGGAGCACGTCGTGCACGTGCTGGGCGCGGTCGGCGGCGTAGAGCAGCGCCTCCGACCGCGGGGAGATGCCGGTGTGCGCGCGGTCGAGGACGATCGCGCGGATCGCCGCACCCGACGGCGTGGCCCCCGGCTCGAAGGTGGAGCGGGCCACCAGGCCCTCGTTGGTCAGCCACTCCTGCAGCCGGCGCACCTGGGTGGACTTGCCCGCGCCCTCGCCGCCCTCGAAGGCGATGAAGACGCCACCCCCGGCGAGCCGGCGGCGGGCGGTGGTGTCGCGGCGCAGCGCGGTGACGACGTCGGCCAGCAACGGGACGGGGCGGCCGTCGTCCATCTGCCGGTAGGCGACCAGACCCACGCCGACGGCGAGCAGACCGGCCGCGAAGAGCATCAGCCGCTCTCCGGACAGCGGCACGCTGAGCGAGCCGACGGCCAGCGAGTGCCGCCCGATGGCGCCCACCCCGAACGGCACCAGGCCGAGGGACAGGATCAGCGCGGCGCGGACCAGCGACTGCACGATCGCGAACGTGCGGCCCCGGATCGCGTCGTCGACCTCGGTGCCGATGAGGGTGAAGCCGGCCAGGTAGGCGATGCCGGCGAAGAAGCCCATCACCACGACCAGCAGCAGCGCGATCCACAGCGCCGGCGTCCAGGCGAGCAGCAGCACCACCACCCCCGCGCCGACGATGGCGACGCCGAAGATCCGCTCGCGGGCCAGGTCGCGGGCGATGCTCGGGCCCAGGCCGATGCCCAGACCCAGCCCGACGAAGACCGCGCCGAACAGCAGCCCGTAGGCCGCCTGCCCGCCGCCCAGCGCGTTCACGAACGCCTGGCCGGTGGCGATGATCGCGCCGGCCGCGGCGAAGGCACCGGTGATGCCGACGACCAGCCCGCGGACCAGCCGGGTGTGCCCGGCGAAGGAGAAACCCTTGACCAGGGAGGCGAAGAAGCTCTCCTGCTGCACCACGGTGCCGGCGGCGCGGCGGCCGCTGATCGAGGGCAGGTTCCAGATCACGAACGCGGCGACGAGGAAGGTGAGCGCGTTCAGGTACAGCGCCAGGTCGACCTGGTCGACGCCGGGGATGACGTCGCTGATGTGCCCGCCGGCGCTGTTGAGCAGCGCGTAGACGATCGCGGCGAGCACCGGGGTCAGCCCGTAGGTGGTGACCAGGGACAGCTGGTTGGCCGACTCCAGCTGGTCCTTGCGCAGCATGTTCGGCACCGACGCGTCCTTGGCCGGGATCCAGAACAGGCTGAACGCCTCGATGAGGAACTGGGCGACGAGCAGCCAGAGCAGGTTGTCGACGATCGGGATCGAGGCGAACAGGCCGAACCGGATGACGTCGGTGACGACCATCGTCTTGCGCCGGTCGAACCGGTCGGCGAAGACGCCGGCCAGCGGGCCGAGGACGATCGCCGGCAGCAGCCGGAACAGCAGCACCCCGCCCAGGGCGTAGTTCTTCGCGGCGAAGTCGTCGAACAGCGACGTCGCGGTGGCGGTGATCGCCAGCAGGCCCAGCCAGTCGCCGAAGCTGGACAGCGACATCGACAGCCACAGCTTGCGGAAGTCGCGCACCCGCAGGACCGCGCGGATCCTCGCGGCCGCGCCCACCCCGCCGACGCTCTCCGGCTGCGTGCCGGGCGGGTCCGAGCGCTCGCCGTCAGGCGGCACCGGCGTGCCCGCCGACGGCAGGCCGTCGGCCGGCACGGGGGTCCGCTCGACCGGGCCGGTCGGCTGCGCGCGCGACGGCTCCGGCGGCGTCGGGTCGGTCGGGATCGGGGCTCCCCGGGGTCGTGGGTCGAGGGACGGGGCTGGTCCTCAGCGGGCTCACGGTACCGGCCGCGGCGGACGTTCCCGGACGGATCGCGCCCGGACGGGTCCCGCACCGGCGAAGCGTCCCGCGCCGTTCACCGGCCGGACGGCTAGGTTCGGCACCGGTGGCGGATCCCGGGCGGTCGAGCGGGTCCGGGGCGTGGGACCCGGGCCGCTACCTGCGCTTCGCCGGCGAACGCGCGCGCCCGTTCGCCGAGCTGACCGCGCGGATCGGCGCGGTGGACCCGCGGACGGTCGTCGACCTCGGCTGCGGCGAGGGCTCGCTCACCGCCGCGCTGGCCGACCGGTGGCCGGGTGCGCGGGTGCTCGGCATCGACTCGTCGGCGTCGATGCTCGCCTCCGCCGCCGCGCGCGCCCGTCCCGGGCTCGGGTTCGCCCTCGGCGACGTGCGCGACTGGGCGCCCGAGGAGCCGGTGGACGTGCTCGTCTCCAACGCCGTCCTGCACTGGGTGCCGGGGCACGACCGGCTGCTGGCCCGCTGGGCCGGGCACCTCTCCCCCGGCGGCTGGCTCGCCGTCCAGGTGCCGGGCAACTTCCGCGCGCCCACGCACACCCTGCTGGCGCGGCTGTGCCGCTCCCCGCGCTGGGCCTCGCTCGTCGCCGACGTCGCCCCGCCGGAGGACGCCGTCCCGGAGCCCGCGGGCTACCTCGGCGTGCTCACCGAGGCCGGTCTGACGGCCGACGTCTGGGAGACGACGTACCTGCACGTGCTGCCCGGTCCCGACCCGGTGCTGGAGTGGGTGCGCAGCACCGTGCTCCGGCCGGTGCTCGCCCGGCTGGACGACGCGGACGCGGCGACCTTCACCGGCGAGTACGCCGCGGCGCTGCGGGCCGCCTACCCGCCGCGCGCCGACGGGCGCACCGTGCTGCCCTTCCGCCGGGTGTTCGCCGTCGGCTCCCGGCCTGGCTGCTGAAGGACCCCGCTGCCGCCGACCGCCCGCACGCTCGCGGCGGGTCCCCGCAGCGGGGCCACCCTCAGCTGGTGACGACCGGCTCGGCGGGCGCCTTCTTCGCGGCGGTCTTCGTGGCCGTCGTCTTCTTCGCCGTCGTCTTCTTCGCCGTCGTCTTCTTCGCGGCCGTCTTCTTCGCGGCCGTCTTCTTGGCGGTGGTCTTCTTCGCGGCCTTCTTCTTGGTCGCCGGCCCGCGGGCGCGCCGGTCGGCGAGGAGCTCGGCGGCCCGCTCGATGGTGATCGACTCGACGTCGTCGCCCTTGCGCAGGCTGGCGTTCGTCTCGCCGTCGGTCACGTAGGGCCCGAACCGGCCCTCGCGCACGGTGACCACGCCCTCCGTGACCGGGTCGGGACCCAGCTCCTTGAGCGGGGCCTTCGCCGCGGCGCGACCGCGCTGCTTGGGCTGGGCGAAGATCGCCAGCGCCTCGTCGAGCGTGGTCGTGAAGAGCTTCTCCTCGCTGTCGAGCGACCGGGAATCGGTGCCCTTCTTGAGGTAGGGCCCATAGCGGCCGTTGAGCGCCTGGATCTCCTCGCCGTCGGGTGCGGTGCCGACGGTGCGCGGGAGGGTCAGCAGCTTGAGGGCGTCGTCGATGGTCACCGTCTCCGGCGACATGGACGAGAACAGGCTGGCGGTGCGCGGGGCGTCCTTGCTGCCCTCGGGGACGACCGTCGTCACGTACGGGCCGTACCGGCCGGCCTTGACCACGACCGGGTGCCCGGACTCGGGGTCGGTGCCCAGCTCGCGGTCACCGGACGGGGCCTCGAGCAGCTCGCGGACCTTCTCGGTGCTGAGCTCGTCGGGCGCGAGGTCCTCGGGGATGCTGACGCGGGCGCCGTCCTCCCCGCCGGCCTGCAGGTACGGGCCGTAGCGGCCGACGCGCACGACGACCGGCCGCCCCTCGGGGTCGGTGGCCCGCAGCGGGATGGAGTTCACCCCGCGGGCGTCGATCTCCTCGAGCCGCTGGCCGACGATCTGCTTGAGCCCGCCGGACTCGGCGATGCCGCCGCTGTGCCGGCCGGAGCCGCCGAAGTAGAACTCGGTCAGCCAGTCGACCCGCTGCAGGTTGCCGTCGGCGATCTCGTCGAGCTCCTCCTCGAGGGAGGCGGTGAAGTCGTAGTCGACCAGCTGGGCGAAGTGCTGCTCGAGCAGGTTCACCACGGCGAAGGCGATGAACGAGGGCACGAGCGAGTTGCCCTTCTTCCACACGTACCCGCGGTCCTGGATGGTCTGCATGATCGACGCGTAGGTGGAGGGGCGGCCGATGCCGAGCTCCTCGAGGCGGGCGACCAGGCTGGGCTCGGTGTAGCGGGCCGGCGGGCTCGTGGTGTGCCCCTTGGCGTCCAGCTGCTGGGTGTCGAGGTCCTGCCCGCGCTCCAGGCGGGGCAGCCGGCGCTCGGCGTCGTCGTCGCCGCCGTCGCCGTCGGCCGGCGTCTCGTCGCGGGACTCGACGTAGGCCTTGAGGAAGCCGGGGAAGGTGATCGTCCGCCCGCTGGCGGTGAACTCGACGGCCTCGTCGGTGGCGCTGCGCCCGGCCAGCCGGATGCTGACGGTCTGCCCCACGGCGTCGGCCATCTGCGAGGCCACGGTGCGCTGCCAGATGAGCTCGTAGAGGCGGAACTCGTCGCGGGCCAGCTGCGGGGCGAGCTGCCCCGGCGTGCGGAAGTTGTCACCTGCCGGGCGGATCGCCTCGTGCGCCTCCTGCGCGCCCTTGGCCTTGCTCTTGTAGCGGCGCGCCTCGGCCGGGACGTAGGCGTCGCCGTACAGCTCGCGGGCCTGCTGGCGGGCGGCGTTGATGGCCTCCTGCGACAGGTTCGTCGAGTCGGTGCGCATGTAGGTGATGTGGCCGTTCTCGTACAGCCGCTGCGCCACCCGCATGGTCTGCGCCGACGACCAGCCGAGCTTGCGGCCGGCGTCCATCTGCAGCGTCGAGGTGGTGAAGGGGGCGTACGGGCGACGGCGGTAGGGCTTCTCGTCGACCCGGCTGACCCGGACCTGCCGCCCCTCGAGGCGCGCGGCCAGCCCGCGGGCGCCGGCCTCGTCGAGGTGCACGACGTCGCCGGTCACCCGGCCGGTGGCCGGGTCGAAGTCACGGCCGGTGGCCACCCGGCTGTCGTCGACGCTGACCAGCTTGGCGCGGACCGTCGTCGGTTCGCCCTCGTCGGTGGCCGCGCCCGGGCGCGGGACGGCGAAGGTGCCCTCCAGCGACCAGTAGTCGGCGGCGTGGAAGGCCATGCGCTCGCGCTCGCGCTCGACCACGATCCGGGTCGCCACCGACTGGACGCGGCCGGCCGACAGCTTCGGCAGCACCTTCTTCCACAGCACCGGCGAGACCTCGTAGCCGTAGAGGCGGTCGAGGATCCGGCGGGTCTCCTGGGCGTCGACCAGGGCGGTGTCGAGCTCGCGCGGGTTGGCGACGGCGCGGGCGATCGCCTCGGGGGTGATCTCGTGGAACACCATGCGGTGCACGGGAACGCGCGGCTTGAGGGTGTCGACCAGGTGCCAGGCGATCGCCTCGCCCTCGCGGTCCTCGTCTGTCGCGAGGTAGACCTCGCTGGCGTTCTTGACCAGCTGCTTGAGCCGGGTGACCTGCTGCTTGCGGTCGGGGCTGACCACGTAGAGCGGCTCGAAGGAGTTGTCGACGTCGACGCCCAGGCGCGCCCAGGCGGCGCCCTTGTGCTCGGCGGGGACGTCGGCGGCGTTGCGCGGCAGGTCGCGGATGTGGCCCACCGACGCCTCGACGACGTACCCGCTGCCGAGGTAGCCCGCGATCTTGTTGGCCTTGGTCGGCGACTCCACGATGACCAGCGGCCGCCCCCCGGACGCGGCCGAGCCCCGCTTGGCGGGCGCCTTGGTGCCGCCGGCGGTCGTCTCGGTGGTCGCGCTGCCGTCCTGCGTGGTCCTGGTGGGCACGGTGCTCCTGTCGGTGGTGCCGGTGGTGCTCGGCGCGGCTCGCCGCCCCGGGCGGTGGTGCGGTGGGCCCGGACGCCGGGTCCGGCCCGGGAGCCGCCGTGGCAGCCCCCTCGGCGGGCCACGGTAAGCCACCCCGGCGACATCGGGTTGCGGACGACCCTTCCGGGCGTGCCGCTCCTCCCTGACGAACGTGCATGGTGCGCGGCTGTTCCCGTGCCTGGGAAGCGGGCTCCCGCGATGGGGTCAGGACCGGCCGGCGACCACCTCCCCCATCGCGGCCAGCGTGGGCCGGTCGGGGTCGTAGTAGCCGGAGTGGCCGGTACCGCTGTCCGCGGGCAGCCCCTCGGAGCCGAACGGCGGCCACCAGGTGGGCGTGCCGAACCAGCCGAGCTGGGCGACCGGGTCCCCCGGCGGCGCCGCGTCGTACACCTCCGGGACCTCGAGGGCAGCGGCGTCGTCCTCCATCCCCGGGCTGCCGAGGAGCACGACGGCGTCGGCGGCGAGCCGGCCCGGCCGGTCGGCCGCCTCGTCGACGACGACGGTGCCGTAGCTGTGCGCGACCACGGTGGTGCGCGGCAGCGCAGCGCCCGCGGCGGCCCGGGCCGCGCCGAGCCCGTCCAGGACCGCGGTCAGCACCGCTCCCCCGCGCGCGGCCGCGCTCCGGGTGGCGACGGTCCCGACGTCGTGCGGCGTGCGGTAGCCGATCCAGGCCACCGCCGTCACCGCGAGACCGGGCGCGGCCACGGTCGCGGCGGCGGCGAGGTCGCGGGCGTCGCCGGCCAGGCGCCCGAGGTCGTCGTCCGGGGTGATGCCGAGGCCGGGCACGAGGAGCGCGACGGCGTCGGCGGTGTCGAGGTCGCCGAACGCCACCGCCGCCCGCTTCCCCGCCAGGTCCAGCAGCTGCAGCTGCGCCGGCCGACCGGCGGCCTCCTCGGCGGCCAGGACGTCGGCCACCGCGCGAGCGGCCGCCCGGTGCTCCTCGGGCAGCAGCGGGTCGGCGAGCTCGCGCTCCAGCAGCAGCCGGTTGGCGCGGTCGCGCGCCCACGCCGGCAGGCCGTCCAGCCCGCCGACGGTCGCCGGGCGCCGCTCGACCAGCTCGTGCTGCGCCCCGGCCGGCAGGGAGGCCCACCAGCGCGCCACCTCCGCCGGCCCGGGGCTCGAGGGGACCGCGGCGTGCACCGGGGCGACCAGCGTCGCCAGCCCGCCGAAGTCACCGGGTGCCGCCCCGTCCCGGACGCCCAGGGCGAGCAGCGCCTCGCCGGCCGCGGCGGCGCCCCGGTGCGTGGCGGCAGCCGCGTCGAGCGCCTCCCGGGCGAGGGCCGCGGCGGCCCCGGCCGCGCCTGCCTCGTCGTCGGGCAGCCCGCCGAGCGGGACGCCGGCCGCGCGGGCCAGGGCCAGCGCTGTGCGGGCGTCGGCCGCGGCGGAGCCGGCGGAGCGGACCACCGGGCGCAGGTCCTCGAGCGACCGGCCGAAGCCGGCCTCGACCGCGGCGGCCACCGCCGACACCTCGAGCAGACCGGCGGCCGCCTCCCGGGCAGCCGGCCCGGACCAGCACTCCGCACCGTCCAGGGCCCGGCCCAGGGCGTCGAGCCGCGCGCGCCACGACGTCAGCCGGTCGGCCACCCCGGCGAGGCCGGTGACCGCGCCGGCCAGCGCCGCCGCGTTCCACCCCGCCACCCGGGCCAGCCGGTGCTCGTCGACGTCGGTCACCACGCCACCGCCACGGCGCCGCGCCGGGGCTGGCCCAGCTGCTGGGCGAGGGCCCGGTCCAGCTCCCGGTAGCCGGCCACGGCGGCTCGCAGCACCGCGGCCAGCGTCGCGACGTGCTGGGCGACGGCTCCGGCGATCGAGGCCCAGGACGTGGCGACGCCCGCCGCGGTCGCGCCCTCGTCGCCGTCCAGCGCCGCCGCCATCCGCTCGGCCGCGCCCCGGCAGTCCGCCGCGTCCTCGTCGAACTCCCTGGCCAGGGTGGCCAGCTCGTCGGCGAGTGCGGCGACCGCGTCCAGCTGGACCTCGATCCGCCCCTGCATCGGTGCCTCCCGGCGTCGTCCCCGCCCGGATCGGAGGGGAGGGCGGCGACGCTAGGTGGCCCGGACGACGGGTGCGGCCCCGCCGTCCACAGCGGACGGCGGCGTCCACAACCGGCCGGCGGGCGCCCCTCCCGGAGCCCGGCCGGCCGATCCTCGAGGGCGTGCCGGGATCAGGGAGCCGACGTGGTGAGCGTCCCCGGCGTGGCGTCCGACGGGGCACCGCCCACGACCACCGACCGGCGCTTGGACACGACCACCGCGGCGACGATGACCGCGACGGCCAGCAGCGCGATGCCGATCCGCAGCGCGGTGTTGGCGTCCTCCCCCACCGAGAGGCTGACCACGGCAGGGGCGATGAGCAGCGCCACCAGGTTCATGACCTTGATCAGCGGGTTGATGGCCGGGCCGGCGGTGTCCTTGAACGGGTCGCCGACGGTGTCGCCGATGACCGTGGCGGCGTGCGCCTCGCTGCCCTTCCCGCCGTACGAGCCGTCCTCGACCATCTTCTTGGCGTTGTCCCAGGCGCCGCCGGAGTTGGCGAGGAACACCGCCATGAGCGTGCCCGCCGCGATCGCCCCCACGAGGTAGGCCGCCAGCGGTCCGAAGCCGAGGCCGAACCCGACGGCGACCGGCGCCAGCACGGCCAGCAGGCCGGGCGTGGCCAGCTCGCGCAGGGAGTCCTTGGTGCAGATGTCCACGACCCGGCTGTAGTCCGGCCGCTCGCTGAAGTCCATGATCCCGGGGTGGGTGCGGAACTGCTCCCGCACCTCGAACACGACACGGCCGGCCGCCCGGGACACGGCGCTGATCGCCAGCCCGGAGAAGAGGAACACGACGGCCGCGCCGAGCACGGCGCCCACGACGTTGTTCGGGTTGACCAGGCTGAACGCGTCGCCGAGGGTGTCGCCGGCCTCGTCCAGCGCCACCCCGATCTGGGCGTTGTACGAGCCGAACAGCGCGGTCGCGGCGAGGACGGCGGTCGCGATCGCGATGCCCTTGGTGATGGCCTTGGTGGTGTTGCCGACGGCGTCGAGGTCGGTGAGGACCCGGGCGCCCTCCTCGTCGATGTCGCCCGACATCTCGGCGATGCCCTGGGCGTTGTCGCTGACCGGGCCGAACGTGTCCATGGAGACGATGACGCCGGCGGTGGTCAGCAGGCCGCAGCCGGCCAGCGCCACGGCGTAGAGCGCCGCACCGCCGCCGACGAGGAACGCTCCGTAGACGGCGCTGCCGATGAGCAGGGCCGCGTAGACCGCCGACTCCAGGCCGAGGGAGATGCCGGAGAGGATCACCGTCGCCGGGCCGGTGAGCGAGCTGCGCCCGACGTCCTGGACCGGCTTGCGGCTCGTCTCGGTGAAGTAGCCGGTCAGCTGCTGGATGGCCGCCGCGAGGACGACGCCGACGAGGACGGACAGGAAGCCGAGCACCTGCGGGCTGACCGACAGGTCCTCGATGTCGGCGACGCTGGGCAGGACCGTGAACGACGCGGCGGCCACGAGCACCAGGGAGACCGCGGCGGAGGTGAAGAACCCGCGGTTGATCGGCGCCAGGCCGCTGGCGTCCTCCTTCCCGGGGTTGCTGGCGAGGATGCCGACGACCGAGGCGATGACGCCCACCGCGGCGATCACCAGCGGGAACACCATGCCGACGGGGCCGAAGAAGACCTGCCCCAGGATGAGCGCGGCCACGAGCGTGACCGCGTAGGACTCGAACAGGTCGGCGGCCATGCCGGCGCAGTCCCCGACGTTGTCGCCCACGTTGTCGGCGATGGTCGCGGCGTTGCGCGGGTCGTCCTCGGGGATGCCCGCCTCGACCTTGCCCACGAGGTCGGCGCCGACGTCGGCCGCCTTGGTGAAGATGCCGCCGCCGACGCGCATGAACATGGCCAGGAGCGCGCCGCCGAAGCCGAAGCCCTCGAGCACGACCGGGGCGGTGTCGTCGAACAGCAGCAGCGCCAGCGCCGCGCCGAACAACCCGAGCCCCACGGTAATCATCCCGACGACACCGCCGGTGCGGTAGGCCAGGCGGAAGGCGGGGCGGTAGCCGCCGGCGTTGGCCGCGGCGGCGACACGGACGTTGCCCCGTGTGGCCAGGGTCATGCCGATGAAGCCGACCGCCGCGGAGAAGAAGGCACCGACCAGGAAGAACAGCGCGCGCCCGACGCGGGTGCCCCAGCCGCCGTCGGCGACGGGGAGGACCAGGAGCAGGAGGAACACGATGACGGCGAAGACGCCGAGGGTGCGGAACTGCCGTTGCAGGTAGGCCGCCGCCCCCTCCTGGACGGCCCGGGCGATCTCGCGCATCTTCGCGGTGCCCTGGTCGGCGGCCATCACCGCGCGGACCAGGTAGGCGGCGAAGCCCAGTGCGGCCAGGGAGATGACGAGTACGACGGCGACCAGGGCCGTGTCCCCGCCGGAGAGCGACTCCTCGGGCATGCGTTCCTCCCAGCTCGGTTGCCGCCCGGGAGGCGCCGGTGCTCCCCGGGTCGACGGAGGTACCGCCACGACGCCGTTCCCGCGCGCCGCGGTGCGCGGAAGTGTAAGGGAGATCACACGTTGTGCATCCGGGTTCGACGTTCCGTCTTTCCGCCGGCGCGCGGCTTGCCCCCGGGTGTGACAGTGGAGGGGTGACCACGCTCCACCCGGTCCGGTCGACTCCCCCTCCCGGCACGGACCTTCCCCCGGGGGGCGACGCGTCCCCCGCTCCCGCGGGCCCGCCGCCGGGCGCGGAGCTGCTGGCCGCCCTGCTCTCCGGGACCCCCGAGGAGGAGCGCCCGGTCACCCACGTGCACGAGGTCCCGGTGCGGGAACGCAGCACCACACCGTGGCCGGAGTGGGTGAGCACGCCGCTGCGCGAGCGGCTCGAGGAACGCGGCGTCGTCGCGCCCTACGGGCACCAGGTCGAGGCGGCCCAGCTGGCCCGCGACGGCCGGCACGTCGTCGTCGCCACCGGGACGGCGTCGGGCAAGTCGCTGGCCTACCAGCTGCCCGCGCTGACCCGGCTGGCCGAGGACCCCCGCGCCTGCGTGCTCTACCTGGCGCCGACCAAGGCGCTGGCCCGCGACCAGCTGGCCTCGGTGGCCGCGCTGGCCGACCCGTCGGTGCGCCCGGCCGCGTACGACGGCGACACCGCGGGCGAGGAGCGGGACTGGGTGCGCCGCCACTCCCGGTGGATCGTGACCAACCCAGACATGCTGCACCGCGGGATCCTGCCGGCCCACCAGAGGTGGTCGAGCACGCTGCGGCGGGTCGCCTACGTCGTCATCGACGAGTGCCACGCCTACCGCGGGGTGTTCGGCTCGCACGTCGGCCACGTCCTGCGCCGGCTGCGGCGGATCTGCCGGCGCTACGGCGCGGACCCGGTCTTCGTGCTCGCCTCGGCGACGGTGGCCGATCCGGCCGGCGCGGCCACCCGGCTGGTCGGTGAGCCGGTGGCCGCGGTGACCGAGGACGGCTCCCCCCGCCCCGGTGCGACCTTCGCCCTGTGGGAGCCGCCGCTCACCGAGCACACCGGCGAGCACGGCGCCCCGCTGCGGCGTTCGGCCGCCGCCGACGCCGCCGGGCTGCTCGCCGACCTGGTGGAACGCGGCGCCCGCACGCTGGCCTTCGTGCGCTCGCGGCGGAGCGCCGAGTCGGTCGCCGAGCAGGCACGCCGGCTGCTGCACGACCGCGGGCGGTCGGACCTGGTGCGGCGGGTGGACTCCTACCGCGGCGGCTACCTGCCGGAGGAGCGGCGGGAGCTGGAGCGCGCGCTCTCGGCCGGCGACCTCCTGGGCGTCGCGACCACCAACGCCCTCGAGCTCGGCATCGACATCGCCGGCCTGGACGCGGTGGTGCTGGCCGGCTACCCCGGCACGCTCGCCTCGCTCTGGCAGCAGGCCGGCCGCGCCGGCCGCGCCCAGCGGGAGTCGCTGGTGGTCTTCGTGGCCCGCGACGACCCGCTGGACCACTACCTCGCCCACCACCCGGCCGCGGTGTTCGGCCGGCCCATCGAGGCGACGGTCACCGACCCCACCAACCCCTACGTGCTCGGCCCGCAGCTGTGCTGCGCGGCAGCCGAGCTGCCGCTGCGGCCCGACGACCTGGCCGACTTCGGCGGGCCGGCCGCCGAGGTCGCGATCGAGCAGCTGGTCACCGACGGCCAGCTGCGGCGGCGTCCGACCGGCTGGTACTGGGCCGGGCGCGGGCGGCCCGACGTGGACATCCGGGGCAGCGGCGACGAGCCGGTGGCGATCATCGAGGCCGGCACCGGGCGGCTGCTGGGCACCGTCGACGGCGGTGCCGCGCACTCCACGGTGCACGAGGGCGCCCTGTACGTGCACCGCGGCGACACCTTCGTCGTCGACGAGTTCGACGTGGACGACGCCTGCGCGGTCGTGCACGCGGAGAGCCCCGAGTGGACGACGGTGGCGCGCGACGTCACCGACCTGTCGATCGTCTCGGTCGAGCAGACCAGGGCGCTCGGCGCGGTGACGGCGCACACCGGCGTCGTCGACGTGACCAACCAGGTGGTGGCCTACCAACGGCGGCGGCTGGGCACCGGGGAGGTCCTGGCGGAGTTCCCGCTCGACCTCCCGCCCCGCCAGCTGCGCACCCGCGCGGTGTGGCTGACGCTGAGCGACCGCGCGGTCGAGCGGGCCGAGCTGGACGACACCGAGGTGCCCGGCTCGCTGCACGCGGCCGAGCACGCCGGCATCGGCATCCTGCCGCTGCTGGCGACGTGCGACCGGTGGGATCTCGGCGGGCTGTCCACCGCGCTGCACCCCGACACCGGGACGGCGGCGATCTTCGTCTACGACGGGCACCCCGGCGGGGCGGGCTTCGCCGAGCGCGGGTACGCCGTGCTCCGCGAGTGGCTGCAGGCCACCCGGGCGACGGTGGCCAGCTGCGAGTGCGAGAGCGGCTGCCCCTCGTGCGTCCAGTCACCGAAGTGCGGCAACGGCAACGACCCGCTGGACAAGGCCGGCGCCGTCCGGGTGCTCGACGTCGTCCTCGACGAGCTGGCCGCCGCGGAAGGACCGGGCACGACCGGCTGAGCCCCGACCGGGCCCGCGCGCGCCCGCCCCGCGGCGTCGCGCCGGCCCAGCGGACCGAGCCGGAAGGGCACGGCCACCTCGACCTCCACGACAGCTCCGGCCCGGACGGTGCAGCGCTCGAGGACGGCACCGTTGGCCGCCGCCACCTCCTCGGCCACCGCGCACGCCCCGGGGTCGCCGAGGACCGCCCGGCTGGCCGCGGCCAGCGCCGCGAGGTCCGCCGCCGACCCCGCGCGGTGCCGGGCCACCACCGCACCGCCCACCAGCACGGCCGCCAGGGCGACCACCGCCAGGGCACCGGCCAGCGCCAGCACCCAGACGGTGGCCGACCCGCGCTCGCCGTCGCTCACGGCGCGGTGTGCCCGGCGGCCGGCTCCCGGACCGCGACCGCCTCCGCGGACACGGTGAACCGCAGCGGCAACGGCCCCAGCGGGGCGACCTCCGCCCGCACCACCACGCGCACCCGCGGGCCGTCCGCGACGACGCCGGTCCGGGCCCCGTCGGGGGCGGCCGCTCCGGCCAGCTCGGCCACCACCGCGCCGTCCTCCCCTCGGGCCGCGGCCCGGGCACCCTCGCGTGCGGCGTCCACGCAGCGCAGCTGCGCCCCGACGACGGTCACCACGGCCACGGCGGCGACGAGGACCAGCAGCAGGACGGGCAGCACCAGGGCGGTCTCGGCGGTGACCATGCCGTCCTCCTCCCCTGTCCGGGACCGCCGGGCGGGGCGCACGGTCAGGAGAGGGTGGCCAGGGCCCGGTCGACCAGGTCGGTCAGCCCGCCGACGATCGAGTCGCCGGTGACCACCCGGTACAGCACCGCCGCGAAGGCGCACGCGGCCACCGTGCCGACCGCGTACTCCGCGGTGCTCATCCCCGCTTCGGCCTCCTCGCGGAGGAGCACCAGCCGGCGGGCGAGGGCAGCCCGCCAGCCGCGGGCCGGGGGCTCGTCCGGGGTGCCGGCCTGCTCGGGCGTGCGGTCGGGTGTCGGTGTCACGGTCGCCTCCTGGCGTCGAGGCCCGCTGGTCGGGCCGGGCCTCGAGCCTCGCGGCGCGGAGGTCCCGCATGCGGTCCGCGGAACGATCTGTGGACGCCGTGCGCGGCTGTGGATCACCGGAACACCTCCCCGGCGATGCCCAGCACCAGCGGTGCGACGCCCAGGCAGACGAACGCGGGCAGGAAGCACAGCCCCAGGGGCGCCAGCACCCAGACGCCGGCACGCCGCATCGCCGCCTCGGTCTCCGTGCGCGCCCGGGTGCGCCCGTCCTCCGCCAGCGCGCGCAAGCCGTCGGCCACCGCGGCCCCCGACTCCCCTGCCCGCACGAGCACCCGGCCCAGCCCGGCGAGCTCGGCCGGCACGCCGGCCCAGGCGCGGCGGGGCTCGGCGCCCAGCCGGTAGAGGCCGGCCACCGCGCCCAGGTGCGCCCCGAGCGGGTCCGGGACCGCCGCGCCGACGGCAGCCAGGGCCCCGCCCACGGGGAGCCCGGCGGACAGGCACACGCCCAGCAGGTCGCAGGCCGCGGGCAGCTCCCGCCGGACGGCCGCCCGCGCGTCCAGCCCCGCGTCCGGCGCGCTGCGCCGCAGCACCCGGTCGGCGAGCACCGCGACGGCCACCGCGGCCGGCACCCCCGGCGAGCCGCCGAGCAGCACGCCGACGCCCAGCCCGGCAGCGGCGGCGACGCCCCACCGGCGTCGCCGTGCCGCGACCGGGTCGACGGCGGCCGCCGGTTCCGGGCCCGTGGTCAGCGCGCGGAGGCGGGCCGTGCCACGGCCCGTCGAGGGCCAGGTCCACAGCGCGGCGGCCACCAGGAGCAGGGCCGCCACCGGCGGATCGACGCTCACCCGGTCACCGCACGGCCCGGTCGACGAGGCGCCGCGACCAGACGACGCCGGCCGCCTCGAGCGCCGCCCCGCCGACGAGCAGCAGCTGACCGGTCGGGGTGGTGGTCAGCACCCGCCACGGGTCGGCCCCGACCCCGCTGCCCATGGCCAGCCCCAGCACCGGCAACCCGGCGAGCACCAGCGCGCTGGCCCGCGGGCCGGCGGTCGCCGCACGCAGCTCGGCGCGCTGGCGGGCACGGGCGCGCAGGTCGTCCTCGACCGCGCCCACCACCGCGGCCAGCGAGCACCCGGTGCGGGCACTGAGCCGCACCCCTGCCGCGATCCGGCCGAGCGCCGTTCCCAGTTCACCCGGGGCGTCGTCCCCGCGGGAGGCGTCCGGAGCCCGCAGCGCTCCGGTGAGCAGACCGCCAGTGACCACCTCCCCGCAGGCGGCCGCCGCCGAGGCCGTGGCCGATTCCAGCGACCGGCCACTGCGCAGGTCGGCGGCGAGCGCGCCCAGCCCGTCGGCCAGTCCGGCCAGCCGGGCGTCGTCCCGGGCCGCCGCCCGGCGTGCGGACACGCTGCGCACCGCGAGCGCGGCCCCCACCCCGGCCAGCGCGGCGACCAGCGGGGTGCTGAGCACCGCGGCGACCCCCGCCGCGGGCACCGCCACCCACAGCGGCGAGCGGAGCGCACGTTCCACCACCGCCCGCGGGGACGGGCCGGCAGCGCTGCCCAGCGGGCGGCCGCTCCGCCGGTCGGGCCAGGCCAGCAGCGCCCCGGCCGCCGCGAGGAGCGCCAGGATCACGGGGAGCTCCCCGCGACGAGGGCGCGCAGCCGGTCGCCCGCGGGGCACGGGCCGCCGTCGGCCCGCCACCCCGGCTCCACGACGACGAGGTCCCCGGAGCGCTGCACGACACCGAGCTCCTCCACCCGGCGCCCGCCGGGCCCCCGCCGCAGGTGGACGACGACGTCGAGCGCCGCGGCCGCCTGGCTGTGCACCGCCGCGCGGTCCAGCCCCGCGTGCACCGCCAGCGCCTCCAGGCGGGCCGGCACCTCGGCAGGACGGTTGGCGTGCAGGGTGCCGCAGCCGCCCTCGTGCCCGGTGTTCAGCGCAGCGAGAAGATCGCCCACCTCCGCGCCGCGCACCTCGCCGACCACGAGCCGGTCGGGGCGCATCCGCAGGGCCTGGCGCACCAGATCGCGCAGCGTCACCTGCCCGACGCCCTCGACGTTGGGCGGGCGGGCGACGAGCGCGACGACGTGCGGGTGGGCCGGGGCCAGCTCCGGCGCGTCCTCGCAGGTGACGACGCGCTCCGCCGGGTCCACCTCGCCCAGCAGCGCGGAGAGCACGGTGGTCTTGCCCGACCCGGTCCCGCCGGTGACGAGGAAGGCCCGCCGCGCGTGGACCAGCCCCCGCAGCAGCTCCTCGCTGGCGCCGGGCAGCGTGCCCAGGGCAGCCAGATCGGCGAGGCTGCGCGAGCACCGGCGCAGCACGCGCAGCGACAGGCAGGTGGACGCCGCGACCGGCGCCAGCACCGCGTGCAGCCGGATGCCCTCCGGGAGCCCGACGTCCACCCACGGCGCGGCGTCGTCGAGCCGCCGTCCGGCCCCCGCCGCCATGCGGACGGCCAGCCGGCGGACCGCCTCGTCGTCGGCGAAGCGCACGTCGGTCAGCTCCAGGCCGCTCCCGCGGTCGATCCAGACCCGGTCGGGCGCGGCGACCAGGACGTCGGTGACGCCCGGCAGGCGCAGCAGCGGCTCCAGCGGTCCGGCGCCGGCCAGCTCGTCCACCGCGTCCCGCACCGCCCGCAGCACGGCGTCGTCGCCCAGCAGGCCGCCGCTCTCCTCGCGCACGAGCGCGGCGACCGCCGCCCGGGTGGGCCGTCCCGGTTCCAGCGCGAGCCGGCTGCGGACGCGGTCGAGCAGCTCAGGAGGGCTCACGCCCGACCACCGCCGAGCCGGTCGAGCACGACGCGGGCGACCGCGCCGAGCGGTGCCCGGGGGGTCACGCCGGGCGGCTCGCCGCGCTCACCCCGCGCGACGGCGCTGCGGTCGTGCGCCAGTTCGGCGAGGACGGGGCGGCCCACCGCGTCGGCGACCTCGTCGGCGAGCAGACCTCCCGGTACCCGGCGCAGGACCAGCTGCGCGTCCGCCCAGGGCGACCTCTCGGCGGCCACCATGAGCCGGGCCGCGGTGGCCGCGCGGAGCCGGGCGGGGACGACGAGCAGGGCCAGGTCGGCCTCGGCGAGCACGGCGTGCGTGGTGCCGCAGATGCCGTCGGTGCCCGGCCGCGGCAGGTCGACGACGACGGGGCAGCCGTCGTCGCGGGCGGCAGCGACCACCGCCCTCACCGCCTCTTCGGGCACCGGAGGGCCGTCGGTCCGCGACGCCGACACGACGTGCACGCCGGACACCTCCGGGAGGGCTGCCCGCAGGGCGTCGCCGGCCACCCGGCCGCGCAGACCACCGAGCTCGGGCCAGCGCACGCCGTCCGTCCGCTCGGCGCCGAGCAGCAGGTCGAGCCCCCCGCCCCAGCGGTCCGCGTCGACCAGCACCGATCCAGGACCTGCGGTCAGCGCCAGCGCGGTGGCCAGCGTGCTGGCGCCCGCACCGCCGCACGCCCCGCCGACGGCGAGCACCCGGCCCCGCTCGGCGGTGCCGCGCAGGGCGTCCGCCACCCGAGCCAGCAGCCACGCCTCGTCGTCCGGCAGCGCGACGACCCGCTCCGCGCCCACCTCGACCGCGGCCGCCCACTCCGGGGCGGGCAGCTGGCCCCGGGTGACCACCACCACCCCGGGCCGGCGGGGCAGCTCCCGCACCTGGGCGCCGCCCAGCGCGTCCGCGCCCAGCAGGACCAGCGGCGCGTCCCGGTGCCCGCGGCGGAGCGCGGGACCCCCGCGGGCCAGTTCCGGCTCGCACCCGGCGGCAGCCAGGAGCCGCAGCACCTCGTCGAGGAGGTCCTCGTCGGTGCTGACGACGAGCGGACGGGGGACGGGGAGCGCTTCGAGTGGCACGGGTCGATGCCAGCCGACCCTCGGCAGACAGTGCCAGTCCGGCGGCCGAACTGTGGATGACTCCTTCGGGTGTGGACGGCGAGCGCGGACCGTCGGCGCGACCTGGCCTGATTACCCTCGTGAACCGTGACCCGCGCCGCGGCGTTCTTCGATCTGGACAAGACGATCATCGCCAAGTCCAGCACCCTGGCCTTCGGCCGTCCCTTCTTCCAGGGCGGGCTGATCAACCGGCGCACGGTCCTCAAGACCGCGTACGCCCAGTTCGTCTTCTCCCTCGCCGGCGCCGACGCCCAGCAGATGGAGCGGCTGCGCGCGCAGATCACCGCCATGTGCACCGGCTGGGACGTCGCCACCGTGCACGAGATCGTCCGGGAGACCCTGCACGAGATCGTGGACCCGCTGATCTACGCCGAGGCGGCCGACCTCATCGAGGAGCACCGCGCCGCCGGGCGGGAGATCGTCATCGTGTCGAGCAGCGGCGCGGAGATGGTCGAGCCGATCGGCGAGATGCTGGGTGCCGACCGGGTGGTGGCCACCCGGATGGTGGCGGTCGACGGGCGCTACACCGGCGAGATCGAGTTCTACGCCTACGCCGAGAACAAGGCCGCCGCGATGCGCGAGGTCGCCGCCGAGGGTGGCTACGACCTGGCCGACTGCTACGCCTACAGCGACTCGATCACCGACCTGCCGATGCTGTCGGCCGTCGGCCACCCCACGGCGGTCAACCCCGACCGAGGGCTGCGCAAGGCGGCCCTGCAGCACGGGTGGCCGGTGCTGCGGTTCGAGCGGCCGGTGAGCATGCGCTCCCGGTTCGCCACGGCACCCACCCCGGTGGTCACCGGAGCGGCGGCGATGGGCGTGGGTGCGGCCGTGGTGGGACTGGCCTGGTACGCCCGGCACCGGGCGCTGCGCGCGGCCCTGCCCGCGGGCGACGACGCCCCGGGGCCGCTGTCCGGACGCCGGCGCCGCCGCGGCGCCTGACCCCGCTCCCCGGCGGGGCTCCGGCCGATCCCGGGCCGGTTCGTCCATCCTGCGGTCGTGCTGACCGTGCTCCTCGCGTGGCTGGCGGCCGCCGCCGTCTGCGTCGCCGCGGTCGTCTTCGGTCAGGTGGCGCGCACGGCGCCGCGGCGCAGACGCCGGCGCAGGGCGGCCAGGGTCGGCCTGTTCCTGTCGCTGTCGGGCCCGTGGCTGGCGTTCGCCGGGGCGGTGGCGGCCGGCGCGGCCACCGGGGCATGGCTGCAGGCGGCAGCGGGCGGAGCGCTGGCGGTCACCGTCGTCGCGGCGGTCGGGCTGGGGCTCGCCCCGCGCTGACCGCCGGCCGGCCTCAGCCGCGCAGCAGGCTCTCGCAGATGGCCAGACCCTCCAGCGCGCCGTGCTCGGTGGCCCGGCAGCAGTGCACCAGCCAGCCGGCGACACCCTCCGGGGAGCCGGACGCGTACCCGGCCAGCGCGCGGGCGTGCTCGTCGCGGCCCAGCTCGGCGAAGCCGACCTCGGGCACCGACACCGCCTTCGGGTCCAGGCCCCGGACGATCCCGGTCAGCCGGGCCGCCCCGCGGGCCACCACCCCGTCGGCGGACCCGAAGGGCGCCAGCGCGGCGAGCTCTCCGTGCACCAGGGCCGCCACGATCACCGCGGGTGCCGTCGTCGTGCCGGTGACCAGGGAGAACAGCCCCGACAGCCGGGGGCCAGCGTGCGGGGTCGGCCGGCCGAGGTCCGCGCGGTCCACCAGGTCGGCCGCGGCCAGCACGTGGAGCCGGGCCAGCACCTGCCCCGGGGCCTTGGGCCAGGTCTCGACCATCGCGCCCAGCCCCGCGGAGACCCGCAGCGCGCCCTGCACCACCGGGTCGTCGACGCCGCCGGCCCGCAGGTCGGGCAGCGGGACGTCGACACCCTCGAGCGCCGCCGAGGCGCGGGCCCCGCGCAGCGCGGACTCTGTGCTGACCCCGGCCGACTCCCGGCGGAGCACCCGGTGCGCGAGCAGCCGGTCGATCGCGGCGCGGGCACCGTCGGACGCCTCGCGGACCCCGGGCAGCTCCAGCAGCGGGGCCAGCGGGTCGGGGGCGCCGGGGCGACCGGCGGGACGGGCGGCACCGGGGCGGACGGGGATGGTCACGACGACGACGGTACGAGGCGGCGCCCCGTGACCGTCGGCACCCTGGCTACGCTGCCTCCCGCCATGGCCTCCCCCCTGACCCTCCTCCTCGTCCGCCACGGGCAGAGCGAGTGGAACGCGGCCGGCCTGATGCAGGGGCAGACCGCCCACGTCCCGCTCACCCCGCTCGGGCACACCCAGGCCGCCGCGGCAGCCGACGAGCTGGCCGCCCTCTCCCCCGGCGCGCTGATCTCCAGCGACCTGCTGCGCGCGGTGCAGACCGCCGAGCACTGCGCCCGCACCACCGGGCTGCCGATCACCACGGCTCCGGCGCTGCGCGAGCAGGGGTACGGCGTGCTCGAGGGACGCCCGTCGCGCGAGTTGTGGGACGTCGTCGACTGGACCGACGCGCACTGGTCGGCCGAGGGCGGCGAGAGCCTGGCGGAGCTGCACGGCCGGGTGGCCGCCTACCTCAAGCACCTGTGCGCCGAGCCGCCGGCCGACGTCATCGCGCTGGTCACCCACGGGGACACGATCCGCGCGGCGCAGGCCGTCGTCGCCGGCCTCGGGCCCGACGCGATGCCGGTCGTCACCCCGCACAACGGCAGCCTGACCCGGCTGGAGTTCTGCCCGTGAGCGGCGCCCGGTGAGCGCCGTGAGCACAGCCCGATGAGCAGGGTGCTCGTGCTGGGCGGCTCGCGCTCGGGGAAGTCGGCGCACGCCGAGTCGCTGGTGGCGGGCCGGGCCGACGTCACCTACCTGGCCACCTCCGCGCGGTCCGACGGCGACCCCGAGTGGGCGGCGCGGGTCGCGGCGCACCGGGCCCGGCGGCCGGCCGGCTGGACGACGGTCGAGACGACCGCGCCGTCGGACCTGCTCCGGCGCGGGACGGTGCTCGTCGACAGCGTGACGACCTGGGTCACGGCGCTCATGGACGAGACCGGCGTCTGGACCGATGACGAGGGGTCGGCCCAGCGGCTGGCCGCGCGCTGCGACGCCCTGGTCAACGCCTGGGCCATGACCCCCGCGGACGTCGTCGCCGTCAGCGACGAGGTGGGCCTGGGCGTGGTCCCGGAGACCCGGGCGGGCCGGCTGTTCCGCGACGCGCTCGGCGACGTCAACCAGCGGCTGGCCGGCACCGCCGACGAGGTGTGGTTCGTCGTCGCCGGCCTCCCCCAGCGCCTGCGGTGAGGTTCACCGGGCCGCTGGAGTCCGCGGGGATGCTGACCGCGCTGCGGGTGCCCGCGAGCGCGTCGACGTCGACCCGCGGGGTGCTGCCCTGGGCGCCGCTGGTGGGAGCGGTGCTCGGGGCCGCCGCCGCCGCCGTCGGGGCGCTGGGCACCCGCACCGTCTCCCCCCTCGCCGGCGCGGTCCTGGCCCTTGCCGCCCTGGCGCTGCTCACCCGCGGCCTGCACCTGGACGGGCTGGCCGACACCGCGGACGGCCTGGGCCCGCTGCGCGGCCGGGAGCGCGCGCTGCAGGTGATGCGCCAGAGCGACGTCGGCCCGTTCGGGGTGGCGACCCTCGTCCTGACGCTGCTGCTCCAGGCCGCCTGCCTGGCCGCGCTGCTGCCCGCCGACGGCGGCTGGCTGGCGCTCTGGACCGCCGTCGTCGGGGCACGGCTGGCGATGGCGCGCGCCGGCCTGCCGGGCGTCGCCGTCGCTCCCGGCTCGTCGCTGGGCACCGCCGTCGCCGGCACCGTGTCGCGCGTCTGGCTGGCCGGCTGCTGGCTGGTCACCGCGGGGGTCGTCGTCGCCGCGGCGGTCCTGGCCGGTGACGCCGCGGACGCCGCACGCCTCGTGGGGACGGCGGTCATCGGCTTGCTCGCCGCGGAACTGCTGCACCGCCGGGCCCGCACCCGGCTGGGTGGGGTCACCGGCGACGTCATGGGTGCGATGGGTGAGGTGACGACGACGGCGACCCTCCTGGCCGCCGCCGTCGTCTGGTAGCGGTCGAGGTCAGCGGCCGCGCAGCAGCCCGCCGACGAGCCTGCCCAGCCCGCCACCGGCGGCCGGTGCGGGGGCGCGGCCCCGACCCGTGCCGAGGCCTCGTCCCGTGCCGAGGCCTCGTCCCGTCGTGCGGCCCACGGGGCGCCGGGCGGTCCCCCGCCCACCTCGAGCCGCGCCGCGCGCAGCACCTTCTGCCGTGCCCATCAGTCGTCCGAGGATGCTCATGACGAAGGGGTGCCCAGCGAGAGCCGCCCGAGTCGTCGGAACCGGCCAGGACCGGCGTGGGGTGACGACGTGTTGCGCTGCGCGGACCAACCAACCGGGCCGCGGAGGGCGCTCAGCAGCCCCCGCCGCCGTCCCCGCACCCGCCGTCGCCGACCCCGCCGCCCAGGTCCCACGACGAGCCCCCACCGGCGAAGTACACGGCACCCGGCGTGCGGCCCTGGCCGTCGCCCGGCCGGCCCCACGCCAGCACCCGCCGCGGCGCCCGCGAGCGCGGCGGGTGGAACAGCGCCGCGCGCTCCTCGACGTCGGGCATGGCCGCCGGACCGCGCAGCGCGACCAGCAGCGCGCTCGTCCCGCCTGCGACGAGGTCCACCGGCAAGGAGCGGCGGACCGCCCGGAGCTCGCGGCGGCCGGCGGTGGTCAGCGACCGGCCCGGGCGCCAGCGGGACACCGGCCGCTGCACCAGGAGACCGCGGGCGGAGAGGCCCGCCACCAGACCGACGACGCGCTCGTCGGAGCGCAGCCGCCACGCGACGGTCTCCAGCGACCGGTGCCCCCGGCCGGCGACCGCGTGGAGCACCGCGGCCTCGACCGGGTGCCGGGGCCGGTGCGCCACGACCTGCAGCTCACCCGACGGCACGAGGACCCGGAGCCGCCCGCTCTCCGCGAGGGCGACGACCGCCGCCTCGGCGACGCGGCGGGGTCCTCCTGCGAGGCAGGCGAGCTCGTAGACGTCGAGGGTGGTGGTTCCGGGAGCGTGCACGGAGGTCATGGCCGTCGCCCTTCGCCGAGGTGGGGGCGATGCGGTCCCACGCGGTCCGCTCCGGCACCAGGGCCGATTCCCGGACCGTTGCGGGCACCGCTCAGGCGGCGCCCAGGGCGTCTGCGACGCGGTGGTGCGGCGCCGCCTCGTCGTGCCGGCTCTGCCGCTCCAGCGTCCGGGCGAGGGCGCGTCGCGCCCAGCCGTTGGCCGGTGCCAGGGTCACGAGCCGGACGAGCGCTCCCTCGGCCTTGGCCAGCTGGGCCGAGCCGAAGTAGGAGCGGGCCAGGAGCTCCAGCGCGGCCTCGTTGGCGGGCTCGGCCTCGACCACCGCTTCGAGGATCCGTGCCGCCTCGGTCGGCTGCCCCATCGCGAGGAACAGGTCCGCGCGCATGAACTCCGAGTGCAGGTCGATCTCGAACGGCTGGGTCATGCCGCCTGCAAGGCGATCGGGCCGGTCGCCCTTCCCGGGCCGCTCACCCCTCCTCGGGGAAGCGGGCACCGGCCCCGAGCGTGGCGCCGTCGTGCACGCGGGCGCGCCGGCCCACGAGCGCGATGTCGCCGTCGCCACCCACCGAGGCGCCGTCGCCGATCTCGACGCCGTCGTCCAGCACGGCCCGCGTCACGGTCGCGCCCGAGCGCACCCGCGCCCCCGGCAGCAGCACCGAGTCGACGACGGTGGCGCCGCGCTCCACGACCACCCCGGGCGCGAGCACCGAGCCGCGCACCTCGCCGGCCACCCGGGTGCCACCGGACACCAGGCTGTCCTCGACGACCGCACCGCGCAGGATCCGGGCGGCGCTGTGCCGGCCGCCGCGGGTGCGGACCGGCCACGCCGGGTCGTCCAGGTCGAGCGGCGGGTCCTCCTGGATGAACTCGCGGTGCGCCTCCCAGTACGCGTCGATCGTGCCGACGTCGCGCCAGTAGCCGTCGAACCGGTAGGCGCGGGCCGCGCCGTCGCGGGTCTGCGCGGGCAGCAGGTGGCTGCCGAGGTCCTCCAGCCCCTCCTCGCCGACTTCGTCGTTCAGCTGCTCGAGCCGGTCCAGCGTCGGCCCCGGGTCGAACACGAACACCTCGTTGGTGGCGGTCGTCGTGGCCGGCTCGTCGGGCTTGTAGGCGTACCCGGTGACCCGGTCGCCGTCGGTCTCGACGATCCCGTAGCGCGGGGCGTCGTCCGCGGCGACCTCGGTGGTCACCATCGTCACCTCCCCACCGGAGCCGAGGTGGGCCTCCACCACCTCCCGGTAGTCCAGCTTGTAGACGGCGTCGGCGCTGACCACGACCAGGGCGTCGGGGGCGAAGTCCCGGACCAGCCCGGCGTGCCGCCACAGCGAGTCCGCCGTCCCGGTGTTCCACCCGCCCCGCTCGGTGCCCTGGAAGGGCGGCAGCGTGAGCAGCCCGCCCGACGTCCGGTCGAGGTCCCACGGCCGCCCGTTGGCCAGGTGCTCCGACAGCGACGTCGGGTGGAACTGGATGGAGACCCACACGTCGGCGATGTGCGAGTGCTGGCAGTTGCTCAGCGGGAAGTCGATCAGCCGGTAGACGCCCGCGAACGGCACCGCCGGTTTCGCCCGCTGGTCGGTGAGCAGTTCCAGCCGCCCACCGGCACCACCGGCGAGCACGAGCACGAGGATCCGGGGGAGCGCCATGCGCCCCCGCTACCCCGCCCGGGCACCGGTCACCCCACGGCCGACGCGCCGCGAGCGGGAATCGGCCGATCGCCTGCCGCCTTGTCCCCGTTCGTGCCGTTCCGCGTCCCCCGGTCCGCCGCCTTCTGGTCGGTCGCCCTCCTCCTGGTGCTCGTGCTCGCGGCCTCCGGCGTGCCCTCCCCGCTGTACCGCGTCTACCAGGAGCGGTTCGGCTTCAGCTCCGGCGTGCTGACGACGGTGTTCGCCGTCTACGCACTGGCGCTGCTCGTCGCGCTGCTCGTGGTGGGGGCGCTGTCGGACCACGTCGGTCGCCGTCCGGTGCTGGCCGCGGCGCTGCTCGTCCAGGCCGGGGCCATGCTGCTGTTCCTCACCGCCGACGGGGTGGGCTGGCTGATGGTCGCCCGGGTGGTGCAGGGACTGGCGACCGGCGCCATGACCGGCGCCCTCGGGGCGGCCCTGCTCGACCTGCAGCGCACGGACAAGCCGCTGGGCCCGCTGGTGAACAGCGCCTCCCCGGGGCTCGGCCTGTCCCTCGGCGCGGTGGGTGCCGGCGTCCTGGTGGAGTTCGTCGCCACCCCGACCGACTGGGTCTTCGGCGTCCTCACCGCGGTGTTCGTGCTCGCCGCGGGTGGTGTCCTGCTGCTCCCGGAGACCTCGCCGCGGACGCCGGGCGCCCTGGCCTCGCTCCGGCCGGACGCGCGCGTCCCGCGGGCGCAGCGCCCGGCGTTCCTCGTCGTCCTCCCCTGCCTGGCCGCGACCTGGGCGCTCGGCGGGCTCTACGCCTCGCTCGGCCCGTCGCTGGTCTCCGGGGTGTTCGGCGTCGACGACCACCTGGTCGGCAGCCTGCTCATCCTCGCGCTCAACGGCACCGGCCTGGTCGGATCGCTGGCGCTGCGCTCGGCGGTCCCCGAGCGCGCGATGGTCCTCGGCGCGCTGGTCTTCTCCGTCGGGGTCGGCGGCACCATCACCGGCCTGCTGACCGGTTCGCTGGCCGTGTTCTTCGCCGCCGCCGTCGTCTCCGGGTTCGGCTTCGGGGCGGCCTTCCTCGGCGCCATGGCCACCGTCACCCGCAGCGTGGCCCCTGGTGAGCGGGCCGGCCTGCTGTCGAGCGTCTTCGTCGTCAGCTACCTGATGTTCAGCCTGCCGGCCGTCGCCGCGGGCCTGGCCGTCGACGGGATCGGGCTGGAGCGGACGGCGGAGATCTACGGCGCCGCGGTCGTCGTCCTCGCCCTCACCGCCGCCGGGAGCCTGGTGCTGCGCCGCCGCTCCGAGCCGCTCGCGGCCTGAGCGGGATCAGACGCGGGTCAGCGCGTCGAGCACGCCGCTCGGTACCGCCGCGATCGCCGCGGCCCCGGCCGCCGCGAGCTCACCGGCCGGGGCGGGGCCCCAGCCGGCCCCGATGCAGGGCACCCCGTGCGCGGCGGCGCCGAGGACGTCGTGCTCGCGGTCGCCGACCAGCACCGGTCGGACTCCTTCCGGGTGCGCGGCCAGGGCCGCCGCCACGACCTGGTCCTTGTGCCGGACGGCGCCGTCCAGGGTCGCGCCGTGCACCGACGCGAAGGACGGCAGCAGGCCGGTGTGCCGGAGGACCCGGACGGCGAACACCCTCGGCTTGCTCGTCGCGACGGCGAGGACGGCGCCCTGCGCCGAGAGGTCGGTGAGCAGCTCGGGGATGCCCTCGTGCACGGTGGCGTCGAGCAGCGCCCCGGCGGCGTAGTGCGCGCGGTAGGCGGCGACGGCGTGCGGCACGTCGTCGGGCGGGACGCCGAGGACGAACCGGAACCCGTCCTGCAGGGGTGGGCCGACCATCGCGGTCAGCTGCGCCGGCGTCGGCTCGGGCAGCCCGAGCTCGCGGGCGGCCACCCGGACCGACGCCCGGATGCCGGGGGTCGAGTCGACCAGCGTCCCGTCAAGGTCGAACAGGACCAGCCGGGAGCGCAGCCCGGCCCCGGACGACGTCACGCCGGCAGGTCGCCGCTGGGCCCCTCGGCCTCGGCCAGCAGCCGCTCGCGCAGCTCCTCCGGCAGCCGGTCGACGTAGACGATGCCCTCGAGGTGGTCGACCTCGTGCTGCAGGCAGCGGGCGGCCATCCCGGTCGCCTCGATCGACACCGGGTCGCCGTGCACGTCGACGCCGTCCACCCGGGCGCGGAAGGCCCGCGGCAGCTCGGCGTACGGCCCGGGCACCGACAGGCACCCCTCCTCGGTGACCTCCTCCGCCGGCTCGTCACCGACCGGCTCGAGGACGGTCAGCACCGGGTTGATCGCGTAGCCGACGACGTCCTCGCCGTCCGCATCCGGGCAGTCGATGACGAAGATCCGCGCGTCGACGCCGATCTGGTTGGCCGCCAGCCCCACGCCGTCGGCGGCGGACATGCTGGCGAACATGTCGAGGAGCAGGTGGCGGAGGTCGCGGTCGAACTCGGTCACCGGCGCGCACGGGCGGTGCAGCACGGGGTTGCTGCCGTAGGTGACGATCGGCCGGGCGACGCCGTCGTAACGGCCGGGCAGGCGCATGTCCGCCGATCCTAGGGACGGCCCCCGGCCGCCTCGTCGGCGGCGTGCCCCGCCGTGGTGCGCCGAACCGGACTCCGTCGTACCGTGCCCGCATCACCTGCGACCGGCCCGCGCGGCCGGTGACCCGCGGCGGTCGAGCCCACGGCGCCGGGGTCTGCCGGACTCCGGTACGCCCGGCCCGCGGAGGCCCCCATGTCCTCACCGGCCCTGTCCCGCACGCGCACCGTCCGCTCCCTGCGCGACGGCGGACCGCTCCCCGGTGCGCCCTCCGACCGATCACCGGCCGACGGCGCCGAGCTCGTCGAGACCCTCACCCGGGAGGTCGAGCAGCTTCGCGCCGCGATGGCCAGCCGGGCCACGATCGAGCAGGCCAAGGGCATGCTCATGCTGCTCACCGGGTGCGGCGAGCAGGTGGCCTTCGAGCTCCTCGCGCACATGTCCAGCCACACCCACCGCAAGGTCCGCGACGTCGCCGAGGCCATCACCGCCTCGGCGTGCGGGCACGGCCGGCTGCCGGAGGACCTGAGCACGATCCTGCGGGACGCCTGCCCGCCCGAGCACCGCGGCGGCTGACCCGGGAGCGCCGCGGGGAGCCGTGCGCCCACCGCGGAGCGGCGTTGGGGATGATGCGGAGGCCACCGGGCGCCGGTTGCTGCCGGCCGGACCGAGGAGGAGCCCCCGGGTGTTCTACGTCATCGCCCGCTTCGTCATCCGGCCGATCTTCTGGGTGCTGTTCCGGCCTCGGGTGACCGGTCGCGGCAACGTCCCGCTGCGCGGCCCGGTCATCCTGGCCAGCAACCACCTGTCGTTCATCGACAGCATCGCGATCCCGACCGTCGCCCCCCGCCGCGTGGCGTACCTGGCCAAGGCCGAGTACTTCACCGGTACCGGGCTGAGCGGCTGGTTCTCCCGGGCCCTGTTCACCGCGCTCGGCGCGCTGCCCGTGGAGCGGGAGACCCACCGGGCCGCCCAGGCCGCGCTGGACACCGCGCTGGGCGTGCTGCAGCGCGGCGACGCGTTCGGCATCTACCCGGAGGGGACCCGGTCCCGCGACGGCCGGCTGGCCCGGGGCAAGACGGGGGTCGCCTGGCTGGCGCTGACCGCGGACTGCCCGGTCGTCCCCGTCGCCGTCCACGGGACCGACCGCATCCAGCCGGTGGGGGCCCGCTGGCCGCGGCCGCGTCGCGTCTCGGTGACCTTCGGTGAGCCGCTGCGCTTCCCCGAGCACCGCGGGCAGGCCGGCAAGGGCCGGGCGCGGCGCGAGGTCACCGACACGATCATGGAGGCGATCGCGGAGCTGTCCGGGCAGGAGAAGGCCGGCTGGGGCGACACCCCCGAGGCGGTCAGCTCCCGCTGAGGGACTCCCGGACCTCGTCCGGCCACGGCACCGGAGCGCCCGCGGCGGTGCACACGTAGGTGGTGCGCACCGTGCAGCACAGCCGGTCGCCGACCCGGATCCCGAACCGCACGGTGGCGCTGGTCCGGCCCAGCTTCTCCAGCTCGGCGTCCACGTCCACCGTGTCGCCGTACCGTGCCGACGAGCGCCACTCCAGCGCGCTGGCGACCACGAGGTACTCCGTGCCGGCGGCGTTCAGCGCGGCCCAGTCGACGCCCCGCCCGGTCCACCAGGAGGCGACCGCCTCGTCGGCCCAGACCAGGTAGTGCGCGTTGAACACCACGCCCTGCTGGTCGCACTCGACGAAGCGGACCGGAGCACTCCACACCTGCGGCACGGGGTGCCACGCTAGCCGCGGCGCCGTCTACCGTCGTCGCGTGCCCGCCGCTCCCCCTCCCCCGCTGCCCACCGACGACCCGGTCCTCGCCGGGTACCGGACGCCGGGTGGCCTGGTGCTGGACAAGGTGATCGACCACCTCGACCGGCACTGCCGCGAGTTCATCGCGCACTCCCCGTTCGCCACGCTGGCGACGGCGGATGCCGACGGCTGGCCGGAGATCTCCCCGCGCGGCGGCGACCGGGGGTTCGTGCACGTCCTCGACGAGCACCGGCTGGCGCTCCCCGACCGCCCGGGCAACAACCGGGTCGACAGCCTGCGCAACGTCGCCGTGAACCCGCGCGCGGCGCTGATGTTCCTGGTGCCGGGTGTCGAGCAGACGCTGCGCGTCTACGGGACGGCGGAGCTGGTGGGCCACGACGAGCTCGACGTGGACCTCACCGAGTTCGGGCGGGCACCGCTGTCGGTCCTCGTGCTCACCGTCCGCAAGGCCTACTTCCAGTGCCCCAAGTCGGTCATGCGCTCCGGGCTGTGGGACCCGGCGCAGCGGGTGGAGCCGGGCACGCTGACCCCCTTCGGCCGGGTCATCAAGGACCACTGCGCGCTGGACGTCGACCTGCCGGACGACGCGACGATCCGGGCCGGGCTGGCCGAGGAGCTGTAGGGCTGTCGGTACCGCGCCCTAGCCTGCGCCGCATGTCCTTCGACGTGCAGATCGTGGTCGACTCCTCGTCGCCGCACGCGCTGGCCGACTGGTGGGCCGAGACCCTGGGCTGGCAGGTGGAACCGCAGGACGAGGCCTTCATCCGCCGCATGGTGGAGCAGGGCGCGGCCCGCGAGTCCGACACCACCACGCACCGCGGTGCCCTGGTGTGGAGGGCCGGTGCGGCCATCACCTCGCCCGAGCCCGGCCGTCCGCGGGTCCTCTTCCAGCTCGTGCCCGAGGCCAAGACGGTCAAGAACCGGCTGCACCTGGACGTCCGGGTCGGCGACGAGGCCCGCGAGCCCGAGGTGGCGCGGCTGGTGGAGCGCGGCGCCCGGGAGCTGTGGCGGGGCGCCCAGGGGCCGTTCACGTGGGTGACCCTCGCCGACCCGGAGGGCAACGAGTTCTGCGTCGCCTAGCCGGCGCGGTCCGGTTTGCCTAGCTGGCGCGCAGGTCGCGGGCGAGCTTGCGGTCGGCGATGGCCCGCTCGGCCATCGCCCTGACCCGCCGGCGCCGCGGTCTGCGGTCGATGCCCAGGTAACGCGCGTCCTCGACCAGCTGGAAAGCCGCGAGCACGCTGGCCTGCACCTCGCGCGCCCTGGGGACGGCGGGGCGCGCCGGTTCTGCCGAAGTCATGGAGACCCCCTTCCTCCCGGGGAACCACCCACGACCACCCGTGACCACCACCCCGTGCGGGGGTGGTTCCCCGTCATCGGCAGTCCCAACCCCGTGCGTGACCATTTGGTGCCGATGTGTCACAAGTGACAGCAGGGGCCGTAGCGTGCCCGGCATGGCAGCGCAGCGCGGGCTCCGACGGGCGGCCGGCGCCGTCCTCGGCGCCCTCCGCCGGGTGCGGGCCCCCGCCCGCCCGGCCGTGGACGTCGAGTACCGCCCGCGGGACGACGACGCCGCCGATCCGGGCGAGATCGTCTGGGCGTGGGTGCCCTACGACGAGGGCGACGGGCGCGGCAAGGACCGCCCGGTGCTCGTGATCGGCCGACGCGGCAGCGACCTGCTGGGGTTGATGCTCAGCAGCAGGGACCACGACCGCGACGCCGCCGACGAGGCGCGCCACGGTCGGCGCTGGACCGACATCGGCAGCGGCGCGTGGGACGCGCGCGGCCGGCCCAGCGAGGTGCGGCTCGACCGGCTCCTCGTGCTGGACCCGGCCACCGTGCGGCGGGAGGGCGCCGCCCTGGACCGGGCCCGCTTCGAGCGGGTGGTCGCCGAGGCAGCCCGCGTCCAGGGCTGGTGAGTCAGTCGGCGACGGACTCGTCGCGCGCGGGGCGGCGCACCGGCGGGCGCAGGGTGTAGACGCCCGCCTGGCCGGGGAGCTCCTGCAGGTCGTACCGGTGCACGACCTTGGGGCCGTCGTGCAGGTGCACGTGCGTGATCGTCGGCAGCGGCTCCCCGTGCCGCGCCGCGCGGATCTCGACCCGCCCGTCCAGCGGCCCCCCGACGAACAGCAGCACCGCGTCGTCGGCGCCGCAGTCGGTGCCGGTTCCAGCGTCCTCGGACAGTTCTGCGCTCCCTCGTCTCGTCCCGCGGTCAGCCAGGGTAGGCGCGGACGACGACACGGGGGTGGGCGCAGCGCGCTCAGCGGCCCCCGGTGCGCCGCAGCACCCGGGCCACGAGCGGCGCACTGAGCAGCATCACGAACAGCCGCAGCACCTGGACGGCGAGCACGAACGTGGCGTCGGCACCGCTGCCGGTGGCGGTCGCGAGCACGGCGTACAGCCCACCCGGCGTGGTGGCGAGGTAGCCGTCCAGGGCGCTGGCGCCGGTGACGGCGGAGAGCACCGCCCCCAGCCCGGCGCAGGCCAGCACCAGCCCGAGGATGACGGCCAGCGCCAGCGGCAGCGCGCGGCCGATGGTGCTCAGGCTGGTGCGGGTGAAGCTGAGCCCGACCTGCAGCCCGATGACCAGGAAGGCTGCGCTCTCGACGAACGCCGGGACGTCGGCCGCACCGGCGAGCCCGGTCAGCTCGACGACGACCGCGGCGAGCAGCGGGCCGAGCAGCGCGGCGACCGGGAGCCGCACCAGCCGGCCGACGGCCAGCCCGACGACCGAGCAGCCGACGGTGAACAGCAGGCCGGCCGGCCAGCCCGCGCCGCCGTCGTCCCCTGCTGGTCCTCCGCCCGAGGACGCGCCGTAGACCCCGGTGGCGACCACCGGCATGAGGACGACGATGAGCAGCACCCGCAGGTACTGCAGGACCGCGACCATGCGCTCGTCGGCGCCCAGGTCGCGGGCCATGACGATGATCCCGGACGCGCCGCCGGCGATCATCGAGAAGGCGCCGGTCACCGGGCTGATGCCGCGCTGCAGGCGCAGCACCAGGCCGGCCAGCAGGCTCAGCGCCAGCGTGGCCAGGGTGACCAGGACGACCGGCAGCCAGTCGGCGGCGAGCGCGCGCAGCGTCTCCAGCTCGACCAGCGCGCCCATCGCGACGCCGATGACCGCCTGGGCCGCCGTCGTGGCGCGTCCCGGGACGGCCGGCGGCGCCGGCAGCAGCAGCGCACGGCCGAGGCCCGCCACCAGGCCGCCGAACAGCGCCGGCGAGGGCAGCCCGAGCCGGTCGAGCAGCAGGCTGACGACGACGGCGACGAGGACGACGGCCGCACCGTCGGCGATCCGCCGCCACCCCGTGCTCACCGGCACCACTCTGCCGGTGACCGCCCGGCGACGCCCGGGCGGTCAGCCGCCGGTGATCCGCCGCAGCTCGGCCACGTGCGCGTCGAACGCGGCACGGCCGGCCTTCGTCAGCGCCAGGCCGGTGCGCACCCGGGAGGCGCGGGTGGACTTGGAGACGGTCACGTAGCCGGCGTCCTCGAGCTGCTTCACGTGCTTGGAGAGGACCGAGTCGCTGACGCCCACCTGGTCGCGGACGGTGGCGAAGTCCATGGAGTCGACCACCGCCAGCAGGCCGCAGATCTGCAGCCGCGGCGGCGGGTGGATGACCGCGTCGAACCGCGGTTCGACCGCCGTCACAGCTCGGCGCGGAGCTGGGCCACGTAGAGCCGGCCCGAGCGGCGGCTCAGCCAGGCCGCGACGCCACCGAAGGCGGCGGAGACCCCGAGGAGCAGCTCGGGCAAGCCGAACTGCAGGTGGAGCACGGCCACCACGGCCCAGGCGGTGCAGCAGGCAAGCCACAGCCGGAGGAGCGGCTGCAGCCCGGGCCGGTCGGCGCTGGGCCACAGCCCCGTGCGCCGCCGGTAGCAGGTGATGAGGGCGTAGACGCCGGCGAAGAACGCGCACCCGGCCAGCGCGATGCCCCACCAGTCGAGCACCGCGTAGGACCCGAAGAAGACGAAGACCAGCACCCCCAGGGCGACGTCCCACCACCACGGCTGGACGACGCGCTCGGCCAGCGCCGTCCGGTCGGCCCGCAGGGCGGCGAGCTGTGCCTGCGCCTCGGCGCGGTCGTCACTTTCCATACCGGAAAGTGTGGCCCGCCACTTTCCGATCCGTCAAGTGACGACGTCACCGGCGCGTCACACGGGCGTGGTCTCATGCGGCTCCCGCACCACCGTTCCGCCCGGACCGCACCCGCTGCGATCCTTGACCCGACACCGCTGCTGCCGAGGAGTTCCGCTGAGCACCGACCCGACGCCCTTCGCCGGCACCCTGCTGGGCGAGACGATCGCCGCGATCACCCCGCGCGACGCATCGGCCGAGCTGGCCGCGCGCGAGCGGCTGGACCGGATGACCAAGCCCCCGGGCTCGCTCGGCGTGCTCGAGGACGTCGCCGCGCAGCTGGCCGGGATCGCCGGCACGTGCCCCGCGCCACTGCCCGAGCCGGCCGCCGTCGCGGTCTTCGCCGGCGACCACGGGGTGCACGCGCAGGGCGTCACGCCGTGGCCGCAGGAGGTGACCGCGCAGATGGTCGCCAACTTCCTGGCCGGCGGAGCCGTGGTGAACGCCTTCGCCGCCGGCCTCGGCGCCGAGGTCGTCGTCGTCGACATGGGGGTCGCGGCGACGCTGGAGCCGGCCGACGGGCTGCTCGACCGCAAGATCCGCCGCGGGACCGCCGACCTCGCCGTCGGCCCGGCGATGACCCTCGACGAGGCGCGGCGCGCGGTCGAGGCCGGCATCGAGGTGGCGACGACGCTGGCCGCGCGGGCCGGGTGCCTGGTCACCGGCGACATGGGGATCGGCAACACCACCCCCTCCGCGGCGCTGGTGTGCGCCTTCACCGGCGCCGACGCGGCCACGGTGACCGGCCGGGGCACCGGCATCGACGACCCGACGCTGGCCCGCAAGGTGGCCGTCGTCGGTCAGGCCGCGGCCCGCGTGCCGTCGGCTCCCACCACGCCCGAGGAGGCGCTCGCGGCACTGGCGGAGCTGGGCGGCCTCGAGCACGCCGGGATCGCCGGCCTGGTGCTGGGCGCCGCGGCCGCGCGGGTCCCGGTCCTGCTGGACGGCGCCATCGCCGGCTCGGCCGCGCTGGTGGCCGCGGCGCTGTGCCCGACGGCGATCGACTTCGCGCTGGCCGGGCACTCCTCGGTCGAGCCCGGCCACGCGGTCGCGCTCCGCTCGCTCGGGCTGCGCCCGCTGCTCGGCCTGGACCTGCGCCTCGGCGAGGGCACCGGCGCCCTGCTGGCGCTGCCGCTGGTGACCAGCGCGGCCCGCGCGCTCCGCGACGTGGCCACCTTCGACTCCGCCGGCGTGACCGAGAAGAGCTGATGGCCGCCACGCCCGTCTCCCCCGCGTCGGGGGCGGTGTACCCGGTCGGCCTGCGGCTGGCCGACCGCCGCGTGGTCGTCGCGGGCGGCGGCCGGGTCGCGCACCGCCGCGTGGCCGGGCTGCTCGAGGCCCGGGCGCTGATCACCGTCGTGAGCCCGGAGGTCACCCCGGCCCTGGAGGCGCTCGTCGCCCCGGGCTCGGTCACCTGGCTGACCCGCCGGTACGAGCCGGGCGACCTGGACGGCGCCTGGTACGCGGTCGCGGCCACCGACGACCCGGCGGTGAACGCTGCGGTGGCGGCCGAGGCCGAGGCGGCGCGCATCTTCTGCGCCCGCGCCGACGACCGGTCCGCCTCGAGCGTCTGGACACCCGCCGTCGGGCGGCTGGGCGACCTCGCCGTCGGGGTGCACGGCGGCGGCGATCCGCAGCGCGCGGTCGCCGTCCGGGACGCCGTCGTCGCCGGGCTGGCCGACGGTTCGATCCGCGACCGGGCCGGCCGGGCCTCCGCGGCCGGCCGGGGCAGCGTCGTCCTCGTGGGCGGCGGCCCGGGTGACCCCGACCTGATCACCGTGCGCGGCCGGCAGGCGGTGGCCTCGGCCGACGTCGTCGTCGCCGACCACCTGGCTCCGCTGCAGCTGCTCGAGACGCTGCCGCCGGAGGTGGAGGTGGTCGACGCCTCCAAGCTGCCCCGCGGGCGGTCGATGGCGCAGGAGCAGATCAACGAGCTCCTGGTCGGGCGGGCGCTGGAGGGCAAGCGGGTGGTGCGGCTGAAGGGCGGCGACCCGTTCGTCTTCGGCCGCGGCATGGAGGAGGTCGAGGCCTGCGCGGCCGCCGGTGTCCCGGTGGAGGTGGTCCCGGGCGTCACCAGCGCCATCGCCGTTCCCGCGCTGGCCGGCATCCCCGTCACCCACCGCGGGCTGACGCACGAGTTCGTCGTCGTCTCGGGGCACCTGCCGCCGGGGCACCCGCAGTCGCTGGTCGACTGGGCGGCGGTGGCCCGGCTGCGCGGCACCGTCGTCGTCCTCATGGGGGTCGACACCGCGCCGGCCATCGCCGACGCGCTGGTGGAGCACGGCCGCGCCGCGGAGACGCCGGTCGCGGTGGTGAGCGACGGGTCGACCCCGAACCAGCGCACGGTGCGGACGACGCTCGCCGGGCTGGCCCGTGCGATCGAGGAGGCGGGCGTCCGCCCGCCGTCGGTGTGGGTCGTGGGCGAGGTGGCCGGGCAGCTGAGCGCTCCGCGCTGAGCTCGCCGCCGTCAGAACGGTGGCGGGGTGTGGTCCGGTGGTGGTGCCGGTGGCGGGGGCAGCGCGGGTCGGTCGCGCAGGCCCGGTGGTCGGGTGCTGCGGGTGATGCCGGACGGGGTGGTGACGGTGAGGGTGCCGTCGGGGGCCAGGGCGAAGCGCCAGCCGCGGGCGAAGGTCTTGAGCCGGTGGTGGGTGCGGCACAGGCAGCACAGGTTGTCGCAGCCGGTGCGCCCGCCGCAGTCGTGCGGGACGACGTGGTCCAGGTCGGTGCGCCCGGCGGGCCGGGCGCAGCCGGGGTGGCGGCAGGTGCGGTCGCGCAGCCGCACGAACCGCTCCTGCGCCGCGGCGGGCGCGTAGCCGTTCCGGTCGGCCGGCGCCCCCAGCTGCGGGCAGGCGCAGGCCGCCTCCCGCCCGTGCGCTCGGCAGCCGCTGGCGGCCAGCCGGGCCAGCTCGGCGGGGGTGGCGGTGGCCAGCAGCGCGCCGTGCTCGTCGGTGATCGCGACCGCCAGGCTGCCGCCGGGCGGAGCCTGCAGCCCGAGCCCACCGAGCTGGGCCAGCAGCTCGCGCAGGTGCGCGGCGGTGATCGGCTGCCCGCCCACCGCCGGCCCGCACTCCCCCGCCGCTCCCGACCGCCCTGCCCCGACCGGATCAGCGGCGGCGGCCCGCGCGCCGCCGCCGGTCAGCGCCGGCAGCGGGGCCAGGACGGTGACGTGCCCGGTGAACCCGGCACCGTCGGCACCACCGGGGTTCAGCACCAGCGCGGCGTGCGCCTCACCGCGCAGCACCCCGATCGGCCGGTCAT
>NZ_QOHJ01000016.1 GCF_003319185.1 Blastococcus sp. TF02A-30
AGATGTGTATAAGAGACAGGGTCGTGTGCTGGTGCTCGACGGCACCACCGGCGCGGTGCGCGCCGGCACGGAGCCGCTCCTTCCCGAGACCCTCCTCGACCCCTCGGCGCTGCGCGGGGTGACCCTCGTCGCCGATGCCCAGCGCGCCTACCCTCAATGCGCCGATCGAGCAGCTCTTGTACGAGATCGACTACGCCGACGCCGCGCGCATCGCGCGCGTCTTCGAAACCGCCTCTGCGCCCCTGTTCGCCGCGGAGGTGGGGCGATGACCCGTCGGCGGGCGGGCGCGGCGGCCGCGCTGGTCCTCGCCGCCGTGCTGTCCGGATGCGCGGCCGCGAGCGACGACCGTCCGCTCGTCGTCGTCTCCACCAACATCCTGGGCGACGTCGTGGGCAAGGTCGCCGGCGACCAGCTGCGTGTGCAGACGCTTATGCGCCCCAACAGCGACCCGCACTCGTTCGAGATCTCGGCCCAAGAGGCCGCGGCCCTCCGGACGGCGGACCTCATCGTCTCGAACGGGCTCGGGCTGGAGGAGGGGCTGCAGCAGCACCTCGACGCCGCCGAAGCGGACGGCGTTCCTGCGTTCGTCGCGGGCGAGGAGGTGGACGTCGTGGATTACACCGGCGACGAGAACGCCGGGGTGCCGGATCCGCACTTCTGGACCGATCCGGCGCGCATGGTGGACGTCGTCGACGCCCTTGAGGATGCGTTGGCCGCCGTGGACGGGGTGGATGCTGCCGCCATCGCCCGCGCGGCGGACGCCTACCGTGCCGCGCTGGCGGCGCTGGATGACGAGATGTCTGCCGCCTTCGCCGCCATCCCGCCGCAGCGGCGGGCTCTCGTCACCAACCACCACGTGTTCGGCTACCTCGCCGACCGCTACGGGTTCGACCTCGTCGGTGCGGTGATCCCGGGAGGCACCACCCTGGCCGCGCCGAGTGCGTCGGACCTCGCCGACCTCGCCGGGGCCATCGAGCGCACCGGTGTGCCGGCGATCTTCGCCGAGTCGTCCTCACCCGACCGGCTCGTCCGAGCCCTGGCGAGCGAGGCCGGCGTGCAGGTGAAGGTCTTGACGCTCTTCACCGAGTCGCTCACCGCTGTCTCTTATACACATCT
>NZ_QOHJ01000001.1 GCF_003319185.1 Blastococcus sp. TF02A-30
ACCGCGAGCTGACACTCGCGATATCAATCAACCAAAGGAATCCCAGCCGAACCTCGAAAGATCCGGCACGGGGTATTACTTGGCACTGACTTTCGGCACGCTGTTGAGTTCTCAAAGAGCGGACGCGCAGAAAACCCACCCTCACGGGCTTCGCTCCTGGCTGGATGTCCAACACTACGCCGGTTTCCAGCGCTCCACCTGACCGGGGGGCTGGTCCGGCGGCCCTTCCGGGCCGCGCGGCGCATGGAGAACATTACACGACGTTTCGGGGGTCCTGCAGGGGGGGTCCCCCGGGGGTCCTCGTCGCGCCGTCCGAGCAGGTCAACCGGCTCCGCAGGCCCGGTATTCCGGGGCTTCTGCCCCCTGTGGTGGGGGAGCGCCCTGCCTCAGAGGACCCCGCGCGGCCGGAACTGGACGCTCACGCGCGGGCCCACCGGCTTGGTGGTCTTCGGGACGCAGTGGTCCCAGGTGCGCTGGCACGAGCCACCCATGACCACGAGGTCGCCGTGCCCCAGGGGGAACCGCCGCGAGGCCTCCCCGCCGCCGGCCGGGCGGAGCAGCAGCGGGCGGGGTGACCCGAAGGACACGATCGCGACCATGGTGTCGTTCGAGCGCCCGCGGCCGATGCGGTCGCCGTGCCAGGCGACGCTGTCCCTGCCATCCCGGTACAGGCACATGCCCGCGGTGACGAAGGGCTCGCCCAGTTCGGGCCCGTAGTAGCGGTCGAGCGCCGCCCGCGCCTCGGTGAGCAGCGGGTGCGGGAGCTGCTCTCCGCTCCCGTAGTGGCGCAGCAGCCGGGGGACGGTGACCTCGCGCTCGTACATCTGCCGGCGGTCCTCCCGCCAGCCGATGTCGCCGAGCAGGACCTCGAGCACCTCGTCGGACCCGGACACCCAGCCGGGCAGGTGGTCGACCCAGGCGCCGCGCGACAGCTGGTGCCGGACCACCCGGCCGGCCAGCGGCGTCAGCGTCGCCTCCTCGGCGAGGTCCCACATCGACGGCTGGTGCGCGAGCGACATGACCGCACGCTACCCGGAGCTTTCGCACATGTGTGCGAAAAGCTGTGGAGAACTAGGCGGTGAGGGCCAGGGCGAAGGGCAGCACGGCGGAGGCCCCGGCCCGGCGCAGCTCCCGCCCGGCGACGGTCATCGTCCAGCGGGAGTCGGCGAGGTCGTCGACCAGCAGCACCGGCCCGGCGACCGCCGCCAGCCGCTCGCGCAGCTCGGGACCGACCACGATCCGGTTCCAGACGCCGGCCAGGCGGAAGGCGCTGTTCCCCCCGGGCTGCCCGGTCGGCCCGCCGTGCTCGAGGGACAGCGAGCCCAGGTAGTCCAGCCGGCCCATGCGGGCCAGCCCCTCGGCGATGCCGGTGACCAGCCGCGGCCGGCGGCGGGACGGCACCGCGACCACGGCGGCCGGGCGCTCCGCCCAGTCCCAGGCGGCCAGGACCCGCGCGCACGCGCGCAGCAGGTCGTCGTCAGGGGGTACGTCGGAGATCGAGCGCTGGACGGGGACGTCGAAGGCGGCGTCCGGGTCCTCCTCGATGCCGGGGGCCTCCAGATCGAGGGCGACCACACCACCGACGCCGTCGTCGCCGAGCAGGGAGCGCAGCCGCTGACCCCAGCCGAGGTCGGTCAACCGGGCGACCGCCCGGCCGGGCTCCAGCTGCTCCGACGCCGGGATCTTGCCCTTCACGTCGACACCCAGCCGGTCGGCGCCGGTGGGCCACTGCGCCCGCGGGGGCAGCTCCACACCGGGCCGGTCCAGCACCGCCGACGCCTTCTCGGCCGCGGCCTCGGGGATCTCCGTGGCGTACCAGGGGCCGGCGCAGACGTCGCAGCGCCCGCACGGTGCCGCGGTCGTGTCGTCGAGCGCCGACTGGAGGAAGGCCATGCGGCACTGGGCCTCGTCGACCGGCTTGGCGTAGGCGAGCATGGCGCGCTGCTCGGCCTCGCGCGTGCGGGTCACCCGGGAGTAGCGGTCGGCGTCGTAGACCCACGGCCGGCCGGTGGACCGCCAGCCGCCCTGCACCCGCTCGACGGCGCCGTCGACGGCCAGCACCTTGAGCAGCAGCTCCAGCCGGGAGCGGCGCACGTCGGCGACGGTCTCCAGCCGGGCCACCGACCAGGCCTTGCCGTCGGCCATCGCGCCCAGCACCGCGGCGGCGTGGTCCTCGCGCGGCATGGACGACGTCGCGAACCACTGCCAGATCGCGATGTCCTCCGGCCCGGGGAGCAGCAGCACGTCGGCGTGCTCGACGGCGCGGCCGGCACGGCCCACCTGCTGGTAGTAGCTGACCGGCGACGACGGCGCCCCCAGGTGGACGACGAAACCGAGATCGGGCTTGTCGAAGCCCATGCCCAGCGCCGAGGTGGCCACGAGCGCCTTGACGGAGTTCGAGCGCAACGCCTCCTCGGCGTCCTTCCGGTCGGCGTCGTCGAGCCGTCCCGTGTAGGCGCGCACCTCGTGACCCGCGTCGCGCAGCAGCGCCGCCGTCTCCTCCGCCGCCGCGACGGTGAGGGTGTAGACGATGCCGCTGCCCGGCAGGTCGGTCAGGTGGGTGGCCAACCAGGCCAGCCGCGCGCGGTCGGACGGCAGCCGCAGCACCCCGAGGCGCAGGGAGTCGCGGGACAGCGGCCCGCGCACGGTGGTCACCTCGACCCCGCCGGCGCCGAGCTGCTCGGCGACGTCGTCCACCACCCGCTCGTTGGCGGTGGCGGTGGTGGCCAGCACCGGTGTCCCGGCCGGGAGCGTGCCCAGCAGGTCGCGGATGCGGCGGTAGTCGGGGCGGAAGTCGTGCCCCCAGTCGGAGACGCAGTGCGCCTCGTCCACCACGACCAGCCCGCAGCGGGCGACCAGACCCGGCAGCTGCTCCTCGCGGAAGCGCGGGTTGGTGAGCCGCTCGGGGGAGACGAGCAGGACGTCGACGTCGTCGGCGGCCAGGCGGGCGGCGATGTCGTCCCACTCGGTCATGTTGGCGCTGGAGATCTCCACCGCCCTGATGCCGGCGCGGGCCGCGGCGGCCACCTGGTCGCGCATGAGCGCGAGGAGCGGGCTGACCAGCAGCGTGGGACCGGCACCCCGGCGGCGGAGCAGCGCCGTGGAGACGAAGTAGACCGCCGACTTGCCCCAGCCGGTGCGCTGCACGACCAGCGCCCGGGCGGACCGCTCGACCAGCGCGGCGACCGCGGCGTCCTGCCCCTCGCGGAAGACGGCGTCGGGCCGGCCGGTGAGCTCGCGCAGGACGCCGAGCGCCTCCTCGGCGAAGGAGGCGGTCAGCTCGGAGGGCGGCGCGGCGGTGCTCATGCCGACGACAGTAGGCAGCCCGGACGACAGAACGGGTCACCGAGCGGGACCGGTGGACGACGGTGGACAATCCACAGGCGATGGCACACGAGGGGCAGCTGCCGAGCGACAACCACGTCCACACCCACTGGTCGTGGGACACCCCGGACGCCTCCACCATGCGGAAGGCCTGCGAGCGGGCGATCGCGATCGGCCTCCCGGCGATCGCGTTCACCGAGCACCTGGACTTCACCGTCTGGGACCCCGACGACCGGGCGACCGACGAGGGCCTGGTCGAGCGGCACGCGTCCCGGCACGCCGAGATCGACGTCGAGGGCTACTTCGCCGAGCTGGCCGAGGTGCGCGACCGGTTCCCCGAGCTGCGCATCCTCTCCGGCGTCGAGACCGGTGAGCCGCACCTGTTCGCCAGCAGCGTGGCCGCCTACCTGCGCGACGCCCCGGTGGACCGCGTCCTGGGCTCGCTGCACTCGCTGTCCAAGGACGGCCTCCTCTACGGCGTCGGCCACCTGCTCTGGGAGGACGCCGACGGCACCATGCGCCGCTACCTCGCCGAGCTCGTGGACATGATCGAGAGCAGCGACGTCTTCCAGGTGCTCGCGCACGTCGACTTCCCGCGCCGCTACTGGCCCGGCGGCTCGCACCGGTTCGTGGAGAAGGACTACGAGGAGGAGTACCGGGCGGTGTTCCGCGCGCTGGCCGGCTCCGGCCGGGCGCTCGAGGTCAACACCAGCAGCCCGCTGGCCTCGGCGGACCAGGTGCGCTGGTTCTACGAGGCCGGCGGCGAGGCGGTGAGCTTCGGCTCCGACGCGCACGCGCCCACCGCCGTCGGCCAGAAGTTCGAGCTGGCGGTCGACGTCGTCGAGGCGGCGGGCTTCCGGCCGGGCCGCGACCGGTTCGACTTCTGGCGCCGCTGACCGGGTCTCAGGCCCGGAACCAGATCCAGAGGACCAGCCCCGCGGCCAGCGCCCAGAAGGCGGAGCCGATCCCGGCGATGCTGATCCCGCTCACGCCCACCAGGAAGGTGGCGACGACGGGCGTGCGGTCCCCCGGCCGTTCGAGCGCGCTGCTCAGGGACGACGCGAGCACCGGCCAGAGCGCCAGGCCCGCCGCGGCCGTGACGAACCCGTCCGGCGCGGTGGCGACCAGCGCCGCCACCGCGACGGAGACCAGCGCGATCGCGGCGTAGGCGACGCCGGCCGTGCGCGCGGCCCGGTACCGGCGGGCCGGGTCCGGATCGGCCTCCGGCCCGGCGGCGAGCGCCGCGCTGATGGCGGCGAGGTTGATCCCGTGGCCGCCGAACGGCGCGCCCAGCGCGGTGCCGGCGCCGGTGACCGCCATCGCCGGGCGCCACGGCGCCCGGTAGCCGAACGAGGCGAGCACCGCCATGCCCGGCACGTTCTGCGAGGCCATGGTCACGAGGAACAGCGGCAGGCCGATCCCGAGCAGGGTGCCCGGGTCCAGCGCGGGCGTCGTCCACTCGAGGGCCGGGACCAGGTCGCCGGGGTCGAGGCCGCCGTCCCGCGCCGCGAGCCAGCCGACGATGCCGAGCGTGACGGCGAAGGCGGCGGGGATCGCCCACCGCGGGGCGAGCTTGGCCAGCACCGCCCAGACGAGCAGGACGGGGACCAGCAGCTCCGGCATCTCCAGGGCCGCGCGCACCGGCTGCAGGCACAGCGGGACGAGGACGCCGGCGAGCATCGCCTGCGCGATCGGGGCCGGGATCGCCGCGATGGCGTCGCCGAGGCGGGGCCAGGCGGCGGTGAGCAGCACGAGGCAGCCGACGAGGAGGAACGCGCCGACGGCGGCGGGCCAGGAGTGCGTCGACGCGCCGGCCAGCAGCGCCGCGCCGGGCGTGGACCAGGCGACGGTGATCGGCATCCGCGTCCGCTGCGCCAGGAACACCGTGGCCAGGCCCATGGTCAGCGACAGGACGAGCAGCCCGGAGGCCGCCTGGGCCGGCGAGGCCCCCACCGCCCGGAGCCCGGTGAGCACCACGGCGAAGGAGCTCAGGAAGCCGACCAGGGCGGTGACGAGGCCCGCGACGGTCGTCGACGAGGGAGCGGCGGGCACGACGGGGGACGCTAGCCGCCCACCTTCTCGGTCCAACTACTTCACCGCTAAGGAATCTCCCGTTAGGGTCGTCACATGACGTCTCGCCGCGTGGTGATAGCCCTGGGTGGCAATGCCATGACCGGAGCGGACGGCTCGGCCACGCCCGCCGCCCAGCAGGCGGCCCTCGCCCAGGCGAGCGGGCACATCGCCGACGTCGTCGCCGCCGGTGTGGACGTCGTCCTCACCCACGGCAACGGGCCGCAGGTGGGCAACCTGCTGGTCAAGAACGAGCTGGCCGCGCACGAGGTCCCGCCGGTCCCGCTCGACTGGAACGTCGCCCAGACGCAGGCGACCATCGGCTTCACCGTCGCCGACGAGCTCGACGCCGCGCTGCGGGCCCGCGGCCTCGCCCGGCGCACCGCCGCGCTGATCACCCGCACGCTGGTCGACGCCGACGACCCGCTCTTCCGCGAGCCGTCCAAGCCGGTCGGCCGCTTCCTCCCCCGCGAGCAGGCGCAGCGCTTCATCGACCTCGGCCAGATCTGGGAGGACCGCGGCGAGCGCGGGTGGCGCCGGGTCGTCGCCTCGCCCGAGCCGCGCTCCGTCGTCGACACCCCCGCCATCCGCGCACTGGCCGACGCCGGCTTCGTCGTCGTCTGCGCCGGCGGCGGCGGGATCCCGGTGGTGGACGACGGCGGTGAGGCGCGCCCGCTGCGCGGCGTCGAGGCGGTCATCGACAAGGACCTGACCGCCGCCGTCCTGGCGCGGGAGTTCGGCGCGGACACCCTGGTGATCGCCACCGACGTCCCCAACGTCATGGTCGACTTCGGCACCCCGGACCAGCGCCCGCTGGGCCGGGTCACCGTCGCCGAGCTGCGCGCGCACGCCGCGGCCGGCCAGTTCGCCCGCGGCTCGATGGGCCCCAAGGTCGACGCCGCGCTCCGCTTCGTCGAGGCCGGCGGCGCCCGCGCCGTCGTCACCTCGCTCGAGCACATCGCCGACGCCGTCACCGGAGACGACGCCGGCACCGTCCTGACCGCCTGATCCGCCCCTGTAGAAGGAGAGCCAGTGCCCGCACCGATCGAGGTCCGCAAGGTCCCGCTGCACAACGTCAGCGACGCCTCCGAGCTCGCCAAGCTCATCGACGAGGGCGTCTTCGAGGCCGACCGCGTCATCGCCGTCATCGGCAAGACCGAGGGCAACGGCGGGGTGAACGACTACACCCGGATCATCGCCGACCGCGCCTTCCGCGAGGTGCTGCAGGAGAAGGGCACCCGCTCGGCCGAGGAGGTCAAGCAGGTCCCCATCGTGTGGTCCGGCGGCACCGACGGCGTCATCAGCCCGCACGCCACGATCTTCGCCACCCTCCCCGAGGAGTCGGTGGAGAAGACCGACGAGCCGCGGCTGACCGTCGGCTTCGCGATGAGCGACCAGATCCTGCCCGAGGACATCGGCCGGGTCGCGATGATCGAGAAGGTCGCCGCCGGGGTGAAGCAGGCGATGGCCGAGGCCGGCATCGAGGACCCCGCCGACGTGCACTACGTGCAGACCAAGACCCCGCTGCTCACGATCGACACCATCCGCGACGCCAAGAGCCGCGGCAAGACGGTGTGGACCGAGCACACCCACGAGTCGATGGACCTGTCCAACGCCACCACCGCGCTGGGCATCGCCGTCGCGCTGGGCGAGATCGAGATGCCGACCGACGAGGACGTCATGCACGACCTCTCGCTGTTCTCCTCGGTGGCCTCCTGCTCCTCCGGCGTCGAGCTGGACCAGGCGCAGATCGTCGTCGTCGGCAACGCCCGCGGCCACGGCGGCAGCTACCGCATCGGTCACTCGGTCATGAAGGACGCGCTGGACCAGGACGGCATCTGGGAGGCCATCCGGTCCGCGGGTCTCGAGCTGCCCGAGCGGCCGCACCACACCGACCTCGGCGACCGGCTGGTCAACGTCTTCCTCAAGTGCGAGGCCGACCCCTCGGGCATGGTCCGCGACCGGCGCAACGCCATGCTCGACGACTCCGACGTGCACTGGCACCGCCAGATCAAGGCCACCGTCGGCGGCGTGACCGCCTCGGTGACCGGCGACCCGGCCGTGTTCGTGTCCGTGGCGGCGGTGCACCAGGGCCCCTCCGGCGGCGGCCCGGTCGCGGCCATCGTCAAGGCGTAGGACCCGCGCTCTCCCACAACTTCGGGGGAGGTGCTGCTCGGACGACGTCCGCAGCGGCCCTCCCCCGAAGTCGTCCCAGGGGTCGCTCAGGCGAAGCGGCGGAGCAAACCACCGGCGGGCGACCGGCGGGCGGCCGCGACATGCGCCTCGCCGACGCGCGGGACGACGCAGCGGTAGGTGGTGTCGCCGTCCTGGACGGCGAAGGTGTCGGCGTGCGGCCCGGCGTGGTGCAGCACCAGGACCTCGAGCCGCTCGGCCAGCCGGTGGAGGGCCTCGGCGTCGGCGACGTCGATGACGGTGTTGCCCGGTGCGAAGGACGTCACCGGCAGCACCCGGGCGGCGTGCCGCACCAGGAACTCGTCGGCCTCACCGCCCCGGCCGCGGCCGAGGAGGCCGGCGACGACGGCGGTGGCGACGGCGAGCACGAGCACGGCGGCCGCGACCAGGCGGACCGGGCCGAGGGGGAGCGTCACGCCGGCGATCTCCAGGTCGGAGGTCGCGGCGGCACCGCCCACCGCCAGCTGGGTGGTGACCGCAGGGGTGAGCGCGGTGGTCTCGCCGGCGACCCGCAGCGCCGTCGGGTCCATCGAGAAGCGGAGCGGCTCGGGCTGGTCGAGGGTCGCCGCGGCGCCGTCGACCGTGGCGGTCATCTCCACGACCGGCGTCAGGACGAGGGTGGCGCTGACGCCGGCGGCGCCGACCTCGGCGTTGTGCCGCTCGAGCAGCTGCGCGGCCCGCACGTGGTCGACCAGGACCGCCGCCGTCGCCGTGCCGTCCTGCACCGGGGCGGCCGTGCCGCTGGTGACGGGCGCGGTCCAGCCGTCGGGGGCCTCGATGGCGACGTCGAGCCGGACGGTGCCGGCGACGTCGGCGCCGGTGACGACGTCCTCGAAGGAGACGGTCAGGTCCTCGACCAGGCGGGTGTAGACCGGATCGCCGGTGCCCAGCGCGCCGGTCGGGTACGTGGTGCTGGGCGCGGCGGTGGCAGTGTAGCCGTAGGCGCCCTGCTGGACGACGTCGACCGAGCCGGCGGAGGCCGCGGCGGCGGGCAGCACGAAGGTGGCGGCGCCGGCGCCGGCGGCCAGCACGGCGGCCACGGCGGAGCCGAGGGCCAGCTGGCGGGCCCGGGCACGCAGCGGCGCCGACAGGCCGGAGGCCCGCGGTGCGGGGCTCGCGGCGCGGCGGTGGAGGCGCGGCAGGCGCAGGCCGGGACGTCGGTGCGCGTGCCCGGCGGAGTGGCGGCCGCGGGGGCGGCGGCCGGCGGAGACGAGGGTGGTGACCGCGAGCGCGACGACGGCCAGGACCCAGGGGGAACGCATCGCGGCGAGGGCCTTGCCGCCCTGCGGGATGCTGAACCAGAGCTCGCCGAGGATCTCGTCGGACGTGGGCTCGTCGGGGTCGATCCAGGAGTTGTTGTCGCCGCGGGTGACGAAGCGGTGGTCGTCGCGGTCGATGATGCGGTGCATCACCGTGGTGCCGAGCTGAGCGCTGTCGTAGGCGACGACGTCGCCCATGCCGTAGGTCGCGGCCGGCCGCAGGATCGCCAGGTCACCGGTGCGGAAGTCCGGCTCCATGCTGTTGCCGTGCGTGGTGACGTACGTCGTGCTGCCACCGAGCTCGGTCGGGAGGAGCAGCCACACGGCTGCCAGCAGCACCGCGACGGCGCCGCTGAGGCGGGCGATCCTGGGAAGAGGCATGGGTGAGGTCACCGCCCCGGTCCGGCGGGACCGGCCACGAGGGCCGGGCCCGCCGTCGCGGAGGAGGATCAGTCCAGGACCGTCAGACCGACGTAGGTGAACGAGTCGAACTTGGGGTGCGTCGCCGACGTGTCGCAGATGATGTCCATCGTGCCGGCGGCGTAGACGCTCGAGGCGGTGTCGCACGTGAAGGTGCCGATGACCGGGCCCGTGACGCCGTTCTTCAGCGTGAGGGTGGCGCTCTTGCCGTTCACGTTCGTGCTGGTGTTGAACACGACGCTGGCCAGGTCGGTCGGGTCCGCGGCGTAGGCCGTGAAGTCCGTGTCCGTCACGGTCGCACCGGTCACCAGCGTCTGGCCGTAACCGGCGATGGCGCTGGGCTGGGTGAACGTGTTGGCGGCGGTGAAGGCGGTCCCGGTGGCGACGGCCGCAGCGACCCCGACACCGGCGAACACAACGCGTGACTTACGCATTGCGATTCTCCCTGCTCTCGGTGGCTCAGCCTTCGACCGGGGAATCCGGGGATTCACCCGGTCCAGCGACTGCTGCGCCTCTTTCGTTGACGCCGTGTCATCGGCACGCCCGCCATTCCGCTTTACGGACTGCACGGAAAAAGATTGCGCACGCCCATTTATCGATATCCGCGAGGCGGCGACCGTGCCACCGGTGTGGCCGTCCCCGCCCGTCCCACCGCCCACTCGTGCCCCCGGATCGGCGCCGGCGTCGGATACCGTGAGGACCGGTCAAGACGCGGCCGACCCCCCTGCCCGCCCGAGGAGCCTCCCCGTGAGCGGGTACGCGCGCGTCCAGCGGTCGCTGCCGATCGCCGTCCTGGCCGTCGTGTCGGTGCTGGACGTGGTCCTGGGCCGCGGTCAGGTGGTGCTGGGCCTGGTGGTGATCGCCCCGCTGGTGGCCTCCACCTTCCTGGGCCGGCGCGCCACCGTCGGGTACGGGGTGGCCGCCCTGCTCGTGGCAGCCACCCTCGGCGTCTTCGACCGGCAGTACTCGGAGGAGGCGCTGCCCGCCCAGCTCATCCGGCTGGCCGGCGTGGCCGTCGGCACCGGCATCGCGGTCACCGCGGCGACCCTGCGGCTGCGCCGCGAGGACGAGTTCGCGCGCAGCAACGCGGAGGCAGCCGAATCCCGGGCCGCTGCGGAGGTGGCCGAGACGCTCCAGCGGCACCTGCTCGGCGGTCCGCCGCGGATCGGCGGGCTGGAAGCGGTGGTGCGCTACCTGCCCGCCACGCGGCACGCCCAGGTGGGGGGCGACTGGTACGACGGGTTCGACCGCGTCGACGGCAGCACGATGCTGGTCATCGGGGACGTCGCCGGGCACGACGCGGCCGCGGCGGCGACCATGGCGGAGGCCCGCGGCATGCTGCGGGCGATCGCGCAGTCCGCGGCCACGCCGTCGGCGGTGCTCACCGAGCTCGACCGCGCCATGGCCGGTGTCGGCGTCCCGACGCTGATCACCGCCGTCGTGGCGACGGTGGAGACCCGGGGCGACGTGATCTGCCTGCGCTGGTCCGACGCGGGCCACCCCGCGCCGGTGCTGCTCCGCGCCGACGGTGGCACCGAGGTGCTGGTCCGGGCCCCGGAGCGGCTCCTGGGCGTGGACCCGTCGACCGCACGCCGGGACCACGAGGTGGAGCTCCGCCCCGGGGACACGGTGCTGCTCTACACCGACGGCCTCGTCGAGCGGCGGGGCGCCGTCCTCGACGAGGGCACGGCCTGGCTGGTCGGCGAGCTGCGCCGGTGGGCCGGGCGGCCGCTCGAGGAGCTGTGCGACGGGCTGCTCGGGACGCTGGGCGGCCGGGTGGAGGACGACGTCGCGCTGCTGGCCGTCCAGGTGCCGGGTGCTCGGGTGCCGGGGCGTCAGCCCTCGGCGGTGAGGTAGCCCGGCGGCACCGCGGCCACCAGCCAGACGCCGTTCGCGGACCGGGTGAAGGCCGCGCCGTCGTCCGCCAGCCGCGCCGCCTCGACCCGGAGGACGACGGCCCGACCACGCCGCTCCCCCACCCGCCGCGCCGTCGCGGCGTCCGGGCTGAGGTGCACCGCGTGCCGGCGCCCGGGCCGCAGCCCCTGGGCGAGGATCTCCGGCAGGTTGCGCTCCGGGGTGCCGTGGAAGAGCACCTCCGGCGGCCGCTCCCGCGCGTAGCCGAGGTCGACCGGGATGCTGTGCCCCTGGCTGGCGCGGATCCGCCGGCCGGTCGCGTCGAACGCGAACCGGCGCTTGTCGTTCGTCGCGACGACCCGCTCCAGCTCCTCGCGGGTGATGCCGACGGCCCGCAGCAGCTGGTCGACGTCGACCCACCCGGCGTCGTCCGGGGTGAGGCCCGCGGTGTCGGGGCGGTGCCGCAGCAGGTAGGACAGCCGCCTGCTCACCCGGACGACGTCCACGGCTCCGGTGTCAGGCGACGGCGGTCTACGGGGCTGACGGGTCAGGGCAGGATCGCATCCACGTAACCGCCGTCCACCCGCACGGCGCCGCCCGTCGTGGCCGAGGCGAGCGGGGAGGCGAGGTAGACGCACATGTTGGCGATCTCCTCGGGCTCGATCAGCCGCTGCAGCAGCGAGTTGGGGCGGTGCTGCCGCATGAACTCGCGCTGCGCCGCGTCCCACGGGAGGTCGCCGACCAGCTCGCGGACGAAGTCCTCCACGCCGCCGGTGTGCGTCGGGCCGGCGATCACCGAGTTGACGGTGACACCGGAGCCGGCCGCCTCCTTGGCGAAGCCGCGGGACACCGCGAGCAGCGCCGTCTTGGTGACGCCGTAGTGGACCATCTCGGCCGGGATCGCGACGGCCGAGTCGCTGGCGATGTACTGGATCCGGCCCCAGCCGCGCTCGCGCATTCTCGGCAGGTAGGCACGGGTCAGCCGGACGGCGGTGAGCACGTTGGTCTCGAAGTAGCGGCGCCACTCGTCGTCGGTGATCTCCAGGGCGGGCTGCGCCCCGAAGATGCCGAGGTTGTTCACCAGCACGTCGGCGTCGGGGACGGCGTCGAGCAGCGCTGCCGTGCCCTCGTCGGTGGTGATGTCACCGGCGACGGCCAGCACCTCGCCGTCGATGCCGCCGGCCGCGGCGTCGAGCCGGGCCCGGTCGCGGCCGGTGAGGACGACGCGGGCCCCGGCCCGGGCCAGCCCGGCGGCGATGGCCAGCCCGATGCCCTGCGACGAGCCCGTGACGACGGCGGTCTTCCCGCTCAGGTCGATCTGCATGCCCGGGTCAAGACCGTGGGTGCGCCCGGTGTTCCGCGGCTCAGCCGGCGAACCAGCTGCCGGCCGGGAGATCCGGCGGCGTGGGCTCGGCGGGCTCCTCGTGCCGCGGCGGCTCCCAGGGCCAGAGGACGACGGCGCTCTCCCCCGCGCGGCGGATCGCCGTCCCGTCCAGCTCGACGACGGTCTCCTCGATCCCGATCTCGGGGCAGCGGAGGACCACGCGCAGCGGACCGTCCGGCGGCAGCGGGCTGAGCCACCACTCCTGGTCGACCGACGTGTCGCCACCGCTCCCCGCGCCGGAGTGGAGGAGCAGGTCGTCGCTGTTCCGGGGGCGGACCAGGTTGCTCGCCCGGCGGCCGTCGGCGAACTCGACGCCGAGGAGGAAGCGCGGGGTGCCCGGCCGCCGCTCCCAGAAGACGCTGCTCAGCCGGTTGCCGGCGTCCGGGTCCTCGAAGCCGCGCGCCCGGGCGACCAGCTCGAAGGCCACCCCGGTCGTGTACGCCCGGAGCCCCAGGAGCGCGACGGCCAGATCGGGTGTGCGCACGAGGACGCGGTTCATCGGCAGCGCGGTCGGGATCTCGTTCTCCGGCCGGTTCATCCGCCGCTGGACGTCCTCGTCGTCGGCGAACGCCTGGGTCCACATGGTTGCGGAGCCTGTCGGTTCCGGTGGTGCACGGCAACCGAGCTCTCCGCGAGATCTGCGCACTCGGGGCTTCCCGGGCCGCGAAAGGCCCGAGTGCGCAGATCTCGGTGGTCAGCGGGAGTAGTACTCCACGACCAGCTGCTCGTCGCAGACCACCGGGACCTCGTCGCGACCCGGCGTCCGGTCGACGCGGGCGACGAGGTCGGCCAGCCGCACCTCGAGGTACTTCGGCGCCTCGGCGTGCGCGCCGGACGCGGCGACGACGAACGGCTCCTTGGTCCTCGACTTCTCCGCGATCTGCACGAAGTCGCCGGGCTTGAGCCGGTAGGAGGGGCGGTCGACTCGCTTGCCGTTGACCAGCACGTGCTGGTGGGTGACGAACTGGCGGGCCTGGTAGATGGTCCGGGCGAAGCCGGCGCGCAGGACGGTGGCGTCCAGCCGCGACTCCAGGTCCTGGATCAGCGCCTCGCCGGTCTTGCCGCCGGAGCGCTTGGCCCGGTCGAACGCGGCGCGCAGCTGCGTCTCGCTGATGTCGTACTGCGCGCGCAGCCGCTGCTTCTCCTTGAGCCGGGTGGAGTAGTCGCTGTCCTTGCGGCGCTTGCGCCCGTGCTCACCCGGCGGGTACGGCCGGCGCTCGAAGTACTGGACGCACTTCGGGGTCAGCGGGATGCCCAGCGCGCGGCTGAGCCGGACCTTGGGACGGGGTGTGTTCACGGGACCTCCGAGTTTGGCTAGGCTCACCTTACAACGCACCCGCTACTCCCCCGAGGTGGTCCCATGACGGCCGGAACGCCCTCCTCGTCCGCGGCCACCCGCCGGCAGCCACCGCCCGCCGAGCGCGCCCGGACCGTCGCCGCGCGCCCCGGCGCCTCGCTGCACGCCGCCGGTCTCGGCGTCTGCCAGCTGTGGGGCGCGACGACGACGGCGTCCGGCGACGTGCTGCTCGTCGTCCCCGCCGACGGGGCGGTCACCGCGGCGCTGGCGCGCTCCCCGCTGGGCGACGTCCCGGCCCGGCTGACCGTCACCGACCGGGCGCCGGTGCCGTTGCGCCGTCCGGTGCGCGGGCTCGTGGAGCTGTCCGGCTGGATCACGCCGGTCGACGACGGCGACGTGCCGCGGCTGCTGCTCGACTACGCCGAGGCGCACCCGTGCGACGCGCTGTTCGAGGTGGGGCTGGGAGCGGCGCTGGTGCGGCTGGACCTGGCCGAGGTGGTGCTCGAGGAGGCGGGGACGACGACCGACGTGGACCCGGACGAGTTCGTGGCCGCCCGCCCGGACCCGGTGAGCGCGGCGGAGCGGGAGCTCATGGCCACCGAGCAGCCGGCGCTGGACCGGCTCACCGCCCGCGTGCGCTGCTGGGCCGACCGGCGCGACGACGTCGCGCTGCTCGGGCTGGACCGCTACGGCGTGCGGTTCCGGGTGCAGGGGCGCGACGGCTGCTACGACCTGCGGGTGCCGTTCGAGGACACGCTCACCGGGCCGGCCGACGTCCGAGGAGCCCTGACGGGTCTGCTCAGCTGCTGATCCCCGCCCGAGATCTGCACACTCGGGCCTTCCCGCGCCGGGAAAGCCCCGGGTGTGCAGATCTCGCGGAGGGTCAGGCGGCGGCGCGGGCTTCGTGCGCGAGCGCCTTCAGAGCCTGCTCGAAGCACTGCTGCGGCGGCTGCACCAGCCCGGCGCCGACCTGGCCGGTGCCGGCGACCCGGCCGGCCATGCCGGTGTTGATCTGCGGCAGCCAGCCGGTGCGCGCCACCTTGAGCACGTCGATGCCGGTCGGTGAGCCGCGGAAGCCCATGATCGGGATGGCCATGGCCGGGTTCTCGGCCAGGGTCAGCTGGTACATGCGCTCCGTCGTCGCCAGGGCGTCGGGCACCGTGCCGCCGACGAACCGCACGATCGCCGGCGCCGCGGCCATGGCGAAGCCGCCGATGCCGTAGGTCTCCATGATCGCGGAGTCGCCGATGTCGGGGTTGGCGTCGTCGGGCCCGTAGTCCCCGAGGAAGAGCCCGACCGGGGTGTTGGCCGGGCCGGTGAACCAGCGGTCGCCGGTGCCGGCGGTCTGGATGCCGAACTCGGTGCCGTTGCGCGACATCACGGTCAGCATCGTCGAGCCCGGGATGCCGCGGCAGGCGTCGAGGGCGAGCTTCGCCGTCGGCATGCCGAGGTTGAGGAAGAAGTGCTCGTTGCCGCCGATGAACTTCAGCACGGCGGCGATGTCGGACGCGGCCCAGCCCTCGACGGCCACGATCGCGGGCGAGAGCTCGCGCAGCGACATGAGCGAGCCGGCGCGGTTGCGGTTGTGCGCCTCGTCGCCCATCTGCAGCATCTGCGCGAGCACGGACTTCACGTCGAGCGGGTCGCTCATCGACCGCACGGCCTGTTGCAGCACCGGGCCGAGGACGTCGCGCATCCACCGCAGCCGGGTCTGCACCTCCTCGTTGAAGGCGCCCATGCGCAGCACCTTGCCGAGGCCCTCGTTGAGGTTGCAGTACGCCTGGCCGCCGTGGACCGGGTCCTCCAGGCACCACATCCACATGGACGGCGAGGTGACGCCGGCCATCGGGCCCACCGTGCGGTGGTGGTGGCACGGGTCGAGGGTGATCTCGCCGGCGGCGAGCATCCGCTCGGCCTCCTCGACCGTGTCCGCCCAGCCCTCGAAGAGGCAGGCGCCGATCAGGCCGCCGCGCAGCGGACCGGAGGCGTCGGCCCACTCGATCGGCGGGCCGGCGTGCAGGATCGTGCGGTCGGCCAGGCCGATGACGTCGCGCGCGGGGCGGACGTCCACCAGCACCGAGCCGGCGGCCATCAGCCGCTCGACGGCGGTGCGGTTCGCGGCGGCCCGGCGGGGGTCGAGGGCCACCGCGGCGAGGTCCTCCGCCGAGCCGAAGCCCGGCGGCCGCCAGTCGACGTCGTGCACCTCGGCGCCCTGGGCGCGCAGGGCGTCGGAGAAGACGGAGACGCCGGCCGCGACGATCGCCGGCGGGCCGGAGAGGATGCCACCCAGGGTCACTTGCCAGCTCCCAGCAGGTCGAGGGCGTACCGCGTGGCCGCCGAGTTGGACGAGAAGACGGCGGCACCGGCCGCGGCGAGCGCGTCGGCCTGGCGGGACCAGCCCTGCGGGTCGCCCTCGGTGCCGATGAGCGCGATGACGACCGGCAGCGGGTGCTCGGCGGCGTCGCGGGCGGAGCTGAGCGCGGGCACCAGCGCGGCCGCCGGGTCGGCGTCTGCGCCGTAGCCGAGGACGACGTCGAGCAGCAGCACCGCGGGCTCGTCGGAGGACGCCACCGCGGCGATCGCCTCGAGCCGGAGCGTCGGGTCGATCATCGGGTGCGCGCGGCCCACGGTGAGCGCGTCGTCGCCGAAGTCGATGACCACGTGCCCGCGGGCGGTGAAGTCGGCGCCCAGGTCGAGCTCCGGGCGCAGCGGGATGTTCGAGCGGATGTCGCCGAGCGCCGGGCCGGCGATGAGCATCGCCTCGTCGGCGAGCGTGCCGCCGGCGTACAGGCCCTTGAGCACCGCACCCGGCGCCGGCGCCTCGGCCGGCCCGGGGCGCGAGGGCCACACCGGGACGTCGAGGCCCATGTCGCGCAGCAGGCCCTCGACCCCGGCGGTCAGGTCGGGGCTGTCGGCGGAGAGGACGGCGGAGCGCACGGGCACGGCGAGCTTCGCGGCGGCCTCCTCGACGGCGGCCGCGACCGACGGCGCGGGAGGCTTGGAGACCAGCAGCACCCGCTCGGTGGCGGGGTCGGCGTCCAGGGCGGCGAGCGCGTCGAGCGTGGCCAGCCCGCCCACCTCCTCCTTGAGGTCGCGCCCACCGACGCCGAGCACGTGCGAGACGCCGACGCCGGCCATGTCGAGCAGGCAGGAGACCTGCTGGGCACCGGTGCCGGAGGCGGCGACGAGGCCGACCGGCCCGGGGCGGACGACGTTGGCGAAGCCGAGGGCGACGCCGGAGACGATCGCCGTCCCGCAGTCGGGGCCCATGACCAGCACGCCGGCGTCGTGGGCTGCCTGCTTGAGGGCCACCTCGGCCTCGACGGGGACGCCGTCGGAGAACACCAGGACGCTGCGGCCGGCGGCGATCGCGTCGGCGGCCTCGGCGACGGCGTAGCTGCCGGGGACGCTCACGATCGCGAGGGCCGGCCCGTCGGAGGGCAGCTCGTCGAGGCCGGCGCCGACGGTGCGCTGCGGGATCGCCGTCGCGGTGCCACCGGTGGACCGCTCACGGGCGGCCAGCGCGGTGTCGACGGCGGCGACGGCCCCGGTCAGCGCATCCTCGTCGTCGGCGCGGATCGCGATGAGCAGCTGCTCGGGGGAGGTGTCGCCGTCGGGCGCCAGGCCCATGTTCGCGGCGAGCTCGAGGTTCAGCGGCGTGGCCATGGCGACCACGACCGCCTGGACGCCGTCACGGGCGCCGATCTCGCGGCTGACCTGCATCAATCGCACGGAATCGGCGTAGACGCCGCTGCGGAGGGAGACGTGCCGGGCTGGACTGTCGCTCACCTTCCGGGACGCTACCGGAGAATTCCTCTTAGCGGTGAGGTATCTCGAAACGGACTCCGGCGACCCGGAAAGCGGGGCGCACGGGACAGGCGGGAGCGGTGGAGCGCCGGCATCTCCCCGCAATAACGATTTAGCACTGAGGTACTTCCGCGACACCTGTGTGCGGTGACACAGTGGCGCCCCCGGTGGTGGCAACGCCCGTTGACCGACACCGCTCACTGGTCTGCAGTGCACGTCGAGGAGGCACTCATGGCGTTCGGTTGGAAGCTCTACGGGGACGGCAAGACGCCGCCCCTCGGCGAGGCGGTGGCACCGGACGAGCGGCTCTCGTGGCCCCGCACGGCCGGCATCGGCGCGCAGCACGTCGTCGCCATGTTCGGGGCGACCTTCGTCTTCCCGATCATCATGGGGCTGGACGCGAACCTCGCGATCATGATGAGCGGTATCGCGACGATCCTGTTCCTGATCATCGTGAAGGGTCAGGTACCGAGCTACCTCGGCACCAGCGCCGCCTTCGTCGGCGGTGTCGCGGCGATCCGCCTCAACGGCGGTGACTCGTCCGACGTCGTCGGCGCGATCCTGGTCGCCGGCGTCGTGCTGGCGCTGGTGGGTCTGCTGATCCACTTCGCCGGCCTGGGGCTGATCAACAAGGTGCTGCCGCCCGCCGTCACCGGCGCGGTCGTCATGCTCATCGGCTTCAACCTGGCCCCGGTGGCCGCCAAGACGTACTGGCCGCAGGACCAGTGGGTCGCGCTGGCCGTCATGGCCTTCGTCATCGTCTGCTCGCTGGCGCTGCGCGGCTTCCTGGCCCGCATCTCCATCCTGCTGGGCCTGGTCTTCGGCTACCTGCTCTCGGTGCTGCTCGACGCCACGGCCGGCCAGATCACCTCGCCCGACGGCACCGGCGCCGAGGTCACCCGCGACCGGATCAACTTCGACGCGGTCTCCGACGCCGACTGGTTCGGGCTGCCCGACTTCACCGCGCCGAGCTTCTCGCTCAAGTTCAGCCTGCTCGTCATCCCGGCCGTCATCGCCCTGGTCGCCGAGAACGTCGGCCACGTCAAGGCCGTGGCCGAGATGACCAAGCGCAACCTCGACCCGGTCATGGGCCGCGCGGTCTTCGCCGACGGCGTCGCCACCGTGGTCGCCACCTCCGTGGGTGGCTCGCCGACCACGACCTACGCCGAGAACATCGGCGTCATGGCCGCCACCCGCGTCTACTCGACGGCGGCCTACTACGTCGCCGCGATCGTGGCGATCCTGCTGGGCCTGGTGCCCAAGTTCGGCGCCCTGGTCAACATCGTCCCGGGCGGCGTGCTCGGCGGCATCACCGTCGTCCTCTACGGGATGATCGGCCTGCTGGGCGCCAAGATCTGGAAGGAGAACCGGGTCGACTTCGCCAACCCGATCAACCTCGTGCCGCTCGCGGCCGGGATCATCATCGGCATCGGCGACGTCACGCTGCGGTTCTCCGACGACTTCTCGCTCAACGGCATCGCGCTCGGCTCGATCGTCGCGGTCGTGGCCTGGCACGTGGCCAAGGCCCTGGCGCCCGCCGAGATGAAGGCAGCGCTCGAGCGCGAAGGCACCCACCCGGCGGCCGGGACCACCTTCGGTCACGTCCACGGTGAAGAGGTCTCCGCGGACCCGTCGTCGGTCGACCAGGTCGGCCGACCGGGGGTTCCGGGCACCAACCGGTAGCTCTTCCCGCTCCGCAGTCCGCACGCCGTCCCCGCGCCTCGCGGGGGCGGCGTGCGGCGTTTCCGGCACGGGACCGGCCGCTGCACGATCGCAACAAAAGTTTTAGCGCTGAGGTACTTTCGCCAGCCCGCAGCGCGGTGAAAGAGTGACGGCTCTCGCACCACTCGCACGGAGGTGACCGCAGCCGGTGAAGCCTGCTCCGTTCCGGTACGCCGATCCCGGCTCGCTGGACGAGGCCCTCGCGGTCCTCGTCGCCGAGGGGGACGGCGCCAAGGTGCTCGCCGGCGGCCAGTCGCTGCTGCCGCTGCTCTCGATGCGGCTCGCCGCGCCCAGCACCCTGGTCGACATCAACCGCGTGCCCGGCCTCTCGGCCGTGGACGTCTCCGCCGACGGCGTCCGGGTGGGCGCCCTCGTGCGGCACAACACGCTGCTGCACGACGAGGCCGCCGCGGGCGTGCAGCCCCTGCTGGGACGGGCGACGGCGAACGTGGCCCACCCGGCCATCCGCAACCGCGGCACCACCGTCGGCTCGATCGCGCACGCCGACCCCTCGGGCGAGATGACGTCGGTCCTCGCCCTGACCGGCGGCTCGGTCACCGTGGCCACCCCGTCCGGCGTGGACACCGTCGACTGGCAGGACTTCTTCGTCGGCCCGCTCGAGACCTCGGTGCACGGCCCCGCCGTCGTCACCTCCGCCTTCTTCCCGGCGCTGCCGGCCCGCTCCGGCACGGCGTTCGAGGAGGTCGCCCGGCGCAAGGGCGACTACGCCGTCTGCGGCGCCGGCGTCGTCGTCACGCTGGACGCCGACCGCAAGGTCGAGCGGGCGCTGGCCTCCTACGTCTCGGTGGGTCTGACCCCCGAGGTGCACGACCTGACCGACGCCGTCGTCGGCGCCCCGGTGGAGAAGGCCGACTGGGCCGCCGCGGGCGAGCTGGCGCGCACGCTGGTCGACCCCGACACCGACATCCACGCCAGCGCCGACTACCGGCGGCTGCTGGTGGGGGTGCTCACCGAGCGCACGCTGGCCGCGGCCGCGGCCGAAGCTGCTGGGAGGGTCTCGTGACCGCCTCCGTCGACACCGAGCGCACCATCACCGTCACGGTGAACGGGGTGCGCCGCGAAGCCACCGTGCCGGTGCGCCGGCTCCTGTCGGACGCGCTGCGCCACGACCTCGGGCTGACCGGCACGCACGTCGGCTGCGAGCACGGCGTCTGCGGCGCCTGCACCGTGATCGTCGACGGCGCCCCGATGCGCTCGTGCCTCATGCTCGCCGTCCAGGTCGACGGCGCCGAGGTGCGCACCGTCGAGGGGCTGGCGCACGAGGACCACCAGGGCGGCCAGGTGCTGCACCCGGTGCAGGAGGCCTTCCGCGAGTGCCACGCCCTGCAGTGCGGGTTCTGCACGCCGGGCTTCCTCATGACGATCGCCGCCGGGCTGGAGTCCCGCGATCCGGACGCCGAGCTCACCGAGGACGAGGTCGACGAGATGGTCGGCGGCAACCTCTGCCGGTGCACCGGCTACGCGAACATCAAGAAGGCCGTGCGCCACGCGGCCGACGCGATGAAGGACGGCGCCCGATGACGACGAAGCTCTTCGGGGAGCCGGTCCGCCGGCGCGAGGACCAGCGGCTGATCACCGGCAAGGGCCGCTACCTGGACGACATCGGTGCGCAGGCGCTGGCCGCGGCCTTCGTGCGCTCGCCGCACGCGCACGCCCGGATCGTCGACATCGACGTGGACGAGGCGCTCGAGGTCGAGGGCCTCATCGCCATCTACACCTACGAGGACCTGCACGGCCCGATGGCCGAGCCGCTCCCGGTGCTCATCCCCCACCCGCAGCTGCACGCGCCGCGCACCGGCTACCCGCTGGCCAACGGCGAGGTGAACCACGTCGGCGAGCCGGTGGTCATGGTCGTGGCCACCGACCGGTACGTCGCCGAGGACGCCGCCGAGCGGATCGTCGTCACGTACGAGGAGCTGCCGGTCGTCGTCGGCGTGGACCAGGCCCGCGAGGCCCGGATCGCCGTCCACGAGGAGATCCCGGACAACGTCGCCGCCCGGCACCACCAGGAGACCGGCGACGTCGAGCCGGCGCTGGCCGCCGCGCCGCGCACCCTGTCCTTCACCCAGTACATCGAGCGCAGCGCCTGCACGCCGATGGAGGGCAAGGGCGTGCACGCCAAGTGGGACGCCGACGACTCGTCGCTGCGGGTCTACACGAGCACCCAGGCGTCGACGTCGGTGCGCGCGGCGATCGCGGCCAAGCTCGAGCTGTCGCTGGACAAGGTCGAGGTCATCGCGCCCGACGTCGGCGGCGGCTTCGGCGTGAAGATCGTGCACCCGTGGCCCGAGGAGCTGCTGGTGCCGATGGCGGCGATCGCGCTCGGCCAGGAGGTGAAGTGGACCGAGGACCGGCGTGAGCACTTCATCGGCTCGGCCCACGAGCGCCAGCAGCGGCAGGAGATCACCGTCGGCTACGACGACGACGGCCGGATCACCGCCCTCGACGTGCACGTCTGGCACGACAACGGCGCCTACACGCCCTACGGGATCATCGTCCCGATCGTGACCGCGACCCAGCTGGTCGGGCCCTACGTCATCCCCGTGTACCGGGTGATCGTCGAGTCGGTCTACACGAACACCGTCATCGTGACGCCGTACCGCGGCGCCGGGCGGCCGCAGGGCTGCTACGCGATGGAACGGACGATGGACCGCATCGCCGACGACCTGGGCCTGGACCGGGCCCTGGTCCGCGAGCGGAACCTCATCCAGCCCGAGCAGTTCCCCTACGACCACCACCTGACGTTCCAGGACGGCCGGCCGGTCATCTACGACTCGGGCGACTACCCGGGCCTGATGCGGAAGCTGAAGGACCTGGTCGGCTGGTCGGAGGCCGAGAAGCTCCGGGCCGACGCCGAGGCGCGCGGGAAGCTGCTCGGCGTCGGGATGGCCATGTACGTGGAGGGCACCGGCCCCGGCCCCTACGAGGGCGGGCACGTGCAGGTGCTCGGCAGCGGCAAGGTGCTGGTCTCGACCGGGCTCACGTCGCAGGGCCAGGGGCACGAGACGGCGTTCGCGCAGATCGTGGCCTCCGAGCTCGGCGTCCCGATCGAGGACGTCGAGGTGACCACGGGCGACACCCGACGCTTCGGCTACGCCGTCGGCACGTTCGCCTCCCGCGCCGCGGTCATGAGCGGCAACGCGATCGCGCTGGCCGCCCGCGGGGTGCGGGAGAAGGCCCTGCGGATCGCCGCCGACGTGCTGGAGGCCTCGCCCGACGACCTCGAGATCGACGAGGGCCTCATCCAGGTGAAGGGCGTGCCCGGGACCTCGATCCCGCTGCGCACCGTCGCCGTCCTGTCCAACCCGCTGCGCTACGCGTTCGACGAGGCCGCCAAGCAGGCCACGCAGTTCGCCGGCCCGGGCGACGACTCGAAGCCGCCGGTCGCGCCGGGCGACGCCCCGGGCCTGGAGCACCGCGACTACTACTCGCCGATCCGCTCGACGTTCGCGTCCGGCGCGCACGCGGCGATCGTCGAGATCGACCCGGCGACGTGGGAGATCGACGTCGTCAAGTACGCCGTGGTGCACGACTGCGGCAACGTGGTGAACCCGATGATCGTCGAGGGCCAGGTGCACGGCGGCGTCGCCCAGGGCGTGGGCGGCGCGCTGTACGAGCGGATGGCCTACGACGGCGACGGGCAGCTGCAGAACGCCTCGTTCATGGACTTCCTGATGCCCTACGCGTCGGAGGTGCCCGACGTGGTGATCGACCACCAGGAGACGCCGTCGCCGCTGAACCCGCTGGGGATCAAGGGCGCCGGCGAGGCCGGCGTCATCCCGGGGACGGCGGCGCTGGCCTCGGCGATCGAGGACGCGGTGGGACGGCGGATCGCGGCCATGCCGATCTCGCCCACCGAGCTGTACGACCTGGTGCGTTCCCCCGATTCGGAGATGACCGCGACGGCGCAGCGCCGCGCGGGGACTGGAGTGATGGCGTGAACCTCGACGGCTCTGCGGTTCTCTCGGGCAGCCCCGAGCAGGTGTGGTCGGTCATCACCGACCCGGCCGTGCTGGCGCGGACGATCCCGGGCTGCGAGACGCTCGAGCAGGTCGGCGACGACGAGTACAAGATGAACGTCTCGGTCGGCGTCGGGGCGATCCGCGGCACGTACGCGGGCGAGGTGCGGCTGGCCGACAAGGAGCACCCGAAGTCCTACGTCATGCACGCCTCCGGCGCCGGTGCCCCGGGGAACGCGCGGGCCCAGGTGACGATCAACCTCGCCGACGCCGGCAACGGGACGACGAACCTGACCTACTCGGCCGACGCCGTCATCGGCGGCCCGGTGGCCGGGGTGGGCCAGCGGATGATCACCGGCGTCGCGAAGCGCATGGCCGGCCAGTTCTTCAAGGCGATCGACGCCGAGCTGACCGGCACGGCTCCGGCTCCGGCCGCCGCTCCGACGGCTGCGGCCATCAGCACGACGGCGGCTGCCCCCGCCGCTGCGGGCGAGGCCGCGCCGGCTGCCGCCGCACCGGCGGTCTTCGCCGGCAGGGCCGCGGGCGTTCCGGCGGGACCGTCCGGCGACGTGCAGACCCTGGCGCTCGGCGCTGTCGGCGGCGCGGTGCTGACGCTGATCGGCGTGCTCATCGGCTACCGCATGGGCCGCCGCAAGGGCTGATCGCCGTCAACGCCCGCTGAGGGCCCTCTCGATCCGTTCGAGAGGGCCCTCGGCGCGTTCTGATCGAGCTCACTGCACCGCACGGCGCTTGGTGAGGACCCAGCCGGCCACGGTCGCGACGAGCACCCAGCCGGTCAGGATGAGGATCGACCGCTGCTCCGCCATGCCCTGGCCCAGCAGCATGGTGGCGTGGGCGGGGTCGACGGCGTCCCCGAGCTCCGGCCGGCTCACCCGCAGCAGCGGCAGCACGCCCAGGATGAGCAGGTAGAGCACGGTCAGCGCGGCCGTGGTGTTCGCCGTCGCGGCCCCGATGCCGGCGCCGACCACCGCGAACACCGCACCCGCCGCCACCGTCACCCACAGGCCCTGGGCCCAGCCGTCCCAGTTCAGGTCGTCGACCCCCACCAGGGCGATCACGCCGAGCGAGCCGACGCCCGACACCGCCGCGAACGCGGCGCCCAGCAGCGCGACCGCGGCCACCTTGGCCGTCTGCACGAGCCCCCGCCGCGGCACCAGCAGGTAGCTCGTCTGCACCGTCCGGTGGGTCCACTCCCCCGCCGTCGAGACGACGCCCAGGGCCAGCATCACCAGCCCGGTCATCATCGCGGTGACGCCCATCGGGCCGCTCACCGCGCCGAGCTCCGCGTCCAGCGCGGCCAGCGCCAGCCCGACGGGCCCCATCAGCATCGCGGCCGCGGCGAACCCCCTGCCGGAGCGGTGGGAGGTCGACTTGCGCATCTCCAGGCCGACCAGGGTCGGCAGTGACGGAGCGGTCCCGCGCACGGGCACGTCGGTGCGCGGCGCGGAGAGGGTCAGGGTCTCGGTCATGGCAGTGCTCCTTCGGGAACGGTCGGTCAGGCAGCGGGGGAGGTGAGGGAGAAGAAGACGTCCTCGAGGCCGCGCTGCACCGGGCGCAGGTCGACCAGGACGTGACCGCCCGCGGCGGCCACCGCGCCGACCTCGGCCGGCTCGGCGTCCGGGACGACGAGCGCACCGTCGTCCCTCCGTTCCACGTGGAACCCGGCCGCCTCGAGCGCCACGGCCAGCGCCCGCGGCTGCGCCGCCCGCACGACGACGCCGTCCGCGCCGAGCAGCGCGGCGACCGGGCCGTCGGCGACGATCCGCCCGCCGCCGATCACCAGCAGCCGGTCGACCGTGTGCTCGACCTCGCCGAGCAGGTGCGAGGACAGCAGCACCGTCCCGCCGCGCGCCGCGTGCCCGCGGAGCAGGTCGCGCATCCAGCGGATCCCCTCGGGATCGAGCCCGTTGACCGGCTCGTCGAACACCAGCACCGGCGGGTCGGCCAGCAGCGCCCCGGCGATGCCCAGCCGCTGCCGCATGCCCAGCGAGTAGCCGCCCAGCCGCCGGGAGGCCGCGTCGGCCAGCCCGACCGCCGCCAGCACGTCGTCCACCCGCGACGGCGGCACCCCGACCGCCGTCGCCAGCAGCCGCAGGTGCGTCCGTCCGGTGCGGCCGGGGTGCATCGCACCGGCGTCCAGCAGGGTGCCGACGACGGCGCCCGGGTTGGGCAGCTGGTCGTACCGCCGGCCATCGACGGTCGCCGTGCCCGACGTCGCCGGCACCAGGCCGGTCATCATCCGCATCGTCGTCGTCTTGCCGGCGCCGTTCGGGCCGAGGAAGCCGGTGACGGTGCCGGGCTCGAGGGCGAACGAGACGTCGTCGACGACGGTCCGCTCGCCGTACTCCTTGGTCAGTCCGCTGACCGTGATCATGGGAACCTCCGCAGGGGATCGGGACGGCACCGAATCTGCTGCCCGGGCCCCGGTCCCCGCGTCGGCCGGGAGCCGCGACCCCGGACGACGGACGGCGCGACGTCGTCATCCGAAAGTTGACGCAGGAGCCCCCTCCCGGGCGACCCGCGACCGGCCCGCGGAGAAATACGCTCCGCCGCATGGGGCTCCGCGACCGGTTGTGGCCGGGCCTCCCCGTGCGCGCGATCTGGGTCGAGCTGCACGTCGCGGTCTCCTGCGCGGCCGTGCTCGCCTTCGAGGTCGCGGCGCTGAACCCGGGCCCGCTGGCCTCCCTCCTGCTGATCCTGGTCGGCGTCGGGCTCGGCTTCCTGCTGCTCCTCCTGCGCCGGCGGGCTCCGCTGATCCCTTTCGCCGTCGGCGCGGCGCTGAGCACGATCGGCCTCTCCACCGGGCTGCTGGTCTCGGCCTACGCCGTCGCCCGGTACGTCGCCTCCTGGCGCACCCTCGCCGTCGCCGGCGGCGCGGGCAGCGTCCTGGCGCTGCGGCCCTGGGAGCACGACACGCGCAGCGAGTGGATCGGCGGCATCGGCACCGCCGCGCTGCTCGTGCTGCTCCCCGGCGCGCTCGGCATCTGGCAGCGCACCCGCGCCGAGCTCCTGTCCGCGCTGCGCGACCGAGCCGAGCGGGCCGAGGCCGAGCGCGAGCTGCTGGCCCGCGACGCCGTCCTCACCGAGCGGACCCGCATCGCCCGCGAGATGCACGACGTCGTCGGCCACCGGGTGAGCCTCATGGTGCTGCAGGCCGGGGCGATCGAGATGGCCGCGCGGGATCCCGCCCGCGTGGAGCAGCTGGCCGACAACGTGCAGACCGCCGGCCGGCAGGCGCTGGACGAGCTGCGGGAGATGGTCGGGGTGCTGCGCGGCGCGGAGCTGGACGAGGCGGCGCCGCTCGGCCCGCAGCCCGGGCTGGAGGACCTGCCCCGGCTGGTGGAGCACGCCCGCGCCGCGGGGATGCGCGTCGACCTCGCCCTGCCGCGGATCGCCGACGTCGAGCCGTCGGTCGGCCGCGCCGCCTACCGGATCGTGCAGGAGGCGCTCACCAACGCGGGCCGGCACGCACCCGGCGCAGCGGTGACCGTCGCCGTCGGGCGGACGGCGGGCTCGCTCAGCGTGCGGGTGGTCAACGGGCGGGCGGACGGCGTTCCCGCGGGAACGCCCGGCGGTGGCTACGGCCTGGTGGGGTTGGCCGAGCGGGTGCGCACCCTCGGCGGCCGGTTCACGGCCGGGCCGCGGCTGGACGGCGGCTTCTGCGTCGAGGCGGTGCTGCCGGCGTGAGCGAGCCGATCCGGGTGCTGCTGGTGGACGACGAGGAGCTCGTGCGGTTCGGGCTGCGCACGGTGCTGGAGTCCGCGGGCGGGTTCGAGGTGGTCGGCGAGGCGGGGAACGGCGCCGAGGGTGTCCGCAAGGCCCGGGAGCTGCGGCCCGACGTCGTCCTCGTCGACATCCGCATGCCGGAGGTGGACGGGCTGACCGCGACGGCGCAGCTCCTCGCGCTGCCCCAGCCGCCGCAGGTCGCCGTCCTCACCACGTTCCACCTGGACGAGTACGTCTACGGCGCGCTGGCCGCCGGCGCGGCCGGCTTCCTGCTCAAGGACACCCCGCCCCGTCAGATCGCCGCCGCGGTGCGCGCGGTCGCCGACGGCACGGCGACGCTGAGCCCGAAGGTGACCGCGCAGCTCATCGAGTCCTACGTCGACCGGCGGGCCGCACCACGCCGGGCGGCGGCGCTGCAGCGGGTCGGCAGCCTGTCCGACCGCGAGCGCGAGGTGCTGGCGCTGCTGGGCACCGGCGAGCCCAACGCCGAGCTGGCGAAGCGGCTGTTCGTCAGCGAGGCGACGGTGAAGACCTACGTCTCGCGGCTGCTCACCAAGCTCGACCTGGCCAACCGGACGCAGGCGGCGATCCTGGCCCACGAGGCCGGGCTGCTGGACTAGTTCCTCCGCCCGGGCAGCGCCCTCGCCATGCGCACGACCGCCTCCCGCAGCCGGTCCGGGGCGTGCGCGGCGTAGCCCAGCACGAGGCCGGGCCGGCCGGGTGCCAGCCGGTGCCAGGACAGCGGGTGCACGACGACGCCGGTGTCCCGCACCGCCTCGGCGAGGTGGACGTCGTCCGCGTCGCTGCCCGGGAAGGTGACGAGGACGTGCAACCCGGCCGCCACCCCGTCCACCTGCGCTCCCGGAAGGTGCTCGGCCAGGGCGGTCACCAGCGCGTCCCGCCGGGCCCGCTGCCGTCCGCGGACCAGCCGGAGGTGCCGCTCGTACGCCCCGCCGGCGAGCAGCTCCGCGAGCACCAGCTGGGGCAGCACCGGGCTGCCCAGGTCGCTGGCGTGCTTGGCGGCGACCAGCTCGGCGTCCATCCCGGCCGGGGCGACCAGCCAGCCGAGCCGCATCCCGGGCGCCAGCGACTTGGACACGCTGCCGGTGTGCGCCACCTGCTCCGGCGCCGAGGGCTGCAGGGCGGGCACCGGCGCGCGGTCGTAGCGGTGCTCGGCGTCGTAGTCGTCCTCGATGACCAGGCCACCGCTGGCCGCCCAGGCCAGCAGCTCGCGGCGCCGTCCCGGTGACAGCACGACGCCGGTCGGGAACTGGTGCGCCGGCGTCACCATCACCGCCCCGACGCCGGTCCCCACCAGCGCCGCCACGTCGAGCCCCTCGCCGTCCACCGGGACGCCCACCGGGGCGAGGCCCCAGTGCGCGAACTCCTCGCGCGCCCCCTTGGACCCCGGGTCCTCGACGCCGATGGTGGTCGCTCCTCGGCGCCCGAGGGTCTGCGCCAGGAGGGCCAGCGCCTGGGCCACCCCGCCGACGACGAGGATCTCCTCCGCGTCCACCCGCAACCCCCGGGTGCGGGCCAGCCAACCGGCCAGCTGGCTGCGCAACCGTCCGCTCCCCCGCGGATCGCCGTACCCGAGCTCGGCCGCCGGCGCGCTGCGCAGCACCTCGCGCTCCGCGCGCAGCCAGGCGGCCCGCGGGAAGGCCGACAGGTCCGGGAGGCCGGGGGAGAGGTCGATCTCGCCGGATCGGGGCGTCTCCGCCGTGGGCCTGGGCAGCCGCAGCGCGCCCGCCCCGGGCCGGGGCCGGGACGGACGGCGAGGCGAGGGCGCGAGCGCGACCGGCAGCACGGTGCTGCCGCTGCCCGGTCGCGGCTCCACCAGGCCCTCGTCGGCCAACCGCTGGTAGACCTCCACCACCACGCCCCGGGCGATGCCGAGATCGGTGGCCAGGGTGCGCGTCGCCGGCAGCCGGTTCCCGGCCGCCAACCGCCCGGCGGCGATCGCGGAGCGGAGCTCCTCGGTCAGCCACGACGTCAGCTGCCCCCGGGGCACCCCGGCAGCGGACAGCTGCAGGAAGTCAGCACCCCGGTCCGCCACTGGTCCACTCCACCAGCCCGGAAGTGGTCCTGTCGAGAGGACCGCCTGCGGTGCAGCGTGGCGGCCATGACGACGACGCTCCCGGCCCACCCCTCCGCCCGGCTCTCGGCGACGACGGCCGGCGCCCTGACCGGCATCCCGGCGATGGCCTTCGTCGGCAGCAGCGTCGCGGTGTCGGCGCACCTGGCCGACGCCCCGCTGTCCACCGTCCAGTCGCTGCGCTACGCCCTCGCGGTGCTGCTGCTGGCCGCGATGGCGCGGATCGCCGGGCACCGGGTGCAGCGGCCGCGGGGCGCGGAGTGGTTGTGGCTGGGCGGCGTGGTCGCCACCGGGCTGGTGCTCTTCAACGTCGGCCTGGTGCGCGGAGGGCAGCACGCCGAGCCGGCCGTGCTGGGCGTCGCCGTGGCGTGCGTGCCGCTGGTCCTCGCCGTCGTCGGGCCCCTCCTCGAGGGCAACCGGCCGCGCCCGCGCGTGCTGGCGGCGGCCGCAGTGGTGACGGCGGGCGCGGTCCTGGTGCAGGGCGCCGGGCAGAGCGACGGGCTGGGCATCGCCTGGGCGGTGCTCGTGCTCGCCTGCGAGGTGGGGTTCACCCTGCTCGCCGTCCCGCTGCTGCGCCGGCACGGCCCGTGGGGCGTCTCGATGCACACCGCCTGGCTGGCCGCCCTCGCGTTCGGCGCAGGAGGCGTGGTCCTCGACGGGCCGACCGCGATCGCCGCGCTGGGCGGGGAGGACCTGCTGGCCGCGGGGTACCTCGCCGTGGTGGTCACCGCGGTGGCGTTCGTGCTCTGGTACTCCGCGGTCGGCCGGCTGGGCGCCGCGCGGGCCGGTCTGCTGACCGGGATCACGCCGATCGCCGCCGCGCTGACGGCCGTGGCGCTGGGCGGTGCGGCGCCGCGGCCGCTGGTCCTGACCGGAATCGCGGTCGTGGGAGCCGGGCTGGTGCTCGGGCTCGGAGCCGCCCGCGCGCCCGCCGGCGCACAGGGGGGCTCCCGGCAAGCGGTGTCGCGGAGCACCATGGGGCATCCGACCGGGAGGGCCCATGGGCAACCGGATGCTCGAACGGGGTGAGGAACTGCGGCAGCTCGCCGCCGCCGCGCGCGAGGCAGCGGCCGGTCAGGGCAGCGTGCTGCTCGTCTCCGGCGAGGCGGGCATCGGCAAGACCACTCTCGTCGCCGCCACCCGCGCCCAGCTGGCCCCCGAGGGCCGCCTGCTCGTCGGCCACTGCGACGACCTCGCCACGGCTCGCCCGCTCGGCCCGTTCCGCGACCTCAGCGACTCCGTCGGCGTCGACCTGCGCAGGGCCCTCACCGGCGAGGTCGACCGCGAGACCCTCCTGACCGCCCTGCGCTCCGAGCTCGACTGGACCGGGCACGGCACCGTCCTCGCCATCGAGGACGTGCACTGGGCCGACCACGCCACCCTCGACGTCCTCCGCTACCTCGTCCGCCGGGTGCACGAGCTGCCCGCCGTCCTCGTCCTCACCTACCGGGACGACGAGGTCCCCCGCGACCACCCGCTGCGCGCGCTGCTCGCCCTCGCCGCCGCCCAGCCCCGCACCCGGCGGCTGCCACTCGCGCCGCTCTCCCCCGCCGCCGTCGCCGAGCTCTGCGGACCGGAAGGCGCCGGAGAGGTCTACGCCGTCACCGCCGGCAACCCCTACTACGTCAGCGAGGTGCTCTCCGCCGGCAGCAGCGACCCCGTCCCGGCCACCGTCGTCGACGCCGTGCTCGGCCGGCTGCGCCGGCTCGACCCCGGTAGCCGCGCCGCGGTCGAGCAGCTGTCCGTGGTCCCCGGCGCGGCCGAACGGCGGCTGGTGGACGCCCTTCTCCCCTCGGGCCTGGTCGACCTCGCCCCCGCCGAGGAGCACGGGCTCGTCACCGTCACCGCGCACGGCGTCACCTTCCGGCACGAGCTCACCCGCCGCGCCGTCGTCGATGCCCTCCCGGGCGCCCGTCGGATCGCGCTGGAGTCCTGCGTCCTGAAGGCGCTGGAGGAGAGGCACGACGTCGAGCCCGCCCGCCTGGTGCACCACGCCGCCCGCGCCGGCGACGACGGCGCCGTCATCCGCTACGCCCCGCTGGCCGCGCGCGAGGCCGCCCGCAGCGGTGCGCACCGCGAGGCGGTGGCCCACTACCGGCTGGCGCTCGAGCACGCCGACGCCTACGACGACGCCCAGCTCGCCGACCTGCTCGAGGGCAGCGCGATCGAGGTCTACACCGCCGGCGGCCACGAGCGCAGCTCGCTGGACGACCAGGCGGACGCCGTCGAGCTGCGGCGGGCGCTCGAGGACCCCGCGAAGCTCGGGGCGAGCCTGCGCTGGCTGTCGCGGATCTGCTGGTGGTCCGGTGAGCGCGCCCGCGCCGAGGCCGCGGCGGCGGAAGCCGTCGCCGTCCTGGAGTCCGCCGGCGACGACGGGCTGCTGGGCATGGCCTACAGCAACCAGTCGCAGCTCGACATGCTCGCCGACCGCAACGTCCGCGCCGTCGAGGTCAGCGGCCTTGCGATCGCGCTGGCCCGGGCCACCGCCGACCCCGCCACCCTCAGCCACGCCCTCTGCAACCACGCCACAGCCCGGCTCAACCTCGGGGACACCGCGGCGCTGGAGCTGCTGCCCGAGGCCCGCGCCGTCGCGCTGGCCGCCGGCGAGACCGAGCACGCCGTCCGTGGCTACGTGAACGAGATATGGGCCCGCCTGGAGGGGCTGGACCCGCGGTCGGCCGAACCGCTGATCCGCGAGGGCATCGCGCTCGCCGAGGAGCACGAGCACCTGGTCTTCCTCAGCTACCTGCACGTGGAGGCCGGGATGGCCGCCGTCGCCACCGGCCGCTACGCCGACGCCGCCGAGGAGGTGCGCACCGGGCTGGAGTCGACGCTGCCGATCCGTTGCGCCGCGCTCACCGTCGCCAACCGCGCGGCGGTGCGCACCGGCCGGGCCGACCCGGCTCGGCTGCACGAGATGTGGCGGCTGGCCGAGCGGCTCGACGAGCTCCAGCGCACCGCGCCCGCCGCGGGCACGCTCGCCGAGGCGGCCTGGCTGGAGCACGGGGACGACGGCCTGCGCGCCGTCCGCGGCGTGCTGGAACGGGTGCACACCGAGGGGCTCCGCCTGGGCCACGGCGAGCGGGTCGCCGAGCTGGGCTTCTGGCTCACCCGGGCCGGGGCCGACGTGCCGCTGGACGGGGACCACCCGTTCACCCGGCTCGCCTCCGGCCGAGCCCGGTCCGCCGCCGCCGCGTGGGAGATCGCCGGCCACCCCTACGAGCGGGCGCTCGCGCTGTCGCTGAGCCCGGAGGTGGACGACGCCGTCACCGCGCTGGGCGTGCTCGACCGGATCGGCGCGGCCCCCCTGGCGGCGAAGATCCGCCGCGAGCTGCGGGCGCGCGGGGTGCTCGGCGTCCCCCGCGGGCCCATGCGCGCCACGAAGCAGCACGCCGGCGGCCTCACCCCGCGCCAGGCCGAGGTCGCCGACCTGCTGCGCCAGGGCCTGACCAACGCCGAGATCGCCGGGCGGCTGGTCATCTCCGAGCGCACCGCCGACCACCACGTCTCCGCCGTCCTGGCCAAGCTGGGGGTGCGCAGCCGCGCCGATCTGGGCACCGCTGCCCGCTGATCTGGGCACCGCGGACCGATTCCCCGCGGCGTCGTCGTCCCTAGGAAGGAGTCACCCGGCCGACACCGGCCGCCGACCAGAGCTAGCGCGACATGACCGTGAACGAGGACCGGCTGATGGACTTCCTGCACCGGTTCGTGGGAGACCTCGGCGCCACGATGGCCGCCGGCAACGTCGTCCTCGGCGACCGGCTGGGCCTCTACCGCGCGCTGGCGGCCGGACCGGTGCTGCCCGGCGAGCTGGCCGAGAAGGCCGGCACCGCCCCGCGCTACACCGAGGAGTGGCTGCGCGGGCAGGCCGCCGGCGGCTACGTCGAGTACGACCCGGGGACCGGCCGGTACTCCATGACCGAGGAGCAGGCGTTCGCGCTGACCAGCCCCGACAACCCGGTGTTCGCGCCAGGGGCCTTCCAGCTGGCGCTCGGCGCGCTGCGCGCGGAGGACCGGATCACCGAGGCCTTCCGCACCGGCCAGGGCGTCGGCTGGCACGAGCACGACGCCGAGGTGTTCAGCGGGACGGAACGGTTCTTCCGGCCCGGCTACATCGGCAACCTGATGTCGAGCTGGCTGCCGGCGCTGGACGGCGTCGTCGCCAAGCTGCAGTCCGGCGCGCGGGTGGCCGACCTGGGGTGCGGGTACGGCGCCTCCACCGTGCTGATGGCGCAGGCCTTCCCGGCGTCGACGTTCGTCGGCAGCGACTACCACGCCGGCTCGATCGCGGCGGCCGAGAAGCGGGCGTCGGAGGCCGGGGTCGCACCGACCGTCTCGTTCGAGGTGGCCCGGGCCGGCGACTTCGGCGGCGGCCCGTACGACCTGGTGACGACGTTCGACTGCCTGCACGACATGGGCGACCCGCTGGGCGCCGCCCGGCACATCCGCGAGCAGCTGGCCCCCGACGGCACCTGGATGATCGTCGAGCCGGCGGCCGGCGACACGGTGGAGGACAACCTGAACCCGGTCGGCCGGGTCTACTACTCGTTCAGCTCGTTCCTCTGCGTGCCCAACGCGCTCTCCCAGGACGGCGGGTACGCCCTCGGGGCCCAGGCGGGCGAGGCCGCGATCCGGCGGGTGGTCACCGACGCCGGGTTCTCCCGGTTCGCGCGGGTGGCCGAGACGCCGTTCAACATCGTCTACGAGGCTCGCACGTAGCGGTCCGGGGCGCCGGTGTCGTCGGCACCCGGCATGCTCGCCCCACGCGGTGGGCGAGGTCGTCGACGACGCCGTCGTCGCCTGGCGCGACCTGCGGCTGACCTGCCCGGCGCCGGTCCCATCCGGATCGCGGCCTGCCGATATCCACCAGCGACGAGCGGGGCCTTCTGGCGGTCCTGACGACCAGCCGGAAGGGCGATCGATGCTGCGCAACCGAGGGACTGCCCTCCGGACCGAACCGGTACCCGTCCCCCGCGACGTGGAGGCCGTCGAGGCCGTCGTGAACGCGCTCGACGAGGGTGTCGCCGACGACGCCGAGGCGCACCGCACGATCGCCCTCACCCTCGGGCGGGAGCTCGACCTCGACTACGGCGCCGCCTGGCTGCCCGACGGCGCCGGGGGCTTCGCCCTCGAGGCCGAGAGCGGCCGCTACGCCGGGGCGATGCGGGCCTCGCGGATCGACCGGCTGCTGCCCACCGAGGGGCTGGCCGGCGCCGCGGTCCGCACCCAGGAGCCGGTGCTCAGCAACGAGGCCACCGACCCGGCGACCTGCGGCCGGTGGCGCGCGGCGCAGGCGGCCGGTGCCACCCGCGGGTGCGTCCTCCCCGTCGTCGAGGACGGCACGGTGGTCGCGCTGTACGAGTTCTACAACGACCACGAGCTGCCGTTCTTCGGCGGACGCCAGTCGAAGTGGAAGTCCCTGCGCCGGCTGCTCTCCCACGCCCGGAAGGCGGCGCTGGCCAAGGCCACGCTGCAGGAGACCCTCGACGACCGCGAGGCCGTGACCACCGTCGTCACGAAGATCGGCGCGGCCGCCGACCAGGAGCAGGCGCTCCGGATCGCCCTGGACACAGTGCGCAGCGCGTTCGGCTGGGCCTACGGCTCCTACTGGGCACTGGACGAGGAGGCCGGGGTGCTGCGCTTCCAGCAGGAGTCCGGCAACGCCGGGGACGAGTTCCGCCAGGTCACGCTCACCGCCAGCTTCGCCGAGGGCGTGGGCCTGTCCGGCCGCGCCTGGCGGGCCCGCGAACTGGTCTTCGTGCCCGACATCGGCCAGGTCACCGACTGCGTCCGGGCCCCCGCCGCGCAGCGCGCGGGGGTGAAGTCCGGCGTCTGCTTCCCGCTGGTCATCGGCGGCCGCGTCGTCGGCACCATGGACTTCTTCGTCACGACGACCATCGAGCTGTCCCAGTCGCGGGCCGCCTCGCTGCGCAACGTGCAGCAGCTGGTGTCGCAGCGGCTCGACGTCCTCCGGCGCAACGAGGAGAGCGCGCAGAACGCCCGCGAGCTGCTCGACACCATCGCCCGGCTCCGCGAGGCGGCCAACGAGGCCGGCACGGTCGCCGAGAGCGCCGTCGCCCAGGCCAGCACGATGACCGGCGACGTCGCCCAGCTCGACGAGGCCTCGGCCGCCGTCGGCGAGGTCATCCGGATCATCTCCGGCATCGCCGACCAGACCAACCTGCTGGCGCTCAACGCGACCATCGAGGCCGCGCGCGCCGGCGACGTCGGCAAGGGGTTCGCCGTCGTCGCCAGCGAGGTCAAGGACCTGGCCCGGGAGACGGCACAGGCCACCCAGCGCGTCTCCGACCAGATCGCCGGCATCCAGGGCAGCAGCAAGGCGGTGGCCGCCGGCATCCACACGACCAGCGAGATCATCGGCCGGCTCGACGCCGTGCAGGCCCGGATCGGCGACGTCCTCGAGGAGCAGCGGCGGATGGCGCAGCTGATCGAGGCGGCCGGGTGACGCCCGCCGTCCGACCCGCTCCGTAGCCTCCGGCCGTGGACGCCGACCGGTTCTGGGCGCTCGTCGACGCGGCGGGCGGCGAGCTCGACGCGCTGCGGCCGCTGCTGGCACCGCTTCCCGACCAGGAGCTGCTCGCGTTCCAGCAGCGGCTGCACGACCAGACCGCCCGCGCGAACGGCTGGCGGCTCTGGGCGGCCGGCTACCTGGCCGCGGACGGGATGAGCGACGACTCGTTCGACTACTTCCGGCTGTGGCTGGTGCTGCAGGGCCGGGCGGCCTTCGAGCGGGTGCTCGCCGATCCCGACACGCTCGCCGAGCTGGCCTGGGACGACGAGGGCGCGGTGTTCGACGCGGCCGAGGCCTTCGGCTACCTGGTCGCCGAGGTGCTCGAGGAGCGGGGCTCGGATCCGGGCGACGCGCTCGTGGCCGCCACCGCGACCGGCGAGCCCAGCGGTGAGCCGTTCCGCGAGGACGACGACGCCTGGTTCGCGACGGCGTTCCCCCGGCTCACCGCCCGCACCCGCGCCTGACGAGAACGGGCCGGGCGGGGCCTCGATCGGCGTCGAGGCCCCGCCCGGCCCGGAGTGGTCTCCCGGAGGATCAGCCGGCCTGCTCCAGGAACGGGTAGTCGGTGTAGCCCTCGGCGCCGCTGGCGTAGAAGAGGTGCGGCTTCGGCTCGTTCTCGGGGTGCTCGCCCTTCCACCGCTCGACCAGGTCCGGGTTGGCGATCACCGGCCGGCCCACGGCGACGGCGTCGGCGTGCGCGGCCTCGATCAGCGCGACGGCCTCGTCCCGCGTCGTCACCGTGCTGAAGCCGCTGTTGACGATCAGCGGCCCCCCGAAGCGGCGGCGCAGCTCCTGCACCAGCTCGCCGGCCGGTTCCACGTGCAACACCGACAGGTACGCCAGGCCCAGCGGCCGCAGCCGGTCGAGCAGGTAGCCGTAGGTGGCGAGCACGTCGGCGCGGTCGGTCTCGAACGCGTCCTGGATGTTGTGCTCCGGCGAGATCCGCAGGCCCACGCGGCCGGCGCCGATCTCGGCGGACACCGCCTCGACCACCTCGGCGACGAAACGGGCCCGCTGCTCGGGCGAGCCGCCGTACCCGTCGTCGCGGACGTTGGACGCCGGTGACAGGAACTCGTGCAGCAGGTAGCCGTTGGCCCCGTGCAGCTCGACGCCGTCCAGCCCGGCCTCGATCGCCCGGCGCGACGCGGCCACGAAGTCCTGCGTGACGCGCTGCAGCTCCTCGGCGGTCAGCGCGTGCGGCTCGGGGTAGGCGAGCTTGCCCTCGGCGGTGCGGGCGACGCCGTTGATCGCGATCGCCGACGGCGCCTCGACCCGGCGCCCGCCGTTGATCTCCGGGTGCGTGACCCGGCCCCCGTGCATGACCTGCAGGACGATCCGCCCGCCCTCGACGTGCACGGCGTCGGCGACGCGGCGCCAGCCCTCGACCTGCTCGTCGGTGACGATGCCGGGCTGGCCCACGAAGGCCTGCGACTGGTGGTTCGGGTACGTGCCCTCGGTGATGATCAGGCCGACACCCGCGCGCTGCCGGTAGTGCTCGACGACGAGGTCACCGGGGACGCCGGAGGCTCCCGAGCGCATGCGGGTGAGCGGCGCCATCACGACGCGGTTGGCCAGCTGCAGATCGCCCAGGGCGATCGGGGAGAACAGGTCCATGGTGGGTTGCAACGACCAACGACCGCCCGGATTCCGGAACGCGACCGGCATCACGGCCGGCCGCAGCGAGCCGGGCCACCCGCAGCGAGCCGGCCGGCCGGCCAGCAGACTGGCCCCATGACCTGGACGCCCGCCGACATCCCCGACCTCAGCGGCCGCACCGCGGTCATCACCGGTGGCAACGGCGGGCTCGGCCTGGTCTGCGCGCACGAGCTCGCCCGCGCCGGCGCGCACGTGGTGATCGCCGCCCGCGACCAGGACAAGGCCCGGACGGCGGAGCAGCAGGTCCGCGCCCGGAACGCCGACGCCTCGCTCGAGGTCGTGCCGCTGGACCTCGGCTCGCTGGCGTCGGTGCGGCAGGCGGCCGATGACGTCCTGGCCGCGCACGACCGCGTCGACCTGCTGCTGAACAACGCCGGGCTCATGGCGATGCCGGAACGGCGCACCGCCGACGGGTTCGAGATGCAGTTCGGGGTCGACCACCTCGGCCACTTCGCCTTCACCGCGCACCTGCTGCCCGCGCTGCTCGCGGCGCCGGCGGCCCGCGTCGTCACGATCACGAGCATCGCCCGCTTCGCCGGCTCCCCGGTGGACCCGGCCGATCCGCACCTGCGCCGTCGCTACCGCCCGTGGCGCGCCTACGCGCAGGCCAAGTGGGCGAACTACCACTTCGGGCTGGGCCTCCAGCAGCGGTTCGAGCGGGCCGGCGTCGCCGCGCGCAGCCTGATCGCGCACCCCGGGCTGTCGAACACCGACCTGCAGGCGCGGACCGTCCGCGAGGGCGGCGGGGGGTGGCTGGGCGCGGTGTCGGAGGTCATGGCGAAGCGCAGCGGCATGCCCGCGGCCGAGGGCGCCCGCCCCCAGCTGCGCGCCGCCACCGACCCGGGCGCGCGCGGCGGCGAGCTGTACGGCCCCCGCTGGGGCTCGAACGGTGCGGCGGTGCGCCGGCCGGTGCTGCGGCGCTGGGACCTGCAGCGGCGGATCGACCAGCTCTGGGAGGTCTCCGCGCGGGAGACCGGCGTCGCCCTCGACGTCGGCTAGAGCCGGCCGGCGGCCGTGAGCTCGACCGCGGTCAGCACCTCCCAGCGGACGGCGGTGCTGCCCGGCCGGACCACCCGCCAGTATCGGGCGAACAACCGGCGGGAGGCGTCATCGGTCGCCTTCACCCGCGTCTCCGAGCTGAGCTCCGTCCCGCTGCCGCTGGGCGCGAGCCGGAAGTCCACCGCGGCCTTCACCCATCCCGGCGCGTACCAGGCCCGCAGCCCCGCGGCGTCCAGCTGCGGCCCGGTCTCCCCACCGGTCCAGTGCCAGGGCTGCAGCAACCCGCCGAACACGACCGAGGTCGGCTCGTCCGACGCCAGCAGCGGCACCGGCAGCGCGTCCAGGAACGGCCGGTCGTGCAGCTGCCCCAGCCCGCGGCCGGCGAGCAGCACGGGCAGGAAGCGCGCGGCCGACAGCGTCAGCGTCACCGGGAGCCGGGACAGCCGCACGGCGTGCAGCGCGTCCCAGACGTCGTCCGGTGGGGCGGCGATCCACCGCGCCTGCCGGGTGACGTGGTCCGGCCGCGGGACGACGTCGTCGAGCTCCACGCCGTCAGCCCAGCGCGGCGTAGACCGCGCGCACGTAGGCCTCGGCCCGCCCGGAGCCGATGATCCCCGGCGTCATCCGGTTCATCATGTAGGTGATCGTGAGCCGCCGGTCCAGGTCCACCACCGCCAGCGAGCCGCCCCAGCCGCCCCAGAAGAAGGTGCGCCCCTCGGGGACGTAGGGCACGACCGGCGAGCCGAGGCAGAAGCCCATGCCGAACCGGAACCGCTCGCCCAGCACCAGGTCGACGCCGTCGAACTGCTGGTCGAGCACCAGCTCCACGGTCTTCGGCGAGAGCAGCCGGACCCCGCCGGCGGTGCCGCCGAGGGACAGCACCCGCAGCACCTTCATCACGCCGCGGGCGTTGGAGTGCCCGTTGAGCGCGCCGAGGTCGGCGGCCCGCCACTCCGGTGAGTTCGCCGCCTTGGCCGACATCACCGGCCCGGTGGAGGTCCTGACCGCGATCGAGTCCGGGTCCAGCGTCCGCGGATCGACGTCCGGCGGGGGCGGCGGCACCACGGGCGCGATCCGCGACACCTCGGACTCGCGGGCACCGATCTGGAAGTCGGCCTGCAGCGGGTCGGCGATGGAGTCGGCGACGAACTTCCGCAGCGTGGTGTTCGTGATCCGCCGGATCACCTCGCCGACCAGGTTCCCCTGCGTGGCGGCGTGGTAGCCCGACGCCGTCCCCGGCTCCCACCACGGCCGCTGCTGGGCCAGCCGCTCGGTGGCCGAGCTCCAGTCGTACATGTCCCGGATGGAGAACGGCTTCTCCCAGCCGGAGACGCCGGAGGTGTGCGACAGCAGGTGGCGCACCTGCACGTCCTTCTTGCCCTTGGCGGAGAACTCCGGCCAGTAGTCGCCCACCGGTGCGTAGAGGTCCAGCTCGCCGCGCTCGACCAGCAGCAGCGCGGCCAGCGCCAGCACGCACTTCGTCGTCGACCAGACGTTGACGATCGTGTGCTCCGACCAGGGCTGGGTGCGCGCCTCGTCGCGGTGGCCGCCCCACAGGTCGACGACGGTCTCGCCGTCCAGGTCCACCGCGACGGACGCCCCGAGCTCCTCGCCGTCGAGGTGCTGGGCCAGCGCGTCCCGCACGGCGGAGAAGCGGTCGTCGCACCGGCCGTGGACGTCGGCCATCAGGAGCCCTCCCGGGGGTCGGGACGGCCCCGTTGCCGCCCGAGCAAGATCCCATCACGGGCGCCGCGCGGGCGCGAGCCGCGTCGTCCGGACCGGCCGCCGTCGCCAACTGCGGGGAAGCAGGCCTCCGGACGGCGCCCCGGGGACCTGCTTCCCCGCAGGTGCGGGCGGCGGCGGTCAGCTCTCGTACTCCGCGCCGACGGCGCCGGTCTCCACCTCGCCCACCCGGCGGTACTCGCACATCAGCGCCCCGGTGGAGGTGGCGGTCGACGAGGTGAGCCGCCACGTCCGGGGGATGGTGCCCTCGCCGAACAGCCGCTTGCCCTCGCCCAGCGCCACGGGGAAGACGATCACGCGGAGCACGTCGACCAGGTCCTCGCGCAGCAGCGTCTGAATCAGCCCGGCGGAGCCGTGCACCTGCAGCTCCCCGCCGTCCTGCTCCCGGAGGGCACGGACGGCGCCCGGGACGTCGTCCCCGAGGAGGCGCGCGCCCTGCCACTCGACCGAGGTGAGCGTGCGGGAGGCGACGTGCTTGGTCTTGGTGTTCAGCGCCCGGGCGACGGCGTCGTCCTCGGTCGGCGCCTGCGGCCAGTGCTGCGCGAAGATCTCGTAGGTCCCGCGGCCCAGCAGGAAGTCCTCGGCGGGCGCGAACCAGGCGTCCATCTGCGCGCCCATCGCCTCGTCGAAGAACGGCACGAGCCAGCCGCCCCACCGGAAGCCGCCCGAGGTGTCCTCGTCCGGGCCGCCGGGCGCCTGCAGAACGCCGTCCATGGTGACGAACGTGGTGACGACGAGATCGCGCATGACCTTCTCCTCCGCTGCTCGGCGGCCCCTGGCAGGCCGCCCCTCACCAGGACGTCGAACGGCGGCGGCCCTCATCGACACCCGCACCGAAATTTCTGACGGGACCGCCCGGTTGTCGGCCGCATGCCCAAGGTCTGGTTCATCACCGGTGCGTCCCGCGGCTTCGGCCGGGAGTGGGCGACCGCCGCCCTCGAGCGCGGCGACTCGGTCGCCGCCACCGCCCGCGACACGAGCACGCTCGACGACCTCGCCCAGCGGTTCGGCGACCGCCTGCTGCCGCTGCAGCTCGACGTGGACGACCGCGCCGCCGACGTCGCCGCCGTCCAGCAGGCGCACGAGCGGTTCGGCCGGCTCGACGTCGTCGTCAACAACGCCGGCTACGGCCAGTTCGGCATGATCGAGGAGATCTCCGAGGCCGAGGCCCGGGCCCAGTTCGAGACGAACGTCTTCGGCGCCCTCTTCGTCACCCAGGCCGCGCTGCCGATCCTGCGGGCGCAGGGCTCCGGCCACATCCTGCAGGTCAGCAGCATCGGCGGGATCAGCGCGTTCCCGAACATCGGCATCTACAACGCCTCCAAGTGGGCGCTCGAGGCGCTCAGCCAGTCGCTGGCCGCGGAGGTCGCCGACTTCGGCATCAAGGTCACGATCATCGAGCCCGGCGCCTACGGCACCGACTGGGGCGGCTCGTCGGCGAGGCACGCGACGCCGGACCCGGCCTACGACGAGTTCCGCGCGAAGGCGGCCGAGGCCCGCAAGGCCCGCGCCGGCAACCCCGGCGACCCGGCCGCCACCCGTGCCGCGGTCCTGGAGCTCGTCGACGCCGAGGAGCCGCCGCTGCGGGTCTTCTTCGGCGACGGCCCGCTGGCGATCGCCACGCGGGACTACGAGTCCCGGCTGGCCGAGTGGAAGCGGTGGGAGCCGCTGTCGGTGAAGGCCCACCGGGGCTGATCCGGAAGGTCAGAGGCGGAGGGCGGTGCGGACCAGATCGGCGACCGCCCGCGAGCGGCTGTGCGGCGGCCAGGCGATGACCGTGGTGACCTCGGGGGCGTCCACGACCGGCACCGCGACGACGTCGTCGTGCAGCAGCGGCCGGACCGACTCCGGCAGCACGGCCGCGGCCCGGCCCAGCGAGACCAGCTGCAGCAGCTGGGTCGGGCTCTGCACCGCCGGGCCGGAGCCGGTCGGGTAGCTGCCGTCCGGCGCGGGCCAGCGCGGGAGCGGCAGGTCGTCCAGGTCGGCGAGGTGCAGCTCCCGGCGGGTGGGCAGCTCGTGCCCGGCCGGGAGGACGACGACCTGACCCTCCGTGCCGAGCTCCTCGACGTCGAAGCCGGCCACGTCGTCGAACGGCCGGTGCAGGACCGCCACGTCGGCGCGGCCGTCGCGCAGGTACCGCGCCTGCTCGCCGGGGCCGCAGAGCGCCACCTCGACGCGGGTGGCGCCGGGCTCCGCCGCGTAGGCGTCCAGCAGCTTGGCCAGCAGCTCCGTCGACGCCCCGGCCTTGGTGGCCAGCACGACCCCCGGCTCGCCGTCCGCGGTCCGGGCCGCCCGCCGGGTCCGCTGCTCGGCGGCCGCCACGGCGTCCAGGGCGGCCCGCGCCTCGTGCAGGAGGACCGCCCCCGCCCCGGTCAGCGTGACGGACCGGCTCGTCCGGTGCAGCAGCTCGGCACCCAGGCGGCGCTCGAGCCGGCTGATCGCCCGGGACAGCGGCGGCTGCGCCATGCCCAGGCGCTGTGCGGCCCGGCCGAAGTGCAGCTCCTCGGCGACGGCGACGAAGTACCGCAGCTCCCGCGTCTCCACGCCGACGACGGTAGCCGCGTGGGGGCGGCGGAGCGATACCCGCCGGGTATCGCCGGGCACCCAGCTCGTCTTGGACCGCGGGGCCACCCCGGCCGCAGGCTCGACGGCATGAGCGACACGAAGACCGCCCTGGTCACCGGGGCGAACAAGGGCATCGGCTACGAGATCGCGGCGGGCCTCGGCGCGCTGGGCTGGAGCGTGGGGGTGGGCGCCCGCGACGCGGCACGGCGGGACGACGCGGTGGCCCGGCTGCGCGGCTCCGGCGTCGACGCCTTCGGCGTCCCGCTGGACGTCACCGACGACAGCAGCGTGCGTGCCGCCGCGGACCTGCTCGCCGAGCGCGCCGGCCACCTGGACGCCCTGGTGAACAACGCCGGCATCACCGGCCGCCTCGACCAGATGCCGACCACCGTCGACCTCGACGTCATCCGCACCGTCGTGGACACCAACGTCCTCGGCGTCATCCGGGTCACCAACGCGGTGCTGCCGCTGCTGCGCCGGGCGCCGTCGCCGCGGATCGTCAACATGTCCAGCGGCGTCGGCTCGCTCACCCGGCAGTCCGGGCCGGGCGGCGAGCTCACAACCGGCCCGATCGCCGTGGCCTACTCCCCCTCCAAGACGTTCCTCAACGCCGTCACGCTGCAGTACGTCCGCGAGCTGGCCGGCACCGGCATCCTGGTCAACTGCGCCTGCCCGGGCTTCGTCGCCACCGACCTCAACGGCTTCCGCGGCGTGCGGACCCCGCAGCAGGGTGCGGCCACCGCCATCCGCCTGGCGACGCTGCCCGACGACGGCCCGACCGGGGGCTTCTTCGAGGACGCCGGCACCGTTCCCTGGTGACGCCGTCGGGTGATCGCGGTGGGGCCACCGGTACCGGTACGTTCCCCGCTGATGATCACCCGATGGCTCCGGCGGCTGCGCCTGGCGCTGCTCCCGCTGCCGGGTCAGGCCGCCGGGCTGGTCCTCCTGGTGGCGGTGCTGGCGGCGGCCGTCGTCTCCGCGCCGCTGATGATCGCCTCGGCCGAGCAGGGCGCCTGGGAGCAGCAGGAGGAACGGCTCTCCCCGGCGACGCTCGGCACCTCGATCTACAGCTCCACCTTCACCGCGGACGGCCGCCGGCCGGTCGACCGGCTCCCCCGGCTCGACGAGCTCGACACCGGCGTCGCCCGCACCGCCGAGGACGCCGGGCTCAACCGCCCGCTGCTCACCACCCAGCTGCGCCGGCCGGTGCTCACGCCGCTGGCCGACGGCGGGGCCGGCGAGGTGGAGCTGGCCTCCCGCACCGGCGCCGAGGAGCACCTGGAGATCGTCGCCGGCGCGGCGTCGGCCGACGGCGTGCTCATCCCCGAGGAGCTGGCCGCGGGCACCGGGGCCGGCCCCGGTGATCCCCTGCCCCTCGCCACCGAGGACCGCGGGACGACGACGGTGACCGTCAGCGGCGTCTACGTCACCCCGGTCGAGCCGATCGAGCAGTGGTGGGAGGCGCAGGCCTACCTGTTCGTCCCCCGCTACGTCCCGCAGTCGCTGGAGCTGGTGCCCCCGCCGCCGGCCGTCATCGCACCCCGCGACGTCGCGCTCGGCGCCTACGAGCAGCTCGGCGAGGACGTCTTCCTCGAGTGGTTCCTGCCGCCGACGCCGGACGTGCAGGTCGAGGAGATGCGCGCGACGGCCGACCGGGTCGCCGAGCTGCAGCTGCGGCTCACCAAGCCCGACTCGCCCGTGGCGCAGCTGGTCGACCAGTGGAACTTCGCCAACCTCGAGCCCCGCTCCGGCCTGCTGCCCGTGCTCGACATCGTCGACCGCACCGTCGAGCTGCTCGAGCCGCCCGTCCGCGCCGTCGGCATCGGCGGTGGGGCGGCCGCGCTGGTGCTCGTCGGCGCCTGGGCCGGGCAGCGGGTGCGCCGCCGCGAGGACGAGATGCGCGCACTGGTCGCCCGTGGCGTCTCGCCGGCCCGCGGCGCGCTGGACGCCGCCCGGGAGTCCCTCCTCCCGCTACTGGCCGGCCTGGCCGCCGGAGGTGCCGCGGGCTGGCTGCTGGTGCGCGCGCTCGGCCCCTCGGCCGACCTCCCCGGATCGGTGCTCGCCGGCGCCGCCCTGGCCCTGGTCGCCGCGGCTGCCGCGACCCTGGCCGTCGTCGGCGCGGTCACCGCGGTGCTGTTCAGCCGGATCGACGCCGTCGGCCGGGGCGCGGCAGCCTCGATCGCCGGCCGGGTCCCGTGGCTGGCGGTCACCGCGGCGGTCACGGTCGTCACCGTCGTCCCGCTGGTGCTCGCCGAACCGGAGGAGGGCGCCGGCATCGGCGTCCTGCCGCTGCTCGCCCCGCTGCTGGTGACCGTCGTCGCCGCCGGGCTGGTCACCGCGCTGCTGCCCCGCCTCGGCGCCCTGCGCGCCGTCCGCCGGCTGCCCACCGCCGGATTCCTCGCCGCCCGCCGGGTGCTGGCCGGGCAGGGCGCCACCCGGCTCGTCGTGGTGACGACGGCGCTGGCGCTGGGCCTCGTCGTGTACGCCGGTGCCCTGGCCGACTCCACCGACCGGACGATCGCGGCCAAGGCGTCGGTCGCCAGCGGCAGCGACGTCGTCGTCCCGCTCTCCCGGCTCAGCCCCGGCGACGGCCCGCTGCCCGGGGCCGCGACGCTGGTCGGCTCGGAGGACACCGGCACCCTGGTGCCCAGCGAGTCGCCGGCCGACGTCCTCGTCGTCCGCCCCGACGAGATCACCGACGTGGTGCGCTGGAACGAGGCGTTCGCCGACCAGCCGCTGCCCGAGCTGATGTCCGCGCTCTCCGGGTACGACGGCGCCCGGGTGCCCGTCGTCGTCGCCGGCGACCTGCCCGAGGGGGTCACCGACGCCACCGGCGGCGAGCTGGTCCTGGACTTCCGCTACTGGTCGGTGCCGGTCGAGGTCGTCGGCCGGGCCAGCGCCTTCCCCGGTCAGCGCGGCCAGGACCCGCTGTTCGTCGCGGACTGGGACCGCTTCGACGAGGCGCTGAGCCGGGTCAGCCGGCAGATCGACCTGGTGCTCGCCCGCGAGGTCTGGGCCCGCGGCGACGCCGGTGAGGTGACCCGGGCCGTCGTCGCCGCCGGGTTCGAGCAGGGCGACGACGTGCGGACGGCGGCCGAGTTCGCCGACCGCCCCGAGCTCGATGCCCAGACGTGGGCGCTGTCCTACCTGCGGGCGGTCGCGCTGGCCGCCGGCGTGCTCGGGCTGGTCGGGGTGGCGATGCACGCGCTCGCCCAGCAGCGCCGGCGCACGGTGGCCGCGCTGCTGCTCACCCGCATGGGCATGGGCCGGCGCTCCGCCGACGCCGCCGGCGCGCTGGAGATCGGCCTGCTGACCGGGCTGGCCGCGCTGGTCGCCACCGCCGTCGCGCTCCCCGCGTCCGCGCTGGTGCTCGACCGCCTCGACCCCGTGCCCGGCCTGCGGCCCGACCCCCTGTTCGCCGTCCCGTGGGGCAGCCTGGCGGCCGTGCTCGCCGGCGTGCTGCTCGTGACCGCCGGCGGGGCGGCCCTCGTCGGCCGCACGGCCCGCCGGAGCACCGGAGGCCAGGTGATGCGCGATGCGGCATGACGTCCCGGCGGCGGTCTGCGAGGGCCTGGTCCGCATCTACTGGTCGCCCAGCGGCGAGGCGCACGCGCTCAAGGGTGTGGACGCGGTGATCCCCGCCGGGCGGCTGACCGCCATCACCGGGCCCTCCGGCTCGGGCAAGAGCTCGCTGCTGCGCATCCTGGCCGCGCAGGACCGGCCGACCGCGGGTCGCGCCGAGGTGGCCGGCCAGCCGCTCACCGGGCTGTCGGCGCACCGGCTGCGGGCGCTGCGCCGCCGGAGCATCGGCTACGTCTTCCCCCGCCCGCCGCAGAACCTGCTGGCGCACCTCACCGGTCGCGAGCACCTGGCGCTGGCCGCCCGGTTCCGCGGCGTCCCCCGGGCGGAGGCGGCGAGCCAGGCCGACCGGCTGATGGAGCTGCTCGGCATCGCCGAGCGGGCCGACCACCTGCCGGGGCAGCTCTCCGGTGGCGAGCAGCAGCGGCTCGCCTTCGCCCAGGCGGTGATCGGCCGCCCGGCGCTGGTGGTCGCCGACGAGCCCACCAGCGAGCTCGACAGCCGCACCGCCGCCGACCTGCTGGCCGCCGTCCGCGAGCTGACCCGCACCGGCACCACGGTCGTCATGGCCACGCACGACGCCCAGGCCGCGGCGGCCGCCGACCAGGTCATCCACCTGCGCTCCGGCGCGGTGGCGCACGAGGAGGTGGGTGGCCGGCGGCTGGCGGTCATCGACGGCGACGGCCGGATCCAGCTGCCCGAGGAGGCGCTGGCCCGGTTCACCGCCCGGCGCGTGCTGGTCGACGTCACCGACGACGCCGTCGTGCTGCGGGAGCCGACGTGAGCGCCGTCCTGCGGGCGACCGACCTGCACAAGAGCTTCCGCCGCGGCCGGGAGGAGGTGCACGCGCTGCGCGGGGTGAGCATCCAGGTGCACCCCGGCGAGATGGTCGCCCTGCTCGGCCGCTCCGGCTCGGGGAAGACGACGCTGCTGAACTGCCTGCTCGGCTGGGAGCGCCCCGACCGCGGCACGGTGGAGGTGCCCGGCGCGGCCGATCCGGCGGCGGCGCCGTGGACCGCCGTCGCCGTCGTCCCCCAGCGGTTCGGCCTGCTGGGCGAGCTCAGCCTGGCCGACAACGTGGCGCTGGCCGCCCGCCTGGCCGGGCAGCTCGAGCCGGCGACGGCGGCGGGCGAGGTGCTCGACCTGCTGCGGCTGGGCCACCTGGCCGAACGGGCGCCCGACGAGGTCTCGCTCGGCGAGCAGCAGCGCACCGCCCTGGCCCGCGCGCTCGTCGTCCGCCCGGCGTTCCTGGTGGCCGACGAGCCGACCGCCCGGCTGGACGACGAGCTGACCGCGCACGTCGTCAGCACGCTGCGCGACCTGCACGCGGCCACCGGCACCGGCGTGCTGCTGGCCAGCCACGACCCCGCGGTGGTCGCCTCGGCCGACCGGGTGGTGCGGCTGGACGACGGCCTCGTCGTCGCCGGCTGATCTCAGGCGCGGGGCACGCGCCGGCGCTGGTGGCTCTTCACCCCGTACATGGCGCGGTCGGCCCGGGCGATGAGCTCGTCGGGGTCCTCGCCGGGCCGCCCGAGGGCCACCCCCACGCTGATGCCGACCGGCTGCGGGCCGGTGGGCAGCTCGAAGGGCGCCAGGACGCCGGCCACCACCCGCTGCGCCAGCGCGGTGAGCGCCGCCTCGTCGCAGGACGGGCGGAGGACGACGAACTCGTCGCCGCCGAAACGCGCCACCAGGTCGCCCGGGGCCACCACGTCCACGATCCGGTTCGCCACCTCGGCCAGCAGCTGGTCGCCCACCGCGTGCCCGAACTCGTCGTTGATCGGCTTGAACCGGTCCAGGTCGCAGAAGAGCACGCCGCACCCCTCGCCGGTGGTCCGGTCCAGGTGCCGCCGCAGCGCGTCGAACAGCGCGCCCCGGTTGGCGATCCCGGTGAGGGGATCGGTGTGCGCCCGCGCGTGCAGCCGCTCCTCGCGCTCGCGGTCGGCGGTCACGTCGATGCCCACGCAGGCGATCGCGTACGGCCGGCCGTCGTCGTCGGCCAGCACCGTCAGGCGCATCGCCACCCGGCGCCGGGTGCCGTCCCCGGTGAGCCAGTCGCCCTCCTGCGGGTAGGCCCGGCCGGTGCGGATCGCCCGCGCGGAGGCGTCCTGCGCCAGCTCCACGTGCTCGGGGACCACGTAGACCTCCCAGAACGGCAGGCCCAGCAGCCGGTCCGGGGTGCGCCCGGTGAACCGCTGCAGCGCCGGGTTCGCGTAGAGGATGGCCCCGTCGCGACCGGTGATGCAGACCAGCGCCTCGGTGGCGTCGACGAAGGCGGCCACGAGCGGCTCGGCACCGGGGATGGGCTGCCCTCCCTCGTGACGGAACACCCGGGCCTCCTCCCCGCGCCCGCTGTGGCGGCCGGTCCCGGGACCCTACGACCGGATGGGGCTCCCGCCCAGCTCCCGACCTGCCGGATCGCGCCGTCCTCCCTAGCGTGGGGTGGACGGGGACCTGATCCGAACGCATGAGGGGGAAGCGCACGCATGCTGTCCGCGAAGTCCACGCCCGTGATCCAGGCCACGCTGCCGGTGGTCGCCGAGAACATCCAGGAGATCGCCCGCCGGTTCTACGAGCACCTGTTCGGCCAGCACCCCGAGCTGCTGGACGGCACGTTCAACCGCGGCAACCAGGCCGAGGGCACCCAGCAGGTGGCGCTGGCCGGCTCGGTCGCGGTCTTCGCCACCGCGCTGGTCGACCACCCCGACCGGCTGCCCGAGCACCTGATGAGCCGGATCGCGCACAAGCACGCCTCGCTGGGCATCACGCCCGCGCAGTACCAGGTGGTGCACGACAACCTGTTCTGGGCGATCGCCGACGTGCTCGGCGACGCCGTGACGCCGGAGGTGGCCGCCGCCTGGGACGAGGTCTACTGGCTGATGGCGAACGCGCTGATCAACCAGGAGCGCGGCCTCTACAGCGCCCGCGGCGTCCGGCCGGAGACGGTCTGGCGCGAGTGGGAGGTCACCGACAAGATCCGGGAGACCGACGACGTCGTCACCTTCAAGGTCAAGCGGGTCGACGACCGGCTGGTGAAGACCTCGCTGCCGGGCCAGTACGTGACCGTGCGCCCGGTGATGCCCGACGGCGTCCGCCAGCCCCGGCAGTACAGCCTCACCGCGGCCGACGACGGCGAGCACCGCCAGTTCGCGGTCAAGCGGGTGCACGGCGGGGGCAAGCCCGACGGCGAGGTGTCCAACTGGCTGCACGACCGGGTCGACGTCGGCAACCGGATCGAGATGTCCCTGCCCTTCGGTGACGTCGTGCTCGACGACTCCGGCCGGCCGGTGGTCTTCGCCAGCGCCGGCATCGGCATCACCCCGATGGCCGGGATGCTGTCGCACCTGGTCAACGCCGGGTCGCACCTGGACATCCGGCTCTGGCACGCCGCTCTGGACGAGTCCTCGTGGGCGCTGCGCCAGCAGGTCCTCGACGACGTCCGCAAGCTGCCCCACGGGCGGATCGACGTCTGGTTCGAGCGCGGCGGCGAGTGCTCGCTGCCGGTCGACGGCGTGCACGCCGGGCAGGTGGACCTCGACGAGGTGGAGCTGCCGTGGGGCGCGCTGTACTACCTGTGCGGCCCGCTGCCGTTCATGCAGGCGCTGCGCAGCCGGCTGATCGACCGCGGCATCCCGCCGAAGGACATCCAGTACGAGGTGTTCGGCCCGGACCTCTGGCAGGCCGACCTGGAGTGACGCCGGCGCTCAGCCCCGGCGACGAGCGAGGAGCGCGCCGGAGGCGAGCGCGACGACTGCGACCGCGGCGACCGCCGGCCAGCGGCGGCCCGGTTCGACCGGAGGGACCAGCGGTCCCAGTTCGTCGATCTCGTCCGGCGTCGGCCGCGCGCAGACGACGCGGTCGCACACGGTGCAGCCCTCGGCCGCCAGCACCTCGTCGCCGCGACCGCGGAACACTGCCCGCCCGGTCGGTTCACGCCCTGCCGCGGCGACGGTCGCCACCACGTCGTGGAGGCAGATGATCACCGCGGCGAGCACGAAGACGCCCGGGAGCCAGAGCTGCCCCGGCGTTGCGAGATCTTCGTCGATCGAGGTGACGCCGAGGGTGACCAGTCCTCCCGCGACCACGGCGACCACCACCGCGCGCGCCCAGCTGCGGGGCAGCACGCACGCCACGGCGAAGAAGGCGCCGGCGCTCAGCTCGAGCAGGTAGGGGCCCGGCCGCAGGGACGACGTGTCGAAACGCGAGCACGCGGCCACGACGAAGGCCGCGAGGGGCGGCAGCGCCGCGGCGTAAGCCACGATCCACCGCGACCGCTTCTCGGACCGGCTCTCCGGGTCCCCCAGCCACTTCTCCCGCCGGGACCGCCGACCGCTCAGGTTGAGCACGGCCACGTCATCGTCACGGGTCGCCGGTGTCTTGAACCGCTCATGACCTGGCACTGTTCTGACGGCACCGCCAAGGTCTTCCCGACGAGATATCTCAGCGCTAAGGTTTCTGTCCATGAGTGAACGCCGGGTCCGCATCGGCATCGACACCGGGGGGACGTTCACCGACGTCGTCGCGGTGGACGAGGAGTCCGGCCGGACGACCACGACGAAGACCCCTTCCACGCCCGCCGACCCGGCCGAGGGCTTCCTCGCCGGCGTCCGCAAGGTCCTCGACCTGATGGGCCTCGACGGCACCGCCGTCACGGCGGTCAGCCACGGGACGACGGTGGCGACCAACCAGCTGCTCGAGGGCAAGCTCGACCGGATCGGGTTCATCACGACCGAGGGCTACGAGTCGGTCCTGGAGATCGCCCGCCAATCGGTGCCCGACGGCTACGGCAACAGCTACTTCTGGGTCAAGCCGCCGCGGATCGTCCCGGCCGACCTGGTGAGGACGGTGCGCGGCCGGCTGGACCACACCGGCGCCGAGGTGCGCCCGTTCGACGAGGGCGACGCCCGCGCCGCGGCCCGCTTCTTCAAGGACGCCGGCATCACCACGATCGGCGTCTGCTTCCTGCACGCCTACGCGAACGACGCGCACGAGCAGCGGATGCTCGAGGTGATCCGCGAGGAGCACCCCGACGCCGTCGTCTCGATCAGCTCCGGCGTCCTGCGCGAGTACCGCGAGTACGAGCGCTCGGTGACCACCCTGGTCGACGCCGCGGTCAAGCCCAAGGTGAGCGCCTACGTCACCAACATCCGCACCCGGCTGGACGAGATCGCCCCGGGCGTGCCGTTCTACGTGATGAAGAGCAACGGCGGCGTGCTCTCGGCCGGCGAGGTCGTGCACCAGCCGATCACCACGATGCTCTCCGGCCCGGCCGCCGGCGCCCTGGGCGCCGCGCTGATCGCCGGCACCGCCGGCTTCGACCGCGTGCTCACCTGCGACGGCGGCGGCACCTCCACCGACGTCACCGTGGTCATCGACGGCGACCCGGCGCTCACCACCGAGGGCTCGGTCGGCGACTACCCGAGCAAGATCCCGATGATCGACGTCGTCACCGTCGGCGCGGGCGGCGGCTCGATCGCCTGGCTGTCGCCCGAGGGGACGCTCAAGGTCGGCCCGAAGTCGGCCGGCGCCGACCCCGGCCCCATCTGCTACTCGAACGGCGGCACCCAGCCGACCGTCACCGACGCGCACGTCGTCCTCGGCCGGATCCCCCCGCACCTGCTCGGCGGCGAGATCCCGCTGTCGGTGGACGCGGCCCGCGAGGGCCTGGAGAAGCTGGGCGCCTCCCTGGACCTGGACCTGGCCCGCACCGCGACCGGGATCCTGGAGATCTCCGCCTGGAACCAGGCCAACGCGCTGCGCCAGGTGACCGTGGCCCGCGGCCTCGACGTCCGCGACTTCACGCTCACCACGTTCGGCGGCTCGGGCTCGCTGCTGGCCTGCCGGCTCATGGACATCCTCGGCCTGCCGAGGACGCTGGTGCCGCCGAACCCGGGCAACGTCAGCGCGTTCGGCCTGCTCACCGTCGACGTCCGCAACGACTACGTGCAGACCGTCGTCAGCAAGCACGCCGACCTCGACCTGGACCGGGTGCGCTCGGTGTTCGGCGCCCTGGAGGACCAGGCGCGGGTGGCGCTGGACGGCGAGGGCTTCGACCGCGCCGACCAGCGCATGCAGCGGACCGCGGACCTGCGCTACGTCGGCCAGGCCTTCGAGGTGCGGGTGCCGGTGGCCGACGGCGAGCTCGACGCCGCCGCGGCCGAGCAGGTCGCGCAGGAGTTCCACGCCGCGCACCGCCAGCTCTACGGCTACGACTTCGCCGACGACCCGCGCCAGGCCGTCGAGTGGGTGAACCTGCGGGTCAGCGGCATCGGCCCGATCCGCCGTCCCGACATCGTGCGGCTCGAGCCGCGCGACGGCGGGATCGAGCGCGCCGTCACCGGCAGCCGCCGGGTGTTCTTCGACGACTGGGTCGACACCCCCACCTACAACCGGCCCGACCTCGCCCCCGGCGACGTGGTCAGCGGCCCGGCCATCATCGAGGAGTTCGGCTCCACCGTCCCGGTGCACCCCGGCTTCGCCGCCACCGTGGACGACCACGGCAACCTGCTGCTCACGAAGGAGTCGGGCCAGTGACGACGACGTTCCCCACCGGTCCCCTGAACGCGACCAAGGTCGACGCCGACCCGGTCCTCGTCGAGATCGTCGCCGGCACGCTGGCGGCCATCGAGAAGGAGGTCGAGACGGCGATCGGGCGCACCTCGCGCTCGCCGATGATCCGCGACGCGCACGACTTCCGGGCCGGCATCCACGACCGGAACCTGCGCAAGCTCACCGGCCGCTCGTACTCGGCGCTCGTGCACCCCGTGGTGCGCGACTACCCGATCGAGCAGATGAACGTCGGTGACGTCTTCTTCCACAACGACGTCTACGCCTCCGAGGGCGGCATCGGGCACCTGCCCGACCTGTGCGTCACGGTGCCGGTGTTCGCGACCGGCGACGACGGCGCGCCCTACGTGGTGGCGTTCATCCAGGCGTTCGGCCACCACGACGACATCGGCGGCGCGGTGCCGGGCTCTATGCCCTCGGCGGCGACCAGCGTGTACGAGGAGGGCCTGATGGTCCCTCCGATCAAGCTGTGGGACCGCGGCGTGCCGAACGAGAGCGCGCTGAAGATCATGACCCGCAACTCGCGGATGCCCGACTCGCTGGCCGCCGACCTCGACGCCGAGTGCTCGGCCTGCCTGGCCGGGGCCCGCCGCCTGGGCGAGCTGTTCGACCGGTACGGCGTCGCCGCCGTCGAGGCCTGCTTCGACGCGATCCTGGCCAACTCCACCGAGGTCTACCGGCGCGAGATCCTGTCCCAGATCCCGGACGGCACCTACGTCTGGGAGGACTACGCCGAGCACGACGGCGTCGAGGAGCCGCAGCTCCACCGGCAGCGGATCACGCTGACCATGGATTCCTCGGCCGAGACGCCGCTGGTCATCGACTTCACCGGCACCGGGCCGCAGGCCAAGGGCCCGATCAACCACTGCGGCGACTACGCCGACGGCAACTTCCTCAAGAAGTGGCTGGCGCCGATCCTGCGCAACCTGGCCGCGACGCCGGAGCGGATGGCCGAGCTCGACGTCAACGAGGGCGTCGTGCCGCTGATCGAGATGCGCTTCCCCGAGAAGGGCACGCTGCTCACCCCGATCTTCCCGGCGCCCACCAACGCCCGGACGTTCGTGATCCTGCGGCTGCTCGGCGTGCTCGCCGGTGTGCTGGCCAAGGCCACCGGCGGCCGGATGCCCGCCGACCAGGAGACGATCCGCTACACCGGCGTCTACGGCACCGACTTCGACGGCCAGCCCTACCTCATGCGCGAGGTGCTGGGCGGCGGGTCGGGCGGCCGGTACTACGCCGACGGCGAGGACACCATCCACGTCGTCCCCGACTCGCGGAACCTGCCGACGGAGTTCACCGAGGGCCGCTTCCCGCTGCGGGTCGAGCGGCTGGGCCTGGCGCTGGACTCCGGCGGCCCCGGCCGCTACCGCGGCGGCTGCGGCTACGAGAAGCACATCCGGGTGCTGCGCGACGCGCACTTCATGTCCATCGCCGACCGCTCGATCCTGGCCTGCTGGGGCGTGAAGGGCGGCAAGGCCGGCCGGCCGTTCCAGGTCACGGTCGACCCGGGCGGCCCGGACGAGCACGACGTCGACGCGCTGGCCGACGCCGAGCCGCTGAAGGCCGGCACGGTCGTGCGGATCCGCACCACCGGCGGCGGCGGCTGGGGCGACCCGCTGGACCGCCCGGTCGAGGAGGTGCTGCGCGACATCGCCTGGCGCAAGGTATCGGTGGCCGGCGCCCGTGACGACTACGGCGTCGTCGTGCGCGAGGACGGCACGGCCGACGAGGCGGCGACCGAGGAGCTGCGGGCGTCGATCCGCGCGTCGCGGACCGGCGAGGAGCCGTTCTTCGACCGCGGCCCGGGCTACGCCCAGCTCTCCGGCGGCGCGGAGTTCAACGAGTTCGACGTCCTGTAGGTCGTCCCCCTCGCACGATCGGGCCCTGCTCCTCTCCGGGAGCAGGGCCCGATCGCGTGTCCGGGGTCCGCGGTCCCCCCGAGATCTGCACGGTCGGGGCTTTCGAGGGCGCGAATGCCCCGAGTGTGCAGATCTCGCGCGGGAAGGGAGTCAGGCGCGGAGGGTGCGCAGGGCGCCGGTGAGCCGGTCGATCTCGCCGAGCATCGCCTTGGCGCCGACCTCGAGCTCGGAGTTGGGCACGAACTCGTCGTCCTCGTCCAGGAACTGGGCGAAGAACGGGATGGACACCGCCTCGACGACCGGCACCACGCGCAGGGCGGCGAGCACCGGCTTGAGCGCGGTGGCCGCCCGGAGCCCGGCCGAGACGCCGCCATAGGACACGATCCCGGCGGCCTTGTCGGCCCACTCGGTGTGCAGGAAGTCCAGCGCGTTCTTCAGCGAGCCCGGCAGCGAGTGGTTGTACTCGGGGGTGACGAAGACGAACGCGTCGGCCCGGGCGACCGTGGCGCTCCAGTCGCGGGTGTGCTGGTGCGTGTACTGCTGCAGCCGCGGGTGGTTCGGCTCGTCGAAGACCGGGAGCCCCACCTCGGCCAGGTCGACCACCTCGACGTCGAAGCCGCCGTGCTGCTCGGCCTGGCGGGCGATCCAGCGCGCGACGGCGAGACCCTTGCGGCCGGGGCGGGTGCTGGCGGCGATCACCTGCAGGACGGGCTGGGACATGCGCTGCTCCTCCGGTTGGTCGGTACAACCGGTTCCAGCACCCGGGAGGTCGGCATTCGTCCCCTCCCGCGGGTGAGCGCGCTCACGGACCGCACGGGAGACTGAGCCGGTGAGCGAGCCGCGCGAGGACGACCGGACCAACAACCTGCACCCGGGCCAGCACGACGAGGGCGGGCACGGCGGCATGGCCACCCGCGAGCACGACGCGGAGGCGGAGGCCCAGGAGGAGGACTGACCGCCGGTCAGCTCCGCGCGCGCAGCGCCTCGGCGGTGGCCGGGTCGGCGGGGAGGAACGCCTCGATGCTCAGCTCGGCGGCGGTCACGTCGATCGCGGTGCCGAACGTGGTCACGGTGCTCAGGAAGGACAGCACGGTGTCCCGCCACCGGACCCGCAGCGGGACGGCGATCCCGTTCGGCGGCGCCGCCGCGGTCCCCCCGGGCAGGGCGGCGAGCTCGCGGTGCAGCGCGGACAGGCCCGGGTCGCCGGTGAGGTGCGCCTCCCGGGCCAGCCGGTGGAGCACGTGCCGGCGCCACTGCGCGAGGTCGAGGATCCGCGGGGCGAGCCCCTCCGGGTGCAGGCTCAGCCGCAGCACGTTGGCCGGGGGCTCGAGCAGGAACGGCGCCGCCCCCTCGGTGAACAGCGCGACGGCCCGGTTCGCGGCCACCAGGTTCCACGAGCGGTCGACGACCAGCGCGGGGAACGGCTCGTAGGCGGCGAGGACGAGGTCCACCGCGGCCCGGACGGTCCCCATGTCGGGCTCGTCGAGCCGGCGCCGGCCGTAGACCGGCGCGAACCCCGCGGCCACGAGCATCTCGTTGCGCTCCCGCAGCGGGACCTCGAGCTGCTCGGCGAGGTGCAGCACCATCTCGCGGCTCGGCCGGGCCCGCCCGGTCTCCACGAAGCTCAGGTGGCGGGCGGAGACCCCCGCCTCGACGGCGAGGTCCAGCTGGCTGAGCCGGCGGCGGCGACGCCACCCGCGCAGCAGCTCCCCCGCGGTGGTCTCCGACGCGAGTGCGCTGGTCACGGCGCCGACGCTAGCCAGCCCGCCGACGGCTGTCGCCTACCTGCGAGGTAATCGACGCCGTTCCCCGTCGGCGGCACGGTCGTCGCCATGACCACCGCACCCGCCCCCACCACCCGCCGCCCCGACCTGCTCCGCACGGCGCTGCGCCTCGACGCCGCCGTCACCGGGGCCAACGGGGCGGCCTACCTGCTGGCCGCACCGTGGCTGTCCGACGTGCTCGGCGTCCCGAGCGGCGCCCTGCTCGGCCTCGGCGGCTTCCTGCTCGCCTACGCCGTCGCGGTCGCCGCCGTCGCCGCCCGTCGGCCGGCGCCCGTCCCGGCCGTCGAGGCGGTCGTGGCCGCCAACGCGCTGTGGGCGGCGGCCAGCGTCGCCGCCGTCGTCGCCGGCGCGTTCGACCTGACCGCCCTCGGCACCGCCTGGGTGCTGCTCCAGGCCGCCGTCGTCGCCGCTTTCGCCCTCGTCCAGATCGCCGGCCTCCGCCGGCGCTGATCCCACCCCGAGATGCAGAGGAGTTCCGCCATGACCGCCACCCCCGACCTCGTCGACCGCTACCTGGCCGCCTGGAACGAGACCGACCCGGGCGCCCGCCGGGCGGCCGTCGACGCGCTGTTCAGCGCCGACGCCCGGTACACCGACCCGCTCGCCGACGCCCGCGGCCGCGATGCGATCGACGCCACGATCGCCGCCGTCCAGGCGCAGTTCCCGGGCTTCGTCTTCCGGCCGGTCGGCACGGTGGATGCGCACCACGACCAGGTCCGCTTCTCGTGGGAGCTGGGCCCGGCCGGGCAGGACGCCCCGATCGCCGGCTCCGACGTCGCCCTGGTCGACGCCGACGGCCGGATCAGCACGGTCCTCGGCTTCCTGGACCGGGTGCCGGTGGGCGCCTAGGTGCCCTGAGGAGGCTGGCCCTGCCCACCCCGGTGGGCAGGGCCGATGCCCGTCAGCACGGCCCCGACGGGGCGGTGGCGGTCCGGAACTCCAGCCGGACACCGGACCCGCGCGGGATCAGCAGGGCGCTCCCCGTGGCGCGCGTCCACGTGGCCGGCACCAGCAGGTACTGGTTGCCGGCCTGCCGCACCAGCCGGAGCCCGTCGTACCGGAACCGGTAGGCGGCCTCCGGATCGGCGCAGCGGACCTCCACCACGCCGGGGACGTCGATGCTCTGGCTGCGCTCGCTGTAGAGCACCGCCGCCGGCTGGGTCGGCAGCGCCCGCTGCAGCTGCAGGGCCCGGCCGGTGCCGACCCCGAGGGCGTAGCTGCCCACGGCCCAGTAGAGCCCGACGCTGACCAGCAGGAACGCCGCCGCCCACTCGGCGAGTTCGGCGCTCTCCGACCGGCGCGGGGTGCCACGGGCGGCGCGCACCAGCCGCACCGCGTAGACGACGAGCAGCACGCCGACGGCCAGGCCGAGGCCGCCGGCCTCCGACTCGCCCCAGAACAGCCGGACGTCGGTGAGCAGGTCGAGCAGCGCCAGCGCCACCAGGACGGCGCCGACCGCCCCGGCTGCCGGCGCCAGCAGCCGCAGCACCCGCCACCGGGGGCCGCTCGGCAGCCGGTGGGCGACCACCCGGTGCAGCAGGAGCAGCACCAGGGCCAGCGCGCAGGCACCCGCCAGCGGGACGAACAGCCCGTCGGCACCGCTGATCAGGTGGTCGTTGACGCTCAGGTCGAGGACGCTGAAGTTGACGCCGAAGTGCCGGAAGTAGCCCGCCGAGTGCAGCCGGCCGAACTGGAACAGCAGCGCGGTGAGCAGCGTCGCCGGTGCGATCACCTCCCCCGCGATGCGGACGAGCCGGGGCAGCGCCTCCCGCGCGTCCAGCCCGTCGTCGGGCGGCGGCACGGGGGCCGTCATCCGACGGGCTGCTCGGCGGGTGCCTCCGCGGGTGCCTGCCCGGGCTCCTCCACGGGGGCCTGCACCGGTGGCTGCGCGGGGCCCTGCTCCGGCTGCGGGGTGGCCGGCTCCGGCTGCTCGGTCCCACCGGTGCCGCCGGTCCCGGGCGCCTCTCCACCGGACCCCGGCGTCTCCTCACCGGGGCCCGCGGGGGCACCGCCGTCCGGTCGGCAGTCGACGTGCGCGAGGACCGTCGCACCCGCCTGGAAGTACTCCCGCCCCCCGCGGAGCTGGGACGGCGGGGAGTAGGTGATCGCGTCGACCCGGCAGTTCCCCACGCCCTCGACGTCCGCCGGGTTCCCGGCGACGACGCGCGGCGGATCGGCGAGCGTGCACCGACCGCCGGCACAGCGGTCGGCGGCGCCCGACCGCAACCCGTCGAACGAGCCACCGATGTTCTCGAACGCCTCCAGGTCGAACGGACCACCCGGTCGGGCGCCCGCGCCCGCGTCGGTCGGGTCGGGCCCTCCGGGCCGTCCCGCACCGGCTGCCCCGGTGTCCGGCGCGGTCCCCGGGCTCTCCGGAGCAGCCGGATCCCCCGTCGCACCGGGGTCGGTGGCGCCCGGGTCGACGGTGCCGCCACCAGGGTCTCCCGTCCCGCCGGGGCCTCCCGTCCCGCCGGGAGCATCGCCATCCCCCGTCCCGCCCGGAGCCCCGGCATCCCCGGTCCCGCCGGGGGTCGCGGTGTCGTCCGGATCGCGCGTCCCGCCCGACCCGCTCCCGTCGCCCGGCTCCGTGCCCCCGGGTTCCTCGGCGCCGGGCGCCTGCTGGGGGACGGCGGCGACCGCGCCGTCGTCGGGCCCCGGGGCATCGCCGCAGGCGGGCACCACCACCAGCAGCAGTCCGATCGCGAGGAGCGGGAGCGGCGAGCGGGTCATGGCGACCTCCTGCGGCCGGTGGCCGAGAGGAACCACGGTTCTCCCGGCCGGTGCACCGGTCAAGAGAACGGCGGACGCTCCCCGGATACCGGGCGCCGGCGGTGCCACCAGCGCCGCCGCGACGGCGGATCGGACGGTGGCTCGACCGGAGGCGGGGGCGGCGGCCGGTCGCGCAGCCAGCCCGCCACCAGGGCCTCCACGTCGGCCAGCCCGGGCACCGGCGCCCACCGGCTCTCCGCGGGGAGCCGCCAGAACGCCTCCACGCGGGCGTTGTAGTCCTCCGCGAGCGCGCGCACCTCGGCCTCGGTGGCCAGGCGCGCCGCCCGGGCCGGCAGCTCGTCGCGCTCGCGGCGCAGCCGCAGCCCCGGCGGGAGCATCGCCGCGGTGTCCACGCCCTCGCGGCGCGCCTTGGCCAGCGCCCAGTCGTAGGCAGTCTCCTCGCGGTCCAGCCCGGTGAGCGGCTTGCCCGTGCCGGGCAGCGCGGCGAACTGGCCGTTCTCCTGGGCCTGGGCGATCTGCCGCTCCACCCAGGTCTCGAACGACATCCCCGGGGGCTTGCGCTCGGTCATCGCCGTCCATGGTTCCACCGGTCTGCGAGGCTCGTCGGGTGCGGACGACGAGCAGCCGAGAGGCCTACCGGAACCCATGGATGAGCGTCCGGGAGGACGTCCTCCAGCTCGACGACGGCTCGAGCGGGCTGTACGGCGTCGTCGAGAAGCCCGACTTCGCGGTCGTGCTGCCGTGGCAGGACGGCGGCTTCTGGCTGGTCGAGCAGTTCCGCCACCCGGTGGGCCGGCGCTGCTGGGAGTTCCCCCAGGGCACCTGGCCGCCGGGCACGGAGCCGGGAGCGCCGGAGGACCTGGCCCGCGCGGAACTGGCGGAGGAGACCGGCCTGCGGGCCGGGCGGCTGCGGCACCTGGGCCGCCTGGACGCCGCGCCCGGGCTCATGCCCACGCGGTTCGACGTCTGGCTGGCCACCGAGCTGACCCAGGGGCCGACCGCGCGGGAAGCGACCGAGGCGGACATGCGCTCCGCCTTCGTCCCCGAGGCCGAGCTGCGCCGCATGATCGACACCGGAGGCCTGGGCGACGCCGCGAGCATCGCCGCCCTCGGTCTGCTGCTGCTCGACCGGGCGTGACGGAGAACGCGCCACCCTCCTCTCACGTGAGGGTCGAGTTCCGCCCATGATGGACGGGATGTCTCCCGCGCCCGCTCTCAGCCCGTCCCGCCCTGCCTGGCTGGACCCCCGCGTCGCCCGCACGGAGGTGCTCGCCGGCCTGGTGGTCGCCCTGGCGCTGATCCCCGAGGCGATCAGCTTCTCGATCCTCGCCGGGGTCGATCCGCGCGTCGGCCTCTTCTCGTCCTTCGTGATGGCCGTGGTCATCGCCTTCACCGGCGGACGGCCGGCCATGATCACCGCCGCCACCGGCGCGATCGCCCTGGTCGTGGCGCCGTTGGCGCTGGAGCACGGCGTCCAGTACCTGTTCGCCGCCGTCATCCTCGGCGGCGTCTTCCAGATCCTGCTCGCCGCCGCGGGCGTCGCCCGGCTCATGCGGTTCGTCCCCCGCAGCGTCATGGTGGGGTTCGTCAACGCCCTGGCGATCCTGATCTTCACCGCCCAGCTGCCCCAGCTGGTCGACGTGCCCTGGCTGGTCTACCCGATGGTGGCCGCGGGCCTGGCGATCATCTTCCTCTTCCCCCGGTTCACCACCGCCGTCCCGGCGCCGCTGGTGGCGATCGTCGTCCTCACGACGCTGGCGGTCGTCCTCGGCTGGGACCTGCCCGACGTCGGCGGCGAAGGCGAGCTGCCGGACAGCCTGCCGTTCTTCCTGCTGCCCGACGTCCCCTTCACGGTCGAGACGCTGGGCGTGATCGCGCCCTACGCGCTCGGCATCGCCTTCGTCGGGCTCATGGAGTCCCTGATGACGGCGAAGCTCGTGGACGACATCACCGACACCCACTCGGACAAGACCCGTGAGTCCTGGGGTCAGGGCGTCGCCAACGTGGCGTCGGGCTTCTTCGGTGGCATGGGCGGCTGCGCCATGATCGGCCAGACGATGATCAACGTGAAGGCGTCCGGTGCCCGCACCCGCCTCTCCACCTTCCTGGCCGGCGCCTTCCTGCTCGTCCTGGTCGTGGTGCTGGGCGACGTCGTCGCGATCATCCCCATGGCCGCGCTGGTCGCCGTCATGGTCTTCGTGTCGATCGCGACGTTCGACTGGCACAGCCTGCGGACGATCCACCGGATGCCCAAGAGCGAGACCACGGTGATGGTCTCGACCGTGGCCGTCACCCTCCTCACGCACAACCTCGCGATCGGCGTCGGCGTCGGCGTGCTGGTCGCCTGCGTGCTGTTCGCCCAGCGCGTCGCGCACCTGGTGGACGTGACCCGGGAGCTGGGGCCCGACGGCGTCGCCCGCTACTCCGTGGCCGGCGCGCTGTTCTTCGCGTCCAGCAACGACCTCTACACGCAGTTCCGCTACGCGGAGGACCCGGCCGAGGTGGTCATCGACCTGTCCGACGCCCAGGTCTGGGACGCCTCGACCGTCGCCGCCCTGGACGCCATCACGCACAAGTACGCGACCCGCGGGAAGACGGCGACCATCGTCGGCCTGGACCAGCACTCGGCCACCCGGTTCGAGCGGCACACCGGCCAGCTGGGCGGCGGGCACTGATGCCGGCGCGCACCGGGCTGCTGCAGATCGGCCAGGTCGCCGAGCGGACCGGGCTGAGCCTGCGCACCATCCGCTTCTACGAGGAGCACGGCCTGGTGCGGCCCACCACCCGCACCGAGGGCGGCTTCCGGCTCTACAGCGACGACGACGTGGCCCGGCTCGAGGTCATCAAGCGGATGAAACCGCTCGGCTTCACGGTCGAGGAGATGCAGGAGCTGCTCGGCCTGCTCGACGAGCTGGCCGCCCGGCCCGGTGACGCCGCTCTGGTCGACCGGCTGCGCATGTTCCACGAGGCCGCGACCGCCCGGGTCCGGGCCCTGCGCGAGCAGCTGGCGGTGGCCGAGGGGTTCGCGGGCGACCTCGCCGGCCGGCTGGGCGACGCGACGGGCTGACCGCGCAGGGTCGCGACCCGGCGCCCGATCGGGTGTGACGTCGCCCGCGCGCCGTGCACGCGGACGGGCGGGCCGCCAGGCTGTACGGGTGCCGCTGTCCGTCCCCGCCCTGCCGGGGCTGCCGCCGGAGCTCGCCGGGCCGGTCGGTGTCGCCCTGGCCAAGCCGGTCCGCGACATCCCGGCGCCGCACGCCCTCTCCGGCGGCTGCCTCTACGAGCCGAAGTGGGACGGCTACCGGCTGGTCGTCGTGCGCGACGGCGGCAGCACCCGGCTGTGGTCGAAGCAGGGCCGCGACCTCACCGACCGCTTCCCGGACGTCGCCGCAGCGGCGCGGGCCCAGGTGCCCGCCGGCAGCGTGGTCGACGGCGAGGTGGTCATCTGGGCCGACGACCGGCTCGACTTCGGCCTCCTCCAGCAACGCATGGTCTCCTCCCCCGGCCGGATCGCCGCCCAGGTGGCCGCCCACCCCGCGTCCTACGTCGCCTTCGACCTGCTGGCCGCCGGCGGGCAGGACCTGCGCGACTGGACCCTGGCCCGGCGCCGCGCGGAGCTGGAGACGCTCGCCGCGCGCTGGGCGCCGCCGATGCAGCTCTCCCCCGCGACCGCCGACCCCGCGCTGGCCCGCCAGTGGTTCGACGACTTCCGCCCCGCCGGCGTCGAGGGGCTGGTGGCCAAGGGCAGCCGCAGCCGGTACGCCCCCGGGCGGCGCGAGTGGCTGAAGGTCAAGAGCTGGGAGACCACCGAGGTGCTCGCCGGCGGCGTGATCGGCTCCCTCGACCGGCCCAGCCAGCTGGTGGCCGGCCGGTACCGCGACGGTGAGCTGGTCGTGGTCGGCCGCACCAGCCCGCTGAACCCGGCGCAGTCCGCCGAGCTGGCCGCCGTCCTCACCCCGGCGGGAGACGAGCACCCGTGGCCGGAGCGCATCGGCACCGGGCGCTTCGGCGGCGGCCGGCTGTCGGTGCCGCTCACCCGGGTCCGCCCGGACGTCGTGGTCGAGGTGAGCGCCGACGCGGCCCTCCAGGCGGGGGTCTTCCGGCACCCGCTGCGGTACGTGCGGGTGCGCTCCGACCTCGTGCCCGACGACCTGCCGCCCCTGCGCTGACCTCGGGGAACGGCCATCCGCGGGCGGCGGCATCCCCCACAGGGGTGAGCACCCGCAAGGTCCGCCATCGCCGTGTCGATGGGGGGGCGTGAGCACTCCTCCCGCACCGACCGCCCGTGCCGCCTGGTCGCACGCGGCGCTGGTCGTGGTGCTGGTCGCGGTCGTCGTCACGGCGGTCCCCCTGGGCCCGTGGCGCCCCGCCGCGGAGCTGGTCCTCTTCGCCCTCGGCCTCCTGGCCGTCCGCGTGGCGTTGAGGCAGCACCGGACGCCGCTCGTCGTCGCGTGGCGCGGTCTCGGCGCGGGGCTGGTGTTCTTCGCGCTGAGCTGCGTAGCCGAGGTCGTCGAGCTGGCCGGGGTCGCGACGGGTCCGGCCGGGGTCGCGGAGTCCGCGTTCGACGTCGCCGCCTACGCCGCGATGGTGGTGGGCGCGCTCGGCGTCGTCCGCAACGGCCGCCGCCGCGGCTGGGCGTCGGCGAGCGACACCGTCACCCTGCTGCTCGCCGCGGGCCTGGCGCTGCTCGCGGTGCGCGGCGGGGAACACGGCGGCCTCTCGCCCGATCTCGTCGAGATGGGCATCGGCACCCCGCTGCTCACCGCCGTGCTGCTCATGGTGTGCGTGCCCCTGGCCATGTCCCGGGCCGCGCGGTCGGTCAGCACGATGGCGCTGTTCGCCGCCGCCGCGCTCACCGTCGTCGGCTACGGCGGTCGCATGGTCGCCGACACGACGCTGCGCGAGTCGCTGCTGCTCGACCCCCTCCCGCTGCTCGCCGTCGCGGCGCTGGTCCTGGCCGCGCGCCACCCGCACGTCGCCGCCATGGGCCGGCGGCCCGAGTCGGAGCCGGACGCCGCGGCCTCGCGGGTCCTCGGCCTGGGCGCCGCCCTGCTCGTCAGCCCCGCGCTGCTGGTCCTCTACGGCGCCGGGCAGGGCGGCGTCGGCTACGTCCTGGGCGGGGGCAGCGCGCTGCTCACCGGCATGGCCCTGTGGCGGCTGGCCACCCTGAACCGCGAGCGGGAGCGCACCCGGGCCGCGCTGCAGACCAGCGAGGCCCGCCTGCAGCTGCTGCTGGAGAACGCGGCCGACGTCATCGCGATCGTCGACGCCGACGGCACCGTCGCCTACATGAGCCCGGCCGTGCAGTCGCTGCTGGGCCGGCCGTCGGCCGACTACGTGGGCTGCGACGCCATCGAGCTGGCCGACCCGCGCGACCAGGCCCGTCTGCGCGCCGTCGTCGCCGCCGCCGGCGACGCCTCCTCCGGCGGGTTCGCCGACACCGACATCCGCGTCCAGCACAGCTCGGGCGGTGCCCGGTGGGTGGAGATGCGGATCAGCGGCAAGGTCGACGACGCCGGCATCTCCGGCTGGGTGGTCAACCTGCGCGAGGTCACCGACCGCAAGCTGTTCGAGGAGGAGCTGCGCCGGCAGGCCACCACCGACCCGCTGACCGGGCTGCTCAACCGGACCGCGTTCAACGAGCAGCTGGCCGCCGCGGCCGCCGCCCTGGACGCGGGGGCACCCCCGGCCGTCCTCTTCGTCGACGTCGACGACTTCAAGTCCGTCAACGACAGCCTCGGCCACGCCGCCGGGGACGAGCTGCTGGTCACCGTCGCCGCCCGGCTGTCGGCCGACGTGCGCGCCGAGGACGTCGTCGCCCGGCTCGGCGGCGACGAGTTCGCCGTGCTGCTCACCTCCGCCGACGGCGAGCGGCTGCGCGAGGTCGCCGACCGGCTGCTCACCTCGCTGCGCGCCCCCATGGAGCTGAGCGGCACCACCGTGTCGGTCACCGCGAGCATCGGCGGCGCGCTCGGGGCCCCGGGTGACACCGCCGACCGGCTCCTGCACCGGGCCGACACCGCGATGTACGCCGCCAAGCGCGGCGGCAAGGACTCCCGCGCGCTGGTCGCCTCCTCCTGACCGCGGGCGCCCTCAGGGGCGCTGCGGCGTGCGCCCGAGGCCGACCAGCACCCGGCGCAGCAAGGTGGCCAGCTGCTCGCGCTCGTCGTCGGCCAGCCCGTCGAGCAGCTTCCGCTCGGTGTCGAGGTGGTCGGGCAGGGCGGCGTCGAGCGCCTCCCGGCCGGCGTCGGTCAGCGTGACGACGACGGCCCGCCCGTCGGCCTCGCTGCGCTCCCGGGTGATCAGGCCCTTCTCCTCCAGCCGGTCCAGCCGCTGGGTGATGGCCCCCGAGGTGACCAGCGCGGTGCGCATCAGCGCCGTCGGCGTGAGCTGGTACGGCGCCCCGGCCCGGCGCAGGGCGGCGAGCACGTCGAAGGACGGCGCATCCAGCCCGTAGCGGGCGAACGTGGCCCGCTGGGCGAGGAAGACCTCGCGCTGGAGCTGGGTGATGCGGCCGATGACGCCCATCGGGGAGCAGTCGAGGTCGGGCCGCTCCCGGGCCCACTGCTCGAGGATCAGGTCGACGGCGTCCTCGGCGTCGGTCACCCCTGCTCCCCGGGCACGTCGAGGGTGGTCAGGTGCTCGGCGAAGGTGCGCGGAGGGCGTCCGAGCAGCGCCGTCAGGACGCGCGGGCTGCCCACGAACCCGTGGTAGCGGTAGTGGTCGAACATGGTCCGGCGGCACCGGGCCGCGTAGGCCGTGGGCTGCTCGCCGGCGGGGATGACGTCGTCGGCGACCACCTCCCGGCCCAGGCGCTCACCCATCAGCTCGGCGATGCGCGGCGCGGTGAGCGGCTCGGGACCGGCCGCCTCGAAGGTGCCGCCGTCCAGCCCGTCCTCGGTGAGGAGGACGGCGGCGGCCTCGGCCACGTCGGCGAGGTCGACCAGGGACTGCGCCTGGGTGAGGCCCCAGTACGACCGGAGCACCCCGGTGCGGACCGCCTCGGCGAACTGGGCATCGAAGTTCTGCGCGTAGGCGCACGGCTGCAGCACCCGCCAGGGCACGCCGGAGGTGTCCAGCGCCTCCTGGGCGAGGTCCTTGGCCGCGTGGTGCGGCATGACGCGGGCCTGCGGGCGCAGCACCGAGTGGTAGACGACCCGGCCCACCCCGGCCCGCCGCGCCTCGGCGAAGATCGCGGGGGCGCCCTCGGCCTCGTCCGGGTCGAAGTTGGGCCAGATGAGGTACAGCGCGTCGGCGCCGGAGAGCAGGCCCGACCACGGCATCGGCTGGGTCAGCTCCCCGACCACCACCTCGGCGCCGAGGTCGGTCAGCTCCGGCCGTGGCCCGCGGCGGTTCACCACCGCGCGGACCTGCTCGCCGCGGGCGCGCAGGGCCCGGACGACGGCCAGGCCGGTCTGCCCGCCCGCGCCGGTCACCACGATCACGAGGAGTACTTCACCAGTGAGGCATCGAGGGGGTCAAGGACCGCCAGGTGGCGCGGGCGCGGCACGGGTCAGCGCAGCCGGGTGCTGAGCCGCACGGTGAGCCCGTCGGGTCCGCGGAGCAGGTCGACGTGGTCGTAGAGCTTCCGGGCCAGCCACAGCCCCATCCCGCCGCGGCCGAGGTCGGGGCCGTGCGCCGGCAGGAAGCCGGAGAACGGGTCGCCGAACCCGCCGCGGTCGCTGATCGCGACGACGAGGGTGCCGCCGTCGGCCCACACCCGTGCCGAGATCGGCGGAGCGCCGTGCCGGAAGGCGTTGGCCGCGATCTCGCTCGCGCCCAGGTGCACGTCCTCCCGCTGGTCGCGATCGGGGACCACCCGGGCGAGGACGTCCCCGATCGCGTGCCGCAGGCCGGGCAGGGTGCGCGCCGCGTCGACGACCAGCAGGGGGGCGGCGTCCTCCACCGGCTCCCGCGGGTGGGGCAGCGCGGGGACGTAGACCGCCGGGTCCTGGAAGCCGGGGCTGGGCTGCCACCCGGTGCCGGTGACCAGCACCGGGTGGGTGGCCGCCGCGCTCTCCACCACGGGCGCGGGCAGGTAGCGCCGGTCGTACGCGCAGATGGCCGTCACGGGGGCGGTGCCCATCATCCGGTTGAACACCGACTCGAAGCGCTGCCCCTCCCGCCAGTCGAGCGGGTCGTCGCCGAAGTCCACCGAGGAGAAGACGCGCAGCCGGCCGGTCGCGCTGCCCGCGGCCCGCTCGAGGTAGCGGCCGCAGACCCCCAGCGCGTCCGGCGCCCGGTTGCCGAGCAGGCTGAGCCCGGGGTCGTTGGGCACCTCCCGCAGCCGCTCGCCCATGGCCGCGGCCAGCAGCGCGGCGGTCTCGGGGCGGCAGGTCAGGGCGATCGTGTCGCCCTCGCGCAGCCCCTCCTCGAGGAACGGGACGGCGGTGGCCAGCACCTCGGCGTCGGATCCCACCACCGCGGCGGCGTGCCCGTGCGGGCTGCCGACGGGAGCCGCCGCAGGGCGGTCCGCGGTCGCTCCGGTCACCGGTCCCCCGCTGCGTGCTGGGCCACCAGGTGCGCGGCCGTCCGGTTCGACATTGTCAGACATTCAACTTGATCATGCGCGGCCGGGGCACCCGTCCGGGTCACCGACCCACCGGCGGCTCGCCGAGCCGCCCGGCGCAGGAGGCGGTGCCCAACCGGGGGCGGGACTCCCCGCCGTGCACCCACCCCAGGTGCGGCCGGTCCGCCCGGACCCAGACGGCCGGCGTCCGGTCGTCGCCTGCCCGCGAGCCGGCCAGCGCGAAGCCGTTGCCCGAGCCCAGCAGACCCGGCTCGGTGGCCAGCAGCGACAGCCCCTCGGCGATGGTGAGCGGGGTCCGCCCGCCGCCGGTGATCTCCCGGAGCGCCTCCCCCGGCGGGACGCCGAGAGCGCCGGCCCCGGTGTCCACGTCGAGCAGCAGGTACGGGCCCGCCGGCAGGTCGAGCTCCGGCAGCGGCCGGAAGGCGGCCAGCTCACCGCCGTCCAGGCTCGTGGACCCGCAGCCGTCGACCGTGTGCACCGCCTCGAGCACCGAGGCGACCGGGAGGTCGGGGACGACGACGACGAACGGGATGCCGCCCGGCCGCCACGGCGGCAGCTGGTCGCGCAGCGGCTCCAGCATGGCGCGGAAGCAGCGGTCGGCGATGTCTAGGTGCTCCGGCAGTCCGGCGAGCGCGAGGGCGTCGACCTGCCGGTCGAACTCGAGCTGGGCCTCGGTCGCCTCGGTGGCCGCGGGCGTCGCGGTCATCGGACCCCTCTCGTACGGGTCCCGGCGCAGCGCTGCCACCGGGACCGGCGACGATCGGCAGCCACCTCCGGATCCCCCTGGCCACCGGCGGCAGAGTTTAGCCAGTCAACCCACGCGGAGTCGCCCCCTGACGGCGAACCGGTCGAGGACATCGGCAGGACACGTCGCCGCCACGCGCCCGGCACCCGCGCGGGTCGCGCAGCTGCGACGATCGGCTCCGTGAGCGCCGCCCGCGAGACGTTGACCTACGAGCTGTTCGGCACCGCGAGCCGCGAGCTCGCCCACCAGGTCGCCGACGACGGGTTCGAACCGGACCTGATCCTGTCGATCGCCCGCGGTGGGCTGTTCCTCGGCGGGGCGCTGGGCTACGCGCTCGACGTCAAGAACCTGTTCGTGATGAACGTGGAGTTCTACACGGGGGTCGACGAGCGCCTCGAGCTGCCGGTGGTGCTGCCGCCGACGCTCGACGTCGTCGACCTGACCGGCGCGAACGTGCTGGTGGCCGACGACGTGGCCGACACCGGCAAGACGCTGGAGCTGGTGCGGAACTTCTGCGCCGGCTACGTCGCGGAGGTTCGGACCGCGGTGATCTACCAGAAGCCGCAGTCGCTGGTCCGGTGCGACTACGTCTGGCGCGAGACCGACCGGTGGATCGACTTCCCGTGGTCGACGCTGCCGCCGGTCCGCTCCCGCTCCGGCTCACCCGGTCACTGACGCCGCTCAGCGCCGGGTCGACACCGTCACCGTGAACTTGGGGTCCTGGTCGGCGACCTCCGTGGGGCCGACCACCCGCGACAGGGTCGGCTTGTAGCGCAGCGCGGAGTTGTAGACCGTCCACAGCTCGCCGCCGGGGCGCAGCACGCGCCCGGCCGCGGCGAACAGCCGGTCGGCGACCGTGGTCACCACGGCGGCCCCCACGTGGAACGGCGGGTTGCAGACGACGAGGTCGACACTCGCGTCCGGGACGGTCGCGGCTGCGTCGTCCCGGATCACCCGCACCCGCACGCCGTTGGCCTCGGCGGTGGCTGCCGCCGAGGCGACCGCCGCCGCGGACTGGTCCGCGGCCAGCACGGTGAGCTCCGGCCGACTCCGCGCCAGCGCGACGGCGAGGACCCCGGTGCCGCAGCCCAGGTCGAGCGCCGTGACCGCGCCCGGCGCCATCCCGTCCAGCGAGCGCAGCAGCGCCCGGGTGCCGACGTCGACCTTCGTGCCGGCGAACGCGGCGCCGTGCGCGCGGACGACCAGGTCGAGGTCGGCGTGCCGGTGCTCCTTCGGGAACGACGAGCGGCCGGGCCGCGGGCCGCGGGCGACCAGCACCCGCGACTTCTGCCGGGCCAGCGTCGCGGAGACGTCGTCGAACGAGTCGCGCAGGACGTCGTTCATCGCGTGCGTCATGTGCTTGACCCGCCCGCCGACGAGCACGGTGACGTCCGGCGCCGCGCCGGCGGCGACGACCTCCGCGATCTCGCGCAGCGCGTCGAGCGCCTTGGGCGCCTTGACCAGCACCACCCTGGCCCCGTCGGCCAGGGCCGCGTCCAGCGGCAGGCTCCGGTAGCTGCCGGTCAGGCCCGCGTGCTCGGCGTTGGCGGCGAGCGCCTGCTCGCCGACCAGCAGGTCCTGGTGCACCCGGACGTCGACGGCGCCGTGCAGCGCCACCGCCCCGAGGGTCAGCGCGCCGTACGAGTCGTCGACGACCACCACCTGGCCGGGATCGCACACCGCCAGCGCGGCCGCCGCCTCGTCGAGCAGCAGGCGGTCGGTGGCGTCAACGGCGACCAGGTCGGGCGCCTCGACGTCGGGGGCCCGCCGCAGCAGGTCGAACAGGGGTGCGGACACGGCACCACTGTGCCCCACCCCCTCGGTGAGGCAGCCGGCGCGCTCCGCGGGCAGGATCGGCCGGGTGCCCCTGACCACGCGCGAATGGCAGCTGGCGGCCCGCCCGCACGGCGAGCCGACCCCCGACGACTTCCGGCTCGTGGAGCTCGAGCGCCCCGATCCGGCCGAGGGGCAGGTGGTCGTCCGCATGCTGGCCATGTCGGTGGACCCGTACATGCGCGGGCGGATGAACGCCGGCAAGAGCTACGCCGCCGCGTGGGAGGTCGGCGAGACGATGAAGGGCGGTGCCGTCGGCCGGGTCGTCGCCTCCCGCTCCCCCGCCGTCCCCGAGGGCGCGCTGGTGCTGGCCGACGCCGCCTGGCGGGACGTCGCCGTCCTCGACAGCCGGTCCGTGCGGGTGCTGCCCGACCTCCCCGGGATCCCGCCGAGCTACCACCTCGGGGTGCTCGGCATGCCGGGGCTGACCGCCTGGGTCGGGCTGTTCCGGCTGGCGGGGTTCCGCGCGGGCGACGCGGTGTTCGTCTCCGGCGCCGCGGGCGCGGTGGGCAGCCTGGTCGGCCAGTTCGCCCGCCTCAACGGGGCCTCGGCCGTGATCGGCAGCGCCGGGACACCGGAGAAGGTGCGCTGGCTGCTCGACGACGTCGGCTTCACCGCCGCGTTCGACTACCACGACGGGCCGGTGGCCGGGCAGCTGCGCGCCGCGGCACCCGACGGCATCGACGTCTTCTTCGACAACGTCGGCGGCGAGCACCTTGAGGCGGCGATCGGCGCCTTCCGCGAGCACGGCCGGGCGGCGCTGTGCGGGGCGATCTCCGGCTACAACGCCGTCGAGCCGCAGCCCGGCCCGCGCAACATGTTCATGCTCGTCACCAAGCAGCTCAGCCTCCGCGGCTTCATCGTGGGCGACCACGTCGACCTGCGGGAGGAGTTCGAGCGGGAGGTGACGCGGCTGGTCACCTCCGGCGAGCTGGTCGTCCGGGAGACCGTGCGCGAGGGCCTGGACCAGGCGGTGCCCGCCTTCCTGGACCTCCTGCGCGGCGGGAACACCGGCAAGATGGTCGTCCGGCTCGCCGACGACGAGGGCTGAGTGGCCGAGCCACGCCTGGAGGTCCGGTGGGCCGAGGGGACGACGCGGGCCGTCGCGCTCTTCTGCCACGGGGGCGCGGCGGCCGGTCTGGAGCCGCCCCGCGAGCGGGCGCTCTCGCTGGTGCGCATGCGCGCCGTCGAGCAGTTCGTCGCCGCCGCCGGCGCCGACCGCGGGCTGACCACCTGCCTGCTCCGGTACCGGCTGGCCGGTTGGAACGGGGACGCCGCCGACGCCTTCGCCGACACCCGCTGGGCGCTGGAGCGGATCGCCGAGGAGCACGGCGACGTGCCGGTCGTGCTGGTGGGGCACTCGATGGGTGGCCGGGCGGTGCTGCGGGCCGGGGGCGCCGCCGCGGTGACCGCCGTCTGCGCGCTGGCGCCGTGGACGCCGCCCGGTGAGCCGGTCGAGCACCTGCGCGACCGGACCGTCGCGATCCTCCACGGGCGCGGCGACCGCTGGGTGCCCTCGACGCTGTCGGCGCACTTCGCCGTCCGGGCGCGCCGGGCCGGGGTGCCGGTGGCCCGGTTCACCGTGGCCGGTGGGCACAGCATGGTCCGCCGCGCGCACGCCTGGCACGCCTTCGCCCGCGACGTCGTCCTGGCCGGGGCGGGGTTCGCACCGCTGCGGCCGGACGTCGCCGCGGCGCTGCGGGCCGGCGGCACGGAGGGTCTCGCCGTCCCGCTGGCCGCCTGAGGCGTTCGGCAGCTTCCCTGCGGTCGTCGTCCGCGGAGGCCGTGGTGGGCGGACGCGACCGTCCCTAGCGTTCCCGGCGTGATCGACTGGACGACCGCACCTGCCGACGCCGCCACCCACTTCGCCCGGCGGCTCGCCGTCGAGACCGACGTCAGCGACGTCGCTGCCGCGCTCGACTCCGGGGAGGCGGGCTTCGTGCTGCTCGACAGCCGGAGCCCGGAGGCGTGGGCGCAGGGCCACGTGCCGGGTGCGGTGCACCTGCCCGGCCGGGAGCTCGCCGCGCGGGCCGAGGGCGAGCTGGACCGGTCCGTCCCGGTCGTCACCTACTGCTGGGGGCCGGGCTGCAACGGCGCCACCCGGGCCGCGCTCGCGCTGGCCCTGCTCGGCTTCCGGGTGCGCGAGATGATCGGCGGGTTCGAGTACTGGGCCCGCGAGGGCCTGCCCGTCGCGACCGCCGACGGCGTCACTGCCCGCCCGGCCGACCCGCTCACCGCGCCGGTGGGGATCAGCTGCGGCTGCTGAGCTCCGGCGCGGGGTCGGAGCCCAGCCGGGCCCAGAGCAGCTCGTCGTGCTTGACGCCGTCCCCGTACCGGTAGGAGCGGCGCAGCCGGCCCTCCCGCGTGAACCCCGCCTTCTCGGCCACCCGGCCGGACGCGGTGTTCTCCACGCCGTGGCAGAGCTCCACCCGGTCGATCGGCAGCGCCTCGAACGCCCAGCGGCAGACGGCGTCGACGGCGACCGCCGCCAGCCCACGCCCCCGCGCGGCCGGCGCCGTCCAGTAGCCGACCTCGGCGTCGCCCTGGATCCGGTCGATCGAGTGCAGGGACACCGAGCCCAGGACGGCGTCGTCCGCGGGCTCGACCACGGCCCAGGAGGCGTGGTCGCCGCTGGTCCAGTCCAGCCGCCGGCCGAGCAGGACCAGCGCATCGGTGCGCGAGGAGACCCCGCCGCCGTTCCACAGCCGGATGTCGGGGTCCTGAAACGCCGCCCACACCTCGTCGACGTCGTCCTCCCGCCACGGCCGCAGCAGCACCGGGCCGGCGCGCAGCTCGAAGGGCTCCAGGGGCTCGAACGGCGGGGGTGCGGTCACGCCCCGATCGTTCCCGCACCCCCGGCGCGCGGGCTACTCGGCCGAACCCGGCCGGGTCATCGGCTTGTGGCTCTTGCCGGCGATCGAGTCGGGCAGGATCGCCGACAGCTTGCCCATGAGCTTGCTGGTGACCGAGCCGGCGAAGACCGACGCCTCGCCCTTCATCAGCCCCTCGAAGCCCTGCTTCGCCACCTGGGCCGGGTCGTCCTTGCTGTCCGAGGCGCCGAGCTTGGTGTCCGTGGCGTCGGCCCGGTCGAAGAACTCGGTGTCGGTGGGCCCGGGCAGCAGCGCGGTCACCGTGACGCCGGTGCCGGTCAGCTCCTCGCGGATGCCGAGGGCGAGGAACTGCACGAACGCCTTGGTGGCGGAGTACACCGCCTGGAACGGCTCGGGCGCCTGCGAGGCGACCGACGAGGTGAACAGGATCCGCCCCTCGCCGCGGGCGACCATGTCCTGCACGACGCGCTTGGCCAGGTGGACGGTGGAGGCGCAGTTGAGCTCGACCATGCCCAGCTCGGCGTCGAGATCGGTCTCGGCGAACCGGCCGGCGACGCCGACGCCGGCGTTGAGCGCGGCGGCGTCCAGCGACCGGCCCGAACCGCGGTAGGCAGCGACCAGCCGCTCGACGTCGGCCCGCTTGGTCAGGTCGACGCTCACCGGGGCGACGTTGCCGCCGTAGGTGCGCAGGTGCGCGGTGGCGTCGTCGAGCTCGACGTCCTCCGCGGCGACGATCAGGTCGTAGCCGTGTTCGGCGAACTGCTTGGCCAGCTCGAAGCCGATGCCGCTGGAGGCACCGGTGACGAGGGCGAGCGGGCGGGTGGACTCGGACACGGGGCCTCCAGGACGTTGCGGGAACAGCGCGTCTCCTTCCCCGCGACGCCCGGCCCGAACCCGGCGGGAGAGGCAAGGCTGACCTTGGCCCCGGGGGGCCACGGGTCGGCCCCGGCGTGCCGCCCGGCGGGGGCAGGACAGGAGCGACCGCCCGACCCTCCCCCGCGAAGAGGCCGCCGTGTACCTGTCGAAGACCGAGGCCGCCGTCCTCCCCACCACGCTGGTCGGCGCGCCCCGCCGCACGCCGGTTCCGCCGCCGTCCGGCCGCCGTCGCATCTGGCCGCTGCTCGGCCCGGCGTTCGTCGCCGCGGTGGCCTACGTGGACCCGGGCAACTTCGCCACCAACTTCTCCGGCGGCGCCGCCTTCGGCTACACGCTGCTGTGGGTGATCGTCGCGGCCAACCTCATGGCGATGCTCATCCAGTCGCTCACCGCGAAGCTCGGCCTGGCCACCGGCCGCGACCTGGCCACGAACTGCCGCGACCAGCTGCCCCGGCCGGTCACCTGGGGGCTGTGGCTGCAGGCCGAGGCGGTGGCCATCGCCACCGACCTGGCCGAGATCGTCGGCGGCGCGGTCGCGCTCAACCTGCTGTTCGGCGTCCCGCTGCCGATCGGCGGGCTGATCACCGCCGTCGTCGCCTTCGTCCTGCTGGCCGCCCAGTCGCGCGGGTTCCGGCCGTTCGAGCGGGTGATCTCCGGGCTGCTGCTGGTCATCGGCCTCGGGTTCGGCTACACGCTGCTGGGCGCGGGCGTGGACCCGGCCGGGCTGGCCGGCGGCATGGTGCCCTCGTTCTCCGGCTCGGAGAGCCTGGTGCTGGCCACCGGCATCCTCGGGGCGACGGTCATGCCGCACGTCATCTACGTGCACTCCGCCCTGACGCCGGGCCGCTACGGCGACGTCGTCACCGCCGGCCGCACCCGCGAGGGGCGCGGCCGGCTGCTGCGCGCGCAGCGGCTCGACGTGCTGCTGGCCATGGGGCTGGCCGGGCTGGTCAACGCCGCGATGCTGGTCATCGCCGCGCAGCTGTTCACCGGCCGGGACGACGTCGACTCCCTCGAGGGCGTGCACGCCGGGCTCGGCGACCAGCTCGGGGCCGGCGCGGCGCTGGCCTTCGCCGTCGCGCTGCTGGCCTCGGGGTTCGCGTCGTCGTCGGTCGGGACCCACGCCGGTCAGGTGGTGATGGCCGGGTTCCTCAAGCGGCACATCCCCGTGCTGGCGCGGCGGCTGATCACGCTGGCCCCCGCGCTCGCCGTCCTCGTGCTCGGCGGCGACCCGACGACGGCGCTGGTCTGGTCTCAGGTGGTGCTCTCGTTCGGCATCCCGTTCGCGCTGGTGCCGCTGCTCTGGCTGACCAGCCGGCGCGACCTCATGGGCGGGTGGGTGAACCGGCGGGTCACGACCGTCGCCGGCGCCGTGGTGGCCGCGCTGATCACCGGCCTCAACGCCCACCTGATCCTCGGCTTCGTCCTCTGACGAGCGCCCACCGAGCTTTCGGTACCCAAAGCTGAGTGGAAGACCCGAGCTTTCGGTACCGAGAGCTCGGGATAGGGTGGCCGTCGCAGCACAACTGAACACACACATTCACAGCAGGGGAGCGCTTCGGCGCTGAGAGTGCGGATCTCCGCAGACCCTCGAACCTGATCCGGGTCATGCCGGCGCAGGGAGTCTGGAGGAACACCATGGCCGAGCAGGCCGTCCGTCCGTCGTCGTCCGGTTCCGCGGCCCAGCCGGGCAGCCGCCGCTGGCGCACCGTCGACATCGTCGTCACCGCCGTCCTCGGCGTCGCCTTCGGCGTCGTCTTCTGGGCCTGGGGGCTGCTGTGGGCCGCCCTCGACGCCCCGTTCAGCGCCTTCCCGCCCGCGCAGGCCGTCATGTACGGCGTCTGGCTGCTGCCCGCGGTGCTCGCCCCGCTCATCGTCCGCAAGGCCGGCGCCGGTCTGTTCGCCGAGCTGGTCGCCGGGATCGTCTCCGCGCTGCTGGGCTCGGCCTGGGGGACGCTGACCATCGTCTACGGGCTGCTGCAGGGCGCGGCCGGCGAGCTGGGCTACGCCGCCTTCGGCTACCGCCGCTACGGCTGGCCGCAGGCCCTGCTGTCGGCGCTGTGCGCGGGCCTCATGGCCGCGGTCCTCGACCTGGTCAACTACTACCCGGACTGGACCGCGGGCTGGAAGACCTCCTACGTCGCCCTGGTCGCCCTCAGCACCATGGTGATCGCCGGCGCCGGCGCGATGGCCCTGACCCGCTCGCTGGCCGCCAGCGGCGCGCTCTCGGCGTTCGCGTCCGGCCGCACCCGGGCCTGACGACGGCCGCCGGTCCCGCCGCTCCCGGCCGCACACCGGCCGGGGTGCGGCTGACCGGCTGGGGCTTCCGCTACCCCAGCCGGCACGCCTGGGCTGCCCGCGACGTCGACCTGCGCGTCGACCCCGGCGAGCGAGTGCTGCTCACCGGTCCCTCCGGCGCGGGCAAGTCCACGCTGCTGCACGCGCTGGCCGGGCTGCTCGGCCCCGACGAGGGCGAGCAGACGGGGGAGATCACCGTCGACGGCCGCGCCCCCGCGGAGGCGCGGGCCCGCACCGGGGTCGTCTTCCAGGATCCCGACGCGCAGCTGGTGATGACCCGCGCCGGGGACGACGTCGCCTTCGGGCTGGAGAACGCCGGCGTGCGACCGGAGCGGATCTGGCCCGCGGTCGAGAGCGTGCTCGCGGAGGTCGGCTTCCCCTACGGCCGCGACCGGGCCACCGCGGCGCTCTCGGGCGGGCAGAAGCAGCGGCTGGTGCTGGCCGGGGCGCTGGCTCCGCGGCCCGGCCTGCTGCTGCTCGACGAGCCGACCGCGCAGCTGGACCCCGACGGCGCCGTGCTCGTGCGCGAGGCGGTCGCCCGGGCGACGGGGGCCCGCGACACGACGCTGCTCGTCGTCGACCACGACGCGGAGGCGTGGCTGCCGCTGGTCGACCGGGTCGTCGAGCTCCGCCCCGAGGGCGGCGCCGTCGAGCACGGGCCCGGCTGGCGTCCCGCCCCGCTGCGGCTGCCGGTGCGCACGCCGCGACCGGCCGGTGCGGTGCTGCTGCGCGCGGAGGCGGCCGGGTACACCCACCGGGGCGCCGAGCAGCCCGCGCTGGCCGCGACCGACGTCGCGGTGCCGGCCGGGCGCACCCTGGCGGTCACGGGCCCGAACGGCACGGGCAAGTCCACGCTGGCGCTGCTGCTCGCCGGGCTGCGCCCGCCCACGACCGGCCGGATCGCCGCGGCCCCGGCGCTCACCGCCGGCCTGCGCCGTCCCGACCGGCCCCCGCACCGCTGGCGGGCCGACGAGCTGGTCCGGCGGATCGGCACCGTCTTCCAGCACCCGGAGCACCAGTTCCTCACCGGCCGGGTCCGCGACGAGCTGGCCCTCGGACCGCTGCGCAGCGGTGCCGGCGACGACGCCGCGCACCGGCGGGCCGAGGAGCTCATGGAGCGCCTGGGGCTGGCCGCGCTCGCCGAGGCCAACCCGTTCACGCTGTCCGGCGGCCAGCAGCGCCGGTTGTCGGTCGCCACCGCGCTGGCCACCGATCCGGCGGTCCTGGTCCTCGACGAGCCGACGTTCGGGCAGGACCGCGACACGTGGGGGGAGCTGGTCGCGCTGCTCGCCGAGCAGCAGCGGGACGGCCGGGCGCTGGTGCTCGTCACCCACGACGCCGCCGTCGTGCGCGCCCTGGCCGACGACGAGCTGGCCCTGCAGCCGACGCCGGTGCCCGCATGACCCTGCCGCTCTCGCTCGGCCCGGTGCGCCCGGTGCCGCTCTCGGCCATCAACCCGGTCGCCCAGCTCGGCGCGATCGCCGTCGTGCTGCCCGTGCTGCTGGTGAGCGGCGACCTGCTCACCCCGCTGGTCGTGCTGGCCGCCGAGGTCTGCCTGCTGCCGGCTGCCGGGCTGACCACGCCGCGCACCGTGCTCGCGCGCACCTGGCCGCTGCTGCTCGGCGCGGCGGGGGTGGCCTGGGTCAACGTGCTCTTCGGCGACGCCGGCTGGGCGTCGGGGGTCGCGCTCGCCGTCCGGGTGCTCGCCCTCGCGCTGCCGGGGGTGCTGCTGGTCGCCTCCACCGACCCGGTCCGGCTGGCCGATGCCCTGACGCTGCACTGGCGGGTTCCCACCCGGTTCGCGTTCGGCACGCTCGCCGCGCTGCGGCTGGTGCCGCTGCTGGCCGCCGAGTGGCAGACGATCCGGCTGGCCCGGCGGGCGCGCGGCGTCGAACCGGGCCGGAACCCGGTCGCGCAGGGCCGGTTGTTCGCCGGGACGGCGTTCGCGCTGCTGGTCGCCGCCGTCCGCCGCGGCACCCGCCTGGCCGCGGCCATGGACGCCCGCGGCTTCGACTCGGGGATCGCCCGCACCAACGCCAGAGGGTCCGTGCTGCGCCGTCGCGACGCCGCGTACCTGGCCGGTGCGGTCGCGGTCTGCGCCGCCGCGCTGGCGCTGTCCGTCGCGACCGGCACGTGGGAGCCGGTGTTCTCCTAGTGATCCACAGCACATCGTGTTTGCGGCCGGGGCCAGCGACCCATACGTAGTTGTTTGGCCCGTCAGCTGCACGCCGGGCCGGGGATTGCGAGGGGTCGGACGTGACAGGGCAGGGCGCGGCTTCGGCCTGGCCATCGGCCTCCCCTCCCGCCGCCACCCCCTTCCTGCACTGGGTGCTCCACGAGGTCGCCGAGCTGCCCGCGGTCCGCGCCGAGGTGCGCCGTGCGATCCCGGCCGGCGAGGCCGGGCGCGACGCGCTCGACCAGCTGGTCCTGGCCCTGGACGAGATGGCGTCCAACGCGCTGCGCCACGGCGGCGGGCACGTCGAGGCGGCCGTGCGGACCACTGCGGCCGGCTTCCTCATCGAGGTGGCCGACGCCGCGGCCCACCGGCCGCCCACCCCGGCGGTCGACCGGGACCCCAGCGAGGGCGGCCTCGGCCTCTACCTCATCGCCGAGCTCGCCACCGGGCACGGCTGGTACGTGAGCGACGGCGCCAAGCACGTCTGGGCGCTGCTGCCCCGCGGCTGATCCGCCGCGGTCGGCCGGTCAGGGCGCGACGGCCGGCGGCAGCTTCTGCGGTCCGGCCTCGCGCGGCCGGGGGCGGTCCTCGGGGTGCAGCCGGATGGCCACCAGCGCGACGTCGTCCTGCAGCCCCTCGGGTCGCAGCCGCTCGATGACCTCGTCGCAGAGCACCGCCAGCGGGCGCGCGGCGAGCTCGGCCACGGCCGTGCGCAGCCGCGCGATGCCCTCGTCCAGGGGCAGGTCCCGGCCCTCGACCAGCCCGTCGGTGTACAGCAGCAGCGTCGCCCCGCGCCGCACCGTGACCACGGACTCCGTGCGCCGGGCCGCCGAGTCGACGCCCAGCATCAGCTCGGCCCGCTCGGTGGCCAGCTCCTCGATCCGCCCGTCCTCGTGCAGCAGCAGCGGGGGCGGGTGGCCGGCGTTGGACCAGCGCAGCCGGGTCAGGCCCTGCGCGCGTTCCTCGGGGGTCTGCTCGATGCGGGCGATGGCGCCGGTGGCCATCGTGCCCATCCCGAGACCCTCGATGGCGGCGTCGAGCTCGGCCAGGATCGCCGCGGGGCCGATCCCGTCGCGGTAGCCGATGCCCCGCAGCATGCCGCGCAGCTGGCCCATGGCGGCCGCAGCCGCGGTGTCGTGGCCGACGACGTCGCCGATGACCAGCACTGTCGCGCCGCTGGGCTGGAGGAACGCGTCGTACCAGTCGCCGCCGACCTCGGCCACCTGCACGGCCGGCAGGTACCGCACCACGATCTCCGCGTGGTCCGGTTCGGGCGGCTCGGTCAGCATGCTGCGCTGCAGGCCCTCGGCCAGCCGGCGCTGCTGCTCGTAGAGGCGGGAGTTGTCCAGGGCCAGCGCCACCCGGTCGGCGATGTCGCGGACCGTGGCGACGTCGTCCGGGTCGGCCTGCTCGCGGTCGGCGGAGCGGTAGACGCTGAGCGCGCCGAGCGTCCGGCCGCGGGCGGACAGCGGCAGCGTCACCGCCGACCGGGGGGGCCAGCTGCCAGAACGCGTCGCTGACCTCACCGGGCGGGAGCGTGTGCCCCACGGCGGCCGGCACGTCGGCCACCTCGCGCAGCTGGCCGGAGGCCAGCGACCGGAGCACGGGGGCGTCGGGCTTGAGCGACTGCAGGCGCAGGGCGGCGTAGCGGGCCACCACCGGCCGCAGCCCCGGCTCGCCGTGCCAGCTCGCGACGTCGCGCATCCGGCCGTCCTCGTCGACCAGGCTGGCGATCACCCAGTCGCCGATCAGCGGGACCAGGGCCTCGGTGACGCGCTGCAGCGCGCCCTCCTCGCCGTCCCCGCTGGAGAGCCGTTCCGACATGGCGCCGGTGACCTCGGCGATGAGCCGCAGCCGCGCGGCGCTGCGGCGGGCACGCTCCTCGGTCGCCCGCCGCTCGGTGATGTCGAGGAAGTACACCGAGAGCCCGTCGGGGCTGGGCCAGGCCCGGACCTCGTACCAGGCGTCCAGCGGCGCGCCGTAGTAGGCCTGGAAGACCCGCTCCTCGCCGGTCTCCGCAGCGCTCCGGTAGTGCACCTCGAAGTCGCTGCCCACGGCGAGCGGGAAGAGCTCCCAGATGTCGCCACCGAGGAGCTCGTCCCGGGTGCGCTCCAGGACGCGCTCGGCCTCGGCGTTGACGTAGGTGAACCGCCAGTCGGGGGACAGGGCGAAGAACGCTGCGTTCATCGCCTCCAGCACGCGTGAGACGCGGGCGTCCTCCTGGCGCAGCCGGGTCGTGTCGTACCCGGCACCCACCAGCCGGACCGCCGTCCCGCGGTCATCGGCCAGCGCCCGCCCGCGGCCGTGGATCCAGCGCGTCTCGCCCGTCGGCAGCACCACGCGGAACTCGGCGTCGTACTCGCCCACCGACTCGATGGCCGTCTGCAGCGCCTCGAGGGTGCGGTCGCGGTCGTCGGGGTGGATGCGACCGGCGAAGGCCGTGACCGTCTCGTCGAAGCCGTCGGGCGCGAAGCCGAACAGGCTCTTCAGCCGGTCGTCCCACACCAACCGGCCGACCGTGAGGTCCCAGTCGAAGCTGCCGATGCCCGCGGCGTCGATCGCCAGCTCGGAGGCCAACCGGCTGGCCTCCAGCTCCCGGGCCTGGGCAGCGAGCTCCAGCTCGGTGGCCGCGGAGTCGGCCAGCTGGCGCAGCAGCGCGACGTCGGCGTCGGTCCAGGCCCGTGGCTCCGGCTCCATGACCGACAGCGCCCCGACGGCCTGGCCGTCGGAGACGGTGAGCGGGATGCCGAGGTAGGCGCCCACCACGCCGGTCGCCACCGGCGGCAGGTCCGCGACCCGTCCGTCGGCGCGGGCGTCGGGCACGACGACCGCCTCCGGGGCGGCGGCGGCGGTGACCGCGCAGAGCGACTCGCCGAGCGGCACCTGGATGCCGAGCGTGCCCGCCGGGAGACCGGTTCCGCTGAGCACCAGCTCGCGGTCACCGAACAGCGAGATCTGCGCCGCCTGGGCGGAGAGGAGCCGCGCGGCCAGACCGGTCAGCCGCTGGAGCGGCTGCGAGCCGAGCGCGGTGGCCTCGAGCCTGCGCACGGCGGCGATCCGCTCACCCGCGGGCCCGCCGCCGTCCCCGTCCAGGCCCCTGAGCGGGGCGGGAGCCGGATCGCTGCTGGTCACGCGAGCTCCCTCCCGGCAGGCGTCGTGCAGGCGCGACGGCTTCACGCGGGGACCATTCTCCCTGGCCGCCGCGCGCGCCCGACGGCGGCCCACCGCCCCGGCTACCTGCCCGCGGCGTAGCCCTGCATCCCCCGTGGGTTGGCCGCAGCGCGGAGGACACCGGTCCCCGGGTCGCGGGAGACCGCGGAGAGCCGGCCCAGCGACCACGGATCGGCGACGACGACGGCGTGCCCGCGACGCCGCAGCTCGGCCACCGTCGCCTCGCCCACCCGCGACTCGACGACGACCTCGCCGGGCGCCATCTCCCGCGGGTAGAACGACGACGGGAAGCTCGTGGTGTGCCAGGCCGGCGCGTCGATGGCCGCCTGGAGGTCCAGCCCGCCGAGGGTGTGGGCCAGCCAGAAGCACAGCTGCCACTGCTCCTGCTGGTCGCCGCCCGGGGTGCCGAAGGCCAGGACCGCCTCGCCGCCGCGCAGCGCCAGCGAAGGGGCCAGCGTGGTGCGCGGCCGCTTCCCGGGGGCCAGCGAGTTGGGCAGCCCGCGCTCGAGCCAGAACATCTGGGCGCGCGTGCCGAGCGGGAAGCCGAGCTCGGGGACGACCGGCGAGCTCTGCAGCCATCCACCGGACGGGGTGGCGGAGACGAGGTTGCCCCAGCGGTCGACGACGTCGAGGTGACAGGTGTCGCCGCGGGTGGTGCCGCGCGTGTCGACGGTGGGCTCGCCGACCCCGGCGAGCGTGGCCCGGGAGGGGTGCTCACCGGCCGAGGTGCGGGTGACGAAGGCGGGGAGCCGGGGCGGGCGCCCGCCCGGGGAGCCGGGCCGCAGCTCGGTGCTGGCCCGGCTCCCGATGAGCGCCCGCCGTTCGGCGGCGTACGCGGACGAGAGGAGCTCGTCCACCGGCACGCTGTCCACGTCCCCGTACCAGGCCTCCCGGTCGGCCATCGCCAGCTTCACCGCCTCGACGCCGGCGTGGATCACGTCGGCGTCGGGGACGGCGGAGGCGGACCGGCCGCGGAGCCCGGTGCCGTCGACGTCGTCCAGCATCGTCAGCGCCTGGAGCAGAGCCGGTCCCTGGGACCACGGCCCGGCCTTCGCGAGCGTCCACCCGTGCCAGTCGACCGTGACCGGCGGCTCGTACGACGGTCGCCAGCCGGCCAGGTCCTCGCCGGTCAGAAACCCGGGGTGGTCGCGACCGGAGTCGTCTCTCACCGGGTACCGGCAGAACCTGTCGATCGCCTCGGCGACGAATCCTTCTGACCAGGCAGCCAGTGCCGCGTCGAGCTGGGCCTCCCGGGAGGGTCCGCGCGCTGCGTCGAGCAGTCGGCGGTAGGTCGAGGCCAGAACGGGGTTGCGGAAGAGGCTGCCGGCGTCCGGAGGAGCACCGTCGGAGGTGAGCCAGGTGGCGGCCGAGGTCGGCCAGTGCGTGCGGAAGTGCTCGGAGACCGAGGCGACGGTCGCGGTCACCCGGGGATGGAGCGGGTGACCGGTCTCGGCGTACTCGAGGGCGAAGCGGAGGACGGCGTCCAGCGGCTGGGTGCCGTGGTCGCGCAGGAGCGTCAGCCAGGCGCCGACGGCGCCGGGCACGGTGGCGGCGAGGAGGCCCGTTCCGGGGACCAGCTCGAGGTCGAGCTGCTCGAAGGCCTCGATCGTCGCACCGGCAGGGGCGACCCCCTGGCCGGAGAGGAGGACGGGCCGTCCCTGCTCCGACCCGCTCCCGCGGGCGAAGAGGACCGGGACCTCGCCGCCGGGACCGTTGAGGTGCGGCTCGACGACCTGGAGGGCGAAGCCGGTGGCGACGGCGGCGTCGAACGCGTTGCCCCCTGCCTCCAGGACAGCCATGCCGGCGGCTGTGGCCAGCCAGTGGGTGCTGGCGACCATGCCGAACGTGCCGGCGAGCTCGGGGCGGGTGGTGAACACGCGGCCACCGTAGAAGGACCCCGGTGCCCCCCACCGCTCGCAGGCTCGCGGCGGGGCCCTGCACCGGGGCCGCGGAGCGACGCGGCGGGGGAAGGAGCCGCGTGCTGGATCCGGGGGGTGCTGGGCATCTCGTGCAGCACCACGGGCGGGTCGACGACGCGGACCGCGGCCGGGCGGGGACGGCCCCAGGCGAGGTGCTCGCCGGCGGGTCCGGCACCCCAGAGGGCGGCGCGCCGGGTGAGCTCCCGCAGCGCCTCCCGGCGCGAGGGCCGGGGCGCGGGGGCAGCAACGCGCCAGGTCAGGTTCTCGCCGTGCGCACCGGCGCCCCACATCGCCGCGCGGTGCAGCAGGCCGCGGAGGCCGCCGACGGCCGGGCGCTCGGGCTCCGGGACGACGACGACCCGGGGCCGCGGCGGTGCCGACGCGGTGGGGACGCGGCCGGGGCGGGCCACCGGGGCGGGCTGCACCGAGCGGATCGGCGCCGGGCGGCCCGTGCGGCGCTCCGCGGCGCGCAGCCGCTGCAGGAGCACGGCCCGGTCGGCGCGGTCCAGGACGTCGATCAGGCCCGCCAGCGAGCCGGGGGCCGGCTCGGCGGAGGGGGCGGCCCGGCGCGCTGCCCTGACCGGGACGGCCAGGTCGCTGCTGCTCATGTCGCCTCCTCGAAGTTCGCGTCCGCGACCGGGGAAGGTGTCGCGGACAAGGAGAAAACTAGGCGGCGCGAGCCCGTGCGACGCCCTTTTCCGACACCCACCGGAATGCGCGTGACCCAACCGTTGCGGAGCCATTCCGATGCGTCCGGTGACCCATTCCCCGCGGCGGCCACATGTCGACAAGAAGCAATTCCCGAGCGTGGAAATGCAGCGTTCCCCGGTCGGTCACCCCGGGGAGGCCGCGGCACGCGCGGCGTGTCGGGCAGCCCCCCGAACGGGGGACGGGCCGAATTGCCGCGCCCCCACGCCGCTCCCAGACTCGACGGGTGCAGACCACCGAGGCCGCGGCGCCCGACGACACCCGCCTGCGTCGCGCCGTCACCGGCAAGCTCCTGTTCCTCTTCATCCTGGGCGACGTCCTCGGCGCCGGGATCTACGCGCTGTTCGGCGTGATGGCCGGCGAGGTCGGCGGCGCGGTGTGGCTGCCCATGCTGGTCGCCCTGGTGCTCGCGCTGCTCACGGCCGCGTCCTACGCGGAACTGGTCACGAAATACCCGAAGGCGGGTGGCTCGGCGGTGTTCGCCGAGCGCGCCTTCAAGAGCTCGACGGTCTCCTTCCTCGTGGGCTACTGCATGCTCGCCGCCGGCGTCACGAGCGCCGCCGGTCTCGCCCTGGCCTTCGCCGGCGACTACCTCGGCGTCTTCCTCGACGTGCCGGCTGTCCCGGCGGCCGTGGTGTTCCTCGTGCTGATCGGGCTGCTCAACGCCCGGGGCATCAAGGAGTCGGTGCGGGCCAACGTCGTCATGACCGTCATCGAGGTGTCCGGCCTCGTGCTGATCGTCGTCCTGGGCGCGCTGGTCCTGGGCCGGGGCGACGGCGACGTCGGCCGGGTCACCGAGTTCCCGCCCGGCGTCTCCGTCGCCTCCGGCGTGCTGGCCGCCGCGCTCCTGGCCTACTACTCCTTCGTCGGCTTCGAGACCTCCGCGAACGTGGCCGAGGAGGTGCGCGACGTCCGGCGGGTCTACCCCCGGGCGCTGTTCGGCTCGCTGCTGGTGGCCGGGGTGGTCTACCTGCTCGTCGGCCTCGCCGCCTCGGTCGTGCTGCCCGCGGACGAGCTCGCCGGCTCCTCCGGCCCGCTGCTGGAGGTCGTCCGCGCCGCCGACGTCGGCATCCCCGACGAGCTGTTCAGCGCCATCGCCCTGATCGCCGTGGCCAACGGCGCCCTGCTGACGATGATCATGGCCAGCCGGCTGGTGTTCGGCATGGCCGAGCAGGGGCTGCTGCCCCGCCCGCTGGCCCGCGTCCTGCCGCACCGCCGCACCCCGTGGGTGTCGATCCTGGTCACCACGCTGGTGGCCATCGCGCTCACGCTCACCGGGGACCTCGGGGAGCTGGCCAACACCGTCGTCCTGCTGCTGCTCTTCGTCTTCCTGAGCACCAACATCGCCGTCCTGGTGCTGCGGTCCGACCGCGTGGAGCAGGACCACTTCCGGGTCCCCGCGGTCGTCCCCGTCCTCGCCGTCGCCTCGTGCGTGCTGCTGCTGTGGCAGCAGGAGGCCGAGATCTGGCTGCGGGCGGCGATCCTGCTCGCCGTCGGCGTCGTCCTGCACCTGCTGGCGCAGGCGCCGTGGTGGCGCGGTGCCCCGGTGGAACCGGCGTCCGACGGCGTCGTCGGAGCCGGGCGGTAGGACGCCGGGACGGCGCTGGGAGGATGCGCGGGTGCCCGACCGCATCCCCCTGGTGATCGACACCGACCCCGGCATCGACGACGCGCTGGCCATCCTGCTGGCCCTGGCCAGCCCGGAGGTCGACCTGCGGCTGGTCACCACCGTGCACGGCAACGTGGAGCTCGAGCAGACGACCGACAACGCGCTGCGCGTGCTGCACCTGGCCGGCCGGTCCGACGTGCCGGTGGCGGCGGGCGCCCGGGCCTCGCTGATCCACCCGCAGCCCGAGCGGGCGGGGCACGTGCACGGGGCCGCCGGTCTCGGCGGGGTGCAGCTGCCGCCCTCGCCCGCGTCGGTGGACCCGCGACCGGCCGTCGTGGCGCTGGCCGACCTGCTGATGAGCTCACCGGAGCCGGTCACCGTCGCGCCGATCGGCCCGCTCACCAACATCGCGCTGCTGCTGGCCGTGTACCCCGAGGCCGCGGAGCGGATCGACCGGCTCGTCGTCATGGGTGGCTCCGCGGCGCGCGGCGGCAACGTGACCGCCGCGGCGGAGTTCAACATCTGGTCCGACCCCGAGGCGGCCGCCGCGGTGCTCGGCTCGGCGATCCCCACGGTGCTGGTCGGGCTGGACGTCACCCTGCCCACCGTGCTCACCGAGGAGGGCATCGCCCGGTTCGCCGCCGCCGGACCCATCGGGGCGACGGCCGCCGCGATCCTGCAGCAGTACGTCGACCACGCACGCAACGCCTACGGCGTCCCGGGCGTCGTCGTGCACGACGCGCTGGCGCTCACCGAGGCGATCGCACCCGGGACGCTGGGCACGGTCCGCCGTGACGTCGTCGTCGACACCACGCTGGGTGCCGGGCGGGGGCAGACGCTGGTCGACCAGCGCAGCGTCTCCACCTCGCCGACCGCGGTCGACGTCGCCACCACCGTGGACGCCGGTGCGGCGGTGGAGTTCCTGGTCTCGCGGCTGGCCTCGCTCGACGCCTAGCGGGGCTGCGTGCCCTCGACGATGCCGGCGGCGATGTCGCGCAGCTTGCGGTTGTAGCGCTGCGAGGCCTCGCGCAGGATCTCGAACGCCTGGTCGGCGTCCACGTGCCGCTGGGCCATGAGCACGCCCTTCGCCTGCTCGATCACCGCGCGCGACTGCATCGCCAGGCGCAGGTTGCGGGCCTGCTCCCCGAGCTCGGCGTGCGCGGTCGCGTTCACGACGGCGATGGCGATCGCCTCGGCCACCTCCAGCCCGGCCTCCAGCGACTCGGCGGAGGCGAACGCGGCCGGCCGGGTCGAGTAGATGTTCAGCGCGCCGATGCTGGTGCCCTGGAACGGCAGCGGCACCGACAGCGAGCTGCGCACCCCGGCCTCCCGGGCGCGGGGGACGTAGCGCGGCCAGCGCTCCTCGGTGGACGTGTCGTCGATGCGCAGGACGACGCCGCCGCGCCCGGCGTCCATGCAGGGGCCGTACCCCTCCTCGTACTGGAGCTCGTCGGCGTGGAGGGCCATCTCGCCGTGGTGGGCGGCCGTGAAGGCCTTGTCGTCGCGGAGCAGGGTGGTGGACACGGACTCCGCGCCCGGGATGCCCTGAGCGGCGATCCCGGTGATCTCGGTGAGGACCTCCTCGAGGTCCCGGTCGACGAGCACCACACGGCTGAGGGCTCGCAAGAGATCGTCCACGGGGTGGATTGTGCCCGATCGACCACGCCTGCCCCGCCCCCCTTCGCGCGCCCGTCCCTCATCGGCCAGGATGAGCACACCCGGGACAGACCGGTCCGGTGGTCCAGCCGACGCGAAAGGGTGGCGATGGCCGACGAGCCCACCCACGACGCGTGGCCCAGCTCCCCCGTCCCCTCGGTGCCCGGCGACGTGTGGCACTGGCAGCTCGAGGCCATGCACGTCGTGTCCCGGGTCCGGTCGGACCTGCGCGCCCGCATCGCGCACCCGTCGGTGTCCTCCGCCTCCACCGAGGACGCGCGCGACGGGCTGCTGCTGGTCTTCGAGGAGCTCGCGTCCAACGCGCTGCGGCACGGCGGCGGCGACGTCCGGGCGCTGGTCGTCGCCGGTCCGGCCGGGTGGCTGCTCGACCTGAGCGACGAGGCGCCCGACCGCCCGCCGGTCCCCGCCGTGGACCGGGACCCGGCGCTCGGCGGGATGGGGCTGCACCTGGTCGCGCAGCTGTCCACCGCCTACGGCTGGGAGCGGCGCCCCGGGCGCAAGCACGTCTGGGCCCGGCTGCCCTCGGGCAAGCCGGAGCCGGCCGAGCACCGGCACGAGCGGCTCCCCCAGCCCCGCTCGGGCGAGATCCGCCCCGACTGAGCCGGGATCACTCGATGCTCTTGGCGCGCTCCTCGCGCAGCGCCTGGAAGACCCGCCGGCGCACCCGGTCCTGGTCCTTCTCCTGGATGCCGAGGAAGCGGATCGACATCAGCCAGCGCGCGCCCCGGGCCTGGGTGCGGACCAGCTCGGCCTTCGTGCGGATCTCGCCGTCCTCCAGCTCGAAGGTCAGGTCCAGCGAGGCCCCGGCCTCGGGCAGCACGCCGAACCCCTCGAACTGGGCCCGCATCCCGTTCTCGCTCAGGTCGACGGTCTCGCCGGCGAGGTCCACGGCGCCGATGCCGGCGGTCACCGGGACCGCGACCCGGCCGCGGACGGCGGTGCGCCGCTGGCTCTCCTCCGCCGGGCCGGTGGTCCGCAGCCGCCAGCGGACCACGGTGCCGGTCTCGACGTCGAGGACCTCGGCGGGCACGGCGCGGCGGGTCTCCTTGGCCTTCCAGTAGATCTCCACGGCGTCGCCGGGCCTGACCACCGCCTGCTCGACGAACTCCCCCGCCGACGGGCGCACCACGACGACGTCACCGTTGACCAGCTCCACGCGCGAGCTGATCGAGATGCCCCGGCCGGTGAGCGTGACGTCGGCCTCGGTCTGCTCCTCCGGGTGGTCGACGCCGGGTTCGCTGGTCATGGGTGTGCCTCTCCGATGCTGTGTGCAGTGCGCGCGGTGCCGGCGACGAGCGGCCGGGTGCGGCGCGGGGGGAACGGTAACGGCCGGGCCCGCAGCACCCCGCGGGCCCCGGTGCGACGCGCCGCCCCGGCGCGCGGTCGCCCGGCCGGGGGGAGCACGTTCCCCCGGCGCAGCGCCGCGACCAGCCGGTCGTGGGAGGACACCCGCACGCAGGCCCATCGGCAGACCCGACCGGTTTCCTGAGCCGAACGCCTCCGCGGAACGGGAAATCCCCCGCTCAGCCCCGTCGCGCGGTCCAGGAGCTGACGAAGTCGCGCAGGCTGCGGGTCGGCCGCAGCCAGGCGCCGTCCGGCGGGAGGGCGTCGAGGCGCACCCGGTCCAGGGGCTCGGTGAAGGCCCCGGGGACGTCCTCGATGTCGATGAACTCGAGCAGGTCGGAGCCGATCGCGTACCCGGCGACCTCGCTGAACGCCACGACGACGACCCGCGTGCCGCTGCGGACCAGCTCCTCCAGCGGCTCGGCGAAGTTGCGGCCGTCGCCGGAGAACACCACCAGGCGGCGCAGCTGGTGGCTGTGCGCCCGGACGGCGATGTGGTCGAGCATGTCCTGGTCGATGTCGTCGTCCGGTTGCGTCTTCGGCCGGGCGAAGACGGCGTAGCCGAAGCCGCGCAGCGCCTCGACCCACCGCTGGAGGCTGCCCGGCTGCGGCGGGATGTTGGCGAAGACGCAGGCCTCGACCTCGGGGACCACGTCCCCGGTGCGCGCCGCCGCCTCGCCGGCGCCCTCGACGAACCACGCCGCGATCGCGTCGAACCGCGGCCGAGAGGCGGCGGTCGGCCGGGCCCCGATGACCGTCGACAGGGTCATGTCGATGTTCGGGGCGTCCCAGATCAGCAGGTCCAGCGGCGGGCGCACCGGGCCGCCGTCGGCGGCGGGGGCCGGCTCGCCGGCGACGACGTCGGGCTGATCGGCGATCGAGGTGTCCTGCACGGGTGCAGTCTGCCCGTCGGGCACCCGGTCCGCGGCACCGGCGGGGGGTCCGGCGGGCGGTCCGGCAGGAGAGGTGGCCCGGCGGGCGATGCGGCGCACGCTCACCGCAGCGACGTCACCGGGGTGCCGGCCACCGCCAACGCGCAGAGGTCGCCCCCCGCCTCCTGGACGGCGCGCACGTACCGGGGGACCTCGTCGGCCGGCATCGGGTGCCCGAGCAGCCAGCCCTGCGCCAGGTCGCACCCCGCCGCCCGCACCATGCGCAGGTGGTCGACGGTCTCCACGCCCTCGGCGACCGACCGGATCCCCAGTGTCCGGGTGAGGCCGACGATCGCCGCCAGCACCGCGCCGCCGTCGCCCCCGGTCACCTGCTCGGCGGCGGTCAGCAGCGACCGGTCGATCTTCAGCGTGCCGACGGGCAGGGCGAACAGCTGGGCCAGCGAGGACCAGCCGGTGCCGAAGTCGTCGATGGCCACGCGGACGCCGAGCCGGCGCAGCACGGAGAGCTGGTCCTCGGCCCGGGTCGGGTCCTCCGCGACGCTGGTCTCGGTGAGCTCGAGGACGAGCTGCTCGGCGGGCAGCCCGGACTCGTGCAGCGCCGTGCGGACGTCGCGCACGAGGGTCTCGGCGGAGAAGTGCCGGGCGCTGATGTTGACCGACATGCGCAGCGGCAGCCCCTGCGCCGCCCACTCCACGGCACGGCGGGTCGTCTCCACCAGCAGCCACCGGGTGATCGGGATGACCTGCCCCGTCTCCTCGGCGACCGACAGGAAGGAGTCGGGCGGCAGCAGCCCCCGCTCGGGGTGCTGCCAGCGCACGAGCGCCTCCACGCCCTCGACCGCGCCCGTGTCCAGCCGCACGATGGGCTGGTAGTGCACGACCAGCTGGTCGATCGCCTCGTCCCGCAGCCGGGTGGCCACCTCCAGCCGCCAGCGGGCGGCCTCCCGGAGCCCGGGCGAGAACAGGTGCACGCGGTCGCGGCCCATGCTCTTGGCGGCGAACATCGCGGCGTCGGCGTCGCTGAGCAGCTCGTGCCCGTCGCGCATCCCGGGCCGGGCCACCGCCACGCCGATGCTGGCCGACAGCGGGACCGAGATGCCGGTGGCGACGAAGGGCCGCACGAAGATCTCCTGCAACCGGAAGGCCAGGGCGGCCGCCTCCGAGTCGTCGCACCTGCGGGCGAGGACGACGAACTGGTCGCCACCCAGCCGGCCCACGGAGTCCCCCGGGCGCAGCGTCTCGGTGAGCCGGTCGCCGACCTGGCGCAGGAGCGCGTCGCCGATGCCGTGCCCCAGCGAGTCGTTGATCGTCTTGAACCCGTCGAGGTCGATCATCAGCAGCGCCACACCCCCCTCCTCGGGGACCGCGGCCAGCGCCTCGCTCATCGCGTCGAGCAGGGTCGCGCGGTTCGGCAGCCCGGTGAGGTCGTCGTGCCGGGCCCGCCAGGCCAGCGCCTGCTCGCCGCGGACCCGCTCGGTGATGTCGGTGTGGGTCACCACGGCGCGGGCGGCGCCGTCGACCCGGGCCGCCTGGAGCCGGTACCAGGCGTTCGTGGTCGGGGTGGACCGCGGGAACTCGTGCTCGAAGGGCTGGACGGCGCCGTCGGCGGCGGGGTCGAGCAGCCGGCGGAGGCCGGCCTCGATGGCGCTGCTGTCGGTCGGCGAGACGCCCAGCGTGACCGCCGCGCGGTAGTCGGTGCCCGGCACGCCCACCGACCGGGACGGGACGGCGAGGGTGGCCGCCCACCGCCGGTTCCCGGTGAGGATCCGGAAGTCCTCGTCGACCAGCACCGTCGCCGACGGGAGCGCCTCCAGCACCGAGCTGAGCCGGCGCAGCTCCGCCTCCCGCGCGGCCTCGGTGCGGTGACGCTGGTCGACGTCGCGGAAGAAGACGGAGACACCGGGCGGGTCGGCGAAGACGCGGACCTCGTACCAGCGCCCCTGCGGTTCGTAGTAGTACTCGAACTCCCGCGGCCGGCCGTCCGCCAGCACCTCGAGGTACTTCTCCTGGGCCAGCGACTCGACCATGTACGGGAAGACCTCGCCCGCGCGACGGCCGACGAGCTCCTCGGCGGGGTGCTCGAGGAACTGCTCGGCGGCGGCGTTCACGTAGGTGAAGCGGCCCTCGGCGTCGAGCCGGTAGATCGCATCGGGGACGGCGGCGAGCGGTCCGGGTCCCCCCGGACCTGGGCCGTCGTCAGGTCGCACGCTGCCCGCACTCCGTCCGCTGGTTCTGCTGGGTCCGCACCGGCGGAGATAACGGTACGGAACCGTCTCCCGGGTCGTCGACGGGAGGCGGTCCGGCGTCGAGCCTAGCGCCCGGGCCGAGCACTCAGACAGCCTCGACCGACGAGCGCGCGACGATGCCCGCCACGTCGGTCCCGGCGGGCAGGGTCCCCAGCACCGCACCCCAGTCCCCGCCCAGGCGGGAGGCGCAGAACGCGTCGGCGACCGGCGCCGGGGTGAACCGGAGCAGCAGCGAGCCCTGCAGGCACAGGGCCAGCAGGCCGGCGATCCGGCGGGCCCGCAGCGGCAGCGCCTCGGGGTCGCCGAGCTCGGCGGAGAGCCGCTTCACCGCCGCGTCGAACCGCGCGTCGAGCCCCCGGGCCAGTTCGATCTCCTCGGTGACGGCGGCCAGCGAGTCCGACGAGCGACCCATCGCCCGCAGCACGTCGAGGGCGATGACGTTGCCCGAGCCCTCCCAGATGGAGTTCAGCGGCGACTGGCGGTACAGCCGGGGCAGCCCGGAGTCCTCCACGTAGCCGTTGCCGCCCAACACCTCCATGGCCTCCGCGACGACGCCCGGGGTGCGCTTGCACACCCAGAACTTCGCCGCGGCACCCGCGAGCCGGAGGAACGCGGACTCCCCCGCGTCCACCGCTGCCGCGAGCCGGATCGCCAGCGCGGTGGCCGCCTCGCTCTCGACGGCGAGGTCGGCCAGGACGTTGCGCATCAGGGGCTGGTCGACCAGCAGCGCCCCGAAGGCGCTGCGGTGCCGGGCGTGGTGCACCGCCTGGGTCAGGGCGGCGCGCACGGTGGCCGCCGAGCCGAGCACGCAGTCCAGGCGGGTCGTGTTGACCATCTCGATGATCGCCGGCACCCCGCGCCCCGGCTCGCCGACCAGCCAGCCGGTGGTCCCGTCGAACTCCACCTCGCTGGAGGCGTTGGACCGGTCGCCGAGCTTGTCCTTGAGACGTTGCACGTGGAACACGTTGCGGCTGCCGTCGGGCAGCACCCGCGGCACGAGGAAGCACGAGACGCCCTCCTCGAGCTGCGCCAGGACCAGGAACAGGTCGCTCATCGGCGCCGAGGTGAACCACTTGTGGCCGGTCAGCCGGTAGGAGCCGTCGGGCCGGGCGACCGCGCGCGTGGTGTTGGCGCGCACGTCCGAGCCGCCCTGCTTCTCGGTCATGCCCATGCCGGCGACCAGGCCTGCCTTGCCGGTCGGCTCGGCCAGCCCGAACTGGTAGGCCCGCGCGGTCAGTCCCGGCTCGTAGCGTGCCGCCAGCGCGGGGGCGCGGCGCAGCGCGGGCACGACCGCGTAGGTCATGGTCACCGGGCAGCCGTGGCCCATCTCCACCTGCGTCCACCCCAGGTACCCGACCGCCCGGCGGACGTGCGCGTGCGCGTCCCCTGCCTGCTGGTCGGCCCACGGGGCACCGGCCAGGCCGTGCTCGGTGGCCGTGCGCATGAGCTCGTGCCAGGCCGGGTGGAACTCCACCTCGTCGATCCGGTGCCCGTACCGGTCGTGGGTGCGCAGCCGCGGCGGGTTCTCGTTGGCCAGCCGTCCCCACTCCTGCGCCTGCTCGCTGCCGGCCAGCCGTCCCAGCTCGCCGAGCGAGGCGAGCGCCGCGGCGTCGGCGTGCCGCAGGCACGCCTCGGACAGCGCGACGTCGTCGGCGATCGGGTCGTGCCCGACGAGCGGCGGCACCTGGTTGGTGACCTCGTGGGTGGCGCTCATGCGGGCACCGTACGACGCCCGACCGGTAGCAGAGCGTGGATCTGCGATCGACGACGAGCGACAGCCCGATGAACCGCAGGTGATCCAGATCACGCTCTGCGTTCACCCGTGCGAGCTAACGGAGTGGACACACCGTCCGGAACGAATGCGGTGCGCAACCGTCTGGCGGCCGAGACGGAACGGTTCCTACGGTCCGCGCCATGACCGCCACCCAGGGTGCCGACGACGGAGGGGCCCTGCCCGCCGTCGCCTGGTCCTGGGCCCGGCGGGCGCTCGTGGCCGGGATGCTCGGCGCCGGCGTCTACGCGGGTCTGACCGCGGCCGCCGACGTCGCACGGGGTGCGGAACCCGCCGCGGTCGACACCCCTGCTGAACAGGAAACCGCAGCTCAGACGGCCGAGGTGCCGCCTCCTCCGCCGGCAGGGAGCTCCCCCGAGGAGCCTCCCGGCCAGACCCGGACCGACTCGTCGGCCACCACGACCGACCCCGACGTCACGCCCGGCTCCAGCAGTGGCGAGGGGACGACCACCACGACGAGCACTGCCACCGACGACGCCCCCACGCAGGGCGACGGCACCACGCAGCCGGCGACGACGTCCACCGAGCCGTCCACCGATCCGGCCACCGCGCCCCCCTCCGCGCCGTCCGCCGCGGCCACCGAGCCGGATGCGACGACGCCGGCCCCGCCGGTGGCCGAACCGCCGGCTGCCGCCCGCTGCGCCACGGCCGGCGGGTCGGCTCCCGCTGCCCCGTGCGCCGCCGACGCACCGGAGCAGCACGCCGCGGCGCTCCCCGACCGCACCGAGCAGGAGCAGGCGGACCAGGCCCGGGCCGCCTCCGCCGGTACGGGGACGACGGCCACGACGACCGCGCCGCGCACCGAGGCGCGCGGCGCGACGGCCGACGCCGCTCCGGCTCCCGTCGTCCCCGTCCTGCAGGACGCGGCGCAGCTGCCCCCCGAGCCCGTGGCCCCCACGGCCCCGCTGCTCCCCCTGCCCCCGGCCCCCTCGGCCGTCGGCGCGGTGGGCGGATGCAGCGCCCAGGGCGCCGGCCAGGGCGCCACCGGCGGAACCCCCACCCTCGCGGCGGCCGTGCTGAGCGCGCCCGCCGCCCCGGCCCCCGCGCTCGGCGCCGGGGCCCCCGCGCAGGTCTCGGGCTCGATCGGCGGCCCCGCCGACGACCCCGGCACGCGCCCCGACTGACCGTCGGATCCCTCGCCAGCAGGCACCCGTCACAGGTGCGCCACGGGGGGCGCACCACGACCTCGTGCCGCTGCCCCTGATCTGCAGATCACCGCACCACCCGCGCCCGCTTGGCCAGGCCCGCGCGGCAGCACCGCAACCCACACCCACACCACACCCACGAAGGAACGCACCCAGATGAAACGAACAGTGCGCAATGGCCTCGCCATTGCCGGCATGGCCGGGGGGATCTTCTTCCTCGGCGAGGCGGTGGCAGGCGCATCCGAAGGGGCTGCGAACGCCGCGGGCGAGGTCACGTCGACCACGGCCGGCCCGAGCGGTGACGCCACCAGCACCAACGTCCAGGACGTCTCCGCGACCAACCACGTCGACAACAGCGCCGACTCCGGCGACGTCGACGCCGGCGGCGGCAGCCCGTCGGTCGGCGTGATCGCCGGCAACGGCAACAGCGTCGACGCCTCCAGCGGCAAGGGCGACGTCCACGCCTCGCAGGACGTCACGACCGTGGTGAACATCGCGGTCGAGGCCGGCGGCGGCACCGTGAGCGGCAGCAACGACGCCTCCGCGGGCAACGGCGCGACCAACGAGGCGAACGCCTCGAGCAGCATCGACTCCACCACCACCGGCGGCTCCGGCAAGCTCGGTGGCGACGCCGACAGCTGGAACGAGCAGGACGTCGACGCGCGCAACGACGTCGACAACGACGCCGACACCGGCGACATCGACGCCGGCGGCGGCAGCCCCTCCGTCGGTGTGCTCGCCGGCAACGGCAACGAGGTGGACGCCCACAGCTGGTACGGCGACGTCCACGCCGACCAGGCGGTCGACACCGAGGTCAACGTCTCGGTGGAGGCCGACGGCGGCCACGTGTACGACAGCAACAACGCCTCGGCCGGCAACGGCGCGCACAACGAGGCGAACGCGGCCGGTGGCATCACCTCGGTGACCACCGGCGGCAGCGGCCGGCACGGCGACGCCGACAGCTGGAACGAGCAGGACATCGACGCCCGCAACCACGTGGAGAACGACGCGGACACGGGGGACGTCGATGCCAGCGGTGGTGACCCGACGATCGACGTGGTCGCCGGTAACGGCAACACGCTGTACTGCTCCTCGGTGAAGGGCGACGTGTACTGCGACCAGAACATCAACGTCGTCATCAACATCATCGCCGAGGCGAACGGCGGCACCGTGACCTGCTCGAACAACGCCGCTGCCGGCAACGCCGCGGAGTGGACCTGCAAGCTGCCGGAGGCCAAGCCGGCTCCGGCTCCGGCTCCGGCTCCGGCTCCGGCGGCTCCGGTGGCCAAGCCGGTCGCGGCCGCGCCGGTCCACCAGACCGTGGCCCCGGTGGCCAAGCAGCTGAGCGCGGCGCAGCCGTCCGGTCAGCTGGCCTACACCCGCGCCGAGGTCTCGGTCCCGCTGACGGTGGGGCTCATCGCCCTCACCGCCGGCACGGGCCTGGCCTTCGCCGCCCGCCGTCGGGCCGAGCTGGTCTGACGGTCTGATCCACCGGCCTGCCGCCCGGGACCACTCCGGGCGGCGGGCCGGGCTCCACCGCGGGACGTCGCCTGCCGGTTGCCCCCGGCAGGCGGCGTCCCGACCACCTCACCCACGAGGTGCCGGACCCACGAGGCAGGGATCCTGCCGCACGCGTACCCGCACCCGAGCGCAACGACACGGAGAGGCGAGCGCCGTGAGCAGCACGCTGGACGTGGAGGCCCCGGCCACCGACCCGCGCGACGAGCCGCCGGCGCGTCACCGGTCGAGCGGCGACGTCGCCCGCACGGTCGTCCGCGGGATCAGCCAGACGCTGATCACCCTCGGCCTGGTGGCGCTGCTCTTCGTCGTCTACCAGCTCTGGGTCACCGACCTGCTGGCCGCGCGGGCCCAGGACCGGCTCACCGAGCAGCTCCAGGACCAGTGGGCCGGATCTCCCGCCCTCGACACCCCGGGGGCCACGGACCCGACGGAGGGCACCCCACCCGCCGACGGGTCGGCCCCGCCCACGCACACCCCGGCGCCGATCGAGGCCGGCATCGGCGACCCCTTCGCGATCCTGCACATCCCGCGGCTGGGCGACGACTACGCCCGGGTCGTGGTGCAGGGCTCCTCCGAGGTGCAGCTGGAGCAGGGCCCCGGGCACTACGTCGACACCGCGATGCCCGGCGAGCAGGGCAACTTCTCCGTGGCCGGGCACCGCGTCGGGCGGGGCTCCCCGTTCCTGGACCTGGACAGGATGCGCCCCGGCGACGCGATCGTCGTGGAGACCGCCGACTCCTGGTTCGTCTACCGCGTGCTGGGCGACCCGGCCACCGGCGAGTTCACCGGTGACCCCACCGGCATCCCCGGCCGTGAGGTCGTCCGACCGTCGCAGGTGTCGGTCATCGCGCCCACCCCCGGCGGGGGCGAGCCGACCGGCGCGTACCTGACGCTGACCACCTGCCACCCCAGGTACTCCGCGGCGCAGCGGCTGATCCTCCACGCCCGGCTCGACGGGGCGCCGATCAGCAAGGCGGCCGCACCCGACGGTCCGGCCGCGCTGGCCGGCTGATCCGCTCCGCACCCCCACCACCCGGAGGAACCGATGTACGGCTGGATCTGGCGCCACCTGCCCGGCGGCGCCGCGCTGCGCACGGCGCAGGCGCTCGTGCTGGTGCTCGCCGTCGTCGCCCTGCTGCTCTTCGTCGTCTTCCCGTGGGTGGAGCCGCGGTTGCCCTTCACCTCGGTGACCGTCGGCAGCTGAGCCCGGCTCAGGCGGGCGGGCCACCCAGCAGCACCTGCCGGAGCAGGTGCAGCGCCATGGTGACGGACCTGTCCCGGACGGCGGTCCGCGAGCCGGGCAGCCGCAACGCGCGCGACTCCCGGGTGTCCGGCCCGGCGACGCACAGGTGCACCGTGCCGACCGGTTTCTCGGCCGTCCCCCCGCCGGGCCCGGCGATGCCGGTGATCCCGACGCCGACGTCGGCGCCGAACCGCTCGCGGGCGCCGTCGGCCAGTGCCCCGGCCACCTCCGCGCTGACCGCGCCGTGCGCGGCGAGCAGCCCGGCCGGAACGCCGAGCAGGTCCCGCTTCGCGGCGTCGGCGTAGGCGGTCACCCCGCCGAGCACGTAGGCCGACGAGCCGGCCCGCGCCGTCAGCCGGGCGGCCAGCAGCCCGCCGGTGCACGACTCGGCGGTGGCCACGGTCAGCCCGCGCTCGACCAGGGCCCCGGCCACGAGCTCGTCGAGCCCGGGCCCGGTGGAGAAGAGGGTCTCGCCGTGCCGCTCCCGGAGCACCGCCACCAGCCGGTCGTGGGCGGGCTGCGACTCCGGGGCGAACCGGCTGACGATCTCCAGCTCGCCCTCGCGCAGGCAGGTGGTGATCTCCAGGCCGGCGAGCTCCGGCTCCGCCTCGCGGAGCGTGACCGCGAGCTGCGCCTCGAGCGTCCCCCAGAGCCGGACGGTCTCCTGCCGCAGCTCGGAGGCGCCCGCGAGCACCCGGTGCACCGGTTCGGCCGCCACGGCGGCCGGCCACATCCCGCGCAGCTCCGCCGGCGGCCCGGGCAGCACCAGCACCACCGGCCCGGCACCGGCCTCCGGCGGGGGGACGACGAGCCCCGGCGCCGTGCCCACCGGCTCGAGCACCGCGGCGCCGGCCGGGACCAGCGCCTGCTTGCGCACGCCCGCCGCCGTCGCCGCCGGGTCCGAGCGCCAGCCGCGCCGCGCCGAGAGCCGCTCGACGACCGCGGCGATCCGCTGCTCCAGCGCGGGGTCGACAGCGGACGGTCGGCCCTGGAAGCCGCCCACCACCTCGGCGGTGAGGTCGTCGGCCGTGGGGCCGAGCCCGCCCGTGGTGATCACCAGCGCGACACCGGTGGATGCGAGGAAGCCGAGCGCGGCCCGCAGGTCGTCGGGCCGGTCGCCGACCACCACGACGTGCCCCACGTCGACGCCCAGCCGCCGCAGCTGCTCGGCCAGCCACGGCCCGTTCGCATCGGCCACCCGGCCGGTGAGCACCTCGGTCCCGGTGACGACGATGCCGGCGCGGGGGGTCACCCGGCCGACCCTAGAGCCGTCACCGCCGGGGCGCCTGACCGGTCGCCGGAGGTGGCGCGGATACGGTCGTCGGTGACCCGGTCCGCCCGCCGGACCACCGGAGCGCGCGAGGAGGACCCGTGAGTTCGCCGTCCGACCACCAGCCGTCGGTCCCCCAGCCGTCGTTGCCGCCGCCGCCGGCCCCCGCGCCGGCGCGGTCCCAGCCGACCACGCAGGAGATCCCGGTGGTGCCGCCGGGCGGCGGCCAGCTCCCGCCGCACCCGGGGGCGACCGCGCCCCCGCCGGTCCAGCCGGTCGCCGAGGCGGCCCCGGGACCGCAGCCGACCGGGCCGGTGGACTTCGTCCCCGGACCGCCGACCACCCCGCCTCCGCCGCCGCAGGTCGCGGAGGCGCCTGGGGCGTCCGCGGCGGGCAGCGACACCACCAGCGTCTGGCCGCACTCGCTGGACGACGACCCCGACCGGACGGCGACGACCACCGTCGCGCGGCCGCCCCGGGACCGCGCGGGGCTGATCAGCGCCGGGCTCGTCGTCCTCGCGCTGGTGCTGCTGCAGCTCGGTCTGGGCCTGCGCTTCGGCGGCGAGTCGTTCTGGTCGGAGCTGCCGCTGTGGTCGGCGTTCGCCACCGCCTGCACGGTGCTCGGCCTGGCGGGGTCGACGGCGCTGCCCGGCGCGTCCCGCCTGGGCGCGGGCACCGGCTGGCGGATCGCCGTCGGTGGTCTGGTCGGGCTGGCGGTGTTCTGGGTGCTGGTCGTGCTGCCGGTCGTCGCCGGTGACCGCGGCTTCCTGCTCACCGCCGCGCTGGGCTGCCTCGGTGCCGCGCTGTGGACGGGCCCGGCCCGGCGCCGCTGACCGTCAGGACCGGCCGTTGCCGGGGTTCTTGCCCCGCGCGGCCCCGTTGCCGGGCACACCCGGCTGGCCCCGGCCCGGCGGGTCGGCCGGCGTCGCCTGCTGGCCCGCGCCGGCCGGGCCCGGGACCGCCGGAGCCGGGGCCGCCGGGGCAGGCGCCGCCGGCGCGGGCACGCCGGCCCCCACCTGCGCCGCCCCGCCCGGCACCGGTGCCTCTGCCGCGGGTGCGTCCGGGGCGACCGCGTACCGGACGGTGACGACGGCGCCCGGGAGCACCGCGCCCGTGGGCCCGATCGCCGTCACCGCCCCCGGTTCGGCCGCCGACGTGGTCTCGGGTTCCCGGGTGACCTGCAGGCCGAGAGCGCCCAGCTCCGCCTCGACCTCGCCCACCGGGCGGCCCAGCCAGTCCTCGGCGACGAGCACGACCGCCGTCGCGGCGTCGTCCTCCGCCGCCTGCACCGGCAGGTCCACCGGCGCCCCCTCGGCACCGGCGGAGGTCAGCTGCAGCCCGGCGAGCGCCAGGCCCGCGCCGACCAGCAGCGCGGCCACCGGGGCGAGGACGCGGGTCGAGCGCCGTGCGGCCGTCCGCCCGCCGAGGGGCAGCGGTGCGGTGCCCGCCGGGGGAGCGGACGCCAGCGGGCGGCCCGCGAGGACGTCGTCGATCGCGGCGAGGAAGGCGGCGCCGTCGGCGAACCGGCCCGCCGGGTCCTTGGTCAGCGCCCGCTCGACGAGCGCCCGCACCGGAGCGGGGACGTCGTCGGGCAGGGGCGGCGGCGCCTGGCGCAGCTGCATGAGAGCGATCTGCACGGAGTTCTCGCCGTCGAACGCGCGCTGCCCGGCCAGGCACTCGTAGCCGATCAGGCCGAGGGCGTAGACGTCGCTGGCCGGTCCGGCCCGGTGCCCGGCCGCCTGCTCGGGGGCCAGGTAGTGGGCGGTCCCCACGACCTGCCCCGTGCGGGTGAGCGGCGCACTCGACGCCGACCACGCGATACCGAAGTCGGTGATCTTCACGCCGCCGTCGCGGGCGACGAGCACGTTGCCCGGCTTGACGTCCCGGTGCACGAGGCCGGCGGCGTGGGCCGCCGCGAGGGCCTCGGCGGTCGACCGCAGCAGGGCCAGCGTGCGGGCGGCGTCGAGCCGCCCCTCGCGGGCCAGCAGCTCCGACAGGGCCTCACCGTCGACGAGCTCCATGACCAGGAAGGCCAGCTGCTCACCGGCCTCGTCCGGTGGCAGCTCGCCGTAGTCGTGCAGGGCCGCGATGCCGGGGTGGCTGACCAGGGCGGCGTGGTGTGCCTCGGCGCGGAAGCGGGCGAGGAACGTCTCGTCGCCGCTGTACTCGGCCCGCAGCACCTTCACCGCGACATGCCGGTCGAGCAGGCCGTCGTGGGCGCGCCAGACCTGACCCATGCCACCGCGGGCGATGAGGGACTCGAGCCGGTAGCGCCCCGCGAGCAGCCGTCGCCCCGGCTCCACCGCCCCACCCCCTCCGGTTCCCACGCTGGTCCGGGGTCCGTCGTACCGCCTGGCGTCCGCTCCCGCGACCGGAGTCACTCGGCCGGGCTGCTCGAGGGCGGGGTCACGGGGGCGCTGGACGTGGTGGTCGAGGTCGCGGGGCTGGTCGACGTGGACGGCGAGGTGGGCTCCTCCGGGTCGGGCGTACCGGAGGCGGGGGTGCTGGTCGGCGCCGCGGTGGGCTGCGGCGCCTCGGTGGTGGGCGCGGCAGCCGACTCGGTCACCGGTGCCGGCTGGTCGACCGCGGCGCCGGTGACCCCGCCCGCGGAGACGGCCCGCTCGGGGGAGCGCGACGGCGCCACGGCGTACCGGACGACGACCGTGTCCCCCACGCGCAGCCGCTCGCCGGCCGGCTCCACACCGGTCACCCGGTCGGGCACCCCGTCCTCGGTCACCTCGGCGCGCAGCTCGACGACCAGGCCCAGGCCGGTCAGGCGGTCCGCGACCTCGCCGACCGGCCGGCCGATGTGGTCGGCGGCGTCGATCACGATGCTGCCGTCGACGACGCGCTGCTCGGCCGCCATGGCCGGGGCGGTCGGGGGGCCGTCGGCGAGGGCCCGGATCACGCCGGCCGCGATGCCGGCGCCGGCCAGGAGACCCAACAGCGGCAGCAGGACGACCGCGACGCCGGCGCGCCGCCGCCGGGGGGCCGGCGGACGGGCGACGGCGTCGGTCACCCGGGTGCCGGGCTCCTCCCGGGGCGGGGGCAGGTGCACCTCACTCGCCACGGTCACGGGGGCGACCGGGAGCTCCCGGCCCGCGACGACGTCGTCGATGGCCTCGGCGAAGGCCGCGCCGTCGGGGAGGCGACCGGCGGGGTCCTTGGTCAGCGCGCGCTGGATGAGGGTGCGCACGCCGGGCGGCAGCTCGTCGGGCAGCGGCTCGGGCTCGGACCGCACCTGCTTCAGCGCGATGGTGACGGCGTTGTCGCCCTCGAAGGCCGGGTGGCCGCTGAGGCACTCGTAGCCGATGAGGCCGAGCGCGTAGACGTCGCTGGCCGGGCTGGCCAGGCGTCCCTCGGCCTGCTCGGGTGAGAGGTACTGGGGGGTGCCGATGACCTGGCCGGTGCGGGTGAGCGCGACGCTGCGCGCCGACCACGCGATGCCGAAGTCGGTGATCTTCACGCTGCCGTCGGGCCGGACCAGGATGTTCCCGGGCTTCACGTCGCGGTGCACCATCCCGGCCCGGTGCGCCTCGGCGAGCGCGAACGCCGTCTGCTGGAGCACCGACAGCGTGGTCTCGGTGCCGAGCGCGCCCTCCCGGGCCAGCAGCGCCGAGAGCGGCTCGCCCTCGACCAGCTCCATGACCAGGTAGGCGAGCGTCTCGCCGGTGCCGTCCTCGGCGACCACCTCGCCGTAGTCGAAGACGGCGGCGATGTTGGGGTGGCTCAGCGAGGCCGCGTTCTGGGCCTCGGCGCGGAAACGGGCGAGGAACGTCGGGTCGCCGGTGTACTCGCTGCGCAGCACCTTGACCGCGACGGGGCGGTGGAGGGCCAGGTCGTGCCCCCGCCAGACCTGCCCCATGCCACCGGCGGCGATCAGCTGGTGCAGCTCGTAGCGGTCACCCAGGCACCGTCGTCCTGGTTCCACCACGGTGGCACGCTCCTCGTCTGCTCCGGGCCGGCTGCGGGGTGGGCCGCTCCGTCGCCGCCCGGGGGTCCGCGCTCGCGTCCCCCTCGCCTCCGGTGTCCACGCGGGCGCGCGACTACACATCGGAGGACGCCCCATGCTCCCGCGGCCACCTGGCGCGTCCCGCCACGGCGGTCAGCGGCCTCCGTCACGTCCGGCGTGCCGGTTGCGTTGCGTCATCGCGAGGACACGCCGAAGCCGCTCAGCCCGCGAAGAGGGCCCGGCCCCACCAGTCGCCGTCGTCCCGGACCCCCGGCGGGCAGGCGAACACCGCCGACGAGGTGTGCCGGATGTACTCGTTGAGGGCGTCCGCGCGGAGGTTCCGCTGCACCTGCACGAACCCCGTCTCCGGGTCGCGCTGGAAGGCGATGAAGAACATGCCCGCGTCCAGCCGCCCCAGCCCGTCGGACCCGTCCACGAAGCTGTACCCGCGCCGGAGGATGGCCGTGCCCGCGTTGGTGGGGTGGGCCAGGAACACGTGCGAGGTCTCGGGTACCGCGAACCCGCCGTCCACCCGGGCGGTGAAGTCGACCGCGTCGAACTCCCCGCGCTGCCCGAGCGGTGCGCCGCTGCCCTTGGCCCGGCCGATGGTCTGCTCCTGCTCGCGCAGCGAGGAGGTGTCCCACGGCTCGATGAGCATCCGGATGCGTCGGGTGACCAGGTAGGACCCCCCGGCCAGCCAGTCACCGCCGCTGTCGGCCGGGTCCACCCAGACGAACCGGTCGAGGCCCGAAGGGTCCTCCGCCTTGAGGTTGTTGGTCCCGTCCTTGAAGCCGAACAGGTTCCGCGGGGTGACCTGGTCGGCCGTCGTGGAGGACGTGCGGCCGAAGCCGAGCTGCGACCAGCGCACGCTCACCACCCCGGCACCGAGCCGCACCAGGTTGCGGACGGCGTGCACCGCGACCTGCGGATCGTTCGCGCAGGCCTGGATGCACAGATCGCCCCCGCTGGTGGCGGGGTCCAGCTGGTCGCCCGGGAAGGGAGGCAGCTCGGACAGGTGCGCGGGCCGGCGGGCGGCCAGCCCGAAGCGGTCGACCCCGTCGGCGGAGGTGAACAGCGTCGGCCCGAAGCCGATCGTCAGCGTCAGCTCCGAGGGCGGGAGGTCGATCGCCTCGCCCGTGTCGTCCGGGGGCGCGTGGGGTGAACCCGCCACGGCACCCTCCGGCCCGGCGTCGCGGCCGGCCGTCATCCGCCGGGCCGCCTCGGTCCACGCCTTCAGGACCTCGACCAGCTCCTCCCGGTCGTCGGTGACGACGTCGAAGGCGACGAAGTGCAGCCGGTCCTGGGCCGGCGTCACGATGCCGGCCTGGTGCGCACCGGTGAACGGCACCGCCCCGTGCGCCGCGGGCACCGTGCCGGTCGCGTCGTCGGCCGTGGCGCGCCCGATGAGACCTCCGGCCGCGCCACCGGCCAGCGCACCCGCGGTCCCGGCGCCGAGCCAGCCCAGCACGCGCCGCCGGGACAGCCCGCCCTGCTCCCCTGCCGTCGTCGGCTCGCTCATCGCTGCTGCCTCACCGGTCGGCGACGACCGCCGCCACCCGGCTGACGGACTCGGTGAGGGCGGTGATGCTGTCGCTGAGGCCCTTGAGCTGGTCCTGGGTCAGCTGGTCGTGCAGCACCCAGCCGTCACCGGCGCGGTACTGCCCGAGCTCGGCCTCGGTCTCGGCGAACCGCTCGTCGATCTCGGCGACGAGCTCCGGGTCGGCCTCCTCCAGGTACGGGCGCAGGGCCTGGACGGCGGCCTGCGAACCCTCGAGGTTGGCGGCGAAGTCCCAGAGGTCGGTGTGCGAGTAGCGGTCCTCCTCGCCGGTGATCTTGCCGGTGGCGACCTCGTCGAGCAGCGCCTTGGCGCCGTTGGCCAGCTGCAGCGGGTCCAGCGTGGTCTCGTCGGCCAGCGCGACGATCTCGGCCACGTCCTGCTGGAGCCGGTCGGCGTAGGGGCCCATGCCGGAGATGTCGCCGGTCTCCCACAGCGCCTTCTCGATGCGGTGGAAGCCGGTGAAGTCCTGGCCCTCCTCCTGGTCGCCCTCGCGGCCGTCGATCAACGGGTCGAGGTCCCCGAAGATCTCCGCGACCGGCTCGATCCGCTCCCAGTAGGTCCGCGCCACCGGGTAGAGCGCCTTGGCGCCCTCGACGTCGCCCGCCCTGACCGCGTCCGCGAACGCGGCGGTCCGCTCGGTGAGCGCAGCGGTCTGGCTCTGCACGTAGCGCTGGTAGTCCACGGCGGCCCCCGCGAGCGACTCGTCCTCGGACAGCTGCGCGGACTCCCCCGTCACCGTCAGCGGGCTGCGGATGCCGTCGCCGACCATGCCCGGCTTGCACGCGGTCTCGTACTCCCCGGCCGGGAGCTCGACGAGCAGCGAGCGGGTGAGGCCGGGCGCGATGTTCTCCACCTCGCCCATCACGCGGTCGCCCTCGGCGTAGACGTAGAACTCGGTGACCCTGCTGCCCTCGTTCGTCACCTCGAACTCGTGCGTGCCCGCGGGGATCTCGGTGGCGTCGACCTCGCAGGCGTCGTCGCCGGCGGCGACGGCGATCGTGTCGGCCGGGGTCTCCCCGCCGGCGGTCTCGTCGGAGCCACCGCAGGCCGCGGTGAGGGCGATCGTCAGGCCGGCGAGGGCGAGCGCCGGGAGGAGCGCGGGCCGGTGGTCAGGCAGGGACATGCGGGGAGGTCTCCGGGTTCTGCGACGGTCCCGGAGCGGCGCCGGTCCGGGGAGGGGAGGCCGGGCGGGCCGGCCAGAGGAAGGCGGCGAGCACCGGCACGAGGTAGGCGACGTACGCGACGGTCTCGAGCACCGTCGGGGCCGCGGTGATGTTGAACATCCCGGCGAGGGCCGCGCCGTACCAGCTGTTCGGGTCGAGCACCCCGGAGATGTCGAAGGCCTGCACGTCCAGCCCGGGCAGGACCCCGGCCTCCTGGAAGTCGTGCACGCCGTACTTGAGGATGCCGGCCGCGACGAAGACCAGCAGCACACCGCTGACGGTGAAGAAGCGCTGCAGGTTCACCCGGATCGCACCGGCGTAGAGCCCGGCGCCGATGACGACCGAGGTGAGCACGCCGAGGGAGATCGCCACCAGCGGGGCGGCCGTGGACGTGGCGCCCTGGGCGGCCGCGTAGAAGAGCAGCGCGGTCTCCAGGCCCTCGCGGATCACCGAGACGAAGGCGATGCCGGCGACGGCGAGCGTGCCCACTCCGACGGCCGCCTCCAGCTTCCCGGTGAGCTCACCCTTCAGCCGCCGCGACGTCCGCCGCATCCAGAAGATCATCCAGGTGACCAGGACGACCGCGATCACCGACGCGATCGCCTCGAACAGCTCGCGGTCCCGGTAGCCGGCCAGCAGCGAGGTCTCGGTGTAGGTGAGCAGACCGCCGAAGAGGACCGAGAGGAGCACGGCCGCGGCGACGCCGCCCCACAGCGGGAGCAGCTGCCGGCGCCGGCCCGACTTCACGAGGTAGGCGACGAGGATGCTCACCACGAGCGTGGCCTCGAGGCCCTCGCGGAGGCCGATCAGGTAGCTGGCGAGGAACGCCTGATCCATGGGGAACCGATCTGGACGAGCAGGGCAGCCCCCGCCGGACGGACGAAGGGCAGGCTCACCTTACTTGCGGTGGTGCCGCTTGCACACCCGCCCGCCCTCCCCGCCTCGGGGCACCTGCCCGATGCCTCCGTGGCAGGGTGAGCTGCCGGAGCCCACCGGTTCCGGCGACGACGCTGACAGGGAGGCGGGGACGACCGATGCCCGAGACCGTGACCAGGGAGGACTCCGGCGGGGTCGCCACGATCACCCTGCTGCGCCCGGGGCTCTCGCACGCCTCGCGCCGGGAGCTGCTCGACGTCGTCCGCGCGGTCGCCGCCGACGGGTCGGTGCGCGCGGTGCTGCTCACCGGCACCGGACGCGCCTTCTGCGTCGGCCAGGACCTCGCCGAGCACGTCGGGGAGCTGCAGTCGGGCGCGGAGTCGCCGCTGTCGGTGGTCGAGGAGGAGTACAACCCGCTCCTGCTGGCCCTGGCCGCGCTGCGGGTGCCGGTGGTCGTCGGGATCAACGGGGCGTGCGCCGGAGCCGGCCTGGGCATCGCGCTCGCCGGTGACCTGCGGGTGGCCGCGGCGGGCGCCAAGTTCACCACCGCGTTCGCCGGGGTCGGCCTGTCCAGCGACTCGGCGCTCGCCTCACGGCTGGTGCACTGCGTGGGCGGGTCGCGCGCGGCCCAGCTGCTGCTGCTGCCCGACCCCTTCCCCGCCGAGACCGCCGAGCAGTGGGGCCTGGTGCACCGGGTCGTCGCCCCCGAGCAGGTGCTCCCCGAGGCGCAGGCGCTCGCGGCGCGCCTGGCAGCCGGGCCGACCGTCGCCTACGGCGCGATCAAGACCGTGCTGGCCACCGCGGCCACCGACTCGCTCGAGCAGACCCTCGCGCTGGAGGCGCGGCTGCAGAAGGAGGCCGGGCAGACCGCCGACCACCGCGAGGCGGTCGAGGCCTTCCTGGCCAAGCGCGCTCCGGAGTTCACCGGCCGCTGACCGGCTGCCACGCGACGTGAGCCCCCGGGTCCCTCGGGACCGGGGGCTCACGCGCACCGCGGAGGAGTGCTCCCGCCGTCGGGGCGAGGACCCCCTCCCGGCGACGGGGCGTCGAGGGCTAGCGGGCGAGCGCCACGCAGGTGGGGCAGACGTCGCGGGCGGGGACGGGCCACGCCTGCGTGAGCGAGACGCGGGCGAGCGAGCCGCAGACGGTCAGCTCGCAGGCGCCGTCGAGCTCGCCGGCGGGCCGGTGCAGCTCCACCGCGTGCCAGAGCTCGGCGGTGGGGCCGTGGGCGCGGCTGCGCGCTGCGGCGTGCGCGGTGGTGGTCTGCAGCATCATGACGACGACGTCGGCAGCCCCCCGGGGCGGGGTTACGGGCCCGCGCGGTCGTCTCACCCGGAGGGGGCAGGATGCCGGCATGGAGCTGATCAAGCACGGGCACGCGTGCGTCGTCCTCCGCGACGGCGACCGTCGCCTGGTCATCGACCCGGGCGCGTTCACCGACCCGAGCGCGCTGCAGGGCGCCTCGGCGGTGCTCGTGACGCACGAGCACTTCGACCACTTCGTCCCGGAGACGCTGCGCGCGGCGCTCGAGGCCGACCCGGCGCTGGAGGTGTGGACCAACCGCGCGGTGGCCGTGCAGCTGGAGGGCCTGGGCCCACGGGTGCACGTCGTCGGGCACGGCGACGTGGTCACGGCGGCGGGGTTCGAGGTGCACGTGCACGGCGAGCTGCACGCGGTCATCCACCCGGATCTCCCGCGGATCACCAACGTGGGTTTCCTGGTCGACGGCGCGGTGTTCCACCCCGGGGACGCGCTCACCGTCCCGGACGAGCCGGTGGCGACGCTGCTGCTCCCGGTGCACGCCCCCTGGTCGAAGCTGTCGGAGGTGATCGACTACGTGCGCGCCGTGGACGCCGACCAGGCGTACGCGGTCCACGACGGGCTGCTCAACGACACCGGTCTCGGCGCCATCGGCGGGCTGCTGGGCGAGCGGGGTCCGGGCATCCCGACGCCGTACAGCCGGCTGGCCCCGGGGGACGCGGTCGAGCTCTGAGCCCGTCCGCGTCCCCCGGGAACGGTCAGCGGACGGCGCGGTTGGAGCGGCCCGACAGGCCCTCCGCGACGCCGACCAGGAGCACCGCGGCGACGACGGCGATGATGAAGCCGACGACGTTGAGCTCGAAGATGCTGGTCTCGTCGTTGAACAGGCTGCCGATGAAGCCACCGATGAAGGCACCGACCACGCCGAGCAGCAGGGTGGCGAGGATGCTCATCCGCTGCTTGCCGGGCTTGATCAGCCGGGCGAGGGCACCGATGATCAGGCCGACGACGATCAGACCGAGGATCTGGAACACGCTGTTCTCCTTCGTTCGTCCGGGCAGCGGCCCCCGTCCCGGCGCCTAGCCGGGTGCCACTGCCGGTGCACGATGGTGATCTCTACCCAGGCGCGCGGTTCCGATGCCCGATTCCCCCGATCGGGGCGGTCAGCCGGCCGGCCGCGCCAGGTGGGCGGGCACCTTGGCCAGCTCGGAGTCGACCGTCCGCTGCACCAGCTGGCGGGCCGCGCGGCCCTGGATCCGCCGGGCGATCCGGCTCCCGCCGCGGGGCTCGTGGGTGATGGTCATCGTGACCCGGGTACCCCCGCCCTCGACGTCGGCCAGCTCGATGCGGGTGGTCCAGGTCTCCGGGGTGAGGTCCAGGCGCGTGGTGACCGCGCGGTTCGGCGCCCACTCGGTGATCTCGCCCCGCGGGGCACCCGCGGCCGGGTCGCCCTCGAGGCGGCCGGGCACGGCGACGAACGTCGTCCCCCGGCCGGACCCCGACACGACGTAGGAGACGTCGCAGACGGCGCAGTACGGCTGGAGCACGGCCAGCGCCCGCCACACCTGAGACCGCGGCTCGGGGACCTCGCAGCTCCCGGTGGCCGAGGCGGTCACCGGTTGCCCACCGAGACCTCGAACTCCACCTGGCTGACGTCCGGTCGCAGCCGGGAGTAGCTGTGCACCAGCGGCGCGCCCTCGCTGTCGCGGACGGTGGTGCGCACCACCAGCAGCGGCGAGCCCGCGACGATCTGCAGCCGATCGGCCTCCTCGGGCGCGGCGGTGCCGACGTCGACGACGATCCGCGCGTGCGCCAGGTCGGCGCCGTACTCGCGGCGCAGGAAGTCGTAGAGCGAGCCGGAGGTGAAGTCCTGCTCGGCCGCGCGCGGGTACCGGGCGGCCGGCAGGTAGCTGTGCGCGACGTGGTTGGGCGCCCCGTCCACGCTGCGCAGCCGGATCAGCTCGACGACGTCGTCGGCCGGCGTGAGCGCCAGCTCCGGAGCGATCTGCGGCGGCACCGGGGCGATCCGCTGGGTGAGCACCGTGGTGCCCACCTGCGCCCCCTGCTCGGTCATCACCGAGCTCCAGCCCGCGATGCGGTGCACGAAGCTCTCGCGGTACTCGTGCCGGATCGCCGGTCGCGTCACGTAGGTGCCGCGGCCCTGCTCGCGCACGAGGTGCCCGTCGGCCACGAGGCCGTCGACGGCACGGCGCAGGGTGATCCGGCTGACGCCGTACTCGGCGCACAGCACCGGCTCGGGCGGCAGCAGCGTGTGCTCGGGCAGGGCGGCGACCCGGCGTCGGAGGTGCTCGCGGACCGAGAGGTACTTCGGTCCGGTCACGGGGCTGGCCACGCGACAAACGTACTACCCGACCAGACGTCTGGTCGTCATGTCGTATGAGACGTCCGTGACGCCACGCGCGGGAGGTCCGGCAGACCATACGTCAGGACGTCATGACGTATGGTCGGGTCTCCCGATCCGAGAGGGGAACCCCGGTGCGCATCGGAGTCCTCACCGGCGGGGGCGACTGCCCCGGCCTCAACGCCGTCATCCGGTCCGTCGTGCGGACCGCGTCCAGCCACTACGGCAGCGAGGTGGTCGGCTTCCGCGACGGCTGGCGGGGCCTGCTGGAGGACCGGACGACACCGCTGGACATCGCCGCGGTGGACGGTCTGCTCACCCGTGGCGGCACCACCCTCGGCTCGGCCCGCGTCGCCCCGGAGCTGCTGCACACCGGGCTGGACCGGATGAAGGACGTGCTGGCCGCCCACCGGGTCGACGCGCTCATCCCGATCGGCGGCGAGGGGACGCTCACCGCGGCCCACCTGCTGTCCGAGGCGGGCGTGCCGGTCGTGGGCATCCCCAAGACGATCGACAACGACATCGACGGCACCGACCTGACCTTCGGCTTCGACACCGCGGTCAGCATCGCCACTGAGATGATCGACCGGCTGCACACCACCGCCGAGTCCCACCAGCGCGTGCTGCTGGTCGAGGTCATGGGCCGGCACGCCGGCTGGATCGCGCTGCACGCGGGCCTCGCGTCGGGGGCGCACGTCACCCTCGTGCCCGAGGAGCCCTTCGACGTGGACGAGGTCTGCCGGCTGGTGAGCCAGCGCTTCGCCCGCGGCGACTCCCACGTCATCGGCGTCGTCGCCGAGGGTGCGGTCCCGAAGGCCGGCATGGAGCTGCGCGACGGCGGCGTCGACGAGTACGGGCACCGGCGGTTCACCGGCGTCGCCCAGCAGCTCGGCGCGGAGCTCGAGCGGCGCACCGGCAAGGAGGTGCGCACGACCGTGCTCGGCCACGTGCAGCGCGGCGGCACGCCCACCTCCTTCGACCGGGTGCTCGCCACCCGCTTCGGCCTGCACGCCACGATCGCCGCCCACGAGAGCGAGTTCGGGCAGATGGTGGCGCTGCGCGGCACCGACATCGAGCTCGTGCCGCTGAAGACCGCCGTCGCGCGGCTCAAGACGGTCACCCCGGAGCGGCTCGCCGAGACCCACGCCTTCACCGGCTGAGCGGAACCCCGTCGTACCGGCGCCGGCCGGTCCGCCACCCGGACGGTGCCAATCCGGAGCGGCGGCTGGTCAGGGCGCCCGCGGCGGCGCACCATTCATGCCGTGACCGAGACGCCCGACTGGCGAACCCGCAGGTGGGAGGCCACCCACCGGCGGATCTTCCAGACCGCCCTGGCGCTGTTCCAGGAGCACGGCTTCGAGAAGGTGGCCGTCGGTCAGATCGCGGCCGGAGCCGGGGTGTCGGTACCGACGTTCTACGCGCACTACCCCAGCAAGGAACACGTGATCATGCAGCTGCCCACGAGCGAGGAAGTGGGCGCGCTGCTGGCCAGCCAGCCCGCCGACCTGCCCGTGGCCGACCGGATCCGGCTCGGCGCGCACGGCTGGTTCGCGCAGATGCCGGCGGACGAGTTCGACGAGCTGCGCATCCGGTGGAAGATCATCGCCACCACGCCGACGCTGCGCACCCGCGCCGCCGAGTTCGAGCGCGAGACCGCCGGGATGGTCATCGAGACGATGACCGGCGACGCCGAGGAGGGGTCGCGGTCGCGGGTCGTCGTCCGGGCCGGCGCCTACCTCGCCGCCTACACCGCCGCGCTGCTGTCCTGGGCTGACAGCGACGGCGAGCGCAAGCTCGAGGAGACCCTCGACGAGGCCTTCGCCGCGCTGCGCGACTGACCCCTCAGGCGCGCGCCGCCCGGAGCTCCACCACGGTGATCTCCGGGCGGGCGCCGATCCGCATGGGCGGGCCCCAGTACCCGGCGCCGGGGGTCACGTACAGCTGGGTGCCGCCGTGCCGCGACCAGCCCTGCACCGCCGGCTGGTCGAGCCGGATCGCGTAGTCGAAGGGCCACAGCTGGCCGCCGTGCGTGTGCCCCGACAGCTGCAGGTCCACGCCCGCCGCGGCGGCCTGCTCGACCATGACCGGCTGGTGGGCGAGGAGCACCACGGGGGTGGCGTCGTCCCGGCCGTCCAGCGCGGCGTCGAGGTCGGCGCCGTGCCCGGGCAGCCCGGAGGCGTCGGCCGTGCGGTCGTCGATGCCGGCCAGGTCGAACGACGCCGTCCCCCGCCGGATCGGGACCCGCTCGTTGCGCAGCACGTCGACGCCGAGGGTGGGCGGGTGCCGGAGCCACGCCCGGGTGTCCACGAAGTACTCGTGGTTGCCGGTCACGAAGAAGACGCCCTGCTCGCTCACCAGGTCCGCGAGCGGGGCGACGTCCTCGCGCAGCTCCCGCACGTCGCCGTCGACCAGGTCGCCGACGATCGCGACGACGTCGGGCCGCTGCGCGTTGACGATCTCGACCAGCCGCTCGAACCGCCGCCCGCGGTTGGTCGCCGACAGGTGGGCGTCGGAGAACGTGACGATCCGCAGCCCGTCGAGCGCCGGGTCCAGCCGGGCGAGGGTCACCGGCACACGGCGCACGACCGGCGCCGAGTTGGCCAGGACCGCGCCGGTGCCGGTTGTGCCCAGCGCGACCGCGCCCGCGGTGACCGCCAGCGAGCGCGCCAGGAACACCCGGCGCCGGGGATCGAGCACGTCCTCGTCGGCGTCCCGGCGACGGCGCCTTCCGAGGAACCAGCGCACCGGCTCGAGCACCAGCAGGGCGAGGAACGCGTAGAAGGCGATGCCGAGCCAGGAGTAGGCCACCCAGTCCAGCGGGGCCGCCGCCTCCAGCGGCAGGTTGCCGCGCAGCAGCAGCGCGAGCACCGGCAGGGCGCCGAGCACGATCACCAGCAGCGTCAGCGAACGCCGGGCGCGCCCCCGCCGGCTCGTGGTGGCGCGGACCACGCGCAGCCACAGGTAGCCGTGCAGCAACCCCATGGCCAGCGAGAGGACGGCGAGGAAGAGGAGCAGGCCTAGCACCGGGGCGGACCGCCCACCGTCGTCGTCACGCCGCCCACTCTCCCAGCCCCGCCGGGACGGGGGCGGTCAGGAGGGCAGGCGCGCCGCGAGCTCCGGCCAGCGGGTGGCGAACCCCCGCTCGGCGTCCGCCGCGCGGGCCTCCTCCCGGCCCAGGAGCAGACCGTAGGTGAAGGCGGACTCCCCGGCCCCGTGCGCGCTCACCGCGAGCCGCCGGCAGCGCTCCCCCACGACGACGGCGTCCTGCAGCGCGCCGAGCTGGCGCTGCACCTTCTTCGCCGCCCTGGCCACGTCGTCGGCGGAGGCGCCGAGCACCGGGACCGCGGCCTCGGCGGTGTGCCGCGTCCGGCGGGCCGCACGGCGCACCGCGTGCAGCGCCGCCGTGCGCTCCGGCCCGGTCCGGCGCTCGGCGCGCCGCACCGCCCGGTGCACCCTGCCCGCCTCGTGCCGCAGCACCGCGTCGAGCACCTTCCCCGCCTTCCGCCCCGCGTCCGCGGTGAGCGGCGGATCCGCCAGCAGGGCGTGCAGGGCGTCCAGCAGCCGGAGGTAGCGCGCGTCGACCACGATCTCCAGCGCCCGGTCGCGGACCGCCTCGCGGGCGGCGACCTCGGCCGGCTGCAGCCGCGCGGCCACCGGTCCCAGCACCAGCTCGGCGGGGAGCTCGGCCACCGCGGCACGCAGGTGCGCGTAGGCGATCTCGTCGTCGCGGACCTCCGACAGCCGCTCGCCCAGCCAGGCGAGCTCGGTGCCGAGCGGATCGGTCGCGCCCCGGTCGAGCACCGGGCGGAAGGCCGCGAGCAGGGAGCGCAGCCGGCGGGCGGCCAGCCGCATCCGCCGCGCGGCGTCGTCGGAGCGCATGCGGAGGGCGACGTCGGCGTCCTGCAGCGCCTGCAACTGCCCGGCGAGGGCGGCCACGACCACCTTCCCGGCACGGGGCTTCCGCCTCCCGGCGTCCCCCTCCTCGCCCGAGGGCAGGCCCAGGGCGCGGGCCAGCTTCGACGCCCGGCCCGTGCGGCGCGCGCCGGCCTCGACGAGCCGCTCCCCGACCGGTCCGAGCAGCTCGGCACCGCCGTCGAGCAGCTCGACCTCGACCTCGCGCCAGGTCTGCAGCTCCGCGACGCCGCCGTCCCCCGTCAGCGCGGTCGCCGAGACGGTGTCGTCCGCGACCTCGGCGAGCGGCCGCCCCGCCTCGTCCCGGAGCACGGTGACCACCCGACGGGTGCGCAGGGACGCGACCGGCGCCACCGCGCTGCCGCGCAGCAGCCCGGTCACCGGGGCGACGACGGCCTTCGGTGGTCGCTTGACCGCGCGGCCCAGCGGGGCGTGCAGCTCCCAGCGCGCGTCCCCGGAGGCGGGCAGCTTCAGGTGCCAGCCGTCGTCGGACCCGCCGGTGCGCCGCCGCAGCGTGACGCGGGCGCGCGCCAGGCGGAGGTCGGGCGCGTCGAAGTACTGCGCCTCCAGCGCGTGCTCCACCGGGGCGTCCGCCGTCGCGACACCGTCGACACCGGTCAGGTCCGGCACGACGAAGTCCGCGGGGACGTCGTACTTCGTCTCGATCTCCAGGGAATCGGGTCGCACCCCCGAAACGTAGCCCGGCGCACGGCTGCGACGAGCGGTCAGCGGGCCGGTCGCCCCCTGGCTACCGTGACGCGGTGCCCTCCCCCCGCCGCACCGCCACGGCCGCGGCCCTGCCGTGGGCGGCCTGGGCCGTGCTGCGGGCGACGGGCACCGAGCGCGGGTTCCCGCTGGTGCCGGCGATCAGCTTCACGCCCTACGCCGCCCTGACCGCGGTCCTGCCGCTGGGGCTCGCGCTGCGCGCCGGGTCCCGGCCGGCCGCGGTGCTGGCCGGGGCCGCGGGGATCGCGCTCGCCGCCCCGGTGCTGTCCCGGGCACGACCGGCCGCCCCGCTCCCGGCCGGCGGAGGACGCCGGGTGCGCGTGGCGACCGTCAGCCTGCGCCGCGGCCACGTGCCGGCCGCCGGCGTGGTGGACCTGGTCCGCGCCGCCGACGTCGACGTGCTCGCCGTCGCCGAGCTGACCCCCGGGTCGGAGGCGCTGCTCCGCGCCGCCGGGCTGGACCGGCTGCTCCCGGAGGAGCACGTCCTCCCGGCCCGGCCGGGGGCGGTGCTCAGCGCCTCGGGCGCGCTCTGGAGCCGGCTGCCCATCACCGGGCGGGGCGCGGTGCCGGGGGAGTTCGAGCAGCCCAGCGCCGTCCTCGACGTCGGTGGCCGCCCGCTCGAGGTGGTCGCCGTGCACTCCGCACCCCCGGCGGTCTCCCCGCGTGCGGTGCGCCGCTGGGCCGCCGACCTGGCCGCCCTCCCGTCGCCGTCGGCCGCGGTGCCCCAGGTGCTGGCCGGCGACTTCAACGCCACGGCCGACCACGCCGCGTTCCGCTCGCTGCTGGCCGCCGGCTGGACCGACGCCGCGCAGGCGACCGGGCAGGGTCTGGCCTGGACCTGGCGGCCGCTGCGGCTGAAGGTCCCGCGGCTCACCCTCGACCACGTGCTCGTCGGTCCCCGGGTGGGCGTGACCGCCGTCCGGTTCGTGCCCGTCCCGGGCAGCGACCACCGGTCCGTCGTCGCCGATCTCGCGCTGCCCGGCTGACCGCTGCGCCACCCGGCATGTTCGGGGCGAGCCGCCGGTGGGCACCGCAGGACCTCCGGCGTCCACCGACGGGCACCGGTCGAGGGGAGCCGATCCATGCTGAGCGAGCGCGAGCTGTCCGCGGCCATCGGGAGCACCGCCTACGACCCCGACGGCGAGCGGATCGGCACGGTCGAGACCTTCTTCACCGACGACCGCACCGGCGCGCCCACCTGGGTCTCGGTGTCCACCGGCCTGCTGGGCCGCTCGTCCATCGCGCCCGCGGCGGACGCGGCGTTCACCGACGGCCGGCTGCTGCTGCCGGTGCGCGCCCAGGCGGTCAAGGACGCGCCCCGGCTGGGCGGCGAGCACCTGTCACCGGACGAGGAGCGGGCGCTGCTGGAGCACTACCGGAGCAGCACCGAGGCCGCCGCGGCCGCTGCCCCCCGGGACGAACCGGCCGCCGACGCCGGGATGGTGCGCAGCGAGGAACGGCTCGCCGTCGGCACCGAGCAGGTCGCCACGACGCGGGCCCGGCTGGTGAAGTACGTGGTCACCGAGGAGGTCCAGATCACCGTCCCGGTGCGCCGGGAGGAGATCCGCGTCGAGCAGGTACCGCTGGACGCCGCCGATCCCGACCCGGCCGGCGAGTCGCTGCTGGCGCCCGCGACCCCCGGTGGCCGGCACGCCTCGGACGAGCCGGCGCCCGCCGGCCCCGGCGGGGGCGGTGGGCTGCCGGAGGAGATCGTGCTGCACGCCGAGCGCCCGGTCGTGACCGTCGAGGTGGTGCCGGTGGAGCGCGTGCGGCTGCGCACCGAGGTCGTGCACGGCCAGGAGACGGTCACCGGCACCGTCCAGCGCGAGGAGATCGCCGTCGAGGAGGAACCGCGGCACCGCTGACCGGTCAGCCCACCCGCGTCGTCCCCAGGCGCAGCAGGTCGTCCCCGCTCGGGTCGAACAGCACCCGGCCGTCGGGCGCGATCACCACCGGGGTGCCGTCGGGCGCCTCGAGCTCGTCGAGCATCGTCCGGGCCGCCGGGTCCTCCGCCGGGTCGAGCCACGTGTGGCCGAGGGCGTGGTCGGCGAGGGTCTGCCGCAGCCGTGCGCTGGCCGGCCACCGCCGGTCGCCGAGCACCCGGATGCCGGTGGCCCGCCCGATGAGCGTGGCCCGGCGGATGAGCAGCGCCCGCGTGATGGTGTTGGACAGCTCGCGGTCGTCGGCCATCGCCGCCCGCAGCCGGTCGACCGACAGGGTGAGCACCTCACCCGGCGCCGCGGCCACGAGCGAGCGGACGGCCCGCTGCCCGGCGAGCATGTTCAGCCCGCCCAGGAAGCGGTCCGGGCCGATCACCGCCATCACCCGCGGCTCGTCGTCCGGGCCGTCGGCGTCCTCCACCACGGCGACGGTGCCGGACAGGACGACCACGAAGTCCCACTCCGCGCTGCCGCCCTCCACCAGCACGTCGCCGGTGGACGTCGCCCGGTGCCGGCCGAAGCGGCGCAGCACGCCGAGCTGCCGCGGGGTGAGGTGCGGTGAGGAGCCGTCGGTGTCGGGGGTCTCGGCCAGGCCGTCGAGCGCCGCGACCCCGGCGACCGCGTCCGACCGCACCAGCGGCGACAGCGGCACCACGGCGGAGCCGTGCGGCTCGGGCGGCGGCTCGGGGAGCCGGCGCCCGGGCGCGCCGCGCGGATCGCTGCGCAGCAGGGCCGCGGCGAGGGCGTCGGTCGTGGTGGGACCGTCGTGCCGGACGCCGTTGACGAAGAACGTCGGGGTGCCGTGCACACCGCTGGCCTCCGCGCTGGCGACGTCGTCGCGCACCCGCCCGGCGTGCGTCTCCTGACCGAGCTCGCGGGTGAACCGCTCCAGGTCCAGGCCCAGGGCCGCCGCGTGGTTGAGCAGCTCCGGGGCCTCCAGCTCGCCCTGGTGGGCGAACAACCGGTCGTGCATCGCCCAGAACGCGCCCTGCGCGCCGGCCGCCTCGGTGGCCTCGGCGGCCAGCTCGGCGTGCGGGTGGACGTCGACCAGCGGCAGGTGGCGGAAGACGTAGCGCAGCTCGTCCCCGAACCGGCCGCGCAGCTCGGCGACCACGCCGGTGGCCCGGCCGCAGAAGGGGCACTCGACGTCGCCGAACTCGACGAGGGTCAGCGGGGCGTCGACCGGACCGCGCACGTGGTCCCGCTCCGGGTCCACCGGCGGGTCGAGGCGCACCGGCCGCGGCGCCTCGTCCGGCGCCGTCCTGCGGGCCAGCAGCCGGAAGGCCAGCGCGCCCAGCGCCGTGGAGACCACGGCCGCGGCGAGGATGCCGACGGTCGCCTCCTCGCGCAGCGCCTCGTCCTCGAAGGCCAGGTCGGTGACGAACAGCGAGACGGTGAAGCCCAGCCCGGTCAGGCCGGCCCCGGCCCAGACGCTGGCCAGCGACACGCCGGGCGGCAGCGAGCCCAGCCGCATCCGCACCGCCAGCGTGGCGGCCAGGCCGACGCCGAGCAGCTTGCCGACGACGAGGCCGACGAACACGCCGTGGGTGAGCGGCGAGGTGAGCGCCCGGTCCAGCAGCTCGCCGTCGATCCGCACGCCGGCGTTGGCCAGCGCGAAGACCGGGACCACGAGGTAGGTGCTCCACGGCACGAGGACCGCGCCGATGCGCTCGTTGGGGGAGACAGCCCGCTCCACGGAGAGCTTGGCCTGCCGGGCGATGTCGACGTCGGGGGACTGGCGGAAGGCCCGGGTGAGCGACCCCGCGAGCTCCACCTCGTCGCGGCGCGGGGGGTAGGCGCTGACCAGCAGGCCGAGGACGACGCCGCCGATGGTCGCGTGCACGCCGGACTGGTACATCGCCACCCACATGACGACGCCGACGGCGAAGTAGGCGGGGCCGCGCCACACCTGGAGCTTGGACAGCGCGATGAACACGAGCACGCACAGCCCGGCGACGGCCAGGGCGCCCAGGTCGATGTCGTCGGTGTAGAAGACCGCGATGACGCTGAGGGCGCCGATGTCGTCGACGACCGACAGCGAGAGCAGGAAGACCCGCAGCTGGATCGGGCAGTGCCGGCCGAAGACCGCGAGCGCGCCGAGCACGAAGGCGGTGTCGGTGGCGATCGGGATGCCCCAGCCGTGCGCGCCGGGGCCGCCGGCGTTGAAGGCGTAGAAGATCAGCGCCGGCAGGACCAGCCCGCCCACGGCGGCCAGCGCCGGGACCACGATCCGGCTGCGCTGGGCGAGGTCGCCCATCGACAGCTCGCGGCGCACCTCCATCCCGATGAGGAAGAAGAAGAACACCATCAGGCCGTCGTTCACCCAGTGCTGCAGGTCCTGGGTGATGGCGCGGTCGCCGAGGCGGACCGAGAACTCGGTGTGCCACAGCGAGTCGTAGGAGCTGCCCCACGGGGAGTTGGCCCAGACCAGCGCGGCCGCCGTGGCGAGGACGAGGAGCGTGGCTCCGGCGAGCCCGGACCGGATCAGCCGGCGGACGGGGCCGGACAGCTGGCCGCTGAGGTGCTCGGACCGGGTCTGGCTCGTTCCGCCGACGCTGCTCACGACCGCGCCAGCGTCTCGACGGTCTGATCTTGTTCCCGGGTCGCCGCCCGGAGGTGCTCCATGGTCAGGTGACGCTAGTGCCGGAGCTCCCGGATCGGCAGAGGGCCGGGACGGCCGATCCGGCCCTGCGGGTCAGGACGGGCGGCGGTCGGCCAGGAAGCGCAGCCGGTCGCGGGTGGCGGTGACCCGGTCCGGGTCGACGTCGGCCAGCAGCAGCGTCTCGACGCCGGCCGCGGTCGCCAGCAGCTCCCCCATCGGGTCGACGATCCGGCTGTCACCGGTGTGCGCGGTGCCGTCGCCCGCCGTCCCGACCCGGTTGCAGCCGACCACGTAGGCCTGGTTCTCGATCGCCCGGGCGCGCAGCAGCGTCGTCCAGTGCTCGCGGCGCGCGGCCGGCCAGTTGGCGGTGACCAGGTAGACGTCGGTCCCGGGGGCGGCCGTCCAGAACACGTCGGCGAAGCGCAGGTCGTAGCAGACGAACGGGGTGATCCGGAGGCCGCCGATCTCCACCGTCACCGGCCCGTCGCCGGCGCGGAACCGCTCGTGCTCACCGCCGTGGGTGAACGGGTGCAGCTTGCGGTAGCGGTGCACGGTGCCGTCCGGCCCGGCCAGCACGAAGGAGTTGTAGGGCAGGTCCGCCCCCGGTGCGACCTCGGGACAGCTGCCGCCCAACCAGATCCCGTGCGCGGCGGCCTGCTCGGCCAGGAACGTGGCCGACGGGCCGCCCTCGGGCTCGCCGATCCCCGGCGTCATCGAGAACCCGGTGGAGAAGGTCTCGCTGAGCAGCACGAGCTCGGCGCCGGCCGCCGCGGCGGCCGCGACCTGCGGGGCCAGCCGCGCGAAGTTGGCCGCCCGGTCCTCCCACACGATGTCGTGCTGCAGCACCCCGATCCTCATGCGGCCATCCTGCCCAACCGCTGGACCGCCTCGCCCAGCACCGCGTCGCCCTTGCAGAAGGCGAACCGCACCAGGTGGCGGCCCAGGTGGGCGTCCTGCGGCGCGTAGAAGACCCCGCTCGGGACGGCGACGACACCCGCGCGCCCGGGCAGCGCGCGGCAGAAGGCCAGGCCGTCGCCGTCGGGCTGCACCGGGCGGACGTCGACGGTGGCGAAGTAGGTCGCCTCGGGGCTGACCACCGGCAACCCGGCGTCCCGCAGCCCCTGGACGAGGGTGTCGCGGCGGTACTCCAGGTCGCGGGCGATGCCGGTGAAGTACTCGTCGGGCAGCCGCAGCCCGGCGGCGACGGCGGGCTGGAACGGGCCGCCGTTGACGTAGGTGAGGAACTGCTTGGCGGTGCGGACGGCGGCGACCAGGGGAGCGGGGCCGCAGATCCAGCCCACCTTCCAGCCGGTCACGTTGAACGTCTTGCCCGCGCTGCTCACCACCAGCGTGCGCTCCCGCATGCCGGGGAGGCCGGCGGGGGAGAGGTGCGCGGCACCGGAGAACACGAGGTGCTCGTAGACCTCGTCGGTGAGGACCAGCAGGTCGTGCTCGACCGCCAGGCCGGAGAGGAAGGCCAGCTCGTCGGGGGTGAACACCTTGCCGGTGGGGTTGTGCGGGGTGTTGAGGACCAGGAGCTTCGTGCGCGGCGTGATCGCTGCCCGCACCGCCTCGGGGTCGAAGGTCCAGGGACCCTCGCCGGCCGGCGGGTGCAGCGGGACCGGCCGGAGGACGCCGCCGGACATGGCGACACCGGCGCCGTAGCTGTCGTACATCGGCTCGAACAGCACGACCTCGTCGCCGGGCTCCAGCAGCGACAGCATCGCGGCGGCGAGCGCCTCGGTGGCGCCGGCGGTCACCAGCACCTCGGTGTCCGGGTCGTAGGACAGGTCGCGGAAGCGCCGCACGTGCTCGGCGACCGCCGTCCGCAGCTCCGGGGTGCCGGGGCCCGGTGGGTACTGGTCGGCGGCCGTGCCGATCGCGGACCGGGCGACGTCGAGCACCTCGGGCGGGCCGGGGTAGTCGGGGAAGCCCTGACCGAGGTTGATCGAGCCGGTCGCGACGGCCAGCGCGCTCATCTCGGCGAAGACCGTCGTCCCGAAGCCCTGCAGGCGGCTCGCGAGGTGCTGGGTCACGGGCACCAGCGTTCCACGTGGAACCTCGGTTCAGCCGATGCGGACGTCGCCGAAGCCCTTGATCGAGACGACGTCGCCGGAGCGCAGCTGGCGGCCGCGGCGGTCCTCGGGCTCGCCGTTGACCCGGACGTCGACGCTGGCCAGCACGTCCTTCACCTGCGCGCCGGTGGGGACGGCGTCGACGAGCTTGAGCAGCTGGCCGAGCCGGATCGAGTCCTCGCCGGGCCGCAGGTCGACGGTGCGCATGCCGGTCATCCTCCCTCCAGCACCAGGGCGTCGCCGACCCGCACCGTCCCCGGCGCGAGGACGGCGGCCCGCACGGCCAGCAGCCCGTCCCGCTCGCGGTGGATGGTCTTCAGCACGGAGGTGTCGCGGGCGATCCCACCGGGCTGCGGTCGGGTGGTCATCACGCAGCGGGCGATCGGGACGCCGAACCGCAGCCGAGCCTCCCCCAGCGCGGCCTCCTGCCCGCGCAGCCCGTCCTCCCCCGCGCCGTCCAGGACGACGTTGGCGCGGAACCGGCGGCGGTCCCACGGGCCGAGGGTGCCGGTGGAGACCAGCGACAGGCGGATCCGCGGGCTGTCGTGGAACGGGCCGGGCGCCCCTTCCCACTGCAGCCACTCGGTGGGGTCGGGAACCTCCTCGTCGGCCGGCGTCTCGTAGACGGGCACCACGTCCTCGTCCGCCGCCCGGAGCTCCACGCGGCGGCCCAGCCAGTCCGACAGGACGGCCTCGTCGGTGGTCACGGTGCCGTCGGGCAGGACCACCTCGACGCCGCCGTCCGCCCGCACCCGCGCGGCGCCGAACAGCAGCTCGGGCACCCGGCGGGCGGTCAGCCCCAGGCCGGTGTCGCGGTCGAACAGCGCCCACCGGCGGTCACCGGCGATGCCGAGCTCGCCGATCCGGGCCTCGGCCAGCCGCTCCCCCTGCAGCGACTTCACCGGGTAGCGCCACAGCTCGAGCACGCGCATGTCAGCCCGCCGGCGTCCAGGCCAGCGACCAGGTGCCGGCCCACGTCTCCCCCGGCTCGAGGACGACGAGGTCGACGCCGTCGGCCAGCGCGTTGGGCGGGCAGGTCATCGGCTCGACGGCGAGGCTGCGCCGGTGCTGGCCCGGGGGCAGCGCGTCGCCGCTGTACACCTGCAGCCACGGCCAGGCCTCGTCGAGAGCGAGCTCCAGCTCGCCCGCCGCGCCGCGGACCCGCACGCGGGCCCAGCCGTCGTCGTCGCGGACCAGGTCGGTGAGCGGGGTGTCGAGCGCCCGGTCACCGATCCGGCCGACGGCGCCGTCGAAGGGCGCGCGCTCCCCCGTCGGCATCCCGCCGTCGAGCACCAGCTCGGTCCGCGCGGGCAGGGAGAGCTCGGCGTCGCCGATGCCGCCGTCCTCCGTGGCGCCCAGCGACAGGTACGGGTGGACGCCGGCGCCGAACGGGGCGGGGCGGTCGCCGTCGTTGCGCACCCGGAGGGTCGTGGTCAGCCGGTCGGGCGCCAGCGCGTGGTCCACGGCCGCGGCCAGCCGGAACGGGTAGCCCGGGTGCGGCGCGACGGTGGTGGACAGCGTGGCGGCGTCGTCGGTGGCGGACAGCACCGCCCACGGCTGCCAGGACAGCAGCCCGTGGATGGCGTGCGGCTCGGCGGCGGACTGGACGTCGAGCTGCAGCTCCTCGCCCTCCCACGTCCAGCGCCCGTCGCGGATCCGGTTGGGCCACGGCAGCAGCACGGCCCCGCGCCAGCCCGGCGCCACCCCGCCGGCCGGGTAGCCGTCGAGCAGCTCCCAGCCGCCGACCCTCAGCCGGCGCAGCGCGGCTCCGCGCAGGTCGACGGCGAGGACGGCGTCCCCGGCCGTCAGCTGCACCTCGGTCGGCTCGGGCGGCGGCCAGGTGGGGGGCATGGGGAGAAGCTCACCACACCCGGCCGCCACGTCGCCTCAGACCCGGGTGCGGAACTGGGCGACCTGCTGCTCCAGCTGGCCGGCCAGCTCCTGCAGCAGCCGGCTGGCGTCGGCGACGCCGTGCGCGTCCACGGTCACGCTCGCCGCGCTGGCGGCCGTCGCGGTGGCGGTGCCGGCGATCTCCTCGGTGCCGCCGGCCGCCTCGCCGATGCTGACGGCCATCGAGCCGGTGGTCGCGGTCTGCTCCTCGACCGCCGCGGCGATCGTCGTCTGCAGGCCGTCCATCGTGCGGACGACCTCGATGATCTGCTGCAGCGCCGTGGCCGTGGCCTCCGACTCCGCCTGGATGTCGACCACGCGGCGGGCGATGTCCTCGCTGGCCCGGGCGGTCTCCTGGGCGAGCTCCTTGACCTCGTGCGCGACCACCGCGAAGCCGGTGCCCGCCTCGCCCGCCCGGGCCGCCTCGATGGTGGCGTTGAGCGCCAGCAGGTGCGTCTGGCCGGCGACCTGGCCGATCGTGCTGACGATCTGGCTGATGCCGGCGGTCGACTCCCCCAGCCGCTGGATCTGCTCGGCCGCGCCGGTCGCCTGCGCGACGGCGTTGCCGGTGACCTGCGCCGCCTCGCTGGCGCTGACCGCGATCTCGCCGATGGCCGCGCGCATCTGCTCCACGCCCGCGGCCGCCGTCTGCACGCTGTCGCTGACCCGGCCGGCGCGCTGGGCGTTGTCGCCCGCCTGGCCGGCGATCCGCGTGGCCGACTCGTCGAGCCGGGCACCGCCCGCGGTGAGGTCCTCCGCCGAGCCGGACAGCGCCGCGGCGGTCTCGGTGACCGTGCGCAGCGTGGCGCTGAGGCTGGCCTGCGCCTCGCGCAGCGCGGTGGCCATCTGCCCCGGCTCGTCGGTGCTGTCGACGGCGGGGTCGCGGGTGAGGTCGCCGTCGGCCAGGGCGCGCAGGCTGTCGCGGACCCGGGCCAGCGGGCGGGTGATGGCCAGGCTGACGGCGACGCCGGCGAGCACGGCGACGACCAGGCCGCCGGCGAGGATGCCGACGAGCACGGTCCGGGACGAGAGGTACTGGTCGTGCGCCTCGGCCAGCGCCGCGTCGGCCTGCGCCTGCTGCGCGCCGGTGGCGGCGGCGAAGGCCTCGAGGGTCTCGACGCCGATGTCGCGGACCTCCGGCAGCTCGGCCTGGAAGCCGGCGACGTCGCCGGCCTCCGCGGCGGCCAGCAGCCCCTGCGCCCGGAGCTGCCGGTACTCGGCGATCAGCGGCTGGAGCGTCGCCGCCTCGTCCACGGCGACGGCCCGCTCCGCGTACCCGGACAGCGCGGCGTCGAGGGCCGCGTCGTCGGCGGCCAGCTTCTCCGCCGTCGCGGCGCGGGCGTCGGGGGCGGCGAAGAGGATGCCGTAGGCGTCGAGCCGGACAGCGAGGAACGAGGCCTTCGCGGTCTCGAGGTCCTCCACCGCGAGCGCGGTCTCGCGCTGGGCCGCGCCGGCGTCGTCGAGATCGGCCATCCGGACGAGGCCGACGGTGCCGACCACTGCCGCGACCAGCAGGCCGCAGAGCACGGTGGCCGCGACCTTCCCGGCGACCGGCAGGTTGCGCAGGCGTGCGCCGCGGGGCGTTGCGGGGTTCATGATGCTCTCCATCGCTGTCCGTCGAGTTGTGCACCACTCAACGGTTGATTGCATGGAGAAACCATCCGTATACGTGGCGTGACCACCCGGACGGGTGCGTGACGGTCACCACCGCTCCCGCTGGTCAGCGCGCGGGGACGACGACGGCCCGCACCCGGGTGGGTGCGGGCCGCGGTCGTGCGGTGCCCGGTCAGGGGGTGTACGTGACCCCGTCCGCGATGGCCACGACGTCGTCCGGCGCGAAGTCCTCGGGCGCGTAGACGGTGGCCAGGCTGCCCTCCGGCAACTGCCACGCCAGCATCCGGAGGCGGATCTCGGTCCCGTCGGGCGCCACCTGGGCGACCAGGGCCAGCTTCCCCGCCTGGCCGTCCACGACGACGTCCGCCACCTGCCCGACCGCGGTCTCCGACGCGATGCGCTCCTCCGGCGTCCAGGTGCCGTCGGCGGGCGGGAACACCTGCACGGTCAGGGTCCGGCTCGGGTCGGCATCGCTGGCCAGTCCGACGACACCGCTGCTCTCGTGCCAGTCGACGACCGACCACCCGGCCGGCGCGAGCCCGACCTGCAGGTTGACGGGCTGCGGCCGGTCGACGAGGGCCCCCCCGACGCCGACCAGCGCGGCAACGTCCCCGTAGGGGCCGTCCCCGTACAGGTTCACCCACTGACCCGGCGCGCGCTCCCACACCAGCTGGGCGAAGGGGTGGTCCTCGAAGCAGACGTCGGCCACCGTGCAGACGCGTTCCGAGGAGCCCACGACGTACGTCGCGTCGGCGCCGAGCACGGCGGTGGTGCCGCGGCCCGTGATGTCGGAGGCCTCGAACTGGTCGGCCGCCCAGCTCGGCTCGGTGGGCGACAGGTAGACGGAGAAGCCGGTCCCGTCCGCCGCGGTGTAGCCGGCGACGGCCTCCGGATCGCCCGCCGCCCCCGTGAAGCTCGGCGTCATCCCCGGCGGGGCGGGGTCCAGGGACAGCGGGAAGGTGACCTCCTCGACCGCGACCAGGGTCATGGCGTCGGGCGCGGTGCTCGAGGGGCGAGCACCCGGCCCGGTGAGCGCCACGGCCCCCGCCCAGGCGGCGGCGACGGCGACGACGGCCGCACCGATCCGCAGCGCCGTCGCCCGACCGGGACGGCGTCGGCGGCGGCGGACCGGCCCGTCGATCTCGGCCAGCAGCGCCGCGCGGGCGGCGGATCGGGCCGCGGGGCGGAGCACCGGCGCCCCGGGGCCGGCCTCGCGCAGCAGGGTGATCTCGTTCATCGGATCTCCTCGGTGGTCGGCAGGGCGGCGCGGGTCTGACGGCGGGCCCGGTTGAGCCGGGAGCGCACCGTGCCGACCGGGACGTCCAGGACGGCGGCGATCTCGGCGTAGCCCAGGTCGCCCCAGGCCAGGAGCAGCAGCGCGTCCCGGTCGCGGGCCTTCAACCCGGCCAGGGCGGCGGCCAGCGGACCCCGCAGCGCCTCGGCGTCGAGCCGGGCCGCCGAGTCCGCCGGGTCCTCCCCGTGCTCCTCCGGACGACCGGCCGCCTTCGCCAGCAGGCGGTAGCGACGGCGCTCGGCCCGCTCGTGCCCGCGCACCACGTTGGTCGCGATGCCGAGCAGCCAGGGGCGGACCTCGACGTGCTCGGCGCGGTAGGCCCCGCGGCGGCGGAACGCGACGAGGAACGTCTCGCTCAGCAGGTCGTCGGCCAGCTCGCCCACCCGACGGCCCAGGTAGCGGTGCACGGTCGCGGCGTGCCGGTCGAACAGCGGCGCGAACGCGGCGGGGTCGTCGACCGAGCTCGCGATCAGCTCGGCGTCGGTCGGCGGGGCGCCCGGCAGGGCACGCAGCCGGGGCGGGTCCGGTGGACCGGCCGACCGGTGCACCAGCGACGGGATCACGGCTGGTGATGATCCGGCCGCAGCGGGTGAAGTCGTCACACCCCTTGATGTCCGGTGCGGCGGATCCGGTTCACGCCGGTTCCGCGAGATCTGCGCACTCGGGGCTTCCTGGCACCGGAATGCCGCGGGTGTGCAGATCTCGTCAGGGCAGGGTGCGCTCGAAGAAGATCGAGTCCGCCGCCTTGGGGTCGCCGGCGTACCCGCCGAACGCGCCGATCCGCCGGTAGCCGGCCGAGGCGTAGAGCCCGACGGCGGCGGTCTGCAGCGGCCCGGTCTCCAGCCGCAGCGTCGTCCAGCCGCGCTCGCGGGCGGCCTCCTCCAGCGCGGCGAGCAGGGCCCGGCTCACGCCGCGCCCGCGAGCCGTGGGCACCACGTACATCCGCTTCACCTCGGCCACCCCGTCGCCGAGGACCCGCAGCGCCCCGCAGCCCAGCGCCGTCCCGTCGTCGTCGCGGGCGACCAGCACGACCGAGATGTCGGCCGCCGAGGGCGGGCGGCCCGGCTCGCTCTTGCCGCCGTAGAGCCCCTGGATCTCGACCTGCTGGTCGGTGGTCAACCGCTGGACGTCGGCGTCGTCCCACTCCGCCTGCTGGACCTTCACGCCCGCGCACCCCGCCGGTCGATGCCGTGCAGCAGCAGCAGGGCCAGCTCGCGGTAGGCGGCGGCGTCGTCCAGCCCGGTGGCGCGACCGGTGTCGCCGCGGCCGATCCGCAGCATCAGCGTGGTGACCGTGTCGGCCACCAGCGCCGGGTGCACCTCGCGGAACAGGCCCTGGGCCACGCCGTCGGCGATCAGCTCGCGGACCCGCCCGGCGGCCAGCGCGGTGTTGCGCTCGTACACCTCCCGGCCCGGGGCGAAGGCCTCCAGGTCGCGGTGGAACGCGGGACCGGCCGGGGCGAGCGCGCCCGCCACCGCGGTCAGGTAGGCGACGACCCGGCGGGCCGGGTCGGCCTCGGTGAGGGTCTGCGCCTCGACCGCGTCGGTCGCCTTGCGGAAGAAGTGCCGGATGACGCGCAGCGCGAGCTGCTCCTTGCTCCCGGCGAGCGCGTACAGCGTGCTCTTGGAGCAGTGCAGGCGCAGCGCGAGGTCCTCGAGGGTGAACCGCGCGAAGCCCTCGGCGAGGAACAGCTCCTCGAGCTGGTCGAGCAGCTCGGCCTGCCGGCGGGTCATCCGCTGGTCGGTGATCTCCACAGCACCCTCCCTCCGGCGGGTCAGCATGGACCAGAACGGCGCACAGTACTGCCGTATCGTTCCCAGTACTGTTCTGCACCGGAGGAGAGCCGTGCCCGTCGACCGCGAACTGCCCACCCCCGAGGCCCGGGAGCTCATCGGCCTGACCCGGGAGATCGCCGACGCCGAGCTGGCCCCGAAGGCCGCACGGTACGAGCGCGAGGAGCGCTTCCCGCGCGAGGTGTTCGCGCTCCTCGGCGAGGCCGGCCTGATGGGGCTGCCCTTCGGTGAGGACGTCGGCGGGGGCGGCCAGCCCTACGAGGTCTACCTGCAGGTGGTCGAGGAGCTCGCCGCCCGCTGGGCCAGCGTGGCGCTCGGCATCAGCGTGCACACGCTGGCCTGCTTCCCCATCGACCGGTTCGGCACCGAGGCGCAGCGCCGCGACCTGCTGCCCGAGATGGTCGGCGGGCGGCTGCTCGGCGCCTACTGCCTGTCCGAGGCGCACGCGGGCTCCGATCCGGCGGCGATGCGGGCGAGCGCCAAGGCCGACGCCGCCGGCTGGGTGGCGTCCGGCGAGAAGGCGTGGGTCACCCACGGCGGGCAGGCGGACTTCTACTCCACGTTCCTGCGCACACCCGACGACGGCGAGCGGGGGATCTCCTGCTTCCACCTCACCCCGGACCTGCCCGGGTTCAGCGCGGCGCGGCCCGAGGAGAAGATGGGCCTCACCGGGTCGACGACGGCGGCGATCCGGCTGGACGACGTCCCGGTGCCCGCCGACCGGCTGGTGGGCGAGCGCGGCCGCGGCCTGTCGATCGCCCTCGCCGCGCTGGACTCCGGCCGCCTCGGCGTCAGCGCCGTCGCGGTCGGGCTGGCCCAGTCGGCGCTCGACGTCGCGGTCGCCTACGCGGTGGAGCGCGAGGCGTTCGGCCGGCCCATCGCCGAGCACCAGGGCGTCGCGTTCCTGCTGGCCGACATGGCCGCGGCGGTCGAGTCCGCGCGCGCCACGTACCTCGTCGCCGCCCGGCGCAAGGACGCCGGCAAGGACTACTCGCGCCAGGCCAGCATCGCCAAGCTCGTCGCCACCGACGCGGCCATGAAGGTGACCACCGACGCCGTGCAGGTTCTCGGCGGGGCCGGCTACACCCGCGACCACCCGGCCGAGCGGTACATGCGCGAGGCGAAGGTCATGCAGATCTTCGAGGGCACCAACCAGATCCAGCGGATGGTCATCGGCAAGCACCTCGTCCGGGCGGCCGCGCCGCGCTGACGTTCCACGTGCAACCGCGCGGCGCTGGACCCGGGCGGCACGGGAAGCGAGACTGGTCTCCCCTGATTGGAGCGCCGATGCCCGAGCCGCACCTCCGCGCCGCCGATGCCGACCGCAGCGCCGTCGCCACCGTGCTCGGCGAGCACATGGCCGCCGGCCGGCTGACCGTGGCCGAGTACGAGGAACGCCTGCAGCGCGCCTACGCCGCGAAGACCTACGGCGAGCTCGCCGAGCTGACCGCCGACCTGCCGGCCGGCGCGGCGGTGCCGGTGCCCGCGGCCCAGCCGGAGGTCCCGGCCCGCGGAGGCGGCTGGCACGGCGCCGACGCGTGGGCCTGGCGGTCCTGGGCGAGCACCGCCGTCATCGTCATCTCCATCTGGGCCATCACCAGCCTGGCCAGCTGGGAGCTCCTGTACTTCTGGCCGGTGTGGGTGATCGGGCCCTGGGGGGCGGTCCTGCTCGCGCAGACGTTCTTCGGCGACGACGAGGACGACGCGGACGACGACGAGCCCGGTCCGCAGGAGCTGCCCGGGCGCTGAGCACCCCGGCCCCGGGAACGACGAAGGGCTCCCCGGAGGGAGCCCTTCGTGCCTGTGGGCAAGGGGGGAGTTGAACCCCCACGTCCTTTCGGACACACGGACCTGAACCGTGCGCGTCTGCCATTCCGCCACTTGCCCTGGCGAGCGAGAACAGTACCAGCCGGCAGCCGTAGCCCCGCCGGGGGGTCGCTCGTTGCGAGGACGAGGGCGACACCCGGGGCGTCGCGGGTCACCGGCCGGTCGGCGGTCGACCACCCGGCTACGATCACGGTTGGCACAGCGGTATGTCCGGCCGAGCGCAAGGGAGCGACTGTGGGTGTGCTGCAGCGCTTCGAGCGACGGCTCGAAGGCATGGTGGGGCTGGCGTTCGCCCGCATCTTCAAGGGCAAGGTGCACCCGGCGGAGATCGCCAAGGCCCTGCAGCGCGAGGCCGACGAGCAGCGCTCCGTGCTCGGCGAGGGCCGCATCCTGGCGCCCAACGTCTACGTGGTCCGTCTCGGCGACACCGACTACGAGCACCTCGGCCAGTGGTCCGAGCAGCTCGCCGGCGAGCTGGCCGACATGGTGGCCGAGCACATCGACGGCGAGGGCTACCAGGTCTTCGACGCGATCTCGGTCCGCCTGGAGCGCGACGGCGACCTGCCCACGGGCGTCTTCGAGGTCTCCTCCGAGGTCGCCGACCCGGCCCGGCCCTCGGCCCGGCACGACCTCGCCCCCGCCCCGGCGCCCGGTCACCCCCCGCTGCCCCCGCTCCCGCCGCTGCCCCCGCTGCGCGGCCGCGCCGGTGACACCGGGAAGGTCGCGCCCGCGTTCGGCGGCCGCGCCGGCCGGTCCACGACGACGCACGTCCTCGTCGTCGACGGCCCGGGCACCCGCCACGAGCTGTCCTCCGGGCGCAACGTGATCGGCCGCGGGACCGAGGCCGACATCCGTCTCCCCGACACGGGGGTCAGCCGCAAGCACGTCGACGTCGTCCTCGAGGGCGACGTCGCCACGGTCGAGGACCTCGGGTCGACCAACGGCACGCTGGTCAACGGCCGCCGGGTCAGCCGCCAGGCGCTCGCCGACGGCGACGTGATCCGGATCGGCCACTCCGTCCTGGTCTACCGGCAGGACGGCGCGTGACGGAGTTCGCGGCGTCACGATTGAGCGGTTCCCGCCCGGGCACGAGTTCGCAGGTGGCGAGCGAGGTGACCGGCTGATGGCAGAGATCGTGGTGCAGGCGTTCCGCTTCGGGTTCCTGCTCCTGCTGTGGCTGTTCATCTTCGCCGCGTTCCGCGTCGTCCGGGCCGATCTGTTCGGCGGCCGCGCCGGGCGGGTGGCGGCGGTCCCGCCGCGGGCCGGCGCCGCGCCGAAGAAGCGCGGCAAGGGGCCGCGCACCCTCGTGGTGACCGCCGGCCCCCTGGCCGGCACCAAGATCACCCTGGGCGACCAGCCGATCCTCATCGGCCGGGCCGACGACTCGACCCTGGTGCTCACCGACGACTTCGCCAGCTCCCGGCACGCGCGGCTCACCAACCGCGGCGGCCAGTGGTACGTGGAGGACCTCGGCTCCACCAACGGCACCTACCTCGACCAGCAGCGCGTGCAGGGCCCGCTCCTGGTCGGTCCCGGCCAGCCGATCCGCATCGGCCAGACGGCGCTGGAGCTGCGCTCATGACGCTCGTCCTGCGCTACGCGGCGCGCTCGGACCGCGGGCTGATCCGCGGCAACAACCAGGACTCGGTGTACGCAGGGCCCCGGCTGCTGGCCGTCGCCGACGGGATGGGCGGGCACGCGGCCGGCGACGTCGCCAGCAAGGTGGTCATCGCCGCGCTGGAGCACCTGGACGACGACGCCCCGTCGGGCGACCTGCTGCAGGCGCTGCGGTCGGCGGTGTTCGAGGGCAGCGAGCACCTGCGCGAGGTGATCCGCGAGTCGCCGCAGCTCGAGGGCATGGGCACCACGCTCACCGCGATCCTCTTCGCCGGCGGACGGCTGGCCCTGTGCCACGTCGGCGACTCCCGCGCCTACCTGCTCCGCGACGGCGAGTTCTCCCAGATCACCCACGACGACACGTTCGTCCAGACGCTGATCGACGACGGCCGGATCACGCCGGAGGAGGCCAACACCCACCCGCAGCGGTCGCTCCTGCTGCGCGCCCTCAACGGGCAGGAGGTCGAGCCCGACCTCTCCATGCGCGAGGCCCGCGCCGGCGACCGCTACCTGCTCTGCTCCGACGGGCTCTCCGGGGTGGTCAGCGAGGACACCCTCGCCCAGGCCCTGCAGGACCCCGACCCGCAGGCGACCGCCGACCGGCTGATCGAGCTCGCGCTGCGCAGCGGCGGGCCGGACAACATCACCGTGATCGTCGCCGACGTCATCGAGGACACCGGCCGCGGCGGCACCGTCGAGCCGGTCGTCGACGGCGCCGCCGGCGGCTACGTCGGCCAGCGCCAGGTCGACGCCAGCTCCGCGGCCGGTCGTGCCGCGCTCGCCGATCCGCAGCCCGCTCCCCCGCCCGAACCGGCACCGCCGACGGGCGGTGGCCCCTCCGCCCGCCGCCGCCCGCTGCGACTACTCCTGGGGGCGGGGATCCTCCTGGTGGTGCTCGTGGCCGGGGCCGTCGGCACGTACCTGTGGGCGCTGCAGCACTGGTTCGTCGGCGTGGACGGCGAGCAGGGCCAGGAGCAGGTCGCCGTCTTCCGCGGCCTCGACGTCTCGCTGCTCGGCTTCGACCTGTACCAGCTCGACCACGCCGTCGACCTCCAGGTGGCCGACCTGCGCGCGGCCGCGCGCAACCGCGTGGAGGGCGGGATCACCGCCGACGACACCGCGCACGCCGAGCGCATCATCAGCGCGCTGCGCGGGCAGCGGCTGCCCCCCTGCCCGGACGAGGAGGAGGCCGACACCTCCCCGGCCGCCCCCGGCGACGGCGCAGCGGCCACCACGCCGCTGCCGGTCGATCCCGCCGTCCCCACCGACACCGTGCCCACCGACACCGTGCCCTCCGCGACGGCCGAGCCGACCCGGACCACCAGCGCACCGGAGCCGGGAGTGGACTGCCGGGAGGCGAAGTGATGGCCGGCCCCTCGACCGATCCGCGCGCCCCCGCCCCCGGCACCCCCGTGCCGACCCGGCGGGGCACCGAGGCGTGGCTGCTCGGCTTCGCCGTCGTCATCACCCTCGCCGCCCAGTGCATCGTCGACCTCACGGCGACCGGCTCCCTGCGGCCGGAACTGGCCACCTTCGGCATCTGGTTCACCGCGCTCTGGGTGGTCGCGCACCTCGTCGTGCGCAAGCTGGCCCCGTACGCCGATCCGCTGCTGCTGCCCTGCGTCGCCGTGCTCGTCGGCCTCGGCCTGGTCATGATCCACCGGCTCGACATCGCCGAGGACGGCGGCGGCGAGGACGCTCCGGTGCAGCTGCTCTGGGCCACGATCGGCCTCGCGCTGTTCGTGGCGGTCCTCTACGTCGTGCGCGACCACCGGCTGCTGTCGCGCTACGCCTACATCCTCATGCTGGCCGGCCTGGTCCTGCTGGCCATCCCCGCGGTGCTGCCCGCCTCGATCTCGGAGGTCTACGGCGCCAAGCTGTGGATCCGCGTCGCCGGGTTCTCCATCCAGCCCGGTGAGTTCGCCAAGATCTGCCTGGTCGTCTTCTTCGCCGCCTACCTGGTCGACAAGCGCGACGTGCTGGCGCTGGCCAGCCGCAAGGTCATGGGCCTGGAGCTGCCGCGCGGCCGCGACCTCGGCCCGGTGCTCGTGGTGTGGGTCGTCTCGATCCTGGTGCTCGTCTTCGAGCGCGACCTGGGCAGCTCGCTGCTGCTGTTCGGCATCTTCGTCGTGATGCTCTACGTCGCCACCGAGCGGTCCAGCTGGCTGGTCATCGGCCTGCTGCTGTTCGCCGGCGGCGCGTTCGTCGCCTACCAGGCGTTCAGCCACGTGCAGGCGCGCGTGGACACCTGGCTGGACCCGTTCGCCTACTACGACGGCTCCGGCTACCAGGTGGCGCAGTCGCTGTTCGGCCTGGGCACCGGCGGGCTCTTCGGGGCCGGTCTGGGTGGCGGCCGGCCGGACACGGTCCCGATCGCCAAGAGCGACTTCATCGCCTCGGCCATCGGCGAGGAGCTGGGCCTGTTCGGACTGGCCGCGGTGATCATGGTCTACCTGATCCTCGTGGAGCGCGGCCTGCGCACCTCGCTCATCGTCCGTGACGCGTTCGGCAAGCTGCTGGCCGCGGGCCTGTCCTTCGCCGTGGCCTGGCAGCTGTTCGTCGTCCTCGGCGGCGTCACCGGCCTGCTGCCGCTGACCGGCCTCACCACCCCGTTCCTCGCCTACGGCGGGTCCTCGCTGGTGGCGAACTTCGGCCTGGTGGCCCTGCTGGTGCGGATCAGCGACGCCGCTCGCCGCCCGGCGACCCCGCACGTCGCGCCGCAGCGGCTCGGCGACGCCCCGACCGAGGTGGTGCAGCGGTGAACGCTCCCCTGCGCCGCGTCGCGATCAGCGTGCTCGTGCTCTTCACGCTGCTGATCGTCAACATCAACTACATCCAGGTCGTGCGCTCCGAGGAGCTGCGCGAGGACACCCGCAACACCCGGGTGCTGGCCGAGGAGTACAGCCGGGAGCGCGGTTCGATCATCGTCGCCGGCGAGCCGATCGCGCTGTCGACGGAGACCGACGACCGGCTGAAGTACCTGCGCCAGTACCCCGACGGCGGCCTGTGGGCCGCGGTCACCGGCTTCTACTCGGTCGTCTACGGCGCCCGCGGCATGGAGCGCGCCGAGAACGACATCCTCACCGGCCGGGACGACCGGCTCCTCGTGCGCCGCATCTCCGACCTGTTCACCGGGCGCGACCCCTCCGGCGGCGACGTCGTCCTCACCCTCGACCCCGCCGTCCAGCAGGCCGCGATGGCCGGCCTGGAGGGCAAGATCGGCGCCGTCGTGGCGCTCGACCCGTCCACCGGCGCGGTCCTCGGCCTGGCCAGCACGCCCACCTACGACCCCAACGCGCTGTCGAGCCACGACCTCGACGCCGTCCGCGAGACCGCCGACCAGCTCGAGAACGCCGACCCCGACCCGCGGACCAACCAGGCGACCCAGCAGCGCTACGCCCCGGGCTCGATCTTCAAGGTCATCGTCTCCGCCGCCGCGCTGGAGAACGGCTACACCCCCGAGACAGTCGTCCCCGCGCCGCAGACGCTCACCCTGCCGGGCACCCGGACGGAGCTCGAGAACTTCAACGGCTCGGCCTGCAGCGCCAGCGGCGAGCAGCCGCTCATCGACGCGCTGACCATCTCCTGCAACACCGCCTTCGCCCAGCTGGGCATCGACCTCGGCGAGGACGCGGTGCGGCAGATGGCCGAGGCGTTCGGCATGACCGGCGAGGAGTTCGACGTGCCGCTGCCGGTGGTGGGCAGCACGACCGGGGACATCGAGAACGACGCCGAGCTGGGGGTCGCCTCCATCGGGCAGCAGAGCGTCCAGATGACGCCGCTGCAGGCCGCGATGATCGCCGCCGCGGTGGCCAACGACGGCCGGCTGATGAAGCCCCACCTGGTCGACCAGCTGCTGGCCCCCGACCTCACGGTCATCGACGAGACCGACCCCGAGGAGTTCTCCCGGCCGATCTCGGAGGAGGTCGCCGGCCAGCTCACCGAGATGATGACCAGCGTCGTGGCCAACGGCTCCGGCCGGGCCGCCCGCATCTCGGGTGTGCAGGTGGCCGGGAAGACCGGCACCGCGGAGAACTCCGGGCCCGACCACAACTGGTTCATCGGCTTCGCACCGGCCGACGAGCCCCGGATCGCCGTCGCCGTGTTCATCCGCAACGGTGGGGGAACCGGAGGGGACGTGTCCGCTCCCATCGCGCGCGAGGTGATCCAGGCCTACCTGGACGGGCAGGGGGGCTGATGACGCTGGCCACCGGCAGCCTGCTCGCCGGCCGGTACGAGATCACCGGGCCCATCGCGACCGGCGGCATGGGCGAGGTGTGGAAGGCCCGCGACCGGGTGCTCGACCGGATCGTCGCGGCCAAGGTGCTCAAGACCGAGTACACCAACGACCCGAGCTTCCTGGCCCGCTTCCGCAACGAGGCGCGGCACACCGCGGCGCTGACCCACCCGAACATCGCCTCGGTCTACGACTACGGGGAGACGTCCGACGACCTGGGCACGGCGCTGGCCTTCCTCGTCATGGAGTACGTCGAGGGACCGCCGCTGGTCACGATCCTGCACGACGAGGGCGCGCTCCCGGTCGACTGGACGCTGCACGTGCTGGAGCAGGCTGCCGACGGGCTGTCGGCCGCCCACCGCGCCGGGGTGGTCCACCGCGACATCAAGCCCGGCAACCTGATCGTCCGCCCCGACGGCGTGGTGAAGCTGACGGACTTCGGCATCGCCCAGGCCCGCGACGCCACCCCGCTGACGCGCACCGGCATGGTCGTGGGGACGGCGCAGTACCTCTCCCCCGAGCAGGCGCAGGGGATGGAGGTCACCGCCGCGTCCGACGTCTACTCGCTGGGCGTCGTCGGCTACGAGTGCCTGACCGGGGCACGACCCTTCGACGGCGCCTCCCAGGTGGCCATCGCGCTGGCCCACATCAACCGGCCTCCGCCGCCGCTCCCGGCGTCCGTGCCGCCCGCCGTCCGCATCCTCATCGAGCGGTCGCTGGCCAAGGACCCCGCCGACCGCTTCCCCGACGGCGGCGCGTTCGCCGAGGCGGTGCGCCGGGTGGCCACCGGCGGCAGCCTGGCCGCGGCGCCGGCCTCTCCCCCCACGGCGCCGACCCGGGTGGTCGATCCCTCCGCCGACGGCCGCACGACCGTGCTGCCCGCCGTCGGGCCCCCGACCACCGGTGGCCGGCACGCCGTCCGCACCGGGCCCGTCGGCCCCATGCCGCCGCTGCACGCCGCCGACGACGAGGACGACTGGCCGGCCGAGGACGACGGCGCCCCGCCGCAGCGCCGGAGTCGCCGCCGGCTGTGGCTGCTCGCCGCGCTGCTGCTCCTCCTGCTGCTCGGCGGCGCCGGCTACCTGCTGGCCACCAGCGGCGACGGGGACGGAGGGCGCACGGCCGAGCCGACCCCCAGCTCGGCGTCGCCGACCACCCCGGCGGCGACCGTGCCCATCGGCGCGCCGAGCGAGTACATCGGCCGGCCGGCCGACGACGTGCGAACCGAGCTCAAGGGCCTCGGGCTGGTCGACGTCCGGCTGGAGCCGGCGACCGAGGAGCAGCTCACCGAGCTGGGCCAGGAGCTCGACGCGGGCGACGTCGCCGGCGTGGCCCCGGCCGGTCAGGCCGTCGACCCCGCCACGGCCGTCACCGTCTACCTCGCCGAGGACGGCTGGACCGTGGCCGAGGAGGAGGAGGAGGAGGAGGAAGAGCAGCCCGAGGAGGAGCAGCCCACCCCCACGGCCGCCCCCTCGCCCACCGGCCGGCCGACCACCAGCCCCACCGGCAGCCCGACGAACACCGCCACCGGCAGCGCCTCCGGCTCGGGCACCAGCAGCCCGACCCCCACCGCGCCGGGCACGACGCCGGTCGAGCCGCCGCCCGACGAGCCCCCTCCCGGTGACGAGGAGGCCGTTGGTCAGGGTGTGACCGAGTGATCCGTCCGGAGCCCCCGAGATCCCGGGTTTCCGGCCGACCCGTCGATAGGCTCGCTCGCGGCATCCTGCCCGCAGCACGGCCCGCTCCCGGGACTGTCTGCGCGCGGTCCGCGGCCTCCGCCCGGACGACGCACCACACCGTTCGAGAGGACCCCCGATGACCACGCCGCAGGTGCTCGGTGAGCGCTACGAGATCGGCGGGGTCCTGGGCCGCGGCGGCATGGCCGAGGTGCACCACGGCCGCGACCTGCGGCTGGGCCGCGAGGTCGCGGTGAAGGTGCTGCGCAGCGACCTCGCCCGTGATCCGTCCTTCCAGGTGCGCTTCCGCCGCGAGGCGCAGGCGGCGGCGTCGCTCAACCACCCGGCGATCGTCGCGGTCTACGACACCGGCGAGGACCGCACGCCGCTGGGCGCCACCCCCTACATCGTCATGGAGTACGTGGAGGGCGAGACCCTGCGCGACGTGCTGCGCCGCGAGGGGCACCTCCCGCCGGAGCGCGCCATGAGCCTGGCCGCCGACATCTGCGGGGCGCTGGACTTCTCGCACCGCAACGGCATCGTGCACCGCGACGTGAAGCCCGGGAACGTCATGATCACGCCCCAGGGCGCGGTCAAGGTCATGGACTTCGGCATCGCACGCGCGGTCTCCGACTCCGCCGCGACGATGACCTCCACCGCCGCGGTCATCGGCACCGCCCAGTACCTCTCTCCCGAGCAGGCCCGCGGCGAGGGCGTCGACGCCCGGTCCGACGTCTACTCGCTCGGCTGCCTGCTCTACGAGCTCGTGACCGGCGCCCCGCCGTTCACCGGCGACTCCCCCGTGTCCGTCGCCTACCAGCACGTCCGCGAGGACCCGCGGCTCCCGTCCTCGATCAACCCGGCGATCCCGCCGGAGCTCGACGCCATCCTCATGAAGGCGATGAGCAAGAACCCGGCGAACCGGTACCAGTCGGCCGCCGAGATGCGCAACGACCTGCTCCGGGCGGTGGCCGGCCAGCGCGTCGAGGCCACGCCGGTCATGGGCGACGCCGAGCGCACCGCGATCATCGGCGCGCCGGTCGGCGGCTACGACGACTGGGACGACGAGGAGGAGGCGGCCCGCCGCAGGAAGCGGCGGATCGTCATCGCCGCCGTCTCCGCGGTGGCGCTCCTGCTGCTCGGCGGCGCGATCTGGTTCGCGCTGGCGATGGGCGACGACGGGGACGGCGGCAACCAGGCGGCCACCCAGGTGCAGGTGCCCACCCTGGTCGGCCTGCCGGAGGCCGAGGCGCGCCAGGCGATCACCGATGCCGACCTCGAGGTCGGCGACGTCACCACCGAGGAGACCCCCGACGCCGCGAAGGTCGGCACCGTGCTGGAGAGCACGCCGGCCAGCGGCGCCCAGGTGACCAGCGGCACCGAGGTCGACCTGGTCGTCGGCATCGAGCCGGACGCGGTGCGCATCCCTGAGCTCATCGGGCTCACCGAGGACGAGGCGCGGGACGCCCTCGAGGCCGTGAACTTCACCGGGAGCGTGGACACCCGGCAGGAGGACTCGCTGCAGGAGGAAGGCACCGTCGCCTCGGTGGACCCCGCGGAGGGTGAGTCCGTCGCCCCCGACAGCACGATCGTCCTGGGCATCTCCACGGGCACGATCGACCTGCCGAACCTGACCGGGCAGGCCGAGGCGGCCGCCCGGGCTGCGCTCACCGAGCTGGGGTTCTCGGCCGGGCAGATCACCACGCAGCAGGTCGAGTCGGACCAGCCGGCGGGCAGCGTCGTCTCGACCACCCCCGGCACCGGGTCTCCCGCGTCGCGGGACACGGCGATCGTGCTGCAGGTGTCGAGCGGGGTCACCCAGCTCACCGTCCCGAACCTGCGGGGGCAGTCGCCGGCCGCGGCCGAGGCGAACCTGCGCGCGGTGGGCTTCACGAGCTACCAGTTCATCACCGGTGACGAGTTCGACCCCCGCATCGGCGCCGACCAGGTGGTGGGGACCGATCCCGCGGCGGGCAGCCAGCAGGCACCGGACACGCCGATCACCGTCCTGCTGAACCCGCAGGGTCCCACCACTGGCGGCGACTGACCCGCCCGGGACGACGACGAAGGGCCCCTCCCGCGCGGGAGGGGCCCTTCGTCGTCCCGCGCCGGTCGTCAGGCGGTCGCGGTCTGCAGCCGGCGGGTGGTGGCCGCGGCGGCATCGACCACCGCCGGGTCCGGCGCCAGCTCGCACCGCTCGAGCCAGGTGGCCAGCATCCGGTGCCCGCCCTCGGTGAGCACGGACTCGGGGTGGAACTGGACGCCGTCGATCGGCAGCTCGCGGTGGCGCAGCGCCATCACGATGCCCGAGGGCGTGCGCCCGGTGACCTCGAGCTCGTCGGGCACGGTGGCCGCGTCGACGGCGAGCGAGTGGTACCGGGTCGCGGTGAAGGGGGAGGGCAGGCCGGCGAGGACGCCGTCGCCGTCGTGCACGACCTGGCTGGTCTTGCCGTGCAGCAGCTCGGGGGCGCGGACCACGTGCCCGCCGAACGCCTCCGCGATCGCCTGGTGGCCCAGGCAGACGCCCAGGACCGGCGTGCCCTGCTCGGCGGCGGCCCGCACCATCGGCACGGTCACCCCGGCGTCGGCCGGCGTCCCGGGGCCGGGGGAGAGCAGCACCCCGGCGACGTCCAGGTCGGCCAGCTCCTCGACGGTCACCGCGTCGTTGCGCCGCACCACGCAGCGCACGCCGAGCTGGCCCAGGTACTGCACGAGGTTGTAGACGAAGCTGTCGAAGTTGTCGACGACGAGGACGGGGCGCTCGGTCGCGTTCCCGGCGGTGGTCGGCACGGTCCTCCTCGGGTCGGCCGCTACCCCGCGGCGGCGTGCTGCATCGTGAGCGGCCCATCGTAGGCGGGCAGCTCGACCTGCGAGCGCTCGCGCACCTCGAAGGTCAGCCCGTAGGCCTCCACGGCGTCGCGGAACACCGCCACCTGCCGGGAGGCGTCCAGCTGGCTCCGGACCGCCGCGGCGTCCACGACGGCGGAGACGACGAACGGGGGCGAGTAGGTGCGCCCCTGCAGCAGGAGCGTGTTCCCCACGCACCGGACGGCGCTCGTGGCGATGAGCCGCTGGTCCATGACCGCCACACCCTGGGCGCCCGCGGCCCAGACGGCGTTCACGACCGCCTGGACGTCGGACTGGTGGATGACCAGGTCGTCGGGGCGGGCCCCCACGGGGAGCGTGCCGTCGGCCCGCTGGGGGGCGTCGTCGAGGGTGATCACCACGCCGGCACCGCTGACCGGCAGCAGCCCCGCCGCCGGGGCGCCCTGGTCGCCGGCGAGCTGCGCGGCCGCGACGTCGCCGTCCCGGGACGCGGCCCGCTCGGTGAGCCGCTCGGAGGTGCGCTGCAGCTCGGCCAGGCGCTGCTCCTGGACGGCGATGTCGTCCTCGCGCTGGCGGATGAGCTCCGAGAGCTCGGTGACCTCGCCGGCGCGCAGGTCGGTGCCCTGGGCGGTGCGGCCGGAGGTGGCGAACAGCAGGCCGGCGGCGAGCGCGACGACGGGGACCAGCGCACCCCAGGCGGAGAGGCGGGGGACGCGGAGCGGGGGCAGACGCAGCCGGCGGTTCACGGGCACCTCCTCCGGCAGCGGGACGGCGGCCGGGCCGGGCCTCCCCGGAGGGGTGCTCCTGCCCGTGGCGACGCCGTGGTCGTCCCCTCAGAGCTTAGGCTGGGGTGCAGGAGCGGCCGAGGACGACGCCACCGGCCCCGGAGGGAGTTCGCACGTGCCCAAGTCGAAGGTGCGCAAGAAGTCGGTGTACACGCCGCCGGAGGGCGTGCTGCAGGCGCGGTCCGGCCAGGCTGCCGCCGCCGCCCAGCCCAGCCCGCGGTGGTACGTCGGTCTGATGGTCGGGCTGATGCTGCTCGGCCTGCTGTGGATCGTCGTCTACTACGTGGCCGGTGACCGGATCGGCTTCATGGTGTCCCTGGGCGCCTGGAACTTCGCCATCGGCTTCGGCGCCATGGTGGCCGGCCTGGTCATGTCGATGCGCTGGCGCTGATCCGCCGTCCAGCCGCCGAGGCCCTCGTCCCACCGGGACGGGGGCCTCGGGCGTTCCTGGGGAAGGTGTGCACAGCGGTTCCCGGTCGTCCACAGGTCGACATGACGCCCTACCCCCAGGGTTGTCCACCGAGTGTGGAGAGAGGGAACGGGTCCGCCACGCCCTGACCTGCGCAAACGAGCTGATGAGGCGGATGTGACGGACTGCCCACGGGCGTAACTACAGCTGTGTGAGTCTGTCCCCAGCTGTGTACCCAGCTGTGGACGAGTCGACATGTGCGCTGGACCGGAGCGGTGACCTCCGACCCCGACTACCCGCTCTGACCTGCGACGACACCTACTCGCCGGCTGTGGACGGACGGGCACGGACCGTGATCGCCCGATCGCGGCGAGGGCCTGGCAGGCTGAGGCGGTGGAGTGGTCGCCGCGGACGTCGGACACGGCTGTGTCCCTGGGCTTCGGGGGGCTGTTCGCGGTCGGTCTGCTCGCCGTCGTCGACGCCCCGGGACGGATCCTGCTCGCGCTCGCCGCGCTGCTGCTGCTCGCCCAGGGCGCCCGTGACCTGGTGCTGCGACCGAGGTTGCGTGCCCGGCCGGAGGGCCTCGAGGTGCGCACGCTCGGCGGGCGGCGGCACCTGCCGTGGCCGCTGCTGCGCGTACGGGTCCGCGAGACACGGCGGTTCGGGCTGCGCAGCCGGACGCTCGAGCTGGACACGGCCGCGGGCCCGGACGACGACGGCCTGCTGGTCGTCCTCGGGCGCCGCGAGCTGGGCGCCGACCCGGGGCTGGTGGCCGACCGGCTGAGCCGGCTCGACCCCCGCTCGCCCTAGAGGTCGAGGACCGCGACCGTGGGCACGGTCAACGCCACCACCAGCAGGACGATGCCCAGCGCGAGCGCCCCGGCCGGCTGCAGCGGGGGACGCCGGCGGGCCAGCGTGTACACCGCGGCGGTGAGCGCACCGGCCACCAGGCCGCCGAGGTGGCCGAGGAGCGACAGGCCGGGGAGGAAGCTGATGGCGACGTTGATCGCCAGCAGCGTGAGCAGGCCCCGCAGGTCCTCCCGGCGCTGGACCATGAGCACGGCCAGACCGCCGAGGAGGCCGTAGATGGCCGCCGACGCGCCGGCGACGGCCTGGAACGGCGCGCCGAAGAGCTGGATGGCCGCGCCGCCGCCGAGCAGCGACACGGCGTAGAGCAGGAGGTAGCGGGTGCGGCCGAGCCGGCGCTCGAGCTCGGAACCGAAGACGAGCAGCGCCAGCATGTTGAGCAGCAGGTGCATCGGCCCGATGTGCAGGAAGGCGGCGGTGAACGGCCGCCACCACTCGTCCCCGAGCTGGACGAGCAGCGGCACCTGGCAGAGGCGGGCGAAGACCTCGGAGAGCTGGTTGTCCAGCGGGGAGTTCCCGGCCGCGACCGCCGAGCCGGCGGTGACGAGGAACATCGCCACGTTGAGCCCGATCAGGCTCAGGGTGACGGTCCCCCACCGCTGCCCGGCGGCCCGCCACGAACCGGTGCGCCGGGGAGCACGGACGGACGCCTGCCCAGCGGCCACGTCCTCCGGGCACTGGAAGCCCACGGCGGCGGGCACCATGCACTCCGGGCAGATCGGCCGGCCGCAGCGGGTGCAGGCGATCCCGGTCGGCCGGTCGGGGTGCCGGTAGCACGTGGCGGGCAGGGGCGCCGGCCGCTCGGCCGGGCCGGCGCCCCCCTCGTCCGGTCCGGTGGTCAGCTGCGCTGCACCTCGACCGACTCGATGACGACGTCGTCCACCGGGCGGTCCATGCGGCCGGTCGCCACGGCGGCGATGCGGTCGACGACGTCGCGGCTGGGCTGGTCGGCCACCTCACCGAAGATGGTGTGCTTGCCGGTCAGCCACGTGGTCGGGGCGACGGTGATGAAGAACTGGCTGCCGTTGGTGCCGGGGCCGGCGTTGGCCATGGCGAGCAGGTAGGGCTTGGTGAAGGCGAGCTCGGGGTGGATCTCGTCGCCGAACTGGTAGCCGGGACCGCCGATGCCCTGACCGAGCGGGTCACCGCCCTGGATCATGAAGCCGGAGATGATCCGGTGGAAGATCGTGCCGTCGTAGAGCTTGTCCGTGGTCTTCTCGCGGGTGGCCGGGTGCGTCCACTCCCGGCGCCCCTCGGCGAGGTCGGCGAAGTTCGCGACCGTCTTGGGGGCGTGGTCGGGGAACAGGTCCACGGTGATGTCGCCGTGGTTGGTGTGGAGGACCGCGCGGCGGGCGGGAGTCGATTCAGTCACCCCTCCACTCTCCCACCGCGGCGCGGGCGGCACCTCGCCACCCCGGCTCCACGTGAAACCGGGAGGGATCCCGTTGCCCTGCCGCGTCGCGGTGCCTGGCGTCCGCCGGCATGTTCCTGAGCCCGCCACCGGACGGCCCGGACCCCGAGCGGCTGTTCGACGACGAACCGCCGCGAGATGGGTCTCGTCATGGAGGGATCCCGGCTGTGGGCGCACGTCGCCGAGCTGCACGACGGGCTGTTCGCGCTGCTGGGCCGCGCCGCGACGGCAGCCGGGCTGACGGTGCGGCAGCGGGGGGTCCTGGTGGCTGCCGCCGCGGCCGCGCGGGGCGACTCCTACTGCTCCCTGGCCTGGGGCACCAAGCTCGGCCGGGAAGCCGGTGGTGAACTGGCCGCCGCGGTGCTGCGGGGATCGGACGACGAGCTGGCGCCGGAGGACCGGGCGCTCGCCCGGTGGGCACGCCGGGTGGTGGCGGACCCCAACGCCATCGGCGAGACCGACGTGCAGGAGCTCCGGGACGCGGGCTTCACCGATGCGCAGGTGCTCGCCTTGACCGCCTACGTCGCGCTGCGGCTGGCGTTCTCGACGGTGAACGACGCGCTGGGGGTGCGACCCGAGCCCGAACTGGTGCGCGGGGCGCCGGACGCGGTCCGGCAGGCGGTCACCTGGGGGCGCGGTGCCGAGGAGTGGAGACGAGGGGAATCGAACCCCTAACCCCCGCCTTGCAAAGGCGGTGCTCTGCCAATTGAGCTACGTCCCCGACGGAGCCGGGGCTCCGGGGTGGGTCAGCGTGCGGTGGGGGTGCTGACCGCCTGCGGGCCGCTGGTGGCCTCGTGCCAGAGGTCGGCCTCGACCCTGCCGGAGTTGCGCTTCCGGACCGCCGCCACGGCACCGGCCGCGACCGCCACCAGCGCCAGCTTCTTCAGCACGCGGAACCTCCTCGGTGCACCGTCTCGGACGGGATGCGGGCCGGAGGCTCCGGCACACGGGTGGGCCTGGGAGGACTTGAACCTCCGGCCTCATCCTTATCAGGGATGCGCTCTAACCGCCTGAGCTACAGGCCCGTGAACCTCGATCAGCTTACCTGGGGGCAGAACGGCCTACGCACGGGGGTCCCGTCCCCTGGTGAGGTGCTGGAACGGCCGCCTTCAGGGACCCGCGCCGAGCGTGCGAGGCGTGGGGGGAAGGGTGGTCCTTCGTCAGTCGCGCTCGGAGAGGGTGACCTCCAGGCCGCCGACCAGGTCGGAGCAGAGGTTGTAGATGAAGGTGCCCACCGTGCACAGGGCCGTGAGCAGCACGATGTTGATCGCGCCGATGACCGCGGCACCGCCGAAGACCAGGCCCGGCGTCACGACCTCGCCGCCGGAGTCGGAGCCCGACGCGCTGCCGATCTGGCCGAACAGCTCGTTGAGGGTGCCGAAGACGCCGAGCGCGCTCAGCACGCCGTACAGGACGCCGACGGCCACCATCCAGATGAAGAACAGCGCGATCGACAGCACCAGCGAGATCTTCAGCGCCGACCAGGTGTCGATGTGGCGGAGCTGGAGGCGGGCACGGCGCGGGCCGCGGCCGGCCCCCTTCGCACCCTTGCCCGCGGCGGCACCCTTGCCCGCCCCGAGCACACCGCCCGGGTTGGTCCCGGAGGCACCGGCCCCGGAGGCCCCGCTCCCGGAGGCGGTGGTGGCGGTCCCCGTGGTGCCGGGGGCCGTGGTCCCGGCCGTCGACGCCGCAGGACCCGCCTCTCCCGTCCCGGCAGCCGGCTGGCTGCCGGTCGCGGGCGCGGAGGCGGCGGCCACGCGCTGGGTGCCCGTCGCCGGGGCGGTCTGGGGAGCCGCGGCCGGCTGGCCGGCGGCCGGGGCGACGTCCGGCGCCGCACCACCCGTGGCCGGGGCTTCCCCGGTCCGGGCACCGGTGCGCACCGAACCCTGCGTCCGGTCGCTCATGCCAGTCTCCCGTTCCCCAGCGGCCGAGCCGCTCTCTCGCGACCGGGGGCCCGGCCGGCACGACGACGGCCGGCCGGGGCCCGATCAGTTCAGTGACCTGGTGTCACCCTAGGCCGACGGCTCGTCGTTGTCCGTCGTACGAGCGATTGCCACGATGGAGACGTCCTCCGGCAAGTTCATGAGCTTGACACCCATGGTCGCCCGGTCCTTGTTGTGCCGCACGCCGTTGACCGGCGTCCGGATGACACCGCCACCGGAGGTGATGGCGTAGAGCTCGTCGCCGAGCCGCACGGCCAGCGCGCCGACGAGGTTCCCCTTGCGCGCCTTCGGGTCGGCGGTGAGCACGCCCTTGCCGCCGCGGCCCTGGGCCGGGTAGTTCTCGATGCCGGTGCGCTTGGCGAAGCCGCGCTCGGTGGCGACGAGCACGTCCACGCCCTCCTCGACGACCATCATCGACAGCAGCTGGTCGTCGTCGGACAGCGAGATGCCGCGGACGCCCTCGGTGGCCCGGCCCATCGGGCGCAGGGCGCCGTCGTCGGCCTTGAACCGGATGGACATCGCCTTGCGGGTCACCAGCAGGAGGTCCTGCTCGGGGTCGATGAGCGCGGCACCGACCAGCTCGTCGCCGTCGCGCAGGTTGATCGCGATGACCCCGCCCTGGCGCGGGGAGTCGAAGTCGGTGAGCCGGGTCTTCTTCACCTGCCCGCGCGCGGTGGCCAGCACCAGGTACGGCGCGACCGAGTAGTCCTTGATCTGCATGACCTGGGCGATCTTCTCGTCCGGCTGGAACGCGAGGATGTTCGCCACGTGCGCGCCGCGGGCGGTGCGGTTGGCCTCGGGGAGCTCGTAGGCCTTGGCGCGGTAGACCCGGCCCTTGTTGGTGAAGAACAGGATCCAGTCGTGGGTGGAGCCCACGAAGAAGTGGTCGACGATGTCGTCCTGCTTGAGGGCCGCGCCCATCACGCCCTTGCCGCCGCGGCGCTGCGACCGGTAGAGGTCGCTCTTCGTCCGCTTCGCGTACCCGGTGCGGGTGATGGTGACGACGACCTCCTCCTCCGCGATGAGGTCCTCCATCGAGACGTCGCCCTCGTTGGCGACGAACTTCGTGCGGCGGTCGTCGCCGTACTTCTCGACGATCTCGGCCAGCTCGTCCTTGATGATCTGCCGCTGGCGCGCCGGGTTGGCCAGGATGTCCTGCAGGTCGGCGATGCGGGCCTCGATCTCGGCCAGCTCGTCCATGATCCGCTGGCGCTCGAGGGCGGCCAGGCGGCGCAGCTGCAGGTCGAGGATCGCGACGGCCTGGATCTCGTCGACGTCGAGCAGCTCCATCAGGCCGGAGCGGGCCTCCTCGGCCGACGGGCTGCGGCGGATGAGCGCGATGACCTCGTCGAGGTGGTCGAGCGCCTTGGCGTAGCCGCGCAGGATGTGCGCGCGCTCCTCGGCCTTGCGCAGCCGGTACCGGGTGCGCCGCTGGATGACGTCGATCTGGTGGTTGACGTACTCGCGCACCAGCTCGTCGAGGCGCAGCGTCCGCGGGACGCCGTCGACGATGGACAGCATGTTGCAGCCGAAGGTGGTCTGCAGCTGGGTGTGCTTGTAGAGGTTGTTCAGCACGACCTTGGCGACGGCGTCGCGGCGGAGCGTGAACACCAGCCGGCGGCCGACGCGGTCGCTGGACTCGTCGGCGATCTCGCTGATGCCCTGGAGCCGGCCGTCCTTGATCTGCTCGGCGATCGACTCGGCCAGGTTGTCCGGGTTGACCTGGTACGGCAGCTCGGTGACGACCAGCTGCACGCGGCCCTTGGCGTCCTCCTCGACGGTGACGACGGCGCGCATGCGCACCGAGCCGCGGCCGGTGCGGTAGGCGTCCTCGATCCCCTCCCGGCCGACGATCAGGCCGTAGGTCGGGAAGTCGGGGCCCTTGACCCGCTCCATGCACGCGGTGAGGGCCTCCTCGGCCTCCGCGTCGGGGTGGTCGAGCATCCAGTACACGGCCTCCGCGACCTCGCGGAGGTTGTGCGGCGGCATGTTGGTGGCCATGCCGACGGCGATGCCGGCGGAGCCGTTGATCAGCAGGTTGGGGATGCGCCCGGGCAGGACCAGGGGCTCCTGGTTCTTGCCGTCGTAGTTGGGCTGGAAGTCGACGGTCTCCTCGTCGATGTTGGCCAGCATCTCCATGGCCAGCGGCGTGAGGCGGGCCTCGGTGTAGCGCATGGCGGCCGCCGGGTCGTTGCCCGGGGAGCCGAAGTTGCCCTGGCCGTCGACCAGCGGGTAGCGCATGGCCCAGGGCTGGGCCAGGCGGACGAGGGCGTCGTAGATCGAGCTGTCGCCGTGCGGGTGGTAGTTACCCATCACCTCACCGACGACGCGGGCGCACTTGACGTAGCCCCGGTCGGGGCGGAAGCCCTGGTCGAACATCGCGTACAGGACGCGGCGGTGCACCGGCTTGAGGCCGTCGCGCACCTCGGGCAGCGCGCGGCCGACGATGACCGACATCGCGTAGTCGATGTAGCTGCGCTGCATCTCCTGCTGGAGGTCGACCGGCTCGACGCGGTCGCGGAAGGGGGTCTCCGTCACGGTTCAGATCTCCACAGGTGGGTGCACAGAGGTGGACAAAGGTTCGAATGGGCGGCCCGGCTCGGGGCCGCGCCTCACACGTCGAGGAAGCGGACGTCCTTGGCGTTGCGGGTGATGAAGCTGCGGCGGGCCTCGACGTCCTCGCCCATGAGCACGCTGAACAGCTCGTCGGCGGTCGCGGCGTCCTCGAGGGTGACCTGGAGGAGCACCCGGGTGTCGGGGTTCATCGTGGTCTCCCACAGCTCGGTCGCGTTCATCTCACCGAGGCCCTTGAAGCGCTGGATCGCGTCGTCCTTGGGGAGCTTGCGCCCCTCCTCGGCCCGCGTCTTGAGCAGCGCGTCGCGCTCCTTGTCGGTGTAGACGTACTCGTCGCCGAGCTTGCCGCCCCACTTGATCTTGTACAGCGGCGGCTGCGCGAGGTAGACGTGACCGGCCTCGACCAGCGGCCGCATGAAGCGGAACAGCAGGGTCAGCAGCAGGGTGCGGATGTGCTGGCCGTCGACGTCGGCGTCGGCCATCAGCACGATCTTGTGGTACCGGAGCTTGCTGAGGTCGAACTCGTCGTGGATGCCGGTGCCGAAGGCGGTGATCATCGACTGGACCTCGGCGTTCTTCAGCACCCGGTCGATGCGTGCCTTCTCGACGTTGATGATCTTGCCGCGGATCGGCAGGATCGCCTGGAACATCGAGTCGCGGCCGGACTTGGCCGAACCGCCGGCCGAGTCGCCCTCGACGATGTAGATCTCGGAGGACCGCGGGTCGGTCGAGCGGCAGTCGGCGAGCTTGCCCGGCAGCGAGTTGTTGCTCAGCAGGCTCTTGCGGGCCAGCTTGCGGGCGTCCTGCGCGGCACGGCGGGCGCGCGCGGCCGAGGCGGCCTTGGTGATGATCGTCTTGGCCTCGGTCGGGTTGGCCTCGAACCAGTGCCCGATCTGGTCGTTGCAGACCTTCTGCACGAAGCCCTTGACCTCGGTGTTGCCGAGCTTGGTCTTCGTCTGGCCCTCGAACTGCGGGTCGCCCAGCTTGACCGACACGATGGCGGCCAGGCCCTCGCGGATGTCGTCGCCGGTGAGCGACTCGTCCTTGGCCTTGAGGATGCCCTTCTCCTTGGCGTACCGGTTGACGATCGACGTCAGCGCCGCCCGGAAGCCCTCCTCGTGCGTGCCGCCCTCGTGCGTGTTGATGATGTTGGCGAAGGTGTGCACCGACTCCGAGTAGGCGTCGGACCACTGCATCGCGATGTCCACCGACATGGCCATGTCGTTCTTGCCGGTGCCCTCGGCGGAGAACCCGATCACCGAGCGGTGGATCGGCGTCTTGCGCCGGTTGAGGTGGCCGACGTAGTCGACCAGGCCGCCGTCGTACTTGTAGGTGATCTCGGTGGGCTCGAACGCCTGGGCCTCGGCGGCCGGGTCGGTCGCCTCGAGCGCGACGGACTCCTCGCCCAGCCCGGTCTCGGCCTTGCCCTGACCGGGGCGCTCGTCGCGCAGGATGATCGTCAGGCCGGCGTTGAGGAAGGCCATCTCCTGCAGGCGCCGGTTGATCGTCTCGAACGAGTAGTTCGTCGTCTCGAAGATGCCGCCGTCGGCCCAGAAGGTGATGCGGGTGCCGCGCTTGTCGGTCGGCCCGACCTTCTGCAGCGGCCCCGGCTTCGCCTCGGTGTACTCCTGGTGCCACTCCGTGCCGTCGGTCCAGATGTCGACCTCGAGGCGGGTCGACAGCGCGTTGACCACGGTGACGCCGACGCCGTGCAGACCACCGGAGACGCCGTAGCTCTTGCCGTCGAACTTGCCGCCCGCGTGCAGGACGGTCAGGACGACCTCGACCGTGGGCCGCTTCTCGGTCGGGTGCATGCCCACCGGGATGCCGCGGCCGTTGTCCTCGACCCGCACGCCGCCGTCGGCCAGCAGGGTGACCCGCACCGTGTCGCAGTAGCCGGCCAGCGCCTCGTCGACCGCGTTGTCCACGACCTCCCACACCATGTGGTGCAGGCCGCGCTCGCCGGTGGAGCCGATGTACATGCCCGGGCGCTTGCGCACCGCCTCGAGACCCTCGAGGACGGTGATGGAGCTGGCCGAGTAGCCGGTCTCGGTCTGGGGTGCTGCGACCACGGGGGGCCTTCCTCTCGCGCAACCGGCGGCACGCACCCGCGATCGACGCGGGGGCAGGAGAGCGCTGCGGGCAGGAGCCGAGAGCGCTCAGAACGACGCTGAGCCGGATGCTGGCGGTTTCTGCTGTCGAGGATACCGGGTCGCCGACGCCGAATGCCGCCGTCCACGCCCTCACGTCGTGTCTACGCGTCTCGGGGCTCGCCGCCCACCCCGGATAGTGGCCCCGCTTTCGACACGCCGTCCTCGGACGAACCAGGCCCCGTCCAGGGGCCCGCCCCGAGCACGCGAGGGGTGGGAGGACGGGGTCCTTCGTCAGTTCCGGGGGCCGCGGGGTGCCTCGCCGGCCAGGTGGCCGGGGTCGAATCCGGGCTCCTGGGCGCCGGTGCGCCGGTTCACCAGCACGGTCACGGCCCACAGGACGACGCCGATCCCGAGCAGCACGCCGGCGATCCGGTACTCCTCGGCCGGGCGCCCCGCCCACGGCGTGGCCAGGTAGCCGCAGGCCAGCGCACCGATCACCGGCAGCACCGTCGGAGTCCGGAAGTGGTCGGCGTCCACGGGGTCGCGGCGCAGCACGAGGACGGCGATGTTGACGACCGTGAAGACGAGCAGCAGCAGGAGCGCCGTCGTCCCGCCGAGCGCCGGCACCGCGCCGACGAAGGTGATCAGGCCGAAGGCCAGCGCCGTGGTGAACAGGATCGCCGTGGTGGGGGTGCGCCGGCGCCGGTGCACCCGGCCGAGGAAGGGCGGCAGCACCCGCTCCTTGCTCAGGCCGTAGACCAGCCGGCTGGCCATGAGCATGTTGATCAGCGCCGAGTTGGCGACGGCGAACATCGTGATGACGCCGAACAGCCCCAGCGGGAACCCGGGCGCCCCGGCCTCGACCACCTGCAGCAGCGGGGTGTCGCCCTCGCTCAGCCGGTCGGCGGGCACCAGCGCGATGGCCGAGATGGACACCAGCACGTAGATGACACCGGTCGTCACGAGCCCGGCCAGAAGCACCCGCGGGAAGATCCGCCGCGGCTCCTTGCACTCCTCGGCCATGTTCACCGAGTCCTCGAAGCCGACCATCGCGAAGAACGCCAGGCCGGTGGCGGCGATGACCGCACCGATCGTGGAGCGCTCGCCGGTGTCGAACTCCGTGACCCGGGAGAAGTCGCCCTCCCCGCCGCCGAGCGCCCACACGCCCACGCCGATCACGATGAGCAGGCCCGTCAGCTCCACGCAGGTGAGCACGACGTTGGCCTTGACGCTCTCCCCGACGCCCCGGTGGTTGACCAGCGCGATCAGGCCCATGAAGCCCAGGCCGATCAGGGTGATGCCGACGCCGTCGCCCAGGTCGAGCTCGAAGACGCTGGCGAAGTTGGCGCTGAACGCGCGGGCGGCGGTGGACGCGGAGGTGATGCCCGAGCTCATCACCGCGAAGGCGACCAGGAAGGTCAGGAAGTGCACGCCGAACGCCTTGTGCGTGTAGAGCGCCGCACCCGCGGCCTGGGGGTACTTCGTCACCAGCTCCAGGTAGCTGAACGCGGTCACGAGCGCGACCAGGAAGGCCACGAGGAACGGCAGCCAGACGACGCCGCCGACCTCTGCGGCCACCTGGCCGGTCAGCGCGTAGATGCCGGTGCCGAGGACGTCGCCGATGACGAACAGGAGCAGGAGGCCCGGGCCCATCACCCGACGGAGCTCGGGCTGGCTCCCGGTCGGCGTCTGCTCGTCTGCGGACGTGGCCATCGGGACCTCCACGGGGGACGGGGACCCGGCGGCAGCCGGGACGACGAGATCATGAGCGCCGCGGAGGCGTCCGGCGACTCGGGCGGCGCGGCGCGATCCGCCGGACACTGGCGGGCATGCCCCCCACCGCACCGGACCACCCGCTCACCTGCCTGGTCACCGGGGCGACCGGTTACATCGGCGGCCGGCTCGTCCCCCAACTGCTGGCGGCGGGCCACCGGGTGCGGGTGATGACCCGCTCGCCGGAGAAGCTGCGCGACCACCCGTGGGCCGGTGACGTGGAGGTCGCCCGGGCCGACGCCGGCGACGCCGAGGCGGTCGCGGCGGCCTGCGCCGGCGTCGACGTCGTCTACTACCTGGTGCACGCCCTGGGCAGCGGGCCGGAGTTCGAGGAGACCGACCGGCGAACCGCCGCGGTGATGGCGACGGCCGTGCGCGAGGCCGGCGTCGGACGGCTGGTCTACCTCGGCGGGCTGGAGCCGGAGAACGAGGAGCTCTCCCCGCACCTGCGCTCGCGCGCCGAGGTGGCCGAGATCCTGCTCGGGTCGGGGGTGCCGACGGCGGTGCTGCGGGCGGCCGTGGTCCTGGGCTCGGGCTCGGCGTCGTTCGAGATGCTGCGCTACCTGACCGAACGGCTGCCGGTGATGGTCACGCCGCGGTGGGTGCACAGCCGGATCCAGCCGATCGCCGTCCGCGACGTGCTGCGCTACCTCGTCGGCTGCGCGACGCTGCCGCCCGAGGTGCACCGCTGCTTCGACATCGGCGGGCCCGACGTCATGAACTACGCCGAGATGATGCAGCGGTACGCGGCCGTCGCCGGGCTGCCGCGGCGCCGGATCGTGCCCGTGCCGCTGTTCTCGCCGTCGCTGTCCAGCCACTGGGTCGGCCTGATCACGCCGGTCCCGGCGGGCATCGCGCGGCCGCTGGTCGAGTCGCTGCGCAACACCGTGGTCTGCCGGGAGCACGACATCGCCCGGTACGTCCCTGATCCGCCGGAGGGGTTGCTCGGCTTCGACGACGCCGTCCGGCTGGCCATCCAGCGGATCGCGGACTCGGCGGTGACGACGCGGTGGGCCTCGGCGTCGGTGCCGGGTGCCCCCTCGGACCCGCTGCCCACCGATCCCGACTGGGCCGGCGGCAGCCTCTACGTCGACGACCGGACCCTCAGCAGCACCGCCGAACCGGCCGACCTGTGGCGGGTGGTCGAGGGGATCGGCGGCGAACGCGGCTGGTACTCGTTCCCGCTGGCCTGGCGGGTGCGCGGCTGGCTGGACCGCGCCGTCGGCGGGGTGGGGCTGCGCCGGGGGCGGCGCGACGCCGACCGGCTCTACGTCGGCGACGCCCTGGACTTCTGGCGGGTGGAGGAGCGCGAGGAGGGCCACCTGCTCCGGCTGCGCGCGGAGATGCGGCTGCCCGGGCTGGCCTGGCTCGAGTTCCACGTGGAACACGCGACGGGCGGGAGCACCCTGCGCCAGCGGGCGACCTTCGCCCCGCGCGGGCTGTTCGGCCACCTCTACTGGTGGGGCATCGCCGTGTTCCACGGGTTCGTCTTCGGCGGCATGCTGCGCAACCTGGTCCGCGCGGCGGAGCAGCCGGCTCAGACCAGGAGCTGAGCCGCGGCGAGCTCGCGGTAGAGCGGGCTGGCGTCCACCAGCTCGTCGTGCGTGCCGCGGGCGACCACCCGGCCGGCGTCGAGGACGACGATCTCGTCGCTGTCGAGCACCGTGGACAGCCGGTGGGCGACGACGAGCAGCGCCCGGTCGGCGGCCGCGGCGGCGAGGGTCTCGCGCAGCAGGCTCTCGTTGCGGGCGTCCAGGCTCGCCGTCGGCTCGTCGAGCAGCAGCAGCTCCGGCCGCGCGAGCAGGGAGCGCGCGATGGCCAGCCGCTGGCGCTCGCCGCCGGAGAGCAGCACGCCCTCGTCGCCGACCTGCACGTCCAGCCCACGGGGCGAGCGCCGCACCACCTCGGTGAGACCGACGTCGGCGAGCACCGCCCACAGCTCCGGGTCGTCGGCGTCCGGCCGGGTGAGCAGCAGGTTGTCGCGGATGGTCCCGGCGAGCACCGGGGCCTCCTGCTCGACGTACCCGAGCTGCGCCCGCAGCGCTGCGCGCGGCACCTCGCGCACGTCGGTGCCGCGCCAGCGGACCGCGCCCCGCCCGACCGGGTAGAAGCCCTCGACGAGCGCGAGGACGGTCGACTTGCCCGCACCCGAGGGCCCGACCAGGGCCACCCGGCTGCCCGGGGCGACCTGCAGGGAGACGCCGCGCAGCACCTCGGTGCCGTCGGGGTAGCCGAACCAGACGTCGTCGAGCTCGAGCAGCGGAGCCGCCCCGTCCGGCGACCGCCGGCGCTCCGACGGCGGGCGTTCCGGCCGCTGGTCGACCTCCGGCGCGAGGACCAGGATCTCCTGGATGCGCGTGAGCGCGCCGAAGCCCAGCTGCAGCTGGTTCCAGGCCCCGATCGCCTGGCCCAGGGGGATGACCAGCAGGAACAGGTACAGGATGAAGGCGACGAGCTCCGCGACGCCGAGGGAGCCGCTGGCCACCCGGTAGCCCCCGACGCCGAGGACGGCGAGGAACGCGCCCTGCACCGCCACCGAGCCGGCCGGCGCCACCAGGGCCTGCAGGCGGGCGACCCGCACACCGGCGTCGTACGCGCGGCCGGCGCTCTCGCCCACCGCGGCGACCTCGCGGTCCGTGGCACCGCTGGCGCGGATGGTGCGCACCGCGGAGAGCGCCCGCTCCACGGCCGCCGTCATCGCGCCGACCTGCTCCTGCGCCTGTTGCGACAGCCGGCGCACCCCGCGGGACACGAGCACGACGGTGGTGAGCCCGATCGCGACCGCGCCCACGGTGAGGAGCAGCAGCCAGCCGTCGACGAGCGCCATGGCCACCAGCGCGCCCACGGCCTCGACGGCCGAGCCGGCCACCTGGACGACGCCGGAGGTCACCGTGGCGCGCAGCAGCGTGGTGTCGGAACCGACCCGCGACATGAGGTCGCCGGTCCGCCGGCGGTCGTACTCGGTCACCGGCAACCGCAGCATCCGGTCGACCAGGGTCCTCCGCGTCGTGAGGACGACGCCCTCGGCGGTGCGCTGCAGGAGGTAGTCCTGGCCGGCGCCGAGCGCCGCCGCTGCGATGACCACGACGACCAGCAGCAGCACGGCCGGGAGCAGGGCGTGCCCGCCGCCGACCGCGTCGATCACCCGGGACACGAGCAGCGGCTGGGCCAGCGCCGCCGCGGCGGCCACCAGCGACAACGCGGACGCGAGGACCAGCGACCGGCGGTGCGGCCGCAGCAGGGGGAGGAGCTGCCGGAACCCTGCGACCGGCTCCGCCGGAGGATCCCCCTGCTCGGTACCGGTCAGCGCGGCCGCCGCGTCAGAACCCGGCGAGCAACGCCGGGACGAGGGCGTTGAGCAGCCGCGCGTGGTGCTCGATCAGCTGCGGCCGGTGCCCGTCGGGCCGGATGGCGGCGAGGTAGCCGCCCGCCGTCCAGAACTCGTCGCCGTCGTCGGTGCCGAGCAGCAGCTGCTGGACCACCGGGTCGGCCACCAGCCGGCGCACCTGCGGGCCGTCCTCGGCCGCGAGCAGCTGCCAGCGCTGGTCGAACTCGGGGTTGTCGCTGGGGATCTGGACCATCCCGCCGACGCGGTGCTTCCACAGCCGGGCCGGGGAGAGCCGCAGGGCCGGGACGGTGCCGAGCAGCGGCGCGGCGGTGATCGCGTACTCGGGCACCAGGTAGCGGCCGGACACGAAGACCGCGTCGAGGGCGACCAGCTCCAGGCTGCCGGCCCGGCCGCGGAGCACGCTGCCGGGGCGGTGGTCCTTGGTGAGGCGGACCGGGGCGGAGGCGATCAGCTGCTGCAGCGGGGCGTCCTCCGGGGCGGTGCCGTCGGTGATGGTCCAGCCGTTCTGCAGCGCCCAGTTCTGCGCGCCGGCGACATCCCCCTCGTAGGTGAAGGCCCGCTCCATCTCGGGATCGCGGCGCCGGCGCCCGCCGAAGAGGCCGCGCCGCTCGGGGGCCGGCGCCTCCTGGGCCGGGGCCCCGGGGGGCGTCCACGGCTGCTCCGCCGGGGCACCGGAGCCGGCCGGGCCCGCTGTCGGGCGCTGCGGCTCCGCGGCCGGGAGGTCCCAGCCGGCCGGGCGCCAGGTCCCGGGGTCCACCGAGTGGTCGCTGTCGCGGGGCCGGCTGCGCCGGTCGACGATGTTGGGCTCGACGTCGTCGGCCGGAGTGCCCTGCCCGGGGGCCTCGCCACCCAGGTGCTCCGGCTCGCGCCAGCCGCTGCCGTCGTCGGGGCCGTCGAAACCGTCACGGTCGCGCGGGCTGCTCATCGTGTGATCGTCCTCCCGGCCGGCGCCGGTCGTGCGGCGGGCCTATCCGTACGTGTCCCGCGGCCCCCGCCCGCGCACGGAGCGCGGACCCTTCTTCCAGCTCGGGGCCGTCGGACCGACAACGCGCAAGGTCGTCACGACGTCCCCGCCGACCTGGGCCCGCAGCTTGCCGAGGATGGTGGGCGCGAGCAGCCGCAGCTGGGTGGCCCACGCCGTCGACTCGGCCACGACCAGCAGCTCTCCCTCGGTGAGGCTCTGCGGCGCGCAGTGCGCGGAGATCTCCGGACCGACCAGCGCCTCCCACCGGCCGAACACCGAGCCCACCCGGGTGCGCTCGGACCAGTCCTGCTGGCTGATCAGGGAGTCGACCAGCCGACCGAGCGGCTGGGGGTCGTCGGCGCCGGGCCGGGGCCCGCTCCAGGTCCGCCGGGGACCGGCGATGCGGCGGCGGGTGGGCTTGGGCCGCGCCGCCGACGCCGCGCGCGCCGCCTCCAGCGCCGCGCGGGCGATGTCGCTGGGCCGGGCCGGGCGCTCCTCGCTCACGGCGCACTCCCCTCCCCGACCGGGCTGCCCTCGCGGACGAGCACCGCCCGGCCGTCGCCGACCTCGACCCGCGCCCCCCGCAGCTCGGGCGGCACGTCGTCGAGGACCGCGGCGGTGATGAGCGTCTGCTCCGCCGACCGCGCCACCGCGGCGAGCGCGGCCCGCCGTTCGGCGTCGAGGGTGGCGAAGACGTCGTCCAGCACCAGGATGGGGTCCTCGCCGTCGCTCCTCAAGAGCGCGAACGTCGCGAGCTTCAGCCCCAGCGCCAGGGACCACGACTCCCCGTGGCTGGCGAACCCCTTCGCCGGGGCCGGGCCGAGGTGGATGACCAGGTCGTCGCGGTGCGGGCCGACCAGGGTCATGCCCCGGTCCAGCTCGTCCCCGCGCCGCTCGGCGACCCGCTCGCGCATCGCCGTGGTGAGCGCCGCCGCCGTCGGCAGCTCCGCGCCGGGAACCAGCGCCGTCCCGTCCCCGGCCGCCGGCACGGTCGAGGAGTAGCCCAGCGCGGCCGGTGCCGCTCCCTCGCCGGCCACGCCCGCGTAGGCCTCGGCGAGGTGCGGGGCCAGGTCGGCGACCAGCCCGAGCCGGGCGGCCAGGAGCTGCCCGCCGAGGTCGGTGAGGTGGCCGTCCCAGACGTCGAGGGTCTCGATCGCCTTGCCGCGCGCCATCCGGGCGGTCTTCAGCAGGGCGTTGCGCTGCTTGAGCACCCGGTCGTAGTCGGCGCGCACCCCGGCCAGCCGAGGCGTGCGGCTGACCAGCAGCTCGTCGAGGAAACGACGCCGCTCGGTGGGGTCGCCGCGGACCAGGGTGAGGTCCTCCGGCGCGAACAGGACCGTGCGCACCATCCCCAGCAGGTCCCGCGGCCGCTGCAGCGGCGCCCGGTTCACCCGCACCCGGTTGGCCCGGCCGGGGTTGATCTCGATCTCCACCAGGAGCTCCCGGTCGCCCCGGCGCAACGCGGCGCGGACGACGGCCTGGCTCGCGCCGTGCCGCACCAGCGGGGCATCGCCGGACACCCGGTGGCTGCCCATCGTGGCCAGGTAGCCGACCGCCTCGACGAGGTTGGTCTTGCCCTCGCCGTTGCGGCCGACGAGCACCGTCGGGCCCGGCTGGAGCGCCAGGTCCACCCGCTCCCAGCTGCGGAAGTCGCCGACCTGCAGGTGGCGGACGTACAACGAGGCCCTCCGTGGTGACGTGCTGGAACGGCCACCCTTCAGGGGCCCGCGCCGAGCGTGCGAGGCGTGGGGGGATGGGTGGTCCTCTACGCGGGGCGCTCGACCTCCTGGGCCTGCACCGCGCGCACCGCGTGCCCGCCGAACTGGTTGCGCAGCGCGGCGACGGCCTTCATGGTCGGCGAGTCGTCCTGGCGCGAGACGAACCGTGCGAACAGCGACGCCGCGATGGTCGGCATCGGGACGGCGTTCTCGATCGCCTGCTCCACGGTCCACCGGCCCTCGCCGGAGTCCTCCGCGTAGCCCCGGACCCGCTCGAGGGCAGGGTCCTCGTCCAGCGCGCGCACCAGCAGGTCCAGCAGCCAGGAGCGGATGACCGTGCCCTGCGTCCAGGAGCGGACGACGCCGGGCACGTCCTCGATGAGGTCGACGGCGGCCAGCAGCTCGTAGCCCTCGCCGTAGGCCTGCATCATCGCGTACTCGATGCCGTTGTGGACCATCTTGCTGAAGTGGCCCGCACCCACCGGCCCGGCGTGCACGAAGCCCGCCGCGGGCAGCTCCTGACCCGACTCGTCGACCGGCGCCGGCGGCTTGAGCGCGTCGAAGACCGGCTGCACCTTGGCGACGTCGTCCTTGCTGCCGCCGACCATGAGGGCGTAGCCGTTCTCCAGGCCCCACACCCCGCCGGAGACGCCGGCGTCGACGTAGCCGATGCCCTTCTCGCGGCACAGCACGTCGTGCACCTGGTCGTCGGTGTACTTGGAGTTGCCGCCGTCGACGATCACGTCGCCGGGCTCGAGCAGCTCGGCCAGCTCCTTGACGGTCTCCCGGGTCGGGTCGCCGGCGGGCACCATCACCCAGACGACGCGGGGCGCGGACAGCGCCTCGACCAGCGCGGGCAGGCTGTCGACGTCCCGCTTCCCCGGCGAGCGGTCGTAGCCGACCACCTCGTGACCGGCGCGGCGGACCCGCTCGGCCATGTTGCCGCCCATCTTGCCCAGCCCGATCAGCCCCAGCTGCACGGTGTTGTCCTCTCGTCGAACGGTTGCGAGGTCCTGCTGCGCGGTGCCCGGGCGGCGCTGTCCTGACACGCGTGGTCCCTTTTCAGCCGGGAAGGCGTACCGGCATGATCAGGTAGCGGTAGCTGCCCGGGCGCTCGGCCGGCCTGGCGGCCTCGTCGTCGGCCGGCGGCTCCTCCACGCCGGAGAGCACCGCGGGCTTGAGCGGGCTGGTGAAGTCCATCCGGGCGCGCTCGGTGTGCACCGCGGCCAGCCCGTCGAGCAGGAAAGTCGGGTTGAAGCCGATGGTCAGCGGCTCGCCGTCGAAGTCGACGTCGCAGCGCTCCTCGGCCTGGCCCTCGTCGTCGGTGCCACCGGCCCGCAGCGTCACCTGGCCCGGGGTGAACTCGCAGCGCAGCGGGGTGCCGCGCTCGGCGACCAGGGCGACGCGCTTGGCGGCGTCGGTGAACAGGCCGACGGGCAGCGTCGCGTTGGCCGCGGACTCCGTGGGCATGATCGCCCGGTACTTCACGAACTCGGCGTCCAGCAGCCGGGTGGTGGTCTGCCGGTCCTTGCCCGAGAGGCCGAGGATGCCCTCGCCGGAGCTCCCGGAGGAGAGGGAGACGGTGATCTCGGGCCCGCTGGTGAGCGTCTTGGCGGCGTCGGCCAGCGTGCGCGCGGGCACGAGGACCGCCGCGGAGATGCCGGAGGTCTGCGGGCGCCAGGCGAACTCGCGGACCGCCAGCCGGTAGCGGTCGGTCGCGGCGAGGGTGATCAGATCGCCCTCGATCTCCAGCCGCACACCGGTCAGCATCGGCAGCGTGTCGTCGCGACCGGCGGCCACCGCCACCTGGGAGACGGCCTCGGCGAAGACGTCGCTGTCCACCACACCGGCGGACGACGGCATCGACGGGAGGGACGGGTAGTCCTCGACCGGCAGGGTCGGCAGGCTGAAGCGCGCGTTGCCGCAGGTGATGGCCAGGCGCGGGCCGTCGGCGGTCACGTCGACCGGGTGCGGCGGCAGGGCACGGGTGATCTCGGCCAGCAGCCGGCCGGGAACGAGGACGCGGCCGCTCTCGGTCGCCTGCACGTCCACCTCGGCGCGCGCGGAGACCTCGTAGTCGAAGCCGGAGACCGACAGCTGGCTCCCGTCGACCTCGAGCAGGATGCCGGCGAGGACCGGCACCGACGGCCGCGGCGGCAGGCTGCGCGCCGTCCACGCCACCGCGTCGGCGAGCACCTCTCGTGCCACCCGGAACTTCATCTCTCGACCCACCCCTGCTCTGTCTCTGCCTCGCGCACGTGATGTCCGCGCACCGGCGGAGCCGTCGACCGCTGGGGTCCGGCTCCGTTGCGGTGCTCATCGTGCCTGTTGCTGTGCCCTCGGGGGAAACCCCGTCCCTCGATGGGCTGCCGAGCCCCTCCCAGCGCAGCGTCCCCACCCTGAATGTGGTTCGAGAAATTCCTGGTCTAACTCCCTCATCCTCGTCATCACTGGTGTGGAAGCTGGGGATCGGGGCCCTTCGTGCAGGTCAGCGCCCGATCCGGGCTGTTGGCCCGCTGTGGGTGGTCGGCGTCCGCCTGTTGTCGACACGTGGACATCTCGACGGTTGTGCACCGGGTCGGCCGGTCGTCCACGTCCCGTCCCCCGTCCACCCCCTGCGCGTCCCCATGCGGTGTGCACGATGCGGCAGCACGTCGGCCGGCACGGGACGACTGTCAGGTGGAACGGGGAAACCGCAGGTCAGCGGCGAGCGTTGCGCAGGGGTCGCCGACGGGCCGCTCGTCGGCGAGCGGGGTGGGGCTACCGATCGTGACCTGGGGCACACGAGATCTCCCCAAGCTGTGCACATTCCTGGGGACAACTTCTCGACGTGTCGACGGGATGGCCGGCCGGTGACCGGCGTCCGACGCGTCCGACCAGGGTTTCCGCTGTCCACGGGGTTCCGCACAGCTGTGGACGACGACATGTCGACCTGCGAGGCGGTGGATCGACGACGGCGCGCAACCCGGGCGCGGCGGCCGGCCGGAGGTCCTGCGGGAGGGCACCGGGTGGCGCGGGCGCCGCGTGGAGAGCCGCCGCTGCTACTGGCGGGCGCGGCTCTTGATGCGTGCGGTCAGCTCGGTCACCTGGGTGTAGGTGGCCCGGCGCTCGCTCATCAGGTTGGTGATCTTCTTGACGGCGTGCATGACCGTGGTGTGGTCCTTGCCGCCGAACGAGGCACCGATGCGGGGCAGCGACAGCTCGGTCAGCTCGCGGCACAGGTACATCGCGATCTGCCGGGCGTTGACCAGCGTGCGGCTGCGGTTGGAGCCCTGCAGCTCCTCCATCGTCACGGAGAAGTACTCCGCGGTCGCCGCCATGATGATCGCGGCGGTGATCTGCGGGCCCTGCTCGTCGCTGATCAGGTCCTTGAGCACCAGCTCGGCCAGCGGCAGGTCCACCTGCTGCTTGTTCAGCGACGCGAACGCGGTCACCCGGATCAGCGCGCCCTCGAGCTCGCGGATGTTGGTCTGCACCTTGCTGGCGATGAACTCCAGCACCGCGTCGGGCACCTGCAGCCGCTCGCCCCACGCCTTCTTGCGGAGGATGGCGATGCGGGTCTCGAGGTCGGGGGCCTGGACATCGGTGATCAGGCCCCACTCGAACCGGGTGCGCAGCCGGTCCTCCAGCGTCGTCAGCTTCTTCGGCGCGCGGTCGGAGGTGATGACGATCTGCTTGCTGGCGTTGTGCAGCGTGTTGAAGGTGTGGAAGAACTCCTCCTGCGTCCGCTCGGCGCGCTCCAGGAACTGGATGTCGTCGATCAGCAGGAAGTCGATGTCGCGGTAGCGGCGGCGGAAGTCCTCGGCCCGGCCGGAGTGCACCAGGTTGATGAACTCGTTGGTGAACTCCTCGGTGCTGACGTAGCGCACCTTCACGTTGGGGAACATCCGCGCCGCGTAGTGGCCGATCGCGTGCAGCAGGTGCGTCTTGCCCAACCCCGACTCGCCGTAGATGAACAGCGGGTTGTAGGCCCGGGCCGGCGCCTCGGCGACGGCGACGGCGGCCGCGTGGGCGAACCGGTTGCTGTTGCCGATGACGAAGCTGTCGAAGACGTACTTGGGGTTCAGGCCCGGGTCCAGGCCGGCCGGCCGGCCGCTCTCGGGCCGCCGCCCGCGCGGCGCGCCCCCGCGCCCGCCGCGCTGATCGGCCCCGCCGGATCCGCCGAGGTCGAAGGGGAGGACGTCGGCGGGGGTGCTCTCCTCGGGCTCGGTGGCCCCGGCCCCCCACGTGGTGGTGCTCCAGTCCTCCGGGGCGCCGCGGTCCACCGGCGGCCGGGGGCCGTCCACCGGCCGCAGCTCGCGCACCTCGGAGCCGCGCACCGGGTTCTCGTCGCGGTCCCAGGGGGCGGTGCCGACGACGTCGGTGCGCACGCCGAACGCGCTGCGCCCGTCGTCGGCCCGGTCGCGGGTGGCCTGGTCCTCCTCGGCGCGCTGCGCCTCGGCGGCCGACCACGGGCGGCGGGTCGGGGCCTCCTCCTCCGGCTCCGCGGGGGCCGGCGGCGCGTCCTCGAGCTGGACGGCGACGCGGATGTCGCGGCCGAACTGCTCGGAGAGGGCCTCGGCGAGCACCCGGCGCATGCGCGACTCGAGCACGGTCTGGGTGAACTCGTTGGGCGCGGCCAGCACGGCGGTGTCCTCGACCAGGCCCAGCGGCCGGGTCAGGTTCAGCATGGCGTTCTGCTGCGGCGAGAGGCTGGTGGCCAGCCGCTCGCGGATCTGGTCCCAGGCCGTGGCCAGGTCCAGCGTGGCGTCCGCCATGCCGTTCGTCCTTCCCGATGCTGTCGACCCCGGTGTCCCGGTCCGCCCGTCCCGCCCTGCCTGCCCGCGCGTCCACCCGTCAGTGCCCCGCTGTGGATGTGGGGACGCACGACGTCCACACCAGTGTCCACAGGCTGTGCACGGCCGGAGGCAGAGGGGAGCGGGTGCTGCAGCGGAGGAGGACGCGGCCAGCATCGCTGCTGGTCAGCGGCCCGTCCGCGGTGGTTCCGGGTGGTTCGGCGGTCGGCTGACCGATCGGGGGCGGCCCGCGCTCCCGGACCCTGTGGCCCGAGGCGGAGCGACGGCGACGCTAACAGCCCCGTCCACAGCCCGGCAACGACGGCGGCGACGGTCCTGGCGCGTCGGACCGGTGCGTCGGTCGGCGCGCCGCTGCGTGGTCGGCCCCGGACGGGGGGACCATGAGCGGTCGGGTTCCGCCCGGCCGCCGTCATCGCCGTTCCCTCGGCTATGCTGGCGGGAGTCGTGGACGGCTCCTGCTGCCATGCCCGCCTCGTGCCGGGCAGCGCCAGCGGGTCGCCGGCCGCGCGAAATCCAGCTTCCGGGGGCACCGGGGCGCGGCATCCGCCGGGCCCAGCGGCACCCCGAGCGCGTCCGCCCACCGGCGGTCACGCATCGCCGATCGTGTAGTGGGAGTACCTCGTGAGCAAGCGCACGTTCCAGCCGAACAACCGTCGCCGGTCCAAGACCCACGGCTTCCGGCTCCGCATGCGCACCCGTGCCGGCCGGGCGATCCTCGCCACCCGTCGGCGCAAGGGCCGCGAGAAGCTCTCCGCCTGAGGTGTTGCCCGCGCAGGCACGCCTGCGCCGGCGCCCGGAGTTCACCGCGGTCGTCCGGTCCGGTCGCCGCGCCGGGCGACCGACCATGGTGCTCCACTTCCTCCCCGAACGGCCCGCGCAGCCGGCCGGCGCTCCCGCCTCCCGCGAGGAGCGGCCGGCCGGTGCACGGGCCGGTTTCGTGGTGGGCCGGGCCGTCGGGAACTCGGTGGTCCGCCACCGGGTGACCCGCCGGCTGCGCGCCGCCGTGCGGGAGGAGCTGCACCGCCTCCCCGCCTCCGCAGATCTGGTGGTCCGCGCCCGGCCCGAGGCGGCCGACGCCGACTCCGCGCTGCTGCGCCGCGATCTCGCCGCCGGCCTGGACCGGCTGCTGGGACGTTCCCGGTGAAGCGCCTGCTGCTCGCCGTCATCGGCTTCTACTCGCGCGCCGTCAGCCCCGCGCTCCCGCCGCGCTGCCGTTTCACGCCCACCTGCAGCGCCTACGCCGCCGAGGCGATCGCCCTGCACGGCGCGGGCCGCGGCAGCTGGCTGGCCCTGCGCCGGCTGGTCAAGTGCGCGCCCTGGCACCCGGGCGGCGTCGACTTCGTGCCCCCGGCCCCCGGAACCCGGGACGTCGGCCGAGCGTCGAGCACTGCGGTGCCGTGCGTGCCCGCGCCGTCCCGTCCCCATCGCGCCACCCCGCCGGCCCCGAGCCGGGCGACCGAGGAGAACACCGTTGCTTGACTGGCTCTACACCGCCATCTCGTGGGTCATGGCGCGCTGGCACTCGCTGTGGAACTTCGTCTTCGGTGACCCGGCGGCCGAGACCGGCCTCGCCGGCCTGGCCTGGGTGCTGGCCATCGTGTTCCTGGTCGTCACCATCCGGCTGATCCTCTTCCCGCTGTTCGTGAAGCAGATCAAGTCGCAGCGCGCGATGCAGGAGCTCCAGCCGGAGCTGCAGAAGCTGCGCAAGCAGTACGGCAGCGACCGCCAGGGCATGGCCGTCGCGCAGCAGGCGCTGTTCAAGGAGCGCGGCGTCAACCCGCTGGCCGGCTGCCTGCCGATCCTCCCGCAGATCCCGGTCTTCCTGTCGCTCTTCCACGTCCTGCGCCGGCTGGCCCCGGACAAGGAGGGCCTGTACAGCTGGACCGACGAGCTGACCGACCAGGCCGCGCGGGCGAAGCTCTTCGGTGCGCCGATCTCCGCGTCGTTCAACATGAGCGGCGAGAAGGAGCAGGCGATCCTCGAGATCGCCAGCTACAGCACGATCCGCATCGTCGCCTTCGCGCTGATCGTGATCATGTGCGTCACGACGTACATCACGCAGAAGCAGATCATGCGCCGCTCGGGTCCGGTCGAGGGCCAGGCCGCGATGGTGCAGAAGCTGATGCTCTACGGCGTGCCGGCCAGCCTCTTCGTCTCCGGCTTCATCTTCCCGATCGGCGTCCTCATCTACTGGATGACGAACAACCTGTGGACCCTGGGTCAGCAGTTCTTCGTCCTGCGCAAGATGCCGCCGCCCGGCTCCCCCGCCGCCCTGGCGAAGGCCGCGGCCGACAAGCCGGCCATCGACCCCAAGGCGCTCGCGCCCAAGCCGGGTGCCAAGCCCGTCCGCCCGAAGCAGGGCCGCCCCGCCGCGCAGCCGACCGCCGGCCAGGACGGCGTCGCACCGGAGGGCAGCGTCTCCCCCGAGGCCGCCAACGGCCAGCCGCCGGCGTCCGGTGGCGGTCGCGCGGGCAACGGGCCCCGCGGCACCGGCTCCGGCTCCAGCAAGGCCGGCCAGGGGCCGGCCAACCGGGGCAAGCGCAAGCGCCGCTGACCGGCGCGCACCCCCGGACGATCCGTCGTCCGGGCACCGACCACCGGGACTGCCCGGACGACCGACCGATACTGGAGGAGCTCCCGTGAGTGCCCCGCAGCAGCCCAGCAGCACCCGTGAACCGTCGCTTCCCGACGCCGACGTCACCGGCGACGACGCGCTCCTCGAGGAGGTCGACGTCGAGGCGCCCGTGACGGGTGGGGCCGGTGGTGACGACCTGCTCGTCCGCGAGGGCGACGTGGCCGGCGACTACCTCGAGCGCCTGCTCGACATCCTCGACGTCGACGGCGACATCGACCTCGACGTGGAGGGTGACCGGGCGTCGGTCGCCATCGTCGGCGGCCGGCTGAACGACCTCATCGGCCCGGACGGCGCGACCCTGGAGGCGCTGCAGGAGCTCACCCGGCTCGCCGTCGCCCAGTCCACCGGGGTGCGCAGCCGCCTCATGCTCGACGTCGGTGGTTTCCGCGCCCGCCGCAAGTCCGACCTCTCGGCGCTCGCCGGTGAGACCGCCAAGCGGGTGGCCAGCAGCGGCCAGCCCGAGCGGCTCAGCCCGATGAACCCGTTCGAGCGCAAGGTCGTCCACGACGTCATCGCCTCCGTCGCCGGCGTGCACAGCGAGTCGGAGGGCGAGGAGCCCAACCGGCGCGTCGTGGTCCTGCCCGACAAGTGACCGGCCCGGACGCCCCGAACGCCGCACCTCCTCCCCCGCCGCCCGTGGCGGAGGAGGTGTTCGGGGACGGGCTGCAGGCGACTCGGGCCTACGTCGAGCTGCTCGCCACCGACGGTGTCGTCCGCGGGCTGATCGGCCCGCGCGAGGTGCCGCGGTTGTGGGAGCGGCACGTGCTGAACTCCGCCGCGGTCGCCGACGCGGTGCCGCAGGGCGCTCGCGTGGTGGACGTCGGCAGCGGTGCCGGGCTGCCGGGTATCCCGCTGGGGCTGGCCCGGCCGGACATCGCCCTCACCCTGGTCGAGCCCATGGCGCGGCGCGTCGAGTTCCTGGAGGAGGCGGTCGCGGCGCTCGGCCCGCGGCCCTGGCGGGTGCTGCGGGGTCGTGCCGAGGAGCGCTCGGTCGTCACCGCCGTCGGCCCCGTCGACGTGGTGACCGCGCGGGCCGTGGCACCGCTCCCCCGGCTCGTCGGCTGGTGCCGCGGCCTCCTCCGGCCGGGGACCCAGCTGGTCGCCCTCGTCGGCGCCCGCGCGGTCGAGGAGCTGCCGGGGATGCTCCCCGAGCTCGAGCGCGCCGGCATGCGCGACATCCACCCGCGCGCGGTCGGTGCGTCCCTGGGCGACGCTGCCACTACCGTGGTCGTGATGACGCGCGGCGGGCGCTGACGGGGTCCCTAAGCTGTTCCACGTGGAACAGGTGCCGATGCCCGATCCGTTCCACGTGAAACGCACCAGGGAGGACCCGCGATGACCGACCCGGGCGAGCGGCTGCGGAGCAGTCTCGCCGCTGACCAGTCGTCGACCTCGGCGTCGGGTGGGATGGCGGACTTCGACAGCCCCATCGCCATGGAGGCGCTGCGGGCCACCCGTGTGCTGCACGCGGCCGACCAGGACCCGTTCCCGGCGCCCGGCCGGATCCGCGTCATCACCGTGGCCAACCAGAAGGGCGGCGTCGGCAAGACGACGTCGACGGTGAACCTCGGGGTGGCGCTCGCGCTCTACGGGCTCCGCACGCTGGTCATCGACCTCGATCCGCAGGGCAACGCGAGCACCGCCCTCGGCGTCGACCACACCGTCGGCACCCCGTCGATCTACGACGCCCTGGTCGGTGACAGCACGCTCACCGAGGTCGTGCACCCGACCACCGCCAGCCCGAACCTGCTGTGCGTCCCGGCGACGATCGACCTGGCCGGCGCGGAGATCGAGCTGGTCTCCGTCGTGGCCCGCGAGCACCGGCTGCGCCGCGCGATCGAGGGCTACATCGCCGCGCTCCCCCCGGAGCGGCGTCCGCAGTACGTCCTCATCGACTGCCCGCCGTCGCTGGGCCTGCTGACGCTGAACGCGCTGGTGGCCGGCGACGAGGTGCTCATCCCCATCCAGTGCGAGTACTACGCGCTCGAGGGCCTGGGGCAGCTGCTCAACAACATCGACCTGGTGCGCCAGCACCTCAACCCCGGCATCGCGGTGCGCACCATCCTGCTGACGATGTACGACGGGCGGACCAAGCTCGCCGACCAGGTGGCCGACGAGGTGCGCAACCACTTCGGCGAGCTGGTGCTGCAGGCTGTCATCCCCCGCAACGTCCGGGTGTCCGAGGCGCCGGGGTACGGCCAGTCGGTCCTCACCTACGACCCCGGGTCGCGGGGCTCGACCAGCTACGTCGAGGCGGCCCGGGAGCTCGCCCAGCGCGGCGTCGGGCTGGAGCCGCTCGACCGCATGACCACCCCGGGCGGGGTGCCGGCCGCGGCGTTCGCCGTGGCCGAGGGCAGCGTCCCGGGCCCGCAGGACAGCCAGTGAGCGCGATCGTCGACGAGGAGCAGCCATGAGCAAGCGCGGCGGACTGGGCCGGGGGCTGGCAGCCCTCATCCCGACCGGTCCCGCCCCCACCCCGGCGACCTCCCCGGCGGTGCCGGCCCCGGCGCCGGCCGCGCAGGAGCCGGCGGGCGGCACCCGGGAGGCGGACGACGCGCAGCCGCCGGCGTCCCCGGTCAGCCTGGTCCCCCCGCCGCCGGCTCCCGCTCCCCCGGCGGCGGCCGGCGACGAGGCGCTCGGCGTCCCCGGCGCCCAGCTGCGGGAGGTCGCCGTCGACGACGTCGTCCCGAACCCGAAGCAGCCCCGCCAGGTCTTCGACGACGAGGCGCTCGACGAGCTGACGCACAGCGTCCGCGAGTTCGGCCTGCTCCAGCCGATCGTCGTCCGCGAGGTCCCCGGCGGGCGGTACGAGCTCATCATGGGCGAGCGCCGGCTCCGGGCCTCGAAGGCGGCGGGCCTGGACACGGTCCCGGCGATCGTCCGCGACACCACCGACGACGCGATGCTGCGCGATGCCCTGCTGGAGAACATCCACCGGGTCCAGCTCAACCCGCTGGAGGAGGCCGCCGCCTACCAGCAGCTGCTGGAGGAGTTCGGCGCCACCCACGAGGAGCTGGCCAGCCGGATCGGCCGCAGCCGCTCCCAGGTCACCAACACCATCCGGCTGATGAAGCTGCCGGTGAAGGTGCAGACGCGGGTCGCCGCCGGCGTCATCTCCGCGGGCCACGCCCGTGCGCTGCTCGGCCTCTCCGACCCGGAGAAGCAGGACGCGCTGGCCACCCGCATCGTGGCCGAGGGCATGTCGGTGCGCGCCACCGAGGAGGCCGTCGCCATGGCCGCCGCCGAGGAGCCGGTGGCCAAGCGCCGCACCCGCCGGATCAGCGCTCCCGGGGTCGAGGAGCTCGGCTCCCGGCTGTCCGACATGTTCGAGACCAAGGTCAAGATCCAGATCGGGCGGTCCAAGGGCAAGATCGTCGTCGAGTTCGGATCGGTCGACGACCTGCAGCGGATCATCGGTGTCATGGCCCCGGAGATCACCGGTCGCCGCCCGGAGGCCTGAGCACCTCCACCACGGACACGGGCCCGGTTGCGTCACTGACGCAACCGGGCCCGTGTGCGTGGTGCGCTAGCGGCTGCGTCCGGCCCGGTTCGCGAGCAGTCGCGCGAGCACCTCGCCGAGTTCGAACCCGGCCGCCTCGACCGCCATCGGGAACATCGACGTCTCGGTGAGCCCGGGCGAGACGTTCACCTCGAGGAAGTGCACCTCGCCGTCGGGCGTGATGATCGCGTCCGTGCGGGAGAGGTCGGCCAGGCCGAGGACCTCGTGCACCCGCACGGCCAGCTCGGCCGCGCGGCGGGCGACGTCCTCGTCCAGCCGGGCAGGCGCGTGGTACTCGGTGAGGCCGGGGGTGTAGCGGGAGCTGTAGTCGAAGACCCCCGACTCCGGTTCGATCTCCACGGCGGGCAGCGCCTGCGGTCCGTCGCCGAGGTCCACCACGGCGAGGGCCACCTCGACGCCCTCCACGTACCGCTCGACCATCACGGTGTCGCCGTAGGCGAAGCAGCTCACCATCGCCGCGGGCAGGTCCTCGACCCGGCTGACCTTCTGCACGCCCAGCGCCGAGCCGCCCGAGGCCGGCTTGACCATGAGCGGCAGGCCGAGCCGGGCCACCATCAGGTCCAGGACGGCGCCGGCACCCAGCTCCCGGAAGGTGCTGTGCGGCAGCGCCACCCAGTCCGGCGTGGTGATCCCGGCGGAGCGGACGACCGACTTGGCGGCCGGCTTGTCCCAGGCGAGGCGGCACGCGGCCGCCGCCGAGCCGACGTACGGCACGCCGGCCAGGTCCAGGACCGCCCGCAGGGCGCCGTCCTCCCCCGTCGCGCCGTGCAGGGCGATGAAGACCGCGTCGGCGGGAGCGGCGGCCAGCCCGGGCAGCAGCTCGGCATCGGCGTCGCGGAGCTCGGCGTCGATCCCGGCGCGGGTCAGCCCCTCCACCACCTGGGTCCCCGAGGAGAGGCTGACCTCCCGCTCGAAGGTCAGCCCGCCGGCCAGGACGACGGCGCGCAGCGGGGGCGCGTCGGCCGCGGCGGCCGGCTCGGGTGCAGGGGCGGTCTCGCTCATCGGCCGTCCTCGTAGGTGTCGCTGTTGGCCGGGCCGACGATGGATTCGGCATCGTGGCCGGGCGTGATGGCGCGGAACGAGCCGGTGTCGACCTGGTCGAAGGTGGAGTGCAGGTCCAGCTCGGCCTCGATGACGCGGGCCAGCCGGCGCACGCCCTCGCGGATCTGGTCGGGCTCCGGGTAGCAGTAGGACAGGCGCATGAACTCGCGGCCGTTGCCGTCGGCGAAGAAGCCGATGCCGGGCACGTAGGCGACGTGCGCGCCGACCGCGCGGGGCTGCATGCGCTTGGCGTCCAGGCCGTGCGGCAGCTTGAGCCACACGTAGAAGCCGCCCTGCGGCTGGGTCCACGCGGTGCCGGCGGGCATGAGGGCGGCCAGGGAATCCAGGGCGGCGTCCCGGCGCTCGCGGTACAGCTCGGCGAAGATCTTGATCTGCTCGCGCCACGGCTGGGTGTCCAGGTACCGGGCGACGGCGTACTGGGTGAGCGACGGCGGGCACAGCACCTGCGCCTCGGTGGCCAGGACCAGCTTCTCCCGCACGGCCAGCGGCGCCAGGACCCAGCCCACGCGCAGCCCGGGAGAGAACGTCTTGGAGAACGAGCCCAGGTAGATGACCCGCTGGCTGTTGCGGGCCCGCAGCGCGCGCAGCGGCTCCTGCTCGAAGCCCAGCAGACCGTACGGGTTGTCCTCGATGATCAGCAGGTCGTGCTTCTCGGCGATGGCCATGACCGCCTCGCGGCGCTCCTCGGAGAGCGTCACGCCGGCCGGGTTGTGGAAGTTCGGCACGGTGTAGAGGAACTTCACCCGGTCGCCGTTGGCGCGGCAGTCGGCCAGCGCCTCCTCCAGCGCCTCGGGGATGAGCCCGTCGTCGTCCATGGCGACGTGCCGGACGCGGGCCTGGGCGGCCTGGAAGACGCCGAGCGCGCCGACGTAGGACGGGCCCTCGGCGAGGACGACGTCACCGGGGTCGCAGAAGACGCGGGTGACCAGGTCCAGGCCCTGCTGGGACCCCACGGTGACGACGACCTCGCTGGGCGAGGCGTCGTGGATGCCCTCGAGGGCCATGACGTCGCAGATCCGCTCGCGCAGCCGCGGGTCGCCCTGCCCGGAGCCGTACTGCAGGGTCTGCGCCCCCATGCCGGACACCAGCTCGCCGATCATCGAGCCCACGGCGTCGAGGGGGAGGGCGGTGACGGCGGGCATGCCACCGGCGAGGGAGACCACCTCGGGGCGGCTCACGACCGAGAACAGCGCCCGGATCTCGGAGGCCTGCATCCCGTGCGTCCGTGCTGCGTAGCGGTCGGCCAGCGGGTCCAGCCGCGGGTGACGCGGGACGACGTGGGGGTGCGCACCTGTGCTCAGGTGCGTCCCCGGCTGACCGGAACCGGCAGGCGTGCCGGACGGGGGGGTGACCACCCTCAGCAGTGTAGGCCGGGGGTCCTCAGGCCTTGAGACCAGCGGGCAGGTCGAAGGTGCCGGTCGGCGGATCGGCGTCGGCCGGCAGGAAGAGCCGCTGGACGGCGGCCAGGACGGCCTGCGCCATCGCGCTGCGCACGCGGGCGTCGAGCAGCAGCAGCCGGTCGACCGGGTGGGAGAGGTACCCGCAGTCCAGCCGGACGGTGGGCATGCGGGTCATCCGCAGCAGGTCCCACGTCTTGGGGTGCGATCCGAGGTCCAGCATCCCGGTGCGCGCGACGACCTCGCGCCGGGCGAGGTTGGCGAACTGCTCGCCCACGGTGGACGACGCCCCGGACCCCGTGCCGTAGTAGTAGCTGGCCACGCCGCGGGCGTGCTCGGAGGCGTGCGCGTCCAGGTGCAGGGAGACGAAGAGGTCGGCCCGGGCGTCGTTGGCGAAGCGGGTGCGCTCGGCGGCGGTGGGGTTCTGGTCGCGCCCCCGGGTGAGGTAGACGGTGGCCCCGGCCGCCGCCAGCCGGCCCTCGATGCGCGACGCCAGGTCGAACACGAGATCGGCCTCGGTGGTCTCGCCCGCGGTGTTGCCGGGATCGGTGCCGCCGTGCCCGGGGTCGACGACGATGCGGCGCCCGATCAGGTGCGGCCCGCTGTCGACGAACGAGGCGCTCTGCCGCAGGAGCTGCGGGCGGCCGCCGGTGACCTTGCGGCCCAGCTGGCGCAGCGCGCGGAAGGTCGCGGGCCCGCAGGTGCCGTCCGAGGTCAGCCCGTAGTCGCGTTGGAAGGCACGCAGGCCCACCTCGGTCTCGGGCCCGAAGACGCCGTCGACGGGGCCGGCGTCGTAACCGAGCTCGTGCAACCGCTCCTGGAGGGTGATGACGTCGTCGCCGCGGGTCGGGCGCTCCGGGTCGTGGTGCAGCAGCCGGTCAGCCAGCGACCAGCGCGCCTCGTTGAGCGCCCGGTACGTCTCGTCGCCGACCCGGCCGTCGACCGACAGCCCGCGCACCTGCTGGAAGTGGCGCACCGCCAGCTCGGTGGCGGCGTCGAACTCGGCGGTCTCCAGGGCGCCGTCGGCCTCCGGCCCGTCGTCGCCCGGCAGCAGCCCCAGGCTGCGCAGGCCCGCGTGCACGTCGGCCACCGCCGGTCCACGGTCCCCGAGCCTCAGGGGCTGCATGCGGCTGTCGCTTCCCATCGTCCGTCGATTGTCCGCCTACCCCGTGCGCTCGGCCCGTCGGGGTCCCCGGAACGGGCGCGGGCCCACCGGTCCGGGTGGACAGGTGGGCCCGCGGTCACCGAGCGTGCGCTGCTCCGGGGGAGAGCTCAGGCGATGTAGTCGGCGAGGTCGTTGAGGATCGCACCCTTGGGCTTGGCACCGATGATGCTCTTGACCGGCTTGCCGCCCTGGAACACCGTCATGGTCGGGATCGACATGACCTGGTAGTCGCGGGCGATCTGCGGGTTCTCGTCGATGTTGAGCTTCGCGATCGTGAGCTTGTCCTTGTGCTCGGCGGCGATCTCCTCGAGCACCGGGGCGACCATCTTGCACGGCCCGCACCACTCGGCCCAGAAGTCCACGAGCACCGGCTTGTCGCTGCCCAGCACGTCGCTGGCGAAGCTGGCGTCGGTGACCGTCACGGTGTTGCCTGCCATGGTCGTTCTCCCTGTGTTCGAGTGGCTCGTCGTACCCACCGGTGCAACCGGCGGGCGGGTGGTCTTATGCCCCGGTCGCGGGCGGTTCAGCGCTCGTCGAACGTCTCGGCCAGCCAGCGCTCGGCGTCGATGGCCGCCGCTGCGCCGGTGCCCGCCGAGGTGATGGCCTGGCGGTAGATGTGGTCCACGACGTCACCGCAGGCGAAGACGCCGTCGATGCTGGTGCGCGTGGTCGGGTGCTCCACCTGGATGTAACCCTCGTCGTCCAGCTTCAGCTGGCCGGCGAACAGCTCGCTGCGGGGATCGTGGCCGATGGCGACGAACAGGCCGCTGACCGGGAGGGTCTCGGTGGCGCCGGTCGCGGTGTCGGTGAGCTCGACCGCGTTCACGGTGGAGTCGCCGTGCACCTCGGTGACCTGCTTGCCGAGCGCCCAGCGGATCTTCTCGTTGTCCTGCGCGCGCTTCTGCATGATCTTCGAGGCGCGCAGCTCCTCGCGGCGGTGGACCACGGTCACGCTCTTCGCGAAGCGGGTGAGGAAGGTGGCCTCCTCCATCGCGGAGTCACCGCCCCCCACGACGGCGATGTCCTGGTCGCGGAAGAAGAAGCCGTCGCAGGTCGCGCAGGCGGAGACGCCGCGGCCGAGCAGCCGCTGCTCGTTCTCCAGGCCCAGGTACCGGTACTTCGACCCGGTGGCGACGATGACCGCGTGCGCCCGGTGCACCTCGTCGCCGACCTTGACGATCTTGGGGGTGGCGGTCAGGTCGACCTCGGTGACGTCGCGCGCCACCAGCTCGGCGCCGAACTTCTCCGCCTGGGTGCGCATGTCGTCCATCAGCTGCGGGCCCTGGATCCCCTCGGGGAACCCGGGGAAGTTCTCCACCTCGGTGGTGGTCATCAGGGCGCCGCCGAACTGCGAGCCCTCGAGGACCAGCGGGTGCAGGTTGGCGCGGGCCGCGTAGACCGCGGCGGTGTACCCGGCCGGCCCGGACCCGATGATGATCAGGTCGCGGACGCCGTCGTGCTCGGCCGGCGGGATCACCGGATCGGTGATCTCCTCCGTCGTCACGGCGGGGCCAGGGGTCGGGAAGTCACTCACGGGCGGCACAACGAGGATCCTAGGGCGCGCATTCCCCCTGCCTCAGCCGGCAGTGGTGACGGTGACCTCGCCGATCTCGGCGGAGAACCCGTCGGCCCCGTCGACCAGCCCGGTGATCCACAGCAGCACGTAGCGGGCCTCGACCGCCTCGTCGAAGGCGAGGTCGGTGCTGTCCTCGAGCGTGCCGGAGGCGGCGGGGTCGAAGTCGTCCAGCGAGCCGCCGACCGCGTCCGCGGTCCGGATCTCGACGGTGGCGCCGGGGACCGGGCTCTGGACGGTGACGCCGGCCAGGGATCGGGCCTCGCCCAGGTCGTAGACGATGCCGACGCCGGGCTTGAGGTTGCCGAAGGCCGGTGATCCCCGGTACGTCAGCGTGGACCACGCGGTGGAGGGGTCCCCGTCGAAGGTGAGCGGGACGTCGCCGTCGTTCTCGGGCTCGCCGTCGCCCTCGGGGTCGAAGACGTCGGCGGCGGAGATCGCAGCGGGCTCACCGGCGGCGACCTCCGCGCCGTCCTCGGCCGGCACGGAGCTGCTCGGGGCCTGGGCCGACGGCGTGGAGCCCTGGTCCACCGAGCCCGCGACCGAGAGGACGTTGCTGCCGACCCACCACGCCAGGCCGATCACGACGAGCAGCGCCAGCAGGGGCAGGCCGATGACCACCGCCTTGTGCCGGCGACCGTCGTCGGTGTCGTCGATGGCGCTGGAGCCGGTGTCGGGCCCGCGCGGGACGTCGGGGAACGCGCCGGCGTGGTCCGCCGCGCCGCCGCGGGGGCGGGCGTAGGCGCCGGCGACGGGTGTGACGCTGCCGGCCGCCACGGTGTCACCCCCGAGCGCGGCCGCGGGGAGCGGGCCGCCGTCGGCGGTGACCGGTCGGACCGGGGGGACGGGAGGGAGCGTCTGGGGGTCGAGCCGCACCGGCTCCTGGGCCGAGGGCGTGTCGGTACGGCGGTCCTTGAGCTTGCGCAGCCAGCCGGCGTCGGGGTCCTCCTCGACGCGGGTGGACCCGCCCCGCGCCGGCTCCGGGCGGGATCCGGCGACGGCGGGGCGCGGCCGCTCCGCCAGGATCGCCGCCATGGCGGCCACGCTGGACAGCCCCGAGGCGGGATCGGTGGAGCGCGCCCGGCGGGCGAGCGCCACGAGGTCGGACGGGCCCTGCAGCGGCCGCGGCTCGGCCTCGCCCGGGCGCAGGCCGGTCAGGCAGGCCTCGAGCAGCGCACCGAGCGCGAGGACGTCGCCGTCGACGCTGCCGTCGGCGGCCGGCACCGCGCGCAGGCCGACCAGCCCGTTCGGGCGGAGGACGACGTTGTCGGGGGTCAGCCCGCCCACGGCCAGGCCGACGCGGTGGGCCTCGGCGACGCCGTCGGCGAGCCGGCGCAGCAGCGTGCGGGTCTCGCGCTCGGGCAGCGGGCCCGCGGCCAGGCGGTCGCTGAGGGTCTCGCCGTCGATCCACTCGTTGACCACGTAGGCGGCCCCACCGGGGGTGTCCTCGCCGTCCTCGCGCCCCTCGGAGGCGTCGTAGACCATCGCCAGAGCGGGGGTGGCCAGGCCACCGGCGGTCAGGGCGCGGGTGATCCAGGCGTGCGCGGCCGGCCCGGCCGGGGTGTGCACGCGGATGGCGACGTCGCGGTTGAGCACGCGGTCCTTGGCCCGCCAGCAGCGGATGACACCGGTCTCGGTGTGCTCCTCGGGGCCGATCTCGTCGAGAGGCCGGTAGCGCTCGGGGAGGCCGGTGACCGTCGATGCCATCGACAACGTCGACCCCCTGTTCTGCTCCCTGCGCCGGCGCGACCGCTCCGGCGTCGGCGCCGCGTCATCCCCCGTGGCGGTCATCCGCGCCCCAGCCGCGCCCTGATCCGTTCCAGGGGTTCGCGCAGCTCCGGGACGCGGGCGACCACCAGCCCGGCGAGAGCCGCGGCGCCGATGACCACGGTACCGAGCACCAGGGTCACGAGCGACCCTGCCGTCCCGGATCCGCGCAGGTCATCGGTCACGATCAGGACAAGCTTTCCGAGCACGCCTGCAGCGACCGACGCCGCGGCGATGCGCAGCAGCGGGCCGAACGTCTCCGCCGTGCGCAGCCGGCCCAGCCGCCGGCGCAGCGCGACGTCGCCGATGACCCACCCGGCGACGTAGGTCAGGCTGGTGACCAGCATCAGGCCGGCGACGACGTCGTCGGGCTCGGCGACGACCGGCACCAGCAGCAGCAGGGGCACCCGGACCGCGACCATGCCCATCTGGATGAGCGTGGGCGTGCGGGCGTCCTTCATGGCGTAGAAGACGCGCAGCTGCAGCAGCGTGACCGCCATGGGCAGCAGCCCGAAGGCGCCGATGGCCAACGCGGTGCCGATCCCCTCGGCGTCCTCGACCGTGGTGTTCCCGCGCGCGAAGAGCAGGACGGCGGCCGCCGGCCCCAGCACGGTGAGCAGAGCGGTCACCGGCAGCAGCCCCAGGGCCGAGAGCCGGGTGCCCAGGGACAGGTCCGCCACGACGCCGTCCACGTCCTCCCGTGCCGCGGCCCGGCTCATCCGCGGCACCAGGGCGGTGAGCAGCGCGACGCCGATGATCCCGTACGGCATCTGGAACAGCAGGGTCGCGTTGGCGAAGGCGAGGGACCCCAGGCCGCCGGCCCGCGTCGCGTCGTTGGCGATGTTGGTCGCGACGATGACGCCGACCTGGCTGACCGCGACGTAGGCCAGCACCCAGAGCCCCAGGGTGCCCGCCTCGCGCAGCCCCGTCTCGCGCAGCCCCCACCGCGGCCGCAGCGGCACGCCGGCCTTGCGGAGGAGGGGCAGCAGCACGAGCGCCTGGACGGCGATGCCGAGCGTCGTGCCGCCCGCGAGGAGCCACACCAGGCCGGGGCTGATGGTGAGCGGGTCCAGGTCCCCGGGCCCCGCGGCCAGCATGAAGACGAGGCCGGTGGCGATGACGACGACGTTGTTCAGCACCGGCGCCCAGGCCGGCGGGCCGAAGACGCCGCGGGAGTTGAGCACCGCCTGGGCCAGCGCACCCACGCCGTAGAAGACGATCTCCACGAGCAGGATCCGGGCCAGCCAGTTGGCCAGCCGGTACTGCTCCGGGTCCTCCTGCAGGCCGTACAGCGCCGTGAGCAGGGGCGCCGCCGCGATCGCGAGCGCGGTCATCAGGACCAGGCCGACCATGGCGATCGTGGCCAGCCGCTGCGCGTAGGCCACGCCGCCGTCCCGGTCCCGTTCCTGGGCGCGCACCAGCAGCGGCACGACCACCGAGGTGAGCACGCCGCCCAGCAGCAGCTCGTAGACGATGTTCGGCAGCGTGTTGGCGGTGGTGTAGGCGTCGCCCACCAGGCCGACGCCGAGCGCGGCGGTCAGCACCATCGTGCGGGCCAGGCCGGTGATCCGGCTGACCAGCGTCGCGACGGCCATGGTGCCCGCCGCGCGCAGGATCCCGCCGCTGGCCCCTGGGCGCTCCTCGCGGGACTCGACGTCCTCGTCGGTCTCCTCCGGGGCGCGCGGCACCGGCGGGAGCACCGGCATCGGGAAGACCTGGGTCTCGTCGGCGGCCGGCACCCACCGGTGGCGCAGGGGCGGCAGCGGGGGGAGCGGCCGTGCCGGCCGCGCGGGCGGCGGGGTCGCCGCGGGGTCCGGCGTCGCCGGCCCCTGCCCCGTCGCGGGCCGCGACGGACGGCGGACCGGAGGCGGCACCGGCGGCAGCGGCGGCCGGGAGTCCTGCCCGGGCGCGGCGAAGGGCGCGTCCGCCGGTGGGCGGGCGCGGTAGGGCGGCGGGGGCAGGGCTCCCCCGGCGCCCCGGCGCGGCGCTGCCGGCGGTGGGGGTGGCGGCTGGTCCAGCCGCTGCTCGTCGTCGGGTGGGGTGCTCACACCGGGCTCCGCGTGGGCGGCTGCGGGGCCCCGGCGTCCTGCGGCGGCAGCTGCCCGCTCCTGGCGCGACGCCGGCGGAGCAGGAAGGTGACCAGCCGGCGCAGGAAGAGCAGCCCGAGCAGGCCGGCCGCACCGAAGGTGATGATCAGCGAGATCGGGCCGTAGGCGGTGCTCTTGACCTGCATCTGCACCTGCTCGCCCAGCGCTCCGCCGGCGGGGGTGGTCAGCCGGGCCGTGACGGCGAACCCGCCCGACTGGCGCAGGTCGGTGGGCACCTGGAGGACGGCGCGCTGGCCCGGGGCGAGCGTCTGCGCGCCGATGTCCTCGACGGACAGCGCGCGGTTCCCGCGGGCGCGGACGTCCAGCAGCACCTGCACGGTGAAGGGCAGGTCGTTGCGGACGGTCAGTACCAGCGGGGCGTCGCTCGAGGCGAGGCTGTACGTGCCGTCCGCCGGCGCCAGCAGCGTGACGCGGCCGCGCAGCCGGTCCTGGGCGTCCCCGAGGTCCTCGGCGGCGGCCCGGAAACCCTCGGGGTCCGCGCGCCAGGCCAGCGAGGTGCCGCGCGCGACGGCCGCGTCGTAGGCCTCCAGCGCCGTGCCGGCGTCGCCGACGACGGCGGCGGCGAGGTCGTCGCGGCGGGCCACCTGCTCGGCCACCTCCGCCAGGCCCACGGCGTCCAGCCCTCCGGCGTCGGCGGCGGTGACCAGCTCGCCGCCCTCGGTGCGCGGCCCCCCGGTGAGGGCGCCGAGGTCGACCGGGCGCAGCCAGGTCAGCGAGGCGGTGTCGGCCATCATCGCGCCCACGTCGTCGGGGCCGGCGTCGACGTCGCGCGGCGGGGCCACGAGCACGGTCTGCTCGCTGCCCTCCGGCGCCTGCTGCGTCAGCACGGCGAGCTCGGCGAGGTAGCGCTGCTCCGCCATCCGCGGTCCGCCCGCCGTGCTCTGCCCGGAGCCGGCGACCGTGCCCAGCGCCGGATCGGCCACCAGGACCTCGACCGGCCCGGCGGTGCTGGCCGATGCGGCGGTCGGGTCCGCCGTCCCGACCGCCGATGCCCCGGTGGTCAGGCCACCGGCGCCGAGGACCACCTGGTCGATCCCGCCGTCCTGGAGCAGGGCGAGGGAGTCGGCCCGCAGCGTGCCGTCGGCCTCCCACGCGAGGTCGGTGCGCGGCTCGACGTCCAGGGCGTCGGCCAGGATCCGCGCGCCCGCGCCGTCGTCGAAGGTCTCGGTCTCCTCCGCGGCCGTGCCGGTGCCCTCTGCCGGCGAGGTGGTGGCCGCCGGCGACTCCGCGGCCGGCTCCCCCGGCGGGCCCTGCGCGGTGCCCTCCGGGGTACCGGGCAGGCTGCGGGTGACGACCGGACCGAGGCCGGCGGCGGTCAGGGAGTCGACGTCGACGTCCCCGTACGGCAGGGCGACCACCGGGTGCACCGCCGCGACGGCGCGCAGCCGCTCGAGGAAGGCGCGGGCGTCGTCGGTGCCCGTGCTGGTGCCCGACCCCGCGACCTCGTACGGGCCGGCGGCCATGACCTGCAGCTCCTCGACCAGCGCGGGGTCGACGGCCAGGGTGACCGGCAGGGCCGGCGTGGTCTCCGGCGCCCCGGGTGCGCTCGTGCCGGGCAGCCGCTCCACCACGGCGAGCGCGCGGTCGAGCCGCCCGTCGGTGCGCACGGCGGCGGCGAGCTCGTCGTCGGCGAAGGTGCCGGTGGCGGTGCGGTGCGAGCGCTCGGTGAGCGGCCACAGCCAGGCGACGGCGGTCCGCCGGGTCGGCTGGACGGGCTGCTGCACGACGAACGTGGACACCTCGCCGACGCGCTGCTCCTCCCCGTCGACGGTGCCGTTGACGTTGAGCAGTGCCGGGTAGGCGCCGTCGCGGTCCAGCTGCAGGAGTGCGGAGTCCAGCGTGTAGGTGAAGCTGACCTCCTCGCCGGGGGCCAGCTCCTCGGCGACGGGCTCGAACCGGGGGACGACGCTCGTCGCGCCGTCCGGGTCCTCCGCCAGGGCGGCGAGCTCGGCGCGCGTCGTGAGCACCTCGCCGCGCTGGAGGCGCAGCGCCAGGCCGGTGATCGGCTGGGAGCCGGTGTTGGTGAGCGTGCCGGTGACCGTGATCAGCGAGCCCGGCGTGATCGTGCGGGGCTCGAACCGGCTGACCGTGATCCGCACCGGGCGCTCGGTGCTCGCGGTGTCCGCGGTGGCGGGGGCGGCCAGCACGTCGGGCGGCCCGGACGGCGCCGCCTGCGCGGGCGCCGGGCCCAGGGCGGGGACGGCGACCAGCGCCGCGGTCAGCGTCGCGGCGCCGAGCAGCGCCCTCGGCCGGGTGCGGGGACCGTCGGGACCGGGGGCGGCGGGGCGGCCGCCGGCGCGACCGGCAGCCGACCGCCTCACGCGCTGTCGGCCAGCAGCCCGGGCGCCCGCTCCACGAGCGCCCGTTCGTCGGCGTAGGCCAGCCGGCCGCTGAGCTCGCCCAGCGGGACCCAGGCGACCTCGGTGACCTCGACGTCGGCGTCGGAGAGGGCTCCGCCGATGGCGCGCAGCAGGAAGTGGTGCACCGTCTTGTGCACGCGGCGGCCGTCGGCCACGAACCAGAAGTCGATGATCCCGAGCGGGGCGACGACCTCGCCGATGATCCCGGTCTCCTCCGCGACCTCGCGGACGGCGGTGTCCTCGGGCGTCTCGCCCTCCTCGATGTGCCCCTTGGGCAGCGACCAGAGGAGCCGGCCGCGACGGTCCGTCCGGCCGATGAGGGCGGCGCGCGGCCCGGTCACACCGTCGTCGGCGACCACCAGGCCCCCGGCGGAGGTCTCGTCGACCCGGCGCAACCGGCGGCCGGGGCGCCCGCGCCCGCCCGTCCCAGCCATGCCAGGAGGGTAGCGCGACACCGGGAACTACTCTGGACCGTCGTGTCGTCCACCCCGCCGAGTCGCCCGGCCCCGCAGCCGGTGCCCCCTGCCGTCCAGCAGACGGTCCGCGAGCTGGTCGACGTCTCCCCCGTGCTGGCCGAGCTGGGCGAACGCTTCGCCGCCGCCGGGTTCGAGGCCCACCTCGTCGGCGGGTCGGTGCGCGACGCGCTGCTGGCCGCGCAGTCCGGCGCGCCGGGGGTGCCCGGCGACCTCGACGTCACCACCTCCGCCCGTCCCGAGCAGACGCTGGAGCTCCTGCGCGGCTGGGCCGGTTCCACGTGGAACACCGGCATCGCGTTCGGCACCGTCGGGGCCGAGGTGCGCGGCGTCCGGCTGGAGATCACCACCTTCCGCGCGGACCGCTACGACCGGGAGTCGCGCAACCCCGAGGTGGCGTGGGGCAGCTCGCTGGTCGACGACCTGGTCCGCCGCGACTTCACCGTGAATGCCATGGCGGTCTCGCTCGGGCCCGACCGCACAGTCACCGACCCCTTCGGCGGGCTGGGCGACCTGCTCGCCCGGCGGCTGCGCACGCCCGGCGCGGCGGAGGAGTCCTTCGCCGACGACCCGCTGCGCATGCTGCGCGCCGTCCGCTTCGTCGCCCAGCTCGACCTGGTCCCGGACGACGACGTCGTCCGCGCGATGACCGACCTCTCCGGCGAGCTGGGCCGGATCACCGCCGAGCGGGTGCAGGCGGAGCTGTCGAAGACCCTGCTGCAGGACTCCCCCCGCGCGGCGCTGGAGCTGTTCGTGGCCACCGGGCTGGCCGACGTCGTCCTGCCGGAGCTGCCCGCGCTGCGGATGGAGATCGACGAGCACCACCAGCACAAGGACGTCTACAGCCACTCGCTGACCGTCCTGGACCAGGCGATCGCGCTGGAGAAGGCGGACCCGGAGGCGCCGTCGCCGGACCTGGTCCTCCGGCTGGCCGCGCTGCTGCACGACATCGGCAAGCCGGCCACCCGCCGGCACGAGGCCGGCGGCCGGGTGTCCTTCCACCACCACGAGGTGGTGGGAGCCAAGCTCGTCCGCAAGCGCCTGCTGGCGCTGAAGTACCCCAAGGACGTCGTCGAGGCGGTCTCCCGGCTGACCTTCCTGCACCTGCGCTTCCACGGCTACGGCCGCGGCGAGTGGACCGACTCCGCGGTCCGCCGCTACGTCACCGATGCCGGCGACCTGCTCCCGCGCCTGCACAAGCTGGTCCGCTCGGACTGCACGACCCGCAACCGCAAGCGGGCGGCGGCGCTCTCGGCGACCTACGACTCGCTCGAGGAGCGGATCGCGGTGCTGTCGGAGGCCGAGGACCTCGCGCGGGTCCGGCCCGACCTGGACGGCAACGCGATCATGGAGCTGCTGGGGCTGCAGCCCGGCCCCGAGGTGGGCCGGGCGTGGCGGTTCCTCAAGGACCTGCGCCTCGAGCGCGGCCCGCTGGACCGCGACGAGGCCGAGGCGGCGCTGCTCGAGTGGTGGGCGCAGCGGGAGGCGTGACCCCGTCCGGGTGGAGGACCTGCGCTCGCCTGCCGAGATAGGACCCGTGCGCTCCCTGCTGCGCGTCCTGCGCGGCATGCTCGTCGTGCTCCTCGCCCTCGCCGCCGTGCTGGCCACCGCCGTGCTGAGCGGCCCCGGCGGGCTGCCCTGGGCGGTCCGGGTGACCGCGGCGCCCGGTGCGACCCCGACCCCGCCAGCCCCGCCGCCCGCGCCGGAGAAGCCGCGCGACCGCCCGACCCCGGGGATCGAGGCCGCCGTCGACCCGCTGGGCACCCCGCGGCCGGCACCCCTCGGGGGCGGCGAGCACGCGTTCACCTCGTTCCAGCGCGACGGCGTCACACCGGTGGCCTACGACCCGTGCCGTCCGGTCCACTACACCGTGAACCCGGCCGGGGCGCCCGCCGGGGGCGAGGAGCTGATCCACTCGGCGGTGCGGCGGATCGCGGTGGTGACCGGGCTGGTCTTCGTCTTCGACGGGCCGACCGACGAGCCGCTGGCGCACGAGCGGGCGGTGTTCCAGCCGGACCGCTACGGCGACCGCTGGGCGCCCGTCCTGATCGGGTGGCAGTCGGAGGCGGAGAACCCCGATCTCGCCGGGGACGTCGTCGGCCAGGCCGGCAGCAGCGCCGTGTCGCTGGGCGACGGGCCGCGCGTCTTCGTCACCGGCACGGTGTCCCTGGACGGTCCGCAGTCCGGGCAGATCATGGGCCGCCGTGGGGGCGCGACCGCCGTCGAGTCGGTCGTCCTGCACGAGCTCGGCCACCTGGTCGGGCTGGCGCACGTCGAGGACGCGACCGAGCTCATGTACCCGGAGGCGCAGCAGTCGGTCGACGACTTCGGCCCCGGGGACCTCGCCGGCCTGGCCCGCCTCGGAGCCGGCACCTGCGAGCCCGACCTCTGACCTGCTCGGCTCAGCCGCGGACGGGAGCGGGACGGCGGCGCACGAGCACGAAGCCGGCGGCCGCCAGGAGGTAGAGCAGGCAGACCGTGCCGAGGGCGGGCACCGAGGCGCCGGAGGCCGGCAGCAGGAAGGCCGCGCACAGCACCGAGACGACGAAGCCGACGTTGAACAGGGTGTCGTAGACGGAGAAGACCCGGCCGCGGAAGTCGTCGTCGACCGCCGCCTGGAGCGTCGCGTCGACGCAGATCTTGACCCCCTGACCGGCGAAGCCGAGCGCCAGCGCCGCCGCCACCACGCCGGGTGCCCGGAAGGGCAGGAGGAGCAGCGGCTGGACGACGGCCGAGGCCAGCAGCAGCGCGAGCGTCCAGCCCACCGCGCCGGTGCGGCGGACGGCCGGTGGCGTGGCGACGGCCGCGAGCAGCGATCCGACCGCGACGGCGGCGGTCACCTGCGCCAGCCCGGCGAGACCGCCCGGGAACAGCGCTCCCTCTCCGGAGAACGTGTTCCGGTAGAGCAGCAGCGTCATGAGGGTGAACAGCCCGAAGGCCAGCCGGTGCAGCGCGATCACGGTCAGCGCGGCCGCCGCAGGGGGGTGCGCGCGCACGTGCCGGGCGCCGGCCACCATGCCCACGACCACCTGACGGGCGCTCGGTGTCCCGGCCCGCGTCACCGCGTCCGGCCCCAGGTGGCGCGGCGCGAACCCCGACACCACGAGGGAGGCGAGCAGGTAGGGCAGCGCCGCGGCGGCGGCGACCAGCGCGTACCCGGCGTCCCCGGACCCGGTGAGCTGCAGCAGCCCGAGCGCCGCTCCCCCGCCGACGACGGTGGCCACCGAGCCGGTGGTCGTCGACAGCGCGTTGGCCGGGACCAGCGCGTCGGTCGTGTGCGGCAGCCCGGCCGACAGCGCCGCCAGGACGAACCGGTTGACCGCGAACACCACCAGGCCGGCGGCGTAGAACGCCGTCCCCTGCACCCCGCCGGCGATCAGCACGGCGACCAGGCACACCAGCCCGGCGCGGAGCACGTTGGCGCGCAGCAGCACCGCGCGCCGGCTCCACCGGTCCAGCCAGACGCCGGCGAACGGGCCCACCAGCGAGTAGGGCAGCAGCAGGACGGCGAACGCGGCGGCCACGTCCACCGGGTCGGCGGCCCGCTGCGGGTTGAACAGCACCGTTCCGGCCAGCGCCGCCTGGAAGACGCCGTCGCCGGCCTGGGACAGCAACCGGGTGCCGAACAGCCGGCGGAAGTCGGGCCGGGCCAGGACGGCGCGCACCCCTGCACCAGGCCGGCTCACCGGATCACCCTAGGGGGCGACGCACGATCAGCCGGGGCGCCCGCGGGTGGGGCACACTGGGTGCGATGACCCCGGTGCCCGATCCCGAGTCCGGTCCGCCCGCGCGGCCCGCGACCGGTCGTCGTCGTCCCGATGCCGTGCCGAGGCTCTCGGTCGGGGACCTGGACGACCTCCGGCCCGGCTGGTTGCTCGTCGCCATGCCCTCGCTGACCGACCCCACGTTCGCCGGGACCGTGGTCTACCTCCTCGACCACTCCGACAGCGGCACGCTGGGCGTCGTCCTGGGCAGGCCGAGCCAGGTGCAGATCCGCGACGTGCTGCCCGGCTGGTGCGACCTCGCGATCGACCCCGGGGTGTTCCACGTGGGGGGCCCCTGCGAGACGGACACGGCGCTGTGCCTGGCCCGCTGCACCGTGGACGGGTCGGCCGGCGGGGGGACCTCGGCACCCGACGGGCTGCGGCCGGTGGCGGGCGACATCCACCTCGTCGACCTCGACGCCGATCCGGCGCCGCTCGCCGATCGCGTGGCCGGGCTGCGCGTGTTCGCCGGGTACGCGGGCTGGTCCCCCGGCCAGCTGGCCGGGGAGATCGCCGAGGGCGCGTGGGCGTGCGTGCCCGGGCTGGCCGAGGACGTGCTGAGCGAGACGTCCGGGCCGCAGCTGTGGCGGCAGGTCATGGGTCGCCAGACCGGCCGGCTGGCGGTGCTCTCCACCGCGCCGGCCGATCCGACCGCGAACTGACGGCGCGCCGCACCCGAGGGCTGCCGAAACGGCCGGTTTCTGGTAGGAAGGTGGCCGGGAGGGGGCGGTCTGGGGAAGAGGCCGCCCCCTTCCCCTTTCTCAGAGGCCGAGCGCCGCGCCCAGTTCCGGGTGGTCCGCCGCCTCGATCGTCTCCGCCTCCGCCGGCAGGTCCAGCGAGCGCCGGCCGTGTCCGGCGAGCGTGACCGTCACCTCGACCGGGTCCCCGCCCTCGGCCGGCACCGGCGCCGCGAACTGCACGAGGACGTCGTCGGTCGCCGAGACCGCCACGACCGCGTCCCCCGGCACCGCGTAGAGCGCGGTCAGCCGGCCGTCGACCGAGCGCCGGCCCTGCCACGTGGCGGCGCCGTCGAGGAAGGCCGCCGCGTCGTCGGCCGACCCGGCGGACAGGTTGAGGAGCAGCCCGGCCACCACGTCCAGCAGCGGCGGGGCGGGGTCGTCGGCCGGCAGCAGCGGACGGCGCAGGTAGCCACCGCTGCCCGAGCCGGTCGGGTCGTCGAACCAGACCGCCTCGCGGGTGAACCACACGGTGCGCTCCGGCGCGCTGCCGTCACCGGTCACCACCTGCGCCCGTCCGACGCCGTCGCGGAAGTCGACCGCGCCGGTGAGGGTCAGGACCGCCTCGTCCCCGTAGGGAGCGGTGGCGACGAAGTCCGCGCCGCCCTCGTCGTGGTTGCGGGCCAGCAGGCCGGCCAGCAGGTCGGCCTCCTCCTGGGTGACCGGGTCGCCGGTCGGCCGGGGGCCGTCGTCGGTCGCGCAGCCCGCGACCAGTGCCAGCGCCGTCACCAGGGGCGTCAGCAGGCGGGCCGGGGTGCGCACCGGCGCAGCGTAAGGGCGCACCGACCCGATCCCCGGCCACGACGCGGCAGGGCCCGCACTCCCGGAACGGAAGTGCGGGCCCTGGTCGTGACCTCGGGGGACGAGGTCCTTACCGCTCGATGTCGCCCTTGATGAAGGCCTCGACCGCGTCGCGCGCGGCCGAGTCGTCGTACTGCACGGGCGGGCTCTTCATGAAGTACGAGGACGCCGAGAGGATCGGGCCGCCGATGCCGCGGTCCTTGGCGATCTTCGCGGCGCGGACGGCGTCGATGATGATGCCGGCCGAGTTCGGGGAGTCCCAGACCTCGAGCTTGTACTCCAGGTTCAGCGGGACGTCGCCGAACGCGCGGCCCTCCAGGCGGACGTAGGCCCACTTGCGGTCCGACAGCCACGGCACGTGGTCCGACGGCCCGATGTGCACGTTGTCCTTGCCCATCTCGCGGTCGACCTGGCTGGTGACGGCCTGGGTCTTGGAGATCTTCTTGGACTCCAGGCGCTCCCGCTCGAGCATGTTCTTGAAGTCCATGTTGCCGCCGACGTTGAGCTGCATCGTGCGGTCGAGCTGCACGCCGCGGTCCTCGAACAGCTTGGCCAGCACGCGGTGGGTGATGGTGGCGCCGACCTGGCTCTTGATGTCGTCGCCCACGATCGGCACACCGGCGGCGGTGAACTTGTCCGCCCACTCCTTGGTGCCGGCGATGAAGACGGGGAGGGCGTTGACGAACGCCACGCCCGCGTCGAGGGCGGCCTGCGCGTAGAACTCGGCGGCCTGCTGCGAGCCGACCGGCAGGTAGCAGACGAGGACGTCGGCACCCGAGTCGCGCAGGGCGGCGACGACGTCGACCGGCTCCTCGTCGGACTCCTCGATGGTCTCCCGGTAGTACTTGCCGAGGCCGTCGAGGGTGGTGCCGCGCTGCACGGTCACGCCGAGCGGCGGGACGTCGCAGATCTTGATCGTGTTGTTCTCGCTGGCGACGATGGCCTCGGAGAGGTCGCGGCCGACCTTCTTGGCGTCCACGTCGAACGCGGCGACGAACTCGACGTCGGACACGTGGTACTCGCCGAAGCGGACGTGCATCAGCCCCGGCACCGAAGCGGTCTCGTCCGCGTCGCGGTAGTAGTGCACGCCCTGCACCAGCGAGGTGGCGCAGTTACCGACGCCGACGATGGCGACCTTGACGGACCCCATGGCTCTCCTTCTCCTCGGACCGCGGTGGGTCCTGATCGTGCGGACCGGTCTGGTCCGGTGGTGTCTGCGCGTCCCCGTGCCCGGAGCCGGTGAGCTCGGAATCGATCAGCTCGTCGAGCCAGCGGACCTCGCGGTCGACCGACTCCAGGCCGTGGCGTTGCAGTTCGAGCGTGTAGCGGTCGAGCCGCTCGCGGGTCCGGCTGAGCGACGCGCGCAGGCCCTCCCGCTGGCGTTCGACGGTGCGGCGGCGCCCCTCGAGGATCCGCAGCCGCACGTCGGCGGCCGTGAGCCGGAAGAAGGCCAGGCGGACGCCGAAGAAGCCCCCGTCGTCGTACGCCTCCGGTCCGGTCTGGCTGACCAGCTCGTGGAAGCGCTCCTTGCCCTCCGCGGTGATCGTGTAGACCACCTTCCCGCGCCGGCCGGTGAGCGGCGGAGCGTCCGCCGGCAGCAGCGCGTGCGGATCGGGCTCGTCGGTGGTGATGAGCCCGGCCGCCCGCATCCGCTTGAGCGCGGGGTACAGCGAGCCGTAGGAGATGCTGCGCAGCCCGCCGAGCACCTGCGCGAGCTGCTTGCGCAGCTCGTAGCCGTGCATCGGGGACTGGTGCAGCAGCCCGAGGATGGCGAACTCCAGCATCTCGCCTCCCCCCGGCCCCTGCGGCCGATGTATCGAGACGATACATCGACGTGCACCCTCGGAGGCAAGCACCGGCGTCGCCCCGCCCGGTGTCACACCTCGCAGAACGCCCTCTGGGGCGTGCGGGTGCGTACGCTTGCCGCCGTGCCCGGACGCCGATCCGTCGTGGACTACTCGCTGCAGAGGCGAGCTGTCCTGGCCGACGTGCACTCCGGGCGCACCGGTCTGTTCGAGGTGTGCGACGCCAGCCCGTACCTCTCCCGAGCGGCGAAGTACCACGGCGTGGCGACCGACGTCGCCTGCCCGGTGTGCCGCCGGGAGCGCCTCACGCTCGTGAACTACGTGTACGGGGACCACCTCGGTCCCGTGGCCGGCCAGGCCAAGACCGAGGCCGAGCTCGCTCGGATGGACGCCGCGCAGGAGGAGTTCACCGTGTACTCCGTCGAGGTGTGCCGCGGGTGCGGCTGGAACCACCTCGACTGCTCGTACGTGCTCGGTGCCGAGCCCGTGCCGGGGCGCGCGCCCCGCCGGAACCGGCGCCGCGCGGCCACCGAGTAGCCGCGGTACGGGGGAGACCGGCCGGGCCGGAGGGGACAGCGTGGCGTTGTCCCCCGTGCTCCGCCGCGGGTCTCCCCGCAACCCACAGCTGAAGACGCCACGCTGCGATCGGGGCCGCTCCCGTCGCCGACCACAGTCAGGAAGGGGAACAGCCGCGTGCCTTCCCACGACGAGACCTCACCCGTCGCCCCGCGCGCCGGGTCCGTGCGCCGTCCCGCGCCCGGCCGCACCCGTCCCACGGGCGGTGGCGGCGGCGCCGGGGGTGCCCGCCGTCCGCCCTCGGGCGGAGGTCGGGCCCGCACCACGGCCAGCCGGACCGGGGCGGCCGGGGCCGCGAGCGGCGGTTCCGCCGCCGGGGGCGCGCGCCGTCCCGCCGGGCAGCGGCCCGCCGGCACCAAGGGCAAGCCGGCCCGGACCAAGAAGCAGCGCCGCAACCGCCGGCTGAAGATCGCCGGTGGCGCGATCGCCGGCCTGCTCGTGCTGCTCGGCGTGTTCGTCGGCGTGGTGTACGCCAGCACCGACGTGCCCAGCCCCGACTCGATCACGAACTCCCAGACGACGGTCGTCTACTACGCCGACGGCACCACCGAGATGGCCCGCCTCGGGGACGAGAACCGCACCAACGTCCCGCTGGACCAGGTGAGCGAGGCAGCGCGCAACGCCGTCCTGGCCGCGGAGAACCGCAACTTCTACGAGGACCCGGGCATCTCGGTCACCGGCATCGTGCGGGCCGCCTGGAACAACGTCACCGGGGGCTCGACGCAGGGCGGGTCGACGATCACCCAGCAGTACGTGAAGAACGCGATCCTGCGGAACTCCGAGCAGTCGTTCAGCCGCAAGTTCCAGGAGCTCTTCCTGGCCATCAAGCTGGACAACAACTACTCGAAGGACCAGATCCTCGAGAACTACCTCAACACCATCTACTACGGCCGCAGCGCCTACGGCATCGAGTCGGCGGCCAAGACCTACTTCGGCGTCTCCGCCGCGGAGCTGACCCCCGAGCAGGGGGCAGTCCTCGCCGTCCTCATCCGCAGCCCCGGCAGCTACGACCCGGAGACCAACCCGGAGGGCGCGCAGGACCGCTGGGGCCTGGTGCTCGACGCGATGGTCGACGAGGGCTGGCTGACCCCGGCGGAGCGCGCGGCCGCCGTCTACCCGGCCGTGCTCCCCAAGGTCGCGCCCTCGATGGGCATCCCGTCGGACGCGTCCGGCCTCGTCGTGAACGCCGTCATCCAGGAGCTGCGCGGCAAGGGCTACAGCGACGACCAGATCTTCGGCGGCGGTCTGCGGATCACCACCACGGTGGACAAGGGCTACCAGGACGCCGCGCTGGCCGCGATCACCGACGTGATGGAGGGCGAGCCGGACAACCTGCGCGAGGCGCTCGTGGCGGTCGACCCGAAGACCGGCGCCGTCCGCGCCTACTTCGGCGGCAACGACGGCAACGGCTTCGACTACGCGCAGGCCAAGCGCCAGCCGGGCTCCTCGATGAAGCCCTACGCGCTGGCGACGGCGCTGGAGCAGGGCATCAGCGTGACGGCCCGCCGGGACGGCAGCAACAACAAGACGTTCGAGGACCGCGAGGCACCGGTGGTGAACTCCGGCGGCGCCTCCTGCGGGAACTGCACGCTGATGGAGGCCATGACGCGGTCGCTGAACACGACGTACTACGGCCTGGCCTACGAGGTCGGGGCGGAGAACGTCCGGGAGACCGCGCTGGCGGCCACGGGCATGCCGGACACCTGGAGCGACGGCGCCCCCACCCTGGCGAACGCCAGCGGTGGAACCGGGAGCGCGATCGGCATCGGGGAGTACGAGATGCGCCCGATCGACCAGGCGGTGGGCTTCGCGACGTTCGCCTCCGGAGGCATCCGCCGGGCGCCGTACTTCGTCGCGAAGGTGACCGACAGCGAGGGCGGCGTCCTGCTGGAGAACGCGGGCGACGCCGGCGAGCAGGTCATCGAGTCTCGCGTCGCCAACGATGTGACCTACGCGCTCAAGGACGTCGCGGCGTACTCGAAGCGGGCGCTGGCCGGTGGGCGCGAGGTGGCCAGCAAGACCGGTACCCAGGGCCTCAACCGGCAGGACAACTCCGACGCCTGGATGGTCGGCTACACGCCGTCCCTGTCCACGGCGGTCTGGATGGGCACCGAGGGCCGGGAGCCGATCCGCACCGTCGGCGGCTCGATCATCTACGGCTCGGGGCTTCCCGGCGCGATCTGGCAGCAGTTCATGAACACCGTCCTCGAGGGGACGCCGAAGGAGAACCTGCCCGACGCGCCGCTGATCAAGGGCGACACCGGCGAGGGTCTGCCCGAGCCGACGTCCGAGGCGCCGGTGACCAGCGAGGCCCCGGCCACGTCGTCGGCGCCCACGACGTCGTCGGCCCCCGCGCCCGACCCGAACGCGGACACCGACGGGGACGGCGTGCCCGACGTGCGGGACCCGGCGCCGAACGACCCGAACGTGCCCAACCGCCGTCCGGACCCGAACACGGACACCGACGGGGACGGCGTGCCCGACGTGCGGGACCCGGCACCGAACGACCCGAACATCCCGACGCCGCGGCCGGGTGGGGGTCAGCCCGAGCAGCCCACCGCGCCCGCGGTACCGGGCACCGGCCCCTGACCGCACGGCCCGGCACACTGAGCGGGTGAGCACCTCCACGGACCCCTCCGGAGCTTCTCCGGAGGGGTCCGTGCTCGTTCCACGTGGAACGCCGCCCGCTCCGAACCGCGTGGTGCCCAGCTGGGTCGACCCCGTGGTCGGCCAGGCCAGCGAGGCGGTGGGCGGTCCCTGGGGGCGGCACGGCGTCGTCGGGCGGGCGCTCTTCTGGACGCCGCTGCGGATCTGCCTGCTGTTCGCCACGCTCGTCCTCGCCCTGGCCTGGATCAAGCAGTCCCCGTGCGCGGACGGCGACTGGAGCGGCTCGAAGCAGTACACCCACCTCTGCTACTCCGACGCCGTCCCGCTGTTCGGCTCCTACGGCCTGGACGACGGCGCGCTGCCCTACCTCGACGCGACGGTCGAGTACCCGGTGCTCACCGGCGGGTTGATGGCGCTGGCCGCCGCGCTGGCGCGGGCCTACGACGGCGCCGCCGCGGCCGTCGGCCTGCTGCCCGACGTCCCGCGCGTCTTCAGCTACTACGCGGTGACCTGCCTGCTGCTCGCGGGAGCCGGGCTGCTGCTGGTCCGAGCGGTCCTCGGGCTGGCCGGCCGGCGGCCGTGGGACGCGGCGATGGTGGGGCTCTCGCCGCTGCTGCTGTTCCACGCCTTCACGAACTGGGACCTGCTCGCGGTCACCCTCACCACCTTCGGGATGCTCGCCTGGGCCCGCCGGTGGCCGGTGGCGGCCGGGGTCCTGCTCGGCCTGGGCATCGCGGCGAAGTTCTACCCGCTGCTCCTGCTCGGGGTGCTGTTCGTGCTCTGCCTGCGGGCCGGTCGGCTGGCGGCGTGGGCCCGGACGGCGGCCGCCGCGGCCGTGGCCTGGGCAGCGGTGAACCTCCCCGTGGCGCTGGCGGCGCCGGAGGGCTGGTCGTGGTTCTTCCGCTTCAGCGGTCAGCGGGGCGCCAACCCGGAGTCGATCTGGAACATGCTGATCACCGGCGCCGGGGGCGAGCTGTTCGACGGGCCCCTGGCCGAGGGGCAGTCCCCCGTCGTCCTCAACGCCGTCGTGGCCGTCTGCCTGCTGCTCCTGGCGGCCGGCGTGGCCTGGCTCGCCCTGACCGCGCCCGTCCGGCCGCGGGTCGCCCAGCTCGCCTTCCTCCTGGTGGCCGGGTTCCTGCTGCTCAACAAGGTGTGGAGCCCGCAGTTCTCGCTGTGGCTGCTGCCGCTCGCGGTCCTGGCCCGGCCGCGGTGGCGCTCGCTGCTGCTGTGGCAGGCCACCGAGGTGCTGGTCTGGGTCGTCACGATGCTGCACTACCTCGGGACGGCGAACCGGGGCATCGACGTGGAGTGGTTCTTCCTCGGCGTCGGCCTGCGGGACCTCGCCGTCGTCGTCCTCATGGCACTGGTGGTGCGGGACGTGCTGCGGCCCGACGGCGACGTCGTCCGCACGTCGTGGCCGGGCGTCGACGATCCCGCCGGTGGCGTCCTCGACCGTGCTGACGACGCCGTGACTCTCAGCCGCCCAGGGCCGCGCGGAGCAGGCTGATCTCCTCGGCGTGGCTCGCGGCGTCGCCGGGCGTCTCCAGGATGACGGGGCACCCCGCCGCCCGGGCGACGTCGACCAGCAGCTCGGTCGGGATCTCGCCGTCGGACAGCGGCGCGTGCCGGTCGCGGCTGGAGCCCTGCGGGTCGCGGCTGTTGTTCAGGTGCACGAGGTCGATCCGCCCGGTGCGGGCGCGCACGTCCTCGACCACGGTGGTGAGGTCCCAGCCGGCCGCCCAGGCGTGGCAGGTGTCGAGCACGAAGCCGGCCCCGTGCTCGCCGACGGCGTCGAAGAGCCGGTCGAGCGCGTCGAGGTCGCGGGCCATGGCGTTGCCGCCGCCGGCGGTGTTCTCGATCAGCACCGGGACCGGGAAGCCGCCGTCCTTCTCCTGGTAGGCGAAGGTCTTGCGCCAGTTGTCGACGCCGACCGCCGGGTCGTCCTCGGCCAGCACGTGCCCGCCGTGCACGACCAGGCCCGCGGCGCCGATCGCGGCGGCGGCGGTGGCGTGCGCGGCGAGCAGCTTGCGACCCGGGACGCGGATCCGGTTGTTCGTCGTCGCCACGTTGAGCATGTAGGGCGCGTGCACCACGACCAGCACGTCGGAGGCGCGGAGGTCGGCCTCGTCCGGGCGCGGCTTCGGGTTCTTGTAGCTCTGCGGATCGGTGAGGAAGACCTGCACCGCCGCCGCGTCCATCTCGGCCGCGCGGGCCAGCGGGCCGCCGTCGAGCAGCTCGTTGTCGTCGGTGAGCCCGGGGCCCACGTGTACGCCGATCGGGTGGTTCGCCACGGTCGCCGACCCTAGATCGTCCGCGGTCGCAGGTTTAACCGTAACCGCGCTCACACATCATCGTTCTTGCACGTGACGGGGGTTACCGGGCAGTAGGTCGACACGGAGGTTCACGGACATGGCACACGGTCGGATCCTGAGGACCGCGCGGCGGGGGGTCGCCGCGGCCGTCCTCGGCTGGCTGTCGGTCGCGGCCGCTGCGGTCGTGCTCGCCCCCAGCGCGGCCGCCGCCGCGGAGGTCCCCGTCACCATCCGCGACCTGACGCCCCCGCTGGTCTCCGTCGACGCGGGCGGCACGGTCATCTTCACCAACGGCATCCAGGACAAGACCGTGCAGGTCGGCGGTGGTCTGCTGCCGTCTCTGGTCACCGTCGTGGTGCACACCGACGTGACGCTGAAGCTGCCGTCGGGCAGCTACCCCCTGCAGCCGGGGCAGACGGTGCGCGAGAAGTTCCCGTCGACCTGCCTGACCTGCGCGATCACCTACACCTACCGCACGTCGGTGCCCGACACCTCCATCGTCGGCGGCCTGCTCAACACGGTCACCGGCAACGCGCTGAAGCTCGTGCCGCAGAACCAGCTGGTCACCTACGACAACCGGCAGACCACGGTGAGCATCGGCGTCCCGACGCCGTTCATCGTGAACACGCTGGTGCCGCTGCCGAACCTGCCCAGCGTCAACATCCCGCAGCTGCCGCCGCTGACCGTCCCCGCACCGGGCGGGACCGCCACCCCCGGCGTCCCGGGCGCCCCCGTCGCCCCGAACCCGGGCGCGGAGCAGCCGACGACGGCCCCGGGTGCCGCCCCCGAGGGCGTGCCCGGCTCGCAGTACACCTACGACACCGGCTCCGGCGGCGCGCAGATGGCGCCCGGCGCGGCCGCGGCGGCCGCCGCCTTCGACCCGTCGCGCTTCTCCGCCCCCGGCCGCGGTCTCGCCGGGGCCGGCAGCGGGGGCTCCGGTGGCGTCGCCGGTGGGTACGACGGCGCCTCGGTGCCGGTCTTCGGCCAGCTGGCGGGCCTCGACGGCACCGACCTGGACGAGGAGAGCGCCGAGGTCGACGCGCAGGCGGCGGGCCGGCCGGCCGCCCCGCTCCCGGCAGCCGCGCTGGCCGCGGTGGTGGCGCTGGCCGCGGTCACGGCCGCGCTGGTCCGCACCCACCAGGCTTCGCGCACCGCGCGGAGCACCACCCGGTAGCAGCCCGACCGGCCGTCGCCGTTCCGGGGGACCCTGTGGACAGCGCGGACGGGAGCCCCCGCGATCACTGGTAGCCTTGGCCCGCGCGTTCCGGCTCGCTCTCGAGCTGCCGGGGCGCGCGACGCATGCATGACCCTCCTGCTGCAGATGCCCTGCAGCCGCTGAGACCAGAGGAGGTGGGGTTCTCCGTGCGCAATTACGAACTGATGGTCATCCTCGACCCCGATCTCGAGGAGCGCACCATCGCTCCCTCGCTCGACCGGTTCCTGACCGTGGTCACCAAGTCCGGTGGCACCGTCAAGACCGAGATCTGGGGCCGTCGCCGGATGGCCTACGAGATCAAGAAGCAGGTCGAGGGCATCTACGCCGTCATCGACATCCAGGCCGAGCCCGCCGCCGTCCAGGAGCTGGACCGCCAGCTGAACCTGAACGAGTCGGTGCTGCGCACGAAGCTGATGCGGCCCGAGGTCCACTGACCATGGCCGGCGAGACCGTCATCACCGTCATCGGCAACCTGACTGCCGACCCGGAGCTGCGCTTCACGCCGTCGGGCGCTGCCGTCGCCAACTTCACCGTCGCGTCGACCCCGCGCACCTTCGACCGCCAGTCGCAGGAGTGGAAGGACGGCGAGGCGCTGTTCCTCCGCTGCAACGTGTGGCGCCAGGTGGCCGAGAACGTGGCCGAGTCGCTCACCCGCGGCTCCCGGGTCATCGTCAGCGGCCGGCTCAAGCAGCGCTCCTTCGACACGAAGGAAGGCGAGAAGCGCACCGTCATCGAGCTGGAGGTCGACGAGATCGGCCCCTCGCTCCGGTACGCCACGGCCAAGGTCACCCGCGCCTCGCGCGGTGAGGGCGGCGGCGGCTTCGGAGGCGGCGGCGGTGGCGGCTTCTCCGGTGGCGGCGGCGGTGGCGGCGGTGCGAGCGACCCCTGGTCGACGCCGGCCGGCCCGTCCGACGAGCCTCCTTTCTGATCCTGACTTCCTGAGTTCGCTTACTTTTTCTGGAGAGAGACAGTGGCCAAGCCCCCTGTTCGCAAGCCCAAGAAGAAGGTCTGCCAGTTCTGCAAGGACAAGGCGACCTACATCGACTACAAGGACACGACGCTGCTGCGGAAGTTCATCTCCGACCGCGGCAAGATCCGTGCCCGCCGCGTCAGCGGCAACTGCAGCCAGCACCAGCGGGACGTCGCCACGGCCGTGAAGAACAGCCGTGAGATGGCCCTGCTGCCCTACACCTCGACGGCGCGCTGATCATGAGCACGATGAAGCTGATCCTCACGCAGGAGGTCACCGGTCTCGGGTCCTCCGGCGACACCGTCGAGGTCAAGGGCGGCTACGGCCGCAACTACCTCCTGCCCCGCGGGCTGGCCATCAAGGCCACCCGGGGTGCCGAGAAGCAGGTGGAGTCGCTCCGCCGGGCGCGTGCCACCCGCGAGGTGCGCTCGCTCGAGGAGGCGCAGGCCGTGGCCGGCTCGCTCAAGGGCCTGACCGTCCGCGTCCCGGCCCGCGCCGGTGACGGTGGCCGCCTGTTCGGCCGGGTCACCACCGCCGACGTCGTCGCCGCCGTGACCGCCGCCGGTGGTCCGGAGCTCGACCGTCGCCGGATCGAGCTGCCCAGCAGCATCAAGACCACGGGTCAGCACACCGTCACCGTGCGGGTGCACCCCGAGGTCCAGGCCCAGCTGGCCATCGAGGTCGTCGCGGGCTGAACCCCCTGAGGGCCTCCAGGGCCCTCGCTCGTCCCCGAGGGGCGTCGGACTCCGGTCCGGCGCCCCTCGCGGCGTCTCAGGGGGCTGGCGGGCAGGTCACGGCACGGGCCGGTCCGCGCCCCGCCCGCCGCGGTTCCTGCCGGCTGGGCGGGAGCCGGTCCGTCGTGCCCCCGGCCGGCGGCTCGGGACTCGTCCGTCACGCCGACACCACACGTGCCACACCCGGAAAAAACTTCCGCAGAAGTTTTCCTCCACAGCCGGGGGACGGCGTTCGTGCAGGTGGCGGGGGGGTGTCGGCTCGGGGACCACACGATGTCCCCGGCTGTCTCCACATGTCGACACGCCTCCGTCCACCGACTTGTCCACATGTTGTGCAGATCGAGGTGTTGGACGACGGCCCTCCGGGTTCCTAACGTCCTCCTCAGCTGCCGCCGGGCGCGAATCTGTCAGTGCCCGGCGCTAGCTTCGACCCGAACACCTGTTCGGTCCGGCGCGCTGCCGAACTCCCGTCTTCCCCGCGGTGAGCGGTCATGCGTGCGCGCCCGCAAGGAGAGGGAGGTACCCCCGTGGCGTTGGCCGACGAGTTCAGCCGGCCGTCCCCGACGGCGCCGGAGTACGACCGGCAGCCGCCGCAGGACGTGCAGGCGGAGCAGTCGGTGCTCGGCGGCATGCTGCTGAGCAAGGACGCGATCGCCGACGTGGTCGAGGTGCTGGCGGGGCCGGACTTCTACCGCCCGGCGCACCAGGTCATCTACGACTGCATCCTCGACCTGTACGGCAGGGGTGAGCCGGCCGACGCGATCACCGTCGCCGCCGAGCTCAACCGCACCGACCAGCTGTCGAAGATGGGCGGCGCGGTCTACCTGCACACGCTGATCCAGTCCACGCCCACCGCGGCCAACGCCGGCTACTACGCGGCGATCGTCGCGGAGCAGGCGGTGCTGCGGCGGCTGGTCGAGGCCGGCACCCGCGTGGTGCAGCTGGGCTACGGCGCGGCCGGTGGGCGGGGCGACGTCGACGACATCGTCGACCGCGCCCAGCAGGAAATCTACGACGTCACCGAGAAGCGCATGAGCGAGGACTACTCGCGCCTCGAGGACGTCCTGCAGCCGACCATGGACGAGCTGGACGCCATCGCCTCGCGCGGTGGGGTCAGCCGCGGCGTGCCCACCGGCATCCGCGACCTCGACGAGCTCACCAACGGCCTGCAGGCGGGCCAGATGGTGGTCATCGCGGCGCGTCCCGGTGTCGGCAAGAGCACGCTGGGGCTCGACATCGCGCGCTCGGCGACGGTGAAGCACCACCTGCCGGCCGTCATCTTCTCGCTCGAGATGAGCAAGCACGAGATCACGATGCGTCTGCTGTCGGCCGAGGCGAAGGTGCCGCTGCACCACATGCGCGCCGGCACGCTGAGCGACGAGGACTGGTCGAAGCTGGCCCGCCGGATGGGCGAGATCGCCGACGCGCCGCTCTACATCGACGACTCCCCCAACATGACGATGATGGAGATCCGGGCGAAGGCGCGGCGGCTCAAGCAGCGCAACGACCTCAAGCTCGTGGTCATCGACTACCTCCAGCTGATGACCTCCGGCAAGAAGGTCGAGAGCCGCCAGCAGGAGGTCTCGGAGTTCTCCCGTGCGCTCAAGCTGCTCGCCAAGGAGCTCGAGGTCCCGGTCATCGCGATGTCGCAGCTCAACCGCGGGTCCGAGCAGCGTCAGGACAAGAAGCCGATGCTCTCCGACCTCCGCGAGTCCGGCTCGATCGAGCAGGACGCCGACATGGTCATGATGATCCACCGCGAGGACATGTACGAGAAGGAGTCCCCGCGAGCCGGCGAGGCCGACATCATGCTGGTCAAGCACCGCAACGGCCCGACCGCCAACGTGACCGTCGCCTTCCAGGGCCACTACAGCCGCTTCGTGGACATGGCGAACTAGCGAGCTGACCCGGCCCGGCACCCGTGTAGGACGACAGTGCTGAGGTCGATTGCGACACGAATTGTCACCGGGAAGTGACACCTGAGCGTCACCACATGCGACGCTCAGGTGTCACCGGGCCCTGTGGAAAGACGACATGGGGTGTCACCGTCTGAGCGACGTCTTCTCTGAAGGCGCCCCTCGCCTCGGGACAGGGCACCGACGAAGTGGCGGATCGCGGGGTCTCGCCCCCCAGTGGTGCGCCGTCATGGCCGGGTCGGAGGAGCACAGTTGCCCAACCTCTATGCGGAGAAGGGCGGCGGAGACGACGAACCCTTCATTGCTACGTTCCTGCTCGTCCTTCCTGAGCCGCTGCCCATCGCGCATGGGAGTACGTGGACGAGACAGACGGAGGACCGGGAACCGCTCCTCGATGGGGTCGAAGTCCGACCGCTCGAACACCTAAGGCGAATAGAACCTGTAGACGAGGACGCTGAGGGATACAACTTCGTCTCGGTTCGCTTCTGGCAAGTTCCGGACGACCAAGAAGATGTTCCCGTGTTCCTCCACCGGACCCGGCTCGCTGGCCGCGTTGCCCATTCGCTCAATCCCGAGGCTGTACGTGACCCGGAGGGCATCGCCGAGGCCTGGCCGAACGACCACAAGCCCTACCAAACCGTCGTCGAGGCCACGACCTTCGTTGCTGGGTCGGCGGACCTTGAGGGGACAGCGACCCGTGCCGACCCCCTGACCCGGTGTATTGAGGTGGTGACCGATTTTCACCGGGCTTACCGCGTTGCAACGAGAAGTCACGTGCCGGAACTGACCTACGAGCGTCTCCACCCAGCAGTCCTGTGGTTCCGCCGCCCTGTCGACGCGGAGGGGGCCGCTCCGGAGCCCGCAGGGCTGCTGATGCTGGAGAACCGGAACTTCGCCATGCCCGAGATGACCCCGCTGGGCGACGGTGTGCTCTGGCAGATTGCCCAGTACAACGCCCGGGGTGCAGCGGGTGACCCCTTCGCCGCCTATGCCGAGCGGAGGCTGGAAGCGGAGATTGAGGTGTGGACGAACGGTCGTCCACGAGAGGGCGTTGTCCAGTGTGGAATCGCGGCCGAGGTGTTGTTGGGGGCCCTTCTCGGCATGGCCATGTGGGAAGAGCATCTGTCAGGGGCGCTGACGGTTGAAGAGGCAGCGGACGTGCTGTCCCTCGACGTAACGCCTCGAATCAAGAGCCAGTATGAGAAGCGGTTCGGTGGCAAGTGGAGGTTCACAGAGAACCCAATCAGGCGGTGGCACACCGACATCGCGGAGCCACGAAACCGGGCGGTGCACGCGGGCGTGAAGCCGGGGGACGACCAAGCGACGGCGGCATTGGAGGCCCTGTTGGCATTGGAACGCTACGTCGGCGACCGGCTTGCGGCTTCGTGGAAGACGTATCCCCGGACCGCGTGGCTCTTCTTGGGGAGTGCAGGCTTTCGTAAGCGTGGAAAGAAGAAATTGCAGGCAGTGGAGGCTTGGATCGCGAGCCAAGGTTCCAACAACTTCGCGGCTTGGGTCCGCGACTATCAAGGGTGGCGGCGGGAGGTCGACGCGCTTGTGTCAAGACGCCGTCGTGCCTAGGGCAGGCATGCCCGTGAGGAGACTGGGTTGGCGGCGTTGATCGGTGCGCCTTCACGGTCGCCGAACTTCAACCACCGCGAGTAAGTCAGCGTCCGCGCGGCCAGAGGACGGGCGGCGGCTGACAGTCCTGGTGTTCCACCAGGAACGCCATGACTTCGTCCATGGTGCTCAGCGGCAGCCAATGGCGACTGGTTCGTGTGCGGGCGATCTCATCCTCGGTCAGGCGGTAGGAAGCGAACTCGGGTGCGAAGGGCCAGGCGGCTATGTCGCGTCGCAGGAGGCAGGGGTTGCACCAGGCCGCATAGACCGCCTTCCATAGATGCGCCATGAGCCAGGTCATTCGTTCGACCTCGATGTGCCCATCATCTGTTGCGAAGGCCCCGCTAAGCGCGAGGAAGAAGGAGACATCCCTTCGGCTGGGTGTCATGGGTGAGCGAACCTCGCGGCGTCGGACAGGCGGGGTCGCGAGCCTTCAAGGTGAACGACGCCGACGTTGGCTAGACGTCCGATCACGAAGCGCTGTCGAGTCTCGTTGGCGGTGGTCACTTTCTGGCCGGTGTGAAGCGCGTAGGCGGCCTTGTACTCAGTTGTCTTGAGACCCCGAGCGTGGGCCTGGGCGGTGGCTAGGGAGGCTCGGCTAGCGAGGTGGTCGGCGATGGGGCTGACGCGGCTCTCGCCGTGCTCCCTGACGATCCGGAGCCCGGCGGTGCCCAGACGCTCGTTTGCCACGTGCAGGGCGCTGTTGAGGCGGTCGAGCGGCCAGCCGAGTGCTAGCGCGATGTCGCTGTTCGAGGCAGCGGTCTCACGGTCGTAGAGGACCGCGATGACGGTGGAGGCATCGTCGGCGGTGTGGTCGTCCTGCGGCCGATCGCTGGCAACCGCCCTGCACGCTTCCGGTGCAGCCCTCGGCGCGGCGAACATGGACCGCAACGGGAGCCCGAGCGTGTCGGCCAAGCGGGTGAGCGTAGCGACCCGGATCTCGCCGGGGTCGGGGTCGCCGTCGAGGATGCGTTGCAGTGAGCGGACGGCGATGTCTACGCGGAACGCGATCTCGCTCGGCGCGAGACCGGTCTGCTGGAGTGCTGCTCGGATTGCCGTCAGGTCGAAGACGGACGCGGCGTTAGTCATCAGAGGCTCCGTACGTCGAGGCCGAGGCGGTGGAGCACTCGGGTGGAGTTCGTGGAGTGATCGCTTCGCAGGTTGCGGCCGTCGATCGGGAGCCCCAGGTCACGGCGAGCGTCGATCAGCACCTCCAGGTGGCGTCGCTCGCCGCGGAGGTTGAGGTAGGAATCGCCTGGTCGGGCGCCTTCGGCTATGCGGCGCAGGAGTTGAGCGGCGAGCAGTGGGCGCGCTAGCGAGGGAATTGGGCGGCCTACGAGCACGCCTCGGTCGAGGGCGCGGTCGATCGCCTCGACCGTGACAGACGGGAGTGGCTGCGCTCCGATGCCCAGCAGGTAGAGCGCCGTGGTCGCGGAGCGCTCCGGGCGGATGTAGGCCCCCAGCGCCCGCCAGTCCTTATCCGTCGGATGGAGTCCGCGATTGCAGGAGAGGACGCCAAGCAGTCGGTCGGGGTGGGCGTGGAGGAGATGGCCGCGGCTGAAGAAGGCGCTCTGCGTTGCACGCAGCGCGACCATCATGGATGCGGTTGTCACCGCGTTCGCGGTCTCGCTGTCAAGGTAGGCGATGACCGCCTCCGGCTCGGGCCGAACAGTCAGCGCACCTTGGTAGGTGCGGACGTAGTCAGCGTCGATGGCTTCGAACCGTTCGCGGGTGTTTAGTTCGCGTGACCGGTAGCGGAAGAGCAGGAAATCCGCGACTGGCAGATGGCTGAGGTCGTACGCGTCCTCGGAGACGGTGGAAATGTCTCCTGCGGTGGTCGCCCGCTCCTGACTGGCGAGCCAGGCGGTCCAGTCCAGTGGCCGGGTCGGCAGTCCAGTGCTCTCAAGGCGATGGCGTGTCGCCCCAAGGTGCCCCGGCTCGCACACCAGCACGAGGTCTGTGCCCTCGGGCAGTAGGCCGAGGAGTGTCGCGATGGTCCGAGTGCGCGCCTGCTGGGCGTCCAGTAGCGCTACCGACTCGATGCCATGCGCTTTGACCCATACGGGCGCGTACGTGCGGTGCTCCGAGGTACGGGTGGTGTTGCCACCCGCAACACGGACGTCTTTGCCCATCGCCTGAAGTAGCGCCAGGGCGACCGCACCCGGCTGTGTCTCCCTTGGAGCCAAGTGAAGGAGGAGGGCGCCCGTCTCGGGACCGAAGCGGCCCGAGAGATGTCGGGAGGGGATGGTGCCGGTGGGCGCCTCCACGATGCCGATGCTCATGCGATGTCCGTTCCGAGCATGGAGCGGAGCAGGCGGACATCATCCCGCGTGAGGCCGGTCGCCTTGTTGGCCGAGGTGCTGTCCGGCAGAAAGCGGATGTGCTTACCGATTTGGTGCCAGGCACGGATGCTCCGGCGGGCGATCCGCTCATTCATCTTCTGGATGATCTTGGGGTCGGTCAGCGCCAGGCGAGGGTGTTGTGCTCCTGCGATCGCGATGACGTCTTCGACGTCGCTGATGAGGTCGAAGGACACCCAACGGGCGATCCGACCGCGAACCTCCTCAGCCCGAGCGAGTTCACGGCGCACGTCGCAGCCGACGAGCAGAAGAGGAAACGGTGTGTCTCGCGTAGCGGCGGCATCCCACAAGTAGCGGAGTTGCTGCGCCCCTTGCAGGCCGACGTGGTGAACCTCGTCCGCGATGAGGCCGATGTCCCCATCACAGAGGCGGTCGACCAGGGTGGTGCTCATCAGGCGCTCGGTTCCGCCCGCGGGGCGCTGGAAGACGGCTTCGTAGACCGTTGCGATGAGGTCCCGCGGGTGGGCCCGCAGGGGAAGGACGCAGTAGCGCCACTTGCGCTTGGACTGGGCAGCGGCGTACGCGCATGCAGTGGTCTTGCCGGTTCCTGCGGGTCCGTCGAAGCATGTGATGTCGAGCAGTTCATCCATCATGCGGAACGCCTGAGCGGCGGCCTGAAGCGTGAACGTCTGCCCCACGCTGGCCGGAACGGGGGGCAACGCTCCGGCCCTGCCGAGAAGCGGGGTCATGGCGGCTGGTGAGTTGGTCATATCGGTCTCCGTTGTCGCGAACATGGGTCAGAAGTCCAGGTCGTCGGTGCCTGTGCGGCTCAAAGCGCCGGTGCTGATGACCTGGAGGTCGTTGCGTTTCTGTGCGCGTGCACTGGCAGCCCGTTTCATGGCTCCAGATGGCTGGGAGCGCTTCTGCTCCTTGCGCGTCTTCTGGCTCGACGGCGTCGGGCCGAAGTCGCGGTCGTCCTCGCTCATCTGCGGAGACGCGTTGTGCTTGGCTGCGGCTTCGGCGTCGGCTCGGGCGATTTCTTCCAGGGACGTGCGCATGGTGCGGAACGCCTGGCGCCTCTCGTTGCTGGCCTTCGCGGCCTCCTCGGCATCGAGCATCTGGGTCCAGTGGGCTCGGCCGACGTACTCGCCATTGGTCGTGTAGACCTCGACGAACTCGAGGCGCGAGGGCAGGTGGCGCACGAGCACGCGCTTCCCTTCTACGACCGACTTCCAGGAGTCGCCGAAGAGGACCTCGCCGGTGTCGGTGTCGACCCCAGCGGGCACCCGCTCGTCGGCAGTGAGGCTGTAGAAGCGCCGCTCCCACTGGACACGTCCCCGCGTGACCACGCGGCTCTCCTCCTGGAGCATGGAGGCGCGGATAGCCTGAGCGTCGGCTCGTTCAATGGGGTTCGACTGGCTCGCCCACTCCTCGAACGGTGTCTTGCCGTTGATGCCGCTGTGGGATCGGTCGAAGTTGTACTCCCTGAACGAGCGGACGACCTCCGCCTGGAGCCCCGCCAGGGACAGCAAGCCCTCGGGACTGAGTGGCTGTGCGTCCTTGCGAGGGTCGTTCGGTACGTAGGTGCTGCGATCGAACCCCGGGAGGGCTGGCAGGTACTCGTTCTTGATCGTGCGGTGCCAGCGCTCGATCTTTCCGTTCTGGTGGGGGCTGTACGCCTCGGTGAACGAGCGGTTCACGCCTTCACGGATCAAACCGAGAGTGAGTGCGTGCGTCACGAGGTCGCCGCCGCGATCGGAGTGCAGGCTTTCCGGCCGTCCTCCGACGAAGACCCCCTCTGCGGTGGTGTATCCCTCCATCGCCGCCGCCAGAGTTTCCGCCGACTCCTCGGTCGACGGCGTGCGGGGGCCGATCGTGAAAGCCATGACCATGCGGGTGGCCGAGTCCAGAACCGTGGTCATCCACGGCTTGCGGACGCCACCGTCCGGCATGACAACCCAGATGGGGAGCAGCGTGTGGTCGATGGACCACTCCTCGTTGCGAGCCAGGGCGCGGCGTTCGGTCGTCGGCAGCGAGTCGCGCAATGCCTGGTAACCGCCGCGGGCACCGCACAGCAGGCGCTGGTCGAACTCGGCAGCGAAGTAGCGCTGCATGGTCCGAACACTGACGCCAGGATCCTGGCCCTTGCGGCACAGCGCCTTGTGCATCTGCGCGACCGAGCCCTTGTGGCGGACAAGGTGAACAGTCAGATCGGCGTCCGGCCTCCACGGCGCGCGCGGAGCCCGCACGTACCCGCGCTCGATCATCCGGCGAATCCGTCGCGTGGAGCAGTTCAAGGCGATAGCAGCGCGCTGAACGTCCCGGTTGCTCACGAACCCCCACTGCTCCTTCAAGCGAAGAAGGGTCGACAGGACGCTCTCCTCCAGTTCCGGCGAGGCGGCGGTGGCGGTGGACGGCATCACCGATCACCTCCGAGGCGGAACGGGTCATTCGGCGTGGGCGCCAGCCGGGCCCAGGGCTTTCGGGCGCTCGACAGGCGTGCCAGGTGCATGGCGTTGATCGGAAGCAGGCGCACACCCACGAACTCGGCTCCGAACCGAGCGCGTCCGGCCGCGGTATACCGCTGGGTCTGCTCCTCCCACGCGCCCGGCAGCCGCCGAGTCGCGGTGCGCGCGGTCTTCAACTCGTCGAAGAAGACGAGCCCGACCTCGGAGTTGGCCCACGCAAGATCGACAGGACCTCGACCCGTCTCGTACTCCACACCGAGCAGCCGCCACGGCGGCGCCGGGGCAAGTGCGCTCAGGTACCGGTAAGCGAGGCTCACGGCCTCGGTGGCGATGACACGGCGACGGTTGAAGTTGGCGTCCAGCAACGCCTTCGCCATCGCGGTCATCCGCGGCAGCAACGACGAGGCCGGTCCCTCGTGAAGCAAAGGAGCGTGCGTCGACACCAGTGCGTGAGTGAGCAGGCCAACGTCGGCCGACTCCTTTCCCGTCAGCGGGGATCGCAGTGCCCTCGCTGGGCCGATCACCGCCAGGTCGCCCGTGGTTGAGCGGCGCCGCGCAGCCGGACGGGCTGTGTCATCGGTGCGTCGCTCCGTGTCGGTGGCGACAGGAGGCGGCACGATGAACAGGCGGGGGTACGCGTCTCGCGCTGCGGGTTGACCGACAGTCGCCGAGTCATCGGTCGAGTCATCAGTCAAAGCGAAGAACGAGACGGGGCCCCTGTGAAGCCCTCTCCCACTGGGGGGTGATGCCGGTTCGGTGGACTCGTCAGGAGCCACGTCCGGCTTGCGGTTCTCGGTCACTACAACGGAATCAGCCCGTTGTGGACCGATTCGGCGAGTTGACTGACCTATGACACGTCAGACAGTCATAGGTCCCTGAGCAGCGGAGATGAACCGAGGTGCTTAACGGTAGGTATGCAGGACTGGGACGAGGCGGGTATGAGAGCCCACACAGGGTTGCCGACCGATGACACCGACGACTCGCCGCGTGGCTCCTGACGGCACGAAACTCGCCTTCGAGGGCGCACGTCCCTCTTCTGGGGGAAGCCGCGGTGCCCCCGCAAGGGACGTCACCGGACGGGTCCGGTGCGTCGAATGCCTAGAACTGCTTCCCGAAGACCACGGACTCAGCCCCTACTGCGCGACCTGCAAGGACCTCTCCCGCCGCATGGCATGGCAGCGCCGAAACCGGAACCGGCAGGGCGCCACGACCATGCGCCGCCAACTCCGTCAGGAGCCCCACTGGGAAGGCCAGGGCTACACCTACGGACGCAGCGGGCTCTACATCGACGCGGCGCTCCTCACCGACCTTCGCGAGGCCGTCCAAGGAAGCCTCGCGACCCATGTCACCTGGGCAGAACTCGCGAACGAACCCTTCGACGAGGCGAAGGCCCGGCAGTACCAGCAGGGCCTGAAGGACGCCCTCCGGGCGATCGCAGACGCGAACGAGGTACTTAAAGGGCCTTTCTGGCCGAGGGCTGACCGCACTTCGCGGCCGACGGGTGGAGAACCGAACCAGTAGCGGCCCGTCGCGAGAGGGTGAGGCTTGTCGTCCTTCGCCAGCCGTTTACCGGCCGCTTCACCGGCCCTGCGACCGAGAGCGGCGATCCGTCGCTATACCCGGGAGATGTTCACTCAGGGTTGGCTACTGTCCGCACGGCTGTCCTGGAAATGGCCGAAGGGGGAGACGTCCCGACGATGACTACACCGGTGGCTGCTGCGGCCCCGAGCAGGACCGTGCCTGTTGGCCGCGGTCGTCCGACACCCGCTATACCACAGCGGGCAGGATCCGCCCAACGACCTTTTCGATGACCTCGGCGATGCCCGCGGCCAGTAGACCCGAGCGAACGGCCGCTCGGGTCTTCTTGAAGTCGGGTTCGAGGCTCACCGTCGCCGCGACGCCTTCCGCGTCGGCCACCCGAGCGATGAGTTCGCGATGGTCGGGGTTCGACTCGTCGAAAGCCGGAAACGGAACGCTGAAGACGTTCTTGTCGAAGTCGCGCGGGCCAAACAAACCCAGCGCCTGGAGCGGTGTCACGCGGTCAAGAAGCGTCCGCGAGTTGAGAATGCCGGTGAGGTAACGACCCTCCCCGATGGACCGGACCGGCGCCCAGTACAACTTGTGCTCAATCAGCGTGCTGGGGTCCTCCAGACGCGCCGCAGCAAGCGTGTTTCCGGATGCGGAGTAGACGACACGGTGCCCGGCTGTGGGCAGTTGAGCAGACAACTGCCCATGAAAGTCAAGACGATCCAAGAGCGCCGACTTGTCGCTCTTGGATTTGTTGGCCTCCCACCGCGCTTCGGCTTCCTCCCACCACGACGCCAATCCGGGATGGTCATCAATCTCTCCGCGGACCATCAGCCGGTCGGTACGGACCGGCAAGACCGCCAGCAGAGGTTCGAGCAGACGGTAAGGAACCAGGGTCTCGCCCAAATGGATCGGCCGAACATAGTCCGACTCCACCGGCCGCTCGATCGTTTCGACGTTTCTCCAAGGCGGCTTCTCTGTCGTGGTGCGCCGCGACTTGACCCGGCGTCGCCCCGCTCCAGCGCCCAGCGGTCCTGCTGCTGCGTCCTCGGCCACGAACAACACTCGGGGCACGAAGATGGCCCCCTGGCGGAACAGCCGCTTGTAGGGCGAAGACGGGATGTCAGTCGTCGAATCGATGGCCTGGACCGAGCCGGGCTCGATGGTGAACCGGTCTGCGACGTCGGCCCAGGTCCCGCTGGGCGACGACAGTCGAGCGGTCCATCGGAGGACCTCCGTTGTCATGCGCCGTCCAGAACCGCTGGTGTGGTCTCCTCGGACGACGCAAGACACCATCGGGAAGCCTGTTGGTGCCTTGGAGAGGTCCCAGGGCACGTCGAACGCGACATCGAGGCTGGCTGTCTGTGCGTTGTTCGGGGACCAGCGTCCGGAGCGGAAGCCGGTGTGCGGAAGGCGGGTGAGGGTTCCGTGCGGCATGACGAAGGCGAACGTGCCGCCCGTGCGCAGGTACAACTCGACGGCCCGCACCACGAACAGGGTCGAGAGGTCTCGACCGGAGGCGCCGAGCCCGCCGGAGAGCAGTTGGCGTGGCTCGCAGAGCATCTTGTAGCGGTCCTGCATCGCGGCGGTCATCTTCGAGTAGCGCAGCCAGGGTGGGTTGCCGATGAGGACGTCCACCCGGTTGTCGGGCTCGGCGAGCCAGATCGGTCGGATGAGGTTGCGGACGTAGTAGCCCCAGATGTGGTTCCTGCCGGTACTTGCGAGCAGGCGCATGACCGAGAAGGTCTCTCTGAGCGTTTGCCGATCTGCGTCGTCGATGCCGTATCGCCGGAGGATGGGGTCCACAAGGGTCCGGTCGAGGCTCTTGCTTGTGTCTAGCGCCTTGTCCGCCATCTCGGACACCAGTCGGTCGAACGCGCCCGCGTCGTGAAGAACTGAGCGCGGGAAGACCAAGTTCTCAGCGCCGTAGAGCCCACCGCCACCCTCGCCGGTGAGTTCATCGGTCGTGGTGCTGATGGAGACGTGGTCGTCGCTACGAAACAGATCCTTGTTCTGTTCCCACTGCAAGGAATCGCCGAGGTACACGGGAACGGAGAAGGCCGGACGGTCGGGTGCACTCAGCCGGTCGGAGCCGATGGCCAGCAAGTAGGTGACGCGGGCGAGGGTCACCGCGACTGGATGGATCTCCATGCCAATGACCCGAGTTGTCAGTTCGGCCACGGCCTTCCCGGTCGGCATCTCGGCCGCTTCAGCGGCCGCGAGGAAGGCGCGAGCGGCATGAAAGACGAAGGTTCCCGAACCACAGGACGGGTCGAGCACTCGCTGGTTCAAAGGGTCGCTCACCGTGGCATCGACCATGCGATCGGCCAGCCAGTCGGGGGTGTAGTACTCCCCCAGGCTCGCCCGGTCTTCGGCGGTGATGACCGACTCGTAGAGGTGCTTGAGCACGTCGTGCTCGACATGCGACCAGTCGAACCGGGAGATGCGGTCGGCCAGAGTTCTAATGAACGCCTCACCCCCGTCGACGTTCAGGAGCCAGTCGAAGAAGTCTGCCTCCACCACGCCTCGGACTTGAGACTCCTCGAAGGCCGTGCCGGAGATCAGCGCGGTAGGTGTGATGTCGCTGGCCGCCGATACGTCGATGCCAACCACGGCGTGCGCGATGACTTCGGCCGTCATCACGAGGAGGGTGTGGTCGATGAATGTCGAGTCATCGTTGCGGAACGCAGACCCGAACGCCGTGCGGAGCAGTCGCGCCCACAAGGTCCGTTTCATCCGAACCTCGGGCAAGTCCTGGCCCTTGTCGTACAGAGCCATCAGCGCAGCGTGGTCCAGCAGGTGCGCAGGGGACCCGGCTCCGAGGCGCTGGTCGATCTCCTCCGGTGACGGCGTCACCCCGGATTCGGTGGCGAGAATGGCCTCCAGCCAGTCCAGCAGTCTCTCCGGGTCAGCCGCGCTCGCGATGAGCGTGGCGACGGGGACGAGTTTGTCGTCCCGGAGGTCGTAGAGCACCCATTCCGTGCCGTCAGTAAGGACTCCAACGTAGCGGCGCTGGTGGAGGGCCGTGCGATCGACTACGTACCCAGCCAACTGGATCTCGGCGTCCCGACGGATTCCACCAGGACGCAGATCCTTCTTGACTTCGATGACGCAGTGCCCGACGGCGACATCGAGGCGCCTCCTGGTGCCGTCCCCTGTGGGCACCTCAAGGCGGACCACCTGATCGGGCTGCAAGTTCAGCGAACCCGTTAGCAGGGCGTAGATGTCGGCCTGTACGTCCGCTTCCGTTCGGACGGTGTCTCGTAAGACCAACCGTCGAACAACGACCTCCGCACCGGCCTTGGACACCCCTGGACCTCCCCGCGAAGCAGGGCGTCCCTGCCTACCAACCGGACATTACCTCTGGGTCAACTGAGCAGAAGCCACGAAGCGCACTGGCCAACTCCATACGCCGAGTCATGGACCGCGGGCGTCCGGCGGGTCTGGGGCCGCTTGCCCCTTGACTCTGTTGAACTGACGGAGTGACTGACATCGGGTCATCGAGCCTCGCCCGGTCGCACTCGTGACGGGAGCCAGCCGGACGGCTGGGATCGGTGGCGCGATCGCGCTCGACCTCGTGTGGGAACGCGTGACGACATCGCGGCTGTAGTCACCTTTCTGCGCTCAGCCCGCGGCGGGTGGATCAACGGCCAACTGCTACGCAGCGACGGTGGTCTGACCGCTTCAGGGTGAGCCAACCGGGGATGGGTGCGGGCCTGCGAAGGTCGGTATCGAACGTTTGTTCGATCTACGCTACCCTCGACGTGGCTCGCGAGTCGTCCGCCGGGTACTCCGACCAGATCGGCCATGCGCGGCGACGGGGCGTTAGCGTCCACGCAGCGATCGTTGGGGGGTGAGTGGGCTTGGCTGCCGGAACCACCATTGAGTGGACCGAGGTCACCTGGAACCCCTCAACAGGGTGCGACAAGGTGTCCGTCGGGTGTGACAACTGCTATGCGCTGACCCTCTCCCGCCGGTTGAAGGCGATGGGGGCGACCAAGTACCAGAAGGACGGCGACCCTCGGACTAGCGGACCGGGCTTCGGGGTTGCGGTGCACCCGGACGCCCTCATGACGCCGTACTCGTGGAAGCAGCCTCGCCTTGTCTTCGTGAACAGCATGAGCGACCTGTTGCACGCAAGGGTGCCCATCGGCTTCGTGCGGCAAGTGCTGCGCGTGATCGCAGACACCCCACAGCACACCTACCAGTTGCTGACCAAGCGGTCGTCCCGGCTCCGCAAGGTTGCCGACCAGTTGGACTGGCCCGAGAACCTGTGGGTTGGTGTCAGCGTCGAGAATGCCGACGCCATGAACCGCATCGACGACCTGCGCCAAGTTCCGGCCGCCGTCCGCTTCCTCTCGTGCGAACCGCTGCTCGGGCCGCTCGACGGCATCGACCTCGATGGCATCGACTGGGTGATCGCAGGAGGGGAGTCGGGCCCCCGTCACCGCCCCATGGACTCCCACTGGGTTACCGGCCTTCGAGATGCATGCTCAGAGGCCAGCGTCCCCTTCTTCTTCAAGCAATGGGGCGGCAGGACACCGAAGGCCAACGGGAGAACCCTTGACGGCCGCGTCCACGACGAGATGCCACCGCGATCGATGATCAAGACCGCGCCGTAGATCGTCCTCCCTGTCCCGCTCACCGGCTTCCCTGGATCCCCACCGGGCGGTCTGTCGGGGGCGGCATGTCGGTGCTCTGTGTCACCGTTAGGTCGTGCGGGCCGCTGCCCGCCTGACCCAGGGGGTGGCATGGCCGCAGGAAGCGGCTCGGGATTCTTTGCGGAGCGCAAGGCCCCGGCGGTACTGAAGCATGCGCTATTGGCCCAGTATGTTGCCCCGTTCCTCGGCATGACGGGGTCAACAAGCGCGAACGGACGGGTGGTCTTCTTCGACGGCTATGCGGGAGCCGGTCGCTACGCCGACGGCACACCGGGTTCGCCCCTCCTGGCGATGGCAACCGCGAGGAAGCAGTTGCCAAACAGAATTCTTGATTGCGTCTTCGTCGAAAAGGACCGCAAATCCTTCGAGGCGCTGGACAAGATCACTCAAGGGTTCCGAGCGCAGGGCGTCCGGTGCGCTGCCCTACACGGCTCCGTCGAGGAACACATCGAGAGCACCATCCATCGCGCCACCGGTGCACCTCTGTTCATGTTCCTGGACCCATTCGGGGTTCCCCTGCCCTACCCGACGCTCGTGGGCGCCATGACTGGCCAGCGCTCTGCCGTCAGACCTCCCACCGAGGTCCTCCTCAACCTCAGCGACAAGGCCATCCGTCACATCGCAGGCCAGTTGAAGTCCGGCGCCAAGGACCGAAGCGCACTTCCCCGCCTGGACATCGCGCTGGGTACGTGGTGGAGGGACACCTTCCTCGGAACCTGTAACGCCACCGGAGATACCGAAACCGCAGTCCAAGCGGTCGTCGACGAGTACGCCGTGCGTCTTGGCCGCGACACGAACAGCACCGTCATCTCAGTCCCAGTCCACACCCGCAAAGGGCACCTGCCGCTGTACCACCTCGTATTCACGACGCGCAGCCCCTATGGCGTCTGGGTCTTCGCAGACGCCCTCGCCCAGGCCCAGCGGGAGTGGCGCAAGGTCCAGTTCGAGGAAGAGGGCGACGAAGACCAGGACTCCGTCCTGTTTAAGACCGACGATCTTCTTGCCGCGGATGAGGAGCGGCTCAAGGCAGCTGGGATAGCAGCGATCGAGCGCAACCTGCTGGACCTGCTCGAACGCGAGTCCTCCTTCCGCCTCCTCGACCACCCTTACGACATCTATGGGAAGACCTGGTTGGGCCTGGCTCGCGAGACGTGGGTGCGCCAGGCGATCAAGAACCTGAACAAGCGCGGTCTCACGTCCTCAGACGGCGTCGGGCCCAAGATCCGAGACCTTCGAGTCGAGCGCCCACGACGCCATACCCCACCCGCTGCATAACGTCGGCAGCCTTGACCCCTACCTAAGGGCCGTGAGCCATACCAAGCCCCATCAAGATGTGAAGGTGAGATCGAGCAGATGGACGGCGTCTTCGGAGGAAGTCGGTGACTTCTCGTCGTTATGACGGCCAGGAGCCTGCGAGACCGATTGCTCCAGGCGTCTACGTCTCCGTGCACCGGGCTGACAGTGCTAACCCAGCGTCGAATGCGGTCATCAACACTTGGCAGGACGCCGAACGCTTGGCTGCCTCGCACATGCGACGGCTCGGCTTCGAGGACGCGCGCGTCACAGCCGCAGGCGCAGACGGTGGCCTGGACGTCGTGGCAACCGGCGCGGTCGCCCAGGTCAAGTTCCAATGGTCCAAGACGGGCAGACCTGCTGTGCAGGCACTGCACGGGGTCGCGACGGCACACCAAGCCGAAGCGCTGTTCTACGCAACCGACTACACGCAGCAGGCCCTGACGTACGCCAACAACACTGGGATCGCCCTCTTCCTCTTCGATGACACCGGCGACGTTGCACCCATCACCAAGGCTGGTCATGCGCTCGCAGGACGCTCCCCTTCGTCAACGCCGAAGATGGGGTTCCTGGCGCGAGGTCGGGCTGATCGTTATCGGTACGAAGCGGAGGCGCTTCGCAAGAAGTTGGGCTCCCTGACCGCGCAGATGCAGAAACAGACCCAGGCGCGCTCACCAAAGAAGCGCGCGGCTGCGGGCCATGCCGCCGCTGCGTTACTCAACGCTGGACAAGTGTTGGACAAGATGGAGGTCCTCCCACCGCAGGACCGTCGCCGCGAGGACTACCTCGATGTAGCAAGAGGCGCGCTTGCCATGGCGAAGAAGTGGCTCTGAGACTCAGTTGAGTCTCCACTCCGCCTGAGCAGCGAAAGCCCTGGCGTCGGCGCGTAGTCGATGACCACGTCTCTACGACAGCACCTGTCACCGAGCCTGTGGAAAAACGACACGCCGCTGTCACCGGTGACGCATCCTGTCGCGAGCGGTGACGATCGCGCGTCGCCCCACAACCCGAGAGCCCCAGGACCGCCACGGTCCTGGGGCTCTCCGCGTCGACGCGGCCGGTGGTGGTTCCACGGGAAACACCGCTCGCTAGCGTCCCAGCCCGTGCCCGAGCGCGAGATCACCGAGCCCGTCGACCTGTGCGGCCCCGACGGGCGGCTGAACCCGGCCGCGGTCGGGTGGACCCGCCGGCCGCTGCACCGCGCCAATCTCCGCGGGTGGGGCCGCACCAAGCGCTGGGAGTACTGGGGTGTCGTCACCCCCACCCACGTGCTGGGCCTGGTCGTCTCCTCGCTGGACTACGCCGCCCTGCTCTCCCTCTACCTGTTCGACCGCGCCACCGGTGAGGAGATCGCCCACGACGACGTCGTCCCGCTGGCCCGCGGCGTGCAGCTCCCGGAGCTGACCGGCACGGGCTCCGGCCGCGGCCGGGAGCTCGCGCTGGCGTTCGAGGCCTCGGCAGGGTCGACGACGCTGCGCGCCACCGGGCCCGACGTCGCCGTGGACCTGGAGGTGGCGCCGTCCACCGAGAGCCTCGGCGTCGTCGTCCCGTGGAGCGCGAAGCGGTTCCAGTACACGGTCAAGGACGTCGCCCGGCCGGTCGCCGGGCGGCTGGCCGTCCGCGGCGTCGAGGTGCCGGTGGGCGAGGGGGCGTTCGCCGTGCTCGACTCCGGTCGCGGCAGGTGGCCGTACGCGATCACGTGGAACTGGGCGGCCGGCAGCGCCGCGGGCGGGCGCGGGTTCACCGTGGGCGGGAAGTGGACCGACGGCACGGGCACGACCGAGAACGCGCTGCTGGTCGACGGGCGGCTGCACCGGATCGGCGAGGAACTGCGCTGGGAGTACGACCGGGCGGACTGGCTGCGGCCGTGGCGGATCAGCGGCCGGACCGTGGAGGCGCGGTTCCACCCGTTCCACGAGCGCGTGGCGCGGATGAACCTGGGGATCATCGCCTCGGAGACCCACCAGTGCTTCGGCGAGTTCAGCGGCTGGGCCACGACCGAGGACGGCGAGCGGGTGCCGCTGGACGGCCTCGTCGGCTGGGCGGAGGAGGCCCGGAACCGGTGGTGAGCCGAGCTCAGGAACCCGGTGTTGTGGCGGCGGTCACCCTCAGCTAGGAAGAGGGCCCCGATACCGAGGAGTACCCGTGCCCTCTCGTGCCAGGCGACGGACGACGACGTCCGTCGTCGCCGCGCTCGCGCTCAGCGCGACCTTCGCCGCCACCGCCCCGTCGGCCGTGGCCGCCCCCAGCAAGGCCGAGCCGGTCTCGCTGTTCCCGAGCAACTCGCTCACCGTGCCCGACCGCGCCCAGCTCACCGGCCTGCGGGTGAACCTGCCGGCCGAGGGCTGCGGGCCGGCCGTCACCTGCGGCCTGGTGGAGCGGCTCGACCAGCTCGACGGGTTCGACCTGGACCCGCGGATCGCGATCCGCTTCTCGAAGCCCGTCGACCCGGTGCAGGCCGCGCAGCAGGTCACCGTGCAGGCCGCGCGCGGCGGCTGGCGGACCGGCGTGGACCGCGTCGTCTACGACCAGGCGACCTCCACCCTCTACGCGCACCCGGCCGAGCAGCTGGCCCCCGGCACGACCTACACGCTCAAGGTGCAGGGCGGGCCGGCCACCAAGGCCGCCCAGGACACCTTCACGACCCTCAGCGCCACCGACGGGCTCCAGGACCTCCAGCGGCAGATCGACGTCGGTGGGCGGGCGCTGAGCGCCGTCGGCATCCGGCCCGGCCTGAAGGTGGACGGGGTGTTCCCGGTCGGGAAGAGCAGCGGCACGGCGGTGGCCTACCAGGCCGACGCGGGGCCGGTCGATCCCGCGCCGGCGGCCGTGCCCACCGACCAGCTCCCTGCGGGCAGCAGGGTGGTCTTCGGCTCGTACCTCGCGCCGAACTGGCTGCGGCCGGACGTCACCATCCGCCAGACCCCCACCCGCGACCTCGGTCCGCTTCCCGTGAGCGCCGCCCGGCTGCCGTTCGTCGCCGTCCTCCCGCCGGGCAGCGCCCCGGCCGACGGCTGGCCGACCGCCGTCTTCGGGCACGGCTTCACCGCCTCGAACACCTCGGTCTTCCTCGCCGCGACGGTCAACGCCGCCAGCGGCGTCGCGACGATCGGCACCGACGTGGTCGGTCACGGGTTCGGACCCGGCAGCACGTGGCAGGTCACCAGCAACGGGACGACGACGACCCTCCCCGCGTACGGCCGCGGGGTGGACCAGGACGACCCCGACACCGCCATCGGGAGCACCGAGGGCTCGTCGGCGACCGGGGCTGCGGCCGCCGCGTCCTCGCGCGACGCGCTGCGGCAGACCGCGGCCGACATCATGACGCTGGTCCGCTCCCTGGGCGGCTCGGACGTCGACGGCAACGGCACCGCCGATCTGTCCGGCAAGGGGGTGACCTACTTCGGCCAGAGCTTCGGTGGCATCTACGGCACCATGCTCACCGGCGCCGACCCGAAGATCGCCCGCTCCGTGCTGAACGTGCCCGGCGGTCCGGTCACGGAGATCGCGCGGCTGTCGCCGTCCTTCCGTGGGCTCACGGCGCAGTCGCTGGCCGCGGCCGGGCTGCTCAACGGGAGCACGGACCCGGCCCGGCCGTACTTCACCGAGCAGCTGCCGCTGCGCGGTGAGGGCCCGGTGACCGCCACCGTGCCCGGGGCGCTGGCCATCCAGGACTACCTCGCGAAGTCGACGTGGCTCACCCGGCCGGGCAGCCCGGAGACCTTCGCCCCGCTGATCGAGCCCGAGCGGGTGCTGGTGCAGGTGGCCTACGGTGACCGGACGGTCCCCAACCCGACGTCGTACACGCTCGTCGACGCGGGGGACCTCTGGTCGCGCACCAGCCTGTACCGCAACGACCGGACCGCGCAGCGCGGCGCCAACCCGCACTCGTTCCTGCTCGACCTGGGCGGCTTCCCCGGGCAGGCCATCCAGGGGCAGACGCAGGTGGCGGCGTTCCTCAAGGCCGGCCAGGTGATCGACCCCGACGGCGCCGGACCGGTGTGGGAGGTGCCGATCGCGGACCCCGCGACGCTGCTCCGGCTGAACTTCTAGCGCCGGGACGCACCGAGGCCCAGGACCGGATCGGTCCTGGGCCTCGGTCGTGCAGGGGTGCGGATCAGGCGGCGGCGGCCGCGGTCCACTCCTGCTGCAGGCGGCGGCGCGTGCGGCGGTCGCCGGTCACGGCCTGGTAGAGCTTGCCCAGCTGCGAGGGCAGGTTCTTCCGGTTGGTGGCGTCCAGCCAGCCGTTCGGCAGCGACAGCCGGATGATCTTGTGCCAGGCCGAGCCGACCTGCTGGGGCAGCGGGGCGGAGTGGTAGTTCAGCCCGTAGCGGTCGAAGATGTCCTTGATCTTCGGCGCGATCTCGGCGTACCGGTTGCTCGGCAGGTCCGGGAACAGGTGGTGCTCGATCTGGTGCGACAGGTTCCCGGTCATGATGTGCATGGCCTTGGAGCCGGAGATGTTGGCCGAGCCGAGCATCTGCCGCAGGTACCACTCGCCGCGGGTCTCGCCCTCGATCGACTTCTTCTCGAAGGTCTCCACGCCCTCGGGGAAGTGGCCGCAGAGGATCACCGAGTTCGACCAGAGGTTGCGCACGATGTTGGCGGTGAAGTTCGCGGCCAGCGTGGAGACGAAGTTCGGGCCCGACAGCAGCGGGTGCAGGACGTAGTCCTTGCGCACCTGCCGGCCGATCTTGCCGAGCACGGCCTTGGCGCGCTTGCGGAACTCCGGGTCCTTGGTCTGCTTCTTGGCGATGACCGCACCGAGCTCGAGGTCGTAGGCGGCGATGCCGTACTCGAAGAAGCAGGCGTTGATGAAGCTCCACACCGGCTGGCCCAGGTGGAACGGCGTCCACGGCTGGTCCTCGTCCACGCGCATGATGCCGTAGCCGAGGTCGTTGTCCTTGCCGACGACGTTCGTGTACGTGTGGTGCAGCTCGTTGTGCGAGTGCTTCCACTGGTCGGCCGGGCTGGCCATGTCCCACTCCCAGGTCGTGGAGTGGATCTTCGGGTCGCGCATCCAGTCCCACTGCCCGTGCAGGATGTTGTGCCCGATCTCCATGTTCTCGAGGATCTTGGCGACCGACAGGCCGATGGTCCCGACGATCCAGGCCGGCGGGAAGCCCGAGGCGAGCAGCACCGCGCGGCTGCCCAGCTCGATCTTGCGGTGGACGTCGATGACCTTGCGGATGTACTTGGCGTCGTTCTCGCCGAGGCTGTCGCGCACCTCCTGGCGGATGGTGTCGAGCTCCTTGCCGATGAGCTCGATGTCCTCGGCGGTGAGGTGGGCGATCGGGTTCTCGGGCTTCTTCTGGATGACGGTCATGTCCGGGCTCCTGGGTGGCTCGAGGGGTTCAGTGGTCGATGTCGCAGGCGCCGGCGGCGGCGCTGATGCAGGTCTGGACGAGGACGCCGTCGTTGACGTCGTCGGCGGTGGTCACCTCGCCGTTGCGCAGGTCGCGCACCGCGCCCTGGCGCAGGGGGAGGACGCACCCGTAGCAGATGCCCATGCGGCAGCCGCTGGGCATGAGGACGCCGGCCTCTTCGGCGGCGTCGAGGATCGGCGTGGCGCCGTCGACGTCGACGGTGGTGCCGTTCTTCGTGAACGTCACGGTGCCGCCCTCGCCGGTCACCAGGACCCGCGGGCGGAAGCGCTCGGTGTAGAGCCGCTCGGCCATGCCCTCGGCCGCCCAGTGCTCCTCGAGCGCCTCGAGCATCCCCACCGGGCCGCAGGCGAAGGTGGCGCGCTCGGCGAGGTCGGGCACCAGCTCGGCCAGCTCGGCCGGCTTGAGCAGCCCGTCGACGTCGGTGTGCCGCTCGACGAGGCGGATCCGGCCCTCGGCGTCCAGCCGGCGCAGCTCGGCGCCGAAGATGACGTCGTCCCGGGTGGGGGCGGAGTGGACGACGACGACGTCGGTCGCGTCGTCGTGCGCGCGGTTGCGCAGCATCCCCATCACCGGGGTGATCCCCGAGCCGGCGGTGACGAACAGCGCGCGGGCCGGGCGCTGTTCGGGCAGCACGAACTCGCCGGTGGCCTGGTCGAGCTGGACCACGGTGCCGGGCTGCACCCGGTGCACGAGGTGGTTGCTGACCTTGCCCTCGGGGATGGCCTTCACGCAGATGCTGATGCAGCCGTCCGCGCGGTCCAGGGGGGAGGTGACCGAGTAGGCGCGCCACAGGCGGACCCCGTCGACGTCGACGCCGAGGCGGATGTACTGACCGGGCACGTGGCCGGCCCAGCCGCGGCCGGGGCGGATGACGACGGTGGCGGCGTCGCGCGTCTCGTGCTGGACCTCGACGATCCGCCCGCGCAGGTCGGCGCCGGAGCGCAGCGGGTCGATCAGGTCGAGGTAGTCGGTCGGCAGCAGCGGCGTGGTCACCATCTCGGCGAACCGCAGCGCCCGGTCGCGCAGCGCGAGCAGAGGGGAGCGGCCGGGCGCCGAGGGCTTGGCGCTCATCGTCATGCCATCATCATTTCCGTTCGGGCGCGATAACAATCTGCCCCTGGACGTGAATCTCCGACAGCTGTTCGTTCCCCGCGAACAAAGGTGGCGTGATGAACGGTGACGAGCCGACCCTCCCCCCTCCGGTGGCCTCGGCGATGCGCGCGCACCTCCCCGTGGTCGCCGAGCGGGCGGTCGCCGAGATCATCGACGAGGTGCCCAGCTACTCGGCGGCGTTCCGCGGCGCGATGGGCCGGACCATCCGCGGGGCGGTCGAGGTGGCGCTGGCCGGTTTCCTGGAGCTGGCCTCCACCCGCAGCCGCGGCGACGCTGGCACGCCGATCGGCCCGGCGCTCGAGGGGGCGTACGAGCTCGGCCGGGGCGAGGCGCGCAACGGGCGGTCGATGGTCGCGCTGCTGGCCGCCTACCGGGTGGGGGCCCGCGTCTCTTGGCAGGGGCTGAGCACGACCGCGGTCTCGGCCGGGCTGAGCGTCGAGGCACTGGCCCGCTTCGCCGAGCTGGTGTTCGCCTACATCGACGCCCTCTCGGCCGCCAGCGTCGCGGGGCACGCCGACGAGCTCGCCACCGAGGGGCGGGTGCGCGGCCGCTTGCTCGAGCGGCTGGCCGGCCGGCTGGTGGGGGGAGCCGCGCCGCACGAGCTCGACGCCGCGGCCGAGGGGGCCGACTGGTCGCCCCCCGCGACGCTCACCGCCGTGGTCCTCCCCCAGAACCGGGTGCGCGGCGCGCTCGTGTCCTTGGACGCCCGGACGCTGCAGGTGACCGAGGAGCTGCCCGGGCTGCCCGCGGAGCACGAGCTCACCGCGCTGCTCGTGCCGGACGCCGAGGGGTCGAGGCGAGCGCCGCTGCTGCGGGCGCTGGAGGGCCGGGGCGCCGTGGTCGGGCCGCCGCGTCCCTGGCGCGAGGTGGCCGGCTCCTACGACCGCGCGGTCCGCGCAGTCGAGCTGAGGCTGTCCGCCGCGGACGAGGCGCCGCTGGACACCGACGAACGCCTGGCCGAGCTGGTGCTCCTGGCCGACGGCGAGGCGCTGGCCGACCTGCGCGCCCGGGTCCTGGCCCCGCTGGCCGATCTCGCGCCGGCCGCGCGGGAGAAGCTGACCGAGACGCTGCGCTCGTGGCTGCTGCACCACGGCCGCCGCGAGCAGGTGGCCGCCGAGCTCTTCGTGCACCCGCAGACGGTCCGCTACCGGATGGGCCAGCTGCGCGACCTCTACGGCAGCCGGCTCGAGGACCCCCGCACCGTCCTGGAGCTCACCGTCGCCCTCGCCGTTCCACGTGGAACCGCCGGTGGTGGGATGCCCGTGTGAGCACCTCCGCCTTCCTGATCGTGCACGGCTGGGAGAACCGCCGGCCGGACGGGCACTGGCAGCGCTGGCTGGCCGGGCGGCTGGCCGACGACGGGCACACCGTGCGCTACCCGCAGTTCCCCTCGCCGGACGAGCCACGGCTCGAGGACTGGCGGGCGCTGCTCCGGTCCGAGCTCGCCGCGCTGGAGGGCGCGGAGCGGGTGCTCGTCTGCCACAGCCTGGCCGTCCTGCTCTGGTGGACGACCGACCTGGGCGCGCGGCAGCCGGACCGGGTGCTGCTCGTCGCACCGCCGTCACCCGCGGTGACCCGGTCTCACCCCGAGATCGCCGCGTTCGCCCCCGCCGACGGAGCGCCCCCGGTGAACGGCACGCGGGCGGTCCGGCTGGTGGGCACCGACGACGACGAGTACTGCCCGGGCGGGCACGCGGCCGTCCACGGCGAGCCGTTCGGCGTCGACGTCGACGTCGTCCCGGGCGGACGGCACCTCGACCTCCCGGCCGGGTACGGCTCCTGGCCCTCGGTGCTGGCCTGGTGCACCGATCCGGCGGTGCGGATCACCGGCCGGTGAACGCGCTCCTGCAGGAGGTGACCCGGGCCACCGGGGTGCCGCTCCGGGCACCGGTCGAGGTCACCGGGACGACGGGCCTCGGCGGGCCGCTGGCGGTCGGCGACCTGGTGCTCGGCGCGGTCGCCGCCGAGCTGGCGGCTGCGCAGGTGCTGACCGGCGGGCCCGCGCCGGTCCGCCTCGACGCGGCGCACGTCGGCCTGGCCGTCCGCAGCGAGCGCTACGCGCGGCTGCGCGGCCGGCCGGTGGGTCTGGGCTTCGCGCCGCTCTCCCGGTTCTGGCGCACCGCCGACGGCTGGCTGCGGCTGCACGGCAACTACCCGCACCACCGCGCGGCGGCGGCCGCCGTGCTCGGGTCCGACGACGTCGACGCCGTGGCCGGGGCAGCCCTGGAGTGGCCGGCGGAGGAGCTCGAGGAGGCCGTGGTCGCCGCCGGCGGTGCGGCAGCGGCCGTCCGGACGCCCGAGGTCTGGGCCGCCTCGCCGCAAGGGCGGGCCGTCACGGCGCTGCCACTGCTCGAGCTGCGCCGCAGCGCCGAGGCGCCGCCGCGTCGCCCGGGGCTGCCCGGCCTGCGCGTGCTGGACCTGACACGGGTGATCGCCGGGCCGGTGGCCACCCGGGTCCTCGCCTCGCACGGTGCCGACGTGCTCCGCGTGGACGGGCCCCGCCTGCCGGACCTGCGCGAGGGCCTGGTCGACACCGGCGTCGGCAAGCGGCACGTGGTGCTGGACCTGGCCGACGCGGGCGACCGGCGCACGGTCGAGGGGCTCCTCCGCACCGCCGACGTCGTCGTGCAGGGCTACCGGCCGGGCGCGCTGGAGGCCTTCGGGGTGGACCAGGCCGCGCTCGCGCACCGGCACCCGCACCTGGTGGTGGTCCGCCTGTCCGCGTGGGGAACCCGGGGACCCTGGGCGGGCCGGCGCGGCTTCGACTCGCTGGTGCAGGCCGCGACCGGGATCGCCACGACCTGCGGGACGCCGGAGGAGCCCGGTGCACTGCCCGCGCAGGCCCTCGACCACACGACCGGCTACCTCGCGGCCGCGACCGTGCTGGCCGCCCTGGCCCGGCAGCGGGAGGAGGGCGGCGGCTGGTACGGCGAGCTGTCGCTGGCACAGACCGCGCACCGGCTGCTGGCCGGGCCGCGGGACCCGTCGGAGGGCCGGCCCGCGCCCGACCCGGAGCCCTACCTCCAGCGGCTCGGGTCACCGGACGGCCCGGTCGACGCCGTGGCGCCACCGGGCTCGCCGCCCTGGACGTCGGCGGCCGTGCTGCCGCCGGACGCCGAGCCGGTGTGGCGGGAGCGTCGGTAGCCCGCGGCAGGATGCCCGCATGACCGTGGACCTCGCCGCCGCCCGCGACTTCCTGGCCGCGCACGGCCGGCTGCTCGACCGCCGCCGGTTCGCCGTGCTCGTCGACGGCGGCGACCCGGACGCCGTCGTCGCGGCCGTGGACGGCTATCGGAATCTCGACGGCGGCTACGGCTGGGGGCTGGAACCCGACCTGCGGTCGGCCACCAGCCAGCCCGGCGGGGCGCTGCACGCGCTCGAGGCGTTCGCCGACCTCGCGCCCGCGACGACGCCGCGCGCCGCCGAGGTGTGCGACTGGCTGGCGAGGGTCGCGCTCCCCGACGGCGGGCTGCCGTTCGCCCTGCCGGTGCCCGATCCGGCGGCGTGCGCGCCGTTCTGGGCCGGTGCGGATCCGGGGCGGTCGTCGCTGCAGATCACCGCGGTGGTCGCGGCGACGGCGTACCGGGTGGCGGCCCACGACCCGGCGGTCGCGGCGCACCCGTGGCTCGCGACGGCGACCGAGTTCTGCCTGCGCGCGGTCGCCGAGCTCGGCCCCGAGCCGCAGGCCATGGAGCTCGCCTTCGCGGTCCAGCTGCTGGACGCCGCCGCGCCGCACTCGGCGGCCGCAGCGGAGCGGGCCGAGGCGCTCCGCCCGCACGTCCCGGCCGACGGGCTGCTGCACGTGGCCGGCGGCGCGGACGACGAGTTCATGCGCCCGCTGGACTTCGCGCCGTTCCCGGGCGGCCCGGGGCGCCGGCTGCTCGACCCGGCCGTCGTCGAGGCCGACCTCGACCGGCTGGAGGCCGGGCAGCAGGAGGACGGCGGGTGGACCGTCGACTTCGCCAGCTACTCCCCCGCGGCGGCGATGGAGTGGCGCGGGCAGCGCACGGTCGGCGCGATCGTGCTGCTGCGCGCCAACGGGCGGCTCTGATCCCGCCGCAGCGGCAGCCGGTCAGGCGGCGCGCAGGACGGCGACCAGGAAGTCGGCGTCGGGTGTGAACGGCCGCAGGTCCCAGGTGGACAGCAGCAGGTCCTCGGCCCAGCCGGCCGCGCGCGCGTCGGACAGGAACTCGTCGAACGGGTAGCCCCGCCCGGCCCCGAAGCCGATCGCGGCCCGGCCGTCGGCCACCACGTGCGCCCGCATGCGCCGCAGGACCTCGCCCCGGGTGCTGGGTGCCAGGAAGGTCATGACGTTCCCGGCGCAGACGAGGGCGTCGAACGGCTCGCGGATCCCGGCGGCGGGCAGGTCCAGCTCGGCGAGGTCGCCGACCAGCCAGCGCGGGCCCGGGTGGTCCTCCTCGGCGGCGGCGATCAGCACCGGGTCGACGTCCACACCGACGACGTCGTGACCCACCGAGGCGAGGTGGCCGCCGACCCGGCCGGGCCCGCAGCCGGCGTCGAGCACCCGCGAGCCCCGCGGCAGCATCGCGTCGACCAGCCGCGCCTCGCCCACCAGGTCCACGCCCTGGGCGGCCAGATCGCGGAACCGCTGGATGTAGGCGGCCGAGTGGCCGGGGTCGTTCTCGGTGATCTCCACCCACGCGCTGCGTTCCGCCATGCCTCCCAGCATGCCGGTGCCCCGGATCAGCTGCGCACCCGCTCCTGCAGCCCGCGGCCCGGGTGCCAGGACAGGATGCGCAGCGCCGAGCGGTCGTCGGTCAGCCCGGTCCACACCACCTCGGTGAGGTCGAGGCGGAAGACGTGCGCGCCGTCCTCCTGCGCCGGCTCCTCCACCGCGACGCCGGCCACCTTCCCCTCCCCCGGCCACGCCGTGCCGCCCTCGCCCGGATCGGCGGTCGGGCTGTGCAGCGCGACGCGCGGGTCCCGGCGCAGGTCGCGGGCCTTCACCGCGCCCGGCATCGACCCCAGCCGCAGCTCCCCGTCGGCCGAGAACTCGACCTCCGTGCCGCTGATCCGCGGCGCACCGTCGGCGCGGAGCGTCGCCATGGTGGCGTGCTTCGCCGCCGCGAACGCGCTGCACACCCGCGCCGCCAGGTCCGGCACCTCCCGCTCGACCTCCGCCCAGCTCGTCATGCCCGCAGCATGCCGCGGGGCTACGACACCGGGCCAGGACCCGAGGGGGCCTGCCAGTCCGGTGGATCGGCCGGGTGCAGCGCCGGGTCGTCGGCGGCGAGCGTCCGCACCGGGCCGGGCGCGGTGAGCGGGCCCTCGAAGCGCACGGTCACCCGGCCCAGGCCGCGGCCCCACACCCAGCCCGCGCCCAGCTCGTCGTGCCGCACGTCCTGCCCGGGCCACCAGCGCTTGTCCGGTGGAGGCGGCGGCTCCTCGGGCGCCTCGGCGGGGGTGTCCTCGGCGGCGGTCACCGGAGCGCCGTCGTCCTCCTCGGCGAACAGGTCGCCCTGGGCGTAGACCGACAGCCCGGAGACCCCGACCCCCAGCAGCCGCAGACCACCGCCGGCGCCGGCCTCCTGCAGCAGCCGGCGGGCGATCGCCGCGATCTGCCGGGGGTCGTCGGTCGGCTGCGGCAGGGTCTGCGAGCGGGTCAGCGTGGTGAAGTCGTAGCGGCGCAGCTTCAGCGTGACGGTGCGCCCGGAGATGCCGCCCTTGTGCAGCCGTGCGCCGACCCGGGTGGCCATCGAGTCGATCTCGCGGCCGAGGACGGCGAGATCGGTCAGGTCGCGCTCGAAGGTCTCCTCGTGCGACACGGACTTCACCTCGCGGTCGGGGACGACGGCGCGGTCGTCCTCCGCCCGGGCGAGGGCGTGCAGCCCGGCGCCGTGCGCCTTGCCCACCAGCGCCACGAGGTCGGGCAGCGACCGGGCCGCGAGGTCGCCGACGGTCTTCACGCCCACCTGGTGCAGCCGCTCGGCGGTCGCCGGCCCGACGCCGCCGAGCGAGGTCACCGGCAGCGGGTGCAGCACGTCGAGCTCCCGGCCGGGCGGGACGACGACCAGCCCGTCGGGCTTGTCGAGCTCCGACCCGAGCTTGGCCATGAGCTTGGAGCTGCCGATCCCCACCGAGCCGGTCACCCCGCCGGTGGCCGCGGCGATCCGCTCCTTGAGGGACCGGCCGAGTTCCGTCACGGCGTCGACGGAGAGGTCGTGCTCTCCCGAGGCGGCCAGGTCGACGTAGGCCTCGTCGATCGACACCGGCTCGACCAGCGGCGAGAGCCCGCGGAGCAGGCCCATGACGACGTCCGACGTCCGGCGGTAGGCGGCGAACCGGCCGCCGAGGAAGGCCGTGCCCGGCGGGCAGCGCCGCCGGGCCTCCGCCGTCGACATGGCCGACCGGGCGCCGTAGGCGCGCGCCTCGTAGGAGGCGGTGGCGACGACGCCGCGCCCGCCGACCCCGCCGACGACGACCGGGCGGCCGCGCAGCGAGGGCTTGTCCCGCTGCTCGACCGCGGCGAAGAAGGCGTCGAGGTCGAGGTGCAGGATGCTCGCCTCTCGCCTCACCGGACCATTGTCGGCCGGGGAGGGGACAGGGGCGGTCAGACGGGGCAGCTCCACCTCTCGCGGACCGCGGCGGCCCGCCAGAACTGCAGCTCGTAGCGGGTCGCCGTGGCGAACGCGCGGTGCATCTCGGGCACGTCGCCGGGCCACCGCTGCGCGGCGGCGTCCACGAGGTCCCGCGCCGTCCCGGTGGCCTGCTGGAAGCCGTCGTCGGCGTAGGCGTCGATCCAGCGGCGGTACGGGTGGCCCGGCACCGCCGCGGCCGTCCGCGCGAGCCGCCGGCCGACGTCGGCGTAGATCCAGAAGCAGGGCAGCACCGCCGCGGCGCCGACGGCGTACGGCGCGGTGGCCGCCGTCGCGACCAGGTAGCTGACGTAGCCCAGGCAGGTGGGCGACGGCTCACCGTCCGGCGGCGCGGCGCCCAGCAGCTCGCTGCCGAGCAGGTCGGCGTGCAGCTGCGCCTCCACCGCCTGGCAGCCGTGCGCCGAGGACGCCCAGAAGGCCGCCGCGGTGCTGTCCGGGGCCCGCGCGGCCAGCAGCGCCAGGGCCCGCGCGTATCCGCCCAGGTAGAGCGCGTCCTGCTCCAGGTAGTGCCGGAAGACCGACCGGTCGAGGGTGCCGTCGGCCAGCCCGGCGAGGAACGGCAGCCCGTCGATCGCCGCCCGCAGCTCCGCCGTCGCCGCCCAGGCGCAGGCGCTGAAGGGCGTCACGACGGCCAGATCCCGGCGAAGTGGTGCACCGGCCCCGCGCCCGAGCCGACGCCGAGCCCCTCGCCGGCGACCAGGGCGCGGTGCAGGTAGTCGCGGGCCGGCTCGACCAGCACCGGCCAGTCCGGCACGCCGCCGGCGCGGGCGGCCAGCGCGGCCAGGGCGCTGGACAGCGTGCAGCCGGTGCCGTGCGTCGCCGTCGTGCTCACCCGGGGCCGGTGGGTGGCCGTGACCCCGCCGGCGGTGGCCAGGACGTCGGTGCTCGCCGCGCCGCCCAGGTGGCCGCCCTTGAGCAGGACCGCCCGCGGCCCCAGCGCCAGCAGCGCCCGGGCCTGGTCGGGGAGCTCGTCGGCCGACGTGGCCGGGGCGACGTCGAGGAGGGCGGCGGCCTCGGGCACGTTGGGCGTCACCAGGTCGGCCAGCGGCAGCAGCTCCTCGCGCACCGCGGCGACGGCGTCGTCGTCGATGAGCCGGTCGCCGCTGGTGGCGACCATGACCGGGTCGAGGACGACCGGACCGGGACGCCGTTCGGCCAGGACGGCGGCGACCTCGCGCACCACCGGGGCGGTGCCCAGCATGCCGAGCTTGGTGGCGTGCACGGCGACGTCGTCCAGGAGGGTGCGCAGCTGCTCCCCGACGAACGCGGCCGGCACCGGGTGGACGCCGGTCACCCCGCGGGTGCTCTGCGCCGTGAGGGCGGTGAGCACCGCGGTGCCGTAGACGCCGAGGGCGCTGAACGTCTTGAGGTCGGCCTGGATGCCGGCGCCGCCGCTCGGGTCGCTGCCGGCGACGGTCAGCGCGGTGGGGGTCACCGGGCACCCGCCAGGGCGAGGGAGTCCCGCAGCCGGCGGGCGGCGGAGGCGGGATCGCCGGCGGCGCAGACCGCGGACACCACGCAGACGCCGTCCACCCCGGTGGCGGCCGCTGCGGCGGCGCGATCGGCGTCGATGCCGCCGATGGCCACGGCCAGCAGGCCGGCCTCGTGGGCTGCGGCGGCCAGCGCGGCGGCGGCTGTCAGGCCCAGCCCCGGTCCGGCCTCGGGCTTGGTGGGCGTCGCCCACACCGGGCTCAGCCCGACCACGTCGACGGTGCCGGCGGGGAGCGCGCGGACGGCGGCCAGGTCGGCGGCGCTCTCGACCGAGACGCCGAGCAGCCGGTCGGGACCGAGGACGGCGCGGACGTCGGCGGCCGGCAGGTCCTCCTGGCCGACGTGCACGCCGTCGGCGCCGGCGATCAGCGCGACGTCGACGGCGTCGTTGACCCACACGGCGACGTCCGGGCGGTCGGCGAGGGCGGCCTGCACCGCCCGGGTGAGGGCGAGCAGCTCGCGGCGGGGCGCGTCCTTGTCCCGCACCTGGACCGCGGTCACGCCGCCGGCGACGGCCGCGCGCACCACGTCGGCCACCGGGCGGGGCCGGCAGAGCGCGGTGTCGGTGACCAGGTACAGCGTCGGGTCGAACGGCGGTCTCACGCCGCGCTCCGCACGTCCGCCCGCTCGAGCGACGCCCCGTCGAGGGCGTCGAGGGCGTCCAGCCAGGCGGGGGCGAAGGTGCCCGGCCCGTCGGCGACGTCGGCGGCGACCTCCGCGGCCAGGGCCACGTGGGCGTGCGCGGCGACGGCACCGGCGAGCGGGTCGTCGGTGACGGCGACGTAGGCCGCCACCAGGGCGCCCAGCGCGCAACCGGCGCCGGTGGTGCGGGTGAGCAGCGCCGAGCCGCCGCCGATCCGGACGGTGTGCCGCCCGTCGGTGACCAGGTCGACCGGGCCGCTGACCGCGACGACGCCCCCGGTGCGCAGGGCCAGGTCGGCGGCCGCGGCGGCGGCCTCCTCCGGCCCGGCGGTCGAGTCGACGCCCCGGCCGCCGGCGCCCGTGCCGGCCAGGGCCAGCACCTCCGAGGCGTTGCCGCGGACGACGGCCGGGCGCAGCGCCACCAGTCCGGCGGCGAGGTCGGTGCGGAACGCCAGCCCGCCGACGGCGACCGGGTCGAGCACCCAGGGGGTGCCGGCCTCCCCCGCCGACCGGGCGGCCAGCCGCATCGCGTCGGCCGTCCGGGCGTTCACCGTGCCGACGTTGACCAGGACGGCCGAGGCCACCGCGGCGAAGTCGCCGGCCTCCTCCGGGGCGTCGACCATCGCCGGGGCCGCGCCGGCGGCGAGCAGGGCGTTCGCGGTGAACGCTTGGACGACGGTGTTGGTGAGGCAGTGCACCAGGGGCTGCTGCTCGCGCAGCGCCTCGCGGGCAGCCCGCAGATCGACGGCATGCATGCCGGTGACATCCCTTCGCCAGTACCAACTGGAGCAGGTTCGACGGGTGTGATCTCAGTCCCGGGCGGGACACCCCGTGCCACGTACGAGGCCGAACCTAGCAGCGCCGGCCGGAGCGGCAGACTGGGCCCGTGAACGAGCGAACCCCCGCGCAGCAGTGGCCGACGATCCGCGTCGCCGACTGGGCGGATACGCGCGACACACTGCAGCTGTACACGCAGGTCATCGGCAAGGTGCGCATGGCCAACGCGCCGCTGGCCAACCACTGGTGGAACGTGCCGCTGTACGTGACCGCCCGCGGCCTGACCACCTCGCTCGTGCCGCACCCGAGCGGGCCGTCCTTCCAGGTGGACCTCGACCTCGTCGACCACCGGCTCGACGTTCTCACGACCGACGGCGGGCGCGGCACGCTGCCGCTGGTGCCCCGCGCCGTGGCCGACTTCTACGCCGAGTTCATGCGGCTGCTCGACGAGCTGGGGGTGGGGACGCCGATCTGGCCGGTGCCGGTCGAGATCCCCGGAGCCGTCCCGTTCGCCGACGACCGGCAGCACGCCAGCTACGACCCGGATGCGGTGCACCGCTTCTGGCAGGCGATGGTGCAGATGACGCGGGTCTTCACCGTCTTCCGGGACCGGTTCGTCGGGAAGTCCAGCCCGGTGCACCTGTTCTGGGGAGCCCTCGACCTCGCCACGACGCGGTTCTCCGGGCGTACCGCCCCCGACCACCCGGGCGGCGCACCGAACTGCGGCCCGCACGTGATGCTGGAGGCCTACTCCCACGAGGTCAGCAGCTGCGGCTACTGGCCCGGTCCGCCCGGGGAGGAGGGCGTGTTCTACAGCTACGCCTACCCCGAGCCGCCCGGGTTCCGGGAGGCGACCGGGCTGCCCGGGGGTGCCCGCTGGGTCGACGAGCTGAGCGAGTTCGTGCTGCCCTACGAGCTGGTGCGCACCGCCCCGGACCCGGACGCGCTGCTGCTGGACTTCCTGCAGCGCACGTACGAGGCAGCGGCGGACGCGGCGCACTGGGACCGTGCGTCCCTCGAGCGCGACGCCGGAGCGCCTCCCCGCGGGTGACCCGGGGTCCGCCCCCTGTTCGGCCACCGCTTGCCGCCGTCCGCGGTCCCGAGCAGGCTGGCCGCATGACGCGCAGCGGCACCAGCGTGGGGACGGTCGTCCGGTGGGACGAGGCGACGGGCACCGGGCTGGTCGACCTGCCCGAGGTCCCGGGCGACTGCTGGGTGGACGCCGCCGCCATCGACCCGCGGGCCGGCACGAGCCTGCGCGCCGGCCAGATCGTGGAGGTCGACTGGACCGAGACCCCCGGCGACGAGCGGCCCCTGCGCGCCGACCGGCTGATGCCGCGCAACGACCTCCAGGGCACGCCCGGCGCCTGACCGATGACTTCCGCGGTCCGCCCCGGTCCACCCGTCGCGGCCCGCAGGGAGCGGGCCGGGTGGAGGGAGCGGGGATGAACGCGAGCGGGACGGCCGGGACGGATCGAGCGGCCTCTGTGTGGGTGGGCCGGACCTGCGAGGGCCTGGCGGACCTGCTGGCCGATGAGCCCGCCGCGACCTGGACGGCACCGACGCTGTGCGCCGGATGGCAGGTCCGGCACGTGGTCGCGCACGTGACGATGCCGGTGCGGTTGACGCCGGAGCGGTTCGGCGCCGAGATGGCCGCCGCGGGCGGGGACTTCACGAAGCTGTCCGACGCGGTGGCGGCGCGGGACGGCGAGCTGCCCGCCGAACGGCTCCTGGACGACCTCCGCTCCCCGCAGCTGCACGCCTGGGAGCCACCGGGCGGCGGCGCCGCCGGTGCGCTGAGCCACGCGGTCATCCACTCGCTCGACGTCACCGTCGCGCTCGGCCGGGAGGCGGTCGCCCCGCCCGAGGCGGTGACCGCGGTCCGTGACTCGCTCACCGCCGCCGACGGTGCGATCTTCGGCATCGACCTGACCGGCGTGCGGCTCGAAGCCGCGGATTCCGGGTGGACGTGGGGGCAGGGCGAACCGGTGCGCGCGGACGGCGGGCAGCTGGTCGCCCTGCTGAGCGGCCGGACGCTGCCGGACGGTCGCTCCCTCCCGCGTGGCTGACCCCGAGCCGCCGGGCGTCGGGCGCGGGCTCAGCTCTCGCTGAGCGCGGTGGCGGGCAGCCAGTCGGCGTCGAGCAGCTCGGCGATCTCCTGCAGGGCCGCGGTGTCGGCGCCGGCGGTCGAGCCGCTGACCGCAAGCCGCTCGACCATCACCCGGGCGACCTGCTCCTCCACGGTGTCCTCGGCGAAGGCGACCAGCCACGGCGAGACCTTGCCGTCGCGGTGCGTGCGGCCGGTGACCTGCCGCGCCTGGATGCCGGAGAACCGCGGCTGGTGGAACAGCCCCACCCGCGGCAGCGCGGAGGCGTGCGAGCCGTCCGGCAGGAGCTCCTCCGCGTGCAGGCTGATCGAGGCGGTGACCGTGAAGACGCACACCTGCGCGTCGCCCCGCTGGAAGCGCAGCCGCTCGGCCTCGACGTCGAACCGGTCGCGCCCGTAGATGCCGGCGACCGGGATCTTCGCGTCGAGCAGCGCCTCGCGGATCGGGTCGGCCGCGGTCTCGACGAACTCGACCGACACCGCGACCTGCCGTTCGGCCTCCACCTGGGCCTTGATCCAGTCGACCGTGGCCTGGACGCGGATCAGCCCGGCCTTCTGCCGGAACCGGAGCAGGGCGGCGCGGCCGCGGGCGGTCTGCCGGCCCTTGCGCGCCAGCTTCATCTCGGCGCGGAACTCCGACCACTCCGCCTCGTAGGCCGCCCGCTCGGCGGGGGTCAGGGTCACCGGTGCCCCGCCGACGGAGACCTGGCCCCACGGCGCGGGCCGGTGCAGGGTGGCCGGCGGATCGGCGTCGGCCAGCCAGCCCTGCAGCGTGGCGAGGTCCGAGCGGCGGGCGGCGGCGTCCTCGGTCCACTGCCAGCCGTAGCGGCCACGTTCCACGTGGAACCCGTGCGCGGCCAGCCGGGCCGGGAGGTCGGCCCACTCGCGCAGGCCCTCGCCGTGCCGCTGGGCGAACTCCGGTGCCAGGTAGGGCAGCTCGAGCGGGGTGTGCGCCGGGGTGGCGGTCGCCGCCAGCACGTACGGGGCGTCCTTCACCCGGCCCGCGCCGGAGACCGCCTTCCAGTGCTTCCACCGCTGCGTCGTCGTGTGCCGGACCATGTGCGCCTCGTCGGCGACGACGACGTCGAACCGCGTGCCGGTCGCCTTGAGGACGGCGGCCACCTTGCCCAGCCGGTCCCAGGTGGTGACGCACCAGCGCAGCCCGCCGTCACCGAAGCCGGCGATCGAGCGCGACCAGTGCGGGATGGTGATCGCCGCGGGCCGGTCGGCCACCACCAGCACCCGCTCGACGTCGCGCTGCTCGGCGACCGCCTTGACGGCCAGGATCGCCGTCCCGGTCTTGCCGACGCCGGGGTCGTCGCCGAGCAGGAAGACCCGGCCGCCGGCGGCGGCGTGCGCCGCGATCACGTCGGCGCCGTCGCACTGCAGGTCGCGCGGGATGAGGGCGCGCGGCTCGGGCAGCGGGCGGGGAACGGCGTTGAGCTCGTCCTCGACGAACCGCTCGAAGCTGTGCGGCGGCGGGTCGTAGGGCGCCAGCGCGCTGGGCAGCTCCGCCCCGACCCACACGTGCGCCTGCAGCCCGGCGTGCCACTGGGCGCCCGGTGCGGGCGCCCGGAACGGGACGGCGAGCACCCACACCCGCTCCCCCCGGCCGGCGACCGGCAGCTCGAGAGCGGGCTTCGCCCCGCCGGGTTTCGCCGCCGCCCGCTTGCGCGGAGCTGCCGCCCGGGTCCGGGTGGTCGTGCCCGTGGAACTGCTGCTGCGGCGCCGTCGTCCCGGCATGCCACCTCCCCCTCGTCCCCGGCACGGTAAGCGGCGGGGACGACGGTTCGTGGTGGAATCGCCGGGTGACCGAGGACGCGGGCGAGGAGGAACGGCTGCACGCCCGGACGCTCGGCGAGGCCGGGCCGCGGGTCGTCTTCGTGCACGGCCTGTTCGGCCAGGGCAAGAACTGGACGACGATCGCCAAGGGCCTGTCCGACGGCCACCGCGTCACGCTGCTCGACCTGCCCAACCACGGGCACTCGCCGTGGACCGAGCGGGTCGACTACCTCGACATGGCCGAGCTGGTCGCCGAGGAGCTGGCCGGCTACGGCGAGCCGGTGACCCTGGTGGGGCACTCGATGGGCGGCAAGGTCGCGATGACGCTCGCGCTGCGCAGGCCGGAGCTGCTGCGGGCGCTGGTCGTCGTCGACATCGCTCCGGTCGAGTACCCGCTCCAGGGCGGCCGGACCGACGACGAGGACGAGGAGGCCTCGCCGTTCGCCGCGTACATCGCGGCGATGAAGGCGATGGACCTCGGGGCGCTGGAGACCCGCCAGGACGCCGACGCCGCGCTGAAGACCGCCGTCCCGAGCCGGATGGTGCGCAGCTTCCTGCTGCAGAGCCTGGTCCGCGAGGGCGTGGGCGCAGCAGCGGGCGGCTGGCGCTGGCGGCTGAACCTGGACCTGCTCGCGCGCGACCTCGGTGAGCTGCGCGGCTTCCCGGAGCCGCCCCCGGGGACCACCTACGACGGGCCGGTGCTCTGGATCGCCGGCGCGAACTCGCACTACGTGCTGCCCGAGGACCGCGAGCGGATGGACGAGCTGTTCCCGGCGACCCGGCTGGTCAAGGTGAAGAACGCCGGGCACTGGGTGCACTCGGAGCAGCCGGAGGTCTTCCTGGAGACGTTGCGGCGGTTCCTCGACGGAGTCGAGGAACGGTCACAGGGCCCGGCGTCGGTCGAGTGACGGTCACCCGCTCGCTGCTGCTGTTCGCGCTGGCGGCGCTGGCCGAGATCGGCGGCGCCTGGCTGGTCTGGCAGGGCGTGCGCGAGCACCGCGGGTGGCTGTGGGTCGGTGCGGGGGTGATCGCGCTGGGCCTGTACGGGTTCGTGGCCACGCTCCAGCCCGACGCGAACTTCGGCCGGATCCTCGCTGCCTACGGCGGCGTCTTCGTCGCGGGCTCGCTGGCCTGGGGCATGGCCGTGGACGGGTTCCGGCCCGACCGCTGGGACGTCGCCGGCGCACTGGTCTGCCTGCTCGGAGTCGCGCTGATCATGTACGCGCCCCGGGAGGGGTAGCCACTCCGCGTCATGGCTGGTTACGGCACGGCCGAGGCCCTATCGTCCTCGACGCCATGACGGAGAACGGGGAGAAAGGCCAGCTCACCGCAGAGCAGCGCGCCCGCGTGCTGATCGACCGGCAGCTACGGGCCGCGGGCTGGGCTGTCCAGAACCAGGGCCAGGCCAACCTCACGCTGCCCGGTGTCGCCGTCCGCGAGGTGATCATGGCCAGCGGGCACGGGCGGGCCGACTACGTGCTCTACGTGGACCGGCGCGCCGTCGGGGTGATCGAGGCGAAGCCGGAAGGGACGACGCTGTCCGGCGTCGAGTGGCAGTCGGCTCGGTACGCGACCGGACTTCCGCCGGAGGTCCGGCTCCGAGCGCTCACGCTGGACGACCGGCTGCCCTTCGTCTTCGAGGCGTCGGGGTCCGAGGTGCACTTCACCAACGGCTACGACCCGGTCCCGCGGGCGCGGCGGATCTTCTCGTTCCCGCGCCCGGAGACGCTCGCCCGGACCATCCGCGATGCCGAGGTGGACCCGGTCGCCGCCACCTGGCGGGCGAGGGTCCGCGCCATGCCCGAGCTGATCACCGAAGGACTGCGGCCCGCGCAGATCACCGCGATCGAGGGCATCGAGCGCTCGCTGGCTGAGCAGCGGTACAGCCGCTCCCTGGTCCAGATGGCCACCGGTGCGGGCAAGACCTATACCGCCGTCACCAGCTGCTACCGGCTGCTCAAGCACGGTGGGTTCCGCCGGATCCTGTTCCTGGTCGACCGGAACAACCTCGGCTCCCAGACCTTCGCGGAGTTCCAGAACTACGCCACGCCGGACGACGGCCGCCGGCTCACCGAGATCTACAACGTCAATCCGCTGACCAGCGCCGGGATGCTGGACTCGTCGTCGATCGTGATCTCGACGATCCAGCGCGTCTACGCCGCGCTCCAGGGTCGGACGATCGAGGACGTCGATGATCCGGGCCTCGACGGGTTCGTGCCCGATGCACCGGTGGACGTCTCGTACAACCCGCAGATGCCGCCGGAGTCGTTCGACCTGGTGATCGTCGACGAGGCGCACCGCTCGATCTACGGGGTCTGGCGCGGGGTGCTCGAGTACTTCGACGCGCACATCGTCGGTCTGACGGCGACGCCGGTGAAGCAGACGTTCGGCTTCTTCCAGCAGAACCTGGTCTCGGAGTACACCTACGCGGAGTCCGTGGCGGACAACGTGAACGTCGACTTCGACGTGTACCGGATCAGGACGCAGATCTCCGAGTCCGGATCGACGATCGAAGCGGGCACCGTGGTGCCGAAGGTGGACCGCCGGACCCGCAAGCAGCGGTACGAGTCGCTGGACGAGGACGTCGTCTACACCGCGGGCCAGCTGGACCGGGCGGTGACGGCGAAGAACCAGATCCGGCTGGTGCTGGAGACCTTCCGGGACCGGCTGTTCACCGAGATCTTCCCGGGCCGGTCGACGGTGCCCAAGACGCTCATCTTCTGCAAGGACGACAACCACGCCGAAGAGGTCGTGACCACGGTCCGCGAGGTGTTCGGCCAGGGCAACGACTTCGCCGCCAAGATCACATACAACGCGAAGGACCCGAAGGGCGCGCTCAAGGCGTTCCGGACGTCGCCGACGCTGCGGGTGGCGGTGACCGTGGACATGATCGCCACAGGGACCGACGTCCGGCCGCTGGAGTGCGTGTTCTTCATGCGGGACGTGCGCTCGGCGTCCTACTTCGAGCAGATGAAGGGCCGCGGATCTCGGACGATCTCCTCCACGGACTTCCAGCTGGTGACGCCGGACGCCACCACGAAGGACCGCTTCGTGCTGGTCGACGCCGTGGGCGTCACCGAGCACCCGCACGTGGACGCGACCCCGCTGGAGCGGAAGAAGTCGGTGTCCCTGGACCGGTTGCTCGACAAGGCCGGGATGTTCACGCTGACCGAGGACGAAACGGCATCACTCGCGTCCCGGTTGGCGAAGCTGGAGCTGGACCTGACTCCCGCTGAGCGCGCGGAGTTGGACGAGGTCGCGGGCGGATCACTGCGAGCGATCGTGCAGCGCCTGGTGCACGCGGTGGACCCGGACGAGCAGGCAAAGGCCATCTCCGCCCAGCCGGAGAACCCGGAGAAGGCCGTCCAGGAGCTGGTGGACAAGGCCGTCGAGCCGCTGGCCGCGCGGCCGGAGCTGCGCGATCGGATCAAGGAGCTGCGGCGGCAGCACGACCAGGTGATCGACGACGTCAGCGTCGACACGCTGCTGGGTGCCGGCGGGGTGGTGGACACCGAGAAGGCGCGCTCGGTGGTCACCTCGTGGCGGCAGTACCTGGAGGACAACCGCAGCGAGATCACGGCGCTGGAGCTGCTGTACTCGCGGTCGGAGGACGCGAGCGTCACCTTCGCGCAGCTGCGCGAGCTGGCGGAGCGGATCAAGCGGCCGCCGCACAACTGGACGCCGGACCTCATCTGGCGGGCCTACGAGGCCATCGAGGTCGGCCGGGTGCGGCACGCGGACCGGCACACGGTCACCGACCTCGTCTCCCTGGTGAGGTTCACTCTGGGGGCGGACGACCGCCTCGAACCCTTCGCTGCGAAGGTGGGCGAACGGTACCGGTCCTGGCTGGCCCAGCAGGAGCAGGCCGGGGCGGTGTTCACGGAGCGGCAGCGCTGGTGGCTGGACCGCATGGCCGACGTGATCGCTGCGTCGGCAGGCATCACGGAGGACGACCTGGACAACGTGCCCTTCACCGAGCACGGCGGCGTGGATGGCCTGCTCCGCGACCTCGGCGAGAAGGCCGCGGTCTACCTCGCCGACCTCAACCGCGAGCTGATCGCATGAATGATCTGCCAGACGGGTGGCGCTGGGCTGTCCTCGATGAACTGAAGGCCGCAGAGCCCGGTGCAATCACCGACGGTCCGTTCGGCTCCAAGCTAACCAGCGCTCACTACTCATCCGACGGTGCCCGCGTCGTCCGCCTCCAGAACATCGGCGAGGGTGTGTACCGAAGCTCCGATGCGTTTATCCCCTGGTCGCACTTCGAGGGCTTGCGCAAGCACGAAGTCCGCGCTGACGACCTCCTCATCGCGTCGCTGGGCGAGGACCCGCCGCGCGCGTGCCTCGCACCCGCGACGCTTGGGGCGGCCATCGTCAAAGCGGATTGCGTTCGAGTTCGGTTGTCTGACGAGGTTGATCCCCGCTGGGTCATGTACGCCATGCAGAATCCGGCGCTCAAACGATGGGCGGCCGAGCAACTGCACGGTGTGGGAAGGCCCCGACTCGGCCTCAAGACGATCCGCCACCTCCCCATACCGGTCCCCTCCTTTGACGAGCAGCGGCGCATCGTCGTCCTGCTGGAGGACTACCTCTCCCGACTGGACGCCGCGAAGGACATGGTTGCAGCGGGAGTGCGACGCCTCGATGCGCTGACGGTCGCCTCCCTGCAACGGGAAGCGAACGAACTGCGTGTGCGTGGCGTTGAGTTCCTTCCGCTCGGTGAGGTGGCGGAGACCCGTCTCGGCAAGATGCTCGACAGCAAGCGGGCTACCGGGACGCCGACGCCCTATCTGCGCAACATCAACGTCCGCTGGGGTTCCGTCGACACGAGCGACGTGAAGTCGGTCAGCCTGTCGGAGGCTGAAAGGCAGGAGCTAGCCCTTCGGCCGGGCGATCTGCTGGTTTGCGAAGGCGGTGAGCCGGGGCGTTGTGCCATCTGGCCAGGCAGCGATGACCTGATCACCTTCCAGAAGGCGCTGCATCGCGTGCGAGTCGATCCGGGCCGGCTGACGCCTGAGTTCGCTGCGGCGATGCTCGAGGCGACCATCCGTACCGGAGACACAAGCGCGATGTTCACCGGAACGACGATCAAGCACCTTCCTCAGGAACGGCTGCGAGGAATGCTCATGCCGGTCCCCCCTCTCGATGAGCAGCGTCGTCTGGTGGCCCAGCTGCGGGCTACCGGCGAGCGGGCTGCTCGTCTACGTCAGGAACTGCGTCTGCTCCAGCTTCGATCCTCCTCACTGAGGCGGGCCTTGCTCGGCGCAGCGTTCTCGGGGCAGTTGACCGGGCGGAGTTCCGACGTTGAGGTCGTCGAGGAGATGGCCGAGGCGGCCTTGTGATCCCCGATTTCCAGTCGCTCATGCGGCCGCTGCTGGAGGCCGTGAGCGATGGCTCGGTGCGGCGGACGCGCGATCTCGTCACTGCCATGAGCGACCGCTTCGGACTCACCGACGAGGAGCGCGAGGCGCTACTGCCCAGCGGCCGCCAGCGTCGGATGGACAACCGCGTCACCTGGGCGATCAGCCACCTATTCCAGGCCGGTCTGCTGGAGCGACCGGCGCGTGGCCACATCGCAATCAGCGATACCGGTCGCCAGGTCTTGGCGGCGCATCCGGAACGCGTGGACATGGCAGTCCTCCAGCGCTTCCCCAGTTACCGCGACTTCCGCTCACGCAGCAGTGTGCGGTCTCCTGCTGCGGACGATGTGATCGAGGCAGAGATCGTGGTCGATGCGGCCTCGCCGCAGGACCTCCTGTCCCAGGCGGTCACCGAGAACCGGGCGGCCCTGGAAGGTGAGCTGCTGAAGCGCGCTCTGTCGCTGTCACCGACCGACTTCGAGCGCCTCGTCGTCCGTCTCCTCGAGCGGATGGGCTACGGCCGCTCCGGCGGCGTCGAGCACTCCGGCCGCAGCGGTGACGCCGGCATCGACGGCATCATCAGCCAGGACCCCTTGGGGCTGGACCGCATCTACCTCCAGGCCAAGCGCTACGCGCCCGACCAGTCAGTCCAGAGGCCGGCCATCCAGGGCATTCGTGGGCGCCTTGATGGGCGCACAGGGTGACCGCGGCGTGTTCATCACCACCAGCAGCTTCTCTGCAGGTGCGCGGACCGAGGCCGAGCGTGTCAACGCCCGCATCGAGCTCATCGATGGAGCACGCCTCGCCGAGCTCATGCTCCGGCACGGCGTGGGTGTGCAGGCGGAGGTCACCGTGACGCTGCACCAGCTGGACGAGGACTTCTTCGAGTCCCTGTGACATGCCGGGCGGCGGGTGCCGCCGTCCGGTTCAGGGACCGGCGCGGCTGAGAACCTCGGTTCCGTCCGGCCGGTAGGTGTGCCAGTGGCCGGTGCCGGGATCTCGGCGGATCGTGAACCCGCCTTCGTGACAGCTCGTGTGGTGCCGCTCGCAGAGCAGTGCCCCGTTGTCGCAGCTCGTCGGCCCGCCGTGGGCCCAGTGGACGACGTGGTGGACGTCGCACCACTCCGGCGGGGCGTCGCAGCCGGCGAAGACGCAGTGCCCGTCACGGAGCTCGACGGCCCGGCGGATCGCGGCACTCGCCGTGCGCTGTGCCCGGCCGACGTCCAGCGGCAGCCCGTCCGGGCCGGTGATGATGCGGACGACGCTGGCGTCGCACGCCAATCTCCGCGCCGTCTCCGGGTTGATCGGCCCCGCCCATCCCAGCGAGCCCCCGGAGCCGCCCGGGGCGCCACGCTCGGCGCAGAGGGCCAACCAGTCGATGGTCACGCGCACGTGCGGCCGCTCGCCCCGCACATCGGGGAGGGATCCGCCGTCGAGCGCACCGCGGGCCAGCGCCACCAGCGCGTCCGCCTGCCGCTCCGCGTGTGACCGCCTGTCGCCGGCGGGGCGGTCCCCGTTCATCAACGCGCCGAGCGCGGTGTGCAGGTACTCGCCACCGGCGGCGTCCAGATCGCCCCGCAGGTACACCCGGCCGTCCATCCCGGTAGCCATGGTGAACCGCCGGCGGACGTCGGCGGCGTCATCGAGGCTGCCATCGGGATCGACGCCGGCCACCCATGCCTTCACGCCGCGAGCCGTCTCGTGCGGGGCGGTCGCCCGGGCCAGGGACGCGAGGATCTCGTCGGTCTCGGCCAGGTCGATGCCTACGTCAGCGGCCTTGGCCAGCCGGCCCGGCGTCATGGCCCTGGTGATCACTCGAGCATGCGCCGAGCTGATCTCACCCGCAGCGAACGCGGCCGCCGTCTCCGGCAGCTGCTCGAGCCGCCGACCCGTCGAGACGATCGCCGTCGCCTGGTCCGGGGCCATGCGGCAGCTGCCGCGCAGCCAGCTCTTCATCGAGACCGCGCCGTCGTGCCGGTAGGCCTCACGCCGGTCAGCCGCTCGAACGACGGCGGTCACCGACGCGGCGACCCGGTTGCTCGCGGTGACGAGCTCGGCGGCGAGGTCGAGCAGCGCGTCGTCCGTCATGGCATCGAGGTCGATCTCGGCCAGCTGGTCCAGGGCGGAGCGGAGCTCGGACATGTGCTCCTCCTCCCGCCGCGGGGCCGATCGACGAGTCGAACATACGATCGAGGTACGACAGAAAAGCCCTGCTCAGGGCGCGAGTACGTAAATTCTGCGGGCCTTTCCGGGCGCCGTCGCAACGAGCAGGAGGACGCGCGCGGGTGGCTGTCCCTGAGCCGTGGCCTCATCGGCACGTGCGAGCATCGGGCCGGCGACATCCGGGGACGACGAGGAGTTCGGTGACCGAGGCACGGCGGCTGGTCGACAAGCTGTGGAGCTACTGCAACGTCCTCCGGGACGACGGTGTCTCGACGATCGAGTACACCGAGCAGCTGACCTACCTGCTCTTCCTCAAGATGGCGCACGAGCGCGAGACCCGGCCGCTCAAGCCTGAGCGGATCGTGCCCGCGCACTGCTCGTGGCAGCGGCTGCTCGACGCCGACGGCGATGACCTGGAACTGACCTACCGGCACATGCTGGAGGACCTGGCCCGGCAGCCCGGCGTCCTCGGCGTCGTCTTCCGCAAGGCGCAGAACCGCATCCAGGACCCAGCCAAGCTCAAGCGGCTCATCGTCGACCTGATCGACAAGGAGAACTGGTCGGCGTCCGGCACCGACATCAAGGGCGACGCCTACGAGTCGTTGCTGGCCAAGGGCGCCGAGGACATCAAGTCCGGCGCCGGCCAGTACTTCACCCCGCGACCGCTGATCCAGGCGATGGTCGACTGCCTCCAGCCGTCCGCGGCCGACACGGTCATCGACCCGGCCGCCGGCACCGGTGGCTTCCTGCTGGCCGCGCACGAGTACGCCTCCCAGCACGCCGAGGACATGACGCCGGAGGAGCGCGACCACCTGCGTGACGCCTTCGCGCACGGCGTCGAGCTGGTCGACGGCACGGCCCGCCTGGCGGCCATGAACCTGATCCTCCACGGCATCGGCAAGCCCAGCGGGGAGAGCCTGATCGAGGTCAAGGACGCGCTGCTCGCCGATCCCGGCCAGCGGTACTCCGTCGTCCTCTCCAACCCGCCGTTCGGGCGCAAGTCGTCGATCACGATGGTGGGCGCCGACGGTCGCGAGGCGCGCGAGGACCGCGAGATCGAGCGCGCGGACTTCGTGGTCACCACGGCGAACAAGCAGCTCAACTTCCTGCAGCACATCGCGACCATCCTGAAGATGTCCGGCCGGGCGGCCGTCGTCCTGCCGGACAACGTGCTGTTCGAGGGCGGTGCAGGCGAGACGATCCGCAAGAAGCTGCTGCGCGACTACGACGTCCACACCCTGCTCCGTCTGCCGACCGGCATCTTCTACGCGCAGGGCGTGAAGGCGAACGTGCTGTTCTTCGACAAGCGGCCGGCCGCCGACCACCCCTGGACCGAGCGGCTCTGGGTCTACGACCTGCGGGTCAACCAGCACTTCACGCTCAAGCAGAACCCGCTGCGGCGCAGCCACCTGGACGAGTTCGTCGAGTTCTACCGCCCCGGGCGGCCGCGCTCGGAACGGGTGGAGAGCGAGCGGTTCCGCTCCTTCACCTACGACGAGTTGCTCGCACGTGACAAGGCGAACCTCGACATCACCTGGCTCAAGGACGCCTCGCTCGAGGACCTCGACGACCTGCCCTCCCCCGAGGTCATCGCACGGGAGATCGTCGACGACCTCACGGCTGCACTGGCGGAGTTCGAGGCCGTGGCGGCGGCGCTCGAAGGGGCAGCGGGACTGGATCCGGCCTGACGAGACCGGGCAGCCACCTCGGGTCCGTGCCGTCGCGCGCCTCACCCCGATCGCCGCCGCGAACGGTCAGGATGTGCGACCGAACGCGAGGACCTCCGTCACCGGCGGACCGGAGTGATCAGGAGCGAGCGATGACCTACCCCGGACCTCAGCAGCCGGCTGCCGGTGACCCGCACGGCGCACCGGACCAGCCCGCCTGGGGGCAGCCCCCGGGGCCCTACGGCGGCTACCCGCCGGGCTACGGCCAGCCGCCGTACGGCGGCTATCCGTACGCGCCGCCGCGGCGCACGAACGGCATGGCCGTCGCGTCGATGGTCCTGGGCATCCTCTGGCTGTACTGGATCGGCAGCATCCTGGCGCTGGTCTTCGGCTACGTGGCCAAGCAGCAGATCCGGCAACGCGGCGACTCCGGGAGCGGCATGGCGACGGCGGGCATCGTGCTCGGCTGGGTCGGCATCGGCTTCCTCGTCCTCGGCCTCGTCTTCGGGCTCGCGAGGACCTCCAGCGGCTACTGAGCCGTCCGCGGGCCGACCGGGGGTGACAGCGCGTGGCCGGCCCGCGATCCTGACCGCGTGCTGCAGGAGTCGGTGGTGCACCGCCCGCACCCCGCGCTGCGCCCGTTCGTCGCGGCCGCGGTCGGCTACCGGCACGAAGGTCTGCCGCCCGGCGAGCACCGGGGGCTGCCGTCGCCGTTCCTCACGGTCGTCGTCACGCTCGACGAGCCGCTGGATATCGCCGCCCACCCCGATCCGGTCCAGTCCCCCGGCCGGTACGACTCGCTGGTCGGCGGGCTGCACACCCGGCCGGCGCGCATCGTCCACCCGGGCCGGCAGGCCGGCATCCAGCTCTCGCTGACCCCGTTCGGCGCCCACGCCCTGCTCGGCTGCCCGGCCGGCGCCCTGGCCTCGGTCGATGCACCGCTGGAGGACCTGCTCGGGCCGTCGGCCGGCGAGCTGGTGGACCGGGTCCGTTCCGCGGCGACGTGGTCGGGCCGGTTCCGCGCTCTCGAGGCTGGGCTGCTGCGCCGGCTCCGGGAGGAAGTCCCCGACCCGGCCGAGGTGCGGGAGGCCTGGCGGCTGACGACGGCGACCGGCGGGCGGCTGCCCGTCTCCCGGCTTGCCGCGCACGTCGGCTGGAGCACCCGGCACTTGGAGCAGCGCTTTCGGGCGGCCACCGGGTTGCGCCCCAAGGAGGCGGCGCGCGTGGTCCGCTTCGACAGGGCGCGGCGCGAGCTCGCCTCCCGCTCGGCCGCCGGCCGGAGGCTGGACCTGGCCGGGCTCGCCGTGGCCGCGGGTTACGCGGACCAGGCGCACCTGACCCGCGAGTGGCGCGAGTTCGCGGGGCTTCCCCCCACGCGGTGGCTGGCGGCCGAGTTCGGATTCGCCCAAGACACAGAGGCGGTCACGACGGCACTGTCCGCGTCATGACGACTCCCCCACCCCAGGTCTGGCCCGCCTTCCGCGCGAAGGACGCCCGCGGGCTCATCCGCTTCCTCGTCGAGGTCCTCGGCTTCGAGGAGACCGTGAGCTACGGCGAGGGCGACCGCGTCGACCACGCCCAGCTCGACTGGCCCGAGGGCGGCGGGGTGATGCTCGGCTCCCGGCGGGACGACGGCGGCCAGTGGCCGGTCGAGGCCGTGGGCTGCTACGTGGTCACCGCCGACCCGGACGCCGTCCACGCCCGTGCCGTCGCCGCGGGAGCGGAGGTCGTGCGCGAGCCCTACACGACCGACTACGGCTCCCGGGACGTGACGATCCGCGACCCCGAGGGCAACCTGTGGCAGTTCGGCACCTACCGCGGGGAGCCCCGCCGGGCGGGTTGACCGGCTACCGGCCCCAGGCGATGCTGAGCTCGACCGCCCGCTGCCACCGCGGGTACTCGGCGGTCAGCGCAGCGGCGCGCTCGGGGCGCGGGGACCACTGGGCCGACCGGTGCCAGTTCCGGCGCAGCGCCGCGACGTCGGACCACACACCCACGGCCAGGCCCGCGGCGTACGCGGCGCCGAGCGAGACGGTCTCCCCCACCATCGGCCGGACGACGGGGGTGTCCAGCACGTCCGCGAGGAACTGCATGAGCAGGTTGTTCGTGGTCATCCCGCCGTCGACCCGCAGCGCCGGCAGCGGCAGGCCGGAGTCGGCGTCCATCGCCTGCACCACGTCGCGGGTCTGCCAGCCGGTGGCCTCGAGCACGGCACGGGCCAGGTGGCCCTTGGTGACGTAGGAGGTCAGGCCGGCCACGACGCCCCGGGCCTCGCCGGCCCAGTGCGGCGCCAGCAGGCCCGAGAACGCGGGGACGACGTAGCAGCCACCGTTGTCCTCCACCGTCCGGGCCAGGGTCTCGACCTCGGCCGCGGAGCTGATCAGCCCGAGCCCGTCGCGCAGCCACTGGACCAGCGATCCCGCGACGGCGACCGAGCCCTCCAGCGCGTAGTGCACCGGCTCCCCGGCCAGCTGGTAGGCCACGGTGCTGATCAGCCCGTGGCTCGAGCGGACCAGGTCGGTGCCGGTGTTCTGCAGCAGGAAGCTGCCGGTCCCGTAGGTGCACTTGGCCTCACCCGCCTGGAAGCACGCCTGCCCGAACAAGGCCGCCTGCTGGTCGCCGAGGGCACCGGCGATGGGGACGGGGGTGGGCAGTGCGGTGGCCGATCCGATGACGCCCACCGAGGGCCGGATCTCGGGCAGCACGGCGGCGGGCACGTCGAAGAACGCGAGCAGCTCCGGATCCCAGCGGCAGGTGTGCACGTCCATCAGCAGCGTGCGGCTGGCGTTGGTCACGTCGGTCACGTGCACGCCCCCGGCCGGGCCACCGGTGAGGTTCCAGATGAGCCAGCTCTCCATGGTGCCGAACAGCAGCTCGCCCCGCTCGGCCCGTTCGCGCGCGCCCGGGACGGAGTCCAGGATCCAGCGCAGCCGCGGGCCGGCGAAGTAGCCGGCGATCTCCAGGCCGCTGCGCTCGGCGACCAGGTGCGCGTCCGGCCGCGCGGCGAGTTCGGCCACGAGGTCCGCCGTCCGGGTGTCCTGCCAGACCAGCGCCCGGGTGACCGGGCGGCCGGTGCGGCGGTCCCACAGCACGGTGGTCTCCCGCTGGTTGGCGATGCCCAGCGCGACCAGCTCGCCGGGCAGCGCGGCGACGTCCCCCATGACCTGCGCCGCCGTGCGCTGCGCGTTCGCCCAGATCTCCTCGGGGTCGTGCTCCACCCAGCCCGGCCGGGGGAAGTGCTGCTGGTGCTCCCGCTGCCGGACGGCCACCAGCCGGCCGGCGCGGTCGAAGACGATGGCCCGCGTCGAGGTGGTGCCCTGGTCGATGGCCAGCACGTACCGCTCAGCCACGGCTGTGCTCCGGTCGGCGCTCGCCCAGCTCGCGGGACACCGCGGTGGCGGCGTCGGTGACCATCCCGACGAGCGCGGGGCGGGGTGCGCCCCGTCCGTCGAGCACCGCGGCCACGGGAGCGGTGATGCCGAGGGCCCCGACCACCAGCCCGGCCGCCCCGCGGACCGGCGCCGCCAGCCCGGCCACGCCGGGCAGGTGCTCCTCGCGCTCCAGGGCCCAGCCGCGCGTCCGGGTCTCCTGCAGCTCGGGTGCCAGCTCGGCGGCCGTGGTCGACGTGGCGCGGGTGAACCGCTCGAGCTCCTGCGGCAGCGGGGGCAGGGGGACCTGGCAGGCCAGCAGCACCTTCCCCAGCGCCGTGGCGTGCGCGGGCAGCGCCGTGCCCACCTCCAGCTCCTGCGCGGAGTCGTCGGGGCGGAAGACGTGGTGCACCACGACCACCTGGGTGCCGGCGAGCGTGCCCAGCCGCACGGCGCTGCCGCTGCGCGAGGCCAGCGCGTCGGTCCAGTTCGAGGCCCGCGCCCGCAGCTCGTTGTCGTCCAGGTAGCTCGTCCCCAGGCTCAGCAGGCCCGCCCCGAGCTCGTACCGCCCGGTCCGGCGGTCCTGCGCGACGAATCCCACGGTGACCAGTGTCCGGAGCAGGCCGTGCGCCGTCGTCTTCGCCAGGCCGACCGCCTCGGAGATCTCGCGCAGGCCCAGCCGTCCGCCCGACCCGGCGATGACCTGCAGGATCGCGGCCGCGCGCTCGATCGACTGCACGCTGCCCGGCACGGCGACCGACGGTAGGCCATCGCGCGCGAGCACCGCGGGACGACGTACGACATTGCCGTACGGCACTCGTTGAGCAGCGCAACTGGCCGGCCCTACGGTTCGCCCGCTGCCGGGCCGACACGTCACGTCAGCACCCCGTCACCGTCGATGAGGAGCCCTCTGATGACCACCCCTGTCCGGTCCCGGCCGCGGAGGCTGTGGAGCCTCCTGCTGGTCTCTCTGGCCCTGGTGCTGCTGGGTGGCGGCGTGGCCGCCGCCGTGCAGTCCGACAACGGGAACGTGGAGGTCACCGACGTCCGCTTCACGGGCAGCGGTGGGCAGACCCTCTCCGCGCTGATGTACGTCCCCGACGGCGTCACCGCGGAGAACCCCGCGCCGGCGATCCTCGCCGTCCACGGCTACATCAACAGCCGCGAGACCCAGGACGCCTTCGCCATCGAGTTCGCCCGGCGCGGGTACGTGGTGATGGCCCTCGACCAGTCCGGGCACGGCTTCTCCGGCGGGGCGGCCTACGAGAACGGCTACGGCGGGCCGGCCGCCCTGTCCTACCTGCGCTCCCTCGACATCGTCGATCCGGACAACATCGGCCTCGAGGGCCACTCGATGGGCGGCTGGACGGTGCTCACCGCCGCGGCCGTCCTGCCCGACGCCTACCGCTCGATCGTGCTCGTGGGCTCCTCCACCGGTTCGGGCGTCTCCCCGGAGGGCGACGCGGAGTTCCCGCGCAACATGGCCCTCGTCTACGGGCAGCACGAGGAGTTCTCCACGCTCATGTGGAACGAGGCCGACGCGGACGACGTCCAGTCCAACGAGAAGATGATGTCGGTCTTCGGCACCGACGAGCCGGTCGAGACCGGCCGGGTCTACGGCTCGATCGACGACGGCACCGCCCGGGTGGTCTACCGGCCCGATGCCACGCACCCCGGCCTGACCCTGGACCCCACCGCCGTGCGGCACTCGATCGACTGGTTCGACCAGACGCTCGAGGGCGGCCACTCCGCGTCCGGCCAGATCTGGTGGCTCAAGGAGGCCGGCACCCTCGTCGCCTTCCTCGGCGGGATCCTCTTCCTCTTCCCGTTCGGCGCCCTGCTGCTGCGCACCCGGTTCTTCGCCGGCCTGGCGGGCAGCCCCGCTCCGGGCGTGGGCATGCGCGGCCTGCCGTGGTGGGGAACGGCGCTGCTCACCGCCGTCGTCTCGGCGGTGACCTACTTCCCCTTCCAGATCTGGGGCAGCGAGTGGGTGACCCCCAACGGCCTGTTCCCCCAGGAGATCACCACCGGCGTCATGTTCTGGGCGCTGGGCAACGCGCTCATCTCCCTGGTGCTGTTCGCCGTCTGGCACGTCACCGGCGGCCGCCGGGCCGGCGGCGGTGCCCGCGCCTACGGTCTGGCCGGGCAGGGCGGGTTCTCCTGGCGGGTGGTCGGCAGGTCCGCCGTCTTCGCCGCCGTCGTCACCGGGGCGCTGTACGGGCTGCTCGCCTTCTCCGACTGGGCCTTCCAGACCGACTTCCGCTTCTACGTCTTCCAGCTGCACCTCATGGACGCCGCGCGGTTCCGGGTCTTCCTCACCTACCTGGTGCCCTTCACCGTGTTCACGCTGGTCATCGCGACCGTCCTGCACGCCCAGCTGCGCTCCGCCGAGTCCCGCTGGAGCACCGGGCGCCGGATGCTGGCCAACGGCGTGGCCCTGGCGGTGGGCGTGCTCGTGCTGATCGTCCTCGACTACGCCCCGCTGATCGCGGGCGGGACGCTGTGGATCGACACCCAGCCCCTGCTGGCGATCGTGGCCTACCAGTTCGTGCCGCTGCTGTTCGTGGTCGGTCTGATCGCCACGTACTTCGCGGACAAGACCGGCACGGTCTACGCGGGTGCGTTCATCTCCTCGATCCTCATCACCTGGAACAACGTCGCCGGCACGGCGAACCAGGTGGAGGTCGGCACCTGGGGTGGTGGCACCCAGCTGGTCCGGGTCTGGCTGCCGATCGCCGCGGCGGTCGTGCTCGCCGTGGTCGCGGTCCTGCGCAGCCGAACCCGGGAGGCCGGGACCGACCACGCACCCGTGGCCGACGGGGGCACCCGGTCCGACGGCGAGCCGGCACTGGCGGGCGACGGGGCGGCGCGCTGAGCGTGGGCACCCAGGCGATCCCGGCGGCCGCCCCCTCCCCGGGGGGCGGCCGTCCCGGCCGGTACGTCGGAGCGCTCGACCAGGGGACGACGAGCACCCGCTTCATGGTGTTCGACTCCGCCGGCCGCGAGGTCGCGCGTGCCCAGGCCGAGCACGCGCAGGTGCTGCCCCGCCCCGGCTGGGTGGAGCACCGTCCCGAGGAGATCTGGGAGCGCACCCGCGAGGTGATCGCGCGGGCGATGGCCGCGGCCGGGCTGCGCGCCGGGGACCTCGCCGCCGTCGGCCTCACCAACCAGCGCGAGACGACGCTGCTGTGGGACCGGCGCACCGGCAGACCGCTCGGCAACGCCCTGGTGTGGCAGGACACCCGCACCCAGCCGCTCATCGACGACATCGGGCGGCGCGGGCTCGCCGACCTGGTCCGCCGCCGCTCCGGCCTGCCTCCCGCGACCTACTTCTCCGCCGGCAAGCTGCGCTGGCTGCTGGACGCGCACGCCGACGAGGTGCGTGCCGCCGCGGGCAACGTGCTCGCGGGCACCGTGGACAGCTGGCTGCTGTGGCAGCTCACCGGAGGTCCCGACGGCGGGGTGCACGTGACCGACGTGACCAACGCCAGCCGGACGATGCTCATGGACATCGACACGCTGGAGTGGGATCCCCAGCTGCTCGACGTGTTCGCGATCGACCGGGCTCTGCTCCCCCGGATCGTCGACTCCACCGACCCGGCCGGTCACGGCACGGTGCGCACGGTGCCGGAGCTCGCGGGCGTCCCGGTGACGGCGGTCCTCGGGGATCAGCAGGCAGCCATGGTGGGTCAGACCTGCTTCGCCCCGGGCGAGGCCAAGAACACCTACGGCACCGGCAACTTCCTCCTGCTCAACACCGGCAAGGAGGCGGTGCGCAGCGGGGCCGGCCTGCTCACGACCGTCTGCTACCGGTTCGCCGGCGAGGACCCGGTCTACGCGCTGGAGGGCTCCATCGCCGTCACCGGCTCGGCGGTCCAGTGGTTGCGCGACCGGATGCGGCTGATCGACGAGGCCGCCCAGATCGAGGAGCTCGCCGCCGCCGTCGAGGACAGCGCCGGCGCCTACTTCGTGCCCGCGTTCTCCGGGCTCTTCGCCCCCTACTGGCGGCCGGACGCCCGCGGCACGATCGTCGGCCTGGCGCACTTCCACGGGCGCGAGCACCTCGCCCGGGCCACCCTCGACTCGATCTGCCACCAGTCCGCAGACGTGGCCGCCGCGATGGAGGCCGACTCCGGCGTGCGGCTGGAGGTGCTGCGGGTGGACGGTGGCGTGACCGCGAACGAGCTGTGCATGCAGATCCAGGCCGACGTCCTCGGCGTGCCGGTGCAACGTCCGCCGGTCGCCGAGACGACGGCGCTGGGTGCCGCCTACGCCGCGGGCCTCGCGGTCGGGCTGTGGCCTGACACCGATGCGGTCCGCGCCCTCGCCGACGGCCACCGGACGTGGCATCCCGGGTGGGACTCCGGCACGCGGGCACGGGCCCGCGAGGGCTGGCGCCGGGCGGTCAGCCGGTCGCTGGGCTGGATCGGTGAGGAGACGGCCACCGCGTGAAGCGTTCGGCATTGCCGAACGCCCTGGCTCGATCCCCCGTGCTGCCGTTCCTACCGTTGGAGGAGCACGACACCGCAGAGGAGCACCGATGACCGCAGTACCGCCGCTCGGCCCCGAGCAGCGCGCCCGTTCCTGGGCCGAGCTCGCCGAGACCGAGTTCGAGGTCCTGGTCGTCGGCGGAGGCGTGACCGGCGCGGGGGTCGCGCTGGACGCGGCGACCCGCGGCCTGCGCACCGCGCTGGTCGAGGCCCGCGACTTCGCCTCGGGGACCTCCTCGCGCTCCTCGAAGCTGTTCCACGGCGGCCTGCGCTACCTGGAGTCCTTCGAGTTCGGGCTGGTCCGCGAGGCGCTGCACGAGCGCGACCTCAGCGTGAACCGGCTCGCGCCGCACCTGGTCAAGCCGGTGCCCTTCCTCTACCCCCTCACCCACCGGGTGTGGGAGCGGCCGTACGTGAGCGCCGGCCTCGCCCTCTACGACGGCCTGGCCCGTGTCGGCGCCCTGGCCGAGCCGATGCCCGCGCAGAAGCACCTCACCCGCACCAGCGCCCGCACCCTCTTCCCCGCGCTCAAGCCCGACGCCCTGGTCGGCGCGGTCCGCTACTACGACGCCCAGGCCGACGACGCCCGGCACACCCTGACCCTCGCGCGTACCGCGGCCGCCTACGGCGCCACCGTCCTCAACTCCGCCGAGGTGGTGTCCTTCACCCACGCCGGCGGCCGGGTGGTCGGGGCCCGGGTCCGGGACGTCGAGACCGGCGCGGAGGTCGACGTCCGCAGCGAGGTCGTGGTCAACGCCACCGGCGTCTGGACCGACGACCTGCAGACCCTGGTGGGCGGCCGGGGGCGGTTCCACGTGCGGGCCAGCAAGGGCGTGCACATCGTCGTCCCACGGGACCGGATCAACGGGGAGACCGGGCTGATCCTGCGCACCGAGAAGTCGGTGCTGTTCGTGATCCCCTGGGGTAGCCACTGGATCGTGGGCACGACGGACACCGACTGGTCGCTGGACAAGGCGCACCCCGCGGCGAGCCGGGCCGACATCGACTACATCCTCGAGCACGTCAACGAGGTGCTCGCCGTCCCGCTCACCCACGACGACATCACCGGCGTCTACGCGGGCCTGCGCCCGCTGCTGGCCGGGGAGTCGGAGCTCACCAGCCAGCTCTCCCGCGAGCACGCCGTGGCGCGCCCGATGCCCGGGGTGATCGCCGTCGCCGGAGGCAAGTACACGACCTACCGCCCGATGGCGGCTGACGCGGTCGACGCAGTCGCCGAGGACGTCACCCGCCGCGTGCCGCCGAGCGTGACCGAGAACGTCCCGCTGGTCGGCGCGGAGGGCTACCACGCCATGGTGAACCAGTTGGAGGCGCTCGCCGACCGCTGGGGCATCCCGCGGTTCCGCGCGCAGCACCTCCTCGACCGCTTCGGCTCCCTGACCCCCGACGTCCTGGCGCTGGCCGCGGACGACCCGGAGCTGCTGCGGCCGGTCCCGGGGGCGGAGGAATACCTGATGGTCGAGATGGTCTGGGCGGCCGCGCACGAATCGGCGCTGCACCTCGACGACCTGCTCGCGCGGCGCACCAGGATCTCCATCGAGACCGCCCACCGCGGGGTCGACTCCGCGGAGCCGGTGGCCCGCGCGGTCGCCGGGGTGCTGGGCTGGGACGAGGAGCGGATCGGCACGGAGGTGGCGAGCTACGCCGCCCGCGTGGAGGCCGAGCGGCGCTCCCAGACCGCCCTGGACGACCAGGAGGCCGACGCCGTCCGCGTGGCGGCCCCGGACACCCGCGCCGTCGCCGTCGGCAGGGCGCTCGTCTGAGGCGGGCGCCGGGTCGCGCGGCCGCTGCGCGGCGGACAAGATCAGCGGCGTGAGCGATCCCCGTGCCGGCCAGCCCGCCCAGCCCAGCGACCTGATCGACGTCGCCTCGCTCGTCACCGCGTACTACACGCTCGAGCCCGACCCGTCCGACGCCGCGCAGCAGGTCGTCTTCGGCACCTCCGGGCACCGCGGCTCGGCGTTCGACGCCGCCTTCAACGAGGCGCACATCGTGGCGACCACGCAGGCGATCTGCGAGTACCGGGCCGCCCAGGGCTACGACGGACCGCTGTTCATCGGCCGGGACACCCACGCGCTGTCCGAGCCGGCCTGGGCGTCGGCGCTGGAGGTGCTGGCCGCCAACGACGTGACCGTGCTGGTCGACGCCGCCGACCGGTACACCCCCACCCCGGCGGTCAGCCACGCCATCCTGCGGGCGAACCGGGGGAAGACCACCGGTCTGGCCGACGGAATCGTGGTCACCCCGTCGCACAACCCGCCCCGCGACGGGGGGTTCAAGTACAACCCGCCGTCCGGCGGGCCGGCCGACACCGACGCCACCAAGGTCATCGCAGACCGCGCCAACGAGCTGCTGCGCAACGGCCTCGACGGCGTCCGCCGGGTCCCCTTCGCCCGCGCCCGCGCCCAGGCCCGGTCCCACGACTTCCTGGGCGACTACGTCGACGACCTGCCCTCGGTGCTCGACCTCGACGCCGTCCGGGACGCCGGCGTCCGGATCGGCGCCGACCCGCTGGGCGGCGCGAGCGTCGACTACTGGGCGGCCATCGCCGAGCGCCACCGCCTCGACCTCACCGTGGTGAACCCGCTGGTCGACCCGACCTGGCGGTTCATGACGCTGGACTGGGACGGCAAGATCCGGATGGACTGCTCGTCGCCGTCGGCCATGGCCTCGCTGATCGGCAAGCGCGCGGACTTCCAGATCGCCACCGGCAACGACGCCGACGCCGACCGGCACGGCATCGTCACGCCCGACGGCGGGCTGATGAACCCGAACCACTTCCTGGCCGTCGCGATCGCCTACCTCTTCGAGCACCGGCCGTCCTGGGGTGCCGACGTCGCCGTCGGCAAGACGCTGGTGTCGTCGTCGCTGATCGACCGCGTCGTCGCGGGCCTGGGCCGGCGGCTGGTCGAGGTGCCGGTCGGGTTCAAGTGGTTCGTGCCCGGGTTGCTGGACGGCACGGTCGGCTTCGGCGGCGAGGAGTCCGCCGGCGCCTCCTTCCTGCGCCGCGACGGCTCGGTGTGGACGACGGACAAGGACGGCATCCTGCTCGCGCTGCTGGCCAGCGAGATCCAGGCCGTGACCGGGCGCTCGCCCTCCCAGCTGCACGGCGAGCTCACCCAGCGGCACGGCGAGTCGGCCTACGCCCGCGTCGACGCACCGGCCACGCGGGCGCAGAAGGCGGCGCTGGGCAAGCTCTCCCCCGAGGCGGTGACCGCGACCGAGCTGGCCGGCGAGCCGATCACCGCCAAGCTCACCCGCGCCCCGGGCAACGACGCGGCCATCGGCGGGCTCAAGGTGGTCACCGAGAACGCCTGGTTCGCCGCCCGCCCGTCCGGCACCGAGGACGTCTACAAGGTCTACGCGGAGAGCTTCCGCGGTCCCGAGCACCTGGCCCAGGTCCAGCAGGAGGCGCAGCAGGTCGTCGGGGCGGCGCTGCAGCGGTAGCGGGTCTCGCCGGGCCGGGACGGCGGGCGGTCACACTGGGGGTGTGAGCGACGAGGGGTCCCCCGGTCCGGAGGAGCGCTACGACGGGCCGCCGTCGTACCCGAGGCCGGGCGGGCCGGTGCCCGGCCACGGCTCCCCGCCCGGGTACGGGCCGCCGCAGGGGTACGGGCCCCCGCCCGGGTACGGGCCGCCGCCGGGATACGGGCCGCCGCCCGGGTACGGCCCGCCGCCGGGCTACGGGCCCCCGCCCGGCTACGGTCCCCCGCCCTGGCAGCCCCCGGGCTACGGCCCGCCACCCGGTCACGGCTCCCCCGGCTACGGCTGGCCGCTCGGACCCGCGACGGCCGCCCCCTGGCCGCACGGGCCGGCCCGCCCGGGCGTGGCCACGTCGGCCGCGGTCCTGGGGTTCGTCACCGGCGGCCTCACCGCGCTGGTGTCGGCCGGCTTCCTGATGGAGCTGCTGGCGGGGGACGTCGAGGGCGCCTACGTGCTGCTGGTCCTCACCGGGGTCGCCTGCGCGGCGGGGCTGATCACCGGCGCGGCCCGGCTGCTGGCCCGCCGCCCGGCGTCGCTGCTGCTCACCGCGGCGCTGGCCGCGATCGTCTCGCTGGTGCTCGTCCTGGTGGTCGGCACGGCCACCCTCTACGGGGACGACGAGGACTTCGTGATCGCCGTCGCGCTGTTCGGGCTGCCGCTGCCGGTGCTGACCGCCGTCTTCGCGCGCAACCCGGCGACCACCGGCTGGGTGGCGGCCGGGGAGCCGGTCAGCGGGTCAGGCGGAAGCGCTCCACCAGCCCGTTGAGCCGGCCGGCGGCGCCGGTCAGCGCGTCCGCGGCGGCCCGCAGCTCGGTCGCGGAACCGCTGGTCGAGCCGGCGGCCGCAGTGATCCCGTCGACCGTGGCCGCCATGCCGCCCGAACCGGCGGCCACCTCCGCCACCCCGCGGTTCATCTCCGCCGTCGTCGCCGTCTGCTCCTCGACCGCCGAGGCGATCGTCGTCTGGTAGTCGTCGATCTGGGCGACGATCGCGCTGATCTGCTCGATCGCCGCCGCGGCGCTCGCGCTGTCCGCCTGGATCGCGGCCACCCGGCGGGAGATCTCCTCGGTGGCCCCGGCGGTCTCCTGGGCCAGCTCCTTGACCTCGTTGGCGACGACGGCGAAGCCCTTGCCCGCCTCGCCGGCCCGCGCCGCTTCGATGGTGGCGTTGAGCGCGAGCAGGTTCGTCTGCTCGGCGATGCTGGTGATGACCTTGACGACCTCGCCGATGCGCGCCGAGGAGTCGCCCAGCGCGCGGACCGTCTCGTTCGTCGTGGCTGCGACGGTGACCGCCTGGCCCGCCACGCGCGCGGCCTCGGTGGCGTTGGTCGAGATCTCGCGGATCGAGGCGCCCATCTGCTCGCCGCCCGCGGCCACGGCCTGCACCGACGTCGACACCCGGCCGGCCGCCGAGGCGACGTCCTGGGCCGAGGTGGCGGCGCTGCCCGCATCGGTCGCCACGCGGCCGGCGAGGCCCAGCAGCTCCTGCGAGCTCGCGGCCACGCCGGACGCGGTGTCCCGGGTCGCGGCCAGCACCTCGGACAGGTCGTCCAGGCTGGCGTTGAGCGCGGTCGAGAGCTGCCCGACCTCGTCGCCGCGACGGACCTCCAGGCGCTCCCGGAGGTCGCCCTCGGCCACCTTCTGCAGCACCGCGGCCGCCCGGCGCAGCGGGCCGGTGATCGTCGCCGCGAACCGGGCGGCGACCAGGCCGACCACGACGGCGGCGATGCCCGCCACCGCGACGATCACGGCGAGCAGCGACTGGGCCGGCGCCGCGGCCTCCTCGGCGTCCTCGCGCATCAGCACGCCCCAGCCGTAGCCGGGGAAACCCAGCGCACCGGCGGAGGAGGCGTAGCCGTGCACCTGGTCCACGCCGCCCGGGTACGGGGCCTCCCCGGATCCGGACTCGTCCCGCGCCAGCGCCTCGGCGGCCGGCAGCCCGGCCGCGAGCAGGTCGAGCCCGCTCGTGCCGTCGGCGCCGGGCCCGGCCAGGACGACGCCGTCCCCGCGGAGCACCTGCCCGGTCACGCTGGACACCCCGCGGTCCTGGATCTTCGCCACCTGCTCGTCGAGGATCTGGCCGACGACGCGGTCCCAGGACGCGAAGTTCACCCACACCCGGACCGGGGCGCCCGAGGGCCCGAACACCGGGGCGGCGAACGGCAGGGACACGACCTCCCGGCCCACCGCCGTGGTGACCGCGCCCTCGACGCTGGCGTCGCTGTAGAACGTCTGCCCCGCCGGCAGCTGCAGCGCCTGCTGGAACCACGGGGTGCCGGCCACCGAGGTGCCGACCAGGGAGGCCGCGTCGACCGGCTGCCCGTCCCCCGTCACGGTGTTCGTCGCCACGACCGTGCCGGTGGCGGCGTCCGCGACCAGCAGCAGGTCGTAGATGCCGTAGTTCTTGCTGTAGAAGTCGGCCGCCGCCTGGACCGTGGCCGCGTCGTCCTGCGCAGCCGGGTTGTAGGCGAACGCCTGCACGTCGCCCCACCGCTCGAACAGGTTCCGGTCGATCTTGTCGATCGTCGAGACGGCCTCGCTGCGCAGCAGCTCGCCCTCGGCCGAGCGCCAGTCGCCGCTGCTCTTGCTGAACGCGACGGCGCCGAGCACCCCCAGCGGCACGATCACCAGCAGCAGCAGGAAGGCGATCAGCGTGGTGCGCAGCGACGTGGTGCGCAGACGGGCACGCAGCGACATGGGGACCATCTCCGGGTGGGCTCGGTGTAGCCACCCCATCGGCGGGCGCCGACCTCCGCGGTACCGCTCAGTGACGCGTGTGACCTGCGGAAACACGGCCGTTCCGCGGGTCAGCGGCGCCGTTCGGCCCGTCGCCGTGCCTTGTCGGCGTACATCGCGTCGTCGGCCGCGCGGACGACCTGCTCGTGGACGTCGGTGGGCTCCTCCCCGCCGGGCGCCCAGCCGATGCCGATGCTGATGCCGATCGAGATCTCCTGGCCGCTGAGCTGCAGCGGCATCGTCGCCGCCTCGCGCAGCCGGTCCACGAGCACCTCGGCGTCCGCGCGGTGGGTGTTCTCGCAGACGATGGCGAACTCGTCGCCGCCCAGCCGGGCGGCGGTGTCGCTGGCCCGCAGGATCGAGCGCAGCCGGTCGGCGAAGGAGACGAGCACGAGGTCGCCCATGGGGTGGCCGAGCTCGTCGTTGATCGCCTTGAAGCCGTCCAGGTCCATGATCACCACGCACGTGGGCGTCTGCTCGCGGCGGCCGCGCTCGAGCGCGTGCCAGAGGCGGTCCTGGAACAGCAGCCGGTTGGGCAGCCCGGTGAGCGGGTCGTGCAGCGAGCGGTGCACCAGCTGGGCCTCGAGCGCCTTCCGCTCGGTGATGTCCTCGACGATGATCACCAGGTGGGCCGGCTGGCCCTCCGGCGTCTCCTCCACCCAGGAGGCGGTGACCTGGACCGGCACGATGCTGCCGTCGGCCCGCACCAGCCGCGTCTCGTGCCGCATCGGCCGGGACGGGTCGGCGAGCAGCGCCGCGTGCTGCTCCCGCGTCCCGAGGGCGGCCTCCGGGTCGACCAGGTCGTGCACGCTGCGCCCCACGAGCTCCTCGGCGTGCCGGTCCAGCAGGCTGCAGAAGGCCGGGTTCACGTCGATCAGCACGGCGTCGGGCGTGGTGAGCACGACCCCCATCGGCGCGTTGGCGAACACGCTGCGGCGGTCAGCAGGGGGCAGCGCGTCCACCACCTCGATCACATCCCACCTCCGTCGCCTGGCTCCATCTTGCGCGACGCCACCGACGATCGCTCCGGGAGCCGCACCGGAACCGTTCCGGGTCGCCTCATCGGGCGACCTGCGCGGAGGGGCAGGATGCAGGGGACGCATCGAGGAGGTGCCCCGTGAACGAGTTCGACCTGGTGCTGCCGGCGGCTGTCGACATCCGTGAGGTCGGCATGCGCGACGGGCTGCAGCTGGAGGCGCCCGTCCCCCTCGCCGGCAAGCTGGCCATGCTCGAGGCGCTGGTCGCCACCGGCGTGCGGCGGATCGAGGCGACGTCGTTCGTCTCCCCCAAGGCGGTGCCCGCCCTCGCCGACGCCGACCAGGTCGCCGCCGAGCTGGCGCGCTGGCCCGAGGTGCACTGGTCGGCGCTGGTGGCCAACGCGCGCGGCGCGGTGCGCGCCGTCGACGCGGGTGTCGCCGACCTCGAGTACGTCGTCTCCGCCTCCGACGGGCACAGCCGCGCGAACGCCGGGCGCAGCACCGCCGAGGCGGTCGGGGCGGTCAGCGAGGTCGCCGGCCTCGCGCACGGCGCGGGGGGCTCGCTCGAGGTCATCATCGCCACCGCCTGGGACTGCCCGTTCGACGGGCGCACGCCGATCTCACGCACCGTCGACGTCGCCCGCGCCGCGGTCACCGCCGGCGCCGACCAGCTCTGCCTGGGCGACACGATCGGGACGACGACGCCGTTGCGCGTGGTCCAGCTGCTCGACGCCGTCCGGCGGGCCTGCCCCGGCGTCGCCGTCGGCGTGCACTTCCACGACACCAGGGGCACCGGGCAGGCCAACGCGCTGGCCGCCGTCCAGGCCGGGGTGACCCAGCTCGACGCCTCGATCGGCGGGCTGGGCGGGTGCCCCTTCGCGCCCGGCGCCAGCGGCAACATCGCCACCGAGGAGCTGGTCTACATGCTCGAGGAGTCCGGCGTGCGGACCGGGCTGGACCTCGACGCCGTCCTGGGCGCGGCCCGGGTCACCGAGGAGGCGGTCGGGCACGAGCTGCCCAGCTCGCTGTACCGCGCCGGTGGCCGCTCGGTGCCGCGGGCGCTGGACGCCCGGTGACCGGTCCCGCGCCCGAGGACCCGCCCCGGATCGTCGACCCGCGGATGCTGCGCGACGTCCTCGGGCACTTCGCCTCGGGCGTCACCGTCGTCACCGCCGACACCGCCGACGGCCCGATCGGGTTCACCTGCCAGTCGTTCAGCTCGCTGTCGCTCGACCCGCCGCTCGTGGCGTTCTCGCCGGCCCGCACGTCCCGCACCTGGGCCCGGCTGCGCGACATCGGGCGCTTCTGCGTCAACGTGCTGGCCGAGGGGCAGGACGCCGTCTCGCAGAACTTCGCGCGGTCGGCCGACGACAAGTTCACCGGCGTGCCCTGGACCCCCAGCCCGCACGGCTCGCCGGTGCTCGACGACGTCGTGGCCTGGATCGACGGCGAGCTGTGGGCGGAGTACGACGGCGGCGACCACACGATCGTCGTCGCCCGGGTGCTCGACCTCGGGTCCTCCCCCGACCGCCGGCCGCTGCTGTTCCACCGCGGCGCCTACGGCCTGCTGCAGCGCGACGAGGGCTGACGCCGCGGGTGTGACGGCGGGATGCTGGGGGCATCGCAGGCGCGACACCACGAGGAGGAACGCCATGGGACTGCTCGACCGGCTGCTCGGCCGCCTCTCCGGCCGGGGGCAGGCACCCTCCCAGCGCTACGACCAGGGCTACCAGCAGGGGTACGACGAGCGCTACGACCAGCGCTACGACCAGCGCTACGACCAGCGCTACGACCAGGGCTACGGCGGCGGGCACGCGCCGCAGCCGCCGTCCGGGCAGCAGCCCTCGGACGAGCAGGCGGTCGCCCGCTACCGCTACCTGCTGCGCACCGCTCCCCCGGAGCAGATCGAGCAGGCGCACGCCGAGGCGTTCGCCCAGCTGACCCCCGACCAGCGGCAGCAGGTGCTCACCCAGCTCGCCGCGGCGGTCCCCATGTCGGAACGCCCCCGCGCCGACGACCCGCAGACCCTCGCCCGCGCCGCCACCCGCGCCGAGATGCGCAGGCCCGGCACCCTGGAGCGCGCGTTCGGCCCCGGTCCTGGCTACCGCGGCGGCGGCTACGGCGGCGGCTACGGGCCCGGGTACGGCGGCGGCTACGGCGGACCGGGGATGGGCAGCATCATCGGCGGCAGCCTGCTCGGCACCATCGGCGGCCTGGTCATCGGCACGGCCGTGGCCGACGCCCTCTTCGACACCGGGCTCGGTGACGGCGGGCTGTTCGGCGGGGGTGACGAGGAGGCCTACGCCGCCGGCTACGAGGACGGCGCGGACGCCGGCGGCGACTACGGCGGCGGTGACTTCGGCGGCGGTGACTTCGGCGGAGGTGACTTCGGGGGCGACTTCGGCGGCGGGGACTTCTAGCCCGCCCGCCGCCGGCGCAGCAGCAGGAGCCCCAGGACCGGCAGGACCAGCGGCACGTACAGGTAGCCGCGGCCGAAGCCCGACCACACGGTCTCGTCGGGGAACGCCGCGGCATCGGCCAGCGAGAGGGTCCCCACGACGAGGACCCCCACGAGCTCGACTCCCATCGCGGCCAGCGCGAGCCGGCGTCCGCCCGGTCCGCCGCGGACCAGGCCGACGGTGGCCACCACGTACACAGCCGCGGCCAGCGCCGACAGCAGGTAGGCCAGCGGCGCCTCGTCGAACCGGGTGCTCAGCTGCACCGCCGCCCGCGCGCCCGCGGCCAGCGCGAACACCCCGTAGAGCGCGACCAGCACCCGCCCCGCTCCCGACGAGGTGCTGCCCGCCGGCGCCGCGGGGGCGCCGAAGGCGCGGTCGTCAGGCACTCGTCGCCTCCCACAGCTCCAGCAGCCGCCACACCATCACGCCGACGGCCGCGCCCGCCACCGCCAGCACCGTGCCCGCCCAGCGGGTCTGCTCGGTGCGGGCCCACAGCCAGCCGGCGACCGGGATCAGCACGATCCCCGCCAGGTAGCCGAGGAACGTGGGCCGGTCCGCCGGGGTGCCGTCGTCCATCCGGACGAGCGCGAGGACCGCCTGCGCCACCAGCAGCCCCTGCAGCAGCCCGACGGCGGCGACGTGCACCAGCCCCGTCCGGCGGGAGGCCAGCGTCGAGGCCAGCCCCACGGCGACGACGAGCGCGGCGACCACCGTGATCGCGACGACGAGCGGGACCAGCACCCTCCTATCCTCCCGGTACGGCCCCGGCCCCGGTGCGGGGGCCCGGCCCGAGCTGGCGCGGGCTGGGGTGCAGCGGGGTCCTCCGTCAGCGGTGCACGGTGGACATGTCCGGGTAGCGGTCGCCGACCGCGGCGCCGCGCGGCGCCGCCTCGTCGATCCGGCGGAGCTCGTCGTCGGTGAGGACGACCTCGGCCGCGGCCACGTTCTCCTCCAGGTAGGCGACCCGCTTGGTTCCGGGGATCGGGACGACGGTGGCACCTCCCCGCCCACCCGCGCCGTCCCGGCCGCTCTGCGCCATGACCCAGGCCAGCGCCAGCTGGCCGGCGGTCACGCCCTTCTCGTCGGCGATCTCGCGCACCCGGTCCACCAGGCGCAGGTTCTGCTCGAACGCCGCGCCCTGGAACCGCGGGTTGTGCCGGCGGAAGTCGTCCGGGGCCAGGTCGTCGATGCTGCGGATCTGCCCGGACAGGAAGCCCCGGCCCAGCGGGGAGTAGGCCACGAAGCCGATGCCGAGCTCGGCGCAGGTGGCGAGCACGCCGTCGTCCTCGGGGTCGCGGGTCCACAGCGAGTACTCGGTCTGCACCGCGGTCACCGGCTGGACGGCGTGCGCCCGCCGGATCGTCTCCGGGGAGGCCTCGGAGATGCCCGCGTGCCGGATCTTGCCGGCCTCGACCAGCTCGCGCAGCGCCCCCCAGGTGTCCTCGACGGGCACCGAGGTGTCCACCCGGTGCTGGTAGTAGAGGTCGATCACGTCGACGCCGAGCCGCTGCAGGGAGGCGTCGCAGGCGCGGTGCACGTACTCCGGCCGGCCGTTGATGCCGCGGAACGACCCGTCCTCCCCGCGCTCGTTGCCGAACTTGGTGGCCAGCACGACGTCATCGCGCCGGCCGGCGATCGCGGCCCCCACGAGTCGCTCGTTGGTGAACGGGCCGTACATGTCCGCGGTGTCGAGGAACGTGACGCCCAGGTCGAGCGCCCGGCGGATCGTCCGCTCGGCCTCCGCCTGGTCGCCGGTCCCGTAGAACTCGCTCATCCCCATGCAGCCCAGCCCCTGGGCGGCGACGGTCAGGGATCCGAGGGTGCGCGTCTGCATGCGCCGCTCCTGCCCCGCCCGGGCGCCGGCCAACCGGGACCCGGCCGGCCGGGACCCGGTGACGACGTTCCGGAACGGGTATGACAGGTTAGGGCCGCCTTAGTTAGGACTACCTACCCTCAGTTCCGAACAGGAGCACCATGCGCGTAGCCCGGCCCCTCGCCGCCCTCGCCCTGCCCCTCTCCGCCGTCCTGGCGCTGTCGGCCTGCGGCGGCGACGCCGAGGCCGATGCCGCGGGGAGCACCGACGACGCCGGCACGGTCAGCTTCACCTGGGACCGCAACGTCAACGCCGCCGACGAGGACGCCGATCCGCAGCTGGAGGAGACCACCGTCGAGGTCCCGAAGAACCCCGAGAACATCGTGGTCTTCGACATGGCCAGCCTCGACACGATCGGCGCGCTCGGCGGCGAGGTCTCCGGTGCTCCGCTCGACTCGGTCCCCGGCTACCTCGAGGACGCCCTGGCCGACGACGCGTACGACGTCGGGACCCTGTTCGAGGCCGATCTCATCGAGATCGAGTCGCAGCAGCCCGACCTGATCATCATCGGCGGCCGCTCGTCGGCGCTGTACGACGACCTCAGCGAGATCGCGCCGACGGTCGATCTGAGCCTGCGCGGCACCTACACCGAGAACCTCGAGCGGAACGTCACCTTCCTCGGCGAGGTCCTCGGCGCCGAGGACGAGGCGGCCGCCGCCATCGCCGACGTCGAGGAGGGCATCGAGGAGGCGCGGGCCGCGACCGCCGACGCCGGTACGGGCCTCGGCCTGATGGTCTCCGGCGGCGAGCTCAGCGCCATGGCCCCGGCCGGCGAGGGCTCCGACGCGCGCGCCGCCCGCGGCGGCCTGATCTACGACGCGTTCGGCGTGGAGCCGGTCGTCGACGACATCAAGGCCGCCACCCACGGCGAGCCGGTCTCCTTCGAGTTCCTGCTCGAGACGAACCCCGACTACCTGTGGGTGGTCGACCGCGACGCCGCCACCGGCGAGGCCGGCGCGCAGGCCGCGCAGGCGGTGCTCGACAACGACATCGTCGCCCAGACCACCGCGGCCGAGAACGACCAGATCGTCTACCTCGACCCGACGGCCTGGTACATCGTCTTCGGCGGGATCGAGACGACGAAAATCATGATCGACGACGTCCTGCAGATCGCCGGATGACCTGCCCGTACCCCGTGGACCGGGCCCGTCCGTGACGGCGCTCGCCCCGAGCCCGACGAGCACCCCTGCCCCCGCGCGGCCCCGCCGCACGTGGGTGGGGGTGCTCGTCGGCGTGCTGCTCGTGCTGCTGGCCGGCGCCAGCCTCTTCGTCGGCGTCTCCGACGTCTCCCCCGCAGCGCTCCTGCGCGGAGGCACCGGGAGCGACGCCGCCTTCCTGCTCGTGGCCAGCCGCATCCCGCGCACGATCGCGGTGGTCCTCGTCGGCGCCTCGCTGGGCATCGCCGGCCTGATCATGCAGATGCTGGTCCGCAACAAGTTCGTCGAGCCGAGCACCACCGGCGTCAGCGAGTTCGCCACCCTCGGCATGCTGACCACGATCGTCTTCGTCCCGGGCCTGGCCGTCGTCGGGAAGATGGCCGTCGCCGCCGCCTTCGGGCTCCTCGGCACCTGGGTGTTCCTGCGGGTCGTGCGCGCCGTGCCGGTGCGCCAGCTGGTGCTCGTCCCGCTCGTCGGCATCATGCTCGGCGGCGTGGTCGCGGCGGTGACCACGTTCGTCGCCTACCGCCTGGACCTGCTGCAGTCGCTGGGCCAGTGGTCGCAGGGCAGCTTCGCCACGGTCATGCAGGGCCGGTACGAGTTCGTGTGGATCGCCGGGCTGATGGTCGTCGTCGCCTGGGTGGCCGCCGACCGGTTCAGCGTCATCGGCCTCGGCGAGGAGTTCGCCACCAACCTGGGGCTGGACTACCGGCGCGTGGTCGCCGTCGGCATGGTCGTCGTCGCGGTGATCACCGCGGCCGTGCTCGTCACCGCCGGGCTGATCCCGTTCCTCGGCCTGGTCGTGCCCAACGTGGTCAGCCTGATCATCGGCGACAACGTGCGCCGCGCCATCCCCTGGGTCGCCGGCCTCGGCGCGGTGTTCGTCCTCGCCTGCGACCTGCTGGCGCGCGTGATCCGGTTCCCGTACGAGATCCCGCTGTCGGTGATCGTCGGCGTCGTCGGCGCGGTGCTGTTCCTCTGGCTGCTGCTGCGGAGGCGCAGCGGTGCTCACTGATCCCGCGGCCACGTCGGCCGCCACCCCGACGCCCGAACCGGCCCGGACCCGGGCCCGCGCGCTGTGGGCGCGGCCGGGCGTGCGGCTGGGCGCGCTCGGCGCCGTCGTCCTCCTGCTGACCGTCGTCTACCTGCTCACCGACGTCCCCGGGTCGCTGGCCTTCGCGCTGGAGATCCGCAGCCGCACGGTCGCGGCCGTGCTCGTCGTGGCGACGGCGGTCGGCGTCTCGACCGTCGTCTTCCACACGATCACGCAGAACCGGATCCTGACCCCGTCGATCATGGGCTTCGACGCCTTCTACGTGCTCATCTCGACGGTGCTGGTCTTCGTCTCCGGCTCGGCGGCGTTCCTCGCGGCCGACGAGCTCACCCTGTGGCTCGTCCAGATCGCCGTGATGGTCGGCTTCAGCGTGCTGCTGTTCACCTGGCTGTTCGGCGGCAGGCGGCGCTCGATCCACCTCATGCTGCTGGTCGGCATCGTGCTGGGCACGTTCTTCCGCGCCTTCACCGAGTGGATGCAGCGGATGCTGGACCCGCTGGACTTCCAGGTGCTCTCCGACGCGATGTTCGCCTCGCTGACCCGGCCCGACGAGACGCTGCTGGTGCTCACCGCCGTCCTGGTCGCGCTCTCCTGCGCCGCGGTCGTGCCGCTGGTGCGGACGCTGGACGTCCTCACCCTCGGGGAGCCCGCGGCGGTGGGGCTGGGCGTCGACCACCGGCGGGTGGTGATGCTGCTGTTCACCAGCGTCTCGGTGATGATCGCGGCCTCGACGGCGCTGGTCGGCCCGATCCTGTTCTTCGGCCTGATCGTGGCCAACCTGGCCTACTCGTACGCCGGCTCCTTCCGCCACGCCTGGACGCTGCCCACCGCCGTCCTGCTCGGCGTCCTCTGCCTGCTGGGCGGCCAGCTGGTGCTGGAGCGGCTGCTCGGCTACGGCGGCACCCTCTCCACGGTCATCGACTTCGCCGGCGGCCTGTTCTTCCTCCACCTCGTCCTGCGGAAGGGGGCGCGGTGATCGCGCTCGAGAACGTGACCAAGCGCTACGGCCGCGCCACGGTCGTCGACGACGTCTCGCTCACCCTGGGCGGGGAGGGCGTGACGGCGCTCATCGGCCCCAACGGCGCCGGCAAGTCGACGCTGTTCGGCCTCGTGGGCCGGCTGGTGGCGCCGGACGCCGGGCGGATCACCGTCGACGGCCTGGACGTGGCGTCGACGCCGTCGGCCGAGCTGGCGAAGAAGCTGGCCGTCCTGCGGCAGGACAACTCGGTCGCCGCCCGGCTGACCGTGCACGACCTCGTCGAGTTCGGCCGCTTCCCGCACTCGCGCGGCCGGCTCACCGTGCACGACCGCGAGCACATCGACCGGGCGATCTCCTACCTGGACCTCGACGCGCTCCGCGGCCGCTTCCTCGACGAGCTCTCCGGCGGGCAGCGGCAGCGGGCGTTCATCGCGATGGTGCTCGCCCAGGACACCGAGTACGTGCTGCTCGACGAGCCGCTGAACAACCTGGACCTGCGGCACATGACCGAGATCATGCGGCTGGTCCGGCAGATGGCCGACGACCTCGGCAAGCGCGTGGTCACCGTGCTGCACGACATCAACTTCGCGGCCACCTACGCCGACCGGATCGTCGCCATGCGGGAGGGCGCCGTCGTGGCCGACGCCCCGGCCCGCGAGATCATGCGCCCGGAGGTGCTGGCCGACGTCTACGAGACGCCGGTCGACGTGCGCGAGATCGACGGCCGGCCGGTGGCGCTCTACTACGGCTGAGCCGTCCCCCGCGCGATGCCGGCCTCGTCCGCGCGGGTGGTGAGCACGCAGAACTCGTTGCCCTCCGGATCGGCCAGGACGGCCCACCCGCGGTCGTCCTCCCGCAGGTCGGCCACGAGGGTCGCGCCGAGCCCGAGCAGCCGGTCGACCTCCTCGTCGCGGCTGCGGTCGACCGGCCGCAGGCACATGTGCATGCGGTTCTTGACGGTCTTGCCCTCCGGGACGCGGAGGAACAGCAGGGAGCGGCCGCCCGGACCGCGCAGGCCGGCCTCCTCGTCGTCGTCCTCGTCGGGCTCCGGCTCGAAGTCGTCGAGCACCTGCGCCCACCAGGCCGCCTGGGCACGGGGGTCGCGGGCGTCGATGCTGAAGTTGGCCGTCCGGGATGCCATGGCCGCACCTTGCCACGGGACGGCGGCGCCGTAACCAGGGCCGACGACCGTCGTTGGGGCAGGGCACCTTCCGCCCTGACCCCGCGAGGTGCCTCCATGAACCGCTCCCGTCGCCTGCTGGCCTCGAGCAGCCTGGCGGCCGTCGTCGCCGGCGCGCTCCTCGCGGCGCCCGCGCAGGCCGCGCCGCTCGCCCCGGTACAGGACTTCCTGGCCGACCAGCTCGCCGCCCTGAGCGGCACGACCACCGTCCTGGTGCACGGCACCGACGCCGCGGCCGCGCGCGCCGCGGTGCAGGCGACCGGCATGCGGCAGGTGACCGAGTTCGAGCGGATCGGCGTGGTCGTCGCCACCGGGACCGCCGAGCAGATCGAGGCCGCGCGGTCCCGGCCGGGCGTCACGTACCTCGAGGGCAACCAGCCCATCGAGCTGGCGCAGGAGACCTCGAACACCGCCACCCGCGGCGCCGAGGCGGTGGCCACGCTGACCGGTGCGGACGGGGAGGCGCTGGACGGCTCGGGCGTCTCGGTCGCGGTCATCGACTCGGGGATCGACCCGAACCACCCGTACTTCCGCAACGCCGACGGCAGCAGCGCCGTCGTCGCCAACCTCAAGAGCCTGTGCCTGATCGAGTCGGACACCTCCAGCGGCTGCGTGGTCCGCGTGCCGCAGCAGCTGGACACCGACACGCTCTCCGTCGGCGGGCACGGCACCCACGTCAGCGGCATCGTCGCCGGCCGGCCGACGACGCTCGCCGACGGCGGCACGCTCCAGGGCGCGGCCCCCGGCGCCAGCCTGGTGTCGATCTCCACCGGTGCGGTGCTGTTCATCGTGGGCGCGGACTCGGCGCTCAACTGGGTGCTGGAGAACCACGAGGCCCCGTGCGGCGCCGGTGTCCCGGCCAGCACCTGCCCGCCGATCAAGGTGACCAACAACAGCTACGGGCCGTCCGGCGGAGGTGCGTTCGACCCGAACTCGGCGACGGTGAAGCTGCAGCGGGCGCTGGCGGACGAGGGCGTCGTCACCGTCTGGGCCGCCGGCAACGACGGCGGCGACGGGTCGGCGTCGCTCACCAACCCGCCCGGCCAGGACCCGACCGGCGGCATCCTGTCGGTGGCCTCCTACTTCGACCAGGACACCGGCACCCGCGACGGCGCGGTCAGCGAGTTCTCCTCGCGCGGCGCCGCGGCCGACCCCTCGACCTGGCCGGACCTGTCGGCGCCGGGGGAGGCGATCACCTCGTCCTGCCGCCCGTACCTGGTCATCTGCGCGACCGGCCTGGACTTCCGCAACGGCCCGGGGCTGCTCGACCTGGGCACCTTCAACACGATCAGCGGGACGTCGATGGCCGCGCCGCACGTGGCGGGCATCGTCGCGCAGCTGTTCCAGGCCGACCCGACGGCGACCCCGGCCGAGGTCGAGGCCGCGCTCAAGGGCAGCGCGCACCGGTACGCCGACGGCGCCGGCTACCAGACGGTCGGCGGGTACCCGACCTCGTTCGACAAGGGCACCGGCCTGGTCGACGTCGTCGCCGCCGTCCAGCGGCTCACCGGGAGCTGAGGGGCGCCCCGGTGATCAGGAGACCTGATCACCAGGGGTCCTGGCTCACTGCCGACGGTGAGCCAGGACCCGTCGTGCTGAGCCAGGACGCTGCCCAGCGGCTCGCGCGAGCCGGAAGCCGGTTCCACGTGGAACAGCGTTGTTACGAGTCCGTGTGATCTTGCTCCTGGACGGGCGTGAACCGCGCGGAGCGGGTTAGATCGTTCTGCATGTGCGGCCTCTGCGGCGAGATCACGTTCGACGGCTCGACGGCTGACACGACGGCCGTCGCCCGCATGGTGGAGGCCCTGGTCCCCCGGGGTCCGGACGGCCAGGGCTCGTGGAGCAACGGGCGGGTGGCCTTCGGGCACCGGCGGCTGTCGGTCATCGACCTGTCCACCTGCGGCTCGCAGCCCATGGTGGACAACGAGCTGGGCCTGACCGCGGTCTTCAACGGCTGCATCTACGACTACAAGGAGCTGCGCGCCGAGCTCGAGGGCCACGGCTACCGCTTCTTCTCGCACAGCGACACCGAGGTGATCCTCAAGGGCTACCACCACTGGGGCGTCGACGTGGTCGACCACCTGCACGGGATGTTCGCCTTCGTCATCGCCGAGCGGGACACCGGCCGGGTGGTCATGGCCCGCGACCGGCTGGGCATCAAGCCGCTCTACCTGAGCGAGACGCCCGGCAAGCGGCTGCGCTTCGCCTCCACGCTGCCCGCGCTGCTGCGCGCCGGCGAGGTGGACACCTCGATCGACCCGGTGGCGCTGCACCACTACCTGACCTGGCACGCCGTCGTCCCGGCGCCGCGGACCATCCTCAACGGCGTCCGGAAGCTGCCGCCGGCGACCGTGCGGGTGATCGAGGCCGACGGCACCAGCCGCGAGCACCGGTACTGGAACGCCACCTACGAGCGCCGAGCCGAGCACGCGGGCTGGTCGGCCCGCGACTGGGAGGACGCGATCGAGGAGGCGCTGCGGGTCGCCGTCCGCCGCCGGCTGGTCGCCGACATCCCGGTCGGTGTGCTGCTCTCCGGCGGGCTGGACTCGAGCCTGATCGTCGGCCTCCTCGCCCAGGAGGGGCAGACCGGACTGGCCACCTACTCGATCGGCTTCGAGTCCGCCGGCGGCCGCGAGGGCGACGAGTTCCAGTACTCCGACGTCATCGCCGAGCACTTCGCCACCGACCACCACCGCATCCGGGTCGGCTCCGACGAGCTGGCCGGCGCGCTGGGCCACGCGATCGGCGCGATGGCCGAGCCGATGGTCAGCCACGACGTCGTCGCCTTCGACCTGCTCAGCGAGCGGGTCTCGCAGTCGATCAAGGTCGTGCAGTCCGGCCAGGGCGCCGACGAGGTCTTCGCCGGCTACCACTGGTACCCGCCGCTGGCCGGCGTCGGTCGCGAGGAGGCGGTGCAGACCTACGCCACGGCCTTCTTCGACCGCGACCACGCGCAGATGTGCCAGGTCGTCTCCGGCCGCTACATGCTCGACCAGGACCCGAGCCTGGCGTTCGTGCGCGACCACATGTCCGCCCCCGGCGCGGAGACCGCGGTGGACGCAGCGCTGCGCCTGGACAGCGAGGTCATGCTGGTCGACGACCCGGTGAAGCGGGTCGACAACATGTCCATGGCCTGGGGCCTGGAGGCGCGCGTCCCGTTCCTCGACCACGACCTCGTCGAGCTGGCCGCGCTCTGCCCGCCGGAGCTGAAGCTCGCCGACGGCGGCAAGGGCGTGCTCAAGGCGATCGGCCGGCGGATCATCCCGCCGGAGGTCATCGACCGGCCCAAGGGCTACTTCCCGGTGCCGGCGATCACCCACCTCGAGGGCAAGGTGCTCGACCTGGTGCGCGACGCGCTCACCGACGACGCCGCCCGCGAACGGGGCCTGTTCCGCCCCGAGTACGTGCAGGAGCTGCTCGCCGACCCCAACGGCGAGCTCACCCCGCTGCGCGGCAACAAGCTCTGGCAGCTCGGCCTGCTGGAGCTCTGGCTGCAGAACCACGGTGTCTGAGGAGATGACCACGGCACCCCGGCTGGCCGGTCACCGCCGTCGCACGGCGGTGGCGTCCACGCCCGAGCTGACCAGCCGGTCCTGGCACGAGCCGACGGCGCACGAGATCGAGGGCATGGCCTCCGACGTCGTGCTCGACCTGGGCTGGGGGCAGCTCGTCTTCGGCCAGACCTTCCGCGACCTGCGCGGGGTCGTCGACGTGCTGCGCGCCGAGGAGACCGGCCGGCGCGACATCTGCGTCTACCCGCGCGATCCGCAGGTCCTGGTCGGGATGGCGCCCGACGAGCTGTTCATCGACCCGTCGCTCACCTACCGGCTGGACCTGCACCGCTACCGCGCCCGCCCCGAGGTGATCCGCGGCGTCTTCGTGCGGACCGTGACCTCGCAGGCGGAGATGGAGGTCATCAACGACCTCTACTCGCGCAACGGCATGGTGACCGCGGACGCCACGACCATGTGGGCCAACCACCGCACCCGAACCTTCACCTACCTGGTGGCCGAGGACACCCGCACGGGCAAGATCGTCGGCACGGTCACCGGCGTCGACCACGTGCTCGCCTTCGGCGACCCGGAGGGCGGCACCAGCCTGTGGTGCCTGGTCGCCGACAAGCAGGACGCTCCCCCCGGCACCGGTGAGGCGCTGGTCCGCGTGCTGGCCGAGCGCTACGTGGCCCGCGGCCGGGCCTACCTGGACCTCTCGGTCATGCACGACAACACCCCGGCGATCACGCTGTACCGCAAGCTCGGCTTCACCCGGGTCGCCGCCGTCTGCGTGAAGCGGAAGAACCCGATCAACACCCCGCTGTTCGCCGCACGGCCGCCGGGGCTGGAGAAGCTCAACCCCTACGCGCTGATCATCGCCGAGGAGGCGCTGCGGCGCGGGATCCGCGTCGAGGTCACCGACGCCGACTGGGGCGAGATGCGGCTGACCCTGGGCGGGCGCTCCGTGCTCACCCGCGAGTCGCTCTCGGAGTTCACCACCGCGGTGGCGCTGAGCCGCTGTGACGACAAGCGGGTGACCCGCCGGATCATGCGCCGCGCCGGGGTGCGCGTGGCCCAGGGGGCGCTGGCCTGCGAGGGCGACCTGGACGACGCCCGGGCGCTGCTGCGCGGCGTCGGCGACGTCGTCGTGAAGCCCGCACGGGGGGAGCAGGGCCGGGGCATCACCGTCGGCGTCAAGGACGAGGCGGCCCTGGAGCGGGCGGTGGCGTTCGCGCTGCAGTTCTGCCCCGACGTGCTGGTCGAGGAGCGGGTCGAGGGTGAGGACCTGCGGGTCGTCGTCATCGACCGCGAGGTGGTGGCCGCCGCCGTCCGCCGTCCGGCGGAGGTCGTGGGCGACGGGCGGCACGACGTCGCCGCGCTCGTGCGCTCCACCAGCCGCCGCCGCGAGCGGGCGACCGGCGGGGAGTCGCGGATCCCGCTGGACGACACGACCGCCGAGGTCGTCGCCGAGTCCGGGTACGCGATGGACGACGTCCCGCCGAACGGCGAGCGGGTGCAGGTCCGGCGGACGGCGAACCTGCACACCGGGGGCACGATCGAGGACGTCACCGACCAGCTGCACCCGGAGATCGCCGAGGCGGCCATCCGGGCGGCCGAGGCGCTGGGCATCCCGGTCACCGGCATCGACTTCCTGGTGCCGGCGGTCGACGGCCCCGACTACGTGTTCATCGAGGCCAACGAGCGCCCCGGCCTGGCCAACCACGAGCCGCGGCCCACGGCCGAGCGCTTCGTCGACCTGCTCTTCCCCGAGACCCGCCGCCGTTGAAGGACCCCCTGCCCCCCACCACTCGCACGCTCGTGGTGGGGCCCTGCAGGGGGCCGTTCCATCACGTCGCCAGGCCGAGTTCGGCGCGGATCTCGTCCGTGTGCTGGCCGGGCTGCGGCACGCTGCCGACCGCGCCCGGGGTGCGGGAGAACCGCGGGGCGACGGCGGGCTGCACGGTGCCGTCGACCTCGGTGAACACCCCCCGCTCGACGTTGTGCGGGTCGCGGGTGGCCTCGAGCAGCGACCACACGGGCGCCACGCAGGCGTCGGTGCCCTCGAACACCTGCCACCACTCCGCGCGGGTCCGCGACGCGAAGACCTCGGTGAACCGCGCGCGCAGCGCCGGCCACTGCCGCGGGTCGAAGCGATCAGGCAGCGTCTCGTCGCCGGCCAGCCCCAGCCCGGTGAGCAGCGCCGCGTAGAACTGCTCCTCCAGCGCCCCGACGGCGAGGAAGGCGCCGTCCGCGCAGGCGTAGACGTCGTAGAACGGCGCGCCGGTGTCCAGCAGGTTCCGGCCGCGCCGGTCGGTCCAGACACCGGCGTCGAGCATCCCGTGGATCATCGTGGTGAGGACGGCGGTGCCGTCGACGATCGCCGCGTCCACCACCTGCCCCTCCCCCGTCGCCCGGGCGTGCAGCAGCGCGGCCAGCGCACCCAGCGCCAGGAAGGCTCCCCCGCCGCCGAAGTCGCCGAGCAGGTTCAGCGGCGGGGCAGGCCGCTCGTCCGGCCGGCCCGATGCCCCCAGCGCGCCGGTCAACGCGATGTAGCCGATGTCGTGCCCGGCGGTGGGCGCGAGCGGGCCGGTCTGGCCCCAGCCGGTCATCCGGCCGTACACCAGCGCCGGGTTCTCCCCGAGCAGCTCGTCGGGACCGAGGCCCAGCCGCTCCATGACGCCGGGCCGGAACCCCTCGAGCAGCACGTCGGACCGGCGGACCAGCGCATGGACGACGTCGAGGTCGGCCGGGTCCTTGAGGTCCAGGGCGATGGAGCGCTTGCCCCGGTCGAGCAGCGAGGTGGCACCGAGCGAGCCGATCAGACCGCCGCGGGCGCCCTTCCGGTCGATCCGCACCACGTCGGCGCCGAGGTCGGCCAGCAGCATGCCGCAGAACGGCCCCGGCCCCAGCCCGGCGAACTCCACCACGCGCACGCCCTGCAGCGGTCCCACGGCTGCTCCTCCCCTGCCCCGGACCGCGCCCGTGCGACCCTGTTCCGCGCATGCTGCCGCATCGCGGGGGCCGATCTGCAGGAGGGCGGGCGATGGCGTACCTGCTCGCCGCCGTGGGCGGGGCGCTCGGCGCGCTGGGCCGCTGGGCGGTGTCCGATGCCCTCCCCCACCAGCCGGGCGGCTGGCCGTGGGCCACGCTCCTGGTCAACCTCACCGGGTGCTTCCTGATCGGTCTGCTGGTCGCCGTCCTCGCCGAGCGGTCCCCCGAGCCCGGCTGGGCGCGTCCGCTGCTCTCGGTCGGCCTGCTCGGCGGGTGGACCACGTACTCGGCGTTCGCCGTCGAGGTCGTCCGGGCCGGCAGCCCGCTGCTGGCCGGGGGGTACGTCGTCGCCTCCGTGCTGGGCGGCGTCCTCGCCGTCGTGGCCGGCGCGCTCGTGGTCCGCCGCCCGTCCCGGGTGCTGCGGTGACGGCGCTGCTCGTGGCGGCCGGCGCGGTCGTGGGCGCACCGCTGCGGTTGCTGGCCACCCGGCTCGCCGTCCGCCGGGGCCGGGACGCCGCGGTGGGCACGCTGGTGGTCAACGTCCTCGGCAGCGCCGTCCTCGGTGCGCTGTTCGGCGCCGCCGACGTCGACGCGGCGGTCCTGGCCCTGGTCGGCACCGGGTTCTGCGGCACCCTGACCACCTTCTCCACCTTCGGGGCCGACGTCGTGCGGCTGGTGGAGCAGGGCGCGCTCCCCCGGGCGCTGGCCTACCTGGGTGCCACGCTGGTCCTGGGTATCGGTGCTGCCGCGGCGGCGTACGGGGCGGCCGGCCTGCTGTGACCGGCGCTCATGGGTAGGGTCGGTACCGGTATGACCGAACGCAACGAGGCAGAGGTCGGGGCGGACAGCCCCGTGGTCGTCGTCGCCAACCGGCTGCCCGTCGACCAGGTGACCGATCCCGACGGCTCCACCCGTTGGCAGCGCAGCCCGGGCGGCCTGGTGACCGCCCTGGAGCCGTTCGTCGCCGGCCGCGGCGGGGCGTGGGTCGGCTGGTCCGGGTCCGCCGGCGAGGCGCCGGAGCCGTTCGAGTCCGGCGGGATGTCGCTGATCCCGGTCGAGCTCTCCGAGGAGGAGGTCGACCGCTACTACGAGGGCATGTCCAACGCCTCGCTGTGGCCCCTGTACCACGACGTGGTCGAGAAGCCGGAGTACCACCGCACGTGGTGGGACACCTACGTCCAGGTCAACAAGCGGTTCGCCGACCGCGCCGCGGAGGTCGCGGGCGAGGGCGCGATCGTCTGGGTGCACGACTACCAGCTGCAGCTGGTGCCGGCGATGCTGCGCCAGCGGCGGCCCGACCTCACCATCGGCTTCTTCCTGCACATCCCGTTCCCGCCCTACGAGCTGTTCACCCAGCTGCCGTGGCGCTCGGCGGTCGTCGAGGGGCTCCTGGGTGCGGACCTGGTGGGCTTCCAGCTGCCGTCGGCGGCCAGCAACTTCGTCCAGCTCGCCCGGCGGCTGCACGACTTGCCCGCGCGCAACAGCTCCATCGAGTACGACGGGCGCACGGTCACCGCGCGGGCCTTCCCGATCTCCATCGACGTCGCGGCGTTCGACGAGCTGGCCTCCTCGCCGGAGGTGCTGGCCCGGGCCAAGGAGATCCGCGCGGAGCTCGGCGACCCCGCCAAGATCATCCTCGGCGTCGACCGGCTCGACTACACCAAGGGCATCGGCGTCCGGCTCAACGCCTTCCAGGAGCTGCTCGAGGACGGCGTCCTGGAGGCGCCGGACACGGTGCTCGTGCAGGTGGCCACGCCCAGCCGCGAGCGGGTCGAGCACTACGTGCACATGCGCGAGACGATCGAGCAGCAGGTCGGCCACATCAACGGGGTCTACGGTTCGATCGCCGGGCCGGCCGTGCACTACTTCAACCAGTCGATGCCGCGCGAGGAGCTGGCCGCGCTCTACCGGGCGGCCGACGTCATGCTCGTGACGCCCTACCGCGACGGCATGAACCTGGTGGCCAAGGAGTACGTCGCCGCGCGCGGCGACCTGGGCGGGGCGCTGGTGCTGTCGGAGTTCGCCGGTGCCGCGGCCGAGCTCAAGCAGGCGCTGCTGGTGAACCCGCACGACATCGCCGGGGTCAAGAACCAGCTGGTGCGCGCGCTGCGGATGGAGCCGGCCGAGGCGGCCAAGCGGATGAAGGCGCTGCGGCGGCACCTGTTCAGGAACGACCTGGAGCACTGGGCCTCCTCGTTCTTCGAGGCGCTGCGCAGGCAGGCGTGAGCCCCTCCCCCGCCCTCGAGGAGGCGCTGGCCGCCGTCGCCGGGCGCCGTCCGCTGCTCGTGGCCAGCGACTACGACGGCGTGCTCGCCCGGTTGCGCGACGTGCCCTCCGAGGCGGTCCCCGAGCCGGGCGTCGCCCGGGTCCTCGGCCGGCTGGCGGCCGCCGACGGCGTGACGGTGGCGCTGGTGAGCGGCCGGGGCGTCGCGGACCTGCAGACCACCAGCGGGCTGTCCGGCCCGTTCCGCTGGATCGGCAGCCACGGTGCGGAGTTCGACGGCCCGCTGACCGGCGAGCTGGCGCACCACCGCGACGAGCTGGCCGCCCGGATGGGGACGCTGGTCGACGCCGTCCCCGGCGCCCGGCTCGAGGTCAAGCCCGCGGCCGTCGCCGTGCACGTCCGGCAGGTCCGGGATCGGGATGCCGCTGCCGAGCTGCTCGCCCGGGCACGGGCGCAGGCCGATTCGTCACTGACGCTGAAGCCTGGCAAGGACGTCCTCGAGCTGGCCGTCACGGATGCGGACAAGGGGACGGCGCTGCGCCGGCTGGCCGACGAGCTCGGGGCGCGGGCCGCGGTCTACCTCGGCGACGACGTCACCGACGAGGACGCCTTCCGCACGCTCGGCCCTGACGACCTGACGGTCAAGATCGGGGACGGCGAGACCGCGGCCCGGCACCGGGTCGACGACCCCGCCGCCGCCGTCGCGCTGCTGGAGCGCTTGGCCGACCTGCTCGCCTAGCCCGCCGGCGCGCAGACGCGTCGCGCACGACCGATCCGTGACAAAGGTCCCGAGCGCCCGGTCGTCGGCGCGGGATGTCGACTCCTGCGGTGCGCGGGCGCATTTCCGCAGGTGGAATGGTTCGCCCGGAAAAGGGAACTCCCGGTCACCTCAATTGCCGTGTCGACCCGTCGACCCGGGCGAGTCGCCGACCGAGCCCATGCACAACGATCCCGAAAACCATAGGGAATCAAGTTCCGGCGGCTGACTGGAGTCACAACAATCTCTCGCACACGGACGACACGGATCGTCGTCTTACCGCCAGAGAGGGAATTCCTGTGAGCAGATCTGCTCCCCCTGCCGCGCGGCGTGCCGGTTGGTTCGCCAACCGGGCGCTGGCGGTGAAGTTCACCATCCTCGTGAGCGTCGTGGTCGTCGCCTTCGTCGGCCTGCTCTCGGTCGTCATCGTCGGCAACGGCAACGTGCGCGAGTCCGAGGAGCACCTCGCCCAGCTCAGCAGCGCGCAGGAGCTGGTGCTGCAGATCGACACCCGGGCCAGCGAGCTCAAGGTCGACGGCTACAAGGCCGTCGTCCGATCCGACCCGGCCGGGCAGCTCGAGGAGCTGGCCGAGGACGTGGCCACTCCCGAGGGCCTCATCGACGAACTCGACGCCATCGGCCTGACCGGCGAGGCGGGCGACGCGGTCGCCGCCCTGGAGGCCAGCTTCGGCGCCTACACCGACGCCATCACCGCTTTCGTCAACGGGGCGGTGGCCGACCAGGCGGCCGCCCGCACCCGCTGGGAGGACATCCAGGCGGCAAACGACCTCACCGATGCTGCCGTCGGTACCGCCAAGGACGCGATCGCGGCTGCGCACGAGGCGGGCGAGGAGCACCTGGACAGCACGATCAGCACGTCGCAGACGATGAGCATCGCCGTGGCGGTCGCCGGCATCGCGGTGGTCCTGCTCCTCAGCTGGATGACGATGCGCTCGGTGACCCGCCCGGTGCTCCTGGTCAAGAAGTCGCTCGACGCGCTGGCGACCGGTGACCTGACGCAGGACATCCCGGTGACCAGCTCGTGCGAGGCGGGCCAGATGGCCGCGTCGTTGAACAAGGCCCAGGCCAACATGCGCGAGGTGCTCGCCGGCGTCGCCGCTTCCGCGAACGCGGTGGCCGCCTCCTCGGAGGAGCTGTCGGCGTCCTCCACCCAGATCGCGGCGTCGGCCGAGGAGACCTCGTCCCAGTCGGCGGTCGTCTCCAGCGCAGCCGAGGAGGTCTCCCGGAGCGTGGAGACGGTGGCCGCGGGTGCCGAGCAGATGGGTGCCTCCATCCGCGAGATCGCCTCCAACGCCGCCGAGGCGTCCGAGGTTGCGGCCCGCGCGGTGACCGCGGCGGAGCGGACAACGGCGACGGTGGCCCGGCTGGGTGACTCGAGCGCGGAGATCGGCAACGTGGTCAAGGTGATCACGAGCATCGCGGAGCAGACGAATCTGCTGGCGCTCAACGCCACGATCGAGGCGGCCCGGGCAGGGGAGGCCGGCAAGGGCTTCGCCGTCGTGGCCAACGAGGTCAAGGAGCTGGCCCAGGAGACGGCGAAGGCCACCGAGGACATCGCCCGCCGCGTCCAGGCGATCCAGGGCGACACCAGCGCCGCGGTCACGGCCATCGAGGAGATCAGCGGCATCGTCGCCCAGATCTCCGACCGGCAGACCACCATCGCCAGCGCGGTGGAGGAGCAGACGGCCACCACCAACGAGATGTCGCGGTCGGTGCAGGAGGCAGCCGGCGGGTCCGGCCAGATCGCGGAGAACATCACCAGCGTCTCCGGTGCCGCGGACGCCACCACGCAGGCGCTGGCCCAGACCCGGATCGCCGTCGACGAGCTGTCCCAGATGGCCGCCGAGCTCCGCACGAGCGTCGGGAGGTTCACCTACTGAGCGATCCCGACCTTCCCCTGGCGGACGCCGGTGGCGACTTCGGTCGCCGCCGGCGTCCGTCATTTCCGCGGCTCCGCCGGATGTCGACAAAACGGCCCGGGAATGGCGGTCACCGACCAATTCCGGAACGCGACCACGACACGACCGCTCAATACTAAGAGATCTCGGAATCCCGGGTCAGCATTCGTCCGACGCGGCAGGCGTCGCACCCCGCTCGGCAGGCGCTCCCGCGCTGTGCCGGCCGACCCAGGAAAAGAGCACCATGTCTTCTCGCACGCATCTCCCCTCGCGCGGGGGCGGGCCCGCGCGGCACTGGTACCGCGACCGCGGGATCGCCACGCGGATCTTCGCCGTGAGCTCGGCGCTGCTGCTGGGCACGGTGGCGGCCACCGTCTGCGGCGTCTCCGGCGTCGATCGGATCAGCGACCTGCACGACGAGGCGACGGCGGCTGTCGCCGCCCAGCGGACGGTCGAGGACGCCCGGTACGACCTGTTGTGGGCGGCCAACTGGCAGAACATCACCGCCTGGAAGGCGCGGGTCGACGGCGGAGCGGTCGCCGCGGCACCCGAGGGCGACAACGTGCCCAACTACCGGGACGGCGCCGAGGGCTTCGAGCAGCTCTTCGACCTCGACCGGTCGCAGCTCGACGAGACGGCCGAGGCCAGCCTGGACACCATCGAGGCCAACTGGGCCCAGATGAGCGACTACAACGACCAGATCTTCGCGCTGTGGCAGCAGGACCGGCTCGACGAGGGCGACGCCCTCTCCACCGGTGAGAAGTGGGACGTCTTCTACGTCCTCGACCAGGCGATGGTGGAGCTCGTCGAGTCGGTCGACGCGCGGGTCGCGCAGACCGAGGAGGCCGTCGTCGACGCCCGCACCGAGACCATCACCCTTGCGGTGCTCGTCTCGGTCATCGCCGCGATGCTCGGCGCGGGGCTGGCCTTCGTGGTGTCGCGGGGCATCGTCCGCGGCGTGCGCGACGTCCAGGGCGCGCTGGAGCGGCTGGCGGACAACGACCTGACCGCCCGGCTCCCGGTGCGCGGCCGGGACGAGGTCGGCCAGATGGCCGTGGCGCTCAACACCGCGGCCACGGGCATGGCCGACACCGTCGCGCAGATCGTGGCCTCGGCCGGCGCGGTGGCGGCGTCGTCGGAGGAGCTGTCGGCGTCCTCGGCGCAGATCGCGGCGTCGGCGGAGGAGACCTCCGCGCAGTCCGGTGTCGTGTCCAGCGCCGCGGAGGAGGTCTCGCGCAGCGTGGAGACGGTGGCCGCCGGCGCTGAGCAGATGGGCGCGTCGATCCGGGAGATCGCGACCAACGCCGCGGAGGCCTCTGAGGTCGCGGCCCGCGCGGTGACCGCGGCGGAGCGGACGACGGCGACGGTGGCCAAGCTGGGGGAGTCCTCGGCCGAGATCGGCAACGTCGTGAAGGTGATCACGAGCATCGCCGAGCAGACCAACCTGCTGGCGCTGAACGCCACGATCGAGGCGGCACGGGCCGGGGAGGCCGGCAAGGGCTTCGCGGTGGTGGCCAACGAGGTCAAGGAGCTGGCGCAGGAGACGGCGAAGGCGACCGAGGACATCGCGCAGCGGGTGCTCGCCATCCAGGGCGACACGGGGGCGGCGGTCACCGCGATCGAGGAGATCTCGAGCATCGTCGCCCAGATCTCCGACCGGCAGACCACCATCGCCAGCGCGGTGGAGGAGCAGACGGCCACGACCAACGAGATGAGCCGCTCGGTGCAGGAGGCGGCCGGCGGATCCGGCCAGATCGCGGAGAACATCACCAGCGTGTCCACCGCGGCCGACGCCACCACCCAGGCGCTGACCCAGACCCGCACCGCCGTCGACGAGCTGTCGCGGATGGCCGCCGACCTGCGCACCACGGTCGGCCGTTTCACCTACTGAGCCACCGGCTCGGGGGAGGGGTGGTGGCCTGCGGGCCGCCACCCCTCCGCCATTCCTGCGGCACCGGAAATCGCCAGGTCGACAATTCCGGAGCGGTCGCCGAACAATCTCGCCGGCGCCCCTGCGACACGCCACGGGATGCGATTCCGCACCGGTCGGAATGCGCCACTCTGTCGCGCACCGAACAGCTCCGGGCCCGTCCGGAATCCCGACGCAGGAGAACACCATGACCACTTCCTCCCTCCCCACCCGCCGCAGGGGGGTCGGGTCACGGCTGTCCGACCTGCCGGTCGGGCTCCGCATCGGCGCGGTCGTCGGCCTGCTGGTCGTCGCCCTCGCCGGCACGAACGGCCTGGCGATCTCCCGCGTCGGTGAGATGTCCGCGGACCAGGAGCGGATCTACGACGAGAACCTCAAGCCGCTGAACGCGCTCTCCGCCGTCCAGCGGGCGACCGCGGCGCACCGTGCCCGCGTGCTCGAGTACGCCGTCTCCGACCCGGCGCGCCGCGTGGAGCTGGTCGGCGAGATGCAGGAGAAGCAGGCCGACGTCGACGCCGCCCTGGCCGAGTACGAGCCCTTCGTCGTGAACCCCGAGGCCATGGAGAAGTACGCCGGGGCCCGCGAGCAGTTCCTCGCCTCGAACGCCGCCCAGCTGTTCCCGGCCGCCGACGCCGGTGACCTGACCACCTACGCCCAGCTGTACCGCGACGTGTCCAGCCCGCTGCTGACCGACATCGCCGACGGCCTCGAGGAGGAGGGCGTCGCCCAGGCCGAGCAGGCCGCCGCCCGCAACGCTGAGGCGGCGGAGGACGCGTCCTCGGCCGAGCGGCTCATCCTGGTCCTGTCGGTCCTCGCCGGTCTCGTGGCCGTCGGCCTGACCGTCGTCATGGTCCGCCGGATCACGCGCACCGTCCGGTCGGTGCAGACCGTCGCCGAGGCCATGGCGGCCGGCGACCTGACCCGCAGCAGCGGGGTGGACTCGCAGGACGAGCTGGGGCGCATGGCCACCGCGCTGGACTCGGCGCAGGCCAGCCTGCGCGAGGTGCTCAGCGCGGTCGTCGGGTCCGCCGACGCGGTCGCCGCCTCGTCGGAGGAGCTGTCGGCCTCCTCGGCGCAGATCTCCTCCTCGGCCCAGGAGACCTCGGCGCAGTCGGGCATCGTGGCCGGCGCCGCCGAGGAGGTATCGCGCAACGTGCAGACCGTGGCCGCGGGTGCGGAGCAGATGGGCGCCTCGATCCGGGAGATCGCCAGCAACGCCGCCGAGGCGTCCGAGGTCGCCGCCCGCGCCGTGACGGCCGCCGAGCGCACGACGGCCACCGTGGCCAAGCTGGGCGACTCGAGCGCCGAGATCGGCAACGTGGTCAAGGTGATCACCTCGATCGCCGAGCAGACCAACCTGCTGGCCCTGAACGCGACCATCGAGGCCGCGCGGGCCGGCGAGGCGGGCAAGGGCTTCGCCGTCGTCGCCAACGAGGTCAAGGAGCTGGCCCAGGAGACGGCGAAGGCCACCGAGGACATCGCGAAGCGCGTGCTGGCCATCCAGGGCGACACGACGGCGGCGGTGAGCGCCATCGAGGAGATCAGCACGATCGTCGCCCAGATCTCCGACCGCCAGACGACCATCGCCTCCGCCGTGGAGGAGCAGACCGCCACGACCAACGAGATGAGCCGCTCGGTCCAGGAGGCCGCGCAGGGCACCGGTCAGATCGCCGCCAACATCACCAACGTCTCGGGTGCCGCGGACTCCACGACGCAGGCCCTGGGCCAGACCCGCATCGCGGTGGACGAGCTGTCCCGGATGGCTTCGGACCTGCGCAGCACGGTCGGGAGGTTCACCTACTGACGACCCACGCCTTCCCCTGACGGACGGGGCGGTGGCCAGGTGGCCGCCGCCCCGTCCGCCATTTCGGGGTCGCAATTTCCCCCGGTCATGGTCGGTAGTGAGCCGTTTCACCTGCTGGTGTCGCCACGGAAAAGGCGGTGGCCGACTGCGATCGCGCTCTCTTCTCGATGTCGGACGGTCCTACCCAGGCATGTCCCGGCCCGCGCCGACGCCTTGTCGACATGGTCGAGCCGGTCAGTGGAAAGCGTGTTCCAGGGGTGCGCGACACGCCGCCTAAAAATGGAACGGTACCGACCGGAACAGGTGATGCTCCGGACGCACCAGGACCACCATTCTCGGAGGAGCACACCCTTGACCAGCAGTCCCCGCCACCGTCGGCGGTGGTTCGCCGACCGCCCGATCGCCGTCAAGCTCGCCGCCGTGGTCGCCACCATGGGGCTGGTGGCCGTCGCCATCGCCGTGCTGGCCGTCAACGGTGCGCACGCGCTGCGCGACGGCGAGGCACGGCTGTACCAGGAGAACGTCCGCCCGCTCGACACCCTCGGCGCGATCCAGCGCAGCTTCCAGGGTGATCGGGTCCGTGTCATCTCCTACAACGTGGCCGACAGCGCGACGCGCGCGAGCCTTCGGGAGAGCCTGGCCGAGCGGCGCCAGGAGCTGGACGCCCTCGTCGAGGAGTACGACGGCAAGGAGGCCGACGAGGCCTCGTGGGCCGCATTCCAGACGGCGCTCGACGGGTACTACGCCGCGACCGACCAGCAGCTCGCGTCGATGGACGCCGGCACCGCCACGGCGTTCGGCTTCAACGAGGAGAAGCCGCTGGCGACGGCGGTCATGGACCCCTACGCCGCCGAGAGCGAGGCCCAGGCGGTCGCTGCGGCGGACGAGGCCGCGGCCGGTGAGGACCGCGCCGCGAGCGTCGTCACCCAGATCGTGGTCGTGGTCGCCGTCGGGCTGCTCGTGGCCAGCGCGCTGGCCTACGTCGTGGTCCGCATGCTGACGTCGACGGTGCGCTCGGTGCACGCCTCGGTCGACGCCCTGGCCGCCGGTGACCTGACACGAGCGCCGGAGGCCGCCGCGGACGACGAGCTCGGTCGCATGGCCGCTGCGCTCACGGCCGCGCAGGCGAACCTGCGCGAGGTCATGGCCGGCGTGGTGGGCTCGGCCGACGCCGTGGCCGCGTCGTCGGAGGAGCTGTCGGCCTCGTCGGCGCAGATCTCGGCGTCGGCGGAGGAGACCGCGGCGCAGTCCGGGGTCGTCTCCGGTGCGGCGGAGGAGGTCTCGCGCAACGTGCAGACCGTGGCCGCGGGTGCGGAGCAGATGGGTGCCTCGATCCGGGAGATCGCCAGCAACGCCGCGGAGGCCAGCGAGGTCGCCGCCCGTGCGGTCACCGCCGCCGAGACCACGACCGCCACGGTCGCCAAGCTGGGGGAGTCCTCGGCCGAGATCGGCAACGTCGTCAAGGTCATCACCTCGATCGCGGAGCAGACCAACCTGCTGGCCCTCAACGCCACGATCGAGGCCGCGCGCGCCGGAGAGGCCGGCAAGGGCTTCGCGGTCGTCGCCAACGAGGTCAAGGAGCTGGCCCAGGAGACGGCGAAGGCCACCGAGGACATCGCCCGCCGGGTGCAGAGCATCCAGGGCGACACGACGGCGGCGGTGGCGGCCATCGAGGAGATCAGCACGATCGTCGCCCAGATCTCCGACCGCCAGACCACCATCGCCAGCGCGGTGGAGGAGCAGACCGCCACGACCAACGAGATGGCCCGCTCGGTCCAGGAGGCCTCCGGCGGCACGACGGAGATCGCCAACAACATCACCGGCGTCTCCACCGCCGCCGAGTCGACCACGCAGGCGCTGACCCAGACCCGCACCGCCGTCGACGAGCTGTCGCGGATGGCCGCGGACCTGCGTTCCACGGTCAGCCGCTTCACCTACTGATCCCGCACTGCCGATAACACCGGATACGGCCGGCCGGCCGCGGATTCACCTTGATTCCGCGGCCGGCGCCGCCGATGACCCAGCGGGGACGTGCGTCCCCGTCGCGAAGCAGAGAGAAGGACACCCCGTGGACGGTCTGGACGACATCGTCGAGGAGTTCCTGGTCGAGAGCCACGAGAACCTCGACCAGCTCGACTCCGACCTGGTCGCCCTCGAGCAGGAGCCCAACTCCCGGGAGCGGCTCTCGAGCATCTTCCGGACCATCCACACGATCAAGGGCACCAGCGGCTTCCTGGCCTTCAACCGGCTGGAGGAGGTCACGCACGTCGGCGAGAACATGCTCTCCCGGCTGCGCGACGGCGCGCTGGACCTGACCCCGGCGCGCACCGACGTGCTGCTGCGGATGGTGGACACCGTCCGGGCGCTGCTCACCTCGATCGAGGCCAGCGGCGGCGAGGGATCGGTGGACGTCTCCGCCGTGGTCGCCGCCATCAGCGCCGCCATGGAGGACACCCCGGCCGCCGCCGCACCGGCGACCCCCGCGGAGCCCGCCGCCGTGAAGCCCGCCGCCGTGAAGGCCGCGGCGAAGGCCCCGGCCAAGGCAGCCCCGGCGAAGGCGCCGGCGAGGACCGCCGTCGCCAAGAAGGCCGCCACCCCGAAGGCCCCGGCCAAGCGCACCTCCCGCGCGAAGGCCGCCATCCCCGCGCCCGCTCCCGTCCCCGTCGACGAGCTGATCGAGGAAGTGACCCCCGTCGTGCCCGAGACCCCGGAGCCCGCGCCCGTCGCCGAGGCCACCCCGGCCCCCGCCGAGCAGCCCGAGGCGGACGCCCCCGCCGGCACCGGCGACGGCCAGACCCGCCGCGCCGTCGCCGACAGCACCATCCGCGTCGACGTCGACCTGCTCGACGAGCTGATGCTGCTCGTCGGTGAGCTGGTCCTGACCCGCAACCAGATCGTCCAGTACGTGGGCCGGTCCAACGACACCGACCTGCTGCGCGCTTCGCAGCGGCTCAACCTGATCGCCAGCGAGCTGCAGGAGGGCGTCATGAAGACGCGCATGCAGCCGATCGACCACATCTGGTCCAAGCTGCCGCGCGTCGTCCGCGACCTCGGCTCGCAGCTGAAGAAGTCGATCCGCCTGGAGATGGAGGGCCGCGAGACCGAGCTCGACAAGACCCTCCTCGAGGCGGTCAAGGACCCGTTGACGCACCTGGTGCGCAACTCCGTGGACCACGGCATCGAGCCGGCGGACACGCGCAAGGCCGCGGGCAAGCCCGCGGAGGGCGTGCTGACCCTGCGGGCCCGCCACGAGAGCGGCCAGGTCGTGGTCGAGGTCGCCGACGACGGCGCCGGCATCGACCCGGCCAAGGTCGGCGCCAAGGCCGTCGAGCGCGGCCTGCTCACCCCGGACGCGCTCGCCCGGATGAGCCCGCAGGACATCCTGCAGATGATCTTCCTGCCCGGCTTCTCGACGGCGGCGGCGGTCACCAACGTCTCCGGCCGCGGCGTCGGCATGGACGTCGTCAAGACCAACATCGAGGCGATCGGCGGCTCGATCGAGGTCGAGTCCGAGACCGGCCGGGGCACCGTCTGCCGGCTGCGCATCCCGCTGACGCTGGCCATCGTCCCGGCACTGACCGTGGAGTGCGCCGGCGACCGCTACGCCATCCCGCAGATCAGCCTGCAGGAGCTGGTCAGCCTGGACGCCGAGAAGGCCGTCAACGCCGTCGAGGAGGTCGGCGGGGCGCAGGTCTACCGGCTGCGCGGGGAGCTCCTCCCGCTCGTCCGCCTCACCGACGTGCTCGAGCTCCCCTCGGACCGGCACGACGGGCACGTGGTCATCGCGGTGCTCCGCGCGGAGGGGCGGCGCTTCGGCCTGGTGGTCGACCGCGTCATCAACACCGAGGAGATCGTGGTCAAGGCCGTCGGCGGCCAGCTCAAGCAGATCGGGCTGTACCAGGGCGCCACCGTCCTCGGTGACGGCACGGTCGCGCTGATCCTCGACGTGCAGGCCCTGGCCCGCCGGGCCCTGCGCGCCGAGACCAACGAGCGCGGCCAGGAGTCCAACCGCGACGCCGCCGCGGCCGCCGCGCGCAGCGAGACCGAGCGCCAGCGGATGCTGCTCGCGGCCATCGGTGGGGGCCGTCGGGTCGCCATCCCGCTCGACACCGTCACCCGGCTCGAGCAGGTGCGCACCGAGACCGTGGAGAAGGTCGGCAACCGCGAGGTCGTCCAGTACCGCGGCGCGATCCTCCCGATCGTGCGGCTCGACCGGCACCTGGGCGCCTACGGCGAGACCGAGCGCGAGGTGCTCGAGGTCATCGTCTACTCCGACCACGGCCGCAGCGTCGCGATCGTCGTCGAGGAGATCCTCGACATCGTCGACGGCGAGGCAGCGGTGCGCAGCGACATCGACGACATGGGCCTGCTCGGCTCCGCCGTCCTCGGCGACAAGGTGACCGAGCTGCTCGACGTCCGGGCCGCGATCCTCGCCGCCGACCCGGCCTTCTACTCCGCCCCGGCGGCTTCCCACGAGACGCCGTCCGGCGTCCCCGGCTCCTTCCTGGAGGTCTGACGTGACCAGCGCGACCGACTTCAAGACCACCGACGGCACGGGCGTCGTGGCGACCAGCGGACAGCTGGCCACCTTCCGCCTGGACGGCGACCTGTACGGCATCGAGGTGGAGCACGTGCAGGAGGTGCTCAAGAGCCAGGGCCTGACCCGGGTCCCGCTCGCCCCCTCCGCGGTGGCCGGCCTGATCAACCTGCGCGGGCAGGTGGTGACCGCGATCGAGCTGCGCGAGCGGCTGGGCCGCCCGCCGCGGCCCGAGGGCACCGACGCCGTCGTCATCGTGGTGCGGCTGCACGGCGAGGCGGTCAGCCTGCTGGTCGACTCCATCGCCGACGTCGTCGACGTGGACGCCGCCGACTTCGAGGCCCCGCCGGACACGCTGGAGGGCCAGGCCCGCGACCTGATCCGCGGCGCCTACAAGCTCGACGGCCAGCTGCTGCTGGCCCTGGACGTCCAGAAGGCCGTCTCCGCGTAACACTGAGTGACCGACCGGTGACCAAAGTTCACCGGACACGCGGCCGTTGCTCCCTCGCTCTCCTGCGATGGGGTGACGGCCGCGTGGCGCTTCCGGGCCCGGGCGGCCAGCATGGGACCAGCCCGTTCCCCGGTCCTGGAGGCGCTGCCGTGCCGTACACGCTGGTCAGTGCCGCCACCCTCGGGTTCGACCTGGTCCGTCTCCCCGCCGGCCGCTCGGTGGCCGACGTGCTGCTCACCGCCCTGCAGGCCGACGCCGACGCGCTGGCCGCCGTGGCCGCCCGGCACCCCGCCCGCGGCCTGGAGCGCGACCAGCGGCTGGTGCTGGCCGTCCGCTCCCGCAAGGCCCGCGAGATGGCGATGTCGGTGCCGCACGTCCGCACCGCTGCCGCGGGTGCCCGCGCCGCCGGCGACCGGGCCGCGGTGCTCGTCGAGCAGCTGGAGCAGGGCACGATCGGCGACGCGCCGACGCTGGAGCGGCTGCTGCGCGACGACGTCCTGGGTGCCGAGCACCCCGCGGTCGCGCTGCTCGACCCCGACCTGCGGGACGAGGCGGCCGACGTGCTCGCCGACGCCGCCGTCGGCTTCTGGGCGGCCGGCGTGCTGCCGCCGCTGGTGCGCCGCGAGCTGACCGCCTCCTTCGACCGCGTCCTCGACGACGCCGCGCCGGCCGGCCCGGAGGCGCTGGACCTCGGCCCGGCCACCGGCGAGCTGGCCGCCTTCCTGGCCTCCGTGCGCGCCCTCGACGACGCCGGCCGGGCCCGCTGGCGGGTCGCGGTCGACGAGGGCCGGGCCCAGCACCGCCCGTGGGCGACCGCCATGCACGAGGCCTCGTGGGCCGCCCACGTGTCGGGACGCACCCGCGTTCTGGCCACCGCGCAACTGCACGCCGTCCAGGCCTTCCTGGACGGCGGCTTCGACCTGCGCGACGGTGCCGCCGGCGCCTGGAACGCCGTGGCCGGCGTCGTCCAGGGCATCGCCATGGGTGACCTCCTCGCCGAGGACTCGCTGCACGTGCTGCGCGCACCGCTGGAGCGCACCGCCGGTCGCTGAGCGCCGCCGCTCCTCCCGGGTCCCGCACCCGTTCCCGCAGGTCCACGACGAGCCCACCACGGCCCCGCGGGTTCCTGCAGGGTCTCCCGCACCACCTCACCGCCGTGTCGACAAATGGTCGTGCAGCCATTTCCGGAACGGTCGCCCGGGAATTCAGTAACGGTTGATCCGGCCGCCTTCACAATTCTCCTGTGGCACCCGATGCTCTTGGTGCGGACGAGGCGACGGGACGAACCCGGAAGATCATCCGGATGTGCACAACCGATCCTGCTCAAGCATCGGGAAATGGTGCCGATACAGCAATGCACAGCCTGCTGGGGCTGGCCTCAGCAGGGAGCGGGAGGACACGCGTGAACCCGATCAGGGTGATGGTGGTCGACGACTCGGTCGTCGTCCGCAAGATCGTCACGGACGTGCTGTCCGAGGATCCCGGCATCGATGTCGTCGGCACCGCGGTCAACGGCAGGGTCGCCGTCAGCAAGCTCGACCAGCTGAAGCCCGACCTGATCACGATGGACATCGAGATGCCGGAGATGAACGGCATCGAGGCGGTGCGCGCCATCCGCGGCCTGCGCAGCCGGGTCCCGATCATCATGTTCAGCACGCTCACCGAGCGCGGCGCCACGGCGACCCTCGACGCGCTGTCGGCGGGCGCGAACGACTACGTCACCAAGCCGGCCAACGTCGGCAGCGTGGCGCAGTCGATGGAGAGCGTGCGCGAGCAGCTCATCCCCAAGATCAAGGCCCTCACCGGTCGGCCGGTCACCACGGGCCCGGCCCGCGCCGCCGCGCCGGCCCCCCCGCCGCGGCCGCCCGCACCCCGCACGCAGCCGGGCAAGAAGCCGGCGGTCCTGGTGATCGGTTCCTCCACCGGTGGCCCCGAGGCGCTGGCGAAGATGCTGCCCCTGCTGCCCGCGTCGCTGCCGGTGCCCGTGCTCCTCGTCCAGCACATGCCGCCGGTCTTCACCCGTCAGTTCGCCCAGCGCCTGGACCGGCTCTGCCCGCTGCGGGTGGTGGAGGCATCCGACGGGGTCCCGCTGCAGCCCGGCACCGTGCACCTCGCCCCGGGCGACCACCACCTGGTCGTCCGCGCCGGCCGGGGCACGCACACGACCGGCCTCACGCAGGGCCCGCCGGAGAACTTCTGCCGCCCGGCCGTCGACCCGCTGTTCCGCTCGGCCGTGGCCGCCTACGACGGCGCCGTGCTCGGCGTCGTGCTCACCGGCATGGGGGCCGACGGGCGCAACGGCGCGGGCGAGATCCGCGCCGCAGGCGGCACCGTCCTGGCCCAGGACCAGGCCACCTCGGTGGTCTGGGGCATGCCCGGCGCGGTCACCCAGGCCGGCTTCGCCGACGAGGTCCTGCCCCTGGACCGGGTCGCCGAGGCGATCCAGCGCCACCTCTCCGGCGTCGTGCCGACCCGGAGCTCCGCCATCGTCACAGGAGGTGCGCGATGACGCTCACCACGACCAGCTTCGACTGGGTTCGCCAGCTGGTGCACCGGGAGAGCGCGATCGTGCTCCAGCCGGGCAAGGAGTACCTGGTGGAGGCCCGGCTGCTGCCGATCGCCCGCCAGGCCGGCGTCCCCGACGTCTCCCAGTTCGTGGAGAAGGTGCGCACCCGTCCCGACCCGGACAGCACCCGGCGCATCGTCGAGGCGCTCACCACCAACGAGACCTCGTGGTTCCGCGACGGGGACCCGTTCACCGCGCTGACCTCCACGGTGCTGCCGGCGCTGCTGGCCGACCGGGGGCCCAACGAGCGGCTGCACATCTGGTCCGCCGCCTGCTCGAGCGGGCAGGAGGCGTACACGATCGCGATGCTGCTCGAGGACGCGTTGCCCAACGCGGCGTCCCGGGTGTCGATCACCGCCACCGACATCTCGCGGGAGATGGTCGAGCGGACCCGCGCCGGCCGGTTCTCGCAGCTGGAGGTCAACCGCGGTCTGCCCGCGCCGATGCTGGTCCGCCACTTCACGCGGGCCGGCAGCGAGTGGGAGGTCGCCCCGGCGCTGCGCCGGATGGTGACCGCGAGTGAGTGCAACCTCGCGGCGCCGTTCCCGCGGATGGGCCCGTTCGACGTGGTCTACCTGCGCAACGTCCTCATCTACTTCGACCTGCCCACGAAGCAGGCGATCCTCCGCCGGGTGCGCGACGTCATGCGCCCCGACGGGTGGCTGTTCCTCGGCGCGGCGGAGACCACGCTCGGGGTGGACGACTCCTGGGAGCGGGTCGTCGTCGGCCGCAGCTCCGCCTACCGCCCGCTGAAGGGGAAGTGATGCGCGCTCTGGTGATCGACGACTCCCGCGCCATGCGCCGGATCGTCTCGGGGATCCTCGAGGGTCTCGGGTACGAGACGCAGCAGGCCGGCCACGGTCGCGAGGGGCTCGACGTCCTCGACGGCGGCTGGCTGCCGGAGCTGGTCTGCGTCGACTGGAACATGCCGGTCATGGACGGGCTGCAGTTCGTCTCGGCCGTCCGCTCGAACCCGGCGTGGCGCTCGATGACGATCATGATGGTCACCTCCGAGAGCGAGCAGACCCAGATCGTGAAGGCGCTGGCCGCCGGCGCCCACGAGTACGTGATCAAGCCGTTCACCGCCGACGCCATCCGCGACAAGCTCGCGCTGCTCGGCCTGCTCCCCCAGGAGGCCTCGCTGTGACCGCCACCGACACCGGCGAGCGCCGTCGCGGCAGCGACGCGCGGCCGCTCATCACCGACCTGATCGACGAGGCGACCGTCGAGTCGATCGCCCAGGAGGCCTGGGTCGCGCTGGTGGGGGAGGACGAGATCCTCGTCCCGCTCCCCGGCGACGCCCCGGTCGACCCCGTCTCCAGCTGGGTCGACGTCGTCGGGCCCTGGACCGGCAGCATCGTGCTCACCACCGGCCGGCGCACGGCCGAGGAGCTCTCCCGCGCGCTGCTCCGCGAGGCCTCCCCGGAGGTGCTCGAGGAGGAGGACGTCGTCGACGCCTTCGGCGAGATCGCCAACGTCGTCGGCGGCAACGTCAAGGCCGCGCTGCCCGGCCCCTCGGGGCTGAGCCTGCCGGAGGTCGGCGAGGCGCCCGCGGTCCGCAACCCCGGCGACCTGTGCCGCATCGACGTGCTGTGGCGCGGCGAGCCCGTCTCCATCTCCGTGCAGGGCGCCCTCCCGCCCCTGCCGACCGCCCCCTGATCCCGAACCCACTGCCGAGAAACGAGGTACCGCTGTGAAGATCCTGGTCGCCGACGACAGCCGCGTCATGCGGCAGATCGTCATCCGCACGCTGCGTCAGGCCGGTTACGACGACCACGAGATCGTCGAGGCCGAGGACGGCGCCGACGCGCTGGCCAAGGTCGGCTCGGAGAGCCCCGACCTCGTCCTGTCCGACTGGAACATGCCGAACATGACCGGCATCGAGTGCCTGCAGGCGTTGCGCGCCTCCGGCTCCGCCGTGCCGTTCGGCTTCGTCACCTCGGAGGGCTCGCCCGAGATGCGGGAGAAGGCCGCCAACGCCGGCGCGCTGTTCCTCATCGCGAAGCCGTTCAACGAGGAGACCTTCCAGGAGGCGCTGAGCGGGGTGATCGCATGACTACCGGCACCGTCCAGCTGCCCGCGGCGAAGGACGTCCGCGACATGCTCACCGGCCTGGTGGGCAAGCCGGTGACGGTCAACCCGGGCGACCCGGTCACCCCGGCGCCGGACCGCCCGGTCTCCGTCGCGGTGTACGTCGACCCGTACATGAACGTCAACGCGCTGTGCCTGATGGACCTGGGTGCGTCGGCCTACACCGGCGCGGCCCTCGCCCTGCTGCCCCCCGGGGGTGCGCAGGACGCCGTCGAGGAGGACGGCGAGCTGAGCGGCATGATGGTCGAGGCGCTGCACGAGGTGGTGAACGTGCTCTCCGCGCTGTTCAACACCCCGGGTGCCCCGCACTCCAAGCTGCACAAGCTCTACGCCTGCGGCGAGGACGTCCCCGGTGACCTGGCGGGCATGCTCGCCGGCTTCAACCGGATCGACCTGGCCATCGACGTGCCGGGCTACGGCAAGGGCGGCCTCTCGCTGGTCCTGCCCTCCTGACGGCGCGGGCACCCGCCCCGCTCCCGACCGCGGACGCCCCGGGACGGCGGAACTCCGGTTCCCCGTTCCCGGGGCGTCGCCGTTCCCGGCCCGTCCGCGGGACGGGTGTTGCACGTGGAACACCGGTCAGGCGGGGACGGCCGCCCGCTCGTCGGAGGCGCTGGGCAGGCACGCCCACACGTGCTTGCGACCGCCGTCGACGTACCAGCCGTGCGCCAGCGACATGAGCGCGACCATGTGCAGCCCCAGGCCGCCCTGCGCGGGATCGCGGTCGACCGCCGGGGTGGGCATCACCTCGGGGGAGTGGTCGCTGACGTCGAGCAGCCACCCGCCGCTGCCGGCGACGACCGTGGCGACGACCGGCCTCTCCCCGTGCCGCAGGGCGTTGGACGCCAGCTCGTCGAAGGCGAGGACGACCTGCTCACCGGAGGGGTCGTCGTCCTCGACCGGGCACCCGGCGCCGCTCAGCCGCGCGCGCAGGCGGGCACGGGCGGCGGGCAGGTCGCCGAGGGCGCGGAGGTCCCACCGCCACACGTCGCCGCGGCCGTCCGGGCGCGACCGCAGCGGCCACGTCAGACGTCGTCCCATGCCTCCCCCTCGGGTGCCCTCTGCTGGACCAGAGCCGGGATGCCCAGCGGAGCGGGCCGAAAACCGGTCGTGCGGAGCAACCTGGCTCACACCGCGGAGAGGCGGACGGCGACGAGCGCGACGTCGTCCTGGGGGGTGCCGGTGAGCATGCGCTCGAGCACCAGGCCGCAGAGCTGCTCCAGCGGCCGGCCGGCCAGCCCGCGCAGGGATCCGGCCAGCCGTTCGAGCCCCTCGTCGAGGGTGCCGTCGCGGCGCTCGACCAGGCCGTCGGTGTAGAGCAGCACCGTCGTCCCCGGCGGCAGCTCCACCAGCCGCTCCCGCCGCCCGGCGTCGCCGTCCACCCCCAGCATCAGGTCGCCGACGGGATCCCCGAGGACGGTGACCGTGCCGTCGGGCGCCAGCGCCATCGGCGGCGGGTGCCCCGCGTTGCACAGCCGCATCCGGGCGAGCGATCCCGTGCCGGACCGCTCGAACCGGGCCACCGCCGCGGTGGCCAGGGTGTCGGTGTGCATGTCGCACATCGCCCGGTCGAGCCCGTGCAGCACCTCGGCCGGGCCGGCGCCGCTGTGGTGCGCGATGCCGCGCAGGAGGCCGCGCAGCTGCCCCATCGCCGCGGCCGCACGGGTGTCGTGCCCGACCACGTCGCCGATCACGATCACCGGATCGCCGGTGCGCTGCAGGAAGGCGTCGTACCAGTCGCCCCCCACGCGCGCGGCCTCCGCCGCGGGCACGTAGCGCACGGCGACCTCGGCGTCGCCGGTGTCGGGGGGATCGGTCAGCAGGCTGCGCTGCAGGGCCTCGGCCAGCTCGGCCCGGCGGTGCTGCAGGTGGACCCGGGCCACCGCCTGGCCGGCCTGCACCGCGACCTGGCGGGCGGTCTCCAGGTCCTCGTCCCGGACCGCCCGGTCCCGGTCGTGGTAGAGCGTCAGGACGCCGACCGGCCGGCCCTCGGCGAGCAGCGGCAGCACCACCGCGGTCTCCGGTCGCAGCGCCTCGAGCAGGTCGCGCGCCGGGCCGGGGCGCAGCAGCGGCAGGATCGCGCGCACCGGTTCGGTCACCGGCGTGCCCGCCGACAGCGCCCGGGCGACGGGCGAGGTGCTGGGGAGCGTCTCCAGCCGCACCTGCGCGTACTCGGCGAGCAGCGCGCGCCGGCCGCGGTCGCGGTGCCAGGAGCCGACGTCGCGGGCACGGCCCTCGCGGTCGACGACGGTGACGATGCAGGCGTCGGTGAGCGTGGGCACCACCAGCCGGGCCAGCCGGGCGAGGGCCGACTCCGGGTCGGCGGCCTCGGCCAGCTCCGCGGTGATCCGCGAGACCAGCGCGGCGCGCGCGGTCGCCCGCCGGGCGAGGTCCTCGGCGTCGCGCCGGTCGGTGACGTCCAGCAGGTAGACCGCCAGCCCGTGCGGCCCCGGCCACGCCCGCACCTCGTACCAGCTGTCGGCGGAGTCGGGGTGGGACGCCTCGAAGCGGACCGGTTCCCCGGTGGCGACGCAGGTCCGGTACCGCTCCTCGTAGACGCTCCCGGCGACGCCGGGGAAGGCGTCCCACAGCGACCGGCCGAGGACGTCCTCGCGGGGGAGCGCCATGAGCCGCTCGGCCTCCCCGTTGACGTAGCGGAACCGCCAGTCGTGGTCGAGCAGGCAGAACGCCGCCGGCATGCTCTCCAGGACGCGGATCAGGTCCGCCGCGCGGCGGTCACCGGCCGGCCCGGGGATGCCCAGCGACGGGCGCGGGACGCCGGCCGGGCCTTCCGCCTGCACCGCCCCACCCCCCTTCGCGCACCGGCGACCGGTGCTCTCTCCGCGGTGGCCCCGGGGCTGGAGCGCCCGCGCGGGCGGAGGACCCGGCGTGGCCCCCGGATTCTGGCGGCCCGTCGCGCGGCTGCCAAGGAGCCCCGTCCCGGCTCCCCGCGTCGTCCTGCGGGGTGAGTTTGTGGTCACCCAGGGTTGCGGGCATGCCGGGATCCGGTGGTGCATGCGGCAGAGTGGGGCCCATGACCTCGGACGACGCGGCGCCGCCCGGCGACCTGCTGGTGCAGGCCGTCGAGGGCATGGAGCGCCCGCTGTTCGTCCTGGACGACGCCTGGCGCTTCCGATACATCAACCCGGCCGGTGCGCGGGTGCTCGGGCGCACCGTCGAGGGCCTCGTCGGACGGCACGTCTGGACCGAGTTCCCCGAGGCGGTGGGCGGCCCGTTCGAGCAGCTCTACCGCAGCGTGCGCGAGACCGGCACGAGCGACGGCGTCGAGGCGTGGTTCGGGCCGCTGAGCACGTGGTTCCGCGCCGACGCCTTCCTCACCGACGCCGGCCTCGTGGTCACCTACGACGACGTGACCGAGCGCCGGCGCGCCGACGAGGAGCGGGCCGACGCGGTCGCTGCGCGCGAGGCCGCCGCCGTGGAGCTGGCGCGGGCCGCCGCGGAGGCCGAGGTGGCCGGCCGCCACCTGATGCTGCTGGGCGACATCAACCTGGCCATGACGTCCACGCTCGACGTGGACGAGGCGGTCCAGCGGTTCGCCGACCTCGTCGTCCCGGTTCTCACCGACTGGTGCCTGGTGAGCGTCGTCGACCCCGACGGGACCCGTCGCGACGTCGGCCGCGCGCACAGCGACCCGGCGATGGTCGCGGCGATGCACCGCTACGCCGACGCGCGCGTCGCCTCCAACCGGTCCACCGCCCCGGTGCCCACCGCGCTGCGCAGCGGGCAGCCGGTCGTCATCGGTGAGCTGACCGACGAGCACATCCGCACGATGGTCGCCGACGAGGCGAGCCGACTGGCGCTCGAGCCGCTGGGTCCGGCCGCCGTCGCCACCTTCCCGCTGGTCGCCCGCGGTGAGGTCTTCGGCGCCTTCACCCTCGTCAACGGGGCCCAGCGCGGCGCGCACACCGAGGCCGAGCTGCGTGCCGCGGAGATCGCCTCGCGGCGGGCCGCCCTGGCCCTGGACAACGCCCGGCTCTCGGCCGCCGCGCAGCGGGTCGCCGAGCGGCTCCAGCTCACCCTGCTCTCCCCGCCCGTGCAGCCCGACCAGCTGGAGCTGGCGGTGCGCTACCGGCCCGCGACGCAGGGCGTGGCCATCGGCGGCGACTGGTACGACGCCTTCCTGCAGCCCGACGGCGACACGGTGCTGGTCATCGGCGACGTCATGGGGCACGACATCGAGGCCGCGGCCGCCATGGGGCAGATCAAGACCCTGGTCCGCGGCATCGCCTACGACCGGCTCGAGGAGCCGGGCGGCGTGCTGCGCCGCGTGGACCACGCGCTCGTCGGGCTCGAGGTCCCGGCCATGGCGACGGCGCTGGTGGCGCGGGTCGAGCTGGGCGTGGACCCCGACGGCACCCCGGCGCGCCGCCTGCGCTGGGCCACCGCCGGGCACCCCGACCCGCTGCTGCTGCTGGCCGACGGCTCGGTGGTCGACCTCGAGGCGCCCGTCGGGCCGCCGGTGGGCATCGGCTGGCTGGGCCCGCGGACCGACGGGCTGGCCGCGCTGCCGGAGGGCAGCACGCTGCTGCTGTTCACCGACGGGCTGTTCGAGCGCCGCGGGGTCCTGCTCGACGAGGGGCGGGAGCGGTTGCGCGAGCTGCTCGCCGCCCGGGCCGAGCTGCCGCTCGACGAGCTGTGCGACCTGCTGCTCACCGGGATGCTGGGGCCCGACGTCGAGGACGACGTCGCGCTCCTGGCCGTGCGAGCGCACCCGCTGGGCAGCGAGCGCCCGGTCGACGCCGGCCCCGAGGTGCTGCCGCCCGCGCTGCCGCTGCCCTGACCGGTCAGGCCTGCTCGATCGCGAAGGCGGCGAGGAAGCCGAGCGCCGTGATCAGCCCGGTGAGGGTGCGCGTCCGCTCGAACGCCTCGGGGATCATCGTGTCGGCGATCATGGTGAGGATCGCGCCCGCCGCCACCGCGGTGATCACCGCGATGACCTCGGGCGGTGCGGAGCCCAGCGCCAGGTAGCCGACGAGCGCGGACAGCCCGCTGGCCGCGGCGATGCCGCCCCAGACGCCGAAGACGTAGCCCGCCGACCGGCCGCTGCGCTTCATCCCGGCCGCGCTGGACAGCCCCTCGGGCACGTTCGAGACGACGACGGCGGCCAGCACCGGCAGGCTCACGGTCCCGCCGCCGAGCAGGCCGACGCCGAGCACGACGGACTCGGGGACGCCGTCCAGCAGCGCGCCGACCGCGATGGCCGCGCCGCTGCCCTGCTGCTGGTCCTCCGAGGGCTGCTGGTCCCCCGAGCGCTTGCGGTGCCGGGCGCCGCGGCGCGCCAGCGCCGCGTTGGCGGCGAGGTAGACCACCGCGCCGCCGAGGAAGCCGGCCGCGGTCGGGCCCAGGCCGCCGCTCTCCGCGGCCTCCTCGACCAGGTCGAAGGCGACCGCGGAGATCAGCACGCCCGAGCCGAAGGCCATGACCCCGGCGACCACCGCCGGGGGCACCCGCGCGAACCAGGCGACCGCGGCACCCAGCACCAGCGCCAGGCCGCCCAGCAGCCCCCACAGCCCCGCTTCCACCCACACCGGCACGGGGCGGGCGGTGCCCGGTCGTGGCCGGGCCGAACCCCCTAGTCGGGCTGGCGCAGCAGGTAGCGGCCGAAGTGCGGCACGGTGAAGGCGATCTGGCCGCGCTCGGCCGAGTAGACCAGGCCCTTCTTGATCAGCGAGTCGCGCGCGGGGGAGAGGGACGCCGGCTTGCGGCCCAGCGAGACCGCGACCTCCGACGTCGCCACCGCCGCGCCGCCGGGACCGCCCAGCTGCGCCATGGCGTGCATGTACTCCCGCTCCGCGGGGGTGGCCCGGTCGTAGCGGGAGCCGAAGAACCCGACGGCCAGCTCCGCCTCGGCGACGGGGGCGGCCATCGCGACGTCGTCGGCGGTGATGGGGGAGGAGGCGGCGAGGTCCCAGGTGACCTTGCCGTAGGCCTGGACGAAGTAGGGGTAGCCGTCGGCGGCCTCGTAGAGGGCGTCCAGCGCGCCCTGCTCGAACTCGACGCCCTCCCGCTCGGCCGGTGCGAGCAGCGCGCGGTCGGCGGCGTCGCGGTCGAGCCGGTCGATGCGCAGGTAGCGGAACAGCCGCTCCGAGTAGCTCTTGGACGCCGACAGGACGGCGGGCAGGTGGGGGAGCCCGGCACCGACGACGATCAGCGGTGAGCCCTGCTGGGACAGCTCGTGGCAGGCGGCGCAGATGGCGGAGACGTCGTCCGGGGCGATGTCCTGCATCTCGTCGATGAACAGCGCGATCCCGCTGCCGATGTCCGCGGCGACCCCCGCGGCGTCGCTGAGCAGCTCGACCAGGTCGATCTCCATGTCCCCGGAGTCGGCCCGGCCGGTCGCGGCGGGGACGTCGATGCCGGGCTGCCAGCGGTCGCGGACCTTCGCGTCGGCCGGCGCCACCCGCTGCGCGAACGCCTTGACCACACCCAGCACCTCGGCGACCGAGTCCTGGTCGCCGTGCCGCGGGCCGAGCTCGCGCAGGGCCATGTGCAGCGCGGAGGACACCGGCCGGCGCAGCGACTGCTCCGGGCGGGCCTCGATCTTCCCGGTGCCCCACCCGCGGGAGATGGCCGCCGAGCGCAGCTGGTTGAGCAGCACCGTCTTGCCGACGCCGCGCAGCCCGGTGAGCACCAGCGACCGCTCCGGCCGGCCGTGCGCGATCCGCTCGAGGACGACGTCGAAGGCGGACAGCTCGGTGTCGCGGCCGGCCAGCTCGGGCGGGCGCTGCCCCGCGCCGGGCGCGTACGGGTTCCGCACGGGATCCATGTCGAGCACCGTATGGCGTTCTCTAGCCCGGACCGTAGAGATCGGTAGAACGGCCTAGCGCGTGTCGCGCGGCCGCCGATCGGGCGGAGATCCCCCTGCGCGGGAGCGGCCGCCGCTAGCGTGGCCGACGTGATCAAGTTCCTGGCCCGCGTGGTCATCCTCGCCGCGGTCTTCTACGCACTCACCTACTTCGACGTGCTGCCCGGCCTGGACATCACCGCCAACCCCGACGGCCCGCTGGGCGAGTACGGCACCTACCTGTGGATCGGGCTGATCTTCGGCGTGGTCAACGCGATCGTCGGGCCCGTGCTGCGGCTGCTGTCGCTGCCGTTCGTGCTGCTCACCCTCGGGCTGTTCCTGCTGGTCATCAACGCCGCGCTGCTGGGGCTGACCGCGGCGATCACCGACCGGATGTCCGTCGACGGGTTCGGGACCGCGGTCCTCGGCGGCCTCATCCTGGCCATCGCGGGCTGGGTGGCCGACCAGCTGCTCGACCGCTGAGCGGACGCGGCCGGCGCCGGTCGGCCGCGTCGCCGTGAGAAGTGGTGCCGATCGCAGTAGCGTCGGTCGGCATGGCCAGCACCACCGGCGTCGTCCCGGAGACCCCGGGGCACGCACCGGATGCGGCTCCTGCGACCGGCTCCCTGACCGAGCTGGCCGCGCTGGAGGCCGCTCGCGACGAGAAGCGCCAGCTGCTCGAGGAGGCCGCGCGCGCCGCGGTCGCCGAGCTGGGCGAGGACGCCTACCCCACGGGCTGCGCACCCGGTGACCTGCCGGCGCTGCTGCGGCGCTACTACTGGAGCGAGCCCGCCGCCGAGGTGATCGGCCACGAGCCCCGCGAGCTCGCCGAGCTCGCGCTCGGCCACGTGCGGCTCGCCGAGACGCGGCCGGTGGGCGCCGCCCTGGTCGACGTCGCCGCGTCGGCCGGCGGGCGGGCGGTCGTGCGCCTGGTCACCGACGACATGCCCTTCCTGGTCGACTCGGTCACCGCCGAGGTCGTGCGGCAGGGCTTCGCGCTGGCGCACATCGTGCACCCCGTCGTCGTGGTGCGGCGCGACGTGCGCGGGCGGATCAAGGCGTTCTGCGACGCCGCCGACGCGGCCGGCTGCGGCGCGGACGCGCTCGCCGAGTCCTGGATGGCCGTCGTGCTCGACGGGCCGCTGGACGACGAGGCGGCCGGTGACCTGGTCGCCGGCCTGCGCACCGTGCTCGACGACGTCCGCGCGGTCGACGAGGACGCCGGACGGCTGCGCACCCGGCTGCTCGACCTCGCCGACCGCCTGGCGGGGACCCCCGCCGCCCCGGGCGCCGGCGGTGACCCCGCGGACGACCCGGCGGAGGCGGCGGAGCTGCTGCGCTGGCTGGCCGACGGCAACTTCGTGCTGCTGGGCGCGCGCGACGTGGACCTGCAGCCCGGCCGCTCCGGCAAGCAGACCGCCCGTGCCCTCCCCGGCAGCGGGCTGGGCGTGCTGCGCAGCGACGCCGACATGAGCGGCGGGGCCGGGGCGAAGGACGCCGCGGCGATGCCCGAGGCCGCCCGGGTGCCCGCGCACCACCTGCTGACGATGACCAAGGCCGACATCCGCTCGACGGTCCACCGGCGGTCGTGGCTGGACCTGGTCGCGGTGAGCCTGCCGGACGGCGACGGCGGCACCCGCCAGCACCGGTTCGTCGGCGTCTTCCCGTCGGCGGCCTACACCAGCAGCGTGCTGGACGTGCCGCTGGTGCGGCGCCGGGTGGCGGAGGTGGTCGCCCGCTCCGGGGTCCCGGCCGACAGCCACACCGGCAAGGAGCTGCTCGACGTCCTCGAGACCTACCCGCGCGACGAGCTGCTGCAGGTCGGTGCGGACGAGCTGCTGCCGGTGGCGATGGCCGTGCACCACCTGCAGGAGCGCCGGCAGACCCGGCTGTTCCTGCGCCAGGACCCGACCGGCCGGTTCTGGTCGGCGCTGGTCTACCTGCCGCGCGACCGGTACACGACCGAGGTCCGGCTGGCGATGCAGCAGCTCCTGCTGGAGCGGCTGAACGGCACCAGCATCGAGTACACCGCCCGCTCCACCGAGTCGGTCCTGGCGCGGCTGCACTTCGTCGTCCGCGTCGCCGTCCGGCGGGGGCCGAAGCCGCCGACGGTCGACGCCGAGGCGCTGCAGGCCGAGCTGGCCGCGGCCGCGCGCAGCTGGACCGACGACCTGCAGGACGCGCTCGCCGAGCGCTTCGGCGCCGACGCCGAGAACGTCTTCGCGCGGATCGCCGACGCCTTCCCGGCCGCCTACCAGCAGGACTTCCCGGCCGGCCGGGCCGTCGAGGACCTGGTGCGGCTGGAGGCGCTGTCCGAGGGGCAGCTGGCCATGCGGCTGTGGACGCCGGCCGGCGGCGGCCCGGGGGAGCGGCGGCTGTCGGTCTACCGGGTGGGGGAGCGGCTGCTGCTGTCCGAGGTGCTGCCGCTGCTGCAGAACATGGGCGTGGACGTCGTCGACGAGCGGCCGTACGAGATCGACCGCATCGGCGCCCCGCCGACCTGGATCTACGACTTCGGCATCACCATCGCCCAGGCGGTCCCGCCGGCGGAGCTGCCGCTGCTGCGCTCGCTGCCGGAGCGGTTCACCGAGGCCGTGGGTGCCGTCTGGCGCGGCGACGCCGAGGACGACGGCCTGGGTGCGCTGGTCATGCTCGCCGGGCTGAACTGGCGCCAGGTGAGCGTCGTGCGGGCCTACGTGCAGTGGCTGCGCCAGGGCGGGCTGCCGTTCGGCCAGACCTACGTCGAGCGGACGCTGGCCGGCCACCCCGACGTCGTCGCCCGGATGGTCGCGCTGTTCGAGACCCGCTTCTCGCCCGGGCGCACCGGCGGCCGGGAGGAGCGGCAGCGGGTGCTGGCCGAGTCGATCCGGTCCTCGATCGGCGAGGTCGCCTCGCTCGACGCCGACCGGGTGCTCTCCTCGCTGCTGGCCGCCATCCTCGCCACCCAGCGGACCACCTACTACGCGATGTCCGCCCCGCCGCACCCGGCGCTGGCGCTGAAGATCGACCCCTCGTCGGTGCCCGACCTGCCCGAGCCCCGGCCCGCGCACGAGGTGTGGGTGAGCTCGCCCCGCGTGATGGGCGTGCACCTGCGCTTCGGCAAGGTCGCCCGCGGCGGGCTGCGCTGGTCCGACCGCCGGGAGGACCTGCGCACCGAGATCCTCGGCCTGGTCAAGGCGCAGATGGTGAAGAACACCGTCATCGTGCCGACCGGCGCCAAGGGCGGGTTCGTGGTCAAGAACCCGCCGGCCGACGGCTCCCGCGACGCCCAGGTGGCCGAGGGGCAGGCCTGCTACCGGATCTTCATCGGCGCGCTGCTCGCGCTCACCGACAACCTGGTCGAGGGGGCTGTCGTCCCGCCGGAGAAGGTCGTCCGGCACGACGGCGACGACTACTACCTCGTCGTCGCCGCCGACAAGGGGACGGCGACCTTCTCCGACCTCGCCAACTCGGTGGCGCTGGAGCGCGGCTTCTGGCTGGGCGACGCCTTCGCGTCCGGCGGCTCGGTCGGCTACGACCACAAGGCCATGGGCATCACCGCCCGCGGCGCGTGGGAGTCGGTCACCCGCCACTTCCGCGAGCTCGACGTCGACGTGCAGGAGCAGGACGTCACCGTCGTCGGCGTCGGCGACATGTCCGGCGACGTCTTCGGCAACGGCATGCTGCTGTCGCGGCACATCCGGCTGGTGGCGGCCTTCGACCACCGGCACGTGTTCGTCGACCCGACGCCCGACGCGGCGGCGTCCTTCGCCGAGCGGCAGCGGCTGTTCGCGCTGCCGCGCTCCTCGTGGGCGGACTACGACGCCTCGCTGATCAGCCGCGGCGGCGGGGTGTGGCCGCGGACGGCGAAGTCGGTCCCCGTGTCGGAGGAGATGCGCGCGGCCCTGGGCCTGCCCGGCAGCATCTCCGCGCTCAGCCCGGTCGAGCTGATCCGCGCGATCCTGCTGGCCCCGGTCGACCTGCTGTTCAACGGCGGCATCGGCACCTACGTCAAGGCGGCGTCGGAGAGCGCGCTGGACGTGGGGGACAAGGCCAACGACGCCGTCCGCGTGGACGGCGGGCAGCTGCGGGTCCGGGTCGTGGGGGAGGGCGGCAACCTCGGCCTCACCCAGCGCGGCCGGATCGAGTACGCGCTGGCCGGCGGCCGGGTGAACACCGACGCCATCGACAACTCCGCCGGTGTCGACACCTCCGACCACGAGGTCAACATCAAGATCGCGCTCAACCGCGCGGTCGACGAGGGCCGCATCGACGCCGACGCCCGCGCCGCGCTGCTCGCCGAGATGACCGACGAGATCGCCGCCCAGGTGCTCACCGACAACCACGCGCAGAACGCCGTGCTGGCGGTCGAGACCACGTCGGCGCGCAGCCTGCTCGACGCCCACCAGCGGTTCATCCGCGCCCTGGAGCGCTCGGGCCGGCTCAACCGCGCCGTGGAGGCGCTGCCGGACGACCGGCAGCTGGCCGAGCGCCGGCGCGACGGGCAGGCGCTCACCAGCCCGGAGCTGTCGGTGCTGCTCGCCTACGCGAAGCTGCAGGCCGGGGAGGCGGTGCTGGGGTCCGGCCTGCCCGACGACCCCGCGCTGGAGGAGCTGCTCGTCGAGTACTTCCCCGCGCCGCTGCGCGAGCGCTTCCCCGCCGCGATCACCGGCCACGCGCTGCGCCGGGAGATCATCGCGACCGCGCTGACCAACCGGGCGGTCAACGTCGCGGGGGTCACCGGCCTGTTCCGGCTCGTCGAGGAGACCGGCGTCCCGCTGGCCACCGTGGTCCGGGCGCACGCCGTGGCCCGTTCGGTGTTCGGGGTCGACGCGCTGTGGGACGCCGTGCGCCCGCTGGACAACCGGGTCGCCGCGACGGTGCAGGTCGAGCTGCGCAGCGAGGCCGGCCGGCTGGCCGAGCGGGCCACCCGCTGGCTGCTGCGCCAGCGCGACGTCAGCAGCGAGCCGGGGCCCTCGATCGGCGAGGTGACGGAGCGGTTCGCCCCGGCGGTCCAGGCGGTGCGGGCCGGGCTGCGGAGCTGGCTGCTCGGCGTCGAGGCGCGGGCCTACGCCGAGCGCGCCGGGCGGCTGGAGGAGGCGGGTGTGCCGGAGGACCTCGCCGCCGACGTCGCGGCCGCCCCGCTCATGCCGGCCGCGCTGGACCTCGCCGTCGTCACCGAGCGCACCGGGGCGCCGGTGGCCATGGCCGGGCAGGTCATGCAGTGCCTGGCCGAGCGGCTGGGCCTGGTGCCGCTGCGCGAGCTGGTGATCGCCCTGCCCCGCGACCGGCGCTGGCCGTCGATGGCGCGGGCGTCGCTGCGCGACGACCTGCAGATGGAGCAGTCCTCCCTCACCGAGGACGTGCTGAGCCTGCGCCGCGGGGACGACGACGACCCGCACGCGCTGGTCGCAGCCTGGGCCGAGGCGTGGGACCCGTCGCAGGCGCGGGCCGCGGCGCAGCTGGCCGACATCACCGGCGGCGACCGCCACGACCTGGCCGAGCTGCTGGTCGCGGTGCGCACCCTGCGCGGGCTGCGCAAGCGCCGCGAGGCCCGCCGGCTGCCTCGACCGGACGGGAAGTAGCGCCGTCTGCGGTTCTCTAGCCCCTCGGCTAGAGAGAGCTAGAGCACCGCAGAGCACGACCCGACCCAGCTTTCGGTACCGAAAGCTGACGTCGTCTGCGGCTGTCTAGCTCCGGGGCTAGACACCCGCAGACGGGGTCATAGGGACGGACGGCGCTCGCCGAAGCGGGTGGCCTGCTCGAACGCGTGCCCCACCTCCAGCACCCGCCGCTCGGCGCGCGGCGGCCCGACGACCTGCAGCCCGACCGGCAGCCCGTCCGGCGTGAACCCGCCGGGCACGGACAGCGCGGGGCAGCCGGTGGCGGAGATCAGCGTGCAGGAGCGCATCCACTCCAGGTAGTTGTCCTGCGGCACCCCGCCGATCTCGGTCGGGTACTCCAGCTCGACCGGGAACGGCAGCACCTGCGTGGTGGGCGCGACCAGCACGTCGTAGCGGTCGAAGAACTCCACCACCCGCTCGTGCAGCCGGGTGCGGGTCGCCTCGGCGCGGGCGACGTCGGCGCCGGTGAGCTTGGCGCCCATCTCGGCGTTCCAGCGCACGCTCTCCTTGACCAGCTCCGGGTGCTGGCGCGAGCGCTCCAGGTGCACGGCGGCGAAGAACCAGGCGCGCAGCGTGCCGAAGACGTCGTCGGCGCCGGAGAGGTCGGGGCAGGCCTCCTCGACCGTCGCGCCGAGCTGCTCGAGCACCGGCAGCGACGCGGCCAGGACCGAGGTGACGGCCGGGTCGACGGTCACCCGCCCGCCCAGGTCCGGCGCCCACGCGACCCGCAGCCCGGTGAGGTCCTCGGGCAGCGGCGCGGCGAAGCCCGCGGGGTCGTCGCCCAGCGAGAGCGGCGCCCGCGGATCCGGCCCGGCGATCACCGACAGCTGCAGCGCGACGTCGGCCACGGTGCGCCCCATCGGGCCCTGCACGCGCAGCGGGTACCAGCCCAGCGGCGCCGGCCAGGCGGGCACGCGGCCGGGGGTGGGCCGCAGCCCGACCACGTTGCAGAACGCGGCCGGGTTGCGCAGGGAGCCGCCGGTGTCGTTGCCCTCGGCCAGCGGTACGAAGCCCGCGGCCAGCGCGGCGGCCGCACCGCCGCTGGACCCACCGGCCGACAGCCCGTGCCGGTACGGGTTGTGCGTGACGCCGAAGACCGGGTTGAAGGTGTGCGAGCCGGCCTCGAACTCGGGCACGTTGGTCTTGCCCACCCGGATCGCGCCGGCCGCCTTCAGCCGGGCGACCACCAGCTCGTCGTGCTCGGGCACCGCGTCGGCGAACAGCGGGGAGCCCATGGTCGTCCGCATGCCGCCGGTGGCGTGGGTGTCCTTGTGCGCCACGGGCAGCCCGTGCAGCGGACCCACCGGCTCCCCCGCGGCCAGCGCCGCGTCGGCGGCGTCGGCGGCGGCCCGCGCGGCATCGTCGTCCCGGGTGACGACGGCGTTCACCCGGTCCCCGACCCGGTCCATCCGGTCCAGGTGCGCGTCCAGCAGCTCGCGGGCCGACACCTCCTTCGCGCGCAGGAGCGCGGCCAGCTCGGTGGCCGGGCGGAAGCAGAGGTCGTCGGTGGCGGCGGTCACGCCACGAGCGTGCCAGATGCCCGCCCGCGCGACGTCGGGCCCCGGGAGGAACGATGGAGCCGATGAGCACCGACCAGGACGACACCCAGCACGGCCCGACCTTCGACGACCTGGGCCTGCGCCCCGAGCTGCTGCAGGCGCTCGGCGCCCTCGGCTACGAAGAGCCGACGCCGATCCAGCTGGAGGCGATCCCGCCGCTGGTCGACGGCCGCGACCTCCTGGGGCAGGCGGCCACGGGCACCGGCAAGACCGCCGCGTTCTCCCTGCCCGTGCTGCAGCGGCTGCCCGCGCACCGCACCGAGAGGACGCCGGCCGCGTTGGTCCTCGTCCCCACCCGCGAGCTCGCCGTCCAGGTGTCGGAGGCGCTGCACCGGTACGGCAAGGAGATGGGCAGCCGGGTGCTGCCCGTCTACGGCGGCGCCCCGATCGTGCGCCAGCTGAAGTCGTTGCAGGCCGGGGTGGACGTCGTCGTCGCCACGCCGGGCCGGGCGCTGGACCTGGTCAACCGGGGCGCGCTCGACCTGGGCTCGGTGGCCACCGTGGTCCTCGACGAGGCCGACGAGATGCTCGACATGGGCTTCGCCGAGGACCTCGAGGCGATCCTCGACGAGACCCCCGAGGAGCGGCAGACGGTGCTCTTCTCGGCCACGATGCCGCGCCGGCTGGACGCCCTGGCCCGGCGGCACCTCCGCGACCCCGCCCGCATCACCATCGCCCGCGAGCAGGCGGCGGCCGGCGAGGCGCCGCGGGTCCGGCAGACCGCCTACGTGGTCCCGCGGGCGGCCAAGCCGGCCGCGCTGGGCCGCATCCTGGACGTCGAGTCGCCGACGGCGGCCATCGTCTTCTGCCGCACCCGGGAGGAGGTCGACACCCTCGCCGACACCCTCAACGCCCGCGGCTACCGGGCCGAGCCGCTGCACGGCGGGATGAGCCAGGAGCAGCGGGACAAGGTGATGGGCCGGGTGCGCAGCGGCACGGCGGACCTGCTGGTCGCCACCGACGTCGCCGCCCGCGGGCTGGACATCGAGCAGCTCACGCACGTCGTCAACTACGACGTGCCGTCGGCGCCGGAGTCCTACGTGCACCGCATCGGCCGGGTCGGCCGGGCCGGCCGCGAGGGCGTGGCGATCACGCTCGCCGAGCCCCGCGAGCACCGGCAGCTGAAGACCATCGAGAAGGTTGCCGGCGCGAAGATCACCGTGGAGAAGGTCCCCACGGTCGCCGACCTGCGCGCCCGGCGGCTCGACCTGACCCGCGCGGCGCTGCGCGAGAGCCTGCTCGAGGACGACCTCGACCGGTTCCGCGTCGTCGTCGAGACCCTCGCCGACGAGTTCGACCTCGTGGAGGTGGCCCTGGCCGCGGTGAAGCTCGCGCACGAGGCCGGCGGCGGCACCGACGACGACGAGGAGATCCCGCAGGTCTCCTTCCGCCCCGACAACCGCGGCGACAAGGGCGGACGGCGTCCGGAGCGGGGCGGCGAGGGCGGCCGCGGCGGCCGGTCCTCCGGCGGTCCGGCGACGCGGCTGTGGGTGGGGCTCGGCCGCGAGGCCGGCATCCGGCCGGGCGACCTGGTCGGCGCGATCACCGGCGAGACCGAGCTGAAGGGACGCGACATCGGCTCGATCGAGATCCACCAGCGGTTCGCGCTCGTGGAGGTCCCCGAGCCGGCGGCCGACGACGTCGTCCGGGCGCTCAAGGCCACCATGATCAAGGGCCGGAAGGCGACCGTCCGCCGCGACCGCGGCTGATCAGGGGAGCCGCTCCGGTGGCACGTTCGGGGGCACCCGGTTGGGGCCGGCCTCGGCCGGGCGGGGCCGGTCCTGCGGGTGGAGGCGGACGGCGACGAGGGCGACGTCGTCGTCCGGGCGGCCCTGCACGAGCCGCTCCAGCAGCTCGTCGAGCAGCTCGTCCAGCGGCAGGTGCGCCAGCTCGACCAGCGCGTCGCGGAGCCGGACCAGGCCCTGATCCAGGTCGGCGTCCCGCCGCTCGACCAGCCCGTCGGTGTAGAGCAGGACCGTGGAGCCGCGGTCGAGCGTGACCACCGACTCGCGGCGCTCGGCGGCGGCGTCGACCCCGAGCATCAGGTCGCCGATCCACGCGGCCAGCTCGGCCACGCTCCCGTCGGGGTTGACGACGAGCGGCGGCAGGTGCCCGGCGTTCGCCCAGCGCATCCGGGTGATGCCGCGGTCGAACTCCTCGGGCGTCTGCTCGAAGCGGGCCACGGCCGCGGTGGCCAGGGTGCCCACCTGGAGCATCGTCATCGAGGCGTCGAGCCCGCGCAGCACCTCGACCGGTCCGGCGTCGCTGTAGGTGGCGATCCCGCGGAGCAGGCCGCGCAGCTGGCCCATCGCCGCGGCGGCGGCGGTGTCGTGGCCGACGACGTCGCCGATCACCAGCATGGTGGTGCCGCTGGGCTGGAGGAACGCGTCGTACCAGTCCCCGCCGACGCGGGCCGCCTCGGCGGCCGGCAGGTAGCGCACCGCGATCTCGGCGTGGTCGGGCTCCGGGGGATCGGTGAGCAGGCTGCGCTGCAGGCCCTCGGCCAGCTGCTGCTGGGCGCCGAAGAGGCGGGCGTTGTCCAGGGCGAGACCGGCGCGGTCGGCGACGTCCTGGGCGACGACGACGTCATCGTCCGACGGCGGGTGCCCGGCGTTGAAGAACAGGGTGAGCAGGCCGACGGTCCGCCCGCGGGCGCGCAGCGGTAGCGCCACCTCGGTGTCGGGGGCGAGCAGCGCGAGCAGCTCCTTCGCCGGCCCGGGAGGGAGCACGTCGAGCACCTCCGTGCCGCTGAAGGTCGCCGCCTGCCCGGTGTGCAGCGCCCGCGCCACCGGGGCGGTCATGGGCATGGCGTCCAGCCGCACCTCGCGGTAGCGCTCCAGCAGCGGCCGCGCGGCCGGGTCGACGTGCCAGCTGCCGACGTCGCGGGGCTGCCCGTCGGCGCCGATGACGGTGACCACGCAGTAGTCGGCCAGCGCGGGCACGACCAGCCGGGGGAGGCGGGCGGTGGCCACCTCGGCGTCCAGCGTGCCGGCCAGCTCGGCGCTGACCTGCGCCAGGATCGCCAGCTGGCGGGTCGACCGCTCCGCCCGCTCCTGGGCGGCCCGCCGCTCGGTGACCTCGAGGAAGTAGACCGACAGCCCGTCGGGCGTGGGCCAGGCGCGCACCTCGTACCAGCCGTCCAGCGGTGCGGGGTAGTACGCGTCGAAGGAGATCGGCTCGTCGCTGTCGACCGCCTTGCGGTAGCCCTCCTCGAAGACGCTGCCCACCGTGGCGGGGAAGGCCTCCCAGAGCACGTGGTCCAGCAGCTCGTCGCGGCTGCGGCCGAGGAGCCGCTCGGCCTCCGCGTTGACGTGCGTGAACCGCCACTCCCGGTCCAGCGAGTAGAAGCCGGCCGGCATCGCCTCGAGCATCCGGGTGACCCGCGTGGCCTCCTCGCGCTCGCCGGTGGTGTCGTAGGCGGCGCCGATCAGGTGGTCGGTGCGGCCGTCGGGGCCGGGGAGGTGCCGGCCGCGCGCGTGGATCCAGCGCGTCTCGCCGCCGGGCAGGACGATCCGGTACTCGACGTCGTACTCGCCGACGGTGTCCACGCTGGCCTGCAGGGCGTCCGCGTGCCAGCGCATGTCGTCGGGGTGCACGCGGGCGTTGAAGGCGTCCAGCGACTGGTCGAAGGTGGCCGGGTCGTAGCCGAACATCCGCTGCAGCTGCTCGTCCCACAGCAGCCGCCCGGTGGACGGCTCGTAGTCGAAGGTGCCGACCTCGCCGGCCTCCTTGGCCAGCTCCCAGCGCAGCCGCTCGTGCTCGTAGCGCGCCTGCAGCTCGGCCAGCTGCTCGGCGGGGGAGAGCCCGTCCGACGGCCGCGCTCCGCTCTCCGGACCGTCGGCGGGTCCGCCGCTCGCCCGGTCGGGGGAGGGGTCCACGCGTGCCTTCCTGCCGGGGATTCCCCGGGAAACTGGCCGGCGGGCCCCGGGTGCTCCGGGCCACGCCGCTCGACATGAAGTTATGTCACGCCCGCGGCCCGCTACGCAACCACGCGCAACCGCCGCGCGGCGGTCAGGTCGCGGGGACGACCAGCGTCAAGGCGGTGCCGCCGTCGTGTTCCACGTGCAACCCCGCCCGCCTCAGCAGCCCCCGCAGCCGCACGACGCCGTCGGGTTCCGCGGTCGTGGTGGCCAGCAGCCGCGCCAGGCGGCCCTTGTGCGCCTTGTTGAAGTGCGAGACGACGGCGCGGGTGCCGTCGGGGCGCTCGCTGAGCACCTGCACGGTGACCGCGCCCGGCACCGGGGCGAGCGCGGCGTAGGAGCCGCTGCGCAGGTCGACGACGAGGCCCTCGACGCCCGCCAGCACGGGGCCGAGCGCCGGCTTCCACAGCGCGCGCAGCGTGGGCAGGCCGGGGAGCGCGGAGCCGGCGGAGAGGCGGTAGGCCGGGATGCGGTCGGTGCCGCGGGCCAGCCCGAACAGCGCCGATCCCACGGCCAGCCGGGCGTCGGCCCGAGTCCGCTGCGCCCGCGTCATCGAGCCGACGTCGAGGGCGTCGTAGAGCACCCCGGTGTAGCGGTCGAGCGCGGGCAGCGTCGGGCTGGTCCGCAGCGCGGCGTTGCGAGCGATCTCCTCGTCCTGCGTCGGCGAGACCCCGAGCGCGGCCCGGGAGGCGGGCACGTCGTCGGCCAGCTCCACCAGCGCCTCGACCAGCTCGGTCCGCACCGGCGTGAGCTCGGGCGTGCGCAACGCGGCCAGGTCCAGCGGAGCACCGTCGCCGCCGGCGCGCTTGGTCTCCGACGGGGGCAGGAGCACGAGCACCCGCTACTCCGCCAGGTCGACGAGCACGGGGGCGTGGTCGCTGGCGCCCTTGCCCTTGCGCTCCTCGCGGTCGATGAGCGCCCCGGTCACCCGCCCGGCCAGCGCGGGGGAGCCCAGCACGAAGTCGATCCGCATGCCCTCGCGGCGGGGGAAGCGCAGCTGCGTGTAGTCCCAGTACGTGTAGACGCCCGGACCGGGGGCCAGCGGCCGGACGACGTCGGCGTAGCCGGCGTCCACGATGGCCCGGAAGGCCTCCCGCTCGGGCGGGGAGACGTGGGTGGAGTGCGCGAAGACCGACATGTCCCACACGTCGTCGTCCTGCGGCGCGATGTTCCAGTCGCCGACCAGGGCGACCGGGGCCTGGGGGTCCTCGGCGAGCCAGCCGGCGGCGGTCGTGCGCAGCGCGGCCAGCCACTCGAGCTTGTACTGCAGGTGCGGGTCGGCCAGCGTGCGGCCGTTGGGCACGTAGAGGCTCCACACCCGCACGCCGCCGCAGGTGGCGCCCAGCGCCCGTGCCTCCGGGGCCGGGTCCTGCCCCTCCTTCGACGACCAGGACGGCATGCCGGCGAAGCCGATCTCGACGTCCTCGAGGCCGATCCGGGACAGGATCGCGACGCCGTTCCACTGGGAGTGGCCCACGTGCGCGACCTCGTAGCCGAGCGCGGAGAACACCATCTCGGGGAACTGGTCGTCGCGGCACTTGGTCTCCTGCAGCGCCAGCACGTCGACGTCGTGCCGCTGCAGGAAGGCTGCCACCCGATCGGCTCGGCTGCGGATGGAGTTCACGTTCCAGGTGGCCAGGCGCACGGGCACCCAGGGTACGGACCGGTGTCGCCCGGTCGGGGGTACCCCACCGCCGGCCCGGTTCCCCCGGGGCGCAGGTGGGGCCGGTGGTGGGAGCATGGCCTGGTGACCCGGGACCCCTCCGCCGCGGCGGCCGCGTGAGCACCGATCCCGCGACCCCCGAGCAGGCCCCCGGGTCCCCACCCTCGCGCCCGGCGCGAGCTCGCAGCTTCGGCAGCGCGCTCGGCTGGACCGCGCTCAACGCGGTGCTCCCCGGCACCGGCTTCCTCGCCGCGCGCCGTCGCCTGCTCGGCGGCATCGTGCTCGCGGTGTTCCTGCTGCTGGGCGGCCTCGCGGTGTGGCTGGCGACCGGCGGACGGCGGACGGCGGTGCGCGCGGCGGTCGACACCGGCTCGCTGACCTGGATCGTGGTGGCGATCGCGGTGGTCGCCGCCCTGTGGTGCGCCGTCGTCGTCGCCGGCTACGTGCTGCTGGTGCCGCGCGGCACCGGGCGGGGGCGGCACGTGCTCGGCGCCGCCGTCGTGCTCGTGCTGGTCGCCGCCGTCGTCGCGCCGGCGGTGTTCACCGGGCGGCTGGCCATGACGCAGCGCGACCTCATCGCCGGGGTGTTCACCGACGACGGGCAGTCGGCGACCGTCGACGACTCCCCCGACCCGTTCGGGGACCAGGAGCGGGTGAACGTGCTCCTGCTGGGCGGGGACGGCGGCGAGGGGCGCGAGGGGGTGCGCACCGACACGGTGATCGTGGCCAGCATCGACACCGACACCGGTGACACGACGCTGTTCAGCCTGCCGCGCAACCTCGAGGAGCTGCCGTTCCCGGCGGACAGCCCGTTGGCCGCCGTCTACCCCGAGGGCTTCGACGCCGGCAGCGAGAGCGAGAGCCTGCTCAACGCGGTGTACCGCAACGGCCCGGCGCAGCACCCCGACATCCTGGGCCCCACCGACAACCCCGGCGCCGACTTCCTCAAGCTCGGCGTCGGCGAGGCGCTCGGGCTGGACATCGACTACTACGTGCTGGTCAACCTCGACGGGTTCAGCCGGCTGGTCGACGCGCTGGGCGGCATCACGGTCAACGTCAACTACTGGGTGCCGATCAACGGGGACCCGGGCACCGGCGAGCTCCCCGACGACTACATCGCGCCGGGCCCCGACCAGCACATGGACGGGTTCACCGCGCTGCAGTTCGCCCGCGGCCGCTTCGGGTTGACCGACTACGACCGGATGGCGCGGCAGCGCTGCACCATCGGTGCGATCGTCGACGCCGCCGATCCCGGCACCCTGCTCACGAAGTACCAGGAGCTGGCGCGCATGACGCAGGACATCCTGTTCACCGACATCCCCCGGTCGGCGCTGGGCGACTTCGTCGACCTCGGCTTCCTGGTCAAGGACGCCGAGATCCGCAGCGTGGTCTTCGACGTCTCGGTGATCACCCCGGCCTACCCGGACTACGACCTGATGCGCTCGATCGTGTCGGCGGCCCTCGACCCCGCGCCGGCGGCGCCGTCCGGTGCGCCGTCCGGTGCGCCGGACGACGGCAACGGGACGGGGGACGGGGTCTCCGGTGGCGAGCCGTCGACGGGCTCGGCGCCGCCGGAGGCCGGCGGGGAGGTCGTCACCGAGGTCGGCGACGCCTGCGCCTACGACCGGGTGCAGGCCGAGGAGGCGCTGGCCGCCGGGAAGCCGCCGTCGAAGAACGGCTGACCCCCGTCACATGGCGGCGATCTGCACCAGGTTGCCGCAGGTGTCGTCGAGGACGGCGGTGGTGACCGGGCCCATCTGCGTGGGCGGCTGGGTGAACCGGACGCCGAGGGCGGTCAGCCGCTCGTACTCCTGCTGCACGTCGGCCACGGTGAAGGAGTTGTACGGGATCCCGTCGGCGACGAGCCCCTTCTTGTACGCCTGCGCGGCGGGGTGCTGGTCGGGCTCGAGCACGAGCTCCACGCCGTCGGGGGCCTCGGGGGAGACGACGGTGAGCCAGCGGTGCTCGCCGAGCGGCACGTCGTTCTTCTTCACGAAGCCGAGCACGTCGGTGTAGAAGCGCAGCGCCTTCTCCTGGTCGTCGACGTGCACGCTGGTCAGGGTGATCCGCACGGGGTCCCTCCTCGGGGGTCGGTGGCGGGTGGGATGCGCCACCGCTCGGTGATGGCGCGCAGGGGTGAGGTGTCCAGGTCGTGGAACTTGTAGCGGCCCTCGCGCCGGGTCCGGACCAGCCCGGCGGCCTCGAGGACGTCGAGGTGCTGGGAGACGGCCTGGCGCGAGGAGCTGAGCCCGTGCCGGGAGACCAGCCGGTTGATCAGCTCGAACAGCGTCTGGCCGGAGCGCTCCTGCAGCTCGTCGAGGATCGCGCGGCGGGTCGGATCGGCGAGGGCCTTGAACACGTCGCCCACGACCGGAGCATAGGCAAGCAGCTGCTTGCCTGACAAGCCCCGCGGGCAGGCGCCCGCGCGCCGCGCGGGAGGATGGGGGCGTGCCCGAGGTCGACGTCCGCCCCGTGACCGCCGTCGACGACACCCTCCGGGCCGAGCTGCTGGCCTGCTGGGTCGACGTCACCAACGCCGGCGGCGCGGTCGGGTTCGTCCCGCCGGTCACCGCGGACGACGTCGCGCCGGTGCTCGACAAGCTGGTGGAGGGCGCGGCCGCCGGCCGCGACGTGCTCTGCGTGCTCGCGGTCGACGGCGCCACCGCCGGGTTCGCGGCGCTGACGGCCAACGGCAGCCCGCTGCGCCGGCACTGGGGCAGCGTGGTGCGCGTGCAGGTGCACCCGTCGCGGCAGGGGGACGGCCTGGGCCGGGCGCTCGTGCTGGGCGTGCACCGCATCGCGCGTGAGCGCGGCTACGAGTTCCTCACCCTCTCCACCCGGGACGGCACCGGCGTCGACGCCTTCTACCGCGGCCTCGGCTACACCGAGGTCGGCCGGCTGCCGGGGGCGATCCGGGTGGCCCCGGGCGACGACCGCGACGAGATCCTGCTGGTCTGCCCGCTCGGGACCACCGCTGCGCGTCTGGTAGACCCGGACGCATGACCTCCGGCTCTCCCGAACCCTCCCGGAACTCCCGCCGGGAGCGGCAGATCGCGCTGTTCGTGCTCGGCGTCGCCGTCGTCCTGCTGCTCTCGTCGGTGACATGGTTCGGCAGCGACCGGTCCGGCTGGGGCATCGCGCAACTCGTGGTCGGCCTCGTCGTCGCCGGGGTCGGCGGGTTCCTCCACCGGCGGGCGACGACCGGCGGCTGACCGTCGCTTTGCGGCAGCAGGTGAGCCGCGTCACACTCGCGGTCGTGGAACTCGACAGGCAGGAGCTGGTGCGGATCCTGCGCACCGAGGGCGACAACGACACCGCCGACCGCGTGGAGGCCGAGCTCCCCGATCGGCTGGACACCGCTCGGGACGCCGATGCGCTCGCCGCGGTCGGGCTCGACCGCACCCAGCTGATGGCGAAGCTGGCCGGCGGCTCGCTCGGGGGCACGGTCGCGCCGTAGGCCCCCGAGCGCGGGATCAGCCGGTGAAGGGGCGCTCCCGGGCGAGCTCCTCCTTGGCGACGCCGCGGATGTGCACGGCGTCGGGGCCGTCGACGATCCGCAGCGTGCGCGCCGAGGCGTAGAACCGGGCGAGCACGGTGTCGTTGCTGACGCCGGCGCCGCCGTGCACCTGGATGGCGCGGTCGATGACGTCGAGGGCCACCCGCGGTGCGGCCACCTTGATCGCGGAGATCTCGGTCTTGGCGCCCTTGGCCCCGTACTTGTCGATCAGGTCGGCGGTCTTGAGCACGTAGAGGCGCGCCTGGTCGATCTCGATGCGGGACAGCGCGATCGCCTCGCGCACGGTGCCCTGGTCGGCCAGCGGACGGCCGAACGCCACCCGGTTCTTGGTCCGCTCCACCATGAGCGCGAGCGCCCGCTCGGCCATGCCGATGGCGCGCATGCAGTGGTGGATCCGGCCGGGGCCCAGCCGGGCCTGGGCGATCATGAAGCCGTCGCCCTCGCCGGACAGGATGTTGCCGACCGGCACGCGGACGTCGGTGAACCGCAGCTCCGAGTGTCCGTGCTGGTCCTGGTACCCGAAGACCGGCAGGTGCCGGATGATCTCCAGGCCGGGGGTGTCGCGGGGGACGAGGACCATCGACTGCTGCCGGTGCGGCGGCCCGTCGGGGTCGGTCTTGCCCATGACGATGAAGATCTGGCACCGCTCGTCGGCGGCACCCGAGGTCCACCACTTGCGGCCGTTGATCACGTACTCGTCGCCGTCCCGGACGATCGAGGTCTGGATGTTGCGCGCGTCGGAGCTGGCGACGTCGGGCTCGGTCATCGCGAAGCCCGAGCGGATCTCGCCCTCGAGCAGCGGGTCGAGCCAGCGCTCCTTCTGCTCGGGCGTGCCGAACAGCATGAGCGTCTCCATGTTGCCGGTGTCCGGCGCGCCCACGTTCATCGCCTCGGGGGCGATGACCGGCGACCAGCCGGTGATCTCGGCGACGGAGGCGTACTCCAGGTTGGACAGCCCGCCCAGCTCGTGGTGGAAGAGGTTCCACAGCCCGCGCTTGCGCGCCTCGGCCTTCAGCTCCTCCAGGACCGGCGGGTGCTCGTGGTTGTCGTGGCCCCGCTCGGCGCGCCAGGCGTCGTAGACGGGCTCGGCGGGGAACACGTGCTCGCGCATGAAGTCCCACGCACGGGCGCAGGCGTCCTCGGCCTTGGCGGAGAGAGCGAAGTCCATGCCCGCACGCTAGCGGCGGACGTGACCCGCGTCGCACCGGGGGTGCGCGGCCGGTCAGCCCGGGGGTGGCGGCGGGGTCTGGGACAGCAGCTAGAGGACGGCCAGCGGCGCGAGGACGACGGTGGCGACGGCCAGGACGCCGACGGCGGTCGTCGGGGGCAGCAGCACGAAGGCCGCGACCGGCAGTGCCGGCACCAGCGGCCACCACGCCCGGCGCCGCGGCCGTCCACGGCGCAGCATGCTCGACAGGCGCGGGTCGTCGTCGGCCAGCGCGCGCAGGACCGGGTCGTCGTCCACGGCGCCCCCGGGCTCACACCCGCTGGCGGGGACGCGACGCGGGGGTGGCGGCCGGCGGCGGGGTGCTGCCGCGCCGGGTGGCGGCCCGCCGGGCCAGGAACGCCGCGAGGACCAGCAGGAGCAGGCCGAGCCCGAGCGCGACCAGCGGCGCCACCGTGCCGATGAGCGTCAGCTGGGTCGCGCTGTCGGCGGTGTCGGAGGCGCGGTCGCTGATCGACCGGTCGGTGGAGGCGAGCTCGACGGTGGAGAACGGCACCTCCAGTTCGGTCGGGCCGAGGGCCAGCCGGGCGGTGATCTCCTGGGTGCTCGCGCCCGAGATGGTGGCGCCCAGCTCGGCGTCGGCGAAGAGGGTGGCCTCGGTCCTGGAGTCGTAGCTCAGGGGGATCTGCGCGGGCAGCTGCGGCAGGATCGCCGGCAGCTGGGCGGCCACCTGGGGCGGGACCAGGTCGGCCAGCGCCGGGCCGAGGGCGGCCAGCGCGGCACGCGGCAGCGCCGTCGGCAGGCCCAGCGCCTCGGGATCGGCCACCGGCCCCGCCGCGGTGGACCGGAACTCGCGGACGGTGCGCCCCTCGAGGGTCTCGGTGCCCGCGTACTCCAGCGGGTTGGCGGTCTCGGTGGTCTGGTCCCACAGCGTGTACTCGCCGTCGTCGGTGGACGGGTCGATCGGCAGCGTGAAGACCAGGCCCTCGCTGTCCAGGACGCCCTCCGCGTCGTCCGGCGGGGCGACCGACTCCGCGGTCTCCCGGTCGACGGCGTAGCGCAGCTCCTGGGCGGGTTCCTCCGTGCCGCCGATGCTGCGCTCGAGGGTCCTGGTCACGACCATGGTGTCGCCGTCCACGGAGTCGGCGGTCACCTGGCGGGTGGCGGTGACCGGCACGTCCTGGACGAGCACCTGGGCGCTCTGGCCGGAGAGCGCGGCGGGATCGAGGCCGGAGTAGGTGCCCTAGAACTCCAGGGTGATGTCGAGGTCGGTGGGCAGCTTGCTGACCGCCGGGACGACGGCGAAGCGCACGACCGCGGCCGCGGCCAGGAGCAGCACACCGATGACGGCGAGGACGATGGCAGACCGGGTTGCTCTCACGGCGCGCTCCTCGGCGGAGTGGGACCTCGAACGCCGTCCAGTCTGGGCGGGTGACGGGGGCGGCCGGAGAGCCGTTCGTCCCCTCCCGCCAGGGTCGGGAGCCGCCGGGCGCGCGTTCCGTGCCCGGACGCGGTCCGGCCCTCCTCCCCCCGCGTGCGCGGAGGGAGGAGGGCCGGATCGTCGGTCGGTCGTGCCGGGCGCGGGTCAGGCGCGACGGGCGTCCGCCCGGTCGTTCACCGGTCCCAGCGCGATGGCGAGGCCCACCGCGGCGGTCAGGATGTGCAGGACGTTGTCCGCGCCGTTGAGGTTCAGGAAGTCCCAGTCCTCGCCGACGGCGAACAGGCCGTAGATGAACGCGGCGCCGTAGCCCACGGCCAGCAGCCAGCCGTAGGTGCGGGCCCCGGCCAGCGTGCGGGCCAGGAGCAGACCGGCAGCACCGATCAGGATGTGCACCACGTTGTGGAACGGGTTGATCATGAACCCGAGCAGGTTCTCGTCCACGTGGTGGGCGGTGGCGCCGTTCTCGTTGCCGAAGAAGTTCCCGAACCCGGTGATGAAGAAGCCGACGATGCCGATCAGCAGGTAGATCGCACCGAAGGCGAGCGCCAGCAGCTCGGGCCAGGTCTTGCCCCGACGTGCGGCGGAGCGGTCCGCGGATGCGGCCATGTGTTCCTCCCGGAGGTAGGTGTGCCGCCGGTTCTGGACGGTCGTGATCCGCTGTACCCCTGGCCGGACCTGCGGTAACGGCAGATCACCCGGTCGGGGGTCTCGCAACCGGATCGTCACCCGGACCGGCGGCGGGACGGACGGATCCCCCCGTGTTCGGCGCCGACCGGCCCGGCGGTTCGCCGCGCCGGGCCGGGTCCCGGTCAGTCGCCGGTGCGCGAGGTGGCCTTCGCCCGGCGGACGACGAACGGGCCGATGGCGAGCAGGTCGACCGGAGCCGAGCCGAAGCACTCCAGGGCGTCGCGCGGGTCGTCGACCATCGGCCGGCCGGCGGTGTTGAGGCTGGTGTTGACCACGACCGGGATGCCCGTGCGCCGCTCGAACGCGGAGATCATGCGGTGCACCAGCGGCTGCTTGTCGGGGTCGATGGTCTGGATCCGCGCCGTCCCGTCGACGTGGGTGACCGTGGGGATGCGCTCGCGCCACTCCTCGGCGACGTCGTGCACGAAGAGCATGTACGGCGACGGGATGGGTCCCCGGCTGAAGATCTCCGGCGCCCGCTCCAGCAGCACCATGGGCGCGACGGGGCGGAACTGCTCGCGGCCCTTCACGTTGTTCATCCGCTCGAGGTTGGCCTCGTGCCCGGGATGGGCCAGCAGCGAGCGGTGGCCCAGCGCGCGGGGGCCGTACTCGCTGCGCCCCTGGAGCCAGGCGACGATGCCGTTGTCGGCGAGCACCTCCGCGACCGCCTCGGCGACGTCGTCCGGGCGCTCGTAGTCGATCGCCGCGGTGACGAGGACCTGCTCGATCTCGTCGTCGCTCCAGCCGCGGCCGAGCGCGGCGCCGGGCATCGGCTGGGTCTGCTCACCGAGCTCGCGGGCCACGTGCAGCGCGGCACCCAGGGCCGTGCCGGCGTCGCCGGCCGCCGGCTGCACCCAGACCTGCTCGAACGGGCTCTCGGCCAGGATGCGGGTGTTGGCGACGCAGTTGAGCGCGGTGCCGCCGGCCAGGGTCAGGGTCTTCTCCCCGGTCTGCTCGTGCACCCAGCGGGCGAGGTCGACGAGCACCTCCTCGAGGCGGGTCTGCACGCTGGCGGCGAGGTCGGCGTGCGCCTCCGTCCAGTCGTCGCCCTTGCCGAGGCGGGGCGCGAACTCGGCGAAGTCGATCTTCTCGGTGCGGAACCCGCCGTCGTCGGTCGCGCGGATCAGCTCCGACAGCTCGCCGAGGAAGCGCGGCTTGCCGTACGAGGCCATCGCCATGACCTTGAACTCGTCGGAGCTGCGCAGGAAGCCGAGGTGGTCGGTGAGCTCCTCGTACATCAGGCCCAGCGAGTGGGGGAGCGCCTGCCCGGCGAGGACCTCCAACTGCCCGTCGACGTAGCGGCCGGCCAGGTGGCTGTGCGCCTCGCCGCGGCCGTCGAGGACGAGGACGGCGTTGTCCCGCTGCGGGGCGGCGAGCCCGGCGGACGCGGCGTGCGCGACGTGGTGCTTGACGAAGCGGACCTTGGCGGGGTCCAGGCCGGGCAGCGCGTGGGCGAGGAAGTCCGGGGCCATCTCGGCGTACTGCTTGCGCATGACGTCGCCGTCGTCGAACAGGCCGGTCTCCTCGGGCGTCGTCATCAGGCCCGGGTCGAACGAGTAGGCGACCGCGTCGAGCTCCTCGGGGCGGATGCCGGCCTGGGCCAGGCACCAGGCGGCGGAGAGCTCGGGCAGCTCCCAGGCGCTCCAGGGCAGCGGTCGCTTGCCGTGCTTGCGCCGGCTGAACCGCTCCTCCTCCGCGGCGGCCACGGTCTTCCCGTCGACGACGAGGGCCGCCGCGGGGTCGTGGTAGATCGCGTTGATGCCGAGGACCTTCACGCGTGCACTCCTCCTCCTGGGGTCGTCCGGCCCGTTCCTTCGAGGCGCCGACCCGTCCTGGTGCTGATGATCAAGCCCCGGCGCGGTGCCCGCAGCTCGAGAGCCGTTCAGCCGCGGGCGCGCAGCAGGTCGTTGTCGACGACGGCGGCCAGCCCGAGGGTCTTGTAGCCGACCTCGTCGAACAGCACGGTGATCCGGTCGTCCTCGACGCGCATGACGACGCCGGGGCCCCACTCGCTGTGCTCGACCGGCGTCTCGACCGGGAACGGGGTGTCGTGGTCGTCGGCGCCCGGGTGCTCCTGGGCGGTGCCGGCGTCGCAGTTGTCGCAGTTGCCGCAGGGCTCGTCGAGCTGCTCGCCGAAGTAGCCGAGCAGGAACTGGCGGCGGCACTCGGTGGTCTCGGCGTAGCCGCGCATCATCTCGACGCGGCTCTGGTCGACCCGCTCGTGGTGCTCGGCGAGCTCGCGGGCGGCCGCGGCGGCGTCGCCCGGGCTGGGGGCGCCGTCGGCGGGGTGCGCGGCGCCGTCCTCGTCCAGGACGACGGCGGAGACCTGCTCGAGCAGGTTGAGGTCGCGGGCCAGCGGGGTGGCGGCCCGGCCGGTCTCCTCGCGGAGGGTCTTGACGTCGACGCCGTCCTCGAGGCCGGCGGCGGGGGCGGCGGCCACCAGCCCGGCGACCTGCTGCAGCTCCTCCTCGGCGGGGGCGCCGGCGGCGAAGAAGCGGCGCAGGCCGAGGTCCTCCTGCCGGTAGACGAGCAGGGCGAGGGCCGGGTCGCCGTCGCGACCGGCCCGGCCGATCTCCTGGTAGTAGCTGTCGATCGAGTCCGCCGGCTCGGCGTGGACGACGAAGCGGGTGCCGGGCTTGTCGATGCCCATGCCGAACGCGGTGGTCGCGACGACGACGTCCAGCTCGTCGTCCATCCACGCCCGTTGGGTGTCCTCGCGGTCGCCCTTGTTCAGGCCTGCGTGGTAGTGCCGCGCGCGCAGCCCGCGGTCGGCCAGGTCGGCGGCGATCTGCTCGGTGCCCTTGCGGGTGGCGCTGTAGACGATGCCCGGGCCGCGGCCCTCCCCGATCTCGGCGAGCACCCGGTCGAGGACGGCGCGGTCCTTGCCGTGGGCGTCGGCGTGCTGCTCGACCTCCAGCCGGATCTCGGGCCGGTCGAACCCGGCGACCACGATCTCCGGCTCGCGCATGCCCAGCCGCTCGACGATCTCGGCCCGCACCGGCGGGGCGGCGGTGGCGGTGAGCGCGAGGACGGTCGGGTGGCCGAGCTGCTCGACGACGGGGCCGAGTCTCAGGTAGTCGGGGCGGAAGTCGTGACCCCAGGCGCTCACGCAGTGCGCCTCGTCGACGACGAAGAGGGCGGGGTGCGCGGCCTCGAGCGCGTCGACCACCTCCGGCTTGGCCAGCTGCTCGGGGGCGAGGAAGACGAAGCGGACCGTTCCGTCACCGACCTGCTCGAGCACCTCGCGGTGGTCGCCGGCCGAGAGCGTGGAGTTGAGCTGGGCCGCGCGGCCGGCGCGGTCCTCGAGCTCGGTGAGCCGGTCCACCTGGTCGCGCTGCAGGGCGATCAGCGGCGAGACGACCACGACCGGGCCGTCGAGGAGCTGACCGGCGACCTGGTAGATCGCCGTCTTGCCGGCGCCCGAGGGCAGGACGGCGAGGGTGTCGTGCCCGCCGACGACCGCCTGCATCGCTAGTTCCTGGCCCGGCCGGAAGCTCTCGTAGCCGAGGACGTCGCGGGCGAACTCGCGGATGCGGCGGGTGCGGACCGAGGCGGTGGCCCCCGCGGGGTTCTCCTCCGCGGGCTTCTCCTCCGCGGGGTCGACGTCGGACGGGGCGGAGGGCGAGGTGCGCGGCACCGGCTCCGTGTCCCCGGTGCCGCGCCGCGGCAAACGGTGCCCGTGCTCACCCGCGTTCCTGCGGGAACGCGGGTTCGGGTCGGTCGCGCGGAGAGGTGCGGCTCACGGCGTTCCCGCGGGAACGCCGGTGCGGGTGCGGACCTCCTGCTCCGCGGCGAGCCGGCGGACGAGGTCGCGGTTGGTCATGAGGACACCGATCGCGTAGGCCATGTCCAGCCGCTCGTGGGGCACGTTGCCGGGGACGTGCAGCGCGGGTGCTCCGTCGGGGAAGAGCGCCCGGTCGATCCGCCTGCTCTCCCGTTCCGCTGCCCGCGACGTGGCGGTCGAGGCGGTCGGTGCACGCCGCGGCCCGGGCCGCCGGCGCGGTCGGAGCTCGGATCGCCGTTCGGTGGGCCTCGACCGCGGGTGGCGCGAGGGCGTCCTCCGTGCCGGACCGGCCGGCAGCGGGCGTCGGGTGAGGAGGTGGGCACCTGGACCGGTGGCGGGTTCCGTCGCGCTGGGGATCTCGCCGGCCGCGGGAGCGCCGCCGGGGCGCCGGCCCGCGGTCGTGTCGACCGGGTGGACGCCGGCGAAGGGGTCGTCGCCGCCGGCCGGGTCGGGTGCGGGTCCGTCCAGACCGGTGGTGAACGCGGCGTCGGCGCCGCCCCAGACCCGGCGCCCGTCCGGACCGGTGACCACGAGGGTGCCGTTCCGGCGGCTGATCACCAGGTCGTGGTCGTGCACGAGGCCGTGGTCGACGTCGCAGAGCAGCACCATGCCCTCGATGTCGGTGCGCCCGCCGAAGATCCAGTGCCGGGTGTGGTGGGCGTGCAGCCGCTCGATGCGGGTTTCCGGGCAGCCCGGCCGCACGCAGCCGCCGTCCCGGCGCAGCAGCGCCTGCCTCTGCGCCTTGCTGGCCAGCCGGCGACGCCGGCCCAGGGCCAGCGGCTCGCGGCCGCGCTCGATCATCGCGACGACGGTGGCCTCGCACAGCAGCCGCCGGGCCTGGGCGGCGGTGAGCGCCGGCCCGCCGTCGACGTAGGCGCGCCCGGCCGCGGTGTCGGCGGCCAGCACGTCGGCGTCGACGTGCACGACGACCTCGCGACGGGGTGGGTCGCCGGCCCGCCGGTCGGTGTCGGGGCGGGTGACCAGGTCGGCGAACGCGGCGATGCGGCGGGCGGTGGTGCGTTCCCGCACCAGCGGGGCGGTGGTGTCGTCCAGGCACCGCTGCTCGACCTCCGGGTCGACGCTGCCGCCCGCGGCGCGGATCCGCTCGTGCGCGGCGGCGGCCAGCTCGGCCTGGGCGCGTTCACGGCGGGCGTCTCGCTCGACCCGGGACTCGATCGCGGTCATCACCTCCGCGCCCCGGTCGGCCGGCATGCGGACCTTGATGGTGAGCGTGCCGTCGTCGTCGAACCAGTGCTCGAAGGACTGCTCGCGCTGCCCGCGCCGGGTGTGGTCGGCGGCGTCGTCGACCCGGCGCCAGGACCGGCAGAACCGCTCCGTCTGCGACGCCGTCGCGGTGAGCGCGAACTCCAGCAGCGGCTGCTCACAGGACGGATCGGCGATCCGGGTCAGCGCCCGCACCTTGGAGAACGAGAGCCGGCCGGCGGCGAAGGCGGCCTCGATCCGCGGCAGGCCGGCCAGGGCCCGGGCCACGCGCACGTGCTCCCGGGCCGCGCCCGGCCCCATGCCGCACTGCCAGGCCAGCCAGTGCGCGCAGGACGTGATGCCCGCCCCGGCCCAGCCCTCCAGCTCGTCGAAGTCCCGCACCAGCCGCAACCAGGCAGCGGTGGCCGCCGCCATCCGCACCGCCCCGGTGGTGATCGCCAGCGCCAGCTCCGCCAGCGGCACCCGGCCGCCGTCCGCATTCGCACCCATGTTCGAACAGTAGGAGCGGGCTCCGACAGTTTCCGCAGGTCAGCGCGCTGAAGCTGGGCGGGGCCATCGCGGCGCACGTTCCCGCGGGAACGTGCGGGCGCTCAGGTCAGCGGGGAGCGGCGGGTCCCGACATCGGCGCGTTCGGCCGCCGACCGCCCCGCGTACCAGCCGCCGGCGTCGACCGACGACCGGCTGCGGCCGGCGCGGACTCTTGGGAAGAGCTCCGCGAGCGCCGCATCGACCGCCTCGCGGCGGTCGCGCAGCACCGGCAGCAGGTCCACCCCGGTCTCCGCGGCGGCGGCCGCGGTGGCGTCCCGTCGCGCGGTCTGCAGCCGCTCGCCGACGCGCTGCCCGTAGCCGAGCAGGAAGGCCCGACGGAACGTCCGCGAGCCGGCAGCGCGGGCGTCGCGCCGCTCGGCGGCACCGAGGGCCTGGGCGACCTGCAGCAGCAGCGAGGTGAACAGCAGCTCGACGGCGTCGAGGTCGGCCCGCCCGCCCACGAGGTTGGCGATCCCGAGCCCCTGGTACCAGACCAGCCGGACGTCGTTGGCCTCGGCGACCGCCGCGAGGAGCTGCATCTTGGCCCGGACGTACGGGTCGGCGACGTGCACCCGTCGCGTGTCCACGCCCGCACCGGCGGGGCGGGCGCCGGGGTCGAGCAGGGCGGCGTCCACCGCGTGCCGGGTCATCAGCTCCTGCGCCTTCGCGGTGAGCGCCTCCGCCTCCTCGGCGAACTCGGTGGATTCGGCCTTGGCCAGCAGCCCCCGTATCCGGCGCAGGGCGCGCTCCTCGCCCGGCGCTGACGGCGCGGCCGGCTCCGACGGGGCCGGCCCCCACCGCGACGGCGGCGGCACCAGCACCTCGATCCGCGCGGCGCCGCGCAGGACGCCGGCGAGCTGCAGCACGATCCGCCACGCCTCCGCCGGCGGACGGCGCTGCGCCCGCTGCCACTCCGGGAGGACGTCACCGTCGCCGGCGTCGAGCGCACCGAGGTCGCGCAGCTGCTCCACCCAGGCCGCCGGCGCCCGCCGCTCGGCCTCCGTCCGCCGCGCGTGCGCCCCGATCAGCGCGACCACGAGCGGGACCGACCCGGCGGTGGCGTCCCGCCGGGCCGCGTGCGCGACATCGGCCGGCTGCCAGCCGCGCTCCCAGACCTCGTCGAGCGCCTCGGTCAGCGCACGAGTGGTCAGCCCGCCCGCGTCGACGTCGGGGACCTGCCGGGCGAGGCGGGCGGCCAGCTCCTGGGCAGCAGCCGCGTCGAACCGGCGGCGGAGCAGGTCCGTGAGCCAGGCGTCGTCGTCCACGTGCGGCATGCTGCCCCGTCCCGCCGACGGCGCGGTCGACGGCCTGTGGACGGCGAGGGTCTGTCCACAGGTCCGCTGTTCCGCGGATGCGGAGGGGCTGCGCCTATGGACATCCGCAGTCGCGGAGCTACAGTGCCGCCGTGCCGCACCGCTACCGGATCGCCGAGGCCGCCGCCCTGCTGGGGGTGAGCGACGACACCGTCCGCCGGTGGCTGGACGCCGGACGGCTCACCGCGCACCGGGACGGCGGCGGACCGGCCACCGTCGACGGGGTCGAGCTCGCCCGGCTGGCCGCGGGCCTGCGCGAGGCACCCGAGCCCGGGACGACGCCGTCGTCGGCCCGCAACCGGCTCACCGGCATCGTCACCGGTGTCGTGCGCGACACGGTGATGGCCCAGGTCGAGCTGCAGGCCGGGCCCTTCCGGATCGTCTCGCTCATGTCGCGGGAGGCCGCCGACGAGCTCGGCCTGGAGGTCGGCGTGCGGGCCGTGGCCACGGTCAAGGCCACGCAGGTCAGCGTGGACGTGCCGTGAGGCGCCGCCTCGCGCTGCTCGCCGCGACCGGGCTCCTCGCCGGCTGCGGTACCGACGCGTCCGGCGACGACGGGAACGGCCCGAGCGGCACGCTCACCGTCTTCGCCGCGGCCTCGCTCACCGACGTCTTCACCGAGCTCGGCGACCAGCTGGAGGACGAGAACGCCGGCCTCGAGGTCCGGTTCAACTTCGCCGGCAGCTCCGCGCTGGCCACCCAGATCACCCAGAGCGCACCGGTGGACGTCTTCGCCTCGGCCGACGAGCCGCAGATGCAGGTGGTGGTCGACGCCGGGCTGGCGGACCGGCCGGAGGTCTTCGCCGCCAACGTCCTCGAGATCGCCGTCCCCCGCGGCAACCCCGGCGGCGTGACCGGGCTGGCCGATCTGGGCCGCGACGAGCTGGCGGTCGCGCTCTGCGCCCCCGAGGTCCCCTGCGGCAGCGCCGCCGAGCAGGTGCTGGCCTCGGCCGGGATCACGGCTGCCCCGGACACGCTCGACGAGGACGTGCGCGCGGCCCTCACCAAGGTCGAGCTGGGCGAGGTCGATGCCGCCCTCGTCTACGCCTCCGACGTCGCCACCGCCGGCGGGGAGGTCGAGGGCATCCCGGTGCCGGACGCGGAGGAGGCGCTCAACGTGTACCCCGTCTGCGTCCTCGCCGACGCCCCCAACCCTGCCGCGGCGCAGGCGTTCGTGGAGCTGCTGCGCTCCGACCGCGGCCGCGAGGCGCTGGCCGACGCCGGCTTCCGCGAACCGTGAGCCGGCCGCGCGAGGGCACCGGCGTCCCGCTCCCGCTGGTGGTGCCGGCGGCCCTGGCGGTCGCCTTCCTGGTCCTGCCGGTGATCGGCCTGCTGGTCCGCACCCCCTGGTCGTCGCTGGGCGAGCAGCTCACCGCTCCGGGCGTGGGGGAGGCGCTGCGGCTCTCCCTCGTCTCCGCGACGGCGGCCACCGGCGCGTCCCTCTTGCTCGGCGTCCCGCTGGCCTGGGTGCTCGCCCGCTCGCGCATCCGCGGCCGCAGCGTGCTCCGGGCCCTGGTGACCGTGCCGCTGGTGCTGCCGCCCGTGGTCGGCGGCGTCGCGCTGTTCCTGGTGCTCGGCCGGCAGGGGATCGTCGGCAGCTGGCTCGACGACGCCTTCGGGATCACCATCCCCTTCACCACGACCGCCGTCGTGATCGCCGAGACGTTCGTCGCGATGCCCTTCCTCGTCATCAGCGTCGAGGGCGCGCTGCGCGCGGCCGATGCCCGCTTCGAGGACGTCGCGGCCACCCTCGGTGCCGACCGGTGGACGACGTTCCGCACGGTCACGCTGCCGCTGGTCGCGCCCGGGATCGCCGCGGGCGCGGTGCTCTGCTGGGCTCGCGCGCTCGGCGAGTTCGGCGCCACCATCACCTTCGCCGGCAACTTCCCGGGCACCACGCAGACGATGCCGCTGGCCGTCTACCTCGCCCTGCAGCGCGACCCGGAGGCCGCGGTCGTGCTCTCGCTGGTGCTGCTCGGCGTCTCCCTGGCCACGCTCCTGCTGCTGCGCGACCGCTGGCTGCGCGGGGCGGCGTCGTGAGCCTCTCCGCCCGGGTGCGCGTCCAGCGCGGGATGTTGCACGTGGAACTCGACCTGGAGGTCGCCGACGGCGAGGTGCTCGCCGTCCTCGGCCCCAACGGGGCCGGCAAGTCGACGCTGCTCCGGGTGCTCGCCGGGCTGCTGCCCCCGGACGACGGGCGCGTGACCGTCGACGGGAACCCCTGGGACGACGTTCCCGCGGGAACGCGTCTGCCCCCGCACCGCCGCGCACTGGGCATGGTCTTCCAGGACGCGCTGCTCTTCCCGCACCTCAGCGTGACGGACAACGTCGGCTACGGGCTGCGCACCCGCGGCGTGCCCAGGGCGGGACGCCGGGCCGCCGCCGCGGCCTGGCTCGACCGCGTCGGCCTCGGCGACCTGGGCGACCGACGGCCGGCGCAGCTCTCCGGCGGTCAGGCGCAGCGGGCGGCGCTGGCCAGGGCGCTGGTCGGGGATCCGGCCCTGCTCCTGCTCGACGAGCCGCTGTCCGCGCTGGACGCCCGCACCCGGCTGACCGTGCGCGCCGAGCTGCGCCGCCACCTCGCCGCGTTCCGGGGCAGCACGGTGCTCGTCACCCACGATCCGGTCGACGCGATGGCGCTCGCGGACCGGGTCGTCGTCGTCGAAGGCGGCCGGGTCGTGCAGGAGGGCGCGCCCGCGGAGGTCGCCCGCCACCCGCGCACCGACTACGTCGCGCGGCTGGTCGGCCTCTCGCTGCTGCCGGGCACGGGCGAGGGGACGACGGTCCGGCTGGACGACGGCGGGGTCGTCGCGGTCGCCGAGGAGGTGCGCGGACCGGTCTTCGCCGCCGTCCGCCCCGAGTCCGTCGCGCTGTACCGCAGCCGCCCGGACGGCAGCCCCCGCAACGTCTGGCGGCTGCGGCTCACCGGGGCGACCCCGCACGGTGCGACGGTCCGCTGCGACCTGGGCGGCGAGGTGCCCCTGGTCGGCGACGTCACCGCGACCGCCTTCGCGGAGCTGGGCCTGGTCCCCGGCGACGAGGTGTGGGCCGCGGTCAAGGCCTCCGAGGTGTCCGTCTACGAGCGCTGAGAGGGTGGGGGCATGACCACAGCCGCCGTCGTCCTGGCCGCCGGGGGCGGCCGCCGCTACGGGATGCCCAAGGCCCTCGTCGAGTTCGAGGGGAGCCTGCTGGTCGAGCGGGCGGTGCGGACGGCGCGGGCGGCCTGCGACGTCGTGCTCGTCGTGCTCGGTGCGCAGGCGCTCGACGTCTGGCGCACCGCCGACCTCACCGGCGCCACCGTGCTCGCGAACGCGGAGTGGGAGACCGGCATGGCCTCCTCCCTGCGCACCGGGCTGGAGGGCCTGCGGGGGTTCCCCGGCACGGTCGACGCCGCGCTCATCACCCTCGTGGACATGCCGGGCATGACCCCGGCGGCGCTGGCCGCCGTCGCCGCGCACGCCGCGCCGGGCGCCCTCGCGGTCGCCACCTACGACGGCGTCCGCAGCCACCCGGTGCTGCTGGGCCGTGAGCACTGGGCCGGCGTCATCGGGAGCGCGACCGGCGACGAGGGCGCCCGCCGGTACCTCGCCGAGCACGAGGTGACCGAGGTCGACTGCACCGGTCTGGCCGATCCGGCCGACCTCGACGTCCCGCCGCCCGGGGTACCGTCGGCGCCGTGATCGCCAGCCCGATGATCGCCCGAGTCGTCGACGCGCCGCTGTCGGTCGCCGAGCACGAGGAGGCCGTCGCCGACAAGGCCGCCGGCGCCGTCGTCAGCTTCTCCGGGGTGGTCCGCGACCACGACGGCGGCCGCTCGGTCGCCGAGCTGGAGTACGTGGGCCACCCGACCGCCGAGCAGGTCATCCGGGAGCTGGCCGAGGAGTTCGCGGCCCGCGAGGACGTGCACGCCATCGCGGTCAGCCACCGGATCGGGCTGCTGGGCATCGGCGACGTGGCACTGGCCTGCGCGGTCAGCGCCTCGCACCGCGGTCAGGCGTTCGCGGCCTGCGCGGAGCTCGTCGACGAGGTGAAGAAGCGGCTGCCGATCTGGAAGCGGCAGGTCTTCACCGACGGCGAGGAGGAGTGGGTCGCCTGCCCCTGACCGGGCGTCCCCTGATCACGTCAGGGGCTCCGGGAGCGGAGGCGGGTCCATGCCGGCCGCCATCAGCGTGCTCAGCATCCGGGCCGCTGCCTCGATGACGGACAGCTCACGGACCGCGCTGCGCGGCTTGGCCCGGTAGGCGACGCCGCAGAGCGTGCCGAACAGCTCGCCGTCGCGGGTGACCAGCGGGATGCCGACGTAGGCCGCGATGTCCTGGAGCGGCCCGGTGGTCCGGGACGCGTAGGCCGGCACCGCGGCCGTCACGGTCGCCAGCCGCGGCGCGGTCCCCTCGACCATCTGCCGGCAGAAGCTGTCCGCCCACGGCAGCACCAGCCCCGGCCGCACCGAGTCGGGCGGTTCGGCCAGCAGGACCACCTGCCGGCCGTCGACCACCTGGGTCACCATCCACAGGTCCCAGCCGACGTGCTCGTGCAGGAAGCGCAGCGCTCCCTCCGCGGCCGAGCACCAGTCCGGCCACGGGGCCATGTCGCTGATCCCTTCCGGAACCATGTCGACCGTTGTTCCCCGCGGCGCCCCCGCCCAACCGCGGACCCGGCGGTCAGCGCGCGCCGGCGAGCCCGTCGTCGTCGGAGCGGTGCGGGTGCTCCCGGCGCTCCAGCGCCTCTTCCTCGGCCTCCGCCTCGGCGATGTGCGCCTCGCCGGCGGCGGTGGCCGCGGCATCGCCGTGGGACTCGCCGTACACCTGCTCGGCCCGGCCGAGCAGCTCCTCCGCCTTGGCCTTGGCCTTCTCGAAGATGCTCATGCGCTCAGCCTCCTGCGAACGGGGGCAGCACGTCCACCACGGCGCCCGGCGTCAGGGCCAACGCCCGGTCGCGGGTCGTGGTTCCGTCGACCAGGAACGAGCACGCCGTCAGCACCCGCTCCAGCCGCTCGCCGTGGTCGGCCACGATCTGCCCGACCAGCTCGTCGAGCGAGCCGGCCTCGCGCTGCTCGGTGTCGACGCCGGAGGCCGCGCGGGCCCCGGCGAAGTAGCGCACGGTGACGGTCGCCGGGGTGGCGGGGCGGGTGGACGACACCGCTCAGCCCCCGATCGCCGACATGGGGCGGCTGGGCTGCAGGAAGCTGGGGTCGTCGATGCCGTGGCCGGGCAGCTTGCCCAGGGTCGCGATCCGCCACCGGTCGGCCAGCTCCTGGTCGGTGGCGCCCTCGCGCAGCGGCGTCCGCAGGTCGGACTCCTCGCGGGCGAACAGGCAGTTGCGCACCTGGCCGTCGGCGGTGAGCCGGGTCCGGTCGCAGGCGCCGCAGAACGAGCGGGTCACCGAGGCGATGACGCCGACCGTCGCCGGGCCGCCGTCGACCAGCCAGCGCTCCGCCGGCGCCGAGCCGCGCTCCTCGGAGTCCGGCGTCAGCGCGAACCGGGCCGAGAGCCGCTCGAGGATGTCCTCGGCGGTGACCATGCGGCCCCGGGTCCAGGCGTGGTGCGCGTCCAGCGGCATCTGCTCGATGAAGCGCAGCTGGTAGCCGTGCTCCACGCAGAACTCCAGCAGCGGGACGGCGTCGACGTCGTTGAGGCCGTGCAGCAGGACGGCGTTGACCTTGACCGGGGTCAGCCCGGCCGCCTGCGCCGCCGCCAGCCCGGCCAGGACGTCGTCGAGCCGGTCGCGGTGGGTGAGCTGCTTGAAGCGGTCGCGGTCGAGGGTGTCGAGGCTGACGTTGATCCGGTCGAGCCCGGCCTCCGCCAGCGCCGGCGCCATCCGCGACAGGCCGATCGCGTTCGTCGTGAGGCTCACCTCGGGTCGCGGCCGCAGCGCGGTCGCCGCCGCCACGATCCCCGGCAGGCCGGGCCGCAGCAGCGGCTCGCCGCCGGTGAAGCGGACCTCGCGGATGCCCAGCTGCTCGACGCCGATGCGCACCAGCCGGACGACCTCGTCGTCGGTGAGCTGCTCCACCTTGGGCAGCCACTGGAGGCCCTCGGGCGGCATGCAGTAGGTGCAGCGCAGGTTGCAGCGGTCGGTGAGCGACACGCGGAGGTCGGTGGCCACCCGGCCGTGCCGGTCGACCAGCCCGCCGGACCCGGGGGCGGGCACCGGGTCGGCGCGGCGCACCACCGGATCGGGGAGCTCGGCGCCGGTCATGGCCCGAATGTAGCCGCGCGGACGACGAAACGCGGTGCCGCCGTCCACCCGGCCGCGGCTAGGCTCGCGCCGCCACCCGAGAGCCCGGCGGAGCACGAGACCCGCACTCGCCCGTGGCCAGGAAGCGCGAGAAGCCCGTGTTCCCCCGCAAGCTGTTCGGTCCCTACCTGCGCCTGTTCGCCGTTCCCGGCGCCCTCGCCTTCTCCGCCGCCGGCTGGGTGGGCCGCCTCCCGGCCCCCATGCTGGGTCTGGGCGCGGTCCTCCTGGTGGAGGGCGAGACCGGCAGCTACGGCGTGGCCGGCGCGGTGTCGGGCACCCTGGCGCTGAGCTTCGCGCTCGCCGGCCCGCAGTGGGCGCGGGCGATGGACCGCCGGGGCCAGGGCCCCGTGCTGCGGGTCGCCATGGTCGGCCTGCTGCTGGCGGGGATCGCGTTCGTCACCGCGGTCGAGGTCGGTGCCCCGCGGTGGAGCTGGTTCGCGCTCGCCGCGCTCACCGGCGGTTTCGGGCCGAACATCGGCTCGATGGTGCGGGCGCGCTGGTCCGCCGCGCTGGACCGGGAGGGCACGCAGACCGCCTACGCCTTCGAGGCCGTCGCCGACGAGGTGGTCTTCGTGCTCGGCCCGCCCCTGGTCACGCTGCTGGCGACGCTGATCGCCCCGCCGGTCGGCTTCCTCACCGGCATCGTCTCCGGCGTCGTCGGCGGCTTCTGGCTCTCCGGGCTGCGCGCGACCGAGCCGCCGCTGCACCCGGTCGACGACGCCGCGCCCCGCAGGCGCCGGTCGGTGCTGACCCCGGCGCTGCTGGTCGTCACGGTCACCTACCTGGCGGTGGGCACCGTGTTCGGCGCGATCGACGTCGTCGTCGTCGGGTTCGCCGAGCACGAGGGCGCGCAGGCGCTGTCCGGCCTGGTGCTGGCGGTGTTCGCGGGCGGCAGCCTGGTCGCCGGGCTCGCCTACGGCCTGGCGAAGCTGCCCGGCACGCTGGCCCAGCGCTTCGTCGGGACGGCGCTCGCCTTCGCACTGGCCGCGCAGCTGCTGTGGGGCGTCGGCTCGCTGCCGGTGCTGGTCGCCTGCGGGTTCCTCGCCGGGCTGACCATCGCACCGGTGCTGGTCTCGGGAACCTCGCTGGTCGAGTCGCGCGTCGCCCCCGGCGTGCTGACCGAGTCGCTGGCGTGGACGATCACCGGGCTCACCGTCGGTGTCACGGCCGGCTCGGCGCTGGCCGGGGCCGCCGTCGACGCGTGGGGCGCCGAGGAGGCCTTCGCCGTCCCCGCGACGGCGGCGGCGATGGCCGCCGTGCTCGCGCTGCTCGGGGCGCCGTTGCTGCGCTCCCGCGACGCGGCCGAGGGCTCTCCTGCCGCGACCTTGGTTGAGGACCGCATCAACGGGTAGGGCGCGACGGGCCGGTTGTGCACCGCCGATCGCGGCGGCCCCGGCTCTCCCCCCGACCGTGGAAAGGACATCCCTGTGGCTTCTGCCCCAGTGCCCGGCATCGCCCTCAACAACGGCGTCGAGATCCCGCAGCTCGGTTTCGGCGTCTACCAGGTCCCGCCGGAGGACACCGCCGACGTCGTCGCCCAGGCGCTCGAGGTCGGCTACCGGCACATCGACACCGCCGAGATGTACGGCAACGAGAAGGGTGTCGGCGAGGCGATCGCCCGCTCCGGCCTCGACCGCGCCGAGGTCTTCGTCACCAGCAAGCTCAACAACGGCTTCCACCGCCGGGACGACGCCCTGCGCGCGTTCGACCGGACGCTGGCCGACCTCGGCCTCGAGCAGCTCGACCTGTTCCTCATCCACTGGCCGCTGCCGGGCATCGACGTCGACTACGTCGAGACCTGGAAGGCGATGGAGGAGATCTACCGGTCCGGCCGCTGCCGCGCGATCGGCGTCTCGAACTTCAACCCGCACCACCTGAACCGGCTGTTCGACGAGACCGAGGTGGTCCCGGCGGTCAACCAGATCGAGGTGCACCCCTACCTCGCGCAGGACGACGTCCGCGCCTTCGACGCCCAGCACGGCATCGTCACCGAGGCGTGGTCGCCCATCGCGCAGGGCAAGGTCCTCGACGACCCGGCGATCACCGCGATCGCCGAGCGGGTGGGCCGGACCCCGGCGCAGGTCGTGCTCCGCTGGCACGTCCAGCGCGGCGACGTCGTCTTCCCGAAGTCCGTGTCCCGCGAACGCATGGCGCAGAACTTCGCGCTGTTCGACTTCGAGCTGGGCCAGGACGACATGGCCACGCTGACCGGGCTGGACCGCGCCGAGCGCACCGGACCCGATCCCGACACCTTCAACTACATCCCCGGCTGAACCACCCCGAACGGGCCCGTCCGCGCCGCGGACGGGACCGTTCGCGTGTCGGTGCCTAGACGCTGGACGTGGGCATACCGAGTATGCATACTCCGTATCCATGTCCATCCGACACGGTCTGCTCGCGCTCCTGGAGCGCGGTCCCCGCCACGGCTACCAGCTGCGCGCCGAGTTCGACGCTGCCACCGGAGCCACCTGGCCGCTGAACGTCGGGCAGGTCTACTCGACCCTCGACCGGCTCGAGCGCGACGGCCTCGTCGCCCAGGACGGCGACCCCGATCCCGACGGCCGCATCGCCTACCGGCTGACCGACACCGGGCACGCCGAGGTGCGCGGCTGGTTCGCCTCCCCGGTCAGCCCCAAGGGCGCGCCGCGCGACGAGCTGGCCATCAAGCTGGCGCTGGCCGTGACGACGCCGGGCGTCGACGTCCTCTCCGTCGTCCAGACGCAGCGGACCGGCACGATGACCGCGCTGCAGGAGCTCACCCGGCTGAAGACCCGCGCAGCCGGCGACGACCTCGCCTGGTCGCTGGTGCTCGACTCGCTGGTCTTCCGCGCCGAGGCCGAGATCCGCTGGCTGGACCACTGCGAGGCGCGCGTCGCGCGGGCCGCCGCCGCCCGTCCGCAGAACGCCGTCGTCCCTGTCTCCACGACCGGTCCGGCGGTGCGGCGGTGAGCGCCCCGGTGCTGGTCCTGTCCGGCGTCACCCGCGAGCACCGGCAGGGCGACACGGTCGTGCACGCGCTGCGCGGCGTGGACCTCGCGGTGCACCCCGGCGAGCTGGTGGCGGTCATGGGCCCCTCGGGGTCGGGCAAGTCCACGCTGCTGCACGTCGCCGGCGGGCTCGACACCCCCACCGCCGGCCGGGTGCTGGTCGAGGACCGCGACCTCGCCGAGCTGTCGGCCGCCCAGGTGGCCGCCGTCCGCCGGCGCAGCATCGGGTACGTCTTCCAGGACCTCAACCTGCTGCCCTCGCTCACCGCGCTGGAGAACGTCTCGCTGCCGCTGGAGCTCGACGGCACCCGCGGCGGGCTCGCCCGGCGGGCGGCCCGCGACGCGCTGGACGAGGTCGGTGTCGGCCACCTCGCCGGGCGCTTCCCCGACGACATGTCCGGCGGCCAGCAGCAGCGGGTGGCGATCGCCCGCGCGCTGGTGGGGCCGCGCCGGCTGCTCCTCGCCGACGAGCCCACCGGGGCGCTGGACTCCACCACCGGCGAGGAGGTGCTGCGCGTGCTCCGCGCCCGCTGCGAGGCCGGCGCCGCCGGCGTCCTCGTCACGCACGAGGCCCGGCACGCCGCGTGGGCCGACCGGGTGGTCTTCCTGCGCGACGGCGTCGTGGTCGACCAGAGCGGCCCGGCCGCGGGGGCGGAGTCGCTGCTGACCGCCGGCGGCGGGGCGTGAGCGGCTGGCTGTCCCGGTGGCGGCTGGCGCTGCGCATCGCGCGGCGTGACGCGCGGCGGCACAGGGGCCGCACGCTGCTGGTCGTGCTCATGGTCGGGTTGCCGGTGCTGGTGATCACCGGGGGCGACACGCTGTTCCGGACCGAGGGCGTCACCGCGGCCGAGGAGCTGCCCGCACGCCTCGGTGGCGCCGACGTGCGGATCACCGGGGAGTCCCGGCAGGAGGTCTGGGCCGACCCCGCGACGGGCATCGTCTGGGGGAAGGGGCGGTTCGCCGACCCGCCGTGGACCGCGGACGAGGTGCAGGGCCTGCTCCCGGCCGGTTCCCGGTTGGTGGAGGCCGCAACCGGCTGGCTCTACCTGCGCACCGACGGGGGCTACGCCCGCGTGGAGGCGTACGCCGAGGACGCCGCGGACCCGATGATCGACGGCCGCTACGAGGTGCTCGACGGCCGGCTCCCGGACCGGCCCGGGGAGGTCGCGGTCAGCCCGGACGTCGCCGACCGCGTCGGCGGCCTCGGCGAGGAGGTCGCGCTCACCCGCGACGAGGTCCCCGCGGAGGTCGTCGGCGTCGTGCGCCGGCCCTTCGAGTCCGGCGACCTGCTCGTCGTCCCGGGCGAGGACGCCGACCTGCTGTCCGACCCGCTGAGCCGGTTCTTCGCCGACGTGCCCGCGGGTCTGGACTGGGCCGCGGTGCAGGCGCTCAACCGGCGCGGGCTCTCCGTCCTCTCCCGCGAGGTGGCCCTGGACCCGCCGCCGGAGGCCGCCTGGCTGCCGCCGCAGGCCGTCGGCTACTCCCAGCCGGGCAGCGATGCCGCCGAGATCGCGGTCATCGCCCTGGTCGTGGCCGCACTCGTCCTGGAGGTGGTGCTGCTGGCCGGCCCCGCCTTCGCCGTCGGCGTCCGCAGGCAGCGGCGCGACCTGGCCCTGATCGGCGCCACCGGCGGCTCGGCCGGCGACCTGCGCCGGATCGTGCTCGCCAACGGCGTGGTCCTCGGCGGCGGGGCCGGGGTCCTGGGCGCGGCGGCCGGGATCGGGTTGGCCGCCGCGGCGGTCCCGGTCATCGAGGCGCGCACCGACCTGGTGTTCGGGCCGTTCGACGTCCCGGTCCTCGAGGTGCTGCTGGTCGTGGCGGTCGCGGTGCTCGCGGGGCTGGCGGCCGCCTGGTTCCCGGCACGGCAGGCGGCGCGCACCGACGTCGTCGACGCCCTGGCCGGCCGGCGCGGGCAGATCCGCACCTCCTGGCGTTCCCCGGTGGCCGGCCTGGTGGCCGGCGCCGCGGGGTTGGCCCTCGTCGTCCTCGGCGCGCGGGGCACGGAACTCGCCGTCGCCGCCGGAGCGGCGCTGCTGATCATCGGCATCGTGGTCGCCACCCCCTGGTTGGTGGGCCTGCTCGCCCCGCTCGCGGAGCGGCTGCCGGTGCCCGGCCGGCTGGCCGTCCGGGATGCCACCCGGAACCGCAGCCGGACCGCGCCCGCCGTCGCCGCCGTCATGGCGACGGTCGCCGGCATCACCGCGCTGGTCATCGGCAGCGCCAGCGACAGCGCCCAGGCGCGGCGCGACTACGTGCCGTCGGCCCCGCTGGGCGCGGGTCAGGTGCACGGCGGCACGGACATGGCGGAATCCGACTGGGACGCGGTGGTGGCCGTGCTGGAGGGCGAGGCGCCGGACCGTCCGGTGCACCGGCTGCGCGGCAACACCTACGCCGGGACGGGGGTGCAGGACGAACTGGTCGCGATCGAGGACGGCTGCACCGGCGCCGTCACCTCCTGCCGCTGGTTCCCGGTCGGGTCGAACGTCATGACGACCGCCGGCGAGCTGCTCGTCGCCGACTCCGCCGCGCTGCGTGCGGTCGCCGGCGACCAGGTCCCCGATGAGGTGCTGGCGGCGGTCGACGCCGGCCGGGTCGCCGTGCTCGGGGACGGCGCCGTCGGCGAGGACGGGGTGGTGACCCTGGCCGGCGCGCGGTACGACGGCGCGGGCGGCAGCACGACGCTCGGCACGGCGCAGCTGCCCGCGGTGGAGGTGCAGCTGCCCGGCGCCACGCAGCGGGCGATCAGCGTGCCCGCGCTCGTCGTCGTCCCCCCGTCCCTGCTGGACCGGCTGCCGATCCCGGTGGAGACCACCGGCCTGGTCACCGGCGGACCGGACGACCCGGTGACCGAGGCGCAGGAGCAGCGGATCGACGAGGCGCTGGCCGTCACGGCGGGCGAGGGCGGGATCTCCGTCGAGCGGGGCTGGCAGGACGACCTCGCCCTGGCGCGCGTGATCCTCGTCCTGGTCGGCGGCGCCCTGGTGCTGATCGCCACGCTCACCGCCACGGGGCTGGCGCTCACCGACGCCCGGCCGGACTTCGCCACCCTCGCCGCCGTCGGCGCGGCGCCGCGGACCCGCCGGTTCATGGCGATGGCCTCGGCCGCGGTGGTCGGCGGGGGAGGGGCGCTGCTCGGGGTGCTCGTCGGCATCGCGCCCGGGATCGCGGTCGCCTACCCGCTGACCAGCACCGACTACGGTTCGGGCGCCCAGCCGGTGGTGGACGTCCCGTGGGGAGTGCTGGCGGCCGTCGGGATCGCCGTCCCGCTGGTGGCCGTCGCCGTCACCGGCCTGTTCGTGCGGTCCCGCCTGCCGATGGCCCGCCGGATGGGCTAGTCCGTCGTCACGAAGTCGATGAGCTCCTCGACCCGGCCGATCAGCTGCGGCTCGAGGTCGGTCCAGGTGCGCACGCGGGCCAGGATCCGCTGGGCCCACACGTAGCCGGTGTCGTCCTCCCAGCCCAGCCGCCTGCAGACGCCGGTCTTCCAGTCCTCGCCCTTCGGCACGGTCGGCCAGGCCGCGATCCCGACGACCGAGGGCTTCACCGCCTGCCAGATGTCGATGTACGGGTGGCCGACGACCAGGGCGTGCTCGCCGGTGATCTGCTCGGCGATCCGGCTCTCCTTGGAGCCGCGCACCAGGTGGTCCACGAGCACGCCGAGCCGCCGGCCGGAGGACGGGCGGAACTCGCGCACGATGCCCGGCAGGTCGTCCACGCCGTGCAGCGGCTCGACGACGACGCCCTCGATCCGCAGGTCGTGGCCCCACACCTTCTCGACGAGCTCGGCGTCGTGCTTGCCCTCGACGTAGATGCGGCCCTCGCGCGCGACCCGGGCGCGGGCGCCGGCCACGTAGGTGGAGCCGGATGCGCTGCGGGCCGGGCCGGCCGGCGCCTTCGGCTTGGGCCGCACCAGGACCACCGGCCGGCCGTCGACCCAGAAGCCGGGGCCCAGGGGGTAGGCGCGCACCTTCCCGAAGCGGTCCTCCAGGTGGACGACGTCCTTCTCGCACCGCACCACGGCTCCGACGAAGCCCGAGCTCGGGTCCTCCACCACGAGGTCGTGCTCCGCCTCCACCTGCGGTGACGGCTTCTTGACCGTGCGCGGGTGGACGAGGTTGTCGTAGGGGGAACGCGGCGGCATGCCTCCATGCTGAGCAGCCGGACCCGCCGCACGGCGACGACGCGCCGGAGAGCGGACCGTTCCGACACGCCCGGGCGCGGCCCGGTCGCGGACCGTCACCGGTCCCGCCGGTCGTTGGACTGTGCAACGGCCGATCCGGTTGTGCCCCGCGCATCGGCCGGTGACCTGCGGAAACCGGCCAGGAGCGATACCGGGTCACAGGTACCCGCCGGTCCGGCAGGGCGCCCGGACACCCGTCGCGGACCGATGCGAACCGGCCGCGGCCGTTTCGCCGTGCCGGTGGGGGTCACCCAGAAGAGTGACCGCGAACACCGCTGAGATGGGAGCGAACCCAACGATGATCGGCACCGAAACCCTCGACCGCGTGATCGGCAAGGACGTCTACGACGAGTCCGGGCAGAAGATCGGCTCCGCCTCCGAGGTCTACCTCGACGACGAGACGGGACGGCCGGAGTGGGTCACCGTCAAGACCGGCATGTTCGGCACGAAGGAGTCCTTCGTCCCCATCCGGGACGCCGACCTGACCGATGACGGCCTCCGCGTACCGATCAGCAAGGAGCGGGTCAAGGACGCCCCCAAGATCGACACCGACGGTCACCTGTCCCCGCAGGAGGAGCAGGAGCTCTACCACTACTACGGCATGGGCACCGGCACCGGCACGACCGGGCGGACCACCGACACCATGACGACCACCGAGTCCACGACCGGCATGGCCGGGACGGGGACGGCGGGCACCGGGATGGCCGCGGGCGGCACGACCGACGTCAACCGCCACGGGACGGTCGGCCACGACACCTCCGGCCCGACCACCGACGACGCCATGACCCGCTCCGAGGAGCGGCTGAACGTCGGTACCCGCAGCGAGGAGGTCGGCCGCGCCCGCCTGCGCAAGTACGTGGTCACCGAGAACGTGACCGAGACCGTGCCGGTGAGCCGCGAGGAGGTCCGCGTCGAGCGCGAGCCGATCACCGACGCGAACGTCGGCAACGCGCTGGACGGCCCCGCCATCAGCGAGGAGGAGCACGAGGTCACGCTCCGCGCCGAGCGCCCCGTGGTGGAGAAGGAGGCCGTCCCCGTCGAGCGCGTCCGCCTGGACAAGGAGACCGTCACCGACCAGGAGACCGTCAGCGCCGACGTCCGCAAGGAGGAGATCGAGGTGGACGGCGCCCGGGACGACCGGCGCATGTGACACAGCACCCCTCCTCGGAGGGGGCCGGATCAGCCGCGGCCGGCCGGGCGACCACGATGCCCCGGCCGGCCGCCGGGCTGCCCGCCGTCGGTCAGTCCGCCAGGCAGGCGGTCAGGGCCGACACCACGTGCGGGACGTCGAGCGCCGAGGTCAGCTCCCGGCAGGAGTGCATGGCCAGCATCGGGGCGCCGACGTCGACCGTCGCGATCCCGAGCCGGGTGGCCGTCAGCGGGCCGATCGTGCTCCCGCAGGGCAGGTCGGCGCGGGTGACGAACATCTGCAGCGGGACGCCCGCCTCGGCGCAGCGCTCCCGGAACCAGCCGCCGGTCGCGGCGTCGGTCGCGTAGGACTGGTTCGCGTTGACCTTCAGCACGGGGCCGCCGCCCAGCTGCGGCTGGTGCGCCGGCTCGTGCCGGTCGGACCGGGTCGGGTGCACCGCGTGCGCCATGTCGGCCGACACCAGCACCGAGCGCGCGATCGCCCGGTGCACCGCCTGCGCGTCCGCGGGATCGGCGAGGCCGGCCAGCCGGCGGAGCACGTCCTCGAGGAAGCTGCCGCGGGCGCCGGCCATCGAGCCGCTGCCCACCTCCTCGTGGTCGTTGCAGACCAGCACCTGGGTGCGTTCCCCCGCCGGCGCGGCCAGCAGGGCCAGCAGCCCGGCGTGGCACGAGGCGAGGTTGTCCAGCCGCGGCGCGGCGATCCAGGTGCCGTCGGCCCCAGCCCGGCCCGCCGGCTGGGTGTCGGCGAGCACGAGGTCGTGCCCCACCACGTCGGCCACGTCGACGCCGGCGGCCTCGGCCAGCGCGGCGAGCAGCCCCGGCTCGTCGCCCAGGTCGCGTGACCAGACCGGCACCAGGTGGCGCTGCGGATCGAGGGTCAGCCCCTCCCGCACGCCGCGGTCGAGGTGGATGGCCAGCGACGGCAGCCGGAGCGGCGCGCCCGGCAGCCGGACCAGGGTGGTCGTCCCACCTCGGAGCGCCACCCGCCCGGCGACGGTGAGCTCGCGGTCGAGCCAGGTGTGCCACAGCCCGCCGCCGTAGGGCTCCACGCCGACCAGGCGGTAGCCGGCCTGGCGGACGTCGGAGTTCGGCCGGACCTTGAAGGTGGGGGAGTCGGTGTGCGCGCCGACCACGCGGAAGCCGCTCTCCGCGGGCGCCGCCGTCCCGACCCGGAACGCGACGATGCTGCCGTGCCGCACCACGAAGTGCCGGCCGCCCGGGGCCGGGGCCCAGCGGTCGGCCTCGGCCAGCTCGGTGAAGCCGGCGGCGGTCAGCCGCCGCGCGAGCTCGGCGACGGCGTGCGACGGCGAGGGGGACGCGTCGACGAAGGCCCGCAGGTCGTCGCCCGCGGCGAGGGCGTCGGGAGTCGGCATGGGCTCATCGTCTCCCGCCGCCGACGGGTGGGTGGCGCCGGGTGGGATGCTGCTGCGTGTGAGCGAGCGCACGGTCCCCGCCGACCCCGACGAGCTGGCCGCCGCCCTGGAGCGGACCGGCTACCTGCCCGACGAGGGGCTGGCGACGGCCGCCTACCTGGCGCTGGCCATGCACCGGCCGCTGTTCCTCGAGGGCGAGGCGGGTGTGGGCAAGACCGCGCTGGCGCACGCGCTGGCCGAGGTCACCGGCCGGCCGCTGCACCGGCTGCAGTGCTACGAGGGGCTGGAGGCCAGCCAGGCGCTCTACGACTGGGACTTCGGCCGCCAGCTGCTGCACCTGCGGGCCGCCGAGGCCGCCCACGCGACCGGCGACACCGAGCAGCTGGAGGCCTCGCTCTACGACCGGCGGTTCCTGCTCGCCCGCCCGCTGCTGCGCGCGCTCGAGGACTCCCCCAGCGTGCTGCTGGTCGACGAGGTGGACCGCGCCGACGACGAGTTCGAGGCGTTCCTGCTCGAGGTGCTCAGCGACTTCACCATCTCCATCCCCGAGCTCGGCACGGTGCGGGCGCAGACCCCGCCGCTGGTCGTCCTCACCTCCAACCGCACCCGCGAGGTGCACGACGCGCTCAAGCGGCGCTGCCTCTACCACTGGCTGCAGCACCCCGACTTCGACCGCGAGGTGGCGATCCTGCGGCGCCGGCTGCCCGACGTCACCGAGCAGCTGGCCCGCGAGGTGGCCCGGGCGACCGCAAAGCTGCGCACCCTGGACCTGCTCAAGCCGCCCGGCATCGCCGAGGCGATGGACTGGGCCACGGCGCTGCACACGCTGGGCGCGAAGGAGCTCGACCCCGACCTGGCCGCGCGCACGCTCGGCGCTGTCCTCAAGTACCGGGAGGACACCGAGCGGGTCCAGGGTGCGGTGAAGGAGGCCCTCTTCGGTGCCTAGGCGCGACGTGGTCGACACCGTGCTCGGCTTCGCCCGGACGCTGCGGACCGCCGGCGTGGCGGCCTCGCCCGACCGCGTCGAGGCGATGCTCGGCGCCCTCGGACACCTCGACGTGCTCCAGCCCTCCGACGTCTACTGGGCCGGACGACTGACCCTCTGCTCGGGACCGGACGACCTGGATCGCTACGACGCCGCGTTCGCCGCCTGGTTCTCCGGCGAGCGCCCCCGGCGCTCGCGCCCGGCTCAGCACGAACCGCCGCAGCTGGCCGCATCGGCCCCGCTGGACGCCGGGACCGGCAGCGGGGACGACGACCCCGACACCCCCGACCTCGCCGCCAAGGCCAGCGCCGAGGAGCTGCTGCGGCACCGCGACGTCGCCGAGCTGACGATCGCCGAGCGGGAGCACCTGCGCCGGCTGTTCGCCCTGCTGGTGCCGGCCCAGCCCATGCGGCCGGCCCGCCGGCGCCGGCCGAGCTCCCTGGGGCAGGTCCACCCCGCCCGAACCGTCCGCCGGGCGCTGCGCGAGGGCGGTGAGGTGACCCGCCTGATGCACCGCCGGCGCCGGCCGCGCCCGCGCCGCGTCGTCCTGCTGGTCGACGTCTCCGGCTCGATGGCCCCCTACGCCGACGCGCTGCTGCGCTTCGCGCACGCGGCGGTGCGGGCCCGGCCCGCCTCGACAGAGGTGTTCACCATCGGCACCCGGCTGACCCGCGTCACCCGCGAGCTGCGGCTGCGCGACGCCGACCGGGCGCTCGCCGCCAGCGGCTCGGCGATCCCCGACTGGTCCGGCGGCACGCGGCTGGGCGAGGTGCTCAAGGCGTTCCTGGATCGGTGGGGGCAGCGCGGCACGGCCCGCGGCGCGATCGTCGTCGTCTGCAGCGACGGCTGGGAGCGCGGCGGCACGGAGCTGCTGGGCGAGCAGATGGCGCGGCTGCGCCGGCTCGCGCACGCCGTGGTCTGGGTCAACCCGCACAAGGGCCGCAGCGGCTACGAGCCGCTGACCGGCGGCATGCAGGCGGCGCTGCCGTCGATCGACGCCTTCGTGGCCGGGCACAGCATGGCCGCGTTCGAGGAGCTGACAGGGGTGATCGCGCATGCGGGACGTTCTCGATGAGCTGATCGGCTGGTGGCAGGCGGGGGAGACCGTCGGCGTGGGCACGGTGGTGGGCACCTGGCGCTCGGCGCCCCGGCCGGCGGGTGCGGCGATGCTCGTCGGCCCCGACGGCACCGCGGTGGGCAGCGTCTCCGGCGGCTGCGTCGAGGGCGCGGTCTACGAGGAGGCCAAGGACGCCGTCGAGTCCGGCACCCCGGTCCTGCAGCGCTACGGCGTCAGCGACGACGACGCCTTCGCCGTCGGGCTGACCTGCGGCGGGATCCTCGACGTCTTCGTCGAGCCGGTGTCGCGCGAGTCGTTCCCCGAGCTGGGCGACATCGCCGAGTCGGTCGGGCGGCACGAGCCGGTCGCCGTCGTCACCGTGGTCGCCGGGCCGGACGACCGGCTGGGCCGCCGGCTGGTGCTGTGGCCGGACCGGGCCTCGGGCTCGCTGGGGGCGCAGCGGCTGGACGACGCCGTCGCCGACGACGCCCGCGGCATGCTGGCCGCCGGCCGCACCGGGCTGCTGCACGTCGGCCACGACGGCGAGCGGCGCGGCGACGACCTGACCCTCTTCGTGAACTCCTTCGCGCCCGCCGCCCGCATGGTGGTGTTCGGCGCGATCGACTTCGCCGCGGCCGTCGCCCGCGTAGGGGCCTTCCTCGGCTACCGGGTGACCGTGTGCGACGCCCGGCCGGTGTTCGCGACGCCGAAGCGCTTCCCCGAGGCGCACGAGGTCGTCGTCGAGTGGCCGCACCGGTATCTCCAGGCCGAGGTCGACGCCGGGCGGCTGGACGAGCGCACGGTGCTGTGCGTGCTCACCCACGACCCCAAGTTCGACGTCCCGCTGCTGGAGGTGGCGCTGCGGCTGCCGGTCGCCTACGTCGGCGCGATGGGCTCGCGGCGCACCCACGACGAGCGGATGGCGCGGTTGCGCGAGGCGGGGCTCACCGAGGAGGAGCTGGGCAGGCTGTCCTCGCCGATCGGCCTGGACCTGGGCGCCCGCACGCCGGAGGAGACCGCGGTGTCGATCGCGGCCGAGATCATCGCCGGCCGGTGGGGCGGCTCGGGGGAGCGGCTGGCCGGCACCGAGGGCCCCATCCACCGGACGGCCGACCGCTGAGCGAGGGCCCCTTCCCCGGGTGGGCGCACGCGTACGACGTCGAGGTCGTCGGGCTGGTCGTCTCGGCGGAGCACCGCTACGCCGGGCGCCCGGGCACGGCGGTGCCCGAGCAGGCCGCGGACCGCCGCGACCGCATCGAGGTCCGCGGCGGGGTCGGCGTCGTCGGCGACCGCTACGCCGGCAAGGGCGCGCACCGCGACGCGCAGCTGACCGTGCTCGCCGCCGAGGCGGTGGAGGCGCTGGCCGCCGAGCTCGGCACCGGCCCGCTCGATCCGCTCCTGGCCCGGCGCACCGTCGTCCTGCGAGGGGCGGAGGTCGAGGCGCTGCGCGGCGCCGAGTTCTCCCTCGACTGCGGGGAGGGCGAGGTGCGGCTGCGTGGCGGCCGCCCGGCCAACCCCTGCGCCTGGCTGGACACCGCCCTGGCCCCCGGGGCGCACCGCGGGATGCGCGGCCGGGCCGGGATCCGCTGCGCGGCCCTGTCCGACGGTGCCCTGCGGCTCGGACCTGCGGTGCTGCGCAGCGCCGTCCCACTGGACCCTCGACGCGCAGGGATCCCGCGCCGCCCGACACGCCACCCCTGAGTTCCCTGCAGGTCACCTGCACACTGCACGATGACGCCCGGCCCGGACCGCCGGGTTCCGACCCGACGAAGGAGATCCATGCGCATCCGCCAGCTCACCGCCACGGCCGGCGTGGCAGCCGCCGCCCTGCTGCTCACCGCCTGCGGGAGCGACAGCCCCCTCGAGGGCAAGAGCGGCGAGGAGGTCGCGGCCATGGCCGCCGACGCCCTCGAGGAGGCCGGCGCCGTGCACGTCACCGGCACGATGGAGCAGGACGGCGAGGAGGGCGAGATCGACCTCCAGCTGCAGGGTGACGACGTCTCCGGCTCGATCTCCCTGGGCGGCGTCGAGATCGGGCTCATCGTCGCCGACGGCGAGGTGTTCATGCAGGCCCCGGCCGACTTCTGGGCGGGCTTCGGCATGCCCGAGGAGGCCGCCGCCGAGTTCGACGACGCCTGGGTGATCGTCCCCTCGGACGCGGCTGCCGACTTCGCCGACTTCTCGCTCGCCGGGATCGCCGACGAGCTGCGCGACCCCGACGGCGACGTCAAGGAGGAGACCCGCAGCGACGAGCTGGACGGCGACCCGGTGCGCATCGTCGAGCAGGAGGACGGCAGCACCCTCACCGTCGCCGACGACGACCCGGCCTACCCGCTGGCCATGTCGAACGAGGAGGAGGGCAGCGAGCTCACCTTCAGCGACTTCGGCGAGGAGCAGGACATCTCCGCGCCCGCCGACGCCATCGACCTCACCGAGATGATGGCCGGCTGAGCTCCGCCCACCGCACGGCGACGGCCGGCCGGGACCGCACGGTTCCGGCCGGCCGTCCCCGTTCCTCAGCCCAGGAGCTCCCGCACGGCCGACGGGGCCTGGGTGGGCCGGTGCAGGGCGGCGACCCGGCCGCCCCCGGCGGCGGCCAGCGCCGCGCAGGAGGTCATCGCCTCCTCCTCGGGCGACAGCGCCAGCACCTGGAGCCGTGCCGGGATGCGGGCCAGCGCCGCGGCGGCGGCCAGCGGATCGGGGCTCTCGGTGGGGACGCCGTCGGACAGGAGGAGCACCTGCCGGTCGGCCGCCCGCGAGCGGGCGATCTGCGCCGCGGCCGTGCGCAGGCCCAGCTCGAGGTCGGTCGTGCCGCCGCCGCGCAGGTCGCACAGCCGGTCGACGACGACGTCGACCCGGGGATCGGCCGACAGCGGGCGCAGCACCACCGCGGTGGACCAGAACGCGACCACCCCGAGCTCGTCCCCCGGGCGCATCCGCTGCACCAGCGCGGCGGCGGTGAGCACGGCGGCGGCCAGCTCGTCCCCGGCCACGGACCCCGACGCGTCGACCAGCAGCACCGTCGCCCGGCCGGTGGACCGCCACCCGCGGGTGTGCAGGTGCTCGGCCCGCCAGTGCGGTTCCGCCCCGCGGGCGGCCAGGGTGGCGTCGAGGTCGACGTCGGAGCCGGTCGGCTCCTGCCGCGTCACGACCCGGCTGGTGCCCGGGCGGTCGGCGGTGCCGCGGCGCGGCGTGCCGAGCGGCAGGCGGGCGGCCAGCGCCCGGGCGGCGGCCCGCAGGCCGGGGTCGAACGCCCGCGCGGCGGCGGCCAGCACCCGGGCTGCCGCATCGGGGTCGCGGGCCGCCAGGTCGGCCACCGCGGCGGCGTCGAGCTCGCCGGCCCGCGGCGAGACGGCGTCGAAGCCGGGGGTGCCGCGGGAGAGCTGGTCGCGGCTGCTGCGGCGCGCGGCCGAGGAGCGGAGGAGGTCGGCGACCGCCTCCGGGTCCTCCACCACCCGGGGCGCCCGCCCGCCGGGCGGCAGACCGCCGGACGACGGCACCGACCCGGAGGCCCCGGGCGTCACGCTTTTCCCGGCTCCTCACCCGCCCGGCGCCAGATGTCGGCGACGACGTCCTCCACCGGCCGGGCGACGCCGTCGGCCAGGGTGACCTTGCCGGTCATCGCGGCCAGGGCGGCGTCGAGCCCGGTGCCGTCCTCGTGCGCCGCCGTCCCGCGCACGGTGGCGAGCTCCGCGGCGATCAGCACGGCGTCGATCGCGCCGCGCACGGAGGCGCCGAGGCGCAGCTCCGGGTGGTCGCGGGTGATCCGCACCGCCCGCACCGCCCGGGCGACGAGCGCGTCCGGCGCCCCGGTGGCGGCCGAGACCACGCGCCGCTCGGCCTCCTCGTCCTGGTAGCCCATCGCCACGCGGCAGGAGCGGTCGTACAGCGCCGGGGTGACCCGCGCGGTGCCGACGGCGTCGAACGGGTTCATGGCCGCGACCAGCCGGAACGTCGCCCGGGCGGCCACCGGGCCGTAGCGGGGCACGTGCATCTCCCGCTCGGACAGCACGCCGAGCAGGACGTTCATCGTCTCCTCGGGGACGCGGTTGAACTCCTCGACGTAGAGCAGCGCCCCCTCGGTCATGGCGCGGGTGAGCGGGCCGGGCACGAAGTTCTCGGGCCGGTAGTCCTCGGCCAGCACCCGGGAGGCGTCGTGGTGGCCGACCAGGCGGGTGGGGGTGAGCTCGGCGTTGCCCTCCACCAGCACCAGCGGGACTCCGGCGCCGTCGGCCAGCGACCGCAGCAGCGTCGTCTTCCCGGTGCCGGGCGGCCCCTCCAGGATGACGTTGCGCCCGGCGGACAGGGCCGCCGCCACGACCTCCGCCTCGCGGAGGCGCGCGACGACCCTGTCCCGGGCGACCCGCACCATGCCGCCGACGTCGAGCCGGGCGGCGGTGCTCACGGAAACGGGGAACCCCGGATCAGTCGTAGACGATGACGCCGCGCAGGTTCTTGCCGTCGTGCAGGTCGGCGTAGCCCTGGTTGATGTCGTCGAGCGTGTAGCGGGTGGTGATCAGCTCGTCGAGCTTGATCTTCCCCTCCTGGTAGAGCCGGAGCATCTTCTGCATGTCGGAGCTGGGGTTCTGGTCGCCGAACAGCGCGCCGCGGATCTCCTTGGTGAACAGCGCCAGCATGCTCGGGTTGATCGGGATGCCGACGTCGGTGAGGTCGCCCAGGCCGGTGATGACGACGCGGCCGCCCTTGCCGATGGCGTCGAACGCCTGGGCGACGTGCTCGCCCTTCAGCACCCCGACGGTGACCAGCGCCTTGTCGGCACCCTGCCCGTTGGTGACGCTGCGGGCGAAGTCGGCGGCCTCCTCGATGCTCGCGAAGGTCTCGGTCGCGCCGAGCTCCATCGCCTTCTCCCGCTTGAAGGCCACCGGGTCGACGGCGATGACGTGGCTGGCCCCGGCGTGCGCCGCGCCCTGGACGGCGTTGATGCCGATGCCCCCGACGCCCATCACGATCACCGTGTCGCCCGCGCGCACCTCGCCGGCCTGCACGGCGGTCCCCCAGCCGGTGCCCACCCCGCACCCCACGAGGCAGGCCACCTCGAGCGGGATGCTCTTGTCGATCTTCACCGTCGAGCGGATGTCGACCGTCGTGATCTCGGCGAACGTGCCGAGCCCGCACATCTGGCCGACCTCCTCGCCGTCGGCGGTCGTCACGCGGAAGCTCGTCGCGTCGTCCCACCGGGAGCCCACCAGCAGGTTGGCGCCGGAGTCGCAGATGTACTGCTGGCCGTTCGCGCAGTACCGGCAGCGGCCGCACCCGGGCAGGAACGAGAAGACGACGTGGTCGCCCTCCTCGTAGCCCTTCACACCGGGGCCGACCTTGGTGACGACGCCGGCACCCTCGTGCCCGCCCAGGAACGGGTACTTGCCGACGGGCATGTCCCCCGTGGCGATGTGGTCGTCGGAGTGGCACAGCCCGGAGGCGGCCAGCTTGACCTGCAGCTCGCCCTCCTGCGGGTCATCGACGACGAGGTCGACGACCTCCCACGAGCCGGGGGCCGAACGCATGATCGCGCCACGGGTGTTGACGGGCACAGGGACCTCCTCGTCGCCCTCGTCGTCGAGGGCCGTCCGCGCATGCGCGGGTCGCGCATGACCGGTTCGCACGTTATGGCCCAGGTCACACCGCGGGGAAGGGCCCTGCAACCTTCCCGGCGGGGCGAGCGCGCGCCGTGCAACGTGCAGCACCGCTCGGGGAGACTGGCGCGGTGCCCGCGGAGCCCGTCGTCGTCGTGGGTGCCGGGCCGGTCGGGCTGACCGCCGCGCTGCTGCTCGCGCGGCGCGGGCTGCGGGTCGTCGTCCTGGAGCGGCACCGCGCGCCCTACCCGCTGCCCCGCGCCGTCCACTTGGACGACGAGGTGTTCCGGGCGCTGCAGGCCGCGGGGGTGGCCGACGCGGTCGTCGCCCGCAGCCGCCCGATGGCCGGGCTGCGGCTGCTGGACGGCCGGCACCGGGTGCTGGCCGAGTTCGCCCGCCGTCCCGACGCCGGGCTGCACGGCTGGCCGCAGGGCTCGCTGGTGCACCAGCCCGACCTGGAGGAGGTGCTCGCCGCGGCCGTCGCAGCGGAGCCGGCCGTCGAGCTGCGCCGCGGCGTGGAGGTCACCGGCCTGGGGCAGGACGACGACGGCGTGACCGTGACGGCGACCGGGCGGGACGGTGGTGCGGACCGGTCCGTCCGCGCATCGGCGGTGCTGGGCTGCGACGGCGCCAACAGCACGGTGCGGGACCTGATCGGTGCGCGGATGCGCGACCTCGGCCCGGCCGACCGCTGGCTGGTGCTCGACGTGCGCTCCCCGGTGGAGCTGCCGGTGTGGCCCGGCGCGCACCAGGTGTGCGACTCGCACCGCCCGGCCACGTTCATGCCGGTCACCGGCGACCGGTACCGCTGGGAGAGCCGGCTGGCGCCGGGGGAGACGGTCGACGACGCCACCACGCCCCGGCGGCTGGCCGAGCTGCTCGCGCCGGTGGACCCGGGCCTGGTGGAGGTCGTGCGCGCGGTCGAGTACACGTTCCGCGCCCAGGTCGCCGACCGCTGGCGGGCCGGCCGAGTGCTGCTCGCCGGCGACGCGGCGCACCTCTCGCCGCCGTTCATCGGCCAGGGCATGGGCCTCGGACTGCGCGACGTGCACCAGCTGGCCTGGAAGCTCGCCGCCGTCCTGCGCGGGGACGTCGGCGAGGAGCTGCTGGACACCCACCAGCTCGAGCGGGAGCCGCACGCCCGCGCGCTGATCCGGGTCGCGCAGCTGCTGGGCCGGCTGATGACCGGCGGTGGGCGGGGTGGCGACGTCGCCCGCCGGGGGGTGCTGGCCGGCGTGCGCCGGCTCCCGGCGGTCGCCCGGCTGGCCACCGACAGCCGCACACCGCCCCTGCGCGGCGGGCCGCTCGTCGACCGCCGCGGGCGGGCGGGACGGCGGCTGGCGGGGACGCTGGTGCCGCAGCCGGAGGTGCTGGTCGACGGCCGCCCGTGCCGGCTGGACGACGTCCTCGGCGACGGCGCCGCGGAGCTCACCGCCGACCTCGAGGTGCGTCGCGACGACGGGACGGCGGTGCGGGTCGAGGACCCCAGCGGCGCCCTGCGGCGCTGGCTGGCCGGCGCGACGTCGGTGCGGATCCGCCCGGACCGCATCGTGCGGGCCGCCGAAACCCGGTCGCGTGCGGGGCGCGCACGCGGCTAGCCTCGCCCGCCGTGTCCACGCGCACCTACCGAGTGACCGTCCGCGGCGTGTTCGACGGCCTCGACGACGACCAGCGGGCCGCCCTCCGCGCGCGGTCGGCCGAGCACGACCTGATCACCTCCGGGTTCAGCGAGCAGGGCGCGCTCGCCTACGACGCCGCGCTGCGCGCCTTCAGCCACCGCGTCGTCGTCCGGGTGCCGGCCGGCCCCGACGAGGAGGCCGAGGCCCTCACCGCCGGCGAGCTCTCGGCGATCGACCGGCTCGGCGCGCTGGGCGTCGGCTACCGCGAGCTGCGCGTGTCGGCCGTCTGCGCGGACGACATCCGCATCCGCCGCTAGACCGCGGTCGATCGGGGTACCGCAGGCGGCATGAACATCGACAAGGACCAGATCCTGCAGCTGCTGCGCTCGCAGGGCGACCACGACAAGGCCCAGCAGGCCGACCAGGAGCTCCCCGGCCAGGTGGACACCGACCGCGACGCCGGCCTGCTCTCGAAGTTCGGCATCGACCCGATGGACCTGGTGAAGAAGCTCGGCGGCGGCGGGGGTCTGGGCGGCCTGCTCGGCAAGGACTGACCCCCGTCGGGCAGGCGCGCCGGGTCAGCCCTCCGGGGAGTCGGCTCCGGGGACCGCGCCGAGGCGCCGTTCGAAGGCCGGGGGGACTACCAGGTCGTCCGGGGAGAACTGGTCGATCGAGGTGTGGCCGAGGCCGATCATGGCCGAGCCCAGGCCGTCCCGGAGCAGGTCCAGGACGTTGCCGACGCCGGCCTCGCCGTTGGCGGCCAGGCCCCACAGGTAGGCGCGGCCGATCATGACCGCCCTGGCCCCCAGGGCCAGCGCCTTGGCGACGTCGCCGCCGCGCCGGATGCCGCCGTCCATCAGCACCTCGACGTCGTCGCCCACGGCGTCGGCGATCACCGGCAGCGCCCGGATCGCGGCGGGGGTGCCGTCGAGGTTGTTGCCACCGTGGTTGGACACCGAGATCGCGGTGACGCCCGCGTCGACGGCCCGCTTGGCGTCGTCGACCCGCATGACGCCCTTGAGCATGAACGGTGCCTCGGGCCACTGCTGGCGCAGCCACGCGACGTCGTCCCAGGTGGGCATCGGGGACTGCATCCACTGGCCGTAGGCCTCGAAGAACGTGGGGGCCGGGGCGCCGGGCGTCGGCACCATGTTGGGCACCGTCAGGTCGGGCAGCTTTCGGGTCTTCGCGAACTCCCACAGCCAGCGCGGCCTCAGCGCCACCTGCGGGGCGTAGCGGCGGACGGCCTCGAAGTCGATCCGCTCGGGGATGAACGGGCTGCCCCAGTCGCGGCCGTAGGAGAACGACCAGTCCAGGGTGGCGATGATGCCGGCCGCGCCGGCGCTGCGGGCCCGCTCCACCTTCGCGGCCATGACGTCGCGGTCCCCGACCCAGTAGAGCTGGAAGAAGGTCTTCGGGTTGGCCGCGATGACCTCCTCCATCGGCTTGCTGGCCATCGACGACAGCCCCATCGCGGTGCCCCGGGAGGCCGCGGCCCGCGCGACGGCCACCTCGCCGTCGGGGTTGACGGCCTGCACGCCGGTGGGGCTGATCAGCACCGGGAGGGAGATCTCCTGGCCCATCACCGTGGTCGCCATCTGCTTGTCGTTGGCCAGCCCGGCCGTGTGCGGGGCGAAGCCGAGCTCGGCGAAGGCCGCGATGTTGTCGTCGACGGTGAGGCCGCGCTCGGAGCCGGCCACGAGCGCGCCGTACACGCCCTTGGGCAGCCGCTTCTTCGCCCGGCGCTGCGCCTCGGCCACGGTCTCGAACCACGCGTTCGCCACTTGCCGACCTCCGTCGTCGCCCGCCGCGCCGGCCCTCGACGCCGGGTGGCACTGAGTGCCAAGCTACCGCACGGCGAGACCCACGCCACAGTTCGCGGGCGCCCCGCCCGCGTGGACGGAGGAGGACGAACGCATGAGCGGACGGCTGGACGGCAAGGTCGCCTTCATCACCGGGGCCGCGCGCGGCCAGGGGCGGGCGCACGCGGTGCGACTGGCCCGGGAGGGCGCCGACGTCCTCGCCCTGGACATCGCCGGGCCGCTGCCCGCGGGCGTCCCCTACGACCCGGCGACGCCGGAGGACCTCGCCGAGACCGCCCGGCTGGTGGAGGGAACCGGCCGGCGGGTGCTGACCCGCGAGGGCGACGTCCGCGACCTCGAGGGGCTCCAGGCCTTCGTCGCCGAGGGCGTGGCGGCCTTCGGGCGGCTGGACGTCGTCGTCGCCAACGCCGGCATCTGCATCCCGATGACCTGGGACGAGACGACGCCGCAGGTCTTCCAGGACACGCTGGACATCAACGTCACCGGCGTCTGGAACACGGTGATGGCCGCGGCGCCGCACATGGTCGAGGCCGGCAACGGCGGCTCGATCGTGCTGACCAGCTCCTACGCCGGCAAGAAGATGCAGCCGTTCATGATCCACTACACGACCAGCAAGCACGCGGTCACCGGCATGACCCGCGCGTTCGCCGCCGAGCTCGGCAGGCACCGCATCCGGGTCAACTCCATCCACCCCGGCGGCGTGGCCACCCCCATGGGCGGCGGCGACATGATCACCGCGATCGAGCGCACCAACGCCAGCAACCCGAAGCTGGCCGCCATGGGCACGCCCTTCATCGACCCGGGCTACGCCGAGGCGGACCAGATCGCCGACGCGGTCGCGTTCCTGGCCTCCGACGAGGCGTCGTTCATCACCGCCGAGCACCTGTCGATCGACGGTGGGTCGCAGTACTTCTGAGCGCGGGGAAGCCGCCGGCGAGCTCGTCGAAGGCGCGGTGCAGGTGCACCCGCAGGGACGACGGCTCGTCGGCGAGCCACGCCTCGAAGGCCGCCGTAGCGGCCGCCCGGCTGGTCCCGGCGACGAGGCGGGGGAGCAGCCCGCCGGCGTCGTCCCCGGTGCACCGGGCGACGAACTCGGCCACCACCCGGTCGACCTCGGCGTAGCGCAGCTGCGAGTGGGCCTGCAGGGCCGGCTCGGAGAGGATCAGCCGCATCCGCTCGCGCAGCACCGGCAGGTCGTCGGCGCCGTAGTCGTTGGCCTCGACGTAGGCGTCGCAGATGGTGCGGACCGGGGCCTGTGCCGGGTCGGCGGCCCGCAGCAGCCCGTCCAGCCGGGCGACGTGACCGGTGAAGTCGCCCCACACGGCGTCGGCCTTGGTCGCGTAGTGGCGGAAGAAGGTGCGGCGGCTGATGCCGGCGGCCTCGGCCACCTCGTCGGCGGTCACGGCGTCGAACCCGCGGCGGGCGAACAGCGCCAGGGCCGCGCGGTCCACCCGGGCGCGGGTCTCCGCGGCCGCCGGCCCCGTCTCCGTCACGCCGCTGATCATGCCGGTCGACCGCCCCGGGTGGATGCTGGTCCCGGCCCGGGAACCCTCCTTGCCGGTGGCACTGGGTGCCACTAGCGTGGGCCGCCCGAGGGTGACGCCGCTCACCCGCTCGATCTCCAGGGAGTGCAGATGCCCGAGACGCAGCAGGACACCCGGCCCGCCGAGACGACCGCCCCCGCCGCCGAGGAGCTGGTGGAGGAGTCGCTGGTCGAGGAGGTCTCCATCGACGGCATGTGCGGCGTCTACTGAGCCGACGATGACCGTCCCGGTCGAGGTGGCCTTCGACCCCGGTCTCCCCTGGCAGCGCGCCCGCTCGGTCGCGCTCCGGCCGGAGCCCTTCGGCGCGCTGGTCTACTCCTTCCGCAACCGGAAGCTGTCCTTCCTCAAGTCGAGGACGCTCGTCGCCGTCGTCGAGGCGCTGGCCGAGCACCCGTCCGCCGACGCCGCGCTGACCGCGTGCGGCGTGACCGACGCCCAGCGGGGTGCCTACGTGAAGGCGCTGGCCGACCTCGCCCGTTCCGAGATGATCGAGGTGCGCGCATGACCGCCGTCGTCCCCCAGCGTCCCGTGGGCGGGCGGCTGGTCGACCAGTTCGAGTACGGCCTGGACGCCCCGATCTGCCTGACCTGGGAGCTCACGTACGCCTGCAACCTGGCGTGCGCGCACTGCCTGTCCTCCTCCGGACGGCGCGACCCGCGCGAGCTGTCCACCGCCGAGGCCGAGGCGGTCATCGACGAGCTGCAGCGGATGCAGGTCTTCTACGTCAACGTCGGTGGCGGCGAGCCCACGGTCCGGCCGGACTTCTGGCACCTGCTCGACTACGCCATCGGGCACGACGTCGGCGTCAAGTTCTCCACCAACGGCGTGAAGCTGGACAAGGCGCGGGCCGCGCAGCTGGCGGCGACCGACTACGTCGACGTGCAGATCTCCCTGGACGGCGCCACCGCCGAGGTCAACGACCGCGTCCGCGGCACCGGCTCCTACGCCACGGCGATCCGCGCCCTGGAGAACCTGGCCGAGGCCGGGATGAAGGACTTCAAGGTCTCCGTCGTCGTCACCCGCGAGAACGCGGGGCAGCTCGACGAGTTCAAGGCGCTCACCGACTCCTTCGGCGCCCAGCTGCGGATCACCCGGCTTCGCCCCTCCGGCCGCGGGGCCGACGTCTGGGACCAGCTGCACCCGACGGCGCAGCAGCAGCGCGAGCTGTACTCGTGGCTGCTGGCCAACGGCGACGGCGTCCTCACCGGCGACTCGTTCTTCCACCTCTCCGCGTTCGGCGAGGCGCTGCCCGGCCTCAACCTGTGCGGCGCCGGGCGGGTGGTCTGCCTGATCGACCCGGTCGGCGACGTCTACGCCTGCCCGTTCGCCATCCACGAGAACTTCCTCGCCGGCAACGTCCGGGACGAGGGCGGCTTCCAGCGGGTGTGGCAGCAGAGCGAGCTGTTCGCCGACCTGCGCAGCCCGCAGACCGGGGGCGCCTGCACGAAGTGCGCGCACTTCGACGCCTGCCGGGGCGGCTGCATGGCGGCGAAGTTCTTCACCGGCCTGCCCCTCGACGGGCCCGATCCCGAGTGCGTGCAGGGCTACGGCGAGGCCGCGCTGGCCGCCCGCGACCTCGACCTGGCGACGCCGCGCAGCTCCGTCGACCACTCGCACACCGGGCCGGTGCGCGGCCAGCCCACGCTGCTCGGTATGCCGGCGATCCCCGCCAAGCCGTGCAACGAGTCACCGCTGGCGGGAACCGGCCTGGGCTAGAGGTCGACCTTCTCGTTCTTCCCGGCGTCGATGCGCTCACCGGTGGCCTTGGCCTTCACGAAGCTGAACGCCGTCGCGAGCCGCCCGCCGGGGCTGTCCCAGTACTCCGCGGAATCGCCCTCGACCTTCAGCAGCACGACCTCCGGGTCCTCGGGGCCGTTCGGGAACCAGGCCTCGACCGCGCCGTTCCACAGCTCCTTCTTCTTCGCGAGGTCTTCGACGACGCGGGCGTGACCGGTCAGCGAGACCCAGGTGCCGCCGGACCCGATGCCCACGTTGACCTGCGGCGACGCGGTGATGTGCGCCACCGGGGAGGAGCTGCGCTCGGCGAAGAACCACAGGTCGCCGTCGAACTCGACCTCCTGCAGCGTCATCGGGCGGCTGGTCAGCTTCCCCCCGGGCATGACGGTGGTGAGGAAGCCGAAGCGCTCCCCCTTGATCAGCTCGGCGACCTTGCGGGTGTCCTCTGCGCTCATGCGACGCACGTGCCCACGCCGGGTGGCCGCGACACCCTCACACCGCGTCGAGGTAGCGCCAGGCGCCGTCCTCGCGCAGGAACCGGCTGAGCTCGTGCTGGTCGCCCGAGCGGCCGCCGGCGGCCCAGTGCGCGCGGAACTCCACGGTGCCCTCGGTGGTGAGCATGCCGCCGCCGGTCGTGGCCAGGACCTCCAGCCCGGTCCAGCGCAGGTCCGGGTCCAGCGCGAGGGAGGACGGCCGGGTCCTGGAGTGCAGGTGGCCAGCAGGTACGCCGCGTCGCCGACGGCGAAGGCGCTGTACCGCGAGCGCATCAGCTGCTCGGCCGTCGCCGCGGCCGCGGTGCCCTCGTGCAGCCGGCCGCAGCAGTCGGCGTAGGTCGGGCCGGTGCCGCACGGGCAGGGACGGGGTGCCATGGGGCCAGTCTGCCGTCGTGCGAGGCTGCGCCGGTGACGTCCCTCGGGAGCACCACCTGGCCGGAGATCCCCGAGCGGCCGCTGCTCGTCGTCCCGCTCGGCGCGGTCGAGCAGCACGGGCCGCACCTGCCGCTGGCGACCGACACCGCGCAGGCCGAGGCGGTGGCCCGCGCCGCGCTGCCCGACCTGGGCCGGGCGTTGCTCGCCCCGGCGCTGGCCTACGGGGCGAGCGGCGAGCACGAGGGGTTCTCCGGGACGGTGTCGCTCGGCACCGCGGCGCTGACGGCGGTGCTCGTCGAGTACGGGCGCTCGGCCTGCCGGTGGGCGGGGCGGCTGCTGGTGGTCAACGGGCACGGGGGCAACTACGACGCCCTGCGCGCGGCGGTGCCCCAGCTGCGGCAGGAGGGGCGGGACGTCGCCTGGTTCCCGCTCGCCGTGCCGGGAGCGGATGCGCACGCGGGGCGCACCGAGACGTCGCTGATGTTGCACGTGGAACCGGCTGGGGTGCACGAGGACCGGGCGGAGGCGGGGGAGACGGCGCCGCTCCGCGAGATCCTGCCGCGGATGCGGGCCGAGGGCGTGCGGGCGGTCAGCCCGAACGGCGTGCTCGGCGATCCGGCCGGCGCCTCGGCCGCGGAGGGTGCGCGGCTGGTGGCCGAGCTGGCCGGCCGGCTGGCCGGAGCGGTGCGGGAGTGGCGGGTGGACCCCGCCGGGCGGCTCGTCGGCTGAGCGCCCGGCGGGGTCCGGTGGATCAGCCGCCGAGGGCGTCGGCGAACAGCGGGACGGTGTTCTCCAGGGCGTAGCGGATGCCCGGCGCCGTGCCGATCGAGAAGGCGTTGGCCAGGGTGGTGTCCTCCAGCACGACGGCGCGGCCCTCGGCCACGGACGGCAGCGCCTGCCACAGCGGGTTGCCGGTGAACTCCGAGGCCTCGACGAAGATCGGGAAGGCGACGGTCAGGTCGGCGTCGAGCAGGTTGACGTTCTCCTGGCTGATCGGCACGAAGAAGCTCTCCGTGGCCTGGTCCTGGATGGCCGGCTTGTTCGTGAAGCCGAGCTGCTCCATGAAGTCGACCCGGGCGTCGCCCCGGACGTAGGCGCCGAAGCCGTCGGAGGTGAAGGCCGCGACGACGACCTCCTTCCCCGCGAACTCGGGGTGCTCCGCGGCGGCGTCCTCGAACGCCTGCTGCACGTCGGCGGCGACGTCCTCGGCCTCGTCGGTGCGGCCCAGCGCCTGGCCGACCAGCTCGAGCTGCTGGTCCCAGGTCGTCTGGTACGGGTCGACGCCCTCGGGCATGCCGACGGTGGGGGCGATCTCGCTGAGCAGGTCGTAGCGCTCCTGCGTGCCGTCGGACTTGGTGTCGAGGATCAGGTCGGGCTCCAGGGCGGCGATCGCCTCGAAGCTCGGCTCCATCGTCTCGATGATCTCCGGCGCCTCGTCGTAGCGGCCCTCCGACCACGGCCCGACGCCTTCGCCGCCGAAGGCCAGCCAGTCGCTGGCCCCGACCGGCTGCACGCCGAGGGCCAGCGCGGTCTCGGCGTCGCCCCAGCCGAGCGCCACCACGCGGGTCGGCTCCTCCTCGATGGTCACGTCGCCGAACTGGGTCGAGACGGTCACCGGGAAGGCGTCGGACGACGACGCCGACCCGCCCCCACCCTGCGACTCCGGCTCGTCGTCGGAGCCGCAGCCCGACACGAGGAGGGCGGTGGCGGCCAGGACGGCGGCACCGCGGACGGCGATACGGGCGGGCATGCGGTTCTCCTCCGGGAACGACTCAGGTAAGGCGAACCTAAGCACACGTCGATCACGGGGAGGTCACCGCCGGTCCCGCGGCCTCCCGGCGCCCGGGAGATGATCGCGGTGTGACCGCAGCGGATCTCGAGGGCTGGCTCGTCGTCGTCGACCTCCAGAACGTGTTCGGCGACGAGGGCTCGCCGTGGACCGCGCCGCGCTTCGAGGAGGCCCGCGCCCGGGTCCGGCGGCTCGTGGCGGCCTACGGCGACCGCGTCGTCTGGACCCGCTTCGTCGCGCCGGCCGAGCCGGTCGGGGCCTGGAAGGAGTACTACGAGCAGTACGACTTCGCGCTCCAGCCGCCGGACTCCCCGCTCTACCAGCTGGTCGAGGACCCGGGCGACGCGCCGGTCGTCGACGCCACGACGTTCGGCAAGTGGGTGCCGGAGCTGATCGACGTCGTGGGCCAGGGGCCGCTCACCGTCGTCGGCGTGGCCACCGACTGCTGCGTGCTGTCCACCGTGCTGCCGGCCGCCGACGCCGGGGTGCCGGTGCGCGTGGTCGGCGACGCGTGCGCCGGGTCCTGCGACGAGGACCACGAACGCGCGCTGCGGATCATGGGCCTGTACGCCCCGCTGGTGGAGATCACCTCCACCGACGAGGTGCTGGCCGGCCGATGAGCCCGTCGGGCCGGCTGCCCGACGGGTTCGCCGTCCGGCTCGACCCGGCGGTCCGCCGGCGGGACGGCGGTGCGGTGCTGCTCGGCGGCTCCCCCCTGCGGCAGCTCCGGCTGTCGCCCCGCGCCCGAGCGCTGCTGGCCGGGGACCGGCTGGTTGTCCGGGACGACGTCACCGCCGCGCTGGCCGCCCGGCTGCTCGACGGGGGGCTGGCGCACCCCGACCTGGCGCCGGTCCCGGTCGACGGCGTCACCGTCGTCGTCCCGGTCAAGGACCGCCAGGCGGAGCTGGCCCGGCTGCTGGCCGCCCTGCGCGCGGACCCGGCGACGGCGGAGCTGCCCGTCGTCGTGGTCGACGACGGCTCGGCGGTGCCGGTGACCGCCGACGGCGCCACGGTCCTGCGGCTGGCCGCGAACCGGGGCCCGGCCGCCGCCCGCAACGCCGGGCTGCGCGCGGCGACCACCCCCTTCGTCGCCTTCCTCGACAGCGACTGCGTCCCCCGGCCGGGGTGGCTGGGCCGCCTGCTGGCGCACCTGGCCGACCCTCGGCTGGCGGCCGTCGCCCCGCGGATCACCGCGCTGCCCGGCCGCGGCTGGGCGGCGCCGTACGAGGCGGCGGTGAGCGCGCTCGACATGGGCCCGCGCCCGGCGCCGGTGCGGCCGCTGTCCGCGGTCGCGTACGTGCCCAGCGCCGCGCTCCTGGTCCGGCGCGCGGCGCTCGGCGACGGTTTCGACGAGTCGATGCGGGTGGCCGAGGACGTCGACCTGGTCTGGCGGCTGACCGCTGCCGGGCAGCGGGTGCGCTACGACCCGGCGGCGGAGGTCGCGCACGAGCACCCCGGGACGACGGCGGGGTGGCTGCGCCGCCGCGCCTTCTACGGCACCGGCGCCGCGCTGCTCGCCGCCCGCCACGGCAGCGCCGTCTCCCCGCTGGTGATCGCGCCGGAGACGGCGGCGACCTGGGCGCTGGCGCTCGCCGGCGGGAGATGGGGCCGGCTCGCGGCGGCCGCCTGGCTGGCCCGGACGTCGGTCCGCCTCGCCGCCCGGCTGGCCGGCCCGGACGAGCCGCCGCCGGTCGGGCTCACCGCGGGGCTGGTCGTCCGGGGCGCGGGGGCCGCGGGCGCCGCGCTGGCGCGCTCGGTCACCCGGCACCACTGGCCGCTCGCCGTCGTCGCAGCGCTGGTCTCGCGGCGGGGCCGGCGGGTCGTCGTCGCGGTGGCGGTCGCCGACGGGCTGCTGGCGTGGCGGCCGCACCGCGGGCGGGTGGGACCGGTCCGTTTCACCGTCGCCCGGCGGCTGGAGGACCTCGCCTACGGGGCGGGGCTGTGGGCCGGGGCGGTGCGGGCCCGCGACCCGCGGGCGCTGCTGCCGGCGCGCCCGCCGCGGTGACGCGCCGACGGGCGGAATGCGCCGCGCGGCGCAGGACTTGCCGTCCCTCGTGACCTGCACCGAGGACCAGCCCCGCGTCGACGCCCCAGTGACGGCCGCGCGGGCGCCGGGGATCGCCCGGCTGGCGCTGCTCCTCGGCGGCTTCGTCGCCATCGGGCCGCTCACCATCGACATGTACCTGCCGGCGCTGCCGACCATCGAGCGCGAGCTCGAGACGACGTCGGCCGCGGTGCAGCTGACGCTGACCGGCACGCTGATCGGCCTCGCGCTGGGCCAGCTGGTCCTCGGCCCCGTGTCCGACGCCCTGGGGCGCAAGCGCCCGCTGCTCGCCGGCACCGCGCTGCACGTGCTCGCGTCGCTGCTGGTCCTCGTGGCGCCGAACCTCGCGGTGCTCGGCGCGCTGCGCGTGCTCCAGGGCGTCGGGACGGCGGCCGGCGCGGTCATCGCCATCGCGATCGTGCGCGACCTCTACGACGGCCGGGCCGCGGCGACCATGCTGTCGCGGCTGTTCCTCGTCCTCGGGGCGGCGCCGGTGCTGGCGCCCACGATCGGCGGGGAGCTGCTGCGCTTCACGTCCTGGCGCGGGATCTTCGCCTTCCTCGCCGTCTACGGGGTGCTGATGATCCTGGTCGGGGCCCGCGCCCTCCCCGAGACGCTGCCCGCCGAGCGGCGGCAGAGCAGCGGGGTGCGGGGCACGCTGCGCGGCTACCGCGCGCTGTTCCGCGACCGCGCCTACGTCGGCCTGGTGCTGGTCGCCGGGCTCACGATGGCCGGGCTGTTCAGCTACGTGTCCGGCTCCGCCTTCGTCTACCAGGGCCAGTTCGGCCTCGACGAGCAGCAGTTCGGCCTGCTCTTCGGCGCCGGCGCCTTCTGGCTGATCGCCGCCACCCAGCTCAACCCGGTGCTGCTGCGCGTCTGGTCGCCCCAGCAGCTGCTCGTCGCGGGCACCGTCGCCGGGGCGGCGGCCGGTGCCGCGCTCGTGGTGCTGGCCGGGACCGGGACCGGCGGGCTGCCCGCCGTCGCCGGATCGCTGTGGGGCGTGCTCGCCGCCTGCGGCCTCGCCCTGCCCAACGCGCCGGCGCTCGCGCTCTCCCGGCACGGCGACACCGCCGGCACCGCGGCCGCGCTGCTCGGGGCGATCCAGTTCGGCGTGGGTGCGGTCGTGTCGCCCGTCGTCGGGCTGCTCGAGAACGACGCGGTCGCCATCGGCACCGTCGTCGTCACCGCCCTGGTGCTGGCGCTCGTGGTCCTCGCGGTCGTCGTCCGGCCGTGGGAGCTGCCCGTGCCGGACGACGACGCGCTGCCCGCCGTCGCGCACTGAGCCCTCCCCCCTGGTCAAAACCGGTGGTGGGGGTCACGATGTCGGGGACATGAGCTCCTGCGCGGGTGCCCGCTGACCGCGGCCTCCCCCTGGCTGGCCCTCGCCGGGCGCCAGCCGGGTCCAGCCCTGACCCGGCGGCTCCGTGCCGCCCACGAGCAGCTCCTCACCGGCGCGGGCGAACCGTCCGACGACGTGCTGCGCACGGTCGTGCGGGACTCGTGGCGGCGCAGCCTCGGGCACGGCGTGGACCCCGACGGCGGGGCGCCCCCGGTCGAGCTGCTCGACGCCGACCTGATCGCCTACCGGGAGGCGCACCCGCTGGCCCCGGTCATGCCGGTCGTCCGCCGGCTCCTGGTCCAGGACGCCGAGGCCGACCAGGTGATCGTCGCCGTCACCGACGCAGCCGGCCGGATGCTGTGGGTGGAGGGCGACGCCCGGCTGCGCTCGCGCGCGGAGGGGATGAACTTCGTCGAGGGCGCCCGATGGGCCGAGGACGTCGCCGGCACCAACGCGCCGGGCACCGCGCTGGCCCTCGACCACGCCGTCCAGATCTACGGCAGCGAGCACTACCGCCGCCCGGTCCAGCCCTGGAGCTGCTCGGCCGCCCCGGTGCACGACCCGCACACCGGCGCGCTGCTCGGCGCCATCGACGTGACCGGCGGCGACGCGGTGGCCGGGCCGCACGTGCTCACCCTGGTGCGGGCGACCGTGGCCGCGGTGGAGGCCGAGCTGCGCTGGCTGCGGCGGGAGCAGGCGCCCTCCCGGCCCGTGCCGCGCCCGGCTGCCGCGCCCCGGCTGCAGGTGCTCGGCCGGGAGCGGGCCCGCCTGGTGCTGCCCTCCGGCCCGGTCGAGCTCTCACCGCGGCACTCCGAGCTGCTCCTGCTGCTCGCCGACGCCGCCGGGGAGGGCCGCAGCTCGGCCCGGCTCGCCGCCGAGGTGCACCCCGGCGACACGGCGGCGGTGACGGTGCGCGCCGAGCTGTCCCGGCTGCGCCGGCTCGTCGGCGCCGACCTGGTGGGCTCGCGGCCCTACCGGCTGCTGCGCCGGGTGGAGTCCGACGCCGACGCGGTGCGCCGCCTGCTGGCGCAGGGAGCGGTCGGCCCGGCGCTGGAGCGCTACGCCGGCCCGGTGCTGCCGACGTCGACCGCGCCCGGGGTGGTCGCCGTCCGCGATCGGCTCGGCGCGCTGCTGCGCGGGGCGGTCCTGCGCAGCCGCCGTCCCGAGCTGCTGCTGCGGTACGCGCGGCTGCCCGAGGCCCGCGACGACGCCGGCGTCTGGCAGGCCTGCGTCGAGCTACTGCCCGCGGGCACGCCGGGGCGGGCGACCGCCGCGGCGAATCTGCTGCGGCTGCGCGGGAACAACGGGCGGCACCCGGCGCTTCGCACGGGGAGTGAGCTCCGCCCCCGCTGACGCGCCCGCGCCGTCCCCCGCCCGTCTCGTCGCCGCGATCGTCGCGCTCGCCCTGGGCGGCTTCGCGATCGGCACGACCGAGTTCGTGACCATGGGGCTGCTGCCGGACGTCGCCGAGGGCGTGGACATCTCCATCCCGACCGCGGGGCACGTGATCTCCGCCTACGCGGTGGGCGTGGTCGTCGGGGCGCCGGTCATCGCCGCGCTGAGCACCCGGCTGCCGCGCCGGGCCGTGCTGATCTGGCTGATGGTCGCCTTCGTCGTGGGCAACTCCCTCACCGCGCTGGCCTCCGGCTACGGCCCGCTGCTGGCCGCCCGCTTCCTCGCCGGGCTGCCGCACGGCGCCTACTTCGGCGTCGCCTCGCTGGTGGCCGCCTCGCTCGTGGCGCCGCACCTGCGCGGGCGGGCGGTGAGCTCGGTGATGCTCGGGCTGGCGGTGTCCAACGTGGCCGGCGTCCCCGCCGCGACGTGGCTCGGGCAGCAGCTGGGCTGGCGCAGCGCCTACTGGGCCGTGGTGGTGGTCGGCGCGCTGACGAGCCTCGCGGTGGCCGCCGTCGTCCCGTCCAGCCCGGGGAACCGGGAGGCGACGGTGCGCACCGAGCTGGGGGCGCTGCGCCGCCCGCAGGTGCTGCTGACGCTGGTCGTGGGCGTCGTCGGGTTCGGCGGCATGTTCGCCGTCTACAGCTACATCGCGCCGCTGGTCACCGACGTCACCGGCATGTCCCGCGGCTCCGTGCCCCTGGTGCTGCTCGCGTTCGGCCTCGGCGGCGTCCTGGGGACGGCGCTCGGCGGCCGGCTGGCCGACGTCGCGCTGTTCCGCTCGCTGGTGGGCGCCAACGTGGTCACCGGCGTCCTGCTGGCGCTGGTCCAGCTGGCCGCCCGCACCCCAGTCACGATCGTCGCACTGGTGTTCCTCTTCGCGGCCAGCGCCTCCACCCTGGTGGTCTGCCTGCAGATGCGGCTCATGGAGGTCGCCGGCGAGGCGCAGATGCTCGGCGCCGCGCTCAACCACTCGGCGCTCAACGCCGCCAACGCCCTCGGCGCGTGGCTCGGCGGCGTGGTCATCGCGGCCGGCCTCGGCTACACGGCGCCCGGGCTGGTCGGCGCCGGCCTGGCGGTGCTCGGCCTCGTCGCGCTCACCGCGTCCGGGCTGCTGCGCCGCCGCGAGCTGCGTGCGGCGGCGGGTGCGCGCCTCGCGCGGGAGCAGCTGGCCACCGCCTGACCGTTGCGCGCTGAGCGTGGTCCCGACGGCGGGACGACCACGCTGGGCGCGCAGCCGCTCGGTCTGCAACTCCGTCGCAACGTCGTGGGCGCCCGAAATCGCAGGTCGCGAAGGCACCGCGCAGGTAAGTGTGGCCTCAGTCACGTCTCTGTTGCCAGACTCCGCTCGAGGCCCCCGGGGCCGGTGGGACCCCTGCAACGGAGCGGAGGACGTGTGAGCCAGATCAGCGTGCGGGTCGACGGGGTGGACTACGTCGACGAGGTCGAACCGCGGACCCTCCTGGTCCACTACCTGCGGGAGCAGCTGGGCAAGGTCGGCACCGTCGTCGGGTGCGACACCAGCAACTGCGGGGCGTGCACCGTCCACCTCGACGGCGAGGCGGTGAAGAGCTGCACCGTGCTGGCCGTCCAGGCCGACGGTGCCGAGGTGACCACCATCGAGGGCGTCGGCCGCGACGGCGCCCTGCACCCGGTGCAGAAGGCCTTCCACGAGATGCACGGCCTGCAGTGCGGGTTCTGCACCCCGGGGATGATCATGGCCTCCATCGACCTGCTGGCCGACAACGCGGACCCCAGCGAGGACGAGGTGCGCGAGGGCATCGAGGGCAACCTCTGCCGCTGCACCGGCTACCAGAACATCGTCCGCGCGGTGCAGGCCGCCGCCGCGGAGATGGGTACGGCCGAGATGGGCACGGGGGCCCAGGCATGACCGCCGTCGAGGACGCGCCGGCCACCACCGCCCCGGAGCGCGAGGTCGGCAAGGCGCGCCGCCGCAAGGAGGACGCGCGGCTCATCACCGGCCGCACCACGTGGACCGACAACATGGTGCTGCCCGGGATGCTGCACCTCGCCGTCGTCCGCAGCCCCGTCGCGCACGCCAAGATCACGAACGTCGACGTCTCGGCGGCGCGCGAGGCGCCCGGCGTCGTCGCCGTCCTCACCGGCCGCGACCTCGCCGACGAGCAGGGTTCGATCCCCTGCGCCTGGCCGGTGACGCCGGACATGGTCAACCCCGGGCACCCGTCGGTCGCCGTCGACGAGGTCAACCACGTGGGCGAGGCCGTCGCGATCGTCGTCGGCCGCAGCCGGACCGCCGCCGTCGACGCGCTGGAGCTGGTCGACGTCGACTACGAGCCGCTGCCCGTGGTGCTCGACATGGAGCAGGCGCTGGCCGAGCAGCCCGACCTCTGCCACGACCACCTGCAGTCCAACCAGTCGTTCCGGTTCGTCTTCGACGCCGGCGAGGCGGGCACCGGGCAGGACACCGAGCAGGCGTTCGCCGAGGCCGACGTCGTGGTCAGCCGCCGGTTCGTGCAGCAGCGGCTGATCCCGGCGTTCATGGAGCCGCGCGCCGTCGTCGTCCAGCCGCAGGGCGACAACTACACGATGTGGTCCTCGACCCAGGTGCCGCACATCCTGCGGCTGATGCTGGCGATGATCACCGGCATCCCGGAGCACAAGCTGCGCGTGGTCGCGCCCGACGTGGGCGGCGGGTTCGGCGGGAAGCTGCAGGTCACGCCGGAGGAGGTGCTCTCGCTGCTGGTCGCCCGCCGGCTGGGCAAGCCGGTGAAGTGGGTGGAGACCCGCAGCGAGTCGCTGATGAGCGCCCACCACGGCCGCGACCAGATCCAGTACATCGACATCGCCGCCGACCGCGAGGGCAACGTCAAGGGGCTGCGCTGCCGGATCCTGTCGGACATGGGCGCCTACCTGCGCCTGGTCAGCCCGGGCGTGCCGGTGCTGGGCGCGTTCATGTACGTCGGCATCTACAAGTTCCCGGCCTACCGCTTCGACTGCCAGGGCGTCTTCACCAACAAGACGCCCACCGACGCCTACCGCGGCGCCGGCCGGCCGGAGGCCACCTTCGCGATCGAGCGGATCATGGACGAGCTCGCCGTCGAGCTCGGCATGGACCCGCTGGAGCTGCGGCGGAAGAACTGGATCAAGGCCGAGGAGTTCCCGTTCACCACGGCCGCCGGCCTCGAGTACGACAGCGGCGACTACGACACCGCCACCCAGCAGGCGCTGCAGCTGCTCGGCTACGACGAGCTCCGCGAGGAGCAGCGCCGCCGCCGGGAGTCCGGGGACCCGGTCCAGCTGGGCATCGGGTTCTCCACCTTCACCGAGATGTGCGGGCTGGCGCCGTCGCGGGTGCTCGGCTCGCTGTCCTACGGCGCCGGCGGGTGGGAGCACGCCTCGATCCGGATGCTGCCCACCGGCAAGGTCGAGGTCGTCACCGGCTCGACGCCGCACGGGCAGGGCCACGAGACGGCGTGGAGCCAGCTGGTCGCCGACGAGCTCGGCGTGCCGTTCGAGGACGTCGAGGTGCTGCACGGCGACACGTCGGTCTCCCCGCGCGGCCTGGACACCTACGGCTCCCGCTCGCTGGTGGTGGGCGGGGCCGCGGTGGTCAACGCCGCGCAGAAGGTGATCGCCAAGGCCCGCAAGGTCGCCGCGCACCTGCTGGAGGCCAGCGAGGACGACCTCGACTTCACCGGCGGCTCGTTCTCCGTGCGCGGCACACCCGGTACCGGGGTCAGCATCCAGGAGATCGCGCTGGCCACCTTCGCGGCGCACAACTTCCCCGAGGGCGTGGAGCCCTCGATCGACGCCGACGCCACGTTCGACCCGGTCAACTTCTCCTTCCCGCACGGCACGCACATCTGCGCGATGGAGGTCGACACCGAGACCGGGTTCGTGAAGATCCGCAAGTACGCCTGCGTGGACGACGTCGGCACGATCGTGAACCCGCTGATCGTCGAGGGGCAGGTGCACGGCGGACTGGCGCAGGGCATCGCCCAGGCGCTGTACGAGGAGGCCGTCTACGACGACGACGGCAACCTCACCACCGGCACGTTCGTCGACTACCTGGTGCCCTCGGCCGCCGACCTGCCGCACTTCGACACCGGCAACACGGTGCACGCGGCACCCGGCAACCCGATCGGCGCCAAGGGCGTCGGCGAGGCGGGGTGCATCGCCTCGACGCCCGCCGTCGTCAACGCCGCCCTCGACGCCGTCCGGCACCTGGGCGTCAGCGACATCCGCATGCCGCTGACGCCGGAACGGGTGTGGCGCGCCGTCCACCTCGGTGGGGACGGCGGGGACCGGGCACCGGACCGCACCAACGCCCAGGCCGTGGACTCGGCCCAGGCCGCTTCGATCGCGCAGGGAGGGGACCTGTGATTCCCGCACCGTTCGCCTACGCCCGGCCCACCTCGGTCGACGAGGCGCTGCAGGCCATCGCCGACGGCGGCGAGGACGTGAAGATCCTCGCCGGAGGGCAGTCGCTCATCCCGGTCATGCGGCTGCGGCTGGCCGCGCCGGAGACCGTGGTCGACCTCGGCCGGGTCGCCGGGCTTCGCGGCGTCCGCGAGGAGGACGACGCCATCGTGGTCGGCGCGATGACCACCCACTCCGACGTCATCGCCGACCCGCTCGTGCAGCAGTGGGCGCCGATCGTGGCGCAGGCGACCGAGACCGTCGCCGACCGGCAGGTGCGCCACCGCGGCACGTTCGGCGGGGCGCTGGCGCACGCGGACCCGGCCGGCGACCTGCCGGCGGTCGCGCTGGCCCTGGAGGCGGAGTTCGTGATCGCCGGGCTCTCCGGCCGGCGCACGGTGCCGGCCGTGGAGTTCTTCGTCGACTACCTGACGACGGCGCTGGAGGAGGGTGAGCTGCTCGTCGAGATCCGGCTGCCGAAGCTGGCCGGCACCTGGGGCATGCACTACGAGAAGTTCAACCGGGTCGCGCAGGCGTGGTCGATCGTCGCGGTCGCGGCGCTGGTGCGCCGCGAGGGGGACCGGATCGCCGAGGCGCGGATCGGGCTCACCAACATGGGCCCCACCCCGCTGCGGGCCTCCGCGGCGGAGGCGGCGCTGGCCGGGGTGCCGGCCACGCGGGAGGCCGTCGCGGAGGCGGCGGCGCACGCGGCGGAGAACACCAGCCCCAGCAGCGACCTGAATGCGCAGGCGGACTACCGGCACCACCTGGCGCAGGTGCTGACGCGCCGGGCGGTGATCGCCGCCGCAGGGCTGTAGCTTGGCCTTTCCGCCGGTCCGTACTCGTCCGTCTCGGTCCGGCCCACGTGGTGGTGGGCCGGACCGGGGCGCAGTGGTCAGAAGGGTCCAGACGTGCAGCTGGAGAACTCGTTCACCGTGCCCGTTCCCGTCGACGAGGCGTGGCGGGTGCTCCTGGACATCGAGCGGATCGCGCCGTGCATGCCCGGAGCCGCGCTGGACTCCGTCGACGGCGACGACTTCACCGGCCGGGTGAAGGTGAAGCTCGGCCCGATCAACCTGACCTACCAGGGCAAGGCGTCCTTCGTCGAGAAGGACGAGGCCGCGCACCGCGCCGTCATCGACGCCCGCGGCAAGGACCAGCGCGGCAACGGCACGGCGGCGGCGATCGTGACCGCGACGCTGGCCGCCGAGGGTGCGATCACGCGGGTCGACGTGCTCACCGACCTGAACATCACCGGCCGCCCGGCCCAGTTCGGCCGCGGCGTCATGACCGACGTCGGCAACAAGCTGCTCGGCCAGTTCGCCGACAAGCTCGCCGCCCAGCTCGGCCAGGGCGAAGCCCAGGGCGACGCGGAGCGCGCCGCGGCCGCGGCCGAGCCGGGTCCCGTGGCGAAGGCCGCGGCCACCGCGACCGGGGCGGTCGAGGAGATCGCCGCGTCCGCCGAGGGGGCCGCCGCCGAGGGCTCCGCGGCGAAGAAGGCGGCCGCCGCGACCAAGAAGGCCGCCGCGAGCGCGACCGAGGCCGTGTCGGAGCCGGCCGCGGAGAAGCCGGCGAAGAAGGCAGCCCCGGCCAAGAAGCAGGCGCCCGCGGCGAAGAAGACCGCGCCCGCGAAGAAGGCGGCGGCCGCCGCTGCGGGGAACGGTGCCGCGGAGCCGGCCGCCCCGCCGGCCCCCGTGACGGCGTCGGTGCCGCGGCCCAGCGGTCCGCCGAGCGGCCCGTCGGCCCCGCCGGCGCGGCCGGCCACCGGGGCGCCGGTGCGGAGCGTGCCCTCGGCCGGACCGCGGCAGATCCAGTCGGCCGAGCCCGAGCCGATCGACCTGCTCGAGGTGGCCGGTGGTGCAGCGGTCAGCCGGTTCGCCCCCGCGATCGGGGTGACCGCCGCGGTCGTGCTCGTCGTCCTGCTGGTCCGGCGGCGGCGCAGGAAGTCCCGCCGTCTCGGCTGACGGGCGGTCTCGGCTGACGGGCACCTGACCAGCGAGAACTGTCGGACCCCCGCCGTAGGTTCGCTCACGTGTTCGACGGAGGTGGGTTCGGGGTCGCCGTGACGGTGGCTCAGCTCGCTGCGCCGTCGAGGCCGGTGGAGCAGCTCCCCGACGGCGTCGTGTCCCGGCCGACCCGCCTCGGCGAGGTCGTCCCCGTGCGCGCGCGGTCCGATGCGGAGCTGGCGGCCGAGCTGCAGCGCGTCGAGCGGGGCGAATCCGCGCTGGCCGCCTACAAGCTCGAGCTCGTCGCCGCGCTCGCCTCCCGCCGACCGGCCGAGCGCGACCTGCCCCAGGGCGCAGCGGGTGCTGCGTCCCCGGACTGGGCACCGGGCCCCGGCAACGCGCCGGCCGAGGGGGTCAGCGAGTTCTTCGCCGACGAGCTGGCGCTGGTGCTGAACTGCTCCCGGTCGTCGGCAACCCGGCTGGCGGATGCGTCCGCCGTGCTCGTCCACGAGCTGCCGACGACGTGGGCGGCGCTGGCCGACGGGCAGCTCGACTGGCCGCGTGCCCGTGCCCTCGCGGCCGAGCTGTCCGAGCCCGCGAGGGAAGTCGAGCCCGCCGTGCTCGCCGCGGTCGAGGCTGCGGTCCTGCCGCGGGCATCCGGGCTGTCCATCCCGGGTCTGCGGGCGCTGGCCCGCAAGGAGCTGATCCAGCGCGATGCTGCGGCCGCCGAACGGCGTCGGCGGCAGGCGGAGAAGGCTGCTGACGTCACCGTCCGGCCGATGCGCGACGGGATGGCGGAGTTCCGGGCGTTCCTGCCGCAGCCGATGGCCGCGGCCCTGCGGGAGACCATCGACGGTTACGCGCGGCTGGCCGAGTCCGCAGGGGAGCCGGGAACCATCGGCCAGTTGCGGACCGGTGTCCTCGCCGACCTGGTGCTGCGCCCGTGGGACAGCAGCCGCCCGCCGGTCACGGCGCACCTGCAGGTCATCGCACCGCTGGGCACGGTGCGCGGCCAGTGCTGCGGCGACGGGGAACCGGCCGAGGTGAACGGTGAACCGATCACCACCGCCCAGCTGCGCGACCTGCTCGAGCAGCTCGACGCGCTCTGCCCGGGCGGCCTGCAGGCCCCCGTCGGCGGCACCCTCCACCTGGCCCTCGTCGATCCGCGCACCGGCGCGCTGCGTGCCACGGTGAGCCGGGCCGAGCTGGAACGGCTGGTCCGCCGTGGGTGCCCCGACCACCCCGACGGTGACTGCGCCTGCCCGGTCCTGGCCCGACCCGGTCCGGTCGACCGCTACCGGCCCAGCGCTGCCCAGCGCCGTTTCCTCGAAGCCCGGGACCGCACCTGCCGGCATCCCGGGTGCCGCAACCGCGCCGGCTGGGCCGACCTCGACCACGTCGTCGCGCACGCCGAGGGCGGGGAGACGGCGTGCGAGAACCTCTGCTGCCTGTGCCGCCGCCATCACCGGCTCAAGACCTTCGCCCCCGGCTGGGTCTTCGCCATGGACCACGACGGCGTGCTCACCGTGACCACCTCCAGCGGCGTCACCCGGGTCACGCGACCGCCAGGTCTCCGCGCACCCGACACCGGGGACGACGACCCGCCGCCGTTCTAGGCCGGGAGCACCTCGGTGAGCCAGGACATCGCCGCGGCGGCCACCAGGCCGGGGTTCTTCCTGAGCGAGTGGTCGCCCGGCACGGCGTAGACCGAGGCGTGCCCGACGCCGGCCAGCGCGGCGGCGACGTCCTCCGGCCGGCCGAAGGCGTCGGTCTCCCCCTGGACCACGACCAGCGGCACCCGCACGCCGGTCAGCTCCGGGGCCCGGCTCTTCTCCGGCCTGCCCGGCGGGTGCAGCGGGAAGGCGAGCGCGAGCACCCCGGCCGCGCCCTCGGCCGCCGCCGTCCGGCAGGCGACCCGCGCCCCGGCGCTGCGGCCGGCCAGCACCAGTCGCCCGGGGAGCCGGTCGGTCAGCCGGAGCCGGTCCAGGACCGCGCCCCACGCCTCGTCCAGCCGCGGTGGGGCGGGCGCGATCTTCTTCCCGGCGACCCGCCACGGCTGGTCCACCCGGTGCACCAGCCAGCCGGCGTCCGCGGCCTCGCCGGCCAGCGCGGCCAGGTCCGCCGATTCCGACCCACCGCCGGCGCCGTGCCCGAGCACCAGGGTCCCGGCCGCGCCGGAGCCGGCGGACAGCACCCGCGCCGGGCCGTGCGGGGTGTCGACGAGGTCGCTCACGCCGGCAGGGCGAGCAGGGCGTCGATCGCACCCGCCAAGTCGCCGGCCTGCACGTGCGGGGCCTCGTAGACGGTCGGGTAGCTGCGCTCGCCGCGCGGGAACCACGCCCCGGTCAGCCCGGCCCGCTGCGCGCCGAGGACGTCCCAGCCGTGCGCCGCCACCAGCGCGAGGCGGTCGGGCGCCACCCCGCAGGAGCCGGCCGCCCACAGGTAGACCTCGCGGGCCGGCTTCCACGCGCGGATCGCCTCGCTGGACAGCGTCGCCGACACCAGCGGCGTGATGCCGCCCCGCTCGAGCGCTGCCTCGGCCACGCCGGGGGAGCCGTGGGACAGCGTCACCACGCGCACGCCCGCCTCGACCAGCCGGCGCAGCGCGGGCTCGACGTCCGGGTGCGGTGCCAGCTCCCCGAACGCGGCGACGACGTCGGCCCGGGCGGCGGGGGAGAGGTCGCTCTCCTGGGCCAGCGCCGCGTCGAAGGCGTCGCGGAACGAGCACCAGGTGCCGGTCACCGTCGCGGCGAACCCGGTGAGCAGCGTCCGGGCGAAGACCGTGCGGAGCAGGTCGGCCGGCTGACCTGCCTCCACCAGGCGGGCCCGCACCGGCGCGAGGTCGAGGAGGGTCTCGTTGACGTCGAAGGCGACGACGTCGGGCCGGGCCCGGGTCATGCCTCGTCGCGCTCGTCGGCCGGCAGGTTCGCCCCGGCCGTCGGCGGGCGGCGCAGCCGCCCGGTGGCCTTCTTCCAGACGAACCAGCCGACGGCGGCGATGACGACCGCCGCGACCACGTAGTCCAGGTAGTGCAGGTTCCGCTCGACGAAGTCGCCCGCGGCCACGCCAAGGCCGATGAGCAGGCTGTTCCAGATCAGGCTTCCGGCCGCGGTGAACACCAGGAACTGCCAGAAGGGCATGCGCACGACGCCCGCGGGCACCGAGATGAAGCTGCGCACGATCGGCACCATGCGGCCGAAGAACACCGCCGAGCGCCCGTGCCGCTCGAACCAGGCGAAGGTCTTGTCCACGTCCTCGGTCTCCACCAGCGGCAGCCGGTCGAGGAACGCGTGCGACCGGCGGGGCCCGAGCGCGCGGCCCACGTAGTAGAAGAAGACCGCCCCGAGGATCGAGCCGAGCGTGGCGAACAGCACCACGGGCACGACCGCCAGGTCGCCGCTGTTGATCAGCACACCGGCGAGCCCGAGCACCGCCTCGCTGGGGATCGGCGGGATGACGGTCTCGGCCAGGATGCTGAGCCCGACGCCGACGGCGCCCAGGTCGCGCACCAGGTCCAGCAGGAAAGCGGTGATCCCACCCTCGTCGGAGGCGGCAGCGGCGAGGAGGTCCATGGGGCCCACGGTATCGGCGCCGCCGGAGCGCTGCCGCGACGCACGGGGGGAGCGGCACTAGCGTCGGCAGGCATGCGCCAGCGCTTCACCGCCCGCGCCGCCGTGGTCGGGGACCGCGCCGGCACCGTCGTCCCCGATGCCGTCGTGGACGTCGACGACGGCCGGATCGGCTACGTCGGCCCGGCCGCGGAGGCACCGGACGCCGGGGACGCCGAGGTGGTCGCCCTCCCCGGCGTCCTCACGCCGGGCCTGGTCAACGCCCACTCGCACGCGCCGATGGTGCTGTTCCGCGGGCAGGGCGAGGGGCTGCCGCTGGAGCGCTGGCTGCGCGAGGTCATGTGGCCGCGGGAGGCCCGGCTCACCCCCGAGGACGTCGAGGTGGCGATGACCGCGGCCTCGGCGGAGATGCTCGGCAACGGCATCACCACCAGCGTGGAGATGTACTTCCACCCGGAGCGGATCGCCGCCGCCGTCGGCGCCACCGGGGCGCGGGCGGTCATCGCCACCCCGCTGCTGCCGCTGCCGGGTCTGCCGCCCATGGAGGAGCAGCTGCGGGCCGCCGTCGCGCTGGCCGCCACGGCGCCCGACGACGGCACCGTCGAGTACGGCCTCGGCCCGCACGCCGCCTACACCGTGCCGCTGCCCCTGCTCGCCGACGCCGCCGCGGCCGCCCGCGAGCACGGCCTGCTGCTGCACCTGCACGTGGCGGAGACCGCCACCGAGGGCGCCGACCTGCTCGCCGCGCACGGGCTGTCGGTCCCGGGGCTGCTGGCGTCCTACGACGTCCTCGGCGGCCGGGTGCTCGGCGCGCACTGCGTGCACATGGACGACGGCGACCTCGACCTCTGGCAGGAGTACGACGTCGCCGTGGCGCACTGCCCGGCCAGCAACGCCAAGCTCGCCAGCGGCGTCGCCCGGCTGCGGGACATGCTCGACCGCGGCATCCGGGTGGGGCTGGGCACCGACGGGCCGGCGTCCAACGACTCGCTCGACCTGCTCGCCGACACCCGGCTCGCCGCCGCCATGGCCCGGCTGGCCGGGCGCTCGGCCACGGCGCTCACCGCCGCGGAGGCGTTCTGGCTGGCGACCGGGGCCTCGGCCGACGCCATCGGCCGGCCCGACCTGGGGCAGCTGGCAGCCGGCCGGCGCGCCGACCTCGTGCACGTCGACACCCGGGACCTGGTCTTCGAGCCGGTCGGCGATCCCGAGGACCTGCTGGCCCACCTGGTGTGGTCGGCCGACGGACGGCACGTGCGCGACGTGTGGGTGGGAGGGGCCCCCGTCGTCCGGGACGGCCGCTCCACCCGCGTCGACGTGGACGTCCTGCGCGCCGACGTCGCCGAGCGGGCCGCGCGCCTCGCCACCGGCTGACGCTTCTTCAACCAAGCGGTTGACAACCGCTGGAGTCCGGTCCTACGGTGTTGTTCAACCGCAAGGTTGAACGAGGAGGACGTGCATGGCGGCGGATCCGCTCTCCCGGGTGTTCTCGGCGCTGGCCGACCCCACCCGGCGGGACATCGTGGCGCGGCTCGCGGTCGCCGACGCCACGGTCAACGAGCTCGCCGCGCCCTACGACGTGACCGTCCAGGCCGTGTCCAAGCACCTCAAGGTGCTCGAGGACGCCGGCCTGGTGAGCCGGAGCCGGGAGGCGCAGCGCCGCCCGGTGCACCTCGAGGCGGAGGTCTTCGACCTCATGACCAAGTGGATCGAGCGCTACCGCCGCCAGGCCGAGGAGCGCTACCGCCGTCTCGACGACGTCCTGCGGTCGATGCCGGACGCCCCGCCCGCCCCTGGAGGAGATCCGTCATGACGAACACCGTGCCCAGCGAGGCCCGGATCACCGCGGACCCCGACGTCCCGCTGATCCGGACCACCCGCGAGTTCGACGCACCGAAGGAGAAGGTGTTCCGGGCGCACGCCGATCCCGACCTCGCCGCCCGGTGGCTGGGGCCGAACGGCACGCGGACCCGGATCGACCGGTGGGAGTGCCGCACCGGGGGCTACTTCCGGTACGTGTCCGTCAACGACGGCGAGGAGTACGGCTCCGGCCAGGAGTTCGCCTTCTTCGGCAGCTTCCACCAGGTCCGGCCCGGCGAGCTGATCGTGCAGACCTTCACCTACGAGGGCGTCCCCGACGGGGTCTTCCTGGAGAGGCTGCACCTGGAGGACATCGGCGGCGGGCGCAGCCGGCTGACCTCCACCTCGCTCTGCGACTCGTTCGCCGATCGCGACGCCATGCTCTCCGGCATGGACGTCGGCGTGCACGAGGGCTACGCCAAGCTCGACGAGCTGCTGGCCCGCGGCTGAGAGTTCCCACCCACCCAGGAGGAGAAGTGGCATGACCAGCACGCAGCACCGCGAGACCCAGATCGTCCTCGACCCCGACGTCCCGCTCGTCCGGATCGTGCGCGAGTTCGACGCCCGGCCCGAGAAGGTCTTCCGGGCGCACGTCGACCCGGAGCTGTTCGCCCGGTGGACCGGCCCGAGGGACATGGAGATCCGGATCGACCGGCACGACTGCCGCACCGGCGGCTCCTACCGGTACGTGATGTCGCAGGACGGCGAGGAGTACGCCTTCAACGGCGCCTTCCACGAGGTGCGGGAGAACGAGCTCATCGTCCAGACGTTCGCCTTCGAGGGAATGCCCGACGACGTCGCCCTGGAGAAGATCGTGCTCGAGGACCTCGGGAACGGGCGCACGCGGCTCACCTCGACGTCGCTGGTCGACTCGTTCGAGGGGCGCGACGGTTTCGTCGCCAGCGGCATGGAGGTCGGCGTGAACGAGGGCTACGAGAAGCTCGACGAGCTGCTGGCCGGCTGACCGGTCAGGCGCCGGCGAGCGTGGCGTCGTCGGTCCAGGCGTAGAGGTGGTCGTCCACCACGACGGCCACCTCTACGCCTGGCACAGGCGGGCCTGCTCGCCGGCGAGGTCGGGCCAGCTGCCGCCGCCGTCGAACGGCATGCCGACGAGCCTGGTCGAGCAGGGGATCCGCCCGCGTCGGGCGGGGCGGTGATCCTCGGCGGCGATCGCGTCCGCCCGGGGGATGACCCGGCTACGCGCGCAGGCTGATCGTCTCGCCGCGGTGCACCGTGCGCAGCTCGCCCGGAAGGCGGCGGCGCCGCACCTCCGCGACGAAGTCGCCGAGCGGGGACTTGAAGCGGTCGTAGTCGTCGAAGTGGATCGGCACGGTCACCGGCGGCTTGAGCAGCTCCACGAGGTCCGCGCCCTGGCGGTCGTCCATCGTCACCGTGAGGCCCAGTGCCTTGGTGCCGCCGAGGTGCGGGATGACCACGTCCAGCGGTCCGCACCGCTCCAGCACCTCGCCCAGGAACGGGCGGTAGAGGGTGTCGCCGGTGATGTAGCCGCGCCAGGAGACCGCGTCGCCGCGCACCAGCTCCAGCACGCTGCCCATGACGGGCGGCAGGACCTTCGCCAGCGGGCCCGGGCCGTGCACGCCCGGCACCGAGGTGATGCGCAGCTCGTCGTCGCCGGAGGCCAGCACGTGCTGCTGCCACGGCTTCAGGTCCGACGTGGCGGCGAAGCCCTTGCGCTCCAGCGCCCGGGCCGCCTCCTGCGTGGTCACCAGCGGCGTCGCCTTGTCCAGGTACCGCGTGGCGATGTCGTCCCAGTGGTCGCCGTGCAGGTGGCTGAGCAGGATCGCGTCCAGCGGTGGCAGCTGGGTCGGCTGCAGCGCGGGGTCGGTGAGCCGCTTCGTCCAGAGCCCCTTGCCCAGGTAGGCGCGCTGCCCCCGGTGCAGGAAGCTCGGGTCGGTCAGCAGCGTGAACGGCCCCAGGTGGAGCAGCGTGGTCGCGTTGCCGCCGAAGGTGAGGGTGACGTCGTCCGCTGGTGCGGTCATGGCGGCGGGCTACCCCCCGGCGACCGGTCCCCAACCCCGGGAGGACGAGGCGGCGCGGCTCGCGGGCGGTCCCGCTCAGGCGGCATCGATCCGTCCCCAGAAGTCGAGCAGGGCCGTCGCCAGCCGGTCGGGGGCCTCCAGGGCGACGTGGTGACCGACCCCGTCGAGCTGCACGGTCGCGACCTCCCCGGTGGTCACCTGCCGCATGGTCGAGGCGGTGAACGCCCCGCCGCCGGCCCCGACGGCCAGCACGGGCATCGTCAGCGGACGCGCCGTGACGAGTTCCCGGACGTCGTCGCCCTCGGCCAGCATCGAGCGGTAGAGCCCGGCTGCGCCACGCCAGCCGTTCGGGCGGGAGTACGTGCGGGTGAGCTCGCCGACGTCGGCCCGGGTGACCGCCCCGGGCACGGCCGTCATGGCCGGGAACCACATCCGGCCGAGGAACTCCTCTTCCCGCCCGGCCAGCAGCAGCTCCGGGACGCCCGGTGCGGCGAGGGCGCCGATGTGCCAGGAGCCGCCGTGCGTCACGTCGGCCAGCCCCTCCAGCCCGAAGCCGGGCAGCCCCATCTCGATCGCGGTCAGGCTGCGGACGTCCTCCGGGTGGCACGCCGCCAGCCGGACGACCGCGGCCCCGCTGATGTCCTGTGCCGCCAGGTGCACCGGACCGAGGCCGAGCTGCCCGATGAGCTGGTGCAGGTCCTCGGCCGAGTCGGCGCTCCCGTGGCCGGGGCAGTCGAGCCCCGAGTCGCCGAACCCCCGGAGGTCGACCGCCAGCACCCGGTGCCGGGCGGCCAGCAAGGGGACCAGCCGGTGGAAGGTCCACCACGTCTCGGGGAAGCCGTGGACCAGCAGGACCGGTGAGCCGGTCGAGCCCGCCGCGACCCAGTGGATCGTCGTTCCGTTGACCGGGGCGGTGTGATGGGTGACGACGGGTAGAGCGGGACCGCTCATGACAGCTCCTCAGTTGGACAACCTGGTTGTCCTTCACAGTAGACAACCAGGTTGTCGAACGCCAGGGGCTCCTACCCTCCTCCCATGTCCCGGTCCGGCGCCGACCTCGCGCTGCTCCTGCTGAGCGGCTACCGCTCGCTCGTCGACGCCACCACCGACGAGCTGGCCGCGCAGGGGTTCGCCGACTTCCGCCCGGTCCACGAGTTCGCGATGCGCGCCATCGCTGCCGGGGCCGACAACGCCTCGGAGCTCGGCCGGCGCCTGTCGGTCTCCAAGCAGGCGGCGGCCAAGGTGATCGCCGTCCTGCTCGACCGCGGCTACGTCACGCGCGACGCCGATCCCCGCGACGCGCGGCGCAAGCGCCTGCAGCTGACCCCGCTGGGGGCGTCGGTCCTCCGGCAGGGGGAGGCCGTGCTGCAGGCGCGGCGCGAGGAGTGGGCCCGCCGGATCGGCGCCGCGGAGCTCGCTGCCCTCGAGGAGCGGCTGTCCGTGCTCGTCGGGGACGCGGTCGTCCGCCCGGGGGCTCCCGCCTGGCGCGGCGACGACCCCGCGGAGGCGCGGTGACGCGCGGGACCGATCCGTAGCGGGGCGAAGTATCCCGTCGTGCCGGGCGGGACGGGCTGGTAGACACAGCCGCGTGCCACAGACCCGCGCGATCGACGAGTCCTTCCTCGCGCTCCCGCTGTCCGCGCTCACCGACGCCGCCCTGACCCGGGCGGTCGACCTCGGCTGCGAGCACGCCGACATCCGGGTGGAGCGCATCCGCACGCAGGTGATCAGCCTGCGCGACGCCCGTCCCGAGGCGTTCTCCGACGCCGAGGACCTCGGCCTCGCGGTGCGGGTCGTCCACGAGGGCACCTGGGGCTTCGCCGCCGGCGTCGTCCTCACCGCGGCGGAGGCCGTGCGCCTGGCCGAGGAGGCCATCGCGGTGGCCACGGTGTCGGCGGCGGTGAACAGCGACCGGGTGGAGCTGGCGCCCGAGCCCGTGTACCGCGACGTCGAGTACGTCTCGGCCTACGACGTCGACCCGTTCGCCGTGCCCGACGCCGAGAAGACGGCGCTGCTCACGGAGTTCTCCGAGCAGCTCATGGCCGCCGACGGGGTCGAGCACGTCCAGGCCACGTGCATGCTGGTCAAGGAGCAGAAGTACTACGCCGACACCGCCGGCACCCGCACCCGCCAGCAGCGCATCCGGCTGCACCCGGAGTTCACGGCGCTGACCGTCGACCGCGCCACCGGCTCGTTCGAGAGCATGCGCACCCTCGCCCCGCCGGTCGGCCGCGGCTGGGAGTACCTGACCGGCACCGGCTGGGACTGGCGCGCCGAGCTGGCCGAGATCCCCGAGCTGCTGCGGGAGAAGACCAAGGCGCCGTCGGTGCAGGCCGGCCGCTACGACCTGGTGGTCGACCCGTCGAACATGTGGCTGACCATCCACGAGTCGATCGGCCACGCCACCGAGCTGGACCGCGCCCTGGGCTACGAGGCGGCCTACGCCGGCACCTCGTTCGCGACCGTGGACAAGCTCGGCACCCTGCAGTACGGCTCGCCGCTGATGAACGTCACGGGCGACCGCACCGCCCTGCACGGCCTGTCCACGGTGGGCTGGGACGACGAGGGCGTGGCCGCCCAGCAGTGGGACATCGTCAAGGACGGCGTGCTCGTCGGCTACCAGGTCGACCGGAACATGGCCCGGCTGCGCGGGATGGAGCGCTCCAACGGCTGCTCGTTCGCCGACTCCCCGGGCCACGTGCCGGTGCAGCGGATGGCCAACGTGTCGCTGCAGCCCGCGCCCGACGGGCCGTCGACCGAGGAGATCATCGGCGGCGTCGAGCGCGGCATCTTCGTGGTCGGCGACAAGAGCTGGTCGATCGACATGCAGCGCTACAACTTCCAGTTCACCGGCCAGCGGTTCTACCGGATCGAGGGCGGGAAGCTCGCCGGTCAGCTCAAGGACGTCGCCTACCAGGCGACGACGACGGACTTCTGGGGCTCGATGCGGGTCGTCGGCGGCCCGCAGACCTACGTGCTCGGCGGCGCCTTCAACTGCGGCAAGGCCCAGCCCGGCCAGACCGCCGCGGTGAGCCACGGCTGCCCCAGCGCGCTGTTCGAGAACGTCACCATCCTGAACACCGTCCAGGAGGCCGGCCGATGACCTACCAGCGCCCGCAGGACGTCGTCGAGAAGGCGCTGGCCGCCTCCACCGCCGACGGTCAGATCGCGTTCGTCGTCGAGGGCTCCGAGGCGAACCTGCGGTGGGCGGGCAACAGCCTCACCACCAACGGGGCGATGCGCTCGCGGCGCGTGGTCGTCGTCTCCTTCGTCGACGGCGGCGCCGGCATGGCCGCCGGCACCGTGACCCGCTCGGGGACGCCGGACATCGCCGAGCTGGTGGCCGCCAGCGAGCAGGCCGCCCGCGACGCCGGGCCGGCCGAGGACGCGATGCCGCTGATCTCCGAGACCCCGCCCGGCGCCGGCGACTGGGACGCCGACCCCGCCGAGACGTCGATCGGGGTGTTCGCCGACTTCGCCCCCGCGCTCGGCGAGGCGTTCGGCGAGGCGCGCGACCGGGACGAGCTGCTGTTCGGGTTCGCCGAGCACCAGATGTCCTCGACGTACCTGGGCAGCTCCACGGGGCTGCGGCTGCGGCACGACCAACCCACGGGCCGGGTGGAGCTCAACGGCAAGAGCCCCGACTTCAGCCGGTCGGTGTGGTCGGGGGTCAGCACCCGCGACTTCCGCGACGTCTCCGTGGCCGGCATGGCCCGCGAGGTGGAGCAGAAGCTGGCCTGGTCCAGGCGCCGCATCGACCTGCCGGCCGGCCGCTACGAGACGCTGCTGCCGCCGTCGGCGGTCAGCGACCTCATGGTCTACCTCTACTGGACGATGGAGGCCCGGGACGCCGACGAGGGCCGCAACGTCTTCGCCAAGGCCGGCGGTGGCAACCGGATCGGCGAGCGGCTGGCCGCGCTGCCGCTCACCCTGCGCAGCGACCCGTTCGAGCCCGGCCTGGAGACGGCACCGTTCCAGGTGACCGGGTCATCGTCGGGGTCGGCCTCCGTCTTCGACAACGGGATGGCCACCCCCGCGATCGACTGGCTGACGGGTGGCGTCCTCACCAACCTCGTGCGGCCGCGGGCCTGGGCGCTGAAGACCACCGCGCCGGCCACCGCCGCCGTCGACAACCTCGTGCTCGAGGACCCCACCGCCACGCAGACCCCGGCGGAGATGGTCGCGGCCACCGAGCGGGGGCTCCTGCTCACCTGCCTCTGGTACATCCGCGAGGTCGACCCGCAGACGCTGCTGCTCACCGGGCTCACCCGCGACGGCGTCTTCCTCGTGGAGAACGGCGAGGTGACCGGCGCGGTGAACAACTACCGGTTCAACGAGTCCCCGGTCGACCTGCTGGGCCGCGCGGTGCAGGCCTCCCGCACCGAGCGCACGCTGCCCCGCGAGTGGAACGACTGGTTCACCCGGGCAGCCATGCCGATGCTGCGCGTGCCGGACTTCAACATGAGCTCGGTGTCGCCGGCCAGCTGAACCCTGCGACCGTTGTGACGGAAGTGGTCCGGGCGTCCCGTTCGACAACCGGCGTGGTGCTTCCTGGCGAGAACTGACGGCGACGACGCGGACATGTCGACTTACCGTGAGTGCACCAACAACTACGGGGCGGAACGCTTTACCCGCACCGGGATTCTGCCGAAACCTCTTCCGTAGCTGTTCTTCCGCACAACGCACGCGGGCCCGGGACCCCGGGCCGTCGAGGGGAGCTCCCGTGAGCCGGAGTCGCAAGCCGTCCGTCTTCCAGATCGGCAAGGTCCGGGACGACGGCCACACCGTGGTCATCTCCGGCTGGGGCCTGGGCCTGTGTGCCTCGGCCTGCGCCTGCCACCGCCACCCGTCCGCCGGATCGCTCGCGATCGCCGAGGACCAGGCCGGCGGCCGCCTCGGGCTGGTCTCCTACGCCGAGAACGGCTGCGACTGCTGCGAGGCGTGGACCGCCGACGAGCTCTCCGCCGTCCTCCGCGACTTCCAGGCCATCGCCGGCCTCCAGGCGCAGGAGCCCCTCGCCGGCTGACCGCGCACCGACCACGGCGACGGCGCCGCACTCCACGGGGGTGCGGCGCCGTCGTCGTCTCCTGCTCTCGGTACCGGGAGCTGGGGTGGGTGGCAACCGCTGGGGCGGGTGTGACGGGCGAGGCGGCTCTCGACCGTCCGTTCGCGCGGCCTCCATCACGTCTCGGCAACGCCTGCCTACGGTCCGTGCTGACGCGCATCGAACAGCGCCCCTTCCCCGGGCGCCGGCGCAGCCGAACGGAGGGCCGACGTGCAGGTCTCGCGCACGACTCCCCGGCGCCGCTCGCGCGCCGCGCTCGTCCTGAGCACCGCGCTGATCGCCGCCGCCACCGGGCTCCTGGCGCCGGGCACCGCCGGCGCGGTCCCGGGCACCGCCGCCGAGGCGAGCGCCCTCATGCGGGAGACCGCCCAGCAGCTGAGCGCCGTCGACGAGCAGGTGCACGAGGCCGAGCTGCTCGTCGCCGAGCAGCAGCGGCAGGCCGACGCGTCCGCCGCCCAGGCCGCCGCGGCGCAGCAGGCGCTGGCCACCTACGAGCCGCAGCTGCGGGCCATCGCCCAGAACGGCTACACCGGCCAGACGCAGTCGCGCGTCGCCGCCTTCCTCACCAGCGCCTCGGCCGACGAGCTGGTCACGAAGATGACCACGCTCGACCTCATCGCCAACCACACGAACGGCCTCATCGCAGAGGTCGCCGTCGTGAAGGCGGCCGCCGACCAGGCGCAGGCCGCCGCCGACGAGGCCGCCGCCACCGCCCGCGCGGGCCTGGAGCAGCTCACCGCGCAGAAGGCCGACCTGGAGCAGAAGGCCGCGGCCTACCAGGCCGACTTCGCCCGGCTCTCCGCCGCCGAGCAGGCCGCGGTGAACAACACCGTCGCCGGCCGCTCGCTGGCCGCGCCCCGCGACCTGCCGATGCCCCCCGGCGCGGCCGGTGTCGCGATCCAGACCGCGCTGTCGAAGGTCGGCGCGCGGTACGTGAGCGGCGGCTCGGGCCCCGACGTCTTCGACTGCTCGGGCCTGACCATGTACGCCTACGCCGCCGCCGGCATCTCGCTGCCGCACTCGAGCCGCGCGCAGTCCACGCTGGGCACCCAGGTGACCCGCGCCGAGCTGCAGCCCGGTGACCTGGTCTTCTTCTACAACCCGATCAGCCACGTGGGCCTCTACATCGGCAACGGGATGATGGTGCACGCCCGCACCTACGGCGTCCCGCTGTCGGTGACCAGCGTCGACCAGAGCGGCTTCCGCTGGGGCGTCCGCCTCCCCGGCTGACCCGCCCGACGGCGCGCGACGGGGATCTGGACAATCGCCGCGTGACCGCTTCGCTGATGCGACGCCGCGGGTGACCGCGGCCGCTCCCGCCGTCCCGACCGGCGCCACCCTCCGCCCCGACGCCGTCGGCTTCCTCGACAGCCTCGTCATCGGCCTCGCGGCCACCTCGCCGGCCTACTCGCTGGCTGCCGTCCTCGGCCCGATCGTCGCCCTGGTCGGGGTGCACGCCCCGGGCGTGCTGCTCGTGTCCTTCCTGCCGATGCTGCTCATCGCCGGGGCGTTCGCGGCGCTCAACCGCGCCGACCCCGACTGCGGGACGACGTTCTCCTGGGTCACCCGGGCGCTGGGCCCGTGGGCCGGGTGGATCGGCGGCTGGGCGATCACGATGACCGGCGTCCTCGTGCTGGGGTCGCTGGCCGAGGTCGGCGTCCGGTTCACCCTGCTGGCCGTCGGGCTCGACGGCTGGGCGGCGTCCACGCCCGCGGTGATGGGCCTGTCGGTGCTGCTCATCGTGGTCATGGCCGCGATCTGCGTGCGCGGCACGGAGCTGTCCGCGCGGCTGCAGAACGGGCTGATCGTGGCGCAGACCGTGGCGCTGAGCGTCTTCGCCGTCGTGGCGGTCGTCCGCGGGGTGTCCGGCGACAGCCCGTTCGGCGGGCTCACCCCCGACTGGAGCTGGCTGGACCCGTTCGGCTCCGGCGGCGCGGCGCTCACCGGCGGCCTGCTGCTCGGCGTCTTCGCGTTCTGGGGCTGGGAGTCGGCGGTCAACCTCACCGAGGAGACCCGCGACCCGCTCCGGGCCCCCGGGCGCGCCGGCGTGTGGTCGACCGTCGTCCTGCTGCTCACCTACCTCGGCGTCGCGACCGCGGTGGTCTCCTTCGCCGGCACCGGGTGGCTGGCCGGCAACGCCGACGAGGAGGAGGCGGTGTTCGCGCTGCTGTCCGGGCAGGCCATGGGCGGCTGGGACTGGGTGGTGCTGCTCGCCGTCGCCACCTCGGCCATCGCCTCGACCCAGACGACGATCATCCCGGCGTCCCGGACCGGCCTGTCGATGGCCCGCCGCGCCGCGCTGCCCGCCCGGTTCGGCTCGATCACGCCCGCGCACCGCACGCCCGACGTCTCCACCTGGTGGGTCGCCGGGGTGGGGGTGGCGTGGTACCTGGGCGTCGGGGCGATCAGCGAGAACGCGCTGTTCGACTCGATCACCGGGCTGTCGCTGCTGATCGCGCTGTACTACGCGCTCACCGGCATCGCCTGCGCCGTCTGGTTCCGCCGCCGGCTGACCCGCAGCGTCCGCGAGTTCCTGCTGCTCGGGGTCGGCCCGCTGCTGGGGGCCGGCATGCTGGTCTGGCTGCTCGTGCTCTCGGTGCGCGACCTGGCTGACCCGGCCAACTCCTACACCGGGCAGGCGTGGTTCGGCCTCGGCCCGCCGCTGGTCATCGGGGTGGCGGTGATGCTGGCCGGCGTCGTCCTCATGCTGGCCTGGCGGCGGCGCGACGCGCGTTTCTGGCAGGAGCGGGCCTCGCTCGCCCCCTGACCGTCAGTGGTGGGTGCGGCCCTCGCGCAGCATCGCGACGGCGGCGGCGATCCGCTTCGCCCGCGTCTGCGGGGTGTGCGCGGTCTGCACCCGCCACAGGACGGCGTACCGGTTCTGCCCGGTGAGGCCGTCGAAGGCGGCGCGGGCGGCCGGCTCGGCGTCCAGGGCGGCCGCGAGGTCGTCGGGCACGGTGATGGTGGCCGGGCCGGCGTAGGCCCGCTCCCAGCGGCCGTCGGCCTTGGCCGCCTCGACCGCGGCCAGCCCCGCCGGGCGCACCCGGCCCTCGGCGACCAGCCGCTCCACCGTCTCGACGTTCTTCAGCGACCAGACGCTCTTCTTCCGGCGCGGGGTGATGCGCTGCACGTACCAAGTGTCGTCGAGCCGGTTGGCCCGCCCGTCGATCCAGCCGAAGCACAGCAGCACCTCGACCATCCCGGCCCAGTCGACCGAGGGGATGCCGGTGCCCTTCTTGGCGATCCTCACGTAGAGGCCCGGGGCGGTGCCGTGGTTCTCCTCCAGCCACGCCTCGAGCGCCGCGGCGTCGGCGAAGGCCAGGACGGGCAGGTCGGTGGGCTCGGTCACGGCGTCATCCTCCCCGCGGGGGCCGACGGTTTCGCCGGGCAGCCGCGGGGCTACCCGCGTCCGGGTGAGCGATCGGGGACCGGGGCCGTCGGTGGTGTGGCTCGTCCGCCACGGCGAGAGCACGGGCAACGTCGCCGACGCGCAGGCGCAGGCGATCGGCGCCGGCCGCCTCGAGCTCGACGTCCGCGATCCCGACGTCCCGCTCTCCGACACCGGCCGCGCCCAGGCCGAGGCCCTGGGCCGGCACTTCGCCGCCCTGCCCGAGGACCAGCGGCCGACCGCCGTGCTCAGCTCCCCGTTCGCCCGCGCGCTGACCACCGCGCAGCTGGCCACCGCGGGCCTCGGCGTCCGGGTGCGCACCGACGAGCGGCTGCGCGAGCGCGACTTCGGCGCCTTCGACGGGATGACCGGCACGGGCATCCGCGAGCACTTCCCGGACGAGGCGCGGCGGCGCGACCTGCTCGGCAAGTTCTACTACCGGCCGCCCGGCGGCGAGAGCTGGGCCGACGTCGCGCTGCGGCTGCGCAGCCTGCTGGCCACCGAGGGGCTGCGGCACGACTGCGAGCGGCTGGTGGTGGTCGCCCACCAGGCGGTGATCATGGTCTTCCGCTACGTCCTGGAGGAGCTGACCGAGCAGGAGCTCCTGGCCGTCGACCGGGACGAGCGGGTCGCGAACGCCTCGTTCACCCGGTACGAGATGGACGACGCCGGCGACCTGCGGCTCGCGGAGTTCAACGTCGTCGACCACCTGGTCGCCGCCGACGAGGACGTCACCGAGGAGCCCGATGCCGCACCACGCCCCTGACCAGCGGCGCCCCGACCCGACGCCGGTCACGCCCGACCTCCTCCGCGGGTGGGCGCTGCCCGAGCCCGCCGGGGACAAGAACTCCCGCGGCTCGATCCTCGTGATCGGCGGGAGCACCGAGACCCTGGGGGCGGTGCTGCTCGCCGCGGAGGCCGCCATGCGGGCCGGCGCCGGGAAGCTGCAGGTCGCCACCGTGGCCTCCCGGGCCGCCGTCGCGGCCGCGGCGCTCCCCGAGGCGCTCGTCCGCGCGCTGCCCGAGACCGGCGACGGCGCGATCAGCCCCGACGCTGCCGCCGACGTCCGCGACCTGGCCGAGAACGCCGGTGCGGTGCTGATCGGGCCGGGGATGGCCGACGAGGAGGCGACCCGCGTCCTCGGCGAGCGGCTGCTGCCGCACCTGCGCGGCCCGGTGGCGCTCGACGCCCTGGGCCTGGCCGCGGTCACCGCCGACACCACCTGCCTGCACCACCTCGAGGGCCGGGCGGTGCTCACGCCGAACCCGACCGAGATGGCGTTCGCCCTGCACGTCGAGGACGACGAGGTCGAGGCCGCTCCCGCACGGGCGACGGCGGACCTGGCCGAGCGCGCCCGCGTGGTGGTGGGGCTGGGCGGGGCGACGTCGTGGATCGCCACCCCGGACGGCCGGATGTGGCAGGACGACAGCGGCAACGCCGGGCTGGGCGTCTCCGGCTCGGGCGACGTCCGGGCCGGGATCACCGGCGGGCTGCTGGCGCGCGGCGCCGACCCGGCCCAGGCCGCGGTCTGGGCCGCCTGGCTGCACGGCCGGACGGGGGAGCGGCTGGCGTCGTCGGTTGGCCGGCTGGGCTTCCTGGCCCGGGAGCTGCCGGCGGAGGTGCCCCGGGCGCTGCAGGAGGTCGCCCCGTGAGCGCCCCGGCGGCCCGCGTACGTTGATCCGGACCAGGATCGTCCGTCAGGGAGGCCAGCGTGCACGTCGACGTTCCGGCGAAGGTGCAGGAGATCTACGCCGAGGTGCTGCGCCGCAACCCCGGTGAGCAGGAGTTCCACCAGGCGGTCCACGAGGTGCTGGAGTCGCTGGCCGTCGTCCTCGGGCGGCACAGCGAGTACGCCGAGATGAAGACCATCGAGCGGATCTGCGAGCCCGAGCGGCAGATCATCTTCCGCGTGCCGTGGCAGGACGACCGCGGCGAGGTGCAGATCAACCGCGGCTTCCGGGTCGAGTTCAACTCGGCGCTGGGCCCGTACAAGGGCGGGCTGCGCTTCCACCCCTCGGTCAACCTGGGCATCGTCAAGTTCCTGGGCTTCGAGCAGGTGTTCAAGAACGCGCTCACCGGCATGCCGATCGGCGGTGGCAAGGGCGGCTCCGACTTCGACCCCAAGGGCCGGTCGGACGCCGAGGTGATGCGCTTCTGCCAATCGTTCATGACCGAGCTCTACCGGCACCTGGGCGAGTACACCGACGTCCCGGCCGGCGACATCGGCGTGGGCGCCCGCGAGATCGGCTACCTGTTCGGCCAGTACAAGCGGATCACCAACCGCTACGAGTCCGGCGTCATCACCGGCAAGGGCCTGGGCTGGGGCGGCGCCCTGGTGCGCACCGAGGCCACCGGCTACGGGGCGGCCTTCTTCGCCGAGGCGATGATGGAGGTGCGCGGCGACTCCTTCGACGGCAAGCGGGTCACCGTCAGCGGCTCGGGCAACGTCGCGGTGTACGGCATCGAGAAGGTGCACCAGCTCGGCGGCACCGTCGTGGCCTGCTCGGACTCCAGCGGCTACGTCGTCGACGAGAAGGGCATCGACCTCGACGTCCTCAAGCAGGTCAAGGAGGGCGAGCGCGGCCGGGTCAGCGACTACGCCGAGCGGGTGGCCACGGCGTCGTTCGTCGAGGGCGGCAGCGTCTGGGACGTGCCCTGCGACGTCGCCATGCCCAGCGCCACGCAGAACGAGCTGGACGACGACGCGGCGACGGCGCTCGTGCGCAACGGCTGCCGCTACGTCGTCGAGGGCGCGAACATGCCCACCACCCCGGACGCCGTGCGGGTGCTGCGCGAGGCGGGCGTCGCCTTCGCCCCCGGCAAGGCGGCCAACGCCGGCGGGGTGGCAACCTCGGCGCTGGAGATGCAGCAGAACGCCTCGCGGGACCGCTGGACCTTCGAGCACTCCGAGGCGCGGCTGGCCGAGATCATGCGCGACATCCACGCCCGCTGCCACCAGACCGCCGAGGAGTACGGCTCCCCCGGCGACCTGGTGCTCGGGGCGAACGTGGCGGGCTTCCTCGAGGTCGCGGAGGCCGTGCACGCGCACGGGCATCTGAAGGTCAGAGCTCGGCGCGGAGCAGCTCCGCGGCCAGCGCCAGGCTGCGCATCTTGCCCGCGGCCGACTCCCGGGGCAGGTACTTCAGCCCGCAGTCGCTGGTGAGCACCAGCCGGTCCACGTCGACGTGGTCCAGCGCCCGGCGCACCCGGTCGGCGACCACCTCCGGCGTCTCCACCTCGGGTGTGGACAGGTCGAGCACGCCCAGCGCGATGCCCTTCCCGCGCAGCGGCCGCAGCGTCGCCGGGTCGAGGTGCGACTGCGCCGTCTCGACCGACACGGTGTGCACCGGGGTGTCGGCGAGCTCGGGGAGGAACGAGTAGCCCTCCGGCCGGTCGGCCACCATCGCCGCGTAGCCGAAGCACACGTGCACGTGCACCGGGCCCACCGCACCCTCGACGGCCCGGGTCACGGCCTCCGCGCCGTACCGGCGGGCCACCTCCGGGCGGGCCTGCAGCCACGGCTCGTCGAGCTGGACGACGTCGGCGCCGGCGGCGAACAGGTCGGCGATCTCGGCGCGCACCACGTCGGCGTAGGCCAGCGCCAGCGCCCGGTCGTCCCGGTAGTGCTCGTCCTGGGCCTGCTGCGCCATGGTGAACGGACCGGGCAGCGTCATCTTCACCGTCCGGTCGGTGGCGGCTCGCAGGAACTCGACGTCGCGCACCTGGATCGGCCGGGGGCGGCCGACCTCGCCCACCACGCGGGGCACCGGGATCGGCTTCCCCGACCGGTTGAGCACGCTGCCGGGGGTGTCGACGTCGACCCCGTCCAGGGCGGTGGCGAAGTGGTTGGAGTAGGACTCCCGGCGCTGCTCCCCGTCGGTCAGGATGTCCAGCCCGGCCAGCTCCTGGGCCCGGACGGCGAGCAGCGTCGCGTCGTCCTGCGCCTCCTCGAGCAGCTCCGGCGCGACCCGCCACAGCTCCGCCGCACGCACCCGCGGCGGGAACTGGTGGGCCAGGCGGGCGCGGTCGATCAGCCAGTCCGGCTGCGGCAGGCTGCCGACGATCGAGGTGGGCAGAGGTGGCAGCGTCGCGGGCACGCCGCGAGTGTGCTGGGGTGGGGCCGTGGCCGACAACTACATCGCCGAGCTGCCCTTCGGCGCCCCGAAGATCGACGACGACGCCTTCGTCGCGCCCACGGCGGTCGTCGTGGGCGCGGTGACCCTGGGCCCGCGCGCCAGCATCTGGTACGGCGCGGTCGCCCGGGCCGACACCGAGACGATCGAGATCGGCGCGGACTCCAACATCCAGGACGGCTGCACCCTCCACTCCGACGCCGGCTTCCCGCTGGTCGTGGGGGAGCGGGTGTCGGTGGGGCACCGGGTGGTGCTGCACGGCGCCCGCATCGACGACGACGTGCTCGTCGGCATGGGCAGCATCGTCATGAACGGCGCGCACATCGCCTCGGGCTCGATCGTCGCCGCCGGCGCCGTGGTCACCCAGGGCAAGGAGTTCCCGCCGGGGTCGGTGATCGCCGGCGTCCCGGCCAAGGTCGTGCGCGAGGCCACGGAGGACGACCGGCTGCACATCCGGGGCAACGCGCTCAGCTACACCGAGCGGCTGGACTCCGCCCGTCGGGTGCGCCCGGTGGTGCGCGGCAAGCTGCCGCCGGCCGGGCACCAGCCCGGCGACGACATGGCCTGAGCGGCCCCCGTCCGCCGGGAGGGGTCAGCGCAGGGCGCGCAGGGCGCGGAGGTCGGCGTCCACCGGGTCAGCCCAGCAGCTCGCGCAGCAGCGCGCCGACCGCCTGGGTCTCGATGAGGAAGCCGTCGTGGCCGTAGGGGGAGGGGATCAGCCGCAGCGGGACGCCGAGTCCGTCGGCCACCTCCTGCTGCAGCGCCGGCGGGTACAGCCGGTCGCTGTCGATGCCGGCCACGACCGCCCGGGCCGTCACGCGGTCCAGCGCGGCGGCCACCCCGCCGCGACCGCGACCGACGTCCCAGGTGTTCATGACCTCGGTGAGCAGCACGTAGCTGCCGGCGTCGAACCGGCCGGCCAGCTTGCCGGCGTGGTGCTCCAGGTAGGAGGCGACCGCGAAGCGGCCGTCCTCCTGCACGAGGGAGCCGAACCGGGTGTCCAGCTCCAGCGCGCTGCGGTAGGTGAGGTGCGCGATCCGCCGGGCGATGCCCAGGCCGTCGACCGGCGGGTCGTCGAGCGGGTAGTCCCCGTCCCGCCAGCGCGGATCGGCGCGGACGGCGGCCTGCTGGGTGGTCTGGGTGCCGATCTGGTCGGCGCTCGCCGCGGCGCCCGAGGCGAGGAAGAAGAGCGCGTCCACCCGGCCGGGCAGCGCGACCGCCCACTCCAGCGCCCGCATGCCGCCCATCGAGCCGCCCACCACGCAGGCCCAGCGGTCGACGCCGAGCGCGTCGGCCAGCGCGGCCTCGACCCGCACCTGGTCGGCGACGGTCACCTCGGGGAAGCGCGCACCCCACGGCGCGCCGTCCGGGGCGGTGGACGACGGGCCGGTCGTGCCCTGGCATCCGCCGAGGACGTTGGCGCAGACGACGAAGAACCGGTCGGTGTCCAGCGCCGCGCCGGGACCGACCAGGCCCGCCCACCAGCCCGGGGTGGCGTGCCCCGGACCGGCCGCGCCGACGACGTGGCTGTCGCCGGTCAGGGCGTGCTCGACGAGGACGGCGTTGCCGCCGTCCGGGGCCAGGGTGCCCCACGTCTCGTAGGCGACCCGCACCCCGGGCAGCCGCCCGCCGCGCTCCAGCTCGAACGGTCCCGGCAGGTCGAGGAACCGGCGGTCGCCCACCGGGTCGCCCTCCCGCCAGCCGCCCGGGCGGGCCGGGGTCCGGGACGACGGACCCCGGTCCGCCACCTCCCGGACCCCGGTCACCGTCAGGCGCCCTTGGCGGCGCGGAACCCGGCCTCGAGGTCGGCGAGGATGTCCTCGATGCCCTCCAGGCCGACGGCGAGGCGCACCAGGCCCGGGGTGACGCCGGTGGTCAGCTGCTCCTCGGCGGTCAGCTGGGAGTGAGTCGTCGAGGCGGGGTGGATGACCAGGCTGCGCACGTCGCCGATGTTGGCCACGTGGCTGTGCAGCTCCAGCGCCTCGACGAACCGCTGCCCGGCCTCCTTGCCGCCGTGCAACTCGAAGGTCAGGACGGCGCCGGCGCCCTTGGGCGCGTACTTCTGCTGCGCGGCGTGCCACTGGTTGGTGGGCAGGCCGGCGTAGTTGACCCGGTCGACCGCGTCGTGGGCTTGAGGAACTCCGCCACCCGCTGGGCGTTGGCCACGTGCCGCTCCATGCGCAGCGACAGCGTCTCGATGCCCTGCACGACCAGGAACGCGTTGAACGGCGAGATGGCCGGGCCGAGGTCGCGCAGCAGCTGCACGCGGGCCTTGAGCGCGTAGGCCGGCGCACCGAGGTCGGCGTAGACGACGCCGTGGTAGGTGGGGTCGGCCGTGGTGAACATCGGGTGCCGGCCGCCGCGCCAGTCGAACGTGCCGCCGTCGACGATCAGGCCGGCGATGGCGGTGCCGTGCCCGCCGAGGTACTTGGTGGCCGAGTGGACGACGATGTCGGCACCGAACTCCAACGGCCGGATCAGGTACGGCGTGGCGATCGTGTTGTCCACGATCAGCGGGACGCCGTTGCGGTGCGCCACGGCGGAGACGGCCTCGATGTCGAGGATGTCGCCCTTCGGGTTGCCGATGGTCTCGGCGTAGAAGGCGCGGGTGTTGTCCTGCACCAGCGCCTGCCACGCCTCCGGGTCGTCCGGGTTCTCCACGAAGGAGACGGTGATGCCGAGCTTGGGCAGCGAGTGGTGCAGCAGGTTGTACGTGCCGCCGTAGAGCGAGGCGGAGGCGACGACGTGGTCGCCGGCCTCGGCCAGGTTGAGGATCGCCAGGGTCTCGGCGGCCTGGCCGGAGGAGACCGCGAGCGCCGCGACGCCGCCCTCCAGCGATGCGACGCGCTGCTCCAGCGCGTCCTGCGTCGGGTTCATGATCCGCGTGTAGATGTTGCCCATCTCGGCCAGCGCGAACAGGTCCGCGGCGTGCTGGCTGTCGCGGAACTGGTAGCTCGTGGTGGCGTAGATGGGCAGGGCGCGCGCCCCGGTGGTGGGGTCGGGGCTGGCCCCTGCGTGGATCTGCCGGGTCTCGAAGCTCCAGGCCTGCGGGTCGGTCATGCGCCGTCTCCAATCGCTCGCGGGAGATCCCGCGGCGCGCAGGAGCTCCGTCCTTGCCGGACGGCGGACGCCGTCCCGACCGGCTCTTCCCCTGGGAGCACCTCAGACGGAGTTGAGGTTGCCGGGCAGCCAGCCAGGTGCTTGTCGCTGCCTCTCGTGAGCCACCGCCGATGGTAGGCGGTACCGATGTCCCACGTGAAACACGGGTCCCACGACGCGGGATGCGGCCCCGGTGCAGGGGCTTACGCCGAGCGCGCGAGGCGTGGGGGGAGCGGGATCCTTCAGAGCACCTTGGAGAGGAACGCCTGTGTGCGCTGGTGCCGCGGGTCGGTCAGCACCTGGCGCGGGTCGCCGGCCTCGACGACGACGCCGTCGTCCATGAAGACCAGGGTGTCGCCGACCTCGCGGGCGAAGCCCATCTCGTGGGTCACCACGACCATCGTCATGCCGTCGGCGGCCAGCCCGCGCATGACGTCGAGGACCTCGCCGACCAGCTCGGGGTCCAGCGCCGAGGTCGGCTCGTCGAAGAGCATCAGCTTGGGCTCCATCGCCAGCGCGCGGGCGATCGCCACCCGCTGCTGCTGGCCGCCGGAGAGCTGCGCCGGGTAGTTGTGCACCCGGTCGCCGAGGCCCACCCGCTCCAGCAGCTCGGCGGCCCGCTCGCGGGCGGCGGCCTTGCCCACGCCCTTGACCTGCACCGGCGCCTCGGCGACGTTCTCCAGCGCCGTCATGTGCGGGAACAGGTTGAACCGCTGGAAGACCATCCCGATGTCGCGGCGCTGGGCGGCCACCTCGCGGTCGCGCAGCTCGTAGAGCTTGCCGCCCTTCTCGCGGTAGCCGACCAGGTGCCCGTCGACCCACAGCCGGCCGGCGTTGATCTGCTCCAGGTGGTTGATGCAGCGCAGGAAGGTGCTCTTGCCCGAGCCCGAGGGCCCGATGATGCACATGACCTCGCGGGGGGCGACCTCCAGGTCGATGCCCTTGAGCACCTCGACGTGGCCGAAGGACTTGTGCACCGCCTCGGCCTTGACCATCGGGGCGGTGCTGACGGCGCTGCTCACTTGGTGCTCCCCACCTCGGCGGCCCGCCGGGCGGCCCGCTGCGCCCGGGTCTCCCGCGTGCCGAACCCGCGGCTGAACCGCCGCTCGAGGAAGTACTGGCCGACCATGAGCACGCTCGACAGCGCCAGGTACCAGAGCAGCGAGGCCACGGCCATCGGGATGACCTGGAAGGTGCGGCTGCCGATGGCCCGCAGCTGGAAGTTCAGCTCGATGGTCACCGGGACGGCGATGAGCAGCGCGGTGTCCTTGAGCATGGCGATCGTCTCGTTGCCGGTCGGCGGGATGATCACCCGCATCGCCTGCGGCAGCACGATCCGGCGCATGACCTTGGCGCGGCTCATGCCCAGGGCGCTGGCGGCCTCGGCCTGGCCCGGGTCCACCGACTGGATGCCGGCCCGCACGATCTCGGCCATGTAGGCCGCCTCGGAGAGGAACAGCCCCAGCAGGCCGGCGGTGAAGCCGACGAAGATCTCGTTGCCGTCGAAGCCGAACAGCCGCCAGTCGCCCTCGAAGCCGAACAGGTCCATCAGCTGCTGGTCGAACGGGAAGCCGAACTCGTACCGCGCGTACAGCGTGCCGAGGTTGGCGGCGAAGAACAGCAGCACGATCCGCGGGATGGCGCGGAAGAACCAGATGTAGGCCCAGGCCGCGCCGGAGACGACCGGGTTGGCCGACAGCCGCATGACGGCCACGACGATGCCGAGCAGCACGCCGAGGACCATGGCCAGCACGGTCATGATCAGCGTCGTGCGCGCGCCCCTGAGCACGGGCTCGCTGAACATGTTCTCGACCATGAAGTCCCACTGGAACACCGGGTTGGTGACCAGCATGTGGACGAACATCGCCGCGAGGACGGCGATGACGGCCGCCGCGATCCAGCGGCCGGGGTGGCGGACCGGCACCGCCTCGATCTGCTCGGGCGGTGCCGGCCGCGCCGGTGTCTCGGAGGTCATGCTGCGCGAAGGGTCAGCCGACGGCCGGGTTCACGGTCGGGTCGTCGATGGCGCCGTCCTCCACGCCCCAGTTGGCGAGGACCTCCTCGTAGGCGCCCTCGTCGATCAGCGCCTGCAGCGCGCGCTGCAGGGCCTCGGCGAACTGGGTCTGCTCGAGCGGCACGACGTAGCCGTAGGGGGCCGAGTCGTAGATGTCGCCGAGCAGCTCCAGCTGGCCGTTGGTCTGCGTCACCGCGTATGCCATGACCGGGGAGTCGGCGAGCCCGGCGGCGACCCGGCCGGAGGCGATCGCCGCGGTGGCGTCGGCCTGCGACTCGAACTGCTGGATGTCGATCGGCTCCTCGCCGGCCGCCTCGCACTCCGCCGAGCGGGCGGTCAGGTCGTCGACCTGCACGGTGCCGACCTGCACGGCCACGGCGAGACCGCAGGCCTCGTCCGGGTTCACGTCGTCCGGGTTGCCCGTGCGCGTGGACCACTGGGTGCCGGCCGAGAAGTAGCTGACCATGTTCGCCTCGGCCAGGCGCTCGGGGTTGATCGTGAACGAGGAGACGCCAGCCTCGTACCGGCCGGAGCCGACGCCGGCGATGATGTTGTCGAACGGGGCGGTCTCGAACTCGACCTCGAGGCCGAGCTTCTGGCCCACCAGCGTGAACAGGTCGACGTCGAAGCCGATGATCGTCTCGCCGTCCTCGTCGAGGAACTCGCTCGGCGCGTAGGTGGTGTCGCTGCCCACGCTGATCACGCCGTCCTCGGCGATCTCGGCGGGGACCAGCGCCGCCAGTTCGGCGTCCTCCTCGACCGTGGGCAGCTCCGAGCTGCTCGCGCCGGTGTCGCCGCCACCGCCACCGCCCCCGTCGCCGGAGCTGCCGGAGTCGTCGTCGCCGCAGGCGGTGAGCACGAGGACGGCGCTGGTGAGCGCGGCGGCGGCGGTGGCCGCGCGGCGGGTCAGGGTTCGGGACGACACGTCAGGCTCTCCTTCAGCACGGTGCGGAGCATCGATCTTGCCCTGCGCCGTGTTCCGGTGGGGAGTCGGCCGTGTCCCGGCTCGGTCACGATGTCCCCCGGACGGGCGCACCGGCGACCGGTCAGGGCGTCGTCGGCGCCGTCGGGGCGGGCCCCGTCCCCTCGGTCGGGGCCTCGTCGGTGGGGGTCGTCCGCCCCGTGGTGGGCGTCGTCGTCCCGGGCGTCGTCGTGCCCGGCGTCCCCGTCGTCGTCCCGGTCGGGGTGGACGGAGCCATCTCCGTCGGTTCCTCGGTCGGCTCCTCGGGGGCGGTCGTCGTCTCCGGTGCCGTGGTCGTGGGCGGCGGCGTGGTCGCCGGCGTCGTCACCTGCCCGGTCTCGGTGCTGCGGCTCGCCCGCTCCTGCCGCTCCTCCGGGCGGACGTACAGGTACAGCGCCCCGATCAGCAGGAACAGGACGCAGAGGACCACCGTCGAGGTGCGCGCCCGGCCGAGGTGGTCGGGGACCGACGACCAGTGCCAGCGCGACCGCGGCGACGGCGGGGCGGCCCCGGCCGGCGCGGTGCTGACCGACGGGCTGGCGACCTGGTCGGGGGTCTCCTCCCGCGGCGTCTCGCTCACGCGTCCTCCCCGTCCCGTGCGAACTGCGCCGTCGGCTGGTCGTCGGCCGCCGGCGGCGGCACCACCTGCAGGCCCTGCGCGCGGAAGGCGAGCACCACCCGCACCCGCAGGTCGCGGCCGACCTCGAACTGCTTGCCGGGCAGCGTCCGCGCCACCATCCGCACGCTCACCTCGTCCAGACCGAGGCTCTCCACGCCCATGACGGTGGGCGGGTCGAGCAGCAGCGGCCGCATGGCCGGGTCGCGGAACGCCTCGCGGCCCACCTCGCGCAGGATCTCGTTCACCCGGTTGACGTCGGCGTCGCTCGGCACCGGGACGTCGACCACCGCCCGCGCCCAGTCGCGGGACAGGTTCACCACCTTGACGATCTGGCCGTTGGGCACGGTGACGACCTCGCCGTTCGGCGAGCGCACCCGCGTCACCCGCAGGGTCACGTCCTCCACGGTGCCGGTGGCCGGGTCGCCGCCGCCGACGACCTGGATGGACACGACGTCGCCGAAGCCGTACTGGCGCTCGGTGATGATGAAGAACCCGGCCAGGACGTCGCCGACGATCCGCTGGGCGCCGAAGCCCAGGCCCACGCCGAGGACCGTCGCGGGCGCGACCAGGCCGGTCACCGGGACGCCGAGCCGGTCGAGCACGAAGAAGACGGCGACGGCGTAGATCAGCACGATCGCCGTCCAGGTGATGACCTGGGTGAGCGAGTGGCGGTGCTTGGCGGCCTCGGAGCGGACCAGCGCGTCGCCGCCGGTGGCCTGCGCGTCGATGCGGGTGGTGACCCGGTCGCCCGCCCAGCTGACGAAGCGGGCCAGCAGCACCGAGCCGAGGACGATCAGCACCACCTCGAGGCCGCGGCCGGACAGCCAGTCGACCAGATCCCCGAACGCGCCGCTCACCGGTTGCTCCCCCTCGTCATCGTCCCCACCCTCGCCGATCCCGGTGCGCCCTGCCAGCGCGGCACGCTCACCGCGGCTCGACGAACAGCGACTGCGTGGAGCGCCCGACGGCCCCCTCGGCGTCGAAGAGGACGGCGGAGCACTGGGCCGCGCCGCTGCCGCCGAGCACGGTGGCCGCGTCCATGCCCAGCCAGGTGCCGCGCGGCGGCCGGTGGAGGGCGACGGTCAGGTCGACGTTGGCGAAGGTCGCCGTCGTCCAGTCCAGGACCGCGGAGATGCCGCTGGCGGCGTCGGTCATGACCAGCAGGTGCTCCAGCGGCGTCATCGGCTCGCCGTCGACCAGGTCGCAGTTCGGCCGGGTCCAGGCCGCCGCGGGGCCGGGGGAGTTGAAGCTGCCGGCCGCGAACCGCCAGTCCAGCGCCCGGTGGTAGGCGACGTCGGCGGTGAAGAAGGCCGCCTGCTCCGGGGTGCTGGCCTCGACGCCGGCCGGAGCCGGGTGCGGCGGGGGCTCGGCGGGTGCCAGGCCGTCGGGGCGCACCCGCATCCGCCAGGCGGACAGGCGCATGAGCGGCCGTCCGTCGCCGGCGTCCAGGACCGCCTCGACCAGCTCGATCCGCCGGCCCGGCCGGACGACGGAGGTGGTGATCCGCACCGCCCCGACCGGCACCGGGGCGAAGATGTCGTAGGACAGCCGCACCGCCTGCCCGCCCTCGATGCCGCCGGCGCGCTCCGCTGCACGGGCGAGCAGGGCGGCCGGCGGACCGGCGTGCTGGAGACCGGTGTCCCAGGGCCCGATGGTGAGCGCCGTGGCCGTGAAGCCGTCGCCGTCGGGGACGTAGAGGGCGGTGGGCAGCTCCATGACCGACAGTCTCGCCCACCCGGCTGGTAGGCGGCTCGCGGGGTTTGGAGGACTACGGTGCGCCCGTGCCCCGCCTCGCCCGCCCGGTGCTCGGCTACGCCTTCACGCTCGCCGCCGCCGGCTTCTTCGCGGTCAACGGGACCGTCTCGACGCTCGCCCTGCAGGCCGGCATCCCGGCCACCCGCCTGACGGCGCTGCGCTGCACCGGGGCGGCGGTCGGCCTGCTGCTGGTGCTCGCGGTCGCCTCGCCGCGGCGGCTGCGGGTGACCTGGCGGGAGGTGCCCTTCCTCGCCGTGTTCGGCGTGGTCGGGGTGGCCCTCACCCAGTTCCTCTACTACGTGGCGATCGGGCGGATGCCGGTCGGCATCGCGCTGGTCTTCGAGATGACGGCGCCGGTGTTCATCGCCCTCTACGTGTGGCTGGTCCGCGGCGAGCGGGTCCGCAGCCGGCTGTGGGTGGCGCTGCTGCTGTCGCTCGGCGGGCTCGTGCTGGTCGCGCAGGTGTGGGAGGGCGGCGGCTCGCTGCAGCTCACCGGCGTGCTGGCGGCGCTGGCGGCGGCGCTGTGCCTGGCGACCTACTACCTGATGGGCGAGCGGGGCACCGTCGCGCGCGACCCGGTGACGCTGGCCTGCTGGAGCTTCGTGGCCGCGGCGGTGTTCTGGGCCGTGGCCGCGCCCTGGTGGCGGTTCGACGCCGCCGTCCTGGGGGAGCGGGTGCCCGTCTCGCTGGGCGAGCTGCGGCTGCCGCTGTGGCTGCTCGTGGGGTGGATCGTGGTGCTCGGCGCGATCGTGCCCTTCTGGCTGTCGATCGCCGCCCTGCCGCACCTCTCGCCGACGACGGCGGGGCTGGTGGCCACGGTGGAGCCGGTGTTCGCCTCGATCGTGGCCTGGCTGTGGCTCGAGCAGGTGCTCACCGGCTGGCAGGTGGCCGGCGGCGCCGTCGTCCTCACCGGGATCGCGCTGGCGCAGACGGCGCGGACCGCGGCCGTGCCGGTGCCGGAGACGCCGGCGGCGCTGTCGTCGTGACCAGCGCCGCCGGGGCCCCGGTCAGCTGACCTTCCGCGCCTCGGTCAGGTAGCCGGCCAGCTCCTCCATGTAGGCGGCCTGGGCGACGTAGTCGGGGCCGATGTACTTCCACGGGTAGAGCTGGCCCGCCTGGACGGCGGGGAGCAGCGCGGCGGTGGGCTGGGCGGCGATCTCCTCCGGCGTCATGCTGAACCGCAGCGAGTAGAGGAGCACGTCGCTGGGGTGGTTCGGCACCTCTTCCCAGCTCACGGAGTTCCAGAAGTAGCCCTCGCCGCCCGGGTCGACGAAGTTCACGCCGAGGTCCTGGTAGAGCCTGAGCTGGGGGTCGTCGGGGGCCTTGGCCATCCACCAGCCGTCGGCCTCGGTGGCGAACACCGGCAGCACGCTGACCCCGCCGGTCGCGGCCTCGCGGAGCGCCTCGGAGGCGGCCTCGAAGTCCGCCCGGGCGTCGGCGACGTCGCCGCTCCCGGTGTCGACGCCCAGCGCGCCCGCCAGCTCGACGACGCGGTCGATCACCTCGGCGGCCGAGCCCCGGTAGGCGATGTGGATGACCGGCGCGATCTCCGCGACCTGCTCCTCCTGCTCCAGGTCGTTGAACCCGTAGCCGGCCGTGCCCTCGGGGATGTCGCCCGAGGAGTCCACCGGGTAGATGGTGGTGACGATGACGTCGGGATCGGCGGCGGCGAGCGCCTCGAGGTCGATCTCGCCGTAGGAGGAGCCGACGATGGCGACGTCGGAGAGGTCCCGGCCCTCGAAGGCGACGTCGTCCTCGGCGGAGGTCTGGCCGAACGTGGCCACCGGCTCGATGCCGTAGTTCCACAGCGAGGCGGCGAGGTCGTTGAGGCCGGCGACCCGCTCGGGGGCGGCGTCCAGCTCGACGGTCTGGCCGAGGTCGTCGGTGAACGACCAGCCCTCGTCGGAGGCGGCGGGCGAGCTGCCGCCCTCGTCATCGGAGGCGCAGGCGCCGGCGGTGGCCACCACGCCCAGGGCCAGCAGGCCGCCCAGCAGGCGGCGCGGAGTGCGGTGCAACGGAACTCCCTCGGGTCAGGGGATGCGTGATCATCCCCGGTCGCCGGGAAGGTTAGCTGTCCTAAGTTGCCTGCGGCAGGGGGTCGTCGCCGTGCACGGATCAGCGCAGCCGGCGCACCGGGACGACCATCGGCGTGCCGGTCACCGGGTCGGGCAGGATCCGCGCGTCGAGGTCGAACACGTCGGCCAGCAGCTGCTCGGTGAGCACCTCTGCGGGCGTGCCCGAGGCCACCAGCGCGCCGTCCTTCATCGCCACCAGCCGCTGCGCGTAGCGCGCGGCCAGGTTGAGGTCGTGCAGCACGACGACGACGGTCCGCCCGCGCTCGGCGTGCAGCCGGCCGACCAGCTCCAGGACGTCGATCTGGTGCGACAGGTCGAGGTAGGTCGTGGGCTCGTCGAGCAGCAGCAGGTCGGTGCCCTGCGCCAGCGCCATGGAGATCCACGCCCGCTGCCGCTGACCGCCGGAGAGCGCGTCGACCGGCCGGTCGCCGAGCCCGGCCATGTCGGTCCACTCCAGCGCCTCGGCGACGACGGCCTCGTCGTCGCGGGACCACTGGCGCAGCCAGTTCTGGTGCGGGTGCCGGCCGCGGGCGACGAGGTCGGCCACGGTCAGCCCCTCCGGTGCGACCGGCGCCTGGGGGAGCAGCCCCAGCACCTTGGCCACCTCGCGGGTGGGCGTCCTCGCGATCTCCCGCCCGTCGAGCAGCACCCGGCCCGAGGTGGGGCGCATGAGCCGCCCGAGCGCACGCAGCAGCGTGGACTTCCCGCAGCCGTTCGGCCCGACGATGGCGGTGAACGACCCCTCGGTCAGCTCCAGGTCGAGGTCGTCGACGACCACCCGCTCGTCGTAGGCGAGGCGGACGGAGTCGGCGGCCAGCCGGACCCGGGCGGGGTCGCCGGTCGTCGCGGGCGAGCCGCGGTGCAGGACGTCGGTCACAGCGGGGCCGTCCTCATGTGAGCTGCCGCCTTCCGCGGACGAGGAGCCAGAGCAGGTAGGGCGCGCCGATGACGGCGGTGAGGATGCCGACCGGCAGCGCCGTCGGCAGCACGGTGCGGGTGACCAGGTCGGCGGTCACCACCAGGACGGCGCCGAGCAGGCCGGAGGCCAGCAGCGGGGGCCGGGAGCCGCCGGCCAGCCGGACGGCGATCTGCGGGACGACGAGCGCCACGAAGGTGATCGGCCCGGCGGCGGCCACCGCGGCGGCGGTGAGGCCGACCGCGAGCAGGACGACGGCGGCCTGCGCGCCCGCCAGCCGCAGCCCGAGCCCCCGCGCGGTGTCGTCGCCGAACTGCATGACCGACAGCGCCCGCCCGGTGGCCAGGGCCAGGGGCAGGAGGACGGCGAGGGCGACGGCCAGCGGCACCGCCTGGTCCCAGGTGCGGGCGTTGAGCGAGCCGGTGATCCAGACGTAGGCAGAGGCGGCGTCGTAGATCTCGGCGTTGGTGAGCATCCAGTCGACCAGTGCCGCGCCCATCGACCACAGCGCGATGCCGACCAGCACCAGCCGGTACCCGTCGACCCCCGCGCGCCAGGCCAGCAGGAACAGCAGCAGCCCGGTGACCAGCGCGCCGAGCAGGGCGGCGAGCGGGATGCCGAGCCCGCCGAGGAGGGCACCGGCCGAGGTGCCACCGCTGAGCACGATCGCCGCGACCGCGCCGACCGAGGCGCCCATCGTGATGCCGAGGGTGTCGGGGGCGGCCAGCGGGTTGCGGGCGAAGGTCTGGAACACCGCACCCGCGACGCCGAGGGCGAGGCCGACCAGCAGCCCGACCACCACCCGGGGCGCGCGCAGCCGCAGCACGATGAACTCCTGCGGCCCGTCGCCCAGCCCGACCACCGTGCGCAGCACGTCGGGGATGCCGATCGGGTAGTCGCCCCGCCCGATGCTCACCGCGGACACCAGCACCAGGACGACGAGCGCGACCAGCGGCACCAGCAGGTGGCGCCAGCGCAGCACGACCGACACCGGGCCGACGCGGACGGCGGTCCGGCCGCGCGGGCCGGTCACCGGCCGCTCGAGCGCCGGGGCGCTCACGGGGGCGGTGCCCACCGGACCCGCGCTCACAGGGCCATGCTCCGGCGGCGGCGCACGAGCGCGAGGAAGAACGGGCCGCCGACCAGCGCGAGCACGATGCCGACCTGGAGCTCACCGGGCCGGGCCACCACCCGGCCGATGACGTCGGCGGTGAGCAGGAGGACCGCGCCGGCCAGCGCCGAGCCGGGGATCAGCCAGCGGTGGTCGGGGCCGGTGAGCGCGCGGACCACGTGCGGGACGACCAGCCCGACGAACGCGATCGGCCCGCAGGCCGCGGTGGCCGCCCCGCAGAGCAGGGTGATGGCGGCCAGGCCGACCGCCCGGGCCAGCCAGATGCGCTGCCCGAGCCCGCGGGCGACGTCCTCGCCGAGGCCGAGCAGGTTCAGCGCCGGGGCGTTGACCACCGCCAGCAGGAGGCCGAGGACGACGAACGGGGCGACCTGCCAGGCGACGTCGGCGTCGCGGCCGGCCAGCGCGCCGACCTGCCAGAAGCGGAAGGCGTCCAGGCTCTGCTGGTCGCTGACCAGGATCGCCCGCACCAGCGCGTAGAGCAGCGCGGACAGCGCCGCCCCGGCCAGGGCGAGGGTGACCGGCGTCGGCCCGCCGCGGCCGGCCGAGCCCACGGCGTAGACCAGCACGGTGCCGGCCAGCGCGCCGGCGAAGGCGAACCAGACGTAGCCGCCCGGAGAGGTGATGCCGAAGGCCCAGATGGCGACGACGACGGCCAGCGAGGCGCCGGCCGTGACGCCGAGCAGCCCCGGATCGCCCAGCGGGTTGCGGGTGTGGCCCTGCATGAGCGCGCCGGCCACCCCGAGGGCGGCGCCGACCATGAGCCCGAGCACGGTGCGCGGCACCCGGAGCTGGCGGACGATCACCGACTCCTCGGTGGTCAGGTCGCTGTCGAGCAGGCCGCGCCAGACGTCGCCCAGCCCGATCGAGCGGGTGCCCACCGCGATGCTGGCCAGCCCCGCCGCGACGACCAGCAGCAGGAGCACGAGCAGGACGGCCAGCCGGCGGCCGCGGGCGGTGCGGCGGGCGGCGGGCGTACCGGACGGCGCCGCGCCTCCCCGGACCGGGGCGTCGGCCGTGGTGGTCACGAGCGGCTCCCCGGAACGGACGGCTGTTTGCTGAGGCTTACCTTAGCTCGCGCCGCCCGGCCGGCGGTGCTCGTCGCGCTCAGCGCGGGAGCAGCGCCTCGACGGCGGTGCGCACCTCGGGGGCGTCGGGCTGGGTCGTCGGCCGGAAGCGGGCCGCCACCTCACCGTCGGTGCTGATCAGGAACTTCTCGAAGTTTCGAGGATCACGTCTCCCGTCTGCCGAGGCGCCCCTTCGGACAGACCGGGCATGGCGTGGGTGAGTAAAGACTCGGCGACGTTGACTTCGGTGACTCAGCGGAGACGGCCGGCGCCCCAGTGCTCGGCCGCCAACTCTTCGCCCCTAAACGGCCCACACAGGGACGCTCAGCCGGTGCTTCGTTCGGATGGCCGCACAGTTGCGAGAGCGTCTTGCCCGGTTCAGCCGTCCAGTCGACACTCGGGCGCACGCGGACAAGGAGCTTAGAAGCAACGCGCCGGAGCGCCCGCCTGGTACGCGACGTTGGTGCCGATCAGTCTGCGACAAGCGTGGCCAGGAGATGAAGGACGGACTGAGGCGTGTAATCCGGGACGTCACCCATGGCTCGCCTCACAAGCTCACGCTTGAGGTTGCTCTGGTACCTCCTGAGAGAAGGAAATTCGTCGACGACTCGATTCTCCAGGTCATGGCCCCGCTCCTCCAGGATGACCTGCGACACGTCGACGTGAAACCCTCCTCGGTAAGCGCAAGAGACGGTAGGGCCAGGCAATTGCAAGCGCTGGCTTATAGCGTCTGCCAAGGGCTGAGCGTGCTTCGGCCCAAGCTCGAAGTGGCGCACTTGTGGCGGGAGCCCGAGGTCCGCGGCTGACACCATCTGTTCGCGCAGGAGGAAAGTCCCAAGCAGCAGAGGGTCGAACACGAGATTCTCAATCGAGTGACGGTCGTCGATGAAGTGGACGTGAGGTGGCGCCGCGCTGCGGTTATCTCGATCCACGACTCCGAAGACTGTACTTGCACCTGTGCCACGCAGGTCCGTAACCAGCCGATTAACGGCGTCGCACCCACCGCCCACATCTCGCCTGCCGGCGGCGATGAACTCCAGAGACTTCTCGGGCGACAGGTCGTTCTTGTGTATGGAGAAAATCTCCTGGAAGACCGCTTGGTCATATTCGCTCTCAACGAAGACCTGTCGCCTATTCTCCATTCGCACGCTTAGTGATGAAATTCCTACAGTCAAAGCGCTGACCGCTTCGTCTGACGATGCGGCTCTGAGCCTGCTCCCGTAGCGACTCATGATGTGAACGGCACCCTCGGGCGCTAGGGCTACCGTAGTCGGCGAATGGGTGCTGAGGATGACGTGAACGCCGTACTGCCTCACGAAGACGTCTTCGATCACCTGTATGAGGCTCTGCACCATCGACGGATGAAGGCTCGCGTCAGCTTCGTCCAGCAGGAGAAGGCGCGGCAACTCGATCGCCTCACTCATCCGCGTACCGGAGAATAAGCTGATCGCAATCGCCAAGATTGTTCGCTCACCTGAGGACAGCTCGGCGGGCCTCACGGCGACGCCCTCGGGGCCTATGAGCGCGGCCTCGTAATTCGCGGTGTCACTCCCCTCCGGCGGTGGCACGAACCTGTAGTTCAGGCCCAGCAGCGTCAAGACGTCGTCGAGGACCGACCACGGCGGAGCTCCGAACCGTGACTCGAACTCCTCATCCGAAAGCGCCGTCCCCCGACCCTTTGTATGAAGAACATATTGGGCGACATCGTTGAGATGCCGCCGGTGTGCATAGGAAAGGAATACCTCACTAATCGAGGTCGTGAAGGGATCTTTGATGCCAGATACCATCGGGCCGAAGTTCTTGAAGTCGTCAAGACTGAACTCGTCCAGCTGCTTACCGGCCTGTTGCTCCATACGAATGAGCGCTGCGCGAGTCAGTAGACGACTGCTATCAAGATTTGAATAAAGCCATGACAGGAACTGATCGCGCGACGGGAAATTCGCTTTGTTGGACAGCCAAGACTGCACCGTGTTGTAAAGCTGCGCCCAAGGTTCGAGGAACTGGGCGACACTTGTGGGTGCATCCGCGTTGGCGATCAACTCGCCGAGACGGAAAAGACGAACCTGCACTCCAGTCTGGAGGTGCCCGTACTCGTCGAAAATAACTGCGTTGTCGTTCAGTGCTTCAAGCAAGTTTGACTTGCCGGACCCATTCGCGCCCGTGAGGACCGTGAGCAAGGGCAAAGTCACGCCGTCGACTGATCCTGGCTGAAGTGACCGAAAGGGCCTGTTTGTACGAAGCGGCACGTGTCAACGCTAGCCGTTGCCGACGGCCGGTGTCGGCCCGTGCAAGCATGTCGAGCAGGCTAGGCCCGAGAATCTACTCAAGCCGCCATCTCTGCCGGTGTCCCTGAAGCCGCCCTCAGGGCGAAGGCTGCCGGGCGGCGCGGTTCTAGCGACCTTCGGCCAGTAGGAGGGCCTCGATCGCTACGCGAACTTCGGGAGCGTCGGGCTGGACCTGAGGCCGGAACCGGGCAACTACCTCAAGACGTGATGAGCAGAGGAACTTCTCGAAGTTCCACTGGACTTCGCCCGCCGCGCCGCTGCTGTCGGCCGCCTGGGTGAGCTGCTGGAACAGCGGGTGCGCGCCGGGTCCGTTGACCTCCAGCTTCTCGGTCATCGGGAAGGTGACGCCGTAGGTGGCCGAGCAGAACGCGGCGATCTCCTCCGCCGTCCCGGGCTCCTGGCCGGCGAACTGGTTGCACGGGACGCCGACGACGGTGAACCCGCGGCCGGCGAACTCCTCGTGCAGCTGCTCGAGCTGCCGGTACTGCGGGGTCAGCCCGCACCTGCTCGCCACGTTGACCACCAGGGCCGGCCCCCCGCCGGCGAGCTGCCGGAGGGTCGCCGGTTCGCCGGCGAGCGTGCTCAGGGGCAGGTCCAGCAGGTCGCTCACGCGCGGGTCTCCCTCAGTCGAGGCTGCTCAGGTCGTCGGGGACGTCGACGGCGTTCTGGCGCAGCGCCTCCAGGGGTACCACCTCGAGCGCCCGCTCGTTGGTGGCGGCCAGCACGACCCCCGCCGCGGCACCGGCCTGGTAGGCCTGCAGCCACCTGGTGGCCACCACGCACCAGCGGTCGCCGGGGCGCAGCCCGGGGAAGCCGTACTCGGGGCGCGGGGTGGAGAGGTCGTTGCCCAGCTCCGCCTGCAGCGCGAGGAACTCCGCCGAGACGACGACGCAGACGACGTGCCGGCCCAGGTCGTCCGGGCCGCTGGTGCAGTGCCCGTCGCGGTAGAAGCCGGTGAGCGGGTCGGTGCCGCACGCCTGCAGTGCACCGCCGAGCACGTTGCGCTCCTCGCCGGGGTCGCGCACGGGGCCTCCTCGCGTCGCTGCGCCGTGGCCGGCGCCCGCCCAGGATGGCAGGGTGCGGACGTGGTCGACGTCCTCTGGCAGCCCACCCCCGAATCCGCCCGCGCCACCCGGGTCGCCGCGTTCGCGTCCTGGGTCGAGCAGCGCCGCGGCCTGTCCTTCGGCGACCCGCCGGGCTACGACGCGCTGTGGCGCTGGTCGGTCGAGCACCTCGACCAGTTCTGGGGCGACCTCGCCCGCTGGGCCGGCGTGCTCGACGTCCCGGACGAGCGGGTGCTCCCCTCGCGGGAGATGCCGGGAGCGGTGTGGTTCCCCGGGACGACGGTGAACTACGCCGAGCAGGTGTTCCGGGCGGCGTCGGACGCCCACCCCGCGCTGGTCGTCGCCGCCGAGGACGCCGAGCCCTACGAGGTCTCCTGGGCCGAGCTCCGGTCGCAGGTGGGCGCGTTCGCCGCGACGCTGCGCCGCGCGGGCGTGCGGCCGGGGGACCGGGTGGCCGGCTACCTGCCGCACGTCCCCGAGGCGGTGGTCGCGTTCCTCGGCGCGGCCTCGATCGGCGCGGTGTGGTCGTCGTGCGCGCCCGACTTCGGCACCCGCGCCGTCCTCGACCGGTTCGCCCAGATCGAGCCCACCGTGCTGGTCGCCGTCGACGGCTACCGGTTCAACGGGACGGACCACGACCGGCGCGACGTCGTCGCCGAGCTGCGGGCCGGGCTTCCGACCGTGCGGACGACGGTCGCGGTCCCCCGGCTGTTCCCGGACGAGGTGCCCGACGACGCGCTGCCCTGGGCCGAGGCGGTCGCCGACGCGCAGGACCCGGTGTTCGAGCCGACGCCCTTCGACGCGCCGCTGTGGATCCTCTACTCGTCCGGGACGACCGGGCTGCCCAAGGGCATCGTGCACGGGCACGGCGGGGTGGTGCTCGAGCAGCTCAAGTCGGGGCTGCTGCACCAGAGCCTCGGCCCCGGTGACCGCTTCTACTGGTACACCTCGACCGCCTGGATGATGTGGAACGTCGTGGTGTCCTCGCTGCTCAGCGGGGCGACGGCGGTGCTGCACGACGGCGCCCCGGCGTACCCGTCGGTCGACGCGCAGTTCGCCCTCGCCGCCCGCGTCGGGGTCACGCTGCTGGGCACCAGCCCCGGCTACCTCGCCGCCTGCCAGAAGGCCGGGGTGCGCCCGGGGGAGCAACACGACCTCTCGGCCCTGCGGGTGCTGGCCTCCACGGGCTCGCCGCTGCCGGCCGCCTCCTACCTCTGGGTCTACGACGCCGTCGGCACCGACCTGCAGCTCACCTCGGCGTCGGGCGGCACCGACGTCGCCACCGGCTTCATCGGGTCCAGCCCGCTGCTGCCGGTGACGGCCGGCGAGCTGCAGCGGCCGATGCTCGGGGTGAGGGCCGAGGCGTGGGACGAGGACGGGCAGCCGGTCGTGGGCGAGCTCGGCGAGCTCGTGGTCACCGAGCCGATGCCCTCGATGCCGCTGCACTTCTGGAACGACCCCGACGGCGCCCGCTACCGCGCGGCCTACTTCGAGCCGTGGCCCGGAGTCTGGCGGCACGGCGACTGGCTGGAGATCACCGAGCGCGGCACCTGCATCATCACCGGCCGCTCGGACTCCACGCTGAACCGCGGCGGCGTGCGCATGGGCACCGCCGACATCTACGCCGCCGTCGAGGCGGTCCCGGAGGTCGTCGACTGCGTCGTCCTCGGGGTGGAGCTGCCCGAGGGCGGCTACTGGATGCCGCTGTTCGTGCAGCTGGCGCCCGGCGAGGAGCTGACCGACGAGCTGGTCGGCCGGCTGAAGGCGGCGATCCGGGCGAACGCGAGCCCGCGGCACGTGCCCGACGAGGTCATCGCCGTCCCCGGCGTGCCGCACACCCGCACGGGCAAGCGGCTGGAGGTGCCGCTCAAGCGGCTGTTCCAGGGCGTCGACCCGGCCAAGGCGGTCAACACCGGTGCGGTCGACGACGCCTCGCTGGTCGAGCACTACGTGCGGCTGGCCCGTTCCCGCCACGGGTGAGGCTGGTCACCTCGGCGGATGACGCCGGCCTGCGGGGGGAAGGTCCACCCGCCAAGGTGTAGTGATCACCGCCCTCAGCGAGGAGGACGAGCCATGACGAGCGCCGACGAGGTCCTGGAGCCGCAGCCCCCCGTGCTGCTGCCGCCGTGGCACACGCCCGAGCGGGAGGCGCTCCAGGAGCAGGCCCGCCGGTTCGCGATGGAGGAGGTCCTCCCGGTCGCGAACGAGCTCGACCCGCAGAAGGGGCTCATCCCGGCCTCCCTGCTCGACCGGCTGGCCGAGCTCGGCTACTTCGGCATCACCGTGCCGGCCGAGGCCGGCGGCCTGGGCCTGGGCGTCTTCGAGTACTGCATGGTGAGCGAGGAGCTGGCCCGCGCCTGGATGTCGACGGCCAGCATCCTGGCCCGCTCGCAGGGCCTGGGGACGGCGGTGCCCGATGCGGAGCGCCGGCGCGACCTGCTGGCGCGCAGCGCCCGCGGCGAGTGGATCGGCGCGATCGCGCTGTCCGAGCCCGATGCGGGCTCCGACCTGGCCGGGGTATCCACCCGTGCCGTCCTGGACGGCGACGAGTGGGTGGTCACCGGCCGCAAGCGCTGGTGCGGCAACGCCGAGGCCGCCGACTTCATCCAGGTGCTGGTGCGCGAGCGGGATCCCGAGGAGGGCGAGTCCCGGTCGGCCGGGCTGCTCAACCTGCTGCTGGAGAAGAAGCGCGGCGAGTTCCCGGAGGGCCTCTCCGGCACCCCGATCGACAAGATCGGCTACCACGGCTTCCTGACCTGGGACCTGACCTTCGACGGCGTCCGGATCCCCCGCGAGAACGTGGTCGACCAGGCCAAGGCCGCGCAGGAGGACAGCGCGGAGGAGGGGAAGGCGGCCGAGCAGGCGGGGTTCGCCGAGGCGCAGAAGTTCCTCAACACCGCCCGGGTGCACACCGCGGCCCGGGCCGTCGGGCTGGCGCGCGCGGCGCTGGAGGACTCGATCCTGTACCTGCAGGAGCGCGAGCAGTTCGGCCACCCGATCGGCGACTTCCAGGCGCTGCGCTTCGCCGTCGCGGAGATGGCCGCGCAGATCGAGCAGTCCCGCGCCTTCTACCGGCAGGTCGCCCACCTGCTCGACCTGGGCCTGCCGGTGGCCAAGGAGGCCTCGATGGTGAAGCTGGAGGCCACCGAGATGTCGGTGCGGGTGACCAACCAGGCCATGCAGCTGCACGGCGGCAACGGCTACACCACCGAGCGGCAGGTCGAGCGGCACTGGCGCGACGCCCGGCTCACCACGATCTTCGAGGGCACCAGCGAGATCCAGAAGCGGATCATCAGCGACCGCCTGCTGCCCCGGTCGCCCCTGTCGTGAGCGCGCAGTGATCACGCGGTCAGGCGGATCGGCATCAGCAGGCTGACGTCGCCGGGACGCCGCGGGTCGCGGATCGCCAGCGGCGCCAGCGGGCCGTCGAGCTCGAGCACCAGCTGCCCGGCGCCCCCGGCGTCCAGCGCCTCGAGCAGGAACGCGCGGTTCACGCCCATCTCGACGTCGCCCAGGGTCAGCACGGTGGCGGTCTCCTCCGCGCCGTCCGGGCCGGTCGGGACGGTGCGCGTCGGCGCCTCCGCCAGGATCGTGCGCAGCTCGGCGGCGTCGACGTCGAGGCGGTGCTCCGCGCCGGCAGGCAGCACGCGGCGGTAGTCGGGGAACTCCGCATCGAGCCGGCGGCCGCGCACGGTCCCGACGACGACGTCGTCGCCGTCCAGCTCGACCGTGACCGGGCCGGTGGTCTCGCCGGCCAGCAGCTGGTCGACCAGCGCGACCGGCAGCAGCACGCTGGCGGCCGGGCCCTCCAGCGTGGCGTCGAGGGACGCGACGGCCAGCCGGTAGCGGTCGGTGGCGGCCAGCCGGACGGCGCCGTCCCCGGCGTCGAGCAGCACGCCGGTGAGCATCGGCAGCTCGGGATCGGTGCCGACGGCGTAGCGCACGGTGCGCAGGGCGGCGCGCAACGCCTCGGCGGTGGTGGTCAGGCGGGTGGTCATGGGGCTCTCCAGGCTCAGCAGGGTGCGGGCAGCGGAGAGCTCACGGCGGGCGTCGGCGAGCCCCTGCTCCAGGCGCGCGAGGTGCGCCCGGAGCAGGCGGTCGACCAGGGCGGCGTCGTCCCGGTGCTCGAGCAGCCGGCGGACCTGGGGCAACGGCATCCCCACCCGCCGGAGGCGGGCCAGCAGCCGGGCGGTGACCACCTGGTCGTCGCTGTACCGGCGGTAACCGCTCCACGGGTCCACGGCGGCCGGCACGAGCAGCCCGGCACCGTCGTAGAACCGCAGGGCGCTCACCGACAGGCCCGACTCCCGCGACATCTCGCCGATCCCGCGCATGCGCTCCTCCACGTCCCCGACCCTCGGGCCTCGACCGGGTCGAGAGTCAACCAGGACCCGCCGCCCGGGTCAGCGGCCCGCGGGCACGGGCTCCGGCGCGGGCGCGGCGGGCTGCTCGGGGCGGTCCGGCAGGCGCAGCCGCTTGAGCAGCAGCGCGTTGACCGCCACCAGGAAGCTCGACCCGGACATCGACAGCGCGGCGATCTCCGGTCGGAGCATCAGCCCGAAGGCCGGCTCGAACACGCCCGCGGCGATGGGCAGCGCGATCGCGTTGTAGCCGATCGCCCAGCCCAGGTTCTGCCGCATCTTGCGCAGCGTCCCGCGCCCGATGACCAGGGCGGTGGGCACGTCCAGCGGGTCGGACCGCATGAGGACGACGTCCGCGGTCTCGATGGCGACGTCGGTGCCCGCGCCGATCGCGATGCCCAGGTCGGCCTGCGCCAGCGCCGGCGCGTCGTTCACGCCGTCCCCGACCATGGCGACACGCCGGCCGGCCGCCTGCAGCTCGGCCACCTTCGCCGCCTTGTCGCCGGGCAGCACCTCGGCGATCACCGAGCCGATGCCGAGTTGGTCGGCGATCCGGCGGGCGGTGGCCTCGTTGTCGCCGCTGAGCATCACGACGTCGACGCCGGCCTCGTGCAGGGCGGCCACCGCTGCGGCCGCGGTCGGCCGGGCCGCGTCCGCCAGGGCGACGACCCCGGCGGTGCGGCCGTCGACGGCGACCAGCACGGCGGTCCGCCCGCTCCCGGCCCACTCCTCGCGGCGGGCGGCCAGCGCGCCGGGCGGCACGCCCTCATCGGCCAGGAGCTTCGCGCTCCCGACGAGCACCCGCCGGCCGGCCACCACGGCGGAGGCCCCGTGACCGGGCACGTTCCGGAAGCCCTCCGCGGGCAGCACCGGGACGCCGCGGGCCTCGGCGTACCGGACGACGGCTGCCGCCAGCGGGTGCTCCGACTCCCGCTCGACGGCGGCGGCCAGCGCCAGGAGGTCGTCCTCCGCCAGGCCGTCGACCGCCAGGTCGGTGACCTCGGGCTCGCCGCGGGTCAGCGTGCCGGTCTTGTCCATCACCACGGTGTCGATGCGGGCCGAGGCCTCCAGGGCGGTGGCGGTCTTGAACAGCACGCCCCGCCGCGCGCCCAGCCCGGTGCCGACCATGATCGCCGTCGGTGTCGCCAGCCCCAGGGCGTCGGGGCAGGTCACGACGACGACCGTGATGGCGAAGAGCACGGCGGTGGCCACCGAGGCGCCCGAGAGCAGCCACACGGCGAAGGTCAGGCCCCCGCCGATCAGGGCGACGAACACCAGCCAGAACGCGGCGCGGTCGGCCAGCCGCTGGCCGGGCGCCTTGGAGTTCTGCGCCTGCTGCACGAGCGCGACGATCTGCGCCAGCGCGGTGTCGGCGCCGACCTTCGTCGCCCGCACGCGCAGCGTGCCGGTGGTGTTGACCGAGGCGCCGATCACCTCGGCACCCCGCCCCTTGGGCACCGGCAGGCTCTCGCCGGTCACCATGGACTCGTCCACCTCGGACTCGCCGTCCTCGACGACGCCGTCGACGGGGACCTTCGCGCCCGGCCGCACGAGCAGCAGGTCGCCGGCGACGACCTCCGAGGTCGGCAGCTCCACCGGCCGGCCGTCGCGCAGGACCACCGCCCGCGGCGGGGCGAGCTCGAGCAGCGTGCGGATGGCGTCGTTGGCGCCGCCTCGCGCCCGCATCTCGAACCAGTGCCCGAGCAGGACGAAGGCGGTCAGCACCGTCGCGGCCTCGTAGAACACCTCCCCGCCGCCGGTCAGCGTGATGACGACGCTGTACAGCCAGCCGGTGCCGACGGCCACGGCCACCAGCACCATCATGTCCAGCGTCCGCGCGCGCAGGGCCCGGTAGGCGCCGTCGAAGAAGATCCAGGCCGACCAGAGGACGACCGGCAGCGACAGCAGCAGCGAGAAGACGTCGTCGCGCAGCCCGAACGGCGCCGCCAGGCCGAACCCGAGGACGTCGCGGCCGATCGGCGACCACAGCAGGATCGGCACGGACAGCACCGCGGCGACCAGGAACCGGTTGCGCATGTCCCGGGCCATGTCGTCCATCGACATCGAGCCGTGGTGCCCGCCGTGGCCCATGGCCTCCTGCGCGGTCGCCGCCCGGTGCCCGCCGTGCTCGTGCCCCCCGTGTCCGGCCTGCGGCTCGGCGGCCGGGTCGCAGACGTGCGCGGGGACCGACTGCCCGGCGCAGTGGTACCCGCAGTCGCGGATCCAGCCCGACAGCTCTTCCACCGAGGTGCGCGCGGGGTCGTAGGTCACCGTGGCGGTCTGGGACACCGGGTTGGCGTCCACCCGCAGGACGCCGGGCCGCCTGCCGAGCACGGTCTCCGCCACGGACTTCGACGAGGCCCAGTGCACTCCCGAGACCTCGAGGACCGCCGTCGTCTCCTGGACGTTCATGGCCACTCCTCCCGTCGGATCACCGACGGGAGGAAAGGTAGTACCCCTGGGGGGTATACGCAAGGGTCGGGTCAGAGACGCAGGACGCGGGCCTCCCACGGGCGCAGCTCCGCCGGGTCGTCGTCGGGCAGGTTGCCGAGGACGAGCTCGGCGGCCGGCGCCTCGGGCAGCAGCTCGCCCAGCCGCTGCGTGGTCCGCGACAGGTTGCAGACGACGAGCAGCGTGCGGCCGGCCAGCGAGCGGGTGAACGCGTACACCTCCTCGTGCTCGGCGAGCAGCATGGTGAAGTCGCCCAGCGCGACGACGTCGTCGGTGTGCCGCAGCTCGATGAGCCGCCGGTAGTGGGCCAGGACGGAGGTCGGGTCCTCCCGCTGCGCAGCGACGTTCCACTCGACGTGGTCCGGGTTGGCCGCCAGCCACGGCGTCCCGGTGGTGAAGCCGGCGTGCGGCGAGGCGTCCCACTGCACGGGGGTGCGGGCGTTGTCCCGGCTCATCGTCCGCAGCGCGGCCAGCACCTCCGCCGCGTCGTGCCCGGCCGACACCGCGTGCACGTGGTGGTTGAGCGACTCGACGTCGGCGAACTCGTCGAGCGAGCGGAACGGGTAGTTGGCCATCCCGATCTCCTCGCCCTGGTAGACGTACGGCGTCCCCCGGTGCAGGTGCAGCAGCGTGGCCAGGCAGGTCGCGGAGTCACGGCGGTACTCCGGGGAGTCGTCGCCGAAGCGGGAGACGGCGCGCGGCTGGTCGTGGTTGTCCCAGTAGAGGGAGTTCCAGCCGACGTCGGCCAGCCCCGCCTGCCAGCGGCCGAAGGAGGCCTTGAGGTCGCGCATCCGCAGCGGGTGGACGTCCCACTTCGACGTCCCGTGGTCCAGGCCGACGTGCTCGAACTGGAAGACCATGTCCACCTCACCGCGGGCCGGGTCGGTGAACAGCCGCGCCTCCTCGACCGTCACGCCGGGCATCTCGCCCACCGTGAGCAGCCGGTCGGGGCGCCCGGCGAAGACCTCGCGGTGCATCTCCTGCAGGAACTCGTGGATCCGCGGGCCGCACAGGTAGGAGGCCGAGCCGTCACCCAGCGACGAACCCGGCAGCGGGGGCCCGTCGTGCAGGTGCCCGTCCGCGGCCCCGTCCCGGCCGCGCAGGTCCTTGCTGATCATGTTGATGACGTCCATGCGGAAGCCGTCGACCCCGCGGTCGAGCCACCACCGCATCATCTCGTAGATCGCCTGCCTGACCTGGGGGTTCTCCCAGTTCAGGTCGGGCTGCCGGCGGTCGAAAAGGTGCAGGTAGTACTCGCCGCTCGCCTCGTCGAGCTCCCACACCGGGCCGGAGAAGAACGACTGCCAGTTGGTCGGCTCCGCGCCGGGGTCGCCCGCCGCCATGCCCGCGCGCGGGGGGCGCCACCAGTACCAGTCGCGCTTCGGGTTGTCGGTCGACGACCGGGACTCCTGGAACCACGGGTGCGCGTCGCTGGTGTGGTTGACCACCAGGTCCATGACCAGCTTCATCCCGCGGGCGTGCAGCGCGGCGATCAGCTCGTCGAGCTGCGCCAGCGAGCCGAACAGCGGGTCGATGTCCTGGTAGTCGCTGATGTCGTAGCCGTTGTCGGCCTGCGGCGAGGGGTAGACCGGCGAGAGCCAGACGACGTCGACGCCGAGATCGGCCAGGTGGTCGACGCGCTGCAGGATCCCGCCCAGGTCACCGATGCCGTCGCCGTCGGAGTCCATGAACGAGCGCGGGTAGATCTGGTACACGACCGCGCGGGTCCACCAGGGCGGGGTCTGGTCGGGCACGGCGGCTCCTCCGCAGGTCAGGACGGCGGGCCGTGGTGCACCGCCTCGACGTTGTTGCCGTCGGGATCCCGGAAGAAGACCCCGTAGTAGCCCGGGTGGTACTCGGGCCAGATCCGCGGCTCGTGCAGGATCTCCGTGCCCGTCGCCCGGGCGGCGGCGAACACCTCGTCGACAGCCTCGCGCGAGGGCGCCGCCAGCGCCAGGTGGACCGGCCGGTGCCCGGTGTCCTCCATCGGGCTGACCCACAGCTGCGGCTGGCCGTCGGGGCCGCACAGGCCGATCACCGGCCCGCCGGGGGTGTCGATGCGCATGGCCTCGCGCACGCCGCACGCGGCGAAGACCTGCAGGTAGAAGGTGGCCGCCGCCGCGCTGTCGGCGACCTGGAGCCCCAGGTGGTCGATCATGGCGCGGACCGTAGCGGCGGGGACCGACAGCGGGGGCCGCGCGCTGCGCCGTGGGTGAAATGGCGTGCGTCCTGTCGTACCCGTCGTCGACGATGAGCGCCCACCCACCCGCGGAGGACCACCCCATGACCGCCCTGCCGCGCGCGCTCGCCCCGCTGCGGCACGACGCGTACCGCCTGCTCGCCACGTCCCTCGCCCTCTCCCTGCTCACCCAGGGCCTGTGGGCGATCGCGTCGTGTGGCAGGTGGTCGAGCTCGAGGGTGGGCCGGCCGCGCTGTCGCTGGTCACGGGGCTCAGCGCGGTCGGGATGCTGATGACGACGCTGCTCGGCGGCGCGCTGGCCGACCGCGTGCCGCAGCGCCGGATCCTGCTCGCCGTGACGACGGCGCAGACGGTGGCGGTCGCCGTCGCCGCGGTGCTCTCGCTCTCCGGGGTCCTGGAGCTGTGGCAGCTGGCGGTGCTGGCGCTCGCCGACGGCGTCGTGGCCGGCCTCTACTACCCCGCGTACTCGGCGCTGGTCCCCGCGCTGGTGCCCGACGACGAGCTGCTCGCCGCCAACGGCCTTGAGGGCGTGGTGCGCCCGGTGCTGGCCCAGGCCGCGGGACCGGCGGCCGCCGGCTTCCTCGTCGCGGCCTTCTCCCCGGGTGCGGCGCTGGCGGTCACCGCGCTGGCCTCGCTGCTCGCCGCCGCCTGCGTCGCGGGGCTGCCGCGCACGCCCCTGCGCCGGGACGACACGGAGAAGGGAGCCGGCGTCGCGGCCCTGCTGGGGGACGTCCGCGAGGGCTTCGCCTACATGGCCCGCACGCCCTGGCTGCTGGCCACGCTGCTCTACGCGTCGGTGATGGTCCTGGTGTTCATCGGGCCGTTCGAGGTGCTGGTGCCCTTCGCGCTCCAGGACATCGGCGGCGGCCCGCGCGACCACGCCTGGGCGCTGGCCGCCTTCGGCATCGGGGGTGCGCTGGGCTCGGTCGTCGTGGCGTCGCTGCGGCTCCCGCGCCGCTACCTGACGGTGATGAACCTGCTCTGGGGCCTGGGCTGCGTGCCCATGGTGGTCTTCGGGTTCGCCACCGAGCTGTGGCCGTTCTTCGTCGCCAGCGCGGTCATGGGCGCCACCTTCCAGGCCGCGACGGTCATCTGGGGCACGTTGCTGCAGCGCCGGGTGCCGCCCGCGCTGCTCGGCCGGGTGTCCAGCCTGGACTTCTTCATGTCGCTGAGCCTCATGCCGCTGTCGATGGCGCTGGCCGGCACGGTGGGCGAGGTCATCGGCCTGACGACGACGTTCCTGGTCGCCGGGCTGGTGCCGCCGGTGCTCGCCGTGATCGCGATCCTGGTCGCGCGGCTGCCGGCCGACGAGCTGGCCCACCCGCTGGACACCGCACCCCCCGGGGCGGCGGTCGCGGCCCACGTCGAGGAGAGCCCCGTGCCGGCCACTGCTTGGATGGAGCCCGAGGCCGGGAACGCCCCGGCTCGGGAGGGAGAACCGTGGCCGAGCTGAGCCGACCGGACGTCGAGCCGCCGACCGGGCCTGCCCCGGACGACCTGGTGATCGAGGACCTCGTCGTCGGCGACGGCCCCGAGGCCAAGGCGGGCGACCTGGTGAGCGCGCACTACGTCGGCGTCACCCACGACGGCGGCGAGCAGTTCGACGCCTCCTGGGACCGGGGCGACCCGCTGGAGTTCCGCGTGGGCGTCGGCATGGTCATCCAGGGCTGGGACGAGGGCATCGTCGGCATGAAGGTCGGCGGCCGCCGCCGGCTGACCATCCCGGCGCACAAGGCGTACGGCGAGCGCGGCGCCGGTGGCGTCATCAAGCCCGGCGCGACGCTGGTCTTCGTCGTCGACCTCGTCGGCGTCCGCTAGGGGGCGCATGCCCCGGTGCCCTCCGGGGCACCGGGGCTGCCATGACGCAGCCCGCCCCGGCCTCCGAGCACGCCCTGGTGAAGGCGGCCACCGGCGAGGGCGGTGAGTCCACCGCCACCGTCGTCGTCGCCGGGCTGGCGAACCTCGGCATCGCCGTCGCCAAGCTCGTCGGCGGCCTGATCAGCCACTCCTCGGCGATGCTGTCGGAGGCGGCGCACTCGCTGGCCGACACCATCACCGAGGTGCTGCTCTTCGTCGCGCTCAAGCGCGGCGACAAGGACCCCGACGAGCGGCACCCGGTCGGCTACGGCCGGGAGACCTACTTCTGGGCCCTGCTGGCCTGCCTGGCCACCTTCACGCTCGGCGCGGGCTTCTCGATCTGGCAGGGCGTGAGCACCATCCGCGCCGGCGAGGAGCAGGGCGAGCCGCTGATCGCCTACATCGTGCTGGCGATCGCGTTCGTGCTCGAGGGCTCCTCGCTGCTCAAGGCGGTCAAGCAGGTCCGCTCGGAGGCCCGGAAGTGGGGGACGACGCCGCGCCGCTACCTCGCCGAGACCAGCGACACGACCGTCAAGGCGGTCACCTTCGAGGACAGCGCCGCGCTGGTCGGGCTGGTGCTCGCCGCCGCCGGCCTGTTCCTGGAGCACGTCACCGGCGACCCGCTGTGGGACGGCGTCGCCGCGACCCTGATCGGCGTCCTGCTGCTGCTCGTCGCCGGCTCGCTGGCGCGGGCGAACGTCTCGCTGCTCATCGGCCAGTCGATCGCGCCGGGGCTGCAGGAGGAGCTGCGGCAGGAGATCCTGGCGCTCCCGCAGGTCAGCGACGTGCCGTTCCTGCTGACGACGGTCATCGGCCCGGGCCAGCTGATCGTCTCGGCCAAGGTCGACTTCGCCGACACCGCGACCGTGGCCGACGTCGAGCGGGCGTCGGACGAGGCCGAGCGGCGGCTGGTCGCCCGGCACCCCGGCGTCCGCTACGTCTTCCTCGACCCGACGCCCGGCGACGGCCGCGCCCGCGCCGACGTCCACCCCGCGGAGGGTGACGCGCGGAATGGTTGACGCCGCAACGAGGTTGCGCGGGGCATGCAGGTGGAGATCTGGTCCGACGTCGTGTGCCCGTGGTGCTACATCGGCAAGCGTCGTCTGGAGACCGCGCTGAAGCAGTTCCCGCACCGCGACCAGGTCGAGATCGTCTGGCGCTCGTTCCAGCTCGACCCGAGCGTCCCCGAGGGCGAGACGCACGCGACGCTGCCCGCCCTGGCCCGCAAGTACGGCGCCAGCGAGGACCAGATGCGGGCGAACATGGCCCAGGTCGAGGAGGTGGCCGCGGGTGAGGGGCTGCACTACGACCTGGCGAACGGCGTCAGCGGCAACACCCTGCGCGCCCACGAGCTGCTGCACCTGGCCGCCGAGCATGGCCGGCAGGGCGAGCTCAAGGAGCGCCTCCTGCACGCGCACTTCGAGGAGGGGCGCGACGTGTTCGCCGTCGACTCCCTCGTGGCCCTCGCCGTCGAGGTCGGGCTGGCCGAGGCCGAGGTCCGCGAGGTCCTGGCCGACCGCCGCTACCTGCCCGCGGTGCAGGACGACATCGCCACGGCCCGCACCCTCGGCGCGACCGGCGTCCCGTTCTTCGTCGTCGACCGCAAGTACGGCGCCGCCGGCGCCCAGCCCGCCGAGCTGCTGCTGCAGATCCTGGAGCGCGCCTGGGCCGACGCGAACCCCCTGGTCACGCTCCCGGCCGCCGACGGCTGCACCGACGACAGCTGCGCCGTCTAGCCGAGCAGGCCGACCGCCCGGCGCAGGGCCACCTCGGCGTCCGCGGCGAGAGAGCGGACGACATCGGCCGCCGACCGCTCCTCGGTGACCAGCCCGACCGACTCGCCCGCGTAGAGCGGCCCCTGCTCCAGGTCGTCGGTCCGCCGCGCTTCGACCACGCGGCGGGAGGCCTCGTCGTCCCGCGCCAGCTCCTCCTCCCGCCCGTGCCAGGTCCGGGAGAACTGGTTGACCAGGGCCCGGCCGGGCCAGCGCTCCGGCCACGGCAGCCGCTGTGCCACGTCGAAGGCCCGGGTGAGCACGGTGCTCTCGCCCGCCGCGCCCAGCACGCGGGCCCGGGCGGCGGGGGAGTTGGTCGCCTCGGCGCAGGCGAGCAGCGGCGTCCCGATCCACGCGCCCGCCGCCCCCGCGGCGAGGACGGCGGCGAGCCCGGCGCCGGTGGCGATGCCCCCGGCGGCCAGCACGGGCCGGTCGGTGAGCGCGAGGACCTCCTGCAGCAGCGGCAGGGTGGCCCGGTGCCCGGTGTGGCCGCCCGCCTCGGTGCCCTGGGCGACCACGATGTCGACGTCGGCGGCCTCGGCCCGGCGTACGTCGTCGACGGTGTTCACCTGCATCGCGACGGGGATCCCGGCGTCGTGCAGGCGGCGCACGAACGGTGCCGGGTCGCCGAAGGACACCGACACGAGGTCCGGAACGGCGTCGATCGCGGTGTCGAGCAGGTCCGGTCGGTCGGCCAGCGCCCACGCCATCAGCCCGACACCGAACGGCAGCCCGTCGGCGCGGGGGATCGCGCACTGCTCGGCCAGCCACGAGGACGGCGTCGCGCTGCCCACCCCGATCATCCCGAGCCCACCGCCCAGCGAGACCGCCCTGGCGAGCTCGCCGCCCGCGACCCCGGCCATCGGGGCGCCGACGACCGGGGCGGTGAGTGCGAAGCGGCGGGTCAGCGCGGTGGTGAGCACCTGCCCATCCTGCCGCTCACTGCGTCGCGGGACCGCCCTGAGAGGTGCCCTGCAGGCGGCCCAGGAACTCGTGGCAGCGCTTCGCGCGCGCGGAGTCCTGCTCCATCACCTCGCGGAAGAAGGCCGCGATGTCGTCCAGGCCGGCGTTCTCGGCGTCCCGGACGTACTGGCCGTAGTCGTGCCCGGCCTTGAGCGAGTGGTACTGGACGGAGACGAGGTCGTAGAAGACGTCCTCGAAGCCGGTCTCACCGGTGGCCATCGGTCCTCCTCGGTTCAGCTGGCGGGAACGCGCGCAGCCATACCCGGGCCGGACCGATCCGTCACACGGTTCAGGCCTCCGGCGTCTCGGAGAACGCACCGCCGGTGACGTCGCTGCCGCCGGCCTCGTCCTCGAGGTTCGCGCTGGTGGCGAGCTCGTCCTCGCCGGTGGCGGTCGGGTCGTCCTCCGTCGAGGCGAGATCGGCGCCCTGGGCAACGGCGCCGGGGTCGGCCTGGGTCGTGCGGGGGTCGTTCAGCGGGTCCGGGGTGTCGGGATCGGTGACGGTCATGGGCTCCTCCTAACCCGGCCCGGCACGCGGCAACCCCTGGCGGAACGCGTAACTGATGTGTTACGTATTCACCGTGCACGCACTGGAGGCGCTCGCCGACCCCACGCGGCGCGAGATCGTCGCACTGCTGGCGGGCGGCGAACGGTCCGCCGGCGAGGTCGCCGACCGCTTCCCGGTCAGCCGGCCGGCCATCAGCCGGCACCTGCGCGTGCTCCGGGAGGCCGGGCTGGTCAGCGCGCGCACCGACGGCCGGCACCGCTTCTACGCGCTGGACCCGCGACCGCTGCGGGAGCTCGACAACTGGCTGGAGCCCTACCGCGATCTGTGGGCCTCCCGGCTGGATGCCCTGGACACCGAGATCGCCCGCGGACGGCGGGCGCGCACGAACGGAGCGAACCCATGAGCGAGACCACCGAGACCGCCTCCGGCCGCCGCGGCGTCGTCACCAGGCAGCCCGACGGGCGCCAGCGGCTGGAGTTCCGCCGCTCGTGGCCCGATCCGGTCGAGGACGTCTGGGCGGCGCTCACCGAGCCCGACCGGCTGGTCCGCTGGATCGGCACGTTCGACGGAGAGCGCCGCCCGGGCAGCACGGGGACCTTCACGATGACGCACGAGGCCGAGCCGGCCGGCGAGCCGATGCGGATCGTCGAGTGCGACCCTCCGCGGCGCCTGGTCGTCGAGTGGACGCAGGAGGACACCGACGCCTGGCGGATCGACCTCGACCTGTGGCAGGAGGACGGTCGCACCCAGCTGCGGTTCGTCCAGGTCTTCGGCGCCGACGCCGACGTCACCGACTTCGCGATGGGGTGGCACTGGTACCTCGACAAGCTCGCCGCCGAGGTGGCCGGCGCGCCGCAGCCGGGAAGCTGGGACGTCTTCCTGGCCGAGGTCGGGCCGGCCTACGGGCGGACCGCGGCGGGCTGACCCGGTCGCGCCAGCAGTGCCATCGCCACCGCGCCGGCGAGCCCGGTGGCCACGAGCGGCGTCTCGACCGCGTCTGCGCCACCCGGGGTGAGGCGGGCCCGGCAGAGCCGCTCCAGCAGGTAGCCGGGCACCATCACGGTGCTCAGCGCGAGGAGCACCGCGCGGGCCCGCTCGTCGGGCCCGCCGGCCAGCCGGGCCGTCCCCCACGCCTGCGCGATCAGCATCGTGACGGGCGCGCTCAGCGCCGTCCCCAGCACCAGCGAGTCCCGGCCCACCGCGTCCGGGCTGCCGCCCATGAAGGGGGTGTCGTAGGCGCGCCGGCGCCGGAGTGCGACGACCTGGCCGCCGAGGCCGGCTGCGAGCTGGACCGCAGAGACGGCGACGAGCGCCCGACGGTGCGCCATGCGCCAGAACGGTAGGCGCACGGCGCCGGTCGCGGCAGGGGTTGCCGCGCGCATGGTGTGGCCCAGATCGCCCTCGTGCCAGGGGCTTTCGACCTGAGGACAAGACGTCCTATACGTAACATCTCTCACGGTTACAGACGTCTAGAACGTCGGTAGCCTGACGCGATCCGGACCGCCGACAACGGCGTCGGCGGCCCGGATCGACGCCAGCGCCCGGGGCACCGCCGCCCCCGGCGACGCAGAGGATGGAGACGCCGTGACTTCCCTGGCCACCCCCGGTCTCGACAACGCCCCGACCACCCACCCCCGGCTGCTGGCCTGGGTCCGGGAGATGGCGGAGCTGGCGACCCCGGACCAGGTCGTCTGGGTAGACGGCAGCGACGAGGAGTGGGCGCGGCTCACCGGGAAGCTGGTCGACGCCGGCACCTTCACCCCCCTGGAGAAGAAGCCCAACTCCTTCTGGTGCGCCTCCGACCCCAGCGACGTCGCCCGCGTCGAGGACCGCACCTACATCTGCTCGGTCGACGAGGCCGACGCCGGCCCCACCAACAACTGGATGGACCCGGCCGAGATGAAGTCGGTCATGACCGAGCTGTACCGCGGGTGCATGCGCGGCCGGACGATGTACGTCATCCCGTTCTGCATGGGCCCGGTCGAGGCCGAGAACCCGATGTTCGGCGTCGAGCTCACCGACTCCGAGTACGTCGTCGTGTCCATGCGGGTCATGGCCCGCATCGGGCAGCACGTGCTGGACGCCATGGGGGAGGACCGCCCGTTCGTCCCGGCCATGCACTCCCTCGGTGCTCCGCTGGAGCCCGGTCAGGCCGACGTCCCGTGGCCGTGCAGCGAGACCAAGTACATCGTCCACTTCCCCGAGGAGCGGATGATCTGGTCCTACGGCTCGGGCTACGGCGGCAACGCGCTGCTCGGGAAGAAGTGCTACTCGCTGCGGATCGCCTCGGTCATGGCCCGCGACGAGGGCTGGCTCGCCGAGCACATGCTGATCCTCAAGCTGACCAGCCCGCAGCAGAAGGTCTACTACGTCGCCGCCGCCTTCCCGAGCGCCTGCGGCAAGACGAACCTGGCCATGCTCGAGCCCACGATCCCGGGCTGGAAGGTCGAGACCCTCGGCGACGACATCGCCTGGATGCGCTTCGGCGAGGACGGCCGGCTCTACGCGCTCAACCCCGAGTACGGCCTGTTCGGCGTCGCCCCGGGCACCGGCTGGGACACCAACCCCAACGCCATGCGCACCATCGACCAGGGCAACTCGGTGTTCACCAACGTCGCGCTGACCGACGACGGCGACATCTGGTGGGAGGGCATGACCGACGAGGCCCCCGCCCACCTCACCGACTGGAAGGGCCGGGACTGGACGCCGGAGAGCGGCGAGCTCTCCAGCCACCCGAACAGCCGGTTCTGCACCCCGATCACCCAGTGCCCGATCCTGGCGCCGGAGTACGACGACCCGAAGGGCGTGCCGATCTCGGCGATCCTGTTCGGCGGCCGCCGCAAGACCACGATCCCGCTCATCACCGAGGCGCGGGACTGGAACCACGGCGTCTTCATGGGGGCCACGCTCTCGTCCGAGACGACGGCGGCGGCCACCGGTGCGGTCGGCGTCGTGCGCCGCGACCCGTTCGCGATGCTGCCGTTCATCGGCTACAACGCCGGCGACTACTTCGGCCACTGGGTCGAGACCGGCAAGCAGCACGACGCCACCAAGCTGCCGCGGATCTTCTACGTGAACTGGTTCCGCCGCGACGAGGACGGCGGCTTCCTGTGGCCGGGCTTCGGCGAGAACAGCCGGGTGCTCAAGTGGGTCGTCGAGCGGCTCGAGGGCACCGCCGCCGCCGTCGAGACCCCGATCGGCCACGTGCCGACGCCGGACTCCCTCGACGTCGCCGGGCTGGAGATGACCGGCGAGCAGGTCGAGAAGGCGCTCGCGGTGAAGCCGGAGGAGTGGCGCGAGGAGATCCCGCAGATCACCGAGTGGTTCGAGAAGTTCGGGGACAAGCTGCCCAGCACCATGTGGGACGAGCTGGAGATCCTCAAGCACCGCCTGGACGGCTGAACCCCGTCCTGGCTCACCGCCAGGGGTCCTGGCTCACCGTCGACCGTGAGCCAGGACCCGCGGTGATCAGGTGACCTGATCAACGGCGGCCGCACCGGTGATCGACGAGCCCGCCGTCGCGGAGTCGGTTAACTTCGGTAGGCCGCACCCCGGTCGACGGAGGCACTTCCCCACGTGGCGAATCCCTACCTGCAGGTCCTGCGCACGCCGCACGCCCTGCCCATGGTGCTGGCCGCGTTCGTCGGACGGCTGCCGCTGTCGATGGTCGGGCTGGGCTGCGTGCTGCTGGTCGCCTCCGAGACCGGCTCCTACGGCCTGGGCGGCGCCGTCGCCGCCGTCGGGGCGCTCACCACCGCCCTCGCTGGCCCGCTGATCGGCCGGCTCGCCGACACGCACGGCCAGCGCCGGGTGCTGCTGCCGGTGCTGGCGGTCTTCGTCGCGGCAGGAGCGGTCTTCATCGCCGCCGTGCGGGACGGCTGGCCCACCTGGACGGTGTTCGCCGCGGCGGGCGTCGCCGGCACCTGCATCCCGCCGGTCTCCTCGATGATCCGGGTGCGCTGGACCCACCTGCTGCGCGGCAGCCACCGGCTGCACACCGCGCTGGCGATGGAATCCGTCGTCGACGAGCTGGTCTTCATCGCCGGCCCGGTCCTGGTCACGTTCCTGTCCACCACCGGGCACGCCACGTCCGGCGTCGTCACCGCGTTCACCCTCGCCGCCGTCGGCAGCCTGCTGTTCGCCGCCCAGCGGCGCACCGAGCCCCCGCCGGCGCCCCACGAGCACCGCAACGGCCCCTCGCCCATGCGGATCGACGGGCTCAAGGTGCTCTTCGTGGTGGGCGCCGCCGTCGGCGCCGTCCTCGGCACGCTGGAGATCGCGCTGGTCGCCTTCGCCGACGAGAACGGCGTGCGGTCCATGTCCGGTGTGCTCATCGCCGGTCTGGCCGTGGGCTCCATGGCCAGCGGGATCGGCTGGGGCACGTTCCACTGGCGGCTGCCGCTGCGGCTGCGGCTGGCCGGGGTGCTGATCGCCCTCACCGTGCTCAGCGTCCCGCTGCTGGTCATCCGCGACGTCTGGCTGATGGTGCCGTTCGTGGTGCTCGCCGGGATCGCCGTCTCGCCGTCGCTGATCAGCTCCTTCAGCCTGGCGGAGCTGCTGGTCCCGCGGGCGGCGGTCACCGAGGCGTTCACCTGGATCGGCACCTCGCTGGCCCTGGGGGTGGCGATCGGCGCCTCGCTGGCGGGCAAGATCGTCGACGTGTCCGGGGCCAACGCGGCGTTCGTCGTCGCCACCGTCGCGGCGGCCGTGGCGGCCGTCGTCGTCACGCTGGGCCAGCGCCAGCTGCACGTGCCGGCCGAGCACGCGCCGACGCCCGCCCTGGCGCGCTGACGTGAGCCGCTACGAGATCCCCGGCGCGCTCGTCACCGACCGGTCGGTGCCGGTGCCGCTGTGGTGGGGGAGCGACGACGGCGCGGCGACCGAGGTCTTCGTCCGCGAGCTGGTGCACCCCGACCGCCGCGACGCCGACCTGCCCCTGCTGCTCTTCCTCCAGGGCGGCCCGGGCGGCCGGTCGCCGCGGCCCACCCGCGGCGGCTGGATCGAGCGCGCGCTGCGCGACTTCCGGGTGGTGCTGCTCGACCAGCGGGGCACCGGCCGCAGCTCCCGCGTGACGGCGCGGCGGATCGCGGCGTTCGACGACCCGCGCGCCGCCGCGGAGCACCTGCTCGCCTTCCGCGCCGACTCGATCGTCGCCGACGCCGAGCACGTGCGGACGACGCTCTACGACGGCCGGCCCTGGACGACGCTGGGGCAGAGCTACGGCGGGTTCATCACCCTGACCTACCTGTCGTTCGCGCCCCAGGGCCTGCAGCGCTGCCTGGTCACCGGCGGGCTGGCGGGGCTGCGGCCGGACGCGCGGGAGCTGTACCGGCGCACCTATCCCCGCGTCGCCGCGAAGACCGCCCGGTTCTACGAGCGCTACCCCGACGACGTCGCCCTGGTGGCGGGGGTCGCCGACCGGCTCACCGCCCGGCCGGCGCTGCTGCCCGACGGCGACCGGCTGTCGGTGCGCCGGCTGCAGACCACCGGCCAGGTACTGGGCACCAAGGCCGGACCCGAGGAGCTGCACTGGCTGTTCGAGGAGGCGCTGGAGGACGACGGGCTGTCCGACACCTTCCTCGACCAGGTGGCCCGGCGGACGTCGTTCTGGGACAACCCGCTCTACGCCGCGCTGCACGAGAGCATCTACGCCTCCGGGGCCGGCGCGACCGGCTGGGCGGCGGAGGCCGAGCGGGGCCCGGAGTTCGACGGCTCCCGCCGCCCGCTGCCCTTCACCGGCGAGATGATCTACCCCTGGATGTTCGACGAGATCGCCTCGCTGCGGCCCTTCGGCCCGGCCGCGCACGCCCTCGCCGAGATCGAGGAGTTCCCCGCGCTCTACGACCCGGCCCGCCTGGCGGCCAACGAGGTGCCGGTCGACGCCGCCGTCTACTTCGACGACATGTACGTGGACGCGGCGCTGTCCCTGGAGACCGCCGAGGCCGTGGGCAACGTGCGCACCTGGGTCACCAACGAGTTCGAGCACGACGGGCTGCGCACCGGCGACGTGCTCGACCGGCTGCTGCCGCTGCGCTCCCGATGACCCGCGCCCGGCCGGCGGCGGGCGGGGGACGGCGGCTCGGCGTCGCCCCCGAGCGGCTCGGGAGGTGGCTGGACGGCGTCGCCGAGCGGCACGGCGCCTTCACCGAGGTCCGGGCCGACGACGGTGTCGTCCGCGTCACCTGCGCCGACAGCACGACCCTCGCCCTGCGGGCGCCGTTCGGCTGGACGCCGGGGACGCCGCTGCTGGGCACCTTCACCGCGGTGGCCCGCGCCGAGCGGCGGGCCGCGGTGCTGCTGGTCCGCCGAGGGCGCTGGGCGGTGGGCGTCTTCGACGGAGGCCGGCTGGTGGCGTCCAAGGTCGACGCCCGGCAGGTGCAGGGGCGGACGGCGGCCGGGGGCTGGTCGCAGCAGCGGTTCGCCCGGCGCCGGTCGAACCAGACCGACGCCGTCGTCGCGCACGCGGTGGAGACGGCGGTGCGGGTGCTGCTGCCGCACGCCGCGGACGTCGTCGCGCTGTTCACCGGCGGTGACCGCGGCCTGGCCGACGACGTGCTGTCCGACCGCCGGCTGGCGCCGCTGGCCGCGCTGCGCCGGGAGGCGCACCTCGACGTCGGCGATCCGACGAAGGCGGTGCTGCTCGGGACGCCGGCGCAGTTCCGCGCCGTCGAGGTGACGATCGTGGAACCCGCCGACCGCCCCTGACAGCTTTCGGTACCGAGAGCCGGGTGAGGAGCTGCGCTCCCGGTACCGAGAGCTGCGGTCAGGGCTGGAGCACGAGGCGGATCGGGTTGCCCTCCTTGCGGGCGAGCTGCTCGACACCGCTCGCGGCGTCGGCCAGCGGCAGCGTGCCGGAGATCGAGCGGGACAGGTCGAGCCGGCCGTGCCGGATCAGCCGCACCAGCTCCTCGACGTGGGCGGGCTCCGAGCCGTAGTGGCCGAGGATGCGCTGCTGGAAGTAGCTGAACTGCGTGCCGTTGCGGATGGTCAGCGGCTGGTCGGTGAGGCCGACCAGCACCAGCGCGCCGTCCCGCTCCAGGGTGCGCACCGCCTGCTCCCGGACCGGGGGCACGCCGGCGAAGTCGAACGCGTAGGCCAGGCCCGCGCCGCCGGTGAGCTCGCGGACGCGGGCGGCGACGTCCTCGGACGGGTCCAGCGCCAGGTCGGCGCCGAAGTCCATCGCCCGCTGCCGCGCCTCGGGCACCGGGTCGACGGCGACGATCGGGGCGGCCCCGGCCGTGCGCAGCAGCTGCACGGCGTGCGCCCCGAGCCCGCCGATGCCCCAGACGCCGACGGGCTGGGCGGTGCGGACCTGCGCGGTCGCGACGATGGACGCGTACGGCGTCGAGACGGCGTCCGGGACGATGCACGCCTGCTCGAAGGGCAGCTCGTCCGGGATCGGGACCAGCGTGCCGGTGGTGGCCACCGCGTACTGCGCCCAGCCGCCGTCGTAGTCGACGCCGCGGGTGTGCACCCAGCCGCCCTTCTCCTCGCCGGCCTGCAGCAGCACCCGCGTGCCCACGGCCGGGCCGGCGACCCCCGGGCCGAGCGCGGCGACCGTGCCGGCGACCTCGTGGCCGAGCGTCACCTCGTCGCCGGCGAGGAACAGCGGCGAGAGCATCCCCTCGATCAGGTGGACGTCGGAGAGGCAGATGCCCGCCGCGGCCACCCGGACCAGGACCTCGCCCGGACCGGGGGAGGGGGTGGGCACCTCCTTCACCGCGAACGCGCGGGTGCGCACGTCGAGCCGTCCGGCCAGCATCGAGTCGGGGATCGCCTGTGTCATGGCCCCACCCTCCCAAGCAGCTTTCGGTACCGAAAGCCGAGCGGAGGGCGGCAGCTTTCGGTACCGAAAGCCGAGCGGAGGCCGGCGGCTTCCGGTACCGAAAGCTGGTGGACCGGGCGCGGGCAGCGCGCGTAACGTCCTCCGACCGTGTCTCACCGATCCGCACCCGAGACCACCGTCCCCGACCCCTCCGTCCCCGATCCCGTCCTGGACGCCGAGCGCGCCCACCTCGCCCGCGCCGAGGCGTGCCTGGCGCAGATGCGGGTCGCCGCCACCGCGGTGACCGACGCCGGCGTCGACGCCTGGGCCTCCGAGCGGCTCGGCGCCGCCCGGGCCGAGCGGCTGCGGGCGCTGGCCGCCGATCCCGGCGTCCCGCCCTTCTTCGGGCGCACCGACAGCCCGTACGAGACGTTCCACATCGGCCGCCGGCACGTCCGCGACGACGCCGGCGACCCGGTGGTCATCGACTGGCGCGCGCCGATGAGCCGGCCGTTCTACCAGGCCAGCGCCGTCGAGCCCCAGGGCCTGAGCCGGCGCCGCCGGTTCGGCTTCGCCGGCGGCGAGCTGACCGGCTACGAGGACGAGCACCTCACCGCCGACGACGGCGAGAGCGCGTTCCTCCGGAGCGAGATCGAGCGCCCGCGCAGCGGCCCGATGCGCGACATCGTCGCCACCATCCAGCCCGACCAGGACGACATCGTGCGCGCCCCGCTCGCCGAGTCGGTCTGCGTCCAGGGCGCCCCGGGCACCGGCAAGACCGCCGTCGGCCTGCACCGCGCCGCCTACCTGCTCTACACGCACGGCGGGCAGCTGGCCCGCACCGGCGTGCTCGTCGTCGGCCCCAACCGGGCGTTCCTGCGCTACATCGAGCAGGTGCTGCCCACGCTGGGCGAGGTGGACGTCGAGCAGACGACGGTCGCCCAGCTGACCGCCCGCGTGCCGGTGCGCGCCGTCGACCGGCCCGAGGTGGCCGTGCTCAAGGGCGACGCCCGCATGGCCGAGGTGCTCCGGCGGGCGCTCTGGGGCGAGATCCGCAAGCCCGCCGACGACGTGCTGGTGCCGCTGGTCGGCCGGAGGTACCGGGTGCCGGTCGAGCGGCTCAAGCGCTACGTCGACGACCTGCGCCGCCGCGCGCGGGGCGACGACGACCAGCAGCTGCTGCACTACGCGGCGGGCCGGGAGCGCCTGGCGATGCTGCTGGCCGAGGACGCCCGGCGGCAGAAGGAGGCGGCCGGTGGCAGCCCCACCGACGCCGAGACCCGGCGGGCGGCGCGCAGCCCCGAGGTGCGGGCGTTCTGCGACGAGGTCTGGCCCGCCCGCGACGCCGCCGGGCTGCTGCTCGCCCTCTACACCGACGAGGCGCTGCTCGCCCGGGCCGCGCGCGGCGTCCTCACCGACGACGAGCGGGCGCTGCTGCGCTGGGACGCCGCTCCCCGGTCGGCGCGCACGGCGCCGTGGACCGAGGCCGACGCGGTGCTGGCCGACGAGGCCGCCGGCCTGCTGGAGCGGACCAGCGGCTACGGGCACGTGGTCGTCGACGAGGCGCAGGACCTCTCGCCGATGCAGTGCCGGGCGGTGGCCCGCCGGCTGGCCGCGGGGTCGCTCACCGTGCTCGGCGACCTGGCGCAGGCGACCAGCCCGTGGTCTTCGTCGGACTGGGCGCGCACGCTGGCCGACCTCGGCCGCCCGGGCGCCGTCGTCCGCCCGCTGACCCGCGGCTACCGGGTGCCGGCCGAGGTCCTCGACTACGCCAACCGGCTGCTGCCGCTCATCGCCCCCGGGTTGCCGCCCGCGAGCGCGGTCCGCAGCGAGCCCGGCGCGCTGCGGGTCCGCCCGGTGGCCGGGCTGGCCGGCCCGCTCGCCGAGGTGGTCGCCGAGCTCGCGGCCGCGCCGGGATCGATCGGCGTCGTCTGCGCCGATGCGGAGGTGGCGGAGCTGGCCCGGCTGCTGACCGGGGCGGGGGTGCCGGCGGCCGTGCTGGGCGACGACGGTGAGGCGCCGGACCGGATCGCCGTCGTCCCCGCGACGCTGGCCAAGGGGCTGGAGTTCGACGCCGTCGTGGTGGTCGACCCGGCGGCGATCGTCGCGGCCGAACCGCGCGGCCTGCACCGGCTCTACGTCGTCCTCACCCGGGCGGTGAGCACTCTCGTGGTCCTGCACCGCGGCGAGCTCCTCGAGGCCCTGACGGCACACCCGGCGCTCTGACCACGGCTTTCCCACCTGCCCGTCACGCACCGTCACGGGCTGGCTACGTTCGGCGCGGAGGGTTGTCGGGCGTGTCCCCGCTCTGCTGAGGTGTGCCCGGTCGGGAGGAGATCGGCATGCGCCAGCGGAGCACCGGAGCCACGCTGTGCACGCTCGCGGGGAGCGTGCTGCTCGCCGGCGTCCTGCTGGCCGGGCTGCTCCTGCCGTGGGTGGGCGGGCCCACGCTGGCCGCCTCGCAGACCGGCGGGTTCCTGGGCGAGCCGCCGGCCGAGCTCACCGACGAGACCCCGCCGGGCAACACCGTGGTGCTGGCGGCGAACGGCGAGCCGATCACCTGGTTCTACGAGGAGAACCGCGACCCGGTCGCCTCCTCGGAGATCGCCGAGGTGGTCAAGCAGGCGATGGTCGCGATCGAGGACGCCCGGTTCTACGAGCACGGCGGGCTCGACGTGCAGGGGACCGTCCGGGCACTGGTGACCAACGTGGTCTCCGGCGACGTCCGCGAGGGCGGGTCGACGCTCACCCAGCAGCTGGTCAAGCAGACGCTGCTGCAGTCGGCCCGCACCCAGGACGAACGCGACGCCGCCGTCGACAAGACCCTGGCCCGCAAGGTGCGCGAGGCCCGGCTGGCGCTGGCGATGGAGGCCACCTACAGCAAGGACGAGCTGCTCACCCGTTACCTCAACATCGTCTACTTCGGGAACAACGCCTACGGCATCCAGCCGGCCGCCCGCCGCTACTTCGGCGTCGACGCCGCCGCCCTCACCCTGCCGCAGGCGGCGCTGCTCACCGGGCTCGTGCAGAGCCCGTCGGACGACGACCCGTTCGTCAACCCCGAGCGGGCGACGTTCCGCCGCAACCAGGTGCTCACCCGGATGGCGGCGCAGGGCTACATCACCCCCGAGCAGGCCACCGAGGCGCAGGCCGCACCGCTGGGCCTGACCCCCGAGCCCGCGCCGCGGCGGGGCTGCGCGGAGGCCAGCGTCGGCGGGTACGTGTGTGACTTCGTGCAGAAGTACCTCACCCAGACGCTCGGTCTCACCACGGAGGAGCTCGAACGCGGCGGCTACACCATCCGGACGACGCTCGACGTCGACCTGCAGCGCGCCGGCGACGCCGCCGTCCTGGCCACGCTCCCGCTGGAGGACTCGCGGGCCGCGACCTTCACCGCCGTCGAGCCGGGGACCGGGCACCTGCTCGCGATGAGCGTGAACCGGGTGTTCGGCTACGACGTGACCGACCCGACGCAGGAGTCGTACAACCTCAACGCGGCGGCCAGCGCGGGCGCGGGCTCGACGTACAAGGTGTTCGTGGCCGCCGCCGCGCTGGCCCGCGGCTACTCGTCCACCTACACGCTGGACGCGCCGAGCCCGTACTACTCGCGGGTCTTCCGGGAGGACGGCGGCCCGTACGACGTCCGGAACTCCGGCAGCTACCGGTCCACCCTGGACATGACGACGGCGCTCTACCAGTCCTCCAACACCTACTTCCTCGCGCTCGAGGACGCCCTCGGCAGCGTGGCGGAGCCGGTCCGGATGGCCGAGGCCATGGGGCTGTACCAGTTCGACACCCAGGGCCTGGCGCAGCGGACGATCGACGAGAACAACGGCTCGTTCACCTTCGGGCCGGACGCCACCAGCCCGCTCGGGCTCGCCAGCGCCTACTCGACGCTGGCCGCGAGCGGCACGCAGTGCGACGTCACGCCGGTGACCGCGGTGCTCGACCGCCACGGGGAGCCGGTGCTGGGCGACGACGGCGAGCCGCTGGTGCCGGCCGACCCCTGCACGCCCGAGGCGATCCCGCCCGGGGTGGCCGACACGCTCACCCAGATGCTGCGCAAGGACGTCGAGCCGGGGAACCCGGGGCAGACGGCGCCGCGGGCGTACGTGCCCGGCCACCAGATCGCGGGCAAGACCGGGACGACGCAGAACAACTACTCGGTCGCCTTCGTCGGCTACACCCCCGAGATCGCGGCCAGCGTCATGGTCTTCGACCCGAAGCGGGCCCGGGACGTGGGCGGGTTCGGTGGGGACAAGGGCGCGCGCATCTGGCACGACGCGATGGCGCCGATCCTCACCGCGCGGGGCAGCGGCACCTTCCGGCCGGCCGACCCCGCCGTCGTCCGCGGCAACACCGAGGCGGTGCCGGCGTGCGCCACCGTCGACGAGTGCCGCACCGCCCTCGCCGCCGCCGGGTTCACCTCCGCGACGCGGGACGTCGACAGCGCGTTGCCGGCCGGCGCGCTCGTGGGCCTGAGCCCGGCGCGTGCGGTCCCCGGCCAGCTGGTCACCATCCAGGTGAGCAACGGCCGCGACTACGTCCCGCCCGCTCCGGAGCCGCCGCCGGTGGTGGCACCCCCGCCGGTCGTGGCCCCGCCGCCCGATCCGGTGGTGCCGCCCGTCGTGCCACCCGTGGTGCCGCCCACGCTCCCCGGGCTGCCCGGGTGGCCGGAGGACTGGCCGGCGATCCCCTGGCCGCCGGGCGGCTGAGCCGCGGCCCGCTGCTGGAGCAGCTCGTCGAGCGAGCCGGTGAGCAGCCAGCCGAGCAGCACGACGACGTGCAGCAGGAAGAGCCACAGCCCGATGGCGACGACGCCGCCGACGACCGTCAGCCCGCCGAACGGTGCGCCCAGGTCCAGCGGCAGCGACAGGAACAGCACGAAGCCCTGCAGGAACCCGGAGACGCAGGCGGCCGTGAACAAGGTGCCGCAGACCAGCGCCGGCCGGTGCACCCGGCCGCCGCCGACCACCCGGAAGCCCCAGCCGAGCGGGAGGGTGAGGGCCGCCAGCACGGCGTAGAACCCGAGCGCGGTCCGGGCCAGGGCCGGGCCGGCGCCGTCCTGCGCGGCGAGGTCGGCCATCTGCGCCGCCACCAGCAGCAGCGGGTAGAGGAGGAACGGGGAGAGGAGCACCAGGGGCAGCGCGGCCAGCCGTCCGCGCCAGCCGGTCATCCCCTCCTCACGCGCGCTGAAGCGCAGCAGCGCGCGGCGCAGCCCCTCGCCGTACAGCGACAGGGGGAGCAGGGCCAGCAGGGCCCCCAGGGGCTGCAGGCCGATGCCGGCCTCGACCAGCCGGTCGACCGCGGCCGGGGCGCCCAGCTCGGCGGGCAGCAGGTCGGCGACGCGGCTGCCGAGCTCCTGCACCCGCTCGGCGGAGGTGAGCCAGGCCGTGAGGCCGAAGGCCAGCACGAGCACCGGGACGACGGCGATGCCCGCGTAGAAGGTCAGCCCCGCGGCGATGAGCGCGAGGTCGCGACCGCGCAGCCGCCGTCGGACGCCGTCGACGAGGAACCGGGTGACCGACCGCAGCCCGCGGGCGGCGGCGGGCTCGCCGGGGGCGTGCGCCACGCCCGTCAGGTGCGCAGCCGTCGTGCGCGGCTCACTCGACGTCGTCGTTGACGCCGGTCTCCTCGCAGCTGGCGTCGTGCGGGTTGCTGGCCTCCTCGCCCTGCGAGTCGCAGTTGGTCTCGCCGCGCTGCAGGTCGCTGTTGTCGCCGCAGGCGACCAGGGAACCCGCGACGGCGAGCAGGAGGAGGGGTCTGCGAAGGTCCATGCCTTCGGTAGTGGTCGCCGGAGCGGGCGGCGAAACGGCGCCGCGCCGGTGATCCCGGACCGGTTCGTCACGCCGATCGGCAGCCATGCCCGTGATCTGGACCATCGAAACACACAAATGTCATTCGACCCGTTGTCACGGACCGGTAACGCCCCTACGGTGAGTGTGTCCGCGGGGGCGTTCCGTCACTGCCTGGGTGACACCTCCCGGACGCCGTCGAACCGGCCGCCCGCACAGGCGCGGAGGCCGGACCGGGGACCCACCGCAGCACAGGGGTGCAGCGGGTCGGCGCGAGCCGAGCCGCCGGGCGAACTCCCGCCCGAACCCGTCAGCTAACTCGGTAGGCGGCTCGTGGATGAGAAACGGAGCGCCGCCCGCACCATGGCGACCCCCCTGCGCACGTCCCGCCGCGCCGTCCTGGCCATCGCCGCCGCCGCCGGCGTCCTGCTCGCCGGCTCTCCGGCCGCCGCCACCCCCACGACGCCGACGACGGCCGCCGAGGCCGCCGAGCTGGTGGCCGCCCGCGGGCACGAGCTCGAGGCGCTCTCGGAGCAGTTCAACGAGGCGCGCGAGACGCTGCGCGCCCAGACGGCCGCCGCGGAGCAGGCGCAGGCCCAGGTCGCCGCCGCGACGGCGCAGCTGACCACCGCCCAGGAGCAGGTGCGCGGGATCGCCCGCAGCGCCTTCACCGGCGACAGCACCAGCTCCTTCCGCGCGCTGATGACCAGCGCCTCCGCCGAGGAGTTCGTCGGCCGGGTGACCACGCTGCAGTCGGTCGCCGCGCACCAGTCCGAGCTGCTCGCGACGGCGGCCGCGGCCAACGAGGTCGCCACCCAGGCGCAGGCCCAGGCCGCCGCCGCGGTCGCCGAGGCCCAGGCGCAGTACGACGCCGTCGCCCGCCAGCAGGCCGACCTCGAGGCCCAGATCGCCCAGTACCAGGGCGTCTACGACCGGCTGACCACGCAGGAGCGCCAGGCCGTCGCGGCAGTCCCCCACGAGCGGGCCAGCCGCGACGAGCGCGAGGAGGCGCCGGTCGCCGCCGCTGCTCCGGTCGTGGCCGACAGCGCGGCCGGCCAGGCGGCGGTCGACGCCGCCATGGCGCAGCGCGGCAAGCCCTACGTGTGGGCGGCCGCCGGCCCTGGCTCGTTCGACTGCTCCGGCCTCACGCAGTACGCCTACCGCGCCGCCGGCATCAGCCTGCCGCACTCCAGCCGGATGCAGGCGCAGATGGGCCAGCCGGTCGCGAAGGCCGACCTGCGCCCCGGCGACCTGGTCTTCTTCTACAGCCCGATCAGCCACGTGGGCATCTACATCGGCAACGGCCAGATGGTGCACGCGCCGACGTCCGGCGACGTCGTGAAGGTCGCCCCGCTGATGGGCGGTTACGTGGGGGCCCGCCGCATCGCCGGCTGATCCACCCGCTGGAGCAGCCCCCACACGAACACCGCCCGCTCGCCGCCGGCGAGGTGCACCTCCCAGCGGGTCACGACGCCGGGGTCGACGCTCCGTGCACCCGGGACCCGCACCACGTCGTCGAGCACGTGCTCCCAGACCCGCAGGTCCCCCGCTCTCGCCGGGGGGACCGGGGAGCCGGGCGCGCGGGCCAGGTGCTCGTGCAGCACCGAGCCGCCGGGGCCGCTGACCACCTCCCACCACGCGTGCGGCCACAGCGGCAGCGGCCAGCGCCGCACCTGGACGTCGAGGTCGCCGAAGCGCCGGTCCTCCAGCTCCTCGGGCGGGCCGAGGACCGCGGTCCGCAGCGCCAGCCCGCGCGGTGCCCGCGGGGCGTGGTGCAGGGCCTGCCAGCGGGTGTGGGCGGCGTGCGCCTCGGCACGGGTGGCACCCAGGCGGGGCAGCGCGTCGGCCACGAGGTCGGGGCGGAGGTCGGCCATCCGGCGGAGCAGCACGAGGCAGAACTCCCTCCGCGCCAGCCCCCGCACGGCGCCGACCCTGCCACGGCACGCTGACGGGAAGATCACACGACGGGGCGGGGACACCGCCGCGCCCCGGGCCGTTGACCCCGAGGACCTGCCGCCGACCCCGAGGACGCCCGCTCCGATGAACCCCCGCTCCGTCGCCACCGCCTTCCGCGTCGTCGCGATCGCCGAGGCCTGCTCCTGGATCGGCCTGCTCGCCGGGATGTTCGTGAAGTACGTGCCGGAGACCTCGGAGATCGGGGTGAAGATCTTCGGGCCCGTCCACGGCGGGATCTTCGTGGCGTACCTGGTGGTCACGGTCGTCGCCGCCCGCGTGCTCCGCTGGTCGGTGTGGACGACGCTGCTCGCGCTCGCCGCCTCGATCCCGCCCCTGGTGACCATCTGGTTCGAGCGCCGCGCGACCCGCCGCGGTGAGCTGCCCACCGGGGACGCCGTCCCGGCCGCCTGAACCGGGCGTTACGGTGCCCGGCATGCCCGAGCCCGTGCTGCCCACGACCGCCCGCACGATGCTGGCGCGCGTCGCCCGCGCGCAGCGCGACGGCCGCGCCCCGAGCCTGGTGGCCGGGGTGGTCCGCGACGGCGGGCTGGCGTGGTCGGCCGGCCGCGGTGCGGTCGCCGAGCCGCACACCGACGTCCAGTACCGGCTCGGGTCGATCAGCAAGACCGTGACCGCGGTCGTGGTCATGCGGTTGCGCGACGAGGGCCGGCTGGCCCTGGACGACCCGCTGGAGCGGCACCTCCCGGGGACGCCGTTCGGCGAGCGCACCGTCGGCCAGCTGCTGTCTCACCTGGCCGGGGCGTCGGCGGAGAGCCCCGGCGGCTGGTGGGAGCGCGTCCCGGGAGGCCCGCTCGAGGAGCTCGGCCTGGGCGACGACGACGTCGTCCTCGGCGCGGCCCGGCGGTTCCACTACTCCAACCTCGGCTTCGGCCTGCTCGGCGAGCTCGTCGCCCGGCTGCGCGGGACCTCGTGGGAGGAGGCCGTGCGCGCCGAGGTGCTGGCGCCGCTGGGCATGACCCGCACGACGCCCCGCCCGGTCGCGCCCGCCGCGGACGGGACGGCGGTGCACCCGTGGGCCGACGTCGTCCTGGCCGAGCCGGAGCACCACGCGGGCGTGATGGCCGCCGCCGGCCAGCTCTGGGCCACGCTGACCGACCTCGGCCGGTTCGCCGCCTTCCTGCTCGGCGACACCGCGGACGTGCTCGACCCGGCCACGCTCGAGGAGATGACCGAGCCGGCCGGGGTGGACTCCTCCGCCGCGGGCTGGTCGGCATACGGGCTCGGGGTGCAGGTCCTGCGGGTGGACGGGCGCACGCTCGTGGGTCACGGGGGCTCGATGCCCGGCTTCCTGGCCGGCGTCTTCGTCGACCGCGACGAGCAGACCGGCGCGGTGTCGCTGGCCAACGCGACGAGCGGCGTGGACCCCGTCGTCTTCGGGCTGCTGGCCGACCTGCGCGCCGCCGAGCCGCGGATCGTCGAGGCGTGGGCGCCGTCGCCGTCGCCGGTGCCCCTGGGGTCGCTGGGCGTCTGGTACTGGGGGCCGTCGCCGTACGTGCTGCGCGCGGTGGCCGGCGGGCGGCTGCACCTCGGGCCGCTGCCCGGGCGCGGCGGCCGGGCCAGCCGGTTCTCCCGCGACGAGGACGGCCGCTGGGTCGGGCTGGACGGGTACTACGCGGGCGAGACGCTGCGCATCGCCGACGACCACCTCGACCTCGGCACGTTCGTCTTCACCCGCACGCCCTACGACCCGGCCGCGCCCGTGCCCGGCGGCGTCCACGAGGAGGGCTGGCGCTAGCTCGCCGGGTAGAGGCCCTGGGCGTACCCGGGGCCGTAGTAGCGCTCGAGGTCGGCCAGCGACTCCTCCGGCCGCTCCAGCGCCTGCGCGATCCGGGCGCGGGAGGCGACGGCGTCCGGCTGCCAGGTGCCCACGTCCCACAGCCCGGACCGCAGGAACGCCTTGCCGCAGTGCGAGAAGACCTGCTCGATCTCGACGACGACGGCGAGCACCGGGCGGTGCCCCTTCACCACCATGCGGTCGAGCAGCCCGGCGTCGGTGACCAGGCGGGCGCGGCCGTTGATGCGCAGCGTGTCGGTGCGGCCGGGCAGCAGGTAGATCAGCCCGACGTGCGGGTTGGCGAGGACGTTGCGGTAGCCGTCGGCCCGCCGGTTGCCGGCCCGCTCGGGCACGGCGATCGTCCGGTCGTCGAGGACCAGCGTGAAGCCGGGCGGATCACCCTTCGGCGAGACGTCGCAGCTGCCGTCGGCGGCGCTGGTCGCGACCAGGCAGAAGGGCGACGCCGCCAGCCACGCGCGGTCGAGCTCGTGCAGCGCGGTGCGTTCCTTGCCGAGGGCCGCCGGGGTGGGCTCGCCGAGCAGCTCGCGCAGCTGCGCCTCGCTGGTGATCTCCTCCACCCGGCCAGTCTGGTCAGGGGCGGTCGAAGGCGTCCATCGTCTTCTTGAGCACCGCGCCGTAGACCAGGTGCGGCACCAGGTCGCTGATCCAGTCGGTGCGCGACCAGGTGCGCGGGTCGGTGATGCCCAGCGCCGTCATCGGCCCGTTCGCCGCGACCAGGATGCCCGCGGTGGTCAGCAGCGTGCCGACCGCCGGCCGCGACCGGTACCCGGCCGCCCGCACCAGCCCGACGACGACGCCGACGCCGACGCCCGCGACCAGCCCGGTGAGCGGGCCCAGCCCCTGCACCCGGTTCTGCCGCGTCTCGTCGTCCCCGGGGATCGGGACGTGCGCCTTGCCCGCGAGCGCCTCGACGGTCTGCTCGGGGGTCGAGCTGCTGCCCCGGCCGCGCACCGCCATGTCCACGTACGTGACCGCGTTGAGCGCCGTGCTGGCCGCCGCACCCGCCGCCGCCCCGCGCAGCGCCCAGCCCGCGGTGCTGATGCCGCGCTTGCCCTTGCCGATCGTGCCGACCGCCGTCTTCTTCGCCATGGCGCCGCCGGTACCCAGGTCAGCCCCCGGAATCCCCCGCGTACTCGTAGGAGGCGCTCCGGGAGGGGAACACCCGGATCCGCACGGGGCCTCGGCCGAGGCCGGTCACCTCGGCGACGACCGGGCGGAGCCGGGGGACGGCGACCTCGTCGAGCAGGTGCTCGGTGACCCGGTCCAGCACGGCGGTGGTGCCGCCGGCGGTGAAGGTCCGCGCCTCGTCGGCGACGGTGACCACGGCCCGGCGCCGGGAGGCGAACGCGACCGTGGCCGGCAGCTCGGGGCCCCACTCCGCGCGCAGGATCCGGAGCTCGTCGGCCAGGCGGCCGCGGGACGAGCGGGACAGCCGCCCGAACTGCAGGTCCAGGACGGCTCGTGCGTGCCGCGCCGGCAGGTCGAAGGCCTCCTGCACCCGCCGCACCGCGTCGTCGTCGTCCTCGGCGTCACCGAGCAGGGCGACCAGGCGGACCGGGTCGGCCAGGGCCGTCTCGTACGCGGCGAGGACCGCGAGCCGCTCCGCGCGCCGGTCGGGTGCGGTCACGCGCGGTCCCGCCGGCCGGGCCCGACGCGCCACCGCGCCAGCACGAGGCCACCGCCGACGACCAGCAGGACGGCGAGGACCTGGGCGATCGGTGGGCGACCCTCCACCGGCACCTGGGCGACGGCCGGCTGCGTGGGCGGGGGCTGGGCAGGCGACGTGGCCCCCGCCGGGAGCAGGGCCTCGAGCTCCGCCTCCAGCAGCGGGGTGAGCGGGGCGGTGCCGTCGCAGAGGAACGCCGCGTACTGGTCCTCCGCCAGCGTCGCGAACGGCGTGCCACCCAGGTCGGTCGAGCGGGAGGCGAACACGGCCACCGGACCGCGCTCGGGCAGTTCGATGCCGCAGGACGCGCCCGAGTCCGGGGAGAGCACCTCTTGCTGCCCGAGCACCTGGCCCTTGACGACCATCTCCACCTCGAACAGGTGGACGGCGGGGGAGGCACTCGAGCCGCCGTCGCCCGGCGTCCGGGAGATGAGCCGGCCGGTGAAGACCGCATCGGCGCGCTCCAGCTGCTCGATCGTCGTCCCCCCGGCGCAGCTGCAGGCGGCCGCCGGGCCGGCGACGACCACGGCCAGGGCGCCCAGCAGCGCGCTGAGCAGCAGGAGGATCCCGGAACGGCGCACGGCGGCAGCCTGCCGCGTCAGCGACCGGAACGCCAGGGTGCCGGTTGGCGGCGCGCCCGGCGCGGGCGGAGGCTCGACGTCGTGGGGATCGACCGCCGCCTGGAGCAGGCCATCGGGGAGCTGCTCGGCTCCCGCCGCCCGGGCGGCACGATCTGCCCGTCGGAGGCGGCGCGCGCCGTGGACCCCGAGGGCTGGCGCGCGCTGATGCCGGCGGCACGGGCCGCGGCCGGGCGGCTGGCGTCCGCCGGGACCGTGGAGGTCACGCAGGGTGGCGAGGTGGTCGACGTGGCCACCGCGCGCGGCCCGGTCCGGATCCGCCGGCGCGATCCCTCGTCGAGTGCGACGAACTCGGGGTGATCAGCGGCTGATGGCCACGAGTCCGTCGCACTCGAGGGCCGAGCTCAGCCGTCCTGCGCCGCCCGGTCCAGCAACGGGGCGGTGCGGTGCTCCACGAACCGGCGCAGCGCGAGCGCGGTGTCGACCCGCTGCACGCCCGGGATGGCCAGCACCTGCTCGGTGAGGCGCCACAGGTCGTCGGCGTCCTGCGCGACCACGTGCACCAGCAGGTCGGCCGCCCCCGACAGCCCGGTCACCTCGAGCACCTCGGGGATCTCGGCCAGCGCGTCGCTGACCTCGGCCAGGCTGCGCTGGACGACCTGCACCGTCGCGTAGGCGGCCAGCCGGTAGCCCAGCGCCTCGGCGCGCACCCGCCGGTCCAGCGGGGCGAGCGCCGCGGAGCTCTCCAGACGGGCCAGCCGGGCCTGCACCGTGTTCCGCGCCAGCCCCAGCTGCTGGGACAGCGCCATCACGCTGGCGCGCGGGTCCTCCCGCAGGGCGAGGAGCAGCCGGGCGTCCGTGGCGTCCAGACGGTCGGGGCTCGGGGGCACGCTGGGCAGTCTGACATGCGTGGACGTCCTAGCAACGTCCTTTCTGCGCAATGGCTGCCCGAGATCTTGCGCAGATCGACACCGGGGTGGTCTTGTCCACCTGCGGGGGAGTCGTGTCAGGATGTGTGAGTGACGCCACACCCCGGCGCCACGAGACGTCCACCCTCCGCGGAGGCCGGTGACCCCGGCGGCCCGCGGCAGACGGCGAGGAGCGAGCTGTGACCGCGTTGCGCCACGAGACCGACGCCGACATCGGCGACGCCACCGAGGTCGTCGACCCCGTGCCCGGGGCCGGTGCGCCCCACCTGCCCCAGCAGCCGGACCTGGTCCAGCTGCTGACGCCCGAGGGCGAGCGGGTGGAGCACCCCGAGTACCCGCTGGACATCTCCGACGACGAGCTGCGCGGGCTCTACCGCGACCTCGCGCTGGTCCGCCGCTGGGACGTCGAGGCCACCGCGCTGCAGCGGCAGGGCGAGCTGGGCATCTGGGCCTCGCTGCTGGGCCAGGAGGCCGCCCAGGTCGGCGCCGGCCGGGCGCTGCAGGACGGCGACATGGCCTTCCCGACCTACCGCGAGCACGGCGTCGCCTGGGCCCGGGGCGTCGACCCGCTGCACGTGATGAGCCTGTTCCGCGGCGTCGACAACGGCGGCTGGAACCCGGTCGAGCGCGGGTTCAACCTGTACACGATCGTCATCGGCGCCCAGTGCCTGCACGCCACCGGCTACGCGATGGGCGTCCAGCGCGACGGCGCCGAGAACGCCGTCCTCGCCTTCCTCGGCGACGGCGCGACCAGCCAGGGCGAGGTCAACGAGGCGATGATCTTCGCCGCGAGCTTCTCGGCACCGGTGGTCTTCTTCTGCCAGAACAACCAGTACGCGATCAGCGTGCCGCTGGAGCGCCAGTCCAAGGTGCCGCTCTACCAGCGCGCCGCGGGCTTCGGCTTCCCCGGCGTCCGGGTCGACGGCAACGACGTCCTCGCCGTCCTGGCGGTGACCCGGAACGCGCTGCGGGCCGCCCGCGAGGGCCAGGGCCCGACCTTCATCGAGGCGTTCACCTACCGGATGGGCGCGCACACCACCTCCGACGACCCGACCCGCTACCGGCTGGCCGACGAGGTCGAGCAGTGGAAGCTGCGCGACCCGATCGCCCGGCTCAAGGCCTACCTGTCCCGCAGCGGGCTGGCCGACGCCGCCTTCTTCGACGGCGTGGAGGCCGAGGCCGACCAGCTGGCGGCGCGGATCCGCAGCGGGACGGTGGACATGCCCGATCCCCGGCCCACCGACATGTTCGACGCGGTCTACGCCGAGCAGACCCCGCACCTGGCCGCCCAGCGCGCCGCGTTCGAGGCCTACCAGGCGTCCTTCGAGGGAGGCGAGCACTGATGGCCGCCGAGATGCTGGACGCACCGGCGACCCAGACGCTGACCATCGGCAAGGCCCTCAACCTGGGGCTGCGCCGCGCGATGGAGGACGACCCCAAGGTCGTGCTCATGGGTGAGGACATCGGCAAGCTCGGCGGCGTCTTCCGCATCACCGACGGCCTGCAGAAGGACTTCGGCGAGGACCGCGTCGTGGACACCCCGCTGGCCGAGGCCGGCATCCTCGGCACCGCCGTGGGCCTGGCCATGCGCGGCTACCGGCCGGTCTGCGAGATCCAGTTCGACGGCTTCGTCTTCCCCGCCTACAACCAAATCGTCACCCAGGTGGCCAAGATCCACGGCCGCTCCCGGGGGGCGCTGCCGATGCCGATCGTCATCCGCATCCCGTTCGGCGGCGGAATCGGCGCGGTCGAGCACCACAGCGAGAGCCCCGAGGCGTACTTCGCGCACACCCCCGGCCTCAAGGTCGTCGCGGTGAGCAACCCGGTCGACGCCTACTGGGGCATCCAGCAGGCGATCGCCTCGCCCGACCCGATCGTCTTCCTGGAGCCCAAGCGCCGGTACTGGGAGAAGGCCGAGGTCGACACCTCCGCCACCCCGGAGCCGCTGTTCGGTTCCCGGGTGGTCCGCGCCGGCGACGACGTCACGGTGCTGGCCTACGGCCCGATGGTGAAGACGGCGCTGCAGGCGGCGGAGGCGGCGGCCGGCGAGGGCCGCTCGCTGGAGGTGGTCGACCTGCGCACGGTCTCGCCGCTGGACCTGGAGCCGGTGTACGACTCCGTACGCCGTACCGGCCGGTGCGTGGTCGTGCACGAGGCGCCGGTGACCCTCGGCCTGGGAGCGGAGATCGCCGCCCGGGTCACCGAGACCTGCTTCCACTCCCTGGAGGCCCCGGTGCTGCGGGTCGGCGGCTACGACGTCCCCTACCCGCCGTCGAAGCTCGAGGAGGAGTACCTCCCCGACCTCGACCGGGTGCTGGACGCCGTCGACCGCGCGATGGGGTTCTGAGATGACGCAGGCCACCGGCGCGCTGCGCCAGTTCAAACTGCCCGACGTCGGTGAGGGCCTCACCGAGGGCGAGATCCTGCAGTGGCTGGTCGCGGTGGGGGACACCGTCGCGGTCAACCAGCCGCTCTGCGAGGTGGAGACGGCGAAGGCCGCCGTCGAGCTGCCCTCGCCCTACGCCGGCCGGGTCGTCGAGCTGCTGTTCGACGCCGGGACGATGGTCGACGTCGGGACGCCGATCATCACCATCGACACCGGTGAGGGCTCGGAGGCACCCGGCGGCGATCCCGCGCCCGAGCCGGGCGGCACGGGGCTGATCGGCGAGACCAACGCCAACGGCCGGACGGCGGTGCTCGTCGGCTACGGCCCGCGCAACACCGAGGCCCGACGGCGTCCCCGGCGGACGGGCGACGCCGTCGCCGCCCGCGCGACCAGCCCGCAGCCCGTCCTCCCGGAGGCCGACTACGGCTCCGGGACCGACCGCCCGCCGCTGCTCACCACGGCCCCCGACGCCCGCACCAAGCCGGTGCGGCACGGCGGGCTCGAGGTGGGCCGGCAGGCCGAGGCGCACGCCGTGCGGGACGACGCCGCGCCCGCGGCGGCGGTGACCCCCGGCCGGCGCGGTCCCCGGCCGCTGGCCAAGCCGCCGGTGCGCAAGTACGCCAAGGACTGCGGCGTCGACCTGACCCAGGTCGCCGGCACCGGACCGAACGGCACCATCACCCGCGCCGACGTCGACGCCTTCCGCACCGCGGCCGCCGCTCCGGCTCCCGCCCTCGCGGTCGTGCCGGCCGGCCAGGGCGAGCAGCGGATCCCGATCAAGGGGGTGCGCAAGCACACCGCGGCCGCGATGGTGGCCAGTGCCTTCACCGCCCCGCACGTCACCGAGTTCCTCACCGTCGACGTCACGCGGATGATGAAGCTGCGCCGCCGGCTGGCCGAACGACCGGAGCTGGCCGGGGTGAAGGTCAGCCCGCTGCTGTTCGTGGCCAAGGCGCTGCTGCTCGCCGCCGCCCGGCACCCGATGGTGAACAGCTCGTGGGACGAGGGGTCCCAGGAGATCGTCGTCCACGGTCAGGTGAACCTCGGCATCGCCGCGGCCACCCCGCGCGGGCTCGTCGTCCCCAACATCAAGGACGCCGGCCGGCTCTCGCTGGCCGAGCTGGCCGGCGCGCTGGCCGAGCTGACCGAGACCGCGCGCGCGGGCCGGACGGCGCCGGCGGACATGACCGGGGGCACGATCACGATCACCAACGTGGGCGTGTTCGGCGTCGACACCGGGACGCCGATCCTCAACCCGGGGGAGTCGGCGATCCTCGCCTTCGGCGCCATCCGGGAGATGCCGTGGGTGCACAAGGGCAAGGTCAAGCCGCGGCAGGTCACCCAGCTGGCGCTCTCCTTCGACCACCGGATCATCGACGGCGAGCTCGGGTCGCGGTTCCTGGCCGACGTCGGCGCGCTGCTGGCCGACCCCGGCGCGGCGCTGGCCTTCTGAGCTGCGGGGCGCGGCAGGATGCGGCCCGTGGACCGACGCCTGCCCGCCCTCGCCGCGCTGATGGCCTTCGTGGGGCTCACGCTCGCCGCGATCGTCCTGGACGGGCGGCTGCCGGCGAGCGAGGAGAGCCTCGCCGGGTGGATCGCGCAGGTGCTGGCCTACCTGTGCGCCCTCGCCGCCGGGGTCCTGCTGCTGGCCCCGCCCGCGGATCCGGGCACCCGGACGCCGGGGTTCGTGGTGGTGGGGGCGACGGTCGCGCTGGTGCTGCTCGACGCGCTGACGGCCGGCCAGGAGGGCGGGAACATCGGCGGTGGGCTGCTCCGGGTGGTGCTGCTCGGCGTGCTGGCCATCGTCGCCGCCCGGCTGGCCACCGCCGTCGGCGCGGCCCGGCGGCCCCGCCCCTAGCCTGACGGCGTGACCGACCTCGACCGGCTGTTCGACTTCGCCGAACGTTCCCGCGTGCCCGACGGCGGCTTCGGCGCCCTCGGCACCGACGGACGGGTGCTGCCCGGGCCGCAGGAGACCTGGATCGTCGCGCGGATGACCCACGTCTTCGGCCTGGCACACCTGCTCGGGCGCCCCGGGGCCGCCGACCTCGCCCGGCACGGGGTGGTCGCGCTCACCGAGGGCCCGCTGCGCGACGCCCGGCACGGCGGGTGGCGGGCCGGCACCGAGGACGGCACCAAGGGCGCCTACGTGCACGCCTTCGTGCTGCTCGCCGGCTCGACCGCGGCCGCCGCCGGCGTCGACGGCGGTCGGGAGCTGCTCGACGAGGCGCTGGGCGTCTGGCAGGACCGCTTCTGGGACGACGACGCCGGCCTGGCCGTGGAGGAGTGGGACGCCGGCTGGACGCGGCTGGACGGTTACCGCGGCGCCAACGCCAACATGCACGGCGTGGAGGCCACCCTGGCCGCTGCGGACGCCGTCGACGACCCCGGGACGGCGCGGCGGCTGCGCGGCCAGGCGCTGCGCAGCGCCGAGCGGATCGTGCACGGCTTCGCACGGGAGCGCGGCTGGCGGCTGCCCGAGCACTTCACCGACGGGTGGGTCCCGCTGCCCGACTTCCACCGCGACCAGCCCGCGCACCCGTTCCGCCCGTACGGCGTGACGATCGGGCACCAGTTCGAGTGGGCCCGGCTGTGCCTGCACCTGCGCGCCGCCCTGGGCGACGACGCGCCGGGCTGGCTGCTGACCGACGCCCGGGACCTGTTCGCCGCCGCGGCCGGCCGGGGCTGGGCGGCCGACGGGCACGACGGCTTCCCGTACACGCTCGACTGGGACGACGCCCCCGGGGTGACCGCCCGCCTGCACTGGGTGCTCTGCGAGGCCGTCGCCGCCGCCGCGGTGCTGGGCCGGGTCACCGGTGAGGAGGAGCCGCTCGCCCTCGCCCGCCGGTGGCGGGAGCACGGGGAGGCGTTCTTCGCCGACCCGTCGACCGGGAACTGGCACCACGAGCTGACGCCCACCGGGCAGCCGGCCACCGGCACCTGGGAGGGGCAGCCCGATGCCTACCACCTCGCCCAGATGCTGCTGCTCGGCGACCACCCGGTCCGGGGCAGCCTGGCGGCCGCGCTGCGCTGACCTGCCGCTTCGAGGTGTCGGAGCCGGATCGCCGGGGTAGGTCGCACACGACCGATCAAGCGATCACGAGGAGCTGAGACAGTGGCCAGCGTGCAGGAGTCCGTCGACGTCGACGTCCCGATCCGCGTCGCCTACGACCAGTGGACCCAGTTCGAGTCCTTCCCCCAGTTCATGGGCGGGGTCGAGAGCATCACGCAGATCGACGACACCCACACCCACTGGGTGACCAGCATCGACGGCGTCAAGCGCGAGTTCGACGCCGAGATCACCGAGCAGCACCCCGAGGAGCGGGTCGCCTGGACCAGCACCAGCGGCGAGGCCAAGCACGCCGGTGTGGTGACCTTCCACCGCCTCGACGACGCCAAGACCCGGGTGATGATCCAGATCGACTGGGAGCCCGAGGGCATCGTCGAGAAGGCCGGCGCCGCGCTCGGCTTCGACGACCGCCAGGTGAAGGCGGACGCGAAGAAGTTCAAGGAGTTCATCGAGAGCCGCGGCACCGAGACCGGTGCCTGGCGCGGGGACGTTCAGCGCCCCAGCTGATGCGCGACCGCAGCTGAGCGGACCCCGTTCCCCTCGGCCCCGTCCGGAGGCTCGACCCGAGCCTGCGAGGGGCGAGGGGGACGGGGTCCTCCTGTCAGCCGCCGTCGAGGTCGCTGGCGACCATGCCGGCGATGTGCTCGAGCACGTCCTCGTCGTCGCTGGTCACGACGACCTCGGTGCCCTGCTTGGCACCCAGGGTCATGATCATCAGCGGGGACCGGGCGTCGACGGGCGTGCCACCCGGGGTGGCCAGGGAGACCGGGACGCCGGCCTTCCCCACGGCCTCGGCGATCAGCGCCGCCGGTCGGACGTGCAGCCCGATCCGGGACCCGACCACGACGGTCCGGCTGGGCATTCGTCCTCCTCGACGCTGAGACGGGCGTGAGGGGTCATCATTCCTCACGATCCCGGGCCCGTGCCGCCCGGAGCGGTCCGGTCACCCCGACGAGGAGATCCCATGCCCAGCACAGCGCCCGGCCGACCCCTGGTCCTGACCGGTCGAGCGGCGGCGCCGGGTGCCGCGGTGGGGCCGGCCGTGCGGCTGCCCGCTGCCCGGGACGGCGGCCCCGCCGGAGCCGGCGCACCGGCGGCGGACGCGGCGACCGAGGTGCTGCGGTTCGGTGCGGCGGCCGCCGAGGCCGCGCGGCTGCTGTCGGCACGGGCGGCACAGGCCCCCGGCGAGGCCGGACCGCTGCTGCGGGCGACGGCGGCGCTCGCCGTGGACCCCGCCCTGCACGACGCCGTCGCCGCGCGGATCGGGGCGGGGGAGCCCGCCCCGGCGGCCACGAGGTCCGCCGTGCAGGAGCTGGTCGAGCGGTTCGCCGCCGCCGGCGGGCCCGCGGCCGAGCGGGTGGCCGAGCTGCTGGACGTCCGCGACCGGATCCTGGCCGGCCTGGCCGGGCGGCGGGACGACGGCCCGGTGCAGCCGGACCACCCCTCGGTGCTGCTGGCCGACGACCTGGCGCCGTCCGAGGCGGTCCTGCTCGACCCGGCCCGCGTGCTGGCCCTCGCCCTCGCCGGCGGCACGCCGACCGGTCACACTGCCCTGATCGCCCGGGAGCTCGGGCTCCCCTGCGTGGTGGGCCTGGGTGTGGGCGAGCTGGACGCCGTCCCCACCGGGAGCACGGTGCTCGTCGACGGCGGGCAGGGCACGGTCACCGTCGACCCGGACGTCGACGACGCGCACGCCCGGGTGTCGGCCGCACGCCCCGGAGCCGGCGGTGGGTGGGCCGGACCCGGCCGGACGCGGGACGGCCGCACCGTCCCGCTCCTGGCCAACGTCCAGGACGCCGCCGGCGCGCGGGCCGCCGTCGCGGCCCACGCCGAGGGGGTCGGGCTCTACCGCACCGAGCTCGCCTTCCTTGGGCGCGGGGAGGAGCCGTCGGTCGAGGAGCAGGCGGCCGCCTACGCCGAGGTGCTCGAGGTGATGGCCGGGCGCACCGTCGTGCTCCGCACCCTGGACGCCGGCGCGGACAAGCCGTTGCGCTTCTCCGACCTGCGCGAGGAGGCGAACCCGGCGCTGGGCGTCCGGGGCCTGCGCGCCGCCCGCCGCGACGCCGGCGTCCTGGAGCGGCAGCTCGACGCGATCGCGGCCGCCGGCCGGCGCACGGGGGCGACGCCCTGGGTGATGGCGCCGATGGTGGCCACCGTGCCGGAGGCCGCCGCCTTCGCGACGGCCGCCCGCGACCGGGGTCTGGTGCCCGGCGCGATGGTGGAGGTGCCCTCGGCCGCGCTGCACGCGGAGCGGCTGCTCGCGCACGTGGACTTCCTCTCGGTGGGCACGAACGACCTGGCCCAGTACGCCCTGGCCGCCGACCGGCTCTCCGCCGACCTCGCCGACCTCACCGATCCGTGGCAGCCGGCGCTGCTGGAGCTGGTCGCCCTGACCGCGGCCGCCGGAGCGCGGGTGGGCAAGCCGGTGGGCGTGTGCGGCGAGGCGGCGGCCGATCCGTTGCTGGCCTGCGTCCTCGTCGGTCTGGGCGTCACGTCGCTGTCCTGCGCGCCGTCAGCGGTCGCTGCGGTGGGCGCCCGGCTGGGGCGGACCGACCTGGCCGACTGCCGGCGGGCGGCGCAGGGCGCCCTCGCCGCGGACGACCCGGACGGGGCGCGGGCGGCCGCGGCTGCCGTCCTGGACGGAACGGGTGAGCAGACTCACCCCGAAGAGTGAGAGAACATCGGCCCCGCTTCAGTTTCACCTGCGATCCGTCGGAATAGGATGGCGTACGCCTGCATTACTACGGGTGCAGGCCCACACCACCGACGAAAGAGGCACCACAGATGAGCAGCGTGACGTCCAGCTGGCGCGAGCGTCGCCAGGCGGCGCGTACCCGGCGGGCGATCGACAAGGCCCTCGCCCGGACCAGCAGCCCGGCGATGCGCGACGAGCTCCTGGTGCTGGCCAACAGCGGTCCGTTCAACCTCCGCTGAGCCGGCCGCGCCGCCGATCCGGCGGCGCTCCCGCCGACCCCGGTCTCCTCGTGGAGGCCGGGGTCGTTCCGCGTCCGGGCCCGGTCGGTCGCCTCCCCCGAAGGGGGCATCCGCGCTACGGCAACGGGCGTTGCGTGCCGATCAGGAGCACGTGGACACGAGCGTGCGGGACGAAGCCCGCGAGACCTCCGGTGCGACCACCGGTGGGTTGCTGCGCTACGTGCGCCACGTCGGCGGCGAGGACGCCGTTCCCGAGCTGCTGCGGCGCGCCGGGACCTCCGCGACCGCCGCCGAGCTCGAGGACCAGTCCCGCTGGTGGAGCTACGCGACCCGCATCCGGCTGTTCGAGGCCGCCACCGACGTCCTGGACGACCCCGCCACGATGTTCGGCGTGGGCGCCAACGTGCTCCGCACCGGTCTGGCCCACTCGCTGGTCATCCTGCTGCGCGCCATGGGTTCCCCGCGTCAGGTCTTCCGGCAGCTGCCGCGGGCGGTGCAGAAGTTCAGCACCACGTCCACGATGGAGATCCTCGAGGCCGGCCACACGACGGCGACGATCCGCTACCGCCTGCACGACGGCTACCCGCACTCCCGGCTGGACTGCCTCTACACGCGCGGACTGCTCACCACGGTGCCGCAGATCTTCTCCCTCCCCGCGGCCCGCATCGTCCACGACGAGTGCCAGTCCGACGGGCACGAGGCGTGCGTCTACCACCTGGAGTGGTCGCCGCGGTCCCGCCTGCCGTGGCGCCGCCGCGGGAGCGCGAGCGTCGACCCCGAGCTGCACGCCCTGCGCGGCCAGCTCCAGATCCTGCAGTCCGCGGCCACCGACCTGGTGGCCAGCGACGACGTCGAGACCGTCCTGCGCCGCATCGTCGACCGGGCCGCCCAGGCCGTCCTGGCCCCCGCGTACCTCCTGGCGGTGGAGCGCCCCGGGGGTGGCGCTCCGCTGGTGCACAGCGCGGGCATGTCCGCGGCGATGGTCCCGGCCATGGCCCAACGGCTGCTGGCCGGTGAGAGCTTCGGCAGCGCGGCCGTCGTCGTCGACATCGCCTCGTCCCGGCGCACCCACGGCCGGCTGGCCGCCCTCTACCGCCCCGGCGACGAGCCGATGGGCGACGAGTCCACCATGCTCGCCGCCTACGCCGGGCACGCCGCGGCCGCGCTGGATCTGATCATCGCCCTGGAGGACGCCCGCCAGGAGGCCGACCGGGCCGGTGCGCTGCTCGCGCTGGCCCACGAGCTCGCGGCCGCCACCGACGCCGCCGCCGTCACCGAGGTGGTCAGCGACGCCCTGCCGGGCATCGTCGGCTGCTCGACGGCCGGCATCCTGCTCTGGGACCCGTCGGCGGGAGCGCTGCGCTCGCACGCCTCCGTCGGCCTCACCGACGAGGGCTACGAGGTGCTGACCGGCACGGTCCTCCAGGTGGAGGACGTGCCCGAGCTGGTGGGCATGCTGACCGACCGGGAGCCGCGGATCATCCGCAGCGCCTCGAGCAGCCCCGCGCTGCGCGAGCTGCTGGAGGGCGTGGGCACCTCCGACGTCGTCGCCGTTCCGCTGCTGGCCGACGGCGCCTTCCTCGGCGTGGCCACCGCCGGCTGGCACGACGGCGAGTCCGTGCCCGAGCTGGACGGCGACGTCGTCGCCCGGCTGCGCGGCGTCGGCGACCAGGCGACCTCCGCGCTGCAGAAGGCGCGGCTGCTGGAGACGGTGCGCCACCAGGCCACCCACGACGCGCTCACCGGGCTGCCGAACCGGGTGCTGTTCCTCGACCGGCTCGAGGAGCTGCTGCCGGCTGCGGGCACCGGCGCGCACCTGTCGGTGCTGTTCTGCGACCTCGACCGGTTCAAGCAGGTCAACGACACCCTGGGCCACGCGGCCGGCGACGAGCTGCTGCGCCAGGTGGCCGCGCGGCTGCGGGCCGCGGTCCGCCCCGGTGACACCGTGGGGCGGCTCAGCGGCGACGAGTTCGCGATCATCCTGCCCGGTCTGACCGACCCGGCGGACGCGCAGAGCCTGGCCCAGCGGGTCGGCGACTGCTTCGCCGAGCCCTTCCGGCTCGAGGGCCGCGACGTGGCGGTGGGGACGAGCGTCGGCGTCGCCATCCACGAGGCCGGCGACGCGGAGCAGCTGCTCCGCGCGGCCGACGCGGCGATGTACCGCCACAAGGAGTCCGGCCGCGCCGGCTGACCCCTATCCGCGCAGCCGGGCCCGCAGGGCGGCCTGCTCGTCGGCGCCGAAGCCGTGGGCGGTCAGCCAGCCCGCCGGACCGCCGTGCCGCTCGTCCAGCAGGGCCAGCACGCGGGTCATCGTGTCGGCGTGCGGGGTGTGGGTCGCGGCGTCGCGGCGGGCCATGTCCTCGGCGTAGGTGGGGGAGGCCGCGAGCTTGGCGACCAGCGCGTCGATGACGTCGGCGGTCATCGCGTAGTCGGCGACGATCTCCTCGGAGGGCACGCCGGCCACCGCCAGCGCGAACGCCACCACGACGCCGGTGCGGTCCTTGCCGGCCGCGCAGTGCACCACCGAGGCGCCCTCGACGGGGGCCGCCAGCGCCCGCAGCGCGGCGACCACGTTGTCCCCCCGCTGCCCCAGGTAGCCCAGGTACGACCGGACGGCGGGGTGCTCGGCCTCGTCGTGCGCGGCGACCTGGCGGGGGAGCAGCGACTCCATCCAGCCCTCGCCGGGGATCTCGACGGCCTCGTCGTCCTCCACGGCGAAGACGTCGGTGTGGTGCCCCCGCTCCGGCAGCAGCGTGAAGTGCCGGTGCGTGACGCCCGGCAGCGACCGCAGCGGCCCGCGTCCCTCGAGCAGGATCTCCGCGGTGGTGCGCAGGTCGACGACCTCGCGCAGGCCGAGCTCGTGGACGAGGCGGTGGACGTCGGCGTCGCTGAGCGTCTGGAGGTTGTCGCTGCGCAGGATCCGCCCCGGCAGAGTGCGCCCGCCGTCGGTCGTGGGCAGGCCGCCCAGGTCGCGGGTGTTCGTGGTGCCGTCCAGCCGGATCCAGCGGTCGGTGCGCAGGGAGGTCACCCCTCGACGGTACGGCGCGTCGGTGGACGGGACCTCACGCAGGCGCGAACAGCTGGTCGCACACGGCGACCAGCCGGCTCCTCAGCGCCGCGCCGCGCTCGGTGAAGCCGCGCTGGGCGGCGACGTAGGCGGCCTTGCCCTCGGGCGTCTCGATGGCGACCGGCTCGTAGCCCCGGTCGCGCAGGTCGTAGGGGGAGGCCCGCATGTCCAGCTCCCGGACGTCGGCCGCCAGGTCGAGGCAGTCGGCGAGCAGCTCGCCCGGGACGGCGGGCCCGAGCTTGTAGGCCCACTTGTAGAGGTCCATGGTGGCGTGCAGGCACCCCGGCTGCTCGAGCTGCACCTGGGTCTCGCGGGTCGGCTGCAGGCGGTTGCGGCCGACGGCCTCGGGCGTGAAGAAGCGGAACGCGTCGTAGTGGCTGCAGCGCACCGGGTGCGCCTCGACGACGGCGTCGGTGCCGGCCCGGCCCAGCCGCAGCGGCAGCGGGTGCCGGCGCTCGTCGGCGCGGTACACCATCGCCCACTCGTGCAGCCCGAAGCAGCCGGTGAACGCCGGCCGTGCGGCGGTGGCGTCGAGGAGGCCACGCACGAACCCGACGGTGCTCGCGCGCTCGGCGAGGTAGGCCGACCGGTCGAGGATCACGACGCCGTCGTCCCCGGTCGCGTAGAAGCGCCAGGCGGCGTGCGGCGCCGGGCCGTCGGCGCCCGGGGCGAGCGCGACGCCGACGCCGGGGTGCCAGCGGCGCAGCCGGCCGGGCGTCTCCGAGTAGTAGGTGAAGAGGAAGTCCAGGACCGGGTGCTTCTCGCCGCGACGGCGGCGCTCCAGGTGGGGGGCCACCCAACGGTCCACCCGCGCCGCGTGCGCCTCGGCCCGGTCCTGCCACCCGGCCGCGTCCAGCAGTGTCGGGGCAGGGGCGGGGCGCACCCCGCCAGGGTAGTTCCGGCTGCTAGTCGGCCTCGTTGCCCGGGCGGGCGACGCCGTCGTCCTTCTGGGCTTCCTCGTCGGTGGTGAGGGTGGCCGAGCCCTGCGGGGCGTCGTCGGGCGCCGGGGCGGTGCCGTCGACGGTGTCCGGGGACTCGTGGTAGCCGGTGGGGTCGTTCTCGCTCACGTGGTGGGTCCTCCGGATCGGGGGGTGGGGCCGGGCACCTCGCCGGACGGGCCGTCGGTGCGCGCCCGGGCGACGTCGGAGTCGGCGCGGGCGGGCAGGTCGTCGCCGGAGGCGGCGTCCCGCTCGAGGGCCTCGTCCCGGGTCAGGGGGACGTCGTCGAACCCGGAGCCGCTGTCGCTGTTGTCGCCGGTGCCCGAGGCGGTGGGGACACCCTGCTGGATGCGGTCGCTGCCCTGCGGATCGCTCACGACGGGCTCCTTCGCTCGACGACGTCGTCCCCCGCCCCATGCCCGGCGCCCCGGCGCTGAAACGGCGACGGCCGCCACTCCCCGGGAGGAGTGGCGGCCGTCGTCGTGCCCCGGGGGCCTGCGGCTCAGAACACCGACTCGGGGATCTCCATCAGCGCGTTGTCGGTGTTCTCGACGATCACGCGGTCGGCGGCCAGCCGGGGCAGCACCTGGGTGGTGAAGAACCGGGTGGCGGCGAGCTTGCCCTCGTAGAAGTCGCGGTCCTTCGCGGCGACCTCGCCGGACAGCGCGGCCAGGGCGACCTCCGACTGGCGGATCAGCAGCCAGGCGGTGAGCAGGTCGCCGACGGCCAGCAGGAAGCGGGAGGTGTTCTGGCCGACCTTGTACAGGTTGGTCATGTCCTCCTGCGCGGCCGTGAGGTGGCCGAACATCGCGGTGAGCATGCCCTGCACGTCCTGCAGCGCGGCGCCCAGCGCGGCCCGCTCCTCCTTGAGCCGGCCGTTGCCGGCCTCGCCCTCGACGGTGGCCTGGACCTGGCCGGCCAGCCAGGTCAGCGCGACGCCGCCGTCCTTGACGATCTTCCGGAAGAAGAAGTCCTGGCCCTGGATCGCCGTCGTGCCCTCGTACAGGGTGTCGATCTTGGAGTCGCGGATGTACTGCTCGATCGGGTAGTCCTGCAGGAAGCCCGAGCCGCCCAGGGTCTGCAGCGACTCCTGGGTGAGCAGCTCGGTGGCCATCTCCGAGCCGAAACCCTTGACGATCGGCAGCAGCAGGTCGTTGACGCGGGCGGCGAGCTTCGCGTCCTCGCTGTCCGCCGTGCCGGCGACCTCGGCCTCGAGGACCTGGTCGCGGAAGCTGGCGGCGTACAGGTACAGCGCGCGCATGCCCTCGGCGTAGGACTTCTGCAGCATCAGCGAGCGGCGGACGTCGGGGTGGTGGGTGATCGTCACCCGCGGGGCGTCCTTGCTGGTGGCGGTGAGGTCCGCGCCCTGGACGCGGTTCTTCGCGTAGTCCAGCGCGACCTGGTAGCCGGCCGACAGCGTGGCGATCGCTTTGGTGCCGACGAACATCCGGGCGTACTCGATGATCTTGAACATCTGCGCGATGCCGTCGTGCACCTCGCCGACGAGCCAGCCCTTGGCCGGCACCGGGCCGTCGCCGAAGGTGACCTCGCAGGTCGTGGAGACCTTGAGGCCCATCTTCTTCTCGACGTTGGTGACGTAGGCGCCGTTGCGCTCGCCGAGCTCGCCGGTCTCGACGTCGACGTGGAACTTGGGGACGACGAAGAGCGACAGGCCCTTGGTGCCGGCCTTTGCGCCCTCCGGGCGGGCCAGGACGAGGTGGATGATGTTGTCGCTCAGGTCGTGCTCGGCCGAGGTGATGAACCGCTTCACGCCCTCGATGTGCCACGAGCCGTCCGGCTGCTGGATCGCCTTGGTGCGGCCGGCGCCGACGTCGGAGCCCGCGTCGGGCTCGGTGAGCACCATGGTGGCGCCCCACTGCTTCTCGACCATGAGGGCGGCCAGCTTCTTCTGCTCCGGCGTGCCCAGCTCGTCGAGGACGGTGGCGAAGCTCGGGCCCGAGCCGTACATGAACACGGCCGGGTTGGCGCCCAGGATCATCTCGTAGGCGGCCCAGCGCAGCGGGACGGGAGCGCCGAAGCCGCCCATCTCCTCGGGCAGGTCGAGGCGGAACCACTCGCCGTCGGCGAGCGCCTGCACCGACTTCTTGAACGACTCGGGGAGCGTCACCGAGTGCGTCGCCGGGTCGAACACCGGCGGGTTGCGGTCGGCGTCGTAGAAGGACTCGGCCAGGGGGCCCTCGGCCAGGCGGCGGATCTCGGCGAGCACGCCGCGCGCGGTCTCGGCGTCCATCTGCTCGAAGGGGCCGGTGCCGAACCGGTCCTTGGTGTCGAGGAACTCGAAGAGGTTGAACTCGAGGTCCCGGAGGTTGGCGGTGTAGTGCGTCATCGCGCTGAGGCTCCCGTGCTCCGTGCCGATCGGTCGGCAAGTTCCTACTCGCCAGTAACAAAGCTATTACCGGCGGGTAGGTCGGAGCAAGCTCCCCGGCCCGGACACGCCCCGGAGGGGGTGCCCGGGCGGGCGGGGTGGAGCGGATCAGCCGCGGCCGCGCCGCCGTGCGCGCAGCACGAGGCTGGTCAGCCAGCCGATGGCCGCGCCGAGCGCCGCGGCGATCAGCAGGGCCACCACCAGGGGTGCGTCGACGTTCCCGAACACCAGGCTGATGTCGACGGTCTGCGTGTTGAACACGACGAACAGCACGAGGACGACGGTGGCGAAGAGCAGCAGTGCCAGCGCCAGCGACCGGCCGATGGTGCGGCCGGTGTGCCGCTCGCGGCGCGGCGTGGTCCCGGCTGCGGGCTCGACCGGTCCGGGCGCGGAGGCCGGTGGCGGGGGCGTGCCGCCGAGGCCGACGTCCAGCGGGTCGGCGCGGCGGGGGTCCGGGCCGGTCACCGGGCGTCCGGTTCGGTGTCCGCCGGCGGGTAGGCCGGTCCGGCGATGCCGTCGGCCGGGCCTTCGACCGCGCCGAGGGACTCCCGGTCCTCGCCCGGGGCCTTCTCGGCGCCGAGGGGCTGCGCCTCGCGCTCCGATCCTGCGTTGTTCGCGTCCGGCATGGTCATGATCCGGTTCTGCCCGGGCGCCGTCCGGTGGAAACCGGTGATCACGTCGGGTCCGCCGGGGCCTCGACAGGTCGCGATGCCCCGGCGGGCCCGTGCTGATCACCGCCGCCGGGGTCACCCGTCGGTGAGCGCGGGACCTGCCTCGTGGTGCGGGTGGCCCTTCGTCCGCTCCCGTTGCTTCATCCGGGCCTCGAACACGTGCCGGTCGCCGCCGGCCAGCTCGTCGCGGGCCCGCGCGTCGTAGGCGCGGAAGGTGCCCCAGTAGTTCTCGTCGAAGTCCTCGACGATCTGGAAGGTCCACCGGTCGGCGATCACGTTGCGGCCGACCAGGTCGCGGTCGAGGTCGGCGGCCAGCCCGGTGGCGCCGGCCTGCTCGAACAGCTCGACGGATTCCTGCAGCAGGCGGTCGGCCTTGCCGGTGAGCTGGTGGAACGCGTACAGGAAGCCGCGCGCCTGGTCGACGGTCTCGAGGGCCTCGGAGAGCTTGCCCAGCGCCTCGACGGTGGTGTCGTCGAGGTCGGGGCGGGTGCGGTCGGAAGTCACCCGGTCATCGTGCGGGGACGGCGGCGGCCCTGCTCGTTCAGGCGCGGGCGATCGCCTGGTCGATGAGCTTCTCGGCCAGCTGCCGGCCGTGCGCCGCCGGGCCGTCCGGCCCGAGCAGCCCGCCGGACAGGTACATCCCGTCGATGATCAGGTGCAGCTGCGCGGCGAGGTCCTCGCCACCGCCGGGCATGATCTCCTCCGCCAGTCGCTCGAGCCGCGAGTAGAGCTCGAACTTGTAGTCGGCGGCCGCGCTGCGCGCGGGGTGCTGCGGGTCGTCGTACTCGCTGCTCACGTTGTTGAACGGGCAGCCGCGGAAGCCGGTGCGGGTCACGTCGCGCTCGACGGCGTCGACGACCGAGAGGAGCGCGGCGCGCGGGTCGCCCTGCAGGCGGACCAGCTCGGCGTCGATGAAGCCCAGCACGGTCGCGGCCTTGCGCGAGAGGTAGGCGCCGACGAGGTCGTCCTTGCTCTTGAAGAGCCGGTAGACCGTCATCTTGCCCAGGCCGGTCTCGCGGACCAGCTCGTCCATGCCGACGCTGCGCGAGCTACGGCTGGCGAACAGCCGTTCCGCGGTGTCGAGGACGATGGCCTGCCGCTCGGCGCGGCTGCGGCGGACCGGTGCCGAGGCGTCGTCGGCGGCGGCGAGGTGCAGAGCGGCGGTCACGGGGCGATCGTGCACCAGCACGTGACGGAGCAGTTCGCGGCACGCCGACGGTGGTTGCTCTGAGTGACGAGAGGCGAGCGGGCTCGCCGTGGCGCCGGGGGTCTGTGAGGTCGCTGTGGCGACGGAGAGTCACCAGCGGGGCGATCCGACCCCCGGCCGCCGGGTTCAGGCCCGGCGGACCCGGCGCGGATTGGCCAGCAGCCGGGCGGCGGCGACGGCGGTGGCGCCGGCGCCGGGCTCGCTCTCCGCGGACTGCTCGGCGGGGCTCTGGGCTACTCGGGTCTCGTGCTGCGTGTCCTCCATGGAGGCCAGCCTGCCCCGGGCCGGTGGTGCGAAAACAGCCGCGGGCGGGTGATCCTCCGCACGAGGGGTGAGATCTGGCTCACTCCCGGTGCCCCTCGCCCGGTAGGTGCGGGGCACGACGGCGGGTGGTCACGGGCTCACGCCGAGGGCGTCGGAGAGCTCGTCGAGCTGCGCGAGCTGCCACTCGACGAAGAAGCCGTCGTCGTCCGGCGGGGATTCCGTCACCTCGACGACGGGCACGTCGGCGTCCTCCGCGGCCTCCTGGATCCGCTCGGGGACGCGGCCGCCGGTCTGGCGGTTGAGCACCAGGACGTCGACCTCGCCGTCGCGCAGCGCTGACTCGAGCTCGGCCAGGTCGCCCGCGGGCGTGGCGTCGGCCAGCCCGACCGCCGCGGCCATCCGGTCGAAGACGCCCTCCGTGGCGGCGTAGGTGCGCCCGTCGGAGGCCGCACGCAGCGTGGCCACCGCGTCCAGCAGCGGCTGCAGCTCGGCGGCGAACGCGGCGCGCTGGGCGTCGAAGTAGGGGGCGGCGTCGGGGGAGAGCTCGGTGAGCTGCTGGGTGACGGCGTCCGCGACCTGCGTGACGACCGCCGGGTCGTACCAGAGGTGCGGGTCGTCGTCGGCGTGCCCGTCCGCGGTCAGCCCGGTCGCCTCGACCACGGCCGGGGCCCCGGAGGCAGGCTCGAGCGCCCACGCGTCGTAGCGACCGCCGTTGAGGACCACGAGGTCGGCGCGGTCGAAGGCGGCCAGATCCGCGGTCACCGGCTCGAAGGCGTGCGGGTCGACCGCCACCGACGCGACGATCGTGGTCACGGTCGCGCAGTCCCCGCCCAGCTGCCGGGCGATGCTGCCCCACTGCGCGACCGACGCGACGACGTCCACGACCTCGCCCGGGCAGGCCGCGGGATCGCCGGGGTCCACCGCCGCGGAGCTGTCGGGCGCGGCGCCGTCGCCGCCGCAGGCGGTGAGGGCGAGGAGGGTGAGCGCCGACAGGGCGGCCTGGACGGGGGCACGGGACACGGGAACTCCTGCCGGCAATGGTTCTCACGGGCAGTGTCGCGGACGCCGCCGCCCGCGGAGCCCCCGGGTCCGTGGCCGGCGGTCAGCTCCCGGGGGTGTCGGCCCCGCCCTCGAGCTCCTTGCCCTCAGCCGGCTCCTCGGGGTGCGGGGTGGTGCCGGTGCCCTCGGCGTCGCGGGACGGCGCTCCGCCGTCGGGCTGGTCCACGTCGGGTGCGCGGTCGGGCTGGCTCATGGCTCCTCCTCGGTGGGTCGGGTGTCGCCCGGCCAGTGCCCGTCCGCTCCGAGCGGCAACCGTCGGACGGGAGCGGCCGCGGGCACGCGGGGGAGCAGGGCCCGCACGTCGTCGTCGCCGGGCAGCGCCCCGCGCGCGCCCGGTCCGGTCGTGGACAGCGCGGCCGCCGTCACCGCGTACCGGACGGCACCGGGCAGGTCGGCGCCGCCGGCCAGCCCCTGGGCGAGAGCGCCGCTGAAGCAGTCGCCCGCGCCGGTGGTGTCGACGGTGTCGACCGCCGGCGGCGGCTGCAGCAGCGCACCACCCCCGTCGCCGGGGACGACGAGCGCGCCCCGGGCGCCGAGCGTGACCACCACCGCCCGGCAGCCCAGGCCCCGGGCCAGCTCGGCGAGCTCCGCCGGTGCGCGCTCCCCGGGGGCCGCGCCGGCCAGCTGGACCAGCTCGTGCTCGTTGGGGACCAGGACGTCCACCCGCGCCAGCAGCTCGGCCGGCAGCGGCTGCGGCGGGGCCGGGGTGAGGACGACGGTGCCGGCGGTGGCGGCCGCGGCGGCGCGCACGGCGTCCAGGGGCACCTCGAGCTGCAGCAGCAGGACCGCGGCGCGGCGCACCGGCTCGACGTCGGCGTCCTCCGCCGTGAGCTCGGCGTTGGCGCCGGGCACGACGACGATCAGGTTCTCGCCGCTGCCCTGCTCCACCGGGATGGTGGCGCTGCCCGTCGGCACCCCCGGCGTGCGCACCACCCGGCTGACGTCGACCCGCGAGCCGGCGAGCGCGGCCAGCTGCCGGTCGCCCGCGGGGTCCTCGCCGACCCGGCCGACCATGTGCACCCCCGTCCCGAGCAGGCCGGCGGCGGCCGCCTGGTTGGCACCCTTGCCGCCGGGTGCCAGGGTGGCGGAGCGGCCGATGACGGTCTCGCCGCGGCCGGGCAGCCGGCCCACCGCGACGAGCACGTCCTCGTTGAGGCTGCCGACGACGGTGACGGACACGGTGGACCTCCGGGGGCTGGTGCGGGGTCCAAGCAGTACCAGACAGCGGTGTCCGCCCGTCGGCGCCGCGGTAGGGCAAGCAGGACGACGAGCGGAGGACCGATGGCGAGCGAGGACCCCGACCGGATCCGGCGCGAGTTCGGCGCGGCGGTGAACATGACCGCGGGCGAGCTGGAGCGGTGGCTGGCCACCGACGAGTCGCAGGCGGTCGGCCAGAAGGACGGTGACGACGAGTCCACCGGGCACGCCTCGGGACGGCGGATCGTCGAGCTGCTGCGCACGAGGAAGGACGACCTCACCGACGACGACCTGGCGCACATGCGCACGGTGCACGGCTACGTCCGGCGCCACCTGGCCCAGCGGCCGGCGAAGGAGGACGTCGCGACGTCGCGGTGGCGGTACTCGCTGATGAACTGGGGTCACGACCCGATGAAGGGCAGCTGACCGCCGTGCCCGTCGTGCGCAACGACCCTGCCCAGTACGACGAGCTCGCCGACCAGTGGTGGCGGCCCGCCGGCGGTTTCGCGGCGCTGCACTGGCTGGCCGCCTCGCGCGCCGAGCACATCCCGCCCGCGGCCTCGCCCGGGGCGCTGCTGGTCGATCTCGCCTGCGGTGGCGGGCTGATGGCCCCGCACGTCGCCCGCCTCGGGTACCGGCACGTCGGCGTCGACCTGGGCGAGCGCGGGCTGCGGGTGGCCGGGGACCACGGGGTGCTGCCGGTCCGCGGCTCGGTGCTGGCGGTGCCGCTGGCCGATGGCTGCGCCGACGTCGTCGTCGCCGGTGAGGTCCTCGAGCACGTGGACGACGACGTCGCCGTCCTGGCCGAGTGCGCGCGGTTGCTGCGGCCCGGCGGGACGCTGGTGCTCGACGCGCTGGCCGACACCCGCATCGGCCGCTTCCTCATGGTGACCGTGGGCGAGCGCCTGCCCGGGGGGCCGCCGCCGGGCATCCACGACCCGGAGCTCTTCGTCGACCGGGGACGGCTGCTCGCGGCCGCGGACCGGCTCGGGCTGGACCTCACCCTGGTCGGGCTGCGCCCGTCGCTGCGGCAGGCGGTGGCGTGGAAGCTCGGCCGCAGGGAGGGTGTCACCATGAAGCCGATCCGGTCCACGGCGGTGGTCTTCGCCGGCTACGGCCGCAAGCGCTGAGCGGGCACCGGTGCCCGGGCGCACGTACCGTCGGACCATGACGCCGAGCCCGTGCGCCGAGGAGGCCTCGTGACCGCCGCCGTCGTGACCGGGCTGGGTTCGGCCCTCCCCGCGCCGCTGGAGCAGCAGGCGGCCTGGGACGGATTCTTCGCCGACCACTACGCCGGCGTGCGCGCCGCCCGCCGGATCTTCCTCGGGGCGGGGGTGCGCCGCCGCCACGCCGTCGCCAACCCCATGGACGAGGACCTCAGCGGCTGGGGCACCGGCGCCCGGATGGCCCGCTACGTCCAGGAGGCGCTGCCGCTCGGCAAGCAGGCGGTCGCCGGTGCCCTCGACGCGGCCGGCCTGGCCCCGGACGACGTCGGGCTGTTCGCCGTCGCCACCTGCACCGGCTACGCGACACCCGGCCTGGACATCCGGCTGGCCAGCGACCTCGGCATGCCGCCGGGGCTGCAGCGGCTGCTCGTGGGCCACATGGGCTGCTACGCCGCCATCCCGGGGCTGGCCGCGGTCTCCGACTTCGTCGCGGCCCGTTCCCGGCCGGCGGTGCTGCTGTGCTGCGAGCTGACCAGCCTGCACGTCCAGCCGGCCCAGGCCGACCTCGAGCAGGTGGTGGCGCACGCCCTGTTCTCCGACGCCGCGGCTGCCGTGGTGGTGGAGCCCGGGGCCGGCCGCGGACGCCGGGTCGCCGGCGTGGTGGCCCGCACCGACGCCTCGACCGCCGACCACATGACCTGGGACGTCACCGACCTGGGCTTCCGGATGGGGCTGTCCCCCCGGGTCCCCGACGTGCTGTCCCGCCACGTCGGCGACGTCGTCGACGAGCTGCTGCGCGGCGCCGGGCTGCGGGTCGAGGACGTCGCGGGCTGGGCGGTGCACCCCGGCGGACCGCGGATCATCGATGTCGTCCGCGACGAGCTGGGGCTGCGCGAGGAGCAGGTGGCCGCCTCCCGGCACGTCCTCGCCGAGCACGGGAACTGCTCCTCGGCCACCGTGCTGCTCGTCCTCCAGGAGATGGCCGACGTCGACGGCCCGGTGGTCGCGATGGCCTTCGGTCCCGGGCTCACCCTCTACGCCGCGCTGTTGCTCCCGGCCTGATGGGGCTACGCTCCGTGACGACGGTCACGGAGCGTGGGGAGGCTGCCCGTGGACGACGGAACGCCGACGGTGCGGGTCTTCCTCGTGGACGACCACGAGGTGGTCCGCCGCGGGGTGGCGGAGCTGCTCGAGGACGAGCCCGGCCTGGTCGTCACCGGTGAGGCCGGGTCCGTCGCCGAGGCCCTGGCCCGGGTGCCCGCCGTCCGTCCCGACGTCGTGGTCGTCGACATGCGGCTGCCCGACGGCGACGGCGCGGAGCTCTGCCGCAGGCTGCGCGACACCGTGCCCGGGACCCGCTGCCTGGTGCTGACCAGCTACGCGGAGAAGGAGGCCTTCACCGCCGCGGTCGAGGCCGGTGCCGCGGGCTTCGTGCTCAAGCAGGTGCGCGGCTCGGCGCTGGTGTCCGCGGTGCGCACGGTGGCCGGGGGCGGCACCTTGCTGGACGAGGTGCCCGCGACCGGACCCCGCCCGGTGGTGCAACCGGCCCCCGGGAGCGACCGGATGGGCACCCTCACCGACCAGGAGCGCACCGTGCTGCGGCTGATCGGCGAGGGGCTGACCAACCGGCAGATCGGCGAGCGGATGGGCCTGGCCGAGAAGACGGTGAAGAACTACACCAGCCACCTGCTGGCCAAGCTGGGCCTGGAGCGGCGCACCCAGGCCGCCATCCTCGCCACCCAGCTGCGCGACCGGGAGGGCTGAGCAGGTCAGGGCAGCGGGACCTCCCACTCGATCTGCGTCCCCGATCGGCCCGACGTCTCGCGCAGGCAGCCACCCCGCCGCTCCGCGCGGTGGGCGAGGTTGGCCAGGCCGCTGCGGGCCGCGACCGGCGGCAGCCCGCGGCCGTCATCGGTGACCTGCACCCGCACCGCCCCGTCGATCGTGACGGCGACGACCACCCGCCGGGCACGCGCGTGCCGGACGACGTTGGTGACCAGCTCCCGCACCACGGCGACGACGTCGGTGACCAGTTCCGCCGGGAGCTTGTCCAGCTCGCCCTGGATGCGCAGGTCGCGCCGCAGCCCGTGCCCGTCGACCACCGAGCGGACCACCTCGGCCAGCCGCCGGCGCACCCCGCCGTCGGCCGGGTCGTCGATGGCGTGCAGCTCGAAGATCGACGTGCGGATGCGCGCGATGGTGCCGTCCAGCTCGTCGACCCGCTCGGCGATGCGCGCGGCGACCTCGGGGTGCTCGGCCTCCAGGGAGCGGCTGATCCGGTCCAGCGCCAGGCCGGTGGCGTAGATCCGCTGCACCACGTGGTCGTGCAGGTCGCGGGCGATGCGGTCGCGGTCGGCCTGCAACTGCAGCCGGCGCTCCCGCTGCTGGCTGCGGACGAGCTCCATCGCGACCGTCGCGTGCGCGGCGAACGCGCCGGCCAGCTCCAGCAGCTCCTCGTCGAACGGCGGCCGCCCGCGCCCGCGCAGCGCCGCCAGGGTGCCCAGCGCCGGTGGGCCGCCGACCGGGATCAGCAGGATGGGGCCGTAGTCCGCGCCGAGCTCGTCGACCAGCTCGCCCGGCGAGCCCGGGAGCTCCGGGTCCATGACGTCCTCGATCAGCTGGGGGACGCCGGTGCGGTGCGCCGCCGACAGCAGGCCACCGTTCAGCGGGACCTGGACGCCCTCCACGTCCGCGGCGTCGGGTCCCACCGCGACGTGGACCCGCAGGACGTCGGTCTCCCCCGGGGCGGGCACCATCACCCCCGCGGCCTCCGCGCCGGACAGGTCCTTCACGCGGGAGGCGGCGGACCGGAGGACCTCGTCGGGGTCGGCCCCGGAGAGCAGCGCGGTGGCGATGTCCATCCCGGTCTGCCCCCACGCCCGGTGCCGCTCCGCGCGCTCCAGCAGCCGGGCGTTCTCGATGGCCAGCCCGGCGACCGCGGCCAGCGCCTGGGTCACCTCGACGTCGGCCTCGGTGAACGCGACGCCCTGCCGCTTCTCGGTCAGGTAGAGGTTGCCGAAGACCGTGTCGTGCACCCGCAGCGGGACGCCGAGGAACGACCGCATCGGTGGGTGCCCGGGCGGGAACCCGGAGAACGCCGGGTGGGCGGCCATGTCGTCCAGGCGCAGCGTCACCGGCTCCGCCACGAGCAGGCCGAGCAGGCCCTCGCCCGCGGGCAGCCGGCCGATGAGCCGCTCCTCCTCCTCGCCCATGCCGACGACGACGAACCGGTCCAGCGCGCGCCCGTCGGCCGTGAGCACACCGAGCGCGCCGTAGGTGGCGTCGACGTGCCGGACGGCGGCGCGCACCACCTCGTGCAGCGTCGCCTCCAGGTGGCTGCCGGAGGCGGCGGCCAGGACCGACGCCGCCAGCTGCGGCGCGCCGGAGGGGTCGGCGGTCACGGCCGGACCGGACCGGCGGGCGGGGTCACGGCCCGACGGTAGGAGGTCCGGCCGGGCGCGGGAAGCGGTTCGCGGCGGCGGAGGGGGGAGCTGTCACGGGGCAACGGTCACGGGGGCCGCAGGTCATGCCCCCCGGGCGGTGCGGCGGGCCGGCGGGCGGGGCACCGCGGGTCGCAGCAGGTGCTTGCCGTTGGGGCCGACCACGACCAGGTCCGCCCCGCGGGTCGCGGCGGTCAGGGCGTCGAGCAGCGGGCGCTCGAGGACCGCCGTCCGGGTCGTGACGGCGACGCCGGTCTCGGTGCGGGCGCGGAGCAGCTGCGCCTCCAGGAGGTCCTCGGCCGCAGCCCGCTCCTCGGGGGAGATGCGGCCCAGGCCCGGCAGCGGGCCGTCGTCGTCGACGTCGAGCACGCCGACCGCCAGGACGGTGGCCTCACGGCGGGCGGCCTCGCGCAGGGCCCACACCAGGGGACGGTGACCGGCGGCGTGCGGCTCGACCTCGACCACGATCCAGGGTCGGGGGCGCCGCGGGACCAGGGGCAGCAGGCGCAGCGGCGCGATGCCCGTACCGGCGTCGTCGGACGGGTCGTCGCCCGTGCGCTGGGTCTCCTCGGAGGAGCGGGTGGTGCTCATGCCCGGGATCGTGTCGGGCCCTCCGGGTCTCCCCCAGGGCCCAAGGACCCGGGACGCCGCGGGTTCTCGACGTCCCGTCGACGTTCCGGAAAGGGGGTGGTGCGTGTCCGGACCGACCGTGGTCGGTACCTCGCGCACCGTCAGCGCATGCGCGGGCGGGCGCGGCTCACCCCGGAGGGGTGAGACCGGGTGCCCGGTTCAAGGTCGGCGGCCCGCCGTCCGATGCGCCTGGCATGGAACTCGTCCGCCGGCTGCGCGGCCTCAGCCTGCTGACCCGGTTCGGGGTCGTCAGCCTGCTGCTCACCGTCGCGGTGGGGGTGGTGCTGTCGTCGGTCCTGAGCAGCGCGATCAGCGAGCGGGCCCGCGAGCAGGCCGAGTGGACCGCGACCGTCACGGTGCGGCTCGGCCTCCAACCCCAGCTGACGCCCGTGGACCTCGTGGAGGGCCTCGACGCCGCCCGCCTGGCGCCGGTGGCCCGGGCGGTGCGCCTCGCCGCCGAGGACCTGCGCAGCGGTGGCCGGCGGTTCGACGACCTCGACCCGGTCGCGATCACGATCTACAACGGCGAGCGCGTCGTGGTGTGGGCCGACGACCCGGCTCGCATCGGCGCGGTCTCCGGGTCCGACGAACTCGACGGCGCCCTCGCCGGTGACGTGATCTCGGGCTTCGCGCACTCCGCCGACGACGGCGACGGCAGCGAGGACGGCGAGCGCCGGCTGCTCGAGGTCTACGTGCCCGTCCAGTGGCCGAACGCGGCGACGCCGGCGGGGGCCGTGGAGGTCTACCTGCCCTACGCGCCGGTGGCCGACGCGGTGGCCGCCGACATCCGCACCCTGACGATCACGCTCGCGGTCGGGTTGGCGGTCTTCTACGGCGTCCTGTTCCGGTTCGTCGCCTCCGCGTCCAGGCGGATGCAGCGGCAGCGCGAGGAGCTGCGCGACTCCGCCGCTCGCGACCGGCACCACGCCACGCACGACACGCTCACCGGCCTGCCCAACTGGGTCCTCATGCGCGACCGGCTCGACCAGGCGCTGGCCGCCGCGACCCGGTCGCGCACCGAGGTGGCCATGCTGCTCATCGACCTGGACCGCTTCAAGGAGATCAACGACTCCCTCGGGCACTCCTACGGCGACGAGCTGCTCCGCCACGTGGGGCCCCGGCTGCACGCGCTGCTGCGCGAGGGGGACACGGTCGCCCGCCTCGGTGGCGACGAGTTCGCCGTCCTGCTCCCGTCGGTGGAGGGCGTCGCGGAGGCCGAGGCGGTGGCCGAGCGGTTGCGCGCCGCGCTGCACCAGCCGTTCGACGTCAACGGCGCGGTGCTCGACGTCGAGGCGAGCGTCGGCATCGTGCTCTCGCCCTGGCACGGGACCGACACCGAGGAGCTCCTGCGCAACGCCGACATCGCCATGCACGTGGCCAAGGAGCGCAAGGCCGGCGCCGTGGTGTACCGGCCGGAGGAGCACGTGGCCGCCCCGCCGAGCCTCACCGTGCTGGGCGACCTGCGCCGCGCGCTCGACGTCGACGACGAGCTGTTCCTGCACTACCAGCCGAAGTTCACCCTGGACGGCGAGCGGGTCGAGGGCGCGGAAGCGCTGCTCCGCTGGCGGCACCCCACCCGGGGGCTGGTCCCGCCGGGCGACTTCATCCCGGTGGCCGAGGGCACCGGGATCATCCTGCAGCTGACCGAGCGCGTGCTCGACCTGGCGCTGGCGCAGCTGAGCCGGTGGCGGGAGGCCGGGGCCGCGCTGCCCGTCGCGGTCAACCTCTCCACCCGCTGCCTGCTCGACGCGGGGCTGCCGGACCTGGTGCAGCGGCTGCTCGCCGAGCACGGCGTGCCCGCCACGCTGCTGCGCCTGGAGGTGACGGAGAGCTCGGTCATGGGCGACGCCGCCCGGTGCATGGACGTGCTCCAGCGCCTGCACGACCTGGGCGTGCGGCTGTCCATCGACGACTTCGGCACCGGCTACAGCTCGATGGCCTACCTGCGCCGGCTGCCGGTCGACGAGCTGAAGATCGACCGCTCGTTCGTGGGCGGCATGACGACGACCCCGCACGACGCCGTCCTGGTGCGCACCGCGATCGACCTCGGCCACAACCTGGGCCTGACCGTGGTCGCCGAGGGCGTCGAGGACGCCGACCAGGTGGTGGCGCTGCGCGCCCTGGGCTGCGACATCGCGCAGGGCTACCACTTCGCCCGTCCGATGCCGGCCGACGAGCTGGGCGCGCTGCTCGCCCGCGTGGGCACGATCCACGGGGAGCTGCCGGCCGCTCCCTGAGCCCGGATGCACGTCGCGCCCCGGTCCAGCGGACCGGGGCGCGACGTGGTGCCTGGAGCGGGTGACGGGAATCGAACCCGCACTGTCAGCTTGGGAAGCTGATTGATCTAAGGGCAAACCCGCTGTTCAGAGCCATGGTCGACGCGCTGAGGGGACGTTCCATGACCTCATCGTGACCTAGCGCCTCCGGTTGCCAGCAGATGCGTGCGGGCTGCTCGGGGTTGACGGTCACGCTCAACGCCATAAAGACGAGGTCCGCCACCCCTGGGGGAAGCCCATCTCGGCCAGGGTCCGTGCGGTGGGCGGCAGAGCTGTTGTCAGCAGGGCCACGAGATCGTCGCGCCACCCCTCCCACGCGTCGTCGTCAACGACCTCCGCGAGGAGGAAGAGCATGAGACACAGGGGACCGAAGACCCGGGAGACCTGGGCCGTCGGCCCGGTGCGCAGGTGTGCCAGTGGGCCGATCGAGCGCAGGTGAGCCGTGGCGAGTTGGACGTCCATGTTCCGGTTCCACAGCCGCGAGTGGTGGGCGCAAGTGTTGCGCAGGTAGTTGATCACTCGCAGCCAGTTGGTGAGGACTGCGCCGTTACCTCGCCCCCTGACGTCGAGCGCGCCGAAGTCGGCGGCGATCTCATCGCGGTCGCGGCTCTTGAGGCCGCTGTAGAGCGTGGAGACTCCGCCGAAGTCCAGAATCTCGGTCACCACCCAGGCTGGCAGCCGGCCGTCGTACTTGGAGCGGAAGTGCTCGACGAAGTCCTCACGGGAGCGCTGCTGCGCGTCATGCATGCGGCGGAGCCACTCCTGGTATCGGCTGGGCTTCCCCGAGGTGAGCGGTTGGTCGAAGCGAGCGTCCAGGTTCACCGGATCCAGGTGGGCGTAGGCGCCGCGACGGCCGAGGACGTGGCCGACCTGTACGCGGGCCGCGATCTCGATGCGCTCCAAGGCATCGAGCAGGTGCAGCTTCAGGCGCCGGTCGAAGTCGTACAGGCCGATGATCTGGTCGAGGCTGGTGCCCGAAATGAACTCGTCGGCTCGTCCGACGCCGGTCGGGCTGGGCTGGCGGTAGGGATACCAGTAGCCGCTGAGCCGGTAGTAGCCGACGGTTTGCAGGGCGCGTTCCGCGTGCTGTGGGTCGGGAATGACGAGTCCGCGCGAGGCCAGCAGCCTCACCTGGGCCGGTAGGTCCAGGTGAGGCTTGGTGTACGGCGCAGGCAAGAACGTCCTCTCCTGGCGTCCGAGCAAAAGAAAACCAGCCCGTGATCACGAGGGATCAGAGGGGCTGGCCGTGTTGCATCGACTCTAACTCAGGATGTTGTCGACGTCATCCCTGCCGCCCGCGGCGGTGCGTCGCGCTCACTCGGACGAGGGGACCACCGAAGCGGCACCGATCATCGCGTCGAGTGCCCGGGCGATCTCGCTGTCGCGTTCATCGGCCGCGTGCTGGTACATCAACGCTGCGGCCGAGGAGGAGTGCCCCAGACGCCGCATGAGCTCCTTGGTCGTGGCGCCGGTCGCCGCGGCCAGGGTGGCTCCGGTGTGCCGTAGCTCGTGCGGTCGGACCGGTGGCAGGCCGACCGCCTCGACGGCTCGGCGGAAGGTCTGGCCGAAGTTGGCCGAGTGCAAAAAGGTTCCCGCGCCGGTGCCGAAGACCAGCGCATCCGGGGAGTCGGACACGAAGCGCTCCAGATGGGTCGCGAGGGCACTGGCCACGCTGGCCGGCAGGGACACCGTGCGGCGCCCGGCCTCGGTCTTCGGGTCACCGACCAGCCAGCGTCCACCCACGTAGCGAACAGAGCGATGCACGTGCAGCTTGTCGCCGTCGACGACGTCCGACCTGCGGAGGGCGGTGGCCTCGCCGAATCGGAGCCCACCGAAGGCAAGTACGAGCACCAACGCCCGATAGCGCTCCGTTCGCCGGTCTCGGCCGACGTGGTCGGCCAGGGTCTGCGCCTCAGCCGCGGTCAGCGCTCGGGAGGGCCGGGTAGCCCTCGGCGTGCTGGCGCCACGGAGCCGACACGGGTTGGCCGCGATGACCTCGTCGGCCACGGCGACGCCCAGGATGCTGCGAAGGAGTCGATAGGCCTGGGCCAGCGCCGTGGGGCCGGTTCGCTTTGCCGCCGCGGTGTGCCAAGTGCGGACCTTGGCGGGGGTGACGTCGCCGACCGGCACGTCCTCCCACTGGGGCGCCAGGTGGAGCCGCCAGAGGCCGGCATAGAGGCTCCTGGTGCCCTCCCGTAGTTCGTCGCGGGCCAGGTAATCCGCCGCGAAGGCACCGACGGTGCGCTGGCCGGATTCGGGAGCCCGCCAGACCTTTCGGACGAGGTCAGCCTGTGCGGTTGCCAGCCATGCCCAGGCGTCGGCCTTCGCCGTCCCAAAGACCTTCGACCGGCGGCGTCCATCCGGGCCGACGTAGCGGGCGCGGTACCGGCCGCTGGGCAGACGGTCGACGCTCCCGAAAGCGGCTCTCTTCGCCATCCGGCAACCATGTCATGACCTGCGAAAGCTACCAATGTCGCCTGTGGACAACGCGTGCTGCGCTCTGCGGCCCGACCCTTCCTATTGCCGTGGTATGCGCCCGTCGTTGATGAAGCCGTCCAGGGCCGAGCGTTCGAGGCGCACGTGCTTGCCGAGTTTCACGTAGGGGATCCGTCGTTCGCTGATGAGGCGGCGGACGAAGCGCTGTCCGGTGCTCAGGTACTCGGCGGCCTGGTCGATGGTGAGCAGCTGACCGGGGTCACCGAGGGGCGTGGGCTCGTGGGCGGAGGCCTGGGGTATCGCTTCCCTCCGTCGGTTGTCTCGAACCATGTTCAGCGACCGCCTGCCGGGAGGGGGCCCGAGCCCCGCAGGTAGGACCCGAGCGTGCCGCTGAGGGGTGCGCTCGCTCCGCGGGTGTCGCCTCCTGCATCCCGGTGAGTGCGCCGATTGCGGCGTGGGTTCACCGCCGGCTCCCCGGGTCGTTGGCAACCCGGCCGTGCTGAACGTCGATCCAGCTGCGGAGATCGTCGGCGCGATAGAGGACGCGGCGGCCGAGGCGGAAACTGCGTGGACCGGTGCCGAGGTGGCGCCAGTACCGCAGCGTGGCGACGGGCGCGCGCAGGAGTTCAGCGGCTTCGGTGATGGTGAGCAGTTCGGGCTCATGGCCGGCGGGGCGGTCGGGCATGGCGGCGGACTCCGAATCCGGTCGACTGGTGTGGGCCTGTGCCTGTGGAAGGCGTTGTTTCGAGCCGTTTGGTGACAGCTCACAACGAGCTTCTTCCGACGGCTCCTGTTTTCCTCCAGTACCTCTCCTGCCGAGCCCGCGGCGGGCGTCGGCGGAGGCCGCCCCTTCATCGTCCGACGCCTGGTGCGATACCACGGCGGGCGAGGGATGGCCCGAGCCGCTCCTCCTCGGGCCGGGGGACGCCCGGGACGGGGGCGGTTGGCCGCAGGCGCGCCGATCCGGACTGGTCGGGGCCGGCCGAGCGCCGTGTGCGCCAGGACTCGTGTTCCCGGGTGAGCCGGTCGGGCGGCTGGGCCAGGAGGGCGGGTTCGGCGGTGAGGGTCGCGATGCGCGTCCGGGCGTCGGTGAGCTCCTGGCGGGTGGTGGCGATGTCGCGCTGGAGGTCGGCGAGCCGTCCGTTCGGGTCGGGGGTCCAGGCCTCGGGCCCGAACGGGTCGAGCCGCTCGTCGCGCTGCCGGTGGGCCTCGGCCAGTGTGCGCCGGGCTTGCTCTGCCGCGTGCCGGGCGGTGTCGGCTGTGGCGCGGAGCTGGGCGTGTTCTGGGTGGGCCTGTTCGGCCGCCTGGCGGGCGGAGGCGTCGAGCGATCTCCACAGGTCGGGGCGGTGATCGAACCAGCCGGCGGCCTGCGCGAGGTCGGTCGGGTCGGTGGGCAGGGATGGAACGTGGGGGCGCCAGCGGTCGGCCCAGTCGGTGAGCTGCTCGCCGGCGCGGGCCACCGCGGCCCGCCGGAGCCCGAGCCCGCCTGGGCCGTCGAGCACGGTTCTTGCCGCCGCGCGTGTGGCGGGGCGTTCGTCGTCCCAGCGAGCGAGGAGGGTGTCGCGGACCCGGTCGGCGTGGTTGGCGAGGGCCGCGCCGCTGGCTGCGGCCTGTTGCTTGGCCTGTTCGGCGGTGATCGCCGTCTGCTCACGGGCGGCCTGGAGGTTGGCGAGTGTGCCGGCGTGGGGAGCTTCGAGCGTGACCACCCCGCGCAACGTGTCGCGCTCCGGCTCCCAGTAGGCGAGTTGGCTGAGGCAGCGTTGTTCGGTCGTCCACGCCGCGCGCAGCTCGGCCAGCACCTCCTCCAGCGGGCGGGGTGCGGCGTAGCGGGCGGCCTCGTCGGCGGCGAGCTGGGCGGCGTGGGCGGGCCCGAGGTCGGTGCGGTCGCGGGCGAAGACCGCGAGCCATTGCTCCCGCGCTTCGTCGGCGTCAGCGGCGACGAGGTGGGCGGTGTTCGCCGTTCGGCCGCGGGTCATCCCGACGTAGCAGGAGGAGGCGCCGGTCTGCTCGCCGACCACCACATGCGCGGCGGTGACAGTGTCACCCTGCACGCCGTACGCGGTGGATGCGTAGGCGAGTTCGACGTGCTCGGTGACGTAGTTCGCGGGCAGTATCCGGGTCCCTGGGCCTGCCGGGGTGACACCGGCGGGAACGTCACCGGTGGGGGTGACGAGCAGCCCGCCGCGGCGGCCGACGGCGGTGACGGTCCAGGTGTCGCGGTTGGCGACGTCGAGGTGGCGGTCGTTGCGACGGGTGGCGATCCGGTCCCCGGCGCCGATCCGCTCGCCGGCGCCGGTGACGGCCACCGTTCGGTCATCGACGCGGCCGGCGGCGGCCAGCCGTTCGCGGATGGCGGTGTTGAGTTCGGCGGCCTGGTCGCGGGTGTCCACCACCACGGCCACCCGGCGGCCGTCGGCATATGAGGCGGCGGCGGTAGCGGCCAGCGTGTCCTGCCGCGCGGCGGCGTCGGGGGTCAGCCGGATCTGGCCGCGGGCGAGGAGGGCGTCGAAGACGGCGCCGGGGTCGTCGCCGGTGCGCATGGCCAGGGTCAGTTCGGCGTAGCCGGCGTCGGGTGTTGTGCGGCCCTTCTCGTCGGTTCGGGTGAAGCGGTGCACCCCGTCGAGGGTCAGGTGCGCCGCGGGGTCGGCCTGGCCGATGGCGAGGTCCAGGACGCCGCCGCGGCCGACCGCGGACAGCTGGTGCCGGTCGCCGAGCAGCGCCACCCGGACCTGGTACTCGTCGGCGACAGTCAGTAGGGCGCGAGCGGTGTCCTGGTCGAGCATCCCGGCCTCGTCCACCAGCAGCAGATCCCCGGGCCGTAGCCGCGCGGCCTCGTTCGGCCCGGCGTAGACACCGCCGGTCACCGGGTCGTCCTCGCCGACGGTGAGCCGGGTCCAACGCCCTTCGTGGTTCCAGCGCCAGCCGTGCTGGAAGGCCAGGGACGCCGCGGACCCGGCGGCCGCACCCAACTCGCCGGCGGCCACCTTGGCGGCCTTGCGTGTGGGGGTGACCACCACGAGCCGGCGGCCCCGCGCCTCGAGCAGGTCGCGGGTGGCGGCGAGGGTGGTGGTCTTGCCCGCCCCGGCGGCGCCCTCGACCACCACCAGTGGCCGGTTGCCGGCGAGCGCGGTGACCGCCGCGGCTTGGCCGGCATCCAGCCGGCCGGCGGCGGCCGCGCGCTCGACCGGGAGTGCCGGGCCGGTGTCAGGTACAGCGCGGGCGGCGAGCCGGGTGGTCAGGTCGGCTTCGACGTCGAGGACCGGCTGGGAGGTCCAGGCGCGGACGTGCTCGGGCACCCCGTCGCGGTCCAGCAACGGTAGGCAGCGCTGCAGGGCGCGGGCGGTGAGGTCCTCGGCCAGCTCGATGCGCACCGCGGCGTCGGCGACGACGCCTGCGGCGGCGATCAGCCGCTCGGCCTCACCGCGGACATCCGCGGCGTTCCACGCCGACCGCGCCGCCGCGAGCCGGGTCAGCGCACGCTGCACCAGCGCGTCGCGATCGAGGGCCCCGACCGAGGTGGGAGCCAGGTCGACCGGCCGACCCGGATCGCGGTAGCCGAGGGCGGACAGATCGGCCCGCCAGCGTTCCTCCAGCCCGACCCCAGGCTGGAGGGCGACCTTGTCCGGGCGGCCGTCGGCCCACGCCCGCGCGTCCCAGGCTCGACGCAGCACCGGCCCGGGGGATTCGCCGGGGTGCGCTGCGGTCCATGCCCGTTCGTAGCGGTCCACATTCCGGGCGATCTGCGCGTGCCGGGCACTGAACGGCCCCGTGTACTCGGCGAGCTCCTGTATTTCTCCAGTACCGCCCTTCCGGTAGCCGTGCGCGGCGAGGGCGGCGTTCAATTCCGGGTCGCACGCCATCGCGGCGTGCCCGATCCCGTTGATCGCGCCCAGGAAATCCCGGATCCCCACCGTGTGCAGGCCACGCCATTTGTCCGCGGCGAACACCCGGGAGAGCAGCTGCAGGTGCAGGTGCCAGTGCGGGTCGTTCGCCCGGGAGGTGTAGTGCCGCACCGTCGCCGCCTCCAGCACCTCCACCGGTACCTGCACCTGCCCGCCCCGCGGGCCCACGCGGGTGGTGGCGTGCTCGGAGAGCCAGGTGATGAGTTGTTCGGCGGCGCGGTCCTGCGCGGCCTCGTACGCCTTGGCGATGTCCGGGTGCAGTGCGGCGGCCAGCGACCAGGTCTTCGGGCCGTTGACCACCACTTCGGCGAAGCGAACGGCGTGCTCGTCGCCGCGCAGCTGCCCACGCGGCTCGCCCGTCTCCGGGTCGCGGCCGGCCACCCAGGTCTCGTAGGTGTCGCCGGTCAGCGTCGCCAGCTCGGCCACGCGACCGTCGGTGGCGGTGAAGCGGCGGGCGAGGCCGGTGCCCTCGGTGAGGTAGTAGTCGTCGGCACGGCCGCGGTCGGCCTCCACGTAGTGCCGGGCAGCCGCCGGCGCGCCGGCGTAGATCTTCATTCCGCCGTGCATTTCCAACACCACCCGACAATGACCAACGAGACACCCCTAGAAACGCCACTGGGCCCCGCGAAGCGGGGCCCGACCTACCTCCGAAGGTAGCATTCGTGCCGTTCTTAGGTGAAGGACTTTGGTGTCTTGGCAGGACGTGATTCATTGCGAGAAGGAGTCTGTCGTAACAGTCGCTTACTGGTTCTCGGTGGCAGTCATTGATTGCTTCCGAAATGCCGTCTGGCCGGTTCGTGATGATCATGACGTTGGGTTCGCGGGGGCACCCGTTCGCCGTCACCAGCGGCTGCGTGGGTGACGGATACGTGTGTCGAGCGGCCGGCGGTCGACGCAGCTTCCCGGGCTAGGCGCTGTCCCGGTTGTCCTCCCGTACGGGGCGGCTCACCGGGTGGGTCTTGCGGAACAGGGGCTGAGGGGCACATGCGTCGTCCCGCGATGCTCCCCGTTGAAGGTTCCTCCTGCGGGGCAGCCAGCAAGGTGACTACGGCAGCACATGGAGCTATCCCTTTACGTGCGTGACCCGAACTGGAGCCACGCTGGCAGCTCGGAAAGGACACGCAGTGAACCTGCCGGTGGCCGACGATGGTGCGATGCCTGCGGACGAGCTTCGGGGACGGGCTGTCCGGTCAGGGCGGTCCGAGGGCGTTGGCGTGGACGCTGTGGTAGCGCGGGTCGTGGTGCAGTTTGCCGGTCAGCACTCGCCGTCCGCGGGTCAGCAGCGGGAAGGCCGTGGCGGCCAGCAGCGCTCCCGCGATCGGCCCGAGCAGGTAGACCCATAGTGCGGGGAAGCTGCCGCCGACCAGGTCCGGGCCGAACGTGCGGGCCGGGTTCATGCTCGCCCCGGTCGGTGGGCCGCCCAGCGGGATGAGGACGGCGAGGGCGAGGGTGGCGACGGCCGGCGTCCAGCGGTGGATCCGTTCCGAGGACGTGGACAGCAGGATGGCCAGCACCAGGAGGAACGAGATCGTCACCTCGATGCCCAGTGCCGTATACGGGCCCACTGCGGGCTCGGTGCGTGCGTATCCCGCGGTCTGCGCCCACGAGTCGGCGGTGAGCACGAAGACCAGCGCGCCGAGGGTGGCGCCGGCGAACTGGGCGAGGACGAAGCCGGCCAGGTCGTGGACGTGGGTGACCCCGCGCGCCCAGAACCCGACGGTGACGGCCGGGTTGAGGTGGGCGCCGCTGCGCCGGCCCAGCGGTGAGAGCGCCACCAGCCAGGCCAGCGCCCCGATGCCCAGCCCGATGAGGATGAGCCGCAGCGTCGGCCAGGGGATCGCGGAGTTGAGCGGGGACAGCGGGCTCTCCAGCGCGGCCACCAGCCAGAAGGCGACACCGAGCTGCAGCGCCGTCCCGGCGAACTCGCACCCCCACTCGACCGGGTGCCAGCCACCGACGGCGGCCCGCGCGGCCACCCCCTCGCGGACGACGCCGCGTAGCCGAGCCGTCCGTCCGCCGCTGCTCACCCGGTCCGCCACGCCTGCTCCAGGGCGGTGCGGTTGTCCCGGACGAGCGCGTCCAGGTCGCCGTCGTACAGGGAGTCCGGCACGTTCTGGCTGAAGATCTCCACCACGCACGGTCCGCGGTAGCCGGCGTCGTACACGGCGTGCAGGAGCCGGCCGGTCGGGATCTCGCCGGTTCCCACGCTGCGCCGGTCCATCCCCGAGCGGGGGGTGCGCCAGTCGCTGACCTGCAGCAGGAACACCCGGTCGGGCGCGCTCTGCAGGTCGCTGACCAGGTCGCCGTCCTGCCACAGGTTCCACAGGTCCACGCAGATGCCGAGTTCGTCCCGCCCGACCTCGGAGACGACGTGCAGTGCCTGCCGGAAGGTCCAGATGGAGGTCTCCTGGTTCATCGAGACCGGGCTGAGTGGCTCGAGGGCGATCCGCACCCCGGAGTCGGTGGCCACCGCGGCCAGCCGCCGGTGATCGGCAACGGTCTGGGCGATCGCGTCGGCGATGTTTCCGTTGCCGGGCGGCGGGCCGGTGTTGGTGACGAAGGCCGCACCCGGGGCGTGCGGGGCGAGCTCCCGGATGCTGCGCTCGATGTCGGTCAGCCGGTCCTCCCGGCCCTTCGGCTCGGGCTGCCCGGCGCTGGCGACGACGGTGCGCACCTTCGGCTGCACCGAGCTGACGGTCAGGCCGGAGTCGGCCAGCAGCGCGAGCTGCTCGTCCCGCCGGGCGTCGTCGAGCTTGATCTCGCACAGCTCGATGGCCTGGACGCCGCGGCGGGCGTAGTTCCGCACGTCGTCCTCGAAGGACCAGGGCAGGGTGGTGAACTGGTTGACGCCGTAGGGGAACGGCAGGGTCTGCGGGTCGCTCATGGGTGACGGCCTCCTCGGCGGTGGGAGCGGTCGGGAACGGTCAGGGCGCCAGGTTCGGCACCAGGCTGACGGCGACGGCGAGGATGCCGGTGCCGAACAGGTAGGACAGCAGCTGGTGGGCCAGGGCCGTCCGGCGGATCGCGGTGCTCTGGGTGGACGTGTCGGTGACGCCGGTCGCCATGCCCACGCTGAACGCCAGGTAGGCGAAGTCGCTGTAGGCAGGGGGGTCCTCGGTGTTGAAGTCGATCCCTCCGCCCGCTTCGTAGTACTGGCGCGCGTAGGTGAGGGCGAAGACCGTGTTGATCAGGCCCCAGGACAGCACGATGGTGAGCAGGCCCAAGGCGATGCTGAGCGCACGGGTTCCCATCTGCCCGCTGGTGGACCCCGTCAGCGCCACCGCGACCGCGCCGAGGCTGATCACCGAGGCCACCATGAGAAAGAGGTCGGTGCCTTTGCGAGAGGGGTCCTCGCGGCGGGCCAGCCGGCGGGTCCGCTCCGCGTCGCAGGGCCAGCTGGTGTGCCAGACCCAGACCAGGTAGACGGCGGCGGTCGCGCTCCAGGTCACCAGTGGCCACAGCACCGGCGGGGACCACCGGGCGGCCAGCACGCCGACTCCGACGCCGACGGCCACGGAGACCAGGACCTGCTTCCAGGAGTCCACCTCCTGGCGTTCCCGCACGCCGCCAGCTCCGGTCACCGGGTCTCGGCGTGGAAGCCGGCGACCACCTCGTTGAACCGGTCCGGCTCGTCGAGCATCAGCGCGTGGCTGCTCTGCTCGAAGAACTCCGTCCGTGCGCCGGGCACGTGCTCCCCGACCCAGGCCGGGCCGCGCCAGTCGAACACCCGGTCCTGGCGGGCGACGCACACCAGCGTGGGCAGGTCCAGGGTGGGCAGCAGGTCGCGCCAGTCGTGGCGGGTGTGGTCGGCCATCACCGCGTTGCGCACCCGCGGCGGGCACTTGGCCATCTCGGCCAGGAACAGCTCCCGCTCGGCGTCGGTCGGCTCGCCGAGCATGATGGTCTGCAGCTGCTGGCGGTCCTGGCCGGCCGGGTCGGCGGCGACCTGGGCCTGCATCGCGGCGAGCGCGGCATCGTCGAAGGACTGGGCGTGGTGCCACGGCCAGTCCACGCCGATGTACTGCCGCGGGGTCTGCTCGACGAACACTGCCTGCGCCAAGCGGTGGGTGCCGAACAGCTCGTAGTAGCTCCAGATCACCGGGCAGCCCAGCGACCAGCCGAGCACGGTGGCCTCGCGCAGGTCGAGGGACTCCAGGACGTCGAACAGGTCGCGCGCCAGCCGGGCCACCCGGTATCCGTGCTCGGGCTTGGCCGAGTCACCGTGTCCGCGCAGGTCGACCGTGATGACTCGGGCGTCAGCAGCCAGCGCGTCGACGTTGCGGTTGAAGAACCGGCCGCTGAACGTCCAGCCGTGCAGCAACACCAGCGGCCGGCCGCTGCCCCGTTCCTCGTAGTGCAGCTGCACTCCGTCGTTCGTGGTCACGGTGGGCATCAGATTTCCTTTCCGTCGCGGTGTGCAGGGCCTAGACGGATCATCCAGGCCCCACGCTGGCCGCCGTCCGCCATCAGGGCGTGGGCACGCCGCCCGTGGCGGCCAGCGTCTCGCCGCTGACGTAGCTGGACTCCGGGCTGGCCAGGAACACGAACACCGGTGCCATCTCCGCCGGCTGGGCCGGCCGGCCCATCGGCGACTCGCTGGCGCCGAAGCTTTTGAGCGCCTCCGGCGGCTGGCCGCCGGATACCTCCAGCGGGGTCCACACCGGGCCGGGCGCGACGGCGTTGACCCGGATTCCCTTCTTGACGACCTGCTGGGCGAGGGCCTTGGTGAACCCGTTGATCGCCCACTTGGTGGAGGCGTAGTCCAGCAAGATGGGCATCGGCTGATAGGCCTCCAGCGAGGCGGTGTTGATGATCGTGCTACCGGGAGGCATGTGTGGGATTGCCGCCTTGCACAGCCAGAACAGTGCGTAGACGTTGGTCTTGTAGGTCTCGTCGAATTGCTCGGTGGTCAGGTCGGCGATGTCTTCGACATACTGCTGCTTGCCGGCGATGTTGGCCAGGATGTCGACCCCGCCGAGCTGGTCGACGGCGGTCTGTACGACCTGCTGGCAGAACGACTCGTCGGTCAGGTTCCCGGCGAGGTTGACCGCGGTGCGCCCGGCGTCCTTGATCAGCGCGACGACTTCCTGCGCGTCGGCCTGCTCCTCGGGCAGGTGGACGATGAGCACGTCGGCGCCCTCGCGGGCGAACGCGATCGCGGTGGCCCGGCCGATGCCGCTGTCGCCGCCGGTGACGATCGCCTTGCGCCCGGCCAGCCGTCCGGAGCCGCGGTAGGTCTCCTCGCCGGCGTCGGGCTTGGTCGGCATCTGCTGCTCCAGGCCCGGGCCCTCCTGGGTCTGGGCCCAGTCCTCGCTGGGGCCGGGGTACTGCTTGGTCGGGTCCTGCATCGTGTACTGGTCGGGCATGGGAACTCCTCCGGTGGTGGGTGGTCGGGCTGGTCAGGTGGCGGCGGTCTCCAGCCCCTCGCCGAGGGTGACGATGACCGCCGGGCCGTAGCCGGCCTCGGTTAGGGGATGGCGGACGTCGCGGTCGAGGTTGGGCAGGTAGCCGAAGAGGACGTCGGCCGGGCCGGTGACCTCGACCGTCCCGAGACAGGCCGGCAGCAGCAGCGAGTCGGCGCGGCCGAGCTCCTCGGACCAGGCCCCCGCGGTCACCGTCACCGGTGCGCCGACATTGCTGAGGATCTGCGCGGTCTCGAACCGGCGCCGGATCGGTGCCGCCGTCCCGGCCCGCCACCGCTCCAGGGCGAAGTACGGGCCGGTGCAGAGAAAGGTCTGCTCCACGCCGTCGTCGACCCGCACCGACACCCCGGGCCCGAAGTCCGGCTTCGGATCAAATTTGATCTCCTGAAGCAGCATGTCGAGGTTGCCGGTGAACTCCTCGTCGTCGACCGGGGAGCCGTCCTCCATGTGCCAGCGCATGGCGTGCTGCTGGATGTCCGAGGTCTGCTCGATCTCGTAGACCAGGGTGTCGGGGCCGAAGCTGTGCAGCGTGCCGCCGGGGACGTAGATGGTCTCCCCGGCGCGCACCGGCAGCCGGCGCATCACCGCGTCGAATTTCTGGGCTTCGAGCGCCGTGCGCAGTTGCTCGGCGCTGACGCCGTCCCGGATGCCGCACAGGGCGGTGGCGCCGGGAGCGGCGGCCAGGATGTGCCAGGCCTCGGTCTTGCCGTTGGCCTGGCCCTCGAGTCGCTGAGCGGTCTCGTCGTCGGCGTGCAAGTGCACCGGCAGGGTGCCGGTCGCGTCGATGAACTTGGCGAGGACGGGGAAGTACTCCCCCGACCAGCCGCGGCCCATCAGCTCCTCGGGGTGCTGCTGCACCAGCTCGCGCAGCGACGTGCCGGCCAGCGGGCCGTTGGTTACCTCGCCGCCCATGCCGTCGACGTCGCTGCACTCCCAGGTCTCACCGATCCCCCAGTCGGGGATACCGGTCTTGCCCAGGTTGCGGGCGATCGCGTGGCCGCCGAACACCAGCGGCTTCGCGGGTGCGGTCAGGCGCAGTGGGTACAGCTGCACCGCCGTCACAGGATCGGGTGGCCGCCGGTGACCGGGATGCGGGCACCGGAGATGTAGCTGGCCTCGTCGGAGGCGAGCATGACGAACGGGGGTACGACCTCGACCGGCTGCCCGGGCCGTTTGAGCGGCACCTCCTGGCCGAAGCTCTCCACCATCTCCGGCGTCATGGTCGCCGGGATCAGCGGCGTCCAGATCGGGCCGGGCGCGATGCTGTTGGCCCGGATGCCCTGGCCGGCCAGCATCTGCGCGAGCGCACCGCACATGTTGGCGATGCCGGCCTTCGTCGCGTCGTAGGGCAGCAGGTTCGGCGGCGCGGCGTCGGAGTTCACCGACGTGGTGCCGATGATCGAACCACCCGACGGTATGTGTGGCACGGCGGCCTTCGTCAGGTGGAAGAACGCCGACAGGTTCGTCGCGATCGTCCGGTCCCACTCCTCGTCCGGGATGTCGGTGATCGTGTCCCGGCTCATCTGGAATGCGGCGTTGCTCACCAGAACATCGATGCGACCGAATTCCTCGACCGCCTTGGCGATCACCTGACGGCAGTGCTTCGGGTCCTGCAGGTCACCGGGCACGAGCACCGCCTGCTGCCCGGCCTCCTCAACCCACTTCTGGGTGTCCTGCGCGTCCTCGTGCTCGTCCAGGTAGGCGATGAGCACGTCGGCGCCCTCACGGGCGTAGGCGATGGCGACAGCCTTGCCGATGCCACTGTCGGCCCCGGTGATGACCGTCTTCTTGCCGGTCAGGCGGCCGCAGCCGCGGTAACTCTGCTCGCCGTGGTCGGGCTTGGGGTCCATCTGCCCGGTGGTGCCGGGCGGGGTTTGCTGCTGCTGGGGCTGGCTCATGCGATCCTCCAGGATCTGGACGGATGGAAATGCGCTGGATCCGCGGCATTGCAGGGTCCTGCCGGCCGGGGACGGGGGTGTCCCGCGGTCGGCCGCCGGAGGGACGCTCCGGTGCTGGGAGCTCGGGAGGGCCGGCTGGACGCTGCCGTGCCCGTTGACGGGCCGCGCTGAACCTGCTTCCGCCGATTTCGACGGAACTTCGGCGTGTCGTAGCCGGACGGGCGTGTCGTTGCCAGGGCGGGTGTGTCGTTGCCGGGGCGGGTGTGTCGCGGTGGGTGCAGGAGCAGAGTGGCGAGGGATGGCGAGGACCGAGCCGGTGGGCGGAGTGGGCGGGATGCTGCCGCCCACTCCGGCCGCCCTACCCGGCGCTGCCACGGCGACGTCGCCCGAGCGCCGGAGCGCGCGCGACCACGTCATCGGTGCGCTGTGGCGCAGGGGGCCGTCCTCGCGCGCCGAGCTGGCGCGGAGCACGTCCCTGGCCCCGTCGACGGTGTCGGCCCTGGTCGCGGAGCTGCTGTCCAACGGGCTGGCCGTGGAGGTCGAGGGGGCTGCGGCCCCGGTCGGGCCGAGCGGAGGGCGCCCGGCCACGCTGGTGAGCCTGTCGCGCGCGGCCGGGGTCGTGCTCGGCGTCGACGTCGGCCAGCGCCACGCCCGCGTGCTCCTCGTCGACGCGGCGCACACCGTGGTGGCCGAGCACGAGGCCGTCTTGCCCGCGGGCCTGGCGCCGGGGGACGTCCTCGGCTGCACTGCGGTCGTCGTGCGGGAGGTGCTGAGCAAGGCCGGGATCGGCGTGGACGCGCTGGCCGCGGTGGGCGTAGGTCTGCCCTGGCTGGTCCGGCGCCCGGCTCCCGGGGGCCGGGGGCGACCGGCCTGGCTGACCATCCCGGTGGCCGGCCGCGTCGCGGTCGCCGACGCGCTGGGCCTGCCCTCCGGAGTCCGGGTGCACCTGGACAACGACGCCAACCTCGGTGCGCTCGGCGAGTGGGTGTGGGGCGCCGCCCGCGGCCGGGCCGACGTCGTCCACGTCCTGGTGTCGACCGGCATCGGTGCCGGCCTCGTCCTCGGCGGGCGGCTGCACGGCGGCACCGGTGGCACGGCCGGGGAGATCGGCCACCTGGTGGTGGAGCCGGACGGCCCGCGGTGCGCGTGCGGCAAGCGCGGCTGTCTCGAGGCGGTCGCCGGCGGTCCGGCGCTGCTGGCCGCGCTCCCGGACGCGCCGTCGGACGCCACGCTGGCCACGGTCGTCGCGGCCGCGCGGGACGGCGACGGCGCCGCCCGGCGGGCGCTCACCCGGGCCGGCACCGGCATCGGGCGTGCCCTCGCCACCGTCTGCGACCTGCTCGACCCGCAGCTGGCTGTCATCGGCGGTGAGCTCGCCGACGCCGGATCGCTCCTGCTGGACCCGCTGCGCCGCGCCCTCGACGAGGAGGCGATGAGCTCCGCGGCGGCCGACGTCGAGGTCGTCGCGGCCGAGCTCGGCGTCCGCGCCCCGGTGATGGGCGCCGTCGCCGCGGTGATGCTGGACGCCTGACCGTGTCGCAGGGATGCGACGACCCGCGGCGGTGGTTCCCTCAGGTGGGCTGGCGTAGAACCACAGCCTGCCACCACACCCGGCGATCCCCAGGGCAACCGACCGGGACTGCGTCGTCCGGCCGAGCCGACGACGCCCGCGCGCCGACACGCACGCTCCACCCGCTCGGGCCGACGGTCAGTGGGCTGCTTCAAACGCGGACACTCCAACCCTCGCCTACCACCACGTTCAGCGTGGCCATCGTCCCGCAGCAGTACGGCTACCGACGCACCGAAGGCTGCCGGGGGAGACGCCGTCCGTCGTCCGTCGTCCCGCAGCGGATCGTCAGCCGGACGATCTCCTCGGGAGGGCAGCCTCGGTGGCGAGTTTGTAGCCGACCTGCATCATCATCGTCGTCTTCACTGTTGAGGCCGATCGATCTACGCCCCCGTGCCGGGATGATCAGCCGGGGATTCGGCGCGCCGAACCGTCCGGGCCGGTGAGGCCGGCGACGACGCGGCGCAGCAGCTCGCCGGCCCGGCCGCCGGGTTCGCCGAGCGCGTCGGCGGCCGCGGCCACGTCGTCGGCGAGCCCGGGAGGCAGGCCGCGCCGGCCCGGAGCGTGCAGCAGGGCGGCCGCGCCGAGGACGTCGATGTCGGTGAGGTCGCGGTCCAGGCAGGCCAGCCGGTCGGCGCGCAGCCGGCCGCGGACGGTGCGCGCGGCGACCGCCCAAGCCGTGCTGCGGGCGGTGGCCAGGTCGCCGAGGCCGGCGACCGCCTGCCGGGCATGCTCGCGGGCGTGGTCGGGGTCGGCGGCGCGCAGCGCGGCGGCGACGTCGGCGAGGACGGCGCGGGCGGGGCCGCGGACCAGCCGCACCGGGTCCGGAGTGAACAGCACCTGGCTCGCCAGCAGGCCGAGCGCGCCACCGACCGCGGCGTCGAGGAACCGGACGAACGGCGTCTCGACCGGCGGAAGGGTGAGCACGAACAGCGCCGAAGCGCCGGCCTGGATGAGCGCGAGGGTGCGGGTGTCCAGGAGTGAGGCGGCCAGCAGAGCGGCGGTGACGGCGACCAGCGTGGTCAGCGTCCCGGGTTCTGCCTGCACGACGCGAACCACCTGGCCGACGAGCACGCCGACCAGGACCCCCGCGAGCAGGTCGACCGCCTGCCGAGCGCGTCCGCCGGTGCCGGCGGCGAGGCAGACGACGGCGGAGGTGGCGGCGAAGACCGGCTGGGCATGACCGAGCAAGGCCTCCGCGACCCACCAGGCGACGGCACTGGCCAGCCCACACTGCAGCACCGTGGGCAGCGCGCCGGCTACCCGCTGCGCCACGGTGCAGGGGCGTCCGGCGCGGACGGTGTCGCGGAGCAGCGGCGGCGTTCTCACGGCAGCCCGCCAGCCTGGCGAGCGACGATTGGTCATGACCGCGGTCGGTACCCGCGGCCGGCAGAAACCACTTGGCACAAGATCACCCATAGCGTGGCCGCCAGCACCGCCGTACTACTCACCAGAGCCCCTCGACATTCGAGGCGCCAGCATGGCAGGCCGTTCCCCAAGACCGGTCAGCGCAGGGTCGGCTCACCGTCCCGGAAGTGCAACGGCAAGACGTCGACAATCAGCCCACTGTGCACCCCGCTTCCCCATAACCAGCTCTCCTCTGACTGCGCAGCGCCGGGGGAAGGGTGGGCCGGAGGCCCATCCCGCAGGGACGCGCAGCGCCCTTCCGGCGGCCGGTGCAGTCGGAGAGGCTCCCGCGGGGATGGGGGACGGGTGTCGTCACTGCGAACGCGAACGCGAACGCGGTCGGGTTCGGGAGCCGGGGGTGTGACCGATGTTGGTCACGGCTCGGTCATGCCGCCAAACGAGCTTTTCACCTGCGCGGTCAGACCCTCGGCGTGACCTATCCATGACCTACGGGGCGGAAAACCAAGGGTCATAGGGGGCTGCTACGGGTCATCGAGACGGTCTTCAGTAATCCATTGGAAGACTGAATAGGCGGCCTGACCTGCAGCTTTACGTGGAGCGGGTGACGAGAATCGAACTCGCACTGTCAGCTTGGGAAGCTGATGTTCTACCATTGAACTACACCCGCGTTGCCGCTCTGACCTGCGCTTTCGCGCTCAGGTCGCGTCCTGGGGACGGTGGAGCGGTCGGGGTGACAGTACACGGCCCGTCGTCCGCGGCGAGCGCCCGGGTCGCTCGTGCCCAGCCCTCCGCCAGCGCGACCCGAGCCGCGGTGCGCTCCGGCCAGCCGGGCTGCTGCACGCGGAACGGCCCGGTGGCCAGCCCGAGGAGGACCGCGGCCACACGCGGGCGCAGCTGCCCGGCCGGCCAGCGGTCGAGGACGTGCCGTTCGACGAGAGCCCGCCAGGTGGTGACCGGGCCGGCGGCGGGTGCGAGGGACTCCAGCAGGTCCAGGTGCGCCAGCACCGTCGCCCAGTCGTCGATGCGGTGCCCCCCGCCTGCGGTGTCGACGTCGAGCAGCCCGACCACCGCGCCGCCGTCCACCAGCAGCTGGGACTCGTAGAGGTCCCCGTGGACCGGCACCACCGGGTGCTCGCCGGGGTCCGCCGCCGCGAGCACGGCGGTGAGGGCGTCGAGGCGCGGGCCGAGCGCGGGGAGCACCGCGCGCAGCACCGCGGCGTGCTGCCCCGCGCGCGCCAGCGCGTCGCCGGGCGCGCGCCGGCCCCGCCGGGGGAGCCGGCAGGTGGCCTGGGGCAGCGCGTCGAGGAGCCCGTCCAGCGCCGCGGGGTCCGGCAGGCGGCCGTGGGCGCGGCCGAGGAGGAGCTCCCGCGCCGGCGTCCCGGGCAGGGCGGGGAGGACGACGGCGCCGTCGTCGGTGGCCGCGAGGACGGGCGGGACCGGGACCGCCCCGGCGAGGACCGCGTGCGCCGCGACCAGCCGGTCGACGCCGCCCGGCGGGACGACCTTGACGAAGAACGGGCCCGCCGTCGTGACCGCCTCCACCACGGCTCGCCGTCCCGGCCGGTACGAGCGGAGCCGGACCGCCCGCACCTCGGCGGTGATCCCCAGGGCCGTCAGGTGCTCCCGCGCCCCGCTCCGCCGGGCCGCCCAGGCCAGCGCGGGCAGCCCGGGGTCGTCCGGGCAGCGCCAGACGGCGACGGGCACCGACGAACCGCCGGGCCCCGCGGCCTCGCGCACGGTGGCGCCGGCGGGGATCCGGCTGCCCGTGGCCGCGACCAGGACCTCCGCCGTCGTGCGGCCGTACGACCAGGCGACGTCGGCCGCGTACCGGACGGTGGCGCCGCCGTCGGGCTGCAGCGCCGCCCCGCCCGGCCGGAGCCGCAGCAGCCGGCCGCCGCGGGTGGTGAGGAAGCCCGTCCAGAGCTGCTCCGCGGCGGGCCCGAGGAGCAGGTCGAGGACGGCGGCCGGCACCCGACCATGGTGGCCGGTGCGCGAGGTCAGCGGCGCATCTCGGCCAGGAAGCCGATCGCCTCCGAGCGCAGCCGCTCGGCCATCTGGGACAGCCCTGTGACGTCCGAGCCGTCGGCGCCGAGGGACGCCGAGCCGTCGACCGCCGCGGCGATCCCGTCGACCAGGCCGTTCATGTCGGTGACCGTGGAGCCCACGCCGGCCATGACCGCGGCGACGTCCTCGCACGCCTGGCGGATCTGCTCCACCTGCGCGGTGACCCGCTCGGTGGCGCGGCCGGTCTGGTCGGCGAGGTCCTTGACCTCGGAGGCGACGACGGCGAAGCCCTTGCCCGCCTCGCCCGCGCGCGCTGCTTCGATCGTGGCGTTGAGGGCCAGGAGGCGGGTCTGGGCGGCGACCGAGTCGATCAGGGCGATGATCTCCTTGATCTCGGCCGACGAGCGGGTCAGCGAGGAGATGGTGTCCCGCGCGGTGCCCACCTCGGTGCTGGCCGCGGACGCCGCCTGGGTCAGGCCGGAGGCCGACGCGCTCATCTCGGTGGACGCCGTCGCCACCTGCTCGGACATGGCCAGCACGACCGACTCGAACTCGTCGGCCAGCCGCAGCCGCGAGCTCTGCGCCTCGGTGACGCGACCCGCGGTCTCCTGCATGGCCCCGCGGGCCGCGTTGATGTCGGTGGCGCCCTTGCGGAAGGCCCCGCGCAGCCCGGTGAGCAGCAGCCGCCGGTGGAAGCGGCCCTCGGCGGCGGTGGTCAGCGCGGCCGAGGACTCCCGCACGTAGGCGTCGGAGACGTCCAGGACGCGGTTGACGCCGTGGTGCAGGGCGACGAGCTCCGGGATGCCGGCGGCACCCTCCGGCGCGGCGCTGCGCGCCTCGAGGTCACCCGCGGCGGCCGCCTCGCAGGTGCGGGTCAGCTGCCGGACGAACGCCCGGTAGACCGCCAGCTCCTCGGCGTCGGAGCGCGCTCCGCCCGTGCCCCTGCGGATGCCCACCTCAGTGCTCCTCGTCGTTGATGATCGACCAGATCCAGTCGTCGTAGGACTGCGCCTGCTCGGCGATCAGCTCGCCCAGCAGCCGGGACGACGCCTCGACGGCCGCCCTGGCGTTGGGGTGCCGGCGCTCCTCGGCCAGCAGCCGCTGGTAGAGCGGGCGGACCCTCTCGACGGCGGAGCGCGCGGGTCGGCGGCGGTTGGAGTGGTAGCCCACGACGGCGCCGTCGGCCCCGTAGGACGGCGTCACGTGCGCGAGCACCCAGTAGTGCCCGCCGTCGGCGGCCAGGTTGTCGATGTAGGCGAACACCTCCTGGCGGGCGGCCAGGGTGTCCCACAGCAGCTTGAACACCGCGCGCGGCATGTCGGGGTGCCGGATGAGGTTGTGCGGCTGCCCGAGGACCTGGTCGAGGTCGTAGCCGCTGACCCGCAGGAAGACGTCGTTGGCGTAGGTGATGACGCCGCGCGGATCGGTCTTGGAGACGATCAGCTCGTCGGCGGCGAAGGTCCGCTCGACGCCGGTCGGTCGGGGGACCGAGCGGGCGCCGCGGGCTGCCGGCCGGGTGTCGAGCACGGAACTCCTCCTGGGGGACGACGGTGTCTCCGGGAGTCATCGGCAGCCGCGGTTCCGGACGGCACCGTGTCGCGGACGACACCGCGCCCCGTCCGCACGGGGAAGTCGGACGGGGCGCGGTGGCCTCGGGGTGCGCCGTCAGCGGCGCCGGAGGGGCGTCAGATCGGACGCCCCGTGCAGGACGACGTGCAGCTCAGCGACCAGATGGAGCCCAGCGCGGCGAACCGCGCCGATCGCACCAGCCGCTCGCCCGAGGGGCCGGTGCGCTCCACCGGGGCGGCCGGTGCGGCCCCTGAGCCGCCACCGGGGGTGGTCCCGCCCGGCGTGCTGCCACCGGGAGAGGTCCCGCCCGGTGCGGAGCCGCCGGGGGTCGCCCCGCCGGGAGCCGTCCCACCGGGCGTGGTGCCACCGGGCGTGGTGCCACCCGGCGCGGTCCCGCCCGGTGAGGCGCTGCCGGCGACGTAGGTCAGGGCGCTGCTCAGCACCGTCGACCGCCCGTCCGGAGCGAACACGGTCACGTCGTAGCCGCCGGCCACGCGGGCGGGCGCCCGGAAGACGACCTGCGTGCTGCTGGCGCTGACCACCGTGGCCGCGGCGCTGGTGCCGACGCGGACCTTGGCCCCCGCGGGCAGCGCCGTCCCGGTGATCGTCACCAGCGTGCCGCCGGCGACGTCGACGGTGTTCGGGCTCAGCGACGTGATCCGGAACTCGCCCACCGAGGGGTACGTGGTGGTGCCGTTGCCCGGACCGGTCGGTGCGGGCGTGCCGCCGCCGGTGCCCGGCGTCCCGGGTGCGGTGGTCCCGGGGGTGCTGGGGGCGGTGGTCCCCGGCGTGCTGGGCGCGGTGGCGCCCGGCGTGCTGGGCGCGGTGCCCCCGGGCGCGGTGCCGCCCGGCGCGGTCGGCGTCCCCGGAGTGCTGGGCGCCGTCGTCCCCGGGGTGGTGCCACCGGGGGAGGTGCCTCCCGGTGCCGTCCCGCCCGGTGCCGTGCCGCCGGGCGTCGTGCCGCCGGGCGTCGTCCCGCCAGGGGTGCTGCCGCCGGGCGTCGTCCCGCCAGGGGTGCTGCCGCCGGGGCTCGTGCCGCCCGGGGCGGTGCTCCCGGGGGTGCTGCCACCGGGGGCGGTGCCGCCCGGCGCCGTCCCGCCGGGGCTGGTGCCGCCGGGGCTGGTGCCGCCGGACGAGCCCGGCGTCGGGACCGCGGAGCCCACGAGGAGCGGCGCCGCGTGCGTGCGCCCCACCGGCTGGCCGTCGCGGTACAGCTGGACGGTGAGCACGTAGCGGCCGTCGCCCAGGGGCATCGACGGCGACAGGCCGATGCCGTCCAGGTCGGCGTGCGTGCCGAGGTCGAAGACGGCGGTCCCGGAGTCGTCGGTGGGCAGCGTCGTCCCTTCGAGGGTCACCGGCTTGTCGGCGAGGGCCCAGATCTCGCCCTCGAACTCCATGCCGAGGCCGAGCTCGACGGAGTAGTCGCCCGTGCCCACCACGTCGGTGAGTGCCGACGACGGGCGAGGCGGTCCCCGCGCGTGCGGTCATGGCGCTGAAGGCGTACTGCACCGTCTGGGACGGGTCGGAGGTCAGGTGCCCCAGGGTCAGCCGGCCACCGGTGACCGACTTCCCGGCGAGGGCCGGGACCGGGTCGACGTCGGCCAGCAGGGCCGCGCGCAGCTCCGCCGCGGTGGCCGTCGGCTTCGCCGCCTTGTAGAGCGCCACGGCCGCGGCCACCATCGGCGAGGCCAGCGACGTGCCGCTGGAGAGCCCGTAGCCGCCGGTGTTGGTGATCGACGCGATCAGCGTGCCCGGTGCGAAGAGGTCGACCGAGGTGGCGCCGTAGCCGGAGACGTCGCTGACGGTGTCCGCGGCGGTGGAGGAGCCGACGGTGATCACGTTCCACTCGGTCAGGCTGGCCGGGTACACCGGGCTGGTGTCGCGGTTCCCGCTGTCGTTGCCGGCCGCGGTCACGAAGAGCACGTCGTGCGCGGCGGCGTAGGCGACCGCGGAGCGGAGGACGTCCAGCGCCGGACCGGAGAAGGCGCCGCCCCACGAGGCGTTGATGGCGTCGGCCCCGTGGTCGACGGCGTAGCGGATCGCCTCCGCGCCGGCGGTGACGCTCACGTTGCGCCCGCCCCCGATGACCAGCGGCATGATCTGGACGCCGGGCGCGACTCCGGCCAGGCCCTGGCCGTTGTTCGCGCGGGCGCCGACGGTGCCCGACACCGATGCGCCGTGCTCCCCGTAGCCGCCGTTGTCGATGTCGGCGCTGCCGGCGTACCAGTTCCAGCCGTGGCAGTCGCCGGGCTTGCCGTTGCCGTCGGTGTCGGCGGTGCCGCAGGGCTGGGCCGGGTTGGTCCACAGCGCGCCGGCCATGTCCGGGTGGTCGGAGTCGTAGCCGGTGTCGATGACCGCGACGACCATGCCCTCGCCGGTGGTGGTGTCCCAGCCGTCGGGGGCGTCGGTGTCGGCGTCCGGCGTGACCTGCGCCTGCTGGTAGGCGTTGCGCCCGGTGTTGTCCAGGTGCCAGCCGTACTGGGGGACGAAGGGATCGGTGAGCGCGCCGGCGACCTCGACGGTGGTGTCGAACTCGGCGGCGGCCACGCCCGGGACGGCCGTGAGGTGCTGCGGCGCCAGCCCGTCGGCGGCCACCAGGGCCCGGCCGTCGCTCAGCGGCTGGGCGCTCACGACGCCGTCGACGTCCTGCAGCCCGGCCAGGAGGTCGGCGGTGACGGTGCCGGTGGAAGCCGAGACGACGTAACGCGTGAGGCCGTCGCCGTCGCCCCAGTCGCTCACGACGGGGAGGGACGGCGTGGCCATCGCCGTCCAGGCCGCGGCGCCGCCGTAGCCCACGGCGACCGCCGATGCCAGGACGAGCGCCTGGATCCGCTTGCTCTTCATCCGGTGGGTCCCCCGGACACCCCCGCCCCGGTCCGTCCGGGAGCGCCGGTGGGCCCGTGGTCCGGGCCGCCGGCAGGCGTCTTCCCGCTCGCAACGGCGGTTTCCGGACGGCGGTTGAGACCGGGCTGGCCCGGTTCACCCGGAAGGAGGGCGGCCCCCGTTCCCTAGACTCCGCGCCATGCTGCTCAGCGACCGCGACATCAAGGCCTCGATCGCCGACGGGCGGCTCGCCATCGAGCCCTACGACGCGGGGCTGGTGCAGCCCTCCAGCATCGACGTCCGGCTCGACCGGTTCTTCCGCGTGTTCAACAACGCGCGCTACACCCACATCGACCCGGCCCAGCAGCAGGACGACCTCACCACGCTGGTCGAGCCCGAGGGCGACGAGCCGTTCGTGCTGCACCCCGGTGAGTTCGTGCTCGGCTCCACGCTCGAGGTCGTGTCCATCCCCGACGACCTCGCCGCCCGGCTGGAGGGCAAGTCCTCCCTGGGCCGGCTGGGCCTGCTCACCCACTCCACGGCCGGCTTCGTCGACCCCGGCTTCTCCGGGCACATCACGCTGGAGCTGTCCAACGTGGCCAACCTGCCCATCACGCTGTGGCCCGGCATGAAGATCGGCCAGCTGTGCCTGTTCCGGCTCACCAGCGCCGCGGAGCACCCGTACGGCTCGGCCGTGTACGGCTCCCGGTACCAGGACCAGCGCGGGCCGACGCCGTCGCGGTCCTACCGCAACTTCACCCGCGCGGAGACCCGGCGTCCCTGACGTGCGCGCTGACCGGCGCCTCGGCGCCGGCGGCCTCCAGCACCTCGGTGCACCGCCCGGCCGGTGACCAGCCCGGGACGGACCGTTCCACCTCGTCGTCCACGTACCGGTCGCGGGTCACCACCCAGCCGAGCGCGGCCAGCCCGGCGACGCCGGCCAGCGCCAGCACGAACATCCCGGTGTAGCCGCCGGTCGCCCCCCGCAGGACGCCGACCAGCAGCGGCCCGCCGGCGGCCAGCACGTAGCCCCAGCCCTGGGCGGCGGTGGACAGCGCCGCCGTCGTCTCCGGGGTGCGGGCCCGCAGCCCGAGCAGGGTCAGCACCATCGAGAACGTGCCCATGCCGACGCCGAGCAGCGTCACCCACAGCCAGGGCGCGGTCTGCGGTGCCTGCCAGAGGCCGACCCAGCCGACGGCGTAGCAGCCGAGGAAGAACCCGAGCAGCGGGCGCTGCAGGTTCGCGCGCACGGTGAGCGCGGGGACGACGGCGTTGACCGGGATGACCACCAGCGTGTTCAGCCCCAGCAGCAGCCCGGCGGTGTGCGCGCTGACGCCGCTGTCGCGCAGGTACTGGGCGGTCCACCCGACGATGACGTAGGCCTGCATGGACTGCAGGCCGAAGAACAGCGCCAGCGCGAGCGCCAGCCGGCTGTGCACCAGGTGCCGCATGCGCACGGCCGTGTGCGAGGCGCGGGTGGCCCCCGGCCGGGCCGGGACCAGCAGCCAGACGAGCGCGCCGACCGCGGCCAGCACGGTCCACACGCCCAGCGCCCAGCGCCACCCGTCGGCACCCACCGATTCGGCGATCGGCTGCGTGGCCACCGACGCGACCGCCCCGCCGGCGCTCAGCGCGGTCCCGTAGGCGCCGACCATGAGCCCGGTGCGGTGCGGGAAGTAGCGCTTGACCAAGCTCGGCAGCAGCACGTTGCCGAGCGCGCCGCCGGTCATCGCGAGGACGGTGCCGAGAAGGAACAGCGGGAACGCGTCGGCCAGCGACCGCACCACCAGGCCGACCGCCATGGCGCCGAGCGCTCCGGCCAGCACGTGCGAGTCGCGGTAGCGGGCGGTCAGCGGCGGGCCGGCGAACCCCAGCGCGGCGAAGCACAGCACCGGCAGCGACGTGAGCAGCCCGGCCAGCGCGCTGGACAGGCCCAGTCCCTGCTCGATCTCCTCCAGCACCGGGCCCACCGAGTTGACCGCCGTCCGCAGGTTCAGCCCGGTGAGCACGATCGCGGTGCCGATGAGGACCAGCCCGCGCCTGGCCGGGGCGGTGGGGGCTTCCTGGGCGGGGGCGGTGCCGGTCACTCCGGCCATGGTCCTCCGTGGCCTGGGCCACAGCCGCCGCGGGGGAGATCCGCGGTCAGGCGGCGGTCCGCCGGACCCGCTCGAGCCGCGGCACCGTCGTCGGGACCCGGTGCCAGACCGCCTTCTGCAGGGTGAGGGTCACCAGGGCGGCGGCGACGATGCCGAGCAGGTTGATGCCGAGCTGCAGCGCGGCCCGCCGGAATTCCGCGCCCCCGCCCAGCGCCAGCGACACCGCCATGTCGGCGGCGGCCGGCACGGTGGTGACGGAGATGAAGACGCCGACCAGCGCGCCGCTCTTGGCCGCGGTCAGCGACAGCACACCGGCGATGCCCGCGAGGACGGCCACCACCACCGACCACCGGTCGGGGGCGGTGATGAAGCCGGTCTCCGGGCGCTCCGCCGTGAGCACCTCGGTGCCGAACCAGCCGAGGCCGCGGCCGACCAGCACGACCAGGGCGGTCAGCAGGATCGCCGCCGCGAAGCCCACGACGAGGGACACGGCGGCGCGGCGCGCGATCGACGGCCGCCGGTGGACCACGGAGACGGCCAGCGCGGCCAGCGGCGCGAACTCCGGCCCCAGCACCATCGCGCCGATCACGAGGATGGCCGAGTCGTTGATGATCGCCGCCGCGGCCAGCAGCGTGGCGATGGTGAGGAAGGCCAGGTACGAGGCCGACAGCGACGACTCGGCGTCGGTCGTCCGCACCACCTGCTCCCAGACCACGGCGTCGGCCCCGTCGCCCGGTGCCCGCTCCTCGGCCCGTCGGGCGGCGCTGGAGGCCGCCGCGTCGACCGACTGCAGGACGATCCCGCCGTCCTTGTCCACACCGAGCCGCTTCAGCTCGCCGATGAGCGCGTCGGCCGACTCGCGGGCCACGTCGGCGACCACGAGGTCGCCGGCCGGCTGGACCGAGGCCCCGGGCAGCACGGCGAGGTGGGCGGTCCCGGCGTCCCCGGTGAAGAGCTCCCGCACCTGCGCGGTCCGGTCGGGAGGGACGGTGACCCGCAGCTGCAGCAGCACGGGCGCCGTTCCTACCCGAGACGACGACGGCGCGCGCCCCCGGGTGGGGGACGCGCGCCGTCGTCGGTGCTGCTGGGGTTACTGGGGGTCGTGCTCCGTCGCGGCCGAGTCCAGGCCGACGACGTCGTCGTCCTTGGTGCCGACGTCGGCGCCCTGCTCGGCGCCCTGGGCGCCGACCGCGACCGGCTGCATGGAGCGCAGCAGGATCTGGCTGACGTCGAGGACCTCGACGTGCTCGCCGGCCTCGCCGTTCTGCTTCTTCGACGTGAGGGCGTCGCTCAGCATCGTGATGCAGAACGGGCAGGCGGTGGAGATGACGTCGGGATCGAGCTCGAGCGCCTCCTCGGTGCGCTCGACGTTGATCCGCTTGCCGATCTTCTCCTCCATCCACATGCGGGCACCGCCGGCGCCGCAGCAGAAGCCGCGGTCCTTGCAGCGGTGCATCTCCTGCGTGGTGAGGCCCTGGACGGAGTCGAGGATCTCGCGGGGGGGCGTGTAGACCTTGTTGTGCCGGCCCAGGAAGCACGGGTCGTGGTAGGTCACCTTGCGGTCGACCGGCGTGACCGGGGTGAGCCGGCCGTCCTCCACGAGCTGGTTGAGCAGCTGCGTGTGGTGGATGACCTCGTACTCGCCGCCGGCCTGCGGGTACTCCTTGCCCAGCGAGTTGAAGCAGTGCGGGCAGGTGGCGACGATCTTGCGGGTGCCGGGGACCCGGCCCTCGAAGACGCCGTCCAGGACCTCGATGTTCTGCATCGCCTGCATCTGGAACACGAACTCGTTGCCCAGGCGGCGGGCGGGGTCGCCGGAGCAGCTCTCGCCGTCACCGAGGACGGCGAACTCGACGCCGGCGATGTTCAGCAGCTCGGCGACGGCCTTGGTGACCTTCTTGGCCCGGTCGTCGATGGCGCCGGCGCAGCCGACCCAGAACAGGTACTCGACCTCGGCCGGCAGCGGGCCGTCGGCGACGCGGACGTCGAAGTCGAGCTCCTTGATCCAGTCGTTGCGGACGCTCGGCTGCATGCCCCACGGGTTGCCGCGGTTCTCGATGTTGCGCAGCATCACGCCGGCCTCGGACGGGAAGTTCGACTCGATGAGCACCTGGTAGCGGCGCATGTCGTCGATGTGGTCGATGTGCTCGATGTCCACCGGGCACTGCTCGACGCAGGCACCGCAGTTGGTGCAGCTCCACAGGACGTCGGGGTCGATGACCCCGCCCTCCTCGAGGGTGCCGACCAGCGGGCGGTGCGCCTGGGCGTCGTTGGTGCCCTCGATGCGGGCGTAGCCCGATGCCCAGACCTGCTCGTCGCTGGGCTTGAGGACGTCGTAGTCCGGCGCCGTCTCGCTCGCCGTCTTCTCGCCCAGGAGGTAGGGGGCCTTCGCGTAGAGGTGGTCGCGGAGGTCCATGATCACCATCTTCGGGCTGAGCGGCTTGCCCGTGTTCCACGCCGGGCACTGGCTCTGGCACCGCCCGCACTCGGTGCAGGTGGTGAAGTCCAGCATCCCCTTCCACGTGAAGTCCTCGATCTTGCCGCGGCCGAAGACGTCGTCCTCGCCCGGGTCCTCGAAGTCGATCGGCTTGCCGTTGCTGGTCATGGGCAGCAGCGGGCCGAGCGCGGGGGCGCCGTCGGCGTTGCGCTTGGCGTAGATGTTGAGGAAGGCGCTGAACCGGTGCCAGGCGACACCCATGTTCAGGATCCGGCTGATGACCACCAGCCAGGTGAGGCTGACGACGATCTTGACGAACGCGACGACGGTCAGCAGGTCGGGGCTGTCGGGCAGGACCTGGCCGAGGGCGCCGGAGATCGGGTGCGACCACGCCGGTGCGTCGGTCAGGTCGGAGGAGACCTTCAGCGCGCGGATCAGCAGGATGCAGACGCCGACGGTGGCGACGACGAACTCGACGAAGTAGCCGCGGCCCTCGTTCGACCCGGCGAAGCGGCTCTTGCGGCCCTGCCGGCGCGGGTGGTCCTTCTGGCGCCGGTAGATCAGGTAGACGATCCCGAGGATCGTGCCCGTGCCGATGATGTCGGCGAACAGGTTCCACAGGCTCCACTCGCCGATGAGCGGCAGGTGGAACGCAGGGTTCCAGACCTCGCCGAAGGCCTCGACCAGGGTGAGGAACAGGCCGTAGAAGCCCACGAAGACGAACCAGTGGGCGATGCCGATGCTCGACCACTTGAGCATGCGGGTGTGGCCCAGCGACTCGACGAGCGTCGTCTTCAGGCGGGTCCTGACCGGACCCCACCGGGTGCCGTCGGGCTGGCCGGTGCGGATGATCCGCACCATCGCGCGGACGGCGCGGTAGGCCATGACCGACGCGACGATCAGGAACAGGACGCTGATCGTCCCCAGGACGACCTGCAGCGGGCCCGTCATCTTTTCCTCCCCGGACGCCTGACGGCGTCGGCGTACTCCCGTCGGCGCGCGGCGGCGACGAGGTGGTGGTGGGTGCGAGCCGTGGACGACGCCCGCACTGCAACCGCACGATAGCTGGCGCCCCGAGAGGTTACTCGTCGGTAACCAGGATGCGCGGTCACGATCCGGCCACCACCCCCGCGCCACTCGTCCGCGCCGCGGGCGCCGCGCCGTCGACCTCGCGGTATCGCGGTCAGGCGCGCGGTCGACCGCGCGCCTCGCGCCCGCACGGCGAGGGCGACGTCATGCGGTGCGGACGACGCCGCGGGGTCGGGGCGTCGCGGTGAAGGTGCGTCGCGGAGGACCGGGCGTGGACAGCAGCTGCGCCAGGCGGGTCTCCACCTCCGGCCACCCCGCACCCATGTCGGCGTCGACGACCCGGACGAAGCGGATGCCGACCGCCCGCATCGCGTCCTCGCGCCTCTTCTCCTCCCACAGCACGCGCTCGGCCGTCCGGCCGCGCCACGGGTCGGTGTACTTCACCTGGCCGTCGAACTCGACGGCGAGGGCTGCCTCCTCGAACCACGCGTCCACCACGCCGAGGAGGCGGCCCTGGACGCGGATCTCGACCTGGAGCTCGGGGACCGGTAGGCCGGCGCCGATCATCCGGAGCCGCCCCCGGGTCTCCAGCGGGGACTCGGCCCGGCCGTCGGCGAGGCCGGCGGCGCGGGCCGCTCGCCGTGCGCCCGGCCACCCCTCGGCCCGGGTGACGGCCTCGTGCAGCTGCGCCGGGCTCAGCTTCTCCGCGAGCAGGGCGGCGTCCATGCCGATGACGGCGTCCTCGAGCGGCCACTCCCGCCCGCAGTCGACGAGGGTCCGCGCCGGCGTCGTGAGCCACAGCGGAGGGTGCTGGCGCACGTCGTCCACGGGCAGCGGGGCGCGGTTCACCGTGAAGCCCTGCCCGCGACGCCACAGGGTGGGGTGGGTCAGGCGCACGGTGTCGGGCAGCAGGGCGCGGCGGGCCGGCAGGCCGAGCAGGCGGAACGCCGACGAGTGGCTGACCACCGTGTCGGGGCGCCCGAGGTCCAGCAGGACGGCGGTGGCGGCGAGCGCGTGCGCCCGACCCCCCGCGAGGGCGGCGGCGTGCTCGTCGGCGAGCGCGTAGACGCCCCGGCGGACGCGGACCCACGCGCCCGTCGTGCAGAGGGAGCGGATCTCGCCGTGCCCGTAGCCGGCGGTGCGGGCGTCGAGCGCGGTGAACAGGCCGAGCTGGCGGTCGGCGCGGGCGCGGAGCAGCGGGTGCACGGCCGGAGTGTGGTCCGAGCGGAGGTCCTCGCGGGCGGGGCCTGTGGACGGCGCGGGCATCGGTCTCGCCGTGCTGCCTCGACCGCGGGGTATCGCGCTCAGGCGCGGGGTAGACCGCGAGCCCCGCACCGACGGGGCGAGGTCGACGACGGGCGGCGAGGGCGGCGACAGGGGCGCGGCGCAGCGCGGGTCACGCCCCGGGAACACACGTCGCGCGGCTGCCGTTAGGGTGGGCAGGAAAGTTGAGCGGACCACGCGCAAGGTGGTCGCGACTCAGCTCCCCACACGGACCAGCACCACCCCAGCACACGGAAGAGAGGCCATCCCCATGGCTCGAGCGGTCGGTATCGACCTCGGCACCACCAACTCCGTCGTCACCGTCCTCGAGGGCGGTGAGCCCACGGTCATCGCGAACTCCGAGGGCTCGCGCACCACCCCGTCCGTCGTCGCCTTCGCCAAGAACGGCGAGGTGCTCGTCGGCCAGTCGGCGAAGAACCAGGCGGTCACCAACGTCGACCGCACCATCCGCTCGGTGAAGCGGCACATGGGCACCGACTGGAAGACCAGCGAGATCGACGGCAAGCAGTACACGCCGCAGGAGATCTCCGCCCGCATCCTGCAGAAGCTGAAGCGGGACGCCGAGACCTACCTGGGCGAGCCGGTCACCGACGCCGTCATCACCGTCCCGGCCTACTTCGAGGACGCGCAGCGCCAGGCCACCAAGGAGGCCGGTGAGATCGCGGGCCTCAACGTCCTGCGCATCGTCAACGAGCCGACCGCGGCCGCGCTGGCCTACGGCCTGGACAAGGGCGAGACCGAGCAGACGATCCTCGTCTTCGACCTCGGTGGCGGCACCTTCGACGTCTCCCTGCTCGAGATCGGGGACGGCGTCATCGAGGTCAAGGCCACCGCCGGTGACAACCACCTCGGTGGTGACGACTGGGACGAGCGCGTGGTCAAGCACCTGGTGCAGACCTTCAACGCCTCGAACGGCATCGACCTGGCCAAGGACAAGCTGGCCATGCAGCGCCTCCGCGAGGCCGCCGAGAAGGCCAAGATCGAGCTGTCGGGCGCCCAGTCGACCAACGTCAACCTGCCCTACATCACCGCCGGCGCCGAGGGGCCGCTGCACCTCGACGTCACGATCACCCGCGCGGAGTTCCAGCGGCTGACCCAGGACCTGCTCGACCGCGCCCGTGCGCCGTTCAACCAGGCGATCCGCGACGCCGGCATCTCCGTGGGCCAGATCGACCACGTCGTCCTCGTGGGTGGCTCGACCCGCATGCCCGCCGTCACCGACCTGGTCAAGGAGCTGACCGGCGGCAAGGAGCCCAACAAGGGCGTCAACCCCGACGAGGTCGTCGCCGTCGGCGCCGCGCTGCAGGCCGGTGTGCTCCGCGGCGAGGTCAAGGACGTCCTGCTCCTCGACGTCACCCCGCTGTCCCTGGGCATCGAGACCAAGGGCGGGATCATGACCAAGCTCATCGAGCGCAACACCACGATCCCGACCAAGCGCTCCGAGATCTTCACGACGGCCGACGACAACCAGCCCTCCGTGCAGATCCAGGTGTTCCAGGGCGAGCGCGAGATGGCGATGTACAACAAGAAGCTCGGCATGTTCGAGCTGACCGGTCTGCCCCCGGCGCCGCGCGGCGTCCCGCAGATCGAGGTCGCCTTCGACATCGACGCCAACGGCATCGTGCACGTGTCCGCCAAGGACCTGGGCACGGGCAAGGAGCAGTCGATGACCATCACCGGCGGCTCGGCCCTCCCCAAGGAGGACATCGAGCGGATGATGAAGGACGCCGAGGCGCACGCCGAGGAGGACAAGCGCCGCCGCGAGGAGGCCGAGACCCGCAACCTCGCCGAGTCGCTGCAGTACCAGACCGAGAAGTTCCTGGCCGAGAACGGCGACAAGATCCCGGCCGAGAAGAAGGACGAGCTCGGCGAGGCGCTGACCGAGCTGCGCAGCGCCCTGGGCGGCTCCGACATCGCCGCGATCAAGGCCGCGCAGGAGAAGGTGGCCCGCGTGTCCCAGGAGGTCGGCGGGGCGCTGTACGCCCAGCAGGCCGAGGCGGCCGGCGCCCCCGGCGCCGAGACCCCGGGTGCCGAGGGCGCGACCGGGTCCACCGCCGGTGACGACGACGTCGTCGACGCCGAGATCGTGGACGAGGACACCGACCGCCGATGAATCCAGGGGAGGAGCAGCCGCGGGTCGTCATCCGCGACAAGCGGCGCATCGACCCGACCACCGGTGACGTGCGGGCGCCGGCCGGCGAGCAGCCGGCCGGCGCCCCGCCGGCCACGACAGGGGAGCAGATGAGCGAGCAGGAGACGACGGCGGCCGACGCGGCGGCCGCGCAGCAGGACGCGGCGCCGCAGGAGGCCGCGGCGCAGCCGGGCGGGGGAGACCTGGCCCAGCAGCTGGCCGAGCGCACCGAGGACCTGCAGCGGGTCACGGCCGAGTACGCCAACTACCGGCGGCGGGTCGACCGCGACCGGTCGCTGGTGGTCGACCAGGCCGCCGAGCGGTTCGCCGCCCAGCTGTTCCCGATCGTCGACGACATCGAGCGGGCGCGCGACCACGGTGACCTCACCGGCGCGTTCAAGCTGGTCGCCGACCGCATCCTGGGCCTGCTGGACGGTCTGGGCGTCGAGGCGTTCGGCACGGCCGGTGACGCGTTCGACCCCGCGCTGCACGAGGCGGTCATGCACGACACCTCCGCCGACGTGCAGGTGCCGACGGCCAGCACGGTCCTGCGGCAGGGGTTCCGGCGTGGCGAGCGGGTGCTGCGGACGGCGATGGTCGCCGTGACCGATCCCGAGCACCCCGCGCCCGCCGAGCCGGCGGCCGACGAGGCCGGCGTCCCCACGTCCGACTGATCCAGAGAGGGGGCGCCCGATGAGCACCCGGGACTTCATCGAGAAGGACTACTACGCCGCGCTGGGCGTCCCGCAGGACGCCGACGCGAACGCGATCAAGAAGGCCTACCGCAAGCTGGCCCAGGAGCTGCACCCGGACAAGAACCCGGGCAACGCCACGGCCGAGGCCCGGTTCAAGGACGTCTCCGAGGCCTACGACGTCCTCTCCGACCCCAAGCGGCGCGGGGAGTACGACGAGGCCCGGCGGTTGTTCGGCGCCGGCGGTGCCGGTGCCCGGGCCGGGTTCCCCGGCGGCTTCCCCGGCCCCGGCGGCGGGCAGACCTTCGACTTCGGCGACCTGTTCGGCGGCGCCGCGGGGGCCGGGACCGGAGCCGGTCCCCGCGGCGCCGGCGGGATCGGCGACATCCTCGGCGGCCTCTTCGGGGGCGCCGGTGGCGCGCGGGCCCGCAGCCAGGCGGCGTCCGGGCCGGCCCGGGGCCAGGACGTCGAGACCGAGGCGACGCTCTCCTTCGAGGAGGCCGTCCTCGGCGTGACGGTGCCGCTGCGCATGCAGAGCCCCGGCACCTGCCCCACCTGCTCGGGCAGCGGGGCCAAGCCCGGCACCAGCCCGCACACCTGCCCGGTGTGCCAGGGCGCGGGTGTCACCAGCCGCAGCCAGGGGGCGTTCGCGTTCTCCGAGCCGTGCCGCAACTGCCGTGGCAGCGGCCAGGTGGTCGACGACCCCTGCCCGACCTGCTCGGGCAGCGGCATCACCAGCCAGACCCGCACGATCACCGTCCGCATCCCGGCCGGCGTCAAGGACGGCCAGCGCATCCGGCTGGCCGGCAAGGGCGCACCGGGACGGCGCGGCGGCCCGGCCGGCGACCTGTTCGTCGTCGTGCACGTGGCCGAGCACCCGCTGTTCGGCCGCAAGGACGACGACCTGACGCTGACCGTGCCGGTGACGTTCGCCGAGGCCGCGCTGGGCACCACGCTGACCGTGCCCACCCTGGACGGCACGGTGTCCCTCAAGGTGCCGGCCGGGACGGCGAGCGGTCGCACGCTGCGCGTCCGCGGACGCGGCGTGCCCGGCAAGGGCCGCACCGGCGACCTGCTGGTCACCCTCGAGGTCGCCGTCCCGGTGCGGCTGACCGCGGCGCAGCGCAAGGTCATCGAGACCCTGGCGGAGGAGATGGACGAGGACCCGCGACCGCAGATCACCGCGGCGGTGAAGGCGCCGGGAGGTGAGCGGTGAGCACCCCGCTCGACCCCGCCCGGGAGGCCGGGCGCGCCGTCGCCGAGGACGCCCCCGTCTTCGTCATCTCCGTCGCCGCCGAGCTGGCCGGCATGCACGCGCAGACCCTGCGCCAGTACGACCGCCTCGGGCTGGTGAGCCCGGGCCGGACGCCCGGCGGCGGGCGGCGGTACAGCCCGCGCGACGTCGCGCTGCTCCGCGAGGTGCAGCGGCTCTCGCAGGAGGACGGCGTCAACCTGGCCGGGATCAAGCGGATCATCGAGCTCGAGTCGCAGGTCGAGGCGCTGCAGGCGCGGGTGCACGAGCTGCTCGACGAGCTGGAGCACTCCGAGCACCGGAGGATGGCCGCCGAGGCGGCGGTCTCGGCGGCCTACCGCGCCGACCTGGTGCCGCAGCGGCGGCCGAGCTCGGCGCTCGTCGTCTGGCGCCCCGGCGGCCAGCGGTGAGCGCGCCGGTGGACCCGCACGACGCGTTCGTCGCCCTCGAGCGGGAGATCGGGCTCCTGCTGCGGCGCGGCCGGGCCATCTCGACCCGGCTGGCCGCCGAGCTGCACCCGGACCTCGACGGCGCCGCCTACGGCCTGCTGGCGCTGCTCCAGGACACCGGCCCTCTGCGCGCCAGCGACGTCGTCGCCCGGCTGGCGCTGGACAAGAGCACCGTGAGCCGGCAGCTGTCGCAGCTGGTCGCCCTCGGCCTGGTCGAGCGGACCGCGGACCCCGACGACGGCCGCGCCCAGGTGCTCACCCCGTCGCCCGAGGGGGCGGAGCGGCTCGCGGCGATCCGCGACGTCCGGCGCGCCCGGTGGGAGCGGGACCTGGAGGACTGGCCGGCCGAGGACGTCGCCACGCTGGCCCGACTGCTCGACCGGCTCAACCGGATCGGCGAGGCCCGCGAGGCCGAGGAGCGCGGGGGTCCACCCCGCGACTGAGCCCGGCCGCTGACGAACGGCGCCGTCCCGCCCGGGACGGCGCCGTTCGCCGTTGCCGGGCGGTGTGACGCGCGGAATGTTGCAGACGACAACCAAACGTCTGTATGGTTGCGGTCTGCAAGTTCTCCCGCACGTCAGGACCCCCATGCCCCTCACCCCCGCGACCCGGGACCAGCTCCTCACCAGCCTGGAGCGGCTGATCCGCACCGGTCGCCACGTCGGCGCCCGTGCCGCCTCGCAGCTCTACGGCGAGCTGCCGTCCTTCGGGTGGGCCCTCCTGGTCCCGCTCCAGCGCGAGGGCGACCAGCGCTGCAGCGAGCTCGCCGCCCGGGCCGGCATCGACGTCTCCGTCGCCAGCCGCCAGCTCGGCGCCCTGGCGCGCGCCGGCTTCGTGGACCGCCGCCCCGACCCCCGGGACGGCCGCGCCAGCCTCTTCAACCTCACCGGTCAGGGTGCCGACGCGCTGAGCGCCGCCCGCGCGCTGCGCGCGGACTGGGCGCTCTCGGCCCTCTCCTCCTGGGACGAGGCCGACGCCAAGCTCCTCACCGATCTGGTCGACCGGCTGGTCGTCGACCTGACCAGCGCCGCCCCGCCGCCGGCCTCGAGCCGGTCCGCGGCCGCGCTCCCCGGCTGACCCCGCCCCACCTCCCCGCCACCGTCCGCACCACCCAGGAGAACCGTGACCACCACCGCCGAACCCCTCACCGACGGGACCGCACCCGTCGAGCAGCAGGGCCGCATGACGCACAGGGAGGTGCTCTCGGCGCTGTCGGGCATGTTGCTGGCGATGTTCGTGGCGTTCCTGTCGTCGACCGTCGTCTCGAACGCCCTCCCGACGATCATCACCGACCTGCACGGCACCCAGAGCCAGTACACCTGGGTGGTCACCGCCACCCTGCTGGCCTCGACCGCGTCCACCCCGATCTGGGGCAAGCTCGCCGACCTGTTCAGCAAGAAGCTGCTGATCCAGCTCTCGATCACCATCTTCATCGTCGGCTCGATGCTGGCCGGGCTCTCGCAGTCCGTGGACACGCTCATCGCCTGGCGCGTGCTGCAGGGCCTGGGCCTGGGCGGCCTGCAGGCGCTGGTGCAGATCGCGATGGCCGCGATGATCAGCCCGCGGGAGCGCGGCCGGTACTCCGGTCTGCTCGGCAGCGTCATGGCCGTGGCCACCGTCGGCGGCCCGCTGCTGGGCGGTCTGCTGGTGGACACCAGCTGGCTGGGCTGGCGCTGGTGCTTCTACGTCGGCGTCCCGTTCGCCGCCGTCGCCCTGTTGCTGCTGCAGAAGACGCTGCACCTGCCGGTGACCAAGCGCGACGTGCGCATCGACTACCTCGGTGCGGCCTTCCTGACCGCCGGCGTCTCCGCGCTGCTCATCTGGGTCACCCTCGCCGGCGACAGCTTCGCCTGGGCCTCTCCCGAGACCGCGCTCTTCCTCACCGGCGGTGTCCTGGCGATCGTCGCGTTCGTCGTCACCGAGCTGAAGGCCCGCGAGCCGATCGTCCCGCTGCGGCTGTTCCGCGACCGGACGACGACGCTGGCCATCATCGCCAGCATCGCGATCGGTGTGGCGATGTTCGGGTCGTCGGTCTTCCTCGGCCAGTACCTGCAGATCTCGCGCGGCTACTCGCCGACCGCGGCCGGCCTGCTGACCATCCCCATGGTCGCCGGCCTGCTGCTCTCCTCGACCGTCTCCGGGATCCTGATCACCAAGCACGGCAGGTGGAAGCGCTTCCTGGTGGCCGGCTCGATCCTGGTCGTCATCGGCTTCGGTCTGCTGGGCACGATCGACCACGAGACGAACATGGTGCTGCTCAGCGCCTTCCTGTTCGTCCTCGGCGTGGGCATCGGCATGACCATGCAGAACCTCGTCCTGGCGGTGCAGAACACCGTGGCCGCCACCGACCTCGGTGCCGCGAGCTCCGCGGTCGCGTTCTTCCGCAGCCTGGGCGGCACGATCGGCGTCTCGGTTCTGGGTGCGGTGCTGGCGACCCGGGTCGGTGACCTGATCCGCGAGGGCCTGGCGCAGGTCCCGGGGGCCGCGGAGGCCGCAGCCGCCGGGGGTGGCGACGTCGGCCTGGCCACCTTCGCCGAGGCGCCGGCGCCCATCCGCACCCTGATCGCCGCCTCCTACGGTGACGCCACCGGCCGGATCTTCCTCATCTCCGCGGTCCTCGCGGTGGTCGCCGTGGTGGCCATCGTGCTGATCCGGGAGATCGCGCTCAGCACGGAGAGCGGCGAGGAGCGGCTCCAGAGCGAGCGGGTGGACCAGACCGCCTGAGCCGGCAGGACGACGGCGGCCCGCTTCCCCGAGGGGAGGCGGGCCGCCGTCGTGCGTGCGGGGTCAGGACTCCAGCGCGGCGTCCAGGGTGATCTCCGGGACGGCGGCCAGCGCCTTGCTCACCGGGCAGCCGGCCTTCGCCGCCTGGGCGGCCTTCTCGAAGCCGGCGGCGTCCAGGCCCTCGACCTCGCCGCGCACGGTGAGGTGGATCCTGGTGATCGAGCCGGCGTCGAGCGTCACGTCGGCGCTGACCTCGAAGGCCTGAGGGGTGCCCCCCGCCTTGGCGACCTCGCTGGACAGTGCCATCGAGAAGCACGCGGAGTGCGCGGCGGCGATGAGCTCCTCGGGGCTGGTGGTGCCCCCGGCCTCCTCGGCGGTGCGCTTCGGGAACGAGACGTCGAACGTGCCGACCTTCGAGCTGCTCAGCTCGACCTGGCCGGAGCCCTCCTGGAGGGTGCCGTTCCAGGCGGTGCGGGCGGTGCGAGTGGGCATCGGTACTCCTCGGGACGGCGGAGCGGTTGTGCTCGCCGCCCCGCGGATGACAGGCCGCTGGCGGCCCTACCCGGCCCGGGTGCGCGCAACCGCCGTCAGCAGACCACTTCGCCGCTGTTGACCCGGTCGATGAGCAGCTGGAGGCGGGCCTTGAGCTCGGCGAACTCGTCGTTGTCGAAGCCGATCGCGCCGATCATCTCCTCGGAGATCGCGAACGCCTTCTCCTGCAGCGCCCGGCCGGCGTCGGTCAGCGCGATGGCGACGGAGCGCTCGTCCTCGACCCGGCGGTGGCGGGTGACGAGACCGGCGGCGGTGAGCCGCTTGAGCAGCGGGGACAGGGTGCCGCTGTCGAGGGAGAGGCGGGCGCCGAGCTGGCCCACCGTCTGGTGGTCCTCCTCCCAGAGCAGCATCATGACCAGGTACTGCGGATAGGTCAGCCCGATGGCGTCGAGCATCGGCCGGTAGCGCGCCGTCACCGCCCGGGAGGCGGCGTACAGCGCGAAGCACAGCTGGTCGTCGAGCGCCACGCTGGGAGCCGGCAGTGCGGTCATGCAGCCGAGTCTATGACCCGCACTACCACGGGCCCAGGATCGCGGCGGATCCCGCTCGGGAGGGGGAGCGCGGTGGTGCGGCTGCTGGACTCAACGAGGTTGAGCGGAACAGACTCAACTCCGCCGTCGTTGGACCGGTCGACGCCGCGGATCCCCGCCCGCGGCCGCTGACCCGCGAGAAGACGAGAGGACGCGCCCACGACCATGGAGAGCAAGCTCACCACCCGTTCCCAGGAGGCCATCGCCGCCGCGCAGCGGCTGGCCGTCGGCCGTGGGCAGGCCGCGCTGGAGCCCCTGCACCTGCTGGCCGCCCTGGTGGAGCAGACCGACGGCGTCGCCGTCCCGCTGCTCAAGGCAGTCGGGGCCGATCCGGCCGACGTGCGCAGCAAGGCCGACGCCGCGCTGCGCCGGCTGCCCAGCGTCAGCGGCGCCACCGTGCCCGCGCCCTCGCCGTCCCGGGAGTTCCTACGGGTCATCAACGACGCCGGGGAGCAGGCCTCGGCCCTCGGCGACGAGTACATCTCCACCGAGCACCTGCTGGTCGGCCTGGCCGGCTCCGAGGGCGACGCGGGCGGGGTGCTGACCAGCGTCGGCGCCACCCGTGACGCCCTGCTCGCCGCCTTCCGCACGGTCCGCGGCACCCGCAAGGTCACCACGCCGGACCCGGAGGGCACCTTCCAGGCGCTGGAGAAGTACGCGGTCGACCTCACCGAGCGCGCCCGCGAGGGCAAGATCGACCCGGTCATCGGCCGCGACACCGAGATCCGCCGCGTCGTCCAGGTGCTCTCCCGGCGCACGAAGAACAACCCGGTGCTGATCGGCGAGCCCGGCGTCGGCAAGACCGCGATCGTCGAGGGCCTGGCCCAGCGGATCGTCGCCGGCGACGTCCCGGAGAGCCTCAAGGGCAAGCGCCTCATGGCGCTGGACCTGGGGGCCATGGTGGCCGGCGCCAAGTACCGCGGTGAGTTCGAGGAGCGGCTCAAGGCCGTCCTGCAGGAGATCACCGATGCCGAGGGCGAGATCGTCACCTTCATCGACGAGCTGCACACGATCGTCGGTGCCGGCGCGACCGGCGAGGGTGCCATGGACGCCGGCAACATGATCAAGCCGATGCTGGCCCGCGGCGAGCTGCGCATGGTGGGCGCCACGACGCTGGACGAGTACCGCGAGCACATCGAGAAGGACCCCGCGCTGGAGCGCCGCTTCCAGCAGGTCCTCGTGGGCGAACCGAGCGTCGAGGACACGATCGGCATCCTGCGCGGCCTCAAGGAGCGCTACGAGGTGCACCACGGCGTCCGGATCACCGACGCCGCGATCGTCGCCGCCGCCACGCTGTCGGACCGGTACGTCACGGCCCGCTTCCTGCCGGACAAGGCCATCGACCTGGTCGACGAGGCCGCCAGCCGGCTGCGCATGGAGATCGACAGCCGCCCGGTGGAGGTCGACGAGGTCGAGCGCGCCGTCCGCCGGCTGGAGATCGAGGAGATGGCCCTGGGCAAGGAGGACGACCCGTCGTCCCTCCAGCGCCTGGCCGCGCTCCGCGAGGACCTCGCCGACAAGCGGCAGGAGCTGGCCGAGCTGACCGCCCGCTGGCAGCAGGACAAGAACGCCATCGTGCGGATCCAGCAGATCAAGGAGGAGTTCGAGCGGCTCCGGACCGCGGCCGAGCGCGCCGAGCGCGACGGCGACCTCGCCCGGGTGGCCGAGCTCCGCTACGGCCGGCTGCCGCAGCTGGAGAAGGCGCTCGCCGAGGCCGAGGCGTCGGTCGAGGAGCAGAACTCCATGCTCAAGGAGGAGGTCGGCCCCGACGACATCGCCGAGGTCGTGCAGGCCTGGACCGGCATCCCGGCCGGCCGGCTGCTCGAGGGCGAGACGCAGAAGCTGCTGCGGATGGAGGACGAGCTGGGCCGGCGGGTCGTCGGCCAGCCCGACGCCGTCCGGGCCGTCTCCGACGCGGTGCGCCGGGCCCGCTCGGGGGTCGCCGACCCGGACCGGCCCACCGGCTCCTTCCTGTTCCTGGGCCCGACCGGCGTGGGCAAGACCGAGCTGGCGAAGGCCCTGGCGGAGTTCCTGTTCGACGACGAGCGGGCGATGGTCCGCGTCGACATGAGCGAGTACTCCGAGAAGCACTCGGTGGCCCGCCTGGTCGGGGCGCCCCCCGGCTACGTCGGCTACGAGGCCGGCGGCCAGCTCACCGAGGCGGTGCGGCGGCGGCCCTACACGGTCGTCCTGCTGGACGAGGTGGAGAAGGCCCACCCCGACGTCTTCGACGTGCTGCTCCAGGTCCTCGACGACGGCCGGCTCACCGACGGCCAGGGCCGGACGGTCGACTTCCGCAACACCATCCTGATCCTGACCTCGAACCTGGGGTCGCAGATCATCGCCGACCAGTCGGTGCCGGAGGAGCGGCGCCGCGCGGCCGTGCTGGAGGTTGTCCGGACGCACTTCAAGCCGGAGTTCCTCAACCGCCTGGACGACGTCGTGGTGTTCCGGGCGCTGGGCACCGAGGAGCTGAGCGGGATCGTCGACATCCAGATCGGCGTCCTGGCCCGGCGGCTCGCGGCCCGGCGGCTCACGCTGCGGGTCACCGACGCGGCGCGGGAGTGGCTGGCGCTCAACGGGTTCGACCCGGTCTACGGCGCCCGCCCGCTGCGCCGGCTGGTGCAGTCGGCGATCGGCGACCAGCTGGCCAAGGCGCTGCTGGCCGGCGAGATCCGCGACGGCGACGACGTCGTCGTCGACTGGCCGGCCGAGGACGCCGACGCCGGGAGCGGCCTGGTCGTCAGCCGCGGCTGAGCGCGACGGCTCCGGGGCCCGTCGGACCGCACCGGTCCGGCGGGCCCCTGCCGCGTCCGCTGCGCGTGCCCGGTGGAAGGCCGCATCCGTCGTCGGTCATGATCGTGGGCACACCGACGCGGGGAGGCAGCGATGACGTCCGACCAGGGCGGCCGGCACGGCGAGCCGACGGGGCAGCCGGAGGGCGGTCAGGGCGGGCAGCAGCAGCCGGGCGGGAACGCCCCGCCGCCGCCCCCGCAGGGGTGGAACCCCCCACCGGCGCAGGGGTGGAACGCCCCGCCGCCTGCCCAGGGCTGGAACGCGCCACCGCCCCCGCAGGGCTGGAACGCGCCGCCACCTCCCGGGTGGCACCCGGAGCAGCAGTGGGGCGGGCAGAACCCCTACGCGGCGCCGCCCCCGTCCGGGCCGGTGGAGCGACCGGTCACCGTGCGAGCCGGCATCGGGGCGTTCGTCGTCAACTTCGTGCTGGGCGTGATCGGCTCGATCGTCGCGTTCGCCGACATCGACGACCTGGTGCGGGAGGCGGCCCGGGCGACCGACGACCCCGCGATCACCGAGGACGTGCTGCGCACCGCAATCCTGGTCGGCGCGGTCATCGGGCTGGTGCTGGTCGTGCTGCACGCGCTGTTCATCTGGTGGGCCTGGATGGGCCGCAACTGGGCGCGCATCGTCCTGTGGGTGCTGGGCGGGCTGTCCGTCGTGGCCGGCCTCGCCTCGATGGGCGGGACGACGGCCGAGACCGGCTTCCTCACCTCGCTCGGGGTCTTCCAGACGCTGGCGCTGCTGGTCGGCATCGTGCTGCTGGCGCTGCAGCCGAGCAACGAGTGGTACCGCCAGGTGGGCTGGCTCCGGGCGAACCGGCGCCGCTGACGTCGGTCAGGCCCCCGCGCGCAGCGAGGGCACCCACTCCTTGGTCGTCCTCGACGACAGGCTGGTGACGGCGGCGATGGTGAGCACGACAGTCAACAGCGAGTAGATCGTGATGCCACCCGCAGCCAGAACCGTGAAGAGCGTGAGCAGGCCGAGCGCCGCGCTGGCTGCCAGCCCCATCCAGCGGGCCCACGGCTGCCGGCGGGGCAAGAACGCGGCCGGCAGTGCGAGCAGCACGCCGAAGGTCACGGAGACGACGAGGTTCGTGACCACGGTCCGCGTCGCCTGGTCGCGGGTCCACCCATCGCGGTCTGCCAGGTCCTCGACCCACGCGTCGAAGATGAAGGCAGTGAGCCCCGCGTTCAGCAGGTTCAAGCCAGCGAGCACGGCCATGGCGATGACCGCGACCCGCACCGAGGTCGGCATGACGGGACGCTGGTCGGGCTGCGCGTCCGGGGAGGGCTTCGACACGCCCCCAGCGTGGCAGACGCGCGCGGCGGTGCCGGGGTGCCACGGGTCTTCGTGCCCGGTCGGGCGACAATGCCCCGGATGACATCCGGACGAGGGGACGCCGTGACTCCGAACCCGCTCACCCGCGCCGTGGTGGCCGCCGCGCTGCTCGTGGGCCTGAGCGCCTGCTCCGACGACGACGGCGGGGACGGGGCGTCGGCGAGCCCGTCCTCGGCCGCGCCGGCCCCCGCGGAGGCCGGGGCGGCTCCCGTGGAGGAGCCGTTCGGCCCGGCGTGCACCGAGATGCCGGCCGAGGGCGAGGGCAGCATCGTCGGGATGGCCGACGACCCGGTGGGCACCGCCGTCGTCAACAACCCCCTGCTCACCCAGCTGACCGCCGCGGTCCAGACCGCCAGCCTGCTGGAGCCGCTGAACGGGCAGCCCGAGGTCACCGTGCTCGCCCCCGTGGACGCCGCCTTCGCCGCGGTGCCGCCGGGCGGCCTGGACCCGCTGGACACCGCGCGCACGACGGCGGTCGTCCTGCACCACGTCATCCCGGGCCGGCTGGCCCCGGAGGCGCTGGCCGGGACGCACACCACGCTGAACAACGACCAGGTGACGATCGAGGGCTCCGGCACCGGCTTCAGCGTGCCGGCCGCCGGGACGCTGGCCGCCGCGGCCCCCGCCACCGTGGTGTGCGGGTTCCTGCAGACGGCGAACGCGACCGTCTACCTCGTCGACCAGGTGCTCGCCCCCGTCGCCGCCGGCTGAGGCCCGGGTCCGCCCGGCTCACTAGGGTCGGGCGCATGGAGAACCGCCTGGCGTCGAGCACCCCCGACCGCGACCGGCTGCTCGAGCTGATCGTCGAGCTGGCCGTGGTGCACGGGAAGGTGACGCTGTCCTCCGGGCAGGAGGCCGACTGGTACATCGACATGCGCCGGCTGACCCTGCACCACGAGGGCGCGCCGCTGGTCGGCCGGGTGATGCGCCAGCTCACCGGCGACCTCCGCTACGACGTCGTCGGCGGGCTGACCCTCGGTGCCGATCCGGTGGCGACGGCGATGCTGCACGCGGCCGCGTCCGGGGAGGGCTTCCTCGACGCGTGCGTGGTGCGCAAGGCGGGCAAGGCGCACGGTCTGCAGCGGCGGATCGAGGGGCCCGACGTGGCGGGCCGCGCGGTGCTCGTCGTCGAGGACGTGTCCACCACCGGCTCGAGCCCGCTGGCGGCGGCCGAGGCGCTGCAGGAGACCGGCGCCGAGGTGGTCGCGGTCGCGGTGATCGTCGACCGCGGTGGCCGGCAGGCCGTCGAGCAGGCCGGGTTCGAGTACCGCGCCGCGTTCACCCTCGAGGACCTCGGCCTCTCCTGACGTTCCCCGGTGATCAGGTCTCCTGATCACCGGGGGTCCTGGCTCACGTCCGGACCTGAGCCAGGACCCGTTTGGATCAGGTCTCCTGATCACCGACGCGCCCCCTACGGTGGGGGTGTGACCGCGACCACGACGACGTGGGTGGCCGAGCTGCAGTCCGCGCTCGGGGACGCCGAGGTGCTCACCGATCCGGACGTCACCGCGTCCTACGCCCGCGACCAGGCGATGCTCGCCCCCGCCGGCATGCCCGCCGCGGTGGTGCTGCCGCGCAGCACCGCCGACGTCGTCGCCGTGATGCGGGTGGCCGCCCGGCACGGCATCCCGGTCGTCCCGCGCGGTGCCGGTTCCGGGCTGGCCGGGTCGAGCAACGCCGTCGACGGCGCGATCACGCTGGTGATGACCCGGATGGACGCCGTCCTCGAGGTCTCCCCGGCCGACCGCCTCGCCGTCGTCCAGCCCGGCGTGGTCAACAAGGCGCTGCGCGACGCGGTGGCCACCGACGGCCTGTTCTACCCACCGGACCCCTCCAGCTACGACTGGTGCACGGTCGGCGGCAACCTGTCCACGAACTCCGGCGGGCTGTGCTGCGTCAAGTACGGCGTCACCACCGACTACGTGCTCGGCCTCGAGGTGGTGCTGGCCGACGGGCGCGTGCTCCGCACCGGGCGCCGCACCGTGAAGGGCGTCGCCGGGTACGACCTGGCCCGGCTGTTCGTCGGCTCGGAGGGCACGCTCGGCGTCATCACCGAGGCCACGCTCGCGCTGCGCCCCGCGCCGGCCCGGCCGGTCACCCTGGTTGCCACGTTCGCCACCACGGCCCAGACCGGCCAGGTGGTCGAGCGCGTGGTGACCACCGGCCTGGTGCCCAGCCTGCTCGAGGTCATCGACAACACCTGCATCCGCGCCGTCGACGACCTGCTGGAGGCCGGCCTCGACCGCGACGCCCGTGCCCTGCTGGTCGCCCAGTCCGACACCGGCGGCGCCGCCGCGGCCGCCGAGATCGACGCGCTCGCCGCGCTGTGCCGCGACGCCGGCGCGGACCTCGTGCACACCACCGCGGATGCCGCCGAGGGCGACCTGCTGCTCGCCGCCCGCCGCATGGCCATCCCGGCGCTCGCGCAGCTGGGCAGCACCCTCCTGGACGACGTCGCCGTGCCCCGGTCGCGGATCGCGGCCTTCCTCGACGGCTGCGACCGGATCTCCGCCGACCGCGACGTCGTCATCGGGGTTCTCGGGCACGTCGGCGACGGGAACATGCACCCGACGATCTGCTTCGACCCGGACGACGCCGGCCAGCGGCAGCGGGCCTTCGCCGCGTTCGACGACATCCTCGACCTCGGCCTCGCCCTGGGCGGCACGATCACCGGGGAGCACGGCGTCGGCTCGCTGAAGGTCGACTGGCTGGAGCGCGAGATCGGCCCGGTGTCCCTCGACGTGCACCGCGCGATCAAGGCGGCGCTCGACCCGCGCGGCCTGCTCAACCCGGGGAAGGTGTTCCGCCGCGCCGCGGGATGACACCCTGTCGCCCGTGACCAGGGAGCGGCTCGTCGTCGTCGGCGGTGACGCCGCGGGCCTGTCGGCCGCGGCGCAGGCGCGGCGGCTCCGGCCGGCCGACGACCTGGAGATCGTGGTGCTCGAGCAGGGGCCGGACGTCTCCTACTCGGCGTGCGGCATCCCGTACTGGATCGGCGGGCAGGTCAGCGACCGCGACGCGCTGCTGGCCCGCACGGTCCCGCAGTTCGAGGCCGACGGCATCACCGTGCACACGCACCTGCGCGCCGAGGGCATCGACCTGGACGCGGGTGAGGTGCTCGCCGCCGACGGGCGCCGGTTCGGCTACGACTCGCTGGTGGTCGCGACCGGCGGCCGGCCCGCCCGGCCCCGCGTCCCGGGTCTGGACGCCGAGGGAGTGCACGGCGTGCACCGGCTCGCCGACGGCGCGGACATCCGCGCCGCCATCGCCGCGGGGGCGCGCAGGGCCGTGGTGCTGGGCGGCGGCTACATCGGCCTGGAGATGGCCGAGGTGCTGCAGGCCCGCGGGCTGGCGGTCACCGTCGTGCTCGCCGACCCGCTGCCGATGGCCCAGCTCGACGACGACATGGGTGAGCGGGTCTGCGCGGCCATGTGCGGCATGGGCATCGACGTGCAGCCCGGTCAGCCGGTGCGCGAGATCGAGGTGGACGCCGACGGCGTCGCCCGTGCGGTCCGCACCGACGCCGGCAGCCACGACGCCGACCTGGTCGTCCTCGGCCTGGGCATGGGGCCGGAGAGCGCGCTCGCCCGCGAGGCCGGCCTGCAGATAGGGGTCACGGGCGGCGTCGACGTCGCGCACACGCAGCGCAGCCGGTCGCACCCCGAGGTCTTCGCGGCGGGTGACTGCGCGCAGACGTTCCACCGGATCACCGGCGAGGCCATCCACGTCGCGCTCGGCACGCACGCCAACAAGCAGGGCCGGGTCGCCGGCTCGGTGATCGGCGGGCGCCCCGCCCGCTTCGCCGGCGTCCTCGGCACGGCGGCGACGAAGGTCGGCGACCTGGAGGTGGCCCGCACCGGGCTGTGCACCACCCAGGCCGAGGAGGCCGGCTACGACCACCGCAGCGAGACCATCGAGGCCACGACCCGCGCCGGCTACTACCCGGGCGCCGCGCCGGTCACGATCAAGCTGATCACCGAGCGCGGATCGGGGCTGCTGATCGGGGCGCAGGTCGTGGGCGGCCCGGGCAGCGCGAAGCGGATCGACGTCCTGGCCACCACCATCTGGGCCGGGATGACCGCCGAGGAGCTGGCCGGGTCCGACCTCTCCTACGCCCCGCCGTTCTCGCCCACCTACGACCCGGTGGTCGTGGCCGCGCGGGTCGCCAGCCGGATCGAGACGGGCTGAGCCGTGACGCTGACCGACGTGCGCGACGCCGACTGGTACGGCGACGACCTGTCCGGGCAGGAGCACACCGGGGTCCGCTTCTCGGTGCTCGACCTGGCCGAGGCCACCGGGACCGGGGCGGTCTTCACCGACTGCGTCTTCGTCGACGCGACGTTCACCGGCGTCCGGCTCACCGACGCGGCGTTCCTCAACTGCACGTTCACCGGCTGCTCGTTCTTCCAGGCGGAGTTCGACGACTGCAAGTTCGTCGGCAGCCGCTTCGAGCGCTGCACGTTCGACCTGATGACGGTCACCGGCGGCGACTGGTCGTTCGTCGCCCTGCCCGGCGCGGACCTGCACCGCGCCACGCTCGGCGGCGTCCGGATGCGCGAGGCGGACCTCGCCGGGGTGAACGCCGCCGGCGCGACGCTGCGCGGCCTGGACCTCTCCGCGGCGGAGCTGGCCGGGGCGGACCTCAGCGGCGCCGACCTGCGCGGCAGCGACCTCTCGGCGGTCGATCCCCGGACCGCGCAGCTGGCCGGCGCGCGGATCGACGTCGCCCAGGCGGTGGTGCTGGCCACCGCTCTGGGGCTGGACGTGCGCCCCGACGTCCCGGACTGAGCCGACCAGCGGAATACTGATCTTCGAGCAGCAGCGCCGTTCGACGACGAGGAGAGCCCCGCATGCCCATCGCGACCCCCGAGGTCTACGCCGACATGATCCGCCGGGCCAAGGAGGGCGGCTTCGCCTACCCGGCGATCAACTGCACCTCCTCGGAGACGATCAACGCGGCCCTGCGGGGCTTCGCGGACGCCGGCAGCGACGGCATCATCCAGTTCTCCACCGGCGGCGCCGAGTTCGGCTCGGGCACCCGGGTCAAGGACATGGTCACCGGCGCGGTGGCGCTGGCCGAGTTCGCGCACGTCGTCGCCGAGAAGTACCCGGTGAACGTGGCGCTGCACACCGACCACTGCCCCAAGGACAAGCTCGACAGCTACGTGCGCCCGCTGATCGCGCTGTCGAAGGACCGCGTGGACGCCGGCCAGGAGCCGCTGTTCCAGTCGCACATGTGGGACGGCTCGGCGATCGACCTCGACGAGAACCTGCAGATCGCCGAGGAGCTGCTGGAGCGCACGGCCGCGGCGAAGATCGTGCTCGAGGTGGAGATCGGCGTCGTGGGCGGCGAGGAGGACGGCGTCGCGCACGACATCAACGAGAAGCTCTACACCGCCGAGGGTGACTTCGTCTCGACCGCGAAGAAGCTCGGCCTGGGGGAGCGCGGCGTCTACCTGCTCGCCGCCACCTTCGGCAACGTGCACGGCGTCTACAAGCCGGGCAACGTCAAGCTGCGCCCCGAGATCCTCAAGCAGGGCCAGGACATCGTGGCGCGCGAGTTCGGCTCGGCCGAGGACAAGCCGTTCAACCTGGTCTTCCACGGTGGCTCGGGGTCGGCCCAGTCGGAGATCCGCGAGGCGATCTCGTACGGCGTCGTGAAGATGAACGTCGACACCGACACCCAGTACGCCTTCACCCGGCCGATCGCCGGGCACATGTTCAGCAACTACGACGGCGTGCTGAAGATCGACGGCGAGGTCGGCAACAAGAAGACCTACGACCCGCGCAGCTACCTCAAGGCCGCCGAGACCGGCATGGCCGCGCGCATCGTCGAGGCGTGCGAGGACCTGCTGTCGGCCGGCCAGTCGCAGGGGGCGTGAGCATGACGCACCCGCACAACCTGCTGGGCGAGCCGGACCCGGTCCTGCTGCCCGGCAACCCGGAGGCCGAGCGGGAGCTGGCCGAGGGCACGCCGGCGGCCGAGGTCGCCGCCCACCACCCGACGGTGAGCGCCGCCTGGGCGGCGCTGGCCGAGGCGGCGATCGACCACCCCGAGCGGCAGCTCAGCGACACGATCGAGGCCTACGCCTACGCGCGCACCGGCTACCACCGCGGGCTGGACGCCCTGCGCCGGAACGGGTGGAAGGGGTACGGCCCGGTGCCGTGGTCGCACGAGCCCAACCGCGGCTTCCTGCGCTGCGTCACGGTGCTGGCGCGGGCCGCGGAGGCGATCGGCGAGACCGACGAGCACGAGCGCTGCACCCAGCTGCTGCGTGACTGCGACCCGACGCTGGCTCCCTGATCGGTCACGAACGGTAACGGGCGGTCCGCGCTGCGGGCCGCCCGTTCGCCGTGTACCAGCGGGTTCGGGTTTGGCCGGGGGCCGTGAGGGTCATCACTCTCGGTGCACGGCGCCGATCCGGCGCCCGAACAGAGAGGCGAGCGCGATGGTAACCCTGTTGTGGATCCTCGCCGTCGTCCTGGTGATCGCCGGCATCCTGGCGATCGTCCGGGGGCAGATGCTGTGGGGCATCGTGCTGATCATCGTGGGCCTGCTGGTCGGCCCCGGCGGTGTCAGCGTCTTCAACTAGCTCTGGGGCGGGCGCCGGGGTCTCTCCCGGCGCCCGCCCAGGCTCAGCGCTCGCCCAGCTCCGGGTGCAGCGCCGTCAGCGCGTCGGTGAGCGTGCTGAGCTCCCCGCCGCCGGCCATCAGGGCGGTGAGCACGTCGGCGTCGACGTCGTCGCGCGTGAGGCTGCCGGCCACCTGGCCGCCGGCCAGGAGCAGGAACCGGTCGCCGATCAGGTGCGCGTAGCGCGGGTTGTTGGTCACCACGACCACCGCCAGGCCCTCGGCCCGCGCGGCGAGGATCGCCTGACCGAACAGCGTCTGCCGGGCGATCGTCATCGGGCTGGCCGGCTCGTCGATGATCAGCGCCCGCGCACCGAAGTGCAGCGCACGCGCGACCGCCAGGCTCTGCCGCTCCCCGGCCTGCATCGCGCTGGCCGGCTGGTCGGGGTCCAGCCCGGGCACGCCGACCCGGGCCATGGCCCGGCAGGTGACCTCGCGCGCGGCCTCCAGGTCGAGCCGCCGCAGCGGCCACACCCCCCGGGTGGGCTCGGCGCCGAGGAAGAAGTTCCGCCAGATCGAGAGCAGCGGGGCGACGGCGAGGTCCGGCCACACGGTGGCGATGCCGAGGTCGCGGGCCTGCCTGGGGGACCGGAACCGCACCGGCCGGCCGTCGACCAGCAGCTGCCCGTCGTCGTGCCGGCGCAGCCCGGAGAGCACCGAGACCAGCGTCGACTTGCCCGACCCGTTCTCGCCGAGCACGCAGGTGATCTGGCCGGACGGGATCGCGGCGCTGACGCGGGAGAGCGCGGGCACCGAGCCGTGCCGCACGGTCAGCCCGCGCAGCTCCAGGAACGGTGGCGCCGCGGCGGGGACCGCCTCCACCTCCGACGACGCGGTGCTCACGAGCGGGGCACCGCCTTCAGCCGGCGCCGGACCACGCCGTTGGCCAGCAGCGCGACGAGCAGCAGGACACCCAGCAGCGCCTGGAACCAGCGGGGGTCCCACCCGGCCAGCGCGATGCCGTGGCGGGCCACCGCGTAGAGCAGCGCGCCGATCGCCGCGCCGATCGCCGACCCGTAGCCGCCGGTGAGCAGGCAGCCCCCGATGACGGCGACGACGACGAAGTCGATGCCGGTGCTGAGACCGGCGTTGGTCACCAGCACGCTCTCCAGGCGCAGCAGGGCCAGCGACCCGATCAGCCAGCCCGCGGCCGCGGTCAGGCAGAAGAGGGTGACCGTGGTCCGCCGGACGGCCACGCCCAGCTCGCGGGCCGCGGTGCGCGCGCCGCCGCTGGCGAAGACCGCGTTGCCGAACCTGGTGCGCCACAGGGCCCAGGTGGCCAGCGCGGTCAGCCCGACGAACCAGAGCAGAGAGACCTGGAAGCGTGCCCCGCCCAGCTCGGTGGAGGAGCCGAAGACGGCGGCGGCCGACGACCAGCCCGGCGCCTGGTCGAGCCCCTGCACCTGGGAGGAGCCGGTCACCCCCTCGAAACCGGCCAGCGCCGTGCCCTGGAGGACCAGGAACGTCGCCAGGGTGACCAGGAAGCTCGGCAGGCCGGTGTTGACCACCAGGACGCCGTTGACGACGCCGACGAGCAGCGCGGCGAGCAGCGACACGAACAGCGCGGCCCAGGCGGGCCAGCCGCCGGGTCCGATGAGCAGCGCGGTCAGCAGCGAGCTGGCGACGGCGACGACCCCGATCGACAGGTCGAACTGCCCGGCGATCAGCAGCAGGGAGACCGCCACGGCGCCGATGCCCAGGGTCGCGGCGAGGTCCAGCACGCCGGCCAGCCCGCCGGTGCTGAGCAGCCCGGGCGCCTGCACCCCAAAGACCGCAACGACCACCACCAGACCGACCAGGGCGGGCAGGCTCGGGCGGGTCAGCGCCCGGCGCAGCGGCCGGGTCCCGCCCGCGGCCGGCCGGGGCGCGCTCCCGGGAACCGTGCCGTACGCGGGCAGGCGGTCGGTGATCACCGGCGCGGTCCGGCCGGGCTGGGGGACGACGGCAGGGGATCCTCCTCGACGAGCGTGCGCCCAGTGTCCACGACGCCGCGCGTCACGGCTCCAGGAGCCAGCGCACCCGGTCGTCGGCGTACCAGGTCCAGCGGTGCACCGGACGCGGGAACGGCACGCCGTCCCGGATCACCCGTGCCGGGTCCGAGGCGACCTGCAGCGCCCGCCCGCTGGTGCGCCGGGTCGGCCGCAGCGGCTGCACCATGACGGTGACCCCGATGGTGTCGACGGCGGTCCAGTCGGGCCGGACGTCGATCCGGGTGATCTCGCCGTCGGCCACCTTGATGTCGTCGTGGTGCGCCTGCAGGCCCAGCCGCCGGCTCAGCGAGCGCCGTCCGGGGCCGCCGGCCTCGATCCGGCCGTGGTGGAGCAGCACGCCGCCGTGGTCGTCGCGGACCAGGCTGAGCAACCGGCGCTCGCCCGACCCGATGCCCAGGTCGCGGGCCAGGCCGGTGGCGTCGCGGTCGGAGGTCGGCTCCCAGGCCACCGGCACCTCCGCCGTCCGGCCGGCCTTGAGGAGCACGGCGAGGACGGCGGACAACGCCGGCACCGGGCCGCGCACGCGGACCGCCTCGGCCTCGCCGGCGGGTGCGACGGTGGCCGGGCGGGGGGCCTGACCGGCGTCCAGGCGCCGCAGGTCCAGCTCGACGGAAGCCATGCCGATACCCTGCCACCTGACCCACCCCGCCTCCCGGAGGCGCTGGGTGCCGAGCGCTCCACCCACCCGACCGAACCAGAGGAGAACCCTCCCGATGCCGGCTGTCGTGCTGATCGGTGCCCAGTGGGGCGACGAGGGGAAGGGCAAGGCCACCGACCTCCTCGGCGGCCGCGTGCCGTACGTGGTCCGCTACCAGGGCGGCAACAACGCCGGGCACACGGTGATCACGCCGGACGGCGAGCGGTACGCCCTGCACCTGATCCCCTCGGGCATCCTCACCGCGGGGTGCACGCCGGTGATCGGCAACGGCGTCGTCGTCGACCCCGAGGTCCTCATCAGCGAGCTGGCGGGCCTGGAGGAGCGGGGCGTGGACACCTCGCGGCTGGTCATCTCCGCCGACGCGCACCTGATCATGCCGCACCACCGGGCACTGGACAGGGTCACCGAGCGGTTCCTGGGCAAGCGCAAGATCGGCACCACCGGCCGCGGCATCGGCCCCGCGTACGGAGACAAGGTCGCCCGCACCGGCATCCGCGTGGCCGACCTGCTCGACCTCTCCATCCTGCGGCAGAAGCTCGAGGGCACGCTCCAGGAGAAGAACCAGGTCCTGGTCAAGGTCTACAACCGCAAGGCCATCGACATCGACGAGGTCGTCGAGGAGTACGCCGGGTACGCCGAGCTGCTCAAGCACCGGATCGCCGACACCCGGCTGATGCTGGGCAAGGCCCTCGACGCCGGCGAGTGGGTGCTGCTGGAGGGGTCGCAGGGCACGCTGCTCGACGTCGACCACGGCACCTATCCGTTCGTGACGTCGTCCAACCCGACGTCCGGCGGCGCGGCCGTCGGCTCCGGCATCGGCCCCACCCGCATCGAGCGCGTGGTCGGCATCCTCAAGGCGTACACGACGCGGGTGGGCTCGGGGCCGTTCCCGACCGAGCTGTTCGACGCCAACGGCGAGTACCTGCGCAAGCAGGGCGGCGAGGTCGGCGTCACCACCGGCCGCGACCGCCGCTGCGGCTGGTTCGACGCGGTCATCGCCCGCTACGCCAGCCGGGTCAACGGGATCACCGACTACTTCCTCACCAAGCTCGACGTGCTCTCCGGCCTGGAGACGGTGCCGATCTGCGTGGCCTACGACGTCGACGGCGTCCGGCACGACGAGATGCCGATGACGCAGACCGACTTCCACCACGCGAAGCCGGTCTACGAGGAGATGCCCGGCTGGTTCGAGGACATCCGGCACTGCCGGACCTTCGACGAGCTGCCGGCCAACGCCCAGGCCTACGTGCGCCGGCTCGAGGAGCTCTCCGGCGCGCGGATCAGCGTGATCGGCGTCGGCCCTGGGCGCGACGAGAACGTCGTCATCCACGACCTCATCGGGTAGGGACCGTCCTGCCCCGCACGCTCGCGGCGGGCCCTGCAGGAGAGGCGTCAGGCGCGGACCGTGCTGCGCGGCGCCGGGACGGTGTGCCGGGCCAGCGCGTCGACCGCGTGGTCGGGGGAGTCGGTGATCAGCCCGTCGACGCCCAGGCGCAGCAGCTCCAGCGCGTCACCGAGGGCGTTGCCGACGCCGCTGGGCTCCTCGCCGACCTGCAGGTGCGCCGGCAGGAACGCGTTCTCCGACCGCAGGGTCCAGGCGAACACCGACAGCGAGGCGGCGTGCGCCTCGGCGACCAGCGCGGAGACGCCGGGGGTCGGGCGGGCCGCGGCGTCCAGGAGCACGCGGTCGCGGCTGGGCGCGATGCCCTGCGCGTAGGTGGAGATCTCCCGCAGGCCGGGCGGGGACACCATGCGGTCGCCCTCGGCGTCGTCCTCGACCAGCTGCACCATGCGGGGTCCGTGCTCGCCGAGCCGCTCGCGCAGGCTGCGCAGCAGCCCGGCGTCGAAGGACTGGACGACGACGGGGCCGGCGGCGTGGGCGACGCCCAGCCGGCGCAGCTCGTCGGCCACCAGCTCGGCCATCGACGGGCCGATGCCCGACGGCCACACCACGGCCTTGAGCTCCACGAGGACGTCGATGCGCCGGCCGCGGGTGGAGCGGCGGCGGGCCAGCTCGATGACCTCGGCGAGGGTGAGGACCCCGTAGCGGCCGTCGTAGGCGGTGTTGAGCGGCCGCAGCGTCGGCATCCGCTCGACCGACCTCAGCGTGCGCAGCTCGTCGAGGGTGAAGTCCTCGGTGAACCAGCCGGTGACCTCCACGCCCTCGACGACGCGGCTGGTGCGGCGGTCGGCGAACTCGGGGCGGTGGGCCACGTCGGTGGACCAGGACAGCTCGTTCTCGTGCCGGACGACGAGGACGCCGTCGAGGCTGACGACGACGTCGGGCTCGATCATGTCGGCGCCCTGGTCGATGGCCAGGTCGAAGCTGGCCACGGTGTGCTCGGGGCGGTAGGAGGGGGCACCGCGGTGCCCGATGACGACGGGCCGGGGAAGGCGGGTCACCGGGCTCTCGGCCGGCGCCACGGTCGCGCGCATGCGTCCCATATCACCTTGATCGGATGGACGATCGTGGAACTGGAGTGAACGTGTCGGCCACAACCGTTCACACAATTCACACGACACAGCGATGACCAGCGGGCCACCATGCCCGTCGTGACCGAACTCTCACGGCTGGGCTGGCGCGCCGAGCGCGCCGGGGAGCTGCCGCCCGGTTGCCACCCGGCCCGCGTCTCCCGCGTCGACCGCGGCCGGCTGACCGTCCTGACCGGCGACGGCGAGCGGCGGGTGCACCCCGCGTCGTCCCTGTACGACGCCGTCCTCGGCGGCCCGGCGGTCGGTGACTGGGTCGCGCTCCGGGACGAGCTGGCCGTGGCGGTCCTCCCGCGGCGCAGCGCCTTCACCCGCACCGTCGCCGGTCGCAGCTCGGCCGCGCAGGTCGTCGCCGCCAACCTCGACGTCGTCCTCGTCGTCGACGCGCTGGTCGGCGAGACCCGGCTGCGGCGGGTGGAGCGGTACCTGGCCGTCGCGTGGAGCAGCGGGGCCGCGCCGGTCGTCGTCCTCACCAAGGCCGACCTGTGCGACGACGTCGCCGCGACGGTCGAGCTGGTCCGGGAGGACGCGCTCGGGGTGGAGGTGCTGCCGGTCAGCTCGGTGACCGGCGCCGGCCTGGACGCGGTCCGGGCGCTGCTCGGGGAGGGCCGGACGGCGGCCATGGTCGGCCCGTCCGGCGTCGGCAAGACCAGCCTGGCCAACGCGCTGGCCGGTACCGAGCTCGCGCGCACGCAGGGCATCCGCGAGGACGGCCGCGGCCGGCACACCACGACGGCCCGCGAGCTGCACCTGCTCCCCGGCGGTGGGCTGCTGGTCGACACCCCCGGCATGCGGGAGCTCGGCCTGTACGACGACACCGACGGCATCGAGGCCACCTACGCCGACGTCACCGAGCTGGCCAGCGGGTGCCGGTTCCGCGACTGCGGGCACCGGGGCGAGCCCGGGTGCGCCGTCGCCGCAGCCCTCGACGACGGGACGCTGGACCCGGCCCGGTTCACCGCCTGGCGCAAGCTGCAGGCCGAGGCGCACCGGCAGCTGCTGCGGGTCGATGCCCGGGCGCGGGCCGAGGAGCGGGCCCGGCTGCGCTCCCTGCACCGGTCGCTGCGCGAGCAGCCCGCCAAGGGGCGTCGGTAGGGTCGCCCACCGTGCGCGTGCTCGTGATCGGCTCCGGTGCCCGGGAGCACGCCCTGTGCGTGGCTCTGCAGTCCGACCCCGCCGTGACGGCGCTGGCGTGCGCGCCCGGCAACGCCGGCACCCGCGCCGTCGCCGAGGCCTTCCTGCTGCAGGTGGCCGACCCGGTGGCCGTGGCCGCGCTGGCCCGCGAGTGGGGCGCCGAGCTGGTCGTGATCGGCCCGGAGGTGCCGCTGGTGGCCGGTGCCGCCGACGCCGTGCGCGAGGCGGGCATCGCCTGCTTCGGCCCCTCGGAGCAGGCCGCTCAGCTCGAGGGCAGCAAGTCCTTCGCCAAGCACGTCATGACGGCCGCCGGGGTGCCGACGGCGAAGGCCTGGGCGGTCGGCGGCCCGGCCGAGCTGGAGACGGCGCTCGACGAGGTGCACGCGCTCACCGGCGGGGCGCCCTACGTGGTCAAGGACGACGGGCTGGCCGCGGGCAAGGGCGTCGTCGTCACGGTGGACCGGGAGGCGGCGGCCGCGCACGGCCGCGCCGTCCTCGACGCCGGGGGAGCGGTGCTGGTCGAGGAGTACCTCGACGGGCCGGAGGTCTCGCTGTTCGCCGTCACCGACGGGACGACGGTGCTGCCGCTGGTCCCCGCGCAGGACTTCAAGCGCCGGGACGACGGCGACGGCGGGCCGAACACCGGCGGCATGGGCGCCTACGCCCCGCTGCCCTGGGCGCCGGCCGGGCTGGTCGACGAGGTGCTGGCCACGGTGCTGCAGCCGACCGTCGACGAGATGGCCCGGCGCGGCGAGCCCTTCAGCGGCCTGCTGTACGCCGGGCTGGCGCTGACCTCGCGGGGCGTGCGGGTCGTGGAGTTCAACGCGCGCTTCGGCGACCCGGAGACCCAGGTCGTGCTGCCGCTGCTGGCGACCCCGCTGGCCGGGCTGCTGCACGCCTCGGCGACCGGCGCGCTGGCCGGCCACCCGCCGCTGGAGTGGCGGCCGGGAGCGGCGGTCACCGTCGTCGTCGCGGCCTCCGGCTACCCCGAGGCGCCGCGCACCGGCGACCCGATCACCGGGGCCGACGGCGAGGGCGTGCTGCACGCCGGGACGGCGGTGGCGCCGGACGGGCGCGTGGTGTCGGCCGGCGGGCGAGTGCTCGCGGTGACCGCGACCGGCGACGACCTCGCCGCCGCGCGGCAGGCGGCCTACGAGCGGGTGGCCGGCGTCCGGCTGGCCGGCGCGCACTGGCGCAGCGACATCGCGCTGGCCGCCGTCGAGGGGCGGATCGCCCTGCCCTGACGGGGCTGCGGAAGACTGTGCCCGTGCTGACGGACGCGACGAGGTGGGCCCGATGATCGAGCGGTACACGCTCCCCGAGATGGGGCGGGTCTGGAGCGACCAGCACAAGTACGAGCTGTGGTGCCGCGTCGAGACGCTGGTGCTCGAGGCGCACGCGGCTGCCGGGCGGGTGCCCGCCGACGTCGTCGAGCCGGTGCGCAACGCGCCGCCGCCCACCCCGGAGCGGGTCGCGGAGATCGAGGAGACGACGCAGCACGACGTCATCGCCTTCCTCACCGCGTGGGCGGACAACACGTCGCCGCGGTCGGCGGCGGCCTACGTGCACCACGGCATGACCTCGTCGGACCTGCTCGACACCGCGCTCGCCGTCCAGCTCACCGACGCCACCGACGTGCTGCTGGCGAAGGCCGACCGGCTGGTCGCCGCGCTGCGCGACCACGGTCTGGCCCACCGGGACACGATCAAGGTCGGCCGCACGCACGGCGTGCACGCCGAGCCCGACGTCTGGGGGCACCGGGTCGCCGACCTCGCCTTCGCCATGGCCCGGTCCCGCGACCGGCTGAAGGCGGCGCGCGAGCGGGTCGGCGTCGTCGCCATCTCCGGCGCCGTCGGCACCTACTCGCTGATCGACCCGTCGGTCGAGGTGACCGTCGCGTCGGCGCTGGGCCTGAAGCCCGCCGACGCCTCGACGCAGGTGGTCCTCCGCGACTCGATCTCGGAGTGGGTGGCCGCGCTGGCCGTCATCGCCACCGTGTGCGAGGCGGTCGCGCTGGAGGTGCGGCACGGGCAGCGCACCGAGGTGCGCGAGCTGTCGGAGGCGTTCGGGTCGGGCCAGAAGGGCTCGAGCGCGATGCCGCACAAGAAGAACCCGATCCGGTCCGAGCGCATCGCCGGGCTGGCGCGGGTGGTGCGCGCCGCCGTCGTCCCGGTCATGGAGGGCATCCCGCTGTGGCACGAGCGGGACATCTCGCACTCGTCGACCGAGCGGGTGTTCCTGCCCGACGCCGCGATCACCACCGACTACCTGCTGCACCTGACCACCGGCCTGGTCGAGAACCTGGTGGTCGACGTGCAGCGGATGCGCGACAACCTCGAGTCCACCGGCGGGCTGATCTACACCTCCTCGGTGCTGCTGGAGCTGGTCGAGGGCGGGCTGTCCCGCGAGGACGCGTACGCCCTGGTGCAGACGGCGGCGATGGAGACCTGGAACACCGGGACGCCGTTCCGGACGACGCTGCGCGCCCGGGCCGATGCCTCGGGCGTCGCGCTCGACGAGGTGCGGCTGGACGAGATCTGCCGGCCCGAGCGCTACGTGGCCAACCTCGGCCCGCTGTTCGACCGGCTGGCCGCGCTGTCATGAGCGTGGATCTCCCGCTGGTCGCCCGCGGCAAGGTGCGGGAGGTCTACGACTGCTCGACCCCCGCCCACCCCGACCGGCTGCTGCTCGTGGCGTCGGACCGCATCTCGGCCTACGACTGGGTGCTGCCCACGCCGATCCCCGACAAGGGGCGGGTGCTCACCCAGCTGTCGGTGTGGTGGTTCGACCAGCTCCAGCCCGTGCTGGCCTCCTTCGGGGCCACGCACCACCTGGTGTCGGCCACGGACGTCCCGGCGTCCGTCGCCGGGCGCGCGATGCTGGTGCGCCGGCTCGACATGCTGCCCGTGGAGTGCGTGGCCCGCGGCTACCTCTCCGGCGGCGGCACCAAGGAGTACGAGCGCACCGGCTCGATCCGCGACGTCGTCCTGCCGGCCGGGCTGGTCGAGGGCTCGCAGCTGCCCTCGCCGGTGTTCACGCCGTCGACCAAGGCCGAGCTGGGCGACCACGACGAGCCGATCGACTTCGCGCGCGTGATGTCGCTGGTGGGGGCACCCCGTGCCGAGGAGCTGCGCGAGCTGACGCTGGCGCTGTACCGGCGGGGGGCGGAGATCGCCCGCGACGCCGGGATCGTGCTGGCCGACACCAAGTTCGAGTTCGGGCTGGCGGGGGAGTCGCTGGTGCTGGGCGACGAGGTGCTCACCCCCGACTCGTCCCGCTTCTGGCCGGCCTCCTCCTGGGCGCCCGGTGCCGCGCAGCCCTCGTACGACAAGCAGTTCGTGCGCGACTGGCTGACCTCGCCGGCGTCCGGGTGGGACCGGGCCTCGGAGCCGCCGCCGCTGCCGGACGACGTCGTCGCCGCCACCCGCGAGCGCTACGTCACCGCCTACGAGCGCCTCACCGGCCAGCAGTTCACCTAGTCATCCCCGCGAGTGCGACGAACTCGTGGCCATCCGGCGCTGATCGCCACGAGTACGTCGCACTCGGCCGGCCTGTGGACGACGTCAGCGGGTCCCCCCGGCATCCGGGCACGCTGCGCCGCGTGCCGACCCCGCCCGTGCCACCCCGCGTCCACGCGCCGACGAACCGCCGGTCGGCCCGCTCGGCCGGGGTGAGCGACTGGCAGCTGCGCCACGAGGGCATCGCCAGGACGTCGCGGGACACGTACCTGCCGCGGGACGCCGGGGAGGTGCTCCGGCAGCGTGTCGAGGCCGTCCTCCTAGGGGCTCCGCCCGGCTCCGTCCTCAGCCACCGCACGGCGGCGGAGCTGTGGCGCCTCGACGTCCCGCTGGTCGGCGAGGACCGGCGGGTGCACCTCACCGTGCCGCCGGAGGCCCGCGTCCGATCGCGGGCGGACCGGGTGGTGCACGCGTCCGTCGTCCCGGCACCCGAGACGCGGCGCATCGACGGGCTGCTCGTGACCTCGCCCAGCCGGACGTGGATCGACCTCGCCGGGGTGGTGCCGCCGGCGGCGCTCCTGGCGGTGACCGACCAGATGCTGGCCCAGGGCTTCCCGGCCGACGAGTTCCCGCACGTCGTCCGCCGCTACCGCGGACGGCGGGGCGCCGGCCGGGCTCGCGTGGTCATGGGCTGGGGCGACCGCCTGGCGGGTTCGCCGATGGAGTCGGTCCTCCGCTGGGCGATCCTTGACGCGGGACTGCCGCGACCGCTCCTCCAGCACGAGATCCGCGACGAGCGAGGCCGGTTCCTCGCGTTCGTGGACATGGCCTGGCCGGAGCGGCGGGTGCTGGTCGAGTTCGACGGGAACGTGCACCGCGAGCGGCGGGTCTTCGTCAACGACCTGCGCCGGCAGAACGGGATCGTGCTGGCCGGGTGGCGGGTGCTGCGGTTCAGCTCGGCCGACGTCCTCGGTCGTCGAGCGGCCGTGCTCCGGCTGCTCACCGGTGTGCTGACCGGCCACTGACCGCGAGTGCGACGAACTCGTGGCCATCGCGCCCTGATGGCCACGACTTCGTCGCGCTCGGTGCCCCGCGGCGGCGAGACGAGGGTCACGGGGGTGCTCCCCGCGACCCCGGTACGCTCGTCGGCGTGTCCCGGGTGGTCGTCGACGTGGTCCTCAAGCCGGAGATCTCCGACCCCCAGGGTCAGGCGGTCCTGGGAGCGCTCGGCCGGCTCGGCCACGACAGCGTGCGCAGCGTCCGCCAGGGCAAGCACTTCGTGCTCGAGGTCGACGGCACCCCCGACGAGGCCGAGCTGAAGCAGATCGCCGAGACGCTGCTGGCCAACCCGGTGATCGAGGACGTCGAACTGCACCTCCCCAAGGACTGAGCGAACCGTGCGCATCGGTGTCATCACCTTCCCGGGCTCCCTGGACGACGTCGACGCCGCACGCGCGGTGCGCCTCGCCGGTGGTGAGCCCGTCGCCCTCTGGCACGCCGACCACGACCTGAAGGACGTCGACGCCGTCGTCCTCCCGGGTGGCTTCTCCTACGGCGACTACCTGCGCGCCGGTGCCATCGCCGCCCGCTCCCCGCTGATGCAGGACGTCGTGACGGCGGCGCACGGCGGCATGCCGGTGCTCGGCATCTGCAACGGCTTCCAGGTGCTCTGCGAGGCCGGCCTGCTGCCCGGCGCGCTCACCCGCAACAGCCACCTGCACTTCCGCAACCGCGACCAGCTGCTCCGCGTCGAGCGGGCCGACACCGCCTGGACCAGCGACTACGCCGACGGCCAGGAGATCCTCATCCCGGTCAAGAACGGCGAGGGCCGCTACGTCGCCGCCGACGCCGGCCTCGACCGCCTCGAGGGCGAGGGCCGGGTCGTCTTCCGCTACGTCGGCGGCAACCCCAACGGCAGCAGCCGCGACATCGCGGGCGTCACCAGCGAGAACGGCCGCGTCGTCGGGCTCATGCCGCACCCGGAGCACGCCGTCGAGGACCTCACCGGGCCCAGCACCGACGGCCTGGGCTTCTTCACGTCGGTGCTGAAGGCGGTCGTGGCCGCGTGAGCATCGACACCGTCGAGAACGCCGCCCGGACCCCGGACGACGAGCAGCCCTGGGCAGAGCTCGGCCTCAAGCCCGACGAGTACGCCCGCATCCGCGACATCCTCGGTCGCCGCCCGACGACGGCGGAGCTGGCGATGTACAGCGTCATGTGGAGCGAGCACTGCTCCTACAAGAGCTCCAAGGTGCACCTGCGCCGCTTCGGCGACCTGCCGAAGAGCGACGCGCTGCTGGTCGGCATCGGCGAGAACGCCGGCGTCGTCGACGTCGGTGACGGGCTCGCAGTCACCTTCAAGGTCGAGTCGCACAACCACCCCAGCTACGTGGAGCCCTACCAGGGCGCGGCCACCGGCGTGGGCGGCATCGTGCGCGACATCCTCACGATGGGCGCCCGCCCGATCGCGGTCATGGACAGCCTCCGCTTCGGCCGGGCCGACGCCCCGGACACCGCGCGCGTGCTGCCCGGCGTCGTCGCGGGGGTCGGCGGCTACGGCAACTGCCTGGGCCTGCCCAACGTCGGCGGCGAGCTGCTCTTCGACGACTGCTACGCCGGCAACCCGCTGGTCAACGCGCTGTGCGTCGGCGTCATGAAGCACGAGGACGTGCACCTGGCCAAGGCCGAGGGCGTCGGCAACAAGGTCATCCTCTTCGGCGCACGGACCGGTGGCGACGGCATCGGCGGCGTGTCCGTCCTCGCGTCGGAGACCTTCGACGCCGAGGGCCCGGCCAAGCGCCCGGCGGTCCAGGTGGGCGACCCGTTCACCGAGAAGCTGCTCATCGAGGCCTGCCTCGAGCTGTTCCAGCAGGACCTCGTCACCGGCATCCAGGACCTCGGCGGCGCGGGGCTCTCCTGCGCCACCTCCGAGCTGGCCAGCGCCGGCACCGGCGGCATGCACGTCGACCTGGACGCCGTCCCGCTGCGCGACTCCACCCTGACGCCCGCCGAGATCCTGATGAGCGAGTCGCAGGAGCGGATGTGCGCGATCGTCGAGCCCGGCAAGGTGGCCGAGTTCCTCGCCGTCTGCCGCAAGTGGGACGTGCTGGCAACGGTCATCGGTGAGGTCACCGACGGCGACCGGCTCACCGTCGACTGGCACGGCGAGCGGATCGTCGACGTCCCGCCGCGCACCGTGGCGCACGAGGGTCCGGTCTACGAGCGCCCCATGGCGCGGCCGCAGGACCTCGACGCCCTCCAGGCCGACGACCCCGCGCGGCTCCCGCGGCCCACGACGCCGGCCGAGCTCCAGGCGCACTGGCTGGCCGTCGTCAGCAGCCCGGACGGCGCGGACAAGAGCTGGGTGACCGAGCAGTACGACCGCTACGTGCGCGGCAACACGGTGCTCGCCCAGCCGGAGGACGCCGGCGTCGTCCGCCTGGACGAGGAGAGCAACCGCGGCATCGCGCTGTCGCTGGACGGCAACGCCCGCTTCGCCCGCCTCGACCCGTACACCGGCGCGAAGCTCAACCTGGCCGAGGCCTACCGCAACGTGGCCGCCACCGGGGCGAAGCCGCTCGCCGTCACCAACTGCCTGAACTTCGGCTCCCCGGAGAACCCCGAGGTCATGTGGCAGTTCGCCGAGGCCGTGCGCGGCCTGGCCGACGGGTGCCGCGAGCTGGGACTGCCGGTCACCGGCGGCAACGTCAGCCTCTACAACCAGACCGGCGACGTCGCGATCAACCCGACGCCGGTCATCGGCGTCCTCGGCGTGCACGACGACGTCCGCACCCGGGTTCCCGCCGGCTGGCGGACCGCGGGGGAGACCGTCCTGCTGCTGGGGGAGACGAAGGCCGAGCTCGGTGGCTCCGCATGGGCGTCGGTCGTGCACGGCCACCTGGGCGGTCGCCCGCCGGCCGTCGACCTCGCCGCCGAGCGGGCGCTGGCCGACCTGCTCACCGCGCTGGCCGGTCAGGGGCTGGTCGGCTCCGCGCACGACCTCGCCGACGGCGGCCTGGCGCAGGCGCTCACCGAGTCCGCGCTGCGCTACGGCGTCGGGGCCCGGCTGGCGCTCGGGGACGACCCGTTCACCGCGCTGTTCAGCGAGTCGGCCGGTCGCGTCCTCGTCACCACCTCCGACCCCGGTGCCGTGAAGACGGCGGCGCAGTGGGGCGGCGTCCCGGTCACCGAGCTGGGGACGACGGGCGGCGACGCGCTCGAGGTGGCCGGGCTGACCCTGCCGCTCGCCGAGCTGCGCGCCGCCTGGAGCGCCACGCTGCCGGCGCTGTTCGGCGGCCCCGAGCACAGCACCCCGCTCACCGTCCCGGCGGGCACCGTCCCGACCAGCTGATGCCCGGCGCCACCCCGATCCCGGCCGAGGAGCTGCGTGCCGCGGTCGACCCGGTGCGCGCCTGGCTCGCCGGCGAGGCCGAGCAGCCGCCGCGCTCGGTGCTGGGCCCGGCGGTGAAGACCAGCGCGCGGTGGCTGGCCCAGCAGGTGCCGGGCCGCTCGGTGGAGCTGCGGGTGCCGCCGCACGTCGCCGTCCAGTGCATCGAGGGGCCGCGGCACACCCGCGGCACCCCGCCCAACGTGGTCGAGACCGACGCGGTCACCTGGCTGCGGCTGGCCACCGGCGAGCTGAGCTGGGCCGAGGCCCTGGCCGAGGGAAAGGTCAGCGCCAGCGGCAACCGCGCCGACCTGTCGGCGCTGCTCCCGCTGCGCCCGCTCCGCTGACGGCCCAGCTTTCGGTACCGAAAGCCGGACGGGCGCCGCAGCTTTCGGTACCGAAAGCTCGGCCGGACCCGCACCTTTCTGCACCGAGAGCTGAGAACGGACGACGCCCCCGTCCGCGGCTGCGGACGGGGGCGTCGGGGAGTGCCGGTGGATCAGCCGCCGAACAGCGAGCTGGCGGTCTTGATCGTCTGGTACAGGCCGTAGGCCAGCGGGACGCCGACCAGCGTCCACGCCACGGCGATGATCCCCGCCGGGGTGCTGCTGGCCTGCCGGCCCTGGGAGACGGGAGTGCTCATCGGACGGCGCTCTCTTCCTGGGTCGCGGGGGTGGTGGGGGCCGCCGCCTTCGGCTCGTGCCACTTGCTGGCCACGGGCTTGACCAGCAGGTTGGCGACGAAGCCGATGGCGAGGAGGCCGACCATGATGAACAGGGCCGGCCGGTAGTCACCGGCGACCAGCGTGCCCGGCTCGCCCTCGGCCAGGTCCAGCACGCCGTTGACGATGAGCGGGCCGGCCACACCGGCGGCGGCCCACGCGGTCAGCAGCCGCCCGTGGATGGCGCCGACCTGGTAGGTGCCGAACAGGTCGCGCAGGTACGCCGGGATGGTGGCGAAGCCGCCGCCGTAGAAGGACAGGATGACGGCGGCCAGGACGACGAACACCCAGGTCGCGGTGCTGCCGACGGTGGCCAGCAGCACGTACATCACCAGGCCGACGCCGAGGTAGACCATGTAGATCGGCTTGCGGCCGATGTAGTCCGACGTGGACGACCACACGAACCGGCCGGCCATGTTGAACAGCGACAGCAGCCCGACGAAGCCGGCCGCGGTGGCGGCGGCGACGGCGGAGGTGTCGCCCTCGCGGAAGAAGTCCTGGATCATCGGCGCGGCCTGCTCGAGGATGCCGATACCGGCGGTCACGTTGCAGAAGAGCACGATCCACAGCAGCCAGAACTGCGGCGTCCTGATGGCGTTGGCGGCCGAGACGTTCTCGGTGGTGACCAGGGCCTTGGACCTGACCGACGCCGGGTCCCAGCCGGCCGGCGTCCAGCCCTCGGCGGGCACGCGGACGAGGAACGCGCCGAACATCATGTAGACGAGGTAGACGGCGGCCAGGGTCAGGAACAGGCCCGCGACGGCGTTGCCGCTGGGGACCGTGCCGGCGACGGCGGGGTCGTAGCCCGGGTCGTACCAGCTCATCAGCTAGCGGGAGAGCGGCGAGGCGATGAGCGCGCCACCGCCGAAGCCCATGATCGCCATGCCGGTGGCCAGGCCCGGGCGGTCGGGGAACCACTTGATCAGCGTGGAGACCGGCGAGATGTAGCCGATGCCCAGGCCGATGCCGCCGATCACGCCGTAGCCGAGGTACAGCAGCCACAGCTGCTCGGTGTAGATGCCCAGCGAGCCCACGAGGAAGCCGGTCACCCAGAAGCAGGCGGAGGTGAACATGGCGGCGCGGGGACCGTTCTTGTCCACCCACGTGCCGAAGACGGCGGCCGAGAGGCCGAGCATCACGATGGCGATCGAGAAGGTGATGCCGATCGCGGTGAGCGTCGAGTCGAAGTGGGCGACGAGCGCCGCCTTGTAGACGCTGGTCGCGTACGCCTGGCCGATGCAGAGGTGCACCGCCAGGGCGGCCGGCGGGATGAGCCAGCGGTTGAAGCCCGGCTTCGCGATGATGCGCTCGCGAGCCAGGAATCCGGGTACTGCCACGGATCGGACCTCCGGAATCGGGAGGGCCGCGTCCGGACGGACGCGACCTGGGCGCGCGCTGTGTGACGGGGATCGCGGCCGGTGGCACGGTACGTCGCGCACGACCTACTCGCGCGTTCACACTCGGATCGAGATCGGGACGTGACCGTTTCGCCCGGCTAACGAAACCGGCGGGGCGACACCGGGGAGGCCACCATAGGCTCGGGGCATGGCCTACGAGGTGAAGGGCGTCGTCGCCCGCAGCAAGGGTGCTCCCGTCTCGATCGAGACGATCCTGGTCCCCGATCCGGGTCCCGGTGAGGCCGTCGTCGACGTGCAGGCCTGCGGGGTCTGCCACACCGACCTGCACTACCGCGAGGGCGGGATCAACGACGAGTTCCCGTTCCTGCTGGGCCACGAGGCGGCCGGCGTCGTCTCCGCCGTGGGTGAGGGCGTCACCAACGTGGCCGTCGGCGACTACGTCGTCCTCAACTGGCGGGCCGTGTGCGGGCAGTGCCGCGCCTGCCTCAAGGGTCAGCTCCAGTACTGCTTCAACACCCACAACGCCGCGCAGAAGATGACGCTGGCCGACGGCACGGAGCTCTCGCCGGCGCTCGGCATCGGCGCCTTCGCGGAGAAGACGCTGGTCCACTCCGGGCAGTGCACGAAGGTCGACCCGGCCGCGCCGCCGACCGCCGCCGGTCTGGTCGGCTGCGGGATCATGGCCGGTGCGGGTGCCGCCCTGAACACCGGCGCGGTGCAGCGGGGCGAGAGCGTCGCCGTCTTCGGCTGCGGCGGCGTCGGTGACGCCGCGATCGCCGGCGCCAAGCTGGCCGGGGCGACGACGATCGTGGCCGTCGACATCGACGACCGGAAGCTCGAGTGGGCCAGGGAGTTCGGCGCCACGCACACGGTCAACTCGAAGGAGACCGACCCGGTCGAGGCGATCAAGGCCCTCACCGGGGGCTTCGGCGTCGACGTCGCCATCGAGGCGGTCGGTCACCCGAAGGTCCTCGAGCAGGCGTTCTACTCCCGCGACCTGGCCGGGCGGGTGGTGCTCGTCGGCGTGCCCACCCCGGAGATGACCGTCGAGCTGCCGCACATCGAGCTCTACGGCCGCGGCGGTGCCATCAAGCCGGCCTGGTACGGCGACTGCCTGCCCAGCCGCGACTTCCCGATGCTGGTCGACCTGTACCTGCAGGGCCGGTTCCCGCTCGACAAGTTCGTCAGCGAGACCATCGGCCTGGACTCCGTCGAGGAGGCCTTCGAGAAGATGCACCGCGGCGAGGTCCTGCGGTCGGTCGTGGTCCTCTGATGGCCGCCCGCATCGAGCAGGTCGTCGTCCCCGGGGTGTTCTCCCTCGACGGGCAGGACTTCGACGTCGAGAACAACGTCTGGCTGCTCGGGGACGACGACGAGGTGCTGGTGGTGGACGCGCCGCACGACGCCGCCCCCATCGTGGCGGCGATCGGTGGCCGCCGGGTCACCGCGATCGTCCTCACGCACGGGCACAACGACCACGTCACCGCGGCGCCGGCGCTGCGCGAGGCCACCGGGGCGCCGATCTGGTTCCACCCGGCCGACCGGATGCTCTGGGACATGACCCACCCGGGCACCGCGCCGGACCGCGACCTCGCCGCCGGGGTGGAGTTCCGCGTAGCCGGGACGACGCTCGTCGCGCTGCACACGCCGGGTCACTCGCCGGGCAGCACCTGCCTGCACGCGCCGGACCTCACCACCGTGTTCACCGGCGACACGCTGTTCTGCGGCGGCCCCGGCGCCACCGGCCGCAGCTTCAGCGACCACCCGACGATCCTGAACTCGATCCGGTCGCAGCTGTTCAGCCTGCACGGGGACACCGTGGTGAAGACCGGCCACGGCGACGACACCACCATCGCCGCCGAGTTCCGGTCGCTCCAGGGCTGAGCCGCGGCTCCCGGCGCCCGCCGACGTCGTCGGTCCGGCGCCGGGAGCCCGGCGGATCAGGCCCGGTCGTGCACCGTCACCGCGTACCCGTCGGGGTCGAGGAAGGTGAAGGTGCGGCCGAACGGCGTGTCCACCGGAGGGCCCAGGGTCGGCACCCCCGCGGCGACCAGGTCGTCGTGCAGCTCCTGCGCGTCGTCGGCGTGCAGCCACAGCGCCACACCGGCACCGGGCCGGGGGTGGACGGCGGCCGGGTCCACGCCCGGCAGCGGGGTGCGCACGGCGAACGGGATCGGCGTGGTGGCGAAGACGACCGCGCCCGGCGGTGAGGCCGGAGCGCGGCGCAGCCCGAGCTGCCGCTCGTAGAACACCGCGGACGCCTCGGGGTCGCTGACCTGGAGAGCGACGAAGTCGGGTCCGGTCACTGCTGCCATGTGTCCTCCTCGTGTTGATGTCAGGATCCTGACATCCTGGAGCGTATGTCAGGCTGCTGACATGCAGCCGGACCGGGTCCACGTCGAGTCGTCGGTGGGGTACGCGCTGAAGCAGGCCGCGGCCGCCCTCCGGGGCGCCATGGACACGGCGCTCCGGCCGCTGGGGCTGACCGTGCCGCAGTACGCGTGCCTCGAGCTGCTCGGCTCGAGCCCGGGTCTCTCCGCGGCGGAGCTGGCCCGCGGCGCCTTCGTGACCCGGCAGTCGATGCACGCCGTCCTCACCGGGCTCGAGCAGCGCGGCCTCCTCGCCCGCCCGCCGGCGGCCCCGCGGGGCCGCGCGCTGCCCACGCAGCTCACCGAGCGCGGGGTGGCGGTGCTCGACGAGGCGAGCCGCGCGGTCGCCCGGGTGGAGCAGCGCATGCTCGGGGCCCTGGCCTCGACCGACGACGTCGCGCGCCTGCACCGGGACCTCGTCGCCTGCGCCGAGGCGGTCGCGTCCGCGGACGACGTGGCGACACGGGGCTGAGCAGCGCGGACACGCCGGAGGGTGACCCGTCCCACCCCGGCGGGGGTGGGCATCGCGCGCGGCGCCGGTACGGTGGACGGGTGCCTCGCGGTGATGGACGGCTGACGCACGACCTCGACCCCCAGTCCCCCGGACCCCAGGACGCCTGCGGCGTCTTCGGTGTCTGGGCGCCGGGGGAGGAGGTCGCGAAGCTGACCTACTTCGGTCTCTACGCCCTCCAGCACCGCGGTCAGGAGGCAGCGGGCATCGCGGTGTCCGACGGCGTCTCGGTCGTGGTCTACAAGGACCTCGGGCTGGTCAGCCAGGTCTTCGACGAGGCGACCCTGGGCAGCCTGCGCGGCCACCTCGCCGTCGGCCACACCCGGTACTCCACCACCGGCGCCTCCACGTGGGAGAACGCGCAGCCGACGTTCCGCACCACCGAGGCCGGCACCGGCCTGGCGCTGTGCCACAACGGCAACCTGGTGAACACCGCCGAGCTGGCCAGCAAGGCCGCCGACGCCGGTGTGCCGGGCGCCTTCGTGGCCACCAACGACTCGGACCTGATCACCGCCCTCATCGCCGCCCGCCCCGACCTCTCGGTCGAGGCCGCCGCGATGGAGGTCCTCCCCACGCTGCGCGGCGCCTTCTCCCTCACCTTCATGGACGAGGACACGCTCTACGCCGCCCGCGACCCGCAGGGCGTCCGCCCGCTGGTGCTCGGCCGCCTGGAGCGCGGCTGGGTCGTGGCCAGCGAGACGGCGGCGCTGGACATCGTCGGCGCCTCGATCGTCCGCGAGGTCGAGCCCGGCGAGCTGATCGCCATCGACGAGAACGGGCTGCGCAGCCAGCACTTCGCGCCGGCCGAGCCCAAGGGCTGCGTCTTCGAGTACGTCTACCTGGCCCGCCCCGACACCACCATCTCCGGCCGCGGCGTGCACGCCGCCCGCGTGGAGATCGGCCGCCGGCTGGCCAAGGAGCACCCGGTCGAGGCGGACCTGGTCATCCCGGTCCCCGAGTCGGGCACCCCCGCCGCGGTCGGCTACGCCGAGGCATCGGGCATCCCCTACGGGCTGGGGCTGGTCAAGAACTCCTACGTCGGCCGCACGTTCATCCAGCCGAGCCAGACCATCCGGCAGCTCGGCATCCGGCTCAAGCTCAACCCGCTGCGCGACGTCATCCGCGGCAAGCGCCTGGTCGTCGTCGACGACTCGATCGTCCGCGGCAACACCCAGCGGGCGCTGATCCGCATGCTGCGGGAGGCCGGCGCGGTCGAGGTGCACGTCCGCATCGCCTCGCCGCCGGTCAAGTGGCCGTGCTTCTACGGCATCGACTTCGCCAGCCGCGCCGAGCTCATCGCGAACGGGCTGGACACCGACGGCGTGCGCGCCTCGATCAACGCCGACTCCCTGGGCTACGTGTCCGAGCAGGGGCTGATCGCCGCCACCGAGCAGCCGGCGAACCGGCTGTGCACCGCGTGCTTCACCGGCGACTACCCGATCGACCTGGGCGAGCCCGAGGTGCTGGGCAAGCACGTGCTCGAGAGCATCGGCCAACGCGCGGTCAGCGGCTGGACCGGGCAGCAGGCGGGCAGCGCCAGCGTCCCCGGTGGGGCCGCGGACGCGCTGAGCCGTCCATGAGCGAGTTCACGTACGCCGCGTCCGGCGTCGACATCGACGCCGGCGAGCGCGCCGTCACGCTGATGAAGGCCGCGGTCGAGCGCACCAACCGGCCCGAGGTCGTGGGCGGGCTGGGCGGCTTCGCCGGGCTGTTCGCCCTCGACGTCCAGAAGTACCGCAAGCCCCTGCTGGCCTCCTCCACGGACGGCGTGGGCACCAAGATCGCGCTGGCCCGCCAGCTCGACCGGCACGACACCGTCGGCATCGACCTGGTCGCGATGGTCGTCGACGACCTGGTGGCCTGCGGTGCCGAGCCGCTGTTCCTCCAGGACTACGTGGCCACCGGCAAGGTGGTGCCCGAGCGGATCGCCGCGATCGTCACCGGCATCGCCGCCGGGTGCACGCTCGCCGGGGCGGCGCTGGTGGGCGGGGAGACCGCCGAGCACGGCGACCTCATGGACGCCGACGAGTACGACCTGGCCGCGACCGCCGTGGGCGTCGTCGAGGCCGACGCCGTGCTGGGGCCGGAGCGGGTGCGCGAGGGCGACGCTGTCGTGGCCATGGCGTCGTCCGGGTTCCACTCCAACGGCTACTCGCTGGTCCGCCGCGTGGTGGCCGCCGCCGGGCTCGACCTGCACGGCACCCCGGAGGGCCTCACCCGCCCGCTGGGCGAGGAGCTGCTGGAGCCCACCCGAATCTACGCCCGCGACTGCCTGGGCCTCGTCGAGCGGCACGGCGTCGAGAACGTGCACGCCTACGCGCACATCACCGGCGGCGGGCTGGCCGGCAACACCGCCCGGGTGGTCCCCGACGGGCTGACCGCCGTCCTCGACCGCGGCACGTGGGCGCTGCCGCCCGCCGTGCGCCTGCTCGAGGAGCACGGCGTGCCGCGCGCGGAATCCGAGCGCGCGTTCAACTGCGGCGTCGGCATGGTCGCCGCCGTCGCCCCCGAGGTCGCCGACGCCGTCGTCGCGCAGCTGGCCGAGGCCGGTGTCCCGGCGTGGGTCGCCGGGACCGTGCAGCGCCGGACGGGCGAGGACGCGGCGTCCCTGGTCGGCACCTACCGCTGAAAAGGACCCCCTGCCCCCCACCGCTCGCACGCTCGCGGCGGGACCCTGCAGGGGGCCGACGGGCCGACGGCGCGCGAGAGCACCGCGTCCCCCGGAGGGGAGCGGTGCCTCGCGTCGGACGGGACAGGGCTGCCGCGTCAGCGGCTGGCGGCCCAGTCGTCGTCCGTGTCGTCGTCCGCCCAGCGGTCGGCGTACTCGTCGTCCTCGTCCTCGTCGTCGTCCTTGGCCACGCTCGGCGCGGTGTAGGACGACGACGAACCGGCCAGCTCGCGCTGCAGCGCGGTGAGGTCGGTGTTGGGTGAGCTGTACTTGAGCTCACGGGCCACGCGAGTCTGCTTGGCCTTCGCTCGGCCGCGCCCCATGGCTCGACCCCCTCGTTACGGAGTGCGGAGGCTCAGCCAAGCGGCTGATGCGGCCCGCGTGGCGACCCCGACTGAGTGACTATGTCTTGAGCAACCTTACGACACGGATCCGCGGCGGGCACACGTCCCTCCCCCAGGAGAGCGGTGGCACCGGCGCGCGGAGGTCTGGACCGGCCACCCCGCCGTCCGTCACGCTCGGCGCGGACCCAGCGCGGGCCGCCGCGCGACCGTTCTCCGCACGGGGGGCACGCCATGGCACCGGCGCCGCAGCGCGAGGACGATGCCCGGCGCGGGGACGACGGTTCCTGGCGGGTTCTCCTGGGCGCGATCGCCGCCGTCGGCGTGCTCTCCGTCGCGGTGCTGGTGGCGGTCTGGGATGCCGGATCGGGCACGCTGGGATTCGAATTGGGCAAGGCGCTCATGCAGCTCGTGCTCGTCGTGCTGGCGGGCGCGCTGGTCAAGTTCCTGGCCGACGAGCACGCGCGGAAGAGGACGGCGGCCGACCAGCGCGCGGCGGCGCGCGAGGCGGTGGAGCAGCAGCGGGCGGCGGAGCGCGAAGCCCTCGTGCAGCAGCGCCGGGAGTCCCTCCGCGGCGTGCTCGCCCGGGCGACGGATGCCTACCAGGCGGTCAAGCGGGCCCGTCGGCTGCTGCGCGCCGGCTTGATCCACGACCCGGACGGCGCTGTCCGCGTCGGGGAGGTCGTGTACGACGAGCAGCTCGCGCTCGTCAGCGACGCCCAGCTGGAGTTCGAGCTGCTCCAGGTGGAGCTGGACACCGAGGGCGCGATCGCGAGCGGGCAGGGCGGGCTGGGGCTCCCCGAGGCGCAGGCGAGGAAGGTGGCTGCCGGCCTCCGCGTGCTGCGCACGTACCTGTCCGACCTCGTGACCGAGTACGAGACCCACCGTCCGACGTTCCGGGACGGCGCGTCGCCCTTGGCGAGGCTTCCCCGGTTGTCCGACTTCCTCGACCGTGGACGCACCGGGTTCACCGGTGAGGCGGCGGGCGCGTTCCGCGACGTCCGGCGTCTGATCCGCGCGGAGATGCTGTCGGCCCCGGCGCTCGCGCACCCGGACGGCGACAGCACCGCCGGGTGAGCGCAGCGACGGCTCAGCGCGGCAGGCGGATGGCGGCCAGCCGGCCGACCGAGCGCATCCGCTCCTCGGCCAGCCGGTCGGCGGCGACGGCGGGGGAGACGCCTTCGTCGTCGGCCAGCTCGAACACCCGCCGGGCGACGTCGAAGATCCCCGACGCCTTGGCCTGCGCGCGGGCGAACGAGAAACCGTGCCGCTCGTCCTCGACCTGGATCACGCCGCCGGCGTTCACGAGGTAGTCGGGGGCGTAGAGGATGCCCCGGCCGCGCAGCTGCTCGGCGACCTCGGGGGTGGCCAGCTGGTTGTTGGCCCCGCCGCAGACGATGCGGGCGGGCAGGGCGGCCACCGTGGCGGGGTCCAGCGCGCCGCCGAGGGCGTTCGGGGAGTAGACGTCGTGCGGCGTCGCGACCAGGGCCGCGGTGTCGGCGACAGTGCGCACGCCCGGGTGCCGTGCCTGCACCCGCGCCACCGCGGCGGGGTCGACGTCGGTGACGACGACGTCGGCGCCGTCCTCGACCAGGTGGCCGATCAGGTGCGAGCCGACCTTGCCCGCGCCCGCGACCGCCACCGTGCGGCCGGCCAGCGAGCGCGACCCCCAGCAGTGCTCGGCCGCGGCCTGCATGCCGAGGAACACGCCGTAGGCGGTGAGCACCGAGGAGTCGCCGCAGCCGCCGTAGGCCTCCGACCGGCCGTGCGCGAAACGCGTCTCCCGGGCGACGACGTCGAGGTCGGCGTTGTACGTGCCGACGTCGCAGGCGGTCAGGTAGCGCCCGCCGAGGGCCTCCACGAACCGGCCGTAGGCGCGCAGCAGCGCCTCGGTCTTGTCCGTGCGCGGATCGCCGATGATCACGGCCTTGCCGCCGCCGAGGTCCAGGCCGGCGAGGCTGTTCTTGTACGACATCGCGGTGGACAGGCGCAGCGCGTCGGCGACCGCGGCCTCCTCGGAGGCGTACGGGTAGAAGCGGGTGCCGCCCAGCGCGGGGCCGAGCGCCGTGGAGTGCACGGCGATCACCGCCCGCAGGCCCGACTCCTCGTCGCTGCAGAACACGACCTGCTCGTGGCCGGAGCCGAGAACCTGCACGGACCGAGCGTAGAACCCTCCCGGGGGACGTCTCCGGGCGCGTCCGGGCCGGTCGCGCGGCACCGGTGCGGGCGCGGGAGGCATCATGTCCCGTTGGACACCCGGCGGGGGCGCCCCCGCGGATCACTGCAGGAGGACTCCCATGCCCGCACCCAGGCGACTGCTCGCTCTCGTCGTGGCGGCGCCGCTCGTGCTCGCGGCCTGCACGACGGACAGCAGCGACTCCGGCGGCGGGTCCGGCGGTTCCGGGGGCGGCGCGGCGGACGGCGACCTCTCCTTCTCCGTCATCACGCACGGCTCGGCCGGCGACGCGTTCTGGGACGTCGTCCAGAACGGCGCCGAGGCCGCCGGCGAGGACCTGGGGATCGACGTCGACTACCAGAGCGACGGCGACCCCCAGCGGCAGGCGCAGCTCATCGAGGCCGCGGTGAACTCCGAGGTCGACGGCATCGTCGTCTCGATGGCCAACCCCGACGCGCTCGAGGACGCCGTCCGCTCCGCCGTCGAGGCCGGGATCCCGGTCGTCACCATCAACTCCGGCGGCGACCGCTCCGGCGAGTTCGGCGCGATCGGGCACGTCGGCCAGGACGAGGAGATCGCCGGTCAGGGCGCCGGGCGCGAGCTGGCCGCCGCCGGCGCGCAGAACGTCGTCTGCGTCATCCACGAGCCCGGCAACATCGGCCTCGAGCAGCGCTGCGCCGGTGCGGCCCAGGGCCTGGGCGCCAACGTGACGCCGCTGCAGGTGGACATCAACGACATCACCGGCGCGCAGTCGGCCATCGCCTCGCAGCTGCAGGGCGACGCGACCGTCGACGCGGTGCTGACCCTGAACTCGGCGGTGGCCGCCGCGGCGGTCGCCGCGGCCGAGGACGCCGGCACGGACACCCAGGTGGCGACCTTCGACCTCAACGAGGACGTCATCTCCGGCATCCAGGACGGGTCGATCGCCTTCGCCGTCGACCAGCAGCAGTACGAGCAGGGCTACCTGCCCATCGTGATGCTGAAGCTGTACGCGGAGAACCTGAACACCGTCGGTGGCGGGCAGCCGGTGCTCACCGGCCCGGGCATCGTCGACGCGGACAACGTCGACGAGATCGCCGACCTGGCCTCGGCCGGCACGCGCTGAGCGGGCCAGGGGCCGCTCCGCCCGCGACCGGGGCGACGGGACCGGACGCCGGCGTGCGGCGGGCCGACGAGCGGCTGAGCGCCGTCGGCCCGCTGCGCCGGCTGCTGGTCAAGCCCGAGCTCGGCGCGCTGGTCGGCGCGGTCGTCGTCTTCACCTTCTTCGCGGTGCAGTCGGAGGTCTTCCGCTCCGCCCGCGGGGTGGCGAACTGGCTGGACCCCGCCTCCACCCTCGGGATCATGGCGGTGGCGGTCGCGCTGCTGATGATCGGCGGGCACTTCGACCTCTCGGCCGGCGTCATGACCGGGACGACGGCGCTGACCGTGGCGATCGTGGCCACCGAGTTTGGGCAGAACCTCTGGGTGGCCATCGCGGTCTCGCTGGTCGTCGCGCTGGCCATCGGTTTCGTCAACGGCTGGCTGGTGACCCGGACCGGCCTGCCCAGCTTCATCATCACGCTGGCGACGTTCCTGATGCTGCAGGGCCTCAACCTGGGGCTCACCAAGTTCTTCACCGGCACGGTCACCGCCTCGGGGCTGGCCGACGTGCCGGGGTACGCCTCCGCCGAGTGGGTGTTCGCCTCCCGGATGTCGATCTTCGGCGCCGAGGTGCGCGTCGCCGTGCTGTGGTGGGTGCTGTTCACCGCGCTGGCGTCCTGGGTGCTGCTGCGCACCCGCTTCGGCAACTGGGTCTTCGCCACCGGCGGGGACGAGGTGGCCGCCCGGAACGTGGGCGTCCCGGCCCGCCGGACCACCATCGCGCTGTTCATGACGACGTCGGCCGCGGCGTGGTTCGTCGGGACGACGCTGGCGGTGCGGCTCACCTCGGTGCAGGCCAACACCGGCACCGGCCAGGAGCTGATCTACATCGTGGCCGCGGTGATCGGCGGCTGCCTGCTCACCGGCGGCTTCGGGTCCGCGATCGGCGCGTCGCTCGGGGCGCTGATCTTCGGCATGACCCAGCTGGGCATCCCGTACCTGCGCTGGGACGCCGACTGGTTCTACTTCTTCCTGGGAGCCATGCTGCTGCTCGCCGTGCTGGCCAACCGGCTCGTCCGCCGCTACGCCGAGGCGGCCCGCCGATGAGCGCCGGCACGCCGCCGCTGCTCGAGCTGCGCGACGTCGGCAAGGACTACGGCTCGGTGATCGCGCTGGACGGCATCAGCGCCACCGTCCGGGCCGGCGAGGTCACCTGCGTGCTCGGCGACAACGGCGCCGGCAAGTCCTCGCTGATCAAGATCCTCGCCGGCGTGCACCGCGCCGACCGCGGCGAGGTGCTGCTCGACGGGGCGCCGACGTCCTTCGGCTCCCCGCGCGAGGCGCTGGACGCCGGGATCGCCACGGTCTACCAGGACCTCGCGATCGTCCCGCTCATGGCGATCTGGCGGAACTTCTTCCTGGGTGCGGAGCCGACCAGGGGCTGGGGCCCGTTCCGGCGGTTCGACTCCGCCCTGGCGAAGGAGACCACGCGCCGCGAGCTGGCCGCGATGGGCATCGACATCCGCGACCCGAACCAGCCGGTGGGCACGCTCTCCGGCGGTGAGCGGCAGTCGGTGGCGATCGCCCGGGCGGTGCACTTCGGCGCGCGGGTGCTGATCCTGGACGAGCCGACGTCGGCGCTGGGCGTCAAGCAGGCCGGTGTGGTGCTGCGCTACGTCGCCCAGGCCCGCGACCGCGGTGTCGGCGTCGTCCTCATCACGCACAACCCGCACCACGCCTACCCGGTCGGCGACCGCTTCCTGGTCCTCAACCGCGGCCGCAGCCTGGGGGAGTTCACCAAGGGCGGGATCAGCCGGGACGAGTTGACCCGGCTGATGGCCGGGGGCGCGGAGCTCGACCAGCTCGCACACGAGCTGGAGCGCCCGGCCGGCTGATCCGCCGTCGCTCACCCAGGGAGGGCAGGCCGAGGAGACGCTCGCCGCCTCCCGATGTCGACATACCGACTGTGACGAGACGGTCGCCGACCGTTTTGGTTGCGGCGCGTCAACTGTTCCGCGTGTTGCCTTTGTGACTGCTGGTGACAGTGCGACTCTCGCTGGGCTCCACCGCCCACCCTCTTCCCCAGGGAGCGAGTCATGTCCCAGCGCCGTCCGCACGGACCGGCGATCCCGCGCGCCGCCGTCCGCCGAGCCCGCCGCCCGTTCCGCGTGGTGCTCGCCGGTGCGCTGACGGGAGCCGCGCTGGTGGTCACGGCCGGTCCCGCCCTGGCCGCGCCGGCGCCGCCGGTCAACCCGAGCGACGGCCAGCTGGACGCGGCCAGGTCGCAGCAGGACGCGGCCGCCGCGGAGGTCGGGCGGATCCGCGGGCTCGTGGCCGCCGCCGAGGCCGAGCTGGAGCGGGTCGGTGTGCAGGCCGAGGCCGCCGGTGTCGCCTACATGATCGCCGAGGACGCCCTGCTCGCCGCCCAGGCGAAGGCCGACGAGGCGGCTGCCGCCCTGCAGGCCGCGGCCGAGCAGGTCGCCGCCGCGCAGAGCCGGATCGCGCACTTCTCGCGGGACAGCTACATGCAGGGGTCGACGCTGACCAGCTCCGCGGCGCTGCTGGACTCCGCCGGCCCCGGCGAGCTCATCCAGCGCGCTGCGCTGCTCGACTACGTCGCCACCACGCAGCTCGACGTCCTCGGGGAGATGGAGTCCGCCAAGATCGCCCAGGCCAACGCGGAGTCCACCGCGCGGGCGGCGCGCGACGAGACCGCCGAGGCCGAGGAGGCCGCGGAGGTCGCCAAGCAGGCCGCGGACGCGCAGCTGGCCGCCCAGCAGAGCGCCTACGCCGAGATCGAGGCGCAGAAGGCCACCTACGAGCAGCAGCTCGAGGCCGCGCAGGTGCAGCTCCTGCAGCTGCAGGGTGCGCGGGACGCCTACCAGCAGTACCAGGCGCAGAAGGCGGCCGAGGAGGCCGCGGCGCGAGCGGCCGCCGAGCGGGCGGCGGCGGAGGCGGCAGCGGCCGCGGAGGCGGCCAAGAACAGCTCCGGCGGTGGCGGCGGTGGCGGCGGGGGTGGTGGCGGCGGTGCGTCCGCCGGCAGCGGCGGGGCGTACGTGAAGCCGACGTCGGGCCGGGTCTCCAGCTGCTACGGCTGGCGCTGGGGCGCGCTGCACGGCGGCGTGGACATCGCCGCCCCGATCGGGACCCCCGTGTACGCCGCGCACAGCGGCGTGGTGAAGCGCGCCGGCACGGCGACCGGGTTCGGCTACGCCGTCTACATCCTCGGCGACGACGGCTACGTCACGGTCTACGGCCACGTGAACCGCTACTTCGTCTCGGTCGGCGAGCGGGTCCGCGCCGGCGAGCAGATCGCCGAGGTGGGCAACCGCGGGCAGTCGACCGGCCCGCACCTGCACTTCGAGGCCCACCCGTACGGGGTCATGTACGGCGGCCAGATCGACCCGGTGCCGTGGCTGAACGCCCGCGGTGTGACGGTCGGCGGCTGCGGCGGCTGAGGTCGCGCCCGGAGACGACTGCGGTCCGCCCCCTCGGGGATCGGGGGCGGCCCGCAGTGCTCCGGGGATCAGCTGGTCGGGGCCGCCGGGGCGGTCTCGTCCACCGCGATGCCGCACTCCTCGCGCAGGTACTGCTCCACGTTCGCCGAGGAGTCGGCGAGCTGGTCCTGCAGAGGGGCGAGCTGTTCCTGGAGAGCGGTGAGCGCGTTCGGGTCCGCCAGGTCGATCGAGGACAGGCCTGCCGCCGCCTGCTCCAGCGCACCGGTGAGGGCGGTCCAGTCACCGGCGATCTCGCCGGGGGCGTCGAGCGCGCGCAGCTCGGTGACCGCCTCCTGGAGCACCTGGGGGAGCGAGGAGACGTCGGCGTCGCCCTGCAGGGTCGCGCCGATGCGCTCCTGCACGGCGGCTGCGCCGGTGCAGAAGTCGGAGCCGGCGGAACCGCCCGCGGAGGTCTCGGAGGCGCTCGCGGAGGACGAGGACGCGGCGTCGCCGCTCTCCTCGCCGGAACCGCCGCCGCAGGCGGACAGCAGCACGACAGCGGCGGCGGCGAGGCCGCCGCGGGCGACGGAGAGGTGTCGGCGCATGGGCGCGAGGCTAACCGCCGCCTGCGCACGGGGGCGGCCGCGCCGCTAGCGTGCCGGTCGTGACCGCCCCGGCCGATCCGCGTTCCCGCTGGCAGCTGCCCGCACCCGGCGCCCTGCCGCGCACCGCGGAGCTGGAGCCCCTGGTCACCCGGGTCCTGGCGCCCAACCCCTCGGGCATGACGCTGGACGGCACCAACACCTACCTCGTGGGGGAGCCCGGCAGCGGGCAGGCGGTGCTGGTCGACCCGGGCCCCGACGACGCCGCGCACCTCGCCGCGGTCGAGGCGGCCCTCGCCGACCGGAAAGCGCGCTGCACCGCCGTGCTGGTCACCCACCACCACGTCGACCACGCCGAGGCGGCCCAGCCCTGGGGAGCCCGGTTCGGGGCGCCGGTCATGGCGGCCGGCGCCGACGTCGCCGGCCCGCGCGGCCGCGTGCTGGCCGGCGGGGAACGGCTGCGGCTGGCCGGCACGGTGCTCGAGGTCGTCCCCACCCCCGGCCACTGCGCCGACCACCTGTCCTTCCGGCTGGACTCGGGAGCCGTGCTCGTCGGCGACCACGTGCTGGGCCGCGGCACATCGGTGGTCACCCACCCCGAGGGCGACGTCGTCGCCTACCTGGAGTCGCTGCGCCGGGTGCACCAGCTGGGTCCGAGCGCCCTCTACTGCGGGCACGGACCGGAGCTCACCGAGGACCCGGGGGCGGTGCTCGACTACTACCTCGCCCACCGCGCGTACCGCGAGGAGCAGGTGCTCGCCGCGGTCGCCGACGGCGCCTCGACGGTCGACGAGCTGGTCGCCGGCATCTACGCCGCCGTGCCGCGGGAGGTGTGGCCGGCGGCCGCGCAGTCCACCCGCGCCACGCTGGCCAAGCTCACCGCGGAGGGCCGCGTGGTGGCCGAGGGCGACGCGGTGCGGCCGGCGTGAGCGGGATCCCGGTGGTCCGCGCGGCCGGGAGCGAGCGCGACCAGCGCCGGGCCGCCGCGGCGCTGGCTGCGGCGGGCGTGCGCGCCGGGGACCGCCTCCTCGTGTCGGCGGCGGCGTCGCCGGCGCTGCTGGCCGTCGTGCTGGGTGCGGTGCGCACCGGCGTCGTGCCGGTGGTCCTGGACCCCGGCCTGCCGGCCGAGGAGCGCGCGGCGCTGGCCGAGGACGCCGACCCGGCGCTCGACGTCGGCGCCGAACCCGCGCGGCTGCTGGCCGGCGACGAGGAGGCGGAACTCGCCGACGTGCCGCTGGCCCGGCCGATGCACTACACGTCCGGCACCACCGGGCGGCGCAAGGGCGTGTGGTCCGGGGTCCTCGCCGAGGACGACGCCCGCGCGCTGGCCGCCGAGGAGATCGACCTCTGGACCTTCGGGCCCGCGGACCGGCACCTGGTGCTGTCGCCGCTGCACCACAGCGCGCCGCTGCGGTTCGCCGTGCACACCCTGCTGGCCGGCGGGGAGGTGCTGCTGCCCGGCCCGTTCGACGCCGCCCGGGCCGTGGAAGCGATCAGCACGCTGCGCCCGACGACGACCTTCTGCGTGCCGACCCACCTGCAGCGGCTGCTGGCCCGCGACGACGTGGACTGGTCCTCCTTCCGCCGGCTGGTGCACGCCGGGGCGCCGTGCCCGGAGCCGCTCAAGCGCGCGGCCCTGGCGGCGCTGCCCGAGGGCAGCGTGTGGGAGTTCTACGGCTCGACCGAGGCGCAGTTCACCGTCTGCTCCCCGGAGGACTGGGTGGCGCACCCGGGCAGCGTCGGACGGGCCCGGCCGGGGCGTCGGCTGGAGACCGACGAGCGCGGCCAGCTGTGGTGCGCGGTGCCGCGCTGGGCGCGGTTCGAGTACTGGCGGGCGCCGGAGAAGACCGCGGCCTCCTGGCGCGGCGACCGGGTCACCGTCGGCGACCTCGGCCGGGTGGACGACGACGGCGTGGTGTGGCTCGACGGCCGCCGGGAGGACCTGGTCATCTCCGGTGGCGTCAACGTCTACCCGGCCGAGGTCGAAGCGGTCCTCGACGCGCACCCGGGGGTCCTCGAGAGCGCGGTGTTCGGCGTGCCCGACGACGAGTGGGGCCAGCGGGTGGTGGCCGCCTACGTGGGCTCCGCGGACGCCGCCGAGCTGGCCGCGTGGGCCCGCGAGCGGCTGTCGGCGGCCAAGCGCCCGAAGGCGCTGCACCGGATCGACGACCTGCCGCGCACCTCGACCGGCAAGGTGCGCCGCCTCGACCTGCCCGGCGCCCTCGGCCTGGCCGGTGGCTGACCCGGCCTGGGACGTCGTCGTCGTCGGCGCCGGGACGGCGGGGTGCGCCGTGGCGGCGCGGCTGGCCGACGCCGGGCGCCGCGTCCTGCTGCTCGAGGCGGGGACCGTGCCCGAGGGGCCGGGCGACTGGCCGCCCGAGCTGCGCGACCCGGCCGACCTGGCGGCGGCCCGCCCCGGGCACCCGGCCAACTGGGACCTGCCCGCCGCGCTCACCGACGACCTCGTGGTGCGCGTCCCGCGCGGCCGGGTCGCCGGCGGGTCCAGCGCGATCAACGCCGCGGTCTTCCTCCGCGCCACAGCGGCCGACCTCGACCGGTGGGCGGCGACCGGACCGCTGTGGGCGCCCGCCGCGGTCCTGGCGGCGTACCGCCGGTCGGAGGCCGACGCCGACTTCGGCGGCTCGCCCCTGCACGGCGCGGACGGGCCGGTGCCGGTGCGCCGGCTGCCGAGCCCCTCGCCGCTGGCAGACGGCATGGCGACCGCCGCCGCGGAGCTCGGCTTCCCCGACGAGCCGGACAAGAACGGCGCCGGCCCGGCCGGCTACGGGCCGATCCCGTTCAACGTGGCCGGTGGCGTGCGGATCAACGCCGCGATGGCCTACCTCGCCCCGCGGGCCGGATCAGCGCGGCTGACCGTACGCGGCGACGCCGTCGTGCGGCGGGTGCTGGTCGAGCGGGGACGTGCGGTCGGGGTGGTCACGGACGACGGCCCGGTGCGCGCTGGCGAGGTGGTGCTCAGCGCCGGCGCCGTGGGCACCCCGCACCTGCTGCTCCGGTCGGGGCTCGGGCCGGCGGCCGACCTCACCGCCGCCGGCATCGACGTCGTCGCCGACCTCCCGGGCGTCGGCTCCGGTTCCGGCGACCACCCGCTGGTCTACGTGCCGTTCCTCGCGGACCCCGGCAGCCACCGGTCGACGGCGCGGCTGCACGGGGTGCTGCACGCCTCGGTGGACGGGACCGCCGACGGCGAGGTGGAGCTGCTGCCGTGGCTGCGGCCCTTCGGCGGCGAGCCGGAGCTCAGCATCGGCGTGGGTCTCCAGCGGCCGGTCGCCCGCGGACGGCTGCGCCTCGGCGCCGACCCGGACGGTCCGCCCCTGGTCGAGTACCGCTACCTCACCGGGGAGAGCGACCGCGCGCGGCTGCGCGCCGGGGTGCGGCTGGCGGCCCGGCTGCTCGCCACCGACGCGCTCCGCGACCTCGGCGCCGGTCGCGTCGCCCCGGGGGCCGCGGTCCTGGAGGACGACCGGCTGCTGGACCGCTGGATCCGGGAGCACCTCACCACCGCCGTGCACCTGTCGGCGACGGCCCGGTCGGGGCCGGACGGCGATCCCGGGGCGGTGGTCGACCAGGAGCTGCGCGTGCGCGGGGTCGACGGGCTGCGGCTGGCCGACACCTCGGTGCTGCCCGACGTTCCCACGCGCGGGCCGGCGGCGACCGCGGTGATGGTCGGGGAGCGCGCCGCCGAGGTCATCGGCGGCTGACCGGGTCGTCCCGGCGGCGCGCTGTCCGCAGCCGCCGGGACGCCGGAGCTCGGGTCAGCGGACCGCGGGGATCTCGTTCGTCGTGGTCGAGGTGAGCGGCGACCAGGCGTCGGGGTGCGGGCGGCCGGCATCGGCCACCCACCCGGTCTCGCGCCGGCCGGTGGTGCCCCGGCTGGTGGTCGCCGGGCGGGCGCTCAGGCTCACGATCAGCGCGAGCAGCACGAGCAGCCCCACGAGAACACCGCCGATGGCCAGGAGCGTCGAGAGCATGCACAGAACGTAATCGGAGGGATCGGTCCGTGTCATCGGGCCGGGCTGGGCAGATTCCACCGAAGATCGGGCCCCGCATCCGCAGAGTTCGCCGCCGGGGCGGTCATCGGCGTGGAGCGGAGCTGTCGACCCTCGCCAGCCCCGACCCGCGGGTGACGACCGCCCGAGATCCTGGGACCGGATGCCTGGCGGCGGGTGTGCCGCACCCGGCCACGGGGGTAGGGGGCCGCCGTGACCGACCTCGCGCAGGTGGCCGGACGGGCCGTCGCCGTGCCGCTGGCGGCGATCGCCCGGTGGCGCCGCGGCAAGCCCATGCACCCGCGCGGAGCGGTGCTCCACGGCGTGCTCGAGCGGCACGGCGGCCCGCGGCCGTGGGGTGTGCCCTGGCTGGACGCCACCGCCTCCGACCCGGTGCTCGTGCGCCTCTCCCGCGGGGCCGGCCTCCCGGCGCTGCTGCCCGACGCGCTGGGCATCGCCGTCCGCCTCGGCGCCGGCTCCGCGCAGCCGGTGGACCTGCTGCTCACCAGCGCGGGGAGCGGGCCGCTCACCCGGCTGGTCCCGCTCCTGCGCTCCGACGCGGCGGCCACGTACTCGTCGATCATGGCGTACTCCACGGCGGCCGGGCCGGTGCGGCTGGCCGCCTTCCCGGACCGCCCGCACCTGCCGTCGGACCCCGAGCCCCAGGCAGCTGTCGCCCGGGAGCACCCGTCGTTCACCCTCGCCGCGGCCCACGGGCTCGGTCCGTGGCACCCCTTCGCGCGGCTGACCCTCACCGCCCCGGTCGAGGAACTGGACCCCGAGCTGCGCTTCGACGCCGTGCGGCACCCGCCACCGGGGCTCGTGCCCGACGGGCCGATCGCCCGCTTCCGGGCGCCCGCCTACGCCGCGGCCCAGGCCGTCCGGTCGGCCTAGCGCGCCTCCGCCGCGGCGAGACCGGAGCCGCCCACTGGGCGCGCTCCGCCCGGCGGCGCGCTCCCGGCGGTGCGCGTCGGCTCCGGGCTCGGAAAGGCGGTGACAGCCGCCCGTCCGCGGTGGTTCGATGGCCGCGCCCGCCAACCGTGCACGGGGGTCCGATCCACGGGAGGTCCCCGTGAACCCTGCCCCTCCGCCGGTCCGGGTGGAGCCGCGGCACCGGCCGGTCCACCCGGCGATGCGCACCCTCCTCGGGGCCTTCGCGCTGCTGACGGCGCTGGCCACGATCGCGCTGTACGTCCTCGCGGGCAACACCTCCGAGACCTTCGCCTGGACCATCCAGCCGCCGCTCACCGCCGCGCTCATCGGCGCCGGGTACGCCGCGGGCTTCGTGCTCGTCGTCCTCTCGCTGCGGGACCCGGTGTGGGCGCACAGCCGGGTGCCGGTCCTCACGATCTTCGTCTTCGTCGTCCTCACGCTGGTGGCGACGCTGCTGCACATCGACCGGATGCACTTCGACGACGACTTCGGCTCGCTGAGCGCCCTGGCGAAGGCCGCGGCCTGGTTCTGGCTGGCGGTGTACGTGGTGATCCCGGTCGCGATGGCCGTGCTCGTGGTCCGCCAGGAGCGCGTGCCGGGCGACGACCCCCCGCCGAGGCACCCGGTGCCCCTCGCGCTGCGCGTGCCGCTCGCCCTCGAGGCGGCGGTGCTCGTCGTCGTCGGGGCGGTCATCTACGTGCGGCCCAGCACCGCGGACCGGCTCTGGCCGTGGCCGTTGCAGCCCTTCACCGCCCGGGTGGTGGCCGCGTGGCTGCTGGCCTTCGGCCTGGCGGCGTGCCTGGCAGCCGTGGCCGGCGACCTGCGCCGGCTGCGCACCTCGACGATCGCCTACACCGTGTTCGGTGTCCTCGCGCTGGTCGCGGTCGCCCGCTACGCCGACACCCCTGACTGGGACGACCCGGCCGCCTGGGTCTTCCTCGCCACGGCCGCCGCCGTGGCGCTCACCGGTGCGGCCGGCTGGTGGCTCGCGCCGCGCGGCGCGGAGGCCCGCCGTGGCTGAGGGGCAGCGGGCGGTGCTCGTCGTCGTCGGCCGGGACGACGACGTCCGCGCCGCCGTCACCGCCGCGCTGGAACGCCGCTACGGCGCGGACTACGCCGTGGTCTCCGCGGCCCACCCGGAGGACGTCGCGGTTCCCGAGGGCCTGCCGGTGGCCGTGCTGTTCGGCGGGCTGGGCGACGCCGACCCGGACGGGCTGGCGGTGCTGCGGGAGCTGCACCGGGCCGAACCCCTGGCGCTCGCCGTGGCGATGATCCGCTGGGGCGCGTTCGAGACAGCGCCGGAGATCTTCGAGGCGCTGACCGTGGGCCAGCTCGACCGGTGGATCTACGCCCCCGAGGGACCGGTCGACGAGGAGTTCCACCGGATGGTGGCCGAGCTGCTGGAGGAGTGGTCGGCGCGGCAGGGCGGTGGCTTCGAGGCCGTGCGGATGATCGGCCACCGCTGGTCCGAGCGCGCCCAGCACCTGCGCGACACCTTCACCCGCAACCGCATCCCGCTGGGCTTCTACGAGGCGGGCTCCGACGAGGGGCGCGAGCTGCTGGCCGGGTTGCAGCTGGAGGAGCCCCGGCTGCCGGTCGTCCAGCTCCGCTTCCGCCCGGGGCGGCCCGTGCTGCAGGATCCCACCGACCTCGACATCGCCGACGCCTTCGGGCTGCTCACCCCGCTGGACCCGGCGCACGTGTACGACCTCGTCGTCGTGGGCTCGGGCCCGGCCGGCCTGGGGGCCAGCGTGTACGCGGCCTCCGAGGGGCTGTCGACGCTCGTGCTCGAACCGGAGGCCGTCGGCGGGCAGGCGGGCACCAGCTCGCTGATCCGCAACTACCCCGGGTTCCCGACCGGGATAAGCGGCAACCGGCTGACCTTCAGCGCCTACCTGCAGGCGTGGGGCTTCGGCAGCACGTTCCACTTCATGCGCTCCGCGCAGGGCATCGTGGCCGAGGACGGGCTGCTGGCGGTGAGCCTGAGCGACGGCGGGACGGTGCGCACGCGCACCGTCGTCGTCGCGACCGGCGCGTCCTGGCGGCGGATCGGGGTCCCGGAGCTGGAGGCGCTCGCCGGGCGCGGCGTCTTCTACGGCGCCGCGGTGAGCGAGGCGCCCGCCATGCGCGGCCGGCAGGTGTTCGTGGTGGGCGGGGGGAACTCCGCCGGTCAGGCGGCGGTGCACCTGTCGCGCTACGCGGAGCAGGTGACCGTGCTGGTCCGGCGCCCGTCGCTGGTCGAGACCATGTCGGACTACCTCATCCGCGAGCTCGAGGCGCTGCCCAACGTGGCGATCCGCGGCGGCGTGCAGGTGGTCGGCGGGTCCGGCGCCGACTTCTTGGAGTCCTTCGTCCTCCGCGACCTCGACACCGGCGCCGAGACGGTCGAGACCGGGGTGCTGTTCGTGCTGATCGGCAGCGAGCCGCGGACCGAGTGGGCGGCCGGGGCGCTGGCCTGCGACCGGTGGGGCTTCCTGCGCACCGGGACCGCTCTGCTCGAGGACGGCGTCACGCCGGCCTGGCCCCTGGAGCGGCCACCCGCGCTGCTCGAGACCAGCATGCCGGGCGTGTTCGCCGCCGGCGACGTGCGATCCGGGTCGGTGAAGCGGGTGGCCTCCGCGGTGGGGGAGGGCGCCCTGGCGATCACCCTGGTGCACGCCCACCTGGCCGCGCGGACGGGGGCGCGGGCCTGACACGCCGGGCACGCGCGCTCACCCGATGGAGTTGGTCACGGATTGGGACCGACGGGCCCCGGGTAGGGCGGGAGGCCGACCGGCTCGAATCCGTGGCCGGGCGCTGATCCCGTCGAGCAGCACGCCGTGCTGCGCAGTGCTCGACCCCGCACGAGGAGCCGAACCAGCACCGTGATGCCCGGAGACCCCCCGCCAGCCAGGCCGCTCGCTCCCCCGAGCGGCCGCACCCGGGTAGCCAGCGTCCCCTTCGCCGACGCCTACGTCGACGCCGTGCTGCCCGCAGACGCCGTGCGCGTGGGCACCGCGGGGCGACCCAGCCCGTGGCTCGACGCGGACCACCTGGCCCGGCACGCCGGTGACATCGACGTCCTGCACCTGCACGTGGGGCACGGCGGGGTGGAGCTCTCCCGGCTGGAGGAGTGGACCGGTGAGGTCCGCCGTCTCGGCATCCCCCTGGTGGTGACCGTGCACCAGCTCCGCGACCCGCGCGAACCGGGCCGGCGGCGCCTCGACGCACAGCTGGCCGCCGTCCTCGCGACCGCGGAGGTCGTGCTCACCCTCACCCCCTCGGCCGCCGACGAGATCGCCGACCGCTTCGGCCGGACCGCGATCGTGCTGGCGCACCCCTCGGTGGCCGAGCCCGATCCCGAGCTGGGCGCCGAGCGCGGGCTGGTGGGCGTGCGGCTGGGCCGGGCGTCGGCCGCCGTTCCCGATCCGGCCGCCGTGGCGCGCGCCTCCGCCTCCGGGGCGGTGTCCGGTGGCGGGCGGTTGCGGGTGCTGGCCGAGGTCGGCTGGGACATCGACCCGGGGGTGCGCGCACTGGCCGAGGCCGGCGAGCTGGAGCTCGTGGTCCACCGGCCCGAGGAGGCGGTCGCCCAGCTGCAGCAGCTGCACGTGGCGGTCCTGCCCGAGCGCTGCGGCACGCACTCCCGCGAGCTGGAGGTGTGCCGCGACGTCGGTACCCGTGTCGTGGCGCCGAGCTGCGGCTTCTTCGCCGACCAGTGGTCGGAGGTGGTCACCTACGGCAACGACGAGGTCGACGGCCTGGACGAGGTGTCCCTGACCGCGGCCGTGGCGGCCGCGCTGACCCGGCCCATGCCGCGGCCCGCGGACCGCGCGTGGCGCGAGGAGCAGCGCGAGGCGGTGCTGCGCGTGCACGCCGAGGTCTACGCCCAGCTGAAGGACCCGGTCCTGCTCATCCCTCGCGAGCTCGGGACGGGGCCGAACGCCGGGGTCTGACTCGCCGCTCGCGTCCGACGATGTGCGCGGCCGGCGCGGTCCGGTCCGCGGAACGCGCCACAGGTGCACATCCACCGGCACGCGGGGCCCCCGGAACGCAGAAACCCCCGCCCGGCGCTGGCCGGAGCGGGGGTTCAGGAAGCGTGGGCAGGGGCGGGGTCGAACCGCCGACCTCTCGCTTTTCAGGCGAGCGCTCGTACCGACTGAGCTACCTGCCCCTCCCGGTGTCTCCACCGGAGAGCGACCCTGACGGGACTCGAACCCGCGACCTCCGCCGTGACAGGGCGGCGCGCTAACCAACTGCGCTACAGGGCCTTGCTGGTACTGCCGTGGTGCTACTGGTGGTGCGTGCCCCCAACGGGGTTCGAACCCGTGCTACCGCCTTGAAAGGGCGGCGTCCTGGACCGCTAGACGATGGGGGCTCGTGTTCGCCGGGGGCGGGAGAAACAATACATGCCCTCCGCGCCTCCTCAGCCACGGGGTCCGGAGCTGCCACCCTGTGGGGGTGCGCACCTCCCGTCGCGGCCCCCGAGCCGCCCTCCTCCTGACCGCCGCCCTGACGGCATCGGCCCTGCTCAGCGGCTGCGGGGACGACGATCCCGTCAGCGAGCGCGCCGACCGGGCGGCCTCGACGACCTCGGGCGACGGCGTGACCGCGTCGCAGGAGTCGGCCTCGCCCTCCAGCGACGCGCCGGCCTTCGAGGGCGGCGACGAGCCCGTCACCGCGGACCCCTCGGGCGACGCCGCGCTGACGGTGACCGCCATCCGTGTCGGCGCGCACGACGACCACGACCGGGTGGTGTTCGAGCTCGGTGGGACGGGGACCCCCGGCTGGGACGTGCGCTACGTCGACCAGGCCGCCTCGCAGGGCAGCGGGGACGCCGTCGAGGTGGCGGGCGGCGAGGTCCTGCAGGTGACCGTCAGCGGCGTCCGCTACCCCTTCGAGACGGGGCTGACCGAGTTCTCCGGTGGCCCGGTGGCCGGCGCGGGCACCGGGGGCGTCACCGAGGTCGTCTGGGACGCCACCTTCGAGGGCACGTCGGTGGCCTTCGTCGGCACCCGGGAGCGGGCGCCGTTCCGGGTGGAGCTCCTGACCGGACCGACCCGGCTCGTGGTCGACGTCGCCCGCTGACCGGCGTCAGCCCAGCGAGGCGGTGAGCTCCACCGAGTCGTCGGTCACGGTGGAGCACTCCAGCGTGAGCGGGCCGGCGGTCACGCTCTCGTCCTCGGCGCAGGACACGTTCGCGTCGCCGACGCTGAGCGAGGCCCGGCCGTCCTGGACACCGGCGAACGCCAGCGTCGTGCCGAGGATCTCGGCTTCCGCTCCGGACCCGGAGAGCGTCACCGTGCACTCGCGCGGCGAGCAGGAGACGTTCTCCGTCCCGAAGGAGCACCCGGCGAGGGGGGCGAGCACCAGCCCGCCGGCCAGCAGTCCGGTGGCGAGGCGGGCTCGGGACGGCGTCGTGGCGGACATGACCCGAGGGTAGGGCGGCGCGCTCATCCGGTCGGGGACGCCGGTGCGCCGTCGCCGGCGTCGTCGATCCCGGTCTCGTCCCCGGCGTCATCCCCGGCGTCGGTACCGGCGTCGTCCCCGTCCTGCTCGTCGGCGGGCGGGACGACGGTCCGCTGGATCGTCACCTCGGTCTCGCCGAGGCCCCCGAGGGTGATCTCGTCGTAGGCGGCGAGCCGGCCGTCGTCGGGGTCGAAGTAGAGCACCGTGCAGGTCAGCGGCTCGGGGAACTCGCCCTGCAGCGCGCGCAGCCCGGCGCCGCCGGTCGAGCCCTGCACCATCAGGAGGGTGCCGCCGTCGAGCTCGGAGACCTCGCGCTCGTGGGTGTGCCCGGCCAGCACGACGGGGACCTGGCCGTCCAGGGGCGGGGCCTGCTTCGGGTCGTGCACGAGGGCCACGTCGGGCCGCTCGTCGAGGCCGTCGACGAACTCGGCGAGCCGTTCCCCGGAGCTCTCCAGCACCTCGGGCCCGGCGTCGTCGTCGCCGGTGCTCTTGTCGGGGGTGAACCGCGGGTCCCGGGTGCCGACGATGGAGATGCCCGCGATCTCGGTGGCCGAGTCGTTGAGCACGGTGGTGTTCGGCAGGCTGCCGATCAGCTCCGCGGTCGCGGCGGAGTCGTGGTTCCCGCGGACGTACACGTAGGGGACGCCGAGCGTGCCGATCGAGGTGATCAGCTGGTTCTCGGGCTCGCTGCCCCAGTCGGTGATGTCGCCGGTGTCGAGCACGGCGTCCACCTGGAACTGGCCGACCACCTGGCGCATCAGGTCGAACCCGGCCGGGTTGAGGTGGAGGTCGGAGACGTGCAGCAGGGCGACCGTGTCGTCGTCCCCGCCGGGCGCGGGCAGGGCGGAGATGGTGCTGTAGAGGCTGCCGACGTTGGCCACGATGTCCTCGAGCGAGGACCGGTAGGCGTCGAAGCGGGCGGCGATGTCCTGGACGCTGCCGATCAGGCTGTTCGCGTTCACCAGCAGGCCGGTGTAGCGCGGCGCGGAGAGCGCCTCCGGCCGCCAGGTCGCCGCGCCCACCCCGGCCGTGCCGGCCAGGAGGAGCGCGGCCAGCCCGAGGCCGATCAGCGGCTCGCGGCGGCGGCGCAGCACCGCCCAGCTCACCAGCGCGGCGCCGGCGAGCGCCACCAGCACGGTGCGCACGACGAGCTCGACGACGGCGCCGCGCAGGTCCTCGGTCACCCGGTCGACGACGCCGGACAGCCGCACCGGGTCGGTGGCCAGCGCCTGAGCCCGGGTCTGGTCCACGCTCTGCAGCGCGACCTCGAGGCGGAGCGGACCGTCGTAGACGTCGGCGACCAGCGCGCCGAGCGGCGGCACCGAGACCTCCGCACCACCGCCGGCCGGTCGGAACGCCAGCGAGGCGTCGAAGGGGCCGATCGGCGCCTCCACGCGCGCGAAGAGCAGGACGGCGACGAGCGCGCCGCCCAGGGCCAGGCCGATCCGCAGCGCCCAGAGGCCGCCGACCCGGGCGCGCCGCGGCCAGGGCGAGGGCAGGGGCGCGGTCGGGTCGCTCACCCCGACCACGCTAACGAGGGTCGGCCGCCACCGGTGGGTCGAACCGGGGAGTTCTCAGACCTCGTCGGCCGCGGGCCCGCGGAAGATCCAGCGCAGCGCGATGAACCGCATGAGGCCGATCAGCGCGGTCACCGCGACCACGCAGGTGATCTGCAGGGCGACGTGCGCCGAGGCCGACGTGGAGTCCAGCCAGCCCAGGGCCGCGCTCGTGGCGACCAGCCCGATGATGGTGACGCCCCCGGCCTCCCACTGCGCCGTCCACCAGCCGACGCGCTCGTCGGCGTGGAAGGTGAGCCGCCGGTGCAGCTCGTTGGCCAGAACCGTGGACGCCGCCGTCGCGATGAGGTGCGCGGTCAGGTAGCCGTACCGCTCCAGCGGGATGAACAGCAGCGCGTAGACCAGCGTGGTGGAGCCGCCCACCAGCACGAACCGGGCGAACTGGGCCCAGACGTCGTCCTGCCGGAGCCGGTCGACCAGCCGCTGGGTCAGACCCCGCTGCTGCGGCAACGCCTCCGCACCGGCCACGTCGAGCGCCTCGTCACCGGAGACGCCGGCGACGTCCGCCGGGCGGCAGCGGGTGACGGGCACGAGGGTCCTTCCGGGGCACGAGCAGGGGAGACGCGATCAAGGGTCCTCCTCGCGCGTTCCGTTGTCACACAGCAGCATGCCCGGAACGGGTGACATCGCGCTCTGCATTTCCACGCGGCGCGCTGCACGTTGCCCGTCCGTGACCGGGGAGTCGTCGCCGCCCGTGACGGGTAGGGGGCGCCCATGAGCCTCATGGGTTTCCTCGACCGGGTCGCGGACAACGCCTCCTTCGACAAGGTGATCGAGCCGGCCCGCCGCGCCGTCCTGGGGGCGTTCAAGCCGCCGGTGAAGGACCTCCTCCACGGCACCTGGCTGGGCCACGCGCTGCACCCGGTCGTCGTCCAGGTGCCGGTCGGCAGCTGGGTGTCGGCCGGGCTGCTGGACGCCATCCCCCCGCTGCGCCCGGCAGCGACGGTCCTCATCGGCACCGGCGTGGCCGCCGCGGTGCCCGCGGCGCTGACCGGTGCGGCGGACTGGTCGGAGCAGGGCAGCGGGGTGCGGCGGCTGGGTGCGCTGCACGCCGTCGCCAACACCGTGGCGCTCGGGCTGTACGTCGGCTCGCTCGCCGCGCGGAAGAAGGGGCGCGGCGGGCTGGGCCGGGTGCTCTCCTACGCCGGGCTGGGCATCGCCACCGGCTCGGCCGCCGTCGGCGGGCACATGTCCTACGCGCAGTCCTCGGGCGTCTCCCACGCGGCGACGGCGATCCGGCGCCTGACCACCGACTGGATCGACCTCGGCCCGATGGACGACCTGCCCGAGGGGCGGCCCGCGCTGCGCACCGGCGCGGGCAACGGGGACGACGTCCCGCTGGTCGCCGTCCGGCGCGGTGCCCGGGTCGACGTCTTCGTCGACGCCTGCTCGCACCTCTCCGGCCCGCTGCACGAGGGCGCGGTGGAGGAGATCCGCGGCTCGCAGTGCCTGGTCTGCCCGTGGCACGGCTCGGCGTTCGACCTGGACAACGGGCAGCCGCGACGGGGGCCGGCGGCCAACCCGCAGGAGAAGCTCGACGTGCGCATGGAGGCGGGCCACGTCATGGCCCGGGTTCCGGGGCGCCACCGCTGAGACGCGAGCCGGCCCGGCTGCCCCGGGGGGAACGGGTCAGCCGGGCCGGTGATCACGGTCGTCCGCGCAGCGCGGGACGAGCTGCGATGACGGTACGTAACCGTCCGCCTCGTCCGGGATCCCCTGAACGGGTGGAACGCCGACCGCGATGGTGACGCAACGCACCTGCCGGGTTGGCCGGCGCAGCGGCGGGGCACGGGGACCCGGTGTTCTTCCTCTTCTCCAGCCGGCTGGGCTGTCTCGGCTCCCTGCTGGTCTCCGCCCTGCTCACCCTCGTCCTGCTGCTGGTGCTGGACGTGCTCTGAGCGCCGAGCCGCCGCGCGGTCTGCCAGACTCGGCGCGCACCGGGGCCTCTAGCTCAACTGGCAGAGCAGCGGACTTTTAATCCGCGGGTTGTGGGTTCGATCCCCACGGGGCCCACCGCGCTGACCTGTGCGTTTGCACGATTCGGCGGGTAGTGGCGCCGGGCGATGGTGCCACCTTGGTGGCCACTTCGTGTCGGCATGGTGCCGGTCAGCCCCACAGTGCCTCGCCCATGCGCCGCGCGGCGTCCTCGGCGAGCTCGGGGACGACGTGCGAGTAGGTGCCGAGCGTCAGGCTGATCTGCGAGTGGCCGAGGATCTCCATCGCCACTCGTGCCGGCACGCCCTGCTGCAGCAGCAGGGTGGCCGCGGTGTGCCGCGCGTCGTGCAGGCGGGCGGGTGGCACCTTCGCCTCGGCCAGCAGCGCCCGCCATGCTCGGTGGTCGCTGCGCGGGTCGAGGGGTCGGCCGTTCTCCTGGCAGAAGACGAGGTTGCCGTCCTCCCACCGCGACCCGGCCGCGATCCGCTCGGCGGCCTGCGCCGCCCGGTGCGCCCGCAAGGCGTCTCGGAGTGGACCGGGCAGAGCGATGGTCCGTCGCCCCGCCCGGGACTTCGGCTGCACCAGGACGAGCCCGCGGCCGGGCTGTCGCTGCAGCGCCTGGCGCACGGTCAGGGTGCCCGCGTCGAGGTTCACCGTGTCCCAGGTGAGGCCGAGTGCCTCGCCCTGACGCAGTCCGAGTGCCAGGGCTACCGACCACCGCGCGGCGTTGCGTCGGCCCCTCGCTGCCTCGAGGACGCGCCGAGCGTCCTGGCCCGAGAGCGGCCGGACCTCGTCGCGCTCGACGCTCGGCGGGTCGACGAGGGCGCAGACATTGCGCGCCACCCTGTCGCGCTGCATGGCGACCTTCAGCGCCCGAGAGAGCACCCGGTGCGCCTGGAGCACCGATGCCGGCGAGAGCCCGCCGTCCTGGAGGTCGCTGTAGAGCTTCTCGACGTGCTCGGGCTGTAGGCGGTCGAGCCGGTGGTGGCCGATGCCCGGCACGAGCTGGTTGGCGACGAGCTGGCGGTAGCGGACGAGGGTGGATGGGCGCACCTTGCGGGCGGCGATCGTGTCCAGCCAGTGCTCGAGCCACTGCCCGACCGTCGGCGCTCGCCCGGCCGCGCCCGCGGTCCCCGCGTCTCGCTTCCGCTCGAGTTCTCGGACTTTCGCCACCACCTCGGCGCGCTTCATGCTGGAGACGTGCCGCCGGTCGCGGGCGCCGTTCTCCTTGAGGCCCATCGATACCCAGCCGTGCCACCGACCGTCGTCGTCCCGGTAGATCGAGGACTCGCCGTTCCCTCGCTGCCTCGCCATCAGTGCTCCCCGGCCTCGTCGCCGGCCCCCGGAGCGGGCTCCCCGCTCTTGCCGAGGTGGAACCGAAGTTCCGACAGCAGGGTGCGAGTGACATGGGCACGGCGCGCCTGCAGCGACCGCACGTCCTCGTCTGGCCGCGGCTCGACTCGGTGGTCGCGTTCAGCCGTCAGCGAGCGACCCCAGAGCTGCACCGCCGCGGTCTCGACCGTGCGCGGCGTGACGCCGAGCCGTCGAGCAGCCTTGCGCGTCGCCTCCGCCTGTTCGCCCCAGGCCGTCCCGGAGTACGCCGGCCGCGACGGTGGGCTCGACGTCCGAGCGGCCTGCTCGACGTGTGCTGCCAGTAGTTCGCCGAGCATCTGTTCCGTCTCTGCCGACTGATCGCCGAGCAGTTGCCAGGACTCCGAGCTGCCGTGGAGCAGCGCCTCGAGGATCGCGCGGAGGGGCACCGATCCTCCTGGCAGTGCCACCTCGGTATCGGGGCCTCCCAGCAGGTCGCCGAGGGAGAGGTTGAGGGCGCTGCACAGCCCTGCGATCTCGAGCAGGGTGAGGGCTCCCCGACCGGTGACCACCTGGGTGACCCGGTTGCGCGTCCAGTCGAAGCCGAGGTCGGTCATGGCCTCGGCGAGGTCCTCGTGCCGCAGCTGTCGGCTCTTGAGGAGGTCGCCGAGGCGTCGGGCGAGCGGTGCTCTGAGTCCGTCCACGTCCGTCAACGTACGGAATGTGGCGTGCAGATGTCAACGCTTGACGGGCCCGTCGGCGTTCTTTAGCGTCCACGGTGTGGCGTTGGAATCCTAACGCTGAACCCTCAACTTGGAGAGCGCACATGCAACCCGTGCTCCTGCCGATCTACCCGGACACCGGACTCGCCCTCGGCGGGCTGGGCCGGACCAAGGTCTACGAGCTGATCACCTCCGGCGAGCTGCGGACGGTCAAGATCGGTCGCCGCAGATTCGTCCCTGCCTCCGCGGTGGAGGAGTACGTCGCCCGGCTCGAGCAGCGGAGCGCCGCCTGATGGAGCTCCTGCCCTCTCAGCGGCCAGCAGCCTGTGCTCGACCGCAACGCTGGTCCGGAACGTGACCCGCCGGCGAGGGGATGGCCCTATCCCCCCGGCCGCGGTCGAGCTGCAGCCCGGTCAGCGGTTGGCGGTCCTCGACGACACCGGTGCGGTGGTGCGCGTGCTGGAGGCCGGTCCCGCCGCACCTCCGGTCGACGTCCCGCCGTTCGCCGAAGTCGTCTCGGTCACTGCCGGCCGGGATACCCGATTCCTGCAGGTGTCCTGCCCGCTGTGCGGCAAGGTGCATCACCACGCGCACCCCTGGGACGACGACGCCTCGGAGACCGGTCGGGTCGCTCACTGTGGTCGCGGCGACTACCGCATCGCCATCCCGGCGGTGAAGCTGGTAGGCCCGGGGCGCGCTGGTCGAGGCGGTGCCCGGTGAGCGCGCCGACGATCACGGGCACCCCGCTGCTCGAGGCCGCGGTCGCCCTGCACGGCGCAGGGCTGTGCGTGCTGCCCGCCGCTCAGGACGGGACCAAGCGACCCGCGATCGAGTGGCGCGAGTACCAGGAGCGCCGCCCCGACGAGTCCCAGCTCCGGCGCTGGTTCGGTGGCGACCGTGAGGGGCTCGGCGTCGTCTGTGGCGCCGTCTCCGGCGGGCTCGAGCTGACCGAACTCGAGGGCCGCGCGGTCGAGGCCGGCGCACTGCGGGCACTGGTCGCCGCGGTCGCCGACGCCGGCGAGCAGGCGCTGTGGGACAAGCTGGTCAGCGGCCACGTCGTTCGCTCGCCCTCGGGCGGGCTCCACTTCTTCTACCGGCTGGTCGACGCCGAGGTGCCGGGCAACCAGAAGCTGGCCGCCACCGCCGACCACGTCACCCTGGCCGAGACGCGCGGCGAGGGCGGCTGGGTCATCACCGCTCCCTCGGGCGGACGGGTCCACCCGAGGGAAGGCTCCTGGACCGTGCTCACGGGGTCGCCGGCCGGCATCCCGACGATCACCGGTGAGGAGCGCGAGCGGTTCCACGCGCTTATCCGGGCCACGCTGGACGAGCGCCCGGTGCCTCAGCCGGTGTCGGCCTCTGCCTTCCAGCAGCCGGGCTCGTCGTCCCCGGGCGGCGGTGCCTCGCCGGGCGACGACTACGCCGCCCGCACCTCCTGGGTCGACGTCCTCGAGCCGGCCGGCTGGACGCGGGTGTTCGCCAAGGGCGAGGTCACCTACTGGCGCCGGCCGGGCAAGCGGCACGGCATCTCGGCCTCGACGGGCTACGGGGGCGACTGGCTCTACGTGTTCACGTCCTCGACGGAGTTCGAGCCCGAGCGGACCTACACCCGGTTCGGCGCCTACGCCGTGCTCGAGCATGACGGTGATCACCGTGCGGCGGCGAAGGTGCTGGTCGACCGGGGATTCGGCCGGCGCCCGGAGCCCGACGTGGCGCAGCACCCGGTGCCGGTCGCCGCGCCGTGCAGCCTCGACCAGGCGCACGAGGCGTTCCGTCGCTGGCTCGGGGACGCCTACGACCTGCAGGGCCTCGACGTCGTGCTCGCCGCCGCCGCGGTCGAGCAGCTCGACGGCGACCCGGTGTGGCTGCTCATGGTCAGCGGCCCGGGCAACGCCAAGACCGAGACGGTCGGCGCCCTGGCCGGCGCCGGCGCACACGTCACCTCGACGATCAGCAGCGAGGGGGCGCTGCTGTCGGCGACGTCGAAGAAGGAGCGGACCACCGACGCGACCGGCGGGCTGCTGCGGAAGCTCGGCGACCGCGGGCTGCTGGTGATCAAGGACTTCACCACGATCCTGTCCATGAGCCGCGACCCCCGGGCGGCGGTGCTGGCCGCGCTCCGCGAGGTCTACGACGGGCGCTGGGAGCGCAACGTGGGCACCGACGGCGGTCGCACGCTGACCTGGACCGGGCGGCTGGCGGTCATCGGCGGCGTCACCACCGCCTACGACAGCGCGCACGCGGTCATCGCCGCGATGGGTGACCGCTTCGCCCTGGTCCGCGTCGACTCCGGCACCGGCCGGCTGACCTCCGGTCGGAAGGCGCTGGCCAACGTCGGCTCGGAGGTGCAGATGCGCGCCGAGCTGGCCGAGGCCGCCGGAGGCGTCCTGGCGCAGGTCCGGCCGGGAGCGGCACGGCTGACCGACGCCGACGAGCGCGAGTTGCTCGGGCTGGCCGACCTCGTGACCCTGAGCCGCACCGCGGTCGAGCGCGACGGTCGCGGGGAGGTCGTCGACGCGCACATGCCCGAGGCGCCGACCCGGTTCGCCAAGATGCTCGGGCAGCTCGTCCGGGGCGGGCTCGCGCTGGGCATCGACCGCGCCGACGCAATGGGACTGGCACGGCGGGTGGCTCGGGACTCGGTGCCGCCGCTCCGGCTGACGCTGCTGGCCGACCTGCTCGACGTGCCGAACTCCACCACGGCGCAGGTGCGGAAGCGGGTCCAGAAGCCCCGCTCCACCGTGGACCGCGCTCTGCAGGAGCTGCACGTCCTCGGGCTGCTGCGCCAGCACGACCTGCCCGGCGGCAGCAGCTGGGTCTACGAGCTGTCCGAGGTCGTCGACCCGTCGGTCCTGCGCGCCCTGGTCGTAACCAGAAATGTCACTACACCGGGATCAAGGGATCAAGAAGAGAGGTCGGCGCTTGCTCCACCTACTGACATTTCTGGTGACGGCTCGCTGTTCGCGCCGCTGTCCGGCCCCCGGGCAGTAGCCGCCGAGCCCGCCGCCGCCCCTGCCCCTGCCGGCCACTGCGAGGTCTGCGGCCTCGGCCTCGATCCCGTGCTCGGCCAGGGCGCGCTGCACCCGCAGTGCGCCGAGGTGGTCGCCGCCCCGCCCGCTGCTCGTGGGGGTGCATCGGCATGCGGATGACGCCGACCCCCGGGGAGGGCCGGGTCCGATCTTCGGAGCCTCGCCGCCCCACGACCCCGGCCGCCGGGTTTCTCTCCCCGCCGAACGAGCCGTTCTGCCGGCCCTCCTGACGCGCCCGTTGACCTCCCACTCCACCCGTCACCTCTCCGTTCGGCGACCTACCGAACGGCACCACCTTCTGGAGCCCCCCATGCTGATCACCCAGCTCGATCTCGCCGGCCTCTCCGATGACCAGGTCCGGCGCATGGTCGTCGCCCTCCGCGACTCCGCCGAGGGCGCCCCGGTGTCGGCCCGCCGCTACACCGACCGCCACGCTGCCGCGCTCGTGCGGGCGCTCAACAACCGTCACCGCGCGCTCGCCGTGGCCGAGCTGGACCTGCTCGAAGACGAGGAATCGGAGGGCGAACTCATCGACAGACGCGGATAGGCGGTGATCGCACGGCTGGCCCATCACGCGCCGGAGGGCGCCCTCTCCGTAGAGAGAACGCCCTCCGGTTGGAACCTCGTCAGCGTGGCTGACTGGTGCCCTGTGGCCGCGATGTGGCCTGCTCGACTGCGCGGCGTGCGGCCTCGCGCGCCTGGCGATCGGCGACGCTGGTCGCCTGGGTCTCCTGCTGCGCGGCCTTCTCGTAGACGGCGGGTGGGATCGGGGGCAGATCAGCCATGCTGCGCCTCGCTCTCGTCGTCCTCACGCCCTGGCGCGTAAGGATGTGAACCATGACACAGTTGCTGGTTGCCACCCAGGGCCTTAATGCCCTGGTGCGCGCCTCCCTGTAGCGTCCTCGGCGACGGAATCGCCCCACCGGAGAGTGCGGGCACCGTCCGAACCGCGGGTCTCGCCGCCACAGAGTTGGCCGGGATCGCCGGGTGGCCACGGAGCTGGCCGCTCGTCGGAGACGCCAGGGATCAGTCCCTCGCTGCTGCGCGCCCTCTGCGCGCCCCCTCCGACAGGAGCCCACTCCCATGACCATCACCTACGCCCGCCTGCAGAACAGCAACGACCACGACCTCCGCACCCTCGGCGACAAGCTGATCGAGGCCCGCAAGGTCGTCCGCGAGGTCCGGGACGCCCACTGGGCGACCATGAGCCGGATCAACGATGCCGCCCAGGCCGCCGGCCGCGACCTCACCAAGGCGCAGCGCGCGGACTATGACACCGCGGAGCGCGCCCTGGACGAGGCCACCCGCATCGGCCAGAAGATCGACGACGAGCTGTTCATGCGGACTCAGCGTGAGGGCATCACCGGCGGCGGCTTCTTGGTCGACCACGAGGGGCGCCGCACCGGCCTCGAGGGCGGCACCTCGGAGTACCGGGACGGCGACCCCCTCACCGATCGGCAGACCTTCGCCGGCTTCGTCCGCTCCCGCGGCCTGGCTCGCGAGGAGGAGTCCGAGGGTCTGAGCCTGCAGAAGTACCTGCGCGGCGCCCTGTTCGGCGAGTGGCGCGGCGCCGAGGCCGAGCGCCGGGCGATGTCCGGCCTGGCCGCCGCCAACGGGCAGGTGCTGATCCCGACCGTGCTGGCCGCGTCCGTCATCGACCTGGCCCGCGCCGAGAGCCGTGTGCTGCAGGCCGGAGCCCGTCTGGTGCCGATGGCCAACCGGCAGCTGGACGTCGCGCGGTGGGTCAAGGATCCCGAGCCGCAGTGGCGCGGTGAGACCGAGGCCATCGCCGAGGATGACGCCACGATGGACAAGGTCACCCTCGAGGCCCGGTCGTTGGCGGTGGTCACCAAGATCACGCGCGAGCTGGTCGAGGACACCAACATCGAGGCCGAGCTCCGCCGGGCGCTGGCCCTGAGCTTCGCCCTCAAGATCGACCACGCGGCCCTCTACGGGGCCGGCGACGACGAGCCCACCGGGCTGGTCAACACGACCGGCGTCGTCACGACCGACGTGGCGGCCAATGGCGGCCCGCCGAGCTGGGACGTGCTCGTGGACTCCGTCGGGCGCGTCCGCGACGTCAACGAGTCCCCGACGGCGCAGATCATGGCCGACCGCACCGCTCGGTCCCTGGCCAAGCTGCGCGCCGAGCCCGACGGTGCCTACCTGCCGGCCCCGCAGTACCTCGACGGCGTCCGGCGGCTCACCACGTCGCAGGTGCCGGTCAACCTGGCCACGGGCACCAGCGTGGACACGTCCGACGTCATCACCGGCGACTTCTCGCAGCTCCTGATCGGCGTCCGCACGGCGCTGACCATGAGCGTCCTGCAGGAGCGGTACATGGTCGAGGAGGGCTCGTTCGGCCTCGTCGGCTGGTACCGGGGCGACGTCGCCGTCGCCCGCCCGAAGGCGTTCGACATCGTCCGCGGCGTCCGCCCGTGACGGTGATCCCCTAGACCTCGATCCCCGGCCGCCGTCCTCGTCGCGGAGCTGCTGCGGCGGCCGGGGCTCGAGCCGCGTGTGCCCGTGATCGGGCCTGTTGCGTGGAGTGTCACAGGAAGCCGCGGAGGCGTGCGACTTCCTCTAGGTCGGCCCTGAAATCACCCAGCGTGGCCAACGTGTACATGCCGTCGATCTGCTGCTGTTCCCAAAGCGAATGGATTCGGCGCAGGTCTGCCTGTCGCGACTTCCAGCCGATGCCGTCTATTACTGCCATGACGAATTGGCGCGGCAGGCGGACCTCGGCCATCTCCTCGATCTCTCGAACCGCATCGGTCAGCTTGCTGCCGGTGCTGTCGAAGCCCTTGGCGGCCACGGCTATGGCAGCGTCGCCTCCACCTGGCACGACGAGGTCGCACGGGGCTGTGCGGCCATTTCGCCCGACGAAGCGCGTCCGCGTCTCGTAGTCCAGTCCGAGGTCCTCCGCGATAGCTTCGATCTCGTCCTCGATGCGCCGCCCGGCCGCCCCCGCTCTCGCGGCTGTAGCGCGCGTTCCGGCCCGAGCGACGAGAATGTCTCCGAAGTCGTACCGGCGATCACGCTGGATGGTCAGAAGGCGAACAAGATCGAACTCCTCTTCCAAGAACTCGATCAGTTCGTATGGGCGCGCGCGGGCGATGCTGACCCAGCCGGACGAGCCCAACGCGTGCCTCAGCGTGTTCTTGAGGCGCTCCTGCGACAGCCCGACCGTAAGTCCGAGTGCTGGCACCCATTCCGGGTGGTCGTTCGCCCACGTGGCCAGCGTGGCGGTGTCGATCTCCGGGAGCTCGTACAAGCTCTGTGCGGCCTCAATGAGGGCTGCCGACTCAGGGGTGCCGGCCGTCGGATCGAGGTGGATCGAAAGGCGTCCGAGTGAGTCGATGTACTCCTCGAACGACGGGATGCCCCTCACTCGTCCCGGCCGATGAAGATGTACTCCTGGACCGACCGGCGCGCAGCAGTCACGTGAGTGCCGAAGCTGTACCGGTGGTCAACGGCCCGAACCTCGACGCTGCTCTTGACCTTCCCTAGTAGCTCAATGATCCGGTCAGCGGCGGGAACTGCATTCGAGGAATACGACAACACAATCGTACCCGAATCGGCGAAGTGCTCGAAGGTTCTCAGTAGCGCATCTTCGATCGTGCGCTTATACGCGAATGGTGTGAATCGTTTCGCCAGCTTCTTCGTCTTAGTATCATGCATGATCGTGGCGTCCTGCCAGTAACGGCTCAGGCCCTCGAGAAAGTGGTATCGCTTGATGTAGTCATTGTCGTCCGCTGGTGGCGCATAGGGCGGGTCGAGATAGACCAGGTCGTATGGACCGGGGGCGACGTCGAACACTTCGCCGCAGACAGCCTGACTGGTCCGGCCATTATCGAAGACCACGGCGTTGTACTCCGCTATGCGCTCACGGAAGTGCTCCCTGAGAGACAGCTTGAGGTCTCGTCGGCCGTCGGTGTACCGGGTTGCGTCGGTGAACGTGAAGACGCCGCGCGGCTGACGTCGGGCGGCCGAAAGGACCAGCGCAGAGATCGCGAGATCCCTCTGGCCCGCGGGCAGTCGATCGATGTTCGACCATGCGGAATCGAGGAAGGTGCGGTCGTCCTCCGTGAAGTAGAGGCCGTCGAACGTTGTGCGGATGAAGTCCCGGTCGTCTGCGGCCGGACCGCAGACCGCGTCGATCTCGGCGTCGCCCAGCGTCACATCGCTGTTGGCCGTCGTCGCGCGGGCGATCACGGTAGGGAAGTTCAGGTAGTCGCTGCTTGTGACCTCGTACCCCTGGCACTTGAGCAGGTACGACACCACCCCTGAGCCCGAGAAGGGGTCCGCGGCGGTGGTTCCGCCGACCGCGGCGAAGACCTCTGCAAGGTGCGGCAAGAGCCGGTACTTGGAGCCCATGTAGCGGAGCCGCGGGAACCGACTGGCCCTAGCCAGGGCCTCTGTAACGTCGATGGTCGGTCGCTCGAGTGCCGCGGTCACGTCTGCAGTCTGTCTTAGGGCACTGACCTAGTCGCATCGACGCACCGGCGCTGCATGACCCTGGTGGTCCGGCTCACGGCTCACCGCTTGCACCATCATGGACTCTGTGACGCTGGCCCCGGTGCTGCTCTCGGCGGCCGACGCCGCGACCTATGCCGGCGTCCGACCAGCGACCTTGCGGGTCTGGCGGCACCGCTACGGGCTCACGCGGTGGGGTACGGCCGAGGGGAACCTCTACGACCTCGATGAGTTGGCCGCGATCCTGGCTCGGCGGGTCGGGGACACCGAGGCGGCTGCGGTGCCTGTCTAGGACTGTGCAGGCTCGTGGTGCCACTTTGGTGGCCACCGAGCGACGTTCAGCGGCATTCGTCGTCGTCCGTAGGTGATCGCATAGGGTGCTGACCTCGGAAAACGTACTTCCACGGATGTTGATGGACCCCCCGCGAGCGGACTTTTAATCCGCGGGTTGTGGGTTCGATCCCCACGGGGCCCACGCACGCCGGCCTCCTCACCGGCGCGTCGCCGGCCAGGAGCCGGGATCTCAGCGCCTGGTCTCGTACCTGGTCAGGAGCACGCCGTCGGGAAACGTCCGGGTCTCCACCAGGGTGAGGTCCACCCAGTTGTCCAGGGCGGTGAAGAACGGCGTGCCGCCGCCCACCAGGACCGGTGCGGTGACCAGCACGTACTCGTCGATCAGCCCGGCCCGCATCGCGGTCGCGGCGAGGGTGGCGCCGCCGATGTCCATGGGGCCGCCGTCCTCGGCCTTGAGCCTGGTGATCTCGGCGACCGCGTCGCCGGTCACCAGGCGGGCGTTCCAGTCGACCGGGCGGTCGGTCGAGGAGAACACCACCTTCGGCATGTCCCGCCAGCGGCGGGCGAACTCCTTGTCCGCCGGGGTGGCGTCGGGCAGCTGGTCGGCGGTCGGCCAGTGGGCGCTCATGTTGTCCCACAGCTTTCGCCCGTACAGCGCCGTGCCGGTCGCACCCACCCGGTCGGACCAGTACTGGAACAGCTCGTCGCTGGGCACGCTCCAGCCGAGGTCGCCGCCGGGCGCGGTGACGTAGCCGTCCACGCTCAGGTTCATGGCGAAGGTCAGTGTCCGCATGGCGTCAGCCTCCCGTGAGTCGGTCGTCGGCGTACCGACCAGAACGGCGCGGCAGAATCATCGGTCGGGTCGCACTCCACGGACGATGAGCCGGGCCCGCCGTGCCCGTCGTACGTGCATGGCGGGGATCGAGGACGTCCGGCCGCTGGGCACCGCGCTGGAGCGCTCGTACGAGGTGCGGGTGCGCGGCCGGCTGAAGTTCCGGGTCGGGCAGCTGGTCTACGTGGCCTTCTCCCTCGACGAGCGGGTCATGGGCTTCGCGTTCCCGAAGGAGGAGCGGCTCGCGCTCGTCCGAGGCGAGCCGGGCACGTTCCACCTGCCGCCGGCGGCGGACCTGCGGTTCCACTGGGTCCACGCCGTCCTCGCCGCGCTGGACCCGGCGGAAGCCCGCGAGCTCGTGGTCGACGCCTGGCGCATGGTCGTGCCCCGCAAGGTCGCCGCCGCCTACGACAGCCTCCACCCGGCAGGCCCGGGCTGAGCCGTCGGCAGCTGGGAGGACACGCCGCGGCGACTTGAGCCGAACCGGGTCACCGGCTGTAAATCAGCGCTGTTCACGCATGTCGAGCGTGGGTTCTGTCGACTTGTGGCCGTGTGACACGGCGGTCAGCGGCCGCCGCGTTGGCCCAGGCAACGATTCGAACACGCGCCGTCCCGCGGTGTGGCAACGGGCCGTTTCCCGGGCATCCGCCACCTACCTTTCTGGCACCCCGCTCGGCCGTCTCCGGTGGCGAGCGGGGGCCGGCGCTCTTCCCCAGCGACCGGCAACCACACGGATGTGGAGATGGTGAGACACGTGCGCGTTCCGTCCAGCAGTGACGTCGTCCTCGAGGACGTCGGTCGCGTCGGCTGGTGGCTGGTCGTCGGCGAGACCGACGGCCCCCGCCAGGTCGTGGCCGGTCCCTTCCCCGACCGCGCCGAGGCCGGCTTCGCCGCGGCCACGGTCCTCACCGAGGCCGCCTGCCCGGCCTACGGGATCCGCCGGGAGGACGGCTCGCTCGGGCGCCGGCCGTCCCCGCAGGAGTGGGCGTGGCTGGCCCACCTCGGGGAGCAGCTGGAGCGCCTGCCCGACGAGTGGTCCGACATCCTCTCCGACGAGGACCCGCTGACCACCCTGGTCGTCGAGGTGACCGCCGCGCTGAGCGAGGCAGGCCTGCCGCTGCACGACGCCGCGGGCGAGGCTGCCGAGCTGGGCGGCGCCTGCCTCACCCCGCAGCCCGGGCTGGGCGGCATCGTCGTGGCCTGGCGGCAGCACGACCGGATGAGCGTGGAGCGGGTGCACGGCGGCGGCGCGGACGTCGCGGTCCAGGCGGTCATGAACCTGGCCCTGGCCCACGTGCTCATCGCCCGCGGCTTCGACGTCGAGCCGCTCGGTGACGCGGCGGGGCACGTCGTCCGGGGGGCGGCACCCGCGGCGGGCTGACGCGCTCAGACGGTCTCGGGCACCAGCTCCGTGCGCGGCGCGGTGCCGGGGTCGCGCCGCCACGACCGGTTCCGCCGCCAGAAGACGTAGGTGCACAGCCCGATCGGGATCGGCAGCACGTAGGTCAGCGCCCGGAAGACGAGCACGGCGGCGGCCACCATCGCCCGGGCACCCCCGGCGGCGGCCAGACCGGTGATCAGCGCCAGCTCGATCACGCCGAGCCCGCCGGGGGTGAAGGGGACGGCGGTGAGCAGCCGGGCGAAGGCGAACACGGCCAGCGCCTCGACGAGGCTCACCTGGTCGCCGTCGACGCCGACGAAGCGCAGCGCCAGCAGCAGCACGGCGAACAGCGACAGGTGGCTGACCAGCGTGGCCAGGGTGATCCAGTGCCACCGCGCCCGCAGGAGCAGCGCCGTCCGGTCGCGGAACTTCGTCGTCGCCCGTTCCCAGCCGGTGACCGGACCGCGGTGGAACGGCCGGCGCAGCGCCGAGGCCACCCGGCCCGCCGCCGTGCCGATCCGCTCGGCGCCGGCCGGGCTGCGCAGCAGCGAGCCGAGCAGCACGACGGCGGCGGTCAGGGCCAGCACCCCGAGCACGCCCGCGGTCACCCGTCCGGCGCTCGGCGTCGAGCTCAACGCCAGCAGGGCCAGGGCCAGCACCGGCAGCCCCAGCTTGGAGAAGTTGTTCCAGAGCCCGGAGACCAGCAGCGCCACGGAGGTGCGGGAGCGGGAGAAGCCCCACGAGGAGTTCATGCCGTAGGTCAGGCCCAGCGCGATCGCCGCGCCGCCGAGCACCGTGTTGGAGACCGCCGTCGTCGTCTCGGTGGAGACGAAGGCCTGCCGCAGCGTCAGCCCGGGCGTCGTCGCGACCATGACGAACTGGTAGGTGGCCAGGTTCCAGGCGGCGGCCAGCGCCAGCACGGTCAGCTCGAGCCAGGTCATGTCGCGGACCGACGTCCAGACGGCGGAGAGGCTGGTGAACTGCGGCAGGAACCACGCGAAGACGCCGGCCACCAGGGCCAGGGAGAGCACCGCACCGAGGACCCGGCGCGCCCGCGGGCTCACCGGTCGCCGTCCGGGTCGAGCTCCAGCCGGCCGTCGGTCTGCTCCTCGACGGCGGCGCGGACGGCGTCGCGCGGGACGGCGCCGATCCCCTGGGTGGCGAAACCGAGCGGCTCGGCCCGGTTCTCCCCGGAGAGCCGGAACAGCACGCTGATGCACCCGCCCTCGAACAGGTAGGACCGCGTCCCCACGTACTGCGGCGTGACCTCGGTGACCCGCTCCCAGCGCTGCATCCCCTCCCGGTCGCTGGGGATCTGGGTGGCGCCGGTGGTGTCGCAGCCGCCGTCGAGGCGGATCTCCACGGCGTGCACCCCGTCGCGGTCGGAGTCCAGCCAGAAGCGGGCCTCGTCGTCGCTCGCCTCCAGCCCGGCGACGTCCCAGCCCAGGGGCAGCGCCTCCAGGCAGGGCACCCAGGTCGCCGTCGGCACCGACTGGGCCAGCAGCACGACGCCGTTGGCGGGGGTGCCCCTCGTCGCCCTCGCGGCAGGCGAGCACCTCCGAGTGGAGCACGACCGGGCGCACGCAGCCGGCGAGCAGGAGGAGGACCAGGGCGGCCAGCACCGCGCCCGGGCGGCGGGTCACAGCGGCGACCCGAGCAGGCCGACGGTGATGACGGCGGCGCCGCCGGCGAGCACCAGGGTGACCGCGGTCAGCCCGAACCGCCGCCACGTCCAGCGCTGGATGTGCACGGGGGGCAGCCGGAAGGGCAGCAGCGCCAGGAAGTCCGCCTGCAGGTCGCGGCCCCGCTTGGCCTCCTGGCGCAGCATCCGGCGCAGCTGGGTGGGCATCGTCAGCCCGCGCGTGGCGGCGAACGCCTCGGCGATCTCCTCGTCGCTGAACTGCCGCCGCGCCCGCTCGAACACCCGCCGCGCGTCGGTGCGCAGCGCCAGCACCAGCATCATGTTCGCCAGGTCCACCGCCTGCCGCCACGGGCTCGGGCGCACCTCGGCGAAGGCCGAGTCGATGACGAACAGCGTGCCGTCGCGCACCAGCAGGTTGGCCGGCTTGATGTCGCGGTGCGCCATGCCGACGTCCCACATCCGGCGCACGGCGAACAGCCCCTGGTCGATGATCGAGTCGTCGACCTCCGCGTCGCCGACCTCCTGCGCCCCCGCGATGAACTCCGTCACGAGCAGGTACTCGCGCTCCGGGGTGATCTCCACGATCCCGAGCGGGTGCGGCACCGGCAGCGCCGCCTCCCAGAACAGCCGCAGGATGTAGTCCTCGTACTGCACCAGCCGCCGCACCGTGTGGAACGGCTTCTCGTCCTCGAGCCGGCCGTAGAGCAGCGTCCGGCCGAGCTTGTACCAGCGGTCGGACCGCACGTGGGTGATCGCGTAGAGCTTGCCGAACACGCAGCTGTCGCCGTCGTCGGCCGAGGGGTCGCCCTTGACCGCGATCTTCAGCGGCGTCGAGCCGCCCGACCCGGCCAGCCCGAACGGCGTCACCTCGGTGGCCAGCAGGCCGAGCTGGTCCTGCAGCGCGCGGACGATCGCATCGCCCCGCTCGCCGCTGACGTCCAGGTGCGCCGGCCGGCCCCGGCTGTAGCGGACGGGGTACACCGAGTTCGGCGTGAGCAGCCGGAAGGCGGTCAGCGGCCCCGCGACGCCCAGCACGGCACCCGCGACGATGCCCGAGGGGTGGTCCTGCGCCAGGTAGAGCCGGGACAGCGCGGTGACCACGAGCAGCCCGCAGACCACCCACTTGCCGATCGTGCGCTTGTGCCCGGGCGGGACCAGCGCGTACAGCGTGCTGACCAGGAAGGCGGCCAGCACGGTCATCGGCAGCGACGGCATCGCGAAGCCCGACCACGAGCCGGCCAGCTCCACCTCGAACGGGCGCGGCCGCTGCAGCGTCGTGGACATGACCGCGGCGACGTTGACGACGACGAGGACGACGCCGAACCAGACGAACAGGTGGCGCCACCGCCGGAAGGCCACCAGGAGCACGAGGTTGGTCAGCCACATGGCGTGCAGCGCCCGTTCGGTCGCCAGGACGCCGGCCACCTCGGCGACGTCGATGCCGATCGGGGTCCGCAGCGCGGCGAAGGCCTGCAGCACCCGGGTGTCGGCGACGTCGAAGTAGCGGATCGTGCCGGTGACGACGACGACCACCCAGGCCACCAGGACCAGGCCGCTCAGCGCCAGCCACCACTTCCCCGACGTGCGCAGCTGCCGGGGCAGCGCCGGTGGCTCGCCCGAGGGCCGCCGGCGGCGCCGGACACGGGCGATCGCCGGCGGGGCCGGACGCACGGCCGGGCCCGTCGCACCTGCGGGAGGCAGCGCCTGCGGCACCGACGCCATGTCGCCGAATGGTGCCCGCCGCGGGGCGCCGGGACCATCCCCTTTCGTCCCTGTCGCGCTCTACCGTGAGCCGTGCCCACCGGCCGGGGTGCCCTGCGCGCCGTCCTCGCCGCCGTCCTCGTCGCGCTCGCGGCCTGCGGTGGCACCCCGGCGCCGGCGCCGGGACAGGACGGCACGATCCGGTTCGCGTCCTACGACTTCCCGGAGAACCAGATCCTGGTGGAGGTCTACGCCGAGGCGGTCCGGCGCGCGGGCCTGCCGGTGTCGGTGCAGCACGGCATCGGCACCCGGGAGGTCGTCTCCCCGGCGCTCCAGCAGGGCGTCGTCGACGTCGTCGTCGACTACCTGGGGACGGCGCTGGTGTTCGCCCGGCCCGGGTTCCCGCGGCTGCCCGCCGCGCCCGACGAGATGCACGCGGTGCTGACCCGGACGATGGGTGGGCGCGGGGTGGACGTCCTCACCCCGTCGTCGGCCGAGGACCAGAACGGGTTCGTCGTCACCGCCGCGTTCGCCGCGGAGCACGGCGTCCGCACCCTCTCCGACCTGGCGCCGCTGTCGCCGCAGCTGGTGTTCGGCGGACCGCCCGAGTGCCCCGACCGGCCGCTGTGCCTGCTGGGCCTGGAGGAGGTGTACGACCTGCGCTTCGGCGACGTGCTGAGCATGCCCACGCGGGCGGCGACGCTGGAGGCGCTGCTGTCGGGGCAGGTCGACGTGGGCATGCTCGAGACGACCGACGCCCGGCTGGCCGTGGCGCCGGTCGTCCTGCTGGCCGACGACCGCGGGCTGCAGCCGCGCGAGAACGTCGTCCCGATGGTGCGGGCGGAGGTGACCGACCGCTGGGGTGACCGGCTGCGGACGGCGCTGGACCAGACCAGCGCCGCGCTGGACACCGAGGACCTGGTCGAGCTGAACCGGGCGGTCGAGCTCGACGGCCGGACCCCGGCCGAGGCGGCCGCGACCTGGTGGGACCGGCAGAGCTGATCGGCCGGGTCTACCCGTCCAGGAAGCCCTCGACGACGGGCGCGAGCTCGGGCGCCTCGGTGATCAGCGCGATGTGGCCGCCGCGGTAGACGTGCAACGTGGCCCGCGGCAGGAGCCGGGCCATGATGCGGGCGTTGACCACCGGCACGATGGGGTCGTCGTCCCCGGCGAGCACCAGCGTCGGCTGCCGGATCAGCTGGAGGAACGGCAGGCTGCTCCAGCCGGTGCTCGCGGCGAGCTGGAAGTAGTAGCCGCGCCGCGGGCCCAGCCGGGTGGCTGCGTGCGGCGCCCGGGCCGCGCGCTCCGGCTCGGTGCGCATCGTGCCGCCGTAGATCTCCCCGGCGATGCTGCGCGCGTAGTCGGGATCGCGGTGCCGGCGCGGGGTGAGCATCCGCGCCAGCACCCGCGGCGAGGCGGGCACCATCAGCGAGCCCGTACCCGTCGCGGTGAGCACCAGCCGGCGGCACCGCGCCCGGTGCTGGGCGGCGAAGTGCTGGGCCAGCCCGCCGCCCCAGGACAGCCCGAGCACGTCGACCGGCCCGCCGAACCCCAGGCGGTCCAGCGTGCGGGCCAGGACCACGCTGAACGTGGCCAGGTTGTAGGGGACGACGGGGGCCGGTGATCCGCCGACGCCGGGGACGTCGAAGCGGATCACCGTGCGCCGGCGGTCCAGCGCGTCGACGAAGGGCTGGAGCACCTCGAGGCTCGCGCCGATCCCGTTCACGAGCAGCAGCGGCGGCACGCCGTCGTCGGTACCCGCCCGGACCGACGTCCGGATGGTCCGGCCGCCCGCGCTGACCGAGCGGACCCGCTCGCCGCTACCGGTCGAAGACATAGGTCCCCGGGGCCTCGCCCAGCACCTCGAGCCCGCCGCCGAGCTCGGTCGGCGACGGGATCTCCTCCCCGCACCGCTCCCCGAGCCAGGCGGTGAAGTCCGGCCACCAGGAGCCCTTCTCCGTGCGTGCGGCGGCCAGCCACTCGTCGGGGTCCGGTGGCGTCTCGTCCGCCACCTGGAAGGTCGACTTCGGGTTGCCCGGCGGGTTCACCAGCGAGGCGATGTGACCGTTGGTGGACAGGATGAACCGGCTCCGCCCGCCCAGCAGCTGGGTGCTGCGGTAGCAGGCCTGCCAGGGGCAGAGGTGGTCGGCGATGCCCGCCGTCACGTAGCTGTCCACGGTGACCGCGGACAGGTCGACCGGACTGCCCAGCATCGTCGCGGCCCCCGGCTCGGTGAGCGAGTTGCCCAGCGCGACGTCGATGAAGTCGCGGTGCAGCCCGGCGGTCATCCGGGTCGTGTCGGCGTTCCAGAACAGGATGTCGAAGTTCGGCGGCGGCTTGCCCTGGAGGTAGTTGTTGACCCAGTAGTTCCAGATGAGGTCGTTGGGCCGCAGCCAGGCGAAGACCTCGGCCAGCTGGGCGCCGTCCAGGTAGCCCTTCTGCCGGGAGCGCTCCGTGGCCGCCCGGACCGACTCCTCGTCCATGAGCGCCGAGACGGTGCCGGCCCGCGACCAGTCGAGGACGGTGACGGCGAAGCTCGCGGCGACCACCCGGTCCTGCCGGCCGGTCGCGGCCAGGTGGGCCAGGACCATCGCGGTGATGATGCCGCCGGAGCAGAAGGCCTGGAGCGCCACCCGCTCGCTGCCGGACGCCTGCTCGACGGCGTCCATGGCGTCGAGCAGCGCCTGCCCGTAGGTGTCCAGGCCCCACTCGGCGTGCCGCTCGTCGGGGTTGCGCCAGGAGATCATGAAGACCTGCTGACCGGCGGCGACGTAGTGCTCGACGATGCTGCGCCCCGGCGCCAGGTCGGCGATGTAGTACTTGTTGATCGTCGGCGGCACCATGAGCAGCGGGACCTCGCGGACGGTGTCCGTCGTGGGCCGGTACCGGATCAGCTCGAACACGTCGGTGCGGAAGACGACGACGCCGGGCGTGACCGCCAGGTCCTCGCCCACCGCGAATGCGTCGGGCTCCACCATGGAGGGGACCCGTGGGGGCGTGGCGAGGTCGGTCACCATGCGGCGCAGCCCCTGGACGACGTTCGTCCCGCCGGTGTCGATCAGCGCCTTCCAGCCGAGCGGGTTGACCACCGGCACGTTGGACGGGGCGAGGGCGTCGACGAGGTTGGTCGCGGTGAACCGGATCCGCTCGTCGTCCTGCCAGCCGAGATCGGCGTCCTCGATCAGCTCCCAGGTGGTCCGGGCGGTGGCGAGGTGGGTCTGCATGGCCCGGCGCAGCAGCGGGTTGCCCGTCCACGCCGGGTCGGCGAACCGCTTGTCCTTGCGGCCCGGCGCGAGCTCGGAGCGGCCGACCGTGATCCGGCCCAGCTCGCGGGCCAGCTCGCCGGTGCGCCGGACCAGCGTCCCCGGCTGCCGGGCCAGCGCGGCGCCGAAGCGGAGGGCGGTACCGGCCGGCGGCACCAGCCGGCGCAGCGGGCCACGCGCCGCGTCGACCAGCACCATGTCGAGGCCCAGGGCGCCCTCGGCTGCGCCCTCGGGGATGTCCGGCTGGGCCATGGGGCCTCCTTCGAGCGGGTGTGACTCAGCTCACTGAAGCACACCTGCTCCGGACCGGCAGGAGATCCGGAACGGCCCCGTCAGACGATGACCCGGGTCTGACTCCGCGCCCGGGTCCGCTCCTCGCTCGTTTCCCGCTGGGATGCCCCCCGGGGTGTCGTCAGACGATCGCGCTGGAGCCGGTGACCGCCCGGCCCACGATGAGCGTGTTCACCTCGCGGGTGCCCTCGTAGGAGTAGATCGCCTCCGCGTCGGCCACGAACCGGCCGACGTGGTTCTCCAGCAGGATGCCGTTGCCGCCCATGAGCTCCCGGGCCCAGCCGACGGTCTCGCGCATCCGCATGGTGCAGAACGCCTTGGCCAGCGAGGCCTGCTCGTCGGTCATCGTGCCGGCGTCCTGCAGCTGCGCGAGGCGCACGCACATCGCCGCCGAGGCGGTGATGTTGCCGAGCATGCGCACCAGCAGGTCCTGCACCAGCTGGAACTCCGCGATCGGCTGGCCGAACTGCTCCCGCTCGGTGGCGTAGCGCAGGGCGTGCTCGTAGGCGCCGCGCGAGCAGCCGACCGAGGACCACGCCACCCCGGCGCGGGTCATGCGCAGCACGCTCGCGGTGTCGCGGAAGCTGTGCGCCTCCTGCAGCCGGTTCTCCTCGGGCACGCGCACGTCCTCGAGCGCGATCAGCGCGTTCTGCACCACCCGCAGCGCGATCTTGTCCTCGAGGTCGACGGCGGTGAACCCCGGGGTCCCCTTCTCGACGACGAAGCCGAGCACGTCGTCGGTCTCCTCGTCGACGGCCCAGATGACGACCAGGTCGGCGAAGCTGGCGTTGCCGATCCACTTCTTCTCGCCGTTGAGCACCCATCCGTCGCCGTCGCGCCGGGCCGTGGTGCGCACACCGCGGGCGATGTCGGAGCCGTGCTCGGGCTCGGTGAGGCCGAACGCCCCGATGAGCTCCATCCGCGCCATGGCCGGCAGCCAGCGCTCCTTCTGCTCCTCCGAGCCGCACAGGTAGATCGAGCCCATGGCCAGGCCGCCGTGCACGCCCATGAACGTGGAGATCGAGGCGTCGCCGCGGGAGAGCTCCATCGCGATCATCCCGTCGAGCAGCGACGAGCGGCCGGGGCAGCCGTAGCCGGAGTAGGGGTTGCCGGCGATGCCGAGCTCGGCCAGCCCGGGGACCAGCTCGTGCGGGAACTGCCCGCGGGACCAGTAGCCGTTGATGACCGGCTCGACCTGCTGGTCCATGAAGGCCCGGACGCGGTGCAGGAGTGCCCGTTCGTCGTCGTCGAGCAGCGCCTCGAGGTCGTAGAAGTCCGAGGTCACCGGCGGGCGCTCGCTCATTTTCCTGCCTCTCTGCAGTCCGGGTGTCGCCCCGGGGGGTACCCGGCCGGCGTCCGCCGCGGAACGTGACGAATGCGGTACCACCCGGACGGGCACCACCCGGGCACCGCGAGGCCGAGGAGGCAACCACCGTGCGATCCATCGCCGACCAGTCCGAGGAGGAGCTCGGCGGGCCCGGCAGCGTGCTGGTCCGCCAGCGCCGCGACCACGTCGAGCTCGACCGGCTGCTCTCCGAGCTCGACGGCGCGACCGGCGCCGCGCAGGAGGAGGTCCTCACCCGCATCGACCGGCTGGTCTTCAGCCATGCGTTCGCCGAGGAGACGGTGATCTGGCCGGTGATCCGCCGGGTCCTGCCCGACGGCGACGCCCTGACCCTGCAGGTCGAGGAGGAGCACCAGGAGGTCAACGAGCTGGTGGCCGCGCTGGAGCGGGACGGTCTCGGCTCCCCGGAGCGGCCGGTCCGGCTGCGGCGCCTGGTCGAGGTGCTGCGCGAGGACGTCCGCGACGAGGAGGACGTGCTGTTCCCCCGGCTGCAGGAGGCGCTGTCGGCCGAGGAGCTGCGCGCGCTGGGCCGGCGCTGGGCGCTCGTGCGGCGGATCTCGCCGACCCGTCCGCACCCCACCGTGTCCCGGCGGCCACCGGGCAACGCGCTGTCCGGGCTGCCGCTGTCGCTGATCGACCGAACCCGCGACGCCGTCGACGCCGGCGTCCGGCGCGTGCCGGACCGGTTCGCCCCGGCGGGCCGCGCGGTGAGCGGCGGGCTGGCGGCGCTGGCCGGGCTGGTCGAGCGGGTGCCGCTGTCCCGCGCGGGCGACCGGCCTCCGACCAGCCGCTGACCCGCGAGTGCGACGAACTCGTGGCCATCAGCTCTCGATGGCCACGAGTTCGTCGCACTCGGCGTAGGTCCGGGGTCAGGTCGTCTGCTTGTCCTTCGGGTTGGCCCGGGCGTCGAGCTGGATCTCCTTGTCCGCCCGCGGCACGCCCTCCTTCAGCTCCTTGGTGCGCTCGATCTCGGCGTCGAGCTCGATGCCGAACAGCAGCGAGACGTTGATCAGCCAGAACCAGATCAGGAAGATCACGACGCCGGCCAGCGTCCCGTAGGTGGCGTTGTAGCTGCTGAAGTTCGCCACGTAGAAGGCGAAGGCGGCCGACGCGACGACGGCGACCAGGATGGCCACCCCGGCGCCGGGGCTGACCCACTTGAAGCCGCGCAGCTTCACGTTCGGGGTCGAGTAGTAGAGGACCGCGATCATCAGCGCCAGGACGACGAGGATCACCGGCCACTTGGCCACGTTCCAGATGGTCTGCCCGGTCTCGCCGATGCCGACGGCCGACGCGATGGCGTCGACCACGGGCCCGCTGAGCACCAGCAGCGCCACAATCACGGCGGCGAACAGCACGCCGATCAGCGTCACGAGCAGCTGGAGCGGCTTGAGCTTCCAGACCTTGCGACCCTCGGGCGTCTCGTAGACGACGTTGGCCGCGCGGGTGAAGGCACCCACGTAGCCCGACGCCGACCAGATGGCCGCAGCCAGACCGATGACCAGGGCCAGTCCGGCGGTGCTCTGGTTGCCGGCGACCTGCTCGATCACCGGGTTCAGCGTGTCGGCGGCGCTGGCCGGGACCACGGTGGTCAGCGCGTCGCTGAGCTCCTGCGGCGTGGTGAACAGGCCGACGAGGGAGGCCAGGGCGGCCAGTGCCGGGAACAGCGCCAGGACGCCGTAGTAGGTGAGCGCGGCCGCCCAGTCGGTGAGGTTGTCCTCGCTGAACTCCTTCACCGTGCGCTTGATCGTGCCGCCGGTCGTGGGCTTGGGGTCGGCGCCCACGGGCGCGTAGTCGGCCCGGGTGCCGCTGATCTTGTCGTTGTCCGGTGCGGGGTCGCTCGCGGCGTGGTTGCCGGAGAATCGCGCCTCGCTGGTGCTGCTCGTGCGGCTGGACGAGCCGGTGGGTCGGGTCATGGAGTCCTCCGGTTCGGGGGAAGGCGCGGAGCCCTCGATCGGTGCTCCGGTTCCCCGGACGGACCCGTTCCATGCCGAGCCCCGGCGTGCCGCGTGGAACGCGCAGGTCAGCGCAGGCCGGAGACCGGCGACCACTCGCCGGCGCCCGCGACGGCCTCCTCGACCGGTGCCAGGGGGTCCGGCCGGCGCGGCCGGCCCGACCGGCGGTCACCGATCAACCCCGCCACGGCGACCAGCACGACGGCCGCCGACGCCCCCGCGCCGATCAAGGACACCCAGGTGAACGCGATGTTCCGGGGCAGCCCGGTGCCCTGGTCGGTGCTGGCCGCGATGAGGGTGACCGCGAGCGTGCTGCCCATCGCCTGGCCGACCGAGCGGGCGATCGAGTTGACCGCGTTGGCCACGCCAGTCTCGTCCTCGCGCACCGCCTGCACGACCAGCGACGGCAGCGCCGCGTAGGCGACCGTGACCGACAGCTGGGTGAGCAGCCCGGCGACGACGACCACCCACGGCTGCCCGCGCAGGAAGGCCAGCAGCGCGAACCCCGCCACCCCGCAGGACGCGCCGAGCAGCAGCGTGGGCAGCCCGCCGAGCCTCGTCACCACGTGGCCGGCGAACGGTGCGACCAGGATCCCCAGCACCCCGCCGGGCAGCAGGTAGACCACGGCCGCCTCGAGCACCGTCGCGTCGAACCCGTAGCCGGTCACGTCCGAGGGGCTCTGCACGTACTGCAGGACGGCGAGGAAGGAGGCGAACAGCGCCAGCCCGGTCATCAACCCGGCGAGGTTCGGGATGACCGTGCGCCGGTCGGCGAGCATCGCCGGGCGGACCAGCGGTTCGGCCGTCCGTCGCTGCAGCACCACCCAGCAGCCGAGGACGACGACGGCGCCGGCCGCGCAGCCCAGGACGCCGGGCGACGCCCACCCCCAGGTGGTGCCCTGCGACACGGGCAGCAGGAGGAGGACGAGCCCCAGGCCCAGGACGACGGCGCCCCACCAGTCGACCCGGCCCGACGCCCGGGCCACCGGCGGGGGCAGCACGGCCCACGCCGTCACCAGGGACGTCACCGCCGCCCCGAGGCCGACCCAGAACGGCGTGCGGTAGTCGGCGCCGTCGCCGGCCAGGAGGCCCGTCGCCACCAGACCCACGACACCGCCCACCGCCAGCGTGCTGCTGACCACCGACATCGCCACGCTCAGCCGGGCCTGCGGCAGCTCGCGGCGGAGCACGCTGATCGCGAGCGGGAACAGCCCATACGACGAGCCCTGCAGCACGCGCGCGACGAGGAGCGCCGGCAGCGAGGTCGTGGCGATCGCCAGCACGGTGCCGAGCACCACCGCGACCAGGATGCCGAGGATCACCGGCCGCTCGCCGCGCAGGTCGCCCAGCCGGCCCAGCACCGGGGTGAGCACGGCGGCGGCCAGCAGGTTCGCGGTCAGGACCCAGCCGGCCGCGCCGGGGGAGACGTCCAGCTGCTCGGCGATCGCCCCCAGCACCGGGACGACGAGGCTCTGCAGGAGGGACAGCGTGGTGACGCCGAGGGAGAGGGCCAGGACCAGCAGCCACGGCCGGACCGCCGTCCCCGGCGCGGGGGTCCGGGTGGCGGTGGTCACCTGCGGATCAGACCACGCGGCCCGGGGCGCCGGAGCACCGCGTCTCGACGGTCCGGTCGGTGACCTCGGTCACACTCCGTCAGGTGAAGTGCACAAAAGGACGATTGGAACCCCAGCACTTGGGGGAACACAGTTCCCGACGACGTGCCCCGCCCCTGACCCGGCGGGTGCATCCGAGCAAGTGGGGGAGAAATACAGATGATGGTGTGGCCGGCCGTGACCCTTCTGGGTTTCCTGGTCCTGACGGCCCTGGTCATCGCGATGGGCACGCAGTCCACCGCTCGCTACGAGCAGGAGCAGCGCGCGGCCCGCGCGACCGGCTCCCGGCACGTGGCTCCCGAGCCCGTGGGTGCTGCCAGAGCCTGACGCAGACCGCGACCACCCGCACGCCCCGTCGTCCCTCGCGGACGACGGGGCGTCGGTCTGTCTAGAGCGCGCTCGGCGGGACGTCGAGCACCGTGCGGTCCAGCGACTCCAGCAGGTCGAACTGGGCGCGGGTGCGGGGCAGCTCCCACCGCCAGAAGTAGCGGGCCGCGGCGCGCTTGCCGTCGTAGAACGAGCCCGTGCCGGCCTCCGCCGCCAGCGCCTGCTCGAGCCACAGCCAGCCGACGACGACGTGCCCGGCGGCCTCCAGGTAGACGTGCGAGTTGGCCAGCGCGAGGTCGGGGTCGCCCGTGCCCCACAGCGCCGCGGTGACCGCGCCCATGCGGGCGACGGCGGCGTCCAGGTCGGCGGCGAAACCGGCCCACTCCGTGCCCGCGGCGCGGGCGGTGGTCGCGGTGATCGTCTCGCCCAGCAGCCGCAGCCCGGCGCCGCCCTGCATCACGACCTTGCGCCCGAGCAGGTCGAGCGACTGGATGCCCTGGGTGCCCTCGTGGATCGGGTTGAGCCGGTTGTCGCGGTAGAACTGCTCCACCGGGTAGTCGCGGGTGTAGCCGTAGCCGCCGTGCACCTGGATGGCCAGGTCGTTGGCGGCCAGACCCCACTGCGACGGCCACGCCTTGGCGATCGGGGTGAGCATGTCCAGGAGCAGGTGGGCGCGGTCGCGCTCCTCCTGAGAATCGGCGGTCTGCTCCTCGTCGACCAGCCGTGCGCAGTACAGGCCCAGCGCCATGCCGCCCTCGGCGTAGGACTTGGCGGCCAGCAGCATCCGGCGGACGTCGGTGTGCTCGATGATCGGCACCATCGGCGAGGACGGGTCCTTGGCGCCGGCCGGTCGGCCCTGCGTGCGGGTGCGCGCGTACTCCAGCGCGTGCAGGTAGCCGGTGTAGCCGAGCACGGTCGCGCCGACCCCGACGCCGATCCGCGCCTCGTTCATCATGTGGAACATGTAGGTGAGGCCGCGGTGCGGCTCGCCCACGAGGTAGCCGACGGCGCCGGCCCGCCCGCCCGGGGTGTGCACGCCCTCGCCGAAGTTGAGCAGCGTGTTCGTCGTCCCGCGGTAGCCCATCTTGTGGTTGAGCCCGGCCAGCACGACGTCGTTGCGCTCGCCGAGCGACCCGTCGGGGTTCACCAGGAACTTCGGCACGATGAACAGCGAGATGCCCTTGGTCCCGGGCGGTCCGCCGGGGATCTTGGCCAGCACCAGGTGGACGATGTTCTCGGTCAGCTCGTGGTCGCCACCGGAGATCCACATCTTGTTGCCGGTGAGCCGGTAGGTGCCGTCGTCCTGCGGCACCGCCTTCGTCGTGATGTCGGCCAGCGACGAGCCGGCCTGCGGCTCCGACAACGCCATCGTGCCGAACCAGCGGCCCTCGAGCTCCGGCCGGACGAAGGTGTCGATCTGCTCCTGGCTGCCGTGGGCGAGCAGCAGCCGGGCGTTGCCCATCGTGAGGAACGGGTAGGCCGACGTGCCGACGTTGGCCGCCTTGAACCAGGCGAACACCGCCTGGCCGACGGTGTGCGGCAGCTGCATGCCGCCGTACTCCTCGTCGAAGGACCCGGCCATGAGCCCCGCGTCGGTGAAGACCTTCAGCGCCTTCGCGACCTCCGGGATCAGCACCGCCTTGCCGTCGACCATGTGCGGCTCGTTCTCGTCCGCCGTGCGGTTGTGCGGCGCGAAGTGCTCGGTGGCGATCTGCTCGGCCAGGTCCATCGCCGCGTCGAACGTCTCGCGGGAGTGCTCGGCGAAGCGCGGGCGCTTGGTCAGCGACTCGACGTCCAGCCACTCGTGCAGCAGGAAGTCGAGGTCGCGTCGGGACAGGATCAGCGAGGACGACGCCATGGCCCGACTGTAAGCCGCCTCACGGCGTCGGGCGGTCCCCCGGTCGGCCGACCGGAGGAGCCGTCGACGTCGGGGCCGCGGCCCCTGCCGCCTCGGTCGCCTGCTCGGCCGCGTCCCCCGGGTCGCTGGTCGCCGTCCCGGCCGCGGCGCCCTGGCGGGCCTGGATGCCCGACTTGTCGCTCAGCGCGAGCTGCGGCAGGAACAGGAAGACGAAGAAGCCGATCGCCACCACGCACGCGGCGATGAGGAACACCAGGTCGATGGAGGCGGTGAACCCCTCGCGGAACGGCTGGACGAGGAGCGGGAACTGCTCGATGCGGGTGGTGTCGGCCGTCAGCTCCTCGAGCCCGGCCTGCTGCAGCTGCTGTGCCTGTGCCCCGGCCTCGGGGTTGCTCGCCGCGACCTCGCCGATGCGGTCGCCGATGTCGGTGGGCAGCCGGGTGAACAGGATGGACAGGAAGGCGGCGGTGCCGATGGTGCCGCCCATCTGGCGGAAGAAGGTCACCGACGACGTCGCGACGCCCATCTCCCGCGGGGAGACGGCGTTCTGGACGGCGAGGATCACCGGCTGGAAGTTGAAGCCCAGCCCCAGGCCCAGCAGGACCATGAACGGGGCGAGCACCCAGACCGAGGTGTCGGCCTCGACGACCAGCGACATCGACACCAGCGCGACGACCATCAGCGCGATCCCGACCAGCGGGAAGACCTTGTACTTCCCGGTCCGCGAGATCGCGATCCCGGAGCTCATCGCCCCGGTCATGATCCCGGCGACCAGCGGGATCATCTGGAGGCCGGCCATGGTCGGGCTGGAGCCGTGCACGATCTGCAGGTACTGCGGGAGCAGCAGCAGGCCGCCGAACATGCCGGCGCCCATCACGACGGACCCGACGGCGCTGACGGTGAAGCTGCGGTTGCCGAACATGCGCAGCGGCAGCAGGGCGTCGTCGCGGTAGGCCCGCTCGGCGAGCACGAACAGCACGAAGCCGACCGCGCCGATGGCGTAGCAGAGCACCGCCCGGCCGGAACCCCAGCCCCACACCCGGCCCTGCTCGGCGACGACCAGCAACGGCACCAGGAAGGTGATCAGCGCCAGGGCGCCGGGCCAGTCGATGCGGTGCTCACGGCGCTCGTGCGGCAGGTGGAGCACCCGCCAGACGGCGGCGAACGCGATCGCGCCGAGCGGGACGTTGATCCAGAAGATCCAGCGCCAGCCGGTGAGGCCGAGGATCGACTCGTGGCCCGCGAAGAAGCCGCCGATGACCGGACCGAGCACGCTGGACGTGCCGAAGACGGCCATGAAGTAGCCCTGGTACCGCGAGCGCTCCCGGGGCGGCACGATGTCGCCGATGATCGCCAGCGCCAGCGACATGAGCCCGCCGGCGCCGATCCCCTGCACCGCGCGGTAGGCGGCCAGCTGGTACATCGAGTCGGCCAGCCCGCACAGCGCCGAGCCGACGACGAAGATCCCGATCGCGAAGAGGTAGAACGGCCGCCGCCCGTAGAGGTCGGAGAGCTTGCCGTAGAGGGGTGTCGAGATCGTCGAGGTGATGAGGAAGGCCGTCGTCGCCCAGGCCTGGAGGTCGTAGCCCTGCAGGTCGTCGGCGATGGTCCGGATGGCGGTCGCCACGACCGTCTGGTCCAGGGCCGCCAGGAACATGGCGACCATCAGGCCGACCAGGATCGTGACGATCTGGCGGTGGGTGAACGCACCGTCGGCGTCCGGGGCGGCGGCCGCCGCGCGGGCGTCACGGCGGTTCGCGCTGCGGGTGGAGGTCATGGGGTCACCGTCCGGGTCGGGGTGCCGGCGGCGGGGTCGGCGGGCAGCGTCCTCGCGATGCCGTCGAGCAGCCGGTCGAACAGGGTCGTGAAGGTGTCGAGCTCGTCGTCGGTCCAGTCGGCCGTGACCGTGCGCAGGTAGGCAACGCGGTCTCCGCGGAGCTGCTCCAGCTGTGCGTGTCCCGCATCGGTCAGCACGAGCCGGCTGGCCCGGCCGTCCGACTCGTCGGCCGCACGGCGCACGAGCCCCCGCTCGACGAGCAGCGTCACGTGCCGGCTCACCGTGGACGGGTCGGCGTGCACCTGCTCGGCCAGCTCGCTCTGCCGGAGGGGGCCCAGCCGGTCGAGCGGGAAGAGCAGGACCAGCGCCGCCAGGTCGCGGCCACCCTCAGCGGCGTGCTGGGCCTTGATCCCGTGGATCAGCCGCGCGAACCGGGGCATCTGGTCGCTGATCGCCAGCAGGCCGGCGTCGCGCCGTGCTGTGCTCATGCGTCCTCCTCGACCAACAGTTCCATGCACCGTACACCTTGTTGCAGAGCGCATGCATGCATTCTCGACGGGTCGGGCCGACGCGCAGCGAGGAGTGGGATCCTGGGAGCCCGCCCACTACCCAGCACACCCGAGAGGAACGCGAGCGCCCCGGTGAGTTCTGCCCAGGACGACCTGCGCGAGCGGCTCGCGACCCTCACCCTGGCCGACGAGCACCGCCTGCGCCGGCGGCTCGACGGACTGCGCAAGGTCCGCGACCCGCAGGCGCGCGCCCGCCAGCGCGAGCGCATCGAGGCCGACGTGGCCACCGCGGAGGAGCGGATCGCCCGCCGTCGCGCCGCCGTCCCGGCGATCGCCTACCCCGAGGACCTGCCGGTCAGCGCCCGCCGGGACGACATCGCCGCCGCGCTCCGCGACGCGCAGGTCGTCGTCGTGGCCGGGGAGACCGGCTCGGGCAAGACGACCCAGCTGCCCAAGATCGCGCTCGAGCTCGGCCGCGGGGTCCGGGGCCGGATCGGGCACACCCAGCCCCGGCGGATCGCCGCCCGCAGCGTGGCCGAGCGGATCGCCGAGGAGCTCGGCACGCCGCTGGGCGAGACCGTCGGCTACAAGATGCGGTTCAACGACCAGGTGTCGGACTCGACGCTGGTCAAGCTGATGACCGACGGCGTGCTGCTCGCCGAGATCGCGCACGACCGGCTGCTGCGCCAGTACGACACGATCATCCTCGACGAGGCGCACGAGCGGAGCCTCAACATCGACTTCCTGCTGGGCTACCTGGCCCAGATCCTGCCGCGGCGCCCCGACCTGAAGCTGGTCATCACCTCGGCGACGATCGACGTCGAGCGGGTGGCGGCGCACTTCAGCGGCGCACCGGTGGTCGAGGTGAGCGGGCGGACCTACCCCGTCGAGGTCCGCTACCGCCCGGTCGTCGACCCCGACGACCCGGAAGCGGACGAGGACCGGGACCAGGTCACCGCGATCCTCGACGCCGTCGACGAGCTGGTGGCCGAGGGGCCGGGCGACATCCTGGTGTTCCTCGCCGGGGAGCGGGAGATCCGCGACACCCAGGACGCGCTGGCCGACCGTGCGCTCCCGGGGACTGAGGTCGTGCCGCTCTACTCGCGGCTGTCGGCCGCCGACCAGCACAAGGTCTTCGCCCCCCACGCCGGACGGCGGATCGTGCTGGCCACGAACGTCGCCGAGACCTCGCTGACCGTGCCCGGCATCCGCTACGTCATCGACCCGGGCACCGCGCGCATCTCGCGGTACAGCCATCGCACCAAGGTGCAGCGGCTGCCGATCGAGCCGGTGAGCCAGGCCTCGGCCCGCCAGCGCTCGGGGCGCTGCGGACGGCTCGGCCCCGGCATCGCCATCCGGCTCTACACCGAGGAGGACTTCGAGAGCCGGCCGGAGTTCACCGACCCCGAGATCCTGCGCACCAACCTGGCGTCGGTGCTGCTGCAGATGGCGGCGCTGGACCTGGGCGACGTCGAGGAGTTCCCGTTCGTCGACCCGCCGGACCGCCGCGCGGTCGCCGACGGCCTGGCGCTGCTCGAGGAGCTGAACGCCCTGGACGCCGACGGGAAGCTGACGCCGACCGGCCGCTCCCTCGCCGCGCTGCCGCTGGACCCGCGCATGGCCCGGATGGTGGTCGAGGGGGACCGCCGCGGCGTGCTGGAGGAGGTCCTGGTCATCGCCGCCGGGCTCACCATCCAGGACCCGCGCGAGCGGCCGACCGAGCACCAGCAGGCCGCCGACGAGATGCACCGCCGGTTCGCCGACGAGAACTCCGACTTCCTCGCCCTGCTCAACCTGTGGCGCTACCTGGGCGAGCAGCAGGAGGCGTTGAGCGGCAACCAGTTCCGCCGCACGGTGAAGCGCGAGTTCCTGCACTACCTGCGCATCCGCGAGTGGCAGGACCTGCACGGTCAGCTGCGCGGCACGGCCCGGCGCCTCGGCATGGCGCTGAACGGCCCCGCGACCGAACCCGACGAGCGCGGCATCCACACCGCGCTGCTGGCCGGCCTGCTCTCCCACGTCGGCATGCAGGCCGAGCTGGCGAAGGGCCAGAACGGCCAGCCCGGGACGTCGCGGGACCAGCGCCGGGGAGGCCGCGAGTACCTGGGCACCCGGAACACCCGGTTCGTGATCGCGCCGGGCACGCCGCTGGTGAAGAAGCCGCCGCGCTGGGTGGTCGCCGCCGAGCTCGTGGAGACCAGTCGGCTGTTCGCCCGCACCGTGGCGCGGATAGATCCCGAGACCGTCGAGAAGCTCGCCGACCACCTGGTGAAACGGCAGTACTCCGAGCCGCGCTGGGACGAGAAGCGCGGCTCGGTCGTCGCCACCGAGCGCGTGACGCTCTACGGGCTGCCGCTCGTCGTCGGCCGGCGGGTGCAGTACGGCTCGATCGACCCCGTGCTCTCCCGGGAGCTGTTCATCCGGCACGCGCTGGTCGAGGGCCGGTGGACGACGCACCACGCGTTCTGGGCGGCGAACCAGCAGGCCCTCGAGCAGGTGGCGGAGCTCGAGGAGCGGGCTCGGCGCCGCGACATCGGGATCGACGACGAGACGCTGTTCGAGCTCTACGACGCCCGCATCCCGGCCGACGTCGTCTCCACCCGGCACTTCGACCGCTGGTGGAAGCGGGCCCGGCACGAGACCCCGGACCTGCTCACCTTCACCCCGGAGATGCTCACCAACGCCCAGGCCGCCGGCGAGGTGCGCGCGGAGGACTACCCGGACGCCGTCGAGCTCCGGCAGGGCCTCACCCTGCCGCTGTCCTACGCGTTCGCGCCGGGGGCGGCCGAGGACGGCGTCACCGTGGACGTGCCCCTGGGCGTGCTGGACGCCGTGGTCGAGCGCACCTCCGGGGAGTCGCTGGCGTTCACCGTGCCGGGGCTGCGGGAGGAGCTGGTCACCGCCCTGCTGCGCACGCTGCCCAAGCAGCTGCGCCGGGCGCTGGTGCCGATCCCGGACCGGGTCCGCGAGGTGCTGCCGCGGATCGACCCGGGCGAACCGCTGCTGCCCGCGCTGGAGCGGGAGCTGCGCCGGGCCGCCGGCGTCGTCGTCCCGCCGGACGCCTGGCAGCCGTCCCAGGTGCCCGGGCACCTGCGGGCCACCTTCCGCGTGCTGGACGACCAGCAGCGACCGCTGGCGACCGGCAAGGACCTCGCCGCGCTCAAGGCGGAGGTGGCGCCCCAGGCGCGGGCGAGCCTGGCCCGCGCCGCCTCGGAGCTGGAGCGCACCGGCCTGACCGACTGGTCGATCGGCGAGCTGCCGCGCACCGTCGAGGTCGCGCGCGGCGGCCACCTGGTGACCGCATTCCCGGCGCTGGTCGACGAGGGGGCCACCGTCGGCGTGCGCGTCGTCGCCACCGAGGTCGAGGCCACCCGGCTGACCTGGCGGGGTGCGCGGCGGCTGCTGGTGCTGGTCGCAGGCTCGCCCAGCAGGCAGGTCGTCAAGGGGCTGTCCCCGCGCACCCGGCTGGCGCTGCAGTTCAACCCGGACGGCGAGATCCCGGCGCTGGTGGACGACTGCGTGGACGCCGCCGCCGACGAGCTGATCGCCGCCGCCGGCGGCCCACCGCGCGACCCCGCCGCGTTCGCGGCCCTGGTCGCGACGGCGAAGCAGCAGCTGCTGCCGCTGACCGCGGATGCCGTGCAGAAGGTGGAGGCGGTGCTCACCCAGGCCCGGGAGGTCGCCGTCGCCATCGGTGCCGCGCCGGGACGCCGGGTGCCGGACGAGGCGATCGCCGATCTGCGCGGCCAGATGACCGGGTTGCTGCACCGGGGGTTCGTTGCGACCGCCGGCCGGCGCCGGCTGCCCGACCTGACCCGCTACCTGCGGGCGATGGCCTACCGGCTGGAGAAGCTGCCGGCCAACGCCGTCCGGGACCGGCTCTGGACCGGGCAGGTGGCCGCGGTGACGGCGGAGTACGAGCAGCTGCGCCGCCAGGTGCCGGCGACGGGTGCGCCCGACGACCCGGTGCTGCGGGTCCGCTGGATGATCGAGGAGCTGCGGGTGGGCCTGTTCGCCCAGGGCATCGGCACGCCCCGTCCGGTGTCGGAGCAGCGCGTCTACAAGGCGATCGACCAGCTCACCGGCTGAGGGGGCCGCTCCCGGTCACGGCCACTGCTCGCTGAGCTCGGGCAGCGGCTCGGCCTGCGACGGCGTCGGCGCCCGGCCGGTCCCGGACCCGTCGTCCTGGGCGCCGCGCATGAAGAGGTCCCAGAGGAAGTAGGCGGTCTCCCGCGGGCTCAGCTCGCCCTTGACCTGGTACCACTTGTAGGCCCAGTTGACCATGCCGAAGAGGGCGAAGGCGGTCAGCCGGGGATCGACCGGGCGCAGCTCGCCGGCGGCGGTACCGGCGGAGATGGTGTCCTCGATCAGCTTCCGGTACCGCACCCGGTTCTCCCGCATCTGCGCGCGCCGGTCGGGCCCCAGCTCGCGGTGGTGCTCGAAGAACATGCGCAGCGTCCCGGGCTTCTCCGCCAGGACCTCCATGTGGTCGACGACGGCCTCGAGCAGGATCTGGCTCGGCCGCAGCCCCAGCTCCACCCGTCGGATCTGCCGCTCGATCAGCGGCTGGATGAAGCTCAGGTGGATCTCGAAGAGGATCTCTTCCTTGGACTTGAAGTAGTGGTAGAGCGACGGCTTGGCCAGGCCGGCCCGCTCGGCCAGGCGCTCCATCGAGGTCTGGTGGTACCCCTCGGCCTCGAAGAGCGACGCGGCGATGGCGATCAGCTCCTCGCGCCGCCCACCCTTGCCCGGCGTGCGTCCGGCGGCGACCCCGGGGACCGGGGGCTCAGGCGTGCTCACGATCTGGGTTCGACCCTCTTCCGCGGTGTGTGACCGGGGCGGCCCGGCGCCGGGGAAATGAAACAACACAGTCTCCCCGACCGTCCAGTCGGTAGCGCTGGGGAAGCTTTGGGTTTCCACGGCTAGCCCAGCCGCCCGACCGGCCGGTCGCCCTCGCCTGGCGGTGGCAGGATCGGACGACTGATCCGTCATCCGGCTCCGATCCGGGCGGTTGTGACCCTTGACACGACTGTGAGCCAGCCGACAGAGTGCCGGTCACCCGACCGGTCGGTCGGGCGGCCAACCGTCAAAGGAGTCGGACGTGCGCCTCAGGTCCAAGTTCGGGGTAACCCTGCTCGCTGCCGCTCTGGCGGTCACCGCCTGCGGCGGTGGGGACAGCGGGGGCGGTGACGGAGGCGGCGGCAGCAGCGCCGCCGAGGCCAACCCCGACGCGGAGCTGATCTTCTTCGACGCCTCGGGCAACGAGACGCTGGACCCCGCGCACCCGCAGAACAACAGCAGCCTCTCCTACGAGTCGCTGCTCGCGATCTACGACCGGCTCATCCACCTCGACGATCAGGGCGAGCCAATCCCCGGCCTGGCGGAGGAGTGGTCCTACAACGACGACCTCACGCAGTTCACGATGACCCTGCGCGAGGGCGCCACCTTCCACGACGGCACGCCGGTCGACGCCGAGGCCGTGATCGCCAACTTCGACCGGTCGAAGGGCCTCACCGAGCCCATCGGCGCGACCATGCAGAACACCATCGACCTGCTGGCCTCCTACGAGGCCACGGACGACCGCACGGTCGTGATCCAGCTCAGCGAGCCCACCGGGCAGATGGAGTTCTGGCTGTCCGCCAACGCCGGCATGATGATCAGCCCGGCCGCGCTCACCCCCGGTGCGTACGGCGCGACCCTGGAGGCGATCGGCGCAGGCCCGTACGCGCTGGAGTCCTTCGAGTCCAACGTCGTCACCAAGATGGTCCGGTACGAGGACTACTGGGGTGGCACGGAGGGCCGGCCGGCCCGCTTCGAGAACCACTACGTGACCGACGGCCAGGCGCGGCTCAACGCCGTCCGCTCGGGCGAGGCGACCCTCGCCATCCTCGACGCCAACCAGATCCCCGAGGCCGAGGGCGCCGGGCTCGACGTCCAGGTCAACGAGCAGCTCAGCGTCTGGAACATGTACACCAACCTGTCCGGGCCGGACATCGGCGACCTGCGGGTGCGGCAGGCGATCATGCACGCCATCGACCGGCAGAGCCTCGTGGACGCGCTGACGTTCGGCAGCGGCCAGCCCACCCAGCAGCTCTTCCCGAAGGACCACCCGGTCTGGATCGAGGAGCTGGACGAGGCCTACCCGTTCGACCAGGACAAGGCCCGCGAGCTGCTGGCCGAGGCCGGCAAGGCCGACGGCGTCGACATCGACTTCCTCCTGCTGAACAACACCGAGTACCGGCAGATCGCCGAGGCCCTCCAGCAGATGCTCGCCGAGGTCGACATCCGGCTCACCTTCGAGGTCGTGGACATCTCGCAGGCCGGTGTCTTCTACCGGGACCCCGCAGACCTGCACGGCGAGGTCATGATGGCGCGCTGGGGCGGGCGCCCCGACCCGCTGCAGACCTTCCAGGAGGTCACCAGCTCGCAGGGCACCTACACCCCGGGAGGCGTCGCCAGCCCGCGGATCGACGAGCTGGTCGAGCAGGCGGCCGGGCTGACGCCGGACAACCCCGAGCGGCTCGAGGTCATCCGTGAGATCAACCGCGAGGTGGTCGAGCAGGCCGCGACCTTCCCGATCATGATCCGGTCGAACGTGTTCGCGTACTCCACCGGGTGCATCCAGAACCTCACCCCGTACCTGCCGGCCGGTGACGACCGGATGAACGACGTGACGATCAGCCGGGACTGCGCGGCCTGACGACCCCGCGTGCTCGTGCACGCACGCCGGGGGTGGGCCGGTCCCAGCCGCCGACCCACCCCCGGCCCACCCGACGTCCGTTCCCGGACCTCCTGAGGAGGACGCGTGGGCTTCCTGCGCTTCGTTGCGAAACGAGTTCTGTTCACCCTGCCCGTGCTGGCGATCGTGGCCCTGCTGACCTTCCTCATGCTGGAGCTGACCCCCGGCGACCCGGCCGTCGTGGTGGCGGGGTCCGACGCCTCACCGGAGGCCATCGAGGCCGCCCGGGAGTCCCTGGGCCTCGATCAGCCGCTGCCCCAGCGGTTCGCCGACTACGTGGGTGACGTGGTGACGGGCGACCTGGGCAACTCCTTCACCAGCGGCGTCCCGGTCCTCGAGACGATCGCCTCGCGGCTGCCCGTGTCCCTCTCGCTGACCGTCGGCGCCCTGCTGATCGGCATGGTCATCGCGCTACCGGCCGGCATCTTCGCGGCCGTGAAGTCGGGCAGCTGGCTGGACCGCTTCACCATCTTCAACACCTCGGTGGGCATGGCCTCGCCGGAGTTCTTCGTCGGGCTCCTGCTCATCCTGGCCTTCTCCCTGACCCTCGGCTGGTTCCCGGCCACCGGGTACGTGCCCTTCGCCGACGACCCCGTCGAGTGGGCCAACCGGCTGGTGCTGCCCGCCCTCACGCTCGGGGTGGGCGTCGCGGCCGAGGTGACCCGCCACGTCCGCGCCTCGATGCGCGACGTGCTGCAGCGGGACTACATCCAGACGGCGCGGGCCAAGGGCCTGTCCACGGCGTCGGTCATCGGCAAGCACGGCCTCAAGAACGCGGCCCTCCCCGTGGTGACCGTGCTCGGCCTGCAGGTCCGGCGGCTCCTGGCCGGGACGGTGATCGTCGAGCAGATCTTCGCGATGAACGGAATCGGCACGCTGGCCGTCCGGGCCGTCTTCCACCGCGACCTCCCCATGCTCCTCGGGATCGCGCTCGTGACGGCGGTGATCGTGCTGCTGGTCAACCTCGTCGTCGACCTCTCGTACGGCTACCTCGACCCGAAGGTGCGTGCCGCATGACCTCGCGACCGGAACTGCAGGCCGAGGTCCTCCAGCCGACGGGCACAGGGCCGGAGGACACCGAGGCGCCGGCGACGCCGAGCACGTTCGTCCGGCGGTTCCGCCGGAACAAGGTCGGCGTCGCCGCGCTGGCCCTGCTGGTGGTCGTCGTGCTCCTGGCCGTCTTCGCGCCCTGGATCGCCCCGCACGACCCGAACCAGGGCGAGCTCTCCCGGGCTCTCGAGGGCCCGAGCGGCGAGTACTGGTTCGGCACCGACGACCTCGGCCGCGACGTCCTGAGCCGGCTCATCCACGCCAGCCGGGTCTCGCTCGTGGCCGCCGCCCTGGCGACCGGGGTGGCGCTCCTGATCGGGCTGCCGCTCGGCCTGATCAGCGGCTACTTCGGCGGCTGGGTCGACAACGTCATCATGCGGTTCAACGACGCGCTGATGAGCTTCCCCGCGCTCATCCTCGCCGTCGTCATCGTCGGGCTGCTCGGCCCCAGCCTCACCAACGCGATGCTGGCCATCGGCATCGTCTACGCGCCGCGGATCATGCGCGTCGTCCGCGGCAGCGCCCTGTCGGTGCGCGAGGAGGTCTACGTCCTCAGCGCCAGGGCGACCGGGTGCGGGGCGCCCCGGATCATCGGCGGGCACGTGCTGCCCAACATCCTGTCCCCGCTGGTCGTCCAGACGACCATCATGCTCGGGCTCACCATCCTCGCCGAGGCGGGGCTGAGCTTCCTCGGCCTCGGCGTCCAGCCCCCGACGGCGAGCTGGGGATCGATCCTCGGCCGGGCCTTCCCCTACATGGGCCGCACGCCGACCACGGTGATCGTCGCCGGCCTGACCATCTCGGTCGTCGTGCTGGCCTTCAACCTGCTCGGTGACGCCTTCCGCGATTCCCTCGGCCGTGAGCGGCGGGACCAGTGAGGACGGAGACCAGCCCCGTGACCACGCCGGCCGTGACGGCCCCCCTGCTGCAGGTCGAGGACCTCACGGTCCAGTTCCCGACCCCCGACGGGCTGATCACCGTCGTCGACCACGTCTCGTTCACCCTCGACGCCAACCGCGTGCTGTGCATCGTGGGGGAGTCCGGGTCCGGCAAGAGCGTCACGGCGCTCTCGCTGGTCGGGCTCGTGCAGTCACGCGGCGGGCGGGTCTCCGCGGGCTCGGTGAAGTTCCGGGGGACGGAGCTGGTGGGGCAGCCGGAGAAGGCCCTGAACCGCATCCGCGGCCGCGACATCGGATTCATCTTCCAGGAGCCGATGTCCAGCCTGAACCCGGCGTTCACCGTCGGCGACCAGATCGCCGAGGTCGTCCGCCGCCACCGCAGGGCGGGCCGGAAGGAGGCCTGGGCCCGGGCCGTGGAGATGCTCGACCGCGTCGGCATCGCCTCGGCGGCGCAGCGGGCGAAGGACTACCCGCACCGCTTCTCGGGTGGCATGCGCCAGCGGGTCATGATCGCGCTGGCACTGGCCTGCGACCCGAAGCTGCTCATCGCCGACGAGCCCACGACGGCTCTGGACGTGACCATCCAGGCCCGGACGCTGGAGCTGCTCAAGACCCTCCAGCGCGAGCAGGACATGGCCGTCCTCTTCATCACCCACGACCTCGGGGTGGTCGCGGACATCGCCGACGACGTCGTGGTCATGTACGCGTCCCAGGTGGTCGAGCACGCGCCGGTGCGTGACCTGTTCCGCCGTCCGCAGCACCCGTACACCGCGGGTCTGCTCGCGGCCATGCCCCAGTCGGCCCTGGAGAACGGCAGCCCGCTCGTGGGCATCCCCGGAGTGGTGCCGCAACCGCACAGGTTGCCGTCCGGCTGCCGCTTCCACCCCCGCTGCACGCACGCCCAGGCCGGGCGCTGCACGAGCGAGCCGGTCGAGCTGCGCCGGCTCGACGGGGGCCTCGTGCGCTGCGTCCGCAGCGAGGAGCTGCGCGACCCGGCGCCCGTGCCCGGTGCGCCGGCCCCGATCGAAGGAGTGGCGGTCCAGTGACGACGACCCCCGGAGCCGGCGCGCCGAAGCTGCGCGTCGAGGATCTCGAGGTCACCTTCGACGTCGGCCGCGGCAAGAAGCTGCACGCCGTCGACGGTGTCTCGTTCCACGTGGACGAGGGGGAGACCCTCGGCCTGGTCGGTGAGTCCGGCAGCGGCAAGTCGACGACCGGCATGGCGGTGCTCCGGCTCACCGAGCCGACGGCCGGGCGGGTCCACCTCGGTGACACGGAGGTGACGGGGCTCCGCTCCCGCCGGATGCGCCCGCTGCGCAAGCGCATGCAGATCGTGTTCCAGGACCCGTACTCGTCGCTGGACCCGTCGATGACCATCGGCCAGCAGCTCGACGAGCCGCTCAAGGTGCACACCTCGCTGTCCAAGGACGAGCGCCGGGCCCGCGTCGACGAGGCGCTGGACACGGTGAAGCTGAGCACCCGCTACACCACCCGGTACCCCAACGAGTTCTCCGGAGGGCAGCGGCAGCGCATCGCGATCGCGCGGGCGATGATCCTCGACCCCGAGCTGGTGGTGCTCGACGAGCCGGTGAGCGCGCTCGACGTCTCCACGCAGAGCCAGATCGTCAACCTGCTGCTGGGCATCCAGGAGCAGGCGCGGACGTCGTTCCTCTTCATCGCCCACGACCTGGCCGTCGTCCGCCTGGTGAGCGATCGCACCGCCGTCATGTACCTGGGGCAGCTGGTGGAGACCGGCCCGAGCGCCCGCGTCTACGACGCCCCCGCGCACCCGTACACCGCGGCCCTCAACTCGGCGATCCCCATCCCCGACCCCGACCGCCAGCGCACCCGGGACCGGATCGTCCTCGGCGGCGACCAGCCCAGCCCGTTGAACCCACCGAGCGGCTGCCGGTTCCGCACCCGTTGCCCCTTCGCCATGCCGGTCTGCGCGGAGGAGGTGCCGCCGCAGCACCCCCTGGAGGGGGGCGGCTACGCGGCCTGCCACCTGCACACCCACGGCCCGGAGCTCCGCGGCGGCTCCGTCCTCCAGCTCGTCGAGGGCGGTCACCTGACCACCCCCCTGGTGTCCCGGTGACGCGCAGGGTCCACCGCCGTCGTCCCACCCCGGCCGCGGCCGGCCAGCCGAAGGAGCAGTCATGACCACCGAGGGACAGGTCGCGATCGTCACCGGCGGGGCCGGCGGCATCGGCTCGGCCGTCGCCCGCGTGCTGGCCGAGGACGGCGCGCACGTGATCTGCGTGGACCGCGACAGGGACGCGCTCGACGGGCTGGCCGAGCGGGCACAGGGCTGGGACGGCGACCTCGCCGGGCGCATCGAGGGCGTGGTCCAGGACATCGGCGACCCCGAGGGCGTCGCCGCGTGCGTGCGCGGGGTCGCCGAGCGGCACGGCCGGATCGACGTGCTGGTCAACAACGCCGGCATCTCCGGCCCGGCCCGGCCGGTGTGGGAGGTACCCACCGACTACTGGCACGACATCTTCCGGGTGCACATCCACGGCACCTTCTACTTCATGCGGGAGGTCATCCCGCACATGACCGCAGCCGGGTACGGCCGCATCGTCAACGTCACCAGTGTCGCGGGCAAGGAGGGCAACCCCAACTCCGCGGCCTACTCCGCGGCGAAGGCGGCCGCCATCGGCCTGACCAAGTCCGCCGGCAAGGAGCTGGCGCGGACCGGGGTCCTGGTCAACGCGGTGACGCCGACCGTCATCGAGACCCGCCTGGTCGAGCAGGTCACCCCCTCGTTCCACGAGTACCTGGTCAGCAAGATCCCGATGGGCCGGATCGGCCAGCCCGCCGAGGTCGCCGAGCTGGTCCGTTTCCTCGCCTCCCCCCGCGTGAGCTTCTCGACGGGGGCGGTCTTCGACATCAGCGGTGGCCGGGCCACCTACTGATGCCCGTCCCCTGCACGTCCAGTCGAGAGGTGGTCGCATGCGCGCGGTCCTGGTGAACGAGTTCGGCGGTCCGGAGGTGCTCCGGATCGGCAGCGCCGAGCTCCGGCCCATGGCGCCCGGCGACGTCCACGTCCGGGTGGCCTACGCGGGCGTCAACTTCCTGGACCTGCACCACCGTTCCGGGGTCTACCAGCGGCCGCTGCCGTTCGTGCCGGGCCGCGAAGGAGCGGGCACCGTCCTCGCCTGCGGCGACGCGGTGACCCACCTGTCGCCCGGCGACCGGGTCGCCTTCGCGATGCACGAGGACGGGACGTACGCGGAGGAGGCGGTCATCCCCGCCTGGAAGGTGGCCCGCATCCCCGACGACGTCGAGCTGCGGACCGCCGCCGCCGTGATGCTGCAGGGCCTGACCGCGCTCTCCCTGGTCAGCGTCGAGGCGCGGGTCCGGGCGGGGCAGACGGTGCTCGTCCACTCCGCGGCCGGCGGGACCGGCTCCCTCGTGGTCCAGGTGGCACGGAACGCGGGGGCGCGGGTGCTGGCGCTGGCCTCGACCGAGGAGAAGGTCGCCGCGGCGCTGCGGGCCGGGGCGTCGGACGCGAGCACGTACCCGGAGGGCGGCTTCGCCGCCTGGGTGCGCGAGAGGACCGGCGGGCGGGGCGTCGATGCCGTCTTCGACGCCGTCGGCGGCCCCACGTTCGACGACGACCTGGACTCCCTCGCCGTGCGCGGCCGGCTCATCGTGTACGGCCGCTCCGGCGGTCCGTTCCCCCGGCTGGACCCGGCCCGCCTCGCGAACGGCTGCCTGAGCCTCACGTACTCGCGGCTGAGCTACTACACCGGCACGTTCGAGGATTTCCAGGAGCGGGCGGCCGGCCTGTTCGACCTCGTCTCCCGCGGCGCCGTGGCGCCGCTCCAGCTGACCGCCGTGCCGCTGGACCAGGCGCCGGCCGCGCACGCCGCGCTCGCGGCGCGGACGTCGCTCGGCAAGCACGTCCTCGACCTGGCGAAGGGTCCGGTGCCTGCATGAACCACGCCTCCTACGACGCCTTCGTGCAGCCACGCAGCGTGGCGATCATCGGCGCCTCCGACGACGGCCAGAAGACCGGCGGCCGCACGCTGCGCTACCTGGACACGTACGGCTACGAGGGCGAGGTCCACCCGATCAACCCCCGTCGGGCCTCGGTCCAGGGCAAGCGTGCCTACCCGGACCTCGCCGCCGTCGGGCGGCCGGTGGACCTGGCGATCATCGTCACCCCGGCCGAGCACGCCGTCGCCGCGCTCGAGCAGTGCGTGACCGCCGAGGTGCCGGCGGTCATCACGATCACCTCCGGGTTCGCGGAGCTGGGGGCCGACGGCGCGGCGCTGCAGCGCGAGCTCCAGGCCGTGCTGCGCGGCTCGGCCACCCGCATGCTGGGCCCCAACTGCGTCGGGCTGGTCAGCGTGCGCGCGAAGCTGGCCGCGACGATCAACACGGGCATGGACCAGGACCGGTTCGACCTGCGCGACGGCGGGATCGCGTTCCTCACCCAGAGCGGGGCGATGGGCGCGTTCGTCTTCAACATGTCCCAGACCCGGCGGGTCGGGCTCGGCTCGTTGATCAGCACCGGCAACGAGATGGACGTCAGCTTCCCGGAGATGCTGCACGCCCTCCTCGACGACCCGGCGGTCAGCGGCGTCGCGGGCTACATCGAGGGCATCCGGGACGGCGAGGCGTTCGCCGGTGCCCTGCGGCACGCCCAGGAGGTCGGCAAGCCCCTGGCGTTCCTCAAGGTCGGGCGCTCCCCGCTGGGCGTCGAGGCGATCGCCTCGCACACCGGCGCGCTGGCCGGTTCCGACGCCGTCTACAGCGGGGTGTTCGAGCAGTACGGCGTCACCCGCATCGCCGGCGTCGAGGCCCTGGCCGACTGGGCGCAGATGGTCGACCTGGCTCGCCGGCCGGCCGGTGACCGGCTGTCGGTGACCACGACGTCGGGCGGTGGCGGCGTGCTCGTCGCGGACCACTGCACCGACCTGGGCATCCGGATGGCCACCTGGGACGGGGAGTGGCAGCGGAAGCTCGCCGACGCGCTCCCGGAGTACCTCTCCGCTCGGAACCCCATCGACATGGCCGGCACGGGGGGCAACTCCGAGGCCCTGCGCGAGGTGCTCGCGCTCATGGGCGACCACCCCGGCACGGACGTCGCGATGGTCCTCATCGGGAACCTCGACAAGGAGGAGGACCCGCTCATCCAGGTGCTGCACGAGGCGCACCGGGCCACGAGCAAACCGCTCGTCGTCGTGTGGGTGGGCGGGAGCGGGCGGCCGGTGGTCGAGCTCACCTCGCGCGGTGTCCCGGCGTACACCGATCCGGGACGGGCGCTCCAGGCGCTGTCGGGGTTGATGGCGGCGCAGCGCGCCGCGGCCAGGCCGCCCGCCACCCGCCCGCCGATCGAGGAGGGCCGCCGTGAGCGGGCCCGCGCGCTCCTGACCGAGGCCCGCGCGGCGGGCCTCGGCGTCCTCGACGAGCACCGGGCGAAGCAGCTGCTCGCGCTCTACGGCGTGCCGGTCGTGCAGGAGACCGTGGCCACCGACCCGGACGCGGCCGCCGCAGCGGCCGAGCGGCTGGGCTACCCGGTCGCCGTCAAGCTGCTGGCCGACGACGTCGCGCACAAGAGCGAGCTCGGCGGCGTGCTCCTGGGACTGTCCTCGGCCGGCGAGGTGGCCGGCGCGGCGAAGGACATGCTCGCGCGGCTGCCCCGCCCGGTGGCGGACGGCGCGCGGCTGCTGGTCCAGCCGATGGTCGCGCCCGGCCTGGAGATGCTGCTCGGGATCAAGCGGGACGAGGCGTTCGGCCCGGTGCTCGTGGTCGGTCTCGGCGGCACCTGGACCGAGGTGCTCGAGGACGTCCAGCTGCGGCTGCCCCCGCTCTCCGCCGAGGACGTCGACGACGCCCTCGGGGCGCTGCGCTCGGCGCGGCTGCTCGGCGCGTTCCGCGGGGCCCCGGAACGCGACCGGGACGCCGTCGTCGCCGCGGTGCAGGGCCTCGCCCTGCTGGCCGCCGAGCTCGCCGACGAGATCGCGGAGCTCGACATCAACCCCCTGATCGTCGGCCCCCGGGGCAACGGCGCGATCGCCGTCGACGCCGTCGTCGTCCCCCGGGTCGCGTGCCCCTCCTCAACCCCCGAAGGAGCTCGTCCATGACCACCGGGCAGCAGCAGGAGAGCAGGGCCCTGGCGGAGTGGCGTGCGGAGATCCGCGCCTGGCTCGAGGCCAACGTCCCCGAGGGCGGGCTGCCCGACCCGGAGGCGGGCGCCATCCTGGAGGAGCACCGCGCCTGGGAGCGGACGCTCTTCGAGGCCGGCTACGCGGCGCTGCACTGGCCGGTCGAGTACGGCGGGAAGGGCGCCGACCTCGACGCCCGCATCGTGTTCCAGGAGGAGTACGAGCGCGCCGGCGCGCCGCTGCGCATGAACCTCGGTGGGCTCATGCTGGCCGGCCCGACGATCATGAAGTACGGCACGCTGGAGCAGAAGGAGTTCTGGCTGCCGGCCATCCTGCGCTGCGACCACCTCTGGTGCCAGGGCTTCAGCGAGCCCGGGGCGGGCAGCGACCTGGCCGGCCTGCGCACCTCCGCGGTGGTCGACGGGGAGGACCTGGTCGTCAACGGCCAGAAGATCTGGACCTCCGGTGGCCTGCACGCCGACTGGATGTTCGCGATGGTGCGCACCGGTGACCCGCAGTCGGGCCACCGCGGCATCACCTACGTGATGATCGACATGCGCACCCCCGGCATCGACGTCCGGCCGATCACGCAGATCAACCGGCAGACCGGCTTCTGCGAGGTCTTCTTCACCGACGTCCGGGTGCCTCTCGCCAACGTCATGGGAGAGCTGGACGGCGGCTGGCAGGTCGCGATGGAGGCGCTGGCGCACGAGCGCGGAGCCGGCCGCCGAACGTACGTGACGTTCCTCAACGACCTCGCGCAGATCCGCCGGTTCGTGACCGCGCTGGGCCAGGAGGACGACACCGCGGTCCGCGAGGACCTCGGCCGGCTGCTCACGGCGGTGACGGTGTACCGGCACCACGTCGGCCGGACCGTCGCGGACGCCATGCGCGGTCACGTCGGACCGGAGGCCAGCTACAACAAGCTGTACTGGTCGGAGATGAACGCGCAGATCCACGAGGTCGGGATGCGCGTGCTGGCCGGCCGGGCCGAGCTGCAGGACGACGAGAAGTCGCTGCCGGGGGCCGAGAAGTGGCAGGACGCCTACTGGTTCTCCCGTGCCCCCCGGATCTTCGCCGGGACCAACCAGATCCAGAAGAACATCATCTCCGAGCGGGTGCTCGGCCTGCCCAAGGAGCCGCGTCGATGACGTACGCCTTCACCCCCGAGCAGGAGGACCTGCGGCGCACCGCACGGGACCTGTTCGCCCGCACCTGCACCGCCGCCGACGTGCGCGCCGCCTGGGAGCCCGGCGCCGAGCAGGACCGTTCCCGGTGGCGGCGGATGGCCGATCTCGGCTTCCTCGCGGCGAACGTGCCCACCGCCTTCGACGGGATGGGGCTCGGGGACGCCGAGCTGACCGTGCTGTTGGAGGAGGCGGGCTACGCAGCCCTCCCCGAACCCCTCCTCGAGACGGCGGCCGTCGTCGTCCCGGTGCTGCGCGAGCACGGGTCTGCCGAGCAGCGGGCGCGCTGGCTCCCCCGGATCGCGGCGGGCGAGGTGCTGGCCACCGCGCAACTGCTCGACGCGCCCGTGGCGCCGTACGGGACGGTCGCCGACCTGGCGCTGCTGGAGCTCGAGGACGGTCTGCACCTCGTGCCCGCCGAGCGGCTGACCCGTGAGCAGGCGCCCTCCATGGACGGCGCCCGGCACACAGCGGCTCTCCGGGCGGTGCCCGATCCCGCGACCCGGCTGCCCGGCGCCGCCCTGGCCGAGGCCCGTGCTCGCGGCGCGGCCGCGGCGGCCGCCGTGCTCAACGGGGTGAGCCGCCGGCTGCTCGACATGGCCGTCGCCTACGCCAAGGAGCGGGAGCAGTTCGGCCGGCCGATCGGGTCGTTCCAGGCGGTCAAGCACATGCTCGCCGAGGTGGCCCTCGAGGTCGAGACGTCCCGGCCGGCTGCCTGGTACGCGCTCTCCACGTGGGCCGAGGGGCGGCCGGACGCCGTCCTGGCCAGCAGCGCCGCCAAGGCCGCGGCCACCGCCGCCGCCGTGACGGCGAGCTACCACACGCTGCAGGTGCACGGCGGCATCGGTTTCACCTGGGAGCACGACCTGCACCTGTGGCTCAAGCGCGGCAAAGCGCTCGAGGGGGCCTACGGCTCGCTCCGCCACCACCACCGCCTCCTCGGCGACGCCGTCATCTCCAGCCCCGATCTCATGGCCACCTTCGGGCCGACCCTGAGCACCGCGTCCTGATCAGCCCTCCGGCCCCGCATCCTCCGCGAGGCCGTCGCCCACCGAGCAAGGAGCGCCCGTGATCGAGTCCACAGAGCAGATCGACGTCTCGTACGAGGGCGATGTCGTGATCGTCAGCCTCAACCGCCCGGAGCGGCTCAACGCGATCGCGCCGGAGACCAGCGACCAGCTGCGGCGGACCCTCCTGGCCCTGGACGACGACGAGGACTCTCGCGTCGCCGTCCTCACCGGCACGGGGCGCGGCTTCTGCTCCGGCGGCGACGTCACGAGCATGTCCGCGCGGCACAAGGTCGGCGTCGCGCCGAAGAAGGTCTACTCGCAGGGCCGCCACCTGATCAACGCCTTCATGTCGGTCGAGAAGCCGATCATCGCGATGGTCAACGGGCCGGCCGCGGGCCTGGGCGCCACGCTGGCCCTCTACTGCGACGTGGTGGTCATGGCCGACGAGGCCTCGATCGGTGACCGGCACGTCAACGTCGGCCTCGTGGCAGGTGACGGCGGGGCGGTGATGTGGCCGCTGCTCGTGGGCCCGCTGCGGGCCAAGGAGCTCATGCTCACCGGCCGCATGCTCAGCGGCCGTGAGGCCGCCGACATGGGCCTGGTCAACCGGTCGGTCCCGCTGGCCCGGCTGCGCGAGGAGACCCTGGACCTCGCCCGCGCGATCGCCGCGCTCCCGCCCTACGCCGTCCGCGCGACCAAGACGTCGGTCAACCGGTACGTCGCCTGGATGACCAATCACGTCCTGGAGACCTCCCTGGCCTGGGAGAAGATCTCGATGATGAGCGAGGACCACCAGGAGGCCCTCGCCGCCCGGCGCGAGAAGCGTCCCGGCGTCTACACCGGCCAGTAGCGGACTGCCCCCGTACCCCGACTGCGAGGAGCAGGTGATGACGGCTGCCCGCAGCGTCTCCGTGACGCGGCCGCTGGAGGGCGTCGCCCTCGTCGAGATGGGCGAGCCCGGCTCGCTCAACCTCTGGGACGCGGATCTCGAGCTGGGCCTGCTCGGGGCGCTCGACGAGCTCGGCGCCGACCCGGGCACCCGGGCGATCGGCGTGGTCAGCCGGGGCCGGGCGTTCTGCGGCGGCGCCGACCTCTCCCGGGTGCGCGCCCTGCTCGCCGCCGACCGGGACGCCGAAGAGGTCGTCGCCGACGTGGTCGAGCGGCGCATCACGCGCGCCCTGGACACCCCGACGCCGGTGGTCGCGGCGATCCACGGCGCCTGCGTCGGCATCGGCCTGGCCCTGGCCCTGACCTGCGACATCCGACTGGCCTCGACCGACGCCCGCTTCCGGACCGCGTTCCCGGAACGGGGGCTCATCGCCGAGCACGGCACCTCGTGGCTGCTGCCGCGCGTCGTCGGCCTCGGCGATGCCCTCGACCTGCTGCTCACCAGCCGCACCGTGCCGGCCGTCGAGGCGCACGCGATGCGGCTGGTCAGCCGGCTGGTCGAACCGGGGGAGCTACGGCCGGCGCTGCTGGAGGTCCTCGGCCGGATCGCCGGGACGGTCTCGCCGCGGTCGGCCGCCGTGGTCAAGCGGCAGGTCTACGCCGACCAGGCGCGCGCCGTGGGACCGGCGCTCCGCGCCGCCGCGGAGGAGATGGCCGGCGCGTTCCGCTCGCCCGACGCAGCGGAGGGCGTGCGGAGCTTCCTGGAGAAGCGACCCGCGCAGTTCCCTCCGCACGCACCGACAGCTCCGACCGTCGACCAGGAGGACCGGGCATGACCGAGGCACGTGGGACCGGACGGGTGGCCGTCGTGACCGGCGGCTGCCGCGGCATCGGCCGGGGGATCGCCCTGCGCCTGGCGCAGGACGGCATGACCGTCGTCGCCTGGGACCTCGCGGACGTGGTCCGCGAGCACGGCGACCTGGAGGAGGTCCCGGTCACCGGCAGCCTGCGCGTGCGGGCGGTCGACGTGGGCTCGGCCGAGCAGATCGCCGAGGGCGTCGAGCAGGTGGTGGCCGAGCACGGCTCGGTCGACGTGCTCGTCAACAACGCGGCGATCTCGCCGAAGGCCGAGGGGGCGCGGGTCCCGCCGCACGAGACGAGCCCGGACGAGTGGGAGCAGGTGGTCCGGGTCAACCTGACCGGCCCGTTCCTCGCCTGCCGGGCGGTCATCCCGCACATGCAGCGCCGCGGCTGGGGCCGGATCGTCAACATGTCCTCCAAGGCCGGCCGGTCGGGCGCGATGCTCGCCGGCCTGCCCTACGGCGTCACCAAGACCGGGATCAACGGGCTGACCCGCACGCTGGCGCCGCACGTCGCGCCGATGGGCATCACGGTGAACTCCATCGCCCCCGGGCGGATCCGGACGCCGATGGCGGCCGGCGTCTCCGACGAGGTCAACGCCCGGCTGGTCGCCGCCACGCCGGTCGGCCGGTTCGGCGAGCCCGAGGACATCGCGGCGCTCGTGTCCTACCTCTGCCGGGACGAGGCCGGCTTCCTGACCGGCGACACGATCGACATCAACGGCGGTGCCTACATGGCCCCCTAGCGGCGCGGTGGTGCTCGGGCGAGGAACCGGTTCGACGAGAGGGTGGTGGGTGCGTGCAGGCGATCGTGTTCGAGGGGGCGGGCGGCAACGAGGTCGTCCGGGTGGCCGAGCGGGCGGTGCCCGAGCCGGGGCCGGGGGAGGTCCTCGTCCGGGTGCGGCGGGTCGGGCTCAACCCCGCCGACATCGCCCAGCGCGAGGGCCGCTACCCGCCGCCCGCCGGGGCGCCGGCCGACATCGGCGGGATCGAGGTCTGCGGGACGGTCGAGCGCTGCGGTCCCGGGGTGGTGCGGTGGCGCACCGGTGACCGGGTCTTCGGCCTGGTCGACGGCGGCGGGTTCGCCGAGCGGGTCGTGGCCGAGGACCGGTGCCTGGCGCCGGTTCCGGACGAGCTGGGCGACGACGAGGCCGCGGCGATCCCCGAGGCGTTCATCACCGCGCACGACGCGCTGGCGACCGTCGGCCGGCTCCGGCCCGGCGACCGGGTGCTCGTGAACGGCGCGAACGGCGGGGTGGGGGCGGCCGCCCTGCAGCTGGTGGCCGCCTTCGGCGGCACCGCCGTCGGCACCAGCCGGTCGGCCACCGGGCTGGAGCACATCCGGGCGCTGGGCGCCGAGGCGCTGGCCCAGGAGGAGCTGCTCGCGGGGGACGTGGACCGGCTGGGCCGCTTCGACCTGGTGATCGAGCTGGTCGGCGGCCCGAACCTGGCCCGGCTGCCGTCGGTCCTGGCACCCCGTGGGCGCATCGTCGTCGTCGGCGTCGCCGCCGGGGACGCCGTCGAGCTGGCGCTGCGGCCCTTCATCCGGCTGCGCGCCTCGCTGACCGGCACCAACCTCCGCAACCGGCCGCCGGAGGAGAAGGCGCTCGCGGTGCAGGCCTTCGCCCACGAGGTCGTCCCCCTGCTGGCCCGGCGGCGGCTGGTCGCCCACGTGGAGGCGTGCTTCCCGCACACGGAGGCGGTGGCGGCGTTCGAGCGGCTGGCGTCCTCGGGCAAGCGGGGCAAGGTCCTCCTCGGGTTCCCGGACGGCGCCGATGGCTGAGCGGCAGGTGGTCGAGCGGCAGGTCCCCGAGCGCACGGTGCCCGAGCGCACGGTGCCCGAGCCGGGCGAGGTCGCGCCCGGCGTGTGGAGCCTGCCGCTGCCGTTCCCCAACCCGCTCCGCTACACGCTGGCCTACCTCCTGGAGGCCGGCTCCGGTCTCGTGCTGGTCGATGCCGGCTGGGACTCCGAGGAGTGCTGGGCCGCGCTCCGGCGGGGGCTGGCGCTGGCCGGGGCCGAGCCGGCCGACCTGGCCGGGGTGGCGATCACCCACATCCACCCCGACCACTACGGGCTGGCCGGCCGGCTGCGGGAGCACACCTCGGCCTGGATCGGCATGCACCCGCTGGAGGCCGACCGCATCCCCTCCGCCGACGAGGAGGTCGCGGCCGTCCTCGAGGAGATGGTGGCCTGGCTGCACGCCGCCGGTGCACCGCCGGACGAGGTGCAGGCGCTGCGCGACCACGCGGCGGTCATCGCGGCCACCACGCCCCGGGTGCGCCCCGACCGGCTGCTCCACGACGGCCAGCAGCTGCCCGGCCGCAGCACGACGACCGCCGTCCACACCCCCGGGCACACCCGCGGCCACCTCTGCTTCGTCGACGAGGCGCAGCGGATCGCCTTCACCGGCGACCACGTGCTGCCCCGGGTGACCCCGAACATCTCGCAGCGGCCCCAGCAGGGGGAGGACCCGCTGGGCCACTACCGCCGCTCGATCGCCAAGCTCCGCGGATCGGGAGCGCTCCTGGGGCTGCCCGGCCACGAGTGGCCGATCCCGGACCTCGACGGGCGGATCGACGTCCTGGCCGAGCACCACCGCGACCGCCTGGACCAGGTCGAGGCGGTGCTGCGCGGCGGCGCCTCGACGGTGTGGGAGGTGGCGACCACCATCTCCTGGTCCCGGTCGTGGGACGAGCTGCGCGGGTTGCAGCGGCGGTCCGCGCTGGGGGAGACGCACAGCCACCTCGAGCGGCTGGTGCGCGAGGGGCGGGCGCAGGTCCGGCCCGGACCGCCGGACCGGTGGTCGGTCGACGAGGACGCCCGGGCGCACGTCCACGAGCCGGCGAGGTGAGCACCCAGGGCGAACCAGCCGCCGGCCCCGAGCGGGCCGGCTCGCCGCTGCGCACCGGCACCGGCTTCGCCCTGGTCACCGTGGCCACCTTCCTCATGGTCTCGGGCGTCGCGCTGCTGGCCCCGGGGCTGCCGCAGCTCGCCGACAGCCGGGGTCTCACGGTGGCGGAGTCCGGCTGGGTGCTCAGCGCGTTCGCCCTGGGTCGGCTGCTCTTCTCCATCCCGGGCGGGCTGCTCGCCGACCGGCTCGGCTTCGCCCGCGCGGCCACGACCGGCTGCCTGCTCACCGTCGGCGGCGCGGTGGCGGCGGGGCTCGAGCCCCCGCTGTGGGCGCTGCTCTCGGCGCAGATCGTTCAGGGAGCCGGGTCCGCGGTCCACAACACCGCCGCCCTCTCGTCGATCATCGCCGCGCTGCCCGACGGCCGGATGGCCCGGTTCCTCTCGCTGCACCAGGGCGTCGTCCTGCTGGGGGTGTCGCTGTCGCCGGTGATGGGTGGCGTGGCGGTCACCGCCTGGGGCGTCACCGGGCCGTTCTGGTTCTACGCGGCGACGGCCGTCGTCTCGCTGCTCCTCTCCCTGGTCGCGATCCTCGTGCTGCCGGGCCTGGCCCACGCACACCCGTCCGGCGAGGCCGTCCCGCGCCGCGGCCCGCTGTCCCGGCTGATGACGAACCGGTCCTTCGCGGTCAGCCTGTGCGTGACCTTCGTGCTGTTCTGGATGGTCGCGGGGCTGCGCAACACCGCGGTACCGGTCCTCGCCCGCGACGACCTCGGGTACAGCGCCCTGCTGGTCGGTCTCCTGCTCGGCGCCGCCGCCGTGGCGAACGGCATCTGCCTGTTCGTCGCCGGCCCGGCCGCGGACCGGTTCGGCCGGCGCCCGGTGCTACTTGCGGGGACCGGCGTGCTCTGCGCCGGCCTGGCCGGCCTGGTCGTCGGTTCGGTCGCGGCGACCTGGACCGGCGTGCTCGCGCTCGGGATCGGGATGGGGCTGGCCGGCGCCGCGCTGCCGGCGATCCTGGCCGACGTCGCCGACCCCAGCATCCGCGGCGTCGCCGTCGGCATCCACCGGACGTCGTCCGGGCTGGGTTTGTTCGTCGGGCCCGTGACCGTGGGCCTGCTCCTCCAGCACCTCAGCACGGCGACGACGTTCGGCGTGGGGGTCGTCGCCCTGGCCCTCAGCGCGGTCGCCGTCCTCTTCATCCCCGAGACCCTGGCCCGCGCACCTGCCGGGCCGGTCGTACCGCCCAGCCCCACCCCCACGCACCAACGACAGGGAGTCACCTGATGCACGTAGGCCAGCGCGTCGTCGATCTGCTCGTGGAGGCCGGCATCGGCTCGGCCTTCGGCGTCCCCGGAGGGCAGACCTCCCCGCTCTACCACGGCATGGCCGTCCGCCGGGACGCGATCCGGCACGTGCTGATGCGCGACGAGCGCAGCGCCGTCTTCGCCGCCGACGCCTACGCCCGCACCACCGGGCGGGCAGGGGCCTGCGACGCGACGGTCGGCCCGGGCGCCACCAACCTGGTGTCGGGGCTGGTGGAGGCGCGCAGCTCCTCCATCCCGCTGATCGCGGTGGTCGCCGACATCCCCCGGGCCTGGGAGCACCGCCGGCACCTCGGCTCGGCCTCCCAGGGGTTCGAGCAGCGGTCGTTCCTCGAGCCGTGCGCGAAGTGGTTCGGCCACGTCGGCGTGCCCGAGGCCGTCGACGACGTCGTCGGGCAGGCGCTGCGGGTGGCGACGTCCAACCGCCCGGGGCCGGTCGTGGTCGAGATCCCGGACGACGTCTTCTCCGCCGAGGCCGTCGAGGGCCCGCTGCCCGCGGTGGACGCCCGGTACCCGCGGTTCCGCAGCGCGCCCGACCCGGACGCCGTCCGCGCGGCGGCGACGGTGATCGGGCACAGCCGCCGGCCGATGCTGCTCCTGGGGGGCGGCGCGCAGATCGCAGCCGCCGGACCGGAGGCGCGGGCGCTCGTGGAACGGCTCGGCGTGCCGTTCTCGACGACGATCAGCGGCAAGGGGCTGGTCGAGGAGACGCACCCGCTGGCGGCGGGCATCTCCGGCTCCTTCGGCGTCCCGGTGGCCAACGACCTGCTCGCGGAGGCGGACTGCCTGATCGTGGTCGGTGCCAAGCTCGGGCAGGCCGCCACGCTGGGCTGGGACCTGCCTGCGCCCGGCGCCGCCGTGGTCCACCTCGACGTCGACGCCGAGGAGATCGGCCGCAACGCACCGGCGGTGGGCCTGCACGGGGACGCCGCGCTGGGGATGCGCGCCCTGCTGGACGCCCTCGCCACCGCGGAGCTGTCCTTCGACTGGGACCGGGCCGAGGTCGGCCGGCGGGCGGGGGAGTGGTGGGCGGGGGAGCCGCTGCTCGCCCGGCCGCGCCAGGGGGACGCGGTCAAGCCGCAGGACGTCGTCCGGCTGATCGGCGCCCGCCTGACCGGCGCGGACCTGGTCGTCACCGACGCGAGCCTCTCCTCGGGCTGGATGGGCTCCGGCTGGCGGGTGGAGGAGCCCGGCCGCCGGATCCTGGCGCCCCGTGGGGTGGCCGGGCTCGGCTGGGGCCTGCCGGCGGCGACCGGAGCCGCGTTCGGCCTGGCCGACCAGGGCAGCCCCGGGCGCGTCGTCTGCCTGGCCGGCGACGGCGGCTGGGGGTACTCGCTGACCGAGGTGGAGACCCTCACCCGGTTCGGGATGCCGGTCGTGTCGGTCGTGCTGAACAACTCCGTGCTCGGGTGGAACAAGCACGAGGTGCAGCGGCGGTACGGCGGGGAGCACGTGTCGCAGGACTTCACGGACGTCGACTACGCGGCCAACGCCCGCAGCCTCGGCGCGCACGCGGTCCGGGTCGACCGGGTCGAGGACGTCGGCGCGGCGCTCGACGAGGCGTTCGCCGTCCGCGGTCGCCCCTCGGTCGTGGAGGTGGTGTCCTCCGAGCACGAGACGCCGGTCATCAAGCCGATGTCCGGGCAGTCCGCGCCGGCCCGCGCGGCCTACTGAGCGGTCGGGCCGGGCGCCGGGGACCCGGCGCCCGGCCGGCGGTCACGCCTCGCCGAGCAGCTCCACCCAGTTGCCGTCCGGGTCCTCGATCATCGCGATGGAGACCCCGGGGCGCAGCTCCGTCTGCGGCACGACCACCGGGTGCCCGGCCCGCTCGCAGGCGGCGACGACCTCGGGGAGGTTCGACACGCTGATCGTCCAGTAGCGGTACCCCGTGCCGCCACGCAGACCGCCGGGCGGCGCCTCGGCCGCCGGGGGCTTCTTCGGCGTGATCACCTTGAGGACGCTCGTCCCGCACCCGAGGCGGTGCATGGTCCCGCCGGGCATCGGCGACTCGCCGAGGTCCTCCAGGCCGAGCACGTCGCGGTAGAAGGTGAGGCAGGCCGCGGGGTCCTTGGCGACGAGCCCCAGGTCGATGGAGTCCTTGGTCAGCTGCACGGTCATGCAGGTCACACTAGCCACCCGCCCGACCGGACGGTCGGTCATCTCGGTCGGGCGGGCCGGGGGCCGGCTACTCCTTGAGCAGGGCGGAGATCCGCTGCCGCGTGACGCCGAACAGCGCGGCGATGCGGTTGATGCTCACCGCCTCACGCTGCAGGGCGAGGGCCTGCTCCCGGCGCCAGCCGTGCCCGGCGCCGGCCAGCCCGGCGAGCACCGCGGACACGCTCTCGACGACGAGCGGACGCGACTCCGCGGTGACCACGTCCAGCCACGGCCGGCCGGTGCCGCGCTCGTGGAGCAGCCGCTCGGCACGGTGGCGAGCCCGTTCGAGCTCGGCGACGGAGCGGTCGATCTCGGCGACGAGGTGCGCCAGGGCGTCGGCCGCCGGGTCGGTGGCGGGGAGGTCGGACACAGCTCGTCCCTGAGTAGGAGTGGCACGTTCTTGTTGCACACTACCTTCCGAAACCCGCCGTTGCCCGCAACGGGCGTGTCGTGCAACGGGTCCTTGCGCAAGCGACCGGTGTCACATCAAGATGGCGACCAACAAAGTTGTGCCCCGCCGAATGCCGACGGAACGGAACCCACCGCATGTCCACCCTCCTCGCCGGCATCGACCTCACCCCCACCCCGGCGAGCATCCGGGCGGCCCGGCGCCTCACCTGCGAGCTGCTGCGCTCCTGGCGCGCGCCGCACGACGAGGAGGACGCGGCGCTGCTCGTCACCGAGCTGGTCGCCAACGTCGTGGACCACGTGGGCGGGGAGTCGGTCCTGACGCTCGAGCTCTCGCTGTCCGAGGACTGGTTGCGGATCGCCGTCGTCGACGGGAGCGCGGTCCGGCCGGTGGTCCTCGGGCTGTCGGGGGAGCGCCCGCGGGGTCGCGGGCTGCAGATGGTCCAGGCGATCGCCGCGCGCTGGGGGTGCGAGGACCACGACGGCGGCAAGCGGGTGTGGGTGGAGCTCAGCCCGCCGGGCCTGTGACGCAGCCGCTGGTTTGCCACCGCCCGTGATCGGGGAGGGGCCGGGGGACCAGTACGCGACACGGAAGGGGACGGCCATGAGCGAGCCGACCGAGCAGGCCGCCGGCGAGGGCCTCAGCGACGAGGAGATGGTCGCGACCGTCGCCGGGCAGACCGACAGCGCGTCCGAGCACGCCGACGTCGCGGGCAAGGACTGGAACGGCGACCCGGGCTCGGCGCCCGAGCCGGCCGACGAGGCCTGAGCCCAGCCGAACCGCACCTCCCGGTCCCGGTGCCCCGCGAGGGTCGCCGGGACCGGTCGCGTCCGGGCAGACTGCGGCCATGACCAGCCTGGCAGTTTCCGACGCCGCGACCCTGGCCCTCCGCCCCGCGCGCACCGCCGCCCGCTGGGCCGTCCGCCACGGGCTGCCGGCGGCGTACCTCAGCCGGAGCGCCCGCCGGGGCGACCTGGTCGGCCGGCTCATGCGCGACCGTGCCGTCCGCGAGGAGCCCTACGCGCTCTACGAGCAGCTCCGGGCGGGTGGTCCGCTCACCCCCAGCGGCCTGGGGTGGGTCACGACGTCGCACGCCGTCGCGCACGAGGTGCTGCGGTCGGACCGCTTCGGTGTGGGGTTCGACCGCAGCGGTGCGCCCCGGCCCATCCGCTGGGCGCTCGAGTTCGGTGACGACGCCGGTGCCGCCGGGGTGGCCGAGCCGCCGTCGATGCTCGTCGTCGACCCGCCGGAGCACACCCGCTTCCGCCGCCTGGTCAGCCGGGCGTTCACCCCGCGGGCGACGGCGGCGTCCGAGCCGGCCATCCAGGCGACCGCCGACCGGCTGCTCGACGACCTCGGGCGCAGCCGCGCCGGCACCGTCGACCTGGTCGACGCCTTCGCCGCGCAGCTGCCGGTGCTCGTCATCGCCGACCTCCTCGGCGTCCCGACCGAGCGGCGGCAGGACTTCCTCCGCTGGGGCGCGGCCGCCGCGGCGACGCTCGACCCGGGCCTGCCGCTGCGGCGCTACCTGGCCGCCGACCGCGCGCTGCGGGCGATGCACGGCTTCCTCGACGAGCACTTCGCCCGGCTGCGCGCCGAGCCGGGGGAGGACCTCGTGAGCACGCTGGTGACGCTGCCGGCGGGGGAGGCGCTCACCGACCGGGAGCTGCACGCCACGGTCATGCTGCTGCTCGGCGCGGGCTTCGAGACGACGGTGAACCTGCTCGGCAACGCCGTCGTCCTGCTCGACGCGCACCGCGACCAGTGGGAGGCCCTCGCCGCCGACCCGGCGGGCTGGGACGGCGCGGTCGAGGAGGTCCTGCGGTTCGACAGCCCGGTGCAGCTCACCGGGCGCACCGCGCGCGCCGACGTCGAGCTCGCCGGGCGCCGGGTGCGGGCCGGCAACCGGGTCACCCTGCTGCTCGGTGCGGCCAACCGCGACCCCGAGGTGTTCCCCGACCCCGGCCGCTTCGACGTCACCCGGCCCAACGCCCGCGAGCACCTGGCCTTCTCCGGCGGCATCCACTACTGCCTGGGCGCCGGGCTGGCCCGGCTGGAGGCGGTCGTCGCGCTGCGCACGCTCACCGAGCGCTACCCGCGGCTGCGGGTCGCCGGCCGTCCCGAACGCCGCGACCTGCAGACGCTGCGCGGCTTCGAATCCCTCCCGGTCGCCCTGGGTTAGCCGGCGACGAGCATCCCGGCGCCGACGGTCGCGTTGGTGGCCTCGTCGACCAGGATGAACCGGCCGGTCACCCGGTTGCGGGCGTAGTCGTCGACGAACAGCGGCTGCATGGTGCGCAGCCGGACGCGGCCGATGTCGTTCAGCCCCAGCTCGCCGGCCTCCTGGTCGCGGTGCAGCGTGTTCACGTCGAGCCGGTAGACCAGGTCCTTGACCATGGCGCGCACGGTCCGGGTGGTGTGCTTGACCGCCAGCCGCTGGCGCGGGCGCAGCGGCTCGTCGGTCATCCAGCACACCAGCGCGTCGAGGTCCTGGACCACGTGCGGCGCGTTTGCCGGCCGGCAGACGAGGTCGCCGCGGGAGACGTCGAGGTCGTCGGCCAGCCGCACGGTCACCGACATCGGGGCGAACGCCTCGGCCACCGGGCCGCGCGGGCCGTCGATGGCGGCGACCGTCGTCGTCAGCCCGCTGGGCAGCACCAGGACCTCGTCGCCCGGGCGCAGCACGCCGCTGGCCACGGTGCCCGCGTACCCGCGGTAGTCGTGGTGGGCGTCGGACTGCGGCCGGATGACGTACTGGACCGGGAACCGGGTGTCCACGAGGTTGCGGTCGCTGGCCACGTGCACGTGCTCGAGGTGGTGCAGCAGCGAGGAGCCGTCGTACCAGGGCGTGTTCGCCGACCGGGTGACGACGTTGTCGCCGTGCAGCGCCGAGATGGGGACGACGGTGAGGTCGGCGATGTTCAGCTTGGCGGCGAAGGCGGTGAACTCGTCGCGGATCGCCTCGTAGCGCTCCTCCGACCAGTCGACCAGGTCCATCTTGTTGACCGCCACGACGAGGTGTGGCACCCGCAGCAGCGAGGCCAGGAAGGCGTGCCGGCGGCTCTGCTCGACCATGCCCTTGCGGGCGTCGACGAGCACGATCGCGAGGTCCGCGGTCGAGGCCCCGGTGACCATGTTCCGCGTGTACTGCACGTGGCCCGGGGTGTCGGCCAGGATGAAGGTGCGCCGCGGCGTCGCGAAGTAGCGGTAGGCGACGTCGATGGTGATGCCCTGCTCGCGCTCGGCGCGCAGGCCGTCGGTGAGCAGCGCCAGGTCGACGTAGTCGCCCTTGCTCGCCCGCTCGACCGCCTCGTACTGGTCCTCGAACACCGCCTTGCTGTCGTACAGCAGCCGGCCGATCAGGGTGGACTTGCCGTCGTCCACCGACCCGGCGGTGGCGATCCGCAGGATGTCCTTGCGGGCGACGGCGATGTCGTGGGCCTGCTCCGCGGCCGCGGAGTGCAGGTCGACGGGCTCTTCGACGGGGGTCATCGGGCGGTCTCCTGGCAGCGGACGGCGGGGCGGCGCACCCTGGGGCGGGAGGCCCGCGGGAGGTGCGCGTGTTCGTGTTCGCGGTGGCGACGCCCGCGCTGCTCGTCGTCCTCCTCGGCTACGTCGTGGGCTACGCCGTGGGCGCGTGGATCACCGATCTGCTCGGCAGCCCGTCGCCGCTGGTCGCCGAACGGGTGGGCTGGACGACAGGGCTGGTGCTGCTCGCCGTCGTCGTGCGCGTGCTGCTCGTGCGCCGGCGACGCCGCCGGGAGGGCCCGCATCAGAAGTAGCCCTCCTTCTTGCGGTCCTCCATGGCGGCGTCGCTGACCTTGTCGTCGCCGCGGGTCGCGCCGCGCTCGGTCATCCGGGTCACCGCGATCTCGGCGATGACCTCCTCGACGGTGGTGGCCCGGGAGGGCACCGCGGCGGTCAGGTTCGCGTCGCCCACGGTGCGGTAGCGCACCGACTCCCGGCGGACCTGCTCGCCCTCGCGCAGGGTGATGAACTCGTTGACCGCGTAGAGCATCCCCTGCCGCTCCACCACGTCGCGCTCCTTCGCCAGGTACAGCTCGGGGATCGCGATCTCCTCGCGGGCGATGTACTGCCAGATGTCCAGCTCGGTCCAGTTGGACAGCGGGAACACCCGGATCGACTCACCGAGGTGGATGCGGCCGTTGTAGAGGTCCCAGAGCTCGGGGCGCTGGTTCTTGGGGTCCCACTGCCCGAACTCGTCGCGGAAGGAGAACATCCGCTCCTTGGCGCGGGCCTTGTCCTCGTCGCGGCGGGCGCCGCCGAAGAGAGCGGTGAACCCGTGCTTCTCGACGGCGTCCAGGAGCACCGGGGTCTGGATCCGGTTGCGCGAGCCGTTGGGCTCCTCCTTGACCGTGCCGGCGGCGATCGCCTCGGGCACCGACGCCACGACCAGCTGCACGCCCAGCTCGGCGACCCGCCGGTCCCGGAAGGCCAGCACCTCAGGGAAGTTCAGCCCGGTGTCGACGTGCATCACCGGGAACGGGATGCGCGCCGGTGCGAAGGCCTTGCGGGCCAGCTCCAGCATGACGATGGAGTCCTTGCCGCCGGAGAAGAGCAGCACGGGCCGCTCGAGCTCGGCCACGACCTCGCGGATCACGTGGATCGACTCGGCCTCCAGCGTCTCCAGCTGGCTGAGCCGGTAGTCAGGAGTGGTCACGCGCAGGGCTCCGGAGGTCGGGGACAGGGCTCGAAGGCGGTGCAACCGCCCCACGGGGGCGCGGATTCCCGGCCCAGTCTCCCCGATGGGCCGGCCGCGCCGGCGTGACGATCGTCTCGCCGCGGCCGGTCAGCTCCACTCGACGGACGTCGCGTCGCCCGGGCGCTGCGGCGGGCGGTGGTTGCCCCGCGCGTCGGTGATCGCGCCGAAGTACGCCTGGGCCTTCTCCGGGCGCGGCATGACGAAGATGCCGCGGGCCTCGACCAGCGGGCGCCCGGGATCCGACGCGAGGGCGATCGAGCCGGCGATGACCGACTTGCGGCCCTCGTTGCTCTCCACCCAGGCGCGGAACACCAGCGGCGTGCGCAGCGGCAGCGGGCCGCGGTAGTCCAGCTCGAGGTGGGCTGTCATGCCCCAGAGACCGGCCGCTCCGGCGGCGCTGCCCAGCAGCTGGTCCATGTACAGCGCGCTCATGCCGCCGTGCACGTAGCTGGGCGGCCCCTCGTAGGCGAGACCGAGCGTGGCCTCGGCGACGACGCCGTCGCCGTCCCGGCGCACCTCCAGGGGCGGCGCGATCGCGTTGCCGATGCCGGTGACCGGGTTGAACACCCGCCGCCCGCTCGCGGGGTCGTCGAGGGTGGGCAGCTGCGACGGCGGCCGCCGCGAGCCGCCGATCCGGGCGGTCGCCTCGCGCACCAGCGCGGCCGCCGCGGCGACCTGCTCGGCCGGCGCCGTGGTGGTCACCGAGGCCTCGATCAGCTCGCGCAGGGCGTCGCCGAGGTCGGTCGTCGCGGCCATCAGCCCGGCGTCGAAGGGGGCCCCGTCGTCGTTCGTCGTCACCGGGGGATGGTGGCAAACGGCCCTACGCGGGCGGTGCGGCGCCCCCGGCCGGCGGGCCCTCCCGGCGCAGCCGCACGGTGAACGTCGCGCCCTCGCCCGGTGCGGTGGTCAGGTCCACCGAGCCGCCGTGCGCGGCCACCAGCGAGGCGACGATCGCCAGCCCCAGCCCGGTGCCGCCGGCGGTCGACGCCCCGTCGGCCCGGGTCCGGGAGCTGTCGGCCCGGTAGAACCGCTCGAACGCCCGGCGCGCGTCCTCGGGACCCATGCCCGGGCCCTCGTCGGCGACCCGCACCTGGACCACGTCGGGGTCCGGGTCGGCGCCCACCGTCACCGTGATCCGCGCGTCGGGCGGGGTGTGGGTGAGCGCGTTGGTGACCAGGTTCCCCAGCACCTGCCGCAACCGCGCCTCGTCGCCCAGCACGACCGGCACGTCGGCGAGGTCCTCCTCGAGGTGCAGCGAGATGGGCCGTTCGGGCTGGACGGCGCGGGCGTCGTGCACGGCGTCGCCGGCCAGCTCCGCGAGGTCGACCGGCGCGACGGCGAGGGGGCGGCGCTGGTCGAGCCGGGCCAGCAGCAGGAGGTCCTCGACGAGCTCGCCCATCCGCGCGCCCTCGGACTCGATGCGCTGCATCAGCCGGGTGACGTCCTCGTCCGTGCCGACCGCGCCCTGCCGGTAGAGCTCCGCGAACCCGCGGATCGAGGTCAGCGGGGTCCGCAGCTCGTGGCTGGCGTCGGCGACGAACCGGCGCATCTTCTCCTCGGAGCCGCGCGCCTCGGCCTCGGAGGCCTGCTGCGCGCGGAACGCGCTCTCGATCCGCGACAGCATCCCGTTCAGGGCGCTGGAGAGCCGGCCGACCTCGGTGCGCTGGTCGCCCGCGGGCACGCGCTGCGACAGGTCGCCGGCCGCGATCGCCTGCGCGGTGCGCTCCACCTCGGCCAGGGGCCGCAGCGAGTTGCGCACCAGCAGGTTCCCGGCGACGGCGAGGACGCTGAGGACGACGAAGCCGACCACCGCCTCGATCGCGGCCAGCCGCTTGATCGCCCGCTGGTCGGCCTCGAGGTCCAGCCCGACCACCAGCGCGTAACCACCGGGCAGCTCGCCGGACATGACCCGCCACCGGGTGCCGTCCTCCGCCCGCACCGTCCGCGGGTGGTGCGCGAAGTCGCCGGCCGCCACGTCGGCGCCGTCGAGCCGCGGGAGGCTGTCGTCGTCGGCCGGGCCCTGGAAGTCGACGACGGCGTCGGCCTCGGGGGGCAGGCAGCCGGCGTAGGCGCCCTGGGGGGTGACCCGGTACTCGCCGTCCAGGCAGGCCTGGAGGACCCGGGGGCTGGCCTGCGACACGGTCGAGCGCAGGGACTCGTCCTGCTGGTCGGTCAGGTAGCTGCGCAGCAGCGACGTGGTGGCCAGCGCGGTCACCAGCAGCGCGACGGCGACCAGGCCCACCAGGAGCGCCACGAGCGTGACCCGCAGCGGGACCCGGGAACCGCCGCGCGGTGCCGGGGGGAGGGGAGCGGTCATGCGCCCCGCGGCAGCCGGAGCGTGTACCCGACCCCGCGGATGGTGTGCAGCAGGCGGGGCTCGGTGGTGTCCACCTTGCGCCGCAGGTAGGAGATGTAGGACTCGACGACGTTGGCCTCGCCGTTGAAGTCGTAGTTCCACACGTGGTCGAGGATCTGCGCCTTGGACAGCACCCGGCCGGCGTTGGCCATCAGGTAGCGCAGCAGCTTGAACTCCGTGGGGGAGAGGCTGATCAGCTGCCCGGCCTTGAGGACCTCGTGGCTCTCCTCGTCCAGCTCGATGTCGGCGAAGGTCAGCCGGGGCGCCTCGGCGGCCTGCTGCGCGCCGGCGGTCCGCCGCAGCACCGCCCGGATGCGCGCGACGACCTCGTCGAGGCTGAACGGCTTGGTCACGTAGTCGTCACCGCCGAGCGTCAGGCCCGACACCTTGTCCTCGGCCGCGTCACGTGCGGTGAGGAACAGGACCGGGGTGCGGCGGCCGGACTCGCGCAGCCGCCGGACCACCCCGAAGCCGTCGAGGCCCGGCATCATCACGTCGAGCACGAGCAGGTCGGGCCGGAAGGACTCCGCCAGCGCGAGCGCCTGGTGCCCGTCCGCCGCGGTCACCACCTCGAAGCCGGCGTAGCGCAGGCTGGCCGACAGCAGCTCCCGGATGTTCGGCTCGTCGTCCACCACCAGCAGGCGGGCCTCGGGGGCCGGCTGGCGGGTCGCCTCTGCGGACACGGTTCCTCCGACGGTGCGTGCCGATGCCGTGGTCATGGGGGCCACCCTGGCCGCTCGGGCTGCGGCCTCCCTGGACGCTACCTGTGAATCGCCTGGACGCCCCTCACGCGCCCCTGGCCCCCGGAGCTGTCAGCCGCCCATGGCGCGGCCGAGCCGCCAGTACCCGATCGCGTGGTGCTGCGCCCGGCCCAGGCCCCAGCGGCCGCGCAGGTCCGCCCGCACGGTGCGGACCGCCCCCGACTCCGCGGCCACCCAGGCGAACAGGTCCTCGCCCGCGGGGCGGTCGAGCCCCGCCACGGCGTCGGCCAGCAGGGTGCTCCCGCCCGGCGGGAGGGTGCCGCGGTGCAGCCAGCGCAGCTCGACGCCGGCCGGTGCCACCAGGTCCTGCTCCTCCTCGGGCCCGGCCACCTCCAGCAGCGCCACCCCGCGGGTGCCCTCCGGTGCCGCGGCCAGGATGCGGCTGATCGCCGGCAGCGCCGTCTCGTCGCCGGCCAGCAGCAGCCGGCCGGCCGGGCGGTCGCCCAGCGCGGCGGCGCCGGCGACGGCCAGCTGCGCGCCCGGTGCGGCGGCCGCCGCCCACGAGGCCGCCGGCCCGTCGCCGTGCAGCACGAAGTCGATCTCCAGCCGGCCCGTCGCGGGGTCCTGCCGGCGCGCGGTGTAGCTGCGCAGGCTGACCCCGTGCGCGCCGATCGGCCAGACGATGCGGCCGTCGCGGGCCACCTGCGGCCACCGCGGCGCCGGGTCACCGACCCTCGGCACGAGGAGGTTGACGGTGGGGCCGGCGGCGGCGACGGCGGCGGCGGTCCCGGTGAGCAGCACCCGGCGGACCGACGGCGTCACGTCCGCGACCGCGGCGACGGTGAGGACGTCGACCGGGCGGAGGCCGTCAGGGGAGGTCACGTCGCGCCAGGGTAGAGGGGCCCGGAACGGGGGCCGACCCGGCCGTCCCCGGGGGAATGGGGTCGACCGGGCCGGCGCTCCGGAACGGGACCAGCTCACGCTCCGTGGTCGTCGGAGCGGCGCCAGCGGCGCGGATGCCGGGGGATCCCCGTTGATCACCACGCTACGTGACATCTCGGCGTGCGCCAGTGCCCGCACGGGTGAGACCGGTTCCCGAACGGGTGATCGAGGAGTTCCTGTTCCGCATGTGTGCCGCCGACCCGGCGGGGGCAGGGCAGGGGCAGTTCCGATCCGACGACGGGAGCGCGCGATGGCCGACGACCTGCACAAGGGCGACCACGTCACCTGGAAGAGCCACGGGAGCACCACCGAAGGCACCGTCGAGCGGAAGATCACCTCGGACACGGAGGCCTCCGGTCGCACGGTGCGGGCCAGCGAGGACGACCCGCAGTACGAGGTGAAGAGCGACAAGAGCGGCCGCACCGCGGTGCACAAGCCCTCGGCGCTCGACAAGGACTGACCGCACCGGGCCCCCGCGCGGGGGCCCCGAACGCCTGAGGAGGCACCGTGACCGAGTCCGGAGGCGAGTTCGCCGGCACGTCCGCACGCAGCACCAAGCACAGCCCGCGGGTCGACGAGGAGCTGGAGCACGAGATCCAGGGGATGCTCAAGGCCGAGCGCGCGACCCGCGCCGAGGAGTGGCGCGAGGTCGAACCCGTCGCCGAGGGCGAGCCGGACCTCACGGCCGACCCGACCGGCACGCTCGTCGGCGGCGTGCCGGTCGGCATGACCGAGGACGCCGTCGTCGCCCGCGCGGAGATCGCCCGGTGGCTGAACCGGGCGTCCTTCCCCGGCAGCCGCGACCACCTGGTGGAGGAGGCGCGGGACAACCGCGCGCCGGAGGCCGTGGTCGCCGAGCTCGAGCGGCTGCCGGAGGGGGAGACGTTCGAGCGGATCGGCGACGTCGCCCGCGCGCTGGGCTACCCGACCGAGACCGGCCCGGGGGCCGGCGCCAGCGACGTCTAGTCCTGCTCGGTAGCGGCTTCCCGGGCGTCCTCGCTGGCGATCTCCTCCGCCCCCCGGCGGCGGAACAGCTTGGACCCCGGGAAGCCCTTCACCACCTGCCGCAGGTCCTGCACCGTGTCCAGCAGGTCGTGCACGTCGGTGCCCACGTCCCCGAGGCCCTCCAGCACCGGCAGGATGTCCTCGTCGAGGTGGATCACCAGCTGCGGCATCCGGTCGATCAGCGTCACGAGCGCTTCGACCTCCGCCGGCGAGAACGTCGCGGCGAGCCGCCGGACCGCCGGGCCCAGCGCGGTGAGCGCCGGCTCGTAGTCGTCCAGGATCGTCGAGGTCCGCCCGACCAGCCCCTCGGTGGTCCCGAGAACCGCCCCCGCGCGCTCGGTCGTCCCGTCGACCTTGCCGATCGCCTCGTCGGCCTTGGCCTGGGTGCGGCCGACCGCTTCGATGGCGTCGTCGGCCTTGGCCTGGGTGCGGCCGACCGCTTCGATGGCGTCGTCGGCCTTGGCCTGGGTGCGGCCGACGGCCTCGATGGCGTCGTCGGCCTTGGCCTGGGTGCGGCCGACGGCCTCGATGGCGTCGTCGGCCTTGGCCTGGGTGCGGCCGACCGCTTCGATGGCGTCGTCGGCCTTGGCCTGGGTCCGCCCGACCGCTTCGATGGCGTCGTCGGCCTTGGCCTGCGTGCCGGCGACGGCCCCGATGGCGGCGTCCGCGCGGTCGGCGATCCCCTCGACGCGGTCCAGGACCGCCGCGATCCGGTCCACGAGCTGCTCGACGCGGCCGACGACGGAAGCCACCTGCGGGACCAGCGCGAGCGCGTCGCCCACGCCGTCGCGGAGACCCCCGACCGCGGCCAGGACGTCGGAGGGACCGGGAACCGAGGGCAGCCTCATCGTTCGCACGCTACGGCGGGAGCGGACCGCTCACATGTCGGTGGCACACGATCAGGTTGCCCGGCGTGCGGACCGGCGCCCGCGCGTCGGCGGACCCTCCGCCCGTCCGGCCGTATCGTGGGGACCTCCGGCCGCGGCGCGCGGCGCAGGGACGACGAAGCAGAGGGTGTCGACACCGGTGGGGGATCAGCCGACGGGCGATGACGCGGGCAGCCGCGGCACGCCCGGCGGTCCCCGGCGCGGCGAGCGCAGCGCGGCCGAGCCGCTGACCGTCGAGCAGCTGCTCGCCCGGCAGGACGGCACCGTCGGCCGACGCCGCGCCGCCCGTCGCGGTGCCGAGCAGCCGTCGGCGCCCGCCGCGCCGCCGCCCGGCGTGCGCAACGGTCTGCCCCCCGTGCCCAGCGCGACCACCCCGCCGCCGGCCGCCCGGTCCGGGCTCCCGCCGGTGCCCGGCGGGGCGACCCGGCAGGGCGCACCACCACCCCCGCCGCCACCTCCGCCGCCGTCCACGCGGCGCAGCGGTCCCGTCCCGCCGCTCCCCGGCACGGTGCCCCCGCCCCCGCCGAACCGGCGGTCCGGGCGCACCGCGCCGCCGCGCGAGCCGCTCAGCCCCGGCCGCCGCCGGCTGGTGCGGGCCGCGGTCGCCCTGGCGGTCGTCGTCGGCGTCGTCCTGCTGTACCACCTGGGCCTCTACTTCTACGTCGACCAGAGAATCGGCCGGGTCGACGCGCTGGCCACCGACGGGCCGGAGGTCATCGCCGCCCAGCTGCAGGAGGCGTCGGACACCTACCTCGTCGTGGGCACCGGCGTGCCCGGTCAGGACGGCGTCGCCTCGGTCGCCACCCTGCTGGCCACGGTGTCGGGCGACGGCGACCGCGCGGTCCTGGTCGCCGTCCCGCCCACCGCGATGGTGGACACGCCGCAGTGCCGGGACGACGACGGCGCGCTGCGCGAGCCGAGTACCGAGGCGTTCGCCGACGCGCTGCTCGACGGCAGCCCCGCCTGCCTGGTGCGCGCGGTGCAGCAGCTCTCGGGTCTGCGCGTCGACCACTACCTCCAGGTCGACCTCGCCGACCTGCCCGGCATGGTGGACGCGCTCGGTGGCGTGGACGTCTGCATCATCCCGTCGGCGGCCGCGTCGGCCGCGGCGGCACCGCCGCCGGCCGGTGCGTCCACGCTCTCCGGCGACGCGGCGTCGGGCTACCTCGAACCGGGTGACTCCGGGGCCGACGTGACCGGGACCGCCGTCGCCGAGCGTGCCCAGCGGCTGCTCACCTCCACGCTGCGCTCGGCGATGTCCACCGACGTGCTGCTCAACCCGCTCGCGCTGACCCGGTTCCTGTCCGCGGCGTCGGACGCCCTGACCGTCGACGAGCAGACGACGCTGGGCAACCTGCGCTCCCTGGCCGGCTCGCTCGGCAACGTGTCCGGCGACGCGGTCCAGCGGGCCGCGCTGCCGGTGTCCCAGGTCGGCTACGTCCCGGCCGGCAGCGACCAGGCCTACGTGCTGCTGGACGGGGCCGGCACCCGGGCGCTCTTCGACGCGGTCATCGACGGCGCGCGGGTGCCCGAGGAGTTCCTCCTCCAGGAGGAGCCCGCCCCCGCTGCGCCCGACGCGGGCGAGGCCACCGGCGGGGACGTCGCGGCCGTGGAGCCGGCGGGCGGGCCGACGGTGGCCCCGCAGCAGGTCTTCCTCGACGTCCTCAACGGCACGGGGACGACGGGCCTGGCCGGCACGGTGGCCGACGAGCTGCGCGCCCAGGGCTTCGTCGTCGGGGCGGTGGGCAACGAGCAGGGCTCGGTCAGCGGATCGGTCGTGCGGTACGGGCCGGGTCTCGAAGGGCCGGCCGCCACGGTCGCGGCCGCGGTGCCGGGCGCGCAGCTGCAGCCCAGCGACGCGATCGGCGGGACGGTGCAGCTGGTGATCGGCCCCGGCTACTCCGGCGTCGTCCCGGTGACGCTGGTGGAGGAGGCGCCGCCGGCCGCGGAGACGACGACGGCCGCCCCGGAACCCGAGGCGGCCGCGGTCAGCTGCGGATAGGGCCCGCTGTCACCCGAAGCGACCCGAGATGTAGTCCTCGGTCGCCTTCTCGTCGGGGTTGCTGAAGATCTTCTCGGTCGGGTTGAACTCGATCAGCCGGCCCGGCTGCCCGACACCGTTGAGGTTGAAGAAGCCGGTGGACTCGCTCACCCGGGCGGCCTGCTGCATGTTGTGGGTGACGATCACGATCGTGAAGCGCTCCTTGAGCTCGGTCATCAGGTCCTCGATGGCCAGCGTGGAGATCGGGTCCAGGGCCGAGCACGGCTCGTCCATGAGCAGCACGTCGGGCTCGACCGCGATGGCGCGGGCGATGCACAGCCGCTGCTGCTGGCCGCCGGACAGCCCGGAGCCAGGCCGGTCGAGGCGGTCCTTGACCTCGTTCCAGAGGTTGGCGCCGCGCAGCGACTTCTCGACCAGGTCGTCGGCCTCGGACTTCTTCATCTTGTTGTTGTTGAGCCGGTTGCCGGCGATGACGTTGTCGTAGATGGACATCGTCGGGAACGGGTTCGGCCGCTGGAAGACCATGCCGATCTGCCGGCGGACGTTCACCGGGTCGACGTCGGCGGCGTAGAGGTCCTGGCCGTCCATGACGACCTTGCCCTCGACACGGGCGCCGGGCAGCACCTCGTGCATCCGGTTGAGCGACCGGAGGAACGTCGACTTCCCGCAGCCGGAGGGGCCGATCAGCGCGGTGATGCTGCGCGGCTCGATGGAGACGTTGACGCCCTCCACGGCGAGGAAGTTGCCGTAGTAGATGTTGAGGTCGGAGACCTCGATGCGCTTGGCCACGTACGTGCCTTCCGTGTCGGTCCGGTCAGCGACCGGTCTTGGGGGCGAAGAAGCGGCTGATCAGGCGGGCGACGACGTTGAGCGCCATGACCAGGATGATGAGCAGGAGGGCTGCCGTCCAGGCGCGGTCGAGGTAGGCCTGCGTGTCCGTGCCCGGCTGGGTGAGCTGGTAGAAGGCGAACACCGGCAGCGTCGCCATGCGGCCGTCGAACGGGTTGAGGTTGGTCCCGGTGATCAGGCCGACGGTCACCAGCAGCGGCGCGGTCTCGCCGACGACGCGGGCGACGGCCAGCGTGACGCCGGTGCCGAGACCCGCGACGGCGGTGGGGAGCACGACCTTGACGACCGTCCGCCACTTCGGCACGCCCAGCGCGTACGAGGCCTCGCGCAGCTCGTTGGGCACGAGCTTGAGCACCTCCTCGCAGGAGCGGACCACCACCGGGATCATCAGCACCGACAGTGCGACGGCGCCCATGACGCCGAGCCGCACCGAGTTGCCGAAGAACAGGGTGAAGAGGGCGAAGGCGAAGAGCCCGGCCACGATGGACGGGATGCCGGTCATGACGTCGACGAAGAAGGTGATCGCCTTCTTGAGCCGGCCGGTGGCGTACTCGACCAGGTAGATGGCGGTCATCAGGCCGATCGGCACGGAGATCACCGTCGCCAGCGCCGTGATGATCAGCGTGCCCAGGATCGCGTGGTAGGCGCCGCCGCCCTCGCCGACCACCCGGAACATCGACTGGTTGAAGAAGTCGCCGTCGAGCCGGGCCAGGCCCTTGTCGAGCACCGTGTAGACCAGCGACACCAGCGGGATCATCGCGATCGCGAAGGCCGTGGTGACCAGCGCCGTGACCAGCCGGTCGGCCGCCTTGCGGCGACCCTCGACGGCTCGGCAGGCGACGTAGAGGGCCAGCGTCCCCAGGACCACGCCGTAGACGACGGTGGAGGTGACGCTGAAGCCGGTGAGCGCCGAGAGCGCGGCACCGAGAGCGACGCCGGCCAGGTAGATGCCGGCCAGCACGGCGCGGGAGAGCCGCCGCTCGCCGTGGAGCGACCCGGCGTCGGGCGTCGGCGTCGGGAGCGCGGTCCGGGTGTCGGTGCTCATCAGTTCGCTCCGGAGAAGTCGGCGCGGCGGTTGACGATCCAGCGGGCGAGCATGTTGACCGCCAGCGTGATCACGAACAGCACCAGGCCGGTGGCGATCAGGGTGTTGACCTCGAGGCCCGAGGCCTCGGCGAAGCTCAGCGCGATGTTCGACGCGATGGTCGAGGGGTTGGAGCTGCTGATCAGGTTCAGCGTGGCGCCGGCGCCGCCGGAGAGCACGATGGCGACGGCCATCGTCTCGCCCAGCGCGCGGCCCAGGCCGAGCATGGCGCCGGCGATGACCCCGGACCGGCCGTAGGGCAGCACCGCCATCTTGATCATCTCCCACCGGGTGGCGCCCAGGGCGAGGGCGGCCTCGCGGTGCAGCGCCGGCGCCTGGCTGAAGACCTCGCGGGAGATGGCCGAGATGATCGGCAGGATCATGACGGCGAGCACGACGCCGACGGTGAGCATCGTGCGACCGCTGGTGGAGGCGGGGCCGGCGAACAGCGGGATCCAGCCGAGGTTGTCGGCCGCCCACTCGTGGAAGGGCACCAGGGTCGGCGCGAGGACGGCCACGCCCCAGAAGCCGTAGACGACGCTGGGGATGGCGGCCAGCAGGTCGATCACGTAACCCATGCCGGCGGCGATCCGCCGCGGCGCGTAGTAGGTGATGTACAGGGCGATGCCCACCGCCAGCGGTGTCGCGACCACCAGGGCGAGCACCGCACCCAGCAGCGTGCCGACGACCAGCGGCCAGACGTAGTGCCCGAAGCCCTCTCCGCCGGCGACGTCCTCCGAGGGCGCGGTGAGCGCCGGGACGGCCTCGCTGATGAGGAAGACGGCCACCCCGGCCAGGACGGCCAGGATGAAGATGCCGGAGCCCTTGGCGGTGCCGGCGAAGACGCGGTCGCCCGCGCGCCGCTTGGGCCGCGGGGGGCCGGGGGGTGCGGTGGTGGTGGTCACCGGGAGCTCTTCTCCGTCGGGTCGGTGCGTCTCATCGTGCAGGAGGATCGTGGCCGGGGAGGGCCGGTGCCGTCACGCGCCACGGCGGCCCGTGGTGTCCGGTCGGACACCACGGGCCGCCGCGCCGTGATCGGGCCTCGCGATCAGCTGGCCGCCGTGATGGCGTCGACCGCGGACTGCGCCTGCTCGCGCAGCGAGTCCGAGATCGGGGCGCTGCCGGCGTTCTCGGCCGACGCCTGCTGCCCGTCCTCGCTGATCACGTACTCCATGAAGGCCTTGACGTTGTCAGCGGTCGCCTGCTCGTCGTACTCGACGCAGCCGATGTGGTAGCTGACCAGCACGATCGGGTACTCGCCCGAGCCCTCGGTGAGCCGGTTGACCTCGATGGCGAAGTCGTACTCGCCGCGGCCCTCGACGGCCGGGCTGTTCTCCACGACCGCCGCGGCGGCCTCGGGCGTGGGGGCGACGAACTCGTCACCGACCCCGATGTTGGCCACGCCCAGCTCGCCTGCCCGGCTGGCGTCGGCGTAGCCGATGGCGCCGGTGACCTGGCCGACCAGGTCGACCATGCCGGAGGTCTGGTTGGCGGCCTCGCCACCCTGCAGCGGCCACTCGCCGTCGGGCTCGCTGGTCCACACGTCGCCGGCGGCCTGGAACAGGTAGTCGGTGAAGTTCTCCGTGGTGCCCGAGTCGTCGGCGCGGTGCACGGCGGTGATCGCCTGGTCGGGCAGGGTGGCGTCCGGGTTGTCCGCGGCGATGGCCGGGTCGTTCCAGTTGGTGATGGCGCCGCTGAAGATGCCGGCCAGGGTCGCGGCCGACAGGTTCAGGTCCTCGACGCCCTCGAGGTTGTAGACCACCGCGATCGGCGAGATGTAGTTGGGCAGCTCGAAGATCTCGCCACCCCCGCAGCGCTCCTGGGCGGCCGCGAGCTCCTCGTCGTCCAGCGCGGCGTCCGAGCCGGCGAAGTCGGTGGAACCGCCGGTGAAGGCGTCGCGACCCGCGCCGGAGCCCGAGGGGTCGTAGCTGAACTGCACGTCCGGGTAGTCGCCCTGGAAGCCCGCCTGCCAGGCCTCCATGGCGGCCTGCTGGGCGCTCGACCCGGCGCCGACGAGCTCACCGCTGAGCTGCGCGGTGTCCTCGCCGCCACCCCCGCTGCCGGAGTCGGACTCGTTGGACGCGCCGCAGGCGGCCAGCGCCAGGGAGCCGGAGAGCGCCATCGCCAGGGCGGTCGCGCGGGACTTGCTGCTGAGCTTCAACTCAGTGCCTCTCGACATCGGCCCGGACCGTTTCCGGGCAGCGTTGTGTGACCTGCGAGAAGGCACGCTAGGGAGCCGAAGTGGCCGGTTTCCCGAGCACGGGTGAACGGCGGGTGAACGGCCGCGGAGCGATCTCCGACGGCGCGTGCGACGGATCACAAAGCGCAGGTGAACGAGCCTTCAGGCGGGGTCGTGCCGCCACTGCACGTCGACGGCGGACCGGTGGAAACCACGTCCCTCGTACAGCCGCACCGCCGCCGCGTTGTCCTCCTCGACGTAGAGCAGCACCTCGCCCAGCCCCCGGCCGCGCAGGTGCGCCAGGCCGAGATCGGTGAGCGCGCGGCCCAGGCGCATGCCCTGCGCGTCCGGGTCGACGCCGAGGACGTACACCTCGCCCACCGGCTCGGGCCCGGCGTCGCCGGCGGGGTGCACCTTGGTCCAGTGCGAGCCGAGCAGGACGCCGTCGTCGGGGTCGCCCCGCCAGGCCATCAGGAAACCGGCGGGGTCGAACCACGGCTCGGCCTCGCGCAGCTCCAGGTCGGCCCGGGTCATCCGCCCCTGCTCCGGGTGCCAGTCGAACGCCCGCGCGTTCACCCGCAGCCAGGCGTCCTCGTCCCGGCCGGGCCGGAACGGCAGCACCCGCACGTCGGCGGGGAGCTCGGGGCGGGGGTCGGGGTCGACGGCGTCCAGCGGCATGCGCATCTGCAGCAGCACGCGGGCGCGCTGGAAGCCGTGCGGCCGCGCCAGCTCGGCGGAGCCGGGCAGGTCCCCGTGCGCCCACACCGCCAGCGGCCGGTCGCCGGCCAGGTCCAGCAGCTGCCGCAGCAGGGCGGTGCCGTACCCGCGGCGGCGCCGGTCCGGGTGCACCACGAGCTCGGCGGACCCGTCGTCGAGACGGGCGTACCCCGCGAGCACGTCGCCGGCGCGGACGAGCAGGTCGTGCCCGCCGGGGGCGCCGTGCTGCAGCCGCAGCCGGGCGTCCTCCGACAGCGGCTGCACGCCATCGGCCGCCGCGGCGGCGTCCAGCAGGGCGAGCACCTCGGGGACGGGGACCTCGGGGACGTCGACGCGGCTCACCGGGTCATCAGACCAGCTCGGCGTCGGCCTCCGCCTGGGCGGCCTTCGCCGTCGCGTCGGCGACCTGCTGGTCGAGCTTGTAGCCGACGTTGCGCACGGTGCCGATGAGCGCCTCGTGCTCGGTGCCGAGCTTGGCCCGCAGCCGCCGGACGTGGACGTCGACCGTGCGGGTGCCGCCGAAGTAGTCGTAGCCCCAGATCTCCTGCAGCAGCTGGGCGCGGGAGAAGACCCGGCCGGGGTGCTGCGCGAGGTACTTGAGGAGCTCGAACTCCTTGTAGGTGAGGTCGAGCGGCCGGCCGCGGAGCTTGGCCGAGTAGCTGTGCTCGTCGATGACCAGCTCGCCGGCCTGGGTGACGCCGCCGTCGCCGCCGTCGGCCGGCGTCGAGGCGGCCAGCCGGCGGGCGGTCGCCCACTTGAGCCGGGCGTCGACCTCGGCGGGGCCGGCGGTGTCGAGCAGGACGTCGTCGACGCCCCAGTCGGCCGACAGCGCGACCAGCCCGCCCTCGGACAGGACGGCGACCAGCGCGGCGGCCACGCCGGTGGAGGAGAGCAGGCCGCAGAGGGTGCGGGCCTGGATGAGGTCGTGCCGGGCGTCGACCAGGACCACGTCGCCGGAGTCGCCGTCCAGCAGGCTCGACAGCTCGGGGGCGACCACGCGCACCTGGTGGGCGAGCAGCCCGAGCGCCGGGAGCACCTCGGTCGTGGCCTGGCGGGCGGAGGTCATGAGCACGAGTCGCATGTCGTCTCCTCGAGGTCTTCCACGCCCCGGGGGCCGCGGATGCCGTCGACGCCGCTGTCGAGGTGAGAGGGCAGGATAGCCGACGTGCCCGACCTCCGGCTGTCCCTCGCCGGGGCGAGACCGGTCACGGTCCGGGCCGACGACGGCACGACGCTGTCCGGCGTGGTCGTGCCGGCTCTGCCGCCCGGGCCGCGGCCGCCGGCCGCCCGGCCCCTGACGTTCGTGGTCGGCCACGGCTTCACCAACTCCGTCGGCTACCCGCCGTTCGTGCGGATGGCCGGGTGGCTGCGCCGGTTCGGCGAGGTGCGCGCGGTCGACTTCCGCGGGCACGGCCGGTCCGGCGGCCGGTCGTCGGCCGGCGGCGACCCGGAGATGGGCGACCTCGACGCCGCCGTCGGTGCCGCCCGGGCAGACGGCGCGGCCGCCGTCGTGACGCTGGGCCTGTCCATGGGCGGCGGCGTGGCGCTGCGGCAGGCGGCGCTGGGCCGGCACCGGCCCGACGCGGTGGTGAGCGTCAGCGCGGTCAGCCGCTGGTACGTCCGCGACACCGCGCCGATGCGGCGGGTGCACTGGCTCCTGGAGGTGCCGGCCGGGCGCCGGGTCGCGGCGCGGGCGCTGGGCCTGCGCCTCGACCCGCCCTGGCTGGTCCCGCCCACCGCGCCGCTGGAGGTGGTGAGCGCGATCGCCCCGACCCCGCTGCTGCTCGTGCACGGCGACCGCGACGAGTACTTCCCGCTCGAGCACTTCCGCGCGCTGGTGCGGGCGGCAGGCCCGACGGCGACCGCGTGGGTCGTCCCGGGGTTCGGACACGCCGAGAGCAGCGCGTCGGCTCCGCTCGTCGAGCGGATCGGGCGCTGGGCGTCTGCCACCATCGACCCGTGAGCTCCGCCGCGCTGCCCGCCCGACCGTCGGCGCGGGAGCACCACCTGCCCGCAGCGGCGGTGGCTGCCGTGGCCGTCGCCCTGCTCGTGGGCCTTCCGGAGCTGCTGGGGCAGACCGGCCGGCTGGCCGTCGTGCTGGTCCTCCAGCTGGGCCTCGTCCTCTCCTGGGTGCTGGTCACCGGGCTGCAGGGCTTCGCCGGATCGCTGGCGGTGGGGGCGGGCGCCGCGGTCGCGGCGGACCTGGCGCTGGTGCTGCCCGAGCGGCCGGAGCTGGGGGAGCTCCTGGCCGTCTTCGGCGTGGGCTTCCTGGCCCTGGTGCTGCAGCAGATGCTCCGCCGCCCGCGTACCGAGCTGGTCGCCTCGCTCGCCGGCGGCGCCATGATGCTGGTCGCGGTGGCCGCGCTGGGCGGGCTGCTGCTCCTGGAGCGCACCGGGTCCGGCGCCGACCGGGCGCTGGTCGCCCTGCTGGCCGTCGGCGCCGCGCTGGTCGTCGGCCACGTCGTGGATCTGCTCCTGCCCCGGCCGCAGCTGGCCGCCGACGTGCCCCGCGGCCTGGTCGGGATGGTGCTGGCGGTGGTCGCCGGCGCGGTGGTCGCCGTCGGGGCCGCGCGGCTGGTCGACGTGCTCGACGGGGTGGGCGCCCTGGTGCACGGGACGGCGATCGGCGGGGTGGCCGCGCTGAGCGCCCTGGTCGCCAGCTTCCTCGTCGTCGAGGCGACGGCGACGGCGACGGCGGCGCCACCGGCCGCCGCCGACGACGCGGGCGCCGCCCCGGCCGGTGACGAGCACGGCGGCGCCGCGGCCTGGTCCCTGCCGCTGATCCAGGTCGCGCTGCCGCTGGCCGCCTGCGCCCCGGTCGCCGTCGCCCTGCAGTCGCTGCTGTGAAGGTGCTCCTCGTCGTCGTCGCGGTCCTGCTGGGGCTGCTGCTGGTCGCCGACCGCGTCGCCGTCGGCCTGGTCGAGGACCGGGTCGCCGAGGAGCTGGCCGACAAGGGCGGGCTGGCCGGCACGCCGGACGTCGACATCACCGGCTTCCCGTTCCTCACCCAGGCGGTCGCCGGCCGCTACGACGACGTGCGCATCTCGCTGGACGCCGACCAGCTCGGGCAGCCGGCCGGCACGAGCGCCGACGTCGCGCTGCGCGGCGTGCAGGTACCGCTCTCCGCCGCGCTGTCCGGATCGGTGAGCGAGGTCCCGGTGGACCGGATCGACGGCACCGCGACGCTCTCCTACGACCTGCTCTCGGCGCAGCTGGGCGGCGACACCACGCTGACCCGAGAGGGCGAGGGCCTGCGGATCACCAAGACCGTCGAGGTGCTCGGCCGGTCGGTCCCGCTGACCGCCGCGGGCACGGTGAGCCTGGACGGGAACGCGCTCGTCGTCGACGTGGAGCAGGCCACCGGCGCCGGCGTCGACCTCCCCGGCTTCCTGGTGGGCCAGGTGAGCGACCTGCTCGACCTCCGCTACCCGATCCCCGAGCTGCCGTTCGGGCTGCAGCTGACCTCGGTCCGGCCGGGCGAGGACGGCGTCGACGTGCGGGTGGAGGCGTCCGACGCGGTGCTCCGGGCGGAATAGCCCGCTCGTCCGGTGCCGTTGCGCCGGGCATGGACCCGATCGGGATCGCCGTCCTCGTCGCGGCGCTGGCCGTCGCCGCCGTCGCGGCGTGGTGGCTGCGCACCCGCGACGGCGCGCTGCGGTCCCCGGCGACGGGAGGAACCGACGTGGACGCGACCACCGCGGTGCTCGAGCGGCTCGGCGCGCGGCCGGGCGACGCCGACCTCACCGTCGTGCAGTTCTCCACCGCCTTCTGCGGGCCGTGCCGCGCGGCCAAGGCCCGGCTGGCCCAGCTGCAGACCTCCCGCCCCGGGCTCGCCGTCGTCCAGGTCGACGCCGAGAGCCACCTCGACGAGGTGCGCGAGCTCGACGTCCGCCGCACGCCCACGCTGTTCTTCCTCGACCGGTCCGGGGCCGTCGTCGGCCGCAGCAGCGGCGCCCCGCGGGCCGACGAGCTGACCGCCCTCGTGGACGCCCACGTCGGGGCGTCCCGGTGATCAGCTACCCTCGCGCCGTGGGCATCCTGCTGACCTCGCGCCGCACAGTGGACCTGTGCCGCGTCGGCAGCTGCCTGTGTCCGACCTGCTGAGGTCGGCGCCCGACCGACCAGACGTGCCCTGCCCGCCGTCTTCGAAGGTCCCCCTCCATGACCGCACCACAGCTCATCGACGTGCGCGCCCCGCGGTTCGCCGCGGCGGTCACCTCCGTCGTGCTGGCCGTCGCGCTGCTCACCGATAGCGGCTGGCTGGTCGCCGCCCAGGCGGCGGTCTTCGCCGTGGGGGCGCTCGCCGGGCTTCGGCGCTCGCCCTACGGCCTGCTCTTCCGCACCCTCGTCGCGCCCCGGCTGGCCCCGGTGCGGGAGCGGGAACCGGAGGCCCCGCCGCGGTTCGCCCAGCTCGTCGGCCTGCTGTTCGCCGTCGTGGGGGCGGCCGGATACCTGCTGGGCGCCCCGGCGCTCGGCGCCGTCGCCACCGGCTTCGCGCTGGTCGCGGCCCTGCTCAACGCGGCCACCGGCTTCTGCCTGGGCTGCGAGCTCTACCTGATCGCCCGTCGGGCCCTGCCGGCCCGCGCCTGACCGCACGCACACCCGACCACCCGGAGGAACCACCATGAGCCGCACCGACGTGCTCGTCACCGCCGACTGGGCCCAGGAGAACATCGGCCGGCCCGGCATCGTCTTCGTCGAGGTCGACGAGGACACCAGCGCCTACGACGGCGGCCACATCGAGGGCGCCGTCAAGCTGGACTGGAAGAAGGACCTGCAGGACCCGCTGCGCCGCGACTACCTGGACAAGGCAGCCTTCGAGGCGCTGCTGTCGGCCAAGGGCATCAGCAACGACGACACCGTCGTCCTCTACGGCGGCAACAACAACTGGTTCGCCGCCTACGCCTACTGGTACTTCAAGATCTACGGCCACCGGAGCGTCAAGCTGATCGACGGCGGCCGCAAGAAGTGGGAGCTGGACGGCCGCCCGCTGTCCAAGGACGTGGTCGAGCGCCCGGCCACCCAGTACTCGGCCGGCGAGCCGGACCTGTCGATCCGCGCCTTCCGCGACGAGGTCGTGGCCGCGATCGGCACGAAGAACATCGTCGACGTCCGCTCGCCCGACGAGTTCTCCGGCAAGATCCTCGCCCCCGCCCACCTGCCGCAGGAGCAGTCGCAGCGGGCCGGTCACGTCCCGACCGCGATCAACATCCCGTGGAGCAAGGCGGCCAACGAGGACGGCACCTTCAAGAGCGACGAGGAGCTGACCGAGCTCTACGCCGAGCAGGGCTTCGACGACTCCAAGGAGACGATCGCCTACTGCCGGATCGGCGAGCGCTCCAGCCACACCTGGTTCGTGCTGCAGGAGCTGCTCGGCAAGAAGAACGTCAAGAACTACGACGGCAGCTGGGTCGAGTACGGCTCGCTCGTCGGCGTCCCGATCGAGAAGTGAGCTGACATGTGCGGAGCCCCGAAGCAGGGCGGCGCGCTCGCCGGCGTCGACCTGACCACGCAGACGGTCATCCAGGGCCAGGTCTGGCACGACGGCGCCCCGGTCGCCGGAGCCTACGTCCGGCTGCTGGACAGCACCGACGAGTTCACCGCCGAGGTCGTCACCAGCCCCGAGGGTGAGTTCCGGTTCTTCGCGGCCCCCGGGCCGTGGAAGGTCCGCTCCCTGGCACCCGTGGGCAAGGGCGAGCGCGTCCTCGAGGCCGAGACCGGTCTGAACGAGACGACGATCGTCATCGCCTGAGAGGCAACTCACCAGCGCCCGTCCCGGCACCCGCCGGGGCGGGCGCTGCCGTTCGTCAGCCGATGCGGGGCGGCAGCACGTTCGGGCCCGCTTCCGGGGGGCGGGGACGGTCCTCGGGGTAGGCGCGCACGGCGACGACGGCGACGTCGTCCTCCCCCGCCCGCGGGACCAGACGCTCCAGCACCGTGTCGAGCAGCTCCTCCAGCGGGGTCCCGCCCAGGTCGCGGAGCGCCTCCTGCAGGCGCGCCATGCCCTCGTCGAGATCGGAACCACGCCGCTCGACGAGGCCGTCGGTGACCAGCAGCAGCGTGTGGTCGGAGTCCAGCTCGACGGTGTGGTCGCGGCGGGGGGCCGACGGTTCGACGCCGAGCATCAGGTCCGGCATGGTCTGCAGCACGTGCGACGTGCCGTCGGGGGCGAGCAGCACCGGGGCGACGTGGCCGGCGTTGCTCCAGCGGACCACCCTGCGGCCGGCCACGGGCACGTCGGGGTGCCGCTCGACGCGGGCGAGGATCGCCGTGGCCAGCGACCGGACGGCCAGCCCGTGCGCCGCCCGGTCCGTGCGGCCCAGCGTCGCCGCCGGCGTCTCGTCGTTGTCGTAGGCCAGGGCGCGGAGGATCCCGCGCAGCTGCCCCATCGCGGCCGCGGCGTCGCTGCCGTGGCCGACGACGTCACCGATCGCGAGCACGGTGGCGCCGTCGGGCTGCAGGAAGGCGTCGTACCAGTCGCCGCCCACCTGGGCCTGGTGGCCGGCGGGCAGGTACCGGACGACGACGTGGAGGTGGTCGGGCTCCGGCGGCGGGGTGAGCAGCGCCTGCTGCAACCGGTCGGACAGCGCGCGCGAGGCGGCGGCCTCGCGGGCCAGCCGGTCGAGCTCGGCTGCCTGCGCGGCGGCGGCGCGCCGCTCGGTCAGGTCGCGGAACGAGACGATCACGCCGGTCACCTCCGCGTTCTCCACGGTGGGGACGGCGACCAGCTCGACGGGAACCGGGGTGCCGTCCTTGCGCCAGAACACCTCGTCGTCCGCGACGACGGTCCGGCCGCTCCGGATGGCGAGCCAGACGGGGCACTCCTCGCGCGGGTACGGGGAGCCGTCCGGGCGGGTGTGGTGCAGCAGGGTGTGCTGGTCGGTGCCGCGCTGCTCGGAGGGCTCGTAACCGGTGATGCGGGCGGCCGACGGGTTCACGAACTCCACGCGCCCCTCGGTGTCGAGGCCGTAGATCCCGTCGGCGACGTTGGCGAGGACCCACTCGTAGCGGGCGAGCGCGCGTGCGAGCTGTTCTTCGGGTGTCCGCACGCGCACCTCCTCCGGGGAGCGGACCCGGACGGCACGGGGTCCCGCGAACCCTGGTGAGCATAGGTGCGGGTCGCTGCCGGGCCGCTGGACGATGCCCGGCCGCTCGAGCGTGGCTCCCGCCCCCGGCACCTCGTCGTCCCGGCGGGAGCGCCCGCGGGAACCGCCTGGGGCCTGCGGCGGCGTCGTCACTACCGTGGGGCCCATGGTTTCTGCCTGGGTCCTGGTCACCCTGGCGGCGGGAGTCGCGCTCGCGTGCGGCTACGGCGCCGTCCGGCTGGCGCGCCGCCCGACCGCCCGGCCGAAGGCGGCCCGGCGATGAGCGGGGAGACCGAGCTCCCGGTCCCCGACACCGCCGACGTCCGCAGCGGTCCGGAGGTCGACGACGCGCTGCTGTCGGTCCTGCCGCTGCTGGGGGAGTGGCACGGGGAGGGGCAGGCCGCCGGCGCCGGCGGGGACCACCGGTTCGGGCAGTGGATCCGGTTCAGCCACGACGGCCGCGGGTTCCTCGCCTACGAGTCGCGCACCTGGCGGCTGACCGACGACGGGCAGATCGTCGGCCCCGATGCGCGGGAGAGCGGCTTCTGGCGGCCGGGCAGCGGCGACGACGTCGAGCTGCTCGTGGCCAACCCGGAGGGCCTCGTCGAGATCTACGTGGGCCAGGCCCGGACGACGACGAGCTGGGAGCTGGCCACCGACGTCGTGGCCCGCACGCCCGACGCCCCGGACGTGACCCGGGCCGTCCGGCTCTACGGCATCGTCGAGGGCGCGCTGATGTACGCCGTCGACCGCGCCACCGGCGGGTCCCCGCTGAGCCCGATCATGTCCGCCCGTCTGGAGCGTCTGCGATGACCACCCCCGCCACCCCCCGCCAGGTCGCCGACGCCTACGTCGAGAAGGCCGCCGATCTCGACCCGATCCTGGCCACCGGCCTGGGCATCCGCCCCGGCGACGACCGGCTGCCCGACCTCTCGCCGGGCGGCATCGAGGCCGAGGCCGCCCTGGCGCGGGAGACGGTGGCCGAGCTCGACCGGGTGCTCGCCGCCGACCCCGCGCTCGAGGACGACGCCGTGGAGCGGCGCTGCGCCCGGCTGCTGCGCGAGCGGCTGACCGCCGAGCTGGACGCGCACGCCGCCGGCGAGCCGTTCCGCACGCTGAACAACCTGTTCAGCCCGGTGCACTCGGTCCGCCAGGTGTTCAGCATGATGCCGGCCGCCACCGAGCAGGACTGGTCCGTCCTCGCCCGCCGGCTGGCCCGGGTGCCCGAGGCCTACCGCGGCTACCGCGAGACGCTGGAGGAGGCGGCGCGCCGCGACCTCCTGGTGGCCCCGCGCCAGGTGCGCACGGTCGTGGAGCAGCTCGACGAGTGGCTCGCCGGCCCCTACTTCGCCACGTTCGTCGCAACCGGGCCGGAGGCGCTGCAGGCGGAGCTGCGCGCGGCGGCGGAGGCCGCCGACGCCGCGGTGGCGGAGATGCGCGACCACCTGCGCGACGTCTACGGCCCTCGCACCGAGGGCGTGCCCGACGCCGTGGGCCGGGAGCGCTACGCCGCGGCCGTGCGGCGCTGGACCGGCTCGGACCTCGGCGCGGGCGACGGCCTGGAGGAGGCCTACGCCTACGGCTGGGCCGAGCACCGGCGCATCCTGGCCGAGCAGCGGGTCGAGGCGGAGAAGGTGCGCCCCGGTGCCACGCCCCTGGAAGCCATGCGCTGGCTGGCCACGAACGGCCCCGCCGTCGAAGGCGTCGAGGCGATCCGGGAGCGGCTGCAGCAGATGATGGACGACGCCATCGCCGAGCTGGACGGCACGCACTTCGACCTGGCCGAGCCGGTGAAGCGGGTCGAGGCGATGATCGCCCCGCCGGGCAGCGCCGCGGCGCCGTACTACACGCGGCCGTCGCAGGACTTCTCCCGCCCCGGGCGCACCTGGCTGCCCACCCAGGGCCGCACCCGGTTCCCGCTCTGGGACCTGGTGTCGATCTGGTACCACGAGGGCGTTCCCGGCCACCACCTGCAGCTGGCCCAGTGGGTGCACGTCGCGCCGCAGCTGTCGACGTACCAGACGGCGGTCGGCATGGTCAGCGCCAACGCGGAGGGCTGGGCGCTGTACGCGGAGCGGCTGATGGACGAGCTGGGCTACTTCGGCGACCCCGGCGAGCGGCTGGGCTTCCTCGACGCGCAGCAGCTGCGTGCGGTCCGCGTGGTCATCGACATCGGCATGCACCTCGGGCTGCCGGTTCCCGACGACGCGGAGGGCGCCCTGGCCGAGCACCGCGGGCAGCCGTGGACGCCGGAGCTGGCCCGGGCCTTCCTGGGCGAGCACTCCGGGGCCGAGGTCGCCTTCCTCGACAGCGAGCTGGTGCGCTACCTGGGCCTGCCGGGCCAGGCCATCGGCTACAAGCTGGGCGAGCGGTCGTGGCTGGCCGGCCGCGAGGCGGCGCGGCGCAACCGCGGCGCCGGCTTCGACCTCAAGGCCTGGCACATGGCCGCGCTGTCGCAGGGGTCGCTGGGCCTCGACGACCTGGAGGCGGAGCTGGCGGCCCTCTAGGCGGGACGCGGAGCGGGGTCGACCGGGTCGGCCGCGACCGGGTCGCCCGGCTCGGCCGGGACGGCCTCGACCCCCGGGGTCGCGAGCAGCTCGGCGATGCAGGCCGCGCTGCCGCCGACGTAGCTGCTGCGCAGGTCGATGTCGGTGACCACGCACCAGGCGCGGTCGGCCGGCCACCAGAGGTTCGCGCTCTGCTCGTGCGGCTCCGGGGCGAGGTTGCGGACGGCGTCGGCGACGGTGCCACGCACCACGACCACGTCGTGGCCGCCCTTCAGCAGCAGCCGGGGCGGGTGGTCCGGGTCGGGGAGGTCGTAGCCGAAGCCGTGCCAGCGCCCGAAGAGGCAGTCGCCCGGGGTCCCGGTGTGCCGGGCGAGGACGGCGGCCAGCCGGCCGGCCACGGGCACCGGCAGGTGTCCCTCGCTCGGGCCGTCGTCCCAGACCGGTGGCTGGCTGTCGACGGGGCCGCGGGTGAGCGCGGACCACTGCGCCAGCGGGTGGGCCAGGGTGCCGTTGTGCCTGGCCACCTCGGCCCAGGGCACCTCGACGTCGTCGTCGCCGGCGTACCGCACCGCCGGGTGCAGGACCCGGGCGTAGCCCTCGAACACGGCCGGCACGAGGGCGGCGACGGTGCCGGGCTCGCCGCGGCGCCGTCCGGACGAGATCCAGACACCGGGGGAGACGTCGGTCTGGACCGGGAGCCCGCCGAGGTGCACGGGGAGGAAGTTACCCGGAGAACGGACAACCCCCGGGCTGCTCCGCGGCGCTGACCTCCGGAGAGGGAGCTGCACGCGGGCCGACTGGACAAATGTCGGCGGCCCGGGGGTCGGGTGACTGTCCGGTTCTCGCTCGCCGCCGTACGACGGACGGGCGAACTGCCGTCGCCCGGACGCGAGTCCGAGCGGGCGGCCCATCTGGACGGCGGCTAGCGGACAGCCACCTCACGAGTCCTGTAGCTCAGCAAAGTTACGGACCACCTCCTCTCTCGTGTACGACGACGGTACGTCGATCCGGAGCGGGTCGGCAACGCAGATTTTCAGCCGTCAGCGGACGGCCCGACCGTGCGTCCCGGCGGCGGCGCGCCCCGCCAGTCGGGGTCGTGCGCGGCGCGGTCGTCGACGGTGTCCCAGGCGTCCGGGATGCCGTCGCGGTCGACGTCGGAGGTCTCCTCGAGGGCCATCTGCCGGTAGACCCGGTTGCGCAGCCGCAGGACCACCGTCGCCAGCGCGGCGGCCAGGAGGGTGCCGGCCAGGATGCCGACCTTCGCGTGCTCGTAGCTCTCGCTCTCGGCCCCGTAGGCGAGCTCGGTGATCAGCAGCGAGACGGTGAAGCCGATGCCGCCGAGGAGCGCCAGCCCGACGACATCGGCCCACCCCAGGTTCTCGTCGAGCTCGGCCCGCGTGAACCGGGAGACGAGGTACGTGGCCGCGGTGATGCCGATCGCCTTGCCGGCCACGAGGCCGACGATGATCCCGATGGCGATGCTGTCGCCCAGGGACGCGCCGAGGCCGGACAGACCGCCGACGGCGACGCCGGCGGAGAAGAAGGCGAACACCGGGACGGCGACGCCGGCCGACAGCGGCCGCAGCCGGTGCTCGAAGTGCTCGGCCAGGCCCGGCCCGGCGTCCGGCCCGCCGGCGGCCTCGCTGCGCGCCACCGGCACGGTGAAGGCCAGGAGCACGCCCGCGACCGTCGCGTGCACGCCGGACTCGTGCATGAGCACCCAGGTGACCGCCGCGAGCGGGAGCAGCAGCCACCACGAGCGGACCCGCTTCTGCACCAGGAACCCGAACACCGCCAGGGGCACCAGCGAGAGCAGCAGGTGCACCGGGGAGAGGTCGGACGTGTAGAAGATCGCGATCACGACGATGGCCAGCAGGTCGTCGACCACGGCCAGGGTGAGCAGGAACGTCCGCAGCGCGCTCGGCAGGTGGGTGCTGATCACCGCGAGGACGGCGAGGGCGAAGGCGATGTCGGTGGCCGACGGGATGGCCCACCCGCGCAGTGCGCCGTCGGCGCCGCCGAGGTTGAACAGCACGAAGAGCAGGGCCGGGACGGCCATGCCGCCGATCGCCGCGGCGACCGGCAGCGCGGCGCGGCGCGGATCGCGGAGGTCGCCGGCGACGAACTCCCGCTTCAGCTCCAGACCGGCGACGAAGAAGAAGATCGCGAGCAGCCCGTCGGCCGCCCAGGTGCCCAGCGTCAGGTCCAGGTGCAGCGACGCCGGCCCCACGCGGGTGTCGCGCAGCGTCTCGTAGGCCTCGCCCCAGGGGGAGTTGGCCCAGACCAGGGCGACCAGCGCAGCGACGAGGAGGAGCGCGCCGCCCACCGTCTCGCGCCGGAGCACGGAGGCGATCCGGCTGGCCTCGGTCCACGAGCCGCGGCCGAGGAGGCGGGGGGAGGCATTGGTCACGGGGCGGCTCCAGGGGTCGGCGGATCGACTGCCGACCAGACTTCCCGGCGCACCTCCGCCCAGGTTACCGGGCGAGCAGCTCCTGCACCCGGGCGGTGAGCCCGCCGTCGCCACGGACCCGGCCGTCGAGGGTGTGCACCGCGGCGGCGCCGCGGACCCCCGACACCAGCCAGACGGCGTCGGCGGCGTGCAGGTCGTCGACGGTCCCGGGGGTGACCGCCGTCGGCCACCCGTCGGCCTGCGCACGGGCGAACAGCCGGGCCTGCGTGGTGCCGGGCAGGATCCCGGTCTCCACCGGCGGGGTGTGCAGCGTGCCGCCGGCCGCCCACACGACCGTCGACGTCGGGCCCTCGAGCACCCGGCCCTCCAGCGAGGTGAAGACGACGTCGTCGGCGCCGAGGCGGTGCGCGTGCCGGTAGGCGGCCATGTTGACGGCGTAGGAGAGCGTCTTCGCGCCGCCCAGCAACCAGGGGGCGGTGGCGCGGAAGTCCGCCGGCACACCCAGCGACAGGCTGACCGCGCTGACGCCGGTCTGCCGCTGCCGGAGCGTCTCCGCGGGAACGGGGGCGAGCAGGGCGACCGCGGTCGGGGGCTCCCCCTCGCCGAGCCCCCGGGTGAGGAGCAGGCGGACGACGCCCTCGGTCCCGGCGTCCCAGCTCGCGAGCACCGCGTCCAGCAGCGCCCGCCAGACCGGCTCGCCGGGATCGGCCAGGTCGAGCAGCCCGGCCGAGCGGGACAGCCGGGCCAGGTGCGGAGCCAGGTGGGGGGTGCCGCCGTCGAGCACCGCCACGGACTCGAAGACGCCGTCGCCGCGGACCAGGCCCTGGTCGAAGGCGCTCAGCACGGGCTCGAGAGGGGAGACGCGGGCCGCGGCGCCGTCGCGCCACACGGCCACCGCACGCAGTTCGCTCACGCCGGTCAGCCTGCCGCACGCCCGGAATAGGCTGCTCCCGTGGGTTCCGAGCATGGAGAGGACGCCGCCGCGCCGCTGGCCGAGCGGCTGCGGGCGCGCGGGCTGCGCCTGACCCCCCAGCGCCGGCGGGTGCTGGAGGCCGTGATGGCCCTGGAGCACGCCACGCCGGAGGTCATCGGCGCCCGGTTGCGCGAGGAGGCCGGGCCGGACGGCGCCGCGCCCGACACCTCGACGGTCTACCGGACGCTGGAGCTGCTGGACCGGCTCGGCCTGGTGTGGCACACCCACCTGGGCAAGGGGGCGCCGGTGTACCACGCCGCCGAGCACCCGCACCTGCACGTCGTCTGCGCCTCGTGCGGGGAGATCGCCTCGGCCGCTCCCGACCTGCTCGACGCGGCCGCGGAACGTCTCGCCGCCGATCTGGGTTTCACCGTGGACGTGGGCCACGTGGCGCTGTCCGGGACGTGCCGCGCCTGCCGCGAACGAACCGGATCGGAGCACCCGTCATGACCTCACCCCTGCTGTCCCGCCCCGGCGCCGTCGCCGTCGAGGGCGGCGTGGTCGCCGCTCATTACGGCGACCCGCTGCCCGAGCAGCGGCTGCTGGCCGAGCGCGCGGGCCTGGTCGACCGCGGCGACCGCGACGTGCTCGTGGTCCCCGGCGCCGACCGGCTCGGCTGGCTGCACACCATCACCAGCCAGCACCTGGAGCGGCTGGGCGACGCGACCGGCAGCGAGGCCCTGGTGCTGTCGCCGAACGGGCACGTGGAGCACCACCTGGTCCTCGCCGAGCTCGCCGGCACGACGTGGATCGACGTCGAGCCGGGCACGGGCGCGGGGCTGCTGACCTACCTGGAGCGGATGCGCTTCATGCTCCGCGTCGAGCCGCAGCTCGTCACCGACGGCTGGGCGGTGCTGTCGCTGGTCGGGCCCGAGGCCGCCGGCGTCCTCGCCGCCGCGGACCTGCCCGCCCCGGATGCCCCGTACGCCGTCGCACCGCTGGAGACGGGCTTCGTCCGCCGGATGCCGGCGATCGGCGACGGCGCCCCGGTGTTCGACCTCGTCGTCCCGCGCGACCAGGTCGGTGCGGTGGCCGACCGCCTCGGCGCGCGGTTGGCCGGCGTGCAGGCGTACGACGCGCTGCGGGTGGAGGCCCGGCGTCCGCGGCTCGGCGTCGACAGCGACCACCGCACCATCCCCAACGAGCTGGAGTGGCTCACCACCGCCGTGCACCTGGACAAGGGGTGCTACCGCGGTCAGGAGACGGTGGCGCGGGTGCACAACCTGGGCCGCCCGCCGCGCCGGCTGGTGCTCCTGCACCTGGACGGCCTGAGCGAGGAGCTGCCCGCTCCCGGCACGCCGGTGCTGGCCGGCACCCGCGAGGTGGGCCGGGTGGGCACGGTGGTCCGGCACCACGAGCTCGGCGCGGTGGCGCTGGCGCTGGTCAAGCAGTCGGTCGCGATGGACGCGGAGCTGAAGGTGGCCGAGGCGGTGGCTGCGATCGATCCCGACGACGCGCCCGCCGGGCCCGACGACACGGTGGCGGCCGCCCGTGAGCGGGTGAAGGCGGTCCGGTCTGCGACGATCGGGCGGTGACGTCCGGCACTCTCCTCACGGTCGCCCCCACGGGGGCCGAATCGGCGAAGGCCGACGTACCGGCGCTGCCGGTGACCGTGGAGGAGGTCGTGGCGACGGCGCGGGACTGCCGGGCGCTGGGTGCCGCGGTGATCCACCTGCACGTGCGCGGCACCGACACGCGCCCGACGCTCGACCTGCCGCGGGTGCGCGAGGTCGTCGCAGCGGTGCGCGAGACCACCGATCTCGTCGTCCAGCTCTCCACCGGCGGGGCGGTGACCGACCCCTTCGACGCCCGGCTGGCCGTCCTGGACGCCGAGCCGGACGCCGCCTCGCTCTCGCTGGGCACGGTGAACTTCGGCGACGACGTCTTCTCGAACCCGTGGGGGCTGATCGTCGAGCTGCACACCCGGATGCAGGAGCGCGGCATCGTGCCCGAGTACGAGGTGTTCGACCTCGGCCAGCTGGCCACGCTGAAGCGGCTGCTCGACCGGTACGGCCCGCCGCACGGCGGGCACGTGCACGTCGACCTGGTCATGGGCGTGCCGGGCGGCATGCCGGGGACGGCGCAGGCGCTCACCGCCTGCCTGCCCTTCCTGCCCGCCGGCGCCACGTTCGCGGCGACCGGGGTGGGCCGGACCTCGCTGCCGGTGATGCTGGCGGCGCTGTCGGCCGGTGGTCACCTGCGGGTGGGCATGGAGGACACGCTGACCTACGCTCCCGGCGAGCCGGTGCGCGACAACGCCCAGCTGGTCGCCCGCGCCGCCGGGCTGGCCCGCATCGCCCAGCGCCCGCCGATGAGCACCGACGACGCCCGAAGCATGTTGGGGATCAAGCCGATGGAGAACTCATGAGCCCGAAGCCGACCCCCGCCGGTGGCGCCGCCGTCGACGCGCTGCTCGACCCGGCCTTCCTGACCGAGGCGACGAACCGGCCGATGGCCGACGTGCGGCGGCTGCGCCGCCAGGCCGAGCAGGAGGAGGTCAACCTCTCCTACACCCGGCGGCTGCTGCAGGGCCGGCTGGACATCGTGCGCCGCGAGCTGCAGCGGCGGGCCGAGCACGACGGTCGCTCGCTGGTCGACCTGCTGCCCGAGATCCTGTCGGAGAAGGGCCGCGGCCCCGCCCACGGCCTGGGCCGGCACCAGACGGTGCAGCCGGCCAACCCCGACGAGTACGAGTCGTGGGTGACCTCGCTGACGCCGGGCGTCGACCTCTCGGCGATCACCGAGCTCACCGACGCCAAGCTGGAGAAGGCCGCCAAGGCGCTGGCCGAGGCGGAGAGCGGGCTGTCGGAGCGGCGCCGCGGGGTGCAGCAGGTGATGGACGGCCTCGCAGCCGAGCTCGGCCGGCGCTACCGCGACGGCGAGGCCGACGTCGCCGCCCTGCTCGCCGACGAAGGCCGATGACGGACCCTGCTGCCCCCCACGCCTCGCAGGCTCGGCGCGGGGGGCTGCAGCAGGGCCGTTCCAGCACCGTCCCGTCGCCGGTCCTGGTCGAGGTCGAGCGGTCGGGGTTCCTCGAGTCGGTGCACCGCGGGTCGCTGGTCGTCCTGGACGCCGCCGGCGCCGTCACGTTCGCCGCGGGGGCGGTCGACCGGCCGGTCCTGCCGCGGTCGTCGAACAAGCCCGTGCAGGCCACGGCGTTGCTCGCCGCCGGGTGGACGCCGCGGTCCGCTGACGAGCTGGCCATCGCCGCCGGCTCGCACGGCGGCGAGGACGGCCACCGGGACCTGGCGGCGGGGATCCTCGCCGCCGCGGGGCTGACGCCCGACGACCTGGGCTGCCCACCGGCGCTGCCGCAGCACGAGCCGACCCGCGCCGCCTGGCTGGTCGAGGGACGGGCGCCGGAGCGGCTGGCGATGAACTGCTCGGGCAAGCACGCGGGGATGCTCGCGGCCTGCGTGGCCGCCGGCTACCCGACCCGGGGCTACCTCGAGCGGGCGCACCCGCTGCAGCAGGCGATCGAGGCCCGGCTGGGCGAGGCGGCCGGAGAGCCGGTGAGCGCCGTCGTCGTCGACGGGTGCGGCGCCCCGCAGCACGCCCTGTCGCTCACCGGTCTGGCGCGGGGCGTCCTGTCGCTGGTGCACGCCCCGGAGGGATCGCCCGACCGCGCGGTGGCCGACGCGATGCGCGCCCACCCCTGGTCGGTGGCGGGGACCGGCCGCGAGGACACCGAGCTCATGCGCGCCGTCCCGGGCCTGCTGGTCAAGGGCGGCGCGGACGGGGTGCACGTCGCCGCCGTCCCCGGCGCCGGTGCGGTGGCCCTCAAGCTCGACGACGGCGGGGACCGCGGTCGCGGGCCCGCGCTCTCGGCGGGGTTGCGCCGGCTGGGCGTGGACGCCGAAGCCCTCGCACCGTGGTTGCAGACGCCGGTGACCGGGGGCGACGGGGTGGTGGGCGCCGCCCGGGCGTCAGGAGCGCTGCAAACCCTCTGACCTCGGCCTTTCCGTGTGACGGTCTTCACCGCCCGGTGCTAGCTGCACCGCTTGCAGTTGCTAGCACCCGGGGCTACCGTCGGAGACGTGCAGACACCAGGTGAGTTCGTCCGCGAGCAGGTGAGCACGGTCCGCTCGACGGTGGACCGCGTCGCCGGCAGCGTGGCGGGCTCGGTCGCCGGGTCGGTCGCGGGTGCGAAGAGCGCCTCGGCCACCAACGTCTCGGCGGTCAGCTCGCAGGTCGGCGAGTTCATCCGCGAGCAGCGCAACGCCGCCCAGGTGTCCCTGCGTGAGCTGGCCCGCAGCGCCGGCGTCAGCAACCCCTACCTGTCCCAGGTGGAGCGGGGCCTCCGCAAGCCGTCAGCGGAGATCCTCGCGTCGATCGCCCGGGGCCTGAAGATCTCGGCCGAGACGCTCTACGAGCAGGCGGGGATCCTCGACCGGCGGTCCGGGAACCCGGACACCGTGGCGGCGATCCGCTCGGACGAGGCGTTGTCCGAGCGGCACAGGGCCGTGCTCCTGGAGCTCTACGAGACCTACGTCCGCGAGCACCGCGCCAGCACGGCCTCCGAGGCCACTTCCCAGGCCGCGTCCGAGCAGTCCCCCCACCCTTCGAAGGAGTCGGCATGACCCCCACCCAGACCGTGAAGCAGTACGGCGAGCTCGCCGTGGCCCAGGGCCGCACGATCGCCGAGCACGCCCGCACCCCGATCCTGGCCCTCGTCGGCGCCGGTGACCTGGCCGTCGAGCGCGCCCGCACCGCCGTGGCGCAGTTCCGCAGCACCGCCGAGGCGCTGCCGGGCGAGGCGCAGGTGCAGGCCGACCTCGCGGTGAAGGAGGCCCGGACCCGGGCCACCGAGGCCGCCGAGACCGCGCGTGCCCGGGCCAACGAGGCCGCCGGCTCCGCTCGCAGCACCGCCCAGCAGCTGGCCGAGGCCGTGCGTCCGGACGCCCTGCGCAGCACCGTCGTCGGGCTGGTCGAGACCGCCCGCACCCAGGCCGTCGCGACCGTCGAGACGCTGGCCGGGCGCGGTGCCGAGGTCGTCGAGGACCTGCGCCGGCAGCCGGCCTTCCGCCGGGTCGTCCGTCGCGCCGAGCGGGCCGTCGACGCCGTCGAGGACCGTCTCGAGGACGTGCTGGAGGAGACCGCCGAGGCGGTGACCGAGGCCTCCAACGAGGTCACCTCGATCGCGCAGAAGACCGCCGCCAAGGCGAGCAAGGTCGCGGCCAAGGCCGAGGAGAAGGTCGAGGATGCCGCCGACACCGCGAAGGCCGACCTCGAGGCCGCCGAGACGCCGAAGGCCGCCAAGAAGGCCCCGGCCAAGAAGAGCAGCCCGGCTGCCAAGAAGGCCCCGGCCAAGTCGACCTCGGCGCGCGTGTCCCGCGCCCGCGCGGCCAAGCCGAGCGACCCGACCGCGGTGCCGGCCAAGCGCGACAGCTGACACCGCCCGCCGGCGCACGCCGGCGGACGCACGGACCAGGGCCCCGGAGCTGCGAGCAGCGCTCCGGGGCCCTGTGCCGTCCCTGCCCCGAACGGGTCGGCGGGCCGGGCCCCGCGGTCGGGCGCGGGTACCCTCGCCGCCATGGCGGAGTTCGACGGTCTGGTCTACAGCCTCCTGTACTGGGCAGCGCAGGCCCTGACGGTCTGGGCCTTCGTCGACGCGCTGATCCGGCCGGCCGCCGGGTACGTGGCCGCCGGGAAGCTGACCAAGCCCGGCTGGGCCGCCATCACCGGTCTGGCCGCGGTGGTCATCTTCGTGACGCAGATGCCGCTGTCGCTGCTCGGTCTGCCGGCGGTGATCGCCGCGGTGGTCTACCTGGTCGACGTGCGGCCGGCGGTGCGGGGGCTGCGCCGCGGCAACAGCTGGTGAGCCGAGCACGCCTTCCATGCAGCCGGCCGCCGTCCGCCAACCAGGCGGTACGCGTCAGCTGAAGACGCCGGCCGGCGGTTCCGGCGAGGGCTCGGCCTCGGCGTCGTGCACCGGCTGGGCGCGGCCGACGAAGCGGTCGAGGTCCTCGCCCTCGACGACCCGCGACGGCATCGGGTCCCGGGCGCAGGCGCGGGTCAGCTCTGCGATCGGCAGCTCGGCGTCCGAGGCGACGGCGACGAGGTTGCCGAAGCGGCGACCGCGCAGGGTGCCGGGCTCGGCCAGCAGGCAGACGTGCCGGAACGCGGTGCGCAGGGTGGCGACCTGGCCGCGGGCGAAGCGCAGCGGCGGTCCGTCGGCGACGTTGGCGGCGTAGACGCCGCCGGCCCGCAGCACCCGGGCCACGTCCGCCGCGAACTCGACGGTGGTGAGGTGGGCGGGGGTGCGGGCGCCGGCGAAGACGTCGGTGAGGACGACGTCGGCGCTGTCATCCCGCAGCGTGCCGAGGGCGTCGCGGGCGTCGCCGGCCCGCACGCGGACGCGGGCGTCGCGGGGGAGCGGCAGGTGCTCGCGGACCAGATCGGTGAGCGGCTGGTCGATCTCCACGACCCGCTGGCGGGAGCCGGGGCGGGTGGTGGCGACGTAGCGCGGCAGCGTGAGGGCGCCCCCGCCGAGGTGGACGACGTCGAGGGGTGCCCCGGGGGCGGCCGCCAGGTCGAGGACGTGCCCCATCCGGCGGACGTACTCGAACTCCAGGTGCGCGGGGTCGTCGAGGTCGACGTGCGACTGCGGGGTCCCGTTGAGCATCAGGATCCACGCGCCGTCCCGATCGGCGTCGCCCAGGAGCTCGGCGGTGCCGCCGGTGACGGCGGTCGGTCCTGGGGGGATCCTCATCGCCGTCCATCGTGCCAGGTGACGGCGGGCCGGCCGCCGCTCGTCAGGCCGGGGCGACCGCCGACCAGCGCACCGTGACCTCGCCGTGCCGCCACCGGCGGCTCGACCCGACCAGCGGCCAGCCCTGCTCGGCCAGCGCCTCCACGGCCGCCACCCACCGCTGGCGGGGGCCGAAGGCCGACATGCCGGCCGCCGCCGCCCACGTCGCGTCGAACGCCCGCAGGAAGTCGTGCACCGGCTGCCCCGGCACGTTGTGGTGGATCAGCGCCTTGGGCAGCCGCTCGGCCAGGTCCGACGGTGTGCTGATGTCGGTGACCCGCACCGAGAGCGTCAGCGTGAGGGGCCCGTCCTCGTCGAGCGCCACCCACGCCGACCGGCGGCCCCACTCGTCGCAGGTGCCCTCCACGATCAGGCCGCCCGGGGCCAGGGCGCCGCGCATGGTGTCCCACGCCCGTGCGGCGGACTCCTCGTCGTACTGGCGCAGCACGTTGAAGGCCCGCACCAGCACCGGCTGCAGGCCGGCGAGCTCGAAGCCGCCCACGCGGAAGTCCACCCGCGGTGGATCGCGGTCCTCGGCGACGGCGGCCACGCGGGCCGGGTCGATCTCCAGGCCGACGACCTCGAGCCCGTCGACCTCCGGGCCGAGCCGCTCGACCAGCTCCAGCGTGGTGACCGCGGACGCGCCGTAGCCGAGGTCCACCACCAGCGGACGGGCAGAGTCGCGCAGCCGGGGCACCTGCGTGGCGAGCAGCCAGCGGTCCACGCGGCGCAGCCGGTTGGCGTTCGTCGTGCCGCGCGTGGGGAGCCCGAGCGCGCGCGCCCGACCGGCGGCCAGGCGCGGCGCCTTCTTCGCGCGACCCGGCTGAGGGGACAGCGAGGCCCGCCGCTTGTGGTCGCCGCTCGCCTCGCTCACCGGTGTGGAGGGTAGTCCCGGCTACCGTCGGTGCGTGCACGTGCGATCCGACGTCCCTCTGGCCGGCCTCACCACGCTGGGTGTCGGGGGTCCGGCGGAGCGGCTGGTCGAGGTGACGACGGCCGACGAGCTGGTGGCCGCGGTGCGCGACGCCGACGAGGCCGGCCGGCCGTTGCTCCTGCTGGGCGGCGGCTCCAACGTCATCGCCCCCGACGAGGGCTGGCCCGGCGACGTCGTCCTGGTGCGGTCCACCGGGATCGACCGCGACGGTTCGGTGCTCACCGTGCAGGCCGGGCACGACTGGGACGAGCTGGTCGCGCACACCGTCGCCGAGGGGCTGGCCGGGATCGAGGCGCTGTCGGGCATCCCCGGCTCCACCGGGGCCACGCCGGTGCAGAACGTCGGTGCGTACGGGCAGGAGGTCGCGCAGACCATCACCGCCGTCCGCGTGTACGACCGGGCCGAGAAGGTCGACCTCGTGCTCGCACCGGAGGACTGCGGGTTCGCCTACCGCGACAGCCGGCTCAAGCGGGAACCGGGCCGCTACGTCGTCCTGGAGGTCGCGTTCCGGCTGCACCCCGGACCGCTGTCGCGTCCGGTCGGCTACGCGGAGCTGGCCCGGACCCTCGGCGTCGACGTCGGCGCGACCGCGCCGCTGGCCGACGTCCGCGAGGCGGTGCTGGGGCTGCGGCGCGGCAAGGGCATGGTCTGGGACCCGGCCGACCCCGACACCCGCAGCGCCGGCTCGTTCTTCACCAACCCGATCGTCCCGCTCGACCGCGCGGTCGAGGGGTGCCCGAGCTGGCCGGCGGGCGAGGGGCACGTCAAGCTCAGCGCCGCCTGGCTGGTGCAGCACGCCGGCTTCGGCCGCGGCACCCGCGACGGGCGCGTGGGCACCTCGCCGCGGCACAGCCTGGCGCTGACCACGGAACCCGGCGCCACCGCCGCCGAGCTGCTCGCCTTCAGCGACCGGATCGTCGCCACGGTGCGGGAGCGCTTCGGCGTGACCCTCGAGCGAGAGCCGACCGCCGTCCGCCCCTGGTGACGGGCGGGTCCTCCTACTCCCGGTGGACCTTGTGCTGCGCGGCCTGGGCGCGGGGGCGCACGACGAGCAGGTCCACGTTCACGTGGTGCGGCCGGGTCAGCGCCCAGGCGATGCAGTCGGCGACGTCCTCGGCGACGAGCGGCTCGCGCACCCCGCGGTACACCGCCTCCGCGGCCACGGCCGAGCCGAGCCGGTTGGCCGAGAACTCCTCGGTGCGGACCATGCCCGGCGCGATCTCGATCACGCGCACCGGCTCCGCCACGAGCTCCAGCCGCATCGTCTCGGCCAGCGTGTGGACCCCGTGCTTGGCGGCGGTGTAGGACGCCCCGCCCTCGTAGGAGATGAGCCCGGCCGTCGAGCCGACGAACAGCACGTCGCCCGCGCCCGAGGCGATCAGCGCCGGCAGCAGGGCCTTGGTCAGCCGCACGGTCCCGAGCACGTTCACCTCGTAGGTGCGCGCCCACGAGCCCAGGTCCGCCTCGGCCACGGGGAGCGCGTCGAACGCCCCGCCCGCGTTGTTGACCAGCACGTCCACCCGGTGCAGGGCACCGGTGAACGCCTCGACCGACGCCGGGTCGGTGACGTCCAGGGGCAGCGCGCGCCCGCCGATCGACGCGGCCAGCTGCTCCAGCCGGTCCAGCCGGCGGGCACCGAGGACGACGTCGAACCCCTCGGCGGCCAGCCGGGCGGCGGTGGCCGCCCCGATGCCGCTGGAGGCCCCGGTGACGACGGCGGTGCGGCCGGTCCCCGGCAGCGCGCGGTACCCGAGCGGGGGAAGAGGTGAGGCACCTGACATGTGGCCATCCTGCAGCTGATGCAGGATGGAAGACCGACAGGGGTGCGCATCCGCGCCCGATCCGGGAGACCACAGAGCGGGAGGACGCACGTGCCCGCTCGCCGCACCTCCCGCTCCGGCACGCCCCGTCGCGTGGCCACGCTGTCGGTGCACACCAGCCCGCTGGACCAGCCCGGCGCCGGTGACGCCGGCGGGATGAACGTGTACATCGTCGAGACGTCGCGCCGCCTGGCCGAGCGCGGCATCGCCGTCGACGTCTTCACCCGCGCCACCTCCAGCGACCTGCCGCCGGTCGTGGAGATGTCCCCGGGTGTCACCGTCCGGCACGTCAGCGCCGGCCCGTTCGAGGGCCTCGGCAAGGAGGAGCTGCCCGCACAGCTGTGCGCCTTCACCGCCGCCGTGCTGCGCGAGGAGGCCCAGCACGAGCCGGGCTTCTACGACGTCGTCCACTCCCACTACTGGCTCTCCGGCCAGGTCGGGTACCTCGCCCGTGACCGGTGGAGCGTGCCGCTGATCCACACCGCGCACACCCTGGCCAAGGTCAAGAACGAGGCGCTGGCCGCCGGCGACCGGCCCGAGCCCCGCTCCCGGGTCATCGGCGAGGAGCAGGTCGTCGCCGAGGCCGACCGGCTGATCGCGAACACCGACGAGGAGGCCCGCCAGCTTGTCCGCCTGTACGGCGCGGACCCGGCGCGCACGCTCGTCGTCCCCCCGGGCGTGGACCTCGACCGGTTCACCCCCGGCGCCCGCACCGCCGCCCGCCGCGCCACCGGCACCCCCGACGACGCCCTCGTGCTGCTCTTCGTCGGCCGGATCCAGCCGCTCAAGGCGCCCGACGTCCTGCTGCACGCCGCGGCGGAGATGGTCGCCGGCGACCCGGCGCTGCGCGACCGGCTGCGCGTCCACGTCGTCGGCGCGCCCAGCGGCTCCGGCCTCGAGGCGCCCGAGCAGCTGCAGAAGCTGGCCGGCGACCTCGGCATCGCCGACGTCGTCCACTTCTTCCCGCCGCAGCCGCCCGAGCGGCTGGCCGAGCACTACCGGACCGCCGACGTCACCGTCGTGCCCAGCCACAACGAGTCCTTCGGGCTGGTGGCGCTGGAGTCGCAGGCCTGCGGCACCCCCGTGGTGGCCGCCGCCGTGGGCGGGTTGCCGACGGCGGTGCGGCACGGCGTCTCCGGCGTCCTCGTGGCCGGCCACGACCCCGCCGACTACGCCGCCGCGGTGCGCGCCGTCCTGGCCCGCCGCGAGCTGCTCGCCGCCGGGGCGCGCCGGCACGCCGGCCTCTTCTCCTGGGACCGCACCGCCGACGCGCTGGTCGAGGCCTACGCCGCGGCCGCCAGGGACATGGTCGCCGCCCCCGCGCGCCCGGCTCGCGAGCGCCTGCTGCGCCTCCTGCCCGAGATCCAGGTCGCCCGGTGAGCACCATCGAGGAGCTCGACGCCGTCATCGGGCAGACCCTGCGCGAGGGCGAGCTGGTCCACGAGCACCCGCGGCCGGGGACCTGGGTCGTCGACCTGCCGGGCACCAAGAAGCTGAAGACCGTCTGCGGGCTGGTCGTCGGCGAGCACGCGCTCCGGGTGGAGGCCTTCGTCTGCCGCCAGCCCGACGAGAACCGCGAGCAGCTGTGGACGTTCCTGCTGCAGCACAACGCCCGCATGTACGGCGTCGCGTACTCCATCGACAGCGTGGGCGACGTCTACCTCACCGGCCGGCTGCCGCACGCCGCGGTCACGCCCGAGGAGCTCGACCGCATCCTCGGCTCGGTCCTGACCTACGCCGACGACCACTTCAACACCATGCTGGAGATCGGTTTCGGCACCTCGATCCGCCGTGAGTGGGAGTGGCGGGTCAAGCGGGGGGAGTCGCTGCGCAACCTCGAGGCGTTCGCCGCCTTCGCCGACCCCACCCGCCGGCCGGCGGACCGCACGCCCGGGGAGTGACGGCGACGGACACCCAGCAGGCCGCGGACGCCCCTCCCGGCTACGCCCGCCGGTGGTGGGTCCTCGCCACGATGACGGTCTGCCTGCTCGTGGTGATCATGGGCAACACGATCCTCAACGTCGCCCTCCCCACCCTCCAGCGCGAGCTCGACGCCACCCAGGGCGAGCTGCAGTGGGCCGTCGACGCCTACATCCTCGTGTTCGCCGGGCTGCTGTTCTCCTGGGGCGTCATCGGCGACCGGATCGGCCGCCGGCGCGTCCTGCTCATCGGCCTGACCGTCTTCGCCCTGGGCTCGGTGCTCGCCGCCTTCAGCAGCAGCCCCGTCGAGCTCATCGTCTGGCGGGCGGTCATGGGCATCGGCGGCGCCGCCGTGCAGCCGACCACCCTCGCCGTGATCACCAACGTCTTCCCGCCCGGCGAGCGCGGGCGGGCGATCGGCGTCTGGGCCGGTACGGCCGGCATCGCCGTCGCCGGCGGCCCGCTGGCCGGCGGCGCGGTCCTCGAGCACTTCTGGTGGGGCGCGGTGTTCCTCGTCGGCGTCCCGGTCGCCGCCCTCGGCGTCGTCGGCGTCCTCGCCGTCGTGCCCGAGTCGCGCGACCCGCAGCCGGGCAAGCTCGACGTCCCGGGGGTGCTGCTCTCGATCGTCGCGCTCGCGGGGCTTGTCTACGGCATCATCCGCGGCGGCGAGGGCGGGGGCTGGCTGACCCCCGGCGTGCTGGTGCCGCTGCTGGGTGGCGCCGTCCTCATGGTGCTGTTCGTCTGGCTGCAGCGCCGGTCCGAGCACCCGGCGCTCGACGTCGGGCTGTTCCGCAACCCGGCCTTCTCCGCCGCGGCCGCGGCGCTGGGCCTGAACTTCTTCGCGCTGCTCGGCGCGACCTTCTACCTCGTCTACTACCTGCAGGGCGTGCTCGGCTACAGCCCGCTGCAGAGCGGTGCCTCGCTCATCCCCACGGCGGTCGGCATGGCCGTGATGGCGCCGCGCAGCTCCCGGCTGGCCGAGCGGTTCGGCGCCAAGGCCGTCGTGGCCACCGGCTTCGTGCTGATCGGGCTGTCGTTCCTCGGCATCCAGCTCCTCGGCGTCGGCACCGCCGTGTGGCTGGTGCTGGCCGTCCTGCTCGTGCAGGGCCTGGGGATGGGCATGGTCATGGCGCCGTCCACCGAGTCGATCATGTCGGTGGTCCCGCGCGAGAAGGCCGGCGCCGGGGCGGCGGTGAACAACTCGGTGCGGCAGGTGGGCGGTGCGCTGGGCGTCGCCGTCCTCGGGTCGCTGCTGGCCGGCGCCTACGCCTCGGCCCTGGGCCGCACCACCGACGCGCTGCCGGTGGGCGTGCGGGACCAGGCCGAGCAGTCCATCGTGGCCACCCTCGAGGTGGTGCGGCGGCTGCAGGAGTCCGGGGACGCCGAGGCCGCCGAGGCCGCCGCCGGGATCGTCGGACCGGCGCGCGAGGCGTTCGTCCAGGCCATGCACGTCACCGCGATCGGCACCGCCGCGGCCAGCGCGCTCGCCACCGTCGTGGTGCTCCGTTGGCTACCGGGGCGCCGCGATCGGGTGGATCCGACCACGCGGACAGGTGAACGACCAGCAGGCAGTTGACGCTCCGTCACCGAACGCACAGGCTGGCCGGGTCACCGCGCGGGGGAGGGGATCCCCGCCCGGGACGTGCACCCCCGGGGGAGATCCACCTGTGTCCGACGGCCTGACCGCCACCCGTCCCGAGCTGCCCGCAGGCCTGCGCGGCCGGCGCGACCCGTTCGCGCCGCTGCACGAGAACGCGCTCGCCGCCCTGCTGCGGGACCCGCGGCACCCGGGCTCCGCGTCCGCGGCCGTGCCGGTCGGCGGTGCGCCGCTGCCGGTCACCCGCTACGCGGACGGCGTCGAGCGGATCAACCTCGGCACCGGCAACTACCTCGGCCTGGCCGGCGACCCCCGGGTGGCCGAGGCGGCCACCGACGCGCTGCACCGCTACGGCACCAGCACCTCGGGCAGCCGGGTCCTCAACGGCACCAGCCGGCTGCACCTGCAGCTGGAGGAGGAGCTCGCCGACTTCTACGGCACCGAGGCCGCCGTCCTCACCTCCAGCGGGGTCAACGCCAACGTCGCGCTGCTGTCCACCGCCTGCGCGCCCGGTGACGTCCTGCTGGTCGACGCGCACGTGCACGCCAGCCTGCACGCCGCCGCCGCGGCCAGCCGCGGCACCGTGCAGCGGTGGCGGCACAACGACCTCGACGCGCTCGTGGCGCGGCTCGAGGCGCTGGACGAGCGCGCCGGCGCCGTCGTCGTGGTGGACGGCGTCTACTCCATGACCGGCGAGATCGCGCCGCTGGCGGCGATCACCGAGCTGTGCGAGCGCTACGGCGCCCGGCTCGTGGTCGACGAGGCGCACGGCCTGGGGGTGCTGGGCGCCGGCGGCCGCGGAGCCGGCGAGGCCCTGGGCATTGCCGACCGGGTCGACGCCGTCACCATCGCGCTGAGCAAGTCGCTGGCCAGCGTCGGCGGCGCGGTGATGACCACGCGCGCCGCGGCCGACGGCATGCGTGCCTCGGCGATGCCCTACGTCTTCAGCGCCGCGAACGACCCCGCCTCGGTCGGGGCCGCCCTCGCCTCGCTGCGCATCCTGCGCGCCGAGCCGGAGCGGGTCACCCGCCTGCAGGACGGCTGCGCGCTGCTGCGCCAGGTGCTCGCCGACGCCGGTGCCGCGCCGATCAGCGGCGAGGGCGCGGTCGTCGCCGTCCCCACCGGCGCGGACGAGGTGACCGGCCTGGCGTGGAAGACCGCCTTCGCCCAGGGCGTCTACACCAACGCCGTCGCCTACCCCGCCGTGCCGCGCGGCAAGGGCGTGCTGCGCCTCACCGTGATGGCCACGCACACCCCCGCGCAGCTGCGCGAGGCCGGCGAGGTCGTCGCCGCGGCGGTGCACGCGGCCCGCGCGGCCCTGGACCCGCCGGTCCCGGCGCCGCGCGAGGTCGTCGCCTGAGGCAGGATGACCGCGTGACGAACCCCGGGACCCTGGTGCTGCTCCGCCACGGCGAGAGCGAGTGGAACAAGGCCAACCTGTTCACCGGCTGGGTGGACGTGCCGCTCTCGGAGAAGGGCCGGACCGAGGCCGCCCGCGGCGGCCGGCTGCTCGCCGAGCACGGCCTGCTGCCCGACGTCTCGCACACCTCGCTGCTGCGTCGGGCGATCATGACCGCCGAGCTGGCGCTGCACGAGGCCGACCGGCAGTGGATCCCGGTCAAGCGCTCCTGGCGGCTCAACGAGCGGCACTACGGCGCCCTGCAGGGCAAGGACAAGGCCGCCACGCTCGCCGAGTACGGCGAGGAGCAGTTCATGACCTGGCGCCGCTCCTACGACACCCCGCCGCCGCCGATCGAGCCCGGCAGCGAGTTCGCCCAGGACGGCGACGCCCGCTACGCGTTCCTGCCGCCGGAGGCGCGGCCGGCCACCGAGTGCCTGAAGGACGTCGTCGTCCGGATGCTGCCCTACTGGTACGACGCGATCGTCCCCGACCTGCGCGAGGGGAAGACCGTGCTGGTCGCCGCGCACGGCAACAGCCTGCGGGCGCTGGTCAAGCACCTCGACGGCATGGGCGACGACGAGGTGGTCGGGCTCAACATCCCGACCGGCGTCCCGCTGCGCTACGACCTGGACGACGACCTGCGCCCGGTGAAGACTGGCGGCGAGTACCTCGACCCCGACGCCGCGGCCGCCGCCATCGAGGCGGTCAAGAACCAGGGCAAGCGCTGATCAGCCGGCGGTCGTCGTCTCGTAGCGCTCGCCAGTGACCAGGTAGACGACCCGGCGGGCGACGCTGACCGCGTGGTCGGCGAAGCGCTCGTAGTACCGCCCGAGCAGGGTGATGTCGATGGCCGACTCGATGCCGTGCGGCCACGACTCGCTCAGCAGCTGCCGGAACAGGCCGCGGTGGATCCGGTCCATCGCGTCGTCGTCGGTCTCCAGCTCCCGGGCGGCCTCGACGTCGTGCTTGGCGATGACCGTCGCGGTCTTGGTGATCAGCAGCTCCGCCACGTTGCCGGCCTCGAGGAACGCGGGGCGCACCTCCTGCGGCACCGCGTGGTCGGGGAACCGCATGCGGGCCACCTTGGCGATGTGCGCGGCCAGGTCGCCCATCCGCTCCAGGTCGCTGACGATCCGCATGGCCGTGGTGATCGTCCGCAGGTCACCGGCCACCGGCTGCTGCTGGGCGAGCAGGGTGAAGGTGCGCTGCTCGATGCTCTCGCGGGTCGCGTCGATCTGGTCGTCGCCGGCGATGACGAGGTCGGCCAGCGCGACGTCGGCGTCCAGCAGCGCCGTCGTGGCGGTGCTCATCTGCGAGCCCACGGAGTTGGCCATCTCCACCAGGCAGGCGTTGATGTCGTCGAGTTCCTCGTGGTAGCTGTCGCGCACGGTCGTCCTCCTCGCGGGGCGCGGCACCTCGCCGTACCCGGTCCGTCCCGACCCTAGGCGTGAGCCGGGGAGCTCCGGCCGCACCCAGGTGAACGCCGCCCCACGCCCATGTGAACATCCGGCAGCCCGCGTCCCCCGGTCGAGGTGGGAGCCGCGGCGGAGAGGCGTTCCGCACCTAGCATCGGCCATGTGAGCCCGCTGGTCGCCTTGGTGGTCGGCCTCGTCCTGGGCGCGGCCGCCGCCGTCACGGTGCTGCTCCGCTCCCGCGGTGAGGTCGGTGGTCCCCGACCCGACCCCGTCGTCCCGCTGCCCGAGGCGGCCATGGCCCGCCGGCTCCTCGACCTCATGGACCCCGCCGTCGTCGTCGTCGACGCGGACGAGGCGGTCCTGCTGGCCAACCCGGCCGCCCGGGCGCTGGGCATCGTCCGGGGCAACCGGCTGCTGGTGCCGGAGCTGCTGCACCTGGCGCGGGGTGTGCGGTCCGGTGGCAGCCGGCGGGGTGACGTGCGGCTGCCGGGCAGCCTGGTCGGCTCCGGGCCCCGCCTGGTCGGCGTGCACGGGGTCCGCCTGGACAGCGGGACCGCGCCGCCCCCGGGGCCGGTGGCCCTGGTGCTGCTCGACGTCACCGAGGCCCGGCGCACCGAGGTCGTGCGCCGCGACTTCGTCGCCAACGTGGGCCACGAGCTGAAGACCCCGGTCGGGGCGATGGCGCTCCTGGCCGAGGCGATCGAGGGCGCCGCCGACGACCCGGAGGCGGTGCAGCGCTTCGCCGCCCGGATCCGCCACGAGGCCGACCGGCTGGCCCGGCTGGTCCGCGAGCTCATCGACCTGTCCCGGCTGCAGGGCGGCGAGCCGCTGCCCGAGCTGCTGCCCGTGGACGTGGACCGGGTGCTCGCCGAGGCCGTGGACCGCACCCGCACCGCGGCCCGCGCCAAGGGGCTGGAGATCGCCGTGGGCGGCCAGCACGGGCTGGTGGTCCGCGGGGTCGAGGCCCAGCTGGCCACGGCGGTCACCAACCTGCTGGCCAACGCCGTCGCCTACAGCCCGGAGGCCAGCCGGATCGCCGTCGCCGCCCGCGCCCGGTCGGGGTTCGCCGAGATCGCCGTGACCGACAGCGGCATCGGCATCCCGCGGCAGGACCGCCAGCGGGTCTTCGAGCGCTTCTACCGCGTCGACCAGTCGCGGGCGAGCGCCACCGGTGGGACCGGCCTGGGCCTGGCCATCGTCAAGCACGTCGCGAGCAACCACGGCGGCTCGGTGACGGTGTGGAGCGAAGAGGGCCTGGGCTCGACGTTCACCCTGCGCATCCCGCTGGCGGCTCCGCCGGCGGAACCCGTCGGCGACACCGTCGCCGCGCAACCCCGAGAGGGAGACGCATGACCCGCGTGCTGGTGGTGGAGGACGAGGAGTCCTTCTCCGACGCGCTGTCCTACATGCTGCGGCGCGAGGGCTACGACGCCGTCGTGGCGTCGAACGGCCCGGACGCGCTGGCCGAGTTCGACCGCGGCGGTGCCGACATCGTGCTGCTGGACCTCATGCTGCCCGGGCTGCCCGGCACCGAGGTGTGCCGGCAGCTGCGGTCCCGCAGCGGGGTGCCGATCATCATGCTCACGGCCAAGGACGGCGAGATCGACAAGGTCGTGGGCCTGGAGCTCGGCGCCGACGACTACGTGACCAAGCCGTACTCGGCGCGCGAGCTGGTCGCCCGGATCCGCGCGGTGCTGCGCCGCCGCGGCGAGGCCGTGGAGCCGGCGGGGTCCGACGGCGTGCTGGAGGCCGGCCCGGTCCGCATGGACGTCGAGCGGCACGTGGTCTCGGTGGGCGGCGAGCCGGTGGCCCTGCCGCTCAAGGAGTTCGACCTGCTCGAGCTGCTGCTGCGCAACGCCGGGCGGGTGCTCACCCGGGCGCAGCTGATCGACCGGGTGTGGGGCTCGGACTACGTGGGCGACACCAAGACCCTCGACGTCCACGTCAAGCGGCTGCGGGCCAAGCTCGAGCCCGACCCCGCCAACCCGACCTACCTGCTGACGGTGCGGGGCCTGGGCTACAAGCTCGAGGCGTGAAGGACCCCCAGCCGCCCCACCGCTCGCGCGCTCGCGGCGGGCCCCTGCTGGGGGCCGAACTGCTCGCCCGACCTACGGGCTCAGTGCCTCAGTTCTTGAGGTCGTCGATCTTCTCGGAGGCCTCGGCCTTCGTGAGGTCCTCGGGGACCTCCTCGTCGGTGCCGCGGGCCAGCGTCTCCAGGTAGCTCTTCTGCGCACCGGTGGCCGGCTCGTCGCCGGTCACCCAGTCGGACGGGTCCTTCTCCAGCGTGGGGTCCTGTTCGCTCATGTGTTCGAGCCTAGGCCGGGAGGAGCGTCTCCGCTCGTCGGACGGCGACCTCGAGCGCGGCCGCGCGGCGGGCCTCCTCGACACGCCGGCCGGTGCGGTGCACGTGCTCCTGGCCGCAGCCGGGGCAGGTGACGTGGACGGCGATCGCGTCGGCGTGGTTGACGACCGCCCGGACGGCGGACAGCCCGACCAGCTCGCGGTTCCCGGTGACGGGGCAGGTGATCAGCAACATGCGAGCAGCGTGCTCGGCGGCGACCGCCGCGACGAGTGGCAGGACCGACCGCTATCGCCGATTTTCTGCCATGATGCCGGCATGGCTGAACCGGGAACCCCGATCGTGGTCAGCGCCGTCGTCGCCGACGGGCTGATCGGCAGCTTCGGCCTCGGCGTGTGCCACGAGGTCTTCGCCTACGACCGCAGCCGGCTCGGGCTGCCGCGGTTCGACTTCGCCGTGGTCGCCGAGGAGCCGGGCATCCTGCGCACCGACACCGGGCTGGGCGTCCTGGTCGAGCACGGGCTGGAGCGCCTGGAGCGCTCGGACGTCGTGCTGATCACCGCGTGGGAGCTGTTCGACCGCGTCCCCTCGGAGACGCTGCTCGACGCCCTGCGCGCGGCGCACGCCCGCGGGGCCACGCTGATCAGCCACTGCACCGGCGTCTTCGTGCTGGCGGCCGCCGGGCTGCTCGACGGCATGCGGGTCACCACGCACTGGCGCTGGGCCGGCGAGCTGGCGGCCCGCTTCCCCGACCTGGACGTCGACCCGACGGTCCTCTACGTCGACAACGGCTCGATCCTCACCGGCGCCGGGACGGCGGCCGGCGTCGACACCCTGCTGCACCTGATCCGCCGCGAGTGGGGTGCCGCGGCGGCCAACGCGCTGGCCCGCGAGATGGTGGTCCCGCCGCACCGCGACGGCGGCCAGGCGCAGTACATCGACGCCCCGGTGGCCCGCTGCGAGGACGACCTGCTGGGGGCGGTGCTGGAGTGGGCGACCGCCCACCTGGCCGAGGACATCAGCGTGGAGCTGCTCGCCCGGCGGGCCCTGATGAGCCCGCGCACGTTCGCCCGGCGGTTCAAGGCCACCACCGGGACGACGCCGCACGCCTGGCTGCTGCAGCAGCGGCTGTCGGCGGCCGAGGCGCTGCTGGAGGAGACCGACGCCCCGGTCGAGGAGATCGCCCGGCTGGTCGGCTTCGGCACCGCGGCCGGCCTGCGCGAGCAGTTCGCCCGACGGCGCGGGGTCTCCCCGCGGGCCTACCGGCAGACGTTCCGCTCAGCCGGGGCGGCGCCGGTGCAGCTGGACGGGCACCGGGCTGGCGGGGTGGGGCGCCACGAGCCCCTGGTCGAGGCGGAGCTGGGCCAGCCGGCGTAGCTCGGCGTAGGCGTCGGCGCCGATCAGCGCGGTCAGCTCGGCGGCGTAGGTGTCCACCAGCGGCTCCGGGGAGACGTGGGCGGTGGGGGAGCCGGTGCACCACCAGTGCAGGTCGTGCCCGCCCGGACCCCAGCCGCGCCGGTCGAACTCGCCGACGCTGTCCACGAGGACGCGGGTGCCGTCCGGCCGCTCCTCGTGCTCCTGCTCGCGGCGCACCGGCAGCTGCCAGCAGACGTCGGGCTTGGTGGTGAGCGGGTGCAGGCCGTGGCGCAGCGCCATGCGGTGCAGCGCGCAGCCGGCGCCGCCGGGGAACCCCGGCCGGTTGAGGAAGACGCAGGCGCCGTCGACGGTGCGGGTCCGCAGCGAGCGCGCGCCCTCCTCGGCGTCGTCGGCGTCGTCCTCCTCGGTCCAGGCCCCGCGCCCGACCGGGGCGAGCTGCCAGTCCTCGTGCTCGAGGTCGGCGACGGCGGCGGTGACGCGGGAGAGGTCGTCCTCGTCGGTGAAGAAGGCGCCGTGGCTGCAGCAGCCGTCGTCGGGCCTGCCCTCCACGACACCGGCGCAGCCGCGACCGTAGACGCAGGTCCACGCGGAGGTCAGCCAGGTGAGGTCGGCGCGGACGCGGTGCCCGGGGTCGGCCGGGTCGGCGAACTCCACCCACTCGCGGGCGAAGTCGAGCGGCACCTCGTCCGGTGGGTCCTGCGGCACCGGCCCAGCCTAGAAGAGGGACCCCTCCCTCTCGCACCTCGCTGCGCTCGGTATGAGCCTCCGGAGGGGGCCGGGCAAGATGGCCGCATGCGCCTGGGAGTGCTCGACATCGGCTCGAACACCGTCCACCTGCTCGTCGTCGACGCGCACCGCGGCGCGCACCCCACCCCGATGCACGACGACCGGTGGCCGCTGCGGCTGGCCGAGCACGTCGGCCCGGACGACGTGCTGTCGAAGGCCGGCGAGAAGGCGCTGCTGCACGCGGTCGAGGAGGCCTGCCGGCAGGCGGACAAGCAGGACGTCGACGACTTCCTCGCGCTGGCCACCTCGGCGATCCGGGAGGCGCGCAACGGGATGGAGGTGCTCGAGCGCGTGCGCCAGCGCACCGGGGTGGAGCTGCGCGTGCTCAGCGGCGAGGACGAGGCGCGGCTGACCTTCCTCGCCGTCCGGCGCTGGTTCGGCTGGAGCGCCGGGCGGCTGCTGGTCCTCGACATCGGCGGCGGCTCGCTGGAGCTGGCCGTCGGCGTGGACGAGCTGCCGGACGTCGCCCTCTCCCTCCCGCTGGGCGCCGGGCGCATGACCCGGCGGTTCCTCCCCGCCGCGCTCACGGGTGGCCGGCCCGACCTGGCCGCGCTGGAGAAGCTCGAGGAGCACGCCGCCACGCTGCTCCGGCCCGCCGCCGAGGAGCTCGCCGGCGCCGGGAAGCCCGACCTGGTCGCGGCCACCAGCAAGACGTTCCGGACGCTGGCCCGCCTCACCGGCGCGGCGCCGTACTCGGCCGGCCTGCGCGTTCCCCGCGAGCTGACCCGGGAGGGGCTGGACCAGCTGATCGGCTTCGTGTCGCGGATCGAGTCCTCCGCGCTGGCCGAGCTGCGGGGCGTCTCGCGCGATCGCGCGCACCAGGTTCCCGCTGGAGCGGCTGTCGCTGCCGCCACCATGGGCGTTCTGGACGTACCGTGCGTGCGGATCTGTCCGTGGGCGCTGCGCGAGGGTGTCATCCTGCGCTGGCTGGACTCGATGGGAGGGGCGTGATGGCACAACCGGACTGGAACCCGGACACCGGGGGCCGATCGCTCGCCGAGATCCTCCGCGAGGCCGGCATCGACACGTCCAAGGCGGCGCGCCGGCGGCGCTGGGACGACCCCGACGACGCACCGGTCCGCCAGCGGCGGCCGGACGCCGAGCCGCCGGCGGACCGGCCGGTCTACGGCCGGCGCAAGAGCGACATCGACTTCTCCGAGCCCCCGCCCTCGCGGAACCGGCGCGTGGCACCCGAGCGGATGGCTCCCGAGCGGGTGGCGTCCGAGCGAGCCGCGCCCGAGCGGGTGGCCCCCGAGCGGGCGGCGCCGGGTGAACCGCACACCGCCGCCATCCCGGGGCTGCGCCCCGAGCGGACGCCGGGGGTGCCGCACCCGTCGGCCCCGCTGCCCGACTTCCCGCTGAACGAGCGGCGTGCGTCGGAGCGGCGCACCGGCCGCTCCGACGACCGGTCGACCGGCCGCGTGGGCGAGCGGATCGCGGACCGCCGTCCCGAGCGGTCCCCCGACCGGCGGGCGGACCGCAGCACCGGTCGCGTCGCGGACCGCCCGCTCCCGCGCTCGGCCCCGCGGGACGAGCACCACTCGACCGGCCCCATCCCGGTGGTCCGCGGCGCCGACGTGGCCGACCTCGACGACGACCTGGACGCGACTCCGCAGGAGAGCGCGCTGGCCTGGCTCCGGTTCGGCGGCGAGCTGCTCATCGCCCTGGCCGCCGGCATCGGCGTCTACTTCCTGGCGACGGTGCTGTGGGAGATGGTCCCGCACCTCGCCCTGCTGCTCGCCCCGCTGTCGGTCACCGCGCTGGTGGCCGGCGTCGGCATGTGGCGGCAGAAGATGGGCCGGGAGCCGGTGGGCGCCAGACTGCTCGCCGTCCTGGTCTTCGCCGGCACGCTGCTGACCATCGCGCCGGCGGCGTCGCTGCTCGCCGCCAGCTGAGCGGCGAGCAGCGCCTCCGCTCAGTCCTCGGCGTCGTCCGCGTCCTCCGCGCCGGCGAACTCCTCGACGATCGCCGCCGAGAAGGCGTCCAGGTCGTCGGGGTTGCGGCTGGTGATCAGGTTGCCGTCGACGACGACCTCCTCGTCCACCCAGTTCGCGCCGGCGTTGCGCAGGTCGGTCTGCAGCGAGGGCCACGAGGTCATGCGGCGGCCGCGGACGACGTCGCCCTCGGCCAGCACCCACGGCGCGTGGCAGATCGCGGCCACCGGCTTGCCCGCGTCGAAGAACGCCTTCACGAACGCGACCGCGTCGGCGTCGGCCCGCACGAAGTCGCCGTTGATGACGCCACCGGGCAGGACGAGCGCGGCGTAGCTGTCGGGGTCGGCGTCGGCGACCGTCGTGTCGACCTTCTTGGTGTCGCCCTTGTCGATGTGCTCGTACGCGGTGATCGTGCCGTGCTCCAGGGACACCAGCTCCGGCTCCGCGCCCGCTTCCTCCAGCGCCTGCCACGGCCGGTCGAGCTCGACCTGCTCGACGCCGTCGGTCGCCAGGACCGCCACCTTCATGCCGTTCAGTTCTCCTGCCATGCCGCCGCCGCTACCCGGCCCCCGAACGGGGCACACACCGGCGCACTACCGTCTGCGCTGTGCGTTCGCTCTCGTGGCTCGTGCCCGGACGGTCCGTGGACGACGCCGTCCGCGTGGCCGAGGAGCTCGTGGCCCAGGGCCGGCGGGTGGCCCTGGAGCACCGGCCCGGCGCCGACGGCGAGGTCGTCGCGGAGCTCGCGGCCCTCGTGGCGCGGGCGCCCGCGGGCGACGTGGAGCTGACCCTCCCGGTGGAGCTGCTCGGCGGCCGCGCCGCCGATCTCGCCGCCGCGGCGGGCGCCGCGGGGCTCGGCGTGGCGCTGGAGGGCCCCGCCGGTGCGGTGGGGGAGCTGCTCGAGGCCTTCCCGGAGGCCCGGGCCGTGGTGGCGGCCGCCGAGCCCGGGGCCGAGCGGCGCTGCCGGGCGCTGGCCGGTCGGCGGGTGCGCCTGCAGGCCGGGCGCGGCCGGGCCGCCGACCTCGCGTTCGTCCGCTGCCTGAACGTCCTGATGAGCGGCGCGGGCACCCCCGCCGTCGCCACGTCCGATCCGCGACTCGTCGCGATCACCGGTGAGCGGGCGGCCTGGTACGGCCGCTCGCCCGACAGCTGGGAGCACGTGATGCCCTACGGAGTCCGCACCGACGAGCAGCGCCGGCTGGCCGCCGCCGGCGCCGCGCTGCGGGTCGCCGTCCCCTCGGGGACCGCTGCCCTTCCCGCCGTCGCCCGCCGGATCGGGGGGCGGCGGTGACCGCGTCAGGGCGCCGGGGGCTGGCCATCGTCGGCGGCGGCAAGATGGGTGAGGCGCTCCTCTCCGGCCTGGTGCGCCGGGGCGGACCCGACGGGATCGTGGTCTGCGAGCGCAGCGCCGAGCGGGCGGCGGAGCTGGCGGAGCGCTACGGGGTGGCCGCGGTGGACCTCGCCGGCGCGGCCGGCCGTGCCCGGGTCCTGCTGCTGGCCGTGAAGCCCCAGGACATCGACGGGCTCCTCGGCCGGCTGACCGAGCACGTGGACACCGACCACCTGGTGGTCTCCATCGCGGCCGGCGTGCCCACGGGGCGGATCGAGGCGGCGCTGCCCGACGGCGTGCCGGTGGTGCGGGTCATGCCGAACACCCCGGCGCTGGTCGACGAGGGGATGAGCGTGCTCTCGCCCGGGGCGCACGCGGCTGAGGAGCACCTCGACGAGGCGGAGGCGCTGCTGGCCGCGGTCGGTCAGGTGCGCCGGGTGCCCGAGTCGCAGCAGGACGCCGCCACCGCGCTGTCGGGCAGCGGGCCGGCCTACTTCTTCTACCTGGTCGAGGCCATGGTGGACGCCGGGATCCTGCTGGGGCTGCCCCGGGCGCTGGCCGTGGACCTGATCGTGCAGACCGCGCTGGGCTCGGCGGTGATGATGCGCGACTCGGGGGAGCACCCGGTGCAGCTGCGCGAGGCGGTCACCAGCCCCGGGGGCACGACCATCGCGGCCATCCGGGAGCTCGAGCGGCACGGCGTGCGGGCCGCGCTGATCGCCGCGATCGAGGCGGCGCACGACCGCTCGGTGGAGCTGGGGGGCTCGCGGGGCTGATGCGTCGCGGTCGTCATGTCGACCGCGCGGCACCGGCCACCTGAGCCCCAGGGATCGACTCGTCTACCTCACCGGCAGCGAGCGGCCGAACACAGTAAGGCACCAGTGCGTGGATTTCGTGCACGCTGCGTCGTGTCGTCGTCACGCCGCGCCGATCCACATGTCGACGTGGCGTCATAGGTAGACATCTGCCCAGGACGGACCGGTCCGCCTGTTCGATTCACCCATCGCTCCAGTCACGCCTGTCCCCTTACGCTCAGTACCAGCTCGTGCGTGTTCAGTTGCCGGTGGGGAAGCCGGCGCCACGACCCGAGCTAGGTCCGGAGACGAAGAACAATGACCATGCCCCAGCGCCACGCTGCCGCCGCCGTCGTCCGCCCGGGTGTGCCCGGCCAGCGCCCGATGGGTCGCCCGATGACCGCCGCCGCCGTCGCTCGGCCCGTGCCGGCCGCGCACCCCGCCGCCATGCCGGTCGGTCGTCCCGCCGTCCCCGCCCCCCGCGCGGCCGTGACCTTCCTGACCGTCGCCGAGGTCGCCTCGATGATGCGCGTCTCCAAGATGACCGTGTACCGCCTGGTCCACGCCGGCGAGCTCTCCGCCGTCCGCGTCGGCCGCTCGTTCCGCGTGCCGGAGCGCGCCGTGCAGGACTACCTGCGCGACGCCTACACCGACATCGCCTGAGCCACCTCGTCCCGGACCGGGGCCGCCCGCGGCAGCGTCGCCGCGGGGCGGCTCGGGTACGCTCGGTCGCCGAGCGGCAACCGGGAACCCCGCGTTGTCGCGCTCGAGCTTTCATCTGTGACGACGTCGGGAGCACCACGTGGGTTCTGTCATCAAGAAGCGCCGCAAGCGGATGGCCAAGAAGAAGCACCGCAAGCTGCTGAAGAAGACGCGCGTCCAGCGACGCAACAAGAAGTGAGCTGACGCTCGTGCCGCCCGCGGTCGTCCTCGTCACCGGTGTGAGCCGGTGGCTGGGCGGAGCGCTGGCGGCCGAGCTCGCAGCGGACCCGTCCATCGAGCGGGTCATCGGCGTGGACACCGTCCCGCCGTCGCCGGCGATGCTGCGCCGGCTCGGCCGCACCGAGTTCGTGCGGGCCGACATCCGCAACCCGCTGATCGGCAAGGTCATCGGGGCGGCGGCGGTGGACACCGTCGTGCACATGAACATCAGCTCCACGCCGGCGGGCTCCGGTGGGCGCACGCCCATGAAGGAGCTCAACGTCATCGGCACGATGCAGCTGCTGGCCGCGTGCCAGCGCGCGCCGTCGGTGCGCCGGTTCGTGCTGAAGTCGACGACCGCCGTGTACGGCGCCTCCTCCCGTGACCCCGCCGTCTTCACCGAGGCGATGCAGGCGCGGCAGGTCCCGTCGGGCGGCTTCGCCCGCGACAGCGTCGACATCGAGGGCTACGTCCGCTCCTTCGGCCGTCGCCGGCCCGACGTCGACATCGCGATGCTGCGGTTCACCAACTTCATCGGCCCGCGGATCGACTCGCTGCTCACCGGGTTCCTCCGGATGCCCGTCGTCCCCACCGCGCTCGGCTACGACGCGCGCGTGCAGCTGCTGCACGAGGACGACGCCCTGGCGGTCCTCGTCCGCGCGACCACCGGCGACTTCACCGGGACCGTCAACGTCGGCGGCGAGGGCACCCTGCTGCTCTCCCAGATCGTCCGGCGGCTGGGGCGGATCGAGGTGCCGCTGCCCTACCCGGCGCTGGGCTCGGTGGGGCGGGTCTCGCGCCGCTTCGGCTTCGTCGACTACTCCCCGGAGCAGATGCGGTTCCTGAACTTCGGCCGCGTCGTCGACACCACCGTGCTGCGCACGACGTTCGGGTACGCGCCCCGGTTCACCACCTCCGCCGCGCTGGCCGACTACGCCCGCACGGTGCCACCGGTGGTCCCGCCGCAGCTCGTGGACCAGGCCACCGGTGCGCTGCGTGGCCTGCTCTCCCGGGTCGGCGACACCGCGGCCGCGGTGGGCGACCGGCTCAGCCCCGCGCCCTCGGCGCCCGGCCTGCGGGCGGTGCGCGATGCCTGAGGCCCGCGTGATCCCGCTGCGGCCCGACGACGACGATCCCTACGTCCCGCCGCCGACGGCCCCCGGCTGGGAGGAGCAGCTCGCCGGCGGGCTGGAGTTCCTCCGCCGGCGGTTCACCGGCGAGTACGACACCGACGAGTTCGGCTTCGACCCCGACCTGGCCGACCACGTGCTGCTGCCGCTGCTGCGGCCGTTCTTCCAGAAGTGGTTCCGGGTGGAGACCCGCGGGCTGGAGAACGTGCCGGCGGAGGGGGGCGCCCTGGTCGTCGCCAACCACTCGGGCACGCTGCCGGTCGACGCGCTGATGACCACGGTGGCCCTGCACGACGAGCACCCGGCGCACCGGCGGCTGCGGCTGCTCGGGGCCGACCTGGTGTTCGAGCTGCCGTTCGTCGGCTCGATGTCGCGCAAGATGGGCACCACGCTGGCCTGCAACGAGGACGCCGAGCGGCTGCTGACCGGGGGTGAGCTGGTCGGCGTCTTCCCCGAGGGCTTCAAGGGCATCGGCAAGTCGTTCCGCGAGCGGTACACGCTGCAGCGCTTCGGCCGGGGCGGTTTCGTCAGCGCCGCGCTGCGCACCGGGGCGCCGATCGTCCCGTGCGCGATCGTCGGCGCCGAGGAGATCTACCCGATGATCGGCAACGCCAGGACGGCCGCCCGGCTGATGGGGCTCCCGTACTTCCCGATCACGCCGACGTTCCCGCTGCTCGGCCCGCTGGGGCTGGTGCCGCTGCCGTCGAAGTGGCTGATCGCGTTCGGCGAGCCGATCGAGACGGCGTCCTACGGGCCGGCCGCCGCCGAGGACCCGATGCTGGTCTTCAACCTCACCGACCAGGTGCGCGAGACGATCCAGTCCTCGCTCTACCAGCTGCTCCTGCAGCGCAAGGGCGTCTTCGGCTAACGGAAGAGGCTGGAACGGCCGCCCTTCAGGGAGCCCGCGGCGAGCTTGCGAGTCGTGGGGAGAAGGGCGGTCCTGTCATTGTCCCGCCGGCGCAGGGCGATCGCACCGCCCACGGCGGCGCCGGACAGGGCGGCCGCGCCGAGGGCCGGCAGCCCGTACTTGGCCGCCTTGCGGCCGGTGCGGAAGTCGCGCACCGTCCAGCCCCGCGAGCGGGCGATCGAGCGCAGCTCGGTGTCCGGGTTGACCGCGACCGCGGTGCCGCACAGCGAGAGCATCGGCAGGTCGTTGGCCGAGTCGCTGTAGGCGGTGCACCGCTCGAGCTCCAGGCCCTCCCGCTCGGCCAGGGCCAGCACCGCCTCGGCCTTCGCCGGGCCGTGCATCAGCTCGCCGACCAGCCGGCCGGTGTAGCGGCCGTCGATCACCTCCGCCACGGTGCCGAGCGCGCCGGTGAGGCCCAGCCGCTGGGCGATGATGCTGGCCAGCTCGACCGGCGTCGCGGTCACCAGCCACACCCGCTGGCCGTTGTCGAGGTGCTGCTGGGCCAGCGCCCGGGTCCCGGCCCAGATCCGGTCGGCCATGAGCTCGTCGTAGATCTCCTCGCCGGCCTGCACGATCTCCGACACCTCGCGCCCGGCCACGAAGGCCAGCGCGTTCTCGCGGATGGTGTGCACGTCGTCGGCGCTGCCCTCGTTGCCGCCGATGCGGAACTTCGCCTGCTGCCAGACGAACCCCGCCATGTCGCGGGTGGTGAAGTACTTGCGCGCGGCCAGCCCGCGGGCGAACCAGAACAGCGACGCGCCCATCATCATCGTGTTGTCCACGTCGAAGAAGGCGGCCGCGGTGAGGTCGGGTGCCACGACGGGCGGCGCGGCCACCTCGGCGGCGGCCGCGGACGCTGCACCGGCGACGTGCGCGCGGCTCTCCTCGTCCACCGGGACGTCGGGGAGCGGTCGGTCGGTCGTACGGCCGCGGAACGGCAGACGCGGCACGGAGGCCCTCCCTGGATCGGCCCGCTGCGGCGGGGACACCGACGACAGCGACCCTAGCGGGGGCCGGCGACCCTCACCGGGGGCAGGTGCCCAGGCTCAGCAGGCCCGGCACGCAGACGCCCAGGGGCAGCGGCAGGGGCACGTCCAGCACCGGCGGCGGGGTCGTCGTCGGTGCCGGTGCGCCCGGCCGCGGCACGGTGATGCTCGGCAGCGGCAGCAGCCCGCCCGGGGTGGGCGTCGTCGCCGGTCCGCCGCCCGGGGCGCCGTTCGGGCCGCCGGGCACGGGGGCCGGCGCGGGGGAGGACGGCGCGGGAGCCGGGGCGGGGGCCGTGGGAGCGACCGGCGAGGCGGCCGTCTGCGGGGGCGTGGTCGCCTGCCCGCCGCCCGGCGCCGCGGGCGCCTCCGGCGCGGGCGCCTCGGGCAGGCAGAGCGCTGGCACGGGGCCGAGGGGGTCGGAGCCCGCGGTCGACGGTCCGGCCGGGCAGCCCAGCGCGCCGCGCAGGCCCTCGGCGCGGGTCGTGACCTCGGTCAGGAGCGCCAGCGAGCCGTCGACGTCATCGACCGCGGACGGCGGGACGTCGTCGCGCAGCGCGGCGAGATCGGCCGACTGCTGACCCGCCCACGAGGAGAGGCGGTCCAGCGGAGCTCCCTCGCCGGTGGCCACCGCCCGCTCGGCGAGCCAGGCCGCGCCCTCGGTGGTCTGCCGGTCCATCGTCGCGATGGTCGACTCCGCCAGGGCGGCGTCGTCGCCGAGCGCGGCCAGCTCGTCGAGGCGGGTGCTGGCGAACTCCAGCAGCGTCTGGCCGCGGGTGTCACCGGCCAGGGCCAGCTGGGTCTGCTCGGTACCGCGCTTGACGCCGTAGAGCGGATCGCCCGGACCCGCCCCCGCTGCCACGGCGACCAGCGCCGCGGCCGCCGTCACGGTGAGGGCGGCGCCGGCGAGCCCGGCGGTGAACCGGGTGCGGCGGGACGAGCTGCGGGTGTCGTCGGCGCGCAGCCGCATCAGCCGCCGGAAGGGGGAGACCGGGGCCGGCGCGGGAGAGCGGACGGCGGCCATCGCGACCAGCCGCTGCCGGGTGGCCGCGCGGAACGCCGGGTCGGGCTCGCCGTCCAGGTGCGGCGCCAGCTCCTGCAGGCGTGCGACGAGGACGTCCTCGTGGTCGCGCACGCTCATCGAAGGCCCCCAGGCATCGTCCGGACGGGGCGACCGGTGTCCGTCGCACCCCGTTGCAGACCGTCCAACGACGGGCGAGGGTATTCGGTTACGGCCCGAACGAACGTCGTCCCGGTCATCGCAGACCGTCCGGGATGAGCGCGGCCAGCCGGCGCACCGCGCGGTGCTGCAGCGCCTTGATGGCGCCGTCCTTCTTGCCCATGATCTCGGCGGTCTCGGCGACCGAGAGGCCGTGGATGAAGCGCAGCACGATGCACTCCTGCTGCTCGCTGCCCAGCTGCTGCACGCAGGCCAGCAGCTGCTGGTTGGTCAGGTGCGCGACGACCGCGTCCTCGGGGCCGTCGGTCGCCCGGTCGGCGTCGCGCATGTCCGCAGTGGCGACCTCCAGCCGGTACCGGCTGCTCTTCACGTGGTCGAGGATGATGTTGCGCGCGATCGTGACCAGCCAGGCGCCGACGTCGCGGCCCTGGAAGGACAGCGAGTCGATGCGGCGCAGGGCCCGCACGAAGGTCTCGCTGGTGACGTCCTCGGCCGTCGCCCGGTCGCCGACCCGGTGGTAGACGTACCGGTGGACCAGCGACACGTAGTGGTCGTACAGCTCCCCGAACGCCTCCGCGTCACCGTCCTGCGCGCGGCGCACCATCCCCCAGACGTCGGGCTGCCCGTCCTCCGGTGCCGGGGCCTCGACGACGGGGGCGTCCGCCACCGCCGGGGCCTCGGCCGCCACGTTCGGCTCCTCGACGCGGAGGGCCTCGGCGCTCGGCCGCGGGAACGGCTCGGCGCTCGGCCGCGGGAACGGCGTGGGACGGGGCCGCGGACGGGCATGCGGGCTGGGCCTGCGCGCCGGGGCGGCAGCGGGCCGCTCGGCGTCCAGGGGGTGCGGCATGCGGGCGTTCGACCTCCTCGTCGGCCCGCCGTACCTGGACCGTCTCCACCCCGACGCGACCGCCCCGCGGCGGTCGCGTGTGCTGCGGGTCTCGTCCCATGGTGACAACATCGCCCCAGCCCGTCCACGCCAACCCGGTGGGACGCGCGCCCGGCGACCTGATCGGGCGGTGGCAGCAGCTCCAACGGAGGAGACGTGCAGGTCGTGGAGGCAGGAAGGTCCCTGGCGGCGCTGGTCCGGTCCGCGGCCGGGCAGCGCCCCGACGCCCCGGCCGTGGTCGCCGGCGACGAGCGGCTGAGCTGGGCCGAGCTGGACTCCGCCGTCGACCGGGTGGCGGCCGGGTACGCCGCCCACGGCCTGGTCCCCGGCGACCGCGTGGCCGTGCAGCTGCCCAACGGGCTGCCCTGGTTGCGCGCTGCGCTGGGTGCCCTGCGCGCCGGCCTGGTCGTGGTGCCGGTCAACACCGCCTACACCGAACCCGAGCTCGCCCACGTCCTCGGTGACTCGGGCGCCGCCCTGCTGGTGGCCGACGGGCCGCGCGACGACGTCGCCGGGGTGCCGGTCTGCGCCGGCCCACCCGAGGCGGAGGGCCCGCCGCGGGCCGTCGCCGACGACCCCGCCGAGCTGGCCTTCCTCTGCTACACGAGCGGCACGACGGGTCGCCCGCGCGGCGCGATGCTGACCTCCGGTGCGCTGGCGGCCAACCAGCAGCAGTGCCTGCAGATGTCACCGCCGCCCGTGCGGGCCGACGACCGGGTGCTGCTGGTGCTCCCGCTGTTCCACGTCTACGGGCTCAACGCCGGCTTCGGCCTGGTCGCGGCGACCGGTGCGTGCGCCGTCCTGCAGGAGAGCTTCGACCCGCGCAGCTCCCTGGCGTTGATGGCCGAGGAGCAGGTCACCGCGGTGCCCGGGGCCCCGCCGATGTACCAGGCGTGGCTGGCGGTCGCGGACGCCGCCGGCAGCGACGCCGACCTGCGACGGGCGTTCGCCGCGGTCCGGCTGGCGTCCTCGGGCGCCGCGCCGCTGCCCGAGGAGGTGTGGACGGCGATGCGCGAGCGGGCCGCGGTGACGGTCTGGGAGGGCTACGGGCTCACCGAGGCCGCGCCGGTCGTCGCCAGCACGCTGGCCACCGGGCGGCCCAAGCCCGACTGCATCGGCGGTCCGCTGCCGGGCATCGAGGTCCAGCTCCGGGACACCGCGGCGCACGAGGAGCTCGTCCCCGCGGACGACGAGTCGCACGAGGAGGGCCCGGGCGAGATCTGGGTCCGCGGGGCGAACCTGTTCGCCGGCTACTGGCCCGACGGGGCCGACGGCCCGGACGCCGACGGGTGGCTGGGCACCGGTGACCTGGCCTACCGGGACGCCGACGGCGACCTGCACCTGGTCGACCGGCGCAGCGACCTGATCCTGGTGAGCGGCTTCAACGTCTACCCCGCCGAGGTGGAGCGGGTGCTCGACGCGCACCCCGCGGTGGCCGAGAGCGCGGTCATCGGCGTGCCCGACGCCCGCACGGGAGCGGCGGTGCGCGCCGTCGTCGCCCTGGTGCCGGACGCGCGGCTCACCTTCGAGGAGCTGCGCGACCACGCCGCCGCGTCGCTGGCCCGGTACAAGGTGCCGACGTCGGTGCACTTCCTCCCGGCGCTGCCGCACTCGCTCACCGGCAAGGTGAGCCGGGCCCGGCTGCGCGAGCTCGGCCTGACCGCGGCCGGGTCGGACGACGAGCAGCCCGCGGCCGCGCAGGAGGCCGCCGGTGGCTGAGCCCGCTGCCCGGCTGCAGCTGCTCACCCGTGCCGGCTGCCACCTGTGCGAGGTGGCCGCGGAGACCCTCGCCCGGATCGCGGACGACGCCGGCCTGGTGCCGGCCGAGGTCGACGTGGACGCCGACCCGGAGCTGCAGGCCGAGTACGGGGACCGCGTGCCGGTCGTGCTGCTCGACGGCCGGGAGCACTCCTACTTCACCGTCGACGTGCCCCGGCTGCGCCGCGACCTCGGTCTCCGCTAGCCGGCGCCACCCGGCCTCGGCCGCTCCCTGCGGCCGTGGTTAGGGTGGTCCTCACCACAGCTCCACCCGAACGGGGCCGGTCAGCGCGCCGCGCGGCCTCCGGCGACTTTGTTCCGGCGTTCACAAGCGGCTACCGTGGCCTCCGCGGGTGCCCGTCGCCCGCGTTCCCCGACGCCTGCGTTTCTGCGTCGCGCCCGCTTCCGGCCCCGGCCGGAGGAGCCGGCGCGGCCGCTGTGGAGAGCCCGTGAACCAGCCGCGGCCCCGGATCATCCCGGAGGCCACCGTCGCCCGCCTGGCCGTGTACCTCCGGGTGCTCACCACGCTGGCCGACGGCGGCCGGACGACGGTGTCCTCCGGCGAGCTGGCCTCCGCCGCCGGCGTCAACCCCGCCGGGCTGCGCAAGGACCTCTCCCACCTGGGCCCCTGCGGCGTGCGCGGGGTCGGCTACGAGGTCGGCACCCTGCGCGACCGCATCGCCCGCGTCCTCGGCGTGGAGCGTTCCCGGGCCTGCGTGCTGGTCGGCATCGGAAACCTGGGCTCGGCGCTGGCCGGCTACGCCGGCTTCGGCACCCGCGGCTTCGAGTTCGTGGGGCTGTTCGACGCCTCCCCGACCCGGATCGGCCAGCCCGTGGGCGGGCTCCAGGTCCGGCCCCTCGACGAGCTCGAGGAGGTCGTGACGGCGACCGGGGCCTCCATCGGGGTCATCACGACACCGGCCGACGTGGCCCAGCCGGTCTGCGACCGGCTCGCCGCGGCCGGGGTGAGGAGCATCTTGAACTTCGCGCCGGTGACGCTCGTGGCGCCCGCGGGGGTCGACGTCCGCAAGGTCGACCTGTCCGTCGAGCTGCAGGTCCTCGCCTTCCTCGGCCAGCAGCGCTCGGTTCCCCTGCCCGTCGAGGAGCCGGCGTGAGCCTGCTCGCGGTGGGGATCAGCCACCAGACCGCACCGGTCGCGCTGCTCGAGCAGTTCGCTCTCGCGCACGACGACCGGGTCAAGGCGCTGCACGAGCTGGTCGGCTCCGACCACGTGAGCGAGGCCCTGGTCCTGGCCACCTGCAACCGGGTCGAGGTCTTCGCCGAGGTGGAGAAGTTCCACGGCGGCGTCACCGAGGTCAGCCGGGTGCTCGCCCGCCAGGCCGGCGCCACGGTGGAGGAGCTCTCCCCGTACGTCACCGTCCACTACGAGGACCAGGCGATCGCGCACCTGTTCACCGTCGCCGCGGGCCTGGACTCGATGGTGGTCGGCGAGACGCAGGTGCTCGGGCAGCTGCGGGCCGCGTACGCGCTGGCCCGCGAGGAGGGCACCGTCGGCCGCGCGCTGCACCCGATCGCGCAGCGGGCGCTGCGGGTCGGCAAGCGGGTGCACGCCGAGACCGGCATCGACCGGGCCGGAGCCTCGCTGGTGTCGGTGGCGCTGGACCGCACCGAGGCCCGCATCGGCGACCTCACCGGGCGGCGCACGCTGGTCGTCGGCGCCGGCTCCATGGGCGCCCTCGCCGCCACCACCCTGGCCCGCCGCGGCGCCGACGTCGTCGTCAGCAGCCGGACCGAGGCCTCGGCGCACCGGCTGGCCGACAGCATCGGCGGCCGCGCCGTCGAGCTCTCCCGCGCAGCCGCCGAGCTCCGCGAGGCCGACGTGCTGGTCTCCTGCACCGGCGCCTCGGGGATCGTGGTGCACACCGACGTCGTCGCCGCCGCGATGGCCGACCGCGCCGGCCGCCCGCTCGTCGTCGTCGACCTGGCCCTGCCGCGCGACGTCGACCCCGGCGTCGCGGCGCTGCCCGGCGTGCACGTGGTGGACCTCGCCCTGCTGCAGGGCGAGCGGGCCGCGGCCGACGGCGAGGCGGCCACCACGCCGGTCGCCGCGGACGACATCTCCGCCGCGCACGCCATGATCGAGGCCGAGGCCGCGCTGCTGCGCGCCGAGCAGCAGGCCGCCGCCGTCGCCCCCACGGTGTCCGCGCTGCGCAGCCAGGCCGCCGAGGTCGTCGACGCCGAGCTGCTGCGCCTGTCCACGCGGCTGCCCGACCTGGACGCCCGCTCCCGCGCCGAGATCGCCCGAACCGTGCGCCGCGTCGTCGACAAGCTGCTGCACGAGCCGACCGTGCGGGTCAAGGAGCTGGCCGCCGGTCCCGGCGGCACCGACTACGCCGACGCGCTGCGCGCCCTGTTCGGGCTGGGCATCGACGCTGACGTCGTGGCGCAGGCCGGCAGCCTCGCCGACGCGGTCACCGTCGACCCCGAGCGCCCCGGCGGTGCCGCGTGACCGCGGCGACCGCGACGACGACGCTGCGCCTGGGCACCCGGGCCAGCGCGCTGGCGACCACCCAGTCCCAGATGGTCGCCGACGCGCTGACCGCCGCCACCGGCGTGCCGGTGGAGCTGGTCCGGATCACCACCGAGGGCGACCGCTCCCAGGCCGCCATCGCCCAGCTGGGCGGCACCGGGGTGTTCGTGACCGCGCTGCGCGACGCGCTGCTGGCCGGTGACATCGATCTCGCGGTGCACAGCTACAAGGACCTGCCGACGGCGCCGGAGCCGGGGCTCATCCTCGCCGCGGTGCCGCCGCGCGAGGACCCCCGCGACGCGCTGGTCGCCCGGGACGGGCTCACCCTCGGCGAGCTGCCCCCCGGTTCCCGGGTCGGCACCGGCGCCCCGCGCCGCGTCGCCCAGCTGCGGGCGCTCGGTCTCGGGCTCGAGGTGGTGCCGATCCGCGGGAACGTGGACACGCGGCTCGGCCGGGTGCCCGGGCACGGCGGCGCGGGCGACCTCGACGCCGTCGTCCTCGCCCGCGCCGGGCTGTCCCGGCTGGGCCGGACCGACGTGATCACCGAGACCCTCGACCCGCTGCAGGTGCTGCCCGCGCCGGCGCAGGGGGCGCTGGCCGTCGAGTGCCGCACCAGCGACGCCCGCACCCGGGAGCTGCTCGGCCGGCTGGAGGACGCCGCCACCCGGTGCTGCGTGCTCGCCGAGCGCACGACGCTCGCGGCGCTCGAGGCCGGCTGCAGCGCCCCGGTGGCCGCCTACGCCGAGGTGGCCGAGGGCGAGGACGGCCCCGAGCTGTTCCTGCGCGCCTCGGTGACCGCGCTGGACGGCGGCGACGCCGTCCGGGGTTCGCTCAGCGGACCCCTGGCCGACGCCGCGGCCCTCGGCCGCGCGCTCGCCGACGACCTGCTCGACCGCGGTGCGGCCGAGCTCATGGCGGCCGCCCGGTGACCGGCGCCGCACCCCAGATCCCCGCACACGCCCGAACCGTTCGGGCCAGAACCAGGAGCACGCGATGACGCGCAACCGCGCGAGCGCCGGCCGGATCGTCTTCGTCGGCGCCGGCCCCGGCGACCCCGGCATGCTGACCGCCCGGGCCACGGCCGCGCTGGCCGAGGCCGCCCAGGTCCACGTCGACGCTGACGTCCCGACCGTCCTCCAGGACGCCGTCCAGGAGCTGGCCCCGCAGGCCGAGCTCGTCCCCGTCGCCGGGGAGCCGGCGGAGGTGGCGAAGGCGGCCGTGGCCGCCGCCAAGGGCGGCGCCGTCGTCGTGCGCCTGGTCGCCGGCGACCCGTACACCGACGACGACGCGGTCAAGGAGGTGCTGGCCGTCGGCCGCACCTCGGTGGCCTTCGACGTCGTCCCCGGCGTCGCCCCGGCGACCGCCGTCCCGGCCTTCGCCGGTGTCGCGCCCGGCAGCACGACGCTCACCGCGGACCTGAGCAGCGGCGTCGACCTGACCGCGCTCGCCGCCGCGGCCTCGGCCACCGGCGGCACGCTGGTCCTGCAGGCCGCCGCCGAGGAGCTCCCCGACGCCGCCGCGCGGCTGGTCGAGGGCGGTCTCCCCGGCGGCACGCCGGTGGTCGTGACCACCGGTGGCTCGGGCACGGCGCAGAAGAGCGTCGTCGCCAAGCTGGCCGCCGTGGCCGAGAAGGACGCGGGCCTCGACGCCCTCACCGGCCCGGTGGTGGCGACCGTCGGCGCGGCCGTCGACAAGCGCGCCCGGCTGTCCTGGTGGGAGAGCCGGCCGCTGTTCGGCTGGCGGGTGCTGGTGCCCCGCACCAAGGACCAGGCCGGTGAGATGAGCGACCGGCTGCGCGCCTACGGCGCCGTGCCGGTCGAGGTGCCGACGATCGCCGTCGAGCCGCCGCGCAGCCCCGCGCAGATGGACCGCGCCATCAAGGGTCTGGTCACCGGCCGCTACGGCTGGATCGTGTTCACCTCGGTGAACGCGGTCAAGGCGGTGCGCGAGAAGTTCGCCGAGCTGGGCCTCGACGCCCGCGCGTTCGCCGGCGTCAAGGTCGCCTGCGTCGGCGAGCAGACCGCCGCCGCGGTGCGCGAGTTCGGCATCGTGCCGGAGCTGCTGCCCACCGGCGAGCAGTCCAGCCAGGGCCTGCTGGCCGACTTCCCCGAGTTCGACGACGTGCTCGACCCGATCAACCGGGTGCTGCTGCCGCACGCCGACATCGCCACCGAGGTGCTCGCCGCCGGGCTGGTCGAGCGCGGCTGGGAGGTCGACGACGTCACCGCCTACCGCACCGTCCGGGCGGCCCCGCCGCCGGCGCCGGTGCGCGAGGCGATCAAGGGCGGCGGCTTCGACGCGGTGTGCTTCACCTCGTCGAGCACGGTGCGCAACCTGGTCGGGATCGCCGGAAAGCCGCACGCCAAGACCGTCGTCGCGGTGATCGGCCCGCAGACCGCGGCCACCGCGCAGGAGTTCGGCCTGCGCGTGGACGTGCAGCCGGAGACCGCCGCGGTGGCCCCGCTGGTCGACGCGCTGGCGGAGTTCGCCGCCGCGCGCCGGGCCGAGCAGGAGGAGGCCGGGAAGTGAGCGGCGGCGCCACTCCGGGCTTCGCGCGCGGGCGGCGGCTGCGGTCGACGCCCGCGCTCCGGCGGCTGACCGCGGAGACCCGGCTGGCCCCGGCCGACCTGGTGCTGCCGGTCTTCGTCAAGGAGGGCATCGACGAGCCGGTCGCGATCGGCTCGATGCCCGGCGTCGTCCAGCACACCCAGGACTCGCTGCGGAAGGCCGCGCACGAGGCGGCCGAGGCCGGCATCGGCGGGCTGATGCTGTTCGGCATCCCGTCGTATAAGGACCCGGTCGGGTCGCAGGCCGACGCCGCCGACGGCGTGGTCAACGTGGCGCTGCAGCAGCTGCGGGCCGACCTCGGCGACGAGCTGGTGCTCATGGCCGACCTGTGCCTGTGCGAGTACACCGACCACGGGCACTGCGGCGTCGTCACCCCGGCGGGCGTGGTGGACAACGACCCGACGCTGGACCGGTACGCCGCCGTGGCGATCGCGCAGGCCCAGGCCGGCGCCCACCTGGTCGCGCCCAGCGGGATGATGGACGGCCAGGTGGCGGCCATCCGCGCCGGGCTGGACAGCGCCGCGTTCACCGAGGTGCCGATCCTGGCCTACGCGGCCAAGTACGCCTCGGGCTTCTACGGGCCCTTCCGCGAGGCCGCCGAGGGTGCGCCGCAGTTCGGCGACCGCTCGACCTACCAGATGGACCCGCCCAACGCCGACGAGGCGCTGCGCGAGGTGGCGCAGGACCTGGCCGAGGGCGCCGACGCGGTCATGGTCAAGCCGGCGCTGCCCTACCTCGACATCGTCGCCAAGGTGGCCGCGGCGGTGCAGGTGCCGGTGTCGGCCTACCAGGTCAGCGGCGAGTACGCGATGGTCGAGGCGGCCGCGGCGAACGGCTGGGTGGACCGGGAGCGGGCGATCCTCGAGACGCTGATCTCGATCCGCCGCGCCGGCGCCGGCCAGGTGCTCACCTACTGGGCGGTCGAGGCCGCACGGCTGCTCGCCCGCTAGGCGGCACCGTGCCGTACGTCGAGCCCGGGGGCTCCTGGCGACCGTTCTGGGCGGTCGCCGGGGCCCTCGGGCTCTTCCTCGTCCTGGACCTGGCGCTGCCCGGGGGCGACGTCCCGCCGCTGCTGTGGGCGCTGGCCCTGGTGACGGTCCCCGGGGTGGTCGCCATCGGCTGCCTGTCGGCCCGCCGGGTCTGGACCGTCCGGGTGGACCGCGACGGGCTGGCCGTCGGCCGGGAGCAGGTCGCGCTCGCGGACGTCGACGCCGCGCACCTGACCGCGGTCGGGGGCGGGGTGGACGCCGGCGCCCCGGTGCTGGGCGGTGGCTGGGCGCTGCCCCGCGGACGGGTCGGCCTGCCGCTGCGGCTGCGGGAGGGGCGGACCGTGCTGGTGCCGACGCGGGATCCCGGGGCGCTGCGCGCGGCCCTGCTCGACGCTGTGTCGGACGCCTCCGACGACCGCCCAGGAAGAGAAGGGACACTGGACGCGTGACCTCGCTGGACAGCTCCACCCACCCCTACGAGGCCCCGGTGTCGGCCGGCCTGTTCGACCGGGCCCGCGCCGTCACCCCCGGCGGGGTGAACAGCCCGGTCCGCGCCTTCGGCGCCGTCGGTGGCACCCCGCGGTTCATGGTCGAGGGCTCCGGCCCCTGGATCACCGACGCCGACGGACGGCGCTACGTCGACCTCGTCGGCTCGTGGGGGCCGCTGCTCCTGGGGCACGCGCACCCCGCCGTCCTCGACGCCGTCACCACGGCCGCCCGCCGCGGGCTCACCTTCGGCGCGCCCACCGAGGGCGAGATCGAGCTGGCCGAGGAGATCCGCCTGCGCATGGCGCCGGTCGAACGGGTGCGGCTGGTCAACTCCGGCACCGAGGCGGTGCTCTCCGCCGTCCGGCTGGCCCGCGGCGTCACCGGCCGCCCGCTGGTCGTGAAGTTCGCCGGCAACTACCACGGGCACGTCGACGCGCTGCTCGCCTCGGCCGGCTCGGGCGTCGCAACCCTCGGCCTGCCCGACACCCCCGGCGTGACCACCGGCGCGGCCGCCGACACCGTCGTGCTGCCCTACAACGACGTCGCCGCCGTCGAGGCGGTCTTCGCCGAGCGCGGCGCGCAGATCGCCGCGGTGATCAGCGAGGCCGCCGCCGGCAACATGGGTGTCGTCCCGCCGGACCCGGGCTTCAACGCCGCGCTGCGGCGGATCACCGCCGCGCACGGCGCGCTGCTGGTCCTCGACGAGGTCATGACCGGCTTCCGCGTCTCGCGCTCCGGCTGGTACGGCCTCGAGCCGGTGGACGCCGACCTCTTCACCTTCGGCAAGGTCATGGGCGGCGGGCTCCCGGCGGCGGCGTTCGGCGGCCGGGCCGACCTCATGGAGCACCTCGCCCCGGCCGGGCCGGTCTACCAGGCCGGCACGCTGTCGGGGAACCCGGTGGCCGTGGCCGCCGGGCTCACGACGCTGCGGCACTGCACCGACGAGGTCTACGCGCACTGCGACGAGGTGGCCGCCGTGTTGCGCGGCGCGGCCAGCGCGGCGCTGTTCGCCGCCGGCGTCCCGCACCGGGTGCAGCAGGCCGGCAGCATGTTCTCGATCTTCTTCGTGCCCGACGAGCGCCAGGTGCGCAACTACGACGACGCGAAGACCCAGGACACCGGCCGCTACACCGCCTTCTTCCACGCGCTGCTCGCCCGCGGCGTGTACCTGCCGCCGTCGGCGTTCGAGGCGTGGTTCGTCAACGCCGCGCTGTCCGGCGAGGCGCTGGACCGGGTGCTCGAGGCGCTGCCCGCGGCGGCGCGCGCGGCCGCGGCCGCCGACGGCGCGGCGACGGGCCCGGTCGAGAGCGAGCGGTCGTCGTGAGCGAGGAGACCACCGTCCACCTGCTGCGCCACGGCGAGGTGCACAACCCCGACGGCGTCCTCTACGGCCGGCTCCCCGGGTACCGGCTGTCGACCGCCGGCGAGGGCATGGCCGAGCGGGCCGCGGCCTGGTTCGCCGGGCACGACGTCACGCACCTGGTGTCCAGCCCGCTGGAGCGCGCCCAGCAGACCGCCGGCCCTCTCGCCGCGGCCTTCGCCCTGCCGATCGGCACCGACGACCGGCTGATCGAGGCCGGCAACGCCTTCGAGGGCATGGCCGTCGCCGGGGGAGCGGGCGTGTTCCGCGCGCCGCGCAACTGGTGGAAGCTGCGCAACCCGTTCCAGCCGTCGTGGGGCGAGCCCTACGTCGAGATCGCCGCCCGGATGCTGGCCGCCGTCGAGGCCGCGCGCGACGCCGCCCGCGGCCACGAGGCGGTGCTGGTCAGCCACCAGCTGCCGATCTGGACGCTGCGGCTGCACCTGGAGGGCCGCCGCTACCTGCACGACCCGCGCCGCCGGCAGTGCGCGCTGGCCAGCGTCACCTCGGTGACCTACGACGGCGACCGCGTCACCGGTGTCGGGTACGCGGAACCGGCCGGCGCCACCGACCCCGACGCGGTACCGGGCGCATGAGGCGGCCCGCGCTCGCCCTGCTGGCCGGGGCGCTCCTCCTCGCCGGCTGCTCGACCGGCGACGACCAGGTCGCGGTCAACAACGGCGGTGAGTTCCGCTTCGTCCAGGGCACGCCGCGCGGCGAGGTCATCCCGCCCGAGGAGCGCGCGTCGGCCCCCGAGTTCTCCGGCACCCTCCTCGACGGCGACGCCTTCGACTCCACCGAGCTCACCGGCGACGTCGCCGTCGTCAACTTCTGGGGCTCGTGGTGCGCGCCCTGCCGCGTCGAGACTCCGGAGTTCAGCGAGGTGTCGACCGAGTACGCCGACGCCGGTGTGCGCTTCCTCGGGATCAACGTGAAGGAGACCAACCAGCAGTTCGCCGACGCGTTCGTGGACCGGTTCGACATCGCGTTCCCGTCGCTCTACGACCCGCGCGGCGAGGTCGCCCTGGCGTTCCGCGACTACCCGGCCAACGCCATCCCCTCGACGATCGTGCTGGACACCGAGGGCCGGGTCGCGGCGGTGTACACGGCGGAGGTCTCCCAGGAGGATCTGCGCAGCGTGCTCGACCGGGTGCTGGCGGAGGGGAGCTGACGTGGGGGACACCTTCGCCGGCCTGGTCACCGACGGCCCGCTGCTCGTCGCCGCCGCGGTCGCCGCGCTCGTCGGGCTGATCAGCTTCGCCTCGCCCTGCGTCCTGCCGCTCGTGCCCGGCTACCTCTCCTACGTCGCGGGGCTGGTCGGCTCCGGGGCGCGCGCGACGGCGGCCGCTCCGGCCCCGGGTGCCACCGCGACCGCCGTGCGCACCGACGAGCGGGCCCCGCGCGGCCGCATGGTGCTCGGCGCGCTGCTGTTCGTCCTCGGCTTCACCGCGGTGTTCGTCGCCTTCGGCGCCGCGTTCGGCGGGCTGGGCCGGCTGATGCTCGAGCACGCCGAGGTCCTCAACCGGGTCTTCGGCGCGATCACCGTCGTGGTCGGCCTGGGCTTCCTCGGCTGGCTGCCGCTGCTGCAGCGGACCTCCCGGCTGTCGGTCCGCCCGGCCGCCGGGCTGGCCGGCGCCCCGCTGCTCGGGATCGTGTTCGGCCTGGGCTGGACGCCCTGCCTCGGGCCCACGCTCGGCGCGGTGTACTCGCTGGCGTTCTCCGAGGCGACCGCCGGCCGCGGCGCGCTGCTCTCGGTCGCGTACTGCCTGGGGCTGGGCGTCCCCTTCGTGCTCGTGGCGCTGGGTGCGCGCTGGGCGCTGGGGGCGACCTCCTTCCTGCGCCGGCACGCGCGCGAGGTGACCCGCTTCGGCGGCGCCGTGCTCGTCGTCGTCGGCCTGCTCCTGCTCACCGGCGCGTGGACCGAGATGATGGAGTGGCTACGCTCCTGGCTGGCCTCCAGCGGCCTCGCGGAGACCTCGCTGTGACGATCACCGCCCCGCCGCGCCCGCCCGCCGAGGCGCCCCCGCCCCCGCGACCCTCCGCCGGCCGCCGGCTGACCGGCCGGCTGCTCGCCCTGTGGCGGCGGCTCACCGCGATGCGCACCGCCATCGTGCTGCTGTTCCTGCTGGCGCTGGCCGCCGTCCCCGGCTCGCTGCTGCCGCAGCGGTCGCTGTCGCAGACCAACGTGCGGCAGTACTTCGCCGACCACCCGGACCTGGCGCCGGTGCTCGACCGGCTGTACCTGTTCGACGTCTTCAGCTCGCCGTGGTTCGCCGCGGTGTACCTGCTGCTGTTCACCTCGCTGATCGGCTGCGTGGTCCCGCGCGCGGTCGAGCACGCCCGCTCGCTGCGCGCGGCCCCTCCGGCCGCCCCCCGCCGGCTGCTGCGGCTGCCCGACTCCGGCGAGGTGACCACGCCGCTCGAGCCGGGTGCGGCCCTCGACGTGGTCGAGGAGGAGCTGCGGGTCCGGCGGTACCGGGTGGTCCGCCGCGACGGGAGGGACGGCCCGGAGGTCTCGGCCGAGAAGGGCTACCTCAAGGAGACCGGCAACCTGCTGTTCCACCTCTCCCTGATCGCGCTGCTGCTGGGCCTGGCCGGGGGCAAGCTCTGGGGCTACGAGGGCAGCATCCTGGTCACCGAGGGGCAGGGGTTCTGCAACTCGTTCCAGCAGTACGACACCTACTCGGCCGGCCCCCTGGTGGACAGCGGCGACCTGTCGCCGGTCTGCGTCGACCTCGAGGACTTCCGCGCCGAGTACGAGCCGGACCTGACCGCGTCGAAGTTCACCGCCGACATCACCTACGGGGCCCCCGGCGAGGAGGGCCGCCCGACGACGATCGGCGTGAACGACCCGCTGCGCTCCGACGGCGACCGCCTCTACGTCACCGGGCACGGGTTCAGCCCGACGTTCAGCGTGACGCTGCCCGACGGCACCGCGATCACCGACGTCTCGGTGCCGTTCCTGCCGTCGGACCAGCGGACGATGGCCAGCGAGGGCGCCCTGAAGCTGCCCGACGTCGGCGCCGAGAGCGACGAGCAGCTGGCGCTGGAGGGCTTCTTCGCACCGACCGGTCTCGTGCAGGGCGGCATCCTCACCTCGGTCGACCCCCGGCCGCTGGACCCGCAGGTCGCGATCGTGGCCTACCAGGGCTACCTCGGCCTGGACTCCGGGCTGCCGCAGTCGGTGTACAGCCTCGACGCCAGCCAGATCGAGCGCGGCCGCCTGGCCGAGGTCGGTGCGGCCAACCTCTCGCTGGGCGAGTCGCTGACCCTCCCGGACGGGACGGTCGTGACCTTCAGCGGCTTCCAGCAGTTCGCCGCGCTGCAGTACTCGCACGACCCGGGCCAGGTCTGGGTGCTGGTGTCGGCCATCGCGCTGCTCACCGGGCTGCTCGGCCTGCTCCTGCTGCGGCGGGAGCGGGTGTTCGCCCGGGTCGCCCCGGCACCGACCGGCGGCGGTACCGTGCTCACGCTGGCCTCGCTCACGCGGGGCAGCGGCGAGAGCGGGCCGCGCTTCCAGGCCCTCAGCGACGAGCTGAGCGCCGCCCTGGCCGCCCGCGCGGCCGCCCGCACCCGTGCACCGCAACCGGAGGTCCCCCCGCGTGACTCCTGACCAGTCGCTCCTCGACCTGTCGGACACCTTCTTCTCGGTCGCCGTCGCCCTGTACTCGGTGGCCCTGGTGTCGTTCTGCGCCCAGCTGGCGTTCGGCCGCCGCCCGGCGCGCACCCGGGAGCTCGTGGCCGCCGGTGGCGTCGCCACCCCGACCGGGGGCGCCGACGAGGCCCCGACCGCGGAACGCTCGCGCCGGGGTGAGCGGTGGGGCCTGATCGCCATCGGCGTCACCGTCCTGGCCGCGCTGGCCCACGCGGCGGTGCTGCTGTGCCGCGGGCTGGCCACCGACCGGCTGCCCTGGGGCAACATGTACGAGTTCGCCACCGCGGTCGTGCTGGTCGCCGTCGTGGTCTACACCGTGCTGGCGGTGCGCTCGCCGGCGCTGCGGCACATCGGGGTCTTCGTGCTGGCCCCGGTCGTGCTGGGCATGGTCGGCATCGGGCTGTTCCTGTACGTGGAGGGCGCCCCGCTCGTCGCCGCGCTGCGGTCGAGCTGGCTGGGCATCCACGTGACCGCCGCGATCCTCGGGTTCGGCATCTTCCTGGTCAGCGGCATCGCCAGCGTGCTGTACCTGGTGCGCGTCAAGGACGAGGCCAAGCCGGTCGAGGAGCAGGGCACCGGGTTCGTCTCGCGGCTGCCGTCGTCGGCGGCGCTGGACCGGCTGGCGCACCGCACCGCGGTCTTCGGCTTCCCGATCTGGACCTTCGCGGTCATCGCCGGGGCGATCTGGGCGGAGAGCGCCTGGGGCCGGTTCTGGGGCTGGGACCCCAAGGAGACCTGGTCGTTCATCGCCTGGGTGATCTACGCCGCCTACCTGCACGCCCGGACGACCGCCGGCTGGCGGGGCCGCCCCGCGGCGTGGGTCAACGTGGTCGGCCTCGTGGTCATGGTCTTCAACCTGACCTTCGTCAACCTGGTCTCCAGCGGTCTGCACAGCTACGGCGGGGTCTGACGCCGGTCGCGGTGCTCACCGTGGGTGAGCACCGCGGGGGCGCGCCGCGCGGCCCGGTGCTGACGGATGTCGGCGGATCGTGCTTCCATGCAGCCATGACGGCCCGTGGACAGCGCTCGACCGGAGGTCACCGTGGGTAGGCACGCGGCGGCTGACGGCTCAGGGGTGGACCCGCTGGTGGCGGCGGCCCTGGCCGGCCGCGCGCCGGAGGCCGGGGGTGCGCACCGCGAGGGCACCGACCACTCCTCGTCCGAGGGCGAGGTCGGCTGGCCGGAGCCGCCGGCACCCGGCGGCGGTGGGCTGGGCTGGCCCGGCGACCTCGACCGGGAGGGCGGGCCCTCCCGCGGTCAGCACGAGGGTGGGCCCGGCGAGCCGGCACCTGCACCGGCCGCGCGACGGGGCTGGCGGCGGCTGTTCGGGATCAGCCGCGCCGCCTAGCTACGTGGGGGAGCCGTCGTCCCGCTTCGCCCGGCGCTCCAGCTCGCGGAGGAACTCGGGGTCGTCGTCCGGCGCCAGCGGGCGGGTGGGGCGCTGCGGACGGGGCCGGCGCGGCGGCCGGGGCGAGCGCAACCCACCGCCCGGCGATGCGGCGGCCCGCATGACCAGCACCACCACGACGACGGCGACCAGCAGCACGACGAGGAACACCACGGTCCCCACCCCCTCTGTCGTCACCAGCGTACGACCGCGGCGATACTCGGTGCCGACCGATGCGGCCGGGACCTCAGCGCTCGTCCGCCAGCAGGACGGAGATCCATCATCGACGCCGTGGACCGGCACCTGATCGAGCTGCTGCGCGCCAACGGGCGGGCCAGCTACGCCGAGCTCGCCCGCCAGGTGGGGCTGTCCTCGCCGGCCGTGCACGAGCGGGTCGGCAAGCTGGAGGCGGCCGGGGTGATCAGCGGCTACCGCGCCGTCATCGACCCGTCGTCGGTCGGGCTGGACGTCACCGCGCTGATCGGCGTCATCGAGAGCGACTCGGTCGACGACACCGGCCTCGAGGCGGCCATGCGGGAGGTCCCCGGCATCGAGGACTGCTGGCGGGTGGCCGGCAGCGAGGGCTACGTGCTCAAGGTGCGTGTGGCGGACATCCCGGCACTCGAGGCCACCGTCAACGCGTTGAACCGGATCAGAGGTGTCGCGCGCACCCGCACCACGGTGGTGCTGTCGACGAAGTGGGAGGGCCGTCATGGCTGAGAGCACGACCCCCGCGAGCCCGGCAGGCGGCCCGGCCGCGCCGCCCAAGGTGCTGCCCTGGCTGGTGATCCACACCGTCGGCCGGCTCGGCATCTGGGCCCTGCTCACGCTGATCCTGTGGCAGCTCGGCCTGGACTTCTTCTCCGGCATGCTCTTCGGGCTGCTGCTGTCGATGCCGGTCGCCTACCTGCTGCTGAAGACCTCCCGCGAGCGGCTGACCGAGGCCCTGGTCGCCCGCAGCGCCGCCCGGCGCGCGGCCAAGGAGGACCTCCGCACCCGGCTCAGCGGCGAGCAGCCCACGGGCTGACCGCCGGGCAGGTCAGCCGGTCGCCGGCACGCTCTCGGCCAGGTGCGCCAGGACGTCGGAGTTGTAGGTCTCCGTCGCCTGCACGTAGGCCCAGTGCTTCACCGGCCGCGCGCCGAAGCGGGCCTTGTGCAGGCCGGCGCTCATCCCGTAGAGCACCCGGGCCGCCCCGTGCCGGGTGGCCGAGCGCAGCGCCTGCAGCAGCAGCACCTGGTAGCTGTGGTGCGTGGGCACCCAGGCGTGGTCGAGGCCCACGAAGACCGGTGCCACGTGCGTCGCGCCCACGTGCTGCGCGGCGAACGCGACCGGTTCCGGCCCCGCCTCGTCCAGGTGCAGCAGCACGACCTCCCAGCCCGCGTGCTCCAGCACCGCGTCGACGACCCGCCGCGGCAGCGGGAAGACGTTCAGCTCGAACGAGCGGGCGTGCACCGCCCGGTACAGCCGGTACAGGTGCTGGCGCCGCTCGTCCGGGTAGGCCAGGGCCTCGGGGCTGCCGCCGGCGAGCACCTCCACCCGGAACCGCGGTTCCCACGCGAGGACGTGGTGGCGCTGGTGGTAGCGGTGCTTGCGGGTGAGCCCGGCGAGGAAGCCCTCGTCGTCGGCGAAGTCGACCTCGCGCTCCCAGCTCTCCCACACCGGGATGCGGATCAGCCCCTCGCCGAGCAGGAAGGCGTGCAGCTCCTCGTCGTCGTCGGGCAGGTCGCGCAGCACGACCGCGGCGGCGCCCGCGGCGTCCTCCTCGGCCCGCGCGGCCTGCAGCACCACCCGCAGCGCCGTCCGCCAGTCGCGGGAGCGGTCCAGGTAGAGGTGGTCGCCCTCCGTGAGCAGCGAGCCGGTCGCGACCATCGGGGAGGTGAGGAACCAGGCGTCCTCGGCGCGGCGCCGCTCCACCTCCCGCGAGACGTGGGCGGGGGAGAGCATGTCGTCCTTCCACAGCGCCGTCGTGAGGAAGGTGGCGGCCACCGGGGTGCCGTCGGCGTCGCGGACGACGAGGTAGGTGAAGTCCCAGGCGTCCTCCGTCTGGCCGGCCGCTCCCGCGCCGCCGGTGCCGAACACCGCCTCCAGGGCCCGCAGCCCGGCTGCATCGAAGGCGCCGCGGTCACCGAGCAGCCGGTCCCACTCGGCGGTGTCGAGGTCGTCGATCGTGCGGTGCCGCTCCAGGGTCAGCGCCGGGCGCGGCGGCGCGGTGCGCTGCTCGGGGAGCACGGGAGGGCGGCCGCGCAGCTGGCGGGCGAAGGCGCGGCGCAGGTCGTCGACCGTGGCGCCCTCCTCGGCGATCGCCGCCGGCAGGTGCTCGGCCAGCGCGGCCACCACGCCCGCGACGTCGTCCTCGGTGTGGTGGGCGGTCAACGTGAGCCGGGCGCCGCAGCGCTTGGCCGGCACGGCGGGGAAGGTGGCGGTGTTGGTGAAGAAGCCGCTCTCGCGGAGCCGCTCGGTGAGCCGGTAGGCCACGGCCGCGGTGCCGGCGCCCACGTACCGGATCGGTGCCTCCGAGTCCGACACCAGCGGCAGCCGCGCCTCGGCGGCCAGCCGGTTGAACAACCGGATGCGGTCGCGGAGCAGCTCCTGCCGGGCCGCGATCTCGGGCGTGCGGTGCAGCTCGGCCGAGGCGAGGACGGCGCCCAGCATCGGCGGCTGCACCGGTCCGGAGAAGATCAGCGGCCCGCCGACGGTGAGGGTGAGCCGGCGGGACTCCTCGTCGGGGAAGGTGATGGCGCCGCCGGCTGCCGCGAAGGACTTGTTCAGCGACGCCGCCACGACGGTCCGCGCCAGGGTGGCGGGGGACAGGTGCTCGAGGGCGTGGCCGCGGCCGTGCCGGCCGGTCCACGACGCGGCGTGCGCGTCGTCGACGTAGAGCCAGAGGTTCTCGTACCGGGCGGCCAGCTCGTCGAGCGCCGCGGCGGGCATGAAGTCGGCGTACATGGAGTAGAGCCCGTCGGCGGCGTACCAGACCCGTCGATCGGGGTGGCCCTGCAGCCGCTTCTCCAGCGTGCGCAGATCGTTGTGCGGGATCAGCTCGGTGGGCACCCCACCGGCCTGGACCAGCTTGGCCGCGGTCTGCACGGAGTGGTGCACCTGGTGGTCGAGCAGCAGCACGTCGCTGCCGGTGATCAGCGTCGGCATGGTGGCCAGGTGGCCCATGGACGTCGACGGCGTCACGACCACCGGCCGGCCGAACAGCCCGGCCAGGCTCTCCTCGGCCTCGCGGTACAGCGGCGCCGAGGCGTAGGCGCGGGACGAGGAGAACTGGGTGCCGAACCGGTCGACGGCGTCGCGCACGGCGGCCTTGAGCCGCGGATCGGTCTCCAGCCCGAGGTAGGAGCAGGAGCCGAAGTTCACCAGCCGGCGGCCGAGGACGGTGACGTGCCGGCCGTCGAGGCCGTCGTCCTCGACGTGGTTGTGCAGCAGCCCGCGGCGCACCCCCTCGGAGATGACCTCGTCGACCGCGGTCTGCAGCTCCTCGGCGGTGGCCATCGCAGTTCCCTCCCGGGTGGTTCAGCCAGGCGTCATCCGCTCAGCGCGAGCCCGGCGCCGAGGAGCACCCCCGTGACGAGGGTGAGCCGCCCGGTGCCCGCCAGCGCGCCGATGAGGGCCGGCCCCCGCCCGCCCGTGAGCACCGTACGTGCTGGTGGGACGGCCAGCGGTGCGGCCAGCAGGGTCAGCAGCGCCCAGGGCCGGTCGATTCCCACCACCACGACGACGGCGAAGGCGGCGGCGAAGAGCCCCGCGAAGAGCAGCCGCGTGCCGCGATCGCCGAGCAGCACGGCCAGGGTGCGCTTGCCGACGGCTGCGTCGCCCTCGATGTCACGCAGGTTGTTGACCACCAGGATCGCCACGATCAGCAGGCCGGGCGGCAGCGAGACCGCCCACGCCAGGGCGGGCAGGGTGCCGGTCTGCACGTAGGTCGTCCCCACGACGGCGACGGGGCCGAAGAAGACGAAGACGAACACCTCGCCCAGGGCCCGGTAGCCGTAGGGGATCGGCCCGCCGGTGTACGTCCAGGCCGCCAGCATGCAGACGGCGCCGACGGCGACCAGCCACCAGCTCGACAGCGCGGCCAGCGCCAGCCCGGCCGCACCGGCCGCCGCGAAGGAGAGCAGCGCGGCGACCAGGACCTGCCGCGGCGCGGCCGCGCCCGAACCGACCAGCCGCATGGGCCCGACCCGGTCGGCGTCGGTGCCGCGCGTGCCGTCGGAGTAGTCGTTGGCGTAGTTCACCGCGACCTGCAGGGCCAGGGCGACGAGGAGCGCGAGCAGCGCGGTGGAGAGGCGGAAGCCGTCGAGCGCGGCGGCCGCGCCGGTGCCGACGAGCACCGGGGCGACCGCGGCGGGCAGCGTGCGGGGGCGGGCGCCGGCCAGCCACTGGGCGGGGGTGGCCATCAGACCTCCGGGGTCAGCGCCGCGGCGGCGCGTCGGTCGGGCTTGCCGGTGTGCAGGGTCGGGACGGCGGGGATCGGGTGCACCGCCCGCGGTGCGGAGGGGGCGCCGAGCCGCTCGGTGACCCAGGCGCGCAGCTCATGGAGCTCCGGCAGCGGCCCGGACGGGACGACGGCGGCGACCACGCGCTGCCCCCACTCGGGGTCGGGCCGGCCGAAGACGACGGCGTCGGCGACGGCCGGGTGCTCACGCAGCGCGGCCTCCACCGCGGCCGGCGCCACGTTGACCCCACCGGAGATGACCACGTCGTCGAGCCGGCCCAGGACGGTGAGCCGGCCGTCGGTCAGCGTGCCGGCGTCGCGGGTGCGGAACCAGCCGCCGGCGAACGCCTCCTCGGTCGCCGCCGGGTCGAGCCGGTAGCCCCGCGCCAGCACGGGCCCGGCCAGCTCGATCCCGTCGGCGACCCGGACGTCGACGCCGCGGAGGGGCTCGCCGTCGTAGATGCAGCCGCCGGCGGTCTCGGTCATCCCGTAGGTGGTGACGACCCGGACGCCCTCGGCGCGGGCGCGGTCGAGCAGCGCCGGGTCGGTCGCCGCGCCGCCGACCAGGACCGCGTCGAACGCGCGCAGGGCGTCGGGCTCGGTGTCGAGGAAGCGGCGCAGCTGGGTGGGGACCAGCGACGTGTAGCGGCGGTCGTCGCCCGGCATCCGCGCCACGGCCGCGGCGAGCGGCTCGTCCCCTGCCAGCCGGGCGACCGGCCGGTCGGCCAGCGCGGCCCGGGCGAGCACCTGGAGCCCGGCGATCGCCGACACCGGCAGCGCGAGCAGCCAGCTCCCCGGCCCGCCGATCCGCTGCAGGGTCGCGGTGGCCGAGGCGCGCACGGCGTCCGCGGAGAGCAGCACGCCACGGCCGCCGCCGGTGGAACCGGAGGTGACGACGACGAGGTCCGCCCCGGGCTCCAGCGGCTCCTCGGGGCGCAGCACGGCGCGGGCGGCGTCGACGACGGCGGGCGGACCCGCGGGCAGGACGGCGAGGGGGCGCTCGCCGTCGAGGGCGGCGCGGAGGTGGTCGGTGCTGAGGTCCGCGGCGGCCACGGGGGAGAGGTACGCAGCCACGAGGGGCAAGCCTACGACCCTGCCCCCGTACCCTGGGCGGTGTGATCCCTGCGCCCGTCGGCGGCACCGGGCCGGCGCTCGAGGCGCGGGTCTGGTCGGTGCCCATGCGCACCCGCTTCCGCGGCATCGACGTCCGCGACGGCGTGCTGCTGCGCGGACCCGCCGGGTGGGGCGAGTTCTCCCCGTTCTGGGACTACGACGTCGTCGAGAGCCGCCGCTGGTGGGCCGCCGCCGTCGAGGCCGCCACGGAGGGGTTCCCGGCGCCGGTGCGCGGCTCGGTGCCGGTCAACGTGACCGTCCCCGCGGTCGACGCCGAGCGGGCGCACGCGATCGCGGCCGCGTCCGGCTGCCGCACGGCCAAGGTCAAGGTCGCCGAGCCGGGGCAGACGGCGGCCGACGACCTCGCGCGGGTCGAGGCCGTCCGCGACGCGCTCGGCCCGTCCGGTGCGATCCGGGTCGACGCCAACGCCGCCTGGGACGTCGGCACCGCGGTGGCCCGCATCCGCGAGCTCGACGACGCCGTGGGGCTCGAGTACGTCGAGCAGCCGTGCGCCACGCTCGAGGAGCTCGCCGCGCTGCGCCGCCGGATCGACGTCCGCGTCGCGGTGGACGAGGGGGTGCGCCGCTCGGCCGACCCGCTCGCCGTCGACCTGCGCGAGGCCGGCGACGTCGTCGTCCTCAAGGTGCAGCCGCTGGGCGGGGTGCGTGCGGCCCTGCGGGTGGCGGAGGCGCACGGGCTGCCCTGCGTGGTGAGCTCGGCGCTGGAGTCGTCGGTCGGCATCGCCGCCGGGGTCGCGCTGGCCGCCGCGCTGCCCGAGCTGCCGTTCGCGTGCGGGCTGGCCACGGTCGCGCTTTTCACCGACGACGTCTCGTCGTCCCCGCTGCTGCCGGTGGACGGCGCGCTGCCGGTCGTGCGGCCCGAGCCCGACCGGCTGGACGCGGTCGCCGCCGACGCGGTCACCGCCGCGCGCTGGGGTGCGCGGCTGGCGGCGGTGAGCGCGGCGTGAACCCCTCGACCGCCTTCGCCCGCGTCGTCGTCGACGAGCTGCTGCGCGGCGGCGTCACCGACGCGGTCCTCGCGCCCGGTTCCCGGTCCGCGCCGCTGGCGCTGGCGCTGGCCACCGCCGAGCGGGACGGCCGGCTGGCGCTGCACGTCCGGATCGACGAGCGGACCGCGGCCTTCCTGGCGCTCGGCCTGGCCAAGGCGTCCGGCCGCCCGGTGCCGGTGGTGACGACGTCCGGGACGGCGACCGCGCACCTGCACGCCGCGGTGCTGGAGGCGCACGAGAGCGGGGTGCCGCTGCTCGCGCTGACCGCGGACCGGCCGCCGGAGCTGCGCGCCACCGGCGCCAACCAGACCATCGAGCAGGCCGGGCTGTACGGCGGCGCCGTGCGGTGGGCCGTGGACGTCGGCGTGCCCGAGGCCGGGCGGGAGGAGGCGCAGAACCGCTACTGGCGCTCGCTGGTCGCGAAGGCGCTGGCGGTCGCCACGGGCGCGCTCTCGGACGATCCGGGCCCGGTGCACCTGAACCTCGCGCTGCGCGAGCCGCTGCTGCCCGAGGACGGCGGCGTGGAGCCGGCCGGACCCTGGGCGGGGCGACCCGCCGGTGCGCCGTGGACCGCGGCGCTGCCTTCCCCCGGCTTCGCGGCGACCGCCCACCGGCTGCCCCCGCGCACGCTGGTCGTCGCGGGCGACGGGCCGGCCCAGGGTCTGGAGGACGACTTCCCCTGGCCGGTGGTGGCCGAGCCCAGCAGCGGCGCCTGGGGCCGGGCCGGCGCGCTGAGGGGTGGCGTGCTGCAGCTCGGTGCGGCGGGCTGGCTGGCCGCGCACCGCCCCGAGCACGTGCTGGTGGTGGGGCGTCCGACGCTGGCCCGGCCGGTGAACGCGCTGCTCGCCGACCCGTCGGTGACGGTGGAGACGGTCAGCGCCTTCCCCCGCTGGGCCGACGCGGTGCGGTCCAGCGGCCGGGTGTCACGCGTGCTGGCGGCGGTCGAGGGCACGCCCGACGCGGGGTGGGTGTCCGCTTGGCGGTCGGCGGCCCAGCGAGCCGGGGCGGCGGTGGACGCGGCCCTCGACGGATCGGCGGCCCTCACCGCCGCCCGGGTGGCGCGCGACGTGGTGGCGGGGCTCCCCTCGGGGGCGCTGCTGGTGCTCGGCTCGTCGACGCCGGTCCGCGACGTCGACCGGCTCGCCGTGCCCCGGGCGGACGTCACGGTGCTGGCCAACCGGGGCGTCGCCGGCATCGACGGGACGATCTCGACCGCGATCGGCGCCGCGCTGGTGCACCGGGGGCCGGCGTTCGCGCTGATGGGCGACCTGACGTTCCTGCACGACCTCACCGGGCTGCTGGTGGGCGAGGGGGAACGGGTGCCCGACCTGACCGTGGTGGTGCCGGACAACGACGGCGGCGGGATCTTCGCCCAGCTGGAGCCGGGCCAGGAGCGGTACGCGTCGGACTACCGCCGGGTCTTCGGGACGCCGCACGGACGCGACCTCGTCGCGGTCGCGTCGTCCCTGGGGTGGGCCGCGTCGCTCGTCTCGACGCCGGAGGAGCTGCAGGCCGCGCTGGGGCTCGGCGGGCCGCGCGTCGTCGTCGTCCGCACCGACCAGCACGCGGAGGCGGCGCTGGCGGTCGAGCTCCGCACCGCGGCGGCCCGGGCGCTGGGCAGGTAGGACCACCTCGAGAGCGACGTTCCCGCGGGAACGCGCGTCCTGCGGATTTCTTGCGGTTCCCGCGCGGGTGCCCTGCGGTTCGGGCGGCAGAGTCCTCACTGCACGGGGGACGCGCCCCGGCGGGAGCGGTGGGAGGAGTTCGACGATGAGCCGGGACGTGCTGCGGTCGGTCCGCCTGCTGGCGGTCACGCTGGCCGTCGCGGCCGGGATCGCCGGATTCGCTCCGGGGGACACCGCACCCGCCGGGGCCACCCCGACCGATGTCGTCCTGGTCGAGGCGCGCTGACCGACCGGGTCAGCCCTCCAGCGCCGCCCGGAAGGCGGCGAACTTCGCCTGGGTCTCGGCGAGCTCGGCGGCCGGGTCCGAGCCGGCCACGATGCCGCAGCCGGCGAACAGCCGCGCGCCGCCGTCGTCGGTGAGCTCCGCGCAGCGCAGCGCCAGGCCGAACTCGCCGTCGCCGCGGGCGTCCATCCAGCCGACCGGGCCGGCGTAGCGGCCGCGGTCCATGCCCTCGAGCTCGGCGATCAGCGCGGCGGCGTCCGGCGTCGGGGTGCCGCACACGGCGGCGGTCGGGTGCACCGCCCCGACCAGCTCGAGCAGCCCGGCGTCGCCCCGCTGCGTGCCGACGACGTCGGTGGCCAGGTGGCGGACGTTGGCGAGGGTGAGCAGCGCGGGCTCGGCCGGGGCGGCGAGGTCGCTGCAGTACGGCTCGAGCGCCTGCACCAGCGAGTCGACGGCGAGTGCGTGCTCGGCACGGTCCTTGGCCGACCCCATCAGGGCCGCGGCCAGCCGCTCGTCCTCCGCACCGGCGCCGCGTCGCACGGTCCCGGCCAGCACCCGCGAGGACAGCTCCCGGCCGGTCCGGCGCAGCAGCAGCTCCGGGGTGGCGCCCAGCAGCCCGTCGACGGCGAAGGTCCAGCAGTCGGGGAACCGCTCGGCCAGCCGGCGCAGCAGCCGGCGCGGGTCCAGCGGTTCGTCGGCGGCGACCAGCAGGTCGCGGGCCAGCACCACCTTGGCCAGGTCACCGGCGGCGATCCGCTGCACGGCGGTGGCCACCGCGGCGCTCCAGCTGGCCGGGTCCAGGGCGCCGTCGGCGTAGCGCAGCCGCGGCCCGGGCCCGAGGTCGGGCGCGGCCGCCGGGAGACCGTCCCGCGCGGCGTCGCCGATCGAGGTGATCCAGGAGAGACCGTCGCGCCGCCCGACGACCACCTCGGGGACGACGAACACCGACGTCCCGCGGACCGGGTCGAAGGCGATGCTGGCGAAGGCGACCGGTCCGGACCCGGGGACGGCCAGGTCGTCGCTGACGTCGAGGCCGGCGACGACGGACTCCCACCACGCGGCCGCCTCGGCCAGGGCGTCCGGCCCGCTGACCTCCAGCCGGGCGGCCTCGCCCCAGCCGACCAGCCCGTCGCCGCGGCGCACCCAGGACAGCCCGCCCGACGCGGGCACCAGGTCGAGCAGGGCCCCGGCGGCCGCCGAGCGGACCGTCGTCACGGTCGCCGAGGCGGCGTCCGGAGAGGTCACGGCGGCCGCTGTCACCGCTCCAGAGTAGGTGAGGTGCCGCTGCCCCCCGCGGTTCGCAGGCTGGCCGCGGGCCCCTGCAGCGGGCCGACGTAACCTTCCGTCCGTGGCGGACCGGCGGGAGAACCAGCACACGGCCGGGCTGCGGGCCGGTCTGGACAAGCGGCCGGCCGAGGTCGCGGCCATGTTCGACGGCGTCGCGGAGCGCTACGACGTGACCAACACGGTCCTCTCCGCCGGCCTGGACGCCTCCTGGCGGCGGGCCACCCGGGAGGCTCTCGGCGCGCGGCCGGGGCAGACGGTGCTCGACGTCGCGGCCGGGACGGCGGTGTCCACGGTCGAGCTGACCGCCGGTGGCGTGACCGCGATCGCCTGCGACTTCTCCCAGGGCATGCTGCGCGCCGGCGCTGCCCGGCGGGTGCCCAAGGTGGCCGGCGACGCGATGGCGCTGCCGCTGGCCGACGAGAGCGTCGACGGCGTCGTCATCTCCTTCGGCCTGCGCAACGTGGCCGACCCCGACGCCGCGCTGCGCGAGTTCTCCCGCGTCACGAGGTCGGGCGGCACGCTGGTGGTCTGCGAGTTCTCCAGCCCCACCTGGGCGCCGTTCCGCACCGTCTACACCGAGTACCTGATGAAGGCGCTGCCCCGGATCGCGCGCGCGGTGAGCAGCAATCCCGACGCCTACGTCTACCTGGCCGAGTCGATCCGTGCCTGGCCCGACCAGGCCGCGCTGGCCGGACGGCTGCAGGACGCCGGCTGGTCCGACGTCACCTGGCAGAACCTCACCGGCGGCATCGTCGCGCTGCACCGCGGCCGCAAGCGCTGAGGTTCCCCGGCGCTGCGCGCCGCCGTAGCGTCGGTCCATGACGACGCCACCTCCCTCGCCGCAGCCACCGTCGCCCACGCCGTCGCCGACCGACCCCACCCCGCCGCCGGAGCCCTCGCCGTACCCGGTGCCCGATCCTGGCGACCCGATCGCGCCCCCGCCGTCAGGTCCCCAGCCCGTCTAGGGCCGTGACCCGCGGGCCGTTCGCCGACCGGCGGGAGGCGGGCCGCGCCCTGGGGGAGCGGCTGGCCGGGACGGTGGACGAGGACGCCGTCGTGCTCGGCCTGCCCCGCGGCGGGGTGGTCGTCGCGGCCGAGGTGGCGGCCGCGCTCGGCGTCCCGCTGGACGTCGTCGTCGTGCGCAAGCTCGGCCTCCCGCAGCAGCCCGAGCTGGCCATGGGCGCGATCGCCGCGGTGGGCGACGCGGTGGAGACCGTGCGCACCGAGCGGGTGATCGCCGAGGCCGGGGTGCCCGATGCCCTCTTCGCGCAGGTGCGCGACCGCGAGCTCGCCGAGCTGCGTCGTCGGCAGCTGTCCTTCCGCGGGAACCGGCCGCCACTCGCCCTGGCCGGGCGGACCGTCGTCCTCGTCGACGACGGGCTGGCCACCGGGTCCACGGCCCGCGCCGCGCTGACCGCCGTCGCCCGGCAGCGGCCGCGGCGCACGGTGCTCGCCGTCCCGGTCGGTGCACCCTCGGCGGTGCGCGCGGTCCGGGACCTCGCCGACGACGTCGTGTGCCTCGTCGCGCCCTCCGGGTTCCGCGCCGTCGGGCAGGCCTACCGCGACTTCGCCCAGACCTCCGATGAGGAGGTGCGCCGGCTCCTCGGCGCGGTGTGACGCATCCCTCTCACCGGGGGCGCTGTCGTGTTCGTCACACCCCGGGCTAGAGTCGGTTCCGCAGCACTTTGTGAACCAATTCACAAGGTCTGGTGGCGAGGAGGCAGCCCGGTGGGCACGGCGGAGCGGGGGCGCACGGCGGACGTGCTCGTCGTCGGCGCGGGCCCGGCCGGGTCGAGCGCGGCGTGGTGGCTGCGGCAGGCCGGCCTCGACGTCGCCGTCCTGGAGAAGGCGGAGTTCCCCCGCGAGAAGGTCTGCGGCGACGGCCTGACCCCGCGCGGGGTCAAGGCGCTGGACGACATGGGCGTCGACACCTCGGGCTGGATCCGGCACAGGGGCCTGCGGGTCACCGGTGGCGGGGAGACCGTGGAGGTCGACTGGCCGCGGCTGCGGTCCTGGCCGTCGTACAGCCTCGTCTGCCGGCGCAGCGAGCTCGACGCCCGGCTGGCCGAGCACGCACGGTCCGCCGGCGCCCGGCTGCACACCGGCGTCACGGTCACCGAGCCGCTGCTCGACGACGCCGGCCGGGTCGCGGGCGTCCGCGCCGAGATCGGACCCGACCGCGAGCCGCAGGAGTGGCGCGCCCCGCTGGTGGTCTCCGCCGAGGGCCTGTCCGGCCGGCTGGCCAAGGCCCTGGGCCTGGTGCGCCGGGAGGACCGCCCGCTCGGCGTGGCCGTCCGCCGGTACGTGCGCTCCCCGCGCTCGGCCGACGACTACCTCGACATCTCCTTCGACCTCACCGCGGCCGGGCCGTCGCGCGACTCGATGCCGGGCTACGGCTGGATCTTCGGCATGGGCGACGGGACGGCGAACGTCGGCTTCGGGCTGCTCGACACGCGCCGCGGCACCGGCGCCGACCACCGCGAGGTCCTGCGCCGCTGGCTGGACACCTTCCCCGCCGGGCAGCAGCTGGACGAGGAGCACGCCGTCACCCCGCTGCGCGGTGCCGGCCTGCCCATGGCGCTGCACCGCGGCCCGGCCTACACCCGCGGCCTGCTGCTCACCGGCGACGCCGCCGGCGCGGTCAACCCGTTCAACGGCGAGGGCATCAGCTACGCGATGGAGACCGGCCGGATGGCGGCCGAGACCGCGGCCGAGGCGCTGGCTGCCGCCGAGGGGCCGGCCCGCGAGGCGGTGCTGCGGCGCTACCCGGACCGGCTGCGGTCGGAGTACGGGCGGCACCACCGGCTCGGCATGGGGTTCCTCGCGCTGCTCGCCCGTCCCGACGTCGTCCGCTTCACCACCGCCCACGGGCTGAAGCGGCCGACGCTCGTGGACGCCGCGCTGCGGCTCATGGGCAACCTGTCCGACGGCCGCCGCGGCGACCGCGTCGACCGCGCGGTCACCCTGCTCACGCGCCTGGCCCCGGCGGTCTGAGATGACGACGCCGACCGACACGCAGAGTTCCGCAATCGCACGGAACGTGACCGAGCTCACTCTAGGGTGGCGCTGATGCTCTCGACCTACGTCCCGATCGTCGGGCTGTTCGCGCTGGCCGCGGCGTTCGCGCTGTTCTCGGTCACCGCCGCGCCGTACGTCGGCCCGCGCCGGTTCAACCGGGCCAAGGTCGACGCCTACGAGTGCGGCATCGAGCCGGTCGACCAGCCGCTCACCGGCGGCCGGTTCCCGGTCAAGTACTACCTGACCGCGATGTTGTTCATCGTCTTCGACATCGAGATCGTCTTCCTCTACCCGTGGGCGGTGCACAACGAGGCGCTCGGCGTCTTCGGCCTGGTCGCGATGGTCGTCTTCATCGGCACGGTCTTCATCGCCTTCGCGTACGAGTGGCGCCGCGGCGGGCTCGAGTGGGACTGAGGGGGGTCTGACCATGGGTCTCGAGGAGAAGGTGCCCAGCGGCGTCCTGCTGACCAGCGTGGAGAAGCTGGTGAACTGGACGCGCAAGTCCTCGCTGTGGCCGGCCACGTTCGGCCTGGCTTGCTGCGCCATCGAGATGATGGCCACCGGCGCCGGGCGCTACGACCTGGCCCGCTTCGGCATGGAGGTCTTCCGGGCCTCCCCGCGGCAGGCCGACCTGATGATCGTCGCCGGGCGGGTGAGCCAGAAGATGGCCCCGGTCCTGCGGCAGATCTACGACCAGATGCCCGAGCCGCGCTGGGTGCTGGCCATGGGCGTGTGCGCCAGCTCCGGCGGCATGTTCAACAACTACGCGATCGTGCAGGGCGTCGACCACGTCGTCCCGGTGGACATGTACCTGCCCGGCTGCCCGCCGCGCCCGGAGATGCTCACCGACGCGATCCTCAAGCTGCACCACAAGATCATGAACGAGCCGCTGGGCGAGAAGCGGGCGCGGCAGCTGGCCCGCGCCCGGGAGGACGGCACCGCGAAGGACCTGCACGTCGAGATGCCCTCCACGGTGCGCGTGGACAAGCAGGCCCGGCGGGCCTACGAGCAGGCCGCGGCCGAGGGCCGCACCGGCCAGTTCCTCATCGAGCAGCGCGGCGGCAACGCCGTGCTGCTCCCGGAGGAGCGGCCCACCGGCCAGGGGAACGCGTGGCGATGACCGGACCGGGGGATCTCGAGCGGGACGACGCGGCGCTGGGCGCGCAGGCGCCGTCGGGTGGCTTCCGCAAGGGCGCGTTCGGCGTCAGCGGCAGCGGCGACACCTCCGGCTTCGGCGGGCTGGTGCGGGTGGAGCCCGGCGGCGCGGTCGCGCTGCACTCCACCGAGCGGCCCTACGGCGGCTGGTTCGACGAGGTCACCGACGCGCTCGTCGAGGCCGTCGGCCAGGCCACCTACGACGCCGCCGTCTCCCGGGTGCTGGTCGACCGCGGCGAGATCACCTACTTCGTCGCCCGCGAGCACCTGCTCGCGCTGGTGCGGGCGCTGCGCGACGACGAGGCGCTGCGCTTCGAGCTGTGCAGCAGCGTCTCGGGGGTCGACTACCTCGACAGCGGCGGCCCGGCGACCGGCGCGCACCGGCCGCGGCTGCACGTCGTCTACCACCTCACCTCGATGACCTACCGGCGCCGGATCCGGCTCGAGGTCGCGGTCACCGCCGAGGACCCGCACGTCCCCTCGGTCACCGGCACCTACCCGACGGCGGACTGGCACGAGCGGGAGACCTACGACATGTTCGGCGTCGTCTTCGACGGCCACCCGGCGCTCACCCGGATCCTCATGCCCGACGACTGGGACGGGCACCCGCAGCGCAAGGACTACCCGCTCGGCGGCGTCCCCGTGGAGTACCACGACGCGACGATCCCGCCGCCGGACACCCGGAGGGCGTACCGATGACGACGACATCCGACCCCTACGCCGGCTCCCGGGAGACCACCGAGGGCCGCGTCTACACCGTCACCGGTGGCGACTGGGACCTGACGCTGGGGACCGAGGCCTACGGCGCCGAGCGGCTCGTGGTCAACATGGGGCCGCAGCACCCCTCGACCCACGGCGTGCTGCGCCTCGTGCTCGACCTCGAGGGCGAGACGGTGACCAAGGCGCGGGTCGTCATCGGCTACCTGCACACCGGTATCGAGAAGAACACCGAGTACCGCAACTGGACGCAGGGCACCACGTTCGTGACGCGGATGGACTACCTGTCCCCGCTGTTCAACGAGGCGGCCTACTGCATGGCCGTCGAGAAGCTGCTCGGCATCGAGGTGCCGCCGCGCGCGCAGACGATCCGCGTGCTGGTCATGGAGATCAACCGGATCGCCTCGCACCTGGTCGGGCTGGCCACCGGCGGCATGGAGCTGGGTGCGCTGACCGCCATGACCAACGGCTTCCGCGAGCGGGAGATGGCCCTCGACCTGCTCGAGGAGATCACCGGCCTGCGGATGAACCACGCCTACATCCGCCCCGGCGGCCTGGCCCAGGACCTGCCGGACAGCGCCGTCGGCTCGATCCGCCAGTTCCTCGAGATCATGCCCGGGCGGGTCGCGGACTTCCACCGGCTGCTCACCGGTCAGCCCATCTGGCAGCGTCGGCTCAAGGATGTCGGCTGGCTCGACGTCTCCGGCTGCGTCGCCCTCGGCGTGACCGGACCCGTCCTGCGCGCCGCCGGCCTGCCGTGGGACCTGCGCAAGGTCGAGCCGTACCTGGGCTACCAGACCTACGACTTCGAGGTCCCGACCGCCGACACCTCCGACGCCTGGGGCCGCTACCTGGTCCGCATGGCCGAGGTCAACGAGTCGCTGAAGCTCATCGCGCAGGCGCTCGACCGGCTCGAGCCCGGCCCGGTCATGGTCGAGGACAGGAAGATCGCCTGGCCCGCCCAGCTCTCCCTCGGGCCCGACGGCATGGGCAACTCGGCCGAGCACGTCGCGCACATCATGGGCCAGTCGATGGAGGCCCTGATCCACCACTTCAAGCTGGTCACCGAGGGCTTCCGGGTGCCGGCGGGCCAGGTCTACGTGCCCATCGAGTCGCCGCGCGGCGAGCTCGGCTACCACGTCGTCAGCGACGGGAGCACCCGCCCGTGGCGCGTCCACGTGCGCGACCCCAGCTTCGTCAACCTCCAGGCCACGGCGGCGATGAGCGAGGGCGGCATGATCGCCGACGTCATCGCCGCGATCGCATCGATCGACCCGGTGATGGGGGGCGTCGACAGATGAGTGCACTTCCCGGTTCGCCCGAGGCCACCGCGGTCACCGGCCTGGACTCCTCACCGGTCGACGCGGCGGCCGTCGGGGACGTCCCGCCGCTGACCGAGCAGACCCGGCTCGAGGCGCGGGAGATCATCGCCCGCTACCCGGTGCCGCGGTCGGCGCTGCTGCCGATGCTGCACCTGGTGCAGAGCTACCAGGGGTACGTCACGCCCGAGGGCGTCGCGCTGTGCGCGGAGGAGCTGGGCCTGACCAAGGCCGAGGTCGGCGCCGTCGCGACCTTCTACACGATGTACAAGCGCCGCCCGACCGGCCGGCACCTGGTCAGCGTCTGCACGAACACGCTGTGCGCGGTCCTCGGCGGGCAGCGGATCTTCGAGGCGGTCGCCGCCGACCTCGGCGTGCACCACGACGAGACCGCGGCCGACGGGTCGATCACCCTCGAGCACGCCGAGTGCCTGGCCGCCTGCGACTACGCGCCGGTGGTGACGGTCGACTACGAGTTCTACGACCAGCAGGACGTCGAGAGCGCCCGGGAGCTGGTCGCCGCGCTGCGCCGGGGCGAGAAGCCGCTGCCCACCCGGGGCGCGCCGCTCACCGACTTCCGCGGGATCTCCCGCCAGCTGGCCGGCTTCTCCCAGTACGAGGACCCCGACGCCGCCGTCGACGCGCCCGGCGCCTACGAGCCCACCCTGCGCGGGCTGCGGCTGGCCGCCGAGCGCGGCGAGTCCGCGCCGCCGTTCCCCCGGCCGGAGCCGACGCCGGAGTCCTCGTCGGGGGCGCCCGCGGCCGAGGCGGCCGGCGTGGAGTCCGCCCAGCGCGGCGAGCCCGAGCCCGCCGGGCGCTCGCTGGCCGACAAGGACGGCGGCACCGACACCCCTGCCGGGACCGAGCCGGGTACCTCCGGCCAGGGTCCGGGGAAGGACTGACATGCCTCTCAGCCCCGTCCTCACGGCCCGCTGGGGCGCCGAGCAGTCGTGGCGGCTGGCCACCTACGAGCGCCTCGACGGCTACTCCGCCCTGCGCACCGCGCTGTCGATGAGCCCCGATGAACTGGTCACCCTGGTCAAGGACTCCGGCCTGCGCGGTCGCGGCGGCGCCGGCTTCCCCACCGGCATGAAGTGGAGCTTCATCCCGCAGCCCACACCGGGGGAGACGCCCACCGGCCCGGCCGCGCTGCCGAAGTACCTGGTGGTGAACGCCGACGAGGGCGAGCCGGGCACCTGCAAGGACCTGCCGCTGATGATGGCCGACCCGCACTCCCTCGTGGAGGGCGTGATCATCGCGGCGTACGCCATCCGCTCGCACCTGGCGGTCATCTACGTCCGCGGCGAAGCGGTGCACGCGCACCGCCGGCTGCGCGCCGCGGTCGAGGAGGCCTACGCGGCCGGCTACCTCGGGACGGACGTGCTGGGCTCGGGCTACGACCTGGAGCTGATCGTGCACGCGGGCGCGGGCGCCTACATCTGCGGCGAGGAGACCGCGCTGCTCGACTCGCTCGAGGGCTACCGCGGCCAGCCCCGGCTCAAGCCGCCGTTCCCCGCCGTCGCCGGGCTCTACGGCGCCCCGACGGTCATCAACAACGTCGAGACGCTGGCCAGCGTGCCGTTCGTCGTCCGCGGCGGCGCCGACTGGTTCAAGGAGATGGGCCCGGAGAAGTCACCCGGGCCCAAGATCTACTCGCTGTCGGGCCGCGTCGTCCGCCCCGGCCAGTACGAGGCGCCCATGGGGACGACGATGCGCGAGCTGCTGGAGATGGCCGGCGGCGTCCGCCCCGGCCACGAGCTGAAGTTCTGGACGCCGGGCGGCTCGTCGACGCCGTACTTCACCGCCGAGCACCTCGACGTGCCGCTCGACTTCGACTCGGTGGCCGCCGCCGGCTCGATGCTCGGCACCACCGCGCTCATGGTGTTCGACGAGACCGACTCGATCGTCGAGGCCACGCTGCGGTTCACCCAGTTCTACGCGCACGAGAGCTGCGGCAAGTGCACGCCCTGCCGCGAGGGCACCTACTGGCTGGTCCAGATCCTGCAGCGGCTGGTCGACGGCCGGGGGACCGCCCAGGACCTCGACCTGCTGACGGACACCTGCGACAACATCCTCGGCCGCTCGTTCTGCGCGCTCGGTGACGGCGCGACCAGCTGCATCTCCAGCTCGCTGAAGTACTTCAAGGACGACTACGTCGCCCTGCTGCCGCCCGAGGAGCAGGCCCGCCTGGGCCGCAGCCTCCGACTCGAGCCCGTGGGAGCCGCATCGTGACGATGACGCCCACCAGTCCCGGCCCGGCCCCCGCCGTCCCGCCGGGAGCGCCCGGTCCGCACACCCCGCCGGACGCCGTCCGCTGCACCATCGACGGCTTCGACGTCGCGGTGCCCAAGGGGACGCTGATCATCCGGGCCGCCGAGATGATCGGCGTGCAGATCCCGCGGTTCTGCGACCACCCGCTGCTCGAGCCGGTCGGGGCCTGCCGCCAGTGCCTGGTCGAGGTCGAGGGCCAGCGCAAGCCGGTGGCCTCCTGCACCATGCCGGTCACCGAGGGCATGGTCGTGCAGACCCAGCTCTCCAGCCCGGTCGCCGACAAGGCGCAGCAGGGCACGATGGAGCTGCTGCTGATCAACCACCCGCTGGACTGCCCGGTGTGCGACAAGGGCGGCGAGTGCCCCCTGCAGAACCAGGCGATGAGCAACGGCCGCACCGAGAGCCGGTTCGTCGACGAGAAGCGCACCTACCCCAAGCCGCTGCCGATCAGCACCGAGATCCTGCTCGACCGGGAGCGCTGCGTGCTCTGCGCGCGGTGCACCCGGTTCTCCCAGCAGGTCGCCGGTGACCCGTTCATCGAGCTGTTCGAGCGCGGCGCGCTGGAGCAGGTGGCGATCTACGAGGACGAGCCGTTCGAGTCCTACTTCTCCGGCAACACCACCCAGATCTGCCCGGTGGGCGCGCTCACCAGCGCCCAGTACCGGTTCCGCGCCCGGCCGTTCGACCTGCGCAGCGAGCCCAGCGTGTGCGAGCACTGCGCCTCGGGCTGCGCGATGCGCACCGACTTCCGCCGGGGCAAGGTCACCCGGCGGCTGGCCGGCGAGGACCCGGCCGTGAACGAGGAGTGGACCTGCGACAAGGGCCGCTACGCGTTCCGCTACGTGACCGCCAACCAGCGGCTGACCACCCCGCTGGTGCGCCGGGACGGCGAGCTGCAGCCGGCCTCCTGGCCGGAGGCGTGGGCCGCGGCCGCCGCAGGTCTGCGGCAGGCGCGCCAGGACGGCGGCGTCGGGGTGCTGCCCGGCGGCCGGCTGACCGTCGAGGACGCCTACGCCTACGCCAAGTTCGCCCGGGTGGCGCTCGGCACCAACGACGTCGACGCGCGAGCCCGCGCGCACTCGGCCGAGGAGCTGGCCTTCCTCGGCTCCGTCGTCGCCGGCACCGGCCCCGGCCGCGGGGCCGTCACCTACGACGAGCTGGGCACCGCCCCCGCCGTCCTGCTCGTCGGGTTCGAGCCCGAGGAGGAGTCGCCGATCGTCTTCCTCCGGCTGCGCTCGGCGGTGCGCAAGCGCGGCCAGCAGGTCTTCGACATGGCGCCGTTCGCCACCCGTGCGGCCGAGAAGCTGCAGGCCACCGTGCTCACCACGCTCCCGGGGGCCGAGGCGTACTCGCTGGGCGCGCTCGCCGAGGGCACCTGGGGCGGCCCGGCCGTCGAGGCGGTGCGGCAGCCCGGCGCCGTGGTGCTGGCCGGCGAGCGGCTGGCCGAGGTCCCCGGCGCCTTCTCCGCCCTGGTCGCGCTGGCCCGCGCCACCGGCGCCCGCCTCGCCTGGGTGCCGCGGCGGGCCGGCGAGCGCGGTGCGGTGGAGGCCGGCGCGCTGCCGACGCTGCTGCCCGGTGGCCGTGACGTCACCGACGCCGCGGCCCGCGCCGAGCTGGCGCAGCGGTGGGGGGCCGAGGTGCCCGCCTCCCCGGGGCGCGACACCACCGGCATCCTGACCGCCGTCCGCGACCGGAAGCTGGCCGGCCTGCTCGTCGGCGGCGTCGACCCCGGCGACCTGCCCGACCCGGTGCTGGCCGAGAGCGCGCTGGCCGAGGCCCGGTTCGTGGTCAGCCTGGAGATGTTCCCGACCGCGGTCACCGAGTGGGCCGACGTCGTCCTGCCCGTCGCCGCCGCACCGGAGAAGGCCGGCGGCTACCTCGACTGGGAGGGGCGGCTGCGGCCGTTCGACGCCACCCTCCACGGCACCGGCCAGCTGACCGACGCCCGGATCCTGCACGGCCTGGCCGACGAGATGGACGTCGACCTCGGCCTGCCGTCGGTCGAGGCCGCGCGCGCCGAGCTGGCCGCGCTCGGTACGGCCGAACGCCCGGCCGCGAGCGCCGGCCTCGACGTCGAGCCGGCCTACCCGCCGGAGCTGCGGCCCGGTGAGGCGGTGCTCGCGTCGTGGCGCCAGCTGCTCGACGCCGGCACCCTGCAGCGCGACGAGCCGGAGCTCGCCGGCACCGCGCGGCACCCCGTGGCCCGGATCGGCGTCGGGACGGCCGCCCGGCTGGGCCTGACCGACGGCGAGCACCTCACCGTCACCGGGGCCACCGGCGCGATCGACCTGCCGGTCCGGATCACCGCCATGCCCGACGACGTCGTGTGGCTGCCGATGCGCTCACCGGGCAGCGACGTCCGCTCGGTGCTCGGCACGCGCCCCGGCGGCGTGGTCCGGCTCGGTGCCGGCGCGACCAGCACCCGGGGAGGGGCCGCGTGAACCTGCTCGCCAGCCCGGACCAGCCGACGCTCGAGGACTTCGGCCACGACGTCTGGTGGATCGTGCTCATCAAGATCGTGGGCGTCTTCGTCGTCCTGGTGCTGATGACGCTGTTCGCGATCGTCTTCGAGCGCAAGGTCGTCGCCCGGATGCAGCAGCGGGTCGGCCCCAACCGGGTCGGCCCCCGCGGCTACCTGCAGAGCCTCGCCGACGGGCTGAAGCTGGCGTTCAAGGAAGACATCATGCCGGCGCTGGCCGACAAGCCGGTGTACTTCCTGGCACCGGTCATCGCCACCATCCCGGCGTTCCTCGCCTTTTCGGTGATCCCGCTCGGCCCGACGGTGAGCATCTTCGGCGAGCGGACCCCGCTGCAGCTCACCGACGCCCCCATCGGCGTGCTGGTCGTGCTGGCCTGCTCTGCCATGGGGATCTACGGCATCGTCCTGGGCGGCTGGGCCTCCGGGTCGACCTACCCGCTGCTGGGCAGCATGCGCAGCGCGGCGCAGATGATCAGCTACGAGATCGCCATGGGCCTGTCGATCGTCGCGGTGTTCCTCTACGCCGGCACGATGTCGACCTCGGAGATCGTCGCGGCCCAGGCCGACGGGAACCAGGTGAGCTTCTTCGGCTGGGAGTTCACCGGGCCCAGCTGGTTCGCGGTGCTGCTGCCGGTCTCCTTCGTCATCTACGCGATCGCGGTGGTGGGTGAGACCAACCGCGCCCCCTTCGACCTCCCCGAGGCCGAGAGCGAGCTGGTCGGCGGCTTCCACACCGAGTACTCGTCGCTGAAGTTCGCGCTGTTCTTCCTGGCCGAGTACATCAACATGGTCACCGTCTCGGCGCTGGCCGCGACGCTGTTCCTCGGCGGCTGGCGTGCCCCGTGGCCGCTGTCGATCTGGGACGGCGCCAACACCGGCTGGTGGCCGCTGCTGTGGTTCTTCCTCAAGGTCGTCGCCGCGCTGTTCGTCTTCATCTGGCTGCGCGGCACGCTGCCGCGCCTCCGCTACGACCAGTTCATGCGGTTCGGCTGGAAGGTGCTGGTCCCGACGGCGCTGGTGTGGATCCTCGTCGTCGCCACGATGCGCACCGTCTCCCGCGAGGCCGATCTGTCCACCGGCCAGGTGGCGCTGTTCGTCGGGGTCCCTGTCGCGCTCGTGGTACTGGCCGGCCTCCTGGTCGCGAGCCGGGCGGCCAACCGGGACACCCGGCTCATGGCCGAGCAGGCCTCCGCCGGTGCGGTGCACGCGGTCGATCCCGAGCCGGAGGTGCTCCCACCGGCCGGTGCGCGCCGGCGTCCCACGGGTGGCCCGAGCCGCGCCGAGGGCGGCTTCCCGGTGCCCCCGATGGACCTCAAGGTGCCGCCGTCGCCCCGGCTGCGGCACACGGCACCGGCCGACGGCGCGGTCGTGAGCACCGGCCGCCGCGGCACGGCGACGGTGGAGGAGGACGGCGATGTCTGAGATCGAGCGGTCCACCGGGCCGCGCAACCGCCCGGCGACGCGTGACAGCGTCATCCCGGCGCCCGGGCAGGGCTTCGGCGTCACCTTCGCGCAGATCTTCCGCAAGGTGACCACCGAGCAGTACCCGTACGAGCCGAAGGTGACCAAGCCGCGCTACCACGGCCGGCACGTGCTCAACCGGCACCCGGACGGGCTGGAGAAGTGCGTCGGGTGCGAGCTGTGCGCCTGGGCGTGCCCGGCCGACGCCATCTACGTCGAGGGCGGCGACAACACCGAGGACGCCCGCTACTCGCCGGGGGAGCGCTACGGGCGCGTCTACCAGATCAACTACCTGCGGTGCATCTTCTGCGGGCTGTGCATCGAGGCCTGCCCCACCCGCTCGCTGACGATGAGCAACGACTTCGAGCTGGCCGACGACAACCGGGCCGACCTGATCTACACCAAGGAGCAGCTCATGGCGCCGCTGCTGCCGGGCATGGAGGCTCCGCCGCACCCCATGCGCCTGGGCGAGGACGAGAAGGACTACTACCTGCGCCCGGTGGAGGGGTCGTGACCGAGACCCTCTCCGGTGGCGAGACCGTCGTCTTCTGGGTGCTGGGGCCGATCGCGCTCGCCGGTGCCCTCGGCATGGTGTTCAGCCGCAACGCCGTCCACTCGGCGCTCTGGCTGGTGAACACCATGCTGGCGCTGGGTGTCTTCTACGTCGTCCAGTCCGCGCCGTTCCTGGGCGCCGCCCAGATCATCGTCTACACCGGCGCGATCATGATCCTGTTCCTGTTCGTCCTGATGCTCGTCGGCCGCGACTCCTCCGACTCGGTCGTGGAGACCCTGCGCGGCCAGCGGGTGGCCGCTGCCGTGCTGGGACTCGGTTTCGCCGCGCTGGTCGGTGCCGGCATCGCCCGGGCGACCCAGGACCTCGTGGTCTCCGGGCTCGGCGATGACGGCGGGAACGCCAACGTGACCGCGATCGCCGAGCTCCTCTACACCCGCTACCTGCTGGCCTTCGAAGCCACCGGGGCGCTGCTGATCGTGGCCGCGGTCGGTGCGCTGGTCTACACCCAGATCGAACGGGCTCCCGGCTCGCGGCGCGGTCAGAAGGAGCTCGCGCGGGCGCGGTTCCTCACCACGGACCGGCCGCAGACGCTGCCCGGGCCGGGGGTCTACGCCCGCGCCAACTCGGTCGCCGCGCCGGCGCTGCTGCCCGACGGCACCACCACCGAGGAGAGCTTCGCCACCGGTATCGAGCCGCAGGAGGTCGACCAGATGCCCCGTCCCACCGGCAGGGAGCAGCTCGGCTCGCCCGACGGCGCGCTCGGCACCCTGGACCCGGCACCGTCCGACCGGGGGGACGGCCGGTGACGCTGAACTACTACCTCGTCCTCGCCGCGCTGCTGTTCACCATCGGCGCCGTCGGGGTCCTGGTCCGGCGCAACGCGATCGTCGTCTTCATGTGCATCGAGCTGATGCTCAACGCGGTGAACCTGACGCTGATCACCTTCGCCCGGTCCACCGGCACCGTCGACGGCCAGATCATCGCGCTCTTCGTGATGGTCGTCGCCGCGGCCGAGGTCGTGATCGGACTGGCCATCATCATGTCGATCTACCGGACCCGCCGGTCCGCCTCGGTCGACGACGCCAACCTGCTCAAGTACTGACGCCGGAACGGGGACCGATGGAGACCATGTCGGCTGAGGGCCTGCTGAGCTGGTCCTGGCTGCTCGTCGCGCTGCCGCTGGCCGGCGCCGCGGTGCTGCTGCTGGGCGGCCGCCGCACCGACCGCTGGGGCCACCTGCTGGGGACGGCGACCGTCGCGGCGGCGTTCGTGCTCGCGGTGCTGTGCACGGTGCAGCTGGCCGGCCTGGACGAGCGGCGGGCCGACGTCGACCTGTTCACGTTCATCAGCAGCGGCGACCTCGACGTCCGCGCCGGGCTGCTGCTCGACCCGCTGTCGCTCACGTTCGCGCTGCTGATCACCGGCGTGGGCTCGCTCATCCACGTCTACTCGATCGGCTACATGGCGCACGACGCCGGCCGGCGGCGCTTCTTCGCCTACCTCAACCTCTTCGTCGCGGCGATGCTGCTGCTGGTCCTCGGCAACAGCTTCGTGGCCCTCTACGTGGGCTGGGAGGGCGTCGGCCTGGCGTCCTACCTGCTCATCGCGTTCTGGTACACCCGCCCGGCCGCGGCCACCGCGGCGAAGAAGGCGTTCATCATGAACCGGGTCGGCGACGTCGGCCTGGCCCTGGCCATCTTCGTGATGTTCGCCCAGCTCGGGACGACGTCCTACGCGGGCGTGTTCGCCGCCGTGGGCACGCTGGCCGGCGGCACGGTCACCGCGCTCGGCCTGCTGCTCCTGCTGGGCGCCTGCGGCAAGTCCGGCCAGTTCCCGCTGCACGCGTGGCTGCCCGACGCCATGGAGGGCCCGACCCCGGTCTCGGCGCTCATCCACGCCGCGACCATGGTGACCGCGGGGGTCTACCTGATCGCCCGCTCCGCGCCGATCTACGACGAGACGCCGACCGCCCGGGCGGTCGTCCTCGCCGTCGGGGCGGTGACGCTGCTGATCGGCGCGATCGCCGGGTGCGCCTTCGACGACATCAAGAAGGTGCTGGCGTACTCGACGGTCAGCCAGATCGGCTACATGTTCCTGGCCGTCGGGCTCGGCCCCGCCGGGTACGTCGCCGGGCTGGCCCACCTGCTCGCGCACGGCTTCTTCAAGGCCGGGCTCTTCCTCGGCGCCGGGTCGGTCATGCACGCGATGGACGACTCGGTGGACATGCGCCGCTTCGGCGGGCTCTGGCGGAGGCTGCCGGTCACCTTCGTGACGTTCGGCCTGGGCTACCTGGCGCTGATCGGGTTCCCGTTCCTGTCGGGCTACTTCACCAAGGACGCGATCATCGAGGCCGCGCTGGACCGGGACGACGCCTGGGGGTGGGTGCTCGGCGGCGTCGCCGTCCTCGGCGCCGGGCTGACCGCCTTCTACATGACCCGGCTGATGCTGATGACGTTCTTCGGCCGGCCGCGGTGGGAGGACGGCGTCCACCCGCACGAGTCGCCGTCGGTGATGACGGTGCCGATGGTGGTGCTGGCCGTCGGCTCGGTGGGCGCGGGCTTCCTGCTGGTGCGTGCCTTCCCCCTGGCCGACTGGCTGGAGCCGGTGTTCGGCGAGGAGCACGAGGCGGAGCACGTCGTCGCGCCGCTCACCGTTGGCCTGGTGGTCACCGGCGTGATGCTGCTCGGCGTGCTGGCCGCCTGGCTGTTCGTCGGCCGCCGCGAGGTGCCGGTGCTCGCGCCGGTCCGCGTCTCGCCGGTCACCCGGGCCGCCCGCAACGCGCTCTACGCCGACACGGTCAACGAGTCGCTGCTCATGCGTCCCGGGCAGTGGCTCACCCGCGCGCTGGTGTGGCTGGACAACCGCGGGGTCGACGGCGCCGTCAACGGGCTGGCCGCCACGCTCGGCGGCTCCTCGTCCCGGCTGGGGCGGGCGCAGACCGGCTTCGTGCGCACCTACGCCCTGGGCATGCTCGGCGGCGCCGTGCTGGTCGCCGGGGCCCTGCTGGCGGTGACGGCGGGATGAGCCGGCTCCTCGGAAAGGGATCCCGACTGTGAGCGACTTCCCCTGGCTCGTGGCGATGATCGCCGTCCCGGCGGTGGGCGCGGCGGTGGTGGCCGCGCTGCTCAAGGGCCGCGAGCTGCTGGCCAAGCAGCTGGCCCTCGCGGTCAGCCTGGTCGTGCTCGCGCTCGCGGTGCTGGCCACCGTCGCCTTCGACCGCGGCGGCGACCGCTTCCAGCTGACGACGTCGGTGTCCTGGATCCCCGACTTCGGGGTCGACTTCGCCCTCGGCGTCGACGGCATCGCCCTGGTGATGCTGCTGCTGATCGGGGTGCTGGTGCCGCTCGTCGTGGGCGCGTCCTGGGAGGACCCCGCTCCCGAGGGCCGGTCGATGCGGGTCTTCTTCGCCTGGCTGCTGCTGCTCGAGGCGATGATGGTCGGCGTCTTCGCCGCGACCGACGTCTTCCTCTTCTACGTCTTCTTCGAGGCGATGCTCGTCCCGATGTACTTCCTGATCGGCAGCTTCGGCGGGCCGCGGCGGCAGTACGCGGCGGTGAAGTTCTTCCTCTACAGCCTGGTCGGCGGGCTGGTCATGCTCGCCGCCGTCATCGGGCTCTACGTGGTGAGCAGCAGCCAGCTGGGCGAGGGCACCTTCGCCTTCGACGCGCTGCGCCAGCTGGAGATCGACCCCGGTGTGCAGAAGCTGCTGTTCCTCGGCTTCTTCGTGGCCTTCGCGATCAAGGCGCCGCTGGTGCCCTTCCACACCTGGCTGCCCGACTCCGGTGCCGAGGCGCCGATCGGCGGGGCGGTGCTGCTGGTCGGCGTCCTCGACAAGGTCGGCACCTTCGGCTTCCTGCGGTACTGCCTGCCGCTGTTCCCCGACGCCTCTCGCGACTTCGCGCCCTGGATCCTCGGCCTGGCGGTCGCCGGCATCCTCTACGCCGCGCTGCTGGCCATGGGGCAGAGCGACATGAAGCGGCTGGTGTCCTACACCTCGATCTCGCACTTCGGCTTCATCGCGCTGGGCATCTTCGCGTTCACCACCGAGGCGGGCACCGGCGCGGTGCTCTACATGGTCAACCACGGCCTGGCCACGGGGCTGCTGTTCCTCGTCGTGGGGATGCTCATCGCCCGGGGCGGGTCGCGGCAGATCGGCGACTACGGCGGGGTCGCCGCGCAGGCGCCGAAGCTGGCCGGCGCGTTCCTGGTGGCGGGGCTCGCGTCGCTGGCCCTGCCGGGCACCAACAGCTTCGTCAGCGAGTTCCTGGTGCTGATCGGCTCCTACCCGTCGCGCCCGGTCTTCACGGTCGTCGCCACCCTCGGCATCATCCTGGCCGCCCTGTACATCCTGCTGATGTACCAGCGGACCATGCACGGCCCGCCGCGCGGCGTGCTGATGGCGGCGCCGGACGAGGCCCCCGGGGCGCTCGGCGGCGGGTCCACGGCGGTCCTCACCGCACCGGCTCCCGCGCCGTCCCGGCTGCGCGTCGCCGACCTCAGCGGCCGCGAGCTCGTCGTCGTCGCGCCGCTGGTCGCTCTGATCATCGTGCTCGGCGTCTACCCGCAGCCGCTGCTGGACCTGATCGAGCCCGCCGTCACCGCCACGCTCAGCGACCTGGGAGCGCCCCGATGATCGACGCACCGGACCTCTCCCTGGCAGCGCTGGCCCCGCTGCTGCTCGTGTTCGGCGCGGCCTGCGTCGGCGTGCTGGTGGAGGCCTTCGTCCCGCGCGACCGGCGGCACGCGGTCCAGGTCGCCGTCGCCCTCGTCGGCACCGTCGGCGGGTTCGCCGGCACCCTGCTGCTGGCCGGCACCCGGGAGGTCACCGCGGGCGCCGCGCTCGCCGTCGACCCCGCGGGCCTGTTCCTCCAGGCGACGGTGGTGGGGCTCGGCGCCCTGGCGCTGCTGCTGTTCGCCGAGCGCTCGCTGGACCCGGCGCGGTCGGCGTTCGTGGCGTCGGCGGCCGTCCCGGCGGGGAGCGTCCGCGACCGCGAGCTGGCCACCTCGAGCCGGGTGCAGACCGAGGTCTACCCGCTGGCGACCTTCGCCATCGGCGGGATGATGCTCTTCGTCACCGCGAACGACCTGCTGATCATGTTCGTGGCGCTGGAGGTGCTCAGCCTGCCGCTGTACCTGATCAGCGGGTTCGCCCGGCGCCGGCGGCTGCTGTCGCAGGAGGCCGCGCTCAAGTACTTCCTGCTCGGCGCGTTCGCGTCGGCCTTCTTCCTCTACGGGCTGGCCCTGGTCTACGGGGCCACCGGCAGCATCCGGCTCAGCGAGATCCGGGAGTCCGCGTCCGCCGAGGGCGGCGGCGTGCTGCTCGTGCTCGGCCTCGCGCTGCTGGTCGTCGGGCTGCTCTTCAAGGCGAGCGTCGCCCCCTTCCACGCCTGGACGCCGGACGTCTACCAGGGCGCCCCCACCCCGGTCACCGCCTTCATGGCGGCCTGCACCAAGGTCGCCGCCTTCGGGGCCATCCTGCGACTGCTCTACGTCGGGTTCGGCACCGAGGAGTGGACCTGGCGCCCGCTGGTCTACGGCGTGGCCATCGTGTCGATGGTCGTCGGCGCCGTCCTCGGCCTCACCCAGACCGACCTCAAGCGGATGCTCGCCTACTCCTCGATCGCGCACGCCGGTTTCCTCCTCACCGGCGTGCTCGGCCTGGGCGCGGACGGCGCCGGCTCCGGGCTGGCGGCCACGATGTTCTACCTGCTCACCTACGGGCTGACGACGCTCGGCGCCTTCGCCGTCCTCACCCTGGTGCGCGACGGCGACGGCGAGGCCGTGCACCTGTCCCAGTGGGCCGGGCTGGCCGCCCGGTCGCCGCTGACCGCGGCGGTCATGGGCCTGTTCCTGCTGGCACTGGCCGGCATCCCGCTCACCGCGGGCTTCACCGGCAAGTTTGCGGTGTTCCGGGCAGCCATCGAGCAGGGCGCCTGGCCGCTGGTCCTGGTGGCGGTGCTGGCCAGCGCCGTCGCCGCGTTCTTCTACCTGCGGGTCATCGTGCTCATGTACTTCTCCCCGCCCGCGGTGGACGGCCCCACCGTCGGCGTCCCCGGTGTGCCGACGACGCTGGTGCTCGCCGTGACGGCGACGGCGACGCTGGTGCTGGGGATCGTGCCCGGGCCGGTGCTCGACCTGGCCGAAAGGGCGGCTATCTTCGTCGGTTGATATGACCGGAGCCCGTGCCGCAGCCGACGGCACCCCCACCGAGGCCGTCTCCGAGGGCTGGCACCGGATCTCGACGCCGGCCTCGACCGTCGGTCCCTGGCTGCCCGAGGGCGAGCTCGGGCCGGCCCTCGCCGAGGGGCTGGCGCGGGTCGAGGCGGCGCTCACCGAGGCCGTGGGCAGCGAGCACCCGTTCGTGCGCGAGGCCGCCGGCCACCTCATGGCCGCCGGGGGCAAGCGGCTGCGCCCGATGCTGGCGCTGCTGGCCGCCCAGCTGGGCGATCCGCACCGGCCCGAGGTCACCACCGCCGCCGTCGTCTGCGAGCTGACCCACCTGGCCACGCTGTACCACGACGACGTCATGGACGAGGCCGCCGTCCGCCGGGGTGCGCCGAGCGCCAACAGCCGGTGGTCCAACAGCATCGCGATCCTCACCGGCGATCTGCTGTTCGCCCGCGCCTCCGACCTCCTGGCCGACCTCGGCCCCGAGGCGGTCCGGCTCCAGGCGCAGACCTTCGAGCGGCTGGTCACCGGGCAGATCCGCGAGACCGTCGGCGCCCAGCCCGGTGACGACCCCATCGCGCACTACGTCGAGGTGCTGGCCGACAAGACCGGGTCGCTGGTGGCCACCTCCGCCCGTTTCGGCGCCTCCTTCGCCGGCGTCGACCCGGCCCTGGTCGAGGAGCTCACCGCGTTCGGCGAGGAGTTCGGCGTCGCCTTCCAGCTCGCCGACGACCTGATCGACATCGTCAGCGTCGAGGGGCAGTCGGGGAAGCTGCCGGGCACCGACCTGCGCGAGGGGATCGCCACGCTGCCGGTGCTGTTCGCGCTGGCCGGCGACGACCCCGCCGAGGCCCGGCTGCGCGAGCTGGTCGCCGCTCCGCTCACCGACGACGCCGAGCACGCCGAGGCGCTGGAGCTGCTCCGGGCGTCCCGCTCGCTGGCCCGGGCCACCGAGGTCACCCGCGAGTACGCCGACCGGGCCCGGGCCCGGCTGTCCGCGCTGCCCGAGGGCGACGTGCGCGAGGCGCTGTCGGCCCTGTGCGACTACGTGGTGACCCGCACCAGCTGAGAGGACCAGCATGCTGCCCAGCGCCCGCACGTCCGCGCTGGGCGCCTGCACGGTCGCCGTGCTGCTCGCCGGGTGCTCCGCGGACGGCGGGTCGCGGGTCGGCGAACCCTCCTCCGCGGTCCCACTCCCCACCGGGTCCTCGGTGGCCGGACCGCGCCTGGACGTGGCCGTGGTCGCCGACGGCCTGGACCACGTCTGGGACGTGGTCCAGGCACCGGACGGCACCCTGCTGGTCGACGAGCGCGGCGGCGGGTTCACCGCGGTCCTTCCTGACGGCTCCGCGCGCGAGGTGGCCGCGGACCTGGACGACCTCTTCGCGGACGGCGAGACCGGGCTCATGGGGATGGCGCTGGACCCGGCGTTCGGGGAGAACCGGCGGCTCTACAGCTGCCAGGGCGACACCGGCGGGAGCATCCAGGTCGTGGCCTGGTCGGTGGCGCCGGACTGGTCCGCGCTGACCAGGGTCGACGACCCCCTGGTGGGCGGCCTGCCGCTCAACGAGCGCAGCGGGCGGCACGGCGGCTGCCGGCTCGAGTTCGCGCCCGACGGCGCGCTGCTGGTCGGCACCGGCGACACGGCACGCGGGCCGGTCGCCCAGGACCCGGGCTCGCTCGGCGGCAAGGTGCTCCGCGTCGAGCCGGTCACCGGGGACGTGGCCGTGTGGACCCTCGGGCACCGCAACGTCCAGGGCCTGGCCGTCCGGCCGGGCAGCGAGCAGGTGTTCGCCGTCGAGCACGGGCCCGACCGCGACGACGAGGTCAACCTGCTCGCCGAGGGCGGCAACTACGGCTGGGACCCCGACGGCGGCGGCTCCTACGACGAGAGCGTGCCCATGACCGACCCGGCCATCCCCGGCGCCGTCCCGGCCGTGTGGTCGTCGGGGAGCCCGACCCTGGCCACCAGCGGCGCGACGTTCCTCGACGGCGAGCAGTGGGGGAGCTACGACGGCCTGCTGCTCGTCGCGCTGCTCAAGGCGCAGGGGGTGCTGGCGCTGCGCCTGGACGACGACGGCGCCGTCGTCGAGCAGTTCCGGCTGCCGGAGCTCGACGGCGCGCACGGGCGGATCCGCACCGTGCAGCAGGGGGTCGACGGCGCCCTCTACGTCACCACCGACAACGGCGGAGGCCGTGACGCGCTGCTGCGCGTCACGGCCTCCGGATGAGCCGCGGGGTCCCCCTCAGGCGCTGACCTCCCAGGTGTCGCCGCCGGCGAGCAGGGCGCCGAGGTCGGCGGGCTGACCGGCGCGCGCGGTGTCCACCTGCTCGGTCATCATCGCGTCGTAGGTCGGCTTCTGGACGGCGCGGAACACACCCATCGGCGTGTACCGCAGGTCCTGCGATGAGAGCCGGGACAGCGCGAACGCGTACGACGGGTCCTGCCGGGTGGCGTCGTGGACGACGATGTCGTCGGCCGCCACCTGGTTGGTCTCGGCGATCCGCAGACCGCCGAAGTCGTCGCGGACCACGCACGAGGCGCCGTCCGGGCCGAACACCAGCGGCTTGCCGTGCACCAGCGGGATGCTCCACTGGGCGCCCGTGGCCGGGTCCTTGAGCAGGTCGAACGCGCCGTCGTTGAAGATGTTGCAGTTCTGGTAGATCTCGACCAGCGCGGTCCCCTGGTGCTCGGCGGCCTGCCGCAGCACGTCGGTGAGGCCCTTGCGGTCGGAGTCCATCGCCCGCCCGACGAAGGTGGCGTCGGCGCCCAGCGCCAGCGACACGGGGTTGAACGGGTGGTCCAGGGAGCCCATCGGCGTGGACTTGGTGACCTTGCCGACCTCGGAGGTGGGCGAGTACTGGCCCTTGGTGAGGCCGTAGATCCGGTTGTTGAACAGCAGGATCTTCAGGTTCACGTTGCGGCGCAGCGCGTGGATCAGGTGGTTGCCGCCGATCGACAGCGAGTCGCCGTCGCCGGTCACGACCCACACCGACAGGTCGGGGCGCGAGGCGGCCAGGCCGGTCGCGATCGCCGGTGCGCGGCCGTGGATGGAGTGCATCCCGTAGGTGTTCATGTAGTACGGGAAGCGCGACGAGCAGCCGATGCCCGAGACGATGACCATGTCCTCGCGGGCGATGCCGAGGCTGGGCAGGAAGCTCTGGACCGCGTTGAGGATGACGTAGTCACCGCACCCAGGGCACCAGCGCACCTCCTGGTCGGTCTTGAGGTCCTTGGCCTTGAGCTCGGTCCGCTTCTCGCCGTGGCTCTGGACCGAGGCGGTGACGGCGTCGGCGATGGGGCCGGGTGGGGTGGAGGACCCGGCGGGCATGCCGAGGTCGATCGTGGTCACTGGAGCACTCCGTTCGCGGGGGCGGCGGTGGTGGAGTCGATGGCGTCCTGGATGACCGCGGCCAGCTCGGCGGCCCGGAAGGGCAGCCCTCGGACCTGCGTGTGGCTCTGCACGTCGACGAGGAACTTCGCGCGCAGCAGCAGCGCCAGCTGGCCGAGGTTCATCTCGGGGCAGATCACCCGGTCGTACCGGGCCAGGACCTCGCCCAGGTCGGCGGGGAACGGGTTGATGTGCCGCAGGTGGATCTGGGCGACCTTCCGGCCGGAGTTCCGGATCCGCCGGCAGGCGGCGCCGATGGGGCCGTAGGTGGAGCCCCAGCCGATGACGGCGACGCGGGCGTCGCCGTCCGGGTCCTCGACGTCGGTGAGCGGGATGGACGCGGCGATCCCGTCGACCTTGGCCTGCCGGGTGCGGGTCATGAAGTCGTGGTTGGCCGGGTCGTAGGAGATGTTGCCGGTGCGGTCGGCCTTCTCCAGCCCGCCGATGCGGTGCTGCAGCCCCGCGGTGCCCGGGATGGCCCAGGCACGGGCCAGGGTCTCGGGGTCGCGCAGGTAGGGCAGGAACTCCGGCGTCCCGTCGGCTGTCTCGCCGTTGGGCTCGGTGGCGAACGCGACGGCCTGGGTCAGGTCCGGCAGCGAGTCCGCGTCCGGGATCTGCCACGGCTCGGCGCCGTTGGCCAGGTAGCCGTCGGACAGCAGCATCACCGGGGTGCGGTAGGTCAGCGCGATCCGTGCCGCCTCGACGGCGGCGTCGAAGCAGTCGCCGGGGGAGCGGGGCGCGATGACCGGCAGCGGGGCCTCGCCGTTGCGGCCGAACATGGCCTGCAACAGGTCGCTCTGCTCGGTCTTGGTCGGCAGGCCGGTGGAGGGGCCGCCGCGCTGCACGTCGACGATGACCAGCGGCAGCTCGGTCATGACCGCCAGGCCGATCGTCTCGGCCTTGAGCGCGACGCCGGGACCGGACGTCGTCGTGACGCCGAGCGCACCGCCGAACGAGGCGCCCAGAGCGGCGCCGATGCCGGCGATCTCGTCCTCGGCCTGGAAGGTGCGCACGCCGAAGGCCTTGTGCTTGGACAGCTCGTGGAGGATGTCCGACGCCGGGGTGATCGGGTACGCGCCGAGGAAGAGCGGCAGCCCCGAGCGCTGCCCGGCCGCGACCAGGCCCAGCGCCAGCGCCTGGTTGCCGGAGATGTTGCGGTAGCGGCCCGGCGCCATGGGGGCCGGCTTGATCTCGTAGGAGACGGCGAACGCCTCGGTGGTCTCGCCGTAGTTGTAGCCGGCCCGGAAGGCGGCGATGTTGGCCGCGGCGATCTCCGGCTTGCGGCGGAACTGGCGCTCCAGGAAGCGGATCGTGCCCTCGGTGGGCCGGTGGTACATCCAGCTCAGCAGGCCGAGGGTGAACATGTTCTTCGAGCGCTCGGCCTCCTTCTTGCCGAGGCCGGAGTCGGCGAGCGCGTCGAGGGTCATCGCGGTCAGGGGCACCGGCACGGTCTGCCAGCCCTCGAGCGACCCGTCCTCGAGCGGGTTGGTCGCGTAGCCGACCTTCGCGAGGTTGCGCGGGGTGAACTCGTCGGAGTCGATGATCAGCAGGCCGCCGCCGGGCAGCTCGGCGAGGTTCGCCTTGAGCGCTGCGGGGTTCATCGCGACCAGCACGTCCGGGGCGTCGCCCGGCGTCATGACGTCGTGGTCGGCGAACTGGAGCTGGAAGGAGCTGACGCCCGGCAGGGTCCCCGTCGGCGCGCGGATCTCGGCGGGGAAGTTCGGCAGCGTCTTGAGGTCGTTGCCGAAGGACGCCGTCTCGCTGGTGAACCGGTTGCCGGTCAGCTGCATGCCGTCGCCGGAGTCGCCGGCGAGGCGGATGACGACCCGGTCGAGCTCGACGACGCTCTTCACGAGGCCGCCGGGTGCCGAGGTGGCCACCGGCGCGGTGCTCCCGTCAGCGGGGCTCGCGGCATCGGTGGTCGGGGTGCTGCCAGTCATCAGTGGTGTACCTCCACCGGCCGAGGTTACGTGCGTGTGTCCGCGGCCGGGTGTGGATCCGGACACGATGAACGCGGGCTTTCCGGGGAAAACCACCCGCTGGGGCGGCTCATTCCCCCAGGGCGCCCGCGAGGGGGCCCGGGAACGGCGGCCCCGGCGACGCCGTTGGAGCGGACGTGCAGCGCTGGAACAACGGACTCAAGACCGCGGTGCTCCTCGGTCTCATGGGCGGCCTCATCCTCGCCGCCGGTGCGCTGATCGGTGGCCGGGGCGGCCTGCTGATCGCCCTGGTCGTCGCGCTCGGCGTCAACGGCTACGCCTACTTCAACTCCGACAAGCTGGCGCTGCGCGCCATGCGGGCCTTCCCCGTGACCGAGACGCAGGCGCCGCAGCTCTACGCGATGGTGCGGGAGCTGGCCACCGCCGCCCGGCAGCCGATGCCGCGGCTCTACGTGAGCCCGACCAACCAGCCCAACGCCTTCGCCACCGGCCGCAACCCGCGCAACGCCGCGGTCTGCGTGACCCAGGGGATCCTCGACCTGCTGGACCGGCGCGAGCTCCGGGGGGTGCTCGCGCACGAGCTCTCCCACGTCTACAACCGCGACATCCTGATCAGCTCGGTCGCCGGGGCCATGGCCACCGTGATCACCTACCTGGCGCACATGGCGATGTTCGCCTCGCTGTTCGGCGGACGCTCCGAGGACCGGGGCGGCGGGAACGCGCTCGGCAGCCTGCTGCTGGTGTTCCTCGGCCCGGTCGCCGCGGGTGTGGTGCAGATGGCGGTCAGCCGCAGCCGGGAGTACCAGGCCGACGCGACCGGCGCGCAGCTGTCGCAGGACCCGCTGGCCCTGGCGTCGGCGTTGCGCAAGATCGAGCGCGGCGCCTCCGCGCTGCCGCTGCCCCAGGAGGACCGGCTGGTCACCCAGAGCCACCTGATGATCGCCAACCCGTTCCGCGGCCAGGGCATGGCGTCGCTGTTCGCCAGCCACCCGCCGATGCCGCAGCGGATCGCCCGCCTGGAGCAGATGGCCCGCGAGCTCGGCCGCTAGAAGGACCTCCTCGCCCCCCGCCCCTCGTGCCTCGGGGTGGGGTTCTGCGAGGGGGCCGTTCCATCACCTCACCTGTAGTTGTCGAACTGCAGGGCGACGTCGAGGTCGGCTCCGCGCAGCAGCTGCTGCACGGCCTGCAGGTCGTCGCGCTTCTTGCCGCTCACCCGCAGCTGGTCGCCCTGGATCTGCGCCTGGACGCCCTTGGGGCCCTCGTCGCGGATCAGCTTGGCGATCTTCTTCGCGGTGTCGGACTCGATGCCCTGCTTGATCCGCGCGGAGATCTTGTAGACCTTGCCGGAGGACTGCGGCTCGCCGGCGTCGAGCACCTTCAGCGAGATGTTCCGCTTGATCAGCTTCTCCTTGAACACCTCGAGCGCGGCCGAGACCCGCTCCTCGGTGTCGGCCTGGAGGGCGACGCCGTCCTCCCCGGCCCAGGCGATCGTGGCGTTGGTGCCCCGGAAGTCGAAGCGCTGCGACAGCTCCTTGCCGGCCTGGTTCAGCGCGTTGTCGACCTCCTGGCGGTCCACCTTGCTCACCACGTCGAACGACGAGTCGGCCATGGGCCCATCCCTTCCGCAGAGCGGGCGCTCCCTCGGGTCCGAGGGCACGCTCCGCCGTCTTGTATCCTCTCCCGGTACCACCTGCACGGCGGGTTGCCCGAGTGGCCAATGGGAGCGGACTGTAAATCCGTCGGCTTAGCCTACGAAGGTTCGAATCCTTCACCCGCCACGCCTGGTACGAGCGGCCCCCGACCACCGGTCGGGGGCCGCTCGCTCTCTCAGCCCAGCGTGGGTGCCCGGGCGCTGGCCGTGGCGGTGCGCTCCAGCGGTTCCCCGGCCAGGAACAGCCACCCGAAGGCGATGTCCACGGAGCGGGTGCAGCGCACGGTCACCTCGACGCCGTCGGTCTCGGCCGACCACGCGTCCAGCTGCGTGCCGCCGGAGCGCAGCTGGTCGGCCACCGCCGCCTGCGCGGTGGCCCGGGTCAGCGGCAGCGACGTCCCCACCCCGCGGGCGTAGACGGCGGCCTCGTCGGCCTGGTTCGCCGCCGCCAGCGCGGCGCCGTCGCAGACCGACTGCACCTCCTGCTGCTCGAGGAACGCGTGCGAGGCGGCGATGGCGCCGAACGCCATCAGCGCGGCCACCAGCCAGCAGACCAGCACGAACGGGAGCGTCGAACCCCGCTCGCGGTCGTCCGGTCGGTGCAGCACGGGCCGCAGCGTAGGTGCTCGCGGAGGTTGTCCACGACCTGTGGACGACGGCTGTGGACGGTGTGGACACCCGATCGGGTGGCCGCCCACCTCGGCGCGGCGCCTGTGGACGTACGACGCGGGCACCCGGTGGACGGCGCCACACTGCGCCGGTGAGCTCGCCCGCACTCCAGCTGCCGGTCCCCGAGGTGTACGGCCTCGCCCGGTCCCTGCGCTCCTCGGCGGCCACCGCCGAGGACGCCGGCAGCCGGCTCGGCCCGGGATGCGAGGTCGACGGTCCGCTCGCCGAGGCCGCCGCCGCGCTGCTCGACTGCCACCGCACCCTGGCCGGCGCGGTGGCGGGGGAGCTGCGGTGGCTCGGCACCACGGTGGCCGTCGTCGCCGACTCCTGGGTGGAGCTGGACGCCACCGTGGTGCCCGCGCACGGCCGGGCGGTGGCCCGGTGAGCGGGCTGCTCCCCGACCCGGTGCCGCTCGACCCGCCGCCGGGCGACCCCGAGGCACTGGCCGGCCTGGTGGCCGGCCTCACCGCGGCCGCGCTGGGGCACGCCCAGCTGGCCGACCAGCTCGCCGCCGCGGCGGCACCGGGGTGGTGCGGGGCGGATGCCGACGCCGCCGCGGGCCAGGTGCGGCGGGTGCGCGAGCTGGCGGGCCAGGCCTCCGACGCCCTCCAGCGGGCCGTGACCCGCGTGGCCGCCCACCGGGAGCGCGTCGAGGAGGCGCGCCGTCAGCTGGCGGCCTCCCGGTCCGCCCAGGACGACGACGTCGCCGTCGCGGCGGCGCGGGTGCGCGCCGTCGTGGACCCCGCGGGGCTGGACCTGCCGATCGTCACCGCCGCGCTGGCGGACCTGAGGGCAGCGGAGGACGCGCGCCGGCGGCTGCACCGGGCGCTGCTCGGCGAGGTGGAGCGGGACGCGGCCGCCACCGCCGCGGAGCTCGCGGAGTGCTGCGCGGTGGCCGGCGGGACCGGCCGGCGTGACGACGAGGCCCGCGTGGTCCTGCACCTGGCCGGCGAACTGCCGGGCTGGGGGGCGGCGGAGCTCACCGCGCGGGGAACCGCTGCGGCCGTCGCGCTGCGCGAGCGGTTCGACGCCGCGGAGCAGGAGGCCGTCGCCCGCACCGTGGCGCCGCTGGCGGGGGAGGGGGCGTTCGCGGCGGCGCTGCTCACCGGCCTCGGGCGCGAGGGCTTCGCGGAGCTGCTGCGGCGGTTGGGGGACGACGCGCTCGACCGGGACGGCGCCGTCGCCGACCTGCTCGCCGGGGCGCTCGGGGCCCCGGTGCCCGCCGGAGCGGCCGACGAGGTCGCGGACGTGCGCGACGCCCGGTACGTGGACGCCGGCTCCCGGCTCGCCGACGCCGACCTCATCGCCGTCGGCATGGGCGTCGTCCTGGCCGCCGGCCGGGGGAACCGGCGCGCGGGGCCGCCGACGGCGACCGTGGAGAGCTGGGGGCGGCAGGTGCTCGCCCGGGAGCGCGCGCAGGGTCTGCACCGCGTGGTGGAGCAGGCGCAGGCGTTCACCTCCGGCCGGGCTCCGGTGGATCCGCTGCAGCAGGTCGCGGCCCGGCTGGCGGCGGCGGACGACCCCGGCGCGGCAGCCAGGCTGCTGGGCGGCGTCGGCACCTGGTCGTGGCTGCTCGAGCGCCCCTGGGACGACGGCGGCGCCGACCTTGCCGCGCTCGTCGCGCGCGCGGCGGACGACCCCGGACCCGCGGGGGACGACGTCGCGAGGTCCGGGCTGACGGCGCTCGGCACCGGCCTGGGCGACGACGGTGACCCCGAGCACTGGACCGTCGACCCCGCGACCGCGGCGGCCGTCACCCCCGCGCTCGGGGAGGTCGTCGCCGCGCACGCGGGCGTCGTCGCCGGAGCCGTGCACGCCGCGGCCGGCGGCGGTGAGGAGGACCGCACCCTGCTCCGCGGTCTCGGCCACCTGACCCTCGACCAGGCGGCGGCCATCCGGGTCGGCTTCGCGCTGCAGGACCTGCTGGACCGGCCGGACGACGCCGCGGCTCCGCTGTCCGAGGTGCGGGTGACCGCCGGCTACCTCGCGGTCCGCGAGTACGGGGAGCGCCTGGGGCACGCGCTGGAGGGTTTCACCCTGCAGGAGGCGGCGGAGCGCCGGTCGCGGCCCTACGCGCTGGCCCAGGAGGCCGTCTCGGCCGTTCCGGTGCGCACGGCGTACGGCATCGCCTCGAGTCTCACGCTCGACTACCTCGGGATGGGCCTGCGGCTGGACGGGACCTGGGAGCAGGGCCCCGACGACGGTCGCCGGCTGGACACCGCCGACGCGGTGCGGTCGGTGGCGGGGGTGGACGGCCTCACCGCCGCCGAGCGGTCCCGCCTGGCGGGTGCGGCGTTCGACGCCACGACCGAGGTCCTCGGGCACCCGACCGCGCCCGGATCGCCGCAGCAGCACTGGGTCCGGCCGCTCGTCGACGCCGCGGTCGGAGCCCTTCCGCCACCGATCCAGGCACCGGCCACCCGTTTCAGTGACCAACTGTGGGAACAAATCGACGCAGAGTGACGACACGAAGATCTGTCACCCGGTCGTGATCATCGGTGCTTGTCCGGACGAGTGACGGGAAGCAATGTTCCCAGCGCGGTCCGTACCGAACGACGCTCTGCCCCCGCGCGTAAGTGACTGCCGCAGATCCGCAGTCAGTCATGCCCAAGAGGAGGCGTCATGAGCAGCACGCAGCGTGGTTTCAAGTGGGGTCGCGGCTTCAAGTGGGGTCGCTGAGCCAGGTCCGCTAGGCCGGGCGTGAGCCCGGTACCGCTCTTCGCACGGGGGGCAGCCGGTCACCGACCGGCTGCCCCCCGTGTCGTTCCGGCCCCGCCGCCGTGCAGCTGCCCCGTCCGGGTCAGGAAGGGGTTCCGAGGGCGCTCACCGCTGTTAACCTGCGCCCGCCCAGCTTCCCTTCGGAATTGCAGGTGAGAGTGGCCGAGCAGGACGCCCGCGTGCCCATTCGGCCGCCGTTGATCACCAATCCCTGGACGGTCGCGTGGCTGGGCCTCGTCCTCGCGGGCCCGTTGTCCCTGCTCGTGCTCCCCGGGGACGCGACGACGCCCGGGGTGCTGGCGCTGTTCGCCGTCTTCGCCGCCTTCGTGGCCGCCGAGTCGATCAACCTGCAGTTCGAGATCCGGCGGCACACCTTCTACTGCTCGGCCAGCGAGGTCGTCTTCGTCCTGGCGCTGGTGGAGATCGGTGGTCTCTGGACCGCGGTCACGCGGGCGGTCGCCGTCGCCCTGGTGCTGGTGGCGCAGCACGTGCCGGCGGCCAAGACCGTCTACAACGTCGCGGTCGCCACCATCGAGGTGTGCGTGGCGGTCGCCCTGCTCGAGCTCCTCCCGGTGGGCACCATCGACTCCCCGGCGACCTGGCTGTGCTACCTGCTGGCCATCGTGGCCGCCGACGTGGTGGGCGCGCTGCTGGTCGTCGGCGCCATCACGGCCACGCACGGCAACCCCGGGCGCGCGGTCTGGACCGGGGTGTTCGGCCCCATCGTCATGGTCGGGCCCGTCGCGGTCCTGGTCGGCCTGGCCATCCTGCTGCTGCTCGACGTCACCGGCTGGGCCGTCGTCCTCATGGCTCCGCTGCTGGTGGCCCTCGGTCTGCTGTACCGGCACTTCGCGTCGGTCACGCGCAAGGGCCGCAGCGTGCAGCGCGTGTACGACTTCGCGCGCCTGGTCGAGCAGGTCCCGCCGGACGAGGCCGGGACGAGGCAGATCGTCGATGCGGTGCGCGACCTGCTCAACGCCGAGCGGGTGGCGCTCTGGCTGCCGCCCTACCTCGACGAGGAGCCGCGCCTGGTGGTGTCCGCCGAGAACGGCGACGCCTGGTACGACGGCCCCGGCGATCCCGACGACCTCTTCCGGCGCCTGGCCGTGGCCGACGGCGGGGGCCCGGTGATGGTCTCCCTGGGCCGTGCCGACGACGCCGAGACCGCCGCGCTGGCCCGCCGGGGCGTCTCCGAGCTCCTCGCCGCGCCGGTGATGACCGCCGCCGGCGAACCCGGGTACCTCGAGGTCTGCGACCGCCGCAGCGACGTGCTGTCCTTCGCGGAGAGCGACCGCGTCGCCCTCGACACCATGCTCACCCACGTCAACGCCGCGATCCGGCACCAGCAGCTGCTCAGCCAGATCCGCTACGACGCCGACCACGACCGGCTCACCGGCCTGCCGAACCGCCAGCGGCTGGCCGCCGAGATCGACCAGCTGCTCTCCGCCGACCCGCTGGGCGCCCGCGCCGGGCTGATCCTGGCCGCGCTGGGCAACTACACCGAGGTCACCGACACCCTCGGCCATGCGGCCAGCGACGAGCTGCTGCTCGTGACCGCCGGCCTGCTCCGGGAGCACGCGCCCCCGCAGGCGCTGCTGGCGCGCATGGAGGGCGAGCAGTTCGCCGTCCTGCTGCCGGGGCTGTCGCTGGCCGCCACCGAGCGGGCCGCGCGCCGGCTGCGCGAGGCGGCGTCCACCCGCGCGCGGGTCGCCGGGCTGGACCTGGAGGTGACGCTCACCATCGGCGTCGCCGCCGCCCCCGTGCACGGCACGGACTCCGGCACGCTCATGCAGCGGGCCGACGTCGCCCTGCTCGCCGCCGCCGACTCCGGCGGGGTGGCCAGCTACCACCCGGTGCTCGACCAGCAGAGCCTGCGCCGGCTGCAGCTGGGCACCGAGCTCGAGCAGGCCATGGCCGACGGCCAGATCAGCGTCGTCTACCAGCCGATCATCGACGCGCAGACCTCCGACATCGTCTCGGTGGAGACACTCGTGCGCTGGTCGCACCCGCGGTACGGGCAGATCCCGCCGGAGGACTTCATCCACCTGGCCGAGCAGATCGGCCGGATCGGCGCGGTCACCGACCACGTCCTCGACCTGGCGCTGGCCCGCTGCCGGCGATGGCTGGACCAGGACATCGCGCTCTCGGTCGCGGTGAACCTCTCGGTGCACAGCCTCACCGAGCCCGACCTGGTGACGCGCATCGCCCGCGCCCTGCAGAAGCACGGCGTGCCCGGTGAGCTGCTCACCCTGGAGCTCACCGAGGGCAGCGTCGTCGACGACTCCGTGCGCGACAGCACGGTGCTGGAGGACCTGCACGCCCTGGGCCTGCGGCTGTCGATGGACGACTTCGGGACCGGCTACTCGTCGCTGTCGCAGCTGCGCCAGCTGCCGATCGACGAGGTCAAGATCGACAAGTCCTTCGTGCTCACGATGTCGACCAGCCAGGGGGAGTCCTTCATCGCCCGGTCGATCATCGAGCTGGCCCACAACCTGGGGCTGCGCGTGGTCGCCGAGGGGGTCGAGGACGAGCTCACCCGCAACGCGCTGACCGAGATGGGCTGCGACAAGCTGCAGGGCTTCCTGGTCAGCCGGCCGCTGCCCGACGACCGCCTGGAGAGCTGGCTGCTGGCCCGGACCGGTGTCCGCTCGGTCGCCCCCGGGGCCACGCACCGGCGGTTGTTCGTCCGCACCTAGGCCGGTCTCCCGGCGTGCCGGGACCCCCCTGCGGAACGGCCGGCGCGGGCGGGGTAGAGTCTTCGACGGCTCGTTGAGCACGCCCCTTTAGCTCAGTCGGCAGAGCGTCTCCATGGTAAGGAGAAGGTCTACGGTTCGATTCCGTAAAGGGGCTCTGGCAGTACCCTGATCACCGGTCCGGTCGCGAGACCGGGCCGCTGGTCACCTGGCGGTGTAGCTCAGCCTGGTAGAGCAAGCGGCTCATAATCGCTGTGTCACCGGTTCAAGTCCGGTCACCGCTACTCCGGACGGACCCCGCCAGGGGTCCGTCCGCATGTCTGCACCACCGCGCCCGGCGTCACCGCCGGTCGCGTCCCGACAAGGCTAGGAGCACTCCGTGGCAGCCACCGACGTCCGTCCCAAGATCACCCTGGCGTGCCAGGACTGCAAGAGCCGGAACTACATCACCCGCAAGAACCGGCGGAACGACCCCGACCGGCTCGAGCTGAAGAAGTTCTGCCCGCGCGAGCGCAAGCACACGATCCACCGCGAGACCCGCTGATCCGAGATCCGCGGCTGAGCGAGAGGGCGGGAGCATGGCGCTGGACCGGGCACTGGTCGGGCGCAGCTACCCGCCCTCTGCCGTGTACGAGGTCGGACGGGCGAAGATCGCCGAGTTCGCCACCGCCGTCGGTGCGGACGACCCCGTGCACCGCGACCCCGAGGCGGCCCGCGCGGTCGGCCACCCGGACGTCATCGCACCGCCCACCTTCGCGATCGTCGTGAGCCTGGAGGCGGCGTTCGTCGTCCTCTCCGACGACGAGGTGGGCCTGGACTACAGCCGGGTCGTGCACGGCGACCAGAAGTTCACCCACCACCGGCCGATCCGGGCCGGCGACCGGCTGGTCGCGACCACCACGATCGACGCCGTCCGCAGCGCCGCCGGCAACGACCTGCTCACCACGCGGGTCGAGCTGGCCACCGAGGACGGCGAGCAGGTCTGCACCGCCACGTCGATGCTCGTGGCCAGGGGCTGAGGGGACAGGGACGTGAGCATCGCAGCGAGGAACGAGCGAGGAGCGGAGCGTCCCGCGGGAACGAAGGGTGGCGCTGCGTGATGGACGTCCCCGCCGTCGGCACCGAGCTGCCAGAGCTGCAGCTGCGCGTGACCCGCGCCGACCTCGTCCGGTACGCCGGCGCATCAGGCGACTTCAACCCCATCCACTGGAGCGACCGGGTCGCCACCGCCGTCGGGCTGCCCGGCGTGATCGCGCACGGGATGCTCACCATGGGGCTGGCCGCCCGGGCCGTCACGGCGTGGACCGGCGATCCCGCGGCGCTGGTCGACTACCAGGTCCGCTTCGGCCGCCCGGTGGTCGTCCCGGACGACGACGACGGCGCCGAGCTGACCGTCCGGGGCACGGTGGCCGCCCACCTCGAGGACGGCCGGGTGCGGGTCGACCTCGCCGTCACCAGCGGCGGCGAGAAGGTCCTGTCCCTGGCCCGCGCCGTCGTCCGCCTGGCATGACCCCGCGGCGGCGGGTCGCGGCGCTGGCGGCCGGCCTCCTGCTGCTGCCCGGCTGCACCTCCTTCGCCGACCGCGCCGCCGCGCCGGCCGCGACGTCGACCGCGGCGCCCGCCGCCGGGGCGCCCGGTGACGCCGGGGGCTGCACCGACCGCGCGGAGCCGGACCCGGACCGCCCCGTCGTCGACCTGGAGTTCCGGCTCGAGGACGACCTGCGCACCGTCACGGGCACGGAGACGGTGGAGTTCACGCCCGACCGCCCGGTCGAGGAGCTGGTCTTCCGGTTGGTGCCCAACGGCCCCGAACCGGCGGCCGCGGGCTCGCGCCTGGTGGTGGACGCCGTGCGCGGGGAGGACGTCGACGACGCCGGCTACGAGGCGCTCGGCGCCGCGGAGCCCGGCGGCCAGCACGTCGTCCGGCTGGACCGGCGGCTGGCAGCGGGGGAGCGCACCGAGGTGGCGCTGGACTTCACGCTGACGCTGGGGGAGGGCGGCTTCGACCGGGTCGGCGCGGAGGCCGACGTGTCGTGGTGGGCCAGCGGGGCGCCGCTGCTGGCCTGGGAGCCGGGCGTCGGGTGGGCCGAGGACCCCTTCGTCGAGGTCTCCGGCGAGACGACCACCAGCCCCGCAGCCGACACGACGATCAGCGTCTCCGCACCGCAGGACCTCACCGTGCTGATGACCGGCGACCAGGACCCGCCGTCGCCGGCCGCCGGCGGCCGGCGCACGTGGACGTCGGCCGAGCCGGTGGCCAGGGACGTGAGCGTCGCCGTCGGCCGGTTCACCACGGAGGAGCGGACGACGCCGGAGGGCGTGCGGGTGACCGCCGGCGTCCTCCCGGGAGCGGAGCGCGGGGCGGCGGACCTGGCCGACGCCACGGTGACCGCCATCGACGAGCTCAGCGGCTTCCTCGGCCCGTTCCCGTACCGGACGCTCACCGTGCCGCTGCTGCCCGACCACGGCGGCGGGATCGAGTACCCCAGCTCCATCCTGCAGGCGACCCCCAGCACCTCGGTGCTCGTGCACGAGGTCGCGCACATGTGGTTCTACGGAATGGTCGGCAACTCCCAGTTCCGCGATCCGTGGTTGGACGAGGCCTTCGCCACCTGGGCCGAGGCGGTCGTCGACCCGTCGTCCGGCGACCGGCTGGAGGCCGCGCTCGACGAGGTCGACGGCGAGGTCGGTTCCGCCATGGACGAGTTCACCGGGCAGCGCGACTACGTCGACCGCGTGTACGGCAAGGGAGGGGCGGCGCTCCTCCGGGCGCGCGAGGTCGCGGGAGCCGACGCCTTCGACGCCGCGGTGCGCTGCTACGTGGACGCGACCGCCTGGGGCATCGCCACACCGGACGACGTCGCCGACGCGCTGGACGGGCTGCCCGCGGCGGCCGACGTCCTCGTCGGCGCCGGGGCGCTGCCGCCCGGCTAACCGGCGCTGGTGAGCAGCCGCTGCATGCGGCCGACGCCCTCGACGAGGTCGTCGTCGCCCAGGGCGTAGGACATCCGCAGGTAGCCGGGGGTGCCGAAGGCCTCACCCGGGACGACGGCGACCTCCGCCGCCTCCAGGATCAGCTCGGCCAGCTCCACCGAGGAGTTCGCCGTCCGGCCGGCGATCGGGCGGCCCAGCAGCCCCTTCACCGACGGGTAGACGTAGAACGCGCCCTGCGGCTCGGGGCAGGCGATCCCGGGGATCTCCCGCAGCATCCGCACGATGGTCTGCCGGCGGCGGTCGAAGGCCTCCCGCATGGTGGCGACGGCGGACAGGTCGCCGGTCAGCGCGGCGACGGCGGCGGCCTGCGAGACGTTCGCGACGTTGGAGGTGGCGTGCGACTGCAGGTTGGTGGCCGCCTTCACGACGTCGGCCGGACCGGCGATCCAGCCCACCCGCCACCCGGTCATCGCGTAGGTCTTGGCGACGCCGTTCACGACGACGCAGCGGTCGGCCAGCTCCGGCACCAGCACCGGCATCGAGGGCGCCGTCGCCACGCCGTAGGTGAGGTGCTCGTAGATCTCGTCGGTGAGCACCCACAGGCCGGCCTCGAGCGCCCACCGGCCGATCTCCTCGACCTGCTCCGCGGGGTAGACCGCACCGGTCGGGTTGGACGGCGAGCAGAACAGCAGCGCCTTGGTGCGCGGGGTGCGGGCGGCCTCGAGCTGGCCGACCGAGACCAGGTAGCCGCTCTGCTCGTCGGCGACCACCGGCACGGGCACGCCCCCGGCCAGCCGGATGGCCTCCGGGTAGGTCGTCCAGTACGGCGCGGGCACGAGCACCTCGTCACCCGGGTCGAGCATGGTGGCGAAGGCCTCGTAGACGGCCTGCTTGCCACCGTTGGTCACGAGCACCTGCGCCGGGGTGAGCTGCAGCCCGGAGTCGCGGGCGGTCTTGGCGACGATCGCCTCCTTGAGCGCCGGCAGCCCGCCCGCGGGCGTGTACCGGTGCATGGCCGGCTGGCGGCAGGCGGCGACGGCGGCCTCGACGATGTACCCCGGCGTCGGGAAGTCCGGCTCCCCGGCGCCGAAGCCGATGACCGGCTTGCCGGCGGCCTTGAGGGCCTTGGCCTTGGCGTCGACCGCCAGCGTCGCCGACTCGCTGATCGCGGCGATCCGGCGGGAGATGCGGCGGTCGGCCGCGGACGGGGCGGGCGCGCTGGACTCCGGGGAGACGGCGGTCATGCGCTCATCGTGTCAAAGACCGGCCGCCGCCCGCTCACCGCACGGGGGAGGCCTCCGGCGGGACGTTGGCTCCGCCGCTCCGGCGTCCCGTACACTGGCTGCCCTGGGGCGATCGACCCCGCCACCGGCGTGCCCCGGAACCTCCCGAGGAACCGTGCCGTGGTGGTGGAGCCGGCGGTCCCGGCCGGGTGCGTCCCGGCCTAGGGGTGTAGCTCAATTGGCAGAGCAGCGGTCTCCAAAACCGCAGGCTGCAGGTTCAAGTCCTGTCACCCCTGCCACCGCACGACGTACAGCGATCCACGTGCCGCCCCGCACCGGGGCGGTGCCGACCACCACCACCGAGGCGAGCGAGGCGCAGTGAGCGAGAAGCCGGAACGCGAGGACGACGCTCGCGACGCCGAGCTGACCGACGAGCAGCTCGACCGCGAGGCTCCCGGCGTCGACGACGCCGCCGAGCTCGAGGCGGCCGAGGACGCCGTCGCCGCCGAGGCGTCCGCGGACGAGGACAAGGTCGTGGCCACCCCCGCTCGCCGTCGCGGCGGCCGGATCACCGCCGGCGACGACGACGAGGACGAGCCGGTCGCCACCCGGTCCCGCCGGGCCGCGCGCAGCGCGTCCCGCCCCGCGGACCGCGAGGGCACCGGCACCCGCTCGCGCGCGGCTGCCGAGCGGGCGCGCGCCGACGAGATCCGCCGGAAGCGCTCGCTCGCCCGGTTCCTCCGCGAGGTCGTCGCGGAGCTGCGCAAGGTCATCTGGCCGGGCCGGCGCGAGCTGATCACGTACACGACGGTGGTCATCGTCTTCGTGGCGTTCATCGTCGCGCTGGTGGCCGGGCTGGACCTGCTGTTCTCCCAGGGCGTGATCGCCGTCTTCGGCTGACCTCCGCCCGCCCGCACGCCCCCTGACAAGGAAGAGAACCTGTGACCGACCCCCGCGAGCCCTTCGACACCGACAGCGCGGTCGACGGCATCGACCTGGACGACGCCCGTTTCGACGAGCGCGGCAGCGCCGACGTCGAGACCGGCGCCGGCGAGACCGGTGCGGCCGAGGGGTCGAGCGACACCGCCGACCTCGACACCGACACCGAGATCTCGGACGTCACCCCGGAGATCGAGGGCGGCGACCCCGACAGCCTGGTCACCGACCCGCTGGTCGACCCCGCCCCGGCCGCCGAGGTCGAGGCCGAGGACGAGGACCCGACCGAGGCGCTGCGCAAGAAGCTGCGGATGATGCCCGGCGACTGGTACGTCGTGCACAGCTACGCCGGCTACGAGAACAAGGTGAAGACCAACCTCGAGGCGCGCATCCAGTCGCTGGACGTCGAGGACTTCATCTACCAGATCGAGGTGCCCACCGAGGAGGTCACCGAGATCAAGAACGGCAAGCGCACGCAGGTCAACCGCAAGGTCCTGCCCGGCTACCTCCTGGTGCGCATGGAGCTCAACGACGAGTCGTGGGGCGCGGTCCGCAACACCCCGGGCGTCACCGGGTTCGTCGGTGCCACCTCCAAGCCCTCGCCGCTGTCGGTCGACGAGGTCGTGAAGATCCTGGCGCCGGCCGTCGCGCCGCAGGCCGCCAAGGCCCCGGCCGGCGAGGTCGCCGCCGCCACCGGCGGTGCCGCCCCGGTCGCCGTCGTCGACTTCGAGGTCGGGGAGTCGGTGACCGTCATGGACGGGCCGTTCGCCACCCTGCCGGCCACGATCAACGAGATCAACGCCGAGCAGCAGAAGCTGCAGGTCCTGGTCTCCATCTTCGGCCGCGAGACGCCCGTCGAGCTGTCGTTCAACCAGGTCAGCAAGATCTGACGCCCCGGCGTCGCGAGCTGAACCACCCGAGATAGAAGGAAGTCATGCCCCCCAGGAAGCGGTTGACCGCGGTCATCAAGCTCCAGATCAACGCCGGTGCGGCCACCCCCGCGCCGCCCGTCGGTCCGGCGCTCGGCCAGCACGGCGTCAACATCATGGAGTTCTGCAAGGCCTACAACGCCGCGACCGAGTCGCAGCGCGGCAACGTGATCCCGGTCGAGATCTCGGTCTTCGAGGACCGGTCGTTCACGTTCGTCACCAAGACCCCGCCGGCCGCGCGCATGCTGCTCAAGGCCGCCGGTGTCGAGAAGGGCTCGGGCGAGCCCCACAAGACCAAGGTCGCCACGGTCACCCGTGACCAGGTCCGCGAGATCGCCACCACCAAGATGGCCGACCTCAACGCCAACGACCTCGACCAGGCCGAGAAGATCATCGCCGGCACCGCCCGGTCGATGGGCATCACGGTCGTATAAGGACCCCGGTGCCCCCCAGCCCACGCTCCGCGTGGGCCGGATCCCTGCACCGAGGCCGTTCCAGCACGTCACCCGTGGGAGGGCCACGCCAGGCCCGTGAACCACACGACCGGGGCTCCGCCGTCGCGGCGAGCCCCCGGAGAGGAACCACCATGGCGAAGCACGGCAAGAAGTACCGCGCGGTCGCGGAGAAGGTCGACCGCGAGAACCTCTACAGCCCCCTCCAGGCCGCCAAGCTGGCCAAGGAGACGTCGACGACGTCCTACGACGCCACCGTCGAGGTCGCCATGCGCCTGGGCGTCGACCCGCGCAAGGCCGACCAGATGGTCCGCGGCACGGTCAACCTGCCGCACGGCACCGGCAAGACCGCCCGCGTCATCGTCTTCGCGACCGGTGACAAGGCCGCCGAGGCCGAGGCCGCCGGCGCCGACGTCGTCGGCTCGGACGACCTGATCGAGCGCATCCAGGGCGGCTTCCTGGACTTCGACGCCGCGATCGCGACGCCGGACCAGATGGCCAAGGTCGGCCGGATCGCCCGCATCCTCGGCCCCCGCGGCCTGATGCCGAACCCGAAGACCGGCACGGTGACCCCCGACGTCACCAAGGCCGTCAACGACATCAAGGGCGGGAAGATCAACTTCCGCGTCGACAAGCAGGCCAACCTGCACCTGGTCATCGGCAAGGCGTCCTTCGACGAGACCAAGCTGGTCGAGAACTACGCCGCCGCCCTCGACGAGGTGCTGCGCGCCAAGCCGTCGGCCGCCAAGGGGCGGTACGTCAAGAAGGTCACCATCTCGACGACCATGGGCCCGGGCATCCCGGTCGACCCGAACCGCACCCGCAACCTGACGGTGGACGAGCCCACCGCGTAAGGCCGCACCACCTCACGAGGGCCCCGCTGCGCACCCGCGCGGCGGGGCCCTCGTCGTGCGTCGTGTACTCTCGTCGACGTTCCCCCCAAGACCGCAGGTCGTCGCACGTCCGCGTGCGATCGAAGGTCCCGGAGCTCCGGGCGACCCGCGCAGGAGGACGGTTCGATCGGCAGGTGCTCGCGCCCGCCCCTCGCCCCGTGCGCCCTGCGCCGGGGCGTTCCTCGTCTCCGGGGCCCTCATCGCATCGCGTGATCGCACGAGGTCGTGCAACGGCCGGTGGTCGCCCGACAGACGAGAGGAGGCCCATGCCCACGCAGGCGAAGGCCGCGGTGATCGACGAGATCACCGAGCGGTTCCAGAACTCGAGTGCGGCGGTGCTCACCGAGTACCGCGGGCTGACCGTGGCGCAGCTGACCGAGCTGCGCCGTTCCCTCGGTGAGGGCAGCAGCTACGCCGTCGTCAAGAACACCCTGACGAAGCGGGCAGCGGACTCGGTCGGTTTCTCCGACCTCGGCCCGCTGCTCAACGGCCCCACCGCGATCGCCTTCATCGAGGGCGACCCGGTGAACGCGGCCAAGGCCATCCGTGACTTCGCGCGCGCCAACCCGCTGCTCGTCGTCAAGGGCGGCGTGGTCGACGGACGCACGGTCGACGCCGCCGAGGTCACCCGCCTCGCCGACGTCGAGCCCCGTGAGGTCCTGCTGGCCAAGCTGGCCGGCGCGATGAAGGGCAACCTGACCAAGGCTGCCGGGCTGTTCCAGGCCCCGCTGTCGCAGGTCGCCCGTCTGGCCGCCGCGCTGCAGGAGAAGAAGGCCGCCGACGCCCCGGCCGAGGCCGCCGCTCCTGCCGCCGACGACACCGCTGCTGCTGACACCACCCCCGACACCACCGACGCTGCCGCGGACGCCGCGGCCAGCGACGCCTGACCCACAAGGAGATACAGATGGCCAAGCTTTCCAGCGCCGAGCTGCTCGACGCGTTCAAGGAGATGACCCTCCTCGAGCTGTCCGACTTCGTGAAGCAGTTCGAGGAGACCTTCGAGGTCACCGCTGCTGCCCCCGTGGCCGTCGCGGCCGCTCCCGCCGCCGGTGGCGGCGACGGTGGCGCTGCCGCCGCCGAGGAGCAGGACGAGTTCGACGTCATCCTCGAGGCTGCCGGCGACAAGAAGATCCAGGTCATCAAGGAGGTGCGCGGTCTGACCTCGCTCGGCCTCAAGGAGGCCAAGGACCTGGTCGACAACGCTCCGAAGCCGATCCTGGAGAAGGTCGCCAAGGACGCCGCGGAGAAGGCCAAGGCCGCCCTCGAGGGCGCCGGCGCCACCGTCACCGTCAAGTGACCCCCCACCCGGCGCTCGCCGGGTGAGCACCACCGCTCGACAGCAGGGCCGTCCTCCTCCGGGAGGGCGGCCCTGCTGCGTTCTCCCGGTCGGAGGACCCCCGTCCGGGCGGTGCACGGAGACCCGGGTCACGGGAACTGCGTGACACACGTAACCTCTGCCCCGGGCATTCGTTACTCACCGGTAGTGGGTGCGGCCCGGAACCGTCCGGATGCGGAGGGCTCCGAACTGCCGCACACTGCCGGGGCTCGCCAACGCGGCGGGGCGGGGAACCGGCAGCGCAGCCGGAGCGGGAGGCAGGTGTCGTGGGCGTCGCAGTGCAGGTCGAGGGGCTGACGAAGTCGTTCGGCAGCCAGAACATCTGGAGCGACGTCACGCTCACGCTGCCGCCCGGGGAGATCTCCGTGCTCCTCGGCCCGTCCGGCACCGGCAAGTCGGTGTTCCTCAAGTCGCTGGTCGGTCTGCTCAAGCCCGAGAAGGGCTCGATCGTCATCAACGACACCGACATCGTGCGGACCAGCGAGCACAAGCTCTACGAGGTCCGGAAGCTGTTCGGCGTGCTGTTCCAGGACGGCGCGCTGTTCGGGTCGATGAACCTCTACGACAACATCGCCTTCCCGCTCCGCGAGCACACCAGGAAGAGCGAGTCCGAGGTCAAGCGGATCGTCCTCGAGAAGATGGACATGGTCGGCCTGCAGGGCGCCGAGGGGAAGCTCCCCGGTGAGATCTCCGGTGGCATGCGCAAGCGCGCCGGGCTGGCCCGCGCGCTCGTGCTCGACCCGGAGATCATCCTGTTCGACGAGCCCGACTCCGGCCTCGACCCGGTGCGCGTGGCGTACCTCAACCAGCTGATCGTCGACCTCAACGCGCAGATCGACGCCACCTTCCTGATCGTCACGCACGACATCGGCACCGCCCGCACCGTGCCCGACAACCTGGGTCTGCTGTTCCGCCGCAACCTGGTCATGTTCGGTCCCCGCGAGCAGCTGCTCACCTCGCAGGAGCCCGTCGTCCGGCAGTTCCTCAACGGCCGCCGCGAGGGCCCGATCGGCATGTCCGAGGAGAAGGACGTCGCGCAGGTCGAGGCCGAGATGGCCGCGCTGGAGGCCCGCGGCGGCGACGCGCACAACGGCGTCGGCCCCAAGGGTGCCTCCGGCGGCGACGCCGTCCCGCCGCAGCTGACCCCCACCGAGGGCCTGCCCGAGCGCAAGGCCGAGCGGCGCCGGCAGGAGCGGGTGGCCCGGATGCTGCACGAGTTCGACGAGCAGACGGCGGCCGAGATCCGCAAGTCGCTGCCCGACGACCTGCTCGCCATGGCCGACTCCGGCGCCTTCGAGCCGACCCGCGCCGGCGGCCGGCACTGGGCCCCGGAGGCCGGCGCGCACGGCATCGACGGCCGGCCGGCCGGCTCGACCGCCACCGCGGTGATCCCCCGGCAGGGGGACGAGGCGTGACCGCCACCGAGGAGCCCCGCGCGCCCGGGCTGCTCGACGGCAAGCTCTCACCGACCCGGCCCCTCAAGGCCAGCGGCAACCTCTTCGCGTTCGCGCTCGACACCATGCGGGCGCTGCCGAAGCGGCCGTTCCAGATCCGCGAGTTCATCCAGCAGACCTGGTTCGTCGCCAGCGTCACCATCGTCCCGACGGCCCTGGTCGCGATCCCGTTCGGCGCCGTCATCGCGCTGCAGCTGGGCTCGCTGACGCGGCAGCTCGGCGCCGAGTCGTTCACCGGCTCCGCGGCGGTGCTGGCGGTGCTCCGCGAGGCCAGCCCGATCGTCACCGCGCTGCTGATCGCCGGCGCGGGCGGCTCGGCGATCTGCGCCGACCTCGGCGCCCGGAAGATCCGCGACGAGATCGACGCCATGGAAGTGCTGGGCATCAGCCCCATCCAGCGCCTCGTGGTGCCCCGGGTGCTCGCCGCGATGCTGGTCGCCGTCCTGCTCAACGGCCTGGTGAGCGTCGTCGGCGTCGCCGGCGGCTACTTCTTCAACGTCGTCCTCCAGGGCGGGACGCCGGGGGCCTACCTGGCCTCCTTCAGCGCGCTCGCCCAGGTCGCCGACTTCTGGTCCGGCGAGATCAAGGCGCTGGTCTTCGGGTTGATCGCCGGCATCGTCGCGTCCTACAAGGGGCTCAACGCCGGAGGTGGGCCCAAGGGCGTCGGCGACGCGGTCAACCAGTCCGTCGTCATCACCTTCCTGCTGCTGTTCGCGGTCAACTTCGTCATGACGGCGCTGTACTTCCAGCTCGTCCCGGCGAAGGGGGCGTGATGGCGCTCCTGTCCACCACCGACCGGTTCCGGCTGGGCTGGCGCCGGATCAAGCGGGTCGGCCGCCGGCCGCTGGACACCCTGGAGGACCTCGGCGACCAGCTGGGGTTCTACGGCCGCGCGCTGGCCTGGACCCCGCGCACCCTGCGGCGCTACATGCGCGAGGTCATGCGGCTGCTGGCCGAGGTCACCTTCGGCAGCGGTGCCCTGGCGGTCATCGGCGGCACGGTCGGCGTGATCGCGTTCCTGTCGTTCTTCACCGGCACCGAGGTCGGCCTGCAGGGCTACGCGGCGCTGGACCAGCTGGGCACCTCGGCGTTCACCGGCTTCCTCTCGGCGTACTTCAACACCCGCGAGATCGCCCCGCTGGTGGCCGGGCTGGCGCTGTCGGCCACCGTCGGCTGCGGCTTCACCGCCCAGATCGGCGCCATGCGGATCAACGAGGAGATCGACGCCCTCGAGGTGATGGGCGTGCCGTCGCTGCCCTTCCTGGTCACCACCCGCATCGTGGCCGGCTTCATCGCCGTCGTCCCGCTCTACGTGCTCGGGCTGCTCAGCAGCTACTTCGCCACCCGCACCATCACGACGCAGGCCTACGGGCAGTCCCCGGGCACCTACGACCACTACTTCAACCTGTTCCTGCCACCGGTGGACGTCTTCTGGTCCTTCGGCAAGGTGCTGGTCTTCGCCGTGGTGATCATCCTGAGCCACTGCTACTACGGCTACCGCGCCAGCGGCGGGCCGGCGGGTGTCGGCCTGGCCGTGGGTCGCGCGGTGCGCTTCTCCATCGTGGCCGTGATGGTCATCGACCTGTTCCTGTCCCTGGCCATCTGGGGCTCCACGACGACCGTGCGGATCGCGGGGTGACGCGGCGATGAGTTCCGGGAGAGGGGCGGTCCTCCGCCGGCGCATCCAGGGGCTGGCGTTCCTCGTCGTCCTGGTGACGCTGCTCGGGCTGGCGGTGGCCACCTACAACAAGGCGTTCACCGACGTCGTCGAGGTGACGCTGGAGACCGACACCGCGGGCAACCAGCTCAAGGAGGCGTCCGACGTCAAGGTCCGCGGCGTGATCGTGGGCGAGGTGCGCGACGTGTCGGCGGACATGGACGGCGCGCGCATCGAGCTGGCGCTCAAGCCGGAGGCCGTGGAGCAGATCCCGGCCGACGTCACCGCGCGGCTGCTGCCCAAGACGCTGTTCGGGGAGCGCTTCGTCTCCCTGGAGATCCCCGAGCAGCCGACGGCCGAGCGCCTGGCCGAGGGCGACGTCATCGGCCAGGACCGCAGCGAGAACGCCATCGAGCTGCAGCGGGTGGTCGACGACCTGCTCCCGCTGCTGCAGGCGGTGGAGCCGGCCGACCTCTCCTACACCCTCGGCGCGGTGGCCGACGCCCTGCGCGGTCGCGGCGACTCGCTCGGGGAGAACCTGGCCTCGGTCGGCACCTACGTCAGCGACCTGAACACGGTGCTGCCCGACCTGCAGGCCGACATCTCCGGCCTCGCCGACTTCGCCGACACCTACGAGTCGGCGGCCGACGACCTGCTCGCGGTGCTGGACAACCTCGCCGTCACGAGCACGACGCTGGTCGACCAGTCCGAGCAGCTGCGCCGCACGTTCAGCGTCGGCGACGCCGCCGGCGCGGTCACGGCCGGCTTCCTCGAGACCAACGAGGCCAACCTGATCTCGCTGGCGGCGACGTCGCGGCCGGTGCTCGGCGTCTTCGCCGAGTACTCGCCCGAGTACCCCTGCCTGCTCGACGGCCTGACCCGGTTCAACCCGATGATCAGCGAGGCGTTCGGCGCCGACGGGGATCCCGCGCTGAACCTGAACATCACCGTCACGCTGCCGCCCCGCAACCCCTACGTGCCGGGTGACCAGCCCGAGTACCTGGACCAGAGCGGGCCGGACTGCCGGGGGCTGACCGACATCGACGGGCTGATCGCGGCGGCCGCCCAGGGCGAGTACTACTGCCCCGTCCCGCCGCTGGACGGCGTCGACTCCCCGGACAACCCGCTCTCGGGCAACCCCAACTGCCTGGGCGGTCGCGGACCGGAGGACGTCCCGGAGGGCGCGGGCGACCCCAACAACCCGCAGCTGGGCAACTCCCTGCCGCCCAGCCTGGCCGGATCGACAGCGGAGCTGGACTTCGTGCGCAACATCCTCGCCTACCAGACCGGACGGGAGCCCGCGGACGTGAGCGACCTCGCCGCCTCGACGATGGCGCCGCTGCTGCGCGGGACCCAGGTGGCGTTCCGGTGAGGGGCGCGCTGCGCGGTCTGGGCGGGCCGCTGACCAAGCTGGTCGTCTTCATCCTGGTGACCGTGCTGGCCAGCTACGTGCTGGTGAGCACCATCTCCAACGCCGGCTACGGCGAGCAGGTCGTCTACCGCGCGGAGTTCAGCGACGTGGCCGGCCTGGTGAAGGGCGACGAGGTCCGGATCGCCGGCGTGCGGGTCGGGCAGGTGACCGGCATCGGCCTGGCCGAGACCACCGAGCGGCCGACCGCCGAGGTGGAGTTGGAGGTCAGCGCCGACGTGCCCCTGCCCGCGGGCGTGCGGGCCACGATCAAGTACCGCAACCTCGTCGGCCAGCGGTACGTCGCGCTCACCGAGGGCGACGGCTCCGGCGGTCGGACCCTCGAGGAGGACGACGTCATCCCGCTGGCGCAGACGCGGCCGGCGCTGGACCTGACCACCCTGTTCGGGGGGTTCCAGCCGCTGCTGCAGGCGCTCTCGCCGGCGGACATGAACCGGCTGTCCTACGAGATCATCCAGGTCTTCCAGGGCGAGGGCGCCACGATCGAGGGGCTGCTGGCGCACGTCGCCTCGCTGACCGACTCGCTCGCCGACAAGGACGCGGTGATCGGCAGCGTCATCGACAACCTGAGCACGGTGCTCGGTTCCGTGGCCGCCCGGGACGAGCAGCTCTCCGGGCTGATCGTGAGCCTGCAGCAGTTCGTGACCGGGCTGGCCGGCGACAGCGAGGCGATCTTCGACTCGCTGCAGACCGTCGACCAGCTCGCGGCGACCACCACCGGCTTCCTCGAGGACGCCCGCGCTCCGCTGGCCGCGGACATCCGGGCGCTCGGCGAGCTGTCCGGCAACCTCGCCGACACCGGGGACGTCCTGGAGGGCTTCCTGCAGCTGGCGCCGACCAAGATCGACCTGATCACGCGGACGGCCATCAACGGCAGCTGGTTCAACTTCTTCCTGTGCGGGGCGAGCGGCTACCTCGTGCTGCCGGCGACCGACCCCGCGACCGGCGAGGAGATCGGCGTCAACGTCCCGGCCGACGGCCTGAGCAACGGCGAGCGGGGGTGCGGCTGATGGCCCGGCACCCCAGGCCCTTCCGCGACCGCAACCCGGTCACCATCGGCGCGATCAGCCTCACCGTCATCGCGGTGCTGGTCTTCCTGGCGTTCAACGCCCAGTCGCTGCCCCTCATCGGTGGCGGCACGGTCTACCGCGCCCAGTTCTCGGAGGCCGCCGGGCTGCGCCCCGACGACCCGGTGCGGGTCGCCGGCGTCAAGGTCGGCCAGGTGGAGAAGCTGTCCCTGGAGGACGGCGCGGTGATGGTCGAGTTCCGGGTGGAGGACGCCTTCGTCGGCGACCGCTCCGAGGCCGCCATCAAGATCGAGACCGTCCTCGGCGCGAAGTACGTCGCGCTCGTACCGCGCGGGGCCGGGGAGCTCGACCCGGAGCAGCCGATCCCGCTGGAGCGGACCGCCTCGCCCTACGACGTCGTCGAGGCCTTCGCCGACCTCTCGACCACCGTCGAGGAGCTGGACACCGCCCAGCTGGCCAGCTCCTTCGAGGTGCTCTCGGAGACCTTCGCCGAGACGCCGGACGAGGTGCGCACCTCGCTGGAGGGCCTGGCCCGGCTGTCGGACACGATCGCCTCGCGCGACGCCCAGCTCGAGCAGCTGCTGACGGCCACCCGCTCGGTCACCGAGGTCCTGGCCGACCGGAACGGGGAGTTCACCCAGCTGATCCTCGACTCCAACACGCTGCTCACCGAGGTGCAGGAGCGGCGGCAGCTGATCGACTCGATCCTCACCAACACCCAGCGGCTGAGCACCGAGCTCTCCGGTCTGGTGGCCGACAACCGCGAGGCGCTCACCCCGGCGCTGCAGCAGCTCGGCACGGTCACCGACATCCTCGCGCGCAACCGCGACAACCTGGCGCAGACGGTGAACAACCTCGCGCCGTTCGTCCGGGTGTTCACCAACACCCTGGGCAACGGCCGGTGGTTCGACAGCTTCGTGGACAACCTGCTGCCCGGCGTCGTCGGCAGCGTCATCTGCGGTGGCCCGGGTGTGGCGGGCCTCCCGATCAGCTGTGCGGAGGGCAACTGATGAGCGGCTCGCTGCAGCGCGGGGTCGCGCTGGCCGCCGCGCTCGTGCTGGTCGTGGCGGTCGGCTGGACGATCCTGAAGCCGGCCGGCCAGTACCGGGTCACGGCCTGGTTCGGGCAGACGGTGGGGCTCTACCCCGGCTCGGACGTGCGGATCCTGGGCATCGAGGTCGGTGACATCACCGCCGTCGAGCCGGAGGGCGACCGCGTGCGGGTGGAGATGCTCATCGACGAGGACTACGACATCCCGGCCGACGCCGACGCCGTCGTGCTCGCCCCCTCGCTGGTCTCCGACCGCTACGTCCAGTTCTCGCCGGTCTACTCCGGCGGCGCGACGATGGAGGACGGCGCCGAGGTGCCGCTGGAGCGCACCGCGACGCCGGTGGAGCTCGACCAGGTGTACGGCGCGCTCGACGAGCTCTCCGTGGCGCTCGGCCCGACCGGGGCCAACGCCGACGGCGCGCTGCAGGACCTGCTGGCCACCGGCGCGGAGAACCTCGACGGCACCGGCGACGACCTCAACCGCACGCTCACCGGCTTCTCGCAGGCGGTCGAGACGCTGGCGGAGAACCGGGACGGGCTGTTCGACTCGATCGACAACCTGCAGACCTTCACCAGCGCCCTGGCCACGATCGACGCCCAGGTCGGGCAGTTCAACGACAACATGGCCGCGGTCGCCGACCTGCTCGAGTCCGAGCGGGAGGACCTGGCCGAGGCCGTCCGGCTGCTGTCGGCCGCGCTGGGCGACGTCGCCGGCTTCGTGCGGGACAACACCAACCTGCTGAGCACGAACGTCGACAAGCTGGCCGACGTCACCCTGGCCCTGGTGCAGCAGCGGTCGGCGCTGGCCGAGGTGCTCGACGTGGCGCCCGCGGCGCTGGGCAACCTGTCCCACGCCTACAACCCCGACTACGGCACGCTCGACACCCGGGACAACTCGCTGGGGGCGACCAGCCCCGAGGTCATGGTCTGCCAGATCCTGTCCTCGGCCGGACGGCTCCAGGTGGATCTGGACCTCGACCCGGCCACGCCCGGCCTGCAGCTGCCGCGGCTGGACGGGATCTGCAGCCGGCTGCTCTCCGGCGACGCGAACGCCGACGGCGCCTACGACGACGTCGACGGCGACGGCGTCCCGGACCTCCAGGAGCTGCTCACGGCCCTGTTCGGCGGCGCATCGGCGCCGGCGTCGGGCCCGCTGCTCGGCTTCCCGAGCGTCGGGGGCCAGCAGTGAACCGCCCCGTCGCGCGGACCGCGGCAGCCGCGGCGGCCCTGGTGCTGCTCACCGGCTGCGGCTTCCGCGGGGCCTACTCGTTCGGACTGCCCGGCGGCGCCGACCTGGGTGACGACCCGTACACGGTCGAGGTGGAGTTCCTCGACGTCCTGGACCTGGTGCCGCAGTCCGGCGTCCGGGTCGCGGACGTCCCCGTGGGCCGGGTGGAGGAGATCGAGCTCGGCGACGACTGGACGGCACGGGTCACGCTGAAGGTCAACGGCGACGTCGAGCTGCCGGCCAACGCGGTGGCGATGATCCAGCAGTCCTCGCTGCTGGGGGAGAAGTACGTGGAGCTCGCCGCGCCGGGCGGTGAGCAGGCGCAGGGCACGCTCGAGGACGGCGCCCTGATCCCGCTGGCGCGCACCAACCGGAACGTCGAGGTCGAGGAGCTCCTGGGCGCGCTCTCGCTGGTGCTCAACGGCGGCGGCCTGGCCCAGCTGCAGACCATCAGCCGCGAGCTCGGCGACGTCATGGAGGGCCGCGAGTCGGACCTGCGCGCCACGTTGGAGCAGCTGGACACCCTGATCGGCGGGCTGGACGACCAGAAGTCGGAGATCAACCGGGCGCTGGACAGCGTGAACGCGCTGGCCGGGACCCTGGCCGAGCGCACCGGCACGCTCGAGACCGCCCTCGACACGATCGGCCCGGGCCTCGACGTCATCACGCAGCAGCGCGACCTGCTGGTGCAGATGCTCGACAGCCTGGCCCGTCTCGGCGACGTCGGGACCCGGATCATCCAGCAGGCCGGGGAGAACACGGTCGAGGACCTGCGGCTCCTGCAGCCGATCCTCACCCAGCTCGCCGCCGCGGGGCCGGACCTGGCCGGCTCGCTGGACCTGCTGCTCACCTACCCCTTCCCGGCCAGCTCCGTGCTGGGCGCCGGCGACGGCGGGGACGTGCCGCTGAACTACCGGGTCGACCAGCGGACCGGGGGGTACGCGCTCTTCGCCAACATGACGGCGACCCTGGAGCTGGACCTCACCCAGGCGCTGTGCCGCTACCTGGTCGACCCGGTCACCGGGGCGCTCGAGGAGCTCGAGCCCCAGGACCTGGCGGGCGACACCTGCGGTCAGCCGGGCACGCCGCCCGGCAACCAGGGCACCACCGGCGGGAGCGGTGGCTCGCCCGACGCCTCGACGTTCAGCCTCCTGCCCGAGGGTGTCACCGGTCTGCTGCCGGGGCCCCAGTCGCCGGGGGGCCTGCTGGGTCTCCCGCTCCTCCAGGGAGGCCGGCCGTGATCACCCGCACGACGAAGCTCCAGCTGATCGCCTTCCTCACCGTCGCCGTCCTCGGCATGGCCTACCTCGGCTTCAACTACGTGGGCCTGGACCGGCTGGTGCTCGGCAGCGGCTACGAGGTGGCGGCGGACTTCGAGGACTCCGGCGGCATCTTCGTCAACGCCGAGGTCACCTACCGGGGCGTCTCCGTGGGCCGGGTCAGCGACATGCAGCTGCTCGAGGACGGCGTCCGCGTCGTCATGGACATCGAGCCCGACACCGACCCCATCCCCGCCGGCACGAGGGCGATCGTCGCCACCCGCAGCGCGGTGGGGGAGCAGTACGTGAACCTGCAGCCCGACGACGACGAGGGGCCCTACCTCGAGGACGGGTCGGTCATCCCGCAGGACCGCACGGGCATCCCGGTGCCGGTGGAGCAGCTGCTGCTCGACGTCGACCGGCTGGTCGGCTCGATCGACCAGGACGACCTGCGCACGGTCGTTGACGAGCTGGGCCAGGCGTTCAACGGGGCCGGCGACGACCTGGGCCGGCTGATCGACAACGGCGACCTGCTGCTCACCCGCGCCGAGGAGTCGCTGCCGCAGACCCTGGCCCTGATCACCGACGGCCGCACCGTGCTCGACACGCAGGTGGCCAGCCGCTCGGCGATCCAGCAGTGGGCCAGCGACCTGCGCGCGGTGAGCGACACGCTGGTGAGCAGCGACCAGGACATCCGCGGGTTGCTGGTCAACGCCCCGGACGGCGGGCAGGCGCTCCAGGACCTGGTCGAGCGCGCCGGGCCCGGTCTCGGGTCCCTCGTCCGCAACGTGGACATCCTCAACGAGGTGACCATCCCGCGCCTGGACGGCGTCGAGCAGCTGCTGGTCACCTACCCCGACGTCGTCTCCGGCGGCTTCAGCGTGGTGCGCAACGACGGCGGGGAGATGCGGGCCCACTTCGGGTTCGTCCTCAACGCCGGTGACCCGCACGCCTGCACCTCCGGCTACTACGGGACCGGGCAGACGCGCAGCGTCGACGCCGTGGCGAGCGCGGACGTCGAGCAGGTCCGGTGCGACGTCGTCAACGGGGCGGACCCGAACCCCGGCGACGACGTCGACGAGAACGGCTCGAACATCCGCGGCGAGCAGAACATCGGCCGATCGGGTGGTGTGGCCGGCTCCGGTCCGCAGAGCGGCGCCGGATCCCTGCCGCCGCTCGGTAGCCTCCTCGACGGTCTGCTGGGTGGGCTGGACGACCTGCTCGGCGGCCTGCTGGGCGGCGCGGTCCCGTTCGCCCGCACGGCGGGCTGAGCGGTGTGCCGCCGGCGACCACGAGACGACGAGGAGGACCGCGGGTGACCAGCGACGCCCGGACGCGCGCAGGGGAGGAGGACGACGTGACGACGACGGAGACCTCACCCGGCGAGGTGCCCGACACCGGAACGATCGACGGCACCGCCCCCGAGCCGCTCCCCGCGGCGGAGGGGGACGCGCGGGCTGAGGGCACCACGCCGGCCGAGGAGACCCCCGGCCGCAGCCGCGGCGGCCGTCCGACCCTGCCGCTCGTCCCCGTCCTCGCCGTGCTGCTGGTCGCGCTGCTGGCCGTCGGCGGGTGGCTGTGGGCCACCCGCACCGGCAGCTCGGCGGTGACCACCGCCGACCACGACGAGGCGCTGCTCGCGGCGCGAGCGGGCGTGGTCGACCTGACCTCCTTCGACCACCTGACCCTCGACGACGACATCGCCGAGGTCGAGGGCATCGCCGTCGGCGACCTGCGCGAGGAGACCGTCGCGCAGCTGCAGGAGCGCCGCGACCAGATCACCGAGGCCCAGGCCGTGGTGAGCACCGAGGTCATCGGCGCGGGCGTCACCGAGGCCGACGGCTCCGCCGCGACGGCCCTGCTGGTCATCCAGTCGACGCAGGAGAGCGCGGTCGCCGAGCAGGCGCAGGTCGTGAAGTACCGCATCCAGGTGGAGCTGCAGAAGGTGGACGGCCGCTGGATGCTGTCCGGGATCTCGGGACGGTGACCGCGTGACCCAGACGCCGGAGGACCGGTCCCGCCCCACGCCGCGCCCGCGGCCGACCCCCCAGGCGCGCGCCGCGCGCCCCTCGCCGCGGCCCCGGGTCGCCGGCAGCCGGCGCGAGCGCGAGGAGGCACCGGTCGCGGCGAGCACCGCCACCGGCCGGCGCACGGCCGCGCGGGAGCCGGCCGGCACGCCGGCCGCCGAGGGGGACCGACGCCGCTTCCCGGCGCTCGCCGCCCTGCTCGCCGTGCTGTGCCTGGTCGCCGCCGCCGGCGTGGCCTGGCTGACCTACGAGCGGCTGAACCCCCGGTACGTGGACCCGTCGGTGTTCAGCGCCGCGCGCAGCGCCGTCGAGGACCTCTACGCCTACGACTACCAGGACTCCGAGGGGAGCGTGCAGCGCAAGCTCGCCGTCCTCACCGGCGACCTGCGCGAGCAGTACGAGGCGGAGCTCGGGCAGGGCGGGATCATCGAGACCTACGAACAGGTGTCGGCGACAACCAGCTACGAGGTGCTCGACGTCGCGCTCCAGGACGTCAACGACGCCCAGGACACCGCGACCGTGGTCGTCTTCGGCTCGTACGTGGCCAAGTCGGTGACCAGCGGCAACGGCGAGGCGCCCGAGGGATCGGAGTGCTCGGTCACGCCCGAGGGCGCCCAGTCCTGCGTGCAGACCCTGCGTATCCGGCTGCTCCAGGTCGACGGCGACTGGAAGATCAGCGAGCTCACCCAGCTCACGACCAGCTGACCGGCCGCGGCGTGGCGGTCCCACCGGGGCGCCCGCTTTGGCATCATGGGCCCGGCGCACCACCCTGCCGGCCGGTCTCCCGGCCAGCACGGTCCGCGCGGATGTGGCACCGGTCGCACCGGTACCCCCGACGTGGACATCGTGCAACAGCAGGGGTAGGGTCTCCGGTTGCGCTGCCCTCTGACTGCCTGCCCGCGAAGACGGGTCACGACGGCTGCCCGGGATCCCACCGGGCGGAGCCTCCTCGTCGACCGTCCCAGCGGGTGCCCGCCGTCGCGGACAGCCTCGCCATTACCGACGACGACCCAGGACGACCCGCACCCACCGCCCGCACGTCGTGAGGTCCTTGGAAGGACGCATCTTGGCAGGCTCTCGCCCCACCAGCATCAACCCCAGCACCACCGAGTCCGGCACCACCCGCACCGCCCCCGCGCCGCAGGCCGGCCCCCGCACCGGCGAGGCCGACCAGCAGAAGATCCCCGGCGCTCCGCTCCGCGTCTCGTTCGCCAAGATCTCCGAGCCGCTCGAGGTCCCGGATCTGCTCGCCCTGCAGACCGCCTCGTTCGACTGGCTGATCGGCAGCCCCGAGTGGCGGGCCACGCTCTCGCCCGAGGAGCAGGAGTCCGCCGTCGGCGGCCTCGCCGAGATCCTCGAGGAGATCTCCCCGATCGAGGACTTCAGCGGCTCGATGTCGCTGTCCTTCTCCAACCCGCGCTTCGAGGACGTCAAGGCGTCCCTCGAGGAGTGCAAGGACAAGGACATGACCTACGCGGCGCCGCTGTTCGTCACCGCCGAGTTCATGAACAACACCACCGGCGAGATCAAGTCGCAGACGGTGTTCATGGGCGACTTCCCGATCATGACGAACAAGGGCACCTTCGTCATCAACGGGACCGAGCGCGTCGTCGTCTCGCAGCTGGTCCGCAGCCCCGGCGTCTACTTCGACAAGACCCTGGACAAGACCTCCGACAAGGACGTCTTCTCGGCCAAGGTCATCCCCAGCCGCGGTGCGTGGCTGGAGTTCGACGTCGACAAGCGCGACACCGTCGGCGTCCGCATCGACCGCAAGCGCCGCCAGCCGGTCACCGTGCTGCTCAAGGCGCTGGGCTGGACCGAGGACCGGATCCGCGAGCACTTCCAGTGGTCGCCCACCGTCCTCGCCACCCTCGAGAAGGACCACGTCGCCGGGCAGGACGAGGCCCTCCTCGACATCTACCGCAAGCTGCGGCCGGGCGAGCCGCCGACGCGCGAGTCGGCGCAGGCGCTGCTGGAGAACCTCTTCTTCAACCCGAAGCGCTACGACCTGGCGAAGGTCGGCCGCTACAAGGTCAACAAGAAGCTGGGCGTCGAGGTGCCGCAGAGCACCAGCACGCTGACCGAGGACGACATCGTCGCCACCATCGAGTACGTCGTGCGCCTCCACGCCGGCGAGCCCGACCACGGCGTCGACGACATCGACCACTTCGGCAACCGCCGCCTGCGCACCGTCGGCGAGCTGATCCAGAACCAGATCCGGGTCGGCCTCTCCCGCATGGAGCGCGTGGTCCGCGAGCGGATGACGACCCAGGACGTCGAGGCGATCACGCCGCAGACCCTGATCAACATCCGGCCGGTCGTCGCCTCCATCAAGGAGTTCTTCGGCACCAGCCAGCTGTCCCAGTTCATGGACCAGACCAACCCGCTCGCGGGCCTGACCCACAAGCGCCGCCTGTCGGCGCTGGGTCCGGGTGGTCTGAGCCGCGAGCGGGCCGGCATGGAGGTCCGCGACGTGCACCCCAGCCACTACGGCCGGATGTGCCCGATCGAGACGCCGGAAGGCCCGAACATCGGCCTGATCGGCTCGCTGTCCTCCTACGGCCGGGTCAACGCGTTCGGCTTCATCGAGACGCCCTACCGGCGCGTCGTCGACGGCCAGGTCACCGACCAGATCGACTACCTGACCGCCGACGAGGAGGACCGCTTCGTCGTCGCGCAGGCCAACAGCCCGCTCGACGCGCAGGGTCGCCTCGCCGAGGAGCGCGTCCTGGTCCGCACCAAGGGCGGTGAGGTCGACTACCTCGCCCCCGAGAACGTGGACTACATGGACGTCTCGCCGCGGCAGATGACCTCGGTCGCGACCGCGATGATCCCGTTCCTCGAGCACGACGACGCCAACCGCGCGCTCATGGGCGCCAACATGCAGCGGCAGGCGGTGCCGCTGCTGCGCAGCGAGGCCCCGCTGGTCGGCACCGGCATGGAGCTGCGGGCCGCCGTCGACGCCGGCGACGTCGTCGTGGCGGAGAAGGCCGGTGTGGTCGAGGACTCCACCGCCGACTACGTCACCGTCATGGCCGACGACGGCACCCGGCAGACCTACCGGCTGCTGAAGTTCCGCCGCTCGAACCAGGGCACCTCGATCAACCAGACCCCCGTCGTCGACGAGGGCCAGCGCGTCGAGGTCGGCCAGGTCATCGCCGACGGTCCCTGCACCGACCAGGGCGAGATGGCGCTGGGCAAGAACCTGCTCGTCGCCTTCATGCCGTGGGAGGGCCACAACTACGAGGACGCGATCATCCTGTCGCAGCGCCTCGTGCAGGACGACGTCCTGTCCTCGATCCACATCGAGGAGTTCGAGGTCGACGCGCGTGACACCAAGCTCGGCGCCGAGGAGATCACCCGGGACATCCCGAACGTCTCCGAGGAGGTCCTCGCCGACCTCGACGAGCGCGGCATCATCCGCATCGGTGCCGAGGTCGTCCCGGGCGACATCCTCGTCGGCAAGGTGACGCCGAAGGGCGAGACCGAGCTGACCCCCGAGGAGCGCCTGCTCCGCGCGATCTTCGGCGAGAAGGCGCGCGAGGTGCGCGACACGTCGCTGAAGGTCAAGCACGGTGAGTCCGGCAAGGTCATCGGCGTCCGCGTGTTCTCGCGCGAGGACGGCGACGAGCTGCCCGCCGGCGTCAACGAGCTGATCCGGGTCTACGTCGCCCAGATGCGCAAGATCTCCGACGGCGACAAGCTCGCCGGGCGCCACGGCAACAAGGGCGTCATCTCGAAGATCCTGCCGCAGGAGGACATGCCGTTCCTCGAGGACGGCACCCCCGTGGACATCGTCCTCAACCCGCTCGGCGTGCCCGGCCGCATGAACGTCGGCCAGGTGCTGGAGACCCACCTCGGGTGGATCGCCAAGCAGGGCTGGGAGGTCAACGGCGACCCGGAGTGGGCGAAGAACCTGCCCGAGGCCGCGAAGGCCGCCGCGCCCGGCACCCGGACCGCGACGCCGGTGTTCGACGGCGCCAAGGAGGACGAGATCATCGGCCTGCTCGGCTCGACGATCCCGAACCGGGACGGCAACCGGATGGTCCAGGAGACCGGCAAGGCGCGGCTGTTCGACGGCCGCTCCGGCGAGCCGTTCCCCGAGCCGATCTCGGTGGGCTACGTCTACATCCTGAAGCTGCTGCACCTGGTCGACGACAAGATCCACGCCCGCTCGACCGGCCCGTACTCGATGATCACGCAGCAGCCGCTGGGTGGTAAGGCGCAGTTCGGTGGTCAGCGCTTCGGCGAGATGGAGTGCTGGGCGATGCAGGCCTACGGCGCGGCCTACGCGCTGCAGGAGCTGCTCACCATCAAGTCCGACGACATCCTCGGCCGCGTCAAGGTGTACGAGGCGATCGTCAAGGGCGAGAACATCCCCGAGCCGGGCATCCCCGAGTCGTTCAAGGTGTTGCTCAAGGAGCTGCAGTCGCTCTGCCTCAACGTCGAGGTGCTGTCCGGCGACGGGCAGGCGATCGAGCTGCGCGACACCGACGACGAGGTCTTCCGGGCCGCGGAGGAGCTGGGCATCGACCTCAGCCGCCGCGAGCCGAGCTCCGTCGAGGACGTCTGATCGGCAGCCGGCCGGCCCTGAGCAGTCGGGGCCGGCCGGCTCCCCCCTCCAAGCCATAGAAGCGAAGCACTAGCCCCTGAAAGGGGTCACACCTTGCTCGACGTCAACTTCTTCGACGAGCTCCGCATCGGGCTGGCCACCGGCGACGACATCCGCCAGTGGAGCCACGGTGAGGTGAAGAAGCCCGAGACCATCAACTACCGGACCCTGCGCCCGGAGAAGGACGGTCTCTTCTGCGAGAAGATCTTCGGTCCCACCCGGGACTGGGAGTGCTACTGCGGTAAGTACAAGCGGGTCCGGTTCAAGGGCATCATCTGCGAGCGCTGCGGCGTCGAGGTCACCCGCGCCAAGGTGCGTCGCGAGCGGATGGGCCACATCGAGCTGGCCGCGCCGGTCACCCACATCTGGTTCTTCAAGGGTGTGCCGTCGCGTCTGGGCTACCTGCTCGACCTGGCGCCCAAGGACCTCGAGAAGATCATCTACTTCGCGGCCTACATGATCACCTCGGTCGACGACGAGGCGCGCCACCGCGACCTCCCGACCATCGAGGCCGAGATCAGCGCCGAGAAGTCGAACCTCGAGGGCCGGCGCGACGCCGACGTCGAGGCCCGTCAGCAGAAGCTCGAGGCCGACCTGGCCGAGCTCGAGGCCGAGGGTGCCAAGTCCGACGTGCGCCGCAAGGTGCGCGAGGGCGGCGAGCGCGAGATGCGCCAGCTGCGCGACCGCGCGCAGCGGGAGATCGACCGCCTCGACGAGGTGATGGACACCTTCCGCAAGCTCGAGGTCAAGCAGCTCATCGCCGACGAGGGCCTCTACCGCGAGCTGCGCGACCGCTTCGGCGAGTACTTCGAGGGCGGCATGGGTGCCGCGGCGCTGCAGAAGCTGCTCGCCGGCTTCGACCTCGACGCCGAGGCCGCCTCGCTGCGCGAGACCATCCGCAGCGGCAAGGGCCAGCGCAAGCTGCGCGCGCTCAAGCGGCTCAAGGTCGTCGCGGCGTTCCAGCAGACCCGCAACTCGCCCATGGGCATGGTGCTGGACTGCGTCCCGGTCATCCCGCCGGACCTGCGCCCGATGGTGCAGCTCGACGGTGGCCGCTTCGCCACCAGCGACATGAACGACCTGTACCGCCGCGTCATCAACCGGAACAACCGGCTGAAGCGCCTGCTCGACCTCGGCGCGCCCGAGATCATCGTGAACAACGAGAAGCGGATGCTCCAGGAGTCCGTGGACGCGCTGTTCGACAACGGCCGCCGCGGGCGTCCGGTCACCGGTCCGGGCAACCGGCCGCTGAAGTCCCTGAGCGACCTGCTCAAGGGCAAGCAGGGCCGGTTCCGCCAGAACCTGCTCGGCAAGCGCGTCGACTACTCCGGCCGTTCGGTCATCGTCGTCGGCCCGCAGCTGAAGCTGCACCAGTGCGGTCTGCCCAAGCAGATGGCCCTCGAGCTCTTCAAGCCGTTCGTCATGAAGCGGCTGGTCGACCTCAACCACGCGCAGAACATCAAGTCCGCCAAGCGCATGGTCGAGCGCGCCCGCCCGGTCGTGTGGGACGTGCTCGAGGAGGTCATCACCGAGCACCCGGTGCTGCTCAACCGCGCGCCGACGCTGCACCGCCTGGGCATCCAGGCCTTCGAGCCGCAGCTGGTCGAGGGCAAGGCCATCCAGATCCACCCGCTCGTCTGCACCGCGTTCAACGCGGACTTCGACGGTGACCAGATGGCGGTGCACCTGCCGCTGTCGGCCGAGGCCCAGGCCGAGGCCCGGATCCTGATGCTGTCGTCCAACAACATCCTGTCGCCGGCCGACGGTCGCCCGATCACCGCGCCGACCCAGGACATGGTGCTGGGCCTGTACCACCTGACGACGCTCGTGCCCTCGCGGCACGAGGCCGACGGTGGCACGCCGGCCTCCTTCTCGTCCGCCGCCGAGGCCGTCATGGCCTACGACAAGGGCGCGCTGGGCCTGCAGGAGCGTGCGCTGATCCGCCTCGACGAGGTGTTCGGCGTGGACAACGGCAAGGTCAACGAGGCCTGGACGCAGCCGGAGGACTGGACGCCGGGTGCCCCGGCGCTGGTCGAGACCTCGCTGGGCCGGGTGCTGTTCAACGAGGCCCTGCCCGAGGACTACCGCTTCGTCAACTACCAGGTGCCGAAGAAGGAGCTCGGGGCGATCGTCAACGACCTCGCCGAGCGCTACCCCAAGGTGCAGGTCGCGGCGACGCTGGACGCCCTCAAGTCGGCCGGCTTCCGCTGGGCGACCCGCTCGGGCGTCACGATCGCCATCGACGACGTCGTGACCCCGCCGGTCAAGCAGGAGATCCTGGACCGGCACGAGGCCGAGGCCGCCAAGATCGAGAAGCAGTACGAGCGCGGCGTCATCACCGACGCCGAGCGTCGTGGCGAGCTGATCGAGATCTGGACCCGCGCGCGGGCCGAGGTCAGCCAGGCGATGGTGGACAACTTCCCGACCACCAACCCGGTCTGGGTCATGGTCAACTCGGGCGCCCGAGGCAACATGATGCAGATCAGCCAGATCGCCGGTATGCGCGGTCTGGTCGCCAACCCGAAGGGCGAGATCATCCCGCGGCCGATCAAGGCCAACTTCCGGGAGGGTCTGTCGGTGCTGGAGTACTTCATCTCCACGCACGGTGCGCGCAAGGGTCTGGCCGACACCGCGCTGCGGACCGCCGACTCGGGTTACCTGACCCGACGGCTGGTCGACGTCTCGCAGGACGTCATCATCCGCGAGGAGGACTGCGGCACCGACCGCGGCGTCATCATGCCGATCGGCACCGTCGTCGACGGCGTCGTCACGCGCGATGCGCACGTGGAGACCAGCGTCTACGCCCGCGCCCTGGCCGCCGACGTGGTGGCCGAGGACGGGACGGTCATCGCCCCGGCGAACGCCGACCTGGGTGACGTCCTGATCCAGACGCTGATCGACGCCGGGGTAGCCGAGGTCAAGGTCCGCTGCGTCCTGACCTGCGAGTCGCTGCTCGGCACCTGCGCCACCTGCTACGGCCGGTCGCTGGCGACCGGCAAGCTGGTGGACGTCGGCGAGGCGGTCGGCATCATCGCCGCCCAGTCGATCGGCGAGCCGGGCACCCAGCTGACGATGCGCACCTTCCACACCGGTGGTGTCGCGGGTGAGGACATCACCCACGGTCTGCCGCGTGTGGTGGAGCTCTTCGAGGCCCGCGTCCCCAAGGGCAAGGCCCCGATCGCCGAGCTGGCCGGCACCGTGCGGATCGAGGACGGCGAGCAGTTCCGCAAGCTCACCATCACCCCGGACGACGGCTCCGACGAGGTCGTCTACGACAAGCTGTCGCGTCGTTCGCGGCTGCGGGTCGAGGACGGCGCCCACGTCGAGGTCGGCGAGCAGCTCACCGAGGGTGCGGTCGACCCGCACGAGGTGCTGCGGATCATGGGCCCCCGCGAGGTGCAGCTGCACCTGGTCCGGGAGGTCCAGGAGGTCTACCGGTCGCAGGGTGTGTCGATCCACGACAAGCACATCGAGGTGATCATCCGGCAGATGCTGAAGCGGGTGACCATCATCGACTCGGGCGCGACGGAGTTCCTGCCCGGTGCGCTGGTCGAGCGGACGCTGTTCGAGACCGAGAACCGTCGCGTCGTCGCCGAGGGCGGCGAGCCGGCCTCGGCCCGTCCGGTGCTCATGGGCATCACCAAGGCCTCGCTCGCAACCGAGTCGTGGCTGTCGGCCGCCTCCTTCCAGGAGACGACCAAGGTGCTCACCGACGCCGCGATCCAGGGCAAGAGCGACAGCCTGCTCGGCCTCAAGGAGAACGTGATCATCGGAAAGCTGATCCCGGCGGGTACGGGCATCAGCCGCTACCGGAACATCACGGTCGAGCCGACCGAGGAGGCGCGGGCCGCCGTCTACACCATGGCCGGCTACGACGACGGGCAGTACTACAGCCCCGACGTCTTCGGTCAGGGCACCGGCGAGGCCGTGCGTCTCGAGGAGTACGACTGGCGGGGCTGAACCCCTAGCTAGGCAGTGACGAAAGGGCCCCCGAGTCATCCGACTCGGGGGCCCTTTCGCGTCCCTGCTTTCTGTACATGAAGCAGGGAACTCCGCTCAGCCGGCGAGGCGCTTCATGGTCTCCACGGTCTTGAGCCGGGCCTCGCGGGAGCCGTCGAGGGGCTGCAGCATCAGCGTGGTGACGCCGGCCTCGGCGAAGGCGGCGATCCGCTCGGCGACGTACCCCTCGGGGCCGATCAGCGAGGAGGCCCGCACCAGGTCGTCGGGGACGACGGCCGCGGCCTCGTCCTTCTTGCCGTCCAGGTAGAGGTCCTGGATGGTCTTCGCCTCGGCCTCGTAGCCGTACCGGACGGCGAGGTCGTTGTAGAAGTTCTTGCCGCGGGCGCCCATGCCCCCGATGTAGAGGGCCAGCGCCGGCTTCACGAACTCCAGCAGCGGCTCCACGTCGTCGCCGATGGCCACCGGGACGCCGGTGATCACCTGCAGGTCGCCCAGGGCGGCGTCGCGCTTGGCCTTGCCGGCTGCGAGCGACTCGCCCCAGACCGTCGCCGCCTTCTCGGGGTAGAAGAAGATCGGCTCCCACGCCTCGGCGATCTCCGCCGCGAGCTCGACGTTCTTCGGCCCCAGGGCGGCCAGCATGACGGGGATGCGCTCGCGGACCGGGGTGTTGATCAGCTTGAGCGGCTTGCCCAGGCCGGTGCCCTGGTCGGCGGGCAGCGGCACGGTGTACTTCTTGCCCTGGTGGTCGAGCCGTTCGCGGCGCCACACCTGGCGGCAGATCTCCACGACCTCCCGGGTCCGCTGCAGCGGCGCGTCGTAGGGGACGCCGTGCCAGCCCTCGATGACCTGCGGACCGGACGCACCCAGGCCGAGGGTGAAGCGGCCGCCGGAGACGAAGTCCAGCCCGGCCGCGGTCATCGCCGTGAGCGCGGGGGTGCGGCTGTAGATCGGGAAGATGGCGCTGAGCAGCTCGACCCGCTCGGTGACGGCGGCGAGGTAGCCCAGCTGGCTGACCGCGTCGAACGTGTAGACCTCGGCCACCGCCGCGACGTCGAGCCCGGCGGACTCGAGGTCGCGGATCTCCGCCGCGGTCTCCTGGAACCCACCGCTGTAACTGGCCTGGATACCGATACGCATTCGCGCAGGCTAGCGGAGGACGACCCCCGGCCCCCCACCGCTCGCAGGCCCGCGGTGGGCCCCTGCAGGGGCCGTCACAGCGGGCGGACGGTCCCGATCACCTCGGTCACCACGCGCACGCCGTCGACGTCGCCGGGGACGCGGGGCGCGACGGCGGGGTCGGCCAGGTTCACCTTGAGCACGTACCCGCTCGCCCGCCGGGCCAGCCCGATCCCCACGACGCCGGGGTCGCCCGAGAGGCGGTGCGCCAGCGCGGTCTTGGCGGCGCTCGCCGCGGCCCGGTCGGTCATGCACCCATGGTGCCCCTCCCCGAGCCCGGAGGACACCCTCGGCGGGGCGACCTACCCCCGGAGCTCCGCCACCCACTCCGCGGCCAGCAGGTCGAGCACCGTCGCGAGCGGGTTGGCGAAGGTGACCCCCGTGCCCTGGCTGCCCCCGGTGTCGCTGCCCGCGAACAGGAGCGCGAACGGGGCGCGGTCGCGGCTGCGCCAGATGACCGAGCCGCTGTCCCCGCCGGCGCTGAAGCCGCCGGCGAGGCCCTCGATCTCGACCTGGTCGTCGAAGGAGAAGATCGCCCGGTCGTACTGCACCGCGACCCCGTCCACCTCGACCGCGGTGATCCGGCCCCGGGTGTGCCCGGTCGTGCGCCCCACCTTCTCGACCTCCTCGTCGGGCTCGATGCCGTCGGGCCGGGGGAGCGGCCCGGTCAGCGGACCGCCGGGCACCGCCCCGGGATCGGCCTCCACCCCGTCGTCGAGCGTCGCGACCGCCGCGTCGACCAGGTTGCCCTCGGCGCTGAACCGCTGGAAGGCGGCGAGCGTCGCCACCCGGTCGGCCGCGCTCCCGCCGTCGGCCGGTCCCGGCTGCAGGACCGGGTCCCCGACCCGGGCGGCGTCGCTGGCCGCGAGCACGTGGTTGTTGGACAGCACCGCCAGCCCGCCGGGGACGCGCACGAGGCCGCCGAGGGTCCCGGCGGTGACGTCCGGGTGCGCGACGGAGAGCCCGGGACGCAGCGGGCGCACCCTCCCCTGCAGCTCACCGGGTGTGGGGGAGGAGAGGGCGTGCACCCGCCCGATGACCCGGACGTCGAGCTCCGACCCCGCCGACGCACCCAGGTCGGGCAGCACCGCGCGGTCGGCCTCGCGCTCCAGCCGGACCGCCACCCGGGCCCGGCCCCCGCCGGCCGGCGCCAGGCCGACCGCCACGTGCGGGCCCTCCCCGGGACCGTGGTCCCGTGCCGACGGCATCGACCGCAGCCGTTCCAGCAGCAGGGCCTTCAGCTCGCGGGCCGAATCAGGGTGCACGGTGGTTCTCCGATGCTCGTCGAGGCCGGCGACGCTAGGCCGGTGGTCCGACAGTTCCCGGACGGCGGCGGATCGCAACCCGCGGCGCGGCGCGGCGCGCGGCGCCGCTGCTCCCGCCGCGGGGCGGGACGGGGTACCGTGCCTCAGCTCCGGAGCGATCCCGGGGACCTCCGGCCGGCGGGGAATCGATCCCCGGTGGACGGGGTTCTCCCGGTGGCGTCCGCTCCGGTGGACGGCGGCGGGCCTTGCGGCCGTGCGTGTGAGGGACCCGGCTTTGACCGGCCTCGGAGGCACGGGTATCGTGGTCAGCCGTGCCCAGGGTGCCCTGGGCCAGCTCCCGTTCGCGGTGCGCCTGGGTGGCCGGAGGTCGACGACCTCGTGGCCGCCGGGGACCACCTCCCGGCCTCGCCGGAGGGTGGCGGCGCCGAGTCGCGAGGGGCAACCGAGTTCGGTCCGACCACGGGCCGGTCCTGGGAAGGGCGACACGCCCGACCGCGGGGGCCGGACGGTGGCCCACGGCCGGGAGCGGGCGGCCCGCACGGGCCCGGCACCCGAGCACGACAGCACGAAGCCAGTAGCAATTCGACGAGCACCACCCCAGCGCAGGTAGGAGATCCAGGCCACCCATGCCCACGATCAACCAGCTGGTCCGCAAGGGCCGCGAGGACAAGGTCGAGAAGACCAAGACCCCGGCGCTGAAGGGTTCCCCCCAGCGCCGCGGCGTCTGCACGCGCGTGTACACGACGACGCCGAAGAAGCCGAACTCGGCGCTGCGCAAGGTCGCTCGCGTCCGCCTCACCAGTGGCATCGAGGTGACCGCCTACATCCCGGGCGTCGGCCACAACCTGCAGGAGCACTCGATGGTGCTCGTGCGCGGCGGCCGCGTGAAGGACCTGCCGGGCGTGCGCTACAAGATCATCCGTGGCTCGCTGGACACCCAGGGTGTCCGCAACCGCAAGCAGGCTCGCAGCCGTTACGGCGCGAAGAAGGAGAAGAGCTAATGCCGCGCAAGGGCCCCGCGCCGAAGCGCCCGCTCGTCGCCGACCCGGTGTACCAGTCGCCGCTGGTGACCCAGCTGGTGAACAAGGTGCTGGTCGACGGCAAGCGCTCGGTCGCCGAGTCGATCGTCTACGGCGCCCTCGAGGGCTGCCGCGCCAAGACCGACACCGACCCGGTCGTCACGCTCAAGCGCGCGCTGGACAACGTGAAGCCGGCCCTCGAGGTCCGCAGCCGCCGCGTCGGTGGTGCGACCTACCAGGTCCCGGTCGAGGTCCGCGCCTCGCGCAGCACCACCCTCGGCCTGCGCTGGCTGATCCAGTACAGCCGGGCCCGTCGCGAGAAGACGATGACCGAGCGCCTGATGAACGAGCTGCTCGACGCGAGCAACGGTCTCGGTGCCGCGGTGAAGCGTCGCGAGGACACGCACAAGATGGCCGAGTCGAACAAGGCCTTCGCGCACTACCGCTGGTAACCCACCGACCAGCGCCCGCCGTCGGCGGGACTCCCGGGCGATCCCCGGACCCGCACACGGACACCAGGCAAGAGGAGTAAGGACATGGCCAGCAACGAGGCCCAGCTCGCCAAGACCCGCAACATCGGGATCATGGCGCACATCGACGCCGGCAAGACGACGACGACGGAGCGCATCCTCTTCTACACCGGTATCACGTACAAGATCGGTGAGGTCCACGACGGCGCGGCCACGATGGACTGGATGGAGCAGGAGCAGGAGCGCGGCATCACCATCACGTCGGCCGCGACGAAGTGCTCCTGGAACGGCTACGACATCAACATCATCGACACCCCCGGGCACGTCGACTTCACCGTCGAGGTGGAGCGGTCGCTGCGGGTGCTCGACGGCGCCGTCGCGGTCTACGACGGTGTCGCCGGCGTCGAGCCGCAGACCGAGCAGGTGTGGCGGCAGGCCGAGAAGTACGGCGTCCCGCGCATGTGCTTCGTCAACAAGCTCGACCGCACCGGGGCGAACTTCTTCCGCTGCGTCGACATGATGGTCGAGCGCCTGGGTGCCAACCCGCTGGTGCTGCAGCTGCCCATCGGTGCCGAGGCCGACTTCATCGGCGTCGTCGACCTGGTGCAGATGCGCGCGCTGACGTGGCGCGGCGAGACCCAGATGGGCGAGGACTACTCCGTCGAGGAGATCCCGGCCGAGCTCGCCGACCAGGCCGCCGAGTACCGCGAGAAGCTCCTCGAGAACATCGCAGACTTCGACGACTCGCTCATGGAGTCCTACCTCGGTGGCGAGGAGATCGACGTCGACCGCCTCAAGGCCGCGATCCGCAAGGCGACCATCGCCGCGCAGGTCAACCCGGTCCTGACCGGCACCGCGTTCAAGAACAAGGGCATCCAGCCCCTGCTCGACGCCGTCACCGACTACCTGCCCAGCCCGCTGGACATCGAGTCGATCAAGGGCACCGCCCTGGACGGCGAGACCGAGGTGCTGCGCCACGCGGACGAGGACGAGCCGTTCTCGGCCCTGGCCTTCAAGATCCAGACCGACCAGCACCTGGGCAAGCTGACCTACGTCCGCGTGTACTCCGGTCGTCTCTCCTCCGGTTCGCCGGTGCTCAACAGCACCAAGGACCGCAAGGAGCGGATCGGCAAGATCTACCAGATGCACGCCAACAAGCGCGAGGAGCGCGAGGGCGTGGGCGCCGGCCAGATCGTGGCCGTCGTGGGCCTGAAGCAGACGACGACGGGTGACACCCTCTGCGACCCGCAGAACCCGGTGATCCTCGAGTCGATGACCTTCCCGGCCCCGGTCATCTCGGTGGCGATCGAGCCGAAGACGAAGGGCGACCAGGAGAAGCTGGGCACGGCCATCCAGAAGCTGGCCGAGGAGGACCCGACCTTCCAGGTCAAGCTCGACGAGGAGACCGGCCAGACCGTCATCTCCGGCATGGGTGAGCTGCACCTGGAGATCCTCGTCGACCGCATGCGGCGCGAGTTCAAGGTCGAGGCCAACGTCGGCAAGCCGCAGGTGGCCTACCGCGAGACGATCCGCCGGGCCGTCGAGAAGTACGACTACACCCACAAGAAGCAGACGGGTGGGTCGGGCCAGTTCGCGAAGGTCCAGGTGACCCTCGAGCCGCTGCCGATCAGCGGCGACTCGGCCACCTACGAGTTCGAGAACGCCGTCACCGGTGGCCGCGTCCCGCGGGAGTACATCCCGTCGGTCGACCAGGGCATCCAGGACGCCATGCAGTACGGCATCCTCGCCGGCTACCCGGTCGTGGGCGTCAAGGCCAGCCTGATCGACGGCCAGTACCACGAGGTGGACTCCTCGGAGATGGCCTTCAAGATCGCCGGCTCGATGGTCTTCAAGGAGGCCGCGCGCAAGGCCGACCCGGCCCTGCTCGAGCCGATGATGGCCGTCGAGGTCGTCACGCCCGAGGACTACATGGGTGACGTCATCGGCGACCTGAACTCCCGGCGCGGGATCATCCAGGCGATGGAGGAGCGCTCCGGCGCTCGCGTCGTCCGGGCCCTGGTCCCGCTCTCGGAGATGTTCGGCTACGTGGGCGACCTGCGCAGCCGCACCCAGGGACGGGCGAGCTACACCATGGTGTTCGACTCGTACGCCGAGGTCCCGGCCAACGTCGCCAAGGAGATCATCGCCAAGGCGACCGGCGAGTAACCGGCCGGCGGCACGCCGCCGGCCCCGAGCACAGCCCCACCCCCCAGAGCACGCACCACCTGCGTAACCACGAGGAGAGGAACCCAGTGGCCAAGGCCAAGTTCGAGCGGACCAAGCCGCACGTCAACATCGGCACCATCGGGCACATCGACCACGGCAAGACGACGCTGACCGCGGCGATCACCAAGGTCCTGCACGACAAGTACCCGGACCTCAACGAGGCGTCCGCCTTCGACCAGATCGACAAGGCGCCCGAGGAGAAGGCCCGCGGCATCACGATCTCGATCGCGCACGTCGAGTACCAGACGGAGAACCGTCACTACGCGCACGTCGACTGCCCGGGTCACGCCGACTACATCAAGAACATGATCACCGGTGCGGCGCAGATGGACGGCGCCATCCTGGTGGTCGCCGCCACCGACGGCCCGATGCCGCAGACCAAGGAGCACGTGCTCCTGGCCCGCCAGGTCGGTGTCCCCTACATCGTCGTGGCGCTCAACAAGGCCGACATGGTCGACGACGAGGAGATCCTCGAGCTCGTCGAGCTGGAGGTCCGCGAGCTGCTGTCCGAGTACGAGTTCCCGGGCGACGACGTCCCCGTGGTCCGCGTCTCGGCGCTCAAGGCGCTCGAGGGCGACGCCGAGTGGGGCGACAAGCTCATGGAGCTGATGAACGCCGTCGACACCGCGATCCCCGAGCCGGAGCGCGACATCGACAAGCCGTTCCTCATGCCCGTCGAGGACGTCTTCACCATCACCGGCCGCGGCACCGTCGTGACCGGTCGCGTGGAGCGCGGCATCGTCAAGGTGAACGAGGAGGTCGAGATCGTCGGCATCAAGGACTCCTCGACCAAGACCACCGTCACCGGCGTCGAGATGTTCCGCAAGCTGCTCGACCAGGGCCAGGCCGGTGACAACGTCGGTCTGCTCCTCCGCGGCATCAAGCGCGAGGACGTGGAGCGCGGCCAGGTCGTCGTGAAGCCCGGCTCGATCACCCCGCACACCAACTTCGAGGGTTCGGTCTACATCCTCTCGAAGGACGAGGGTGGCCGTCACACGCCGTTCTTCAACAACTACCGTCCCCAGTTCTACTTCCGGACGACGGACGTGACCGGTGTGGTGACCCTGCCCGCCGGCACCGAGATGGTCATGCCCGGCGACAACACCGAGATGACGGTGGAGCTCATCCAGCCCATCGCCATGGAGGAGGGCCTGAAGTTCGCCATCCGCGAGGGTGGTCGGACCGTGGGCGCCGGCCGCGTCACCAAGATCCTCAAGTAACACCCCCGGCGGGCGGCGGCCGCGACGAGCGGCCGCCGCCCGGCCAGGGTCCGGGGCCCCGTGCCCCGGACCCACCCCGGGTCAGCAGACCCACTCGAACTTTCACAACCGATCGGCAGGAGCAGAAGACAGCGATGGCGGGACAGAAGATCCGCATCCGGCTGAAGGCCTATGACCACGAGGCGATCGACGCCTCGGCGCGGCGCATCGTGGAGACGGTCACCAAGACCGGAGCGCGTGTGGTCGGCCCGGTGCCTCTGCCGACGGAGAAGAACGTGTACGCGGTGATCCGTTCGCCGCACAAGTACAAGGACTCGTTCGAGCACTTCGAGATGCGGACGCACAAGCGGCTCATCGACATCCTCGACCCGACGCCGAAGACGGTCGACGCGCTCATGCGCATCGACCTGCCGGCCTCGGTCGACGTCAACATCCAGTAAGGGCAGTCAGCAGACATGGCGAGCACATTTCGCGGGCTCCTCGGCGAGAAGCTGGGGATGACCCAGGTTTTCGACGAGAACAACCGCCTCGTGCCGGTGACCGTCGTCAAGGCGGGCCCGTGTGTGGTGACCCAGGTGCGCACCCCCGAGGTCGACGGCTACTCGGCCGTCCAGCTCGGTTTCGGTGAGATCGACCCGCGCAAGGTGAACCGCCCCGAGGGCGGGCACTTCACCAAGGCGGGCGTGACGCCGCGGCGGCACCTGGTCGAACTGCGCACCGAGGACGCCGGGCAGTACACGGTCGGCCAGGAGCTGACCACCGACGTGTTCGACGGCGTGACCAAGGTCGACGTCATCGGCACCAGCAAGGGCAAGGGCACCGCCGGTGTCATGAAGCGTCACGGCTTCAAGGGCCTCGGCGCCGCGCACGGCACCCAGCGCAAGCACCGGTCGCCGGGTTCCATCGGTGGCGCGTCCACGCCCGGCCGCGTCTTCAAGGGCCTGCGCATGGCCGGCCGCATGGGTGCGGTCAAGACCACGACCCTGTCGCTGCGCGTCCACAAGGTGGACGCCGAGCGCGGTCTGCTGCTGATCAAGGGCGCCATCCCCGGTCCGAAGGGCGGCCTCGTGCTGGTCCGTTCGGCCGTCAAGGGTGGCCCCGTGGGGAGTGACACCAAGTGACCCAGTCGACCGAGACGCGCACCGACCGCCAGGTCGACGTGCGCACCCCGGCGGGGGAGACCTCCGGCAGCGTCACGCTGCCCGGCGAGCTCTTCGACGCCGACGCGAACATCTCGCTGATGCACCAGGTGGTCGTGGCCCAGCTGGCCGCCGCCCGCCAGGGCACCCACGCGACGAAGACCCGCGGCCAGGTCAGCGGCGGTGGCATCAAGCCCTACCGCCAGAAGGGCACCGGTCGCGCCCGCCAGGGCTCGATCCGTGCGCCGCAGTTCACCGGGGGTGGCACCGTCCACGGCCCGCAGCCGCGTGACTACTCGAAGAAGACCCCGAAGAAGATGAAGGCCGCCGCGCTGCGCGGTGCCCTCTCCGACCGGGCTCGCGAGGGTCGCGTGCACGTCGTCTCGGCATTCGTCGAGGGCGACGCCCCGAAGACCAAGGACGCCCTGGCGACGCTCACCGCGATCACCCAGGCCGCCAAGGTCCTCGTGGTCCTGGACCACGACGACGTCCTCAACTGGGTCAGCCTGCGCAACCTGCCGCAGGTGCACCTGATCGAGGCCGGCCAGCTCAACACCTACGACGTGCTGGTGGCCGACGAGGTCGTCTTCACCGAGACCGCGCTGGCCGAGTTCGTGGCCGGCCCGGCCAAGGGCAAGGGCGTGCAGCTGCCGGACCTCACCACGGCCGACATCCCGGACGCCGTGCCGTCGATCGCCCCCGCCGCCGGCGAGGGCACCACCGACGCCGACGTCGCGGCCGAGGCCCCGGCGAAGAAGGCCCCGGCCAAGAAGGCCGCGGCGAAGAAGGCCCCCGCCAAGAAGGCCGCGTCGGCGGAGTCCGCCGACGAGTCCGCTGACGAGACCACCGAGGAGCAGGCATGAGCGTCCGCGACCCCCGGGACGTCCTGCTCGCCCCGGTGATCTCCGAGAAGAGCTACGGGCTGCTGGACGAGAACCAGTACACGTTCGTCGTGCTGCCCGAGGCCAACAAGACCCAGATCAAGATCGCGGTCGAGCAGATCTTCAACGTGAAGGTCCTCGGCGTGAACACGATCAACCGCCAGGGCAAGCGCAAGCGCAGCAAGGGCAACAAGCTGGGCAAGCGCAAGGACACCAAGCGCGCCATCGTCTCGCTGGCGCCTGGCGACCGCATCGAGATCTTCGGCGGTCCGGGCGCCTGAGCGCCCGGGACGACGGACCAGAGATAGAAGACGGGACTGAGTCAGCAATGGCTATCCGCAAGTACAAGCCGACGACGCCGGGCCGCCGCGGCTCCAGCGTCGCCGACTTCGCCGAGGTCACCCGCGACCACCCCGAGAAGTCGCTGGTCCGACCGCTGCACGGTCGTGGCGGGCGCAACGTCCACGGGAAGGTCACGGCTCGTCACCAGGGTGGCGGCCACAAGCGCGCCTACCGGGTGATCGACTTCCGCCGGGCCGACAAGGACGGCGTGCCGGCCAAGGTCGCGCACATCGAGTACGACCCGAACCGCACCTCGCGCATCGCGCTGCTGCACTACGCGGACGGGGAGAAGCGCTACATCATCGCCCCGGCCCGCCTGAAGCAGGGCGACCTGGTCGAGTGCGGCCCGTCGGCCGACATCAAGCCGGGCAACAACCTGCCGCTGCGGAACATCCCGGTGGGCACGGTGGTTCACGCCATCGAGCTCCGTCCCGGTGGCGGCGCCAAGATCGCCCGCTCCGCGGGGACCAGCGTCCAGCTGGTCGCCCGTGAGGGCCGGTTCGCGCAGCTGCGCATGCCGTCGGGCGAGATCCGCAACGTCGACGTGCGCTGCCGCGCGACCGTCGGCGAGGTGGGCAACGCCGAGCAGTCGAACATCAACTGGGGCAAGGCCGGCCGCATGCGGTGGAAGGGCAAGCGCCCGACCGTCCGCGGTGTCGCCATGAACCCGGTCGACCACCCGCACGGTGGTGGTGAGGGCAAGACCTCCGGTGGTCGTCACCCGGTGAACCCGAAGGGCAAGCCGGAGGGCCGGACGCGCAAGCGCAAGGCCAGTGACGCGATGATCGTGCGCCGCCGGCGCGCCAACAAGAAGCGCTGAGCGGGATAGGAGCCGACAGACATGCCACGCAGCCTGAAGAAGGGCCCGTTCGTCGACGACCACCTGCTCAAGAAGGTGGACGCCCAGAACGAAAAGGGCACCAAGAACGTGATCCGCACCTGGTCGCGTCGTTCGACGATCATCCCCGACATGCTCGGTCACACGCTGGCCGTGCACGACGGCCGCAAGCACGTCCCGGTCTTCGTGACCGAGGCGATGGTCGGGCACAAGCTCGGCGAGTTCGCGCCCACGCGCACCTTCCGTGGGCACGTCAAGGACGACCGCCGGTCGCGGCGCGGCTGACCAGGTAGAGAGAGATACAGATGACTTCCCAGGTGGGACAGGAGGCGCCGGTCGCCCGGGCTACGGCCCGGTTCGTCCGCGTGACCCCCATGAAGGCCCGTCGGGTGGTGGACCTGATCCGCTACCTGCCGACCGACGAGGCCCTGGCGCTGCTGCGGTTCGCCCCGCAGGCCGCCAGCGAGCCGGTCGCGAAGGTGGTCGCCAGCGCGGTGGCCAACGCCGAGCACAACCTGCAGCTCGACCCGGCTGCGCTGGTCGTCAGCGCCGCCTACGTCGACGAGGGCCCGACGCTCAAGCGGATCCGTCCGCGTGCGCAGGGCCGGGCGTTCCGCATCAACAAGCGGACCTGCCACATCACGGTCGAGGTCGCCGAGGTCGCGGCGAGCGCCGAGCTGGCGCAGAAGTCGCGCAAGGCGCGCCGCGACACGGGTCAGACCGGCCCGGCCACGCAGCAGACCAGCAACACGAGGGGAGGGACCCGCTAGTGGGTCAGAAGGTCAACCCGCACGGGTTCCGACTCGGGATCACCACCGACTACAAGTCCCGGTGGTACGCGGACAAGCTGTACAAGGACTACGTCAAGGAAGACGTCGCGATCCGCAAGCTCATGTCCAAGGGCATGGAGCGGGCCGGCATCTCCAAGGTGGAGATCGAGCGCACCCGTGACCGGGTCCGTGTCGACATCCACACCGCGCGTCCCGGCATCGTCATCGGTCGCCGCGGCGCCGAGGCCGACCGCATCCGCGGCGAGCTCGAGAAGCTCACCGGCAAGCAGGTGCAGCTGAACATCCTCGAGGTCAAGAACCCCGAGTCGGACGCGCAGCTGGTCGCCCAGGGCGTCGCCGAGCAGCTCTCCAGCCGGGTCAGCTTCCGCCGCGCCATGCGCAAGGCCATGCAGTCGGCCCAGCGCAGCCCGCAGGTCAAGGGCATCCGGGTGCAGTGCTCCGGGCGCCTGGGCGGCACCGAGATGAGCCGGTCGGAGTTCTACCGCGAGGGTCGCGTGCCGCTGCACACGCTCCGCGCGAACATCGACTACGGCATCTACGAGGCCCGCACCACCTTCGGCCGCATCGGCGTGAAGGTGTGGATCTACAAGGGTGACGTCAGCGGCTCCCGTGCCGAGCGCGAGGCCCTCGAGGCCCTCGCCGCCCGGCAGGGCCAGCGCCGCGAGCGCCCCCAGCGCCCGCGCCGCTCCGGCTCCTCCGGCACCACCGCCGGTGGCACCGAGGCCGGCCGCGCCGCCGCCCAGACCACGACCGGGCCGGTGGCCGACACCGCCGAGAGCACCGTCGCCGCCACGTCGGGCGACGTCGCTCCCGAGACGACCGTCGCCGAGGTCGCCGGTCCGGAGGCCACCGCGGCCGCCGAGACCACGGCCGCCGCGACCGAGAACACGGAGAGCTGAGCCATGCTCATCCCACGGCGCGTCAAGCACCGCAAGCAGCACCACCCGAGCCGTTCCGGCCGGGCCAAGGGCGGCACCGAGATCAACTTCGGTGAGTACGCCATCCAGGCCCTCGAGCCGGCGTACGTGACGAACCGGCAGATCGAGTCGGCCCGTATCGCCATGACCCGGCACATCCGCCGTGGCGGCAAGGTGTGGATCTCGATCTACCCCGACCGCCCGCTCACCAAGAAGCCGGCCGAGACCCGCATGGGTTCCGGTAAGGGTTCGCCCGAGTGGTGGGTCGCCAACGTGAAGCCGGGCCGGGTGCTCTTCGAGCTCTCCGGTGTGGCCGAGCCCGTGGCCCGCGAGGCCATGCGCCGCGCGATCCACAAGCTGCCGATGAAGTGCCGCTTCATCACGCGTGAAGGAGAAGTGTGATGGCCGCTGGTCTGACCGCTCCCGAGCTGCGCGAGCTCTCTGCTGACGAGCTCGCTTCGCGGCTGCGCGAGTCCAAGGAAGAACTGTTCAACCTGCGGTTCCAGGTGGCCACCGGCCAGCTGGACAACAACCGGCGACTGCAGACCGTCCGCCGCGACATCGCCCGGATCTACACGATCATGCGCGAGCGCGAGCTGGGTCTCTCGGTCGCCCCGAACGAGGGTGTGGCATGAGCGAGACCCAGGAGTCCACGGGCCCCGGCCTGGCCGGGCGTGGGTACCGCAAGGTCCGTGAGGGCCTCGTGGTCAGCGACAAGATGGCCAAGACGATCGTCGTCGAGGTGGAGGACCGCGTGAAGCACGCCCTCTACGGCAAGGTCATCCGCCGGACCAGCAAGCTGAAGGTCCACGACGAGGAGAACGTCGCCGGCATCGGCGACCGCGTCCAGATCATGGAGACCCGGCCGACGTCGGCCACCAAGCGGTGGCGGCTCGTCCAGGTCGTCGAGAAGGCCAAGTAAACAGGCGGCCCTGCGGGGCCTCCGGGCGACCAGGTACGCTGGTCGACTGGCGCGCACCGCACCTCCTCGGAGGGGTGCGCGCACATCCCGGTTCCCGTGCTCGGACGCACCGGCGGCTCAGCCGCCGGTGCGTCCGCACGCGGGAGACCGGACAGCCGGTTCACCGTTCCGGCCCGGCTGTCACCACGAAGATTTGGGAGTAGCAGTGATCCAGCAGGAGTCGCGACTGCGGGTCGCCGACAACACCGGTGCGAAGGAGATCCTCTGCATCCGGGTTCTCGGCGGCTCCGGGCGGCGCTACGCGGGTATCGGTGACGTCATCGTCGCCACCGTGAAGGATGCGATCCCCGGCGCGGGCGTCAAGAAGGGCGACGTCGTCAAGGCGGTCGTCGTCCGCACGGTGAAGGAGCGCCGTCGTCCCGACGGTTCCTACATCCGCTTCGACGAGAACGCCGCGGTCATCATCCGCGACAGCGGCGACCCCCGCGGCACGCGCATCTTCGGCCCCGTGGGCCGCGAGCTGCGCGACAAGCGGTTCATGCGGATCATCTCGCTCGCTCCGGAGGTGCTGTGATCATGGCTCAGGCAGCCAGCGGGAAGACCCCGTCGATGAAGGTCAAGAAGGGCGACACGGTCGTGGTCCTGTCCGGCAAGGACAAGGGCGCGAAGGGTCGTGTCATCGCCGCCTACCCCAAGCTCCAGAAGGTGCTGGTGGAGGGCGTCGGCCGGGTGAAGAAGCACACCCGCATCAGCTCGAACCAGCGCGGGGCCCAGCAGGGCGGGATCGTCACGCAGGAGGCGCCCATCCACGTGAGCAACGTGATGGTGATCGACTCCGAGGACAAGCCGACCCGGGTCGGTTACCGCAAGGACGAGGAAGGCCGCAGTATCCGGGTCTCGCGGCGCACCGGTAAGGACCTCTGAGCATCATGAGCGCACCCACCCGTGAGCTGCCCCGCATGCTCGCCAACTACCGCGAGAACATCGTGCCGGCCCTCCAGTCGGAGTTCGGCTACGACAACGTCATGCAGATCCCGCGCCTGACGAAGATCGTCGTCAACATGGGCGTCGGCGAGGCCACCCGCGACGCGAAGCTGATGGACGGCGCGGTCCGCGACCTCACCGCCATCACCGGCCAGAAGCCGGCCGTCGTCCGGGCCCGCAAGTCCATCGCGCAGTTCAAGCTCCGCGAGGGCATGCCCATCGGCGCGAAGGTCACCCTCCGCGGTGACCGCATGTGGGAGTTCCTGGACCGGCTGCTGTCGCTGGCCCTGCCCCGCATCCGCGACTTCCGCGGCCTGAACGCCAAGCAGTTCGACGGCCACGGCAACTACACGTTCGGGCTGAACGAGCAGTCCATGTTCCGCGAGATCGACGTCGACAAGATCGACCGCCCCCGCGGCATGGACATCACGCTGGTCACCACCGCGACCACCGACGAGGAGGGTCGCGAGCTGCTCCGCCAGCTCGGTTTCCCCTTCGCCGGCCAGCCCGTCGTCACGACCGTCCGCTGAGCCGGGCAGGAGAGAAGCAATGGCCAAGAAGGCGCTGATCAACAAGGCGGCCCGCACCCCCAAGTTCAAGGTGCGCGGCTACACCCGCTGCCAGCGGTGCGGTCGTCCGCACGCGGTCTTCCGCAAGTTCGGCCTGTGCCGGATCTGCCTGCGGGAGATGGCGCACGCCGGGGAGCTCCCCGGCGTGAAGAAGAGCTCCTGGTAAGCAGCACGGCCTCGGTCCACCCGGGCCGGATCACAACCGAAGCACCACTGATCGCCGAGAGGCCCACGCCCCAAGTCCGGGAAGACCCGGGGCATGAGGAACCGCGGCGAGAGAGGCACCACACGCCATGACCATGACCGACCCGATCGCGGACATGCTGACGCGTCTGCGGAACGCCAACCAGGCGTACCACGACTCCGCGGTCATGCCGTCGTCGAAGCTCAAGACGCACATCGCCGAGATCCTCCAGCAGGAGGGCTACATCGCCGGCTGGCGCGTCGACGACGTCGACAAGGACGGCACCACCTTCAAGCAGCTGGTCGTCGACCTGAAGTACGGCCCCAACCGCGAGCGCAGCATCGCCGGAGTCCGGCGGGTGTCCAAGCCGGGTCTGCGGGTGTACGCGAAGTCGACCGCCCTGCCCAAGGTGCTCGGCGGCCTCGGCGTGGCGATCATCTCGACCTCCACCGGGCTGCTGACCGACAAGCAGGCGAACAAGAAGGGCGTGGGTGGGGAAGTCCTCGCCTACGTCTGGTAAGGGGAGCAAGAGATGTCACGGATCGGACGACTCCCGATCGCCGTGCCCAGTGGTGTGGACGTCGCCATCGACGGCCAGACGGTGAGCGTGAAGGGCCCCAAGGGCACCCTGGCCCACACCGTCGCGGCGCCGATCACCGTCGAGCGCGACGAGGACGGCACGCTGCGGGTGCAGCGCCCCAACGACGAGCGGCAGAACCGCGCCCTGCACGGGCTCTCGCGGACGCTCATCGCCAACATGATCACCGGTGTCACCGAGGGCTACACCAAGACCCTCGAGATCGTCGGTGTCGGTTACCGCGTCCAGGCGCGCGGCTCGGACCTCGAGTTCGCCCTGGGCTTCAGCCACCCCGTCCCGGTGAAGGCCCCCGAGGGCATCACCTTCGCGGTCGAGTCCCCGACCCGCCTGCGGGTCAGCGGCATCGACAAGCAGCTGGTGGGCGAGGTCGCAGCCAAGATCCGCAAGATCCGCAAGCCCGACCCGTACAAGGGCAAGGGCGTGCGGTACCAGGGCGAGGTCGTCAAGCGCAAGGTCGGGAAGACGGGTAAGTGATGGCTCAGGCAGAGAAGGCCGGCCGGGTCCACAAGCCCGTCGGCACCGACATCAGCACGGCGCGCCGCGTCTCGCGGCTGCGCCGCCACAACCGGCTGCGCAAGCGGGTCTCCGGCACGCCGGAGCGTCCGCGCCTGGTGGTCAAGCGCAGCTCGCGCCACATCCACGTGCAGGTCGTCGACGACACCGTCGGCCGCACCGTGGTGAGCGCGTCGACGATGGACGCCAGCCTCCGCGGCGCCGAGGGCGACAAGTCCGCCCTGGCCCGCCAGGTGGGCGCCCTCGTCGCCGAGCGCGCCAAGGCCGCCGGCATCTCGGCGGTCGTCTTCGACCGCGGGGGCAACCGCTACGCCGGGCGCATCGCCGCTCTGGCCGACGGTGCCCGCGAGGGTGGGCTGGACTTCTGATGACCACCCACACCAGCACGAGCGAGCAGATCGAGAGGGACGTCTGATGCCAGGACCACAGCGACGCGGCGGCGGCGCCGGCGGCGGCAACGACCGCCGTGACCGTCGTGACGGCGGGCGGGGCCCCGGTGGCGCGCCCGCCGAGAAGAGCAACTACATCGAGCGCGTGGTCGCCATCAACCGCGTGTCCAAGGTCGTCAAGGGTGGTCGGCGCTTCAGCTTCACCGCCCTGGTGATCGTGGGCGACGGTGACGGCACCGTGGGCGTCGGCTACGGCAAGGCCAAGGAGGTGCCCGCGGCGATCGCCAAGGGCGTCGAGGAGGCCAAGAAGCACTTCTACAAGGTGCCTCGCATCGCCAGCACCATCCCGCACCCCGTGCAGGGTGAGGCGGCGGCCGGTGTCGTGCTGCTCAAGCCGGCCAGCCCCGGTACCGGTGTCATCGCCGGTGGCCCGGTGCGTGCCGTGCTCGAGTGCGCCGGCATCCACGACGTGCTCTCGAAGAGCCTCGGCTCGTCGAACCCGATCAACATCGTGCACGCCACGATGCAGGCGCTGAAGGACCTCGTCCGTCCCGAGGAGATCGCGGCCCGCCGCGGTCTGCCGCTGGAGGACGTCGCCCCGGCCGCCATGCTCCGTGCCCGTGCGGGTCAGGGGGTCTGAGATGGCGCAGCTGAAGGTCACCCAGGTCAAGTCGGCCATCGGCACGAAGCCCAACCAGCGGCAGACGCTGCGTTCGCTGGGCCTCAAGCGGATCAACGACTCGGTCGTCCAGGAGGACCGTCCCGAGATCCGTGGGATGGTCGCGACGGTGCCGCACCTGGTCACCGTCGAAGAGGTCTGAGGAAAGACTCGCTATGACTCTGAAGGTTCACCACCTGCGTCCGGCCCCCGGCGCCCACACCCCCAAGACCCGCGTGGGTCGCGGTGAGGGCTCCAAGGGCAAGACCGCCGGTCGCGGCACCAAGGGCACCGGCGCGCGGGGCAACACGTCCGCCCGGTTCGAGGGTGGGCAGACCCCGCTGCACATGCGGCTGCCGAAGCTCTCGGGCTTCAAGAACAACAACAAGGTCGTGTTCCAGGTCGTCAACCTCGACCGGATCGCGGCGCTGTTCCCGCAGGGCGGCTCGGTCAACCCGGACACCCTGGCCGAGGTGGGCGCGGTCCGCCGCGGCCAGCCGGTCAAGGTGCTCGGCACCGGCGAGCTGGGCGGCGTGCAGGTGCACGTCCACGCCCACGCCTTCTCCGCGTCCGCTGCCGAGAAGATCGGCGCGGCCGGGGGCAGCACCACCCGCATCTGACAGATCCCCGTCCACCCCACCCCGAACGCTCGGGGTGGGGCCCGGGACGGGGCCTCATCGGCCCGCCCCGCACCCGTGCGGGGCGGGCCGATTGTTACGCTCACTCGACCGACAAGGGAGGGCTCGTGCTGCAGGCGTTCGCCGCGGCGTTCCGGACGCCAGATCTCCGGCGCAAGCTGCTGTTCTCCCTGGCGATCATCGCCGTGTACCGGCTGGGCGCCCAGGTGCCCGGTCCCGGGGTCTCGGTCGAGGCCATCAACAACTGCCTCGAGGCTGCCCAGTCCGGGTCGCAGCGCGACATCTACTCGCTGGTGAACCTGTTCTCCGGTGGAGCGCTGCTGCGGCTGTCGGTCTTCGCGCTCGGCATCATGCCGTACATCACCGCCAGCATCATCGTGCAGCTGCTGGTCGTGGTCATCCCGAGGTTCGAGCAGCTCAAGAAGGAAGGGCAGTCGGGTCAGGCCAAGCTGACCCAGTACACCCGCTACCTGACGATCGCCCTGGCCGTGCTGCAGAGCACCGGCATCATCGCCCTCGCGCGCAGCGGCCAGCTGTTCCCCGGCTGCTCCGAGGAGATCATCCCGTCGGACTCGGTGGCCACCACGGTCATCCTGGTCGTCGCCCTCACCGCCGGCACGGCCCTGATCATGTGGCTGGGCGAGCTGCTCACCGAGAAGGGGATCGGCAACGGCATGTCCGTGCTGATCTTCACCTCGATCGCGGCCCGCATCCCGGCCGAGGGCGGCTCCATCCTGCAGAGCCGCGGCGGTCTCGTCTTCGCCGTGGTCTGCGCGTTCGCGGTGGTCATCATCGGCACGGTCGTCTTCGTCGAGCAGGCGCAGCGACGCATCCCGGTGCAGTACGCCAAGCGCATGGTCGGCCGCCGGATGTACGGCGGGACCTCGACCTACCTCCCGCTCAAGGTGAACCAGGCCGGCGTCATCCCGGTCATCTTCGCCTCGTCGCTGCTGTACCTGCCCCAGCTGATCACCCAGCTGCAGGGCGACGAGACCGGCGGGGTCCGCCGGTTCTTCGAGAACTACATCATCGACCAGAGCAGCCCGGTGCACGTCGCGATCTACTTCGCGATGATCATCTTCTTCACGTACTTCTACGTGTCGATCACGTTCAACCCGGAGGAGCGGGCCGACGACATGAAGCGCTACGGCGGCTTCATCCCCGGCATCCGCCCCGGTCGCCCGACGGCGGAGTACCTGCAGTACGTGCTGTCGCGGATCACCCTGCCCGGGTCGATCTACCTGGGCCTGGTCGCGGTCCTCCCCAACCTCTTCCTGTCGGTCACGCAGGAGGGGGCGAACCAGAACTTCCCGTTCGGCGGGACCGCGGTGCTGATCATGGTCGGAGTGGGGTTGGAGACGGTGAAGCAGATCGAGACGCAACTCAACCAGCGCAACTACGAAGGGTTCCTGAAGTAGTGCGCGTCGTCCTGCTGGGGCCCCCCGGAGCGGGCAAGGGCACCCAGGCGCAGATCATCGCCGGTCGGCTGGGCGTCCCCGCCATCTCGACGGGTGACATCTTCCGGGCCAACGTCAGCGGCCAGACCGAGCTCGGCCTCAAGGCCAAGAGCTACATGGACGCCGGCGACCTGGTGCCCGACGAGATCACCGTGGCGATGGTCAAGGACCGGCTGGCCGAGCCCGACGCCAAGGGGGGTTTCCTGCTCGACGGGTTCCCCCGCACCATCGCGCAGGCCGAGCAGCTCCGCTCCTCGCTCGAGGACCTGGGGCACGGCCTGGATCGGGTGCTCGAGCTCGTCGTCGAGGAGGAGGAGCTGGTGCGCCGGCTCTCCGGTCGCCGCATGCTGGTCGACGGCCAGATGGTGCAGCGCGACGACGACAAGCCCGAGACCGTGCGGCACCGCCTCGAGGTCTACCGGGAACAGACCGCCCCGCTGTCCGGGTTCTACGAGGGCGTGGGCCTGCTGTCCCGGATCGACGCGATCGGTTCGGTCGAGGAGGTCACCGCCCGTGCGCTGCGTGCCCTGGGCGCGGACGACGACGGCGAGCCCGGGCAGCCGGCTGCTGTCTGACCGCCGGGCTCCGGCCCGGTCGAAGGAGTGGCGCGGCAGATGACGGCAGGCATCCTCGCTCGCCTCCCGCTGCTCGCGAAGTGGAGTGGACGCATGATCCAGATCAAGACGGCGCACGAGATCGAGCTGATGCGCGCCTCCGGTCTCGTGACCGCCGGTGCGCTGGCGGCGGTGAAGGCCGCCGTCCGCCCCGGTGTCACCACCGGTGAGCTGGACGCGGTCGCCGAGGACCACATCCGCTCGCAGGGGGCGGTGCCCAACTTCCTGGGCTACCACGGCTTCACGGGCACGATCTGCGCCTCGGTGAACGACGAGGTCGTGCACGGCATCCCGAGCCCCGACCGGGTGCTCGCCGAGGGCGACAACATCTCCATCGACTGCGGAGCCATCCTCAACGGCTGGCACAGCGATTCCGCGGTGACGGTGACGGTGGGGGAGCCGTCGGCCGAGGACGCGGCGTTGATCGAGGTGACGGAACGGTCGATGTGGGCCGGGCTGGCGCGGGCCGTCGCCGGCGGTCGGCTGACCGACATCAGCCACGCGGTCGAGGAGTCCATCCGGTCGCACGAGCACCCGTACGGGATCGTGGACCACTACGGCGGTCACGGCATCGGCACGGAGATGCACCAGGACCCGCACGTGCTCAATTACGGGCGTCCCGGCCGCGGTCCCAAGCTGGTGCCCGGGCTGGTGCTCGCGATCGAGCCCATGGTGACCGTCGGCGACCCGGCGACCGCCGAGCTCGACGACGGCTGGACGGTCGTCACCAAGGACGGCTCGCGGGCCGCCCACTTCGAGCACACCGTGGCCATCACCCCCGAGGGGCCGTGGGTCCTGACCGCCGAGGACGGCGGCGTCGCCGGCCTGGCGCCCTTCGGGGTCACGCCGCGCTCCTGACGGCGCCCAGGACGGTGTAGCCCAGCCCTCACGGGGGGCGGTTGGGAACTGGTGTGCCGTCAGGTACGATTCCCTGTGGCGCTAGCGCCGTTCCTTCGTCGTGCTGTGGCCGCGTGACGGGGAACGCCCTCTGCGAGAGCGCTTTGCACCATCTGTTCTGCAACCACCGAGCTCGTCGTCCGGGGTCCACCCGTGGGCGGGGGCGAGGACGAGTACCACCGAGTCAAGGAGTGCGTGTAGGGCATGGCGAAGAAGGACGGGGCCATCGAGGTCGAGGGTCGCGTCGTCGAGCCGCTGCCCAACGCGATGTTCCGGGTCGAACTGCAGAACGGGCACCGGGTGCTCGCCCACATCAGCGGCAAGATGCGGCAGCACTACATCCGCATCCTGCCCGAGGACCGCGTGGTCGTGGAGCTCTCGCCCTACGACCTGACCCGCGGTCGCATCGTCTACCGCTACAAGTAACCGCTCGGCCAGCGCCTGCCCACCGGCAGGGACGCGGCCGGCACACGATCGAGGAATGAGGGGCGGCACCGGTGAAGGTCCAGCCGTCGGTGAAGAAGATCTGCGACAAGTGCAAGGTGATCCGCCGGCACGGCCGGGTCATGGTCATCTGCGACAACGCCCGGCACAAGCAGCGCCAGGGCTGAGTCGAACAAACAGGGAGCACCTAGGACATGGCACGACTGGCAGGCGTCGACCTCCCCCGCGAGAAGCGGCTCGAGGTTGCGCTGACCTACATCTACGGCATCGGCAAGACCCACGCCAAGGAGACCCTGGCCGCGACGGGCGTCAGCCCGGACCTGCGCGTCAAGGACCTCGGCGACGAGGACCTGCTGAAGCTGCGCGACTACATCGACGAGCACTTCCGCGTCGAGGGTGACCTGCGCCGCGAGGTGGCCGCCGACATCCGCCGCAAGGTGGAGATCGGTTGCTACCAGGGGCTGCGTCACCGTCGTGGGCTCCCCGTCCACGGCCAGCGCACCAAGACGAACGCGCGCTCGAGCAAGGGCCCGCGCAAGACCATCGCGGGCAAGAAGAAGGCCCGCTGACCCACAGCACGTCGACGCGCCGCCACGGCGACCCGTGAGGGCGGGAGTGATGGCGCGACACGTGTGCTGCCGCACGGCAGCAACCCCAGGCCACAGCAACTGAAGGAAACCGGAGAGACATGCCTCCCAGGGCTCGCACCGCGGCTGGTGCCAAGAAGGTCCGCCGCAAGGAGAAGAAGAACGTCGCCCACGGCGCCGCGCACATCAAGAGCACGTTCAACAACACGATCGTGTCGATCACCGACCCGAACGGCAACGTGATCAGCTGGGCGTCCGCCGGCCACGTCGGTTTCAAGGGCTCGCGCAAGTCCACGCCGTTCGCGGCGCAGATGGCTGCCGAGAACGCCGCGCGCAAGGCCCAGGAGCACGGCATGCGCAAGGTCGACGTCTTCGTGAAGGGCCCTGGCTCCGGTCGCGAGACGGCCATCCGCTCCCTGCAGGCCACGGGCCTCGAGGTCGGCCAGATCCAGGACGTGACGCCGCAGCCGCACAACGGCTGCCGCCCCAAGAAGCGCCGCCGGGTCTGACCGGCCACCGACGAGATCGAACGAGGTAGATAGACGTGGCCCGTTACACCGGAGCCGACTGCCGCATGTGCCGGCGCGAGAAGATGAAGCTGTTCCTCAAGGGCAGCAAGTGCGAGTCCGCGAAGTGCCCGATCGAGATCCGGCCCTACCCGCCGGGCGAGCACGGCCGCGGCCGCACCAAGGACAGCGAGTACCTGCTCCAGCTCCGCGAGAAGCAGAAGGCGCGCCGCATCTACGGCGTGCTGGAGAAGCAGTTCCGCGGTTACTACGAAGAGGCGAACCGCAAGAGCGGCAAGACCGGTGAGGTCCTGCTCCAGATCCTGGAGTCGCGCCTGGACAACGTGGTCTACCGGGCCGGCTTCGCCGAGTCCCGTGACATGGCCCGCCAGCTGGTGCGCCACGGCCACATCCGGGTGAACGGCCGCAAGGTCGACATCCCGTCGTACCGCGTGAGCGAGAACGACATCATCGAGGTGGCCGAGAAGTCGCGCACGATGCTGCCGTTCGAGGTCGCCCAGGCCCGCGCCGGCGAGCGCCCCGTGCCCGCGTGGCTCGAGGTCATCAGCAGCCAGCTGCGCGTGCTGGTCCACGGCATCCCGGCCCGGCAGGTCATCGACACGCCGGTCCAGGAGCAGCTGATCGTCGAGCTCTACTCCAAGTAAGAGCTCGAGAGCACCACCGGCTCCGGCGGGCGGACAGATGCCCGCCGGAGCCAGCACCACCCCCTCACGGCGTCATATGGCGGGTGCCGGAGGACATGGAGGAGAAACGCAATGCTCATCGCACAGCGCCCCACGCTGACCGAGGAGACGATCACCGAGTCGCGCTCGCGGTTCGTCATCGAGCCCCTCGAGCCCGGCTTCGGCTACACCCTCGGCAACTCGCTGCGGCGCACGCTGCTGTCGTCCATCCCCGGTGCCGCTGTCACCAGCATCCGCATCGAGGGCACCCTGCACGAGTTCACCACCGTGCCGGGCGTCAAGGAGGACGTCACCGAGATCATCCTCAACCTCAAGGGCCTGGTCGTCAGCTCCGACTCCGACGAGCCGGTGACCATGTACCTGCGCAAGCAGGGCCCGGGTGAGGTCACCGCCGCGGACATCGCTCCGCCGGCGGGGGTCGAGGTGCACAACCCCGACCTGCACATCGCCACCCTGAACGGCAAGGGTCGCCTGGAGGTCGAGCTGGTCGTCGAGCGCGGCCGCGGCTACGTGCCGGCCCCGCAGAACAAGCAGCCCGGCCAGGAGATCGGCCGCATCCCCGTCGACTCGATCTACTCGCCGGTCCTCAAGGTCACCTACGCCGTCGAGGCCACCCGCGTCGAGCAGCGCACCGACTTCGACCGCCTCGTGGTCGACGTCGAGACCAAGCCGTCGATCGCCCCGCGCGACGCCATCGCGTCCGCCGGGTCGACCCTGGTGGAGCTGTTCGGCCTGCTGCGCGAGCTGAACGTCGACGCCGAGGGCATCGAGGTCGGGCCCAGCCCGGCCGAGGCCGCCGACATCGCCAACTTCTCGATGCCGATCGAGGACATGGACCTGACCGTCCGGTCCTACAACTGCCTCAAGCGCGAGGGCGTGCACACCGTCGGTGAGCTCGTCACCCGCTCCGAGGCCGACCTGCTCGACATCCGCAACTTCGGCGCGAAGTCGATCGACGAGGTCAAGATGAAGCTGGCGGCCATGGGCCTGGCGCTCAAGGACAGCCCGCCCGGGTTCATCCCCACCTCGATCGAGAGCTACGACGAGGGCTACGAGACCGACGCCTACCAGGGCACCGGCGAGTACGCCGCCGGCTACGACCAGGCGCAGTACGACGAGGGCTCCTACCAGGAGACCGAGCAGCTCTGAGGCGCGGGCCGGACGGCGGGACGCCCGCCGTCCGGCCGGCCCTCCTGGCTCGCCGCACCACCGCACAGCTAGGACAGCACCACCACGGAACGCAGCCGCGCTCGCACCGGCCGGCAGCCTGAGGAAGGACCGACATGCCCACCCCCACCAAGGGTCCCCGTCTCGGCGGGTCCCCCGCGCACGAGCGGCTGATGCTGGCCAACCTGGCCACCTCGCTGTTCGAGCATGGGCGGATCACCACCACCGAGGCCAAGGCCAAGCGGCTGCGTCCCCTGGCCGAGAAGCTGGTCACCTTCGCCAAGCGCGGCGACCTGCACGCCCGCCGTCAGGTGATGACGACGATCCGCGACAAGGACGTCGTGCACACCCTGTTCGCCGAGATCGGTCCTCGCTACGAGAACCGTCCCGGTGGCTACACGCGGATCACCAAGGTCGGCCCCCGCAAGGGCGACAACGCCCCGATGGCCGTCATCGAGCTGGTCGAGGTTCTCACCGTGGCCCAGCAGGCCGTCGGCGAGGCCGAGCGCGCCCGTGGCACGCAGTTCGCCTCGGGTGCCGGCGCTGCCGCCGCGTCCGGTGAGGTCACCGCGGACGCGGTCGAGACCGCCGACGCCGACGAGGCCACCGACAGCGCGGAGTCCGCGGAGAGCGCCGACTCGGCCGACTCCGCCGACAGCGCCGACTCGGCGGACAGCCCCGACGAGGTCGCCGACGACGCCGAGGGCACGGACGGCACCCGATGAGCTCGCCCGAGGACGTGACGGGCGCGGGCGCTGCCGGCGTCTCCGCCGGTGGTGGCGACCAGGGGGCCACGTTCGAGGGTGAGTCGACCGGCCCCGGTGGGGACACCTCGCCGGCGGTGACCGACGGTTCGGTGACCGACGAGGCGCAGGAGATCGTCACCGACGTCTTCAACCCCGACGGTGAGCGCCAGGACGACGGCGACGTCACCCCGGAGCCGCAGCGGCAGAACGCGGCCGTCGTGGAGGACCCGGCGCTCTCGCCGGAGGTCGCCGCGGCCGCCGCGGCCGAGATCGAGGCCGCCGAGCTCGGCGACGCCGCGACCGCGAGCCAGCAGTACCAGGGCGGCGAGTCCGCCCCGGACCCGAAGTGATCCGCTGCTGACCGCAGATCACGTGGGTGCCGAGCCCTGCACCGCGCAGCACCCGGACGAGCCCGCCCCCGACCAGGGGGGCGGGCTCGTCCGCGTTCGACTGGCGATCAGCTACGACGGCACGGCGCTGCACGGCTGGGCCCGCCAGCCCGGCCAGCGCACCGTGCAGGGCGACCTGGAGCAGGCGCTGGCCACCGTCCTGCGCCGGCCGGTGGAGCTGACGGTGGCGGGACGCACCGACGCCGGCGTGCACGCCACCGGCCAGGTGGCGCACTGCGACGTCCCGCGCGACGTGTGGGACGAGCACCGGGGCCGGCTGGTCCGCCGGCTGCGCGGGGTGCTGGCACCGGACATCGCGGTGACCGCGGTGGAGGAGGCCCACCCGGACTTCGACGCCCGGTTCTCCGCACTCGGCCGGCACTACGTCTACCGGCTCAGCGACTCACCTGCCGGCCCCCCGCCGCTGCGCCGGCTCGACACCGCCGCCTGGCCGCGCTCGCTGGACGCGACGCGGATGGCCGCGGCTGCGGGGCTGCTGCTCGGCGAGCACGACTTCGCCGCCTACTGCCGGCGCCGCGAGGGGGCGACGACGATCCGCACGCTGCTGGCGCTCGACGTCGTCCGCGACGGGGACGTCATCACGATCGCCGCGTCGGCCGACGCGTTCTGCCACTCCATGGTGCGCAGCCTGGTGGGCGCGCTGCTGGCCGTCGGCGAGGGCCGTCGTCCGCCGGAGTGGCCGGCGACGTTGCTGGCGCGCACCGAGCGGGCCAGCGAGGTGCCCGTCGCCCCGGCGGGTGGGCTGGCGCTCGTGCGCGTGGACTACCCGCCCGACGACATGCTCGCCGCCCGGGCGACCGTCACCCGCGCCCGCCGCAGCTGATCACGGGAGAGCGGCGACTGCGTCGGCGACGGGGGTGTCGCCGGCGACGAGCTCGACCACCTCGCCGTCCTTGCCCTGCAGGAGCAGCTCGGCCAGCACCGCGGCGACGTCGTCGCGCGGCACCTGCCCGTACGGGACGCCGTGCTCGAGCCGCACGCGCCCGGTGCCCGGGTCGTCGGTGAGGCCACCGGGGCGCACGATCGTCACGCCCAGCGCCTCCCGGGGGAGGATCTCGTCCTCGGCGCGCAGCTTCGCCTGCAGGTAGACAGCCATCACCGGGTCCATGCCCTGCGGCGTGCCCTGCCGCGCCTGCTCCACGCCCATCGAGGAGACCAGCAGGTAGCGCCGGACGCCCGCCTGCTCGGCGGCGTCCGCGAGCGTGACCGCGGCGCCGTGGTCGACCGTGTGCTTGCGCTCGGGACCGCTGGCGGGGCCGGCACCCGCGGCGAACACGACCGCATCGGCGCCGGACACCGCCCGGGCGACCTCGTCGACGGTGGCGGTCTCCAGGTCGACGACGGCGGGTTCGACGCCGTCGGCCTCGAGGTCGGCCCGGTGGTCGGGGTTGCGGATCAGGCCCACGACGGTGTTCCCGCGGGCGGACAGCAGACGGCCGAGACGGCGGGCGACCTGCCCGTGTGCTCCGGCGACGACGACGCGCATGGTCGGGCCCCTACCCGCCCAGGCGGCCGGCTACCGCCCGGGCGCGCGCCAGATCAGCGGGGGTGTCGCAGTCGGCCCACGGTGGCGGGCTGCCGGGTGCGACGTCGGGGCGCCACCGCCGGACCGACAGCGGGGCCAGCACCCGGCGCAGCGACGACGGGCCGCCGTCCCCGGGCAGCGCCGCGCGCAGGGCAGCAGTCCGCCACGCGCCGAGCAGGTGCTGGTCGCGCCCGGTCTCGTCGACCACCACGACGCCGTCGGCATCGGCCGCGACGTGGCGGTCAAGATCCAGTACCCGGGCGCCGCCACCGCGCTCATGGCCGACCTCAACCAGCTGAGCCGCTTCGAGCCGGGACCGGAGTCCCGTGACGAGGTCCGCGGTCAGGAACGGGAGGTCGGCGGCGAGCAGCACCACCACCTCCGTGCCGACCTCCGGCAGGCCGGCCCGCAGCGCGGCCACCGGCCCGCCGCCGGGTGGCTCCTCCCGGAGGACGACGACACCGTCCGGGACCGGCTGGGGCGGCCCCACGACCACCCGCGCGGCGGCGTCGGCGACGGCGGCGAGGACGGTCGCGAGCATGGTCCGGCCGCCCACCTCGAGCTGCGGCTTCGCCTGCCCGCCCATCCGTTCCCCCCGGCCACCGGCCAGCACGAGGGCGGTCCAGGGCGGCAGCGGCTCCACCGCCTCACCGTACGGGCGCGGCGTGGGTACCGTCGCTCCCGTGGGACGAGTGACGAGCCGGACGCCGGTGCTGCGCATCCGCGGCCCGCAGCACACCACCCGGCCGGACACCGTGGCCGCGGAGGAGCCGCTGGAGATCCGCCTGGGCGGCGCGCCGCTGGCGGTCACGATGCGCACGCCGGGCGACGACTTCGACCTGGTGCACGGCTTCCTGGCCACCGAAGGCGTGATCGCCGGCGGGCAGGACGTCGCCGGTCTGCGCTACTGCGACTCGGTGGACGCCGACGGGCGGAACACCTACAACGTGGTCGACGTCGACCTCGCCCCCGGCGTGCCGATCCCCGACACCGGCCTGGAGCGGAACTTCTACACGTCCAGCTCCTGCGGCGTTTGCGGCAAGGCCAGCATCGACGCGATCCGCACCAAGACCGCGTTCGACGTCGCCGCCGACCCGGTGCGCCTGCCGCTGGAGGTGCTGCTGGCGCTGCCGGACCGGCTCCGGGCCGAGCAGCAGGTGTTCGAGAAGACCGGCGGGCTGCACGCGGCGGGCCTGTTCACCTCGGCCGGCGAGCTGGTGGCGCTGCGCGAGGACGTCGGCCGGCACAACGCCGTCGACAAGGTCATCGGCGACGGCGTGCGCGCGGGCCGGTTACCCCTGGCCGGGCACGTGCTCATGGTGAGCGGGCGGGCGAGCTTCGAGCTCACCCAGAAGGCGGCGATGGCGGGCATCCCGGTGCTCGCCGCGGTGTCGGCGCCGTCGTCGCTCGCGGTGGAGCTGGCCCGCGAGGTCGGCATCACCCTCGTCGGCTTCCTGCGCGGCGACGGGTGCAACGTCTACACCTGCACCGAGCGGATCGAGCTGCCTCAGTAGACGAGGCAGAAGGGGTGCCCGGCCGGGTCGGCGTAGACCCGGAACCCGGTCCCGGACTCGCCCTGCAGGACCCGGGCGCCGAGGCCCAGCACCGCGCGCTCGGCGGCCTCCACGTCGCCGACCCGGATGTCGAGGTGCTCGTGCTGCGGGCGGTCGGGGTCCGGCCAGGTCGGGGGCCGGTAACCCGGATCGCGTTGGAAGGCGAGCTCGCGCATCCCCGGTTCGCGGCCGATGACGACCCACTCGCCGTCGGTGTCCTCGTTCACCCGCATCCCCAGCAGCTCGCCGTAGAACGCGGCGAGCGCCCGCGGGTCGGGGCAGTCCAGCACGGTCTTCTCGAGCCTGCCGATCACCGGTGGTCGCCTCCCCGCAGCTGGCTGACGACGTGCGGGAGCAGGGGGCCGAGGACGGCCAGCCCGTCCTTCACGCCCCCGGTCGAGCCGGGCAGGTTGACGATCAGGGTGCGGCCCGCGATCCCGGCCAGGCCGCGGGAGAGCACCGCCGTCGGGACACCGTTGTCCGCCCCGTACCGGCGCACCGCCTCGGCCAGCCCGGGTGCCTCCCGCTCGAGCACCGCGCGGGTCGCCTCCGGGGTGACGTCGGTGGGGGAGAGGCCGGTGCCCCCGGTGGTGAGGACGACGTCGAACCCGTCGTCGACCGCGTTGCGCAGGACCGCCTCCAGCTCGGCGGCGTCGTCCGGCCGCACGTGCGGCCCCTCCACGTCGAAGCCGAGCGCCACCAGCCCCTCCGCCAGAGCCTGGCCGCTGCGGTCCTCGTAGACCCCGGCGTAGGCGCGGTTGGAGGCGGTGAGCACGACGGCGCGGGCGTCGGGCGGGAGCTGGGCGCTCACCGGGTCCACTCCCCGCTCTTCCCGCCGGACTTGCGCAGCAGCCGGACGTCGGTGATCGACGCCCGTGGGTCGACGGCCTTGACCATGTCGATCATCGTCAGGCCGGCCACGGTGACCGCGGTCAGCGCCTCCATCTCCACGCCCGTGCGGTCGGCGGTCCGCGCGGTGGCGGTGATCTCCACGGCCTCGTCGGCGACCTCGACGTCGACGGTCACCCCGTGCAGCGCGATCGGGTGGCACAGCGGCACCAGGTCCGGGGTGCGCTTCGCGCCGGCGATGCCGGCGATGCGGGCCACGGCCACCGCGTCACCCTTCGGCACCCCCCGGCCGCGCAGCAGCTCGACCACCTCGGGGCTGACCAGCACCCGCCCGGCCGCCGTCGCCTCGCGCGCGGTCACCGCCTTGGCGCTGACGTCGACCATGCGCGCGGCACCGGTCTCATCCACGTGGGTCAGGCGGGCGTCGCTCACTGGAGGGCTCCTTCGATCAGCACGACGTCGACCTCGGCGCCGGCGGGCAGTTCGGTGACGTCCTCGGGGACGACGACCAGGCAGTTGGCGCGGGCCAGGTGCGCGACCAGGTGCGAGCCGGGGCCGCCGACCTGCGACACCTCGCCGCCCTCGTAGCGGCCGCGGAGGAACTGGCGCCGCCCCGCGGGCGAGCGGAGCGGGCCGGTCAGGCGGGCGGGGGCGCGCAGCCGGTCGGGGGAGGCGTGGCCGAGCGCGCGGCGCAGCGCGGGTCGCACGAAGACCTCGAAGGAGACGAACGAGCTCACCGGGTTCCCGGGCAGCGTCACCACCGGGACGCCGTCCACGGTGCCCGCGCCCTGGGGACCACCGGGCTGCATGGCGACCTTGGCGAACTCCACCGTGCCCAGGCCGCGGAACGCGTCCTTGACCACCTCGTACGCACCGGCGCTCACCCCGCCGCTGGTGACCAGCAGATCGGCCGTGGCCAGCTGCGCACGGACGGTGGTCAGGAACTGGTCGACGTCGTCGGGCACGAAGTGCAGCCGCCGCGGGATCCCGCCGGCCTCCTCGACGGCCGCGGCGAGCAGCAGCGAGTTGGACTCGTAGATCTGCCCCGGCGCCAGCGGCTCGCCCGGTGCGACCAGCTCGCTGCCGGTGGAGAGGATCAGCACCCGGGGGCGGCGGCGCACCGGCAGCTCGGTCACGCCGACCGCCGCGGCCAGGCCCAGCTGCGCGGCGCCCAGCGGGGAGCCGGCCGACAGGGCCACCGCGCCGGCGGCGATGTCCTCACCGGCCCGCCGCAGGTGGGTACCCGGCGCGGGCGACTCGCGGATCTCCACGACGTCGGTGGCGGCGTCGGTCAGCTCCACCGGGACGACGACGTCGGCGCCCGGGGGGAGCGGCGCCCCGGTCATGATCCGGTGCACCGTGCCGGGTGCCAGGGGGACGACGTCGGTGCGCCCGGCGGGGATGTCCTCGGCCACCGGCAGGCGGACCGGGCCCTGCGCCGTCGCCGAGACGTCGTCCCACCGCGCGGCGTAGCCGTCCATCGCCGAGTTGTCGAAGCCGGGCAGCGCCACGGCGGCGACGACGTCGCGGGCCAGCACCCGGCCGTGCGCGGCGGCCAGCGGCACCGCCTCCTCGGGCAGCGCGGGCAGCAGCGCGGTGACCACTGCCTGATGTTCCTCGACGGTGCGCACGGACCCATCCTGGCCGATCGACGGCGCGCCGGTCCCCCCGCCGCCGGTTATGGTCCGTCCCGACCGTCGTGGGTGAGGAGGACGCGTGGCCGAGATCGACCGGATGCTCGAGGCGAACGAGCGGTGGGCGGAGCAGTTCCCGGGCAGCAAGCCGGTGCGACCGGCCCGCAAGGTCGCCGTCGTGGCGTGCATGGACTCCCGCATCCCGCTGTTCGGGGTGCTCGGCCTGGACATCGGTGACGCGCACGTCATCCGCAACGCCGGTGGTGTGATCACCGAGGACGTGATCCGCTCGCTGACCATCTCCCAGCACGCCCTGGGCACCCGGGAGATCGTGCTGGTGCACCACACGGAGTGCGGCCTGCAGGCCACCGACGACATCTCCTTCGCCGACATGGTCGAGCAGGCCACCGGCCGCCGCCCGCCGTGGGCGGCACGCGCCTTCACCGACGTCGACGACGACGTGCGGGAGTCCATGCGGTTGATCCGGGAGAGCCCCTACCTGCTCTCCCGCGAGGTGCGGGGCACGGTGTTCGACGTGACGACGGGGCTGCTGCGTGAAGTGGTGTGACCGGTCGGTCCTGCACGGCTGGTAGGGTGCTCGGTTGGCGCGCGTGCCGGCTGGTGCCGCGCGTGCAGATCCGTCTCCCGTGCTCGGCGAGGCGAACCACCAGCATCCCGACGACGACGGAGGACACGAGCGCCGTGCGCACGTACACCCCTAAGCCCGGTCAGGTCGACCGGGCCTGGCTCGTCATCGACGCCACCGATGTGGTGCTCGGTCGACTGGCCAGCCAGACCGCGCAGCTCCTGCGCGGCAAGCACAAGCCCCAGTACGCCCCGCACGTGGACGTCGGCGACTTCGTCGTCATCGTCAACGCCGGCAAGGTCGCCCTCACCGGCTCCAAGCGGGACACGAAGATGGCCTACCGCCACTCGGGTCACCCGGGCGGCCTCAAGACCATCCCCGTGGGCGACCAGCTGCGCACGCACCCCGACCGCGTCATCGAGCGCGCCGTCAAGGGCATGCTGCCGCACAACAGCCTCGGGCGTCAGATGCTCAAGAAGCTGAAGGTGTACGCCGGGCCCGAGCACCCGCACGCCGCCCAGCAGCCCCAGACCTTCGAGATCAAGCAGGTGGCCCAGTGACCAGCCCTCTCACCCTGACCGACGCCGAGGGGCGTCCGGTGCAGACCGTCGGCCGGCGCAAGGAGGCCGTCGTCCGCGTGCGGCTGCTGCCCGGCACCGGTCAGTTCAAGCTCAACGGCCGCACCCTCGAGGAGTACTTCCCGAACAAGGTGCACCAGCAGCTCATCCGTGAGCCGTTCGTCACCCTGGAGAAGGCCGAGCAGTACGACGTCGTGGGCCTGCTCAAGGGCGGCGGCGTCACCGGCCAGGCCGGTGCGCTGCGCCTGGCGATCGCCCGCGCGCTCATCGAGCTCGAGGCCGACGACCGCCCGGCGCTCAAGAAGGCCGGCTTCCTGACCCGGGACGCCCGGGTCAAGGAGCGCAAGAAGTACGGCCTCAAGAAGGCCCGCAAGGCGCCCCAGTACTCCAAGCGCTGACCGGCACGTCCGTGGGTCGCCTCTTCGGGACCGACGGCGTCCGGGGTCGGGCCAACTCCGACCTCACGCCGGAGCTGGCCCTGGCGGTGGCGCGTGCCGCCGCCTCCGTGCTCGCCGACCGCGACGGGACCTCGCGTCCCGTCGCGGTCGTCGGCCGTGACCCCCGCGCCAGCGGGGAGATGCTCGAGGCCGCCGTCGTGGCGGGCCTCACCAGCGCGGGCGCCGAGGTGCTCCGCGCGGGCGTGGTGCCGACCCCGGCGCTCGCCCACCTCACCGGGAGCACCGGCGCCGACCTCGGCGTGATGATCTCGGCCAGCCACAACCCGATGCCCGACAACGGCATCAAGCTGTTCAGCCGGGGCGGGCACAAGCTGCCCGATGCCGCGGAGGCCGCGATCGAGCAGGCCATCGCCGCGGGGGGCTCGAGCGACCACCGCCCGACCGGTGCCGGCATCGGCCGCGTGCGCGACCTCCCGCAGGCGGCCGACGAGTACGTCGCCCACCTGCTCGGCACGGTCGACCAGCCGCTCACCGGGCTGACCCTCGTGGTCGACGGGGCGCACGGCGCCGCGGCCGGCCTCGCGCCCGACGTCTACCGCCGCGCCGGCGCGACCGTGCACGCCGTCGGCTGCGACCCCGACGGCTGGAACATCAACGACGGCATCGGCTCCACCCACCTCGGCCCGCTCACCGAGGCCGTGCGCGAGCACGGTGCCGACCTCGGCATCGCGCACGACGGCGACGCCGACCGCTGCCTGGCCGTCACGGCCGACGGCGAGCTGGTCGACGGCGACGCCATCCTGGCGATCTGCGCCCTGGCCATGCACGAGCGCGGCGCGCTCAAGGAGGACACCGTCGTCGCGACGGTGATGAGCAACCTCGGCTTCCACCACACCATGCGCGACGCCGGCATCGCGGTGCAGACCACCGCCGTCGGCGACCGGTACGTGCTCGAGGCGCTGCGCGCCCGCGGCCTGAGCCTGGGTGGCGAGCAGAGCGGTCACCTGGTCTTCCTGGACCACGCCACCACCGGCGACGGGATGCTCACCGGCCTGGCGCTGCTGTCCCGCATGGCGGGCACCGGCGCCTCGCTGGCCGAGCTGGCCTCCGTGGTGCAGCGGCTGCCCCAGGTGCTGGTCAACGTCCCCGTGCGCGACCGGCTCGCCGTCTCCGAGAGCGACGCGGTGGCCGAGGCGGTCAACGCGGTGGAGGCGGAGCTCGGCGACGCCGGCCGCGTGCTGCTGCGCCCCTCGGGTACCGAGCAGCTGGTCCGCGTGATGGTCGAGGCCCCCACCCAGGAGCAGGCCGACGAGGTCGCCCGGCGCCTCGCCGAAGTCGTCGCGTCGGTCGAGTAGGACCCCGCCGGGGCGGTTGTGACGGCTGTGGTCCCCGGGTCCCCGTGGGGGGAGGGCGCGGCCCGTTCGGACGGATCGGTCCGCCACCGCCGGTACTCTGGTCCAAATGTGCGGCATCGTTGGATACGTCGGACCCCAGGACGCCACGGACGTGGTCCTGGAGGGGCTCCGGCGGCTGGAGTACCGGGGCTACGACTCGGCGGGCATCGCCGTCGTCGCGGACGGTGAGCTGAGCTCGGCGAAGAAGGCCGGCAAGCTCGCCAACCTGGAGAAGGTGCTCGCCGAGCGTCCGCTGCCGGCGGCGACCGTCGGCATCGGGCACACCCGGTGGGCCACCCACGGCGGCCCGACCGACCGCAACGCCCACCCGCACCTGTCCGCCGACGGCACCGTCGCGGTCATCCACAACGGGATCATCGAGAACTTCGCCGTGCTGCGCGGCGAGCTCGAGGACGCCGGCATCGAGTTCGAGTCCGAGACCGACACCGAGGTCGCCGCTCACCTGCTGGCCCGCGCCTACGCGGCGACCCCCGAGGGCGAGGGCCGGCTGGCCGAGGCCATGCGCGCGGTCTGCCGCCGGCTCGAGGGTGCGTTCACCCTCGTCGCGTCCTCGGTGCACGAGCCCGACACCCTCGTGGCCGCCCGCCGCAGCAGCCCGCTGGTCGTCGGTGTCGGCGACGGGGAGTACTTCCTGGGATCCGACGTCGCCGCCTTCATCGGGCACACCCGCGAGGCGCGCGAGCTCGGCCAGGACCAGGTCGTCGAGATCGACCGCTCCCGCGGCCTGACCGTCACCGACTTCTCCGGCGCGATCGCCGAGCCCAAGGCCTACACCGTCGACTGGGACGCCGCGGCCGCCGAGAAGGGCGGCTACGACTGGTTCATGCTCAAGGAGATCGCCGAGCAGCCCCAGGCCGTCGCCGACACCCTGCTCGGCCGGCTCGGTGAGAACGGCGAGCTGGTCCTGGACGAGGTGCGCCTGTCCGACCAGGAGCTGCGCGACATCGACAAGATCTTCGTCGTCTCCTGCGGCACCTCGTACCACGCCGGGCTGATCGCGAAGTACGCCATCGAGCACTGGACCCGCATCCCGGTCGAGGTGGAGGTCGCCAGCGAGTTCCGCTACCGCGACCCGGTGCTGGACCGCTCGACGCTGGTCATCGTCATCAGCCAGTCCGGCGAGACGATGGACACCCTCATGGCGCTGCGGCACGCCAAGGAGCAGAAGGCCCGCGTGCTGGCCATCTGCAACGCCAACGGGTCGACCATCCCGCGCGAGTCCGACGCCGTCCTCTACACCCACGCCGGACCGGAGATCGCGGTCGCGTCGACCAAGGCGTTCCTCGCCCAGATCGTGGCCTGCTACCTCGTCGGCCTGTTCCTCGCGCAGGTGCGCGGGATCAAGTACGAGGACGAGGTCGCCGCCATCGTCGACGACCTCCGCCGCCTGCCCGAGGCCGTCGCCCAGGTGCTGACCAGCATGGAGGACGTCCGGGCGCTCGGCCGGTCGCTGGCCGACGCGGGCACCATCCTCTTCCTCGGCCGGCACGTCGGGTTCCCGGTCGCCCTGGAGGGCGCGCTCAAGCTCAAGGAGCTCGCCTACATCCACGCCGAGGGCTTCGCCGCCGGTGAGCTCAAGCACGGGCCGATCGCGGTCATCGACCAGGGCACGCCGGTCATCGTCATCGTCCCGTCGCCGCGCAGCCGCGAGTCGGTGCACGGCAAGGTCGTCTCCAACATCCAGGAGGTGCGCGCCCGCGGCGCCCGCACCATCGTGATCGCGGAGGAGGGGGACGACGACGTCGTGCCCTTCGCCGACCACCTGATCCGGGTGCCGCGGACGCCGACGCTCATGGCTCCGGTGGTGACCACCGTGCCGCTGCAGGTGCTGGCCTGCGAGATCGCCGACACCCGCGGCTTCGACGTCGACCAGCCGAGGAACCTGGCCAAGTCCGTCACCGTGGAGTGAGTCCCGTGGTGATCAGGAGACCTGATCACCACGGGTCCTGGCTCAGCACCGATGGTGAGCCAGGACCCCGAGCGGTGAGCCAGGACGCCGGGCGCCAGGCAGACTGACCGCGTGATCATCGGGGTCGGGATCGACGTCGTGCCGGTCGAGCGGTTCGCGGAGACGCTGGCGCGCACGCCTGCCCTGCGCGACCGGCTGTTCACCGCGGCCGAGCAGCGCACGCAGTCGGGGAACCCGCGCACCGCGGAGTCCCTGGCCGCGCGGTTCGCCGCCAAGGAGGCGCTGGCCAAGGCGCTGGGCGCACCCGGCGACCTGCGCTGGCACGACGCCGAGGTGACCGTCGGCGAGCACGGCCGCCCGCACCTCGAGGTGCGCGGCACGGTCGCGGGTCGCGCCGCGCAGCTCGGCGTCTCCTCGTGGCACGTGTCGCTCAGCCACGACGGCGGCATCGCCTCGGCGGTGGTCGTCGCCGAGGGCGTCGCCCGGGTCGAGCCGTGATCGGCCTGTTCACCCCCGACGAGGTTCGGGCGGCGGAGGCCCCGCTGCTCGCCGAGGGCCGGCCGCTCATGCAGCAGGCCGCCACCGGGCTGGCCACGGTCTGCGGCCGGCTGCTGGGCCCCGTCTACGGCCGCGCAGTGGTGCTGCTCGTGGGCAGCGGCAACAACGGCGGCGACGCGCTCTTCGCCGGAGCCGCCCTGGCCGCCCGCGGCGCGCGGGCCACCGCCGTCCTGCTGGTCCCCGACCGGGCGCACGAGGGAGGGCTCGCGGCGCTGCGGCGGGCGGGCGGGCGCGCGGTGCCCGCCACCGACCCGGGCGCCGGGCGGCTGGCCGGCCGGGCCGACCTCGTGCTCGACGGGATGCTCGGCATCGGTGGGCAGGGCGGCCTGCGGCCCGACGCTGCGGCGCTGGCGGCCGCGGCAGCCGAGGGGACGGCCGTCACGGTGGCGGTCGACGTCCCCAGCGGGATCGACGCGGGCACCGGCGCCGTCGACGGGACGGCGTTCCCCGCCATGCACACGGTCACCTTCGGCGCGGTCAAGCGCGGCCTGGTCGTGGGCGAGGGTCGCGGCCACGCCGGCGAGGTGCACCTGGTGGACATCGGGCTCGGCCCGCACCTGCCCCCGGCCACTGCCTGGCAGCTCACCGACGCCGACGTCGCGGACGTGCTCGAACCGCCGACGGCCGGGGACGACAAGTACTCGCAGGGCGTGGTGGGTGTGGTCGCGGGCTCGGCCACGTACCCGGGCGCGGGAGTGCTGTGCACGGGCGCGGCGCTGCGCACCCGCCCGGGGCTCGTGCGCTACGCGGGGACCGCGGCCGCGGGGGTGCGCGCCGCGTGGCCCGAGGCGATCGTCAGCGAGGGCCGGCCGTCCGATGCCGGCCGCGTGCAGGCGTGGGTGGTCGGCCCGGGCATGGGCACCGACGACGACGCCCGCGGCGTGCTCGCCGAGGTGCTGGCCACCGACCTGCCGGTGCTCGTGGACGCCGACGGGCTGACCCTCCTGGCGCGGGAGCCGGAGCTGGTGCGCCGGCGGAACGCACCGACGGTGCTGACGCCGCACGACCGTGAGTTCGCCCGCTTCGGCAGCGACGTCGGGGACGACCGGATCGGTGCGGCCCGCCGGCTGGCCGCGGACCTCGGCGCCGTCGTCCTGCTCAAGGGCGACGCGACGGTGGTCGCCGACCCCGACGGCACAGCCTTCGTCAACGGCACCGGCACCGCCTGGCTGGCCACGGCCGGCACCGGGGACGTGCTCAGCGGCATCGCCGGCGCCCTGCTGGCCACCGGCCGGCCCCCTGCCGTCGCGGCCGCGGCCGCCGCCCACCTCCACGGCCGGACGGGGCAGCTCGCGGCACGGCGCGGTCCGCTGATCGCGGGCGACCTCGTCCGCCACCTCCCCGAGGCGGTCGGGCGCGTGCACGGGTTCCCGTCGCCGCGCCTGGGAGACTCGGGAGCGTGACGAACGCGAAGCCGAACCGGGCCGAGGTGGTCGTCGACCTCGATGCCATCGCCGCCAACACCGCGGTGCTGCGCGAGCGGGTCGGCCGGCCGCTCATGGCCGTGGTGAAGGCCGACGGGTACGGCCACGGGCTGCTGCCGGCCGCCCGCGCGGTGCTCGCCGGCGGGGCGGACGCGCTGGGCGTCGCCGTCGTCGAGGAGGCGCTGGCGCTGCGCGCCGCAGGCGTGACCGCGCCGGTGCTGGCCTGGCTCAACGGCCCGGGGGCGGACTTCGCGGCAGCCCTCGAGGCCGACGTGGAGGTCTCGGTCAACGCCGGGTGGGGGCTGGACGAGGTCGTCGCGGCCGCCCGGGCCACCGGGCGCACCGCCGGCCTGCACCTGGCCGTCGACACCGGGCTGTCCCGCGAGGGCGCGACCCCCGACGAGTGGCCCGCGCTGGTGCAGGCGGCGGCGCGGGCGCAGGCCGACGGCGACGTCGTGGTGACCGGGCTGTGGAGCCACATGGCCTACGCGGACGCGCCGACCCACCCGACGATCGCCGCGCAGGTGCGGGTGTTCGAGGAGGCGGTGGCGGTGGCCCGCGCGGCCGGCCTGACCGACGCCCGGCGGCACCTGGCCAACTCGGCGGCCACCATCGCGCTGCCGGGCACGTGGTTCGACATGGTCCGGCCCGGCGTCGCCCTCTACGGCCTGGACCCCATGGGCGGGGACCCCGCCGTCCACGGGCTGCGGCCCGCGATGACCGTGCGGGCGCAGGTGGCGCACACCAAGCGGGTGCCGGCCGGCGCCGGTGTCTCCTACGGGCACACCTACGCGACGGAGCGGGAGACCACGCTGGCGCTGGTGCCGGTCGGCTACGCCGACGGCATCCCGCGGGCGGTGGGCAACCGGGCGCCGGTCCTCGCGGCCGGCGCGCAGCGCACCGTCGCCGGCCGGGTCTGCATGGACCAGTTCGTGCTCGACCTGGGGGACGACGCGGTCGCGCCCGGCGACGAGGTCGTGCTCTGGGGCCCGGGCGACGACGGCGAGCCGACGGCGCAGCAGTGGGCCGACGCGGCCGGCACCATCCACTACGAGCTGGTCACCCGCATCGGCGGCCGCTTCACCCGCCGCTACGTGGGCTCGGCGGGCGCGGTCTGATGGCGCGGTCGGAGAAGCCGGCCCACTCCCGCGGGCACACCGCCGGGGTCGTCGGCGCGGTCCTGGGCCTGGCCGCGGCCGGGACGGCCGCCGGTGTCGCGCTCACCCGGATCGCCGCCCGGCGGGTGGCGGCCGGCGGGCCGCGGCCGGCGGACCTGGCCGGCGTCCCCGAGGCCCGGCTGCGCGCCACCGATCCGCTCGGCGGTGCGGCGCGGGCGGCCGACCGCAGCGCCCTGGTGCAGGCCGACGACGGCGTGCTGCTCTCGGTCGAGGAGATCGGCCCGCGGGACGCGCCGCTGACGGTCGTCTTCGTGCACGGCTACACGCTCTCCATGGCGTCGTGGGCCTTCCAGCGGCGCACCCTCGGCGCGGAGCTGGCCACGGCGAACGGGCACCGGCCCAGAGCGCGGCTGGTGTTCTACGACCAGCGCGGGCACGGCGCCTCGACCCGCGGCCCGCACGAGCACTCGACGATCGAGCAGCTGGCCCGCGACCTGTCCGCCGTCCTGGAGGCGCGGGTGCCGCGCGGGCCGGTCGTCCTCGTCGGCCACTCGATGGGCGGCATGACCATCATGGGCCTGGCCGCCCTGCACCCGGAGCTCTTCGGCTCCAGGGTGGTGGGCGCTGCGCTGCTGTCCACGTCGAGCGGCAACCTCGCCGACCTCGACTTCGGGCTCCCGGAGTTCCTCACCCGGGTCCGCGCGACCCTGCTGCCGGTCGCCGCCTGGACCATGCGCCGCCGTCCCGCGTTCGCCGAGCGCACCCGGCGGCTGGCGGCCGACATCGTGTCGGCCGCGACCCGGGCGCTGTCCTTCGCCTCCTCCGACGTCGACCCGGCCCTGGTGCACTACGTCGACGCGATGATCGCCGGGACCCCGGTCGACGTGATCGCGGAGTTCTACCCGGCGCTGGCCGGCCTGGACGAGACCGGGTCGCTGGCGCCGCTGCGCCGCATCCCGACGCTGGTGCTCACCGGCGACGCCGACCGGATGATCCCCAAGGAGCACAGCGAGCTGATCGCGGATCGGCTGAGGGACCCGGAGGTCGTCGTCGTCCCGGACGCCGGGCACATGGTGCTGCTCGAACGGCCGGACGCGGTGAACGCGGCGCTCACCGGGCTGATCCGGCGCGTCGCGGCCGAGGCGCAGGCCGGCTCGCTCCGCGGCTGACCGGCCCGCGGCCGGCCGGGGGCCGCCCGTAGGGTGCTGGCGTGGCCGCCCCCCGTCCGCCCCGCCTCGACGCGGCCGCCGACGAGGTCGCCCGGACCGCCGCGGCGGCCGGGGACTGGGCCGCGCTGGCCGCGGCGGCGCGCCCGTGCGTGGCCTGCCCCGAGCTGGCCGCCGCCCGGCAGCACGTCGTCGTCGGGGACGTCCCCGCGGCCGGTCGCCCCCGGTTCGTCCTGGTCGGCGAGGCGCCGGGCGCCACCGAGGACGAGACCGGCCGGCCCTTCGTCGGGAGGTCCGGGGCGCTGCTCGACGAGCTGCTCGCCGAGGCCGGGCTGGACCGCGGCCAGGCCGCCGTCCTCAACATCGTGAAGTGCCGGCCACCGGGCAACCGGACGCCGAAGGCACCGGAGGTGCAGCGCTGCAGCGGCTGGCTCCGGCGGCAGCTGGAGCTGCTCGACGCCCGCGTGGTCGTGGCGCTCGGGCTGTCGTCGGCCACGTGGTTCCTCGGCCCGCGCACGGTGCTCGGGGCGGTGCGCGGCCGACCGCACGAGGTCGACGGACGCGCGGTCTGGGCCACCTACCACCCGTCGGCGGCGATCCGGTTCGGGCCGAAGGGCGCCCCCCGGGCCGGTCTGCTGGCCGATCTCACCGCCGTCGCCGAGAGCCTGCGAGGAGCCGCGTGAACCGCGAGCACGTGCTGCCCACCGTCGAGGACACCGAGCTGCTGGGCGAGCAGCTCGCCGCGCTGTTCCGGCCGGGTGACCTGGTCGTGCTGGCCGGTCCGCTGGGCGCGGGGAAGACCGCGCTCACCCGCGGCATCGGCCGCGCGCTGGGCGTGCGCGAGCCGGTCAGCTCGCCGACGTTCGTCATCGCCCGTGTGCACGGCGGCGGCCGGGTCCCGCTGGTGCACGTGGACGCCTACCGGCTCGGCGGGATGGCCGACGTCGACGACCTGGACCTCGACGTCACGGTCGCGGACTCGGTGACGGTCGTCGAGTGGGGCCAGGGCCTGGTCGAGCAGCTGGCCGACGAGCACCTCGAGGTGCGGCTGGAGCGCCGGGACGACGACGTCCGCGTCGTCACCCTCGTCCCGTACGGGCGGAGCTGGGACGAGCGGCTGGCATGACCCCCGGGGTGACCCTGGTGCAGCTGCCGGCCGCGGCGCTGCAGGCGCTGGCCGCCGGTGACCGGTCGGGCGCGGAGCGGTCCTCGGGCATCCCGCTGAGCGCCTGGTTGGCCGGCCCGGACTGCCGCTGGGTGTGGTCGCTGCGGGCGCACCAGGTGGCCGGCGATCCGCCGAGCGCCGCGTGGGTCACCGCCGTCGTCCGGGACCTCGCGACGGGCGCGGCCGTGGGCCGGGCGGGCTTCCACGGTCCGCCGGACGACGGCGGCGTGGTGGAGGTCGGCTACGCGATCGACCCGGCGCACCGGCGGCGCGGCTACGCGCGCGCGGCGCTGCACGTCCTGCTGGACCGGGCGGCCCGGGACCCGGTGGTCACCGTGGTGCGTGCCTCGGTGGCGCCCACCAACGCGGCCTCGCTGGCGCTGGTGCGGTCGGAGGGCTTCGTCCTCGTCGGCGAGCATATCGACGAGGACGACGGGCTCGAGCTGGTCCACGAACGCCCGGCCTGACCTCTCTGCGCCGGACGCATCACGCCGGCACGGGACCGCCGGGAGGGGACGCCGCACCGGCCGCCGCGGAGCCGCCGGGCCGGGGCGCACTACCCTGGGCGGTCGTGCTCGTCCTCGCGCTCGACACCGCCACCCCGACCCTGCTGGCCGGGCTGGCACGGTGGACCCCGGAGGGCACCGAGGTGCTGGCCGAGCGCGCCGTCCCGTCCGGCACCCGGCACGCCGAGCTGCTGACCCCGGCGATCCAGGTCGTGCTCGCCGACGCGGGCGTGGCGCTCGGCGACGTCGAGGCGGTCGTGACCGGCCTCGGTCCCGGCCCCTTCACCGGCCTGCGCGTCGGCGTCGTCACCGCCGCGGCGCTGGCCGACGCCCGCGGGATCCCGGTGATCGGGGTCTGCTCGCTCGACGCGATCGGGGCCGGGGAGCGCACGGTCGTCACCGACGCCCGCCGCAAGGAGGTCTACTGGGCCGCCTACGACGCCTCCGGTGCCCGTGCCGACGGTCCCGGCGTCGTCCGCCCGGAGCAGCTGGGGCGACCCGGCCCCTTCGTGGGCGACCCCGCGTTCGGCGAGCGCCTCGGCGGTCCGGTGGAGCCGGCCCAGGTGACCACCGCCGGGCTGCTGCGCGCGGCCACCGGCCAGCTCGCCGACCCGGGATCCGCCGCGCCCCTGCTCCCGCTGTACCTGCGCCGTCCCGACGCGGTGCCGCCGACGTCGATCAAGGCGGTGTCGCAGCCGTGACCGTGCGGCTGCGACCGATGCGCCTGACCGACCTGCCCGCGGTCATGGTGCTGGAGGAGGAGCTGTTCGCCCCGGACACGTGGACCCGGGCGATGTACCAGGACGAGCTGGCGCGCACCGACACCCGGCACTACCTGGTGGCCGAGGACGGCGAGCAGGTCGTGGGCTACGCGGGGCTGATCGCCTACGACGACGAGGCGCACGTCGCCACGATCGGGGTGAGCACCGCGCGGCAGGGCGAGGGGATCGGCGCCCGGCTGCTCGACGCGCTGCTGGCCGAGGCCGACCGCCGCAGCCCGGTCGTGCTGCTCGAGGTGCGGGCGGACAACGAGGTCGCGCAGGGGCTGTACCGGCGACGCGGGTTCACCGAGATCGGCCGCCGCCGCGGCTACTACCAGCCCAGCGGTGAGGACGCCGTCGTGATGAAGAGGGAGCTGCTCCGTGGCTGACGAACCGCTGGTGCTCGGGTTCGAGACCTCGTGCGACGAGACCGGCGTGGGGCTCGTCCGGGGGCACACGCTGCTCGCCGACGCCCTGGCGACCTCCATGGCCGAGCACGAGCGCTTCGGCGGCGTGGTGCCGGAGATCGCCTCGCGGGCGCACCTCGAGGCCATGGTCCCCACCGTGCACCGGGCCCTGGCCGATGCGGGGGTCTCCGCGGCCGACGTCGACGCGGTGGCGGTGACCAGCGGCCCCGGGCTGACCGGCGCACTGCTGGTCGGGGTGGCCGCGGCCAAGGCCTACGCCCTCGCGCTGGGCAAGCCGCTCTACGGGGTCAACCACCTGGCCGCGCACGTCGCCGTCGACGAGCTCCAGCACGGCCGGCTGGCCGAGCCGTCGATCGCGATGCTGGTCTCCGGCGGGCACAGCTCGCTGCTGCTCGTGCCCGACCTCGCCCAGGACGTGCAGCCGCTGGGCCGCACCATCGACGACGCCGCGGGGGAGGCCTTCGACAAGGTGGCCCGCGTGCTCGGGATGCCGTTCCCGGGCGGCCCGCCGATCGACCGCGCCGCCCGGGACGGCGACCCGGCCGCGATCGCCTTCCCCCGCGGGCTCACCGGCCCGCGCGACCCGGCCTACGACTTCTCGTTCTCCGGGCTCAAGACCGCCGTGGCCCGGTGGATCGAGGCCCGCGAGCGCGCGGGCGAGCCGGTGCCGGTGGCCGACGTCGCCGCCTCGTTCCAGGAGGCGGTCGCCGATGTGCTGACCGCCAAGGCGGTGCGCGCCTGCCGGGACCACGGCGTCGACCACCTGGTGCTCGGCGGGGGAGTGGCGGCGAACTCGCGGCTGCGGGCGCTCGCCGAGGAGCGCTGCGCGAAGGCCGGCATCGTGCTGCGCGTGCCCAGCCCGAAGCTGTGCACGGACAACGGCGCGATGGTGGCCGCCCTGGGCTCGCGGCTGGTCTCCGCGGGCGTGGCGCCGTCGGCCCCGGACCTCGGCGCCGACAGCTCCCTGCCGATCGACGTCGTCAGCCGCTGACGCCGGAGCGTGGGGTCCGCCGGGCGTCCGGGCCCCGGCCATCGGGGGTTGAGCCGCGCCGCCTGACGTGCAGCCGCCTCCTGGCGCGGCCAGCGGTCACCCGGTGCGGCTCCACGTGACGTCAGGTCACGTCGCAGACGAGTGCGGTCGGGGCGCCGGCCACGCGGGTGACGACGACGGTCGCCGTCGCGGAGCCGTCCCCGCGCAGCTGACGGGCCAGCGTCTCGGGCTCGATCGCCGAGCCGCGCTTCTTGACCACGACCCGGCCGACGCCGCGGGCCCGCAGCAGCGCCCTGAGCTTCTTGAGGTTGAACGGCAGCACCTCGTCGACCCGGTACCCGGCCGTCCACGGACCGTCGTCCGGTCGGTCGGAGGTCAGGTAGGCGATCGTCGGGTCGACCAGGGTGGCGCCGAGATCGGCGGCCACCAGGGACACCAGCCCGGAGCGGATGACCGCGGGGTCCGGCTCGTGCAGCCAGCCGCGCACCGGCCCGGGCGCGGCGGGGCCGGGGTCGGCGTCCGCGGTGAGCTCGTGGACCTCCCCGGCGCGGACCACGGTGGCCCGCCGCCAGGTCGCCGAGACGGCCGGACCCCAGAGCAGCGCCTCGACGATGGAACCCCCGACCGACACCCACTCGGCCTCGACCCCCACGGGCACCCGCTCGTGGTCCAGCCCCGGCGCCACCTTGACCACCGACGTCGGCACCTTCTCCAGCAGCGCGGCGACGGTCGACCAGGGTGGCGACCACCGGTCGGGGTCCAGCTGCCGCTTGCCGCCCGCCCGCCGCGCGGGGTCCAGGACGGCGGCGCCGCACCCGGCCACCTCACCGCCGCGGGCCGCGTCGACCAGCTCCACGGCGTCGCCGGCGACCACCCAGACGTCGTCGGCCAGGCCCAGCGCCTCGACGTTGGCCGCGGTGAGCTCCCGGGCGACCGGGTCGAGGTCGACGGCCAGCACCCGGGCGCCCGCCCGCGCCAGCGCGATCGTGTCGGTGCCCGCCGCGCACCCGAGGTCGGCGACGGAGTCCGCGCCACCGGCGAGCAGCCGGGTGGCACGGCGGGCCGCCAGCTCCGGTCGTCCGGCCTGCTCCAGCGTGTCGCCGGTGAAGAGCAACCGGTCGGCGTCGGCGCCGAACGTCGCCCGGGCCTTCTGCCGCTGGCGGGCGATGCCCCACGCCGGGCCCGCCAGGTCCGCGCCGACCTCGGCCCGCAGCCGCGTCAGCGCGGCGACGGCGTCCGTGCCCGCGTCCAGCAGGGCTGCCGCCCGGCCGAGGGCCCCCGCGCCCTCCGGCGTCATCAGGGCGCGGAGCTGGCGCACCGTCTCGGCCGCCTGGTCCTCGGTCTGCCGGTCCACCGGCACAGCCTGGCGCACGACCTCGCGCTCGCGGCGGTCACCCACCCCGGGGACCAGGTTGAGCGGCTGGCACTCTCGTAGGTAGAGTGCCAATCGACACGGGCTGGCGCCCGACCCCCGCGACGGCGGGTGCCCGGATCCCGTGCCACAGCATCGCAACACATCCCTGCCGTCCGACACCGAAGGGGGCGTCACCGACGTGACGACCGCTACCAAGGTCAGCATCAAGCCGCTGGAGGACCGGGTCGTGGTCCAGGCCAACGAGGCCGAGACCACCACCGCCTCCGGTCTGGTCATCCCGGACACCGCCAAGGAGAAGCCCCAGGAGGGCACCGTCGTCGCCGTCGGCCCCGGCCGCATCGACGACAACGGCAACCGCGTCCCGCTCGACGTGAACGTCGGCGACGTGGTCATCTACTCGAAGTACGGCGGCACCGAGGTCAAGTACGCCGGCGAGGAGTACCTCGTGCTCTCCGCCCGCGACCTGCTCGCCGTCGTGGAGAAGTGACCTCCTAGTCACCGGCTCCACGAAGCACCCACCGACCGCCCCGGGCGTCCCGATTCCTCGGGCCCCGGGGCGGTCGTCTTCGTCCAGCGACATCTGATCGGAAGGGCCCCATGGCCAAGATCATCAAGTTCAACGAGGACGCCCGCCGGGCCCTCGAGCGCGGCGTCGACAAGCTGGCCGACGCCGTCAAGGTGACGATCGGCCCGCGCGGCCGCAACGTCGTCCTCGACAAGAAGTTCGGGGCGCCGACCATCACCAACGACGGCGTCACGATCGCCCGCGAGGTCGACCTCGAGGACCCCTACGAGAACCTCGGCGCCCAGCTGGCCAAGAACGTCGCCACCAAGACCAACGACGTCGCCGGTGACGGCACCACCACCGCGACCGTCCTGGCCCAGGCGCTCGTCCACGAGGGCATGCGCAACGTCGCTGCCGGCGCGAACCCGATGGCGCTGGGCCGCGGCATGCGCGCCGCCGTCGACGCCGTGCACGCCGCCCTCGACGCCGCCGCGACCCCGGTCGAGGAGCGCGCCGCGATCGCCGGCGTCGCCACCATCTCCGCGCAGGACGCCACCGTCGGCGAGCTGATCGGCGAGGCGATGGAGAAGGTCGGCAAGGACGGCGTCATCACCGTCGAGGAGAGCAACACCCTGAACACCGAGCTGGACGTCACCGAGGGCGTGCAGTTCGACAAGGGCTACCTCTCGCCGTACTTCGTCACCGACCAGGAGGCCATGGAGGCCGTCCTGGACGACGCCCTGGTGCTGCTGGTCAGCGGCAAGATCAGCGCGCTGGCCGATCTGCTGCCGCTCCTCGAGAAGCTGCTGTCCGGCGGCGCCCGCCCGCTGCTGATCGTGGCCGAGGACGTCGAGGGCGAGGCGCTGTCGACCCTGGTCGTCAACTCCATCCGCAAGACCATCAAGGTGGTCGCGGTGAAGTCGCCGTACTTCGGCGACCGGCGCAAGGCGTTCATGACCGACCTCGCCGTGGTCACCGGCGGCCAGGTGGTCAGCGAGGACGTCGGCCTCCAGCTCGACCAGGTCGGCCTCGAGGTGCTCGGCACCGCCCGCCGGGTCACGGTCACCAAGGACGCCACGACCATCGTCGACGGCGGCGGCACGTCCGAGGCGATCGGCGACCGCGTCGCGCAGATCCGCCGCGAGATCGAGGCGACCGACTCCGACTGGGACCGCGAGAAGCTGCAGGAGCGGCTGGCCAAGCTGGCCGGTGGCATCGGCGTCATCCGGGTCGGCGCGGCCACCGAGGTCGAGCTCAAGGAGCGCAAGCACCGCATCGAGGACGCCATCGCGGCCACCCGCGCGGCGGTCGAGGAGGGGGTCATCCCCGGCGGTGGCTCGGCGCTGGTGCACGCCGCGGCGGCCATCGACGCCCTGGACCTGACCGGCGACGAGCTGACCGGCGCCCGCGCCGTCCGCACCGCCCTGGACGCCCCCGCGGTGCAGATCGCGGAGAACGCCGGGTTCGAGGGCCGCGTCGTCGTCAGCAAGATCCGCGAGGCCGGCAAGGGCCAGGGCTTCAACGCCGCCACCGGGGAGTACGGCGACCTGGCCGCCCAGGGCGTCATCGACCCGGTCAAGGTCACCAAGGCCGCGCTCGGCAACGCCGTCTCCATCGCGGCGATGGTCCTGACCACCGACTCCGCCGTCGTCGAGGCGCCGGAGGAGGAGCACGACCACGGTGCCGGTGGGCACCACACCCACGGCCACTCGCACGGCGGCCACGGGCACTCGCACTGACGGAGGACCTCCCTCCCCCCACCGCTCGCACGCTCGCGGCGGGCCCCTGAGGGAGGCCGTTCCAGCAGCGCACGACAGAGGGCCCGGTCCAGGAAGTCCTGGACCGGGCCCTCTCGGCGTTCGTGGGGAGCTAGACCCCGGCGGCCACCGCGGCCGGCTCGGCCGAGATCAGCCGCGCCCGCTCCTCCTCGCTCATCCCGCCCCAGACGCCGTACGGCTCGCGCACCGACAGCGCGTGCTTGAGGCAGGCGTCGACGACCGGGCACTTCGCGCAGACGGCCTTGGCCGCGGCCTGCCGCCGCGCCCGGGCCGGCCCGCGCTCGCCGTCGGGGTGGAAGAAGAGGGACGTGTTCTCGCCACGGCAGGCGCCGTGGAGCTGCCAGTCCCAGACCTCGGCGACGGGCGTCGGGAGTCTGCGGATGTCGGCCATGTCTCCTCCAGGGCTTCGATCGCGCCGGAGGGGCTCCCGGCTGCAAGGGCCCGGTGCCCGAGGCCCCCCATGGTCAAACACGCGGTGATCGCAACTTTTCGCCCCGACGCCCGTTCAGGGGACCTCACCCCCGGGGGTGAGGGCGGCTGTTGCCCGCTCCTGGACTCGATCAAGGTGGGACGGAGTCGTGCCGAATCCGGGAGGGGGAGAAACCCGGATCCCCGGCGCGACCAGCGCGAAGGCGGCGGGCTCCCCACCCGGGGAGCCCCCGCCGGAGCGACCCCCGACCGGGTGGGACCCGGACGGTTCGGCCCCGGCAGCGCGTGTGCCGGGCGGAGCGAGGAGCAGGCGTGATCGACGACAGGATGCGTGCGGGCGGCACCAGCGGTGCCACCGTGTGGGTGTACGACGAGCGCCGGCGGGTCCGTGACGACGTCGCCTCGCGGCTGGTGGCCCTGCCGTTCGTCGGCCGGGTCGAGGTGGTGGGCGACCCCGCGTCCCTGCTGTCGCGCCTGGCCACCCGCACCCCGGACGTGCTCATCGTCGGCACGCAGCGCGCCGTCGACACCGGGCTGACCGCCGCCACCCAGGCGCTGCGGGCCAACCCCGGGCTGCCGGTGCTGGTGCTCGGTGCGCCCGACGACGCCGAGAGCGTGCGGGCCGCCGTCGCCTTCGGTGCCCGCGGCTACCTGCGCTGGGACGCGACCCCGGTCGAGATGGGCCTGGGCCTGTCCCGCGTCGGGCTGCGCCCGGAGGGCGCCCGGATCCCGCAGCAGGTGGGTGCCGGTGCCCCTGCGCACGCCTGGAGCGGGGCCGCACCCCTGGCCGGCTCGGCCCCGACCACCGTCCGCTCGACGGTGCGCGACGCGGCTCCGGCGGTCGCGCTGTCGATGCGCGAGATGCAGGTGCTCACCGGTATGAGCCAGGGCAAGAGCAACGCCCAGATCGGCCGGGAGCTCTACCTGTCCGAGGACACCATCAAGACCCACGCCCGCCGGCTGTTCCGCAAGCTGGGTGCCAAGGACCGCGCCGAGGCGGTCGCCATCGGCTTCCGCCGCGGCGTCATGAGCTGAGTTCCGGCCAGGACCGGCTGAGGGCCCTCTCCCGCTCGGGAGAGGGCCCTCAGCACGTTCCGGGCGCCCTCAGACGCGGGTGTTCCGCTTGACCCAGCCGTAGGCCGCCGTCGCCACGAACAGGACGACGCCGACCACGAGCAGCCGGAACAGACCCTCGACGACGGCGCCGATGATCGACCCGGCGGCCAGGAATCCGCGACAGCCGCCCGATCGCGTCGAGTGGGGCCCGGAGGGTTCCGCGCAGGCGCGAAGGACGCGCTCAGCTCGCCAGGGGGACGGCTCCTGGCCGCGGTGTCGTCCGGAGGACGACGAGGTGCTCAGTCGTCGCGGGAGTGCTTGCCGCCGGCGCCGTGGCGGCCGGTGGGCTCGTCGCGCTCGGCGAGCGCGGCCACCCCGTCGGCGTAGCCGCTGGCGTAGTCCCAGCTCACGTAGTCGTCCGGGTTGGGGTCGAACGGCGGCTCGTGCCGGCCGGTCTGGCCCTCCTCGAGCAGCTGGCGCAGGTTGGCCTGCATCAGCGCCCAGTCGACGTGGTGCTCCTCGTCGCAGTCGGGGCAGTCGACGACGATCCCCTTGACGCCGGTGGGCTCCAGCAGGGTGCGGAAGACCTCGAGCTCGGCGAGGTCGTCGAGCACGCCCGCCCGCTCCTCCATGGTCAGCGGCGGCGGGGCCGGCCGGTCGCCGCCGAAGTCGGGGCCGGCGGAGCCGAAGTCGAACCCGGAACCGTCGTCGAACGCAGACACGTGCCCACGGTAGCCCTCCGGGCAGGCGGCACGACCCCCCTCGGCTGCCGCCGCCTACGATCGAGGCGGACTTCCTGCGCCCGGTGGGGGTGCCGGCCGGAGTCCCACGGCGATCCTGGAGGGGTGGCGGCCCACATGCAGCCCGAATTCGTACCCGAGCTGCCGGCGAAGTTCGCCCCGCTCGGTCTCACCTACGACGACGTCCTGCTGGTACCCGGCGCCTCCGACGTCGTCCCGGCCGAGGTCGACACCAGCAGCCAGGTGACCCGGCGGATCCGGCTCGCCGTGCCGCTGCTGTCCAGCGCGATGGACACCGTCACCGAGGCGCGCATGGCGATCGCCATGGCCCGCGTGGGCGGCATGGGCGTCCTGCACCGCAACCTCGCCGCGGAGGACCAGGCGGGCCAGGTCGACCTGGTGAAGCGGTCGGAGTCGGGGCAGATCACCAACCCGGTCACCTGCTCGCCCGACAACACCCTGGCCGAGGTCGACGCGCTGTCGGCCCGCTACCGGATCTCCGGCGCCCCCGTGGTCGACGCCGACGGTGTGCTGCTCGGCATCGTGACCAACCGCGACATGCGCTTCGAGACCGACCAGAACCGGCTCGCCCGCGATGTCATGACGCCGATGCCGCTGGTCACCGCGCCCGTGGGCGTCGACGCAGACACGGCGCTGGCGCTGCTCAGCAAGCACAAGGTCGAGAAGCTGCCGATCGTCGACGACGCCGGCCGGCTGCGCGGGCTGATCACCGTCAAGGACTTCGTCAAGCGCGACCAGTACCCGAACTCCACCAAGGACGCCGACGGCCGCCTGGTCGTCGGTGCCGCGGTCGGCGTGGGCGAGGACGCCTACAAGCGCGCCGGCCTGCTGGTCGAGGCCGGGGTCGACATCATCGTCGTCGACACCGCCCACGGGCACCAGCGCGCCGTGCTGGACATGGTCGCCCGGGTCAAGAAGGACTTCGGCGGCGACAACGGCGTGGAGGTCATGGGCGGCAACGTCGCCACCCGCGCCGGTGCGCAGGCGCTCGTCGACGCCGGGGTCGATGCGGTGAAGGTCGGCGTCGGCCCGGGCTCCATCTGCACCACCCGCGTGGTCGCCGGCGTCGGCGTCCCCCAGGTCAGCGCGATCTACGAGGCGTGGCTGGCCGCCGGACCGGCCGGCGTCCCCGTCGTCGCCGACGGCGGCCTGCAGTACTCCGGCGACATCGCCAAGGCCCTCGTGGCCGGCGCCGACACGGTGATGATCGGCGGGCTGTTCGCCGGCGTCGAGGAGGCCCCGGGCGAGCTGGTCTTCATGAACGGCAAGCAGTACAAGACCTACCGCGGCATGGGTTCGCTGGGCGCGATGCAGAAGCGCGGCAACCAGTCGTTCAGCCGCGACCGCTACTTCGCCGACGACGTGCTCTCCGACGACAAGCTCGTCCCCGAGGGCATCGAGGGCCAGGTGCCCTACCGCGGCCTGCTCGCCGGCGTCGCCCACCAGCTCGTCGGCGGCCTGCGCGCCTCCATGGGCTACGCGGGCGCGGCCACGATCACCGACCTGAAGGAGCGAGGTCAGCTGACCCGCATCACCTCCGCGGGCCTGGTCGAGAGCCACCCGCACGACATCCAGATGACCGTCGAGGCACCGAACTACCGGGGACGTTGATGAGCGCGCGCGACACCGTCGAGATCGGGCTCAACCGCTTCGCCCGCCGCGGCTACGACCTCGACGAGGTCTCGATCGTCCCGTCCCGGCGCACCCGGGACGTCGACGACGTCTCGACCGCCTGGCAGATCGACGCCTTCCGCTTCGGCATCCCGCTGGTCACCAGCCCGAGCGACGCCGTCGTCAGCCCGGCCACGGCGATCGCCGTCGGCGAGGCCGGCGGCCTGGGCGTGCTCAACGCCGAGGGCCTGTGGACCCGCTACGACGACCCGGAGCCGGTGTACGCCCGGCTGCGCGCGGCCGCCGGCGACGGGCCGCCCCCGGTGTCGCTGCTGCAGGAGGTGTACTGCGAGCCGGTCAAGCCGGACCTGATCACCGCCCGCATCAAGGAGATGCGTGACGCCGGGGTGACGACGGCGGTCCGCGTCTCGCCGCAGCACACGCTGCAGCTGGCCCCGACCGTGCTGGCCGCGGGCGTCGACCTGCTGGTCATCCAGGGCACGATCGTCTCCGCGGAGCACGTCACCACCCAGGGCGACGCGCTCAACCTCAAGGAGTTCATCGCCGACCTCGACGTCCCGGTGATCGTGGGCGGCGCGGCGAACTACCAGACCGCGCTGCACCTGATGCGCACCGGCGCGGCCGGCGTGATCGTCGGCGTCGGCGCCGACAGCTTCTCCGCGAGCGACACGGTCATGGGCATCCGCGTGCCGCTGGCCAGCGCGATCGCCGACGCCGCCGCGGCCCGCCGCGACTACCTCGACGAGACCGGCGGCCGCTACGTGCACGTCATCGCCAACGGCCGGATCGAGACCAGCGGCGCCATCGCCCGGGCCCTGGCCTGCGGTGCCGACGCCGTCCAGCTCGGCGAGCCGCTGCGCATCGCGGCCGAGGCCCCCGGCGGCGGCATCTGGTGGGACTCGGTCGCCGCCCACCCGCGGCTGCCGCGCGGCGCGACCTCGGCCCCGGTCGAGCCGGCCGGCTCGCTGTCGCAGGTGCTGCTCGGCCCGGCCGAGGCCGCCGACGGGCGCACCAACCTGTTCGGCGCGCTCGCCCGCACGATGGCCAAGACCGGCTACCGCGACCTCAAGGAGTTCCAGCGCGTGGATCTGGTGATCGGCGGGTCCGGCGACTGATGGACTTCCCCACCGTCCTCGTCGTCGACTTTGGCGCGCAGTACGCCCAGCTCATCGCCCGGCGGATCCGCGAGGCCGGCGTCTACTCCGAGATCGTCTCCTCCGAGGTGCCGGCCGAGGAGATCGTGGCCCGCAAGCCCGCTGCGATCATCCTGTCCGGCGGCCCGTCCAGCGTGTACGCGCCCGGGGCCCCGCAGGTCGACCCGACGCTCTTCGAGTCCGGCGTCCCCGCCTTCGGCATCTGCTACGGCTTCCAGGCCATGGCCGCCTCGCTCGGCGGCACGGTCGCCCGCACCGGCGACCGCGAGTACGGCGGAACGCCGCTCACCGTCACGACGCAGGCGCGCCTGTTCGGCGACCTGCCGATCGAGCAGAACGTGTGGATGAGCCACGGGGACGCCGTCGCCGCGGCGCCGCCCGGCTTCACCGTCACCGCCACCTCGACCGGTGCGCCGGTGGCCGCGTTCGAGGACGTCGACCGCAAGCTGGCCGGCGTCCAGTTCCACCCGGAGGTGCGGCACACCGCGCACGGGCAGACGGTGCTCGAGCACTTCCTGTTCGACATCGCCGGCCTCGAGCCGACCTGGACGATGGCCAACGTCGTCGAGGAGCAGGTCGAGCGGATCCGCGCGCAGGTCGGCGAGGGGCGGGCGCTGTGCGCGCTGTCCGGGGGAGTGGACTCCGCCGTCGCCGCCGCGCTCGTGCAGCGCGCCATCGGTGACCGGCTCACCTGCGTCTACGTCGACCACGGGCTGATGCGCGAGGGCGAGACCGAGCAGATCGAGCGCGACTTCGTCGCCGTCACCGGCGTCGACCTGCGCGTCGTCGACGCCCGCGAGCAGTTCCTCACCGCGCTGGCCGGGGTCAGCGACCCCGAGGAGAAGCGGAAGATCATCGGCCGCGAGTTCATCCGGGTCTTCGAGCAGGCCGCGCTGGACGTCGTCGGCGACGCCAAGGCGCACGGCGACACGATCGACTTCCTGGTGCAGGGCACCCTCTACCCCGACGTCGTCGAGTCCGGTGGCGGCACCGGGACGGCGAACATCAAGAGCCACCACAACGTCGGCGGGCTGCCCGAGGACCTGCAGTTCACCCTCGTCGAGCCGCTCCGGACCCTGTTCAAGGACGAGGTCCGCGAGGTCGGCGTCCAGCTCGGCCTGCCCGAGGCGATGGTCTGGCGGCAGCCGTTCCCGGGCCCGGGTCTGGGCATCCGCATCGTCGGTGAGATCACCCAGGAGCGGCTGGACACGCTGCGCAAGGCCGACGCCATCGTGCGCGCCGAGCTCACCGCCGCCGGCCTGGACCGGGAAATCTGGCAGTGCCCGGTGGTCCTCCTGGCCGACGTCCGCTCGGTCGGCGTGCAGGGCGACGGCCGCACCTACGGCCACCCGGTCGTGCTGCGGCCGGTGTCCAGCGAGGACGCCATGACCGCCGACTGGACCCGGCTGCCCTACGACGTGCTGGCCCGGATCTCGACCCGCATCACCAACGAGGTCGAAGAGGTCAACCGCGTGGTCCTCGACGTCACGAGCAAGCCGCCCGGCACCATCGAGTGGGAGTAAGGACCCTCCTGCCCCCCAACCCTCGCTGACGCTCGGGCCGGGTCCCTGCAGGAGGGCCGCTCCAGCACGTCACCGCCTGAGCCCTCGCTGGCGCTCGGGCTCAGAGGACCGGGACGCGGACGGCGTGGGCGTCCGGGGGTGGGGTCCCGAACAGGGCGGGATCCCGCTCGGGCGCCGGCTCGGTGGTCAGATCGGCGGTCTCGATCCGGTCCCAGCGGAACCACCTCGGCGCCTGCCGGTCCTGGCACCACCCGATGAGGTACCACCGGTCCCCGGTCCGCACGAGCAGGTGCGGCTCCACCCGGCGACGGGACACCGCCCCCTCCCCGTCCCGGTAGCGGATGGCCACCACCCGTCCGCGCAGCAGCGCCTCCTCGAGCACCGCCGCGGGAGCGGGCCGCCCGCGACCGCCCCGGACCCACACCCGGCCGCCGAGCCGCTCCGCCTCCTGCCGCGCGCCGGGCCCCATCACGTCCAGCACCTTCTCGAGCGCCGTCCGGCCGTCGGCGGCGAACGGGGCGTCCGACGCCCCCGCCAGGGCGACCGCCACCGCGACGGCCTGGGCGGGCGTGAGGTTCACCGGGGGGAGCGTCGCGGCGGCGTCGAGGACGTAGCCGCCACCCGGCCCGCCGCTGGCCCAGATCGGCACACCCGCCTGCTGCAGGGCGGAGACGTCCCGCTTGATCGTCCTCGGCGAGACCTCCAGCCAGTCGGCGAGCCGCTGCGCCGTCCGCCCCCGTGCGCCCGCGCGGCGCAGCTCCTCGGCGAGGGCGTGCATCCGGTCGGTGCGGTTCACCGGCAGATCGTCGCAGAAACGGTGACAGGACGGTGTCACCCGACCGGCCGGACCATGGCCCCATGACTCGATCGCGCTCTTCCACTCCGTCCTCGGCGTCCGTCCGGGGATCATCGACGCCGCCGACCGCCTGCGCACCGCAGGCCACCGGGTGCACGTCGTCGACCAGTACGACGGGCTGGTCTTCGACGACTACGCCGAGGCCGGCGCGCACGTGGAGCGCGTCGGGTTCCCTGCCCTCATGGCTGCCGCCCTCGAGGGGGTCGCCGACCTCCCCGACGGGTTCGTGGCAGCCGGCTTCTCCAACGGTGCCGGCATGGCCGAGCACGTGGCGCTCCAAGGGCGCTGCGCCGGCGTCCTGATGGTCTCGGGCGCGCTGCCGCTGGCGGTGCTGGGCGCGGCTGCGTGGCCGTTCGCCGTCCGGGTTCAGCTGCACTCCGCGGAGGGCGACCCGATGCGCCACCGGGAGTGGGACGAGGACTTCCTGGCCGCCGCGCGAGCATCCGGGGCGCCGGTCGAGGTGTTCGAGTACCCGGTGGCCGGCCACCTGTTCACCGACCCGAGCCTCCCCGGGGAGCACGACGCGCCGGCGACCGAGCTGCTGTGGACGCGGGCGCTGGCGTTCTGCGCCGCCGTCGAACGTCAGCCCTGAGCCGTCCCCGCGCCGGGCCTGGGGTCCCACCACCGGTCGTGCGGCTGCGCCCGGCTCGTGGTGGGGTGGGCCAGGTGTCGGCGGCGAGCGGAGAGCAGCGGTGACCGGCGCGCCGTGGCCGCTGCTGCCGAGCTGGCTGGCCCTGGCCGCCACCGCCGTCGTGATCGTCGCGGCCGGGGTGCGGCTGACCCGCGTCGCCGACTCGCTGTCCGAGCGCACCGGCCTGGGTGACGCCCTCGGCGGCGCGCTGCTGCTCGGCGCGGTGACCTCGCTGCCGGGGATCGTCACCACCGTGACCGGATCGCTCGAGGGCGACCCCGGATTCGGCCTGGCCAACCCCATCGGCGGCGTGGCCGTGCAGACGGTGTGGCTGGCGCTCGCCGACCTGGTCTACCGCCGGGCCAACCTCGAGCACGCGGCCGCCTCGCTGGAGAACCTGCTGCAGGCGCTGATCCTGGTCGCGCTGCTCGCGGTCCCCGTCATCGCCTACGCCACGCCGGACCTGCGCCTGGGCTGGATCCACCCCGTCACCCTGCTCATCCCGGTCGCCTACGGGTACGGGCTGCACCTGCTCCGGAGGCTGCAGCGGTCGCCGATGTGGGAACCGGTGCTCACGACCGCGACCGAGCGGGCCGGCGAGGGACCCGGCGCCAGCCAGGCCCGGATGTCGTCGTTGTGGCTGCAGCTCGCCGCTCTCGGGCTGGTGGTCGGCGTGGCCGGGTGGGTCATCGGGCAGGCCGGGCTCGGCGTCATCGCCGCCACCGGTCTGCCCAGCACGCTGGTCGGTTTCACCTTCACGACCGCGATCACCTCGCTGCCCGAGCTCGTCGTGCTCGTCACCGCCGTCCGGATGGGAACCCCCACGCTGGGGGTCGGCAACATCATCGGCGGCAACACCTTCGACACGCTGATGATCGCGATGGCCGACGTCTTCTACCTGGAGGGCCCGGTCTACCGGGACGCCGGCGACCAGAGCCTGGTGCTGCTCGGCGGCACCATGCTCATGACCGCCGTGCTGGCCGGCGGCCTGGTGGTGCGGGACCGGAAGGGCATCGGCTTCGAGGGCCTGGTGCTCCCGCTGGTCTACGCCGGCACCGTGGCGCTGATCTTCGCCACGGGCTGAGCCGGCACGACGAGAGCCCGGGGAGCGGTGCGCTCCCCGGGCCCTCGTCGTCCGGTCAGCGGCGCCGCCGCCTCGCGCGCCGGAGCTCGCTGACCAGGAGCGCGACGCCGGCGACGATGAGCACGATCCAGGCCAGCCCGCCGTCGAGCAGCTCCTCCGGCAGGTCCACCGGCGACATCAGCACGACCGCCAGGGCGATGAACATGAGTCCGGGGACCAGCGCGCCGAGGTCGGGACGGCGGCGCTGCGGCCTCCCGTCCTCGGTCTCCAGCGGCGTGACGGTCTGCCACTCCTCGGCCTGGCGCTCCTGCCAGCCGGTCGGCGTGGTCGGGAACTCGCTGTAGTCAGCCACGGATCACCTCCACGTTGCCCATCCCGCCGTCGACGTCCAGGACGATCTCCGGCTCGCCGTCGTCGACCCAGGAACCCGGGCCGGTGCCCTCGAAGGTCCCCTCGGTCAGGCCCCGCGTGCCGAAGATGCGCGTCTCCCCGAGGCCGCTGTCGATCGTCACGCGGACGTCGGCGTCCCGGGGGATGACCACCTCGAGGTCACCGAGGCCCTGGTCCACCCGCGTGCGGATCGGCTCGTCCAGGTCGCTGACGTCCACCTCGGACAGGTCGACGGTCATGTTGCCGAGGCCGCCGTCGTAGACCCGGCGCACGTCGTCGGCGACGGCGGGTGCGTACCTCCGGTCGCCGACACCACCGGAGGCGCGGTCCCACGGGACGGACTCCGCGGCGATCAGCGCCAGCGAGAGGACGGCGCCGACGGCGATGAGCCCTCCGCGGGCGGTGCGCCCGGTCGAGAACGCCGCGACCACCAGCGCGGCACCGACGACGATCAGCGCGGCCCCGAGGAAGGGGGTGGCGTCGGGTTCCCAGCCGGTGAACCGGGAGACCAGCGCCAGCGTGCCCAGCACGATGAGCAGCGCCGCGAGCGTCACGCCCGGTAGCGGCGACCGGGGCCCGGCCGGCGTCCTGACCCGGACCGGCCGCTCGTCCGGTCCGGCTCCCACCGGGGTGGCCGGCATGAGCAGCCAGAGCAGCAGGTAGACCAGCAGGCCGGTGCCACCGGCCAGGGCCAGGGCCACGAAGCCCACGCGCCAGAGCAGGGCGTCGATCCCGCTGTACTCGGCCAGCCCGCCGCTGACGCCGCCGAGCACCTTGTCGGTGCGGCTGCGCCGCAGCTGCGGCCGCGCGGGCGGACCGGGTGGGGGCGGCGGGGGCTGCCAGGCCGGCGGTTCCAGCGGCGGGGCCGGCGGCGGAGGAGGTGGTGCCGATGTCATGGGACCAAGAGTGCCGACCGGACCGCGGCCGGACCATCAGGGAAGGCCCCCAACCGACCCTGGTTCCTCTTCCGGGGTGATCACCGGTACCGGCCGGTGATCGGGCGGTGCGACGATCCCTACCGTGACCACGACCGTGCCCGGCGCCGCACCGCGCCCGCCGCTGGCCCGGCCCCGATCGGGGCGGGCCATCGCCGGTGTCGCCGCGGGAACTGCCGCGCACCTGCGGCAGGACCCGCTCGTGGTCCGGATCGCCTTCATCGTCCTGGCGACGATCGGCATCGGCATCGTCGCCTACGCGCTCCTGTGGCTGACCATGCCGGTGGCCGCGCCGGGCGACGAGCCGGAGGCACCCGTCACCCCGGGCTGGCGGCCCCGGGGCGCGCGGCAGTGGATCGCCACCGTGGTCGTGGCCATCGTGGCGACCAGCCTGCTGGGCCAGCTGACCCAGTGGACGAGCAGCGACGTCGTCCTGCCCCTCGTGCTGGTCGGCGCCGGGCTGGCGGTGATCTGGCGGCAGCTGGACACCGACCGCACCCTCGCCGTCCCCGGCACGCGGTGGACCCTGTTCGGCGGGGTGCTGCTCGCCGGGGCCGGGCTGGTGTTCCTCCTGGCGACGACCGGGCAGCTGGCCAACGCGCGCAACGGCTTCGCCGCGACGCTGGCCATCCTCGTCGGCGTGGTGCTGGCCAGCGCCCCGCTGTGGCGGCGGCTGCTGGACTCGCGGGACGAGGAGCGGGCGGCGCGGGTCCGGTCGGAGGAGCGCGCGGCGGTCGCCGCGCACCTGCACGACTCGGTGCTGCAGACGCTCGCGCTGATCCAGCGGCACGCCGACGAGCCGCAGGCGGTCGGCCGGCTGGCCCGTTCCCAGGAGCGGGAGCTGCGCGCCTGGCTGTACGACCCCGAGGTGGTCCGGCGGGGCGGCACCTGGGCCGGCCTGGTGGCCGGCATCGTGGCCGAGGTCGAGGCCGACCACGCACTCGTCGTCGACCCCGTCGTCGTCGGCGACGCCCCGGTGGACGACGCCCTGGCGGCGCTCGGCGCGGCCACCCGGGAGACGCTGGTCAACGTGGCCAAGCACGCCGGCGTGACCGGCGCGGACCTGTACACCGAGGTGACCCCCCAGCGGGTCTCGGTGTTCGTCCGCGACCGGGGCAAGGGGTTCGACGTGGACACGGTGCCGTCGGACCGCCGGGGGCTGCGCGACTCGGTCAGCGGCCGGCTGGCCCGGCTGGGCGGGACCGCGCAGGTGCGGTCGGTCGTGGGGGAGGGGACCGAGGTGGAGCTGGTGCTCCCGCGGGACGCGGATGTGAGGAGCACGGCATGAGCGGATCGGGAACGCCCCGGGTGTTCGTCGTCGACGACCACGCGATGGTCCGGACCGGCGTGCGCGCCGAGCTCGGCGACGCGGTCACGGTGGTCGGGGAGGCCCCGGACGCCGACAGCGCGATCGCCGGCATCCGCGCGACCCGGCCCGACGTCGTCCTGCTCGACGTGCACCTGCCCGGGGGTGGCGGCCGGGCGGTGCTCGAGGCGCTGCGGGCCGAGCTGCCGGACGTGCGCTGGCTGGCGCTGTCGGTGTCCGACGCCGCCGAGGACGTCATCGCCGTCATCCGCGCGGGCGCCCGCGGCTACGTCACCAAGACGATCTCCGGGCCCGACCTCCTCGACGCCGTGCGCCGGGTGGCCGACGGCGACGTCGTCTTCAGCCCCCGGCTGGCCGGGTTCGTCCTGGACGCCTTCGCCGCCGGGGGCGCGGTCGCCCCCGAGCCGGCCGCCGAGGAGGCGACCGATCCGGGGCTGGACCTGCTCAGCGCCCGCGAGCGCGAGGTGATGCAGCTGCTGGCCCGCGGCTACACCTACCGGGAGATCGGCTCGCGGCTGTTCATCTCCGTGAAGACCGTCGAGTCCCACGCGTCGAACGTGCTGCGCAAGCTGCAGCTGTCCAACCGCAACGAGCTCACCCGCTGGGCGGCGACCAACCGCCTGCTCTGACTACCGGGGCTGGGACTCCACCCACGTGCGGGCCTCGCTGACCACCGGGTCCGGGTCGACGGCGCCGGCGAGCACGACCCAGCCGTTCATCGGCCGGCCCGGCATCGGCTCGAACGGTTCGGCGGCGCCCGCGCCGACGAGCTCGTCCCGCCGCGCGGGCGGCAGCTTCACGACCAGCTGCTCGTGCCACCGGATCGCGAAGAACCTCCGCCCGGTGCGGAGCCCGACGCAGCCGAACATCGTCCCGGGGGTGACGTCGCCACCGCGGGTGCGCTCGACCAGGTCCTCCCAGGAGTCCGTCATGCGCGCAGCCTGGCAGCGATGCCGGCCGCGAGCTAGACCGCGAACGCCGCCGCGCGGAACGCCTCGAACAGCGGCGGTGGCTGGGGGGAGCTCCACATCTGGTTGGTGAGCAGCACCGCCGTCACCCCGGTGACCGGATCGGTCCACCAGGAGCTGCCCAGACCGCCGTCCCAGCCGTAGGAACCGGCGTGCCGGCCGCCCGGCTCGTCGGTGGTGCGCACGCCGATACCGAGGCCCCAGCCGCCGCCCTCGTCGTCCACCGGTCCGACCTGCTCGGTGGTCATCGCGCGCACCGCCCGGGGGCTGAGCACGGGGCCACCTCCGGTCTGCAGCATCCGGGCGAAGGCGGCGAGGTCGTCGACGGTGGACACCAGCCCGTCCCCGCCGTCCGGGAAGGCGGGCGGCCGCGACCACTGCCCGTCCGCGGGGTCGTAGACCTCGCGCGCGCCCTCCGGACCCGGCGGGGCCCAGTGCGGGCCCAGCCGGTCCCGGGCGGGGACCGGGACCCCGAAGCCGGTGCTGCCCATGCCCAGCGGCACCAGCACCCGCTCGGCGAGCAGCTCGGGCAGTGGCCGGCCGGCGGCGCGGGCGACGAGCACGCCGAGCACGCTGGCCCCCGCGTGGTAGAGCCAGCGCTCGCCCGGCTGGTGCGCCAGCGGAACGGTGGCGAGCCGCCGCAGCCACTCGTCGGGCGGCGGGGCGGACTGCGGGGACGGCGGCCCGACGGGCAGCCCCGCCTCGGCGAGCGCCGTCAGCGTGGGTGACGGCCAGGGCGCGGTGAAGTCGATGCCCAGACCCAGCCGGAAGGTGAGCACGTCGCGCACGGTGATCGGCCGCCGGGCGGGCACCGTGCCGGCGCCGGCGTCCGCGGCGTCGACGAGGACCTGCCGGTCGGCGAGCTCCGGCAGGAGGCCGTCCACCGCCGCCTCCAGGTCGAGGACGCCGTCGTCGACCAGCGCCATCGCCACCGCCGCGACGACCGGCTTGGTCGTCGACGCGATCCGGAAGACGCTCTCCGGCGTGACCGCGTCCTCCGAGCCGGGGGTGTGCACGCCCGCCGCGCCGCGGGACAGCACGGTGCCGTGGCGGTCGACCCGCCACGCCGCTCCGGGCACCTGCCCGTCCGCCACCGCCGCGGTCACCGCTGCCGCGATGCGCTCGCCCTGGTCCACGCCGCCTCCTCGTCGTCCCCGTCCGGGATGGGACCGCGGGCCCGGCCGGAACTGATCGGTCAGGCGGTGTGGACGACGTGGAACGCCTCGGCGAGCCGGCCCTCGGGCAACCCGAACCGCCGGGCGGTCTCGCGCATCCAGCCGGTGACGAACTCCTCCAGCTGCCCCTCCGGCTGGTGGCTCACCTGGGTGACGTGCGACCTCAGCGCGGCGAACTTGCGGTCCGCGACCTCGGTGACGTCGACGGCGTGGTCGGCGCGGGGGCTCGCGCCCAACCACACCTCCGGCACCGTCCAGGCGTCGAGGCCGTCGTCGGCGAGCAGCTCGGGGAAGGCGAACGGGTTGCGGGCGTCGGGGTACACCGCGCGCAGCGTCGACTCGCCGACGGTCATGTGGTCGGGGTGGCTGGCGCCGATCCGCTCCCAGAACCGCTCGGGCGAGCTGGTGAGCACCCGCTGCGGCCGCACCTGGCGGATCACCCGGGTGATGTCGCGGCGCAGGTCCAGGGTCAGCTCCAGCCGCCCGTCCGGGTAGCCGAGGAACCGCACGTCCTCGACCCCGACCTCCTTCGCGGCGGCGCGCTGCTCCTCCCGGCGCAGCGGTCCCATCCGGTCGCGGGGCGTCTCGTCGAACCCTCCGGCGTCGCCGTCGGTGACGATGCAGTAGACGACCTCGGTGCCGGCCGCGGTCCACGTGGCCACCGTGCCGGCGGAGCCGAAGTCGACGTCGTCGGGGTGGGCCAGGACGCAGAGCGCCCGCTCCACGTGCTCGGCGGGGCGGGAGGGCGGCGGGGAGGTCACGCGCGGAGCCTAGATCCGGGGGTGCGGACCGGCCGACCGCGGTGCGAGCAGCCGGCCGGCCCGCGCCCGGCAGCGGTGCCGCCCGCGGGATCACGGCGGGGATGGCGCAGCGCTGCCGGGCAGCTCGGCTCAGCCGGGGAGGACGAGCGCGCGGTAGGCGGACCCGCGGTGGCGCTGCAGCCGCCGCAACCGCGACGGGCGCGCGGGCGGTGCGGTCGCGCGGATCCGCTCGGCGACGTCGGGCGGCAGCGGGTACCGGAACGGGGGCACGGGCGACGGGGCGGACATGTCCCGGAGAGGCGGCACCGACCGGCCCGGATACAGCGGCGGGGACGCGGTCCGGGACACTCGGCCGGTGCCGAGCTTCACGATCTACGCCGCGCTGCGTGCCCGGGCGGCGGTGGACGACGCCGTCGTCGGCAGGGTGACCGCCGCGCTGCGCCCCGGCGACGACGACATGCGGGTGTGGCGGGAGCCGGACCGCGCCGTGGTGCGGGCGTCGACCGAGGTGACGGCCGACGACCCGGCGGCGGCGCTGGAGCTCGCCCGCGCCCTCGGCGACGACCTGGCCGGGTGCTGCCCCGGGGACGTCGAGGAGGCCGCGGCGCTCGGCGACGACGACTCGCTGGTCTGGCGCGCCTGGCTCTGAGGCACCGCCGCGCAGCTCAGAGCCGGCCGCGGCCCTGGCGGAGCAGCATCATGCCGAGCGCGGCGCCGTCGTCACCGAGCGCGGCGCGGAACCGGGCGAGCACCTGCTGCTCGCGGGAGAGGTTGAGCCGGGTGCCGCCGCTCGCGGACCGCAGGGCGCCGATCTGACGGGAGACGGCGAGCCGCCGCTGCACCAGCGCGATGATCTCGGCGTCGCAGGCGTCGATCTCGGCGCGCAGTTCGGCGATCCGCTCCACGTCGGAACCGGTGACGGCGACAGGGGCGGGGGTCTGGCTGCTCATGGGGTGTCCTTCGGGGGCTGGTGGTCCGCAGGGCCCCTGAGACGACGAACGCCCCGGGGCTCTTCGGGCCCGGGGCGTCTGTTGCGGCGGTTGCTCAGCCAGCGGTGACGGACACCGGATCCCGGTGGCCGTAGTAAAAGCTGACCGTGGCGAGCACGTGCCGGAGTCTGCCACAGGCCCGGCCGGAACCGCCACGGGCGCTCTGGGACGGGTGTGGCTGGGGTTCTCCGCCGCCGGGGAGTGTCCCCCGGTCGGCTTACAGTGATGTGGTCATGAGCAGCGTCCAGGAAGCCCTGCCGGGTACAGCCGCCCTCCAGCGATCGGCCAAGGGCCAGGTGGGGCGCGAGCTCGACCGCATGCTCGCCGGCCTCAACGGCCCGCAGCGCCAGGCCGTCGTCCACGAGGGCGGGCCGCTGCTCATCGTCGCCGGCGCCGGATCGGGCAAGACCCGGGTGCTCACCCACCGCATCGCCTACCTGCTGGGCGCCCGCGGGGTGCAGCCGGGCGAGGTCCTCGCGATCACCTTCACGAACAAGGCCGCGGGGGAGATGAAGGAGCGCGTGGCGGCGCTGGTCGGCCCGCGCGCCCGCGCGATGTGGGTGTCGACCTTCCACTCGATGTGCGTGCGCATCCTGCGCGCCGAGGCGGCCAAGCTCGGCCTGAAGTCCTCGTTCACGATCTACGACCAGGGCGACTCGGTCCGGCTGATGACGATGGTCGCCCGCGACCTCGACCTCGACGCGAAGCGGTATCCCGGCAGGAGCCTGGCCAACCAGGTGTCCAACCTGAAGAACGAGCTGGTCGACGAGGAGTCCTTCAGCCCCCAGACGGCGCCGGAGAAGGTGCTCAAGGAGGCGTACACGCTCTACCAGCGGCGGCTCCGCGAGGCGCACGCCATGGACTTCGACGACCTGATCATGAACACGGTGCACCTGCTCCAGGCGTTCCCCGACGTCGCCGAGCACTACCGCCGCCGGTTCCGGCACGTCCTCGTCGACGAGTACCAGGACACCAACCACGCGCAGTACATGCTGGTCCGCGAGCTGGTGGGCACCGGCGAGGGGCCGGTGCCGATGGCCGAGCTGTGCGTCGTCGGCGACGCCGACCAGTCGATCTACGCCTTCCGCGGGGCGACCATCCGGAACATCGACGAGTTCGAGCGCGACTACCCGCAGGCGACGACGATCCTGCTGGAGCAGAACTACCGCTCCACGCAGCGCATCCTCAAGGCCGCGAACACGGTGATCGCCAGGAACACCGGCCGCCGGCCGAAGAACCTGTGGACCGACTCGGGCGACGGCGAGCTGATCGAGGGCTACGTCGCCGACAACGAGCACGACGAGGCCGCCTGGGTGGCCGAGCAGATCGACGCGCTGGTCGACGAGGGCCAGTTCAGGCCTGCCGACATCGCGGTCTTCTACCGCACGAACAACGCCTCGCGCGTGTTCGAAGAGGTCTTCATCCGCGTCGGCATGCCCTACAAGGTCGTGGGCGGCGTGCGCTTCTACGAGCGCAAGGAGGTCCGCGACGCGCTGGCCTACCTCAAGGTCGTGGCGAACCCGGCCGACGTGGTCAGCCTGCGCCGGGTGATCAACACCCCGAAGCGCGGCATCGGCGAGCGCGCCGAGACGTGCGTCGAGAACTTCGCCGACCGCGAGCGCATCCCGTTCGCCGCGGCGCTGCGACGCTGCTCCGAGGTCGGCGAGCTCGCCACCCGCTCGCTCAAGGCGATCCAGGAGTTCGTCGCGCTGCTCGAGGAGTTCGAGCAGCTGGTGGAGACCGGCTCCGGGCCTGCGGCGCTGCTGGAGAGCATCCTCGACCGCACCGGCTACCTGACCGAGCTGCAGGCGAGCACCGATCCGCAGGACGAGGGCCGGGTCGACAACCTCAACGAGCTCATCTCGGTGGCCGCCGAGTTCGAGGCGGCCAGCCCGAACGGAACGGTCACCGACTTCCTCGAGCAGGTGTCGCTGGTCGCCGACGCCGACCAGATCCCGGTCTCCGGTGACGAGGCGGGCGTGGTCACCCTGATGACCCTGCACACGGCGAAGGGGCTGGAGTTCCCGGTCGTCTTCCTCACCGGCATGGAGGACGGCGTCTTCCCGCACCTGCGGGCGCTCGGTGATCCCCGCGAGCTGGAGGAGGAGCGCCGGCTGGCCTACGTGGGCATCACCCGGGCCCGGCAGCGGCTGTTCCTGTCGCGGGCCACGGTGCGCACCAGCTGGGGCCAGCCGGCCTACAACCCGCCGTCCCGGTTCCTCGACGAGCTGCCGGGCGACACCGTGCACTGGGAGCGCAAGGAGGCCGCCCCGCTCACGGGGTACTCCTCCGCGCAGGCGCGGGTCGCCTCGACCGGTCTGTCGACCGGTGGGCTGCGCGGCGGCGCGGGCAACCGCCCGGTCATCTCCGTCGACGTCGGCGACCGGGTCAGCCACGACGCGTTCGGCCTCGGCACCGTCGTCGAGGTCAACGGTGCGGGTGACAAGGCCCAGGCGACGGTCGACTTCGGCTCCGGCGGCACCAAGCGCCTCGTTCTCCGCTACGCCCCACTCGTGAAGTTGTAGGAGGACTGGTCCGGTCCCGAGGAGTGGGGGCCGGAGGCCTCCGCGATCGAGGGACGAAGCGGCTCAGCGGTGTCGGGACGGCACGTGGCCGCGGTCTTCCGGAGGACGACGGTGTCAGGGCCCGGAGGGTCGCCGACGAGCGAGCAAGCACGGCTCAAAGCAGGAGGGGAACGGCACCTGGCCGCGGTGTCGGCCGGAGGCCGACAGGAATCACAGCCCGACGCCGCGCTCCGCCAGCCACACCTTGGGGTCGGTCGGGCGGCCGTCCATGCCGCCGCGGTGGATCTCGTAGTGCAGGTGCGGCCCGGTGGACTGGCCCTCGTTGCCGACCTTCGCGATCTGGTCGCCGGCGTGCACGATGTCGCCGGCGGAGACGTTGTAGTAGCGCATGTGCCCGTAGATGTGCACGTTGCCGTCGGCGTCCTGGATGTAGACGGCGTTGCCGTAGCCGGAGGCGCGGCCGGCCTTGATGACCACGCCGTCGCTGGCCGCGTAGATCGGGGTGCCGAGGGGTGCGGCCAGGTCCAGGCCGTAGTGCATGGTTCCCCAGCGCTTGCAGAAGCAGGTGGTGAGGCGGCCGGTGACCGGCAGGACGGTCTTCGGCGCGCGGGCGGCGCGGGAGGCGGCGAGCTCGCCCAGGCGGGCCTGCGCCTCGGCCTCGGTGATGCCGCGGCGGACGCCGGCGTCGTCGACCCCGCCGCTGAAGCTGACGTCCGTCGCGACGCCGAGGCCCAGGTCGGAGGCCGACACGGTGACCTCGTCCCCGCCGGTGCCGAGCACGGCGGGCGCGGCGGCCAGCAGGGCGCCGGCCACGAGCGCGGTGAACCAGAGGTGCGCGCGGCGGCCGGGGGGCTGGGGGAGGCGGAGGCGGCGCGTCCGGGACCCGGTGCTCTCGGGCAGCGGGGCGGCCTCGGTGGGGGGCTCGGCCTCGGCTGCCGCTGCCGCGGCGCGGGGCCGGGGGATGAGCGGTCGCGCGAGGGCGGCCCGCTCGACCGCAGGACGGTCGAGCACGTGGGGCGCACTGCTGCGAGACACGGCGCACCTTCCCGACGAGCGCTCCCGCGGTCGGGCGCCGGACGGCGTTCCGCCGGGGGAGCGGCGGCGGCTGGAGGGTGGTCGCCCGCGGGCGGTCACCCGCCGGTGGTCACCGGCGCCGTGATCGAACCGTAACGATGCGTCAGGGCCCGACCAAGCACCTGGCGCGACGTGTCGCGATGTCTACAGGTCGTGATGACGACCGTCAGGCGACGGTGCGGATCGGGGCGGGGGCCGGCGTGCGCTCGGCGCCGGCGAGGGTCATGGCCACCTCGTCGAGCACCCCGCGGTGGATCGGCAGCGACATGTGCCCCACGCCCCGGACCAGCACGTTGCGCGCCCCGAGGTCGGGGTGGTCGCACCGGCCCGCGCTGGTGGGCAGGACCATCTGGTCCAGGTCGCTGTAGATCGCCGTCAGCCGGGTGTCGCACCGCTGCACCGGCTCGGCCAGCTCGCGGAGGACGGGCGATCCGGGTCGGAGCTGGCGGACCATCGGCGTCGGCAGGGCGTGCGCCAGCAGCGATCCGCCGTGCGGCGTGCCGAGGGTGACCAGCGCGTCCACGCGCCGGTCGCCTCCCTGCCGCTGCACGTAGTGGCGGGCGATCAGGCCGCCGAGGCTGTGCCCGACCACGTGGATGCGGTCGTGCCCGGTCCGGGCGCAGATCTGCTCGACGTGCTCGCCGAGTTCCTGCGCCCCGCGGGCGACGTCGCGGAGCAGCGGGCTGTAGTTCCACGAGCAGACGGAGCCGAAGCCGCGTCGCCGGAGGCGGTGGCGCATCACCGCGAAGATCGAGCGGTTGTCGACCAGGCCGTGCACGAGCAGCACGGGGGTGCGGGCGGCCAGCGGATCGGCGGCGAAGAGCGCGCGGGCGGCGGGGGACTGGCTGCCGGGGCGGGAGCGCGGGTCGGGGCGGAGCTGCTCGGTGCGGGTCCCGAGCGGGTACATGAGGACGTGCGCGCCCACCCAGGCCAGCTCGGTGAGCCCGCCGGCCAGCGTCGCGGGGCTGCAGAGCGCCCGGAGCACAGCTCGTGGCGCGCCCTCCGCGGAGCCGTCGGTGTGCGACTCTGGTCGGGAGCCCGGGGTGCTCGATGGGCGCATGACGTTCCTCCCCGTCTGTTCCCACCGGCGGTGCCCGGGCTCGACCGTGCCGGTGGCGGATGCACGCTCCTGTGCTCCGTTCACCCGACGGTAATACCCGTGTGTGGCGGGTGTCACACAGACGCCCCCCGCGGGTCGGCCATCGAGGCCGGTTCGTGATCGAAGGAGAAGGGGGAACCGCGTGGCCGCCCGCGACGCCCGCACCGGGGCCGCCCGCGACCGGGCCCGGTCGTCGCGCACCCGCCCGTCCCCGCGGCCGTCCGGCCGTGGCGCCGCCGGTCCGGCGCAGCCGCCGGCCGCCCGCGACGGGCTCGTGGTGGGCGCCGTCCCCCCGGCGGCGCGGCTGACCGGCGTCCTGCTGGTCCTCGCCGGGCTGCTCGGCGCGGCGGCGGCGTTCCCCACGTACCTCGAGGTGGACGGGCGCTCGCTGGCGCACGCGGGCGGGTTCGGCAGCGCCCTCGTCGCGCTGCTCGCGCCGCTCGTCACCGTCGCGGTGGGCGTCGTGCTCGCCCGGGGCGCGGTTCCGAAGTTCGGGCTCGCCTACGCGGCCGTGGGCGGCGCGCTCGCCCTCGGCCAGCTGCTCATCGAGTTCTACCGCGGCAGCACGTCGACCTCCCGCCCCGCCGTCGAGGTGCTGGCCGGGGAGCTCGTGCTGACCAGCGGGATCGCGAGGGGCCCGGGCTGGCTGCTGGGGGTCGCGGCGCTCGGCCTGACCGTGGCGGCGGGCGCGCTGGCCGTCTCCGCCTGGGGGCGGACGGTGATGGACGACGGGGGACCGCTCGACCCGGTGCGCGGCGTGCTGGCGGGGGCGGCCGTGCTGCTCGGCGTCGGCACCGTGCTGTGCCTCTCCCTGCCGGCGGCCGACGTCCCGGACGACCTCGTCACCGACCCGGCCACCGGCCTCGTCGTCGTGGTGACCCGAGAGGGCCCGCAGGCGCTGCTCGAGCGCCCCGGGCTGGCGCTGCTGGGCGGGCTGCTGCTCGCCGGTGCGGTGGTGCTCTGCTCGGTGGTGGCCCCGTCGCTGCGGCCGCGGCTCGCCGTGGTGGGTGGGCTGCTGGCTCTCTCGGTGGCGGTGCTGACCGCCGGGCTGACCGGCTGGCGCGACGCGCTCGCCAGCGACGAGCTCGACTGGACGCTGCCCGGCGGGGGACTGGTCGTGGCCGGCCTGGCCTACGTCGCGCTCACCGCACTCGCCTGGCGGCTCCGGCGTAGCGCAGGTCACTAGGCTGCCTGCCGTGGACGAACGCATCCGGGTGGTCATCGCCAAGCCGGGCCTCGACGGGCACGACCGGGGCGCCAAGGTCGTCGCCCGCGCGCTGCGCGACGCGGGCATGGAGGTCGTCTACACCGGCCTCCACCAGACGCCGGAGCAGATCGTGGAGACCGTGGTGCAGGAGGACGCCGACGCGGTCGGGCTGTCCGTCCTCTCCGGGGCGCACATGACGCTGTTCGCGCGCCTGACCGAGCTCATGCGCGAGCGCGGCGTCGACGACGTCGTCGTCTTCGGCGGCGGGATCATCCCGGACGAGGACATCCCCGAGCTCGAGCGCCTCGGCGTCACCCGCATCTTCACGCCGGGGGCCACCACCACCGACATCGTCGACTGGGTGCGGACGCACGTGGGGACCCCCGCCGGCACGTGAACCCGGCCTAGGCGACCGGCACCGTCAGCGACTGGACGGCGCCGGCCCCGGTGGTGATCGTGACCGGCTGCGGGAGCGTGGCTCCGCGGTAGGCCAGATCGCCGCCGGCGAGCACGACCGCCAGCCGGTGGCCCGCGGCGAAGCGGTGCACGATGCCCGGCAGCTCGATGGTGACCGGGCGGGTCACGTCCCCGATCCGCACCGGGGAGATCAGCCGGTTCGGCAGCTCCACGGCGCCGTCGGGCCCGATGTCGTAGACCTTCGCGTACGCGACCAGCTGCCCACCGGGACCACCGAGCTGCGTGGCCGCGACGGCCGGCGAGCCGAGCTGCACGGTCAGCCGGGGGGAGCCGACGACGTCCAGCGGCCGGGCCAGCGGCTCGGTGGCGAACCGGACGGCCGTCCCGGCCGGGTCGGTGACCGGCCCGGTCTGGTCGAGGAACGACGTCTCGGTGTAGTTGGGCCCGAACGGCCCCGCGCTGCCGTAGCCGCTCGTGCCACGCCGCACCTGCCGCTGGTCGGGCACCAGATCGCCACCGCCCGGCGCGGTGCTGGACAGGTGGTAGGTCAGCTCGCGCCCGAGGGGGTAGGTCGGCGCGACCCCGTAGGCCTCGCTGATCGAGCCGCCGGCGGCCTGCACCCAGTCGCGGTGGAAGGAGAAGTCCGTCGCCGGCTCCGGGCCGAGGCCGCGCACGTGGTGGTCCAGCCAGGCCAGGGCGCGGGCGCCGAGGTAGCTGTCCTGCGGGTGGCGCAGGTCCATCTCGCCGGGGGCCGACGTGGAGTCGCTGTGCCCGGAGGACTGCCAGACCAGCGCGGTGGGCGTGCCCTGCTCCCGCAGCGCCGTGTAGGTGGCGACCGACTCCTGCAGGTTGAACAGCGTGTCGGCCTGACCCTGCACCAGCAGCGCCGGCACCCGCACCTGGTCCACGTAGCTCGCCACCGAGTTGGAGCGGAGGAAGTCGATCGACGCCTGGCTGGGGTGGCCCTGCAGTGCCACCTCGGCGAGCGCCCGGCACACCTCGGGCTCGAAGTTCACGCACGTGGTACGGGCGAACGCCTGCCAGCGCGCCGGATCGCGCAGGGCGGCGAGGTCCTGCGCCCCGTTGATCGCGCCGAGCGCGGTGAACAACGCCGCCCACTGGTACTTGAAGACGCCGGCCGACGACGACCGCAGCGAGCCGGACGCCGCCGTGCCGCCGGGCAGGCCGCTGTTCTCCGGGGCCAGCGAGTAGGCCAGGTCGTTCCAGGTGATCGAGGGGACGATGGCGTCCAGGCGGTCGGTCCCCGCCCGGCGCTCGGCCGCCGCGGCCGCGAACTGGATCTGGCCGCCGTACGAGCCGCCGAGCATGCCGACCTGCGGATCGTGCACCGGTGGGCGGCCCCGGCGCGGCCGGTCCTCCCGGACGACCTGGTCCACCACGACCCGCTCGCCGGTCGCGTCGTCGACCGCCTCGATCGACGGGTCGCCGCCCAGGAAGCGCAGCAGCTGGCCGGCGGCGGCGCCGTCGTGCTCCACGTCGTCGAGGGTGATGGGGCACAGGTCGCCGTCGACGAAGCCGAGGCCGGTGTAGGAGAGCGTGACGTAGCCGTGCTCACCGAACCCCTGCGCGAGGTCGGCCTGGTCGGCCTTCGTGCCGCCGAAGCCGTTGGTCGCCAGCAGCGCGGGCGCCGGGTGCGCGGCGTCCACCCCGGCCGGCACGTACAGGTCGGCGTCGATCCGGCAGGTCCGGTTCTCCGGCCCCAGCCCGGTGACGGTGATGGTGAGGTCGCGCGGCGCCATGTCGGCGGCGGCCGGTGGGGCGAGGGCGACCGTCCCCCCGGCGGTCACGGCAGCGCTGAGCAGGGCGGTCGCGGATCGGCGCACAGGGGCTCCTCGTCGTCGGCGTGCGGCGGCGGTGCGGCGGGTCCGGCGTCCGATCTGCCGCCATCGGGTGAGGAATCGTGTGATGCCAACCACGACGGGCCCACCACCTCAACGCCCGGAGCGGCGGGCGGGTTACGGCAGGGCTACGGTGCCTGTTCGTGGATCTCTTCGAGTACCAGGCCCGTGACCTGTTGGCCTCGCACGGCGTGCCCGTGCTCCCCGGCGGCGTCGCCGAGACCCCCGAGCAGGCGGAGGCGATCGCCCGCGAGATCGGGACCCAGGTCGTCGTCAAGGCGCAGGTGAAGACCGGCGGCCGCGGCAAGGCCGGCGGCGTCAAGCTGGCGGCCGACGCCGACGAGGCGCGCGCCCGCGCCCAGGACATCCTGGGGCTGGACATCAAGGGGCACATCACCCACCGCGTGATGGTGGCCCAGGCCAGCGACATCGCCGAGGAGTACTACTTCTCCTACCTGCTCGACCGCTCCAACCGCACCTTCCTGGCCATGGCCTCGAAGGAGGGCGGCATGGAGATCGAGCAGCTCGCCGTCGAGCGCCCCGAGGCCCTGGCCCGGATCCCCGTCGACGCCAGCAAGGGCGTCGACGCCGCCAAGGCCGCCGAGATCGTGGACGCCGCCGGGTTCGCCCCCGAGGTGCGCGACCAGGTCATCGCGATCGCCGTGCAGCTGTGGGACGTCTTCAGCAAGGAGGACGCCACCCTGGTAGAGGTCAACCCGCTGGCCAAGGCGCCGGACGGCACCGTCCTGGCCCTCGACGCCAAGGTGACCCTCGACGAGAACGCTGGCTTCCGGCACCCCGAGCACGCCGCCCTGGAGGACAAGGCCGCCGCCGACCCGCTCGAGGCCGCCGCCAAGGAGAAGGACCTCAACTACGTCAAGCTCGACGGCGAGGTCGGCATCATCGGCAACGGCGCCGGCCTGGTCATGAGCACCCTCGACGTCGTCGCCTACGCCGGTGAGGAGTTCGGCGGCGTCAAGCCGGCCAACTTCCTCGACATCGGCGGCGGCGCCTCGGCCGAGGTCATGGCCAACGGGCTGCACATCATCCTGGGCGACCCGGCCGTGAAGAGCGTGTTCGTCAACGTCTTCGGGGGCATCACCGCCTGCGACGCCGTGGCGAACGGCATCGTCTCCGCGCTGAGCATCCTCGGTGACGAGGCCACCAAGCCCCTCGTCGTCCGCCTCGACGGCAACAACGTCGAGGAGGGCCGCCGGATCCTCGCCGAGGCCAACCACCCGCTGGTGACCGTGGTCGACACGATGGACGGCGCCGCGCGCCGGGCCGCCGAGCTCGCCGCCTGATCGCCCCGACTCCGGACTAGGACACAGCAGATGTCGATCTTCCTCAACGAGAACAGCAAGGTCATCGTCCAGGGCATGACCGGCTCGGAGGGCAGCAAGCACACGCAGCGCATGCTCGCCTCCGGCACCGCGATCGTCGGTGGCGTGAACCCGCGCAAGGCCGGCACGAGCGTCGACTTCGACGGCGCCAGCGTGCCCGTCTTCGGCGGCGTCGCCGAGGCGATGAAGGAGACCGGGGCCGACGTCAGCGTCATCTTCGTGCCGCCGCCGTTCGCCAAGGCCGCCGTCATCGAGGCCATCGACGCCCAGATCGGGCTCGCCGTGGTCATCACCGAGGGCATCCCGGTGCACGACTCGACCTACTTCTGGGCGCACGCCCAGGGTGGCTCGACCCGGATCATCGGCCCGAACTGCCCCGGCCTGATCAGCCCCGGGCGCAGCAACGCCGGCATCATCCCGGCCAACATCACCAAGCAGGGCAAGATCGGCCTGGTGTCGAAGTCGGGCACGCTGACCTACCAGATGATGTACGAGCTCCGGGACATCGGTTTCTCCACCGCGATCGGCATCGGCGGCGACCCGGTCATCGGGACCACGCACATCGACGCCCTCCAGGCCTTCCAGGAGGACCCGGAGACCGAGGCCATCGTGATGATCGGCGAGATCGGCGGCGACGCCGAGGAGCGCGCCGCGGACTTCATCAAGGCCAACGTCACCAAGCCGGTCGTCGGCTACGTCGCGGGCTTCACCGCCCCCGAGGGCAAGACCATGGGCCACGCCGGTGCGATCGTGTCCGGCTCGGCCGGCACGGCGCAGGCGAAGAAGGAGGCCCTCGAGGCCGCGGGCGTCCGGGTGGGCAAGACCCCCTCGGAGACCGCCACGCTCATGCGCGAGCTCGTCGGCGCCTGACCGCCCGAGCACGTCCACCGCTGCCCGGTACCCCCTCGCGGGGTGCCGGGCAGCGGCGTCCCGCCGGGTGACGAACCCGCCCGGCGCCTTGCGCACCCGGGGACCGCGCCCGACGATGCGCACACCGATCGAACGACGAACCGAGGAGCGCCGCGGGATGACCAGCCAGCCGCCACCGGGCGGCTACGACCCGGCGCAGGGGCAGCAGCCCTACGGCCAGCCCTACGGGCAGCAGCCGTACGGCCAGCAGCCCCACGGCGTTCCTGGGCAGCCGTACGGTGCACCGGCCGGCCGGCCCGGTGGCTGGAACGCGCCCCCGCCGGTGCCGCCGGCGTCCGCCCGGCGGCGTCCCCGGGTGGTCGACTGGGTGCTCCTGGGCGGCGCGGCGCTCTACCTGCTCTTCGCGCTGCTGCCGTGGATGAGCAGCGACGAGAGCCCCGTCTCGGTCAACGGCTTCGACAGCTCGGTCTCCTCGGAGTTCTTCGGTTTCCCCTTCGCCGTCTCGATCGGGTACTCGTCCGCGCTGGTGGTGTGCGCGTGGGTGCTGCTCGTCCTCGCCGCCGTGTGGGCCCTCCTCCCGGCCCTCGGCAAGGGCCACGTGGTCCAGGTGTCGTTCCCGCGGGAGGGCGTCGCCGTCCTGCTCACCGGCCTGGCCTTCGTGCTCACCTTCACCACCTGGGTCCAGACGCTCACGCTCGACGGGCAGGTCGCCGAGGGCCTCGACGGCGGCTCGTTCAGCGTCATGGCGTTCCTGACCCTGCTCACGTCGCTCGCGCTGCTGGTGGCCGCGGTGCTGTCGCTGCTGCCGGCGCTGCGGAACCGGGCGAAGGTCCCCGGTGCGGTCGCGGGTGCGGCGCAGTGGGTCAACCGGCCCGGGCCGGCGTTCGGCCCCCCGGGTCAGGCGGGCCCGCCCCCGACCGGCCCGCAGGAGCCGTGGCAGCAGGGGTCCTGGCAGCAGCCGCCGTCGCCGCAGCCGTACGGGCAACCCCTCCCACCGCCGCCGCCCGCCCAGGCGCCCCCGCCGGAGGGGCCGCCGCAGGGACCACCGCCCGCGACCGGCGGCTCCGGCGGCTGAGCGTGGCGGGCTGATCACAGCCCGCTGACGACGTCCGGCCCGCCCGGTGGCGTGGCGCACCGGATCGCGTCCGCCCGGCGCGTGCGGCGTCGATCCGCCGCCGGCGCTTGCGACAGTGGAGGACGTGGTCTCCCTGCTCGCACGCCTGCCCCGCACGGGTCCGGACGTCGGGGACGGCCGACGGCTGCCGATGGTCTGGCTGGCCCTCGCCGCGGGAGCCGCCGTGACGCTGGCCGGGCTCGCCGGTCTGTCGCTCGCCGTCGGCGTCGTCTCGACCCTCGACCCCACCGGCGGTCTCTCGACCGGCAGCTCGATCGCGCTGGCCGGCCGGCTCTGGCTGCTCGCCCAGGGAGCCGGCATCACGGTGGCCTCCGGGCCCATCGTGCTGGCGCCGCTGCTGCTCACCCTCGGCATCGCCTGGGGCCTCTCCCGCGCCGGCCGAGCCGTGGTGCAGCTCGGCGACCTGCACGAGTCCCGGGACGCCGTGCGCGCCGCCGGGGTCCTGGTGACCACGCACGTCGTCCTCACCGTCGGGGTCGCCCTCGCACTCGCCGACCCCGGAGCCCGCGTCTCGCTCGGCCGCACGCTGGCGGGGTCGGTCCTGCTCGCGCTGGCCGCCGCCGGGTGGGGCGTGTGGCGGGAGTCCGGCCTGCTCGACGTCGCCCTGGACCGCCTGCCCGGGGCGGTCCGGCCGCTGCTGCGCGGCGTGCTCGCCGGTCTGCTCGCCGCCCTCGCGCTCTGCACCGCGGTCGTCGCCGTGGCGCTGGCCGCCGACGCCGACGGCTACGCCGCGCTGTCCGGATCGCTGGGCGGAGCGGGGGCAGGGGCGGTCGGCCTGCTCGGGCTCAGCCTGCTGCTGCTGCCGAACGCGGCGGCCGCCGTGCTCGGTCTGGCCGCGGGACCGGGGTTCTCCGTCGGCACCGGGACGCTCGTCTCGGTGCACGGGGTGACGCTCGCCCCCGTGCCCGCCCTGCCGCTGCTGGCGGCGCTGCCCGACACCCAGGCGGTGCCCCTGCTGGCGTTCGCGTCCCAGGCCGTCCCGGCGCTGGCCGGCCTGGTGGCCGGGGCGACGGTCGGCCGGCGGCTCCGGCCGGAGGACGGCGGCTCGGTGGTGGCCGGCCTGGTCGGGTTGCTCGCCGGGGCCCTGCTCGGCGCAGCCTCCGGCGTCCTGGTCTGGATCGCGGGCGGCTCGCTGGGCGACGGCGCCCTGGGCACCGTCGGGGCGCCGCCGCTGTCCACCGCCCTCGCGGTGGCCGCCCAGGCGGGGATCGCCGCGGCCGTGGCGGCCGCGGTCGGCCGGTGGCGCGCTCGCCCCTGACGGCGTCCTTATAGGGTCGGCGTCGTGCCTGCCCCGCTGCCTCCTGCGCGGGCCCGGGTCGTCGTGCTGCTGTCCGGCGCCGGTTCGCTGTGCGCCGCCCTGCTGGCCGCCACCGACGATCCCGCGTACCCGGCCGACGTCGTGGCCGTGGGCGCGGACCGCGAGGCGCCGGGCCTCGAGCACGCCCGGCAGCGCGGCGTCCCGACCTTCGTCGAGCCGCTGCCGGCGCACCCCGACCGCGCCGCCTGGGACCGGGCGCTGGCGGCCGCCATCGCTGCCTTCGAGCCCGACCTGGTGGTCTCCGCCGGGTTCATGAAGATCGTCGGTCCCGCCGTGCTCGAGGCGTTCGGCGGCCGGCTGATCAACACCCACCCCGCGCTGCTGCCGGCGTTCCCGGGCGCGCACGCGGTGCGCGACGCGCTGGCCGCGGGCGCGACGGTCACGGGGTCGACGGTGCACCTGGTCGACGCGGGTGTCGACACCGGGCCGGTGCTGGCCCAGCGCGAGGTACCGGTCCTCCCGGACGACGACGAGGCCCGCCTGCACGAGCGGATCAAGGACGTGGAGCGCGAGCTCCTGGTGACGACGGTGGCTGCGCTGGTCACCTCCGGACAGACGAGGAAGAGCGACCGATGACCGAGCGCACGCCCATCCGCCGCGCCCTGCTGGGCGTCTACGACAAGAGCGGCATCGAGCACCTGGCCCGCGGGCTGGCCGCCGCCGGGGTGGAGCTGGTCAGCACCGGCGCCACCGCCCGCCGGATCGCCGACGCCGGCGTCCCCGTGACGCCCGTCGAGCAGGTCACCGGGTTCCCGGAGTGCCTCGACGGCCGGGTGAAGACCCTGCACCCGGCGGTGCACGCCGGCATCCTGGCCGACCGGCGCAAGCCCGAGCACGTGGCTCAGCTGGCCGAGCTCGGCGTCGCGGCCTTCGACCTCGTCGTCGTCAACCTCTACCCCTTCACCGAGACCGTCGCCTCGGGCGCGAGCCCCGACGAGTGCGTGGAGCAGATCGACATCGGCGGCCCGGCGATGGTCCGCGCCGCGGCGAAGAACCACCCGTCGGTCGCGGTCGTCGTCGACCCGGCGCGGTACGGCGACGTCCTGGCCGCGGTGGCCGAGGGCGGCTTCACGCTCGCGGAGCGGCAGCGGCTCGCGGTCGCCGCGTTCCGGCACACCGCCTCCTACGACATCGCCGTCGCCTCCTGGATGGGCAGCGTGCTGGCGCCCGACCCGGGCAGCGACTTCCCCGAGTGGGTCGCCGGGAGCTGGGAGCGGGCCGACGTGCTGCGCTACGGGGAGAACCCGCACCAGGGCGCGGCGCTGTACCGGGGTGCGGCCGCGCCCGGCCTGGCGCACGCCGAGCAGCTGCACGGCAAGGCGATGTCCTACAACAACTACGTCGACACCGACGCCGCCTGGCGGGCCGCGCACGACCACGCCGACCCCTGCGTGGCGATCATCAAGCACGCCAACCCGTGCGGCATCGCCGTCGGCCCCGACATCGCCTCCGCGCACCGCAAGGCGCACGCCTGCGACCCGCTGTCGGCCTTCGGCGGCGTGATCGCGGCCAACCGCGAGGTCGACCTGACCATGGCCGAGCAGGTGGCCGAGATCTTCACCGAGGTCGTCGTCGCGCCGTCGTTCACCGACGACGCGCTGGCCGTGCTGACCGGGAAGAAGAACATCCGCCTGCTGCGCCTGCCGCACCTGCCGGGGGCCGGTGCGGAGCTGCGGCCGATCAGCGGCGGGTTGCTGCTGCAGACCGCCGACCGGATCGACGCCGCCGGCGACGACCCGACGACGTGGACGCTGGCCACCGGCGAGCCGCTCGACGCCGCGGGGCTCGACGACCTCGTCTTCGCCTGGCGGGCGGTGCGCGCGGTGAAGAGCAACGCGATCCTGCTGGCCCACGACCGCGCCACCGTGGGCGTGGGCATGGGCCAGGTCAACCGGGTGGACTCCGCCCGGCTGGCGGTCGCGCGGGCGGGGGAGCGGGCCGCGGGCTCGGTCGCCGCCTCCGACGCCTTCTTCCCCTTCGCCGACGGGCTCCAGGTGCTGCTCGACGCCGGCGTGCGCGCCGTCGTCCAGCCCGGTGGGTCGGTGCGCGACGAGGAGGTCGTCGCCGCGGCGGCCGCGGCCGGCGTGCCGCTCTACCTGACCGGCACCCGCCACTTCGCCCATTGAGGCACTCGCCCCGGCCGCACGTGCGGCCGCCGGACCCGGGCGCGCACGTCGAGGGGGAGGACTTCGCCCGCGTCGACTGGTGGGGCGCCGAGCTCGACGGCGTCACATTCACCCGGTGCCGGTTCGACGACGCCGGGCTGGAGGAGCTGGTCACCCGGCGCTGCGTGTTCGAGGAGTGCGTGCTCACCGGCGTCCGGCTCGGCGGCTCCCGGCACCTGGGGACGGCGTTCCTCTCCTGCCGCTTCGACCGCGCTCGGCTGTTCGACACCACCTTCGACGGCTGCAAGCTCACCGGCTCGCAGTTCCCCGGCGCCCAGCTGCGGCCGATGACCGCGACCGGGTGCGACTGGTCGTGGACCTCGCTGCGCGGGGTGGACCTGTCCGCGCTGGACCTGTCGCGGCAGCGGTTCCGCGAGGCCGACCTCACCGACGCCGACCTGCGGGGCACCGACCTCGGCTTCGCCGACCTCGACCGGGCGCGGCTGCAGGGGGCGAAGCTGGCCGGCGCGGACCTGCGCGGCGCCTCCACCGACGAGGTCAACTGGCGCTCGTTCGAGCTCACGGACGTGCAGCTCGACCTCGCGCAGGCGGTGCAGTTCGCCCGCGCGCACGGGGCCCGCGTCGAGGGCTGAGCGCTACCTCGTCGCGTAGCGGGGGCCGGTGAGCAGCGCCTTGAGGCTGCCGAGCACCCCGAGGACGGCGACGGCCAGCGCGCACCAGAAGCCCGGCCCGAAGAAGCCGAGGTCCCAGTCGGCGTCCGACAGCGGCACCACGCAGGCGGCGACCACGACGCCGCTCACGACGAGCCCCAGCAGGCCGAGGAAGCGGTGCGTGCGGGCCGGCAGCCACATGAGGATGCCGAGGACGAGCAGCACGCCGCCGCCCAGCACGACGGCCAGGGGCTGCCAGCCGCCGTCGTCGAAGATGCCGCCGAGGTCGTCGAACGCGTCGCTGACGAGGTCCCACCCGGTGACGTCGCGGTCGGCCAGCCACTCCAGCAGCAGGCTGATCGCCGCCGCGATGCCGGCCAGGATGAGCAGCAGCCCGCCCAGGCTCTCGGGTCCGCGGAAGGCGACCGGCTCGGCGGAGTAGGCGGGCGCGGTCGGGTCCGACGGGGGACCGGCGGGCGGGGGCGCGGCGCCGTAGGGGCTCGCGCCGGCAGGGGACTGGTCGCGCTCGGTCATGGCGCACCTTCCGCGGGGTGACGTGCCGTCAGCACCGAGCGTAGGGCCGCGACGGCGTCTCGGGCACACTGTCCGGCGTGCCCGCGACGATCCTGGACGGCAAGGCGACGGCGGCGGCGATCCGCACCGAGCTCACCGAGCGCGTGACGGCGCTGACCGCGGCCGGTCACCGGCCGGGGCTGGGCACCCTGCTCGTGGGCGACGACCCGGGCAGCCGCTGGTACGTGAACGCCAAGCACTCCGACTGCGCGCAGGTCGGCATCGCCAGCATCCAGCGCGAGCTGCCGGCGTCCGCGACCCAGGACGAGGTCCTCGCCGTCGTCGCCGAGCTCAACGCCGACCCCGCGTGCACCGGCTACATCGTCCAGCTGCCGCTGCCCCCGCAGGTGTCGGAGTCGGCCGTCCTCGAGGCGATGGACCCGGCCAAGGACGCCGACGGCCTGCACCCGGTCAACCTCGGCCGGCTGGTGCTCAACGTGCCCGGGGCGCTGCCGTGCACGCCGGTCGGGATCGTCGAGCTGCTCCGCCGCTACGGGGTGCCGATCGCCGGTGCCGAGGTCGTCGTCGTCGGCCGCGGGATCACCGTGGGCCGCCCGCTCGGCCTGCTGCTCACCCGGCGGTCGGAGAACGCCACCGTGACGCTGTGCCACACCGGCACCCGCGACCTCGCGGCGCACGTGCGGCAGGCCGACGTCGTCGTCGCCGCCGCCGGGGTGCCGGGGCTGATCACCGGCGACATGGTCAAGCCGGGCGCCGCCGTCCTGGACGTCGGCGTCAGCCGGGTCGACGGCAAGATCGCGGGTGACGTGGCGAAGGACGTGCTCGACGTCGCCGGTTTCGTGGCCCCCAACCCGGGCGGCGTCGGTCCGATGACGCGGGCGATGCTGCTGCAGAACGTCGTCCTCGCGGCGGAGCGGGCCGCCGCGGCGGCCGGCTGACCGTGACCCGCCCGCCGCTCTACGTCCGCCGGCCGTTCCTGGCCGGGCTCGTCCGGCAGCTCCCGCTGCTGGCCGTGCTCGCGGTGGTGGGCCTGGGCCTGTTCCTGGTCACCCTCGAGCGCTGGCGCATGGGGCTCGTGGTCATGGGGCTGGCGCTGGTGGCCGCGGCGCTGCTGCGGCTGCTGCTCCCGGTCCGACGGCTGGGCTTCCTCGCCGTCCGCAGCCGGCCGGTGGACGTCGTGCTGCTCGCCGGGGCCGGCGTGGCGCTCACCGGCATCGCCCTCGCCATCCCCGCCGCCTGACCCCGGCGAGCGACCCGCTGAGGCGGAAGGGCGCCCTCCGGGCTAGGTTGGCGGCCATGGCAGAGAAGTCCAGGAAGGGCAAGGTCACCGTCGTCGGGGCCGGCTTCTATGGCTCCACCACCGCTCTGCGTCTGGCCGAGTACGACACGTTCAAGACCGTCGTGCTGACCGACATCGTCGAGGGCAAGCCCGAGGGGCTCGCGCTGGACATGAACCAGTCCCGCCCGATCGAGGGCTTCGAGACCCGCGTGGTCGGTGTCGGCGGCGGCTCCTACGAGGGCACCGAGGGGTCCGACGTCGTCGTCGTCACCGCCGGCCTGCCGCGCAAGCCCGGCATGAGCCGCATGGACCTCATCGAGACCAACGCGAAGATCGTGCGGGACGTCTCCGAGAACATCGCCCGCACCTCGCCCGACGCCGTCGTCATCGTCGTCTCGAACCCGCTCGACGAGATGACCGCGCTCGCGCAGCTGGCCACCGGCTTCCCGAAGGAACGGGTCATGGGCCAGGCCGGCATGCTCGACACCGCGCGCTTCACCAACTTCGTCGCCGAGGAGCTCGGCGTCCCCGTCGCCTCGGTGCAGACGCTGACCCTCGGCTCGCACGGCGACACCATGGTCCCGGTGCCCTCCCGGTGCACCGTCGACGGGAAGCCGCTGACCGACGTGCTGGCGGCCGACCGCATCGCCCACCTGGTCGACCGCACCCGCAACGGCGGCGCCGAGGTGGTGGCCCTGCTCAAGACCGGCTCGGCGTACTACGCGCCGTCGGCGGCCGCCGCCCGCATGGCGAAGGCCGTGATGGAGGACTCCGGCGCGGTCATGCCGGTGTGCGCCTGGGTCGACGGCCAGTACGGCATCTCCGGGGTCTACCTGGGGGTCGAGGCCGAGATCGGGCGCGAGGGCGTGCGCCGGGTCGTCGAAGGAAACCTGTCCGACAGCGAGCTCGCCGGGCTGCGGGAGGCCGCCGAGGCCGTCCGCGCCAAGCAGGCCGACATCGCAGACCTCTGAGGAAGGACCCCTTCCTCCCCGCCCCTCGCACGCTCGGGGTGGGGCCCGGGAAGGGGCCGTTCGAGGAGATCACCACCGCAGAGAGAGAGCAGTTGACGTGAGCAAGATCAAGGTCGAGGGCACCGTCGTCGAGCTCGACGGCGACGAGATGACGCGGATCATCTGGCAGTTCATCAAGGACCAGCTGATCCTCCCGTACCTCGACGTGAACCTCGAGTACTACGACCTGGGCATCGAGTCGCGCGACGCGACCGACGACCAGATCACCATCGACTCCGCGAACGCCATCAAGAAGCACGGCGTCGGCGTCAAGTGCGCCACGATCACGCCGGACGAGGCGCGGGTCGAGGAGTTCGGCCTCAAGAAGATGTGGCGGTCCCCGAACGGGACGATCCGCAACATCCTCGGCGGCGTCATCTTCCGCGAGCCGATCATCATGCAGAACGTCCCGCGCCTGGTGCCGGGCTGGACCAAGCCGATCGTCGTCGGCCGTCACGCCTTCGGCGACCAGTACCGCGCCACCGACTTCCGCTTCCCGGGCGAGGGCACCCTGACGGTGACCTTCACGCCGAAGGACGGCTCGGCCCCCATCGAGCACGAGGTCTTCCAGTCGCCGGGCGCCGGTGTCGCGCTCGCGATGTACAACCTCGACGAGTCGATCCGCGACTTCGCGCGGGCCTCGATGAACTACGGCCTGCAGCGCGGCTACCCGGTCTACCTCTCCACCAAGAACACGATCCTCAAGGCCTACGACGGCCGCTTCAAGGACCTGTTCCAGGAGGTCTTCGAGGCCGAGTTCAAGGACAAGTTCGACGCCGCCGGCATCACCTACGAGCACCGGCTCATCGACGACATGGTCGCGGCCTCGCTCAAGTGGGAGGGCGGCTACGTGTGGGCCGCCAAGAACTACGACGGCGACGTCCAGTCCGACACCGTCGCGCAGGGCTTCGGCTCGCTGGGCCTCATGACCTCGGTGCTGATGAGCCCCGACGGCCGCACCGTCGAGGCCGAGGCCGCCCACGGCACGGTGACCCGCCACTACCGGCAGCACCAGCAGGGCAAGGAGACCTCGACCAACCCGATCGCGTCGATCTTCGCCTGGACGCGGGGCCTGGCCCACCGCGGCAAGCTGGACGGCACGCCCGAGGTCACCCGGTTCGCCGAGACCCTCGAGCGGGTCTGCATCGAGACCGTCGAGGGCGGTCAGATGACCAAGGACCTCGCGCTGCTGATCTCCAAGGACAGCCCGTGGCTGAACACCCAGGACTTCCTGGCGGCCATCGACAGCAACCTGCAGAAGGCCATGGCCTGACGTAGCGACTGACGCACGGCGGCCCCCGCACCCTCCCGGGTGCCGGGGCCGCTGCGCGTTCCGGGGCCGTCGCCGCACGCCTCGTGCGGGGAAGTTGTCCTTCCGCCCGGCGTCGGAGGCGCAAGTGCCCCGCAGTTGCTGCCTGTGGACGACGACCGCGGCGACACCGCCCGGTCGGGCACGCTCTTCCGGTGCCCGCCGCTCAGCGCCCGGAAGCCCTGCGTGGCGCCGTGTTCCGCGGGCGTGATGTCGTGGCGGACGGCATCCTGACGCCCGGCGCTCTGCGCAGCTCCGCCTGGCGCCGGTTGTTCCGGGGCGTGTACGCCGACGCCCGGCTCCCGGACTCCCTGGGCGTCCGCATCCGGGGCGCCCGGCTGCTGCTGCCACCGGGCGCCGTCTTCAGCGGGCGGACGGCGGCCTACCTGCACGGGGCGACCGGACTGGCCGACCGCGCCGGCCCGGTCGAGGCGACGCTGCCGGCCGGCGAGCGGTGCGGGCCGGTCCAGGGCATGCGGGTGCGCCGCGTCGTCGTGCCGCCGTCCGAGGTCGTCGAGTCCGACGGCTGGCGGTTCACCACGGGGCTGCGCACGGCGCTCGACATCGCCCGGTGGGAGCCGCTGCTCGAGGCGGTCCCCGCGCTCGACGTCCTGCTCCGCGCCGGCGTCGTCGGGGACGCCGCGCTGCGCGCTGCGGCCGCGGCGCGCGGCGGCCGGGGCTCGGTGCAGGCCCGGCGGGCGGTGGAGCTCGCGGACCGGCGGGCGGAGTCGCAGCCGGAGTCCCGGCTCCGCGTGATCCTGACGCTGGCGGGCCTCCCGCCGGTGCCGCAGCACGTGGTGCGCGGGCCGGGCGGTGAGTTCGCGGGCCGGGTGGACCTGGCCTATCCCGAGCTCCGCCTGGCGATCGAGTACGACGGCGCCTGGCACGCCGAGGACGGCCAGTTCGCGGCGGACCGCCGTCGGCTCAACCGGCTGACGGCCGCCGGCTGGACCGTCCTCCACGTGACGGCCGCCGACCTCCGGGAACCCGTCACGCTGGTCCGGCGGGTGCGGGCGCTGATCCGCGCCGCAACTGCAGGGAAGTAGTCCCTGGCGCCGCTGCCGGAGGGGCACGTTCCCCGCAGTTGCGGCGCGATGGTGCGGGTCAGCCGAAGAGCTGGGTCCACCAGGGGCCGCCGCCGCCGTCGGCGATGCCCACACCGAGCCGGGTGAGGCTGCAGTCGAGGATGTTGGCCCGGTGCCCGGAGCTGTTCATCCAGGCGTCCATCACCGCGGCGGCGTCCGGCTGGCCCTGCGCGATGTTCTCCGCGCGGGCCGAGAGGCCGGCCGCCCGCGCCCGGTCGAAGGGATCCAGCCCGGACAGGTTCGTGTGGGCGAAGAAGCCGCGGTCGCGCATGTCGGCGCTGTGCGCGGCGGCGACGCGGGCCAGCCCCGCGTCGGCCGACACGGCCCCGCACCCGACGGCCGCCCGCTCCTGGTTGACCATGGCCAGCACCTGGCTCTCGCGCGCCCCGCCCGCAGGGACGGCGGCGGCCACCGGAGCCGGCGCGGGCGCGGGCGCCGGCTCGGGGTCGGGAGCAGGCGCGGGTGCGGGTGCGGGGGCCGGCTCCTCGACCGTCGCGGCCGGCGTCTCGGCCGGAGCCGGCGCGGCGGTGGTCTCGGCCGGGGGCACCGGCGCGCTGGGTGAGCCCGCGCCGGTGTCCGGGTTGGCCGGTCCCCGGCCGGTGGCCTCGGTGCGGGTGCCCTCGGGGGTCACGGTCACCGACGCGGACGCGCTGGCGAAGTGGGACGACGTCGGCTTGCCGTCGATGCCCATGACCACCGGCGAGCTGCTGGGCGCCGCGGACGACGACGCGGACGACGACGCGGACGACGACGAGTCGAGGGCGACGTCGGCGTCCTGCGCCCCGGAGACCACGGGAGCCGCGAGCACCAGACCGGTGACGGCGAGGACGAGCACCAGGCCGAGACCCAGCCGGCCGGCGCGACCGCGCAGCGCGCCGCCGATCAGGCGCCGGGCGCGGAGGCCCGGGGCGGCCAGGCGCGCGGCGAGCGAGGGGCTGGAAGAACGGTGACGCACAGGGAACTCCACGGCATGATCACTTTTCGTTATCAAGTCGAGACCAACCGTAAGGGATGAACTACCGAGAGTTCACGAGACCTGAGTCACTTCTCCACCCCGCAGGGTCGTGGAGCGGTGCGCGCCCCGGCCGGGCGGCGTGCGACCAGGCACCATGGAGGGGCTCCACCCCGTCCACCCGAACCCGGAATCCCCGAGGAGCACGCCGCCGGTGAGCGACGTATGGCTCAACATCGTCATGGTCGTCGTCTTCGTGATGATCGGCGGTGCCTTCGCCGGCGCGGAGATCGCCCTGGTCTCCCTGCGCGAGTCCCAGGTGCGCGCCATGGCCGAGCAGGGCCGCCGGGGGCTGGCGGTCCAGAGGCTGCTCAAGGACCCCAACCAGTTCCTCGCCGCCGTCCAGGTCGGCGTCACCCTCGCCGGCTTCTTCTCCGCGGCCTTCGGTGCGAGCACGCTCTCCCAGCCGCTGGCCGACTGGCTGCAGACGCGGGGGATGAGCGAGGGGCTGTCCGGCACGCTGGCGCTGGTCCTGGTCACGATCGCGATCAGCTACGTCTCGCTGGTCGTCGGCGAGCTGACGCCCAAGCGGCTGGCCCTGCAGCGGGCCGAGGGCTTCTCGCTCATCGTCGCCGCGCCGCTCAACGCGATCGCCAAGCTCTCCCGGCCGGTCATCTGGCTGCTGTCGAAGTCCACCAACGGCCTGGTGCGGCTGCTCGGCGGTGACCCGAAGGCCAGCGGTGAGTCGATCAGCCAGGAGGAGCTGCGCGACCTCGTGGCCGCGCACGAGTCGCTGAGCAGCGACGAGCGCCGGCTGATCGACGAGGTGTTCCGCGCCGGCGAGCGGGAGGTGCGCGAGGTGATGACGCCCCGCACCGAGGTCGGCTTCCTCGACGCCTCGATGACCGCCAGCCGGGCGGCCAAGCTGGTCGCGGACTCGAACTGGTCGCGCTTCCCGGTGTCCGGCCGCGACGAGGACGACGTCGTCGGCTTCGTGCACGTGCGCGACCTGTTCCTCCCCAGCCACCCGGCCGGCCGCGCCGCGACCGTCGGGGACCTGGCCCGCGAGGTCAAGCGGCTCCCCGGCACCGCCGCCGTGCTGACCGCGCTGTCCGAGATGCGCCGGGAGAACCAGCACCTGGCCATCGTCGTGGACGAGTACGGCGGCACCGACGGCATCGTGACCCTCGAGGACCTCATCGAGGAGGTCATCGGGGAGATCTACGACGAGTACGACGCCGAGGTCGAGCCCGAGTCCCGTCCCGCGCCCGACGCCCCGCGCGAGGTCGACGGGCTGCTCAACCTCGACGACTTCACCGAGTCCACCGGGCTGGAGCTGCCCGAGGGCCCCTACGAGACCGCCGCCGGTTTCGTGCTGGCCGAGCTCGGCCGGCTCCCCGAGGTCGGCGACTCGATCGAGGTCGAGGGCCGGCCCATCACCGTGCTCGAGCTCGACGGGCGCCGGATCGCACGGCTCCGGGTCGACCCGCCGCCGACGTCGGCCGCGGAGGACGGCGCGGACGAGGACGGCGAGGCGGCGACCACCTAGCGGGACCGCGCGACCTCCCAGGCGTCGCGCACGATGCCGACCAGGTCGGTGTGCCGCGACGTCCAGCCGAGGTCGGCGCGGATGCGGTCGCTGGAGGCCACCAGCTGCGCCGGGTCACCCGGGCGGCGGTCGCCGTCGACCGTCGGGATCTCGTGCCCGGTCACCTCACGGGCGGCGTCGACCACCTCCTGCACCGAGAAGCCGCGGCCGTTGCCGAGGTTGTAGATCCGGTGCTCGCCGTCCGCCGGGGCCGGCAGGGCCAGCAGGTGGGCGTCGGAGAGGTCCTCGACGTGCACGTAGTCGCGGATGCAGGTGCCGTCCGGCGTCGGGTAGTCGCGGCCGTAGACGGTGAGCGACTGGCGCTGCCCCGCCGCGACCTGCAGCGCGAGCGGGATGAGGTGCGTCTCGGTGGCGTGCCGCTCGCCGAGCCCGAACGCGGCGCCGGCCACGTTGAAGTAGCGCAGGCTCACCGCGGCGAACCCGTGGGCCACGGCGTAGGAGGTCAGCATGTGGTCGACGGCGAGCTTGGAGGCGCCGTAGGTGTTCGTCGGGCGGGTGGGGGAGTCCTCGCGGATGGGGACGACGTCGGGCTCCCCGTACGTCGCGGCCGTGGAGGAGAAGACGATCCGCCGGCAGCCGGCCGCCCGCATCGCCTCCAGCAGCGCCAGCGACCCACCGACGTTCGTGTGCCAGTAGTCCTCGGGCTGCTGCTGCGAGACACCGACCAGCGACTTCGCCGCGAAGTGCAGCACCGCGTCCGGCCGGACCTCGGCGAGCACGGGAGCCGAGTCGTGCAGCGAGACCTCCGCCAGGGTGGCGCCCGACGGCACCGCGTCGGCGTGCCCGGTGGAGAGGTCGTCGAGCACGGTGACGTCGTGACCGCCGGCCAGCAGGGCGGCCGTCACTACGCTGCCGATGTAGCCGGCCCCACCGGCGACCAGAACGCGCATACCGCCACCCTAGGGGTGGCGCGGAGGAGGTCCGAGGTTCCGTGGTGATCGCACGCCCGGCGGTGCAGGCCCTGCCGGCCTACAAGCCCGGCCGCAACCCCGCCGACCTGGCCCGTGAGATCGGCGTGGACCGGGCGATCAAGCTGGCCAGCAACGAGGTGGCGTTCCCGCCCCTGCCGGCCGTCGTCCAGGCCGTCGCCGCGGCCGCGGCCGAGACCAACCGCTACCCCGACAACGGGGCGGTGGTCCTCACGGATGCCCTCGCGCGGCGCTACGGCGTGGACCCGGCGCAGGTCGCCACCGGCTGCGGAGCGGTCACCCTGTGCCAGGAGCTGGCGCAGGCCTACAACGACCCGGGCTCCAGCATCGCCTTCGCCTGGCGCTCCTTCGAGATGTACCCGCTGCTGGCGCGGGTGGCCGGCGCCCGCGCGATCCAGGTGCCGCTCGTGCCCGGGCGGCCCGGCGGGCCGGCCGACACCCACGACCTCGACGCCCTCCTCGCCGCCATCGACGACACCACCCGCCTGGTCTTCGTCTGCAACCCCAACAACCCGACGGGGACGGCGGTGCGGCGGGCGGAGCTCGAGCGGTTCCTCGACGCGGTCCCCGCCGGCACGCTCGTCGTCCTGGACGAGGCCTACCGCGAGTTCGTCAGCGACCCCGACGTCCCCGACGGCGTGGAGCTGATGCGCGGCCGGCCCAACGTCGCGGTGCTCCGCACGTTCTCCAAGGCGTGGGGCCTGGCCGGGCTCCGGGTGGGCTACCTGCTGGCCGAGGACCCCGCCGTCGCCGAGGCGGTGCGCAAGACGCACGTGCCGTTCAGCGTCTCGATGGTGGCCCAGGCCGCCGCGGTCGCCGCCCTGGCCAGCGAGGACGAGGTCCGCGCCCGCTGCGCGGCCGTCGTCGAGGAGCGCGGCCGGCTGACCGCCGCGCTGCGCGAGCGGGGCCTGGAGGTCTCCGACAGCCAGGCCAACTTCGTCTGGCTGCCGGTCGGCGAGCAGGCGGCCCCCCTGGCCGCGGCACTCGAGGCGCGGGCGGTCATCACCCGTCCGTTCGCCGGTGAGGGCGTGCGGGTGACCATCGGCGCGCCCGAGGAGGACGACGCGTTCCTGGCCGCGCTCGACGCCGTCCTGGACGACGTCCGCGGGGTCGCCGTCCCGCGCTGAGCCGTCCCCCGGAGGGGCCACGGAACGGGGGAGGCCGGAACGCGGCGGCCCGTCGGCTGGTTTGATGGCGGACGTGCCTCTTCCCCGTGTCCTCTCCGGCATCCAGCCGACGGCGGGCTCCTTCCACCTCGGCAACTACCTGGGTGCGGTGCGGCAGTGGGTGGCCCTGCAGGACGCCGCCGAGACCTTCTACTGCGTCGTCGACCTGCACGCGATCACGGCGGACTGGGACCCCGAGGAGCTGCGGCGGAACTCGCTGGCCTCGGCGGCCCAGCTGCTCGCGCTGGGCGTCGACCCGTCCCGCAGCACGCTGTTCGTGCAGAGCCACGTGCCGGAGCACCTGCAGCTGTCCTGGGTGCTCGAGTGCATCGCGCGGTTCGGCGAGGCGAGCCGGATGACGCAGTTCAAGGACAAGAGCCAGCGCGAGGGCACCGACGGTTCCTCGGTCGGGCTGTTCACCTACCCGGTGCTCATGGCCGCCGACATCCTGATCTACCAGGCCGACCAGGTGCCCGTGGGTGACGACCAGCGGCAGCACCTCGAGCTGACCCGCGACGTCGCCACCCGGTTCAACAACCGGTTCGGCAAGGCCTTCACCGTGCCCTCCGGGTTCATCCCCGAGGCCGGCGCGCGGATCATGGACCTGCAGTCGCCGGAGAAGAAGATGAGCAAGAGCCTGCCGCCGGCCGGCTGCGTCTTCCTGCTCGACGACCCGAAGGTGACGGCGAAGAAGATCCGGTCCGCGGTCACCGACACCGGCCGCGAGGTGGTCTTCGACCCGGCGGAGAAGGCCGGCGTCAGCAACCTGCTGACCATCCACAGCGCGCTCTCCGGGCGCACGATCCCGGAGCTGGAGCAGGACTTCGCCGGCCGCGGCTACGGCGACCTCAAGAAGGAGCTGGCCGAGGTCGTCACCGACTTCGTCACCCCCGTGCGCGCCCGCACGCAGGAGCTGCTGGACGACCGCGCCGAGCTGGAGCGGCTGCTGGCCGCCGGCGCCGCCCGTGCACGGGAGGTCGCCGCCCGCACGGTGGCCGACGTCTACGACAAGGTGGGCTTCCTCGCCCCGGGAGCGCCCGCGTGACCGACGAGACGACGGTCATCGGCGTCGTCGTCGCCGTCCCGGAGCCGTGGGCCCAGCTGCTGGTCGACTGGCGCGCCAAGGTCGGCGACCCGCAGGCCAACCTCGTGCCGCCGCACGTCACCCTGCTGCCGCCCACCGAGGTGCCGGTGGCCGAGCGCTCCGCCGTCAGCGCGCACCTGGCCGACGTCGCCCGGCGGCACGCCGCCTTCGACATGCACCTGTCGGGCACCGGCACGTTCAAGCCGGTCTCCGACGTGGTGTTCATCGCGGTGGCCCGGGGCATCGGCAACTGCGAGCTGATCGCCAACGACGTGCGGTCCGGCCCGCTCGAGCGCGAGCTGGCGTTCCCGTACCACCCGCACGTGACCGTGGCCCACGACGTCGACCCCGACATGCTGGAGCTCGCCTACGCGGGGCTGGCCGACCTGCAGGCGGAGTTCCACGTCGGCCACTTCACCGAGTTCGAGCAGACGCCGGGCGGCGCCTGGGCGATCGCCCACGAGTACCCGCTCACCGGGCCGCCGCCGGCGTAAGGCCCCAGACTCGGGCGGTGCGCGCGTGGACGGCCCGGGTCTGGTCGGCGGTGGAACGGGGGATCACCGACCTGCGCCGCCGCTGGCGGTGGTTCGACCACCTGGCCCGCGCCGGCGGTCGCTACCAGCGCAGCCAGGGCGACCTGCTGGCCGCCGCCGTCACCTACTTCGCCTTCCTCGGCCTGTTCCCGGTCCTGCTGCTCGTCGCGTCCGTCGTCGGCCTGTTCCTTGCGGGTGACGCGCTCCTGCAGCAGGAGTTGTACGACTCGATCCGCGAGGCGTTCCCCGGGAGCCTGGGGAGGCGGCTGGCCGAGCAGCTGGACGACGCCATCGACTCCGCGGGGGTCGTCGGGCTGATCGGCCTGGTGGGCTTCGTCTACGCCGGGCTGCGCACCATCGACAAGCTGCGCATCGGCATGGAGCAGATCTGGAAGGGCCGGGTCGACGAGCCCGATGTCCTGCGCGACAACATCGCCGACGTCGTGGCGCTGGTGGCGCTCGGTGCTGTCGGCCTGCTCAGCCTCGGCCTGACCGGGGCGGCCACCCAGGCCACCTCGCACGTGCTCGACTGGCTGGGGCTGGCCGATGAGCCCGGCTACGGGCTGCTCACCTGGGTGGTGGGCGTCGCGCTGGCGATCGGGGCCGACGTGGTCGTCTTCCTGTGGCTGCTGCGGGTGGTGCCCTCGGTGTCCCACCCGCTGCGCGCGCTGCTGCTGGGTGCGCTGTTCGGCGCGGCCGGCTTCGAGGTGCTCAAGCTGGTCGGCGGCTACTACCTGGCGCTGATCTCCGACAGCGTCACGGCCTCGGCGTTCGGCGGCGCCGTCGGGCTGCTCGTCTGGATCAACGTGGTGGCGCGGTTCGCCTTCTTCACCGCCGCGTGGACGGCGACCCTGCGGCGGTTCGACGCCGCGCCCACCGCCGCCGCGCCAGAGCCGCTCCCGCGATGACGACGGCGCCGCCGGCCAGCCCGGCCAGCAGCGGTGCCGCCCCGTCGTCGTCCTCGGCGGTCGCGGCGGGAGCCGCATCCGGGGTGGGCGCAGCGGACGGCGCGGGCGCCGGCGTCGACGCGGCGAGGTCGCCGGGGCGCACCAGCCGGCCCACCTCCCGCGCGGAGGCCGGCACGGTGAAGCCCCAGTCGAGCAGCAGCCGCGCCTGGTCGGCGGCCCGCAGCGGCTCGTTCTCGGTGTCGAGGACGCTGACCACCAGGCGGCGGCCGTCGCGCTCGGCTCCGGTGACGAAGGCGTGCCGGGCGGCGTCGGTGAAGCCGGTCTTGCCGCCCAGCGTGCCGGGGTAGCCGGCCAGCGGGTTCTGGTTCTGGATCTGGAAGCCGGGAGCGCGGCCGGGCACCTCGGGGATCTGCGCGGTGGGCGTGGTGAGGACCTCGGCGGTGAGCGGGTCCTCGACGAGGGCGCGGAAGAACAGGGCCAGGTCGTAGGGGGAGGTCGACTGCCCGGCGACGTCCAGCCCCGACGGGTGGCCGACGACGGTGTCGTAGGCGCCCAGCGACTCGGCGGTGCTCGTCATCGCGGCGACCACGGCGTCGGTCCCGCCGGCGGCACGCGTCAGCGCCGTGGCCGCATCGTTGCCCGACTGCAGGATCAGCGCCCGGAGGAGCAGCGGTACCGGGTACTCGCCGCCGGTGACCAGCCCGACCCGGCTGCCCTCCACCTGCTCCTCCTCGGCGGTGCCGACGACGACGGCGGCCGGGTCCAGCCGGTGCGCCAGGGTGAGCAGGGTCAGCGTCTTGAGCGTGCTGGCGGGGTAGTAGCGGCCGTGCGGGTCGCGGGCGGCCAGCACCGCCCCGCTGCCGGCGTCGGCGACGAGCCAGCCGGAGGCGGCGAGCCCGTCCGGCAGCGGTGGCGCGCCGGCGGCCACCACCTGGCCCCGGGTGCCCAGCCGCTCGCCGCCGACGGTGCTGCCGTCCGGCGCCGACCCCTGCGGCGGGGGCGCGGTCCGCGGCGCGGTGGGGGTGGGTGCTCCGGGATCCGCGGTCGGCCGGGGCTGCTCGGCGTGCGCGCCGGTGGCGGGCAGGACGACGACGCACCCGACCAGCGCCGCCGTCAGCAGGGCGCGCACCCGGCGCCGTCGTCCCATGGCTGGCGAACCTAGGCCTCCGGGGGTGACGCCGCCGCCCCGGAGCGCCGTCCCGCGTGACGCAGGACACCCACCCGTCACCCGTCCGGACGGCGGCGCCGCGGTGTTCGCAACGATCGTGTCTCAGTCCATGCCGGGGCTGGTGGCCCCGCGCGAGGGCGCGGTTAGCGTGCTTCGCGTCGTGTGTCGCCGCGTACCGGACCGGTCCGGTGGTGCACGGGAGGAATTCCACCGGGACGCGCTGGCCCCCGGGCCGGCCCGTCCCCCCAGAGAGGAGATCGTCTTGCGCCGAGCGCGGATGACGAAGGCCGCGGCGCTGCTGCTGGCCGGCGGCCTGGCCCTGTCGGCCTGCGCCAGCGACGAGGAGCCGAGCGGCTCCGCCGGCGGCGACGGCGGCGGCAGCAGTGACGAGCTCAAGGTCGGTGTCGCGTACGACACCGGCGGTCGTGGTGACCGCTCGTTCAACGACTCGGCGATCGCCGGCGTCGAGGCCGCGATCGCGGAGCACGGCGGTGAGGTCCGCGACCTCTCCCCGAACTCCGACGCGTCCAACCGGGCCGACCTGCTGACCCAGCTGGCCGACGAGGGCTACAACCCCGTCATCGCCGTCGGGTTCGCCTACGGCGACATCATCGGTGACGTGGCCGAGCAGTACCCGGACACCACCTTCGCCATCGTCGACTCGTCGGTGGCCGAGCTGGGCCAGGACAACCTGGTCGGCCTGCTGTTCGCCGAGGAGCAGGGCTCCTTCCTGGCCGGCGTCGCGGCGGCCACCAAGACGACGACCGACCACGTCGGGTTCGTCGGTGGCGTCGAGACCCCGCTGATCCAGAAGTTCGAGGCCGGCTTCGTGGCCGGTGCCCAGGCGGTCAAGCCCGAGATCGTGATCGACCGGCAGTACATCTCGCCGGCCGGTGACTTCTCCGGCTTCAACGACCCGGCCCGCGGTCAGATCGTGGCCCAGGGCATGTTCGACGCCGGCGCCGACGTGGTCTACCACGCGGCGGGCGGCTCGGGCATCGGCGTGTTCCAGGCGGCTGCCGCGTCGAACGGTCGCGCCATCGGCGTCGACTCCGACCAGTACAACACCGTGGACGACCCGGCCCTCCAGGCCGTGATCATGACCTCGATGCTGAAGCGGGTCGACAACGCCGTCCAGGAGTTCCTGGACAGCTTCGTCGAGGGCAACGTCCAGGGCGGCGAGGACGTCGTCTACGACCTCGAGTCCGAGGGCGTCGGCCTGTCCACCACCGGTGGGTTCATCGACGACATCCAGGACCAGATCGACCAGTACCGCCAGCAGATCGTGGACGGCGAGATCGAGGTCCCGACCACCCCGTGATGCCTGGGCGCGGGCCGCAGCGGCGGCCCGCGCCCCCAGGACCACCCCCTCGGCGGGCTCGGGCGCACGTCGCCCGGGCCCGCCGTCGTGGTCCCGACCACCCGCGACCGGGTGACGACGACCCCCCAGGGTCCCGTGCGACCCCGAGGTGCGACATCATGCGGCGAGCCCGCGGTCGACCCCGCCGAGGCCCACTCAGACAGCAGAACGTGCACCGCGCACCCCGTGGTGGCACACGAGGGAGAGGCCGACCCATGGCCGCAACAGCAGGGACCGGCGCGTCCGGGGCCGGCTCCGTCGAGGGAGCCCCGGCGGGTACCGCCCCCTACGCGGTGGAGCTGCGTGGGATCACCAAGCGCTTCCCCGGCGTCGTCGCCAACAAGGACATCGAGCTCAGGGTCCGCCGCGGCGAGGTGCACGCCATCGTCGGCGAGAACGGCGCCGGCAAGTCCACCCTGATGAAGACGCTCTACGGCATGCACCGGCCGGACGAGGGCTCGATCCTGGTCGACGGCCGCGAGGTGCACTTCAAGAGCCCGGCCGACGCCATCGAGGCCGGGATCGGCATGGTCCACCAGCACTTCATGCTGGCGGACAACTTCACCGTCCTCGAGAACATCGTCCTGGGCAGCGAGCCGACGAAGGGGGGCCGGCTCGACCGCGCCGAGGCCCGCCGCCGGATCCGCGACATCTCCGCGCGCTACGCGCTCGACCTCGACCCCGACGACCTGGTGGAGGACCTCGGCGTCGGTGCCCGCCAGCGGGTCGAGATCGCCAAGGTGCTCTACCGCGGGGCGACGATCCTCATCCTCGACGAGCCCACCGCCGTGCTGGTGCCGCACGAGGTCGACGAGCTCTTCGGCAACCTCCGGCAGCTGACCGCCGAAGGCCTCACCGTCATCTTCATCTCGCACAAGCTCGACGAGGTCCGCCGCGTCTGCGACGCGATCACCGTCATCCGGCGCGGCACCACGGTGGGCGAGGCCGATCCGCGCACGACGACGGTGCGCCAGCTCGCCGAGATGATGGTGGGGGCGGAGCTACCCTCGCCCGAGACCCGCACCTCGACCGTCCGCGACGAGCCGGTCCTGGTCCTGGAGGACCTCACCGTCCTGACACCCGAGGGGCGCGCGCTCGTCGACCACGTCGCCCTGACCGTCCGGGCCGGCGAGGTCGTCGGGCTGGCCGGCGTCGAGGGCAACGGGCAGGCCGAGCTCGTGGACGCGATCATGGGGCTGCGCCCGCTCGCCTCCGGCACCGTGCGGCTCGACGGCGGCGTGACCGGCGACGGCAGCGCCGACCGGGGCGGTCCCGCGCTCGAGGACATCACCGCGTGGAGCACGCGCGCCCGTCGCGAGGCCGGCCTCGGCTTCATCCCCGAGGACCGGCACCGCCAGGGCATGCTCCTGGACGCGCCGCTCTGGGAGAACCGGATCCTCGGCCACCAGACCCGCCCGCCGGCGGCCAAGGGCCTGTTCATCGACCGCCGGGCGGCCCGGACCGACACCGAGCGGATCATGCGCGAGTACGACGTCCGAGCGCCGGGGCCGGACACGCTCGCCGTCGCTCTGTCCGGCGGCAACCAGCAGAAGCTGATCGTCGGGCGGGAGATGAGCTCGAACCCGCGCCTGCTCATCGCAGCGCACCCCACCCGCGGCGTGGACATCGGCGCCCAGGCCGCCATCTGGGAACTGCTCAAGGACGCCCGAGCCGAAGGGATGGGGATCCTGCTGATCTCCGCGGACCTGGACGAGCTGATCGGCTTGTCGGACACGCTGAAGGTGATGCTCCGGGGCCGGCTCGTCGCCACCCTGGACCCGGCTGGGGTCACCCCCGAGGAGCTCGGCGGCTACATGACCGGCGCGCGGACCGCGGAAGGTGCCGCGTGAGCGCCCTCCGCCGGATCGGCGTCTCGCTCTTCGCGCCCGTCCTCGCCGTCGTCGTCGCGCTCGTCATCTCCTCACTGGTGATGGCCGCGCTGCAGGTGAACCCGTTCGCGGTCTACGAGGTCATGCTCGACTTCGGGGACTCCCCGAGCCAGCAGGTGACCGCGCTCGTGGTCGTCCTCAACCGGGCCATCCCGCTCTTCCTCGCCGGTCTCGCCGTGGCCATCGCCTTCCGGATGGGCCTGTTCAACATCGGCGTCGAGGGGCAGTACCGGCTGGCCACGATCATCGCCGCCGCCGTCGGGGCCGCGGTCGCGCTCCCCGGGTGGCTGCACATCCTGCTGATCATCGTGGTGGCCATGAGCGTCGGCGCCATCTGGGCGGCGATCGTCGCGGTGCTCAAGGTGACCCGCGGCGTCAGCGAGGTCATCAGCTCGATCATGCTCAACTTCATCGCGCTGGGGCTGGCGTCCTACCTGCTCACCGGGCCGTTCCGGGGCAGCGAGGAGGGCGCCTCGATCATCGCGACCGCCGAGATCCCGGCGTCCGGCCAGCTCGGTGGGCTCAACTCCATCTTCTCCGCGATCGGGCTGGCGAGCCCACCGCGGCAGCTCTACGGCTTCCTGCCGATCGCGATCGTCGTGGGCGTCGTGATCGCCGTGCTGCTCAACCGCACCCGCTTCGGGTTCGACCTCAAGGCGTCGGGCCTGTCGCCGTCGGCCGCGACCGCCAGCGGCGTCGACGCCCGCGGGATGGTCATCAAGACCATGCTGCTCTCGGGTGCGGTCGCCGGCCTCATCGGTCTCCCGGACCTGCTGGGGCAGACGCACCGCTACACGACCGACTTCACCGCCGGGCTGGGCTTCCTCGGCATCGCGGTGGCGCTGCTGGGCCGGAACAAGCCGGTCGGCATCGCCTTCGGCGCGCTGCTGTTCGCCTTCCTCGACCGGTCGCTCGTCCCGTTGCAGATCGCCGATTACCCGGCGTCGGTGGTGACGATCATCCAGGGCACGATCGTGCTCGCCGTCGTCGTCGCCAACGAGCTGGCCCGGCGGATCGCCCGGCGTTCGGCCGAGCGCGGTGGCGCCGCGCCGGCCCCGGCACCCGTCGCCGGTGACGGCGGCACCGGTCCGGCGTCGCAGGCAGCACCTCCGACCACCCCGCCGTCCGGCGGTACCGACCAGCGGCAGGGGGCCCAGGCGTGAGCAGCGCGCTCAGGACATCGGACGCCCGACCGGCCCGCGGGCCGGTCGCGGAGCTCTTCCTCGGCGGCGGTACGGCCCGCCGCGTCACCTGGATCCTCGTCGCGATCGTGGTGCTGTTCTCGGCCGTGCGCGTCATCAGCGGCGAGCAGGCGCTCACCTCGTCGTCGACGATCGCGGCCGCGCTGCTGCTCGCCGTCCCGATCGGGCTGGCCGCGCTCGGTGGTCTGTTCGCCGAGCGCGCGGGCGTCGTCAACATCGGCCTCGACGGGATGATGACGCTGGGCACCTGGGGAGCCGGGTTCGCCGGCTACCAGTGGGGCTGGGCCGCCGCGCTGGTGGGCGGCATCCTGTTCGGCGCGCTGGGCGGGCTGCTGCACGCCGTCGCGACGGTCACCTTCGGGGTGGACCACGTCGTCTCCGGCGTCGCGATCAACATCCTCGCGGCGGGCCTGGTGCGCTTCCTCTCCGAGCTCTTCTACACCGACAACCCGGCCGGCGGTGGTGTCACGCAGTCCCCGGCGCTGTCCAGCCGGCCGCCGGAGCTCTCGCTGCCGGTGCTCTCCTCAGGGCCCGACCTGCTCGGTGACCTGGAGCGGCAGGGCTGGTTTCTGCTCAGCGACGCGGCCGGCATCCTGCGCGGCCTCACCAGCGGCGTCGGCGTGCTCACCATCCTGGCGGTGCTGCTCGTGCCGGCGTCCTACCTCCTGCTGTGGCGGACGGCGTTCGGGCTGCGCCTGCGGTCCTGCGGCGAGAACCCGGCGGCCGCCGACTCCCTCGGCGTCCCGGTCTACCGGCTGAAGTACATCGCGGTCATCGTCTCCGGCGGGCTCGCCGGCATGGGCGGCGTCTTCCTGGTCTTCATCGCCGGCATCTACCGCGAGGCGCAGACCAACGGGCGCGGGTTCATCGGTCTCGCCGCGCTGATCTTCGGCAACTGGCGGCCCGGTGGCCTGGCCGCCGGTGCGGGTCTGTTCGGCTACGCCGACGCGCTGCAGCTGCGCAGCCGCAGCGCCGTCGTCGCGCTGCTCCTGCTGCTGGCCGTGCTCTTGGCGGCCGTCGCAGTCGTGCAGGTGCTGCGCGGCAAGCTGCTGCAGGGCGTGACCGCGGGGATCTTCGCCGTCGGCAGCCTGATCGCCTACCTGACCATCGACGAGCTGCCCCCGGGCATCGTGTCGTTCACCCCGCACCTGGTCACGCTGCTGGTGCTCTCGCTGGCCTCGCAGCGATTGCGGATGCCGAAGGCCGACGGCCTGGTCTACCGGCGAGGGGAGCACTAGTGGGTATCGACTGGGACGGCCTGCGTGCCGCCGCCCGCGAGGCGATGACCCACGCGTACGCGCCGTACTCGGAGTTCCCCGTGGGCGTCGCGGGCCTGGTCGACGACGGTCGCGTGGTCACCGGGTGCAACGTCGAGAACGCCTCGTACGGGCTCGGCTTGTGCGCGGAGTGCGGGATGGTCAGCGACCTGGCCCGCACCGGCGGCGGCCGGCTGGTCGCCGTCGCCTGCGTCGGCGGGGACGGGCAGCCGCTCATGCCGTGCGGCCGGTGCCGGCAGCTGCTGTGGGAGCACGGCGGCGCGGAGATGCTCATCGAGACCGTCTCGCTCGGCATCGTGCCGATGCGCGAGGTGCTGCCCGACGCGTTCGGTCCCGACGACCTGACGGCTGCCGCCGCGCGGTCGGCCGACGGTGCAGCGGCGGCGGAGCGGGGGCAGGGCTGATGGACGCGATCGACGTCCTCCGGACCAAGCGCGACGGCGGGCAGCTCTCGGCCGAGCAGATCCGCTGGGTCATCGACGCCTACACCCGCGGCGCGGTGCCCGACGAGCAGATGAGCGCGCTGCTCATGGCCGTCTTCTTCCGGGGCATGGCGCCGGAGGAGCTCGCCGCCTGGACGCAGGCGATGATCGACTCGGGGGAGCGCAAGGACCTCTCCTCCCTCGGCCGCCCGACCGCCGACAAGCACTCCACCGGCGGCGTGGGCGACAAGATCACCCTGCCGCTGGCGCCGCTCGTGGCCGCCTGCGGCGTCGCGGTGCCGCAGCTGTCCGGCCGCGGACTCGGGCACACCGGCGGCACGCTGGACAAGCTGGAGGCGATCCCCGGCTGGCGGGCCGACGTGCACGAGGAGGCCTACCTGGCGCAGCTGCGCGACGTCGGGGCGGTCATCTGCGCCGCGGGGCACGACCTCGCGCCGGCGGACAAGAAGCTCTACGCGCTGCGCGACGTCACCGGCACCGTCGAGTCGATCCCGCTGATCGCCAGCTCGATCATGAGCAAGAAGATCGCCGAGGGTGCCGACGCGCTGGTGCTGGACGTCAAGACCGGTTCGGGTGCGTTCATGAAGGACGTCGCCTCGTCGGTGGAGCTGGCCCGCACGATGGTCGGCCTCGGTGAGGCGGCGGGTGTGCGGACCGTCGCCCTCGTGACGGCGATGGACCGCCCGCTGGGCCGCGCGGCGGGCAACGCCGTCGAGGTGGCCGAGTCGGTCGAGGTGCTCGCCGGGGGTGGGCCGGCCGACGTCGTCGAGCTGACCCTCGCGCTGGCACGGGAGATGCTGGCCGGTGCCGGGCGTCCCGACGTCGATCCCGCCGCGGCGCTGGCCGACGGCCGGGCCATGGACGTGTGGCGCCGCATGATCGCCGCGCAGGGCGGCGACCCCGACGCGCCGCTGCCGCGTCCGGCGGAGACGCACGTGGTCACCGCGCCGGCGACCGGCACGCTCACCCGGCTGGACGCCTACGCGCTCGGCGTGGCCGCCTGGCGGCTGGGCGCCGGCCGGGCCCGCAAGGAGGACCCGGTGCAGGCCGCGGCGGGCATCACCTGGACGGCCGGGGTGGGGGAGCAGGTGACCGCCGGGCAGCCCCTGCTGGAGCTGCACACCGACGACGCCGACCGCATCCCGCGGGCCCTGGAGGCGCTGGAGGGCGCGATCGGTGTCGACACCGACGACGAGCCCCTGCCCCTGGTCCTGGAGCGGATCACCGCCTGACCCGATCGCGGGGGGTGCGCGGCAGCGGGCCCGGGATCGGAGAGGAGACTGTCCACCCGTGACGAGTACTCCCGCGGCCGCCGCGGTGCGGCCCGCGCCCGGTGATCCGCTCGACCCGACCGCCGCGATCTCGATCCGCGGCCTGGTGAAGCGGTACGGGGAGTTCACCGCCGTCGACGGCCTGGACCTCGACATCCACCGGGGCGAGATCTTCGCCCTGCTGGGACCCAACGGCGCCGGCAAGACGACGACCGTGGAGATCTGCGAGGGCTACCGCGGCCGCGACGCCGGGGAGGTGCGCGTGCTGGGCGCCGACCCGGCCGAGGGCAGCCGCCGGTGGAAGGCCCGGCTCGGCATCGTGCTGCAGAGCGGCGGCGGCGACAGCCAGCTGACCGTCCGCGAGCTGGTCCGGGCGCAGGCGTCGTACTACCCCGACCCGCGCGACGCGGACGAGGTCCTCGAGCTGGTGGGGCTGACCGAGAAGGCCGGCGTCCGGGGCCGGGCGCTCTCCGGGGGGCAGCGCCGCCGGCTGGACGTGGCGCTGGGCATCGTCGGCCGCCCGGAGCTGCTCTTCCTGGACGAGCCGACCACCGGGTTCGACCCCGAGGCGCGCCGGCAGTTCTGGTCGCTGATCCGCTCGCTGCGCGACCTGGGCACCACCATGCTGCTCACCACGCACTACCTCGACGAGGCCGAGGCGCTGGCCGACCGGGTCGGCGTCATCGCGCGCGGGCGGCTGGTCGAGGTCGCCGTCCCCAGCGCCCTGGGCGGGCGGGAGACCGCCCCGGCGGTGGTCAGCTGGACCGAGGACGGCGCCCGCCGCACGGAGGCCACCGCGACGCCGACGGCCTTCGTCCGCGCGCTCGCCGAGCGCTTCTCCGGCGAGGTGCCCGACCTGGCCGTCGCCCGACCCACCCTCGAGGACGTGTACCTGCAGATGATCGGCCACGAGCGATGAGCGCCCCCGCACCCGAGGCGGCGCTGCCGTCCCTGCCGTCGGTCTACCGCTCGCGGGCCACGGTGGAGCTCAAGGAGTTCTTCCGGCAGCGCGAGTCGGTGGTGTTCACGCTGCTGCTGCCGGTGCTGCTGCTGGTCGTCTTCGGCGCGGTGCTGAACTTCGACCTGGGCTCCGGCGTCAGCTTCACCCAGTACTTCATGGCCGGGATCATCGCCGCGGGCATCCTCGGCGCCAGCCTGCAGAACATGGCGATCAGCATCGCCACCGAGCGGTCCGACGGGACGCTCAAGCACCTGTCCGGTACACCGATGCCGCGCAGCGCCTTCTTCGTCGGCAAGGTGGTGCAGGTCCTCGCGGTGACGGTGGCGATCATCGTCGTGCTGCTGCTGATCGGCGTGGTCTTCTACGGGATCGACCTGCCCTCGGGCTCCGACTGGCTGGTGTTCGCCTGGGTGTCCGCGCTGGGCGCGGCCGCCTGCACGCTGCTGGGCATCGCGCTGTCGAGCCTGGCGAAGAACGGCCGGTCGGCGTCGGCGACGGTGACGCCGTTCGCGCTGGTCCTGCAGTTCATCTCCGGGGTCTTCTTCCAGTTCAGCGAGATCCCGACCTGGATGCAGACCGTCGCCTCGGTCTTCCCGCTGAAGTGGATGGCCCAGGGCCTGCGGTCGGTCTTCCTCCCCGACGCCCTGGCGGCCGACGAGCCGGCCGGCTCGTGGGAGCTGGGCCGGGTCGCGCTCGTGCTGGCGGTCTGGTGCGTCGTGGGCCTCCTGCTGTGCGTCAGGACCTTCCGCTGGCAGGACCGCGGCACGGGCTGAGCCGGGGGCCGGGGCCTCAGCCCCGGCCGCTCAGCCGGTAGTACTTGTGCGGGGCGCGGCGGCGGATGACGGTGGCCGCGCCGGGCAGCATGGACAGCCGCGCGGGCACCCGGTGCACGGGGACGCCGATCATCTCCTTGTACCGGCACAGCCCCTCGTCCTCGCGGGCGTGCAGCCCGTCGACCACCTCGTGCACCCGGCCGCTGCGCCGGCAGGCCCAGAAGAACTCGTACACCAGCCCCGCGCTGATGCTCGTGTCCAGCGCCCACGACGCGACGACCATGTCGCGGGCGTAGGCGGTGCCGTCGACGGCGTGGCCGGAGGTGTAGCCGGCCAGCCGCCCGTCGACGAGGCCGGCGATCACCAGGCCGTGCTCCGGCCGGCCCACGTGCTCCACCTCGGCGAGGTAGCCCTCTCGGTTCGGCAGGCGCCCCGCCCCCGTGCGCTCGTGGGCGGAGCGCAGCACCTCGTACCCCTCACGGCGCAGCAGCGCCGGGCCGGTCAGCTCGACGAACCGGACCCGCTCGCGCGCCTTGCGGAGGCTGCGCCGGCGCGACTTGGACAGCGCCGGCTCGTCGAAGGCGGCCAGGTCGGTCACCAGGTGGGTGGGGACGGCGGCGTTGGCCCGGCCGGCGTCAGCGGGAGCGAGGCACGCCTGGTAACCCCAGGCGGCGCGCACCGGGCGGGTGGCCTCGCGCGCGGAGAGCCGCGCCAGGAGGTGCACCGGCCGGTAGAAGCCGGGCATGGACTGCGTCCAGAGCCGGCCGCGGTGCTCCACGACCCGCCGGCCCGAGCGCTCCAGGTGGGCGCCCAGCTCCTGCTCGGTCACCACCGGCACCCGGGCCTCGGCGACGTCCCGCAGCTGATCGAGGTCCTGCACCCGGGGCGCTCCTTCGTCTCGGCTGGGCGCACCTTGCCACGGAAGGCGGCCGCGGAGCGGAGGATCGGTCGCCGTGGGGGTCGGCGGGCCGTGCGTCACGGCTCTGTAGCGTTCCCGGTGTGCCTGCACCGCTGAACGCCGAGAACGTCCGCCGCGCCCCGAAGGTCCTGCTGCACGACCACCTGGACGGCGGTCTGCGCCCGCAGACGGTGCTCGAGCTGGCCGACGAGATCGGCTACCGCGACCTGCCGGCCGGCGACGCCGAGAGCCTCGGCCGCTGGTTCCGCCAGGCCGCGGACTCCGGCTCGCTGGTGCAGTACCTGGAGACGTTCGCGCACACGGTCGCGGTCATGCAGACCCCGTCCGCCGTCCAGCGGGTCGCCCGCGAGTGCGCGCTGGACCTCGCCGCCGACGGCGTCGTGCACGCCGAGGTGCGCATGGCGCCGGAGCTGCTGACCGCGATGCGGATCGAGGAGGCCGTCGAGGCGATGCTCGACGGCTACGCCCAGGGCAGCCGCGAGGCCGCCGCGGCGGGGACCCCGATCGGCGTCGGCACGCTGCTGTGCGCGATGCGCCAGAACGACCGCTGGGAGGAGGTCGCGGGCCTGGTCGTCCGCTACCGGGACGCCGGCGTCGTCGGCTTCGACCTCGCCGGACCGGAGGACGGCTTCCCGCCGGACCGCATCCCGTCGGCGCTCGCGCTGCTGGACCGCGCCGGCGCCCACCGGACCGTGCACGCCGGCGAGGCGGCCGGTATCGGGTCGATCCGGGGCGCGCTGGACGGCGCGCACGCCGAGCGCCTGGGCCACGGCGTCCGGATCGCCGACGAGGTGCCCGAGGACGGCGCCCTCGGGCCGGTGGCGCAGCGCGTCCGCGACCAGCGGATCCCGCTGGAGGTCGCGCCGTCGTCGAACGTCCAGACCGGCGCCTACCCGTCGCTGGCGGCGCACCCGGTCGACCGGCTGCACCGCGCCGGCTTCGCCGTCACCCTCAACACCGACAACCGGCTGATGAGCGGCGTCTCGGTCACCAGCGAGGTCACCGACGTGGCGACGACGTTCGGCTGGACGTGGGACGACGTCCGCACGGTCACCGAGCGCGCGGTCACCGCCGCCTTCCTGCCCGAGGCCGACAAGCAGCGGCTGCTCGACGAGGTCGTCCGGCCGGGGTACGCCGCGCTCGCCGGCTGACCGGGTGCCGACGGTCACCCCCGTTCGCGGGAATCACCGCCGCGTTCCCGCTGCTACGGTGGGAGTACCGGCACAAGGCCGGTCATCCTCCCGGACGGTTTGTCCGGGCATGAGCGCATCCGTGCAGATCCCGCGTTCCACTTCTGGGCGCTAGCGATCGCCAAGTGAGGACGCCGGCAGTCCGCGGCACTCCTCCTCTTCCACGGGACGCGCTCCGAGCAGTATCGGAGCCCCACCCCGCATGACGTTGGTCAACCCTGTGTCGTTCGAGTCGAACAACGCTGAGAACACCTCTGAGAACAGCAACACCGTCGTCGAGGCGCCCGCCGAGCCGACCGGACCCACCTTCGGCCAGCTGGGCCTGCCCCAGCAGCTCGTGACCGCCCTCGAGCGGCGCGGCATCCACCGCCCGTTCGCCATCCAGACCTCCGCGCTGCCCGACGCCCTCGCCGGGCGCGACGTGCTCGGCAAGGCTGCCACCGGCTCGGGCAAGACCCTGGCCTTCGGCCTGCCGCTGCTCGCCCGCATCGGCGCCGAGCTCGGCCGCGGACCGCGCGCCCCGCGCGGCCTGGTGCTCGTGCCCACCCGTGAGCTCGCCCAGCAGGTCGCCGACAACCTGGCCCCGCTCGGGCAGGCCATCGGCGTGCACGTCGCCACCGTCTACGGCGGCGCCCCGATGTACCGCCAGATCCAGCAGCTGCGCCGCGGCGTCGACGTCGTCATCGCCACCCCCGGCCGGCTGCAGGACCTGATCAGCCAGGGCGAGGCCACCCTCGACCAGGTCGTGGTCACCGTCCTCGACGAGGCCGACTTCATGGCCGACCTCGGCTTCCTGCCGGTCGTGCAGGAGCTGCTCGACCAGACCGCCCCCGACGCCCAGCGGCTGCTGTTCTCGGCCACGCTGGACGGCGAGGTCGACTCGCTGGTGCGCCGCTACCTCAAGGACCCGGCGCGGCACGAGGTCAAGCGCCCCGGGGACGACGCCCCGCCGGCCGAGCACCGCGCCTACACCCTGGCCTTCCGCGACAAGGTCGCGCTAACCAAGGAGCTGGCCCGGCGTCCCGGCCGGACGATCATCTTCGTCCGCACCCAGCTGGGGGCCGACCGGCTGACCGAGCACCTGCTCGAGGCCGGCATCAAGGCCGCCGCGATCCACGGCGGTCTGCCGCAGTCGGCGCGCAAGCGCGCGCTGGAGGCGTTCACCGACGCGCGCTCGCCGGTGCTCGTCGCCACCGACGTCGCCGCCCGTGGCATCCACGTCGACGACGTCTCGCTGGTCCTGCACTACGACCCGCCGGCGGACTCCAAGACCTACCTGCACCGCTCGGGCCGCACCGCCCGCGCCGGTGCGGCGGGTGTGGTCGTGTCGCTGCTGCTGCCCGACCAGGTCGGCCAGTCCAAGCGCCGCTTCCGCCAGGCCAAGGTCGACCCGGCGCTGCGCCGGATCACCCCCGGCGACCAGGAGATCGCGGACCTCGTCGCCAGCGGCGTGCACGTGGAGCCGGTCGAGCGCCCGGTGCGCGACTCGCGTCGCTCCGGTGGCCCGGGTGGGCGTCCGCGCCGCGACGGTGACCGCCCCGGCGGCGGCCACCGCGGTGGCCCGCGCCGCTCCTACGGCGACCGGGGCCCGCGCTCCGGTGGCGGCGAGCGGCGGTTCGGCGGCGAGCGCTCCGGGCGCCCGCCGCGGCACAGCAGCTGAGCTGAACGGCAGAACGGCCGGTCCGGGACTCCCCGGGCCGGCCGTTCGGCGTCTGACGGGGTCCGCTCAGTCGCGGAAGACGAGCTTCCCGCTGACCAGGCCCACGACCTCGTCCCACGCCGGGCGCAGGACGGCGGCGTCCTCGGCCCGGAGCGCGGCCGACGGGTCCCGCTCGGCGCGCGCCACGGCCCGGCCCAGCGGCTCGGCTGGGGAGAGGAGCTCCTCGACGCGGGCCAGGCCGGTGTACTCGGCCAGGTCGCGGACGCCCTCGACCGGCTGGACGAAGGCCCGGTGGTCGACCAGCCCCGCGGCGCCGTCGGCGACCTCGGCGAGCACCTCCGACAGCTCGGTCAGGTCGTAGCGGTCCTGCTCGGCCGGCAGGGGCAGCGTGCCGGTGTCGACCACCTCGGGCCAGGAGGCGATCTCGGTGAGGTCGTGCGGCTCGGTGCCCGCGCAGAAGCGGGCCAGGTCGGTGGGGGAGGCGAAGAGGAACACCTCGCCGTCGCGGCCCAGGAACCGGGCGACGTCCTCCACGTAGCAGCGCAGGGTGACCCCGGCGCCCTCGGGGACCACGACCTCCACGGGCAGGATGCCGACGCCCTCCCAGAAGGCGGCGGCCGCGGCGACCGCGGCCGGGTCGTGGCTCAGCCGGCTGCCCCGGGCGATGGTGCGCACCGGCGCGGCGACGGCGTCGTCGTCCAGCGCCTCCTCGTCCTCGTCCGGCAGGTCGACGATGTCGGGCTCGGCCTCGGCGACCGACGGGTAGTCGTCCAGCGAGGCGGTGCCGGCGCCGGTCCAGTCCAGGTGCGCCGAGAGCTCCTCGACGACGTCCTCCCACAGGTCGTCGAAGGCGCTGCCCACGCCGATCCAGGCGTCCTCGCCGGAGCGGCCGGCGAAGGCGTCCACACCCAGGCCCAGCGAGCCGATCTCGGGCTTGGCGACCAGCTCGGCCACCGCCTCGAACTCGGTCTCGTCCTCGTCGAACTCGTCGTCGTCCTCGTCGCCACCGGCGTCCAGGCACTCGGCGAGCCGGCTGACGATGTCGACGGTCGCCGCCAGCTCCTCGACCGCCCAGCGGTCGGGGTTCTCGGCGGCGATGTCGTACACGCCGTCGAAGTCGTAGCGGTGGTCGTCGTCGGGGGTCAGGTCGGCGGCGCCGAGCCCGGCCACGACCGGCCACACCGGGTGGTCGGCGAGGTCGTGGTCGGTGCTGGACCGGCAGAACGCGGCGAGCGCGGCCGGCGACGGGAAGAGGTGGACGACGGCCGTCGACGTCGGCGGTTCAGGGTCGTCGTCGTTGATGTCGGCCCGGACCTCGACGGTGGTGCCGAGGAACGCCTGCCACTCCTCGCCGTCCTCTTCCCACGGCGGGGCCCACAGGGTGTACCCGGTGCGGTCGTCGAGGGTCAGTGCGATGGGAACGATGCTCGGCCTGGCCACGGGCACACCCTGCCAGATGGGCCGCCCGTCCTCCCTGGGTGCGGGGAGGACGGGCGGCCCACCGCGGGTCACGCCGCGGTTGCCGCCGTGCGACCGGTTCGCTGGACGGCCAGCACCCCCGCGATCGCGACCACGACGCCGACGACCGGCGGGATGAACCACTCCGCCTCGTTGCTCCACCACGCGGCGACCGCGGCCACCGCGTACACGGCGAGGTTGCGCCACTCGACGGCCGGCAGCCGGTCCGCGGCGACGGTCATGCCGCCGCGCCACCGGGCGAGGAAGTCACCGATCACGACGCCGCCCAGCGGCGGGACGAGGATGCCCAGCCACACCAGGTACTCGATGAGGTTGTCGTAGATCCCGGTGACGGCCAGGAGCGTCCCCAGCACCACGCCGCCGACGACGAAGGGCTTCTTGGACCGGGAGTTGGCGATCTCCGCGCCCGCGACGCCGAAGTTGTAGGCGGTGTTGTCGTTCGTGGTCCACAGGTTGGCCACCAGGAACACCAGGCCCCAGCCGACCAGGCCCAGCTGGTACAGCACGAGCACGAAGTCGCCCTCGCCGAAGGACAGCGCCCCGATCGCGCCGAAGAAGAGCATCAGGAACTCGCCGATGAGGAAGGCGACCAGGCAGGCCCAGAAGCCGGCTGCCGGGGTCCGCGCGAAGCGGGTCCAGTTGGGCGCCTGGGTGCCACCGGAGGCGAACGTCCCGACCACGACGGTGACCGCGACGGCGATCGTCATGGAGCTCGTGGGCTCGATCGCGCTCAGCCCGCTCCAGCCGCCGACCTCGTCCAGCGAGCGCCAGGTCACCCAGCCGGCCAGCACCAGCATCAGCGGTACCGAGACCACGGACAGGGCGTACATGCCCTTGTAGCCGTAGTAGGCGGTCACGCCCATCACCGCGCCCCCGGCCAGCATGAGCCCGACCTCGGCGGCCCGGCCCTCCCACTCCAGCGCGCTGGCGGTGAGCCCGGCGAAGGTGGCGACCGTGACGCCGTACCAGCCGACCTGCGTGCCGCCCAGCAGCAGCGAGGCGAGCTTCGAGCCCGTCGTCCCGAGGGAGTAGCGGCACATCATCACCGTGGTGAGCCCGGTGCGGGCGCCGATGCCGCCGATCGCGGCCACGTAGATCCCCAGGACGACGCTGCCCAGCAGCAGCACCCAGAACAGCGTGCCGGCGGAGAACGCCGTGCCCACCTGGGCGCCGGCCAGCATGGTGGGCGTGAAGAAGGTGAACCCGAGCAGCACGATCGCCAGGGAGAACAGCGACTTCCGCGCCGCCGACGGCACGGGATCGATGGGGTAGTCGGGGTCGACCTCGCCGACCGGGTCGTTCCGCACGCTGCTGCTCATCGGGTGCTCGCCTCGTACTCGTCGTGGTCGGAACCGATGTCCTCGTGCCAGAGCTCGGGGTGCTCCTCGATGAAGGCGGTCATGAGCGCCGTGCAGTCGGGGTCGTCGAGGACGACGACCTCGACGCCGTGCTGCGCGAGCCAGTCGTGGCCACCGCTGAAGTTCGTCGCCTCGCCGATCACGAGGCGGGAGATGCCGAACTGGCGCACCAGCCCGCTGCAGTACCAGCAGGGCGAGAGGGTGGTGACCATCGTGGTGCCGCGGTAGCTGCGCTGGCGGCCCGCGGCCTTGAACGCGGCGGTCTCCGCGTGCACCGAGGGGTCGCCGTCCTGGACCCTCCGGTTGTGACCGCGCCCCAGCACGGTGCCGTCGGGGGCGATCAGCGCGGCGCCGATGGGCACGCCCCCGGAGGCGCCCCCCGCCCGCGCTTCCTCCAGGGCGACGGCGAGCCAGCTGCGCGCCGTCGACGGGTCCAGTGGTGGGTGCGGTGCGCTCACGCGTGTCCTCCCGGGTGCGGACGCGGGCCGGTTCCCGCGCCGATGGCCTAGGAGGCTGTTGCAGCGGGCGCCGAGCCGCAATGCTCAGGACGTTCCGGATCGGCCCTGCGGTCCTGGACGGATCGTCAGTCGAAGACGGAGGCGCCCGTGCTCACCCTCGCCCGGTTCCTGGAGCTCCCCGCCGTCCGCGACGCCGCGCCCGAGCCCGCGGTCACCCCGCGCGCCGACGACGTCCCCGTCCGGTGGGTGCACTCGAGCGAGATCTACGAGATCGGACCGCTGCTCTCGGCGGGGGACCTGCTGCTCACGACCGGCCTGGGGCTGGCCGGCGTCGACGCCGGCGCGCGCCGGCACTGGGTGCGCGAGCTGGCCGCCCGCGGGGTGGCGGCCGTCGCGCTGGAGCTCGGCCGCTCGTTGCCGACGCTGCCCGACGAGCTGCTCGACGAGGCACGCCGGGCCGGCGTCCCCCTGTACGTCCTGCACCGGGTGGTGCCGTTCATCCGCGTCTGCGAGGAGGCGAACGGGGCGATCCTGCAGGCCGACGCCGGCCGGCTGCGCCTGGTCGACGCCGTGCTGGGCCGCGTCCACGCCGCCCTGGCCGGTGGGGGAGGGACGCCGGGGCTGGTCGCCGTCGCCGCCGAGGCCACCGGCGGTCCGGCGGCGCTGGTGACCAGGTCCGGTCAGGTGGTGGCCGCAGCCGGCATGCGGGACCAGCGGGCGACCGACCGGCTGCTGCGCCGGCCCGCTGCCGCTGCGCCCGTGCGGCTCTGGGACCTGGACTGGGGTGCCGTCCTGCTCGGCAGCGGGCCGGGGACCGACCTGCCCGGGCTGGAACTGCTCGCCGATCGGCTCGCCGGGGTGGCCGCGGTGGCGGTGGGCCAGTCCGGCACCGGCACGGACGGCGATCCCGCCGCGCCGCTGCTGGCCGACCTCCTCGCGGGGACCGTGCCCGGAACGCGTGAGCTGCTGCTGCGGGCGGGACTGGCCGACTTCCACCCGTCGCCGTCCGCGCGCGTGCTGGGGCTGGCCGCGACGGCGCCCGACCCGCGGCAGGTCATCGCCGCCTGGGCGCACGTCGCGCACGCGCACCGGCTGGAGCTGCTCGCCGACCGGGTGCGCGGAGAGCCGCTGGGGCTGGTCGCCGTCCCGGTCGGCCCGGATCGGAGCGACCCGGCCGGGTGGCTCGCGGAGGTGCTCGCCCTCGACGGGGTGCTGACCGCGATCGGGCCGGCGGTGCCGATGGCGGAGGCCGGTCACTCGCTGCGCGAGGCGCACGCGGCGCTGCCCACGGCAGCGGTGCTCGGCCGGGGCACGGTTCCCACCCGCGAGCTCACCCTGCCCCGGCTGCTCGGCGAGCTGGACGACGCGGCGCTGGTGCGGCTCGTCGACGACGCGCTCGCGCCGCTGGTGGCCTGGGACCGGGCCCACGGGAGCGACCTCGTGCACACCCTCGCCGTGCACCTGCGCCACGGCAGCCGGGTGCGGTCCGCGGGGGCGCTGCACGTGCACCGCCAGTCGCTGTACCAGCGGCTCGAGCGGATCGAGGCGCTCCTGGGGCACTCGGTCGACGACCCCGCGGCGCACGAGCACCTCGTCGTCGCCACCGCGGCGGCGCTGCTGCTGCACGCGCGCGGCCGGTCGGGCGACCGGCCGCGCGGGCGGTGAGGCCTACAGCCCCATCGGGTGCCAGACCGTCTTGGTCTCCAGGAACGGGGTCATGCGGGTGATGCCCGGGTCGGCGGCCCAGTCGGGCTCGCCGCCGGCCGGTGCGCGCACGACCCGCTTGATGGTCCCGGCCGCCTCCCGCTCGAACTCCATCGCCCGGCCGGCGGGGGCGCCGGTGAGGTCGATGGCGTCGACGTCGGCGTGCTCGGCCAGCCACGGCCCGAGCTCCTCGGCGTCGCCGGTGAGCAGGTTGACCACCCCGCCGGGGACGTCGCTGGTGGCCAGCACCTCGCCGAGGGTCACGGCCGGCAGCGGGCGCTCCTTGGAGCTGACGACCACCGCGGTGTTGCCGGTGGCGAGCACCGGCGCGAACACGCTGACCAGGCCCAGGAGGCTGGACTGCTGCGGGGCGAGGACGGCGACGACGCCGGTCGGCTCGGGGAGGCTGAAGTCGAAGTACGGGCCGGCGACGGGGTTGGACCCACCGAGGACGGCGCCGAGCTTGTCGGTCCACCCGGCGTACCAGACCCAGCGGTCGATGGCGGCGTCGACGGCGGCCCGCGCCTTGGACGACGACAGCCCTTCGCCGGCGGCGACCTCCTCGCAGAACTGCGCGTGCCGGCCCTCCATCACCTCGGCGACGCGGTAGAGCACCTGGCCGCGGTTGTAGGCGGTGGCCCCGGACCACTTCGCGAAGGCGCCACGGGCGGCGACGACCGCGTCGCGGGCGTCCTTGCGGCTGGCCCACGCGGCGTTGGCCAGGAAGTGGCCCTTCGCGTCGGTGACCTCGTAGGTGCGGCCGGACTCCGAGCGCGGGAAGGCGCCGTTCACGTAGAGCTTGTAGGTCTTGCGGACGGCGAGCCGGTCGTTGCCGATCACTGGTCAGCACCCTTCAGGTACGCGGCCAGGCCGTGGCGGCCGCCCTCACGCCCGTAGCCGGACTGCTTGTAGCCGCCGAAGGGCGACGTCGGGTCGAACTTGTTGAAGGTGTTGGCCCACACCACGCCGGCGCGCAGCTGGTCGGCGATCTTCAGGATGCGGGAGCCCTTCTCGCTCCAGATGCCGGCCGACAGCCCGTACGTGGTGTTGTTCGCCTTGGCGACGGCCTCGTCGGGCGTCCGGAAGGTGAGCACGCTCAGGACCGGCCCGAAGATCTCGTCGCGGGCGATGCGGTGCGCGGGGGAGACGTCGGTGAAGACGGTCGGCGGGTACCAGAAGCCCTTGGCCGGCAGCTCGCACGCCGGCTGCCAGCGCTGCGCGCCCTCGGCCTCGCCGATGTCCGACAGCTCGCGGATGCGGGCCAGCTGCTCGGCGGAGTTGATGGCGCCGATGTCGGTGTTCTTGTCCAGCGGGTCGCCGACGCGCAGCGTGCCGATCCGCCGCTGCAGGCTGGCGATCACCTCGTCGTGGATCGACTCCTGCACCAGCAGCCGGGAACCGGCGCAGCAGACGTGCCCCTGGTTGAAGAAGATGCCCTGCACGATGCCCTCGACGGCCTGGTCGATCGGGGCGTCGTCGCACACGATGTTCGCCGCCTTGCCGCCGAGCTCCAGGGTGAGCTTCTTGCGGGTGCCGGCGACGGCGCGGGCGATGGAGCGGCCGACGTCCGTCGATCCGGTGAAGGCCACCTTGTCGACGTCCGGGTGCTCGACGACCGCGCGGCCGGTGTCGCCGGCGCCGGTGACGATGTTGACCACGCCGGCCGGGAGGTCGGCCTGGCGGCAGATCTCGGCGAACAGCAGCGCGCTCAGCGGCGTGGTCTCGGCGGGCTTGAGGACGACGGTGTTGCCGGCGGCCAGGGCGGGGGCGACCTTCCACGCCAGCATGAGCAGCGGGAAGTTCCACGGGATGACCTGCCCGGCGACGCCGAGCGGGCGGGGCTGCGTGCCCAGGCCGACGTGCTCGAGCTTGTCGGCCCAGCCGGCGTAGTAGAAGAAGTGGGCCGCGGCGAGCGGGACGTCGACGTCGCGGGACTCGCGGATCGGCTTGCCGTTGTCCAGGGACTCGAGCACCGCGAACTCGCGGGCCCGCTCCTGCAGCAGCCGGGCGATGCGGAACAGGTACTTGCCGCGGTCGGCGGGGCGCATCGGGCCCCAGGTCTTCTCGAAGGCGCGACGAGCGGCGCGGACGGCGCGGTCGACGTCGGCCTCGCTGCCGGAGGCCACCTCGGAGAGGACCTCCTCGGTGGCCGGGTTGACGCTCTTGAACGCCTCACCGGTGCCGTCGACGAACTCGCCGTCGATGAACAGCCCGTAGGAGGGGGCGATGTCGACGATGGACCGCGACTCGGGGGCGGGGGCGTACTCGAAAGGCGTGCTGGTCATCTGCGGTCAGTCCACCGTGACGTAGTCGGGGCCGGAGTAGTGGCCGGTGCGCAGCTTCTGCCGCTGCAGCAGGAGGTCGTTGAGCAGGCTGGAGGCGCCGAAGCGGAACCAGTCGGGGTCCAGCCAGTCGGGGCCGACCGTCTCGTTGATCATCACCAGGTGCTTGATCGCGTCCTTGGTGGTGCGGATGCCACCGGCGGGCTTCATGCCGATCTGGCGGCCGGTGGCGGCGCGGAAGTCGCGCACCGCCTCGAGCATCACGAGGCACACCGGCAGGGTCGCAGCGGGGTTGATCTTGCCGGTGGAGGTCTTGATGAAGTCACCGCCGGCCAGCATCGCGATCCAGCTGGCGCGGCGGACGTTGTCCAGCGTCTTCAGCTCACCGGTCTCGAGGATGACCTTGAGGTGCGCGTCGCCGCAGGCCTCCTTGACCGCGACGATCTCGTCGTAGACGTCGAGGTAGCGCCCGGCCAGGAAGGCCCCGCGGTCGATGACCATGTCGATCTCGTCTGCGCCGTTGTCGACGGCGTCGCGGACGTCGGCCAGCTTCACCGCCTTGCTGGCGCGGCCGCTCGGGAACGCGGTGGCCACCGCGGCGACGTGGATGCCGGTGCCCTGCAGGGCCTCGCGGGCGACGCCGGCCAGGTCGCCGTAGACGCAGACGGCGGCGACCTTCGGCGTGGTCGGGTCGGTCGGGTCGGGCTGCTTGGCCTTGGCGGCCAGGCTGCGCACCTTGCCGGGGGTGTCAGCGCCCTCCAGCGTGGTGAGGTCGACCATCGAGATCGCGGTGTCGATCGCCCACGCCTTCGACGTCGTCTTGATCGACCGGGTGCCGAGCTGGGCCGCGCGCGCCTCCGCGCCCACCTGGTCGACACCCGGCAGGCCGTGCAGGAAGGCGCGGAACGCCGCATCGGACCTGGTGACGTCGTCGTACGGGGGGAGCGGTGCGACGAGCGCACGCGCGTCGTGCGACAGCGCGTCGGGGTCGAGCACGTGGGTCATGCGGCCATTCTCCCCTGCGGTGCCGCCGAGGCCCGAACCCGCTCACCCGGGGGAGCGGGATCGGGGTTCCGGCGTTCCCGCGGGAACGCCCTGGCCCCGGGGCCGCTACCGTGCAGCCCGTGCAGCTGACCGTCGTCGACCACCCGTTGGCCCGTGCCCGTCTCAGCAAGATGCGGGACGAGCGGACGGACAACGCCTCGTTCCGGGCCGCGCTCGCCGAGCTGACCCAGATGCTCGTGTACGAGGCCACCCGCGACCTCGAGATCGCCGAGGACCCGATCCGCACGCCGGTCACCGAGACCACCGGCTACCGGCTGGCCGCCCCGCCGCTGATCGTCCCGGTGCTGCGCGCCGGCCTCGGCATGGCCGACACGGCGCACGGGATGCTGCCGGAGTCGCAGATGGGCTTCGTCGGCCTGGCGCGCAACGAGGAGACCTTCCAGCCCGAGGCGTACATGGCCTCGCTGCCGGAGACCCTGGTCGACCGGCACGTCTTCGTGCTCGACCCGATGCTGGCGACCGGCGGCTCGCTGGTGCACTGCTGCGGGCTGCTCACCGCCCGCGGCGCCACGCAGATCACCGTGCTCTGCGCCCTCGCCGCGCCGGAGGGCATCCAGCGGCTCGAGGAGAGCGGCCTCCCGCTGCGGGTGTTCACCGCCAGCGTCGACGAGGGGCTCAACGAGCACGCCTACATCGTCCCGGGTCTGGGCGACGCCGGCGATCGCCAGTTCGGCGCGGTCTGACCGTGCGCTTCGGGGTGCTGGGCACCGGCCACTGGGCGCGGGCCGTGCACGCCACGGCCCTGGCCGCGCACCCGACCGCGGAACTGGTCGGGATCTGGGGTCGCGACGTCGCCAAGGCCAAGGCGCTGGGCGCGGAGTTCGACGTGCCCGGGTTCGCCGACGTGGACGAGCTGCTCGGCCAGGTGGACGCCGTGGCGATCGCGCTGCCGCCGGACGTGCAGGCGCCACTGGCGGAGAGAGCCGCGGCCGCGGGCAAGCACCTGCTCCTCGAGAAGCCGATCGCGCTCACGACGGAGGCCGCCGACCGGGTGGTCGCGGCGGTGCAGGCGTCCGGCGTGGCGTCGGTCGTCTTCTTCACGTTCCGGTTCCAGGCGGCCACCTCGACCTGGCTGACCCAGGCCGCGCGGACCCACCTGGCTGGTGGGGCCGGGTCGTGGCTGTCGTCGCTGGCCGGGACGCCGTTCGCGGCCTCGCCGTGGCGGCAGGAGCACGGGGCGCTGTGGGACATCGGCCCGCACGCGCTGTCGCTGCTGGTCCCCGCGCTCGGTCCGGTCGTCGCCGTCCAGGCCGGCGCAGGGCTGCGCGACACGGTGCACCTGGTGCTGACCCACGAGTCGGGGGTGGCGTCGACGGTGACGCTGTCGCACACCGTGACCCCGATGTCGACGGGCATCGAGTTCTTCGTGCACGGCGACGCCGGCCGGCTGGTGCTGCTGCCCGACACCGAGACCGCCGTGCAGGCGTTCTCCGTGGCCGTCGACGAGCTGGGCCAGGCCGCGGTCGCCGGCGGGGTCCACCCGTGCGACGTCGGCTTCGGCCGCGACGTGGTCCAGGTGCTGGAGACCGCGGTGCGCGCGCTGGAGACCGGCTGCCGGGAGACCGTCGCCCGCTGACCCGGGCGGTGCGCGTCAGTCGTAGGGGTTGGTGAGGACCGGCCGCGACTGCAGGACCTCGAAGGTGACCGGTGGGCCCTCGGTCGTGGTGCTGCCCGGGACGGGGACGCTCGCTCCGCCGTCGACGCTGAAGCTGGCCGACCAGGTGGTGGTGAGCGAGGCGGTGTACGTGCCGCTGCGGTAGTCGTGGCTGATCGTGTGGTCCGGGTAGGGGGCGCCCGGGGTGGTCGTCGTGAGGTCCGTGCCGTCGCCGGTGTGCCAGGTGAAGCCGGTGGCGCGGGCGACGATGTCGACGCTGAAGCCGCGGATGTCCAGGGTGAACGTCTGGGTTGTCGGGCCGTCGGTGAAGAAGATGATCGGCAGGCCGACCAAACCGTTGCCCGGTGGCTGCTGCTGGGTGGGCAGTTGGGGGAGCGGAAGCGTCTGGAAGTAGCGGAACACCTCGTCCGGCGACGGCGGCGGGTTCAACGCCGTGACGTCGAAACAAGCTCGCACAACGCGCATCCACTCGCCAACCGCGGTGCCCGGGGCGCCGCCCGCCGTGGGGTAGCCGTCCACGGTGCTGTTATTGGCGAGCACGAGGCGCCTTTGCTCAAGAACCAGATCCTCGACCACGCGCCCATCAGGCTGAGGGCATTCGAAGAAGTCGGTGCTGCGGCACCCCTGGTTCTCGCGATCGTCCGCCACGCACGGAGTCGACAGACGATAGGTGTACGGCTCCTCAGACGCTGCAGCGTTGGTAGCCGTCCACAGTCCGCCCGACCCGCGATCTACGTGGGCAGCTGTCAGCGATCCCGGCGCGTAGTCGACCTCCGGACAGAGCCGAGCGCCGCAGTCCGCTGCAGATGCGGAGGGTATGACTGCGATCAGCGCAATGAGTGGGAGCGACAGGACCACCCCGACTTGTCGTCTGATCATCCGACAGTGAAGTCCGTCATGAGCCATGTGGACCGCGATGCGTCCCACGCAAGCCCGATCCCGGCAGGGAGGTCCGTGTAAGCGTCCGACCCACCGTCTATCGATTGGCCAGCCGCATCAACCACGCTTAGCGGGGCCTGGTTGATGCGCAGGGCGATAGAAGCCGTCGACTCTTTCAGAAGCGGAGCCGGGAAGCTGGCGATCTCGATCTCTCCGCCCCGATAGCTGTGCCCAGCGGCGCCATCCGCTTCCGTGTTCGTGGCGATGCGGTCGCAGTCGCGGCAGCCGTCGCTGAGGTCGCGGAGCGGCTTCGCGTCCATGACCGTCGAGGTCCGGTTGATCAGGTCGATGTAGTACCGGACGAAGGCCTCGGCGCCGGCGGCGTCCTGGGTTCGCGCCTCCTCCGGCATCGGCATGTCCTCAGGGCCGAGCGGCGGCAGCTCGTCCTCGGTGGGGGCGGCGCTGCTGCTCGACGGCAGCGCATCGCTCGCCTCCTGCTTCTCCGAGCAGCCGGTGAGCACGAGCGCGCCCGCGCCCAGGCAGGCCAGCAGCCGCAGGGACCAGCGTCGCGTCACGTCGTCACCCCCGTGTTGATCTCGGTCGAGCGGAGACTACGCAGATCAGGAACCCGCACGCACTCCCGGTTGTGGACAACCACCCGATCGCTCCCGGGGCCCAGTTCGCGCTTCCGGGTCATCCACGGCCCGGGAGCGTTCAGAGCCCGAGTGCCGCCGACATCTCCGCACGCAGCTGGTCCAGCTCGTCCTCGCCGCGGCCGCGAGCCGCGATCAGCCCCGCGTCGTCGTGGACCGGCACCACCGACTCGAGGTAGGCCTTGAGCTTGGGTTCGGTGCCCGAGGGCCGCACGATCACGCGCACGCCGTCCCCGAGGAGCCGGACCGCGTCGACCGACGGCGTCTGCTCCGCCAGGTCGGCGAAGGCGACCGGCCGCCCCAGCAACGTCGCGGGCGGCGCCGAGCGCAGCCGGGCCATCGCGTCGGAGATCAGCGTCAGGTCCTCGACGCGCACCGACAGCTGCCCGGTCACGAACAACCCGTGCTCGCGGGCCAGCTCGTCCAGCCGGTCCAGCAGCGTCCGCCCCGAGGCCTTCAGCTCCGCGGCCAGGAGCGCCACGGCCAGCGCGGCCGAGATGCCGTCCTTGTCCCGCGCCACCGACGGCGCCACCGAGTAGCCGAGCGCCTCCTCGTACCCGTACACCAGCGGCGCCTCGGGCGAGCCCGCGCGCATGATCCACTTGAAGCCGGTCGGGGTCTCCGCCGACGGCGCCCCGTGCGCGGCCGCGACCACGTGCATCAGCGAGCCGCTCACCAGGGACGAGGCGTACGTCCCGCGCACTCCGCGCCGCAGCAGCCAGTCGGCCAGCAGCGCGCCGACCTCGTCACCGGTCAGCTGCCGCCCACCGCACACCACGGCGCAGCGATCGGCGTCCGGGTCCTCGGCGATCGCCACGTCCGCGCCCACGCGGGGCGCCAGCGCCTTGAGCAGGTCGGTCGCCCCGGGCTCCTCGGGGTTGGGGAAGGCCACGGTGCGGAAGGTCGGGTCGGGCTCGTCCTGCTCCGGCACGCTCACCGGCCGGGCCAGGCCCGCCGCCTCGAACACCGCGCGCGTCGTCTCCGCACCCACGCCGTGCATCGCCGTGTAGGCGACGACCAGTTCGCCGCGAGAGGCCACCCGCGTCGGCTCCAGCGCGGCGACGACGGCGGCCACGTAGTCGTCGACGACGTCGTCGCCGAGCGTGACCCAGTCGTCGGAGAGCTGGACGTCCCGGGGGGCGCCGACTGCGGCGATCGCGGCCTCGATCTCCCGGTCGGCCGGCGGCACCAGCTGCGCGCCGTCGCCGAGGTAGACCTTGTAACCGTTGTCGTCGGGCGGGTTGTGGCTGGCCGTCACCATGATCCCGGCGACGCAGCCGAGGTGGCGGACGGCGAAGGACAGCACCGGCGTGGGCAGCGCCCGGGGCATCACCTGCACCGCGAACCCGGCCGCGGACAGGACGGCCGCGGAGATCCGGGCGAACTCGTCGGAGCGACGGCGGGCGTCGAAGCCGATGACGATGCCTCCGCCCGCGGATCCCGAGCCGGACAGCCACGCGCCCAGCCCTGCGGCGGCACGGGTGACGACGGCGGCGTTCATCCCGGCCGGTCCGGCGCGCAGCGGACCGCGCAGCCCCGCCGTCCCGAACGTCAGCGGGCCGGCGAACCGGCGGCCGAGCTCGGCGACGTCCCCGGACTCGACCAGCGCGAGGATCTCCGCGGCGTCACCGGCGTGCGCGTCCGCCTCGGCCCAGGCGCGGGCGGTGGCGAGGAGCTGGTCGGGCGCAGCCGTCACGGGAGCCGGCCGATGAACTGCACGAGGAACTCACCCAGCCGCCCGGCGGCCTCGCGACCCGCGGCCAGCACCTCCTCGTGGTCGAGCTTCTCGCCGGTGATGCCGGCGGCCGCGTTGGTCACCATCGACAGGCCCACGACCTCGACGCCCGCGGCCCGCGCCGCGATCGCCTCCAGCGCCGTCGACATGCCCACCAGGTCGGCGCCGAGCGTCCGCAGCATCCGGATCTCGGCCGGCGTCTCGTAGTGCGGGCCCGGCAGCTGGGCGTAGACGCCCTCGGCGAGCGACGGGTCCAGCTCGCGCGCGAGCGCGCGCAGCCGCGAGGAGTAGAGGTCGGTCAGGTCGACGAAGTTCGCGCCGACCAGCGGGGAGCGCGCGGTGAGGTTGAGGTGGTCGGAGATCAGCACCGCCTGGCCCACCCGGTGCTGCGGGTCCAGCCCACCGGCCGCGTTGGTGAGGACCACGGTCTTCACGCCCGCCGCCGCGGCGGTGCGGACTCCGTGCACGACCGGGTCGATGCCGCGGCCCTCGTAGAAGTGGGTGCGCCCGAGGAAGAGCAGCACCTTGCGGTCGTCCACCCGCACCGAGCGGATGGAGCCGCCGTGGCCGACGGCCGTGGGGGCGGCGAAGCCGGGGAGGTCGCCGATGGCGACGGTCGACTCCGGCTCACCGAACGCCTCGGCGGCCGGCGCCCAGCCGGAGCCCATGACGACGGCGACGTCGTGCGGGCCGCCGACGGTGCGTGCCAGCTCCTCGGCGGCGAGGGTGGCGAGGGTCTGCGGGTCGGTTCCGGGGGGCTGGCTCACGCAGGGACGCTAACGCAGACGACACCGGACGACGCCGAGGCGATACTCCGGCGGTGCCCTCCCTGCCCTCCGCAGAGCAGCCGACCCTGACCGGCCCGCGGGTGCGGCTGCGCCCCTGGCGGCCGGACGACGTCGACGCCGTGCTCGCCGCCTGCCAGGACCCCGAGGTCCAGCGCTGGACGACGGTCCCGGTGCCCTACCGCCGGGAGGACGCCGAGGCGTTCGTGCTCGAGGTCGCCCCGTCGGCCGCCGAGCGGGGCGGCGCGCTCTTCGCCGTCGAGTTTCGCGACGGCGGTCCGCTCGTCGGCAGCATGTCGCTGCTGGCGCTGCGCGAGGGCGTGGCGAGCATCGGCTACTGGACCGCGGTCGAGCACCGGGGCCGGGGGTACACGGGCGAGGCGCTGCGGGTCCTCGCCACCCACCTGCTGGACCGGCCCGACGTCCGCCGGGTCGAGCTGGTCGCCGACGTGCGCAACACCGCCTCGTGCCGCACCGCGGAGAGCGCCGGGTTCGTCCGCGAGGGCGTGCTGCGGCGGCGCTCGGTGCACCGGGGCCAGGAGGTCGACGACGTCATGTACTCGCTGCTGCCCGACGACCCGCGGCCGGCCCGCTGACCTGGGCGTTCCTCCGGGCGGGTGACGGGCCGATCTCGCCCGGTGGGCCGCGCCGATCCTCCCTAGACTTCCGGAGGTGGAGATCCCTTTCCGCTCCTCCGAGCGCGCCAGCCTGGGCGTGGAGTGGGAGCTGCAGCTCGTCGACCGCGAGACGCGCGAGCTGACCGCCGGCGCCGTCGAGATCCTGGAGGAGCTGCGGCCCGAGGGCGCCGAGGAGCACCCCAAGGCCAAGCACGAGCTGCTGCAGTCGACCGTCGAGATCATCACCGGGGTCTGCACCACGGTCGCCGAGGCGAAGGCCGACCTCGCCGGCACGCTGGCCGAGGTGGTGGCCGCAGCCGACCGGCGGGGGCTCGGGGTGATGTGCGCGGGCAGCCACCCGTTCACCCGCTGGGACTCGCAGGAGATCTCGCCCAAGGAGCGCTACCTCGAGCTGGTCGAGCGGATGCAGTGGCTGGCCCGCCGGCTGCAGATCTTCGGCGTCCACGTGCACGTCGGCGTCCGCTCACCGGACAAGATCATCCCCATCGTCAACGCGCTGACCCAGTACCTGCCGCACCTGCTCGCGCTGTCGGCGTCCTCACCCTTCTGGTCCGGCTGCGACACCGGGCTGGCCTCGGCCCGCACCAAGGTCTTCGAGGGCATGCCCACCGGCGGGCTGCCGCACCAGCTCGCCGACTGGGCCGAGTTCGAGGAGTACATGGACACGCTCATCCGCACGGGCGCGATCCAGAGCGTCCGCGAGGTGTGGTGGGACGTCCGGCCGCACCCCGACTTCGGCACCGTCGAGCTGCGCATCTGCGACGGGCTGCCGACCCTCGACGAGATCGGGGCCGTCGCCGCCCTGGCGCAGTGCCTCGTCGAGCAGTTCGACACCCAGCTCGACCGCGGCTACACGCTCCCCACGCCGGCCGAGTGGGTGATCCGGGAGAACAAGTGGCGTGCGGTCCGCTGGGGCCTCGACGCCGACATCGTGGTCGACGAGAAGGGCACCGTCCGGCCGGTCCGGCAGGCGATCCTGGACCTGGTCGAGGAGCTCACCCCGACGGCGAAGCGGCTGGGCTGCGAGGCCGAGCTCGCCGACGTCGTCCGGATCGTCGAGCTGGGCGCCTCCTACCAGCGGCAGCGCGCCGTCGCCGCCGCGCACGACGGCGACCTGACCGCCGTCGTCGACAGCCTGCTGGCCGAGCTGCGCGACGGTCTCCCCGCTGCCGGACCCGCCGGCGACGCCGGGGGGCACGCGGCGTGAACCCCGTCGTCGAGAAGGTGGGGGCGGGCGTCGACGAGTGGGTCCGCGCCCACACCCCGCAGCTGATCGCCACCCGCCGGCACCTGCACGCCCATCCCGAGCTGGCCTTCGCCGAGTTCGAGACGACGTCCTTCCTCGAGCAGCGGCTGCGCGCGCACGGGCTCGCGCCCCGGCGCCTGCCGACCGGCACCGGGCTGGTCTGCGAGGTGGGGTCGGGGGAGCCGACCGTCGTCCTGCGCGCCGACATCGACGCGCTGCCCCTGGCCGACCTCAAGAACGTCCCGTACGCCTCCAACCGCGAGGGGCTGTGCCACGCCTGCGGGCACGACGTGCACACGACCGTGCTGCTCGGCGTGCTCATCGCGCTGGCCGAGCTCGGTGGCTTCCCCGGCACCGTGCGCGGCGTCTTCCAGCCCGCCGAGGAGACGCTGCCCGGCGGCGCCTCGGAGGTGGTCGCCTCCGGCGTCCTCGACGGGGCCACGCGGGCGTTCGCGCTGCACTGCGACCCGTCGGTCCCGGCCGGCAAGGTGGGGCTGCGCACCGGCGCGATCACCGCCGCCTGCGACCGGCTCGACGTCACGCTGATCGGGCCGGGCGGGCACACCGCCCGCCCGCAGCTCACCGTCGACCTGGTCGACGCCCTCGGCCGGCTGATCACCGACCTGCCCGCCCTGCTGTCGCGGCAGGTGGACCCGCGCGCGGGGATGTCGCTGGTGTGGGGCGCGGTCAACGCCGGCATCGCCGCCAACGCCATCCCGCAGCGCGGCCACCTGCGGGGCACCGTCCGCATCCTGGACCGCGACACCTGGAAGGACGCCGAGGACCTGCTGCGCTCGCTGGTCGAGCGGGTGGCCGCCACCACCGGCGCCGATGTCGAGGTCGACTACGTCCGCGGGGTGCCACCCGTGGTCAACGACCCGCGCTCGGTCGCGCTGCTGCGCTCGGCCGCGCTGCAGACCGTGGGCACCGAGGGCCTGGTCCTCTCGCCGCAGAGCATGGGCGGGGAGGACTTCGGCTGGTTCGCCGACGTCATGCCGATCGCGCTGGCCCGCCTGGGCACCCACGGCGGTGGCGCGCCGCTCGACCTGCACCGGGGCACCTTCGACGTCGACGAGCGGGCCATCGGCGTCGGCGTGCGGCTCATGGCGCGCACCGCGCTGCACGCGCTGGAGGCCGATGCGGGACCCACCCGCACGGGCAAACGCGCCCCCGGGGACACTTCTGCCCGACGTGCCGTCGACGAGAGGCGGGAACCCGACGATGAGTTCCACCGACCAGACCAGCAGTCCCGAGAAGGCTGACGCCGAGGTCCCGGCCGAGCACGCGGTCCCCGAGGACCTGCGGCTCGCCGGGGAGTTCCCCGCGGTGACCCGCGACGAGTGGCGGGAGCTGGTCGCCGGCGTGCTCCGCAAGGCCGGCCGCGAGAACCTGCCCGACCCGGTCGAGGACGCGCTGCGCGTGGCCGTCGCCCCCGGCGTGACCGTGGCCCCGCTCTACACCGCGGAGGACGCCGGCGACCTGCCGCGCGCCGTCGGCGTGCCGGGGCTGCCGCCGTTCGTCCGGGGCGCCCGGCCCGGGGGCGATCCGGCGGGATCGGCCGAGGTGACCGCCGCCGGTGGCGCCGAGGGCGGCGCGCCCGGCGGCTGGGACGTCCGGCAGCGGCACGCCCACCCGGACGTCGAGGTCACCCGCGAGGCGATCGCCGCCGACCTGGAGAACGGCGTCACCTCGCTGTGGCTGGTCGTCGGCGAGGGCGCCGTCCCGGTCGACCGGCTGGGCGACGTGCTCTCCGACGTGCTGCTCGACCTGGCCCCGGTGACCGTCGAGGGCGGCGAGGCCGCGGCCACCGCCTTCCTCGACCTGGTCGAGGGCCGCACCGACCTGGCCCCCGGCAGCAGCCTCGGCCTCGACCCGCTCGGCGTGCACGCCGCCTCCGGCCGGTCGCAGGACCTGTCCGGCCTGGCCGACGTCGCCCGTCGTGCCGCCGGCCACGCCGGGATGCGCGCCGTCGTCGTGGACGCGACCGTCTTCCACGACGCCGGCGCCTCGGCCGTCGAGGAGCTCGGCTGCTCGCTGGCAGCGGGCGTGGCCTACCTGCGGGCGCTCACCGACGGCGGGTTGCCCGTCGACAAGGCCTTCGGCCAGCTGGAGTTCCGCTACGCGGCGACCGCCGACCAGTTCACGACGATCGCCGCGCTGCGCGCCGCCCGCCGGCTGTGGGACCGCGTCGGCGAGGTCAGCGGCGCCTCGCCCGAGGCCCGCGCCCAGCGCCAGCTCGCCGTCACCTCCTCGGTGATGACGACGAAGCGCGACCCCTGGGTCAACATGCTGCGGACCACGGTCGCCTGCTTCGCCGCCGGGGTGGGCGGCGCCGACGTCGTCACCGTGCAGCCGTTCGACGCCGCACTCGGCCTGCCGGACTCCTTCTCCCGGCGGATCGCCCGCAACACGCAGAACCTGCTGGTCGAGGAGGGCCACCTGGCCCGCGTCCTCGACCCCGCCGGCGGCTCCTGGTACGTCGAGTCGCTGACCGACGCGCTGGCCGAGGCCGCCTGGGAGTGGTTCACCGAGATCGAGAAGAACGGCGGCCTGGTCGCGGCGCTCGACTCCGGCCTGGTGCGCGAGCGGATCGGCGCCGCGTGGGACGAGCGCGCCGCCCGGCTGGCCACGCGCGCGGACGCCATCACCGGCGTCAGCGAGTTCCCGAACCTGGCGGAGAAGCTGCCCGAGCGGCAGCCCGCCGCGGACCTGCACCCGAGCGGCGGTCTGCCGCGGGTGCGCGCGGCGCAGGAGTTCGAGGCGCTGCGCGACGCCGCCGACGCCGTGGGGGAGCGGCCGGCGGTCTACCTCGCCACCATCGGCCCGATCGCCAGGCACACCGCGCGGGCAGCCTTCGCCGGCAACCTGTTCCAGGCCGGTGGTCTGGCCACGCCGTCCGGCGACGGCGCCGCCGGGCTGGCCGACGCCGGCACGACGGTGGCCTGCATCTGCGGCACCGACAAGGACTACGCCGCCGAGGCGGCGGGCCTGGTCCGCGAGCTGAAGGACGCCGGCGCCACGCAGGTGTGGCTGGCCGGCAAGCCGGACCTGGCCGTCGACGGCGTCGACGGGTACGTCTTCACCGGGTGCGACGCCCTCGCGGCGCTGCGGACCGTGCACGCGGAGCTGGGCATCGGAGGAGTTCAGGCATGAGCGGCATCCCGGACTTCAGCGGCGTCGAGCTGGGCCGTCCGGGCCCCGGTGCCTCGGCGGACGAGTGGGCCAAGGCGTTCGAGGAGACCACCGGCCGCGGCGTGGAGGAGGCGGCCTGGGAGACCCCCGAGGGCATCGCCGTCCCGCCGCTGTTCACGCCGGCCGACCTGGAGGGTCTGGACTTCCTCGACACCCTCCCGGGTCTGCCGCCGTTCCTGCGCGGCCCCTACCCGACGATGTACGCCACCCAGCCGTGGACCGTCCGCCAGTACGCGGGCTTCTCCACCGCGTCGGAGTCCAACGCCTTCTACCGGCGCAACCTGGCCGCCGGGCAGAAGGGCCTGTCGGTCGCCTTCGACCTGCCCACGCACCGCGGCTACGACTCCGACCACCCGCGCGTGGTCGGCGACGTCGGCATGGCGGGCGTGGCGATCGACTCGATCCTGGACATGCGGCAGCTGTTCGACGGCATCCCGCTGGACCGGATGAGCGTCTCGATGACGATGAACGGCGCCGTCCTGCCGGTGCTGGCGCTCTACATCGTCGCGGCCGAGGAGCAGGGGGTGAAGCCGGAACAGCTGACCGGCACCATCCAGAACGACATCCTCAAAGAGTTCATGGTGCGGAACACCTACATCTACCCGCCCAAGCCCTCGATGCAGATCATCAGCGACATCTTCAGCTTCACCTCCCAGCAGATGCCGCGGTTCAACTCCATCTCGATCTCCGGCTACCACATCCAGGAGGCCGGGGCGACGGCCGATCTGGAGCTGGCGTACACGCTGGCCGACGGCGTGGAGTACCTGAAGGCCGGTCAGGCCGCGGGCCTGGACGTGGACGCGTTCGCGCCCCGCCTGTCGTTCTTCTGGGCGATCGGCATGAACTTCTTCATGGAGGTCGCCAAGCTCCGCGCCGGCCGGCTGCTGTGGGCCAAGCTGGTGAAGGACGCCGGGGCGCAGAACCCGAAGTCGCTGTCGCTGCGCACGCACTCGCAGACCTCCGGCTGGTCGCTGACCGCGCAGGACGTCTACAACAACGTCGTCCGCACCTGCCTGGAGGCCATGGCCGCCACCCAGGGGCACACCCAGTCGCTGCACACCAACGCACTCGACGAGGCGCTGGCGCTGCCCACCGACTTCTCCGCCCGGATCGCTCGCAACACCCAGCTGCTGCTGCAGCAGGAGTCGGGCACCACGCGGGTCATCGACCCGTGGGGCGGCTCGGCCTACGTGGAGAAGCTCACCTACGACCTGGCCCGGCGCGCGTGGGCGCACATCCAGGAGGTCGACGAGCACGGCGGCATGGCCCAGGCCATCGACGACGGCATCCCGAAGCTGCGCATCGAGGAGGCCGCGGCCCGCACGCAGGCCCGCATCGACTCGGGTCGCCAGCCGGTCATCGGTGTGAACAAGTACCGGGTCGAGGCCGACGAGGCCATCGAGGTCCTGCGGGTGGACAACAAGGACGTCCTCGCCCAGCAGAAGGCCAAGCTCGAGCAGCTGCGCTCGGAGCGGGACGCCGGCGCGGTCGAGGAGTCGCTGCGCCGGCTCACCGACGCCGCCCGCGCGGCCGCCGACGGCCGGCGGGGGAGCGACCTCGACGCGAACCTGCTCAAGCTCGCCGTCGACGCCGCCCGCGCGAAGGCCACGGTCGGGGAGATCTCCGACGCGCTCGAGGCGGTGTACGGGCGGCACGCCGGCCAGGTGCGCACCATCTCCGGCGTGTACCGCGACGAGGCAGGAGCATCGGGCCCCATGGAGGAGACCCGCCGCATGGCCGAGCAGTTCGAGGAGGCCGAGGGCCGCCGCCCCCGCATCCTCGTGGCCAAGATGGGCCAGGACGGCCACGACCGCGGGCAGAAGGTCATCGCCACCGCCTTCGCCGACCTCGGCTTCGACGTCGACGTCGGCCCGCTGTTCCAGACGCCGGAGGAGGTCGCCCGGCAGGCGGTCGAGGCCGACGTGCACGTCGTGGGCGTCTCGTCGCTGGCCGCCGGTCACCTCACCCTGGTCCCGGCGCTCAAGCAGGCGCTGGCCGACCTCGGGGCCGACGACGTGCTGATCGTCGTCGGCGGCGTCATCCCGCCCGACGACGTGCCGACGCTGAAGGAGATGGGCGCCGCCGCGGTCTTCCCGCCCGGCACGGTCATCGCCGAGGCGGCGCAGGAGCTGCTGCGGACGCTGTCCCAGCGCCTCGGCCACTGATGGGGGTCGCCGACCTGGTCGACGGCGTCCTCGCCGCTGACCGGCGGGCCGTCGCGCGGGCCATCACCCTCGTGGAGTCACGGCGGGCCGACCACCGCGACCGGGCGCAGGAGCTGCTGGTCGAGCTGCTGCCGCACGCCGGGGGCGCGCGGCGGGTGGGCATCAGCGGCGTGCCCGGCGTCGGGAAGTCGACCTTCATCGACCACCTGGGGGTCACGCTGACCGCGGCCGGCTCCAAGGTGGCGGTGCTCGCCGTCGACCCGTCGTCGGCGCGCTCGGGTGGCTCCATCCTCGGCGACAAGACGCGGATGGCCCGGCTGGCGGTCGACCCGAACGCCTTCATCCGGCCCTCGCCGACGTCGGGCACCCTCGGCGGGGTCGCGCAGGCGACGCGGGAGTCGATGGTGGTGGTCGAGGCGGCCGGCTACGACGTCGTCCTGGTGGAGACCGTCGGTGTCGGCCAGTCGGAGATCACCGTCGCAGAGATGGTCGACTCGTTCCTCTTCCTGACCCTGGCCCGCACCGGCGATCAGCTGCAGGGGATCAAGCGGGGCATCCTCGAGATCGCCGACGTCATCGCGGTCAACAAGGCCGACGGCGACGGCGCGCCCGCCGCCAGGAAGGCGGCGCGCGAGCTCGCCGGCGCGATCCGGATGCTGCGCGGGCACGACGAGGCGTGGACGGTGCCGGTGCTGACCTGCGCCGGGCTCACCGGCGAGGGGCTCGACGAGGTGTGGGCGAAGCTGGTCGAGCACCAGGACCGCGCCAAGGCCGACGGCCGCTTCGACGAGCGCCGCCGGGCCCAGCAGGTGCGCTGGACCTGGCAGGTGGTCCGCGACGGCCTGGAGCACGCGCTGCGCTCGCACCCCGGCGTGCGCTCGGCCGCGCCCGAGCTGGAGAAGGCCGTGCTGGCGGGCGAGCTGACCCCCGCGCTGGCGGCCCGGCAGATCCTGGACACCTTCCTCGAGGGCTGAGCTCCCTCGATCAGAACGCGGTGCGGCAGTCCCTGGACCGGAGCTCGCGGACGTAGTCGTCGGGGGCGCCGGCCGCCTCGGCGGCGTCGGCGATGCCCCCGAGGTGCCGGGCCGAGGGCAGCCCGCCCTCGAACGCGTCGAGCACGTAGACGTAGGCGACGACGTCACCGGCCAGCGTGTGCACCCGCAGGTGCAGCCGTCGGTAGAGGCCGTGGTCGGCGCCCTCCCACGCGTCGAGGGCACGCTCGTCGGCCTCGGTGAGGTCGTAGAGCGCGACGAACACGCCCGGTGCGTCGTCGTCGGTGGGCACGAGCGTGGCCAGCGCGCCCTCCCAGCCGTACTCCTCCGCGCCGAACGTCAACCGCCAGCCCCTGATCCAGCCGGTCCCCGTGTGCGGGGACGCCGGGCAGCGGCGCAGCATCTGCGCGGGATCCATGTTCGACCCGTAGGCGGCGTAGAGGCCCATCGCCGCCGAGGTTAACCACCGGGCCCCTCCAGCCGATGCACCTGTGGGGACGCGCCACACCCCGACCGGGGACAATGGGCCCCGGACCACCTGCACCGCGACGGAGAAGGACCTCATGACCCGCATCGTGATCATCGGCGGCGGACCGGCCGGCTACGAGGCCGCGCTCGTCGCCGCGCAGCTCGGCGCGCAGGTCACCGTCATCGAGCGGGACGGCATCGGGGGAGCCAGCGTGCTCACCGACTGCGTGCCCTCCAAGACCCTCATCGCCTCCGCCGGCGCCATGACCTCGGTCCGCGACTCCGCCGCGCTCGGCGTGCACGGGGCCGAGCTGGCCGCTGTCGGTCTGGACCTCGCCGCCGCGAACCAGCGGGTCAAGCACCTTGCCATGGCGCAATCGGCCGACATCCACGCCCGGCTCGAGGCCGAGGGCGTGCGGATCGTCGCCGGCAGTGCGCGGCTCTCCGACGAGCTGCGCGGCCTGGCCGCCCACCGGGTGCAGGTGCTCGACGGCGACGGCGCGGTCACCGAGGAGCTCGAGGGCGACGTCGTCCTCATCGCCACCGGCGCCGACCCGCGCGTGCTGCCCGGTGCCGAGCCCGACCACCAGCGGATCCTCGACTGGCGCGACGTCTACGACCTGGCCGAGATGCCCGAGCACCTCGTCGTCGTCGGCTCGGGCGTCACCGGCGCGGAGTTCGCGTCCGGCTACCTGGAGGCCGGCGTGCCGGTCACCCTGGTGTCCTCCCGCGACCGCGTCCTCCCCGGTGAGGACTCCGACGCCGCCGAGGTGCTGGAGGAGGTGTTCCAGTCCCGCGGGGGCAAGCTCGAGCGCGGGCGGGCCGCCGGCGTGCGCCGCAGCGAGAAGGGCGTCGTCGTCGAGCTCACCGACGGCCGCACGGTCGAGGGCTCGCACGCGCTCATGACCGTGGGCACCGTCCCGAACACCGCCGGGCTCAACTTGGAGCAGTGCGGTGTGGCGGTGACCGAGTCCGGCCACGTCGTCGTCGACCGCGTCTCCCGCACCTCGGTGCCCGGCATCTACGCCGCCGGTGACGTGACCGGGGTCTTCCAGCTCGCCTCCGTCGCGGCGATGCAGGGCCGGATCGCCATGTGGCACGCCCTCGGCGAGGCAGTGCAGCCGATCAAGCTCAAGACCGTCGCGGCCAACGTCTTCACCCACCCCGAGATCGCCACCGTCGGCGTCCAGGAGAAGAGCCTCCCGGACGAGTCGGACGTCGACGTCGTCCGGCTGCCGCTGTCCACGAACGCGCGGGCCAAGATGGGCGACCTGCACGACGGCTTCGTGAAGCTCTTCGCCCGCCGCTCCACCGGGGTCGTCATGGGCGGCGTCGTCGTCGCTCCGGGGGCGTCGGAGCTGATCCTGCCGCTGGCGCTCGCGGTGACCAAGGGGCTGACCGTGGCCGACCTGGCGCAGACCTTCGCGATCTACCCGTCCCTGTCGGGCTCGATCACCGAGGCCGGCCGCCGGCTCATGGGAGCCGACCACCTGGCGTAGGAGTTGCCTGGAGGGAGCGCCGTGATCCGTGCGACCGGTGTGACGACTCTTTCGGCTTGATCCGTCGCGGTCGGTGCCGACGCGCGCGTGGCCCGCCGATGCAGGAGTGGATGCCTGCTGCCCGGACCTCCCGTCCCGTCCGCCTCCTGCGTGCCCTCGTGGTCGCCGGCGCCCTCGCGGGCTCCACCGTCGTCCTGCCCGGTGTCGCGGCCGCCGACGAGGGCGTCTCGGTCACCGGCCGCCTCGTGCAGGCGGTGCCCGACGTCGAGCAGCACGGCGCCCTCGCGCCCGAGACGCTCGCCTGGGTGGAGACCGCGCAGGGCGCGGTGCCCGTCGCCGGCGGCGACGTCGAGGACGTCCCGTCGGGCTCCTCGGTGCGGCTCACGGTCGACGGTCCGGCCGACGGGGCGACGGCGGAGCGGCCGCTCGACGTGGTGAGCACCGACGCGGTCACCCCGCCGCCGGTCCAGCCGCCGCTGTCCGGCCCGGTCACCAACGAGGTGACGATCGCCCTCGTCGCCCCCGCGGGCGCTACGCCGGACACCGACGTGACGGCGGCGCAGGTGGCTGCGCTCGTCGCCGGCCCGGTCGCGCAGTACTGGTCCGGCCAGACCGGCGGAGCGATCCGCGTCGGCGTCGGTGCCGTGCACGAGGAGTGGGTCAGCACCGCCGCGGCCTGCGCCGAGGCCCGGGTCCTCTGGAACGAGGTGGCCACGGCGGTGCGGTTCCAGCCCGGGCCCGGCAAGCACCTGCTGCTGTACCTGAGCGGCGGCGCCAAGAGCGACCCGAACTGCGCCTACGCGCTCGCCGAGATCGGCAGCGGTGCCGGCACCGGTGGCCGGCTCTACGTCCGCGAGCGGCTGGCCAAGCCCGAGCAGCTGGCCTCGAGCATCGCCCACGAGCTGGGGCACAACTTCGGCCTCAACCACTCCTCGGGCCTGCAGTGCGACGGCGCCGTCGAGTCCGGCGCCTGCCGCACCGCCGGGTACCGCGACTACTACGACGTCATGGGCGTCACGTGGGCGCAGGTCGGCTCGCTGAACCCCGCCCAGGCCGCGCTGCTCGGCGTCCTCCCCGCCGCCCGCGAGCAGCGGCTGACGGTGGCGGACGCGACGACCGCGGTGACGCTCGCCCCCGCATCTGCCCCCGCGGGCACCCGCGCGCTGCGGCTCACCGACGCCGAGGGCACCGACTACTGGCTGGAGTACCGGACGGCCACCGGGCAGGACGCCTGGCTGGGCACCGCGGCCAACCGCTACAAGCTGGAGACCGGCGTCCTGGTCCGCCGCTCCGCCGGCTACCCGGACACCTCCCTGCTGCTGGACGGCACGCCGTCGAGCGCGGCCGGGTGGGACGCCGACTTCCGGTCCGCGCTCCCGGTCGGCGTCCCCGTGCCGCTGTCGGGTGGCGACTTCACCGTCACGCTGCGCGCGGCGACCGCCGCCGGTGCGGTCCTGGACGTCGTCCCCACGGCGCCGGCGCCGGGGACCGCCGCGGCACCGGCCGCGCCGCGGGAGCGGGGGACCGGCCGGGTGCTGCCGAGCACCGCGACGGCGGACGCAGCAGCCGCTGCGGCCGCCGCGGCCGCTGCGCCGGCGCCGCAGGCGGCGCCGCTGCCGATGCCGTGGTACCCGGACGTCGACGCATCGGCGCTGACCCGCTCCACCCGGCTGGAGCCGGTCGCGGAGACGACGGCGAGCGGCGGGCTGCTGGTGGCCGGTGCCGGGGCCGCGCTGGCCGGGGCGACCCTGCTCCTCGTGCGCCGGATGCGGGCCGCGCGGCTGCGCTGACGGCAGAGCCCCGGGACCGGTGACCGGTCCCGGGGCTCCGTGCGCCCTGGCCTACTCGGCGTCGGCGATGGTGCAGATGACCGCGCCGCTGGTGACGGTCGCGCCCACTTCGGCCGAGAGGCCGCTGATCGTGCCGGCCTTGTGCGCGGCGATGGGCTGCTCCATCTTCATCGCCTCGAGCACCACGACCAGGTCGCCGGCCGCGACGGTGGCGCCGTCCTCGACGGCCACCTTCACGATCGTGCCCTGCATGGGCGAGGTGAGGGAGTCCCCCGAGGCCGCGGACCCGCTGCCCCCGCCACCGCGCTTGCGGGGCTTGGCCGGGGCGCCCGCCGCAGCCCCGCCACCGGCGGCCAGGCCGGCGGGCAGCGAGACCTCCAGGCGGCGACCGCCGACCTCGACGACGACGGTCTGCCGGGGCGCCTGCTCGTCCTCGTCGGACGGGGCGGCGGCGTAGGGCTGGACCTGGTTGTCCCACTCGGTCTCGATCCACCGGGTGTGCACGGTGAACGGCTCGCTGGTGAAAGCCTCGTCGCGGACGACGGCGCGGTGGAACGGGATGACCGTGGGCATGCCCTCGACCACGAGCTCGTCCAGCGCGCGCCGGGCCCGCTGCAGGGCCTCCTCGCGGGTGGCGCCGGTGACGATCAGCTTGGCCAGCATCGAGTCGAACGCGCCGGCCACCTCGCCACCGGTCTCGACGCCGGAGTCCCAGCGCACGCCCGGGCCCTGCGGGATCTCCAGGCGGTCCACCGGGCCGGGGGCCGGCATGAAGTTGCGGCCGGCGTCCTCGGCGTTGATCCGGAACTCGATGCTGTGCCCGCGCGGCGCCGGGTCCTCGGTGATCTCCAGCGGCAGGCCCTCGGCGATGCGGAACTGCTGGCGCACCAGGTCGATGCCGGAGGTCTCCTCCGACACCGGGTGCTCGACCTGGAGGCGGGTGTTGACCTCCAGGAAGGAGATCGAGCCGTCGGCGCCGACGAGGTACTCGACGGTGCCCGCGCCGTGGTAGCCGGCCTCCTTGCAGATGGCCTTGGCCGAGGAGTGGATGCGGGCGCGCTGCTCCTCGGTGAGGAACGGCGCGGGCGCCTCCTCGACCAGCTTCTGGTTGCGCCGCTGCAGCGAGCAGTCGCGGGTGCCGACGACGATCACGTTGCCGTGGGTGTCGGCCAGCACCTGGGCCTCGACATGGCGCGGCTTGTCCAGGAACTTCTCCACGAAGCACTCGCCGCGGCCGAACGCGGAGACCGCCTCGCGCACGGCGGAGTCGAACAGCTCGGCGATCTCGCCCTTCTCGCGGACCACCTTGAGGCCGCGGCCACCGCCGCCGAACGCCGCCTTGATGGCGATCGGGAGGCCGTGCTCCTCGGCGAAGGCGATGACCTCGTCGGCGCCGCCGACCGGGTCCTTGGTGCCGGGCACCAGCGGGGCGCCGGCCTTGGTGGCGATGTGCCGGGCCTGCACCTTGTCACCCAGGGCGATGATCGCCTCGGGGGAGGGGCCGATCCAGGTGAGGCCGGCGTCGAGGACCGCCTGGGCGAAGTCCGCGTTCTCGGACAGGAAGCCGTAGCCGGGGTGGATCGCATCGGCGCCGGACTGCCGCGCGGCCTCGATGATCTTCTCGATGACCAGGTAGGAGTCCCCGGGCGTGGTGCCGCCCAGGGCGAACGCCTCGTCGGCCACGCGGACGTGCAGCGCGTCACGGTCGGGCTCGGCGTAGACCGCCACGCTGGTCAGGCCGGCGTCCTTGCAGGCACGCGCGACGCGCACCGCGATCTCACCACGGTTGGCGATCAAGACCTTCTGCACAGCCAGCCTCCTCCGTAGAACCCAGCGCACTGTAGCCAGACCGTGAGGCCCACCTCGCCGGCGGGCCGCCAGGGCAGGCCGCTCCGGACGCGTCGAGGAGGGGAGCTGGTGCGCCGGGTGGGGCCTGGGAGGCGGCTCGCTTCCGGCCCGCGGGTCCGACCTGTTGGATGACCGCGTGGGCGACGACAGCACGCGACGACGCGCGATCCACCTGCGCCGGTTCCTGGGCACCTCGCTGGTGCTCGCGCTCCTGGTGCTCGGACTGGGGTGGCCGCTCCGCACGGCACAGGCCGCGCCACCGGCAGCGAGCAGCCAGGTGCTGACCGTGGAGACGTCCTCGCGCACTGCGAGCACCGGCCAGCTGCGGGCGTGGGAGAGGTCCGGCGGGGGCTGGCGGCTGGTCGCCGGCCCCTACAGCGTCTTCGTGGGCGCCAACGGTGTCGGCGCTGCGCGGGAAGGGAGCGCGACCACACCGGAGGGGACCTTTCCGCTGACCGAGGCCTTCGGCAGGTTGCCGAACCCCGGCACCGCGATGCCCTACTTCCGGAGCGACACCTCGGACTGGTGGGACAGCAACCCGTCGTCACCCACCTACAACACCCACGTGCGGCGGACGACGAGCCCGGGCGGAGCTAGCGAGAACCTCTACCGCACCGGGGCGTCCTACGACTACGCCGTCAACATCGGCTACAACCTGGCCCGTGTCCCGGGCGCCGGGTCCGCCTTCTTCCTGCACGTCTCCAACGGTCGGCCGACCGCTGGCTGCGTGTCGATGGACCGCGATGCGCTGGTCGGGATCCTGCGGTGGCTCCGCCCCGATGCGCAGCCGCAGATCATCATCGGGGTGGCGCCGGTGTGGGCGGGGCCGGCGGAGAACTCCAGTGCGATCGGGGGCAGCGGGTCCGCGTACTTCCTCGACGACAGGTTCACCGGGGTGGCCAACCGGGTCTTCCGGTACGGCGAGCCCGCCGACGAGGTGTACGTCGGCGACTGGGACGG
>NZ_QOHJ01000017.1 GCF_003319185.1 Blastococcus sp. TF02A-30
TGTACTGACCGGACAGGTTGGTCAAGCGGGTGATGGGTGGCTGACGTCCGGTCGCGGTGTGGGGTCGGTGATGGTTGTACTCGTGGAGCCAGGCCGGGAGGGCCTTGCGGCGTGCTGACTCGCTGGGAAAGGGTCGTCGGTAGGCCCAGCCAGCGGCCATCGTCCGGTGGAAGCGTTCGATCTTGCCGTTGGTCTGTGGCCGGTAGGGGCGGGTGCGGCTGGGCTTAATGCCCAGCTCGAGGCAGGTGTCCCGCCAGAGGTGGGCGCGGTAGGCCGAGCCGTTGTCGGAGAGAACCCGTTCGACGGTTATGCCGCGGGCGGCGAACCAGCTCACGGCGTTGCGCAGCACCGTTGTGGCGGTCGCGGCGGTCTCGTCGTCGTGGATCTCGGCGTAGGCGACGCGGCTGTGGTCGTCGATCACGGTGTGCACGAACGCGGTGCCGATCTTCGGGTTGTAGTAGGCGTTGCGCGGCTTGCCCGGAGTGGCAGCACGGTTCTTGTCGCCCTGGGCCCGGCCGACGTAGCGCCAACCGCCGCCGTCGGGGATGTTGCCGAGCTTCTTCACGTCCACGTGCAGCAGCGCACCGGGCCGCTCGTGCTCGTAGCGGCGGACCGGCTCACCGGTGACCCGGTCGACGTGCGCGAGGCGGTGCAGCCGGCAGCGACGCAACACCTGGTGAACGGTCGAGGCCGCGACCCCGACCCGAGCAGCAATCTCGACTGGACCCAACCGCTGTTTCCACCGCAGATGCACGATGCGGCGGACCACCGGTTGCGGCGTCCGCCGGGGACTGCGGTGTGGGCGCGAGCTCCGATCGGCCATCCCTGCCTCGCCGGCCTGCCGATAGCGCTGAGCCCACCGGTTGGCCGTCGGCCAGGACACCTGGAAGGCCGCAGCAGCGTGGCTGACCGGCCACCCCTGCTCGACGATCAGCCGCGCCAGCTTGAGCCGGTGGCGAGGAGTCAGCGCGGCATTAGCGTGGGACACGAGGACCTCCGGGTTCGTGCAGTGGTCGCCTTCAGCAGCTCCACTCCACGTCCGGAGGTCCTCCCCGAACAAGACCTACTCAGATCCCGTCGTCACAACTCCTCGACCAACGTCTCCGGTCAGTACA
>NZ_QOHJ01000018.1 GCF_003319185.1 Blastococcus sp. TF02A-30
AGATGTGTATAAGAGACAGGCTTTGATCCGGCGGGCACGCAGGTGGGTGCGGATCGCCCGGGAGGAGTACGCCTTGTCGCCCAGCACCGCCTCGGGGCGGGTCCGGGGCCGCCCTACTGGCCGGGTCACGCGCAGCTGCTCCAGAAGAGGAAGCAGCATCGGGGAGTCCCCTGCCTGGCCGGGGGTGATCAGGCTGACCAGCGGCAGCCCGGTCCCATCGACGAGCTGATGGATCTTCGTGCTCAGCCCGCCACGGGAGCGCCCGATGCCGTGATCGGCCGGCTCCTCACGCGGATTCTTGTAGTTCGATCCATCCCCCTGTGTGGCGGGTGATGTTCGTCGCGTGCTGGTGGGCGCGGGCGATCGTGGAGTCCACCGAGACCGACCAATCGATCAGGCCTTCGGCGTCAGCGGCGGCGGTCAGCGTGGCCAGCACCGTGTCCCAGGTGCCTTTTTCGGCCAAGCGCCGATGCCAGGTCCACACGGTCTGCCAGGGCCTGTAGACCTCGGGCAGATCCCTCCAAGCGATTCCGCACCGGTACCGGTAGATGATCGCCTCCACCATGGTGCGGGCGTCGGCGAACGGCCTGCCGGCGCGGCCGGTCCGGGTCGGGAGCATCGGGGCGATCAACTCCCATTGGGTGTCAGAGAGCATCTGGAACCGGGACATGTCCCCAGGGTCTCAGCTGACTCGTGCATCTATTCTCAGACACGCCCTAGTTGCGCGGACCTCCTGGGATCGGGCCATGGTGCCGGCCGCTTGCCGGGCGGCACCCCGACAAGGGTACACGTTATGCTGTACCGTTCTAGGCATGAGCACCACGACCCTCACTCATGTCTCGGCGTTGTCCCGACTGGGCCATGCCCTCTCTGATGACACCCGGACCCGGATCCTGCTGGCCCTGCGTGATGGGCCGGCCCGCCCGTCGGCGCTGGCCGGGGAGCTGGGGGTGTCCAAGCAGGTGATGTCCAACCAGTTGGCCTGCCTGCGCGGCTGCGGGCCTGTCTCTTATACACATCT
>NZ_QOHJ01000019.1 GCF_003319185.1 Blastococcus sp. TF02A-30
AGATGTGTATAAGAGACAGTCGCCGAGCTCGCCTTCAACCTCACGGGGGAGGCCGCCGCGCGCAGCCTCGGCATCTCCGACGACCTCTTCCTCGGCCCGCGCGGGTGGCGCCGGCAGCTGAGCGTCTCGCGCCGCCCCGGCCCGTCGGCCGCGTCGTCGGCGGAGGCCGCCGCATCCGGCACCGTGCTCGAGGTCGACGACCTGCGGGTGACCCTCCCCGGCGCGACCGGGCCGGTGGAGGCCGTGCGCGGCGTATCGTTCACGGTCGCCGCGGGCGAGATCGTCGGGATCGTCGGCGAGTCGGGCTCGGGCAAGTCGATGACGGCCCTGGCCGTGTCGCAGCTGGTGGCCGACCCGGGGCGCGTGGAGGCCACGCGACTCCGATTCCTCGGCACCGATCTGCTCACCAGCGCCCGCGCCCCGCTGCGGCGGCTGCTGGGCACGTCGCTGGCGATGGTGTTCCAGGACCCGATGTCCTCGTTCAACCCCGCGATGCGCATGGGCGATCAACTCGCCGAGGTCGCCACCGAGCACGCCGGGATGCGGCGGCGCGACGCGCGGCGCCTGGCCGCGGAACGTCTGGCGGCGGTGCGCATCACCGACCCGGAGCGGCGCGTGCGCCAGTACCCGTACCAGTTCTCCGGCGGCATGCGCCAGCGCGCGATGATCGGGATGGGGCTCATGCTCACCCCGCGGCTCATCATCGCCGATGAGCCCACGACTGCGCTGGATGTCACCGTGCAGCGGCAGGTGCTCGACCTGCTGCGCGCGATCCGCGACACCGACGGTGCGTCGATCCTGTTCATCAGTCACGACATCTCCGTCGTCGCCGAGCTGTGCGATCGGGTGCTCGTGATGTACCGCGGACGGATCGTGGAGGAGGTGCGCGCCGACGACCTGTCCCGTGCGGCGCACCCGTACACGCGCGCCCTGCTGGCCGCGGTCCCCCACATGACCACCCCGCTGGATCGGCCCCTGGCCACCGCATCCGACCCTGTCTCTTATACACATCT
>NZ_QOHJ01000020.1 GCF_003319185.1 Blastococcus sp. TF02A-30
AGATGTGTATAAGAGACAGCGCGGATGGTGAGCAGCTCCTTGGCGCCGGTGTTGTCGGCGACCTTGAGGCGCGATTCGTTCTGGATCACTTGGCCTTCTCCAGGATCTCCACCAGACGCCAGCGCTTGGTCGCGCTCAGCGGGCGGGTCTCATCGATGACAACCAGGTCGCCGATGCCGGCGGTGTTGTTCTCGTCGTGTGCCTTGACCTTCGAGGTGCGACGGATGACCTTGCCGTAGAGGGGGTGCTTCACGCGGTCCTCGACCTCGACGACGATCGTCTTGTCCATCTTGTCGCTCACCACGTAGCCGCGGCGCGACTTGCGGTAACCACGGGCCCCGGCGTCGCGCACGTCGTGCTCGGCGCTCTCGTGGCCCGACGCCTGGGCGGCGTCAGCCTTCTTGGTGGTGGCCATCACTCAGCCTCTTCCTTCGCGGCCTCGGAGGCGGCGTCCGCCTTCTTGGCCTTGGTCTTCTTCGCCTTCGTCTCGACCGGAGCCGGCGTCGCGCGGATCCCGAGCTCGCGCTCACGGATCACGGTGTACAGGCGCGCGATGTCGCGCTTGACGGCGCGGATGCGGCCGTGGCTCTCGAGCTGGCCGGTGGCCGACTGGAAGCGCAGGTTGAACAGCTCTTCCTTGGCCTTGCGCAGCTCCTCGACGAGACGGGAGTCTTCGAACGTGTCGAGCTCGCTGGGTGCGAGCGTCTTGGTGCCGATCGCCATTACGCGTCGCCCTCCTCGCGCTTGATGATGCGTGCCTTCAGGGGCAGCTTGTGGATGGCACGGGTGAGCGCCTCACGAGCGAGCTGCTCGTTGACGCCCGCGACCTCGAACAGGACGCGGCCCGGCTTGACATTGGCGACCCACCACTCCGGCGAACCCTTACCGGAACCCATGCGGGTCTCGGCCGGCTTCCTGTCTCTTATACACATCT
>NZ_QOHJ01000014.1 GCF_003319185.1 Blastococcus sp. TF02A-30
TCAGCACGTTCTGCCGGACGTGCGGGGAGTCATAAAGGCGTGTGTTAGTGGAAGGCCTCTGGAAGGGGTCGCCGTAGAGGGTGAGAGCCCCGTACACGAAAACGCATGTCCTCCCGAGCTTGTTTCCCAAGTAGCACCGAGCCCGTGAAATTCGGTGTGAATCTGGCGGGACCACCCGCTAAGCCTGAATACTCCCTGGTGACCGATAGCGGACAAGTACCGTGAGGGAAAGGTGAAAAGTACCCCGGGAGGGGAGTGAAATAGTACCTGAAACCGTGTGCCTACAAGCCGTGAGAGCCTTAGGACTTCGGTCCGGGGTGATTGCGTGCCTTTTGAAGAATGAGCCTGCGAGTTAGCGGTACGTGGCGAGGTTAACCCGTGAGGGGCAGCCGTAGCGAAAGCGAGTCCGAACAGGGCGATACAGTCGCGTGCTCTAGACCCGAAGCCGAGTGATCTACCCATGGCCAGGTTGAAGCGCGGGTAAGACCGCGTGGAGGACCGAACCCACTTAGGTTGAAAACTGAGGGGATGAGCTGTGGGTAGGGGTGAAAGGCCAATCAAACTCGGTGATAGCTGGTTCTCCCCGAAATGCATTTAGGTGCAGCGTCACGTGTTTCTTGCCGGAGGTAGAGCACTGGATGGCCGATGGGCCCCACAAGGTTACTGACGTCAACCAAACTCCGAATGCCGGTAAGTGAGAGCGTGGCAGTGAGACTGCGGGCGATAAGGTTCGTAGTCGAGAGGGAAACAGCCCAGATCATCGGCTAAGGCCCCTAAGCGTGTGCTAAGTGGAAAAGGATGTGGAGTCGCAGAGACAACCAGGAGGTTGGCTTAGAAGCAGCCACCCTTGAAAGAGTGCGTAATAGCTCACTGGTCAAGTGGTTCTGCGCCGACAATGTAGCGGGGCTCAAGCACACCGCCGAAGCCGTGGCATTCACACGTTAGCCCGCCGGTCCTTGTGTGGGCCGGCCAGGTGTGTGGATGGGTAGGGGAGCGTCGTGTGGCGGTCGAAGCGGCGGAGTGATCCAGCCGTGGACGCCACGCGAGTGAGAATGCAGGCATGAGTAGCGAGAGGGGAGTGAGAACCTCCCCCGCCGGAAGACCAAGGGTTCCTGGGCCAGGCTAATCCGCCCAGGGTGAGTCGGGACCTAAGGCGAGGCCGACAGGCGTAGTCGATGGACAACGGGTTGATATTCCCGTACCCGCGAAGGAGCGCCCATGCTGAACCCAGCGATGCTAACCACCCGAACCACTGATCCTCACTTGTGAGGAGATGTGGGGAGGCTGGGACCCGGACTGGTAGTAGGCAAGCGATGGGGTGACGCAGGAAGGTAGTCCTACCGGTGAGTGGTAGTACCGGTGCAAGGGTGTGGCCCGCGACGTAGGCAAATCCGCGTCGCACGAGGGTGAGGCCTGACGCATAGCCGAATGAGGCGAATTGGATGATCCTATGCTGCCGAGAAAAGCCTCTAGCGAGTTCCGAGCGGCCCGTACCCCAAACCAACTCAGGTGGTCAGGTAGAGAATACCGAGGCGATCGAGCGAACTGTGGTTAAGGAACTCGGCAAAATACCCCCGTAACTTCGGGAGAAGGGGGGCCCTTTACCGTGAACCGCCTTGCGCGGGGCAGCGGTGGGGGGTCGCAGAGACCAGTGAGAAGCGACTGTTTACTAAAAACACAGGTCCGTGCGAAGTCGTAAGACGATGTATACGGACTGACGCCTGCCCGGTGCTGGAACGTTAAGGGGACGGGTTAGCCGCAAGGCGAAGCTCAGAACTCAAGCGCCAGTAAACGGCGGTGGTAACTATAACCATCCTAAGGTAGCGAAATTCCTTGTCGGGTAAGTTCCGACCTGCACGAATGGCGTAACGACTTCTCAGCTGTCTCAACCACAGGCTCGGCGAAATTGCACTACGAGTAAAGATGCTCGTTACGCGCGGCAGGACGGAAAGACCCCGGGACCTTTACTATAGCTTGATATTGGTGTTCGGTTCGGCTTGTGTAGGATAGGTGGGAGACTGTGAAGCGGGCACGCCAGTGTTCGTGGAGTCGCCGTTGAAATACCACTCTGGTCGAATTGGATGTCTAACCTCGGTCCGTGATCCGGATCAGGGACAGTGTCAGGTGGGTAGTTTAACTGGGGCGGTTGCCTCCCAAAATGTAACGGAGGCGCCCAAAGGTTCCCTCAGCCTGGTTGGCAATCAGGTGTCGAGTGCAAGTGCACAAGGGAGCTTGACTGTGAGACCGACGGGTCGAGCAGGAGCGAAAGCTGGGACTAGTGACCCGGCACCGGCATGTGGAAGCGGTGTCGCTCAACGGATAAAAGGTACCCCGGGGATAACAGGCTGATCTTCCCCAAGAGTCCATATCGACGGGATGGTTTGGCACCTCGATGTCGGCTCGTCGCATCCTGGGGCTGGAGTAGGTCCCAAGGGTTGGGCTGTTCGCCCATTAAAGCGGTACGCGAGCTGGGTTTAGAACGTCGTGAGACAGTTCGGTCCCTATCCGCCGTGCGCGTAAGAGACTTGAGAAGAGCTGTCCCTAGTACGAGAGGACCGGGACGGACGAACCTCTGGTGTGCCAGTTGTACCGCCAGGTGCACTGCTGGTTAGCTACGTTCGGCAGGGATAACCGCTGAAAGCATCTAAGCGGGAAGCTCGCTTCAAGATGAGGT
>NZ_QOHJ01000002.1 GCF_003319185.1 Blastococcus sp. TF02A-30
CGGAAGCTAAGCCTCTCAGCGCCGATGGTACTGCCCTGGAGACGGGGTGGGAGAGTAGGACGCCGCCGGACAACCATTCACACGCAGGGCCCCAGCCACCAGGCTGGGGCCCTGCGTGCATTCCCCCGACGACCGGCCCGGTGTCAGCTTCCGGTACCGAAGCCCGGGCCGGCTCCGGCCCACCCGTACCCAGAGCCGACCAGGCCTCCAGCTTTCGGTACCGAAGGCCGGCTCCGGGCTTCAGCTTTCGGTACCGAAAGCTGCGAGGGGGCCGGTCGGTCAGCGGCGGGGGCGGGGCTCCTTGGTCGTGGCACCCACGTTGTCGGCCAACCACGCGTTGAGCGCCCGCAGATCGCGCCAGGCGTCGCGCACGACATCCAGCGCCGACGGTGTGTGCAGCCAGTCCTCCTCCGGCGTCCACCTGCGGCTCGCGTGCAGGGCCTTGTGCCGCAGCAGCTCCAGCCGCTCCGCGTCGACCGCGTAGCCGGCCGGCACCCGCACCAGGCGCTCGCCGTCGATCGACCACCCGGCGGCGCGCAGCCGGTCGACCTCGTCCTCGAGCCGGGGACCCTGGACCGGGTCGGAGACCGCCCTGCGGTAGCGCGCCACCTGGTCGGACTCCAGCCGCCAGCTGCCGCCGGCCACCATGAGTCCGTCGGCGGACACCTCCACGTACCAGGCACCGGCACCGCGGCCCTCCGGGACGACCACGGCGCCCTGGTGGGTCTTGTACGGGGTCTTGTCGTTGCTGAACCGGACGTCCCGGTACGGGCGGAACACCTTCGCCGTCCCGAACTCGGCGGCCAGCTCGTCGAGGAGCGCCTGGAGCGGGGCGCGGACGTACGCCTCGTACTCCGCCTTGTGCTGCGTCCAGAAGGTCTTCGTGTTGTCGGCCTCCAGACCCTCGTAGAAGACCAGCCCCTCGTCGGGGAAACCGCTGAACGTCACGCGTCGCTCTCCTCGTCGGTGCCCAGGGCTGTGTGCAGCCGGATCTCGCGGACCGGCGTCCCCCCGGTGTCCAGCGTGCGGGCCCAGCCGTCGGGCTCCCAGCCGGCCGATCGCAGGAACGTGGCGGAGACGCGGTCCTGCTCGAGGAGCCACGTCGTCAGGCGGGCCACCCCCTGGACGCGGGCGGTGTCCACGACCGCCGCCAGCAGCCGGCTCCCGTGGCCCCGGCGCCCCCAGCGTGGTTCCACGAGCAGGGTGGAGACCTCCGCCGTGGGCCCCGCGGGGTCCGCCGTCTCGCCGTCGGCGAGCTCCGCCGGGCCGAACGCGGTGAAGCCGACGAGCGCATCGCTCTCCAGCGCCACCAGGACGACGTGCCCGGGAGTCGGCGGGGCGGTGATCGCCGCGTGCCACGAGGCCGCGGCGGCGGGCTCGTCCCACCCGTCGAGCAGCTCGCGGGGGAGGACCTCCCGGTACGCGGTGCGCCAGGTGACCGCCTGCACCCGCGCGATGCCCTCGGCGTCCTCGGGGCGGGCGGGGCGCACCGAGACGTCCGCCGTGCCGGTGAGGCGGGGGAAGGGCGTCGGGTCCACGTCGCGAGCCTAGGCAGCGGGGCCCGCCTGCGCGGATGTCGGTACCGCGGGGCACGATCCGACCCGTGCACGCACCCGTCGAGCGGCTGCCCGCCGCCCTGGCCCGCCGGATCGCCCTGGCGGCCCAGGGCTTCGCCGACCCCCGACCGGCCGGGCCCGTGGGCACCCGGCAGCTGCGCCGGCTCACCGAGCGCCTCGGTGTGGTCCAGATCGACTCGGTGAACGTCCTGTCCCGCTCGCACTACCTGCCGGCGTTCAGCCGGCTCGGCCCGTACCCGCGCGAGGCGCTCGACGCGCTGGCCGACCGCCGGCACGACCTGTTCGAGTACTGGGCGCACGAGGCGTCGTTCCTGCCCGTGCGGCTGCAGCCGTTCCTGCGCTGGCGGATGGCCGCGGCCGACCAGCACGCATGGGGGTCCATGACGCGCGTCGCGCGGGAGCGCCCCGACTACGTGGCGGCGCTCGTCGAGCGGGTGCGCGACGGCGGTCCCATCCGGGCGAGCGAGCTGCAGGAGGAGCGCCCGAACCGGCCCGGCAGCATGTGGAACTGGCACGCGGGCAAGGCGGCGCTGGAGTACCTGTTCTTCACCGGCGTCCTCACCGCACGCGGCCGCACCCCCGGGTTCGAGCGGGTCTACGACCTCACCGAGCGGGTGCTGCCGGCCGCCGTGGTGCAGACCCGCACCCCGGAACGCGAGGAGGCGGTGCGCGAGCTGGTCCGCACCGCGGCGCGGGCGCTGGGCGTGGCGACCGAGACCGATCTGCGGGACTACTTCCGCCTGCCGGTGGCCGACGCCCGCACGGCGATCGGCGAGCTCGCCGACGCAGGAGAGCTCCTCCCGGTCGAGGTGGCGGGCTGGGGACGCCCGGCGTGGCTGGACCCCGCGGCCCGCCGCGCCCGGTGGATCCGGGCCCGCGCGCTGCTCAGCCCCTTCGACTCCCTGGTGTGGGAGCGGCCGCGGGTCGAGCGCATCTGGGGCTTCCGCTACCGGCTGGAGATCTACACCCCGGCGGCCAAGCGGGTGCACGGCTACTACGTGCTGCCCTTCCTGCTCGGCGACCGGCTGGTGGCGCGGGTCGACCTCAAGGCCGACCGGCAGGCCGGCGTCCTCCGGGTGCAGGCCGCCCACGCCGAGCCCGGGGTCGACCGCGCCGAGGTCGCGGAGGAGCTGGCCGCGGAGCTGCGGCTGATGGCCGGGTGGCTGGGTCTGGAGGACGTCGCGGTGGTCGAGGCCGGCGACCTCGCTGCCGACCTCAGCCGGGAGGTCCGCCGTCCGCCGTCGGTCGCAGCCCTGCCAGGCGCGTGACCACGGCCAGCCCGGCCGGGGACCCGGGCCAGTGCCGCGCCAGGGCGTCGCCGCCGGCCCGGCGCACCACGGCCCGCAGCGCCCACGCCACGACGACGACGTCGTCGGCATAGCCGAGGACCGGGACGACGTCGGGCACGAGGTCCAGCGGCGACAGGAGGTAGGCGAGCAGCACCCACAGGCGCAGCCGCAGCCCGCGCGGCAGCGAGCGGTCCGCCGCCAGCCGGCGGACCAGCCGCACCAGGTCCGGCAGCAGCCGCAGCGCCTCCCGCGCGGCGAGCGCCCGCGACCGCCAGAGGAGCAGCACGAGGAGGAGCCAGAGCAGCAGCAGGCCGCTGGCCGCCACCAGGAGCTCCTCCACCACGCCAGTCTGCCGGTCGGGCCGCCCGGGGCGGGAGCACGCCGCCCGTAGGCTCGATCCGTGCCACAGATCGCGCCGCTCCGCGTCCAGGTCATCGCGCAGACGCAGTTCACGCCGCCGTCCGACGTCCCGTGGGACACCGACGCCGACGGCGGTCCGGCGCTCGCTGAGTTCGCCGGCCGCGCCTGCTACCAGTCCTGGGACAAGCCCGTCCCGGCCACCGCGACCAACGCCGGCTACCTGCGGCACATCCTCGAGGTCGGGCACCTCTCGGTCCTCGAGCACGCCAGCGTGAGCATGTACCTGACCGGGATCTCCCGGTCGCTCACCCACGAGCTGATCCGGCACCGGCACTTCTCCTACAGCCAGCTGTCCCAGCGCTACGTCCCCGAGGACGGCGCGGACCTCGTCGAGCCCGCGGTCATCGCCGAGGACCCCGAGCTGCACGCGGCGTTCACCGCCGCCACCGAGGCGGCCCGCGCCGCCTACACCGAGCTGCTCGAGGGGCTGGAGCGGCGGTTCGCCGACGTCCCCAACGCCACGCTGCGCCGGAAGCAGGCGCGCCAGGCCGCCCGCTCGGTGCTGCCCAACGCCACCGAGACGCGGATCGTCGTCACCGGCAACTACCGCGCCTGGCGGCACTTCGTCGCGATGCGGGCCAGCGAGCACGCCGACGTCGAGATGCGCGAGGTCGCCGTCGCCTGCCTGCGCGAGCTGCAGCGGGTGGCCGGGACCGTCTTCGGTGACTTCCGGATCAGCACCCTCGCCGACGGCAGCGAGGTGGCCGCCAGCCCCTTCGTCGGGGAGGGCTGAGCCCCCTGGGGCGGGTGCGCCGAGCGCTCGCCGGACCGTCGGCGGGCGGCCGTAGTCTCGGGCCGTGGCAGCGCCGATCGACACCCAGTACGAGGACCTCCTGCGCCGGATCCTGGAGCAGGGGACGCCCAAGGAGGACCGCACCGGCACCGGCACGGTCAGCCTCTTCGGCGAGCGGCTGCGCTACGACCTGGCGGAGACCTTTCCGCTGGTGACGACGAAGAAGGTGCACTTCAAGTCGATCGCCGTCGAGCTGCTGTGGTTCCTGCGCGGCGACAGCAACGTCGGCTGGCTGCGCGACCACGGCGTCACCATCTGGGACGAGTGGGCCTCGCCCGAGGGGGAGCTCGGCCCGGTCTACGGCGTGCAGTGGCGGTCGTGGCCGACGCCCGACGGCGGGCACGTCGACCAGATCGCGAACCTGCTCGACACGCTGCGCACCGACCCCGACTCGCGACGGATGATCGTCTCCGCGTGGAACGTGGCCGCCCTGCCGGACATGGCGCTCGCGCCCTGCCACGCGTTCTTCCAGTTCTACGTCGCCGGCGGGAAGCTCTCCTGCCAGCTCTACCAGCGCAGCGCCGACATGTTCCTGGGCGTGCCGTTCAACATCGCCAGCTACGCGCTGCTCACCCGCATGGTGGCGGCGCAGGTGGGCCTGGAGCCCGGCGAGTTCATCTGGGTCGGCGGCGACTGCCACATCTACCGCAACCACGTCGAGCAGGTGCGCGAGCAGCTCTCCCGCGAGCCGTACCCGTTCCCGGCGCTGGACCTGGCGCCGGCGCCGTCGCTGTTCGACTACACCTACGAGCACTTCACGGTGCGCGACTACCGCCACCACCCGGCCATCCGGGCCGCCGTGGCGGTCTGAGCGTGACCGTCTCGCTCATCTGGGCCCAGGCCCGCGGCGGGGTGATCGGGGCCGACGGCGGCCTGCCGTGGCACCTGCCCGAGGACCTGGCGCTCTTCCGCCGGCTCACCACCGGCTCCACCGTGGTGATGGGCCGGCGCACCTGGGAGTCGCTGCCCGAGCGCTTCCGCCCGCTGCCGGGCCGGGTCAACGTCGTCCTCACCTCCGACGACGGGTGGTCCGCCGACGGGGCACGGCGGGCCGCCTCGGTCGCGCAGGTGCTCGCCGAGCACGAGTCGTTCTGGGTGATCGGCGGCGGTGCGGTGTACGCGGCGTTCCTGCCGCACGCCGACCGGCTGGTCGTGACCGACGTCGACACCGACGTGGCCGGTGACACCTGGGCGCCGTCGGTCACGGGCTGGCAGCTGGTCGCCCGCACCCCGGCGGAGGGGTGGACGACGTCGGCGTCCGGGGACCTGCGGTTCGCCGTGTCGGAGTACGCGCGGGGAACGGTCCCCTCCGCTGGGTAGATTCTCCCCATGACCACCGACCCCGCCCGGCCGTTCGGACGCGTGCTCACGGCGATGGTCACCCCGCTGGCCGAGGACGGCTCGATCGACCTCGCCGGGGCCCAGGAGCTGGCCGCGCACCTCGTCGACCGGCAGGCCCACGACGGCCTGGTCGTCCTCGGGACCACGGGGGAGTCGCCCACCATCGCCGACGGCGAGTCGAACGCCGTCCTCGAGGCCGTCCTCGACGCCGTGGGGGACCGCGCGACGGTCGTCGCGGGCGTCGGCACCAACGACACCGAGCACTCCGCCGAGAAGGCGCGGGCCGCCGCGCGGGCCGGCGCGCACGGCCTGCTCGTCGTCACCCCGTACTACAACCGGCCGCCGCAGGCCGGGCTGCTGCGGCACTTCACCACCGTCGCCGACAGCACCGACCTCCCGGTCATGCTGTACGACATCCCGATCCGCACCGGGACGCCGATCGAGGTCGACACGCTCGTCCGCGCCGCCGAGCACCCGAGGATCGTGGCGGTCAAGGACGCCAAGGGCGACCTGGGCGCGCTGGCCTGGACCAAGGCGCGCAGCGACCTGGCCTTCTACAGCGGCGAGGACATGCTGAACCTGCCGATCCTCGCCATGGGCGGCGTCGGCGTGGTCAGCGTCGTCGGCCACCTGGTCGGCCCGCGGCTGGCCGAGCTGATCGCCGCGGTGGAGGCCGGTGACCTGGTCAAGGCCCGCGCCGTCAACGACAGCCTGCTGCCGGTCTACACCGGCATCTTCCGCACCCAGGGCGTCATCCTGGTCAAGGCGGCGCTGAACGCGCTGGGGCTGCCCGCCGGCCCCGTGCGCCCGCCGCTGGTCGACGCCACCCCCGAACAGATCGCGCAGCTGCGCGCCGACCTCGCCGACGGAGGCGTCCCCCTGTGACTCGTCAGGTCACCCAGCCCCACCTCGACCTCAAGGCCCCGCCGCCGCTGCCCGAGGGGGCGCTCCGGGTGATGGCCCTCGGCGGGCTCGGCGAGATCGGCCGCAACATGGCCGTGCTCGAGTTCGACGGGCAGCTGCTCGTCATCGACTGCGGGGTGCTCTTCCCGGAGGCGGAGCAGCCCGGCGTCGACCTGATCCTCCCGGACTTCGGCGTCATCGAGCACCGCCTCGACGACATCGCCGCCGTCGTCCTCACCCACGGGCACGAGGACCACATCGGGGCGATCCCGTACCTGCTTCGGCTCCGCGACGACATCCCGCTGGTGGGCTCGCGGTTCACCCTCGCCCTGGTCGCCGCCAAGCTGCGCGAGCACCGGATCGTGCCCACGCTGGTCGAGGTCGCCGCCGGTGACGACCACCTGGCCGGGCCGTTCCACTGCGAGTTCATCTCGGTGAACCACTCGATCCCCGACGCGCTCGCGGTCGCCGTGCACACCCCGGCCGGCACCCTCGTGCACACCGGCGACTTCAAGATGGACCAGCTGCCGCTCGACGGCGTCCTCACCGACCTCGGCGCCTTCGCGCGGCTGGGCCTGTCCGGCATCGACCTGCTGCTGGCCGACTCGACCAACGCCGAGGTGCCCGGCTTCGTCACCCCGGAGCGCTCGATCGGCCCGGTGCTCGAGGACGTGTTCCGGCGCGCCACCCAGCGGCTGATCGTGTCCAGCTTCGCCAGCCACGTGCACCGCATCCAGCAGGTGCTCGACGCCGCCGAGATGCACGGCCGCAAGGTGGCCTTCGTCGGCCGCTCGATGGTGCGCAACATGGGCGTGGCCCGCGACCTCGGCCTGCTGCGGGTCGCGCCGGGGCTCATGGTCTCCCTCGACGACGCCGCCTCGATGCCGCCGCACCAGGTCGTCCTGGTCAGCACCGGGTCGCAGGGCGAGCCGCTGTCGGCGCTCGGCCGCATGGCCCGCGGCGACCACCACCAGGTCACCATCGAGGCCGGCGACACCGTCGTCCTCGCCTCGTCGCTGGTGCCCGGCAACGAGACCGCCGTCTACAAGGTGATCAACGGGCTGGCCCGGCTCGGCGCCACCGTGGTGCACAAGGAGACCGCGCGGGTGCACGTCTCCGGGCACGCCCCCGCGGGGGAGCTGCGGACGCTGCTCAACGTGGCCAAGCCGCGGTACCTGATGCCGGTGCACGGGGAGTGGCGGCACCTGCGGGCGCACGCCAAGCTCGCCGAGGAGACCGGCATGAGCGCCGACCGCGTGCTGCTGGCCGAGGACGGCGTCGTCGTCGACCTGGTCGACGGCAAGGCCTCGATCGTGGGCAGCGTGCCGGTCGGCGACGTCTACGTCGACGGGCTGAACGTGGGCGACGTCGGCGAGGAGTCGCTGCAGGCCCGCCGCATCCTCGGCGACGAGGGCTTCGTCGCGCTCACCGTGGTGGTCGAGCCCTCGACGAGGACGATCGTGCGCCCGGTGCACCTGTCGACCAAGGGCTTCTCCGACGACCCGTCGGCGTTCGACGAGGTGCTGGCGCTGGTCGAGGACAACCTGCGGCGGGCGCTGCAGGACGACGACGTCGACGCGCACCGGCTGTCGCAGATCATCCGCCGCACGGTCGGGAAGTGGGTGTCGGACAAGCACCGCCGCCGCCCGATGATCATCCCGACCGTGCTGGAGGTCTAGCGGCGCAGCTCGACCGGCCGGATGCCCTCGTCGGCGGGGAGCTCGAAGCCCCACACCTGGGCGTAGAACGACAGCTCGCCGTCCAGCGCGGCGCGGATGTTCTCGGCCTTGCGGAAGCCGTGCTGCTCTCCGGCGAACAGCAGGTAGACGTGCGGCACGCCCTTCTCGCGCAGCGCCGCGACGATCGCCTCGGCCTGCGCGGGCGGGACGACGGCGTCCTCGTCGCCCTGGAACACCGCCAGGGGCGTGTCGAGCGCGTCGACGTGGTTGATGGGTGAGCGCTCGTCGTACACGGCCCTGCCCGACGGCCACGGTGCGACCAGCCCGTCGAGGTACCTCGACTCGAACTTGTGCGTGTCGGAGGCCAGCGCACCGAGGTCGGCGACGCCGAAGTGGCTCGCCCCGGCGGTGAAGACGCCGGGCCGCATGGTGAGCGCGGCCAGCGTCGTGTAGCCGCCGGCCGATCCGCCGCGGATGGCCATCCGCCGCGGGTCGACCCGGCCGGCGTCGGCGAGGTAGCGGGCGCAGGCGACGACGTCGTCCAGGTCGACCACGCCCCACCGGTCCTGGAGCGCGTCGCGGTAGCGGCGGCCGTAGCCGGTGGACCCCCGGTAGTCGACGTCGGCCACGCAGAAGCCGCGCGACGTCCAGTACTGGATGTCCAGGTTCAGCACCGGCACGGCCGCCGAGGTGGGCCCGCCGTGGACGACGACGAGCAGCGGCGGCGCCTCGCCGTCGGGGAGCGTCGCCCCCGGGTTGGTCGGCGGGTAGACCAGCGCGTGCGCCTCGCCGATCCCGGTGCCGCGGTCCTCGGTCGGGAAGGTGACGTGCTCGGGGCGGGAGAACCACGCCGGGTCGAGGCCGAGGTCGCGGGCGGGACGCAGCACCTCCGCCGCACCGCCGTCGACCGGCACGCGCAGCACCACCGGCTCGCTGTCGGGACCGCCGGCGACGCAGACGACGCCGTCGGCCGTGGCGGTCACCCCGCGGAACGCGGCGTAGGGCAGGTCCAGCTCGCGCAGCCCGCCGTCCACGTCGAGGACGCCGAGGCGGTCCTGGCCCCCGCGGCCGAACGCGAGCACGATCCGCCCGTCGGGGAGCAGGGCGAACCGGCTGCTGCCGAAGACCCACTGCGGCCCGGCGATGTCGCTGCCGACGTCGAGCACGAGCTCCGCGTCCGCACCCGCGCGCCACCGGTGCAGCGACCAGACGTCGGTGCGGTCGCAGAGGAACCACAGCGTGCCGTCGGGCGCCCAGGTGGGCTGGACGACGGAGTCGCCGTTCCCGCCGGCGACCACGGTCTCGGTGCCGTCAGCGGCCCGGACCACGAGCTGCGCGGCGTCCCACGGCATGTCGGGGTGCTCCCACTGCAACCAGGCGAGCTCGCCGCCGGGACCGGGCCGGGGGTCGGAGACGAAGTCGGGGCCGCTCACCAGCACCTCGGCGCTGCCGTCGTCGGCGATCCGCACGATCTCGTTGACGACGTCGGCAGCCGCGCCGGACTCCGTGTGCGTCTCCCGCACCGCGAGGACGCCGCCGGGCACCACGCGCAGGTCCGCGTACCGGACGCCGGAGGGGATCGCCGGCTCGGGGGTGACGGCGACGGGAGAGCCGCCGGGGAGCAGCCGGTGCAGCCGCTGGTCGGAGAAGTTCGTGAACCACAGGACGCCGTCGGACACCGTCCAGGCGCCACCGCCGTACTCGTGCACCCGGGTGCGGGCGTTCCACGGCGCCGGCAGCACGGCGGTCGGCTCGCCGCCGGGGGAGCGGCGCACCAGCACCGAGCGCCCGCCCTCCGAGGGACGGCCCTCGGACCACCAGACGTCGGCCCCGTCCACCACGACCTCGCCCAGGCGGGCGGCGGACCGGACGACGAGGGCGGAGGTGATCGGGGTCTGCCAGCTGCCGGCGGGGAGCGGAGCACTCATGCGTGTGACGTTATGCCCCGGTGGGGACGAGGTGCGGGACACGAGGTCCGGCCTGCCCGATCACGGAGCCCCGGCGGATTACCGTTCGACGCATGCCTGCCCGCACCACGCCGACGCGCAAGCCGCCGGCCAAGAGCCGGTCGGGCTCGACCGCGGCCAGCAAGAAGCGCCCGGCCGCCAAGCGGGCGCCCAACCGCCGCCCGCCCGCCCGCAAGAAGCAGGACTCCGGGTTCAGCCTCTGGCGCGCCGCCAGCGGCACCTGGGGGCTGCTCGCCCGCGGTGCCGGCGGACTGGCGCGCTCCGTGGCCCGTCCGGAGGAGGCCGAGCCGCTCGCGCCGGAGCACCGCCGCGACGGCGTCGGGCTGGCGGTGCTCGGGCTCGCGATCGTGCTCGGCGCCGCGGCGTGGAGCAACGGCATCGGCCCGGTCGGCGAGGCGCTCACCGACGGCGTCCGCTGGATCGTCGGCTCGCTGGTCATGGTGCTGCCGGTCGTCTTCTTCTTCGCCGCGCTGCGCCTGCTGCGTCGCGGTCCGCGGCCCGAGGCACGCGGCCGGCTGGCCATCGGCTGGCTGTGCATGGTCGCCGCGGTGCTGGGCATCGCGCACGTCGTCGGCACCCCGGCCGACCCCGAGGCCGGCGTCCCCGGATCCGGTGGTCTGGTCGGCTGGGCCGTCGGCACCCCGCTGGTCGCGGGGATGAGCAGCGCCGTCGCCGTCGTCCTGCTCGGGCTGGCCGCGTTCTTCGGCCTGCTCGTCATCACCGCCACGCCCGTGCACCAGATCCCCGAGCGGCTGCGCGAGCTGGGTGACCGCGTCCTCGGTCGCGCCGACGACTACGAGGACGACGACGCGTACGACGACTTCGACTACGAGGAGGAGGAGCCGGCGCCGAAGAGCCGCAGGCGCAAGAACTCGCTGTCGGAGGACCTGCTCACCACCGGGCCGATCGACCACGCGGCGTACGAGGCCGCGCCCGAGGCCACCCTCGTCACCGAGCCCGAGCACACCCAGCTGCACGCGCCGACGCGCCCGCCGGTCGTCGACCGCACCTCCCCGCCGGAGGACCTGCCGCCGATCACCGAGCCCGAGCAGCTCTCCATCCAGCCGGTCGAGGGCGACTACGTCCTCCCGGCCCTGTCGATGCTGCGCCCGGGCGACCCGCCGCGGGCCCGGTCCAAGGCCAACGACGTCGCCATCGAGGCGATCAGCGGGGTGCTCGAGCAGTTCAACATCGACGCCGCCGTCACCGGCTTCACCCGGGGCCCGACGGTCACCCGCTACGAGGTCGAGCTCGGCCAGGGCGTCAAGGTCGAGAAGATCACCCAGCTCACCAAGAACATGGCCTACGCGGTGGCCAACGACAACATCCGCATCCTGGCGCCCATCCCCGGCAAGTCCGCCGTCGGCATCGAGGTGCCCAACACCGACCGCGAGAAGGTGTCGCTCGGCGACGTCCTCCGCTCCGGTGCCGCCAAGCAGGACCCGCACCCGATGCTGGTCGGCCTGGGCAAGGACATCGAGGGCGGCTTCGTCTGCGCCAACCTGGCGAAGATGCCGCACCTGCTGGTCGCCGGTGCCACCGGTGCCGGTAAGTCCAGCTGCGTCAACTCGATCCTGACCTCGCTGCTGCTGCGGGCCACCCCCGACCAGCTGCGGATGATCCTGGTCGACCCGAAGATGGTCGAGCTGACGCCCTACGACGGCATCCCGCACCTGATCACGCCGATCATCACCGACCCCAAGAAGGCCGCCACCGCGCTGGCCTGGCTGGTCGAGGAGATGGAGCAGCGCTACCAGGACATGAAGTCCACCGGGGTGCGGCACATCGACGACTTCAACCGCAAGGTCGAGAAGGGCGAGATCACCGCGCCGCCGGGCAGCGAGCGGGTCTACCGCCCGTACCCGTACATCCTCGCGATCGTCGACGAGCTGGCCGACCTGATGATGGTCGCCCCCCGCGACGTGGAGGAGCACATCGTCCGGATCACCCAGAAGGCCCGCGCCGCCGGCATCCACCTGATCCTGGCGACCCAGCGCCCCTCGGTCGACGTGGTCACCGGCCTGATCAAGGCCAACGTGCCCTCGCGCCTGGCGTTCTCCACCTCGAGCCTCACCGACAGCCGGGTCATCCTCGACCAGCCGGGCGCGGAGAAGCTCATCGGCATGGGTGACGCCCTCTTCATGCCCATCGGGGCGGGCAAGCCGATGCGCGTGCAGGGCGCCTTCGTGACCGACGCCGAGATCGAGGCGGTCGTCGAGTTCACCAAGCGCCAGGCCGAGCCGGAGTACCGCGAGGAGGTCTTCACCGCGGGCGCGGCCGGCGAGAAGAAGGAGATCGACGAGGACATCGGCGGTGACCTCGACCTCCTGCTGCAGGCCGTGGAGCTGATCGTGACCAGCCAGTTCGGGTCGACGTCGATGCTGCAGCGCAAGCTCCGGGTCGGCTTCGCCAAGGCCGGCCGGCTCATGGACCTCATGGAGAGCCGCGGCATCGTCGGCCCGTCCGAGGGGTCCAAGGCCCGCGACGTGCTGATCAAGCCCGACGAGCTCGAGTCGGTGTTGTTCACGTTGCGCGGCGGCGAAGCCTGAGCCACATCACCCCCGTGGTCGCCGGAGGCGCCGCCTCCGGCGACTACGATGGCCGGGTGACAGCTGCGCCCCGCCCTGCCCGCACCGTGGCGGTGGTGACCCTCGGGTGCGCCCGCAACGAGGTCGACTCCGAGGAGCTGGCCGGCCGGCTCGCCGCCGGCGGCTACGAGCTCGTCGAGGACGCCGACGGCGCCGACGCCGTCCTGGTCAACACCTGCGGGTTCATCGAGTCGGCCAAGAAGGACTCCGTCGACGCGATCCTCGCGGCCACCGACTCGGGCGCGCCCGTCGTCGCCGTCGGCTGCATGGCCGAGCGCTACGGCTCCGAGCTGGCCGGGGCGCTGCCCGAGGCCACCGTCCTGGGCTTCGACGACTACGCCGAGATCGGCGACCGGCTCGACGACGTGATCGCGGGCCGCCCGCTGGTGCCGCACACCCCGCGCGACCGCCGCACGCTGCTGCCGATCAGCCCGGTGCAGCGCAGCGCCGCCCGGGCCGCCGCCGACGCGCCGGTGATCCCCGGTCACGACTGGCTGCGCCGCAAGCGGCTGGCCTCCGGGCCGACGGCGGCGCTCAAGCTGGCCTCGGGCTGCGACCGGCGGTGCGCCTTCTGCGCCATCCCCACCTTCCGCGGCGCCTTCGTCTCCCGCCCGCCGGCCGAGGTGCTCGGCGAGGCGCAGTGGCTGGCGTCGGAGGGCGTGACCGAGCTGGTGCTGGTCAGCGAGAACTCCACCTCCTACGGCAAGGACCTCGGCGACCTCCGCTCGCTGGAGAAGCTGCTGCCCGAGCTCGCCGCCGTCGAGGGCATCACCCGGGTGCGGGTCGCCTACCTGCAGCCGGCCGAGATGCGCCCCGGCCTGCTGGAGCTGATCGCCGGCACGCCCGGCATCGCCCCCTACTTCGACCTGTCCTTCCAGCACTCGTCGCCGTCGCTGCTGCGCCGGATGCGCCGCTTCGGCGGCACCGACGACTTCCTGGCCCTGATCGAGCGGGCCCGCGCGCTGGCCCCGACGGCGGGGTTCCGCACCAACGTCATCCTCGGCTTCCCGGGGGAGACCGAGGACGACGTCGCCGAGCTCGAGCGCTTCCTCGTGGAGGGCCGCCTGGACGCCGTCGGCGTGTTCGGCTACTCCGACGAGGAGGGCACCGAGGCGATCGGCCTGCCGGGCAAGCTGGACCAGGCCGAGATCGACGCCCGCGTGCGCCGCATCACCGACCTGGTCGAGGAGCTCACCGCCCAGCGCGCCGAGGACCGCATCGGCGAGCGGGTCGAGGTGCTGCTCACCGAGGACCTCTCCGCCACCGACGGCGCCGGCACCTGGCTCGGCCACGCCGCCCACCAGGACCCGGACGCCGACGGCACGACCACGGTGGCCGGCGTGCCCGGCGGCGCCCGCGCGGGCGAGATCGTGGCCGCCGAGGTCGTCGCCACCGAGGGCGTCGACCTGGTGGCCCGCGCGCTGGTCCCGGCGCTGCCCGGAACCGGTCGGTGACCGGGTGAGCGCGGTGCTGCCCGACCCGGCCGCGACGCCGCCGCAGACGGCGCGGCTGGTCAACCTGCCGAACGCGCTCACCGTGCTCCGGCTCGCCGTCGTCCCCGTCTTCGCCGTCCTGCTGCTGCAGGACGAGGGCCTCGACGACGCCGGCCGCTACTGGGCCACCCTGGTGTTCGGGCTGGCCATCATCACCGACCGCTACGACGGGATGATCGCCCGGCGGACCGGGCAGGTGACCGAGTTCGGGAAGCTCGCCGACCCGATCGCCGACAAGGCGCTCACCGGCAGCGCGCTCATCGGGCTGTCGGTGCTCGGCCTGCTGCCGTGGTGGGTCACCGCGCTGATCCTCGTGCGCGAGGTCGGGGTGACGCTGCTGCGCTTCTGGGTCATCCGGCACGGCGTCATCGCGGCCAGCCGCGGCGGCAAGGCCAAGACCGTGGTGCAGGCGCTGGCCATCGGGCTGTACATCCTGCCGCTCACCGGCGCGCTGGCCACCGCTCGCTGGTGGGTGATGGCGGCCGCCGTCGTGCTCACCGTCGTCACCGGCCTCGACTACGTCTACCGCGCGCTCGTGCTGCGCCGCACCAGCGCCCGCGCCATGCGGGCGGCCGCGGAACGGCGGGCCGCCAAGGGCGCCGCCGGTGCGGGGGAGACCCGCACCGACACCGCCGCCTGACCCCTCACATCCAGGGGCCCTCGGGCGCGGGCCCCAGCGTCATCCCGCCGTCCGGGTCCAGGTCGCAGCGCAGCCGCTGGTCGGCCGTCCCGGGGGCCCCCGCCAGCTGCGTCGTGCCGCGCGCGCGGTGGCCCACCCGGACCTCCACCCGGCCGCCGGTCCCCCCGGGGACGGGCAACGGCACGACCGCGGCCACCCCGATCGACCAGTCCGTGCTGACGCCCGTCCCGGCCCACACCTCCCGGCCGTCGAGGAGCACACGCACCTCGTCGTCCCGGAAGCCCGCGCCGAGCTCCAGCACCAGCGGTTCGGCCATGTCGGTCATGGTGCTCGGGTCCGGGGCCGGGAGGAACAGCGCTCCTCCCGGCCCCGGTGCCCAGCGGTCAGTCCGCCGGGTCCTCGGCGAGCAGACCCAGCGCGGCGCCGGGCAGTTCCTTCTCCTCCGCCAGCCGGGTGGCGTCGCGGCGGAGGTCCCGCGCGCCGACGCCGTCCCCCTCGGCGGCGTGGCTGCGGGCCAGGTAGCCCATGACCTGCAGGACGGTCAGGTCGTCCAGCCCGCCCTCGCCGCGGGAGGCGTCGATCGCCGGCGTGAGCAGCGCGTCGGCCCGGTCGAGGTCCCGCTCGCGCACCGCCACCGAGCCGTCCGGCTCCACGGCGGTGTACGGGCGGGCCGCGTTGATGCCCAGGGCCAGCCGGGCGTAGACCGCGTTCGGGTGGTCGGCGTGCTCCTCGGTGATCTCCTCCAGGGCCGCCATGCCCGAGCCCAGCGCGGGCGCGTCGCTGCCCAGCAGCGTCATGGCCATGCCGACCTCCTCCCCGAGGAGCAGCCCGGCGACGGCGTCGTCCTCGGCGCTGCGCGTGCCCCACACCCGCACGGTGGCGGTGTCGGAGACGACCACCGAGCCGTCGGGCGCGGTGTAGGCCGCGCGGATCCGGTAGGTGCCCGGATCCTCGAAGAGCTGGCCGGCGGCCGCGTCGTAGCCGATGTAGGCGCTCACCGGGAGCACCTGACCCGGAGCCGCCTGCAGCAGCTCCGGCTCGGCGCAGTGCAGCACCGGCGGGCGGTGGACGATCGTGTCGCCCCGCGGCCGGCTGATGGTGACCTGCACCAGCCCGTACTTCGGGTGCAGCAGCTCGGCGGGGTGCACCTGCTGGCCGCGGTCCACGGTCAGCGCCAGCTCCAGGACGATCGGCGTGCCCAGCACCGGCCGCTCCGGCGACGTGCGCACGCGCAGCCGCAGACCGCTGGTGTCGGTCGTCGGATCGGACGGCTGGACCGGCATCTCCACGGCGGCGCCGGTGCCGAACGGGGTGCCGCCCATGATCACGTTGTCGCGGAAGCCGTGCCGCAGGTGGGCCAGCTCCAGGTCGTCGAACTGGAACGGGAAGGCCCCCCAGAAGGCCGCCGCGCCGCTGGGGGCACCGCCGCCGGGGTTGTAGTTCTGCGGGTAGTTCATCCACGACAGCGCGCCGGGGCGGTTCGGCAGCGGCGGGGTCATGAACGCCTTGTGGAACGAGTGGAACAGGTTGAAGCAGTGCCCCAGCTCGTGGACGGCGACGTAGAGCTGCTCGCGCAGGTTCTGCGGGGTGCCGGCCTGGATGACCTGGTAGAAGCTGGCGCAGCCCTGCCGCTGGAGCCCCTGCTGGTCGAACATGATGCCCCGGAGGCCGGTGCCGAGCTCGTGCCGCTGGGCGTGCAGCAGCCACACCTTGAACTGCGCCCGCTCCTGCCAGCGGGAGAAGTGGGCGGTCATCGCACCGTGCAGGCTGGCGTTGTTCCACACGTGGTTCGACGACGTCGCGATGGTGTTCCCCCCGCCGGTGTCCAGCACCTGGATGCCGGCCTCGCCGTAGGCGGCGGCGGCCGTCAGCGTCCTCGCCGGGCCGCCGCTCGGCAGGGAGCCGGTGTCGTAGCTGGTGAAGGCGGTGACCCCCGCCTCGACGTCCTGCTCCAGCTCGACCACCCGCAGCGCCGCGCCCTCGGGCGCGCACGTGTACGTGGCGCCGATGGCACCGCTGGGCGTCGACCACTGGATGGTCGCCGGCGCGGGGCTCTGGAAGATCGTGCGGCGAGGGATCGTGACCCGGGCGACGGTGAAGGTGGTCGGCCACGTGCAGCGGGCGGTGCCGACGGCGACCAGGGCCCCGTTGGTGACGGTCGTGGTGACCGCGTCGACCGTCCAGGAGCCGAAGTAGCTGGTCGTGGCCCCGGACACGCTGAAGTAGTCGCCGCTGATCTTCTTCAGCGGACGGCGGCCGTCCACGTCGATGCGCAGCTCGAGCTGGAAGCCGGCCGCCGGCGACCGGTAGCGGCCGCTGGCCTGCCGTATCCGGACGGGCAGCACCGGCCGCTGGGGGATCGGGATCGGGGTCACGGGGATCCCGGCCTCCGTCGACTGGTCGGCCAGCCAGTCCTCGACGACGGTGCCGATGGCGCCGCCTCGTGCGTCGACGGCGTCCGACCCGCCGGTCGCCTCGGCCGCGGGCGCGGCGCTCGGGTCGGCGACGATGCCGCCCGCCGCCGCCATCGCGGGCTCTTCCTGGGGAACGGTGGACTCCCGGGGCGCGGGGATCATGCCGTCGCCGGTCGTGGGCGCGGCGTTGGGTTCGAGAACGGTCACGCTGATCAGCTCCTCGGGGGGTGGACGACCCGCCCGCTGCTCGGTCCTGCGGTCACGGGCGGCAGCGGCACCGTGGCACCGGAGCCGTCACCGAGGCGTCACACGCGCGTCGCAGGGACCCGCCTGCCGGTCGCCACCGCGGTGAGCTCCGCGCTCGGTTCGACCCCGACCTCGCGCCGCAGGATGCGGCGGAAAGCGTCGTACTGGCGGCGTGCCGCGGCCCAGTCGCCCGCGGCCTGGTGGGCCTCGATGAGGGCGCGTTGCCCGCTCTCGCGCAGCGGATCGGCGAGCACGGCCACCTGCACCGCCTCCACCGCGGCGTCGGCGCGGCCCGAGGCCTGCAGCAGGCGGCTGAGGGCCTCCAGGGCGTGCAGGAGGCGCAGCTCCAGCCGGTCGCGCAGCGCGAGCACCCAGTCGTCGTACCAGCCGGGCAGCAGCTCGAGGTCGGCGATGGGGCCCGGCGGGACGGCGAGGTCCTCCGCCGTCGGCGTGCCGTCGAGCACCCGGTCGGCCCAGGCCTCGACGTCCCGCAGGTCGACCCCCACGTGGTCGCCGAGGGACAGGGTGTACGGCTCGCAGCGCACGAGCGGGCAGCCCACCTGCTGCAGCCGCCACAGCGCCGAGCGGAGGTTGCCGCCCGCCCGCCCGTCGGTCACGGCCGGCCAGAGCACGCCCGCGGCCGCCCGGCGGTCGACCCCCGAAGGGTGCACGGCGAGGTAGGCGAGCAGGCGGCGGCTGCCGGGCGGGACGGCGATCGGCCGGCCGGCGTCGGTGACGGAGAGGCCGCCGAGCACGCGCACCAGTGGCGCGCGCAGCGCAGTGCCGGGGTCGGTGTCCATCCCTGCCTCCCGGATCGGGAGCCCGCTTCCCCCAGGGGACGACTCCCGGGACTCTAGTGAGCTCGTGGGTGCGGAGGAAGGAGTCACCGCGCGGCGGGGAAGATGCACCGGTGACCACCGCGCCCCCACCCGGACCGGCTGCCCGCCTCCACGCCGCGCTGCTGGCCCGCGGGGAGACGGTGGCCGCGGCGGAGTCGCTCACCGCCGGGTTGTTCTGCGCGACGCTCGCCTCGGTGCCGGGTGCCAGCGCGACGCTGCGCGGCGGCGTGGTCGTCTACGCCACCGATCTCAAGACGGCGCTCGCCGACGTCCCCGCCGATCTGCTGGCCGAGCACGGCCCCGTCGCGCCGGAGACCGCCGCCGCGCTGGCCGAGGGCGTCCGGCTGCGGTGCGGCAGCAGCTGGGGCGTCGGTCTGACCGGGGTCGCCGGGCCGGACCCGGTCGACGGGCACGGACCCGGCCGGGTCTACCTGGGCATCTCCGACGGCGCGCGCACCGACGTCTCCGAGCTCGACCTGCCGGGCGACCGCGACGCCGTGCGGACCGGTTCCGTGGCCGCCGCGGTGGACGCGCTGCTCGCCCGGCTCGGGTGAACGCGGGAACGGGACCGGTCGCGACGGCGTTACGCCATGAGCGGACGCGTGCCGGGTGGCTCGGCTCCCGGGCCCCGCGCCGCGTACCGTGAGCGCACGGTGCCCGAAAGGGTGCCGCCGCTTCCCCCGCTCGCAGGACAGGAGAGTGGCCATGACGCTGCTGCGCACCCAGCTCGGGAGCACCCTTCGTGGCCACCGGCTGCGCCAGCACCGCACGCTCCGCGACGTCTCCGGCGCCGCGCGGGTGAGCCTCGGCTACCTCTCCGAGGTCGAGCGCGGGCAGAAGGAGGCCTCCTCCGAGCTGCTCGCCTCCATCTGCGACGCCCTCGACCTGGAGCTGGCCGACCTGCTCGCCGAGGTGAGCCTCGAGCTTCGCGTCGCCGCCGCCGGTGGCGTCCACCCGCTGGCCGCGCCGGTGCCCGCCGACGCCGCCGCTGCCGAGGGGCCGGCCGCCGAGGAGACCGCTCCCGCGGCGCCCGAGCCCGCGCTCGCCCTGGTCGGTGCCCCCGCCCGCTCGGCGCTGCGCCGTGGCGAGGCGGTCTCGCTGGCGGCCTGACCGCTTCCCTCCCGTGAACCGCACCCGGCGCGGGCTGCTCGACGGAGCGGCCCGCGCCTTCGCGTCGGACGGCCTCCGCGGCACCACGATGCAGGCGATCGCGGCGGCCGCCGGCGTCTCCAAGGCGACGCTGTACAACCACTTCCGGACCAAGGACGAGGTGGCCCGCGAGCTGCTGCGCGGGGAGCTGGGCCGGCTCACCGAGCTGGCCGCGGCGCTGCCGCTGGACGAGGCGCTCGCGGCGCTCTCCGACGAGCTCGGGGCGCACCCCGTGCTGCGCCGGCTCGCCGAGGCCGAGCCGGAGGCGCTCACCGAGCTGCTCGCCGTCGGGCCGGAGCGGTGGACGGCGCTCACCGCACGGCTGGCCGGGGCGCTGCGGCTCGACGACGACGGTGCCGACCTCGTCGCCCGGTGGCTGGTGGGCGTGGTGCTGCACCCCGGCCGGTCCAGCGCCCGCCACCGGCAGGCCGCGCGGCTCGCGGCAGCGCTCGCCGTGCCGGTCGGGCCGTGACTCAGGGCAGCGGCAGCCCCCGGGTGTAGACCGTCCGGTCCTCGCCCGGACCCCCGTGCCCGGGGGAGGGGGCCGCCGAGGCGCCGAGGTGCTCGGCGAGCCCGCGCGCGGCGGCGTCACCCGGGAGCGCGACCGCCTGGACCACCCGTGCTCCCACCCGGGTGGCGAGCCCGGTGAAGCGGTCGAGCAGCGCGGCCGCGACCCCGCGGGCGCGCAGGTCCCGGTGCACGGCCACGGCGTGGACGACGGCGAGCCGGTCGGCGCTCACGACGCCCAGCAGGTAGCCCGCGTCGCGGTCGTCGGCGGTCAGCGCGAGCGCGCCGAAGCCGCCGAGCTGGTGGAAGAACACCGGGTCGTGCAGCCGCAGCACCTCGTCGTCGGGGAGGGCCGTGCCGTGCCAGAAGTCGTCGCGGGCGGCCAGCAGGCGGCCGCGCAGCGGCCCCGCGGAGAGCTCCTCGAACCCGACCAGGCGCAGGTCGCCGGTCACCGGGCCGCCCGGGCGGCGTCGAGCTCGGCGCGCGTGGGCGGGTCGGCGCCGACCCGGGTGCAGTTGAGCGCCGCCACCAGCGCGGCGTCGTCCAGGATCTCCAGCAGCCGCTCGTCCGGGAGCTGCTCGAGCGCGACCCGGTCGGTGACCCCGGCCGCGAGCAGGCCGCTGAGCAGCCCGGCGGCGAGCGAGTCGCCGGCACCGACGGTGTCGACGACCGCCACGCGGGGGCTCGCGCGGTGCAGCAGGGGACGTCCGGGCCGCGCCACCCGCAGCGGTCCGCCGCCGTCGGTGACCAGCACCAGGGCCGGTCCGCGCCCGGCCCAGCGGCGGGCGGCGTCGTCGAGGTCGGGCGTGCCGCCCTCGAGCCAGGCGAGGTCCTCGCTGCTCACCTTGACCACGGCGGCGCTGCGCACCAGCCGGTCCAGGCGGGCGGTGACGGCGGCGCGGTCGTTGCCCAGGCTGGCCCCGACCGGTCCCTCGGCGAGCATCGGGCGGATGTTGGGGTCGACGCTGATCAGCGCGGTGCCGGCCAGCCGCTCGACGAGGTCGGCGATCGCCGAGCAGCCCGGTCCGGTCCAGCTCGAGATCGACCCGACGTGCAGCACGGCGGTGCCCTCGGGGAGCACCCGCGCGAGCTCGTCGTCGGTCCACCGCCAGTCCGCGGCACCCATGACGTGGAAGCCGTAGTCGGCCGAGCCGTCCGGGGCCAGGCCGACGACGGCGAGGCTCACCGGCTCCGCCGCGTCGACGAACCCGGAGACGTCGACGCCCGACAGCTCGGCGTGCCGGCGCAGGTTCGCGCCCAGCGGCCCGGTGCCGAGGCGGGCCAGCAGCGCGACGGGGGCGCCGAGCCGACCGGCGGCGACCGCCACGTTGAGGGCGTTGCCACCCGGACGTGCGACGAACTGCGGGGCGGTGCCCTCGGGGCCGGCGCCGGCCACGGGCACGGGCAGCAGGTCGACCACGAGCTCGCCCAGGACGCACAGCGTGGGGATCGCGGAGGGCACGCCGAACCCTAACCGCGGGCCGCGTTGGCTGCCGGGAGTGATCACCTGGGACGATGGGCACGACGAGTTCCGTCGGTCCGGCCACCTGTCGGCACCGGCGCCGGAGCAGGAGGACCCATGCCCAACCCGTTCGTGAAGCTGTGGAAGTACCTGACCGCGTCGGCGAACGCGAAGATCGACGAGAGGGCGGACCCGAAGATCCAGATCGCGCAGGCGATCGAGGCCGAGCAGCAGCGCCATCAGGCGCTGGCCAACCAGGCAGCCGCGGTGCTGGGCAACCAGCGGCAGCTGGAGATGCGGCTGAACCGCCAGCTGGGCGAGGTGGAGAAGCTGCAGGGCTCGGCCCGCCAGGCGCTGGTGCTGGCCGACAAGTCGCGCGCCGGCGGCGACGCGGCCAAGGCCGCCGAGTACGAGCAGGCCGCGCAGGCGTTCGCGACCCAGCTGGTCGCCGCCGAGCAGTCGATGGAGGACCTCAAGCGCAGCCACGACGAGGCGCTGCAGGCCGCCGAGCAGGCCCGGGGTGCGGTGGAGCAGAGCCGGATGCGGCTGCAGACGACGCTCGCCGAGCGCACCAAGCTGATGAGCCAGCTCGAGCAGGCCAAGATGCAGGAGCACGTGGCCAGCTCGCTCAAGCAGGTCAACGAGCTGTCGGCGCCGGGGAACACCCCCTCGCTGTCGGAGGTCCGCGACAAGATCGAGGCCCGCTACGCCAACGCGCTGGGCCAGGCGGAGCTCGCGCAGAACTCGGTCGAGGGCCGCATGCTCGAGGTGCAGAAGGCCACCCTCGACGTCGCCGGCGCCTCGCGGCTGGACCAGATCCGCGCGGCGATGGCCGGTGGTCCGCAGGCCGTGGAGGCCGGTGCGGCGCCGGCCGCGGCGATCGAGCAGGGGACGCCGGCGGTCGAGCAGACCCCGACCGAGCAGCGCCAGGCGCAGCCGGCCGACCGGCCCGAGACCTCCGCCTGAGGGTCAGCGGTACAGCGTCACCGGCTGCGGCCGGCCCGGCTCCCCGGTGCGCGCCTGCGGGTCGATCGGGGAGCCGGTGGCCTGGCAGCGGGGGCACCACCAGGTGACCCGCTCCTGGGTCGTCGGTCCCTGCTCCCCGAGCAGGATCGCGGTGCCGCAGCGGTAGCAGGGCCGGCCCTTGCGGCCGAACACCCAGTGGTCGCGGCCGCGCCGCGGGTCGCCGGTGGTGTTCTGCTCGGGGTGGTGCAGGTTCGCGGTCATGAGCGTGCGGGCCCGCTCGACGAGGGCCGGCAGGTCGGCGACGTCGGCGACCCGCGCCCAGGGGTGCACCCGCCGGACGAACAGCGACTCGACCTTGTAGAGGTTGCCGATCCCGGCGAGGTTGCGCTGGTCGACCAGGGCGACGCCGATCTGCTCGTCGGGATGGCTGCGCAGGCGGCGCAGCGCCTCGTCGAGGTCCCAGTCGGGACCGAGGACGTCGGGTCCCAGGTGGCCGACGAGCCGGTCCTCCTCGGCGGTGGGGATCAGCTCGACGTCGTGCAGCCGGTAGCCGACGCACTCCCACTGGTCCGTGGCCAGCACCAGGCGGACGTCGTGCGCGGGGCCACCCTTCCACCGCGCCCCCGGGCGCTGGATGTGCCAGCTGCCGTCCATCCGGAAGTGGGTGCGCAGCGTCCGGCCGTCGGCGAGGCGGATCAGCAGGTGCTTCCCGCGGGGCAGCACCTCGGTCACCGTCGCGCCGGTGAGGTCGGCGGCGGCGAGCTGCGGCAGCCGGAACTCCCCGCGGCGCAGCGTGGCGCCGGCGAGCGCGGTGTTCATCCGCTGGGCGGCCAGCCAGACGGTGTCTCCTTCGGGCACGGTGCCAGTGTCCCCGCTCCCTCCCGGGTGTGAACCTGCCGACAGCGGGGATGACCTGGGCCTCCCCGGGGCGCTGGCAGCAGGACGTGAGCGTCCCCCAGCGTCTGCGCGCCCGGTCGGGTGCCGCCGAGGAGACCATGCAGCCCACCCCGGAGCCCGTCACCGTCACGGTCGCCCGTGTGGTGCGACCCGACCGCCGGGTGGCCTTCGAGCGGGCCGCCGCGGCCGTGCTCGCCGAGGCCGCGAACTTCCCCGGCAACCTGGGGGCCAGCCTGCTGCGGCCGGGGCCGGGCAGCTACGAGTACCACCTGGTCTACCGGTTCGCCGACGACGACTCCCTGGCGGAGTGGGAGCGCTCGGCGCAGCGCCGCGACTTCCTGGCCCGGCTGCCCGGCATGGTGGAGGACGAGCGCTACGCCCGGGTCACCGGTCTCGAGGGCTTCTTCCCCGGGCCGGCGCCCCAGGGACCGGCGTGGCGGAGCTGGCTGCTCACCGTCGCGGTGGTCCTGGTCTTCACGTCGACCTTCCAGGTGCTCGCCGTGCCGTTCATCGAGGACTGGCCCTGGCCGCTGCGGCTCCTGCTGTCGGCCGTCTTCGTGGTGACGGCGCTGCGGCTGGTCATGCCGTGGCTGAGCCGTCGGTTGCAGCCCTGGCTGTTGGGCTCGCGGCGCCGCTGAACGCTCGGCTCAGCCGCGGAGGCGGAGCCCCCGAGGGGTCGCGGCGAAGCCGGCGGCCTGCAGCGCCGCCGACAGCGGCGTGGACTCGTGCACCGACGCGCCGTCGGCCTTCTGCACCACCATCCGGCCCAGCGCGCCGGCGGCCACCGCACCGGACAGCGCCGTGGCCGCCTCCTTGAGCACCTGCTCGTCGTCGGTCCACGAGAGCAGCGTCTTGCCGCCGCGCTCGACGTAGAGGACCAGCTCGCCGTCGACCAGCACCACCAGGGCGCCGGCCTTGCGGCCCGCCCGGTGGCCGGACCTGCGCCCGGCTCCCTCGCCGATGTCGACGGCCTCGCCGTCGCCGTCGCCGTCGCCGTCCGCCCGCTCGGGCCAGGGCAGGGCAGCGCCGTAGACGTTCGCGGGGTCGGTGGCCGCCAGGACGACCGCACCGCCGGGCACGCGGTCGGGGGCGGCGAAGCTGCGCAGCCGGTCGACCGAGCCCGGGGTGCCGAACTGGGCGGCGCCCAGGGTCTCGACGAAGTAGCCGCGCCGCGCCCGCCCGTTCTCCTCGAACGCGCGCAGCACGGGGTAGACGGCGGAGAACCCACCGGCGACCTGCTCGGCCTGGACCGCGCCGCGGGTCAGCACGCCGTGCCGTTCCAGCAGCGCCTCGGCGCGGGCGGTGGTGCGCCGCGTGGCGTTGGCCTCGCGATCGGGCAGCCGGGACCAGCGCCCCGCCACGGTCGGCGGGCCGGTGCGGCTGGGCATCGCCGCCCGCCCGACCCGCGGACGGCCGTACCGGCTCCGCGTCACCCGTGGGGCGGCCGGAGCTCGGCGGTGCGTGCCACCGCCGGCGAGCCGGGTGCGCAGCGGCGCGAGCGTGTCGTTGGTGAGGGTGCCGGACCAGACGAGGTCCCAGACCAGGTCGGCGAGCGCTGCGTCGTCGGTGGCGCCGAGGAGGTCGGACAGCCCGCGGAAGAAGAGCGCCTGGCCACCGGCGAGCAGGTCGAGCACCGGGCCGCCGGCCTCGGGGAGCTCGAGCGGCTCGGGCAGCAGCAGTGGGGCCAGGTCGGCGGGGACGAGGCTGATCCAGCCGTCGTTGCCCGGCAGCCCGCCGTCGCCGGCCCACAGCACCTCGCCGGCGCTGGTCAGCTCATCGAGCATGGCGGGGGAGTAGTCGCGCACCCGCGCCGGGAGCACCAGCGACTCCAGCGCGCTGGCCGGGACCAGGGCGCCGGCCAGCTGCTCCACGACGGCCAGGACGCCGTCGGCGCCCCGCAGCCGGCTGCCCACCGACTGCCAGGACGGCGTGAAGCGGGCCAGCGTGCCGATCGGCACCGGCTCGACCTCCTGGCGGAGCTTCGCGAGGCTGCGCCGGCGGACCATGCGCAGCACCTCGGCGTCGCACCACTCCTGGCCGGTGCCGCCGGGGCGGAACTCGCCGGTGACCAGCCGGCCGGTGCCGGTCAGCCGCTGCAGCGTCGCGGTGACGACGGCGACGCCGAGGCCGAGCCGCGCCGCCACCTCGGCCGGCTGGAACGGCCCGTGCGTGCGGGCGTAGCGGCCGACGAGGTCGCCGAGCGGGTCGGCCACCGGCTCGGTGAACGCCTCGGGCACCCCGACCGGCAGCGCGGTGCCCAGCGCGTCGCGGAGCCGGCCGGCGTCCTCGATGGCGACGTGGCGCTCCTCGCCGGCGATGCGCACCTGCAGCACCCGGCGGGCGGCCACGAGCTCGTCGAGCCACTCGCGCGGGACCCCGCGGAGGGCCGCCTCGGCCGCGGTCAGGTCGCCGATGCCCCGGAGCAGGTCCGACGCGCCGTCGGCGTCCCGCGGGTGGCGCTGCTGGGGCAGCCGCTGCAGCTCGGCCTCGACCTCCGCCATCGCCTCGCCGTCGAGCAGCTCGCGCAGCTCCGAGCGGCCGAGCAGCTCGGCCAGCAGGCCGGTGTCGAGGGCCAGCGCCTGCGCCCGCCGCTCGGCCAGCGGGGCGTCGCCCTCGTACAGGAACTGGCCGACGTAGCCGAACAGCAGCGACTGGGCGAACGGTGACGGCGACTGGGTCTGCACGTCGACGACCCGCACCCGGCGGGCGCGCACGTCGCGCATCAGCTCGACCAACCCCGGCACGTCGTAGACGTCCTGCAGCACCTCCCGGGCCGCCTCGAGGGTGATCGGGAAGGAGGCGAACTCGCTGGCGACGGAGAGCAGCTGGGCGGCGCGCTGGCGCTGCTGCCACAGCGGGGTCCGGCGGCGTGGATCGCGCCGGGGGAGGAGCAGCGCCCGCGCCGCGCACTCCCGGAACCGGCTGGCGAACAGCGCCGACCCGCCGACCTCCGCGGTGACCTCGCGCTCGACGTCGTCGGGGTCCAGGACGGCGAGGTCGGGCTCCGGTGGCTCGCCGGTGGTGTCGGGCAGGCGCAGCACGATGCCGTCGTCGGAGTGCATGGAGGCGACGTCGACGCCGTAGCGCTCCCGCAGCCGGGCGGCCAGGACCAGCGCCCACGGGGCGTTGACCTGCGCGCCGAAGGGGGAGTGCACGACCAGCCGCCAGTCGCCCAGCTCGTCGCGGAACCGCTCGACCAGCAGCGTGCGGTCGTCCGGGAGGTGGCCCGTGGCCGCCTTCTGCTCGGCGAGGTATGCCTGCAGGTTCGCCGCGCCCCACTCGTCCAGGCCGGCGGCCCGTGCGCGGTCCAGGCCGGCCTCGGGCGTCGCCGTCCCCACCTCGCGGAGGAACGCGCCCAGCGCGCGGCCCAGCTCCAGCGGCCGGCCGGGGGCGTCACCGTGCCAGAACGGCATCTTCCCGGGTTGGCCGGGCGCCGGGCTGACCAGCACGCGGTCGTGGGTGATGTCCTCGATCCGCCAGGACGACGACCCGAGCAGGAACACGTCGCCGACGCGGGACTCGTAGACCATCTCCTCGTCGAGCTCGCCCACCCGCCGTCCGCCGGTGCCCTCCGCGCCCACGAGGAAGACGCCGAAGAGGCCGCGGTCGGGGATGGTGCCGCCGCTGGTGACCGCCAGCCGCTGCGCCCCGGCCCGCGGGGTGAGGGTGTCGGTGACGCGGTCCCACGTCAGTCGCGGCCGCAGCTCGGCGAACGCGTCCGACGGGTAGCGGCCGGCGAGCATGTCGAGCACCGCGTGCAGCGCCGACTCCGGCAGCGAGGAGAACGCCGCCGACCGGCGCACCAGCGCGGCCACCTCGTCGACGGTGCGCGGCCGCTCGGAGACGATCGCGACGATCTGCTGGGCCAGCACGTCGAGCGGGTTGCGCAGGTAGCGGATCGACTCGATCGCGCCGGCCTTCATCCGCTCGGCGACCAGCGCGCACTGCACGAGGTCGCCGCGGTACTTGGGGAACAGCACGCCGCGGCTGACCGCGCCGACCTGGTGCCCGGCCCGGCCCACCCGCTGCAGCCCGCTGGCCACCGTCGGCGGCGCCTCCACCTGGACGACGAGGTCGACCGCGCCCATGTCGATGCCGAGCTCGAGGCTGGAGGTGGCGACGACGGCCGGCAGCCGCCCCGACTTGAGCGCCTCCTCCACGATCGACCGCTGCTCGCGGGAGACGGAGCCGTGGTGCGCGGCCGCCACCGGCTGGAACGCCTCGGGCAGGCCGCCGCCGGACCCCGCCTGGGCCATCAGCGCCGCGGCGTTGGTGCCCGGGGGGACCGGCTCCCCGGTGGCCCGCTCGTAGGCGAGCTCGTTGAGCCGGCTGGTCAGCCGCTCGGCCAGCCGCCGGGAGTTGGCGAAGACGATCGTGCTGCGGTGCGCCTGGACGAGGTCGAGCACCCGCTCCTCGACGGCCGGCCAGATGCTGGTGCGCGGCTGGTTGCCGGCCGCGGAGCCGTCGAGCTCACCGGTCGGCTGGCCGAGCTCGCTCATGTCCTCGACCGGGACGACGACGGAGAGGTCCCACTCCTTGGTCGAGCCGGGTGCCACCACGCGCACCGGGCGCCCGCCGGCGAGGAAGGTCGCCACCTCCTCGATCGGCCGCACCGTCGCCGACAGCCCGATGCGCTGGGCCGGCCGCTCCAGCAGCTCGTCGAGCCGGTCGAGGGTGACCGCCATGTGCGCGCCGCGCTTGCTGTCGGTGACCGCGTGCACCTCGTCGACGATCACCGTCTCGACGCCGCGCAGCGCCTCGCGCGCGGAGCTGGTGAGCATGAGGAACAGCGACTCGGGCGTGGTGATCAGGATGTCGGTGGGCCGCCGGGTGAACGCCCGCCGCTCGTCGGCCGGGGTGTCGCCGGAGCGGATCCCGACCCGGATCCCGGGGCGCTCCAGGCCCAGCCGGGCGGCGGCCTGACCGATGCCGGCCAGCGGGGCGCGGAGGTTGCGCTCGACGTCGACGGCCAGCGCCTTCAGCGGCGAGACGTAGAGGACCCGGCAGCGCCGCTGCTCGTCGAGCGGCTGCGTGGCGGTCAGCCGGTCGAGCGACCAGAGGAACGCGGCCAGCGTCTTGCCGGACCCGGTGGGTGCGACGACCAGCGCGTGCTCACCGCTGCTGATCGCGTCCCACGCGCCCTCCTGCGCGGCCGTGGGGCGCTCGAACGCGCCGGTGAACCAGGCCCGGGTGGCCTCGGAGAACCGGTCGAGCGCCGGGGAGCCGGCAGCGGGGGCGGACACGGGGACCAGTGTCCCTGCGCCCTACGACAGTTCGCCGGTCGAGCGGGGCCGGTCCACCCGGCCGGGGATGCGCCCCCGGCGGAAACCGGGGGAGCGCCTCGTCGTCCTGCGGCACACTCCCGGCATGCAGCCGACGCCCGCGACCGCCTCCGCCGGACCGGACCCCGCGGCCGTCCAGCGGCGCACCCTGGGCGTCCTCGGGAGCGGTGTCGCGGTGGCCGGGCTGGGTGTCACCGTCGGCATCACCGCGGGCGGGCTGCTCGCCCGCGACGTCGCGGGCACCGACAGCGCCGCCGGGCTCGGCCAGACCGCCGGGGTGCTCGGTGCCGCCGTCCTCGCCGTGCCGCTGGCCCGCATCAGCGACACCTCGGGGCGCCGGGCCGGCCTGGCGACGGGCTACGCCGTCAGCGTCCTCGGGGCGGTCCTCACGGTGCTCGCCGCCGCGGCGTCGTCGCTCCTGCTGCTGCTCGTCGGCCTGTTCCTCTTCGGCGCGGCGACGGCGTGCGGCCTGCAGTCGCGGTACGCGGCCGCGGACCTGGCCACCCCGGAGCACCGGGGGCGGGCGCTGTCGCTCGTGGTGTGGGCGACGACGGTCGGGTCCGTCCTCGGCCCCAACCTGGCCGCGCCGGGAGCCGGGTTGGGGACGGCGCTGGGGCTGCCGGCGCTCGGCGGCGCCTTCGTGGTCTCCGCGGTCGTGTTCGCGGTGGTCGCGCTCGGCTACCTGGCGCTGCTGCGCCCCGATCCGCTGCTCCTGGCCCGGCAGCTCGGCGGGACGGGCACGGGCCCGAGGGCGCGGCACGCGACCGGCACGGCGCTGCGCGCGGTGTGGGGCTCGCCGTCGGGCCGGCTCGGGCTGACCGCCGTCGTCGTCGCGCACTCGGTGATGGTCGGCGTGATGGTCATGACGCCCGTGCACATGGGGCACGCCGGGGGCTCCGAGGAAGCGGTGCTGCGCGTCGTCGGCGTGGTCATCAGCGTCCACGTGGCGGGCATGTACCTGTTCTCGCCGCTGGTCGGTGCGCTCGCCGACCGCGTGGGTGCCCGCACCGTGGTGGCCGTCGGCGGCGGGCTGCTGCTGGCCGCCGCGGCGGTCGCGGGGACGGCCTCCCCCGCCGACTCGGGCCGGTTGGGTGCCGGCCTGCTGCTCCTGGGCCTGGGCTGGTCGTGCGGGCTCATCGCGGGCTCCACCCTCGTGACCGGGGCGGTGGACGCCGAGCTGCGCCCCACCGCTCAGGGCGGTACCGACCTGCTCATGGGGCTGGGCGCGGCGCTCGCCGGCGTCGTCGGGGGCCCGCTGCTCGCCTGGGGCGGCTTCGGGCTGGTGGCAGCCGTGTCGGCGGCGCTGGTCGTGCCCCTGGCGGTCGTGTGGGTGGCGGGGCGGGGGGCCGTGCTCAGCGGTCGCGGTAGTTCTTGATCAGCAGGACGAGCGTGACGACGAGTGCCAGCGCGATGCCGATCTCGAGGACGGTGTCGAGGGCGTCGTTGCCCGTGCCGGGGATCACATCCCGAGCGTAGGCCGGGTGGGCCGCCGCGCGGGCGCCGCGGCGGGTTAGCGTCGGGACGTGCGCCTGCAGGAGTTCTGGTCCCGGCTCGACGAGCAGTTCGGGCCGATGCGCGCCCACAGCGTGGCCCGCGACCACGTGTTCTCCGAGCTCGGTGGCCGCACCGCCATCGACGCGATCGACGCCGGCGTGCCGGTGCGGCGCGTGTGGCTGGCCATCTGCGAGGTCTACGAGGTGCCGGTCAAGGAGCGCTGAGCGCGCCCCACGCCGCGCTCCCGCCCCACCCTGATCGGGCGTGCGTGTCGGCCTGGCAGTCGAACAGGTGTTCGGCCTACAGTGGCGTCCACAGGCCGCTGGTCGTCCACAGATCCGGCGGACGACGAGAACTGTCGGTGCCTCGCCCTAGCGTCGGTCCCGACCCGCTTCCCCGCGAACCGAAGGTGACCTCCCATGGCAACGCTCGACCGCGACAAGGCCCTCGACATGGCCCTCGCCCAGATCGACAAGCAGTTCGGCAAGGGCTCGGTCATGCGGCTGGGCGACACCCCCGAGGTGGCCATCAAGGTCATCCCGACCGGCTCCATCTCCCTCGACATCGCGCTCGGCATCGGCGGGCTGCCCCGCGGCCGCGTGATCGAGGTCTACGGCCCGGAGTCCTCCGGTAAGACGACCGTCGCCCTCCACGCCGTGGCCAACGCCCAGAAGGCCGGCGGGATCGCGGCGTTCATCGACGCCGAGCACGCGCTGGACCCCGAGTACGCCCGCGCCATCGGCGTCGACACCGACGCGCTGCTGGTGAGCCAGCCCGACACCGGTGAGCAGGCGCTCGAGATCGCCGACATGCTGATCCGCTCCGGCGCGCTCGACATCATCGTCATCGACTCCGTGGCCGCCCTGGTGCCCCGCGCCGAGATCGAGGGCGAGATGGGTGACAGCCACGTCGGTCTGCAGGCCCGCCTGATGAGCCAGGCGCTGCGCAAGATCACCGGTGCCCTGAACAACTCCGGCACGACGGCGATCTTCATCAACCAGCTGCGCGAGAAGGTGGGCGTGGTCTACGGCTCGCCCGAGGTCACCACCGGTGGTCGTGCGCTGAAGTTCTACTCGTCGGTCCGCCTCGACGTCCGCCGCATCGAGACCCTCAAGCAGGGCACCGACGCGGTCGGCAGCCGCACCCGCGTCAAGGTCGTCAAGAACAAGGTGGCCGCGCCGTTCAAGCAGGCCGAGCTCGACATCCTGTGGGGTCAGGGCTTCAGCCGCGAGGGCGGGCTCATCGACGTGGGCGTCGAGCAGGGCTTCGTCAAGAAGTCCGGTGCCTGGTACACGTACGAGGGCGACCAGCTCGGTCAGGGCAAGGAGAACGCCCGCAACTTCCTGAAGGACAACCCCGACCTCGCCGACGAGATCGAGAAGAAGATCAAGGAGAAGCTGGGCATCGGCCCCCAGCTCGGCACGGGGGCTGACGCGCCCACCGCTCCCGTCGACTTCTGAGCGCGCCGGTGAGCGATCGGCTCGGCGGACGTCGCCGCGGCCCCGGGTCCGCCCGGGGCCGGCGGCGGGACGAGGACGCCGGCCCGGACGCGCAGCGCGCGGAGGGTGAGGTGCCCGGGTCGCCGGAGGACGAGCTCGGTGATCCCGAGTCGGTGGCGCGCAACCTCTGCCTGCGTGCCCTGACCGGTGCGCCGAAGACCCGGCAGCAGCTGGCCGACCTGCTCGAGAAGCGGGGGGTCCCCGAGGACGCCGCGGTCACGGTCCTCGACCGGTTCACCGAGGTGGGGCTCATCGACGACGCCGCCTACGCGCGGGCGTGGGTGAGTTCGCGGCAGTCCGGGCGCGGTCTCGCCCGGCGCGCGCTGCGGGCCGAGCTGCGGGCCAAGGGCGTCGACGACGACGTCGCGCTCGAGGCCGTCGAACTGGTCGACGACGAGGACGAGCGCGCCGCAGCGCAGCAGCTGGTCGAGCGCCGGCTGCGGGGGATGCGCAGGCTCGACCGCGCCACCGCCACCCGCCGGCTGATCGGCATGCTGGCCCGGAAGGGCTACAGCGGGGGGCTGGCTGCCGCCGTGGTGCGCGAGGCCCTGGACCGCGATGCGCTCGACCACGAGGGCCTCGACGACGGGCCGGTCGACCCGGACCTCCTCGAGGACGAGGACCAGCTGCTGCCCTGAGGGCTCCCCTCGGGAAGGGCTCGGCTCAGGTCGGGTCGGGGTCGTTCGGGCCCTGGCGCGGGCCGGCGCTCGCGCCGACCTCGCTGACGCCGCCGTAGGGCTCGTGCCGCTTGCCGAAGTGCGCCTCGTCCTGCAGCCGGTCGACCAGGTGCGGGTAGTGCGCCTCGAACGCCGGGCGCTCCGAGCGGATCCGCGGGATCTCGACGAAGTTGTGCCGCGGCGGCGGGGACGACGTCGCCCACTCCAGCGAGTTGCCGTGGCCCCACGGGTCGTCGCGCAGGGCGAGCTTCCCGTACTTCCACGACCGCACCACGTTGTAGATGAAGGGCAGGACCGACGCACCCAGCACGAAGCTGAAGATCGTCGAGATCATGTTCAGCGTGGTGAACGCATCGGTCGGCAGGTAGTCCACGTACCGGCGCGGCATGCCCTCGTTGCCCAGCCAGTGCTGGACGAGGAAGGTGCCGTGGAAGCCGACGAAGGTCATCCAGAACTGCAGCTTCCCCAGTCGCTCGTCGAGCATCCGGCCGCACATCTTCGGGAACCAGAACGCGATCCCGGCATTGGCCGCGAACACCACGGTGCCGAACACGACGTAGTGGAAGTGCGCGACCACGAAGTACGAGTCGTGCACGTGCCAGTCCAGCGGCGGGCTGGCCAGCAGCACACCGGTCAGACCACCCAGCAGGAAGGTGACCATGAACCCCATCGACCAGAGCATCGGCGTCTCGAAGGTCAGCTGGCCGCGCCACATCGTGCCGATCCAGTTGAAGAACTTCAGCCCGGTCGGGACGGCGATCAGGTAGGTCAGGAAGGCGAAGAAGGGCAGCAGCACCGCGCCGGTGGCGAACATGTGGTGCGCCCAGACGGCCAGCGACAGGAAGCCGATGGCCAGGGTCGCACCGATCATGCCCTTGTAGCCGAACAGCGGCTTGCGGGCGAAGACCGGGATGATCTCGGTGACGATGCCGAAGAACGGCAGCGCGATGATGTAGACCTCGGGGTGCCCGAAGAACCAGAACAGGTGCTGCCACAGCATCGGCCCGCCCATCTCGTCCGAGTAGACGAGAGCGCCGAGGTTGCGGTCGGCCATCAGCGCGAACAGCGCGGCGGTCAGGACCGGGAACACCAGCAGCACGAGCAGGCTGGTGATCAGGGCGTTCCAGGTGAAGATCGGCATCCGGAACATCGTCATGCCGGGCGCGCGCAGGCAGACGATCGTCGTGATGAAGTTGACGCCGCCCAGGATCGTGCCCAGGCCGCTGACCGCCAGGCCGCCGATCCACAGGTTGCCGCCGACGCCCGGGGTGTTCACCCCGTTCGACAGCGGCGTGTAGGCCGTCCAGCCGAAGTCCGGTGAACCGCCGGGAGTGACCAGGCTGGACAGGACGATCAGGCTGCCGAACAGGAACAGCCAGAACGACAGCGCGTTCAGCCGCGGGAACGCGACGTCGGGGGCGCCGATCTGCAGCGGCATGATCAGGTTGCCGAAGGCGAAGAACAGCGGCGTCGCGAACATCAGCAGCATCAGCGTGCCGTGCATCGTGAACAGCTGGTTGTACTGCTCCGGCGACAGGAACTGCAGCCCCGGACGGCCGAGCTCGGCCCGGATCAGCATGGCCATCAGGCCGCCGACGAAGAAGAACAGGAAGGACGCCGTCAGGTACATCAGGCCGATCGTCTTGTGATCGGTCGTGCGCAGCAGGTTGCCCAGCCGGGAGCCCTTGGCCGGCGTCGCGGCCGGGCTGGGCCGGCTGATGATCGGCTGCGGGGCGATGGCGGTCACGGCCACGCCTCCGCACGAGCACGGGCCACCGGCCCCGGGACGGTGCAGCAGCGGGACATGGACGGCCCCCCGGTCCTCGACGGTCGTGCGCCTGGCGTCGCCCGGGTGCTGCGGGCGGCACCGCCATGGTGGCCCATCACCGCGCGCGGCGAAACCCGGCGAGCGATGGGTCCCCGGGCCTGCGGTACCGGTCAGCCCGTGGTGCGCCAGGCGGTGAGGTCGATCGCCGTCCCGCCGGAGGCCTCCGGGTCGGGCACGAGCCACGAGCCGTCCCCGGCGTGGCCCGAGGCGAGCCAGCGGAGGATGTCTGCGTCGAACCCGGGCCGGGTCAGCGCCGGGCTCCCGGTCGGCCCGAGGAAGGTGAGGTCCCGCTCGGCGCCGTCGAGGTCGCGCAGCACCACGCGGCAGCGGGCGCGGCGGTGCCGGGCCGGGGGAACGACCTCGCGCACGACCGCCGACTGGGCGCCCGCCGCCGCGGCGAACTCCGGGGCGGCGCCCCGGAGGTGGGCGACGAACCGCTGCCCGGCGTCCATCCGCCCGTCCCGGTCCGGAGCGGTGCCGGCGGCGCGGGGGACAGGGGGAAGGCTCCGGCGGAGGCCGGCGTGGATGGTCTCCATGGTGGGGACCAGTCTCGCCACGGCGGCGGACCGTGTCCGGGGGCGCGCCGCCCGTGGGGCGGGAGAGGTGGGCGAGCCGGCCGACCGCGTCACACCGCGGGGCAGGGGCTCCCCGCCGGCGTCCGCACCCAGCGGCGCACTCCCACGGCCAGCGCCGCACCCGCCGCGAGCACCAGCAGGCCGGCCACGACGTCGAGCAGGAAGTGGTTGCCCGACCCCAGCACCACGAAGAACGTGCTCGCCGGGTAGAGCGCCCCGAGCACCCGGACCCAGGCCCGGCGGGCGAGCAGCACGAGAGTGACGCCGCACCACGCCGCCCAGGCGCAGTGCAGCGACGGCATGGCCGCGAACTGGTTCGAGATGGCGTCGGACCCCGGTGCCCCGGACGTGGGCCACCAGCCCCACGAGGCGGTCTCGCTCATGACGTCGACGAAGCCCTCGTGCGCGAGCATCCGCGGCGGCGCGGTGGGCAGCCAGAAGAAGCCGACGAGAGCCAGCGCTGTCGTCGCCATGAGGGCGCCGCTGAGCGTCCGGTAGGTGGCGGGCCGCCGCCGGTACAGCCACACGAGCACGGCGGGCGTGACCAGGAAGTGCAGCGTCGCGTAGTGCAGGGCCACGAGGGCCGCCACGGCGTCGGTGGTGTGGACCCAGGCGTTGAGGCCGCGCTCGACGGCCAGCTGCCAGCTGTCCTCGAGCCGCAGGATCGTCTCGGCGTTGCGGTGCGCCTCGGCCCGCACGTCGCCCACGCTGTTGCGCACCAGCGAGTAGGCGCCGTAGAGGACGGCGACGAGCAGGACCTCGACCCACCACCGCGGTCGACCCGAGCGGGCGGCCTGAGCGGGCAGGACCGGCTCGCGGAGCGCGCGGGAGGGCGCCACGGATGCGGTCACGGTCCACTCGTCTCTCGTCGGGAACCTGTCCCGTTCACCATCGGACGCGAGTGGGCGGATCTTGACCGGGGATCAGGACGGATGTCCAGCCGGTTCCCCGCGAGCGGTCACGCGGGGCCGCCGCCACCGCCCATCTGCACGTCGGCGGGCAGCTCGACGTCCTCGGCCGCGGCGGCCTTGCTGCTGCGCCGCGTGCGGCGCTCCACCACGCGAGCCAGCCAGGAGAGGAGGACGTTCACGAGGATGTAGATCAGCGCGGCACCCACGTACAGCTGGAACGTGTAGGTGTTGCCGAAGCCCAGGTTGTAGAACTCGACCAGGCTGCGCGCCTGCCGCAGCAGCTCGAAGTAGCCGATGATGAAGCCGAGGGAGCTGTCCTTCAGCAGCACGACCAGCTGCGCGACGAGCACCGGGAGCATCCGGCGGACTGCCTGCGGCAGCAGGATCAGGGTCATGACCTGCGTCTTTCGCATGCCGATGGCGAAGCCGGCCTCGCGCTGCCCCCGGTCCACCGACAGGATGCCGGCCCGGAAGATCTCCGCCAGGACGGCGGAGTTGTAGAGCACCAGGCCGGTGGTCAAGGCCGCGAACGCGCTCAGGTCGATGCCGTAGGACGGCAGCACGAAGTACAGCGCGAAGATCAGCACGAGCAGCGGCACCGCGCGGAAGAACTCGATGACGGTGGCCACCGGTATGCGCACCCAGCGATGGTCCGACAGCCGGCCCACGGCCAGCAGCATGCCGAAGAGCGTCGCGAACAGCATGCCGACCGCCGCCACCTGGAGGGTGCGCAGCAACGCCTCGCCGAGGCGCTGCGGCACACCGGTGCTGGTGTCGAAGAGGATCGCCCACCGCTGGCCCTCGAGCTGGCCGTTGGCGTTCAGCCGGGCCAGCACGAAAGCGAGCAGCCCGAGGAGCACCAGCGCACCCAGGACGGTGCCGATCAGCTGACGCCGGCGGGCTCGCGGGCCGGGTGTGTCGAAGAGGACCGTGGTGCTCATCGGAGGATCGCCACCCGTCGCTCGAGCCGGTGGACCGCGAAGGCCGACGGCAGCGTGATGATCAGGTAACCGGCGACCACGCCGACCAGCACGAGGGTCAGGTCGCCGGCGTCGGCGTTGACCAGCCGGGGGAGGACCGCGCTCAGCTCGGTCACCGAGAAGCCGGCCGCGATGGAGGTGTTCTTCACCATCGCGATCCACACGTTGCCCAGCGGGGGCACCACGGTGCGGAAGGCCTGGGGGAGGACGATCTCGCGCAGCGTCTGGCCGAACGTCAGGCCGACCGCTCGGGCAGCCTCCACCTGACCGGCGGCCACCGCGTTGATGCCGGAGCGGAGCGCCTCGCAGACGAAGGCGGCGGTGTAGAGACCCACCGAGAGCACCGCGCCGGTGAAGAAGTCGATGACGAAGTCGATCTGCGGCAGGCCGAAGATCATGAAGAAGAAGACGACGGTCAGCGGGGTGTTCCGGAACGTCTCGACGTAGAACGTCGCCAACCAGCGCAGCGGGGCGATCGGGCTGACCCGCATGGCGGCGAGCAGCGTGCCGAGGACCAGCGCCAGCAGGCCGGCCAGCAGCGACAGGCTCAGCGTCTGGAGGAACGCGTCCTTCAGCAGGTCGAAGTTGTCGACGAAGAACTGCACCGCTCCTCCTCTCGGGGTCGGGTCAGCGGGGAACGGGACGGGGCGGCATCGCAGGGGGGATCAGTAGCGGTCCACCGACGGCGGCTCGGGAGCCTCCTGGCCGGTGATCGCACCGGCGGTGCGGTCCCAGGCGTCGGCCCAGCGGCCGTCCTCGAAGGCCTCCTCGAGGACGTCGTTGATCCAGTTGCGGAACTCGGTGTCGCCCAGGGCCAGCCCGATGCCGTAGGGCTCCTCGGTGAAGGGGTTGCCGACCAGCTCGAACGCGCCCTGACCACCCTCGACCAGGCCGGTGAGGATGACGTTGTCCGTGGTGACGGCGTCCACCTGGCCGTTGCGCAGCGCGTCGGCGCACTTGGAGTACACGTCGAACAGCGTCAGCTGCGCCTCGGGGTAGTTGGTGCGGATGTTCTCCGCCGGCGTCGAGCCCTCGACCGAGCAGACGTTCTTGCCGGCCAGGTCCTCCGGGCCCTCGATGCCCTCGGGGTTGCCCTCGGCCACCATGATGTCCTGCCCGGCCTCGTAGTACGGCCCGGCGAAGTCCACCAGCTGCTTGCGGGTGTCGTTGATGGTGTAGGTGGCGACGACGAGGTTGACGTTGCCGTTCTGGATGAACGACTCGCGGTTGGCCGACACGGTCTCGGTCCACTCGATGTCGTCGGCCTCGATGCCGAGTTCGGCGGCGATCAGCTTGCCGATCTCGACGTCGAAGCCCTCGGGGGTGTTCGTGTTCGGGTTCAGCAGGCCGAAGCCCGGCTGGTCGAACTTGGTGCCGATGGTGATGGAGCCGGCCTCGTTGAGCTCGGCCATGGTGGTACCGGCCTCGAACTCGGCGTCGGTGTTCACCTCGGCGGTGTTCTCGGCCGCGTCCTCGGCCTGGTCTCCGGCGTCGCTGGAGCAGGCGGTCAGCGCGATGGCGGCGGCCGCCAGGGTGGCGGCGTAGCGGGTGGCGATGCGCATGGATGTCCTTCCGGGTCAGTGGTTGAGGATCTTGGACAGGAAGTCCTGGGCCCGCTCGGACTGCGGGTTGGTGAAGAAGTTCTCGGGCTCGGCGGTCTCGACGATCCGGCCGCCGTCCATGAAGACGACCCGGTTGGCCGCGCGGCGGGCGAAGCCCATCTCGTGGGTGACGACGACCATCGTCATGCCGTCCCGGGCCAGCGCCGTCATGACGTCGAGGACCTCGTTGATCATCTCCGGGTCGAGCGCCGAGGTGGGCTCGTCGAACAGCATGACCTTCGGGTCCATGGCCAGGGCGCGGGCGATGGCCACGCGCTGCTGCTGGCCGCCGGACAGCTGGGCGGGGTACTTGTCCGCCTGGGCGCTCACGCCCACGCGCTCGAGCAGCTCGCGGGCGCGCTTCTCGGCGTCGGCCTTCGACTGCCCGCGGACCTTGATCGGGCCGAGGGTGACGTTCTCGAGGATCGTCTTGTGCGCGAAGAGGTTGAAGCTCTGGAACACCATGCCGACGTCGCTGCGCAGGCGGGCCAGGTCCTTGCCCTCCTCGGGCAGCCGCTTGCCGTCGATGGTGATGTCACCGGAGTCGATCGGCTCGAGCCGGTTGATCGTGCGGCACAGCGTCGACTTGCCCGACCCCGAGGGGCCGATGACGACGACGACCTCGCCGCGGTCGATCGACAGCTCGATGTCCTGCAGGACGTGCAGTTCGCCGAACCACTTGTTGACGCCGGACAGGCGGACGAGAGGCTCTCCGTTCGGGCGGGTCACGGTGGAACCCTAAGGGCGGGACGCTGCCGTTCCCGCACCGTGGGATCACGAAGCCGTAACTTCGGCGTTCCTTTCCCCCTCCCGGGGCACACGAGGTCGGCGCGGCCGGGCTGCGAGGTGGGCGCCGTACCCTCGCAGTCGTCATGGACAGCCTCACCCAGAGCCCCGCCCGCACCTACCGGGTGCGCACCTACGGGTGCCAGATGAACGTGCACGACTCGGAGCGGCTCTCGGGGCTGCTCGAGCAGGCCGGCTACACCGCCGCGGCCGAGGGGGACGACGCCGACGTCGTCGTCCTCAACACCTGCGCCGTCCGGGAGAACGCCGACAACCGCCTCTACGGCAACCTCGGCCACCTCCGCCCGGTCAAGGACGCCCGCCCCGGCATGCAGATCGCCGTCGGCGGCTGCCTGGCGCAGAAGGACCGCGGCGAGATCGTCCGCCGCGCCCCGTGGGTCGACGTCGTGTTCGGCACGCACAACGTGGGCTCGCTGCCGGCGCTGCTCGAGCGGGCCCGGCACAACGCCGAGGCGCAGGTGGAGATCGCCGAGGCGCTGGAGGTCTTCCCGTCGACCCTGCCGGCCAAGCGGGACTCCGCCTACTCGGGCTGGGTCTCGATCAGCGTGGGCTGCAACAACACGTGCACGTTCTGCATCGTCCCGGCGCTGCGCGGCAAGGAGAAGGACCGCCGTCCCGGCGAGATCCTGGCCGAGGTGCAGGCGCTGGTGGACCAGGGCGTGCTCGAGGTGACCCTGCTCGGCCAGAACGTGAACGCCTACGGCGTGGAGTTCCGGGACCGGGGCGCCTTCGCCGACCTGCTGCGGGCCACCGGGCGCATCGACGGCCTGGAGCGGGTCCGCTTCACCAGCCCGCACCCGCGCGAGTTCACCGACGACGTCATCGAGGCGATGGCCGAGACCCCCGCCGTCTGCCACCAGCTGCACATGCCGCTGCAGAGCGGGTCGGACGACGTGCTGCGCCGGATGCGCCGCGGCTACCGGCAGGAGCGCTACCTGGGGATCATCGACCGCGTCCGCGCGGCGATGCCCGACGCCGCGATCACCACCGACATCATCGTCGGCTTCCCGGGCGAGACCGAGGCCGACTTCGAGCAGACCCTCGAGGTGGTCCGGCAGGCGCGCTTCGCCAGCGCCTTCACCTTCCAGTACTCCAAGCGCCCGGGGACGCCGGCCGCCGAGATGGACGACCAGCTGCCCAAGGAGGTCGTCCAGGAGCGCTACCTGCGGCTCACCGCGCTGCAGGACGAGATCAGCTGGGCCGAGAACCGCGCGCAGATCGGCCGCCGCGTGGAGCTGCTGGTCGCGTCGGGTGAGGGTTCGAAGGACGCCGCCCGCGGGCGGCTCTCCGGCCGGGCGCGCGACGGGCGGCTGGTGCACTTCACGGCTGCCGACGGCGTCCGCCCGGGCGACGTCGTCGAGACCGTGGTCACCGAGGCCGCGCCGCACCACCTCATCGCCGACGGCGTGCTGCTGTCCCACCGCCGCACCCGCGCCGGTGACGCGAGCGAGGCCGGCACGCGACCGACCACCCCGGGCGTCGCCCTGGGGATGCCGTCGATCGGCGTCCCGGCGCCGCTGCCGGCCCTCGCCGCCGGCTGCGCGACCTCCTGACCTGACCGGACGTCGGTCGTCCGGGGACCGCTAACGGCGGCCGGCGCTCTTCTCCGCCTCGGCCAGCCACTCGCGGCGGGTGGCGAGGTTGGCCTGCGCCTCGGCGATCCGCCTGGCGTCGCCGGCGGCCTCCGCCTTGGCCAGCTGCTCCTCGGCCTTGGTCACCGCGGCCCGCATGGAGACCACCATCGGGTTCTCCGGCGCGGTGCGGACCCGGCCGGCGTCGGCCGCGCCGCGGACCTTCTGCTCGACGGCCTGCATGCGGTCCTCGAGCTGCCGCATGACCGCCCGGGGCACGTGGCCGATGGCGTCGTAGCGGTCCTGCAGCTTGCGCAGCGCGTTCTGCGCCCCGCGGAGGTCCTTGGCCGGGTCCAGCTGCTCGGCCTCGGCGAGGATCTCCTCCTTGGCCTTCTGGTTGGCCTGCTCCTCGGCGTTGCGCGCCTTGTCCTGCTCACCGCGGGCGTTGAAGAAGACGTCCTGGGCGGCCCGGAACTGCTTCCACAGGTCGTCGTCGCCGTCCCGGCCGGTGCGCGGCACCGCCTTCCAGCGGTCCATGAGCGAGCGCATGGCGGCGCTGGTCGCGCCCCAGTCGGTCGACGTCGACAGCCGCTGCGCCTCCTTGATCAGCTCCTGCTTGGCCGCGCGGGCCTCACCGCGCTGGGCGTCGAGCTGGGCGAAGTGGGCACCGCGGCGGCGGCCGAACGCGTCGCGGGCGGCGGCGAACCGGGACCACAGCGCCTCGTCGGTCTTGCGGTCGATCCCGCGGATCGTCTTCCACTCCTCGACGATCGCCTTGAGCCGGTCGCCGGCGGCCTTCCACGCGGTCGACTCGGCGGCGATCTGCTCCGCCTCGGCGGCGAGCGCCTCCTTCTTGGCGATCTGCGCGGCCCGCGCGGCCTGCTTCTCCGCGCGCGACTCGGCGGCGGCGGAGTCCGCGGTGCCCACCATGGCCCGGGCGCGGGCGGCCAGGCCCTCCAGGTCACCGACCGCCGCGGCCGTCGGGATCTGGTCGGCCAGGGCCTGCGCCTTGTTCTTGATCTCGGCCGGGTTGCCGGTGTGCGCCTTCAGCCGGGCCTCGAGCAGCGACACCTCGGTGGCGAGGTCGTCGTAGCGGCGGCCGAAGTGCGCCAGCCCCGCCTCGGCGTCGCCGGCCTGCCAGGAACCGACGGCGCGCTCACCCTCGGCGGTGCGCACGTAGACGGTGCCGTCGGCGTCGACCCGTCCCCACTGCGCGGGGTCGCCGGCCGGGGCCTCCGGCGCCACGGCGGGGGCGACCACGGCGGGGGAGGGCGGCACCGGGTGCGGGGTGGGCCGGGGGACCGCCGGGGACGCCGGCGCGTCGGCCGTGGGATCGGCCAGCGCGGCGTCGGCCGGGGTCGGCGCCGCTGCCGTACCGGCCTCCGGGGTCACCGCCGTCGACGTCTGCTCCACCTCCGCGGCGGTCGCGTCGGGGGTCTCCGCAATCGGCGGAGTGGCCTGCTGCTCCCCGCTGCCGGGGTTGTCCGTGCTCGACACGTCCGGCAGTGTCCCACGTCCCATCGGCGACACTGCTGGCGTGAGTGCTGCCGCCGGGACGTCGCCGTCCCCGACCCGCCCCGGCGGGGTCACCGTCGCCTTCTGCCCGGCTCCGCCGCTGCTGCTGCCCGAGGTGGAGGGGGAGGAGGCCCCGGACACCGCCGCGCTGCGGCACGCCTGCGCCGAGGCGGTCGGCGCGCTGCTCGCGCCCGGGCCCGGGGTGGTGCTCGTCGTCGGCGACGGCGTCCCGCCCGGCGTGCGGTTCGGCGACGGGGACGCCGCGTCCCTGCGCGGTCTCGGGCTCGACGCCGAGCTGCCGTTCGCCGGTCGGGTCCGCCCGGGCGGCCGGGCGGTCCCGCTGGCGCACGGCCTCGGTGCCCGGCTGCTCGACGAGGCCGGCCACTCGGGCACCCGGGTGGGGGTGGGGCCGGCCGACGTGGCGCCGCTGCTGCGCGACCTCCCCGGCACCGTGGGGGTGCTGGCAATGGGCGACGGATCGGCGCGGCGCAGCGTCAAGGCGCCGGGCTACCTCGACCCGGCCGCCGAGCCGTTCGACGAGGCGGTCGCCGCCGCACTGGCCTCCGGCGACGCCGCCGCGCTGGCCGCGCTGGACGAGGCGGAGGGCGCCCGGCTGCTCGCGGCCGGTGTCCCGGTGTGGCGGGCCGTGGGGGCCGCGCTGACCGGCCGGGCGATCACCGGCCGGCTGCACGCGCAGGTCGCCCCGTACGGGGTGGGCTACCTGGTCGCCGACTGGACCGTGGCGTGAGCGAGCTGCCCGTCGTCGCCGTCGTCGGCCCCACCGCCACCGGGAAGACGGCGCTGGCGGTGGCGCTGGCGCGGCGCTTCGGCGGGGAGGTGGTGAACGCCGACTCGATGCAGCTCTACCGCGGCATGGACATCGGGACCGCCAAGCCCGACCTCGCGGAGCGGGGCGGCGTCCCGCACCACCTCATGGACCTCTGGCACGTCCGCGCGCCGGCGTCGGTGGCCGAGTACCGGCGGCTGGCGCGGGCGGAGATCGACCGGCTTCGGGCGGCCGGGGTGCTGCCCCTGCTGGTGGGCGGGTCGGGGCTCTACGTGCGGGCGGTGCTGGACGAGCTCGACTTCCCGGGGACCGACCCGGCGGTGCGCGCGCGGCTCGAGGCGGAGCTCGCCGCGGTCGGTCCGGCCGAGCTGCACGCCCGCCTGGCCGCGCTCGACCCGGCCGCCGCAGTCGCCGTCCTGCCCAGCAACGGACGGCGGATCGTCCGGGCGCTGGAGGTCATCGAGCTCACCGGCGGCCCGTTCCGGGCGTCGCTGCCCGAGCCGGCGCCGCACTACCCGGCCGTGGTCGTCGGGCTGGACCGCGAGCCGGCCGAGCTGGACGAGCGCATCGCCCTCCGGGTCGACCGGATGTGGAGCGCGGGGTTCGTCGACGAGGTGGCCGCGCTCGCCGAGGACGGGCTGCGTGAGGGGCCCACGGCCTCCCGGGCGCTGGGTTACGCGCAGGTGCTGGCCCAGTTCGACGGCGTCCTCACACCGGAGGAGGCGAAGGAGCGGACGGTGAGCACCACCCGCCGGTTCGTCCGTCGCCAGCGCTCGTGGTTCCGCCGCGACGCGGCCACGACCTGGTTCGACGCCGCCCGTCCCGACCTGGCCGAGGCGGTCGGCGCGCTGCTGGCCGACCGTACGATCGGCACGTGACCGCCTCCCCCCGCGTGCTGAAGGGGCCCCGGGTCCTGAAGGGGCACGGCACCGAGAACGACTTCGTGGTGCTGCCCGACCCCGACGGCACGGTCTGGCCGGAGGACCGGCTGGACGCGGCCACGGTCCGGCGGCTGTGCGACCGCCGGGCCGGCCTGGGTGGCGACGGCGTCCTGCGGCTGGTCCGCAGCGTGCACGTGCCCGACGCCCCCGCGGTGCTGGGGGAGGCCCTCGGGTCCTGCGAGTGGTTCATGGACCACCGCAACGCCGACGGCTCGTACGCCGAGATGTGCGGCAACGGGATCCGGCTGTTCCTCCACGCGCTCGTCGCGGAGGGGCTGCTGGAGCGCTCGGCGTGCGAGGCCGGCGTCCTGGTCGGCACCCGTGGCGGACCGCGGCGGGTCGGCGCCGTCCCGGGCGGTGGGTACTGGGTGGACATGGGGCCGGCGCGGGAGTTCGGGCACGGCACCGCTCGGCTGGACGGGCGCAGCTTCGCCGGCCGCGCCGTGTCGATGGGGAACCCGCACCTGGCGGCGCTCACCGACGTCGACGTCGACACCCTCGACCTGACCGGTGCGCCGGAATTCGATCCTGCGCTGTTCCCCGACGGGGTGAACGTCGAGCTGGTCAACGTGCTGGAGCCGGCGGCCCACGTGCGGCTGCGGGTGTTCGAGCGCGGGGTGGGGGAGACCCGCTCGTGCGGCACCGGCGCGTGCGCCGCCGCCTACGCGGCGCTGGCGGCCGAGGACCGCACCGAGGGCACCGTCGTGGTCGACGTGCCCGGGGGCCGCCTGGCCGTGCAGGTCGACCCCCGGACGACGGTCCTCACCGGCCCGGCGGTGCTGGTCTCCGCCGGAGTGCTGTGCCCGGAGTGGCTCGGGGCCTGAGGCTCAGACGCGTTCGTCGTCGCCGTCGGGTGCCTCCGGCATCATCGACTGGCCCTCGATGCCCGGGCTGCCGGTCGGGTCGCCCCGGCCGCTGTCCTGGTCGGCGCCACCGCCGAGCGGGTTGCGCGGCGGGCCGCCGATGCCCTTCGGGTCGCGGCCCGGGTCCTCCGGCTCGGTCTCGCTCATCTCCGACCTCCTCGTGCGTGGCGACGTGTCACCCCCGGCCCTACCCCCGGGACGGCGGGATGCATGCGGGCCCCCGCGGTGTTGCACAGGTCGTATGACTCTGATGAATGCAACTCAGGTGACCCGTGCCCACGACCGTGCGACGCTGGACGCGATGACGACCGCCCCCGACATGCCGCTCGACGACGACACGACCGGCTCCTACGCCCTCGAGGCGCGCGGCGCCCTGCGCCGCGTCGCCGGGCTCTCCACCGAGCTCGCCGACGTCACCGAGGTCGAGTACCGCCAGCTGCGCCTCGAGCGCGTCGTGCTGGTCGGTGTCTGGACCGAGGGGACGCAGGCCGACGCCGACCGCTCGCTGGCCGAGCTCGCCGCGCTGGCCGAGACCGCGGGCTCCCAGGTGCTCGAGGCGGTCAGCCAGCGCCGCGACAAGCCCGACGCCGCCACCTACGTGGGCTCGGGCAAGGCCAACGAGATCCGCGACATCGTCGCCGCCACCGGCGCCGACACGGTGATCTGCGACGGCGAGCTGACCCCCGGCCAGCTCAACCAGCTGGAGAAGGTGCTCAAGGTGAAGGTGGTCGACCGGACCGCGCTGATCCTCGACATCTTCGCCCAGCACGCCACCAGCCGGGAGGGCAAGGCCCAGGTCGAGCTGGCCCAGATGCAGTACATGCTGCCGCGGCTGCGCGGCTGGGGTGAGTCGATGTCCCGCCAGGCCGGTGGCCGGGTCGCCGGTGGTGGCGGCATCGGTACCCGCGGTCCCGGTGAGACCAAGATCGAGACCGACCGCCGCCGCATCCGGTCGCGGGTCAGCAAGCTGCGCCGCGAGATCGCCGGCATGGCCACCGCCCGGGCCACCCAGCGCTCATCCCGCGGCCGCAACGCCGTCCCCAGCGTGGCGATCGCCGGCTACACCAACGCCGGCAAGTCCAGCCTGCTCAACCGGCTCACCGGCGCAGGGGTGCTGGTGGAGAACGCGCTGTTCGCCACCCTCGACCCGACGGTCCGGCGCGCCGAGGGACCCGACGGACGCGAGTACACGCTCACCGACACGGTGGGCTTCGTGCGCCACCTGCCCCACCAGCTGGTCGACGCGTTCCGGTCGACGCTGGAGGAGGTGGCCGCCGCCGATCTGCTGCTGCACGTCGTCGACGGGTCCGACCCCGATCCGCTGGGCCAGATCGACGCGGTGCACGTCGTGCTGCGGGAGATCGACGCCTCCGCGGTGCCCGAGGTCGTCGTCGTCAACAAGGTCGACGCGATGACCGAGGACGACGTCCTCGCCCTCCGCCAGGCGCTGCCGGGCGCGGTGTGGGTGTCGGCCCGGACCGGCCACGGCATCGACCAGCTGCGCGAGCTGATCGCCGCCCGGCTGCCGCATCCCGACGTCGAGGTCGACGTCCTGGTGCCCTACGGCCGGGGCGACCTGGTGGCGCGGGTGCACCGGGACGGCGAGGTCCTGGCCGAGCAGCACGAGGCCGGCGGAACGCGGCTGTCCGCGCGGGTCGACGGTGCGCTCGCCGCGGCGCTCGAGGAGTTCGCCTCCCCGGTCGGGTGAGGACCGCCGTGCCGTCCCGCTCGTCCAGATCACAGCCAGGTCACGGGCCGGTACGGTGAGCGGCGTGGCGAGCGGTGCGGTGCGGGAGGCCGGGCTCCCCCCGTCTCCCGGGCCGGTGACACCCGGCCGACCGCCCTGGTGGCTGCTCGTCGTGTCGCTGCTGGTCGCCGGGCTGGTGATCGCGGACCTGCTCGCCGGCGGGGTGCTGGAACGGCTCGACCTCGAGATCTCCGAGGTCGTCGAGAGCTGGGGGCTGGTCGACTCCGCGGCCTATCCGGCGGTGTGGGTGGTCACCCAGGTCGGCGGCCGGGTCACGATCCTCGCGGTGCTCGCCGTCCTGGTGGGATGGCTGGCCTGGCGCCGGCGGACCCTGCTCCCGCTGCTGCGGGTGGTCGTCGCCGTGGCCCTGCTCACCGGGGTGGTGTTCGCGCTGAAGCACGGCCTCGGCCGCACCGCGCCGCGCTTCCCGGGTTCCTACTTCTTCCACGACGACGGCCGGTCGTTCCCCTCCGGGCACGTGGCCAACGCCGTCCTCATGTGGGGCGTCGCCCGCTGGCAGGCCGTGGAGTACCGGCTGCCCGCACGGGTGCAGCGCCTCTTCTGGTGGCTGAGCGTCGTCGGCCCGCTCGCGACCGCGGTCTCCATGGTGTCGCTGAACTTCCACTGGATCACCGACGCGGTCGTGGGCGCGGCCGTGGGCGTCCTGCTGCTGGGCGTGGTTCACGGACTCGATGCAGTCGTTCTGTCACGCTGGGTACGTGCCCGAGGTGTCCGGCAGTCCGCGTAGCGGCTCGCGGGGACGGCGGAGCGCACCGGGACGCCGTCTCGGTGCGGCGCTGGCCCTGGGCTGCGCGCTGCCGCTGGGTGGGCTTGTCCCCGCCGCGGCCGAGGAGACCGCCGCCACCGGGTCCGTGCGCTGCCAGGTCACCGATCCCCGGCTGGCGGAGCTCTCCGGCCTGGTCGACCTGGGCACCCGCATGCTCGCCTCGGGCGACGGGGGCGACCGCGTGGAGGTCGCCGTCCTGGACGCCGGCTGCCAGGTCGTCGACGTCCGCACCGCCGACCTCGACCCGTACGACCCGGAGGACCTCGCGCTGGGTGCCGACGGGACGATCTGGCTGTCCGACACCGGCGACAACAGCCACGTGCGCGCGACCGTCGCGCTGCTGGCGCTGCGCCCGGACGGCAGCTCGGGGCTGTACCGGCTGAGCTACCCCGACGGGGCGCACGACGCCGAGGCCCTGCTGCTGGCTCCGGACGGGACCCCGTACGTGGTCACCAAGGAGATCCTGGGGTCGAGCGGCGTGTACCGGCCCGCAGGGGCTCTGGACGCCGCGGCCACCGTGGCGATGGAGCGGGTGGCGACGGTCAACATGACCCTCACCGGCACGCCCGGCGGGCCGGTGGGCCGGGCGGGGCAGCTGATGGTCACCGGCGGTGCGGTCGCCGGAGACGGCTCCCGGATCGCCCTGCGGACCTACACCGACGCCTACGTCTGGCCGCTGGTCGGCTCCGACGTGCCCGGGGCGCTGGCCGGGACGCCCGTGCGGGTGCCGCTGCCGGAGGAGCCCCAGGGCGAGGCGATCAGCTTCACCGCCGACAACCAGCAGCTCCTCGTGGCGGGGGAGGGCGCGCCCGGGAACGTGACGGTGGTGCCGGTCCCGGCCGGCACGGCGCCCACCGCGGCGGCCGCGCCGACCAGCCCGCTCGCGGCGCTCACCGGCCCGTCGAGCACGGGGCTCTCGCCGATCACGTCCGCCCTCATCGCCGCCGCGGTGGCGACCGTCGCGGTGTGGATCGGCGGGAAGGTGCGCCGCCGGCCCTGAGTCCGGCGGCGCCTCCCTCAGACCCGGCGCAGGACCGAGACGACGCGGCCCAGCACCGTCGCGTCGTCGCCGGGGATGGGCTCGTAGGCCGGGTTGTGCGGCAGCAGCCACACGTGGCCGTCGCGGCGCTTGTAGGTCTTGACCGTCGCCTCGCCGTCGATCATCGCGGCGACGATCTCGCCGTTCTCGGCGGTGGGCTGCTGGCGCACGACGACCCAGTCCCCGTCGCAGATGGCCGCCTCGATCATCGAGTCACCGGCGACCTTCAGCATGAAGAGCGTGCCCTCGCCGACCAGCTCGCGCGGCAGCGGGAAGACGTCCTCGACGGCCTGCTCGGCCAGCACCGGCCCACCGGCGGCGATCCGGCCCACCAGCGGGACGTACGTGGGTGCGGCGGCCGGCTCGTCGGTGCCGACCATCGGCTCGCCGGCCGACGGAGCGGTGCGCCCGGCGTCGCCGGGCAGGCGCACGTCGAGGGCGCGCGGGCGGTTCGGGTCGCGGCGCAGCCAGCCCTTCTTCTGCAGCACGGAGAGCTGGTGGGCCACGGAGGACGCGGAGGACAGGCCGACCGCCTCGCCGATCTCGCGCACCGAGGGCGGGTAGCCGCGTCGCTCGATCGAGTCGCGGATGACCTCGAGGACGCGGCGCTGGCGCTGCGTGAGGCCGTCCCCGTCGGCCGCGCGGTCGGGGAACGCCCGCACCGCCGCGGTTCCACCGGCCGGAGGCTCGCCCGCGCCGGTGGTGGAGGCGCGGCTCCGACGCCCCGTGCTGCCCGCCGTCCGGCGCCCGCCCGACGTCCCGCTCGTGTCCGCCACGTCTCCTCCTCGGGCTGCCGGTGCAGCCGGTGCTCGAACCGTCGAGAGGACCGTAGCCCGGTCAGCCGCCGGTTTCAAACACGTGTTCGAAGATGTGGCCGTGTCGGGTGGCGTTCTGTCGGAGCCCTCCGGTAGACATCGCACAGACGTTCGAATCGAACAGCAGTTCGAACGGGCGTAGAGGTGTCAGGGCGGTCGGGAGGAGCAGACATGGGCAACGTGGCGCACGCGGTGGCGGAGTTCGACGAGGCGGTCCGGGCGCCGTGGCGGCCCCCGCTGCGGTCGGTGGCCGGCGACGGCCGTCCGGCGCTGCACCTGGTGCCCGGTGGCCAGGTGCGCCGGGGCGCCGCCGCGGGTGGTGAGCCGCCCAGGGGAGCCGCTGCCGTGCAGCGCGCACCGCAGCAGTCCGCACGGGCCCGGGTCGGCGCCCGCCCGACGGTCGGCCGAGCGGGCGGGCCGCGGCCGCAGGTGGCCGCGGCGCTGCGGCTCACCCCGCGCGCCCGCCGCCTCGCGGTCGTCCTGGCGGTGGGTCTCGGGGTGGCGGTCGGCGCGCTGGTCGACTCGGCGGTCTCCGGCGGGGCGGGCGAGCAGCTGCGCCTGGTCGGTGAGAGCACCGTGGTGGTGCGCCCCGGCGACACGCTCTGGTCGATCGCCGGCACGATCGCGGGGGACGAGGACCTGCGCGGCGTCGTCGACGCGATCCAGCAGCTCAACGGCCTGGAGGGCGCGGGTCTCGTGCCCGGTCAGACGCTGCAGCTGCCCTGATGTGGGCCGGTTCGCGAGTGGAGCCCGGTGGTCCACCACCCACCACGGCAACACCTCTCCAATGTGCCGCCCCGACTTCGTCAACCCTCCGTGCGGGCGTCTTCACAGAATGTGGTGAGTCCAGCGCTTACGGTCATGCCGTGTCAGGCGCCAGGGACAGCCGTGCAGCTGTGTTCACCAGTACCCCGCAGGCCGTCGAGGTCTACCAGGCAGGTACGTGGTGGGCCGGTGAGCTGCTCGGGTGGCGGCACGACTCCGCCGGTGCCTGCCAGGTGTGGGTGCGCGTGGTGGTCGGGGGGATCGAGGAGACGGCCTGGACCGAGCTGGCCAGCCTGCGCCTGCCCGAGCGCCAGCCGTCCGAGACGCCGGAGCCCGCGCGGGTCGATCCTCGGGTGAAGCAGGAGCTGCCGGCCGCCCAGGCGATCTCCGCCCTCCGGAGCAGGGTCGGCGGCGCAGACCCCTCGACGACGGCGGCCCTGCCGATGGTCCGCGATGCCGGCACCGCCGCGTCGTCGCCTGCCCGCCCGGGTGGACGTCGTCGCGCCCCCGAGGACGTCGACGTGCAGCTCGTCGCCGCGGCCGACGTGCCGGTTCCGGTCGGGCGCCACCGCGCACCGGGGAGCACCGCCGCCGAGCCGATCGAGCCTGGCCGGCACCGCGCCGCGGACACCGGTCTCAGGGCGGTCGTGCGCGATGACGTCGCGGACGGTCCCCGTGCCTCCGCCGAGCCGCCGCGGGCGCAGCGCCGCGGCGAGGAGACGTGGGGCGTGCCGACGGCCCGCACCCCGCGGATCGAGGAGTCGCGGACCCCGCGGGTTCCGTGGGGCGGGCCGGCCGAGCCGGACCTGCTGACCCGACCCATGCGGCTGAGCGATCACGTGCCGCACTCCCGCCGTCCTCGCCTGGACGGGTCGCTCAGCGGCGTCTGAGCCCCTCTCGCGCGCCGTCGTCCCCACCGGACGGCGGCGCGCGCTGCTGTGCCGACCTCCCGGTGGAGGGGGGGCGCTCCAGGGTCCCCGGCGCGTCGTCCCGGCGTGTCGTGTGACTCGTGGGAAGGGCTGTTCCCCCTGGTGACGGCCGGGTCGGGACGGAACACGCCGAGGTGGCCAGCTCTTGCACATCTTGTGTGGCCCGGCTTAGGGTTCCACTAGATCTAGTAGTTACACAGCTGTAAGCCCGTCCACAGGCTCTTCCTCAGGTTCTCCCCGCGGCGTCCACCGGATGTCCCCAGGGAGGTCCACAGGAGGGCCGGCGGCGGGGAGCTGGGAGAGGAGGTGAACCGGAGTGCGTTGCCCGTTCTGCCACAACGCCGACAGCCGGGTCATCGACTCGCGGGAGGCCGACGAGGGCGCCACCACGCGTCGTCGCCGGTCCTGCCCGAAGTGCGGTCGCCGGTTCACCACCGTCGAGGAGGCCGTGCTCGCCGTCGTCAAGCGCAGCGGTGTGAGCGAGCCCTTCAACCGCACCAAGGTCGTCGCCGGCGTCCGCCGTGCCTGCCAGGGCCGGCCCGTCGACGACGACCAGCTCCAGGTCCTCGCCCAGCAGGTGGAGGACACCATCCGCGCCAGCGGCGCGGCCGAGGTCCCCAGCCACGAAGTCGGGCTGGCCATCCTCAAGCCGCTGCGCGAGCTCGACGAGGTCGCCTACCTGCGCTTCGCGAGCGTCTACCGCGCCTTCACCTCGGTGGCCGACTTCGAGAAGGAGATCGCCGAGCTGAAGGCCCGCGCCGGCGCGGGCGCCCCCGCCGGCGGCTCCGAGGGACCGCCCGGCAACGCCGCCGGCACCTGAGAACTGTCAGTACCGACCGCTAGACACGACTCGAGCACGTCGATCGCGGCTCTTCCCCAGCCCTCCGATCCCGCAGCGCGCGGGCCCGTCCGTGCGCGCCCAGAACCACCCCGCCGGGCACATCACCACCAGGCACCACACGACCAGGGAGAGCTCCACACCATGACCGAGACCGACGACCGCTTGGCCGGCACCCGCTCGCGGCGCAGCCCGAAGGCGCCCAGCCGCAAGGGCCTCAAGATCAAGCGCGTCTTCACCACCGCCGGTGTGCACCCCTACGACGAGGTGACCTGGGAGCGCCGCGACGTCGTCATGACCAACTGGCGCGACGGCTCGATCAACTTCGAGCAGCGCGGGGTGGAGTTCCCCGCCGAGTGGAGCATCAACGCCACCAACATCGTCACCACGAAGTACTTCCGCGGCGCCGTCGGCACCCCGCAGCGCGAGACGAGCCTGCGCCAGCTGATCGACCGCGTGGTCCTCACCTACGGTGCCGCCGGCCGCGAGCACGGCTACTTCGCCACCGAGGGCGACGCCGAGATCTTCGAGCACGAGCTCACCTGGATGCTGCTGCACCAGTACTTCAGCTTCAACTCGCCCGTGTGGTTCAACGTCGGCACGAGCGCGCCGCAGCAGGTCAGCGCCTGCTTCATCCTCGCCGTCGACGACGAGATGGACTCGATCCTGAACTGGTACCGCGAGGAGGGCCTGATCTTCAAGGGCGGCTCCGGCGCCGGCCTGAACCTCTCCCGCATCCGCTCCTCGAAGGAGCTGCTCTCCTCCGGTGGCACCGCCTCCGGCCCGGTCTCCTTCATGCGCGGCGCCGACGCCTCCGCCGGGACCATCAAGTCCGGTGGCGCGACCCGCCGTGCCGCGAAGATGGTCGTCCTCGACATCGACCACCCCGACATCGAGGAGTTCATCGAGACCAAGGCGCGCGAGGAGGACAAGATCCGCGCGCTGCGCGACGCCGGGTACGACATGGACCTCGGCGGCAAGGACATCACCAGCGTCCAGTACCAGAACGCCAACAACTCCGTCCGCGTCTCCGACGAGTTCATGCGCGCGGTGGAGGAGGGCACCGACTTCGGTCTGCGCGCCCGCATGGACGGCCGGGTACTCGAGACCGTCGACGCCAAGACGCTGTTCCGCAAGGTGACCCAGGCCGCGTGGGAGTGCGCCGACCCGGGCATCCAGTACGACGACACGATCAACGACTGGCACACCAACCCCGAGACCGGCCGCATCAACGCGTCCAACCCCTGCTCGGAGTACATGAGCCTGGACAACAGCTCGTGCAACCTGGCATCGCTCAACCTCATGAAGTTCCTGAAGGACGACGGCACCTTCGACACCAAGAACTTCGTGAAGGCCGTCGAGCTGGTCATCACCGCCATGGACATCTCGATCTGCTTCGCCGACTTCCCGACCGAGCCGATCGGTGAGACCACCCGCGCCTACCGCCAGCTGGGCATCGGCTACGCCAACCTGGGCGCGCTGCTCATGGCGACCGGCCACGCCTACGACTCGCGCGGCGGCCAGACCCTGGCCGCGGCCATCACCTCGCTGATGACCGGCACCGCCTACCGCCGCTCGGCCGAGCTCGCCGGCATCGTCGGCCCGTACGACGGCTTCGCCCGCAACGCCGACGCCCACGCCCGGGTCATGCGCAAGCACGCCGCGGCCAACGACGCCGTCCGCCCGGTCGGTGCCGACGACGCCGACGTGCTCAAGGCCGCCACCGAGCAGTGGCAGCAGTGCCTGGACATCGGCGCCGACAACGGCTGGCGCAACGCGCAGGCCTCGGTGCTCGCCCCCACCGGCACCATCGGCTTCATGATGGACTGCGACACGACCGGCATCGAGCCGGACTTCTCGCTGGTCAAGTTCAAGAAGCTGGTCGGCGGCGGCTCCATGCAGATCGTCAACCAGACCGTGCCGCGCGCGCTCCGCAGCCTGGGCTACCAGGAGGAGCAGATCGAGGCGATCGTCGAGTACATCGCCGAGCACGGCCACGTCGTGGACGCCCCGAGCCTGCGCCCGGAGCACTACGAGGTCTTCGACTGCGCCATGGGCGAGCGGGCCATCTCCCCGATGGGCCACGTCCGGATGATGGCCGCGGTGCAGCCGTTCATCTCCGGCGCGATCTCCAAGACGGTCAACATGCCGGAGACGGCGACCGTCGAGGACGTCGAGACCATCTACTTCCAGGGCTGGAAGATGGGCCTCAAGGCGCTGGCGATCTACCGCGACAACTGCAAGGTCGGCCAGCCGCTGTCCGGTGGCAAGGGCAAGAACGACGGCACCAAGGACGAGGCGCCCGCGGCCGCGCCGGTCGCGACGCTGTCGCACCCGGTCCGCAAGCGCCTGCCGAAGAAGCGGACGAGCGTCACCACCTCGTTCAGCGTCGCCGGTGCCGAGGGCTACATGACCGCCGGCATGTACGAGGACGGCAGCCTCGGTGAGGTGTTCCTGAAGCTCGGCAAGCAGGGCTCGACCCTGGCCGGCGTGATGGACGCCTTCTCGATCTCGCTGTCGATCGCGCTGCAGCACGGTGTGCCGCTGGAGACCTACATCCAGAAGTTCACCAACATGCGGTTCGAGCCGGCCGGCATGACCGACGACCCGGACATCCGGATCGCCCAGTCGGTGATGGACTACATCTTCCGCCGCCTGGCCCTCGACCACCTGCCGGTCGAGAAGCGGGCCAACCTCGGCATCTTCAGCGCCGAGGAGCGGGCCGCCCAGGTCGCCGGTTACGACACCTCCGCCTCGACCACCGCGGTCGTCGAGGAGGACGAGGTCGACCTCGAGCAGCTGCGGGGTTCCGCGCCGATCGAGACCGCCCCGGCCAAGGAGAAGGTCACCCCCGAGGGCCCGAAGTCGGTCAAGGAGGCGCACTCCTCGGCCGAGCTGCTCGAGCTGGTCACCGGGACCGCCACCGACGCGCCGCTGTGCATGACCTGCGGCACGAAGATGCGCCCGGCCGGTAGCTGCTACGTCTGCGAGGGCTGCGGCTCCACCAGCGGCTGCAGCTGATCACCAGCTGACCCGCCGGCCCGGTCCCTCTCCTCGAGGGGCCGGGCCGGCGGCGTTCTCGCCCACCGGGAGGTGTGCCCGGGTTCTCCGGCCGGCTGGGGAACAGGGTCGGGAGCAGCGGGGGACGGGACGTTCGGACGTGGTCGCGGGGCCGGGCCCGGTCGACGATCGACGGGCCAGCACATCCCGAGACAACGGGCCCGCGGGTGCGCGGTCGAGCCTCACGAGCGACACAGGCGCAGAAGACCGGCCCGCGGAGCAGCCGGAAGGACCTCTCCATGGCTACTCCCGTCATCCCGGCACGGCGCCGGGCGGAGACGCGCACCGCTGCCCGCACGGTCGACGCGTTCAAGATCTACGGCACGGGCCCCGCCGAGGTGCGGGCCCTCGACGGGGTCACCGCCGAGTTCCCGGTCGGCGTGCTCACGGCGATCATGGGGCCGTCCGGGTCGGGCAAGTCGACGCTGCTGCACTGCATGGCCGGGCTCGACTCGCTCACCTCCGGCTCGGCCTTCATCGGTGACCAGGACCTCTCGGCGCTGGACGACCAGCACCTGACCGTGCTGCGGCGGGACCGGATCGGCTTCGTCTTCCAGTCCTTCAACCTCGTCCCGACCCTCGACGCGGGCGCCAACATCGGCCTGCCCATGCGCCTGGCGGGGCGCCGCGGCGACCAGGCCTGGATCGACGAGATCACCCGCACGCTCGGGATCGCCGACCGGCTGCACCACCGGCCGTCCGAGCTGTCCGGCGGGCAGCAGCAGCGCGTCGCCGTCGCCCGTGCGCTCGCCGGCCGGCCGGACATCATCTTCGCCGACGAGCCGACCGGGAACCTGGACTCCAAGGCCGGCGCCGAGGTGCTGCACTTCCTGCGCCAGGCCGTCGACGACCTCGGTCAGACCATCGTCATGGTGACCCACGACCCGACCGCGGCCGCCACCGCCGACCGGATCCTCTTCCTCGCCGACGGCCGGGTCGTCGACGAGATGCGCGACCCGACGGCCGAGCGGGTGCTCGAGCGCATGAAGCGGTTCGGGGAGTGATCCCGCGATGCTCTGGATTACCCTCCGGGGGCTGATCGCGCACCGCTTCCGGCTGCTGGCCACCGCCCTGGCGGTGACCCTCGGCGTCGCCTTCACCGCCGGGACGTTGATCCTCACCGACACGGTCACCCGCACCTTCGACAACGCCATGGGCGAGGTGTACGCGGGCGTCGACGCCGTGGTGCGCGGCCAGGAGCAGTTCGAGGGCCCCATGAGCACCGGCGCGCAACGCCCCCGCGTGGACGACGAACTGGTCGACCGCGTGCGCCGGGTCGACGGCGTCCAGACCGCCGAGGGGTCCTCGACCGGGTACGCCCGGCTCACCAACGCCGACGGCGAGGCCATCGGGGACCCGGCCAACGGCGGGCCGGCGATCGGGCTCACCTGGTCCGACGACGACCGGATCAACCCGCTCGTCGTCACCGAGGGCCGGGCGCCGCGGTCGGCGGACGAGATCGTCGTCGACGCGCCCAGCCTGGAGACGTCCCGGCTCGGTCTGGGCGATCCGATGACGGTGCTCGTGCAGGCCGGTCCGGTGCGCAAGACGGTCGTCGGCACCATCGCGTTCGGCAGCGCCGAGACGATCGGCGGGGCCACCATGGTCGCCTTCACCCCGCAGGCCGCCCAGTCGCTGCTCGGCCAGCCGGGTACGTGGAACGAGATCTCCGTGATCGCCGAGGAGGGGGTCTCGCAGGCCACGCTCACCGCGCGGCTGGCCGCCGTCGTCCCGACCGGCGTGGAGGCGGTGACCGGATCGACCGTCGTCGAGGAGAACCAGCAGTTCGCGCGCGACGCGAGTCGTTCTTCACCTACTTCATGAACTTCTTCGCCGTCGTGGCGCTGCTCGTGGGCGCCTTCATGATCTTCAACACCTTCTCGATCACCGTGGCGCAGCGGACCCGGCAGAACGGGCTGCTGCGGGCTCTCGGTGCCACGCGCCGGCAGGTGCTGGGGTCGGTGCTGATCGAGGCCCTCGCCGTCGGCGTGCTCGCCTCCGTGCTGGGGCTGCTCGCCGGGTTCGGCATCGCCACCGGGCTGAAAGCGCTGCTCGACGCGCTGGGCTTCGGCATCCCGGCCGGGGGGCTGGTGTTCGCGACGCGGACCGTCGTCGTCGCCCTCGCCGCGGGCATCCTGGTGACGCTGGTCGCCGCCGTCGCACCCGCCCGACGAGCGGGCAAGGTCCCACCGATCGCGGCGATGTCGTCGGAGGTGGTCGGCAGCGCCGGCTACGGCTCGGTCAGCCGCGTCGTCGTCGGCGGGGTGGCCCTGGCTGCGGGCCTCGCGGCGACCCTCACGGGCATCTTCGCCGACGTCGGCAACCGCTGGGCGGTCATCGGTGCCGGCAGCGCCGGGGTCTTCCTCGGGGTGTTCGTCCTCGGGCGCACCATCTCCCTGCCGCTCAGCCGGGTGATCAGCGCCCCGCTGCCGCGGCTGCGTGGCCTCCCGGGTCAGCTGGCCCGGGAGAACGCGATGCGCAACCCGAAGCGCACCGCCGCGGCCGGCACCGCCCTCATGCTGGGGGTCGGGATCGTGGTGATCATCAACGTCTTCGTGTCGTCGACGAAGGCCACCGTGGACGACGAGATCGAGCGCGCGTTCACCGCCGACCTCGTCGTCGACTCCGGCGCCGGCCTCACCGGCGGCGTCGACCCGTCCCTCGCGGCCCGGCTGGACGCGCTGCCGGAGGTGGGAGCTGTGACGGGTCTTCGCGTCACCCCGGCGGAGCTCGACGGCGATCCGGTGCTGCTGGGCGCGGTCGACCCCGCGACCGCCTTCGACCTGCTGGACCTGCAGCCGCAGGACGGCTCACCGGAGGCACTGGGGGCGCCCGACGCCATCGCCGTCCTCGACGACACCGCCCGTGAGGAGGGGCTGCAGATCGGCTCCACGGTCCCCGTCGTCTTCAGGGACACCGGTCCGCAGGAGCTCACCGTCGCGATGATCTACGGCGAGGAGCTCGAGGCGAACGGGCCGGTCGGGACCTACGTCATCGGCACGGCGACGTACGCCGCGAACGTCGCCGACGACGTCGACTGGAAGGTCGTCGTGGCGAAGGCCCCGGACGTCACGCTCGCGGAAGCGCGCGCCGCGGTGGACGACGTGGTCGCCGGCTACCCGGGGGCCGAGGTGATGGACCGGGCGGAGTTCGCCGAGTCGATCTACGCGCCGCTGGACCCGCTCATGTCGCTGGTCTACGCGCTGCTCGGCCTGGCCATCGTCATCGCGCTGCTGGGCATCGGGAACACCCTGGCGCTCTCCGTCGTCGAGCGGATCCGCGAAATCGGGTTGCTGCGGGCGGTCGGCATGACCCGCGGTCAGCTCCGGGGCGTGATCCGCTGGGAGTCGGTGGTCATCGCCGTCCAGGGCACGGCCCTCGGGCTGGTCCTCGGGATGTTCCTCGGCTGGGCCCTGACCCGGGCGCTGGCCGACGAGGGGCTCGACGTGTTCGACGTCCCCTGGACGACGCTCGCCGTCGTGGTCGTGCTCGCCGGTCTGGCCGGCCTGCTCGCGGCCGCCCTGCCCAGCAGGCGGGCTGCGCGACTCGACATCCTCCGTGCGATGCACGCGGAGTAGGGACGGAGCTCACGCGCACGTCCCTGTTTGACGGATCCATCAAGTCGTAAAGTGATGTCGTGCCCCTCGGCGACCTCGCGCGGAAGCCGGCGTGACCGGCGCCCGCAGGGGCGCGCTGACCCAGGCGCTGCGCCCCCTGACCCGGCTGCTGCCCCGGCGGGCGGACTACGCGGGCCTGCGGCGTTCCTGGCCCCGCGACCTGGCGGCCGGCGTCACGGTGGGCGTCGTCGCCCTGCCGCTGGCCCTCGCCTTCGGCGTGGCCTCGGGCGTGGGTGCCGCCCCGGGACTGATCACGGCGGTGGTGGCCGGCGCCGTGGCCGCGGTCCTCGGCGGCTCGTCACTGCAGGTGTCCGGCCCGACGGGGGCCATGACCGTCGTCCTCGTCCCGGTGGCCGCCGAGCACGGCGCGGGAGCTGTCTACCCGGTCGCCGTCATGGCCGGCGTCCTCGTGGTGGCGGCGGCGGTGCTCCGGCTGGGCCGGCTGCTCGCCTACGTTCCCTGGCCCCTGGTGGAGGGCTTCACGCTCGGCATCGCGGTCGTGATCGCCGCGCAGCAGGTGCCCACCGCCCTCGGCGTGGCCCCGCCCGGCGTCGAGAACGCCGCCGGCGCCGCGGCGGTGGCGGTCGCCCGGTTCGCCGCCCGGCCCGACTGGCCGGTGCTCGCCCTGCTGGCCACGTCGGTGCTGCTCACCGCGCTGCTGCCACGGGTGCACCGCGCGCTGCCGGCGAGCCTGCTCGCGGTCGCGCTGGTCACGGTCGTCGTGGAGCTGTCCGGCGTCGAGGTGGCTCGGATCGGCTCGCTGCCGTCGTCGCTCCCCGTGCCGTCGGTGCCCGACCTCGGGGCGGCGCCGGAGCTGGTGGGTGCGGCGCTGGTCGTCGCCTTCCTCGCCGCGCTGGAGAGCCTCCTGTCCGCCCGCGTCGCCGACGGCATGAGCGACGCCCCGCGGCACGACCCCGATCGCGAGCTGTTCGGCCAGGGCCTGGCCAACATCGCCTCCGGGCTGTCCGGCGGGCTGCCGGCCACCGGCGCGATCGCGCGCACGGCGGTCAACGCCCGGGCCGGCGCGACCACCCGCGTGGCTGCGCTGACCCACGCGCTCGTGCTGGCCGCGATCGTGTACGCGGCGTCCGGCCTGGTCGGTCGCATCCCGCTGGTCGCGCTGGCCGGGGTCCTCCTGGTCACCGCCTACCGGATGGTGGAGCGGAGCACCGTGCGGGCGGTGCTGACCTCGACCCGCAGCGACGCCCTCGTGTTCGTCCTCACCGCGGCAGCCACCGTCGCCTTCGACCTCGTCACCGCGGTGGAGCTCGGCCTCGGCCTGGCCGTCCTGCTCGCCGTCGCGCGGCTGGCCCGGACCGCGCGCGTCGTCCCCGAGCCGCCGGTGGCCGACGGTGTCGACAGCGCCACCGAGCACGCGCTGCTCCAGGGCCACGTGCTCACCTACCGCCTGGACGGACCGTTGTTCTTCCCCGTCGCCGACCGCTTCCTCCGGGAGCTGACCGCGGTGGCCGACGTCCGCGTGGTCATCCTGCGCCTGGGGTCGCTGGCAGCGCTGGATGCCACCGGCGCCCGCGCGCTGGGGGAGATCACCGACCGCCTGCACCGCCGGGGCACCACCGTTCTCGTGAAGCTGGCCAGCGAGGAGCACCGGCGACTGCTCACCGCGGTCGGCGCGCTGGAACCGCTCGTCGAGCGGGGGCACGTCTTCGCTACCTTCCCCGAAGCGGCGGTGCACGCCGCCCGGCACGTCGCGGCCGCACCGTCCTCCGATTTGAGTCTGCTGGTTCCGAACGAGAAGGTGAGTTGTGATCAACGTTGATCAGGTGCTCGAGACCGCAGGTGTGACCAACAGCCATGTCCGGGAGTTCGTGCGGCGGTACGCCGAGCTGACCGGCGCGGCCCGGGTCGAGGTGATCAACGCCGAGGACGACGCCCGCCTGCTCCAGGAGGCGCTGGACGCCGGCGAGATCCTGCCGGCGGGGGAGGGGCGCTACTACTCCCGGAGCTACATCAAGGACACCGCGCGCTCGGAGGAGCGCACCGTCGTCGCCACCAGCGACCCCGCCGACGAGGGCGTCTACAACAACTGGCGGCCCTCCTCGGAGATGAAGCCGCTGCTCGAGGAGCGCATGCGCGGCGCCTCGGCCGGCAAGACGATGTACGTCGTCCCCTACCTCATGGCCCCGCCGGGGAGCCCCCTGGAGCCGTTCGCCGCCGGCGTCGAGCTCACCGACACCCGCACGGTCGTGCTGCACATGATCCGCATGGCCCGGGTCGGCGTGGACCACGTCAACCACCTGGCGGACCAGAACAGCTTCGTGCGCGGCGTGCACGTCACCGGCGACCTGGAGAACCTGGGCCAGGGCACGCCCGAGGACCAGCGCTGGTTCGTCACCGTCGCCGACGAGCGGACGATCCTGCACTACGGCTCCTCCTACGGCGGCAACGCGCTGCTCGGCAAGATCGCCCACGGTCTGCGCCAGGCCACCTACGACGGCCAGGCGTCGGGGAAGTTCCTCGCCGAGCAGTTCCTGCTCCTCGGCATCACCGACAAGCAGACCGGCCGCACGTACCACATCGCCGGTGGCATGCCGAGCGCGTCGGGCAAGACGAACCTGGCCATGATCCTGTCGCCCGACGCACTCGGTGACCGCTACCAGGTGCACTTCTACGGCGACGACATCGCCTGGCTGTGGGTGGACTCCGAGGACGGCCGCGTCTACGCGATCAACCCCGAGTACGGGGCCTTCGGCGTCGCCAAGGACACCAACGAGGTCACCAACCCCACCGCCGTCCAGGCCATCGCCGAGGGCACCGGGACGATCTTCACCAACGTCGCCTACAACGAGCTGACGCAGGACGTCTGGTGGGAGGGCAAGACGCCCGAGCCGCCGGCCGACGTCACCGGCTGGCGCGACTGGACGGGGGCACTGATCTCCGAGCGGCCGGAGGGCGCGGAGAACTCGCCCTGGGCGCACCCGAACAGCCGGTTCACCACCACGCTGGCCAACATCCCGAACATCGCGCCGGACTACGAGAACCCGAAGGGCGTGCCGGTCGACGCGATCATCTTCGGCGGGCGTACCCGTGACCGGGAGCCGCTGATCCGCGCGATCACCGACCTCGCCGAAGGCGTCTACGACGGCCTCACCCTGGGCGCGGAGGCCACCTTCGCCGCCGAGGGCACCGAGGGTGTGCTGCGCTACGACCCCATGTCGATGCGTCCGTTCATGGCCTACCCCGAAGGCCGCTACGCCGCGCACTGGCTGAAGGTCCTCGGCGCCGCCAAGGACGGGCCGATCTTCGCCCACGTGAACTGGTTCCAGCGCGGCGAGGACGGGCGCTTCCTGTGGCCGGGCTACCGGGACAACCTGCGTCCGCTGCTGTGGCTCATGCAGCTGCGCAACGGCGAGGTCACCGGACGGCGGACCCCGGTCGGCATCGTCCCGGTCAAGGAGGAGCTGCAGCTCGAGGGCATGGAGGACCTGCGCCAGGACGACCTGGACACGCTCCTGTCCATCGACACCCGTCGCTGGCGGCAGGAGATGGAGCACCGCGAGGAGCACCTGAAGCTGTTCCGCGACCTGCCGGAGGAGATCTGGACGGCGCACCGCCGCGTCGCCGCCGCGCTGGAGGCGCACGACTCCTGACCCTTGACTGATCCGACCGGACCGGGGCACGGGTGGCGGCAGCCGCCCGTGCCCCGGCGTCGCTTCCGGGAACGGCGGGTCCGCTGGCCTAGCGTCGGCGGTGTGCGGCAGCTGCTCCGGTTCGCGTGGCTCGAGGCGCAGTGCTGCCTGTTCGCCGTCCTCTTCTTCGCCGGCCTCGCGGCGGTCCGCGTGCTGCCGCTGCCGCTCGACCCGGCCGACGCCCTGCTGGTCTGGTGCCTCGGCGTCACCGTCGTCCTCTGGCTGGTGCGCTGGGAGACCGGGCGGGAGGTGGCCGTCATCTTCGGCTTCCACCTGGTCGGGCTCGCCCTCGAGCTGTTCAAGGTCGCGCAGGGCTCGTGGTCCTACCCCGACACCGGGCACGCGGCCATCGGCGGCGTCCCGCTCTACAGCGGGTTCATGTACGCGGCCGTCGGCAGCTACGTGTGCCAGGCCTGGCGCCGCCTCGACCTGCGGATCACCGGCTACCGGCCGTGGGCGACCGCCGCGGTCGCGGCCCTGGTCTACCTCAACTTCTTCACCCACCACGTCACAGTCGACGTGCGGGTCCCGCTGGCGCTGGTGCTGCTGCTGGTCACCCGCCGTGCGTGGGTGCACTTCACCGTCGGCCGGCGCCGCTACGCCATGCCGCTGGCGGTCTCCTTCGGGCTGATCGGCTTCTTCCTCTGGCTGGCCGAGAACGCCGCGACGCTGCTGCGGGCCTGGCAGTACCCGTCGCAGGAGTCGGTGTGGACCCTCGTGCACGCGTCGAAGCTGGGCTCGTGGTCGCTGCTGGTCGTGGTCAGCATCGTGCTGGTGGCAGCGGTCAAGGCCTACGAGGGCACGCTGTACGGCAGCCCGGCCGACCGGACCGTGCTGCGCGGGTACGACCCGCCGCCGGAGCTGGCTCGGCCGGCGGTCAGCGGCGGACCGACTCCAGGAAGCCCAGCACCCGCTCGTGCAGCTCGAACGAGCGCTCCTCGATGACCTCGGCCGGATCGCGCTCCTGCAGCCACGGGGGGATCTCGGTGCGCACCCGCCGGGAGCACGCCAGGTCGGCGCAGATGTAGGTGCCGACCGTGTTGCCGTTGCGGCCGGCCTCGCCCATCCGCTTGGCCGTGAACAGCGAGATGCCGTCGGCGGACCGCGGGGTCTGGCACAGCAGGCACATCGCCGAGCGCCGGGCCGACATCCGGGTGTCGGCGGCGCGCACCGCGATGCCCACCGGTTCGCCGTCGACCTCCACCACCAGGTAGCCGCGCAGCGGCGCCTTCGGGTCCCGCCAGCCGAGCACCTCCAGCTCGGCCCAGTCCAGCTCGTCGAACTCCTTGGGCAGCGTGAGCGCGTTGGCCTCGCCCTTCGAGCAGTTCACGAACGAGCGCCGCACCTGCTTCTCCGTCAGCGCCTGCACCGTTCCTGCTCCTCCGTCGTCCGATCCGCTCCCGGGCCGTCGGACAGCATGCGCGACGACGGGCGGTCCGTCAGCCGATTTACGGACCTGGACCGGCCGCCGCGACGGAGGTCACAGGACGATCAGGCCGTTCCCGTTCCGGTCACGAACCGGTAACGCCGAGAACCCTCCTGGCCGCGCGTGGCCCGCGCCCTCCGGGCGCCGCTCATCGAGGAGCGCACGCGAACCGGTGCGCGGGTGATCCCCGCCGGCGGCCACGACCGTGCTGTCTCTCGAACGGAATCCCGCTCCACCATGTCCGCCGTCCTCGGCGTCCTCGCGTCCACCTTCAGCATCGCCCTCGTCTGGCCCCAGGTCTGGCTCTCCTGCCGGCACCGGCGCACCCGCGGCCTGTCGCCCACCAGCGCCTGGCTGGCCGTCGCGCTCAACCTCTGCTGGCTGGTCTTCGGCCTGCTCACCGGCGACCTCGCGCAGACCCTCACCAACGCCGTCGTCGGCGCGGCGAACACCGCCGTCCTCGGCGCGCTGCTGCTCACCCAGCCGGAGCTGCGCACCCGCGCGGCCCTGCTGCGCACCGCGTCCGGCGCCGCGTGCCTGGCCGCGCTCGCGGCCGGCAGCGTCGTCGCCGTCGTCCTGCTCGATGCGGTGCCCGCGGCCGTGGGCGCCCCTCTCGCCGCCGTCGCCTCGGTCGTCGGCGCGGCCGCCGCCCTGCCGCAGCCGGTGAGCCTGCTGCGCGACCGCAGCCAGGACCTGTCCGGTCTCTCGCCGGCGCGCTGGCACCTCGGTGCCGCCTCCTGCGCCTCCTGGGCGGGGTACGGGTGGCTGGTCGACCAGCCGGCGGTCGCCCTCTCGGCCGGCTTCGGTCTGCTCTGCGCGCTCGTGGTCTGCTCGGTGCTGCGCAGCCGCGTGCCCGGCGCGCCCGTCGTGCCGATCGGCGGCCGGCGCGCGGTGCTCGCCGCCGCCTGACAGCGGGACGGGCTGGACGGCGTGAGGTCTCTCGGCCAGGGTGGCGGCATGAGCGAGAACCGGTTCGCCGTCCCGCTGGAGGAGTTCGAGGCACGCACCCACGTGCCGGTCACCGACCAGGTCGAGGTGCAGGCCGAGATCCGGCAGCCACCGGCCGGCTGGACGACCGACCCGCTGCCCTACGGCGACGGGATGGGCGGCGACATCGACGGCGACGGCGACTGAGCCCAGCCGACCCGGGTCATCGCCGACCGCCGCCGCAGGAACTCCTCGACCGGGCGGCTGGTCACCCCGGCCAGCCGGATCGCGGTGACCCGCCCGGCGGCGTCGCGCTCGACCGGCACCCGCTCCCCGGACGCCCCGAACCCCGGCTGAGCAGCGACCCGCAGCGTGCTGGCGTCGAGCACCTGCAGCTCCTCGACGGTGGGCAGCGGGTCCGGCGCGGTCGGCCGCAGCAGCACCAGCCGGCCGCCCAGCTCGGCGACGTCCAGCAGCCCCCACAGGCCGGCGAACCGGCCGGTGAAGGACGCCAGCGGCGGAGCGTCCGCGGGCGGGGGAGGCACCTCGGTGCGTGGGGAGAGCGCGACGTCGACCAGCCTGACCAGGCCGACGGCCAGCTCGTGCGCCGGGCCGTCGATGGCGTTGGTGAGCACGCTGACCACCAGCCGGCCGACCGGGTCGACCAGGGTGAGCGTGATGTGCCCGGGGTAGCCGCCGCTGTGCCCGACCAGCTGCCGCTCCCCGACGGTCATGAGCTCCAGCCCGAGGCCGTACCGGCCGATCTCGCTGCCGTAGGCGGTGACCACCGACTCCAGCCGCTGCATGAGCCGCTTCGAGTCGTCGCCGATCAACCGCTCGTCGCCGAGGTAGTGCGCCGCGCCGTAGGCCGACAGGTCCTCGGCCGTGGAGTAGAAGCCGGTGGCCGCGGCCATGGCCCGGGTGTCGACGTGCTCGATGACCTCGCGGGTCCCCTCGCCGAGCAGCAGCCCGGTGTGCCCGGCGGCGAACTCGCCCGCCCGCGCCGGGTCGTACTCCGCACCGGTGTCGCGCAGCCCGAGCGGCTCGAGGATCGCTGCCCGGGTGTGCTCGGCGTACGTCGTGCCGGTGACCGCCTCGATCGCCAGCCCCAGCAGCGCGTAGCCGGTGTTCGAGTACTTGAAGTGCTCGTTGCGGGCGTGCACCGCGCCGGCCCGCAGCACCTCCGCGACCACGCCGGCGCGGTCGGGGAACGGCGTCCCGAGCTGCCAGAAGTCGGCGTGCTCGCCGTCGCGGATGACGCCGGACTGGTGCCCGAGCAGCTCGCGCACGGTGGCCCGGCCGACCGGGGAGCCGGCGAGCTCGGGCACGTGCTGCGCGATCGGGTCGTCCAGCCGCATCCGCCCGGCCTCGACCAGCTGCAGGACGGCGGTCGCGGTGAAGGTCTTCGAGTGGGAGGCGATCCGGAACAGGTGCCGCGTGGTCAGCGGCGCGCCGGACACCGCGTCGGCCAGGCCGACGGCGGCCGACAGCACCAGCTCGTCCCCAGAGCGCATCGCCACCTGGACGCCGGGCACCCGGCGGTGCGCCGCCTGCGCCTCCACCCAGGAGCGGAGGTAGCCGGATGCGGCGCGCAGCGTCGCGGTGCGCGCCGCCGGCGCGTCGGGGGAGCCGGTCACCACCCGCGCGGCAGCGTCTTCCGGTCGCGCTTCGTCCAGCCCAGCGCCGCGGTCGCCACGAAGAGCAGACCGCCGAGGAGGGCCAGCCAGAACAGGCCCTTGATGATCGCGCCGATGAGGCTGATCGCCAGCCAGAGCACCAGCAGCAGCCCGATGACACGCAGCACGGCAGCTCCCCGGATCGACAGGTCGGACGCCGCCAGCCTAGGGGGTGCGTCCCCGGGTCAGACGGGTTCGGCTTCCGGACGGCGGCCGGGCCCGGGAGCCGGAACGGCGGGCAGCAGCTGGGTGCGGTCGACCGGCTGCGCACCGGCCGGCGTCCGGTGCACGACCATCGGCCGGCTCTGGTGCACGACCTCCGGCTCCGGCTCGGCGTCGACGGGTGCCTCGACGGCGCCGTCCGCCAGGGTCCGCAGCGCCTGGTCGGTCCGCCCGGCCAGCGCGTCCAGCACGGCGCGCAGCTCGGTGCCCCGCCGGTGCAGCTCCGCCACCCGCGACTCGGTCTCGGCGAGGCGGCCCGCCGCGGCGTCCAGGGCCTCGGCCACCCGCGCCGCCGCGGTCTCCTGGGCCGCCGCCACGACCTGCTCCGCCTCCGCGCGCCGGGACGCCGCGTCGGCCTCCAGCTTCTGCGCGCGGCGCAGCGTGAGGTCGGCCTCCGCGCGCGCCGACCCGACGATCTCCTCGGCCTCGGCCCGGGCGGAGGCGACGATCTCGGCCGCCTCGGCCGCGCCGGCCTCGCGCACCGCGGTCGCCTCCTCGGTCGCCAGGCGCAGCATCTCGGCGAACCGCTCCGAGAGGCGCGCGTACTCGGTGGCCTGGCCGGAGGTCGCCGCGCGGTCGCGGAGGGCCTGCAGCTCGGCGCGGTGGGCGGCGGCCCGGGCGGCCTGCTCGGCGGCCGCCTGGCGGGCGGCGGCGAGCTCGGCCTCGGCCCAGATCACGTAGTTGTCGACCTGCACCCGGTCGTACCCGCGCAGCGCGGTGCGGAAGTGCGGGCCGGGGTCGTCGAGCAGCTCGTCGAGGTCGCCGTCCAGGTTGGGACGACGGGGCGCCGACCCTGCCTCCTGCGAACGGTCGGCCTGCACCGTCATGTCGTCTCCTCTGCGCGGGGGAAGAGCGCCGGGCACCTGCTCGGCGCCGGTCCGCCCCGATTCTCGACTGCCCGTCCACGTTCCGCACAGCCCACCCCGCACGACGGCGGTCCCCGCGTGCGCGGCGTCACAGCGGCTCGCCGGGCGGTGGCGAGCGCCGTCGCGCTGCGGATGGGGAGCATCACGCAGCGGATCCGCAGGCCCCCGGCGGCGGCGCCGGCGGGCAGGAGGAAGGATCGGGGCATGGCCTACTCCGCCGCCGACGCGCGCTACGACTCCATGACCTACCGCCGCACCGGTCGCAGCGGTCTCGACCTGCCGGTGATCAGCCTGGGCCTGTGGCACAACTTCGGCGACGACGTGCCGTTCGACCGGCAGCGGGCGATCCTGCGCCGCGCCTTCGACCTCGGCATCACGCACTTCGACCTGGCGAACAACTACGGCCCGCCCTACGGCTCCGCCGAGGCGAACTTCGGCCGGCACCTGGCCGAGGACTTCCGCCCGTACCGCGACGAGCTGGTGATCAGCACCAAGGCCGGCTGGGACATGTGGCCCGGCCCGTACGGGCAGGGCGGTGGCTCGCGGAAGTACCTGCTGGCCAGCCTCGACCAGTCCCTGGGCCGCATGGGCCTGGACTACGTCGACATCTTCTACTCGCACCGGCCGGACCCGACGACGCCGCTCGAGGAGACGATGACCGCCCTCGACACCGCTGTCCGCTCGGGGAAGGCGCTGTACGCCGGCATCTCGTCCTACTCCGCGCAGGACACCGCCCGGGCGGCGGCGATCCTCGCCGACCTCGGGACGCCCCTGCTCATCCACCAGCCCTCGTACTCGATGCTCAACCGCTGGATCGAGTCCGACCGGCTCCTCGACACCCTCGAGGACGTCGGCGCCGGCTGCATCGCCTTCTCGCCCCTGGCGCAGGGCATGCTCACCGACAAGTACCTCGACGGGATCCCCGAGGGCTCCCGCGCCACCCAGGGCAAGTCGCTGTCGACGGACCTGCTGACCGACGAGGCGCTCACCCACATCCGTGCGTTGAACGACCTCGCGGGGGAGCGCGGCCAGTCCCTCGCCCAGATGGCGCTGGCCTGGGCGCTGCGCGACCCGCGGCTGACCACGGTGCTGATCGGGGCGAGCAGCGTGCGGCAGCTGGAGCAGAACGTCGGCGCCCTGGGCAACCTGGCCTTCACCGACGACGAGCTGGCCGCCATCGACCGGCACGCCGTGGACAGCGGCATCGACCTCTGGGAGGGCGCCCGCACCGCGGGCTGACCCGCTCCGCCGCCCGAGGTGCCGACGGGCTCCTGACCCGGCATCCTGTCGGCCGGCCGCGTGACCTCGCAGGTCGCACGGCCGTTGTCCTTCAGAGACGAGGGAGCAGCATGGCCGACAACATCCTCAAGCGGCTCATCGACTGGCGGGTCGGTGCCGCGATGGAGCCGCACCCGCCCAACGAGACGCTGCTCAAGCTGCAGCAGCCGTTCTACGACCTGCTCAACAAGTGGTACTTCCGCCTGGAGGTCGAGGGCTGGGACCGGGTCCCCGACCGGACCTGCCTGGTCGTCGGGGGGCACTCCGGCGGGGCGCTGACCATGGACGCCTGGACCCTGGTCAACGCCTGGCACACGCACTTCGAGGGTCGGCGCCCGCTGCACGGCACCGCGCACGACGTGCTCATGGCCGCGCCCGGGCTGGGTGACTACTTCCGGGCCGTCGGGGTCATCGCGGCCAACCGGCGGAGCGTGTCGGCGGCCCTGGACCGGGGCGAGGACGTCGTCGTCTGGCCGGGCGGCGAGGTCGACTCCATGCGCAGCTGGCGGAAGCGGGACGTCGCCACCCTGGCCGGGCGCACCGGCTTCGTGAAGCAGGCGATCCGGTCCGGCGTCCCGATCCTCCCGGTGGCCACGGTCGGTGGGCACGACACGGTGTTCGTCGTCTCCGAGGGCAAGTGGCTGGCCGACGCGCTGGACCGGGTCACCGGGCTGAAGAAGACGCTGCGCGGGGCCAACCTGCCGATCATCGCCGGCTTCCCGTTCCCGGTGGCGGTCGAGGTGCTGCCCGCGCACGTGCCGCTCCCGGCCAAGATCCGCACCGAGCTGCTCGACCCGGTCGAGGTCGACGCCGACCCCGACCGGGCCGACGACGAGGCCTACGTGCAGAAGATCTACGGCCAGGTCGAGGCGGAGATCCAGGCCGGCATGGACCGGCTGGCGGCCAGGCGGACCCTGCCGGTGCTCGGCTGACCCCTCGACGTCCGCGGCCCGGCCCGGCAGGCTGGCGGCGACCCGAGGAGGACGCATGGCAGCGCGCTACGAGTACAAGGTCGAGGAGCTCCGCGAGGGGATGATCGGCGGCAAGATGTCCGGCGGGAAGCTGGAGAGGGTGCTCAACGAGCACGCCCGCGAGGGCTGGCAGCTCAAGGCGATCACCTCGGTCGAGGTGAAGGGGAGGATCGGTCCCGGCGGGGTCGAGGGCGTGCTGGTCACCTTCGAGCGACCCGTCGCGTGAGCCTGGCGCTGCGCGAGCGGGAGCAGGTCCTGGCGGAGTTCGACGCGGCGCCGGCGGTCGCGGTCGAGGAGATGCTCGGCCGGTGGCGGGGGAGCGGGGTGCCCACCGGCTCGCCGCTGGACGGGCTGCTGGAGTCCTACGGCTGGTACGGCAAGGAGTTCGTCGACACCGAGACCGTGCACCCGCTGCTGTTCGGCACCCGGTCCGGCCCGCGGCCGGTCGACCCCGCGCTGGTGCCGATCGGCGTCCTGCGCGACCGGCCCGCGGTGGCGCACGCCCGCGCCACCCGGCTCGCCTTCCGCGCCGTCCGGCCGCTGGTGACGACGACGAAGCCGCGGGCCCGCCTGCGCGCCGTCGAGCACCGGGGCGTCGTGACGGCGGCGATGGTCTACGACGCGCTGCCGATCATCGACGTCTTCCGGCGGGTGGACGACGGCTCGGTGCTGGGCCTCATGGACCTGCGCGGCCTGCCCGAGCCGTTCTTCTTCCGGCTCACCCGCGAGGGCTGACCCCCAGCTCGCCGAGCAGACCCCGGATCCGGCCCTCGATGTCGTCGCGGATGGGACGGACGGCCTCGACGCCCTGGCCGGCCGGGTCGTCGAGCTGCCAGTCCAGGTAGCGCTTGCCGGGGAAGACCGGGCAGGCGTCGCCGCAGCCCATGGTGATGACGACGTCGGAGGCCTCGACCGCGTCGGTGGTGAGCACCTTCGGGCGCTCCTCGGCGATGTCGACGCCGACCTCCGCCATGGCCTGGACCGCCGCGGGGTTCACCTGGTCGGCGGGCAGCGAGCCGGCGGACCGGACCTCGACGGCGTCGCCGGCCAGGTGCCGCAGCCAGCCGGCGGCCATCTGCGAGCGGCCGGCGTTGTGCACGCAGACGAACAGGACGCTGGGCTTGTCGGACACGGGTTCCTCTCGTCGGGATCGGGTCAGTGGGGGTCAGGCGGGCGCGGGCTGCAGCTCGGTCAGCAGCGCGCGCACCCGGGCGTCGATGTCGTCGCGGATGGCGCGCACCTCCCCGACGGTCAGCCCGGCGGGGTCGCGCACCTGCCAGTCGAGGTAGCGCTTCCCGGGGTAGACCGGGCAGGCGTCGCCGCAGCCCATGGTGACGACGACGTCGGCCGCGCGGACGACGTCGTCGTTCAGCGGCTTGGGGAACTCGGCACCGAGGTCGACGCCGAGCTCGGCCATGGCGGAGACGACCGCGTCGTCGACGGCCGGTGCCGGCTGGGAGCCGGCCGAGCGGACGTGCACCCGGTCGCCGCCGCGCAGCTGCAGCAGCCCGGCGGCCATCTGCGAGCGGCCGGCGTTCTGCACGCAGACGAACAGGACCTCCGGGACCTCGCGTGCCACCGCGCCCTTCGCCTGGGCCAGCGCGGTGAGCCGCTCGGTGGCGAACCGGGCGGTCAGCGCCGGCAGGTGGGCGGTGACCCGGGCCGTGCGGGCCAGCGCCGTGTAGGACTCGAAGACGTAGCGGTCCACGGTCTCGCGGGCGAAGACCCCGGCGAAGCGGGCGCTGAGGTCGTCGGCGAGCCGGTGCAGCGACGCCTCGGGGGTGAGCAGGCCGGGCAGCGACTTCTCGGTGGTCATCGAGCGCTCCGGGGAGAGGGGGTGGGGACGGTGGGATCGCCGGGGAACCAGCGCCGGGCGGCCCAGAGGGCGACGTAGACCAGGCCCACCAGCACCGGCACCTCGATCAGCGGGCCGACGACGCCCGCGAGCGCCTGCCCGCTGGTGACCCCGAAGGTGCCGATGGCCACGGCGATGGCCAGCTCGAAGTTGTTGCCGGCCGCGGTGAAGGCGAGCGTCGCCGTCTTCGCGTAGCCCAGCCCCAGGCGCATGCCGAGCAGGAAGGACCCGCCGAACATCAGGGCGAAGTAGGCCAGCAGGGGCAGTGCGATCCGGGCGACGTCCCAGGGCCGGGAGGTGATCGCATCGCCCTGCAGCGCGAAGAGCATGACGATCGTGAACAGCAGCCCGTACAGCGCCAGGGGGCCGATCCGCGGCAGGAAGCTCCCCTCGTACCAGGCGCGGCCCCGCCGCCGCTCGCCGATCGTCCGGGTGAGGAAACCTGCGACCAGCGGGATGCCGAGGAAGACCAGGACGCTGAGCACGATCGCCCAGACGCTGAACTCCGCCGAGGTGGTCTCCAGGCCCAGCCAGCCGGGCAGCACCTGGAGGTAGAACCAGCCCAGCGCCGCGAAGGCGGCGATCTGGAACACCGAGTTGATCGCGACCAGCACCGCGGCGGCCTCGCGGTCACCGCAGGAGAGGTCGTTCCAGATCAGCACCATGGCGATGCAGCGGGCCAGCCCGACGATGACCAGGCCGGTGCGGTACTCGGGCAGGTCGGGGAGGAGCAGCCAGGCCAGGGCGAACATCAGCGCCGGCCCGACCACCCAGTTGAGCACCAGGCTGGCGCCGAGGAGGGCCCGGTCGCCGGTGACGCGGTCCAGCTCGGAGTACCGCACCTTCGCCAGCACCGGGTACATCATCAGCAGCAGCCCGACGGCGATCGGCAGGCTCACGTCGCCGACCTCGACGGCGGACAGCGCGTCGTCCAGGCCGGGCACCCAGCGGCCCAGCGCGAGGCCGAGGGCCATCGCCGCGAGGATCCAGACCGGGAGGAACCGGTCGAGGGTCGACAGCTTCTGCAGGACCGGGGCGTCGGCGGGTGCGCCGGCGCGGGCGGTCTCGCGGACGGCGTCGCTCACGCCGGCGCCAGGGCGGTCGTGTCGAACAGGCCGGCGATCGCGGCGAGGGCCGCCGGGCGCACGGAGTAGTAGACCCACACCCCCCGCTTCTCGCGGTCGAGCAGCCCGGCCGAGTGCAGCACCTTGAGGTGGTGGCTGATCGTCGCCTGGGTCAGCTCGAAGGCGTCGTTGAGGTCGCACACGCACGCCTCGCCGGACGCGCTCGAGCCGATCAGGCTCACCAGGCGCAGCCGCACCGGGTCGGCCAGCGCCTTGAGCAGCGGGGCCACCTGCTCGGCCTGCTCGGCGGACATCGCCGTGCCCGAGAGCGGGGTGCAGCAGGCCAGCCCGGGGTCGCTCATCGTCGTCTCCTCGTCGGTGGACATCGGCGCCCATCGTAACGACAGACATCGTATTGACAAGTGTCGATGTCCGGTGTTCATTCTGCGTTCAGACATCGACGTCCGTCGATGTCCTCACCCCAGGAGGTTCCCGTGTCCCGTGTCCAGCTCGCCCTCCGCGTCGCCGACCTCGACGCCGCCGTCGGCTTCTACTCGCGGCTGTTCGGCACCGAGCCGGCCAAGCGCCGCCCCGGCTACGCCAACTTCGCCGTCGCCGAGCCGCCGCTGAAGCTCGTGCTCCTCGAGGGCGAGGCCGGCGAGCCCACCCGGATGGACCACCTCGGCGTCGAGGTGGCCACCACCGACGACGTCGCCGCAGCCACGAACCGGCTGGCCGACGCGGGCCTGGCCACGCGGGTGGAGGACGGCACCACCTGCTGCTACGCCGTCCAGGACAAGGTGTGGGTGAACGGCCCCGGCGGCGAGCCGTGGGAGGTCTACACCGTCACCGGGGGCGCGCGCCCCGACCTGGAGGGGAAGACCGCCACCGACCTGTCGGCGGTCGGCGGCGACGGGAGCTGCTGCCGGCCGGAGGGATCGGGCACCGACGCCCGCCTCACGGCCTCCTGCTGCTGATCCGGCGATCTCCGCGCGCTCGTGGCGATCCGGCGTCGGTCGCCACGAGCGCGCAGGGTTCGGGCAAGCTGGACGGCGTGGAGTTCGACGAGGTCGCCGACGAGCTGTACGCCGTTCCGCCGGACGACTTCATCGCGCTGCGCACGACCCGGCAGGACGAGGCCAAGGACGACGGCGACCGCGCGCTGGCCAAGGCGATCGGCGGGCTGCCCAAGCCCTCGACCGCGGCGTGGGTGTGCAACCTGCTGGTCCGGGCCCGGCGCGCGGAGATCGAAGGGCTCGTCGAGCTGGGCGGGCTGCTGCGCGAGGCCCAGGAGAACCTGGCCGGCGACGAGCTGCGCGCCCTGAACAAGCAGCGCGCCCAGCTGCTCAACGCCCTCGGCCGGCAGGCGGCGGCGCTGGCCCGCGAGCAGGGCCACCGGGTGAGCACCGCCATCGCCGGTCAGGTCGAGGACACGCTGCGCGCCGCCATGGCCGATCCGGAGGCGGGGGAGGCGCTGCTGTCCGGCCGGCTCACCGGGGCGTTGTCCTACAGCGGGCTGGGCACCGTCGGTCGCCGTCCCGACCTGCGCGTGGTCCGGCCCGAGGAGCCGGCGCGGCCGGCTCCGGCGCGTTCGGCGAAGGCCCGCGGGGACGCCGAGCAGCGCCGCCGGGAGCGCGAGGAGGAGCGCCGCCGGGCCGCCGAGGAGCAGCGGCGCACGGAGCTCGCCCAGGCCCGCGCGGCGCTGGAGGACGCGGAGGAGACCGCCGGGGAGGCGCGCGCCGCCGCGGAGGAGGAGCGCCGGGCCGCGGAGGCCGCCGACGACCGGCGGGTGCGCACCCGCGCCCGGGTGGCCGAGCTGTCCGAGCAGCTGGCGCAGGCCGAGCGCGAGGACGCCGAGGCCGACGCCGAGCTGAAGCGCGCCGAGCGCCGCAGCCGCACCGCCGAGCGGGAGGCGGCCGACGCCGAGGCCGCCCTCGAGACGGCTCGCGCGAGGCTGGCCGAGCTCGAGGAGGGCTGACCCCGGACCCTCACCCCATCGTCTTCTGCCCGTCCAGCGACTCCCGCAGGATGTCGGCGTGGCCGGCGTGCTGCGCGGTCTCGGCCACGATGTGCAGGAAGACCCGCCGGGCCGACCGCCGGGCGCCCGGCGCGAACCACGGCGCCTCGGGCAGCGGGTGCGAGAGGTCCAGGTCAGGCAGGGTGCGCACCAGCTCGTCGGTGCGGCGGGCCACCTCCTCGTACCCGGCCAGCACGCCCTCCAGCGTCTCCTCGGGGAGCAGGCGGAAGGCGTTCGCCCAGGCCTCGTAGCCGGCGTCGTCGGTGGGCGGGGCCATCGCGTCGGGCCCCTCGAGGACGAACCGGGCCCACTGCGCCTCGGTGTGCGCGACGTGCTTGACCAGCCCGCCCAGGGTGAGCTCGCTGGCGGTGGTGCGCTGCCGGGCCTGCTCGTCGGTGAGGCCCTGGACGGTGTACCGGAGGAAGGAGCGGTGGGCGGCCAGCGTCTCGAGGAGGTCGGCGCGCTCGCCGGTGAGGGCGGTGGAGGTGGTCATGGGGGAGTCCTTTCGTCCCGGGAGGTCCGTCACCGACCACGCTAGGGACCATCGGTGCCAGATTCTGGCCGCGATGGGGGAGGATCTGCGGTCGTGACCGGGACCGGGAACCGCACCCTGCGGCTGCTCTCGCTGCTCCAGCAACGCCGGCAGTGGGGCGGTGGCGAGCTGGCTGAGCGGCTGGGGGTCTCGCTGCGCACGCTGCGCCGCGACGTCGAGCGGCTGCGCGACCTCGGCTACCCCGTCGACGCGCAGCCCGGCGTCGACGGCGGGTACCGGCTGGCGCCCGGGGCCTCGCTGCCCCCGCTGGTGCTCGACGACGACGAGGCCGTGGCGCTGACCGTCGGGCTCCAGGCCGCCGCGCAGAGCGCAGTCGCCGGCATGGCGGAGGCATCGGTGCGCGCGCTGACCACCGTGACCCAGGTGCTGCCGCCCCGCCTGCGGCGCCGGGCGGACGCGTTGCGGGCCGTCACCGTGCCCGCCGCCTGGGGCGCCGCCGGCCCGGCCGTCGACCCGCAGGTGCTCACCGCCGTCGCCACCTCGTGCCGCGACACCGAGCGGCTCGAGTTCGGCTACACCGCCGGCGACGGGGCCCGCACCGAGCGGCTCACGGAGCCGTTCCGCCTGGTCGCGCACGGCCGGCGCTGGTACCTGGTCGCCTACGACCTGCACCGCGGCGACTGGCGCAGCTTCCGGCTCGACCGGATCGGGCAGCCGCGCGGCACCGGTCAGCGGTTCTCCCCGCGGACGCTGCCCGGCGCGGACGCGGCCGCCTTCGTGCGGCGCGGGCTGGAGGGCCAGCGGCCGTCGGGGCACGTGATGGAGGCGGAGGTGCACGCCCCCGCCGAGGAGGTGCGGGCCCGGCTCGGGCCGTGGGCCACCGTGGAACCGGTGGACGACGGGCGGTGCCGGGTGCGGATGGAGACCCACGACCTCAGCTGGGCGGCGCTGGCCCTGGGCTCGGTCGGGGCGGAGTTCACGGTGCTCTCCCCACCGGGGCTGCGCGACCTGCTGGCCGACTGGGCGGGGCGGTTCCACCGGGCTGCGGACCGCGCCGGCCCTGGCTAGCGTCGGCTCCGTGGACGGCACCCCGCGCACCGCGATCGTCACCGGTTCGGAGTCCGGCATCGGGCGGGCCGTCGCCGTCGCCCTCGCCGAGCAGGGCTGCGACGTCGGCGTCACCTGGTACCGCGAGGAGGAGGCGGCCGAGGAGACCGCCCGGCAGGTGCGGGACAGGGGCCGGCGCGCCGAGGTGCGCCACCTCGACCTCACCCGGCTGCCGGGCGCGGCCGACGTCGTGGACGAGCTGGCCGAGGCGCTGGGCGGCGTCGACGTCCTGGTCAACGACGCCGGCACCGGGCACATGACGCCGCTGCTCGAGCTGGACCTCGCCACCTGGCGCGAGGTCCTGGCCACCGATCTGGACGGGGCCTTCCTCTGCCTCCAGCGCGCCGCGCGGCGGATGGTCGCCGCGGGCCGGGGCGGGCGGATCGTCAACATCACCAGCGTGCACGAGCACGCGCCCCGCGTCGGGGCCGCGGCCTACTGCGCGGCCAAGGGCGGGCTCGGGCTGCTCACCAAGGTGGCCGCGCTGGAACTGGCCGAGCACGGCATCACGGTGAACGCGGTGGCGCCGGGCGAGATCGCCACCGCCATGACCGGCCAGGAGGACGAGGACCCGACCGCGCCCGGGCACGAGCGGCCCGGGGTGCCGATCGGCCGCCCGGGGCACGCCCGCGAGGTGGCCGCCGTCGTCGCCTTCCTGGCCTCACCCGCGGCCGGCTACGTGACCGGCGCGTCGTGGCCGGTCGACGGCGGCATGCTCGAGATGGGGCCGATGGCCGGCTCGCACCTGGAGTCCGGCGACTGGCGCCGCGGCTGACTCACGCGCGCCGGCTGCTCCGCTTGCGCGCGTAGAGGTGGGCGTCGGCGCGGGAGAGCACGTCGGGGAGCGGTTCGCCGCGACGGGCGACGGCCAGGCCCACGGTCCAGCCGAACGGGTGGGCGTCCTGCAGCCGGCCGAGCAGCTCCCAGGCGCCGGTCTCGTCGGTGGCCGGGAGGCACAGGACGAACTCGTCGCCGCCGTACCGCCCGAGCAGGTCGGCGTGCCGCAGCCGCTCACGCCACCGGGTGGTCAGCTCGCGCAGCAGCGCGTCGCCGGCGCCGTGCCCGTCGCGGTCGTTGACCAGCTTGAAGTCGTCCAGGTCCAGCAGCGCGACGCACAGCGGCTCGCCGGTGCGCTGCGCCCGGGACAGGTGGCGGGCCGCCTCGGCCTCCCAGGCCCGGCGGTTGGCCACCCCGGTCAGCGGGTCGGTGCCGGCCGCCGCGCGCAGCTGCCCGGCCAGGCGGCCCTGCGCCTCGGTGAGCGCGACGACGGTGCAGACCAGCGCCAGCCACGGCACCAGGAACCCGGTGGGCTCCGCGGCCAGGGCGCCCAGGCTGGTGACGGCGACCAGGAACGCGGTGTGCGCCCGGGCGGCCGGCAGCCACAGGAAGTGCGCGGCGTACAGGGCGACCGCGGTGATCACCGGGCCCAGGGCGACCACCCCGACCGGCGTCGCGGACCGCCAGGCCAGGACGGCGACGAGCAGCGCCACCAGCGCGAGGGCGGAGTGCACCACCCAGGGCCGCAGCGGGTGCGGCCAGAGCGCCAGCGCGCCGCCACCCACGACCCCCACCGTGCCGAGCACCCAGAGGAGCCCGATCGGGGCGTCGGGGTTCATCGGCCAGGCGGCGCCGGCGTAGCAGAGCCCCCCGCCGACGAGGTACAGGACCGCCAGCAGGGTCGCCGGCGCTCCGCGTCCGCTCTCCATGCCCGGCATCTTGACCCGCCGACGGCGATCACGGGGAGTTCCGAGCCCTCCCGTTCGGGTGACGACGGCACCCGGACGGGGCATCAGCCGGTGAGCTCGACCGGGACGGTGAGCACGTCGACCATCGCCCCGCGGCGGTGCACGGTCATCGGCAGCGCCTGCCCGATCGCCTCGGCGAACAGCAGCCGCTGCAGGCTCTGCGCGTCCGCGACCGGTCGCCGCCCCGCCTCGAGCACGAGGTCGCCGGGCTTGAGCCCGGCCCGGTCGGCGGGCGCCCCGGGGACGACGTCGACGATGCGCAGCCCCCGCCGTCGCCCGGTCCGTTCCGCCAGCGCGGCGGGGAGCGGTGCCGGGGTGCTCACCAGGCCCAGGTAGGCACGTCGGACGCGGCCGTCGGCGACGAGCGCGTCGACGATGCGCCGGCTGGTCGCGTTGATCGGTACCGCCAGCCCCAGCCCCCAGCCGGCGACGGCGGTGTTGATCCCGACGACGCGGGAGGTGGAGTCGGCCAGCGCCCCGCCGGAGTTGCCGGGGTTGAGCGCCGCATCGGTCTGGATGACGTCCTCGACCACCCGCGCGGTGCGCCCGTCCCGGGTCGGCAGCGATCGCCCGAGCCCGCTCACGACGCCGGCGGTCACCGAGCCGGCCAGGCCCAGCGGGTTGCCCACGGCGACCACCAGCTGGCCGACCCTCAGCGAGGCGGCGTCCCCGAGCACCGCCGGTGGCGGCGTCGCGCCGCGGGCCCGCACCACCGCGAGGTCCGAGAGCGGGTCGGCGCCGACCACCACGACGTCGGTCTCGCCGCCGTCGCCGAACACGGCGCGGCCGGAGCGAGCGCCGCCGACGACGTGGGCGTTGGTGAGGAGCAGCCCGTCGTCGGACACGACCACGGCCGAGCCGGCACCGGCCCGGCCCCGGGCGTCGCTCACGTGCAGCGCGGCCACGTGCGGGGTGAGGTCGGCGGCGACCTCGGTGACGATGCGGGAGTAGGCGTCCAGCGGGGACTCCGCGGCCAGGCTCATCGGCGACCTCCGGATCGAGGAGGAGCACCAGTGAACGCCGCCGGCCGGGCTCCGCCCACCGCTCCGGTCACGCCCTGGGCGAACACCGGGGCGGCCCCGTACCGTCGCGCCCACCGGGTCCCTCCCGCGCCAGGAGCGCCGATGCAGATGCCCGCCGCAGCACGCCCCGCGGCACCCGCCCCGCCCCCGGCGGCGACCACGACGGGCGCGACCTTCGGCGTCGAGGAGGAGTTCCACCTCGTCGACCCCGGCAGCTACCGGCTCACCCGCAGCCCGGCGCTGGCGGAGGCCGTGCTGCGCGGTGAGTCGGGGCCGCACCTGCACGCGGAGATCACCACGACCCAGCTGGAGACCGCGACCGGCATCTGCACGTCCCTGCCGCAGCTGCGCGCCGAGCTGGTCACCACGCGCGCGGAGGCGGCCGGCGCCGCGGCGCGCGCGGGCGTGCGCATCCTGCCCGCCTCGACCCACCCGTTCGACAGCTGGCAGCAGCAGGACATCACGCCTGCCCCGCGGTACGAGGCGATGGTGGACCGCTGGGCCGGTCTCGCCCAGCAGCAGGACATCGTGGGCTGCCACGTGCACGTCGGCGTCCCCGACCTGGACACCGCCGTCGCGGTGATGGACCGCGCCCGGCCCTACCTGGCCACGCTGCTGGCCATGACCGGCAGCTCGCCGTTCCACTCCGGCGTCGACACCGGGCACCACAGCTACCGCACCGTGTGGTGGTCGCGGTGGCCGACGACCGGCCCGCCCGAGCACCTGGGCAGCGCCGAGCGCTACCGGGAGGTGGTCGCCGGCCTGGTCGCCTCCGGCGTCGTCGCCGACTCCTCGCACCTGTACTGGGACCTGCGCCCGTCCAGTCACCTGCCGACGCTGGAGTTCCGCATGGCCGACGTCTGCACGGAGGTCGACGACGTCGTCCTGCACGCCGGGCTGGTCCGGTCGCTGGTGCGGGTCCTCGCCGGGCGGGCGGAGCGGGGCGAGCCCTGCCCCCGCCCCCGCCCGGAGCTGCTGCGCGCCGCACGGTGGCGGGCGGCCCGGTTCGGCCTCGAGGGACAGCTGTTCGACCCGCTGACCTGCGAGCTCGTCCCGGCACGGGTGGCGGTGCGCCGGCTGCTGGCCGAGCTCCGGCAGGACCTGGCGGCGCACGACGAGTGGGCACTGGTCGTCGACCTGGTGGAGGGCCTGTTCGAGCGGGGGACGTCGGCGTCGCGGCAGCGCCGGACCTGGCAGGAGACCGGTGACTGGCGCGCGGTGGCCGCCCGGATCGTCCGGGAGGGCACCGCGCTGGAGAACCGCTGAGCCGGACGGCCCAGCGGTCCCCCGGCAGCCGCTAGGCGGACTCCCGGTTGGTCATGTCCTCGCCCGCGGGGTCGACGTTCTTCGGGCCACCGGTCTTGGTGGCCTCCCAGCCCGCGCCGAGCGCCTCGAGCGCCAGCCGGCCGTAGACCTGCTGCTGGGTGGCGACCCGCTGGGAGCGACCGCGGCCCAAGAAGCTGACCAGCCAGTTGACCGCGGCGGTGAACCGGCTGCGGAAGCCGACGATGTACAGCAGGTGCAGGGCCAGCCACATGACCCAGGCGGTGAAGCCCTCGAACTTGAGCGTGCCGAGGTCGACGACCGCGTGGAAGCGGCTGATCGTCGCCATCGAGCCCTTGTCCTTGTAGTGGAACGGGGCCTGGGGCTGCTTGCCGGCCACCCGGCGCTTGATGGCCTCGGCGGCGTAGCGGCCACCCTGGATGGCGACCTGCGCGACACCCGGCAGCCGGTCGAGCGCCATCATGTCGCCGACGACGTGGATCTCGGGGTGCCCGGGCAGCGTGAGGTCAGGCTGCACCGAGATGCGGCCGGCCCGGTCCACCTCGGCACCGGTCTTCTCGCCGAGCAGCCGGCCCAGCGAGCTGGCCTGCACGCCGGCCGCCCAGATCTTGGTGGCCGCGTCGATCCGGCGGACCTGGCCGTCGGCGTCCTTGACCTCGATGCCGTCGGCGTCGACGTTGGTGACCATCGCGCCGAGCTGCACCTCCACGCCGCCGGCGGTGAGCTGCCGCCGGGCGCGCTCGCCCAGCTTCTCGCCGAAGGAGGGGAGCACCGCGGGCGCGGCGTCGAGCAGGATGACCCGGGCGGTGGTGGGGTCGATGCGGCGGAAGTCGCGGCGCAGCGTCCGGCGGGCCAGCTCGGAGATCTGACCGGCCATCTCGACGCCGGTGGGGCCGGCGCCGACGACGACGAAGGTGAGCAGCCGGTCGATCTCGGCGGGGTCGGTGGCCAGCTCGGCGAGCTCGAAGGCGCCGAAGATGCGGCCGCGCAGCTCCAGCGCGTCGTCGATGCTCTTCATGCCGGGGGCGAACTCGGCGAAGTGGTCGTTGCCGAAGTACGACTGGCCGGCACCGGCGGCGACGATGAGCTCGTCGTAGGGGTGCACGGTCGCGCGGCCCAGGATCTGGGAGGTGACCGTGCGGGCGTCGACGTCGATGTCGGTGACCTCGCCGAGCACCGTCGTGGCGTTCTGCTGCTTGCGCAGCACCTCGCGGGTGGCCGGGGCGATCTCGCCCTCGGACAGGATGCCCGTGGCCACCTGGTACAGCAGCGGCTGGAAGAGGTGGTGCGCGGTCTTCCCGATCACGGTGACGTCGACCGGGGCCTTGGCCAGGGCCTTCGCCGCGAAGAGGCCGCCGAAGCCGGACCCGATGATGACGACGCGCGGCCGGCCCGTGGTCTCGTGGGCGGCGGGGAGGCGCGTTGGTGATGTCGTCATGACGAATATCCTTCCACTCCGGCTGTCGCGGCTGCCCGCCGCCTCGGCGAGACCCGGGTCACACCCGGATCTCCGGCTCGCGGGCCCCGCCGGAGGCCGGTAGACCCAGCGGGGTGTCGTCGTCCGAGGTTCCGTACCTGCTGGTGCCCGGTCTCGGCCTCGATGAACGTTCATCGGCCCGATTGCGGTCGCTCCTGACCGCCCGGGTCGTCCGGCTCCCCGGTATGGGGGAAGCCGCGCCGGTGCCCGACCTGGACGTGCTGGCCGCCCGGTTGAGCGCCGGGCTGGGGGAGGGCCCGGTCGTGCTCGTCGGCCACTCGCAGAGCTGCCAGGTGGTGGCCGCGGTGGCGCGGGACCCCCGGGTGCGGGCCGTCGTCCTCCTGGGACCGACGACGGACCCGCGGTTGCGCACCGCGCGCGGGCTGGTCGGGCGGTGGCTGGCGACGGCGGTGCGCGAGCCCGTGCGGATCGTGCCGGCCGTCCTGGCCCAGTGGTGGTCGACCGGCCCGCGGGCCATGACCGCGCTGTGGCGGCGGGCGGCTCCCGACCGGATCGAGGACCGGCTGCGCGAGGTCCGGGTGCCGGTCGTGGTCGTGCGGGGCACCCGCGACCGGCTCTGCGACGCCGGCTGGGCCCGGGCCGTGGCCGCATCGGCCCCGGCCGGCCGCCTGGTCGAGATCGACGGCGGCGCGCACCTGCTGCCCATGACCCACCCCGCCGCCGTCGCCGACGTCCTGCGCGCGATCTGACCGCGCCGCCCGTCGTCGTCCTCGCGGTGCGGCAACCACCCTCGCCGCCGACCGCGAGCCTCGCTGCCACAGCGCGAGGGTGCCGACCCGCGCCGAGCAGGTGACGTGATGGAACGGCCGCCCTTCAGGGGCCCGCGCCGAGCGCGCGAGGCGTGGGGGGAAGGGTGGTCCTCTTACTGGCCGTCAGTGCGGGTGCGGACCTCGGCGTAGCGCTCGCGGACGGCGGGCGTCGGCTCGGCCTCGAAGGTCTGCAGCCCGGGCTGCGCCCACTCCGGGGCGGCGTCGGCCCCCGACAGCACCCACGCCGCCTGCCGCGCGGCGCCGTCGGCCACGTACTCGCCCGGCGCCGGGACGACGACCGGCCGGCCGAAGATGCCCGGGGCCAGCTGCTGGACGGCGGGGGAGGCGGCCGCGCCGCCGATGAGCAGCACCCGCTCGACGGCGACCCCCTGCGCGACGACGGCCTCGATCCCGTCGGCCAGGCCGCAGAGCAGCCCCTCGACGGCGGCGCGGGCGAGGTGCGCCGGGGTCGAGGTGCGCAGCGTCAGCCCGTGCACCGCGCCGGTGGCGTGCGGCAGGTTGGGCGTGCGCTCGCCCTCGAGGTAGGGCACCAGCACCAGCCCGTCGGCGCCGGAGGGGGCCTGCAGCGCGAGGTCGGACAGCGTGGCGTGGTCGACGCCGAGCAGCCGGGCCGCGGCGTCCAGCACCCGCGCGGCGTTGAGCGTGGCCACCAGCGGCAGGTGGTTGCCGGTCGCGTCGGCGAACCCGGCGACGGTGCCGGTCACGTCGGCGACCGCGGTGGGCGTGACGGCGGAGACCACCCCGGAGGTGCCGATCGAGACGACGACGTCGCCGGGCCGGGCGGCCAGGCCGAGCGCGGCGGCGGCGTTGTCGCCGGTGCCGGGGCCGAGCACCGCACCGGAGTCGGCGAGCGCGCCGACCTGCTCGGCGGGTCCGGCCACCCGGGGGACGGCGGGGCGGCGGCCGCGCAGCGCGCGCTCCAGCAGGTCGAGCCGGTACTCGCCGGTGCGCGCCGACCAGTACGCGGTGCCGCTGGCGTCGCCGCGGTCGGTGGCCAGCGTGCCGAGGGTCCGGCCCTCGGAGATCCGCCAGGTCAGCCAGTCGTGGGGGAGGCACACCGCGGCGGTGCGGTCGGCGTGAGCAGGCTCGGCGTCGGCGAGCCAGCGCAGCTTGGTCGCGGTGAAGGAGGCGACCGGTACCACGCCCACCGCGTCGGCCCAGGCCTGCCGCCCGGCGGTCTCGTCGCCGTCGCCGAGCTCGAGGATGAGGTCGTGGGCCGCGCCGGCGGAGCGGACGTCGTTCCACAGCAGCGCGTCGCGGACGACCTCGCCGTCCTCGTCGAGGCAGACCATCCCGTGCTGCTGCCCGCCGACGGCGAGCGCGGCGACGTCGGCCAGCCCGCCGGCGGCCTCGGCGGCGGCGGTGAACGCCTCCTCCCACGCCCGCGGTGCGACCTCGGTGCCGGCAGGGTGCGCTGCGCGGCCGGAGCGCACCAGCTCCCCGGTGGCGGCGTCGCGCACGACGACCTTGCAGGCCTGGGTGGAGGTGTCGACTCCGGCGACGAGCGTCATGGGCGCAGACCTTAACGGCGGCGCGGGCGGTTCGTCGGGGCGTCGAACTATTCTCCGCTCCCACGGCGCGGGAACGACGGCGTTGCGGTTGGGTAACGGGTGGGTGCGACCTTGACCACGGTCGTTCGCACCCATAATTTGTTTGCGCAACAGACAAATGACGCTGCCGTTGCGAGGAGGTGTACCGCCGTGTTCGAGGAGCGTGGTCTCTACGACGGACCCCGTGCGCGCCGGAACGCCCCGGCCGACCAGGCCACCGTGCGGCGCAACAACCTCGGGCTGGTGCTGCGCCACCTGCGCGACGCCGGCCCCCGGTCGCGGGCGCGGATCGCCCAGGACACCGGGCTGAACAAGGCCACCGTGTCCAGCTTGGTCGCCGAGCTGGGCGAGCGGCGGCTGGTCACCGCCGGCGAGATCGACCGGGCCGGCTCGGTCGGCCGCCCCGGTGTGATCGTCGAGCTGGCCGGCCGGTGCGTCTGCGGCATCGGGGTGGAGCTCAACGTCGACTACGTCGCCGTCCTGGTGCTGGACCTGCGCGGCGAGGTGCTGTTCGAGGAACGGCTGGCCCTCGACGTGCCGTCGGCCGGCGTGGACCGCACCCTCGACGAGGTCGCGGCGCTGGTCCGCCGGGCCGTCGACGCCGCCGCCACCCGCGGCGCCCGCCCGGCCGGGCTCACCGTCGCCGTCGCCGGCCTCGTCCGCAGCGTCGACGGCGTCGTCATCCTCGCGCCCAACATCGGCTGGCGGGACGTCCCGGTGCTGGACGGCCTCAGCGCCCGGCTCGACGTCGACTTCCCGATCCGGGTCGAGAACGACGCCAACCTCTCCGCGATCGCCGAGTGGGCGATGGGCGCCGAGGCGCGCACCCCCGACCTGGTCTACCTGACCGGTGAGGTCGGCGTCGGCGGCGGCGTGATCGTCGCCGGTCAGCTGCTGCGCGGCGCCGGCGGCCTGTCCGGCGAGGTCGGGCACACGTCCCTCGGCGACCCCGATGCGGTCTGCGGCTGCGGCCGGACCGGCTGCTGGGAGACCGTCGTCGGCCTGGCTGCGCTGCTGCACGCGGTCGCGGACGACGACGACCCCGTGCACGACCACACCCGCGACCTGGAGACCCGGCTGGCCGAGGTGGCCGCCCGCACCGCCGCCGGCGACGAGCGCACGCTCGCCGCGCTGCACCGGGTGGGCACCGCCCTCGGCGCCGGCGCGGCCGTGCTCATCAACGTGTTCAACCCGCGCGTCGTGCTGCTGGGCGGGTACTTCGCCGTCCTCGGCGAGTACCTCATGGGGCCGGTGATGGCCGAGCTGGAGGCCCGCGTGCTCGGGCCCGGCGTGGCCGGCGCGCGCGTGGTGCTCTCCACCCTCGGCTTCAGCGCCGCCGTGCGCGGCGGCGCCCACGTCGCGCTCGAGTCGGTGTTCGACGACCCCACGCTCGTGCCGGTCCCCGACGCGGTACCGGCCGGGGTCTCGTGACCCCGATCCCCGTCGTCCGTCCCCCCGCCACCGGCGGGGGACCTGCTGCCCATCCACCCTCCCGGACGGAGAACCGCTCATGAGCGACCGCTACACCCCCACCAAGGACGACAAGTTCAGCTTCGGTCTGTGGACCGTGGGCTGGCAGGGCGTCGACGTCTTCGGCGGCGCCGTCCGCCCGGCGCTGGACCCGGTCGAGGCGGTGCACAAGCTCGCCGAGCTGGGTGCGGCCGCGGTGACCTTCCACGACGACGACCTGGTGCCCGACGACGCCACCCGCGAGGCCACCCTCGAGCGGTTCAAGAAGGCGCTCGCCGAGACCGGCGTCGGCGTCGAGATGGCCACCACCAACCTGTTCGGCGCGCCGGTGTTCAAGGACGGCGGCCTGACCGCCAACGACCGCGCCGTCCGCCGGTACGCGATCGCCAAGGTGCTGCGCAACATCGACCTGGCCGCCGAGCTGGGTGCGAAGACCTACGTGCTGTGGGGCGGCCGCGAGGGCGCCGAGTCCGGTGGCAGCAAGGACGTCGCCGCTGCGCTGGACCGGTACAAGGAGGGCCTGGACCTGCTCTGCGCCTACGTGCGCGAGCAGGGCTACGACATCCGGTTCGCCCTCGAGCCCAAGCCCAACGAGCCGCGCGGCGACATCCTGCTGCCGACCATCGGGCACGCCATCGCCTTCATCAACGAGCTCGAGGAGCCCGACCGCGTCGGCCTCAACCCGGAGGTCGGGCACGAGGAGATGGCCGGGCTGAACTTCGCCCAGGGCATCGCCCAGGCGCTGTGGCACGGCAAGCTCTTCCACGTCGACCTCAACGGCCAGCACGGCCCCCGCTTCGACCAGGACCTGCGCTTCGGCGCCGGCAACCTGCGCGGGGCCTTCTGGACCGTCGACACGCTGCTCGGCTCCGGTTCCGGCCGCGCCTACGACGGCTACCTGCACTTCGACTACAAGCCGCCGCGGACCGAGGACATCGAGGGCGTGTGGGAGACCGCCCGCGCCTGCATGCGCAACTACCTGATCCTCAAGGAGAAGGCGCAGGCGTTCCGCGCGGACCCGGAGGTCGCCGAGGCCCTCGAGGCCGCCCGCGTCACCGAGCTCGCCGTCCCCACGCTGGGCGAGGGCGAGTCGCTGCAGGCCCTCCGGGACGAGGCGCACGACCCGGTCGCCCTGGGCGAGCGCGGCCTGCAGTTCGAGCGGCTCGACCAGCTGGCGATGGAGCACCTGCTCGGCGTCCGCTGACCACCGCACGCTGACGAGGGGCCGGGGAGCGCACGCTGCCCGGCCCCTCGTCCGGTGGAGGCCACCCCGCAGGCGGGCCGGGGAGGACGCCCGGCCGTGCCACTATGGCGACGTGGCCACCACCTCAGCGTCGGCCGGGGCGCTGCTCCGGCACGTGCGCACGGGGCGTGCGCGCAGCCGCGCCGACCTCGTGGCGCTCACCGGCGCGTCGCGCAACACGGTCAGCGCGCGGGTGGACCAGCTCATCGCGGCGAACCTCCTCGAGGAGGGCGGTCGCGGCTGGAGCACCGGCGGCCGGCCGCCCACGCTCCTGCAGTTCAACAGCCGGGCGGGCTGCGTGCTCGCCGTCGACCTCGGCGCCAGCAGCGTCGACGTCGCGGTCACCGACCTGTCCGCGCAGATCCTGGCCACCGCCGGCCACCCGATCGACATCGCCGAGGGCCCCCGGCCCGTGCTGGCCGAGGTCGACCGGCTGGCGCAGAAGGCGCTCGCCGAGGCGGGGCTGACCCCGGCCGACGTGCGCGCCGTCGGCGTGGGGGTGCCCGGACCGGTCGAGTTCTCGACCGGACGGCCCTCGCACCCGCCGATCATGTCGGGCTGGCACGACTACCCGGTCCCCAGCGCGTTCGGCCGGTACGAGTGCCCGGTCTACGTCGACAACGACGTCAACGTGATGGCGCTCGGCGAGATCGGCGTCGCCGGCTCCGACCAGGACCTCCTCGTGGTCAAGGTGGGCACCGGCATCGGCTGCGGGGTCATCGTCGAGGGCCGGGTGTACCGCGGCGCGCAGGGCAGCGCCGGCGACATCGGGCACATCCACGTCGCCCAGCCCGACGGGCGCACCGTCGTCTGCCGCTGCGGGCAGGAGAACTGCCTCGAGGCGATCGCCGGCGGCGGCGCCATCCTGCGCGACGCCGTCGCGGCCGGCCTGCCGGTCGAGACGGTGCGCGACATCGTCCAGCTCGCCGCGCAGGGGGACGGCGCCGCGCTCGAGCTGGTGCGCGAGGCGGGCCGCACGATCGGCACCGTCCTGGCCGCGCTGGTCAACTTCTTCAACCCGCACCGCATCGTCATGACCGGCGGCGTCGCGCGGGCGGGCGTGCCCCTGCTGGCCGGCATCCGCGAGGCGGTGTACCGGCGGTCCATGCCGCTGGCCGCCCGGGCGCTGGAGATCACCGTCAGCGACGCGCCCGACCTCTCCGGCCGCGTCGGTGCGGCCCTCATGGCGATCGAGGAGTTCCTGGACGAGGACTCGGTCGCGCTGCTCGCCGCCGAGCGCTGACCCGCGGGGACCGAGCACCCCGGGACCCGTCGGGTCCCGGGCTTGGTCTCGTTCCGGTAACCGTGCCGGAGGTCCCTTGACCCCGTGTGACCCGGGACATATGTTGCTGCCTCAGCCGACTAATGGTCAGTGTTGAGCAAAAGTCCGGAGGCAACGTGGCGGAACCCGGGAGCACCCCGCTCCTCGAGATGCACGGCATCGTCAAGACGTTCCCGGGTGTCCGGGCGCTCGACGGCGTCGACCTCGACGTGCGCGCCGGCGAGGTGCACTGCCTGCTGGGTCAGAACGGTGCCGGCAAGTCGACGCTGATCAAGGTCCTGGCCGGCGCCCACCAGCCCGACGCGGGCCGGATCACCTGGCGCGGCGAGGAGGTGCGGCTGAGCAGCCCGCAGGCCGCGATGCGCCTGGGCATCGCCACCATCTACCAGGAGCTCGACCTCGTCTCCGGCCTGAGCGTCGCCGACAACATCTTCCTCGGCCGGGAGCGCTCGCGGTTCGGCCTGACCCGCATCGCCGAGGTCAACCGGGCCGCCGCGCGGCTGCTCGAGCGGCTCGGCCACCCGGAGATCCGGCCGGGCGCCGAGGTCGGCTCCCTGTCCGCGGCCGGCCAGCAGATGGTCAGCATCGCCCGGGCGCTGTCCCAGGACGCGAAGCTGATCGTCATGGACGAGCCCTCGGCCGTCCTGGACACCGAGGAGGTCGACCGGCTCTTCGCCGTCGTCCGCGACCTCACCGCCCACGACGTCGCCGTCGTCTACATCTCCCACCGGCTCGAGGAGATCCGCCAGATCGGCGACCGGATCACCGTCCTCAAGGACGGCCGGACCGTGGCCACCGGCCTGCCGGCGCGCGAGACCGAGACCCGCGAGGTCATCACGCTGATGACCGGCCGGACGATCGAGTACGTCTTCCCGGAGCGGCGCGCACAGGTCGCCGTCGACCAGGAGCCGCTGCTGGAGGTCGAGGACCTCGGGCTGCGCGGCAGCTTCGGCGGCGTCTCCTTCGCCGTCCGCCCGGGCGAGGTGGTCGGCCTGGCCGGGCTGGTCGGCGCCGGGCGTTCCGAGATCCTGGAGACCGTCTTCGGCGCCCGCCGCGCCACCAGCGGCACGGTGCGCGTCGCCGGCAAGCGGCTGCGGCCCGGCGACGTCGGGGGAGCGGTGGCCGCCGGTGTCGGCCTGGCCCCCGAGGAGCGCAAGAGCCAGGCGCTGCTGCTCGGCGACTCCGTCTACCGCAACATCTCCATCTCCAGCCTGGCCCGGTTCGCCCGCGGCGGCTTCCTCTCCCGCGGTGCCGAGCGCGACGCCGCCCAGGACCTGGTCGGCTCGCTCGACGTCCGCCCGAAGGACGTCGACCGCGAGGTCCGCACGCTGTCCGGTGGGAACCAGCAGAAGGTCGTGCTGGCCCGGTGGCTGCTGCGCGACTGCCGGGTGCTGCTGCTCGACGAGCCCACCCGCGGCGTCGACGTCGGCGCCCGCTCGGAGATCTACGCGCTGATCCGCGACCTGGCCGACCGCGGGGTCGCCGTCGTCGTGGTCTCCAGCGAGATCCCGGAGGTCCTCGGCCTGGCCGACCGCGTGCTGGTGATCGCCGAGGGCGCCGTCGTCGCCGAGGCACCGGCCGGAGAACTCGACGAGCACCGGGTGCTCGACCTGGTCATGGAGGGCACCGGCCACCGCGGCGCGCCCCTCCGCCCGACGCAGCACGAGACGCAGCACGAAGGGGACGTGGCATGAGCGGGAGCACCACCGCGACGACGAGCGGGACGACGGACGCGTCCGTGGACCCGGCCGGGCGCGGCCCGAACGGCGGGCAGCGGCAGAGCCTGATGGCGGGGCCGGTGGGCCGCAACCTCGGCCTGGTGGTCGCCCTGGTCATCCTCTGCATCGTCGGCATCGCGACGGCCGGCGACCGCTTCGCCGACCTCGACAACGTGCTGACCATCCTGCGGCTGTCCGCGGTCATCGGCGTGGTCAGCATCGGCATGACCTTCGTGATCATCGGCGGGGGCATCGACCTTTCCGTCGGCGCGCTCGCGGCGCTCTCCTCGGTCTGGGCGACCACGCTGGCCACCCAGCAGATGGCCGAGGACGTGCACTGGATCGTCATGGTGGTCACCGCGCTGCTGGTGGGCAGCATCGCGGGGCTGGTCAACGGGGTGGTCATCGCCTACGGCAAGCTGGCCGCCTTCATCGCCACCCTCGCCATGCTCGCGGCCGCGCGCGGGCTGGCCGAGATCATCTCCAACCGGCGGACGCAGATCATCCGCGACCGGGACTTCCTGTCGTTCTTCTCCGGCGACGTGCTCGGCATCCCGACGCTGGTCATCATCTGGGCGCTGGTCGCCGTCGCCGGCTGGGTGCTGCTCAACCGCACCACCTTCGGACGGCGGACCTTCGCCGTCGGCGGCAACGCCGAGGCGGCCCGCCTGGCCGGCATCCGCGTGCAGCGGCACACCGTGAAGCTCTACGTGCTCTCCGGGTTCACCTGCGGCATCGCCGCGGTGATGATCATGGCCCGCACGACGACCGGCAGCTCCACGCACGGCACGCTGTGGGAGCTGGACGCGATCGCCGCGGTCGTCATCGGCGGCACGCTGCTCATCGGCGGCCGGGGCACGATCGTCGGCACCGTCCTGGGCGTGCTGATCTTCACCACGCTCGGCAACGTCTTCACGCTGAACAACCTGTCCAGCTCGGCCCAGGCCGTCGCCCGCGGCGTGATCATCGTCCTCGCCGTGCTGCTGCAGCAGCGGCTGGCCACCGGCGGCTTCTCCTTCGCCCGCTCCGGCGGCGGCGGCGCCCGCGGTGGCGCCCCGGTCGTCCAGGGCAGCCCGGCCGGCGCGGTGTCCGGCGGGACGAGCGAACCCGGCGGCCCCGGCGGCGCCCGCCCCGGCGCACCCCAGACCTGACCGGCGCGCGGCGTCCTGTCCTGCCGCCGCGCGCCGGTCAGCACCGACTCCCACCGGGCCCGCCCCGTGGGCGCTCCACCCCCGATCCCCGCACCACCCCGACCACCTGGCCTCCCGCCAGGACGGCCAGACCCGAGGAGAGAACATGTCTGCAGCGAGGCAGCGTCCGTTCCGCCGCCTGCCCTACACCGCGGTCGCCCTGCTCGGCGCCGCCGCGCTGGTGGCCGGCTGCACCAGCAACGAGCCGGAGAACTCCGGTGGCGGGGGCACCGCCAACGCCGCGAGCGACAACGACGAGGAAGGCGACACCGTCGTCATCGGCTTCTCCGCCCCCGCCGCGGACCACGGCTGGATGGCCGGCATCACCGAGGCCGCGCGCGCCGTCGACGAAGAGTACGACGACGTCGAGCTGCGGGTCGCCGAGGGCACCAACGACGTCGGCACCCAGATCAGCCAGGTCGAGACGTTCATCAACGACGGCGTCGACGCGATCGTGCTGCTGCCGTTCGACGGTGCCGCGCTGACCCCGGTCGCGCTGGAGGCGATGGAGGCCGGCATCCCGGTCATCAACGTCGACCGCGAGTTCGACAGCCCGTTCGCCGCCCGCGCCACCATCCTCGGCGACAACTACGGCATGGGCGTCTCGGCCGGCACCTACGTCTGCGAGCAGCTCGGCGACCAGCGCGACGCCGTCGTCGCCGAGATCGCCGGCATCGACTCGCTGCCGCTCACCCAGGACCGCAGCCAGGGCTTCGCCGACGCGCTGGCCGACTGCGGGCTCGAGGTGGCCAACCGGGTCGCCGCCGACTTCACCGTCGAGGGCGGTGAGGAGGCCGCGGCCAACCTGCTCCAGGCCGCACCGCAGATCGACGCGATCTGGAACCACGACGACGACCAGGGCGTCGGCGTCCTGGCCGCCATCGAGAACGCCGGCCGCGACGAGTTCTTCATGGTCGGCGGCGCCGGCTCGGCCAACGCCATGCGCGAGATCGAGTCCGGCGACTCGGTCCTGCAGGCGACGGTCATCTACCCGCACACCCAGGCCGCGGACGGCGTCCGGCTGGCCCGGCTGGTCGCGCAGGGCAAGAGCATCTCCGACCTCAACTCCCAGGGCGTGCCGCGGACGATCGTCCTCAACGCCCCGGTCGTGACCTCGGAGAACGTCGACGACTTCATCGACGCCGCGTTCGAGTCCTGATCGCCGTGGGGTGGCCGGGCGTCTGCCCGCGCCCGGCCACCCCGCTTCCCGAGGAGCTCCGATGACCACTCCCGACCGGCCGCACCTGCGCGTGGCCATGATCGGCCACGCCTTCATGGGCGCCGCGCACTCGCACGCCTGGCGCACCGCCCCCCACTTCTTCGACCTGCCGCTGCGGCCCGACCTCGCCGTCCTCGTCGGCCGTGACCCCGCCCGCGTGGCCGAGGCGGCCGGCAAGCTCGGCTGGTCGGCCACCGAGACCGACTGGCGGCGGGTGCTCGGACGCGAGGACGTCGACCTGGTCGACGTCTGCACGCCCGGGGACACCCACGCCGAGATCGCGATCGCCGCGCTCGAGGCCGGCAAGCACGTGCTCTGCGAGAAGCCGCTGGCCAACTCGGTCGCCGAGGCCGAGGCGATGGCCGAGGCCGCCGCGCGGGCCGCCCGCAACGGCGTCCGCTCGATGGTCGGGTTCACCTACCGCCGGGTGCCGGCGATCGCGCTGGCCCGCCAGCTGGTCGCCGCCGGCCGGCTCGGCGACATCCGGCACGTGCGCGCGCAGTACCTGCAGGACTGGATCGCCGACCCCAGCGCGCCGATGTCGTGGCGGCTGGAGAAGGACAAGGCCGGCTCGGGCGCGCTGGGCGACATCGGCGCGCACGTCGTCGACCTGACCCAGCACATCACCGGCCAGCGGCTCACCGGCGTGAGCGCGCTGCTGGAGACCTTCGTGACGGAGCGCCCGCTGCCCGCGGCTGCCGGCTCGCTGTCCGGTGTCGCGGGCGAGGGCACCGGCACGGTCACCGTCGACGACGCGGCCCTGTTCCTCGGCCGGTTCGACGGCGGGGCGGTGGCCAGCTTCGAGGCGACCCGGTTCGCGCTGGGGCGCAAGAACGCCATCCGCATCGAGATCAACGGCTCGCGCGGGAGCCTGGCGTTCGACTTCGAGGACATGAACGTCCTGCACTTCTTCGACGGCGACGACCCGGACGAGACCGCGGGCTTCCGCCGGATCGTCGTCACCGAGCCCGGTCACCCCTACGTCGGCGCCTGGTGGCCGGCCGGGCACGGGCTCGGGTACGAGCACGGCTTCACCCACCAGGTCGTCGACCTGGTCACCGCCATCGCCAAGGGGGAGGACCCGGCGCCGTCCTTCGCCGACGGCCTGCAGGTGCAGCGGGTGCTCGACGCCGTCGAGCGCAGCGCGGCCGACGACTCCCGCTGGACCCCGATCGAAGGAGACCGCTGATGCCCCGTCCCGTCACGCTGTTCACCGGCCAGTGGGCCGACCTGCCGTTCGAGGAGGTGGCGCGGCTGGCCTCGGAGTGGGGTTACGACGGCCTGGAGATCGCCTGCTGGGGCGACCACCTCGACGTCGAGCGCGCGGCGAACGACGACTCCTACGTGCAGGAGAAGCTCGACCTGCTCAAGCGCTACGGCCTGCAGGTGTTCGCGATCAGCAACCACCTCAACGGCCAGGCCGTGTGCGACGACCCGATCGACGAGCGGCACCGCGGCATGGTGCACCCGCGGGTGTGGGGCGACGGCGACCCGGAGGGCGTCCGGCAGCGGGCGGCCGAGGAGATGAAGCTGACCGCGCGGGCGGCCCGCAAGCTCGGCGTCGACGTCGTCGTGGGCTTCACCGGGTCGAAGATCTGGAAGACCGTGGCGATGTTCCCGCCGGTGCCCGAGTCGATGATCGAGGACGGCTACCGCGACTTCGCCGACCGCTGGAACCCGATCCTCGACGTCTTCGACGAGGTCGGCGTGAAGTTCGCGCACGAGGTGCACCCGAGCGAGATCGCCTACGACTACTGGACGACGGTGCGCACGATGGAGGCCATCGGCCACCGCGAGGCGTTCGGGCTCAACTGGGACCCGTCGCACTTCGTCTGGCAGGACCTGGACCCGGTCAGCTTCATCTGGGACTTCAAGGACCGGATCTACCACGTCGACTGCAAGGACGCGAAGAAGCAGGTGGGCAACGGCCGCAACGGCCGGATGGGGTCGCACCTGCCCTGGGCCGACCCGCGGCGCGGCTGGGACTTCGTCTCCACCGGCCACGGCGACGTCCCGTGGGAGGCCTGCTTCCGGATGCTCAACACGATCGGCTACGACGGCCCCATCTCGGTGGAGTGGGAGGACGCCGGCATGGACCGCCTGGTCGGCGCCCCCGAGGCGCTGGAGTTCGTGCGCCGGCTGGCGTTCGACCCGCCGGCGGCCGCGTTCGACGCCGCCTTCGCCAGCGGGAACTGACCGATCAGCGGCGGGCGCTCGCGAGCCAGGCCAGCCCGGCCAGCACGAGAGCGCCCGCCGCCTCCACCCAGAACGACTCCCACCACAGGGCCGCCGCGGTCGACTCGCGGAAGCCGAACAGGCCCACCCAGGTGGAGACCAGCAGGGCGGCCAGCGTGCCCCCGCACACGAGCGCGCCCAGGGCGGCCACCCACGGCAGGACGGCGCGCGGCACCACGAGCAGCAGCGCCGCCGACCCGGACCCCAGGACGACGGCGAGCAGGAACGCCGGCCCGATGACGTCGACGTCCCGGTAGCCGTCGCGCCACAGGTCCAGGTGGATCCAGGCCGTGGCCGCCAGCAGCGCCGCGCCGAGCAGCCGCAGGCCCCACAGCGTCGGAGTCCCGGTGCGCCGCACCCGCACCGGCGTGCGGGTCACGCCCCCACCTCGACCGGCACCTCCATGCCCATGGCGCGGTGGTTGGCGATCGAGCAGTAGAAGACGTACTCGCCCTCGTCCAGCGTCACCGTGAACGTGGTGCTCTCGCCCGGGTCGACGTCCTCGGACTCCGCGACGTCCTCGCCGTCCCGCTCGACGACCAGGTCGTGGGTGGAGCCGCCGTCGTTGGTCAGCGTGATCTCGTAGGTGCCGGCGGTCAGCTCCTCGTCGTCGAGCTCGAAGCCGAAGTCGACCGCGGTCACCTCCAGCGCGGCGCTCTCCGCCGCGGGGGTCACGTCGGTCGGCTCGGCCGTGCCCGGGCTGGTGGTCGACGCGGCGGCGGGGGAGTCCGGTTCCGGTTCGGAGCTCCCGCAGCCGGTCAGGACGGCGACGGTCAGGACGGCGGCGGCCGGCAGCGCACCGGCGGTCAGCGGGGTCCGGGGCATGGCGCCTCCTGGGTCGGGCGTCCCTCGCGGGGGGCGCTGCCCCGATGGTGCAACCGTCAAGGACCGGGCGGAAGGGGTCAGCCGGTGACCCGGCGGGCCCAGCCGGTGACGAGGGCGAGCACCTCGGGGTCGACCGGCTCGCGCAGCTCGGCCTTGTAGCGCGACATCGACGGCGGCCCGGACTGGCGGCGCAGCGTGTGCGTCAGGTCGGGGACGCGGCGCACCTCGACCGGCCCGGCCGCGGTCGCCGCGATCCGGTCGAGGTCGTCGGCCGGCACCTGCAGGTCCTTGCCGCCGGTGATGGCCAGGACCGGCACGCGCACCCGGCGCAGGTCTGCGCTCGGGTCGTGGGCCATGAACTCGCGGGTCCACCGGGCGTTGACCCGCGCTCCGCCGATCCGGGCGACGTCGGTGGTGGTCGCCTTGATGCGGACGTGGTTGGCCGCGACCTTCTTCTCCAGGTCGGTGCGGAGGACGCGGAGCAGCAGCCGCACCGGTGCCGGCAGGGTGGGTGCGATCTGCCGCGCCTGCCAGCGCAGCAGCTCCTCGCCGGGGCTGGCGCTCATGGCCAGGAGGACCAGCCCCGCGACGTGCGCACCGCGGGCGGCGACGGCGGCGGACAGCAGCGCCCCCTCGCTGTGGCCGGCCAGGAGCAGCCGGTCGGCGTCCACCTCGGGCCGGTCCGCGACGGCGGTCACGACGCGGGCCAGGTCGTCGACGTTGTCGGTGAACCCGGCTCGGCGCCAGTCGCCGGGGCTGCCGCCGACGCCGCGCTTGTCGTAGCGGTAGCTGGCCAGGCCGGCGCCGGCCAGCGCGTGCGCCAGGGCGCGGGTGACCCCGAACCGCGCGCGCGGGTGGTCGGAGTCCCGGTCGACCGGCCCCGACCCGGCGGCCAGCACCACGGCGGGCGCGGGGAGCGGGCCGTCGGGGAGGGTGAGCGTGCCGGCGAGCGGGTGCTCGCCCGGCACGGCCAGGGGGAGCTCGCGCACGCTCAGCCCGCGGGGGAGAGCGTGCCGGCGAGCGCCGCGGCGTCGTCGGCCCCGACCAGCACGGTGTCGTAGCGCTGGCCGGTCAGCCGGATCCGGAGCGCGGGCTGCCCGCGGCGCACCGAGACGTAGGTCTTCTCGCCGCGCCGCCGCCAGGTGCCGATGGCGCGCACGCCGGGGAGCCCGAGCCCCGGCGCGCGCAGCCCGCGCAGCGCGGCCAGGCCGGACGGCACCGCCTCGACGGAGGTCACGGCCGACGGGGGCACCTCGAGGTCGCGGAGCATGCCGAAGAACTTCTCCGCCCGCGTGAGGGAGATCTGCAGGCTGTCGGGTGTCGTCCGGATCGTCGCCATGGCACCATCATTCTCAATCGCGAGAGCGTTGTCAAAGATGAGAATGGTGGCGCGGATGCCGACCTCGGACCTGCTGCTGCACCCGGTGCGGCTGCGGATCGTCCAGGCGTTCCTGGGCGAGCGCACGCTCACCACCGCCGACCTGCACGCCGGGCTGCCCGACGTCCCGACGGCGTCGCTCTACCGGCACGTCGCCACGCTGGCCGAGGCCGGCGTGCTGGAGGTCGTGGGGGAGCGCCGGGTGCGGGGCGCCGCCGAGCGCAGCTACCGGCTGGTGCCCGCGGCGGCGTCCATCGGCCCCGACGCCGCGTCCCGGATGGACCCCGAGGAGCACCGCCGGGCGTTCACCACGTTCGTCGCCGCGCTGCTGGCCGACTTCGACCGGTACCTGACCCGCGGCAACGTCGACCTCGCGCGGGACGGCGTCGGCTACCGGCAGGTGGGGCTGTGGCTCACCGAGGACGAGTTCGCCGAGCTGGTGGCCGACCTGCGGGCGGTGCTGGCCGCCCGCGCGGCGAACCAGCCGGCGGAGGGGCGCCGCCGCCGGCTGGTCAGCACCGTGCACCTGCCGGGGGACTAGCGCGCCCGCGCCTCGCGGCGGGCGTCCTTCGCGGCCTGCTTCGCCTGGGTACGGGCCAGCTTCTCCGCCTTCTTCACCGACACGCGGGGACGGCGCTCGATCAGCCCGCGGGTCATGAGGCCGATGCCGATCCCGACCAGCCAGCTGTCCTTGGCGATGGACAGGCCCTGCTCGGTCGGCGCGAGGCTGCCCGGCTTCCGCATGCCCGGCGTCTTGAGGTACAGGCCGAGCAGCCCGCCGGAGAAGGCGGTCAGCGCGACACCGGCCGCGAAGGTCGGCACGAAGGGCGTCAGCAGCGCCGCCCCCACGACGATCTCCGCCGTCGCCAGCCCCTGCACGAACTGCTGCGGGGGGACGTTCTTCAGCACCGGGTAGGCGCCGGCGGCGAAGCCGTGCATGCCGGCGGCGGTCTCGGCGTCGGCCCCGCGCTTGCCGAGGCCGCTGTTCAGGATGAAGGCGCCCGCGGAGATGCGCGGCGCGATCTCGGAGAGGGTGATCGGCAGTCCCATGCCGTCCTCGGTGCCCACCCCGGGCAGCGCTGAACCCGGGAGACCGGCGGAGGTCTCCCGGGTCCGGCGGGAGATCAGCGGCCGCGGCGCGAGCGGGCGCTGAACGAGGCGGCGCTGCTGGTGCCGGCGCGGGCGGCCAGCTCGGCGCGGGTGCGCGCCGGGCCGCTGGCCCGGCCGCCGCCGGAGGCCCCACCGCGGCCCGAGGCGGCCGGCTTGGCCGACGCGGAACCCGAGCCCGACCCCCCGCGACGACGACGGCCGCCACCGGAGCCCTGCGGCTGCGGCTCCGGCGCGGGGGCCGGCTCCACGTAGGGCGCCGGCGGGCCGGCGAGCTCGGCGATCAGCTCGGCGCCCGGCCGGACCTGGGTCACGGTCGGGGTGATCCCGGCCTGGCGGGTCAGCGTGCGCACCTCGCCGACCATGTCGGGGGTGGTGATGGTGACGACCGTGCCACCGGCGCCGGCGCGGGCGGTGCGGCCCGAGCGGTGCAGGTAGGCCTTGTGCTCGGTCGGCGGGTCGACGTGCACGACCAGCGCGACGTCGTCGACGTGGATGCCGCGGGCGGCGATGTCGGTGGCGCACAGCACCCGGGAGGAGCCGTTGCTGAACGCCTCGAGGTTGCGCTCGCGGGCGTTCTGGCTGAGGTTGCCGTGCAGGTCGACGGCCGGGATGCCCGACGCGGTGAGCTGCTTGGCCAGCTTCTTGGCCTGGTGCTTGGTGCGGGTGAACAGCACGCTGCGGCCGAGGCCCGCGGCCAGCTGGCGCACGACCTCGCCCTTGTCGGCGGTCTGCACGTGGAAGACGTGGTGGGTCATGGTGCTCACCGGCGCGACCGCGGGGTCGACCGAGTGCGTGACCGGGTTGCTCAGGTAGCGCTTGACCAGGACGTCGACGCCGTTGTCCAGGGTCGCCGAGAAGAGCAGCCGCTGGCCGGTCTTCGGGGTGCGGTCCATGAGCCGCTTGACGCCGGGCAGGAAGCCGAGGTCGGCCATGTGGTCGGCCTCGTCCAGGATGGTGATCTCGACGGCGCCGAGGTCGCAGTGGCCCTGGCCGATGAGGTCCTCGAGCCGGCCGGGGCAGGCGATGACGATGTCGACGCCCTTGGCCAGCGCCTGGACCTGCGGGTTCTGGCCGACGCCGCCGAAGATCGTGGTGGCGTTCATGCCCAGGGCACGGGCCAGCGGGTCGACGACGGCGAACACCTGGTTGGCCAGCTCGCGGGTCGGCACCAGCACCAGCGCCCGGGGGCGCTTGGCGGAGCGGCGGCTGTCGGAGGCGGCCAGCCGGGCGACCAGCGGGATGGAGAAGGCCAGGGTCTTGCCCGAGCCGGTGCGCCCGCGGCCGAGCACGTCGCGGCCGCCGAGGCTGTCGGGCAGCGTGGCGACCTGGATCGGGAACGGCGCGGTGATGCCGCTGGCCGAGAGCACCTCGACCATGGGCGCGGGCACGCCGAGCGCCGCGAACGTGGTGTCGGTGGGCAGGACGGTGGCGTCCGCGCCGACGGGGACGACGACGGGAGCCGGCGCCGGGGTGCTCTGCTGCTGGACCTGCGTCTGCTCGCCGGCCGGGCGGGTGCCGCGACCGCGGCCGCCGCGACGGCGGCGCGGACGGGCGGTGCCGTCGGCGGCAGGGGGAGTGGGGGTGCTCATGCGGTGATGTCCCAACGCTCGAGTGGCCGCCGCGAGCTCGGCGAGCGCGAGCGCCGGCGCACCTCGGGGTGCGGGGCTCGCATCGTCGGCGAGACGTCGGTCAGCCGGGCGCGCCTCGGTGGCGCAGCCTCAGCCCGACGTCGATTCCTGCCGCTCCGGATGAGCAAAGGGCGGCGCCGGTACTCCGTACTCAACCAGACCCGGCGCCGATCCGTGCCCACCGCGGGGGAGGGGAGGATCACATCGGGTGAGGGAGGTGGCAGGAAACCGGTGGGTCCCGGCAGGCCGGGGGCCTCGTCCGGCCCCGGCCCGCTGGGTCATCCTGTCCGGCGTGAGCACGCGGACGACGACGCGCATCCACCCCGCGTGGTGGGTGGCCGCGGTGACCTTCCTGGCGCTCGTGGGTGCCGCCGCCTTCCGTGCCGTCCCCGGCGTGCTCATCGACCCGTTGCGCGAGGAGTTCGGCTGGTCGGTCTCGACCATCTCCGCCGCCGTCGCGGTCAACATGGCGCTCTACGGGCTGACCGCGCCGTTCGCGGCGGCGCTGATGGAGAAGTTCGGCATCCGCCGCGTCGTGATCGGCGCGCTGCTGCTCACCGCCGCCGGCAGCGGGCTGACGGTCTTCATGACGGCGAGCTGGCAGCTGGTGCTGCTGTGGGGCTTCGCCGTGGGCCTGGGCACCGGCTCGATGGCGCTGTCGCTGGTGGCCACCGTGACCGGCCGATGGTTCGTCGCCCGCCGCGGGCTGGTGTCGGGCATCCTCACCGCGGGCGGCGCGACCGGTCAGCTGGTGTTCCTCCCGCTGGTGGCGTGGGCGGACCAGAACTGGGGCTGGCGCTCGGCGTCGCTGGGCACCACCGCCGCCGCGCTGGCCGTCGTCCCGCTGGTGGCCTGGCTGCTGCGCGACCGGCCGCGCGACGCCGGCGCCGTCCCCTACGGCGGCACCGCCGCCGACGACGTCGACCCGGTGCGGCAGGGCGCGGCGCGGGCCGCGGTCCGCGGGCTGGCCGAGGCGGCGCGCTCCCGGCCGTTCTGGCTGCTGGCCGGTGGCTTCTTCATCTGCGGGCTGTCGACCAACGGGCTGGTGCAGCCGCACTTCATCCCGGCCGCGCACGACCACGGCATGCCGGTGACCACCGCGGCCGGGCTGCTCGCCGTCGTCGGCATCTTCGACATCGCCGGGACCGTGCTCTCCGGCTGGCTGACCGACCGGGTCGACCCGCGGGTGCTGCTGCTGGCCTACTACGCGCTGCGCGGGTTCTCGCTGTTCCTGCTGCCGCCGCTGTTCGGGCCCGACCTCGAGGTGGCGATGATCGCGTTCATCGTCTTCTACGGCCTGGACTGGGTGGCGACCGTGCCGCCCACGCTGGCGCTGTGCCGCGAGCACTTCGGGTCCCGCGCGCCGGTGGTGTTCGGCTGGGTGTTCGCCGCCCACCAGCTCGGCTCGGCGTTCGCCGCGTTCGGCGGGGGCGTGGTCCGCGACGTCACCGGCTCCTACGACCTCGCCTGGTTCGCCGCCGGCGCGCTGTGCGTGCTGGCCGCCGTGCTGTCGATCTCCATCCGCCGCAACCTGCCCGCGCCCGCGGCGACCGCGCTGCCCACCGACCGGCAGGAGGCGGCCGCCGCCCAGGCCCACGGCTGAACCGGCTTTCGGTACCGAAAGCTGCGCGGTGGACCGCAGCTCTCGGTACCGGAAGCCGGCAGCGGGGTCACCTCGCGGCGGCGAGCTCCGGGTCCACGGTGCGGCCCAGGATCAGGTCGGCGGCCCGCTCGGCGATCATGATCGTCGGCGCGTTGGTGTTGCCGCGGACCAGGGTCGGCATGACCGAGGCGTCGACCACCCGCAGCCCCTCGATGCCGTGCACCCGCAGCTGCGGGTCGACGACGGACTGCTCGTCGGTGCCCATCCGGCACGACGACACCGGGTGGTACAGCGACTCCAGGGTCTCCCGCACCTTGCCGCGCAGCGCGTCGGCCCCGTGCACCGTGCCGCCGGGCGACCACTCCTCGGCCAGCACCGAGGCCAGCGGCCCGACCGAGGCGATCTCGCGGGCCTTCTCCACGCCGCACACCAGCGCGTCGAGGTCGCGGGGGTCGGTGAGGTAGCCGGCGTCGATCGACGGCGCCCAGGTCGGGTCGGCCGAGCGCAACCGCACCGAGCCGCGCGAGTGCACGTCGACCAGCACGACGGCGGCGGTGAACGCCTCGGCGTCGGGGTCGATCTCGGCCTGCTTCCAGAACTTCACCGGCAGGAAGTGGAACTGCAGGTCCGGCTCGGCCAGGTCGGGGCGGGACCGGGTGAACAGCCCGGCCTCGGCCAGGTTCGAGGTGAGCGGCCCGCGCCCGGCGGCCTTCCACTTCGCGACGTTGAGCGGCGTCTCGGCCAGGCGTAGCGAGGTGCCCGACCGCACGTCCCAGATGACCGGCACCAGCGGGTGGTCCTGCAGGCCGGCACCGACGCCGGGCAGGTCGTGGAGGACGTCGACGCCGACCTCGCGCAGGTGGTCGGCCGGGCCGATGCCCGAGAGCATGAGCAGCTGCGGGGAGTTGACCGCGCCGCCGGAGAGCACCACCTCGGAGGTGGCCCTGGCGGTGTGCAGCTGCCCGCCGCAGCGGTACTCGACGCCGGTCGCCCGGCCACCGGAGACCAGCACGCGGGTGGTCAGGGCGCCGGTGCGCACGGTCAGGTTGGGCCGGCCCTCGGCGGGGTGCAGGTAGGCGTCGGCCGACGACCAGCGGCGGCCGCGCTTCTGCGTCACCTGGTACTGGCCGACGCCCTCCTGGGTGGCGCCGTTGAAGTCGGGGTTGCGCGGGTAGCCGGCCGCGACCGCCGACTCCACGACCGCCGTCGTCCAGGGGTGCGGCGAGCGCAGGTCCTCGACCCGCAGCGGGCCCCCGACGCCGTGCCACCGGTCGGCGCCGCGGGCGTTGTCCTCCATGCGGCGGAACAGCGGCAGCACGTGCTCGTAGGACCACGACGGGTCGCCGGTCAGCTCGGCCCACTCGTCGTAGTCGGCCGCCGCGCCGCGGATGTAGATCATCGCGTTGATCGACGAGGAGCCGCCGAGCAGCTTGCCGCGCGGCCAGAAGAGCTTGCGACCGTCCAGGCCGGGCTGCTCGTCGGTCGTGTAGTTCCAGTCGCGCCGGGTGCGCCAGACCTTGTACAGCCCGGCCGGGGCCTGCACCTCGAGCAGCTTGTCCGAGCCGCCGGCCTCCAGCAGGAGGACCTTCAGCGACGGGTCCTCGCTCAGCCGCCCGGCCAGCGCGCACCCGGCCGAGCCGGCGCCGACGACGACGACGTCGTACTCCTCCTGCACGCCCATCAGCGGTGCCGCCCGTGCAGCATGCCCATGACACGGGCGAGCGCGTCGGCGGCCTTCTCCGGCCGGCCGAAGCTCATCAGGTTCACCGGCAGCGGCATCCGCTGGCGGGTGATGGCCTTGGCGCGGGTGAACTCCTTGAGCCCGTCCTCGCCGTGGATGCGGCCGAAGCCGGAGTCGCCGACGCCGCCGAAGGGCAGGGCCGGCACCGAGGCGAAGGTGAGCACCGAGTTGATCGAGGTCATGCCGCTGCGCATCCGGCGGGCGAGGTCCATGGCCTTGTCCTTGGACGCGGAGAAGATCGAGCCGGCCAGGCCGTAGGTGGTGTCGTTGGCCCGCTGCAGCGCCTCCTCGGCGTCGCGCACCCTGGTGATGGTGAGCGTCGGGCCGAAGGTCTCCTCCTTGACGGCCGAGGAGTCCTCGGGCACGTCGAGCAGGACGGTGGGTGCGACGTAGCCCTCACCGGGGAACGCGTCGGCGTCCGGACCACCGGTGACCACGCGGGCCCCGGCGGTGGCGGCGTCCTGCACGTGCCGCTTCACGACGTCGATCTGCGAGGCCATGGTCATCGGCCCGTAGGTGGCCTCGTCGTCGGCACCGGGGCGCAGCTTGCGCACCTGCTCGGTGACCTCGGCGACGAACCGGTCGTAGACGGCGGAGGTGGCGTACACCCGCTCGATGCCGATGCAGGTCTGGCCGGCGTTGCTCATCGCGCCCCAGACGGCGGCGTCGGCGGCGGCCACGACGTCGGCGTCGTCGTCGACGATCATCGCGTCCTTGCCGCCGAGCTCCATGAGCACCGGCGTGAGCGTCTCGGCGCAGGTGGCCATCACCTTCTTGCCGGTGGGCGCGGAGCCGGTGAAGGCGATCTTGTCGACCGGCACCCGGCACAGCGCGGCGCCGGTGTCGCCGAAGCCGGTGACGACCTGGAAGGCGTCGGCGACCTCGGGGACGGCGGCCCGCCACGCGGCGGCCAGCCACGCGCCGATCGCCGGGGTGTGCTCGGAGGGCTTGAAGACGACGGCGTTGCCGGCGGCCAGGGCGTAGGCGATCGAGCCCATCGGCGTGAACACCGGGTAGTTCCACGGCCCGATGACGCCGATGACGCCCAGCGGCTGGTACTCCAAGTAGGCGGCGTGGTTGGCGGCGATCAGCCCCGGGTTCACCCGGCGCGGGCCGAGCGCCTTGCGGGCGTGGCCGGCGGCCCAGGCCAGGTGGTCGACGGCGAGGGTGATCTCGAGGATCGCGTCGGCGTGCGGCTTGCCGTTCTCGCGGTGCACCAGGTCGGCCAGCTCGTGCATGCGGCGCGCGAGGTAGCCGCGGTAGGCGGCCAGCTTCTGCTTGCGCCCCTCGAAGCCGAGCGCGCCCCAGGCCTCGGCGGCGGCGCGGGCGCGCTGCACCGTCTCGGCGACGGCGTCGGCGTCGTGCACCGGGAAGACGCCGACGACGGCGCCGGTGGCCGGGTCGGTGGACTCGAACGTCTGGCTGGTGTCGTGCCGGTCCACGGTCCCGGCAGCGTCGTCGGTGACCGTGTCCATCTGCTCCGCGAGCGACATGTGGCGCAGGTTACCCGCGAGTCACACGTACCTGCCCGAGGGTCGCCCGGCCGGGGTTCAGGCCTCGGCGAGGACGGCCCAGGCGGTCTTCTCGCCACGGGCGGTGCGCGCCCAGCCGTGCGCCTCGGCGAGGTCGGCGACCAGGTACAGGCCGAAGCCGCCCTTGCCGGGATCGCGGCCCTGGGCGGGCGTCGGCGGCACGTCGGGGGAGGTGTCGCTGACCGCGATCAGCCACCGTCCCGGGCCCCGGCTGAGCGCCGCGGCGACGGGCGCGCCACCGTGGCGCAGCCCGTTGGAGGCGAGCTCGTCGGCGACCAGCACCAGCCGCTCGGACCAGTGCTCGCGCTCGGGGTGCTCGACGGTCTCGTGGCCGGTGAGCGCGGCGCGCAGCCGTGCCCGCAGCCCGGCCAGCTCGGCCAGGGAGCTGAGCTGCTGGCACCACAGCTCGGTGAAGCCGGTCGGGAGCGGCAGGGACTGCCACAGCGCCACGCCGCCACCGCCTTCCCTGGTTCGATCGAGACCGCTCCATCGGTCTCGGGACGCCGGTGCCCGGTCCCGAGACCTCCCAACCTCCGTCTCACCCGGATGGGTCGGTGCGGCCTCTGTGGTCGCGACCCGTGGGAGGTCCGCTCGTTGCCGACCCCTTCGGCACGGTGCCTCCCGTCGGGCGGAGGCCGAACACCGCAACGGCCCCCACCTGGGTCGTTACAGCGACTGCAGGTGGGAGCCGTGCGTGGGTGCTGCGGCTGGCCGATCCGGTCGACGGGGCTACGAGCCCCAGCGGGGGATCGCGGTCGCGCCCGGGGCGTGACCGTGGGTGGACGGCCGCCCGCCGCGCCGGTCGCCCGGGGCGCCGGGGACGGGGGCTCGGTGCTGGGCGTGCCAGCACTCGAACAGCGACAGCCACTGGGCCGGGGTGAGCGCCGTCGGCCGGGTGGTCGGCGGCAGCCCCTCCTGGCGCAGCCAGCGGACCCCGGCGGTGCCGGGCAGCTGGCCGCGGAGGACCGCGCCGAGCGGGGCGCCGGGTGCGGCGAGGACGGCGGCGGCCAGCCGGTCGAAGTCGGTGGTGTCGACGTCGGGCAGGGCCGTGCGGGCCTCGGCGGCGGCGGGGTGCGGGGTCGGTCGTGACACGGGGTACCTCCGTGCGGGGTGCGTGCGGGACCCGGGGCCGCAGAGGGGCCGGACGGGGTGGGGCGGGAGCGGCGCCCGGGCGAGGGGCCGGGGCGCGATCGGCGGGCGGCGAGGCCGGCCCGCGGGACGTCAGCTCAGACGGTGCGCGTGCGCACGGAGTACCGCATGCCCCGGGACGTTAGGAGCGTCGTGCCGACCTGTCGACGGAATTACGCGGGCGGCTGCGAGCGGCTGTCGTCGGCGGCGCCGCCCGCGGCGGACCGGCGGGCCTGGTGCGCCTCCCACCGGGCGCGGTCGCGGGCGCGGGCACCGGCGTTGCGCTGCCACTTCTCCTTGCGGCGCCGGGCGCGCTCGAGCTCGCGCTGCTCGAAATCCGGGTGCTGGTCCCAGTCGCGGGCCGCGAGGGCGATGACCAGGCCGGTGAGCAGGAGGACCACGACGAAGGCGGCGATCACCACGTCGAGGACGACGAAGGCGAGCGCGCAGAGGACGGCGACGGCGACGACGCCCAGGACCGGACGGGTGCGGCGTCGGGCGGGGTCCGGGCCGGTGCTCACGGCTCCCAGTATCCGCCGCCGGTGGTGGCGTCGGCGCCTCGCCCCTGGACAGGGCGGACACCGTGTCCCTACTCTCGGGGGAGCGGTTCAACAGCAAGCCGTCACTCCGGTACGGGTTCTGTCGCCGCTTCGCCGTGGCGCCACTTCTTGCACTGGTCCGGTACCACCCGCCCGAGAGGCAGACCGTGACCGCCACCCTTGAACCCCCGACGTCCGACCTCGTGACCGTCGACGTCCTCCCCGATGCGACGGGGATCCTCGTCGCCGTCAGCGGGGAGGTCGACTCCTCGTCGGCCCCCGTCCTCGCCCACCACCTCGACACCGTGCTCGAGACCAGCCCGGCCGCGGTGACCGTCGATCTCCGCGGCGTCACGTTCCTCGACTCCGCCGGCCTGTCCACCCTGGCCATGGCGCACCGCCGGGCCGAAGCGGCCGGCGGCCGCGTGCGCGTGGTCGCCTCCTCCCGGGCGGTCGTCCGCCCGCTGCAGATCACCGGCCTGTGGGACCTGCTCTCCGCCGAGCAGGTCGCGGACTCCTCGGCGGAGCGCGGCATCGCCTGACCCGGGGCCCGCCCGCCCCGCGCGACGTCGCGCGGGGGAGGAGGGCAGACTCGGGGTCGCTCGGGCCCGCACCGGCGCCCGGACCCCCGAGGAGGACCCCCGTGCGAGACGCGGTCATCTGCGAGCCCCTCCGGACGCCCGTCGGCGGCTTCGGCGGCTCGTTGCGCGACGTCCCCGTCCAGGACCTGGCCAGCGCCGTCATCCGGGCGCTGGTCGAGCGGACCGGGCTCCCGCCGGAGTCGGTGGACGACGTCCTGCTCGGCCACTGCTACCCGACGATGGACGCACCGGCCCTCGGTCGCGTCGCCGCGCTGGACGCCGGTCTGCCGGTCACCGCCTCGGGGCTGCAGATCGACCGCCGCTGCGGCTCGGGGCTGCAGGCCGTCGTCTACGCGGCCATGCAGGTGCAGACCGGGGCCGCCGACCTCGTGCTGGCCGGCGGCGCGGAGTCGATGAGCAACGCGCCGTTCTACTCGACCGCCATGCGCTGGGGGATCAAGGCCGGACCAGGCGTCCTGCTGCAGGACGGGCTTGCCCGCGGCCGCGTCACCGCCGGCGGCCGGAACCACCCGGTGCCCGGCGGCATGCTCGAGACCGCCGAGAACCTGCGCCGCGAGTACCGGATCTCCCGGGAGGAGCAGGACGAGTACTCGGTGCGCAGCCACCAGCGGGCCGCGGCCGCCACCGAGGCCGGCCGGTTCGCCGACGAGATCGTCCCGATCACGGTGAAGGGCCGGAAGAGCGAGACCGTCGTCGACCGCGACGAGCACATCCGCCCCGACTCGAGCGTCGAGACGCTGGCCAAGCTGCGGCCGATCATGGGCAAGGACGACCCGGAGGCCACCGTCACCGCGGGCAACGCCAGCGGGCAGAACGACGGCGCCGCGGTCGCGATCGTCACCTCGCCGGAGAAGGCCGCCGAGCTCGGGCTGCGCCCGCTGGCCCGGCTGGTCTCCTGGAGCGTGGCCGGCGTGCCGCCGAGGACCATGGGCATCGGCCCGGTGCCGGCGACCGAGAAGGCCCTGGGCCTGGCCGGGCTGAAGCTCGCCGACATCGACCTGATCGAGCTCAACGAGGCGTTCGCGTCCCAAGTGCTCGCCGTCGCGCGGGAGTGGGCGTTCACCGACGCCGACTGGGAGCGCACCAACGTCAACGGCTCGGGCATCTCGCTCGGCCACCCGGTGGGCGCCACCGGCGGGCGGATCCTCGCCACGCTGCTGCGCGAGATGGACCGCCGCGAGGCCCGCTACGGCCTGGAGACGATGTGCATCGGCGGCGGCCAGGGCCTGGCCGCGGTGTTCGAGCGGGTCGCGCCGTGAGGGTCGCGGTCGTCACCGGGGCGGCGCGGGGCATCGGGGCGGCCACCGCGCAGCGGCTCGCCGCCGACGGGTTCGCCGTCGCCGTCCTCGACCTGCGCGAGGACGACTGCGCCGGCACCGTCGCCGCGATCGAGGCGGCCGGCGGCCGGGCGCTGGCGGTGGGCGCCGACGTCGCCGACGCCGAGCAGGTGCAGGCGGCCGTCGACCGGATCGCCGCGGAGCTCGGCCCGCCGGTGGTGCTGGTGAACAACGCCGGGGTCACCCGCGACAACCTGCTGTTCAAGATGAGCGACGCCGACTGGGACGTCGTCATGCACGTGCACCTGCGCGGCTCGTTCCTCATGACCCGCGCGGTGCAGAAGCACATGATCGACGCCGGCTGGGGCCGGATCGTGAACCTGTCGAGCACCTCGGCGCTGGGCAACCGCGGCCAGGCCAACTACGCCACCGCCAAGGCCGGCCTGCAGGGCTTCACCAAGACCCTGGCCATCGAGCTGGGCAAGTTCGGCGTCACCGCCAACGCCATCGCGCCGGGCTTCATCCAGACCGAGATGACGAAGGCGACGGCGGAGCGGATCGGCGAGGAGTGGGAGCCCTACGTGGCCAAGCGCGCCGCCGCGATCCCGGTGGCCCGCGCCGGTGTGCCCGAGGACATCGCGCACACGGTCTCGTTCTTCGTGAGCGAGGGCGCCGGCTTCGTCTCCGGTCAGGTGGTCTACGTCGCCGGCGGCCCGCGGAACTGAGCCTCAGGGGCGCGGCCAGTCGCCGGCCAGCGCGGCGCCGATCCGCGCCGACCAGGTCGCCACGTCCTCCCGGGTCCGGCCGACGGGCGGCGCGGCGGACACCTGCTCGACGAGCAGCTGCCGCTGGTGGTCGACGGCCTTCCGCTGGTCGGCCGCGGTCGTGCGCCAGGCGGTCTCGGCCAGGAGGGCGAACAGCCGCTCGACCACCGCGGCGTCGCGGTGGCCGTAGCAGCGCGGCTGGGTGAGGGCGAGGTCCAGGAGGGCGGCGAACTCCCACGACGGGACGGTGAGCCGCTCGGCACCCGACGCGTCGGTCACCCGGCGGTGCCACGTGCTCCGCGAGGCGAGCGCGCCGAGCAGGGCCGACACGTGCGACAGCGCGTGGACGGCGGTCGTCGGGTCGTTGATGCCGGGGGACAGGCCCCGCACCACGATGTCCACGAGCTTGCGCAGGCCGTAGCTGGGATCGCCCTCGTCCTGCCGCTCGTGGGCCACCAGCAGCCCTCGATCCAGCACCTCGGCCAGCTCGTCCACCGGCACGCCGGCGTCCGGGGTGTCGGGGTCCGGGGTGTCGGCCCAGGCCCAGGCCACCGGGGTTCCCTCGACCACCGGGTCGCCCGGCCGCGGGACCAGCCTCAGCCGCGTCCGCGTGGCGGTCAGCGCATCCAGCAGCGGGTCCTCCCGCACCTGGACCAGGAAGCCGCTGCGCCGCGCGCACACCGGCCGGGCGTGCGGGGGTACCGCCGGGAGGCCCCCGGCCGGCTGGTCGGCCAGCTGGTCGGCCAGCCGGTGCAACGTCGCCGAGGCCTCGGCGTGCACGTCCCGCATCATCGTCTCGGCCCGCAGCTGGCGGGTCTGGTGGTTCAGGAACGCCACCAGCGCCGCGACCGAGGCGAGGGTGAGCACGAAGGCGACCGAGACCGACAGCCGGGGGACGAAGGCGCCGCCGGCGTCCTCGTCGGCGGACCGGACGGTGCGCAGCACGACCAGGGCGTAGACGAACGTGCCGAGCAGGACGCCCAGGCAGGTCTGCACCACCCGGTCGCGGACAAAGGTCTGCAGGAGGCGCGGCGAGTACTGGCTGCTCGCCAGCTGCAGGGTGACGATCGTGAGCGACAGGAGCAGCGTGGTCACCGAGATCAGCGACGAGGCGATCGCCGACAGCATGGTGCGTGCCGCGGACGGGCCGCCGCCGAACACGAAGGTGATCGGGTGGTCGCCGTAGGCGAGGGCCTCGTCGACCGCCGGAAGCGCCACCCCGAGTCCCACGGCCAGCGCGACGGCGAGCGCCGGCAGCGGCCACAGGGTGCCGGTCAGCGCCAGCCGGAGGGCGGTCCAGCGCGATCCCCCGGCCCGGCGTGCGGGGGCCCCGGCGCCGGTCACGACGACGGGTCGCGATCGGGGTAGCGGGCGCGGGCCAGGGCGTAGAGCCCGAACGCGGCGAAGCCCACGACGACCGCGGTGAGCAGCCACGGCCCGGCCCGCACGCCGGCGATGGCGGTCATGGCGCCGTCGAGCCCGGTGGCGGTGGAGACGTCGGCCGAGGCCGCCGCGCGCCAGAGCAGGACGCCGACCAGCCCGAAGGCGATGCCCTTGGCGACGTAGCCGACCCGGCCGATGCCCTCGATGAGCGGTTCCCAGCGGTCGGGGGTGGCCGGCAGGTCGACGTCCTTCATGAATCCGCCGGTGAAGCCGCGGACGACGGTGTACGCGCCGACCGCGAGCACCCCCACCGCGGCGGCGCCCACGGCGACCGCCCCGCCGGGGATGTGCAGCGCGTCGTCGGTGAGCTCCTGCAGCCGCTCGTCGGCCTCGTACTCCAGGCCGAGCGCGAAGAGCAGCGCGGTGACCCCGAGGACGCCGTAGACCAGCGCCTTGGCCAGGCACTTGGCGCAGACGACGGCGGTGCGCACGCGGTGCGCCCGGTCGAGCAGCCCGCGCCACCACAGCAGCACCTCACCGGCCTGCCACACGGCGAGCGCGAGCATGCCCAGCCCGATCGTCCAGAGCAGCACCCGCCCGCCGGGGCCGGTGGCGACGGTCTCCAGCGCCCCGGTCTGGTCGGCGTCGGCGCCGCGCAGCCCCCAGGCCATGCGCAGCGCCAGCCAGCCGATGAGGAAGTGGACGGCGGCGTAGGCGATCAGCCCCACGCGGGCGAGGTGCGTGAGCACCGGGTGGTCGGTGACCTCGCGGGCCTGCTCGACGGCGGCGTGCACGCGGTCGCGCAGCGAGCGGGCGGAAGGCACGCGCCGATCGTGCGGGATGCGCCTGCCATGGGCGACCCGGGCCGCTGGCGTGCCGGCGTGCCCACGGCGGGAGTGCGACTGCTGGCCACGCCCGTTCCGGCGCGACGCACCGTCACCGCGCCCCCCGACCCCGCGGCGTCGTCCGCACCGCGTGACGTCGTCCTCGTCGTGCGGCCGTGAGGCGCGCGGTCGACCGCGCGCCTCACCGCGACACCGCGAGGTCGACGACGCGGCGCGCGCTCGACCGACGCGCGAGAGCGAGGTCCGGACCCGGGCGGTGCGTGAGGTCACCGCGTTCCTCGACCGCGAGCTGCGGGCTCAGGTGCGCTCGGGGTAGCGGGCCCGCACGAAGAGGTAGGCGCCGAAGGCGGCGATGCCGAGCGCGACGAGCGTCAGGAGCCACTGGCCGAACGGTGCGTCGAGGATCGTGTGCATGGCGCCGTCCAGGCCGGTCGCCTTGGCCGGGTCGAAGGTGACCGCCGCGTAGACCAGCAGGCCGCCGACCACCCCGAGCGCGACGCCCTTGCCGGGGTAGCCGACCTGACCGAGCCGGGTGACCAGCCGGACCGCCGGTCGCGGCGCCTCGCCGAGGTCGATCTCCTTGAGGAACCGCTTCGTGACGCCCTTGTAGACGTGGTAGGCGCCCACCCCCACCAGCACGAGCCCGGCGGCACCCACCAGCCAGCGCCCGGCGGGCCAGCCGAAGACGCCGGCGGCGGTGTCCTGCTGCTGCTGGGAGCTCGAGCCCGAGCTGCTGCTGCCGGTGGCGAACCGGATCGCCAGCACGGCCAGCGCGGCGTAGACCGCGGCCTTGACCACCGCCTTCCCGGACCTGCGCAGGGCGCGGGTGCGCTGCTTGCCCGACGCCGACCACCCGGACCGCCAGCGCACCACCTCGAGTGCCTGCCAGACCGCCAGCGCGATCAGGCCGACGGCCACGATCCACAGCAGCGGCTTCCCCAGCGGGGACTCGGCGAGGGTGGCCATCGCGCCGGACTGGTCGGCCTGCTGGTCGCCGCCGCCCCACGCCAGCTGCAGCGCCAGCCAGGCCAGCAGGAGGTGCACGACGCCGTAGGCGATCAGGCCCACGCGGGCCAGGTGCTCCAGGCCGTCGCCGTCGGCGGCGCCGAGGACGCGGCCGGCCGAACGCTGCGCACTCATGCGGTGGACTCCTTCACGGCGACGAGGGGAACGGTTCAGCGTGGCACGCGCGACGTCGCGCTGCCTGCCGATACCGCGGACGGGTGAGGGACACTGGGTCCGTGGCGAACGCTGGAACCGGCATCCTGACCGCGCAGCCCACCCCCGGGGTGGCCCGACGGGCGTGGCCGCGCTGGCTGGCGCTGGGCGTCGCGATGATCGCCGTCGCGGTCGTGTCGGCGGTCTGGACCGAGGGCGGCTCGCGGCTGCTGCTCGGCGCGCTGGGCCTGTTCCTCGCCGTCCGGGGCGCGGTCCTGCTGCGCAGCGCGCCGGACCTCGACGGCGAGCTGGCCGGCCGGGCCCGGAGCCTGGGGACCGTCGCGGGCCTCGCGGGCGTCGCCGCGCTCGTCGTCGCCCTCATCTCCGGAGCCGCGGCCGCGACCGTGCTGCTCGTCGGCGTCCCCGTGCTCCTGATCGGCGGGGCCCTCGCGCTGCTCTCCCGCGGCGGCGTCGCCCGCCGGGGTGGTCAGGTGCTGGGCGTGTGGGCGGTGCTGGTCACCGGCCTGATCGTCGCCACGGGCCTGGGCCGCGACTGGGACCGCGCCGCCGACCTGGCCACCGTCGCCGCCGCGCTGGCCGTCGCCGTCCTCGGCGTGCCCGTGCTGGTCGCCGCGGCCAACCTGCGCTCGGTGGCGGCGCAGCCGGAGCCGGAGCCCGCACCGGTGCGCGCCGGCTGCGGTGGCTGCGCCTGCGGTGCCGGGGGCTGCGGCGCCGCCTGACCCCTTCCGTGTCGCAGGCGTTCCGCCGCGGGTAGGGGCGGGGCGTGACCGGACACGTCTTCGTGGTGGGCGCCGATCTCACCCGGCTGTCGTGCGACGACGTCCTCGTCCCGACCGGCCGCACGCTGCGGGTGTCGCCGGGCTGGTGCCCGCTGCTGCCCCCGGAGCTGGTCACCGACGCCGACGACACCGGTGCCTGCGTGGGCCTGTCCTGGTCCGGCGACGAGCGGGTGCTCGCGGTCCCGGGTGAGGGCGCCCGCCGGGTGTGGCTGGTCGACACCGTCGACGACCAGGGCCGCGGCCTGCCGTGGCTGCTCGACGGCGCGCGGGAGGCGCTGGCCGCCGTCGCCCGGCGGGAGGTGCGGGAGCCCGCGCACGGCCGTGCCCGTCGGCTGGTGGGGCTGCCGGCGCTGGGCACCGGCTGGGGCGGTGCGGCGGGCCAGCGCGGAGCGCTGCTGCAGCAGCTGCTGCCGGTGCTCCGCGAGGCGGCCGAGGAGCACGGCTTCGACGTCGCCCTCGTGCTCAAGGGGGCCAGCGACCTGGCCGCCGCGCAGCGGGTGCGCCGGGGGGAGGACGGCGGCTGGGACCTGCCCGGTCACCTGCAGGAGCTGGCCGGTGACCTCGGGGAGCGGGCCCGGCGGGGGCAGCTGGCGTTGTTCATCGGCGCCGGGGTGAGCGCCGCGGCGGGCCTGCCCACCTGGGAGCAGCTGCTCGACGAGCTGGCCGCCCGGTCCGGGCTGCCCGGCGATCTGCGCGCCGGGCTGGCCCAGCTGCCGCCGCAGGACGCCGCCGCGCTGCTGGCCCGCGAGCTGGGGCGCGACGAGGTCGAGGGCTTCGTCGAGCAGCGCTTCGGCCCCGGGCCCTACGCGCTGGCGCACGCGCTGATCGCCGACCTGCCGGTGCAGGAGTACGTGACGACGAACTACGACCCGCTGGTCGAGCTCGCCGCCGCCGACATCGGCCGCGACCCGCGGGTGCTGCCCTTCCAGGAGGCGCTGCCCGGGGCGCCCTGGCTGCTCAAGCTGCACGGCGACTCGGCGCACCCGGAGAGCGTCGTGCTGACCCGCGAGGAGTACCTGGAGTTCGGCGACACCCGGGCCGCGCTGGCCGGCGTGCTGCACTCGCTGCTGCTCACCCGGCACGTGCTGTTCGTCGGCACCTCGATGCTGGACGACGACCTGATCCGGATCTCCCACCAGGTGCGCAGCGCGCTGCAGGTGCAGGGCTCCGACGGCGGCCACCGCAGCGGCACGGTGCTGGCGCTCCGCGAGGACCCGGCCCGCGCCCGGCTGTGGGAGCGGGACGTGGAGACCGTCGCGATGGCCCCGGCCGATGCGTCGCCGGCCGAGGCGGCGCGGCTGCTCGAGGTGCTGCTGGACCTGATCGGCTGCCTGTCCACCCCGCCCACCGGCTACCTCCTGGACCCCGCCTACCGCGGGCTGCTCGATGACGAGGAACGGGCGCTGGCCGACGTGCTGGGGACGGTCGGCGCAGTGGTGCCCGACGGCGGCGACTCGACAGCCGCCCAGGAGGTCGCCGCGCTGCTGCGCCGGCTCGGCCACGGCGTCAGCGGCGGTCGCGGCGAGCCACCCGTCGACGGCGCGACCCGGCGGCGCGACGACCGGGTGCAGGAGCAGCGGCCGGGCTGACCCGGGATTGCGCCGGGCCGCCCCGGGGCAGGGGGAGCGGCATGGCCCGACCGGAGAACTCGCAGCGGCTGCTCACCGAGGGGTACGGCTGGCTGCCGGACAAGCGGCGGCAGCTCGGCCGGCGGACGGTGCCCACCCGGCTCGGCGGGTTGAAGGTGCTGGCCGTCGAGGGGCCGGACGCGGCGCGCTTCCTCTACGACGAGGACCACGTGCGCCGGGCGCACGCGATCCCCGAGCCGGTGCAGGCCACGCTCTTCGGCAAGGGGGCCGTGCACACCCTCGACGGCGAGATGCACCGCGTGCGCAAGGCGATGTTCGTCGCGCTGCTCATGCGCGAGGACGGGATCGCCGCGCTGGTGCAGCAGACCTGCCGGGCCTGGGACGACGCCGCCGCCGGCTGGCGCGGCCGCCGGGTGGTGCTCTTCGACGAGGCGGCCGAGGTCATCGCCGGCAGCGTGGCGCGGTGGACCGGCGTCGCGGTCGCTGACGACGAGGTGCCGGGGCTGGCCCGCGACCTGGTGGCGATGGTCGACGGGTTCGCCACCGGCGGGCCGCGGCACTGGCGGGCGCGGCGGGCCCGGGGCCGCAGGGAGGCGTGGCTCTCGCACCTGGTCGACGAGCACCGGGCCGGGCGGGCGGTCGCCCCCGAGGGCAGCGCGTTCGACGTCGTCGCCCGGCACACCGACGCCGACGGCGAGCGGCTGGACGCGCACGTGGCCGCCGTCGAGCTGCTCAACATCATCCGGCCGACGACCGCCGTCGCCTGGTTCGCGGCCTTCTCCGGGCACGCGCTGATCCGCTGGCCGCAGCACCGCGAGCGGCTGGCCTCCGGCGACCCGGTGTTCGCCGAGGCCTGGGCGCACGAGGTGCGCCGGTTCTACCCGTTCGCGCCGTTCATCGGAGGCCGCGCGCCGCAGGAGACCGAGTACGACGGCGAGCGCATCCCGGAGAACTCGATGGTGCTGCTCGACCTGTACGGGCAGAACCACGACCCGGACCTCTGGCCCGACCCCTACGCGTTCCGCCCCGAGCGGTTCCTCGCCCGGGAGATCGGGGAGTTCGAGCTCGTGCCGCAGGGTGGCGGCGACCCGCGCACCAACCACCGCTGCCCGGGCGAGCAGCTGACCGTGAGCCTGCTCTCGGCGCTGGCCGTCCGGCTGGCCCGGGTGGAGTTCGACGCCCCCGAGCAGGACCTGGAGATCGCGCTGCACCGCATCCCCGCGAAGCCGGCCAGCGGCGTCGTCCTCGACGTCCGGTAGCTACCGCCGCTCGAGCCCGGCGAGCTGCTGCGGCAGCTCGCCGGGGTGCACGACGCCCATCCGCTGGGTGGCGCGGGTGAGGACGACGTAGAGGTCGTTCCAGCCGCGGACGCCTTCGGCGACGATCGCCGCCGGGTCGACCACCAGCACCGAGTCGAACTCCAGCCCCTTGGCGCCGTCGGGCGGGAGGACGACGGGGGCCTCGGGCCGGTCGTCGTCCAGCACGCCGGGCAGCCGGGCGGCGACGGCGGCGGTGACCGCGGCCAGCCGGCTGCGCGGGGCGAGCACGCCGAGGGTGCCCTCCTCCTTGTCGAACGCCGCCGCGGCCTCGGCGACGGCGTCGGCCAGCTCGGCGTCGTCGTCCACCCGCTGGGCCCACGGGCGCTCGCCGGTGGAGCGCACCGACCGCGCCGCGCTGGTCGGCGCGCCGGTCGCGGCCAGCACCTCGGCGGCGACGTCCATGATCTCGGTCGGCGTCCGGTAGTTGACGGTGAGCTCCTCCAGCCGCCAGCTGCGGCCGAGGTGCGGCTCGAGCACCTCCGCCCAGCTGGTCGCGCCGGCCAGCGTGCTGGTCTGGGCGACGTCGCCGACCAGCGTCATCGACCGGGTCGGCACGCGACGCAGCAGCAGCCGCCAGGCCATGGCCGAGAGCTCCTGCGCCTCGTCGACGATCACGTGCCCGTAGGTCCAGGTGCGGTCCTCGGCGGCCCGCTCGGCGGTGCTGCGGGAATCGCGCTCCTCCTGCCGCTCGGCCAGCCCCTCGGCGTCGAGCACGTCGCCGGCGGAGAGCTCCTCGGCCTCGTCCTCGGTGTCGAAGTCGGTGGACCGCGAGCCGTGCAGCAGGTCGAGGGTCTCCTGCGCCTGCCGCAGCCGGCGCTGCCGCTCGCGCTGCTCGGCCCGCCGCTGCGCGGTCTCGTCGACGCCGAGCAGCTCGTCGACCTCCTCGAGCAGCGGCACGTCGGCCGGGGTCCACCCCGCCGACGCCGGCCGGTGCAGCAGCGCGCGCTCCTCGTCGCTCCAGCCGCGGGTGGCGGCCTCGAGCCGCCGGGGCGAGGCGTACAGCTCGCGCAGCACCCGCTCGGCGGTGAGCCGGGGCCAGAGCCGGTCGACCAGCGCGTGCACCTGCGGTTCGGCGGCGATCTCGCGGCGCAGCGCGGACACGTCGTTCTGCTCGAGCAGGTTGGCCCCGCCGAGCACGTTGGCGCCCAGCTTGTCGGCGTACTTGCGGGTGAGCAGCGCGACGACGGCCTGGGCCGCGGCGGGGCGGGCCTCGTTGTGCAGGCGGGAGGCCGAGCGGGCCCGGCCGCGGACCTTCTGGGCGTCGCCCTTGGTGAACCGCAGGGCGACGCCGTCGAGATCGAGCTCCACCGGCGCGTCGAGCACCGCCTGGCGGTTGCGGACGGCGGCGGTGACGACGTCGACCATCGCCAGCCGCCCCTTGAGCTCGGCGACGCGCGGGTCCTCGTCGGCGGTGGCGTGCAGCCCGGGCCGCAACCCGCCCACGTCGCGCAGCACCACGCCGGTCTCGCCGAGGGAGGGCAGCACGTCGGCGATGTAGCGCAGGAACGTGGGGGAGGGGCCGACGACGAGCAGCCCGCTGCGGGCCAGCCGCTCGCGGTGCGTGTAGAGCAGGTAGGCGGCCCGGTGCAGGGCGACGGCGGTCTTGCCGGTGCCCGGCCCGCCCTGGACGACGAGCACGCCCTTCACGTCGGCGCGGATGATCCGGTCCTGCTCGGCCTGGATGGTGCGGACGATGTCGGTCATCCGGCCGGTGCGGCTCTGGTTGAGCGCGGCCAGCAGCACCGACTCCCCGGCCAGCCCGCCGCGGTCGGCGGCGCCGTCGGCGTCGGTGAGGTCGAGGGTCTCGTCGGCGATCGAGACCACCGTGCGGCCGCGGGTGCGGATGTGCCGGCGGCGGCGCACGCCCAGGTCGTGCAGCGCGGTGGCGGTGTAGAACGGCTGGGCGGCGGGGGCGCGCCAGTCGACCAGCAGCGGCTCGTCGCCGCCGTCCTCGAACAGCCCGATCCGCCCGATGTAGCGGGGGCGGTCGCTCTCGTGCCGGTCCAGCCGGCCGAACACCAGCCCGCTCTCCGCGGCGTCGAGGGCCACGATGCGCTGGCTGTGCAGCTCGACGGCGGCCTCGCGCTCACCCACGGCCTGCGGGTTGTGCGGGACGGTGGCCAGCGCCTCGGACAGGCGGGTGACGCTGCGCTCCCGGACCTCGTCGAGGCGGCCATAGAGACCGGAGACGTAGGCCTGCTCCGCGGGGAGGTCGGGGTGCGGGACGTCCGCGGGTCGAGCTGAGGTCAACGTGCCCATCGCTTTCTGCTGGTGCGTCGGTGCGGGGACAGCCCACTATCGTCCCCGCACGTGAAGGGGACGCCGGGCATCGACATTCCCGACCACCGAGGTCGGACCGGGCTGGACCGGGTGGGCCGCGACCTGACCGGCAACCCCCGGGTGCGGGTCACCGACGTCGAGGTCGTCGGCAGCGGGTGGCACGTGCTGCGGCGGACCACCTTCGACTACCGCCGCGCCGACGGCACGTGGACCACCCAGAGCCGGGAGACCTACGACCGCGGCAACGGCGCGACCATCCTGCTGCACGACGTCGCCCGCGGCACCGTGCTGCTGTCCCGGCAGTTCCGCTTCCCGGTGTACGTCAACGGCCACCCCGACGGCGTGCTCGTCGAGGCCGCGGCCGGGCTGCTCGACGAGCAGGACCCGGAGACGGCGATCCGCCGGGAGGCCGAGGAGGAGCTGGGCGTCACCGTCGGCGAGCTCGAACACGTCTTCGACGTCTGGATGAGCCCGGGCTCGGTGACCGAGCGGCTGCACTTCTACGCCGCCCCCTACACCGCCGCCGACCGCACCTCGGCCGGCGGTGGGGTCGAGGAGGAGGGCGAGGAGATCGACGTCGTCGAGCGGCCCTTCGCCGAGGCGCTGGCGATGGTCGACGACGGCCGGATCGCCGACGCGAAGACGATCATGCTGCTGCAGTGGGCCGCGCTGCGTGGCCCGTTCAGCGCGCGCTGAGCGGGGCGGGGAGGTCCCGGGCGTAGGCGGCCAGCCGCGCGGCGAGCTCCGCGGGCCGGCTCAGCGCCACCAGGTGGCCACCGGGGATCTCGTCGACGTCCAGACCCAGCCGCTCCCGGGCGATCCGGCGCTGGAACTCCAGCGGGAAGAGCCGGTCGTCCCGGCCGGCCAGCACCCGGGTGGGGACGTCGGGCCAGGCCGCCAGCGGCCACGGCTCCTCGAACGGCCGGCCGGACTGCTCGACCGGCTCCTCCCGCAGGGTCGCGGCGAGCTCGGGGTCCAGGTCGTGGAAGTAGACGACGTCGTCCCCGTCGGCGTCGTCGGGGAGGTCGAGCGACGCGCGGTGCGCCCGCTGCGCATCGTCCTGACCGGTGGTGCTCCACCACTCGCCGCCGGTCTCGCCCGGCGCCGGGACCATCGCGTTGAGCAGCACCAGCAGCTCGACCGGCCGGCGCGCGCAGATCAGTGGCGCGGTCAGCCCGCCCATCGACTGCGCGACCACGGTGACCGGGACCTGCGGGTCGACCGCGGCGACGGCGACGTCGGCGTAGGCGGCCAGCCCGGCCGCGTCGTCGCCCGACGGGAGGTCGACGGCGACGGCGGCGTGCCCCCGCCGCTCGAGCTCGGGCACGAGCCGGGAGAAGTAGGCGGCCTGGCCGCCGGCGCCGGGGATCAGCAGGAACGTCGTCACACCGGGTCCGACCGGCGGAGGCGCCGGGATTCATCGGGCCGGATTAGTTTGTTCCCCAGCGCAACTCTGCGGACACCTCCGCGACACATCGGCCTCCTACCGTCCTGGGCCTGCCAGGAAGGGGAGGACCCATGACCACGACGACCGAAGAGCGCACCACCTGGACCTGCGACAACTGCCAGGCCGAGACCGCCGCCGACCGCAAGCGGTGCACCGACTGCGGGACGTCCCGCTACTGATCGACCCGTCGGCTCAGGCGGCCGGGGGCGCACCCCGGAGCCGGACGACGGCGGCGCGGTAGCGGCGCCGGCCGGTCAGCCGCCAGGCCATCCGGATGCTCCGCGGCACGCCGTCGAGCAGCCGGGCCCGGTCGGTGGCGCAGGCGTCCTCCATCGCCAGGCCCAGGACGATCAGCTGCTCGACGGGCGTGAGCCGGACGCGGGCCGCCGTGGCGATGGTCGCCCACCCGGCCGCGGTCAGGTGGGTGTCGAGCAGCGGGACCAGGTCCCGCTCCTCCTCGGCGGTCTGCGCGTCGACCGCGTCGGCCAGGGCCCGGCACCCGCGGGCGAAGGCGTCGCGGGCGGTCGCCGTGCCGGCCACGGCCCACTGCCGGGCCGCGGTGGAGAGGTCGCGCAGCATCGCGTCGATGCGCGCGCACCGGGCGGTCCAGTCGCCGACGGCCGCGCGGACGGCGTCGGCGTCGGCCGCGGGGACGGCGGCGAGCAGCGCGGGCCACACGGCGCTGCGCTCGACCTCGTGGTGGTGCAGCAGCACGCGGGCGACGAGGTCGGCGTGGCCGGTCAGGGCGGCGGTGCGCGCGGGCTCGGCCGGCGGTGCCCACGAGGCGAGGTCGGCGAGCAGCCGCAGCTCCCGGCGGGCCACCTGGTGCAGCACCCGCTGGTAGCCGGCGGCACGACCGGGGGGCCGCGGGTGCGGGGGCAGGGCGTCGTCCAGCGGACCCCGCGGCGCGGGGACGGGGGCGGTGCGGACCGCGGCAGCGGTCATGGCGGACACCTCGATCAGCGGTCGTCGCCGGAGTCCGGACGCATCGGGAACGGAATGCCGGGCAGGCTAGGGACACGGGGAAGAGGTCCGACAGCGGTTCCGGGATGCACCGTGACCGGAACCGGCACGGGCTTCCGCTGCGTGCCGGGCGGGTGACGCGCGGTCAGACCTGGAAGCCGGTCCCGGCGGTCGCCTACTGTCCCGGCATGGGATCGGTCCGCGAGCGGCACTGCGTCACCACGAGCGGTGTGCCGACCGGGCGGCCGATGGTCTTCGCCCACGGGTTCGGGTGCGACCAGGGCATGTGGCGGTTCGTCGTCCCCGAGTTCGAGCGCGACCACGCCGTCGTCCTCTTCGACCACGTCGGGTCCGGGCGCTCCGACCTGTCGGCGTACGACCCGGTGCGGCACGACTCGCTGCGCGGCTACGCCGCGGACGTGGTGGAGCTGCTGCGCGAGCTGGACCTCACCGACGTCGTCTTCGTCGGGCACTCGGTGAGCGCGATGATCGGGGTGCTGGCCGAGCAGATGGCGCCGGAGCTCTTCGGCGCGATGGTGATGATCGGGCCGAACCCCCGGTACGTCGACGACGGCGACTACGTGGGCGGCTTCAGCCGGGCCGACGTCGTCGGACTGCTGGACGCGCTGGACGCCAACCACCTCGGCTGGTCGGCGCAGATGGCGCCGGTGATCATGGGCGTCCCCGACCGGCCCGAGCTGGCCGAGGAGCTGACCAACAGCTTCTGCCGGACCGACCCGGGCATCGCCCGGCAGTTCGCGCGGGTGACGTTCCTGTCCGACAACCGGTCCGACCTGCCCGGGGTCGCCGTCCCCACGCTCGTGCTGCAGTGCCGCGAGGACGCCATCGCCCCGGACCCGGTCGGTGTGTACGTGCACGAGCACGTCCCGGGCAGCGTGCTGACCCGGCTCCAGGCCCGGGGCCACTGCCCGCACCTGAGCGCCCCCGAGGAGACGGCGGCGGCGATCCGGGACTTCCTGCGCGGGTGATCGCCGTGGTGGGGGGGACCGATGGCGAGGGCGGGCTGGACCGGCTGCTGGACGAGGACCCGGCCGACCTCTACGAGAACGCGCCGATGGGCTACTTCTCGGCGGTGCCCGGCGGGCGGGTGGTCAAGGCCAACCGCACCTTCTGCGCGTGGCTCGGCCGGCCCGCCGAGGAGGTGCTCGGCGCGCGGTTCCAGGACTTCCTGACCCCCGGCGGCCAGGTCTACGCGGAGACGCACCTGCTGCCGCTGCTGCGGATGCAGGGCGCGGTGCGGGAGATCGCGCTGGACCTGCGGCGGGCCGACGGCTCGGTGCTGCCGTGCCTGGTGAACGCGGTGGAGGTGCGCGACGACGCCGGCGCGGCGGTGCTGCTGCGGGCCACGGTGTTCGAGGCGACGGCGCGGCGGCGGTACGAGCGCGACCTGCTGGCCGCCCGTCGGGCCGCGGAGGAGTCCGAGGCGCGGTCGCGGGTGCTGCAGCACGTCGTGTCGGACCTGGCGGCCACGGTCTCGGTGGAGGACGTCGCGACGGTGATCGTCCAGCGGAGCCGGGCCGCGCTGCGGGCGCGCGGCGCGGCGCTGGTGGTGGTCGTGGACGGCGAGGAGGGCGGGGCGCCGGGGCTGCGGTTCGTGCGCACCGACGGGCTGCCCCCGACCCTGCTGGAGGAGTTCCGGGCGACCGTGGACCGCGGGCTGGTCCGCGAGCTGCCGCTGGGCGTGCGGAGCGTGCCGCTCGACGAGGCGCTGCACCGGTCGCGGCCGGGGCTGGCCGCGGCGATGGCCCGCGCGGCGGTGACCGAGCTGGTCGTGGTGCCGGTGACGGCGGACAGCCGGCAGCTCGGCGTGCTGGCGCTGGTGTTGGGCGAGGGCGTGGGGGACCTGATCAGCCTGCACGAGCCGGGGGAGCGGCCGCCGCTGCCCGAGGCGGACGTCGACCTGCTGCGGACCATCGGGCGGCAGGCGGGCCAGGCCCTGGAGCGCGCGCGGCTGCACGAGGAGACCTCGCGGCAGGCCGAGCGCGCGGCCTTCCTGCTGGAGGCGGCCCGGCTGCTCGCCGGGGCGGCCGACGTGACCGAGACGGTGGAGCGGCTGGCCGCGCTGGCGGTGGAGCGGCTGGCCGACGTCTGCGTCATCGACCTGGTCACCGAGGTCGGGACGCGCCGGACGGCGGCCCGGCACCGGGACCCCGCGCGGCAGCGCCTCCTGGACGAGCTGCGCGCCCGGCAGCTGCCCCAGCGCAGCGACGACCACCCGAGCGTGCGGGCGCTCGCGGAGGGCCGCACGCAGTGGGTGCGGTCGCCCGACGACGCCTACCTGCGGCGGATCACCGTCGACGAGCAGCACCTGGCGATCAGCCGGGCGCTCGAGCTGGCCGGGCTGGTCGCGGTGCCGCTGGTCGCCGACGGCCGCCGGCTGGGCGTGGTCACCTTCGGCGCGGACCGGGCGCGCGGGTCGTTCACCGCGGCCGACGTCGAGATGGCCGAGCAGCTCGGGCTGCAGCTGGCGCTGGTGGTGGCCAAGGCCCAGCGCTACGACCTCGAGGTGCGCACCTCGCACGAGCTGCAGGCCAGCCTGCTCCCCGCCTCACCACCGGAGGTGCCGGGGCTGGGCATCGCGGTGCGCTACCTGCCGGCGACCTACGGGGTCGAGGTGGGCGGGGACTTCTACGACGTCGTCCCGCTGGCCGACCACGTCGCGCTCGCGGTCGGCGACGTGGTGGGGCACGACATCACCGCGGCGGCGAGCATGGGCCAGCTGGGCAGCGTGTACCGGGCGCTGCTGGTGGACGGCCCGGCACCGAGCGCGGTGATCGACCGGCTGCAGGCGAGCTGGTCGCTGCTGGGGCTGCAGCGCATGGCGACGGCGCTGTTCGCGTCGCTGGCCCCGGCCACCGGGCAGCTGCGGATGGCCTCGGCCGGGCACCTGCCGCCGCTGCTGCTCAGCGGCGGGACGGCGTCCTACCTGCCGGTGGTGCCGACCCGGATGCTCGGGGCGCCGCCGGCCCCCACGCCCGCCGTCGAGTGGGCCGGGGTCCTCGCCGCGGGCGACACGCTGCTGCTCTACACCGACGGGTTGGTGGAGAGCCGGACCGCCGACGTCGACGAGGGCATGGACCGGCTGCTGCAGGTGGCTGCCTCGGCCGGGACGTCCGAGCCCGACGAGCTGCTCGACCGGGTGCTGGCCGAGCTGACCGGTCCGCACCGCGGCGACGACATCGCGCTGCTGGCACTGACCCGCCGCTGAGCGTTACCCGCCGGTAGCCCCTGCCGCGCGGCGCGGTTCCGGGTCACCATGGTCGTGCACCCGCGGCAGGGGGAGGGCGACATGGCGGCGTCGGATCCGGTGGCCGAGGCGATCGACGGGGCCACGGGCGACTGGTCGATGAGCGGCGACGCGATGCGCTGGTCACCGGAGCTGGCCGAGCGCGGGGTGGCCGGCGAGCAGCTGCGCGGCCTGGACGTCGCGGCCGGGCTGGGTGCCGGGCTGGGGCTGGACATCGCCGGGGTGCGCCGCCTGGTGTCCGGCGCGCTGGTGTCGCTCGGGGAGGTGGCCGGCGACGTCGTCAGCGAGCTGCGCTCCCTGACCCGCGGGCCGGACGACGCCGATCCGGAGCACGGCGGCGAGGCCTGACGCCGGGACGTCCTGACGCCCCCGCGGGGCGGGCGCCGGCGGCTGCCTGTAGAACGGGCGGTGAGTCCTGTCACCCGTGGGGAGTCGCATGAGCAACGCGTTGACGCTGGCACCGGCGCCGCGGTCCGAGGCCGCCGAACGGGTGCGGGGCGAGGTGCGCGACTTCCTCGCCGCCGAGCTGGCCGCCGGCACCTTCAGCACGCACGTCGACACCTGGCTGTCCGGCGTCGACCCGGCGTTCTCCCGCAAGCTGGGCGAGCGCGGCTGGCTCGGCATGACCTGGCCGAAGCGCTACGGCGGGCACGAGCGCTCGGCGATGGAGCGCTACGCGGTCACCGAGGAGCTGCTCGCGGCCGGTGCGCCGGTGGCCGCGCACTGGATCGCCGACCGGCAGTCCGGCCCGAACCTGCTCCGCTACGGCACGGAGGAGCAGCGGCGGGAGATCCTGCCGCGGATCGCCGCCGGCGAGTGCTACTTCGTGATCGGGATGAGCGAGCCCGACTCCGGCTCCGACCTCGCCTCGATCCGCACCCGGGCCTCGCGGAACGACGCCGGCGACTGGGTGGTCAACGGCGCCAAGGTCTGGACGTCGAACGCGCACGCCTCGCACTACGGCATCGTGCTGGTGCGCACCTCGCCGGCTGATCCGCAGAACCGGCACGCCGGGCTCTCCCAGCTGCTGGTCGACCTCTCGCTGCCGGGCATCACGGTCAACCCGATCCGCATCCTCGACGGCGGGCACCACTTCAACGAGGTCGTCTTCGAGGACGTCGTCGTCCCCGGCGACATGCTGCTCGGGAAGGAGGGCGACGGCTGGCACCAGGTGACCGCGGAGCTGGCCTTCGAGCGGTCGGGGCCGGAACGGTTCCTGTCCACCTACCCGCTGCTCGCCGAGTTCGGCCGGCGGGCCGCGGCCACCGGCGACCCGGCGCAGCTGGCCGCGCTGGGCCGGCTGTCGGCCCGGGTGCTGTCGCTGCGGCAGCTGTCGCTGCGGATCGCGGCGGCGCTGGACCGCGGGGAGCTGCCGAACATCGCGGCGGCCCTGGTCAAGGACGTGGGGACGACGTTCGAGGCCGACGTCATCGACGAGGTGCGGCGGGTGGTCGAGGTGACGCCGTCGCTGGACTCGCCGGACCCGCTGGCGCGGGCCCTGGCGGAGGCGCAGCTGCACCAGCCGGGCTTCACGCTGCGCGGCGGGACGAACGAGATCCTGCGGGGGATCGTGGCACGAGGGCTGGGACTGCGATGAGCGATCAGGACCTGGTGATCGAGACCGTCCGCGACATCCTGGGCGGGTTCGAGCCGTTCGACCCGACGCCGGAGCGGCGCTGGGACGACGGGCTGTGGGCCGCGCTGGCCGATGCCGGGCTGACCGGTGTGGGGCTGCCGGAGTCGATGGGCGGCTCGGGCGGTGACCTCGCCGACGCGGTGGCGATCGTCCGCACGCTCGCCTCGGGTGCCGCGGCGGTGCCGGTGGCCGAGCAGCTGCTCGTGGCCGGGCCGGCGGTGCTGGCGGCCGGGCTGCCGCTCCCGCCGGTCGAGGAGCCGCTGACCTTCGCGGCCGCCGACGCGGTGACCTCCGCGCCCGCGGGCGACGCGTTCGCGCTGACCGGGACGGTGACCGACGTGCCCTGGACGGGGGCGGCCCGGCACCTGGCGCTGCTGCTGCCGGGGCCGGCGATCGCGCTGGTCGACGTCGGCGGCCTCGCTGTGTCGGACGCGGCGAACCTGGCGGGGGAGCCGCGCGGGTCGCTGGTGCTGGACGGCGTCCCGGCGCTGGTCGAGCCGATCAACGCGGCGCAGGCGCGGGAGCTGCGGTCGGGCTACGCGCTGGCCCGGGCGGTGCAGCTGACGGCGGCGCTGGAGCAGGTACTGGCCTGGACGGTGCAGTACGCGGGGGAACGGCAGCAGTTCGGCCGGCCGCTGGCCAAGTTCCAGGCGATCCAGATGGAGCTCGCCGAGATGGCCGGTGAGGTGACGGCGGTGACGGCGCTGACCGACGCCGCCGTGCAGGCGCTCATGCACGGGGAGGACGACTTCTGGCTGGCCGCGGCGGCGGCGAAGGTGCGCGCCGGGGCGGCCGTCGAGGTCGTGGCCCGGCTCGCGCACCAGGTGCACGGGGCCATCGGCTTCACCCAGGAGCACCGGCTGCACCACCTGACCAAGCGGCTGTGGTCGTGGCGGGACGAGGCCGGCGGCGAGCTGCACTGGTCGCGGAACCTGGCGGTCGGGCTGCTCGCCGACGGCGGCGACGGGCTCTGGCCGGCGCTGACGCGGGTGGTCTGACACCGGGACGTTCGCCGCAGGCCACCTGCCCGACATCTGCGGGTGGTGGCATGGGGCCATGACCGCGCGACCCGGCGAGCGACGCATCCCCGACGACGTGCACGTGGTGGACGTGCACGGATCGCGGTTCCTGCTGGAGTGGTTGGACCGCGACGTCCTCGCGGCGGCGGCCGCGGCGCTGCTGGCCGCACCCGAGCTGCCGTCCGCAGGCGAGGCGCGGGCGGCCTGACCGGTCGGCCCGGCTGCGCCCGCGCCCGCCGGGTCAGACCGTCTCGGGCACCCGCAGGTGGGCCAGCGCCAGCTCGAAGGTCGCCACCTCTTCCACCTGGCCGCCGGTCTGGCGGGTGAACTCCTCGCGGAGGGCGGCGGCCTGCTCGGCGACGGCCTCCATGGCGGCGCGGTCGGCGTAGGTGATGGCGGTGGCCGCGCGCCCGGCGTCGTGGTCGACGAAGGAGCTGACGCTGCAGAAACCGGGCAGGTTCGAGATCCGGGGGACGACGCTGACCCCGAAGGCGTCGATGGCGTGGTCGATGCGCGCCGGGGCGTGCCGGGTCCAGATCACCCGCGTGCAGGCGGTGTCCGGGGCCTCGTGCAGCCGGTGGAGTACCGCGATCCGCCACTCCTGGACCTCCGCCGGGCCGCGCAGGATGTCGGTGGCCCGCGCCCGCAGACCCTTCACCGCGTCGGTGCTGCGCCGCATCGCCTCGCGGTCGACCCAGGAGCTGGTGATGATGCAGCGTCCGGTCGCCCGGTCGGCGAGCATCGACATCCCGACGTAGCCGTCCATGCCCATCAGCGCGGGCATGACCTTGTCGCGGGTGTAGACCATGCCGGCATCGACCTGTTCCGGCACCCCGTGGATGGTCGTCGAGCGTGCGTACATGTGCGGTTCCCCCTGGTGCCGTGCAGCGACGCCCTGGCGGCCCCGCCGCAGGGCCTCACTGTGCTCGGAGGGGGCCTGGAGCGGAACAGGATCGCGCGCGTCGGTGACCGTGCGGAGTCGGGCACGGCCGCGGCCGCTGCGCCGTCGTGCGCGGGCGGTCCGGCTCACTCACAGTTGTGCTCTGCCCCGCTCCACGGGGCAGAGCACAACTGTGCGAGGCCCACCCTCGAGGACCCGCACCGGCGCGCCGGCCCGCACGCCGGCCAGCACCTCTGGCAGTTCCCGGCGCGTTCCCGCAGCTCAGCGCAGGTGACGGAGGAACATCTCGGGGCGGTCCAGGAACGCGCGCCACGACGTGACGAGGTCGCAGTCGTCGTACTCGACCGGGGCGACGCCGTGCTCACCGAGCTGCAGCAGCTGCGCCCCCGGCAGCGCGGCGAGCACGGGGGAGTGGGTGGCGAGCAGGATCTGGCTGCCGGCCGCCAGCATGTCGCTCATGATCGAGAGCAGCACCAGGCTGCTGTCGAAGGACAGCGCCGACTCCGGCTCGTCGAGCACGTAGAACCCCGGCTCGGCGACCATGCCGGCGAGCACCTGCAGGAAGCCCTCGCCGTGGCTGCGCTGCAGGATCGGCCCCTCGATCCGCTCGGCCCACCGCCCGCGCCCGGAGAACTTGTCGGCCTGGGCGTGCAGCCGCTCGGCGCGGAGGAAGACCCCGCCGGTCGGCCCGCCGCGGGTGTACGACAGCCGCAGCGCGCGGTGCAGGTCGGAGTCCTCCGACGAGGGCTCGGCGACGGCCTGCTGCAGCCAGTCCTCGCGGAACGCCGACATCCGCCGTCCCCACGCCGCGGCGACCGCCTCGACGACGGTGGACTTCCCGGCGCCGTTGGCGCCGATCAGCACCGTGGCACCGGGGTGCAGCCGCAGGCCCTCGTCGTAGATCTGCCGCACCACCGGGATCGTGTACGGCCAGCGGCCGGGATCGGCCTGCCCGCGGTCGATGGTCAGCTCGGTGACCGGCACACCCGGCTGCCGGCTCGTTCGGGCACGCGTCGCGGGAGGCACGCACCGTTCCTAGCAGCGGGCTCCGTCAGCCCGGGAGGTCGACCAGCGGCACGATCGCGCCACCGGCGGCCAGGTGCAGGCTCCAGGTGAGGTCCGATCCGGCGAACGCCTCGCGCAGGGCGGTCGCCCACGCGTCGTCGTCCCGGGTGGCGGACGGCCGGCCCGGACGGCAGAGCGCCATGGCGACGTGCCCGAGCAGGAGCCCGTGCGCCGCGGCCACCTGCTCGCACATGTCCGCGAGGTTGGCCAGCATCGGCCGGTCGGGCACCGCGGGGACGCCGTCGACCGGGATGACGACGGGCACCATCAGCCCGTCGTCGAGCCAGGTGAGCCAGAGGGCGCGGGCGCCGAACACCGGCTCGCCCAGGAGGGCGTGCCAGCGGGCGGTGAGCTCGTCAGCGGTGCGGACGGGGACGTCGGCGAGCGGTGGCTTCGTCATGCGGCACACCGTGGCAGCGGGAGGCGACCTCCCGCCGACGGTTTCCACAGGCTCAGCCGGTGCCCTCCTCGGCGATCAGCTCGGCGATCGCCTCGGGGCGCTCGGAGCAGTCGTCGCCGGCGTCGGGCTGGTCGGAGGCCAGGCCCTCGACGCCGACGTCCTCGACCGGGCCGAACCCCTTGCTGGCCAGGTGCGGCGGCACCCGCTTCTGCGCGTTGAGCACGTGCGAGCGGGACAGCCAGCCCTTTCCGTCGGCGACGTCGAAGTCGAGCCCGCCGCCGGGCGCCCGCTGTACGTGCCCGGGGGAGGGGAGCAGGCCGACGAGCTGCGCCGATTGGTCGACCGTCAGCGTGGACGGCGGGGTGTCGAAGTAGTACCAGCTGGCGCTGCAGATCCCGTAGATCGTCGGGCCGAACTGCGCGTAGTTGACGTAGAGCTCGAGCATCCGGCGGTCGTCGAGCAGGTAGGCCATCTCGGTCGAGAGCACCGCCTCGACCCCCTTGCGCCAGACGCTCATCGACGAGCTGAGGAACACGTTCTTCGCCACCTGCTGCGGGATGGTCGAACCCGACGGGTCCTCGCCGCCCTTGAGGTGCGCCTCGGCGCGGCCGGCGAGCTCGCTCCAGTCGAAGGCGCCGCTGCGGTGGGGCAGGTCCTGGTCCTCGTGCGCGATGACCGACGCCAGCAGGTTGCGCGAGACGTGCTCGATGGGCACCGACTGCTGGATGGAGCCGTCCGGGTTGGCGGCCATGAACGCCGTCGTCGGCGGGTCGATCCAGCGCAGCGACACGAGCACGAGCAGCTGGACGACGAACAGCACGCCGGCCACCGCGCCGAACCGGCGCAGCAGCCGGCGGCGGCGCCTCGGCCGCGGCGGAGCGGCCGGTGGCGGAACTCCCCGCCGACGGCGCGCCTCACGAGGACGGCGCCCGGGACGGCGCGGCTCGGCCGGCGGAGCGGCCCACGGGTCCTGCGGGTACCCGGGCGGCGGGTACCGGTCCTCCGGGTGCTGCCGAGGCGGGTACTGCGGGGGCGGGTACGAGCCCGGCGGCGGGTAGCCCGGTGGCGGGTATCCCGGCGGGGCCCACGGCTGCTCGGGTGCCGGACCGGCGGCGGGCATCGGCCGGGTGGGCACCCGGTCGGTCGGCTGCCCGTGCTCCGGTCGGCGGCGCGGTCGGAGCGGCATGCGTCGTCCTCCCCAGCCGGCGGTCCGAGCTGCCGATGGTAGGTGCCCCGGCTGGGAGCCTCGTCCGCTCAGCGGTGCGGGACGCCGCCCGGGCCGTGGTCGGCCGGCACCTCGTCACCGGCGGGGACCGGTCCGGGCGGGGTGCCGTCGCCGAACGGGGAACCGCCCAGCTCCTCGCGCCCGTGCGGGGTCAGCCAGACCGACGTGTCGGGACCCGCCGGGATGATCTGCGTCGGGTTGATGTCCTTGTGGACGACGTAGTAGTGCTCCTTGATCTGCGGGAAGTCGATCGTGTCGCCGAAGCCCGGGGTCTGGAACAGGTCGCGGGCGTAGCCCCACAGGGCGCGGAACTCGGTCAGCTTCTGCCGGTTGCACTTGAAGTGGCCGTGGTAGACGGCGTCGAAGCGGGCCAGCGTGGTGAACAGCCGGACGTCGGCCTCGGTGATCGTGCCGCCCATCAAGAAGCGCTGCCCGGAGAGCCGCTCCTCCAGCCAGTCCAGCGCGCTGAACAGCCGGGCGTAGGACTTGTCGTAGGCGCGCTGCGAGCCGGAGAAGCCGCAGCGGTACACGCCGTTGTTGACCTCGGTGTAGACCCGCTCCATCACCTCGTCCATCTCCTCGCGCAGGTGCTCCGGGTAGAGGTCCGGGGCGCCGTCGCGGTGGAACTGCGTCCACTCGGTGGAGAGGTCGAGCGTGATCTGCGGGAAGTCGTTGGTGACGACGGCACCGCTCGGGACGTCGACGACCGCCGGCACCGTGATGCCCTTCGGGTACTCCGGGTCGCGGGCGAAGTACGCCTCCTGGAGCCGTTCGTAGCCGAGCACCGGGTCGCGGCCGCCGGGGTCGAGGTCGAAGGTCCAGCTGCGCTCGTCGTGGGTGGGGCCGCACAGCCCCATCGAGATCGCGTCCTCCAGGCCGAGCAGCCGGCGCACGATGATCGAGCGGTTGGCCCACGGGCACGCGCGGGCGGCGACCAGCCGGTAGCGACCGGCCTCCACCGGCCAGCCGTCGCGGCCGTCGGCGGTGATGCGGTCGGAGATGTACTTCGTGTCCCGCTGGTAGTCCTTCTCGACGTAACCGGATCCGCTGTTCTCGCTCACCCGGGCCACTCTTCCCGAACCGGCCGCGCCGTGCAGGGCAGCCCGCCGTGCGCTGCGACACCCGGGAGCGGGGGAGGGCCCCCGCGAGAGGGCCGTCCGTCCGGGCGGGCCGGTGTCGCGGCGGTCACACCCCTCCCGGGTGAGAACGGGCCGCTGAGCTGCGGGAACACCGTCGTCAGGACGACAACCCCAGCATGACCATGGGAATGCTGGAGGGCGGCTGGCGCGCGCTCGCGGACGCGCGCGAGGCCCCCGCGACGGTGGGGGAGCTGGCCTTCGACGTGCCGGTCCTGCCCGGCACGAGCACCTGCGAGGAGCTGGACCGCCTGCTCGGCCGCTCGACCAGCAGCTGCGCGGTCGTGCAGCACCCGGAGCTCGACGGCGTCGTAGGGCTGGTCGAGCGCGGCCGGTTCGAGGCGCTGATGAGCGGCCCGTACGGCTACGGGCGCTCCCTCTACGGCCGCCGCCGGGTCGCCGACATGGCGCAGTGGGACGCCCTCACCGTCACCCCGGACACCTCCGTCGTCGAGGCGTCCAGCCGCGCCATCACCCGGCCGGCCGCCTACGTGCAGGACCACGTCCTGGTGCAGGACGGCGCCACCGTGCGCGCCGTCGCGATGCCGGTGCTGCTGTCGGCGGTCGCCCGCGACCTCGCCGACCAGGCGCTGCGCGACCCGCTCACCGGGCTGGCCAACCGGGAGGCGTTCTTCGCCCGCGTCGAGGAGTCCTGCCGGCGCAGCGCCACCCAGCCGGGCCACCAGACCGCGGTCCTCTACCTCGACCTCGACGGCTTCAAGGCCGTCAACGACACCCTGGGCCACGACCGCGGCGACGCGCTGCTGCGCGAGGTCGCCGGCGCGCTGGCCGGCGTGGCCCGCCCCGACGACCTGGTCGGCCGGCTGGGCGGCGACGAGTTCGCGGTGTGCCTCGACATCGAGACCGGCGGCTCCGGCGACGTCGCCGTCACCGGCATCGCAGAGGACATCGCCGCCCGCATGCACGCCGCCGTCGCCACCCTGAGCCGGGACGACGGCGCCACCGCCCGGGTGCGGGCCAGCGTCGGCGTCGCGGTCTCCGCCGCCCGCGGGCAGACCGACCCGCGGGTGCTGGTGCGGGCCGCCGACCTGGCCATGTACACCGGCAAGCGCGAGGGCGGCGACGTGATCCACGGCCCCGTCGTCGTCTCCACGTCGGTGGACGCCGACCCGCTGCTGGGCACGAGCATCGCCGAGGCGGTCGAGCGGGGCGAGTTCCGGCTGCTGTTCCAGCCGATCGTCGAGCTCGCCGACGGCCGCCTGGCCAGCCTCGAGGCGCTGGTCCGCTGGGAGCACCCGCGGCTCGGGCTGCTGACGCCGGACGCCTTCCTCCCGGCGGCCGCGCGTTCGGGGCAGCTGGTCGCGCTCGACGACTGGGTGCTGCGGACGGCGACCCGCGAGTTCGCCGACTGGCGGCAGGCCGAGGCCGAGGCGGGCCGGGACGCGCTCGTCTCGCTGAACGTGAACGTGAGCACCGACCGGCTGCTCACGCCGGGGCTGCGCGACGTGCTGCTGGACGCCGCCACCGACGCCGCCCTGCAGCCGGCGCTGATCCGTGTCGAGGTGCCGGAGTCGCTGGTCGTGGACCAGCTGGCGCCGGCCGCCGAGCCGCTGGCCCAGCTCTCGGCCGCCGGGTTCAAGGTGACCCTGGACGACGTCGGGGCCGGCGGGACGGCGCTGCGCCACCTGCGGGACGTGACCGCCGACGGGCTGAAGATCGACCGCTCCTACGTGCAGCGGGTGCTCACCGACGACCGCGACCGCGCCCTGGTGCAGCTGCTCATCGACTTCGCCGCCACCACCGGCAGCGCGATCACCGCCGAGGGCGTGGAGACCGTGCCGCAGCGCGACGTGCTGCTGGAGATGGGGTGCCGGTACGCACAGGGGTGGCTGTTCTCCCGCGCCGTCCCGATCGGGGAGCTGCGCGCACCGAAGGCGGCCGCGCGGGTCTGACGCTCAGAGCAGGGACGTCGTCGCGTCGTCCTCGGCGCCGCCGAAGTAGTGGTCGAGCACCTGGCGGAACACCGGCTGGTCCGGGTCGGCGTGCGCGAACAGCGTCATCGACGAGCGCAGCTTCTGCGCGTCGACCGGCCCCATCACCTGCACCGGGTCGTCGACGTCGAGGCCGGTGAGCGCGCGGGCGCACTCGACCAGCCGCGGCCCGAGGACGGGGTGGGCGAGGTAGGCGCGGGCTTCCTCCAGGCCCGATACGGCGAACCGCTGGGCCATCCCGCTGCGGCCCAGCCCGGCGATCTGCGGGAAGACGAACCACATCCAGTGGGTGCGCTTCTCGCCGGCGCGCAGCTCGGCGAGCGCCTGGTCGTAGGTGGCGCGCTGGGCGTCGACGAACCGCTGCAGGTCGAAGGGGTCGCTCACGCCGACCTACCTTGCCCGCGATGACTCCGGCCCGCCGGTCGGGTCCTACCCGGCATGGAGACGACGACGATCGACCTGGCTCCCGCGGCGGCCGAGGTGGCGCGGGTGGTGGCCGGGGTGCACGACGACCAGCTCGGCGACCCGACCCCGTGCCCCGGCATGCCGGTGGGCGCGCTGCTCGACCACCTCGTCGGCCTGACGCTGGCCTTCCGGATGGCCGCGGAGAAGGTGCCGCAGCCCGACGGCCCGTCCGCCGACGCCGGCGCGCTCGCCGACGACTGGCGCAGCCGGCTGCCCGCGCAGCTCGACGCGCTGGTCGCCGCCTGGCGGAAGCCGGCGGCGTGGGAGGGCGAGACCGAGGCCGGGGGAGTGCGGATGCCGGCGCCGGACATGGCCGTCGTCGCGCTCGACGAGCTGGTGGTGCACGGCTGGGACCTCGCCGTCGCCACCGGGCAGGGGTACGCGCCCGACGGCGGATCGGTGCGCCCGTGCCTGCAGTTCGCCGACTCCGTGCCGGACGAGCCGGAGGCGCGGCTCGGCCTCTACGGACCGCGCGTGCCGGTACCGGACGACGCCCCGCTGCTGCACCGGCTGCTCGGCGCGACCGGCCGCGACCCCGGCTGGCGCGGTGCCTGAGCGGCGTTCCCAGCCGGGCGTGGGAGGCTTGAGCGGTCAGCTGGACGGCTGAGCGCGCAGCCGTGAGTCCGGCTGGCTGGTGGCCGTCCGCCACCCGAACGGGAGCAGCACGCGATGAGCACGGACAACCCCCAGCCGACCGGTCCGGCCCAGGAGCCGACCGTCGTCCCGCCGGCGCAGGGCGAGCCCGCCTCCGGGACGCCGTCCGGCGAGGGCTGGACCCCGGTCGGCGAGGAGCACGAGAGCTTCTTCACCCGGCACTCCGGCCTGCTGATCAGCGCCGGCACCGCGGTCATCGTGGCCGCGCTCGCCGTCGTCGGCGTCTTCCTGTGGAAGCAGAACGAGGACGACGCGAACGCCGACACCGCGTCCGCCGTCACCGAGTTCATCGAGGGCCAGGGCGGCGAGGTGGAGACCATCGAGTGCGACGGCGACACCTGCGACGCCGTCGTCGGCGGCCAGGCCTACACGGTCCTGGTGCAGGAGGACGAGGACGGCGACCAGCACTTCGGCGTCACCAGCTTCACCGGCGACTGAGCTGCGACGCGCCCCACTCCGCCGCCCGATCCCGACGATCATGGGTTAGACAGAGCACATGACCGAAGTGACGGAATCGGGCGCGGGGTGGCTCTCCCGCGAGGACATGGACTCCGCCCGGGAGCGGCTGCCGATCCTCTACGTGGACGCGGTGCCGGTGCGGGTGGACGACCACGGCACCGTCACCGCGGTCGGGCTGCTGCTCCGGATCGGCGAGGACGGCCAGGTCAAGCGGGCGCTGGTGTCCGGCCGGGTGCTGTACCACGAGCGGGTGCGCTCGGCACTGCTGCGGCACCTGGAGAAGGACCTCGGCCCGCTGGCCCTGCCGCGGGTGCCGACGTCGCCGCAGCCGTTCACCATCGCCGAGTACTTCCCGACGCCGGGCGTCACGCCGTTCCACGACCCGCGGCAGCACGCGGTGTCGATGGCCTACGTCGTCCCGGTCGAGGGCGACTGCGCCCCGCAGCAGGACGCACTCGAGCTGACCTGGTTCAGCCCGTACGAGGTGCGCGAGCCGACCGTGCTGGCCGAACTGGCCAACGGGCAGAGCGCGCTGCTGCTGCAGGCGCTGGCCCACTGCGGCGTCTGAGCTATGCGCTGACGAGCTCCCGGTCCTGGGCGACCGGGAGCTGCGCCGGTGCCCGGTGGGCGACGCCGCAGACGAGCACCAGGGCGGCGGCGACGGCGGGCAGCGCGAGGGCGGTGGTCGGGCCCGAGCTGTCGACGACGGCGCCCGTGAGCGCGGAGGCGACCGCCTGGCCGACGACGACGGCGGAGCCGAGCATCGTCATGGTGGTCGCCGAGCGGCCGGCCGGGCTGAGCGTCGCGGCGAGGCTGTAGAGGGTGACCAGCGTCGGGCCGATGCCCAGGCCGAGGATCGCCAGGGCGACGATGAGCCCCGCCTCCGAGCGGGCCGTCGCGTAGCCGATGGCGGCGGCGAGGAGGACGGCGCCGAACACCAGCCAGCGGGCCCGGAGCGTGAACCGCTGGGGGAGTACGGCCGAGCCCAGGGCCAGGGCGGCCGACCCGATGCCCATGACGCCGTAGAGCAGGCCGGCGCGGTCGCCGTCCCCGCCGTCGGCGAGGAAGCCGGTGAGGCTGGTGAGGGTGGCGCCGAAGAAGAGCCCGACGCCGAGCGTGCCGACGACGACGGTCATCAGCGGGAGCCGGGCCAGTTCCCTCGCCGGGGCGCGGTCGGCGTGCTGCTCGGCCGTGCCGGGCTGGAGCCGGCCGGTGGGGTGCAGCGCGAAGGCGGTGACGAAGACGGCGGTCAGCGCGGCGGCGCCGGCGATGGCGACCCACGGGGCGATCGCGGTGGCGAGCGCGCCGACGAGGAACGGGCCGACGATGAACACCATCTCGTCGGCGGCCGACTCGTAAGCCATGGTGCCGTTGAGCAGCTTCTCCCGGCGGTGCGGCTGGACCTTGCTCCGGATGATCGCGACCAGCCTGGTGCGGGACAGCGGCGCGACCTGCGGCGCGGTGGCGCCGATGAGCACCGACAGCGCCAGAACGGCGAGGTCAGGGGCAGAGCTGCGGACGACGAGGACGAAGCTTCCCAGGAGGACGGCGTTGAGCAGTCCGAGCGGGACGAGCACCCGGCGCTGGCCGAACCGGTCGGCGGCGGCGCCCAGCAGCGGTCCGGCGAGGGCGGTGCCGATGCCGGCGACTGCGGAGTTCAGCCCACCGAGGGCCACCGAGTCGCGCTCGGCGACCACGAGGGTGAGGACCCCGACGACCATCATCGCGAACGGCAGCCGCGCGACGAAGGCGATCGGGAAGTAGGAGAAGCCGGCGGACCGGACGAGCGGGGACTCGGTGAGTCGGGGGAGCGTCATGACCTCGGGGGAAGACGGGCGTGCCGCCTTGTCCGCCGGGCGAGGCCGACAGCAGGTAGTTACACACGGGACGTTCAGGAACGCCGACGATCCTATCGCGCGTCGTCCCCTCGACCGGTGACCTGCTGCGACGCGGTCAGCCGACCTGGGCAGCGTCCGGGCCGGCCTCGATGGCGACGAGGTGGCGCCGGCGCAGTTCCTGGCGCTCGGCGTCCGGGATGGCCATCGACTCGGCCAGCACGGAGGCGAGCGCGCCCACCTGCTCGTTCTCGATGCTGGCGGGGAAGAGCCACCGGACGTTCTCGTCACGCGTGATGAGGTCGACGGCCACGCGGGAGTTCTTGGCCTCCGTGGTCGCCGCCCGGACGTAGCGGATGTCGTCGAGCGGGATGTCGCCGCCGAGTTCGCCCTCCTCGAGGAAGGCGTTCGTCCGTGCCGTGACGATGCGGCGGTCCGTGACGGCGACCAGCGTCCGCGTCTCGCTCTTGTCCGACCACGTCAGCAGGTCCACAGCGCCGCCGAGGAGCGAGGACAGCGATCCACCCGCATCGAGCTCGTCGGGGAAGGCCAGGACCCGGAGGGTCTCGTCGTCCTCGAGGAACCAGCGGAGGACCCGCAGGTACGGCTCGAGCCCGAGCGATTCGGGTGCGCACACGACGTCCGGCGCCTCGAGGGCAGGAGCCGGTGGCTGGAGGGCGTCGGCGAGCGGGGTGATCGCCTCGAGGAGGCGGACGGAGATCTGGCGGGCCGCCTTCGCGTCCTTGCGCCAGCCGAGCAGCGAGGGGACCAGTGAGTCGCCGCGGCCGGGCAGCTCGGCGAGGAGGCGCAGCTCGTGCCGCAGCGAGGCGACCAGGCCCTTGATCTCCGCGAGCGCCGGGTCCAACTCCTTCTGGGTGTCGCGGGCGATGAGGTCGACCAGTCGCGCCTCGTCGGGGTCGTTCCGGCCGGCGGTCCGGGCCTTGCCGGCGCGGAGAGCCTGGTAGCCGGTCCACGCCTGGAGCGAGGACAGCAGCGCGTGGGCGTCGAAGACGATCGCCTCGGCGTTCCGCTGGAGGTACTCGCGGCGCTGGGCTGCGTCCGTGCCCTCGATCTGCCGGACGTGCTCGCGGACGTTGTCCCGGTACAGCTCGCGCTGCTTGTTCAGGACGGCGGCGCTGCCGGCGATGCTCTGCCAGAGGGAGTCCGGCACCGAGCCGAGCTCGCGTGCCTGCTCGACGGTCCGGTCGATGGTGGCGACGAGCCCGGTGAGCTCGGCCCACTGCTCGGTGCGGATGGAGGTCAGCACCTGGCTGGTCAGCGCGATGTTGGTCCGGACCAGGCCGGTGATCTCGTTCAGCTTGACCTGGAGAGCGATCGCGGCCAGCGCCGGTCCGAGCGCTGCGGCCATCTGGGCGCCGGTGACGGCCTGCGGGATGAACCGGGCCTGACCGACGATGCCCCCCTGGGCGCCGAAGATGGCGCCGAGGTTCGCGCCGTCCTTGATCGCGAGGTGCCCGCCCGCGTTCAGGAGCGCCTGGGACGCGTCGGCGAGCCGGTACAGCCCCTGGACGCTCGCGACGGCGTTGGCGACGTTGCCGACGATCGTCGCCCCGCTGCCCAGCGCGGCGAGAGCGGTCGCGATCTGCGTGCGGTCGGCGCTCGACACCAGCCCGAAGTCGATCAGGTCCTTCCGGAGTTCCGGCAGGACGTCACCGAAGACGACGGCGATCCCAGGGAGCACTTCGGCCAGGACGGTCGACGGCTCCGTCGAGTCGAGGGCTGAGGTCGGCGTCTCGGCGGTGGGCGAGACCGCGGCCTCGTTCGAGTCCGGGGTGTCCTGCATGGCGATCTCCTCCTGGCGAGCACACGCGACGGCCGGGGACGTCCGCGTCGACCGCCGGACCCTACGACCCGACGACGGCGAATTCGTGGCTGACCGCGTCCCGCAACTCCACGGGCCACAGGACTTACCAGCGGGCACCCCTGGTCACACGTCCCCCCGGGGGCGGGCGCCCTACCTGCGAGGTCGCGGTTCCGTTGGCGCCTCGCCCCGCCGATAACGGTTCGGTAGGCGGCGGAGGCTCTCTATCCCGCCACCTGAGGGGGTAGCTGCGGGATGGCGCGACGACGTGGGCGGATGAGCGGGTGGCTGGCCGGGTTGGCCGGCGCGCGCTCGGACGTGCTGGAGGTGGCGCCCGGTGCTCGGGCGCGGTTCGTCGCGCTGGGCGGTGTGCTGCTCTCCACCGGCGGGCTGGCGGTGCTGTCGGCGGCGTTCGCCGTGCACATGGCCCTCGGCGTCTGGTGGCCGTTCTCGCTGCTGCTCGGCCTCGGCTGGGGCGCGGTGATCGTCAACCTCGACCGGATGCTGCTGGTCGGGATGGCGCACGACTCGTCGCTCAAGCGGAACCTGCTGATGGCGGTGCCGCGGGTGGGTCTGGCCCTCGTGCTGGGCATCGTGATCTCGACGCCGCTGACGCTGCAGATCTTCCACAAGGAGATCGACACCGAGATCGTCGCGCTGCAGGCGGAGAACTCGGACAAGTACTCGCGCGCCCTGGACGCCGACGCCCGGTTCGCCGGCCTGCCGGAGCTGCAGGAGAAGGTGCTGGCGGAGCGCGCCGTCGTCGCCTCGGGTGGCGAGTCGTCGTCGGACCTGGCCGTGCTGCAGGGCCAGGTGGCCAACGCGCAGGCGGCCTACGACGCGGCGGTCGCGCGGCAGCGCGAGCTGGACGCCAAGGCGCAGTGCGAGCTTGACGGCTCCTGCGGCACCGGTGACGCCGGCACGGGGGAGGCCTACCGGCAGGCGCGGGCCGCGGCCGACGCGCAGCTGGCCGTCGTCGCGGCGGCGCAGGCCGACCTGGACGCGGCGCGGGACGGTGTCTCGGGTGGTGCGTCGCGGGCCATGTCGCAGGCGGCTGCCGCGCTGGAGACCGACGAGGCGGAGCTGGAGCGGCTGACCACGCAGAAGGCCGAGCTGCAGGCGGCCTTCGACGCCACCAACTCGGACAACACCGGCATCCTCATCCGGCTGCAGGCGCTGTCGTCCCTGTCGGAGTCGAACGCGACGATGGCGATCGCCCACTACATGCTCGCGCTGCTGTTCATCGCGGTGGAGCTGCTTCCGGTGCTGATGAAGATGCTGCTCAACTTCGGCCCGCGCTCGACCTACGACCGGCTGGCCGAGCTGCGCGACGACGGCGACCTCTCGGTGGAGGAGCTGCAGCAGTCGGCACGGATCGAGGTCGAGCAGGCGCAGCAGGAGCTGCTGGTGATGGCGGAGAAGGAGCGCGTCGACCGGCAGAAGGAGCAGGTGCTGGAGCGCCGCCGGGCGCGGCTGCAGGCCGCGGCCCAGCGCCAGGTGCAGCGGTCGGCCGCGCCGGTCGAGCCGCGGGCGCCGATCGAGGACGACGAGGCCGCCGAGCGGCGCATGTGGGACACCGGTCCGCTGTTCGAGCTGGCCCGCAAGACGGCAACCCGCACCGTCCGCTCGATCCGTCGCCGTTCCGACGAGCGCGTCCCCGAGTCGGTCTGACGCCGCGCTACCGCGACTCCTCGGCGTTCAGGTAGGTGCAGCGGAACCGCGCCTGCGCCATGCCCTCGGTGAACCGCGCCTCCCAGGCCGGGTCCTTGGCGGGGAACTCCTCGAGGACGCGCGCCTCCAGCACGACGGGGTGCCCGTCAAGGCCGATGTAGGTGCGGCGCACGAGGATCCGGGTCCGGCCGTCGACCTCGTCGTGGCCGGGAAGCCAGCGGGCCTGCGCGATGGCCGCGGCGACGTCCGCCCGCTCGCGTGCCGGCAGGTGGGGCGCCGCCGGACTCCCGGCGCGGAGGGCGGTCACCACCGACGTCGCGACGAACCAGCACAGCAGGCCGACCACGCCGATGAGCAGGAGCTCGACCACCACGATGACCATGAGCCACGCTAGTTCTCCGTGGTGCTCCCCGGCGAGTGCCCTGACCCGCCATCCCTCAGCGCCTCAACGACCGGGTGGCGGAACCGGGCGATCCGATGATCCGACCTCAACGGCCCCGTTCTGCCCCGCGCGCCCCAGGCACCTCCGCCGTGACCCCGCTGGGGGTGCGAGGTAGCGACACTTCGCCGTACCACTACGGGGAATGAGGAACGATCGTGCCTGACACCAGCGTCATGCCGGGGATGCCCGCACCGATGCCGCCCGCTGCCGAGAAGAAGCCCAAGAAGTGGCTCGTCTGGGCCGTCCCGCTGCTCGCCTTCGTCATCGGCGTGGGTGCCGGAAGCGCGGGTCAGGACGAGAAGGACGTCGAGGCGACGCCCGCGTTCATGTCCCTGCGCAGCGAGCTGACCGAGTCACAGGAAGAGGCCAACGACCTCGCGGACCAGGTCGCGGAGGCCGAGAAGCGGATCGCGGAGGCGACGGCGGCCGGAGAGGCGCAGCTCGCCGCACGGTCGGCGGAGCTCGAAGCGCAGGCCGCTGCTCTCGCCGAGCGGGAGGCGCAGGTCGTCGCCGCCGAAGCAGCAGCGCAAGCGGCCGCCTCGTCGTCGGCGGCCGCGGTCGCCCCCAAGCCCGCCCCACGGGCCGCGCCCGTCCCGGCAGCGCCGGCTCCCCAGGCCAGCACCTACTACGACAACTGCACCGCGGCCCGGAACGCCGGTGCCGCTCCGGTGCGCGCCGGTCAGCCCGGCTACGGCCGGCACCTGGACCGCGACGGCGACGGCGTCGGCTGCGAGTAGTCCTCCGCGGCCTGGTGCTCAGCCCGGTGTCTGTCGTACTCGACGGACACCGGGCTGAGCGGTTCCTCCGGCCGTCCATGGCGGGCCGTTGAGCCAGGCAGCTCGCGCCCGGCCGCCCGAGCCGCCGTCGCGGCCGCATGGTCTGATGCCAGTCGGGTGATCGGTCCGACATCGGAGTCGGTTCGAACGACAGAGAGGTGGGCTCGTGGCCGGTTCCGGTGAGGTGCTGCTCGAGGTGGACGGCGGCGTCGCGATCGTGACGCTGAACGCGCCGGACCGGCGCAACGCGCTGACCCCGGGGATGGCCGACGAGCTGATCGCCACCTTCGACGAGGTGGACGCCAAGCCGGAGATCGGCGCGCTCGTCGTCCGCGCGGTGGGCAAGTCGTTCTGCGCGGGTGGTGACATCGCGACGCTGACCGACGCCGGCAAGGACCCGGCAGCGCCCGACGCCTTCGAGGGCATGGGCAAGATCTACGACTCCTTCTACCGGCTCGGCCAGGTGAAGGTGCCCACGGTGGCCGCGGTGCGCGGCTCGGCGGTCGGCGCCGGCATGAACATGCTGCTGGCCGCGGACCTGCGGATCGTCGCGAAGGACGCCCGGCTGCTGGCCGGCTTCCTCAAGCGCGGCATGCACCCCGGTGGCGGGCACTTCGTCATCCTGTCCCGGCTGATCGGCCGGGAGGCCGCGGCTGCGATGGCGCTGTTCGGCGAGGAGATCAACGGCGACCAGGCCGTCGAGCTCGGCCTGGCTTGGGAGGCGCTGGACGACGCCGCCGTCGAGGACCGCGCCATCGAGCTGGCCGGCCGCGTCGCCAAGGACCCGGAGTTGGCGCGGATCGCCGTCGGCAACTTCCGCAGGGAGGTCGTCAACGGCGCGATCCCGTGGGACGTCGCGATGCAGTCGGAGCGCCCGGCGCAGATGTGGTCGATGCGCCGATCGGCGAGCTGAGCCGGGGCGCGCCGGTCGTCCGGATACCGGGCTGCGGCGCCGTCGTCACCTACGGTTGGTGCTGCGTCCTTCCCCGTCTCCCGGCGCACTCCCGGCAGTTCCCGGTCCTCCGCGACCGTGCGTCTGCCGTGCCCGGGTGACGACGCCACCGGCCCGGTGAGGACGCCGAAGTAGGTCGTCCGCACGTAGGGAGCTGCACAGCGTTGTCCGGTCTGCCGTCCAGCGGGATGCCCCGCGCGATGTCCACCGGCAACCTGATGGCCGACTGCGAGCGGTGGTGCCGCGACAACCTGCCGCGCCGGGTGGAGCAGCGCCAGGAGACGACGACGCTGCGGGTCGTGCCGCCGCTGGCCGAGCCGGCGCCGCGCCGTCCGGTCTTCCGGCCGGGCCCGGGGTGGCCGGGCGTCGAGGTCGCGCGCACCGGCAGCTGACCTCCGCTCACGCCGCGCCCCGAGGGCCGGCGCGGTCTGCGGCCGCGCCGGCCGGCATCCCCTCAGGCCATCTCGGGGACGCGCAGGTGGTGGATCGCCAGCTCGAACTCGGCGATGTCCATGACCTCGGAACCCAGCTGCTGGGTGAACTGCTCGCGCATCCCTCGCACGCTCTGGGCGGAGTTCTCCAGAGCCGCACGGTCGTCGTACGTGGCGGTCAGGACGCCCATGCCGGTCTGCCGGTCTCCCATCATGCTGACGCTGCAGAAGCCCGGGATCTCGTCGAGGCGCGGGATGAGCCCGGTGCGGAAGGTCTCGGTCGCCTCGTCCATGCGGGCGCCGTCGCCGCGGGTCCAGGTGACGCGACAACACGCGCCCTCCGGTGCCTGGTGGGCCCGGTGCAGCAGGGCGATCTCCCACTCCTGGACCTCGAAGCTGCCGCCCATCACGTCGGTGGCCCGTTCGCGCATCGGCATCACCGCGTCCCTGCTGGCGCTCATCGACTCCTCGGAGTCCCAGCTCGTCGTGACGATGCACCGGCCGGAGTCGCGGTCGCAGAGCATGGACAGCCCCATGCAGCCGGGCATGCTCTGCACCGCGGGCATGACCTCGTCGCGGATGTGGGCGATGCCGTCGTCGATGCGCTGCGGGTCGGCGTGGACGGTGGTGGATCGGGCGTACATGCCGCCCTCCTCTCGGGATGGCGGGCGACGCCCCGGCGGCGTCGCCGCCCTGCCGATGGTGCTCGCGTCGGCGGCTGGCGAACAGACCGCCGTGCGTGGGTCGGAGCTACGGAACCGGCCGGTGTGAGGGACGGACCCGGCCGTGGTCTGATGCCTGACGGGTTGTCGTGGGCCGGCGTCGGGGTCGGTCTTTTCCTGCTGAGAGGTGGGCTCGTGGCCGGTTCCGGTGAGGTGCTGCTCGAGGTCGACGGTGCCGTCGCGATCGTGACGCTGAACGCGCCGGATCGGCGCAATGCGCTAACCCCCGAGATGGCCTCGGAGCTCATCGCGACGTTCGACGAGGTGGACGCCCGACCGGAGGTCGGCGCGCTGGTCGTGCGGGCGGTGTGGAAATCGTTCTGCGCCGGCGGCGACATTGCGACGCTGACGGCGGCCGGCAAGGACCCGGCGGCGCCGGATGCCTACGACGGCATGGGGAAGATCTACGACTCCTTCTACCGACTCGGGCAGGTGAGGGTGTCGACGATCGCCGCGGCTGCGCGGCTCGGCGGTCGGCGCCGGCATGAACATGCTGGCGGCGGACCTGCGAATCGTCGCGAAGGACGCCCGCCTGCTCGCCGGCTTCCTGAAGCGCGGCATGCACCCCGGCGGCGGGCACTTCGTCATCCTGTCCCGACTGATTGGCCGCGAGGCCGCCGCCGCGATGGCGCTGTTCGGCGAGGAGATCAACGGCGGGAAGGCCGTCGAGCTCGGCTTGGCCTGGGAGGCGTTGGACGACGCCGCCGTCGAGGACCGCGTCCGCGAGCTCGCCGCCCGCGTCGCCACCAACCCCGAGCTGGCGCGCATTGCCGTCGGTGACTTCCGCAAGGAGGTCGTCAACGGCGCGATCCCGTGCGACGTCGCGATGCAGTGGGAGCGGCCAACACAGATGTGGAGCATGCGGCGTGCGGCTGGCTGAACGGCGAGTCGTGGAGGTCGATGCCTCACTCCGGCGACTGAGCGGTGCCTTCGAAGTCTCGGATGGCGTCGATGAGTGGCGTCAGTCGAAGCGATCCCTGATCGGATCGCTGGTAGTCGCGTTCCAGTGATTTGGCGTGCGCTTCGAAGCGCTTTGCCTCCTTGAGGATCGCGCGATCGGTGACGAGAAGCCTCACCGCCGCAACGACTTCCGTCAGCTGGTCCACCTCTCGCCCGAAGATCTCGTGCGCCTTCTCGGTGTCCGGTCCTCGCTCGATATCGACGAGCGCACGTTGGACCCGGCGTCCGGTCTTCACGACGTCCACCAGGACGGCGTGCTGTTCCTGCCGGACGCGCGCTCGTTGTTCGCGCAGATGTTTGTGCTGCTCGCTCCTCCAGCTGAATGCCTGCTGCATCCCGACACCGGTGAGGGCAGCGCCGCCACCGATCAGCGCATCGAACCATGACATGTCGTGGCTTCTCCTCGTGGTGTTGTTCTCGACGCAGGCAGTGCCCGGTCGCCGCAGCCGCCTCGACGCCTGGTCCGAGGCTCAAGGGGCCTTGGGCGACAGCGAGGGAGGCCCGGGCCACACCTGGCACAGGGCGCGCGCCAGTTGCTCCGAGCGTCCTGCTATGTCCGTTTCGGTCCAAGCACGAGGGTGGTTCTCGACGATGTCCTTGCTCAGGGCCAGGAGGCTGAACTTGCTGACGAGGGAGCGCTTGCCCACGCCCTTGAGGTCGCCGGTGGCTTTGACGAGAGCCGCGGTTTCCTCGTCGGTCCACGGTCGGTTGGAGAGGGTGCCGTTCAATCCGGAAGTGACCAAGGTCAGGTTGCCGATCGTGTTGACCAGGCGATCCCGTTCTGCAGCCGCTTCCAGCGACAACTTGGGATTGCTGTCCCAGTAGGCCCGCCAGCCTTGCGGCATGACGTGCTCGACCTGGAGATCGGCCGGCAAAGTGATGTCCTCGTGCAGGCCACTGCGCAGCTGCTTTTCCAGAGCCTCGAGCACGACCCGCAGGCGCGCCTGGCGGACGTTGCCGTAGAGCTTCACCTGGGGGAGCACGGCGACGACATCGGCGTCAGTGGGCCAGGACCGAGCATCCGAGTTCTGGATGGCCAGATACGCCTCGACGATGTCCCCGACCTTCTCCGGGGCGACATCGTCAAGAGTGCTCAAGATGGCGACCATGAAGCGATTGACGTCCTTCATCGTGCGGCGCAGGAGAGTTCGCCGGACAACCCAGCTCTCCAGGGCGGCCAGAGCTTTGGAAACCTGGTCGGACGGGATGGCGTGGTTCTCCGAGAGCATCCACAGCAGGACTGGCGTGGTGGAAGCGAGTTCGAGAGCTTCCACGACGCGCCTGTAGAAGCGCCCACCTACCGAATCCGTCGACTGCTGACCGAAGCCGCGGAAGGTGTTCGCGTCCCGTCGTAGCTCGCCGAGCAGCTTCTCCGCGGCCGCGGCGTCGGGCATGCGAGGTCGTGCGTAGTTCGTGAATTCGCGGAACACCTGCTCGGTGACGACCTCGTCCCGCGTGCGCATCGTGAGCCAGTACTGCAGAAAGATGTCGATCCGCGATCGATTGTGCCGGCCTTGAGAGATCTCCTCGCGCCACCAGGCGTCGTCGAAGTCGACCCAGAAGCGCTCCGGCCAGGTCTCCACATCGGCGTGCACCTGCTCTCCGACCTGGAAGACCCAGTTCTTGACCAGGTCAGCCTTGAGGAGCGGCGTGCCGCGATCGTTCAACGTCTCGAAGATGACCTGGTCGTCGTCCTGGGCCGTCAGGTTGATCGCGACGAGGAACAGGCGCGTCTGCATGACATCGGCGAGCGCGCGGACGCGTGCCTTCTCGTCGCCGACCTCTATCTCGCCTTCGGGCACCACGCCCGCCAGCCAGTCGTGGACCTCACCTCGGAAGAACTGGTGTGCTTCGACGATGAGGTGGTCGTCCCCCGCCCAGACTCCGTGGTCGTCCGACATTGCGTATTCGAAGGCGGCGCGATCCGAGCGAGCTGGCCAGAGCTTGAAGCGCTCAGGCTTTCCTGCGAAGCGATTCGCCTTGTTGAGGATCAACTCCTCGAGCGCCTCGGCCTCGTCCTCGTGTCCTCGGGCGGACACCGCCGCGTTCACGGCGTCGAGCAGGATCTGCAGCGTGGTCGTTCGCTGCTGACCGTCGATGACCGAGTGGCGGGTGACGTCCCCTGCGATCGCCGACTTGGCTTTGAAGACCACTGCTCCGAGGAAGTGGCCTCCCGCCCGTTCTGCAGCTTCGTCATCGTCCGCCGCGCGGACCACGTCTTCCGCGACGCGACGGACGTCGGCCCAGAGCGGTGCCCACTGGTCTTCCTCGGTCCAGACGTACGGACGTTGGAAGACGGGAATCTCGTAGTGGACGGTGCCGCCGAACAGCTCGCGGGGGTTCAGGGCGTCAGCCTTCACGATCTCGGACTCCATGACGTCGTAGGAGCAAGCACGGGTCAAGCGGCCCTGAACTGCGCGTAGCGCTGCATCAGGCGGTCGGTGTCGGGTCGATCGGCCCGACGCGTTGGAATCTGCAGCAGGGGTCGGCCGTGGTGCTCCTGGAGCCCATGGCGGAGCATCGGTCCGTCGATCTCCTCCAGCAGGCGGTGGTGGATCTCGACCGTGTAGTCCGGTCGGATTCCGAGGATGTTTCGGTCGTAGGCGGCATGGTGGAGCTTGCAGAGCGCCAAGCCGTTGGTGACCACCGCGGCGCCCTCGGGATCGGAGTCGGGAATGATGTGCGCGGCGTCCAGCAGCTCTCGATGGCTCAGCGAGCAGACGGCGCAGCGAGTGTCGTAGGCGACCATCACCTGACTGGCGAAGACCGGCTGGTGAAGGCGTCGACGGGTCATCGTCACCAGGTACTTCCGCAGGGTCTCCTCGACCCGGCTCCCGGGACTGATCTGCCGCTGCTCCTCGGTCAGGGCCATGACGAACTGCGATTGGTCGGGCTCCTCGGCGATCAGGTAGACGGGGAAGATCGCATGGAACAGCCCTGGCCGGATGCCGTAGAACCACATCAGCGGCGCGTGCTCGAGCATGGCGCGCCGGAGCCCCTCGTTCTCGGAGGCCCCGCGCTGGTCCCGCCTCAGCTTGTACCGGTGGAGCCCGTCGGGCCCCTCCGAGTCGTCATAGGGCCGCGACGGTGCGCCCTCGGGCGCGGCAGTGAGGATGCTGAGAGCCGCTGACCATCCCCTGGGACGTCGGATGCCACGCCCGGCGTCGACCAGGGGAAAGCGATCTCCGCCGATGCGGAAGTCGTCTCGCAGCTGCGCGCGGCTTACGGGGATGGTGCCGTCGAGGGTGACGCTGCTCAACCAGTCCAGAGCTGCTGCCCTGATGAACTGCTCCGATACGGCTCCGGTCACGCTCGGAGCCTGTACCGAACGCGCTCGTCCAGCAACGAGGAGCGCCGGAGCGGATGCCGGGATGGTGGCGAAGGACGCTCTCGGCCGAGTGCGCCGGACCTGAGCGCGCCGTGCTTGTTGTGGGAGGCTTCTGCACCGTGACGCACTCGATCCTCGGTCTCTTCGCCGGGATCGGTGGGATGGAGCTCGGGCTTCAGCAGGCGGGCGTCGACGAGCCGTCGGCGCTGTACGAATGGTGGGAGCCGGCTAGGACGGTGCTCGGGCAGCACTTCGCGGATGCTGATCTGAACGGCGACGTCCTCGGGCTGCAGAACCTGCGCGACGCCACCATCGTGACCGCCGGGTTCCCGTGCACGGACCTTTCGCAGGCTGGCCGCACATCGGGTCTGGAAGGCCTCGCATCCGGGCTCATCCGGCACGTGCTCCAGCTGCTGACGACGTCGCATCCGCAGTGGGTGCTGATCGAGAACGTGCCGAACATGCTCCGTCTGGGGCGGGGCGCGGCCATCCGGGAGATCACGGCATCGCTGGAGTCCGCTGGCTATGACTGGGCATACCGCACGATCGACTCTCGGTCGTTCGGGCTGCCGCAGCGACGAAAGCGCGTGTACCTGCTCGCCTCTGCCGTTCACGAACCAGCAGCCGTGCTGTTTCGCGAAGACTCGCCTTCCCAGGACTCGGACGGGGCCGCGCGCGGCGCCTGGCGGAACAGCGCGGAGGGCTTCTACTCGACCGAAGGCAATCGCGGGATCGGACGAGCGATCGACGCGGTGCCAACTCTCAAGGGGTCGACGACGGTGAGCATCCCCAGTCCTCCGGCGATCTGGGTGCCCGATAACGAGCCCGGGTGGCGCATCGTGCGCCCCTCGATCGAAGCGGGCGAGGTGCTGCAGGGCTTCCCGCCTGGCTGGACCGAGAACGCCCCGATCCGGGACCGTTGGAAGCTCGTGGGCAACGCCGTGAGCGTGCCGGTCGCCCAGTGGATCGGCGAGGGCCTGCTTGCCGCTTCCACCCCGAACTTCGACGGGGTCGAGAAGGCGCCACACCCCGTGGATGGCGTCTGGCCGGCGGCTGCTTGCCATGTCGACGGCAAGACCTGGGACGTCGAAGTCTCTGAGTGGCCGCGTCCGTCGGAAGAGGTCTACAGGCACCTCGTGGATGTGCTGAGGCAGCACGGGCAGGAGCCGCTGTCCCACAGGGCGACGAAGGGGTTTCGAGACCGACTTCGCCGCAGCAGTCTGCGCTACTCGGGTGACTTCATGGGGGCGTTGGACGAGCACGTGGAGCTCACGGCGCCCTGACCGGCAGCGATGCCCTCCAAGGCTTCGACGATCCGCATGACGACGTCGCCAGGTGGCTCGTGTTCCCAGAAGCGCAGGACGGTCCAGGCCAACTCCCTGAGCTGAGCGGTCACATCGGCGTCCCTGGCTTGGTTGGTGGCGATCTTCTCCGCCCACCAGGCCGCGTTGGCCTTGGGCGACGTCGCGTGGAGCGGACACCCGTGCCAGAAGCAACCGTCGATGAAGACGGCCAACCGCGCTCGGGTGAAGGCGATGTCGATCGTCCGTCGGCGCTGCCCCGGCACCGGCCAGGCCACCCGGTAGCGGAGTCCGGCCGCGTGCAGGAGACGTCGGACCGCCATCTCGGGCCCGTTGTCGCGCTTCTTGACCACGCCCATGCGCCGCGACATCTCGGCACTGGAGGACCCGGGATGCGGGCCGGGCTGGGGCGTCCTCGCCATCACGTCCAGAGCGTTCCACGGCGACGCTCGAGCCGTCGCGGCGTCCACAATCCAGATCAGGCGAAGTAGTCCACCAGGAACTCGCTCTCACGCAGCTGGTCGAGGTGCGCCTTGATCGACGAGGCAACCGCGGCGTCGCGCAGCAGAACGCCGCACTCGAGGTTCGTCTCTGCCGCTGCGGAGGAGAAGTTCGCGCTGGTCACCAGCGCCGCGAGGCCGTCGATCATCACGATCTTGGCGTGCTGCACCGCGTACTCGCCCATCTCGGGTGGGCTCATCGTCCAGATGCGCGCGCCGGCCAGCTTCCCGGCGAGCGCCGTGGCCGTCTGTGCCTGTCTCGCCCGGTCGACGACGAGGGTGACGGCGACACCGCGGCCCACGGCCTCTCGGAGCGCCGCCACGTACGACGACCCCATGGTCGCCGAGTAGGTGGCGGCGTAGACGTAGGACTGCGCCTCGTTGATCAGCTGCGACACGGCGAGGGTCGTGTGGCCTTCGCTGTGCGGGAGGCTCGGGGACGTCCACACCAGTTGCGGTCGGGCGGCGCAGGGAACGCCGCTCAGCGCCCACAGCACAGTCGTCAGGGCGCGGACGTCGCCCCCGAGGTCGGCGAGGACGGCGTGGAGGAGTTCCAGCACGCGCTCCCGACGATCCCCGTGGACGCTCCTGACGGCCTGGTGGAGCAGTCCGTGGCCGAGAGCGGGGGAACCGCCGATCCGTTTGGCCTCGTCCTTGGTCAGGAAGGCGCCGAGCTCGGCGGCGGCAGTCATCCGCCGTCCTCCTCGCACAGCGAGGCGAACAGTCCGGGCGTCCAGATGCTCGGGTCGGCGACCAGGTCGAGGACCATCCGGCGGTCGAGGAACCGGTTCGTCCGCTCGCAGCTGGTCTCGCTGACGAACAGGCAGAAGTGGCAGGCCGCGCCGTGCAGGAAGTCGTCCTTGCCGCGGGGTGCTCGGTGCGAGCAGATCGGGTCCGACGAGCAGCGGGTGCCGCGGCGGAGGGCGTCGACCACGACCTTCTGCAGCTTCCCCGGCTTGGCCAGCTCGACGAGTCCACCGAGCGTGCCTTCGCTGTCCGATGACGTGGTGCTGATGAGCAGCCCAGCCGCCGGCGGGACGTCGTCGTCGCCGGGCCAGGCGAAGATGCGTTCGGTCAGGCTGGCCGAGCCGTAGCCGCTGGACATCGCCATCTCGCGGATGAGCAGGTGCGAGAGCGTGTGGATCGCCCAGTAGCGCGGCGAAGGGAAGCGGCCGTCCGGATCGATCTCGGCCGCGGTCTTGCTGGTGCGGCGCAGGAAGTTGAGCTGGTGCGCCTCCTTGTAGCGCTGCCAGACCGGACGCTCCAGCACGTCGGCTTCCCAAGCGGCGACGCGGGCCTCGTCGAACTGGATGAATACACCCTCCCCGCGGTCCTCGGTGGCCGGCACCCACGACGGCTGGCCGTTGCGGGTGATCGGAGCGACGCGGTCGGAGGCGTCGTCGATCCGGTCGAATGCGTCGATCCGGGTGAACCCGATGAAGGCATTGACCTTCTTGAGCCGCTCGACGGCGACGACGCCGGTGACGAGCGGCTCCAGCTCGGCAGCCACGTCGCGAGACGCGGCCTTGAAGTCCGGGGAGCCGCTGTACTTGGTGAACTTCGACGGGTCGCTGAGCACGATCCACTCGGGAGCCAGCAGAGTCCGCGGGTCGCGTCGGGCGGCCACCTGCTCGCTGTCGTCCACGGTCGTCGATTGCCCGGTCGCGAGCTGGAAAGCCTCCCAGAGGACGGCGTTGTCGACGTCGTCGAGGCCCGAGAGACCATTCACCCCGGCGAGCAGCTTGAGGGAGTCCATGCCTTCGGGCCCGTGGATGGCTTCCAGCACCTTCCTGGGCAGGGAGGCGATGGCCGGGGCCAGCTCGGACGCCGACGCCTCGTCCTCCCGCGGCAGGGACAACGCACTCACCGTGTTCGAGAACCACTGGTTGGCGGCGCCGAGCAGCATCAGCCGACCCTGTTCCTTGCACGGGAAGAACGCATCGAGGTGCGGATGCCTACCTCGGCAGCGCGGCAGCTTCGTGTCGGCGCCACGGGCCGTCGCCTCGAGCATGCCGCGCTGCTTCTTGCATGCCTGGCAGATGAGTTGGACGTCCGGACCGATGTTGCTCTTCCACTCCCGCATGCGCAGCCGCGGCTTGGCTGCGGCCTCGCAGCTCTCGCCGCGGTGCACCCACGCGACGTACGGGAACTCGTCGAGGTGCCCCTTCTGGCAGGCGATGAGGTAGCGCGCCGGAACGGCAGTGCGCGGCCGCGCCTTCCGCTGCTTGGCCCCACCTTCGACCCAGCCCCGGCAGTCGGGGTGCAAGAACTCCGCCTGGTCAGGTCGGTACGGGTTCGTGTTCCGGTACTCGAAGGCGCCATCCGACACCCGGCCCAGCAGGCCACACCCAGTGCACCGCAGCCACTGCGGGAAGACGCGCCCCGGGATGCCCAGGTCGATCGCCGAGTCCTTCTGGCCGATCTCGGCGGACGCCCACGGGGGCTTGCGCAGCTCGTGCACGGTCTTGCCCAGGTGCGCCTGGACGACCTGGAGCAGCCGGGGCTCGACGATCGTCTCCGGAGGGGTGGGTCGACGGCGGTAGATGCGCTCCCAGTCGTCGAGCCCGTGCGGCATGACCGACAGGTGCGGGAGGTCGACCGTCGAGCCGATGCCCTGGGTGTAGAGCAGAGCGGAGGGCCGGACGGCGCCGACCTTCGCCCGGTTCTTCGGCTTGTTGGCCTCGACGTCGGCGATCGGGTCGAGCTCCTGCTCGACGGTGGCCACCGCCCCCTCGGGGCCGTCGGGGGAGGGTGGGGAGACCTCGGTCGGGTCGTCCCACACGGCGGTCATGCGTCCTCCTCGACGGGGGGCTGGAAGCTCCAACTCGGAGCGTCGACGGGCTCCTTGGCGGCGAGATGGCTCGGGCTCGGGCTGACCAACAGGTTGATCTCCGGCTGCACCTCGCGCATCGAGTTGGCGACGACGAACACCTTCTCGGAAGCCGTGGTGGTCCGGACCTCCGGGCTGATCAGCAACGGGCTGGTGACCTGGGTCTTGTCGGTCGACCGCTCGTAGACGAGGCCGCCGCCCTCCTCGATCGCACGTCCCAGCCAGCGGTCCTTGCGCTGGATCAGTTTGGCCCGGACGCGCTCGTCGAAGTCGGGCTCCGTGTACGCACGCGCTGCCCGCTCGGTGAGCCGCTCGATGATCTCGTCCAAGCGCTGTGCGCCGTCGACGATCCGGCCGGCGCCGAGTTCGGGGGACAGCGACTTGGGCCGGCCGACGTCCATCACCCGGGCCGCACTCACGAGCACACCCATGAGCCCCCGCTCGAGCGCGGCCTCGGAGAAGGGAGTCACGCTGAGCGCCTCCACCTGGGCGTAGAACGTCTCGTGGTAGTGCCGGAACTGCTCGAAGTGCGCCATGTCCCGCGGCCTCGACCAGTTGGCCAGCGACACCACGAGACCTGGCTTCTTCCTGTCGCGTCCGACGCGAGACGAGGCCTGGATGTACTCGGCGGTGTTCTTGGGCTGGCCCACGACGAGCATCAGACCCAGACGTGGGACGTCGACACCGACCTGCAACATCGACGTCGCCAGGACGAAGTCGTACGGCCGCTGGTCGTAGCCGCCCTTCACTTTGCCGTCCTGCATGGCCTTGGCGAAGGCGGCCTTGCCGTTCGTGCTCCACCGGTTCGGGTCGAACTCGAGGGAGAGCTTGTCCAGCGTGGCCCCGATCTCCGACGACGAGATCCGCGAGGTCAGTTCGCCGATCGCCAGGCGGGAGAAGTCCGTGGTGCGGCGTGGGAACGGTTCGGTCCTTCCCGACACACGGGTGGTGACGTCGTCGTCGAGATAGCGACGCATGCCGGCGAGCTCTCGGGTCGCGCTGAAGTACGCGACCGTGGTCATGTACGGGTCCGCTTGTTCCTTGTGTTCGTCGAGCAGCTTCTGCCCGGCGAGCAGGAGCACCTCGGCGATGCGGATCTCGGCGAGCGTGAGCCGGATGCCGTGTGCGCAGACGCCGAGATACTTCCGTCCCGGGTCGTCCTCGGTGACCTCCAGCTCTCTCGAGAAGAATGTCTGCCGGACGTCGAGCACCTGCGGCGGGAAGACGTCGACGCCTCGCCCGTACAGGTTGCGGACCTGGTCCTCGGCCTTCCGGACCGTCGCCGTGGAGGCCACGATCAGCGGGCGGACGGCGTCGCCGTCCCGGGACCAGGAGCAGAGCACGTCGACGACGTTCTCGAAGACGCCGACCGCGGTGCCGAGCGCTCCGGTGATGAGGTGCAGCTCGTCCTGGATGATCAGGTCCGGCGGGCGGAGGCGTGACACGGGCTCGACGTCGACGGGCGGGTAGGTGACGCCGCCCTTCGAGACGGCGATGTGCTTCTGGCCCTTGCAGGAGTCGCCGCGCGCGTCGGGGTGGCGGTAGCCGTGGCGGGGGCAGCGCTCCGCGACGTAGCCGAAGAGGCTCGCCGCCTCGCCCTCCCGCGCCAGCCGGGCGAACTTGTCGACGGTGGCGAGGAGGAACGTCGGCGGGTGCCGGTAGATCTCCTCGTCGACGGTGAGGATGGGCAGGCCCTCGTCGTCGGGGCCCCGGGTAGAGAACTGGCACTCCTCGTCGCGGTCGCCGCAGTGGACGTGGATCCGTTGAGTGGTGGCCACGGCGTCGACGTCGCGCTTCGGGTCGATAGGCGTCCCGCACCAGGGGCAGCGCTTGATCTGCAGCACGGTGAGGCCGTGCGCCCTCCCGTCTTCGGACTTGGCCAGCTTCACCTGTGCCTCAGCCTCGGCGTAGCGCTTGGGGCTGACGCTGCTGCCGACCCACAGCCCGATGCGGAAGGGCTCGGTTCCCCAGGTCGCCTCGTCCTCCCGGCGGATCAGTTCCGCCGCGCAGACGAGCGCCGCTGCGCGCTGGAATTGCTGGGAGGTCAGCAGGCGGAGGGTGTAGCGCATGAGGACGGCGACTCCGTCGCCGCCGTCCAGCTCGCCGTCCTCCCCCTGGAGGACTCCCTGGAGACGTCGGATCGCGAAGGCGAAAGCTGCCAGGCCGAGGTAGGCCTCGGTCTTGCCGCCACCAGTGGGGAAGAAGAGCAGTTCGACCCTGGAGTCCTCGCCGCTCCGGTACGGATCAGTCGGATCCACCAGCGCCGGCAGCTGCATGAGGATGAAGGCGAGCTGGAACGGCCGCCACGAGGCGGCCTTGTCGCCCTTGGCCTCCACCTCGGCCAGCGCCTGCTTGACGGTGACGCCGGCCTTGGCCGCTCGTGCGGCGGCGACCTGGGAGCGGATGCGCTGGTCGCGCATGGCTCGGTTCATGAACCGGAAGGCCGCTAGCGTGTCCGGGTCGCGCTCCAGCAGCCGCAACCCGGCCTCCAGCCTGGCGGCCGCGACTCGTGCCTCGCCGATCGCCTCGGACGCGGTCTGCGTCAGGTGGTCGGGGAGGGCTGCGGCGGCCTGCTCCTGGTCCTCCTTGAGCCACGTCGCGTAGCCGGCGATCATCGGCTCGAGCGCCTGGCGGACGTCGCCGGCGTCGATTTCGGCGAGAACGCGCATCGAGGTGACGGTGTCACCGGCGGCGCCAGCGACGGTCTGCGGGACGTCGGCCGTCGGCAGCCAGGTCGTCTCGACCTTGCGGGCGCGACGAGTCTCCGGGACCTCGTCCCAGTCGACGGAGCAGGTGCGACCGACCGCGTACTCGAGCCTGTGCTTGTACTGCAGGTCGAGGCGACGTCGCTCCTCGTCGGGCTCCCGGTAGCCGGGTTCGAGGACGTCGCGGCTCGGCAGGAAGCACGCCGACCCGTCCTTCGCGGTGACGGTCAACTTGGTCTGGAACAGCCAGTCGCCGGGGGGAGCGTCGGTGCCGGTGACTCGGTCGTTGCTGAGCGCTAGTTCGACGATCAGGCGATCGTCCAGGCGGAAGACCTCGACCCGGAGGCTGACGTCCTGCTCCAGCTCGAGGACCTCGTTGCGACGTGCGGTCGTACCCGCGAGGTCTAGTTGCTTCGGGACCTCGACAGGCGTCCGCAGGAACCAGGTCCGGTTGCGGCCGGTCTCCTCGTTGAGGCGTTGAAAGCTTTCGTAGCGGCCCCAGGACGCCGTAACGACGAGCGTGCTGACGTCCACGGGAACCTGGAACCGCAGCCCCATGGATGAGGGATGGGTCAGAGCGCCTTTCGGCCCGGTGTCCTCTTCGTCGTCGGAATCCGCGGTCGCCACGTCCTCGTCCGTTGGAACGGGGACGCCAGGTTGAGCGGCATGTTGCGGGTCCGCGTCGCTGATCGCCTGCACCGGAGCGCCATCGACTCCCTGGCTCTCCGCCTCGTCCGCATCAAGTTGGAGGCGAGCGAGCGCCGGGTCGATGGTGACGGGTGCGAGTCCCCCGACGGCGTACATGGCTCGAGGGCTCGCCGGGATCTCTTCATCCCGCTCACCGCGAGGACCGAGCAGCTCATCGTGGATTAGCCTGGCGAATTGGCCCCGCACGAGAGCCGACGGTCCAGTGGCCATCACGATTGCCTTCCTTGTTGCGCGACAGACTGGCCCTCAGCAAGGGCGATTCTGTGGTTCTCCTCGAGAAGTCGGCGCAAGAGTTCCTGCCTCGTGAGTGAATCAACGGAGAAGCGCGTCAGATTGTTATGGTCCACCACGCTGTAAGACGGGCTCATATCAGTCCAGCCGAAGGTGCTCATAATGCTTCGATCTAGTTCGACGTACGCCTGACGAAGCTCGTCAATCTCGTCACTGACGGTCGTGGCGCTATTGAACTCGTTCATTACAGGTCGAAGGCCCCCTCGTCGTTCCACGGTCGCCGCCAAGAGATCTCGGAAGTCGGTGACGCCGACCGAGTCCTCAAGGCCCGAACGCCAGGGAAACGTCGCGGTGATGCGGCGTGGTGCATAACTGGGGTCATCGCGTAGAGTTCCACCGAAACGCAAAACCCAATGGTAGTGCAGACTCGAGGCAAGCTGGCCGTAAATGCTCAGGCTGGCCGTCGGGTATACAACGACCCCCATGTCGAAGCGCCCACCGGCGGGTACGTACAGAGGCATCAGCAGATTACTTGTCCGCGGGAAGGCGATCGCCTTGTCGAGGCCCGCAAGCCGTTGGTAGAGCGAATCGGCGGCACTTTCGAAGTCCCACCAGCGCTCGCGCAATCGAGCCTTGACACTGGGGCGCGCGCGCCACGGAAGCTGGTGTTCGCGAAGGTGCTCCCACAGGGGCTGGTACCGCTGAGCTTGCTCTTGGCTCAATCCGTGGAGGTCGATGATGTATTCGCTTGGTTCCTGCGCAGAGCCAGTCGATAGGTCCTCTGCCCTCACGAACGGAAGGAGTCTTGATGGAATGCCGTCTTCGCTCAGCCATTGCTTAGCCACAGGAGTCGCGATGCGAAAGCCGTTGCCGTTCGGATATGTTCCGATGAATGACAACACGCCGAGCGACTTTAGCGCAAAGGGCTCCTCGATTGTGGATGTGTAGTCGTCGTCTTTATTCTTCCAAAGCCACAGGGTCAGGACCGAAACCGATGCACTGCGGGATCCCCAGTCGAACGTTGGCGACATGCCCAGCATCCGCGCCCGCCTGGGAACCAGCCGGGCCAGGCCCACCTTCCTGGTCATGGCCTGATCTATCGCATTCGTAGCCACGAAGCCCAAGGTGCCGGAGTGGCGTAGGAGTGAGAATGCTCGCAGCAAGAAGTAGGCGACTAGATTGGCGTCACCCTTTTCGCCGTTGGCAACCTGTGCCGAGAGGTAATTCCGAAGATTCTGCCCGTAGCTGCTCGTAATCTTCTTGCTATGGAGAAAGGGAGGATTGCCGACAATCGCGTCAAAGCCGTCGTGTTCGAATAGGACGTCGGGGGCTTCCAGGATCCAGTGGAGCGGTTCCCAGCGCTCGTAGTCGGTGGGAACGGTCGGGGTGAGACCCTCCTCGATGATCCAGTTGAGGGCGGTGGTGTCGCCGGAGGTGTCATCGGCGGGGAAGGCGCGTATGAGGGCGCCTTCGAGCGCTGTCAAGGCGTCGTCGAGTGCGGTGCCGGCTTTGCCGCCGAGGCGGAGCGCGGTGGCGACGATGCCGTCGGCAATCAACCGCAGCTTCTCGGTTACCTGCTCGGACTGGTCGAGCAAGCGTCGCTTGCCGTTACGGGTGCGGTGAGGATCGTCCTCGTCGACGGTGGTGGCGAGTTGGTGCCGGATCCGGATGACCTCATGCAGCACTGCCTCCGCGTCGACGAAGGCGTTGAGCTGGCCCTTTGACTTCTTCGTGTCCGGTGCGATGTGCAGGTAGCGCAGCTGGTCGAGGGTGGTGAGGCCGAGCAGCGAGTTGCCGTGGAAGACCTTGTCGTCGACGAACGAGAACGGCTTGGTCGGGTCGAGGGAGACCAGCCAGAGGGAGAGCTTGCACATCTCGACGGCCATGCCGTTGATGTCGGCGCCGTAGAGGCAGTGGGCGATGACGTCGCGGATGGCACGCGTGCGCAGCCCCAAGTCGACCCGGTCGCCGTCGACGATGGCTTCGGCGGTCCAGGCCTCGACCAGCCGGTCGGCGAGGTAGCGGGCAGCGGCGACGAGGAAGGCTCCGGAGCCGGCGGCGATGTCGGCCACCTTGAGATCGAGGATCGCCGAGCTCGACTTGAGCCGCCAGGCGTTCTCGTCGTTGGTCTGCAGCGGCCCCGGTTCGTAGACCAGCGGCTGCAGGGCGTGGAGGACGACCTCCTCGGCGAGCGAGCGGGGCGTGTAGTGGGCGCCGGCGTTCTTCCGGGACGGGGTCTCGGAGACCACCAGCCCGCCGCGCGGGACGACGTAGGGCAGGTCGCGCAGGTCGCGGCGGATGAGGTTGCCCCAGGACACCAGCGCGGGCAGCAGCTCGGGGTCGTCGCCGGCGATCGGCTTGAGGAGGCGGTTCATCTCCGCCTCGTCGATGTCCGTGTCGTGCAGCTTGGCCAGCTTCGCCACGGAGACGAGCTTCGCCGCCGGCTGGGTCTGCTTGACCCAGTCGGATAGCTTCGCGGCGAAGTCCTTGGCGCCCCTCGATTCCTCGTAGATCTCGGCCAGGGTGTCGAGGTCGATCTCGGGTTCCTCGCCATCCTTGCCGACCAGTCCGAGCACGACCTCGGCGTCGACCTCACGGCAGGTGTAGCCGAGCAGGCCCTCGTAGATGTAGCCGATCTGCTCGACGTCGACGTCCCGGAACGAGATCCGCCGTGCCTGGCCGCCGACCTTGGCCACCTGGACCGACTCGAGCACGTGCAGCATCACCCGGTCGGACACCCGTAGGCGCAGTTCGCCGTCGGGGCGCTCGGCGGTCAGCCACGGGAACCGCTGGGGGTCGAACAGCGAACCGCCGTAGGCCGGCATCCGGACCTCGTCGAAGTTTGCCCCGCCGTAGAGCGCGGCGCTCACCGCGAGCAGCCGGTGCCAGACGTCGGTGGAGTGATCGAGGTTCTCCTCGCCCTCCCGCTGCGCCCGGGTCTGGAGGCCGTCGAGCAGGTCGCTGATCCCGTACGCGGCCCGGTAGAGCTCCGGGGTGGGCAGCATCCCGCGCTCCTCGGCGAAGAGCAGGAACACCACCCGCATCATCACCGTGACCGCGGCCTGGTAGATCTCGTCCGGGTCCTCGCACAGCGGGTCGTCGAGCCCCTTGCCCCGCGCGGACAGTCGCGCCTCGGAGAACGCCTGGACCAGCAGCTCGACGGACTTGCGGACCTGGACGCCGAGCGCCTCGGTGATCTCCTCGGTCTCGAGCACGCTGCGCTCGAAGAGCCGCGGGAGCCGACGCTCAGGGTTCGCGTGCCGCAGCGTCGACGCGCTGACCAGCGTCAGGAATGCGTCACGCAGCCGGGGCTCCTCGCGCCAGCTCAGTGCATCCACCACGCCCCACCCAGTCGTCGTGCCATCGCCGGCCCAGACCAGCGCCCACCAGCGGCCGTCGGTCACCACACCGACCGCGACGCCGGCCCTGCGCAGCAGCGCGGCCATCCGGTCGACCTCGCTCGCCGACCACCCGTCGACGCCCGCGGCGTGCAGGCTGTCCGTCGGCGGCACCACTCGCAGCAGACACGCAAGCTCGCCGTCCCGCCCCCGCAGGGCGCCGTCCGGGCGAACCGCGATCGTCTCGCCCGGCGACCGGACCACCAGGTCCTCCGGCAGCTCGACCGGTGCGACCCCGTGCCCCTCCCACTCTGCGAGGAGGTCGAGCACTACGTCCACCCAGGAGCGCGCCACGGCGGCGTACTGCTCGGACGACCCGTTCCGGGAGCGGTCGAAGGCCTGCTCCCAAGCGGCGTGGCTCTCCTTGAACTTGACCAGTCGGTCGTCGACGTCGCTCAGTGGCTCCATCCCGTTGGGCCACATGTCCTTGAGGACCGGCAGGGACAGGAACGGGCCGTCGGTCTCGACCTGCGCCAACCAGTCCTGGTGCAGCTGCGCTGCGCTCGGCGGACGACGCCTCATCGGACCGCCACCCCCCGCTCGGCGTCGGCGGGGCTGATCGCGAAGAGGACCGCGGCAGGGAAGGGCCACGGCTTCACGTCCTGATAGCGGGTCTCCACCGCCTCCCGTTCGCGACGGCGCTCGTCGTCGAGCTCGTCGAGCCTGGCGCGCATCTGCCGCAGGTCCCGCTCCGACTGGTGCTGCTCGACGTCGAACAACATCGCCTCCGCTTCCTGCTCGAGCTTCTCGGCCGCGGCAATGGACTCGCGGAGCGTGCCGGCGAAGCGGGTGAAGATGGCGTCCACTCGGCCGAGGTCCTCCTCGCGCCGCTTCGCCAGCCGGTCCTCGACCTCCCGCGTCCGCCGCTCGACCCGGACCCGGATGGCGTCCTCGACACGGGACCGGAGGCCTGTTGCGTCGTCGTCCCAGGCCGTGGCGAGGTCGCGCGCGACCTCCTCTGGCGCGGCGGTCAGCTCATCGCCGTCCAACGCCCGGGCCAGCAACTCCTCGGCCCGCTCGACTCCGACCTGCTGCCGTCGGGCCAGCCGCGTGCCGGCCAGGAAGACCTCCTCGTGCAGCCGGATGCCGCCCCGACCGACCAGGACGAGCCGGACGACCGCGGCGGCGAAGGACTCGTCGAGCCCGGGGACCACGACGGCGCTGACCCGGTTCAGGTCGGTCTCCCCGCCCCACAGGGCCGACCGGAGGAGACGGGTGGACCGCTGGAGCAGCGGGTGGCCCAGGTGGGCGTGGACGACGTCCGTGGTGGCGCGGGCGACGCCCTGGTCGAACGTGATGGGCCGCAGGCGGTCCGGCTCCAGTCGGCTGGCCAGGCCCCGGGTGACCGGTTCCCAGGAGCGCGCGAGGGACGGCAGCTCGAAGACCTCGGCGCCGCCGTCCTCCACCTGGCTGGGGATGAGTCGAGGCTGCATGTCGAGGTCCAGGGCGGTCTCGACCACGCGCCGGAGGTTCATCGGCCGCAGGTGCAGGCTCTCCCGGTCCTCCTCCAGCTGGGTCTCAAGCGCGGTCAGCTCGGCGTTCACCTGCCGCTGCCCCAGCAGCATCTCGTTGATCGCCCGGTCGCCCTCGGGGGCCTGCTCGCTCGACCTCGGGGTGAGGGCGGCACCGGTGAGCTGTCGCTGGATGTCGGGCGCGATGATCTCGTTCGCCGACCCGAGGTCCAGCTCGACCCGGGCGATCTTCGTCGCGACCCGAGCGAGGAAGTCGACGTCCGACGCCAGGCCGGAGCGGCCCGCCACCGGCGTGAAGTGCCGGATATCGGGCTGGTGGTCCTGGCCGTACCGGTCGACCCGGCCGATCCGCTGCTCGAGCCGGTTCGGGTTGAACGGGATGTCGTAGTTGAACAGTCGGTGGCAGTTGGCCTGCAGGTCGATGCCCTCGCCGGCGGCGTCGGTGGCGAGCAGGATGCGGACCTTGGTCTTGCTCGGCGGCTCGTTGAACTGTGCGCGCGTGATCTCCCGCTGCTCGGGGTCGGTGCCGCCGTCGATGACCGCGATCCGGTCGGCGTCGTAGTCGTGCTGGAGCAGGTTGTCCCTGACCCAGTACAGGGTGTCGACGTACTCGGTGAAGACGACGATCCGCTCGTCGAGCCAGAGGTCGCCGGCGAGCAGCACGCCGTCGAGGTGGCGGACCAGGGCCGCCAGACGGGAGTCGACCGTGCCGTCGAACTCGTGCCCCCACTCGCTGAGCCACCGGAGGTCCGCGATGTCCTCGTCGGTCAGTGGCGGGAGCTTTCGTCGCGTGTTGGCGAGGGTCAGCAGCTCGGTCTGGTCGGACTTCCCTTCCTCGAGGTCGTCTGCGTCGACGCCCAGGACGTCGTCATAGTCGCCGGTCAGTTCGGCGTCCACACCGCGGAGCCGCGTCTCCAGGTAGACGTCGACCGTGCGGGCGAAGGCGACGGGGGAGGAGAAGAAGCGCTTCTTCAGCAGGAGCGTCGCCATGTCGCGGGCTTGCTTGGCTGCGCCGTCGCCCGTGGCCACCGCCTTGTCGCGCCGGTTCGTGAAGGCGAGGAGGCGCTCGTAGGCATCCTCCTCGGCGGGCGTGGGCTGGAACGGCAGCGCGGTGACCTGGCGCTCCTGGAAGCCCTTCGCCTCCTTCAGGTCGCGCTTCAGCCGGCGGACCGCGACCTCGCGCAGCGCCGAACGGTCGATGTGCGAGCCGCGCACGAAGCGCTGCGGATCGACCATCTCCAGCAGGGCGGTGAACGACTCGACGTAGCCGTTGTGCGGAGTGGCGCTGAGGAACAGGCGGTGCTCGCACTTCTCGGCCAGCTCGCGGACGGCGTGCGTGCGCCGCGAGTCGACGGCATAGCCGCGCCGGGTGATGTTCAGCTTGTCGACCCGCTGCGGGCTCGAAGGGGCGACGTGGTGCGCCTCGTCCACGATCAAGATGTCGTAGGCGAACCGGCGGGCGCCCTCTCGCCTCGCCGTCTGCGCGTACACGTCGCGGAGGAGGCGCTGGGCGCGCTGCCCCGGCAGCCACGACATCGAGACGATGATGCGCGGGAAGAGCGTGAACGGGTTGGCGTGCAGACCGTGGCTGCGACGGACCTCGCGCATCGTCTCCGAGTTGATGATCGTGAAGTCGAGCCCGAACTTCTCGAGCATCTCGTCCTGCCACTTCAGGGCCAGACCGGCGGGGCAGACGATGATCGCGGTGCGGGCGCGGTGGCGGAGGAAGAGCTCCTGGGCGACGAGCCCCGCCTCGATGGTCTTGCCGAGACCCACGTCGTCGGCGAGCAGGAGGTTGGCGCGGGTCTCCCGGAGCGCGCGGCGCAGCGGCTCGAGCTGGTAGGCCTCGACGTTGGCGCCGCTGCGGAAAGGCGCCTGGACGACCTGGGAGTCGGCGGAAGTGATCGCGCCCCAGCGGAGGGCGTCGATGAAGGCGGCAAGCCGGCTGGGGTCGTCGAAGCGGCCGGGGTCGATCGCGGTCGGCAGGCCGAGCTCCGGTCGCAGTGAGCGCCCCTGCTCGAGCTCCCAGACGACCTGCAACTCCTCGCCGAGCCGGTCTTCTTCGAGAGATTGGAGCGTGACCGCGTGCTGCAGGCCGGTGGTGGCGTCGTCAGCACCGCTCCGGGGGAGACCCTGCACCCGGACGTCGGTGACCGCCCAGGTGGCGCCGCGGACTCGTGCGATCTGACCGATTTCGGGGACGGAGCGGGTGTCCGCGCTGGACGTTCCCCTTCCCGAGGTGGTTCGGATCTCGCTCGCCTGCGCTGCCGTCACGAGCGGGACAGTAGTTCCGAGACGTAGATGCGTCGCCCCTCGTCGGTGGTACGTGTGTCGGAGGGGTTCGAGGTGCGGGTGTGGCGGGTGGATCTCCGGAACCAACTGTCCCGGCTGTGACGGTCTGCCACTTTCGGACCAGTCGACCCGGCGTCCCCGGTTCCCCACGTCTTCGCGCTCTACGCTCCGCCACTGACGTCAACCAGATACGGGGAGTTCCAGAATGTCCGCACGTCGTGAAGAGCCGACCGCCGAGGACGCTGGCCTCGTCAAGGCCGGCGAGTAACTCGTCGAGCAGCTCCTGAAGCTCGGGATCAACGGATTCGGTCCTTTCAAGGGTGCCGCCGACTCGGCGGCGGAGGCGCTCAAGGGCCGCACACCCGAGCAGGCGATCAGGGTGTCGGTTCGCAACCACGTAGCGATCGCGGGTGCACAAGGATTCGTGACCAAAGTCGGCGGGCTGGTGACCCTCCCGGTCGCTCTGCCGGCGAACATCGGCGCCTCCTATCTGGTGCAGACACACCTTGCGGGTGCCATCGCCGCGGTCCGCGGGCACGACTTGGACAGCGAGGAGGTGCGCTCGGCGGTCCTCCTCTGCCTGGTCGGCAACATGGGTGCCGAGGTGATCAAGCGGTTCGGCGTGACCGTGGGGACGAAGGTGAGTCACACGCTCATCAAAAAGCTCCCGGTGGCGGTGCTGCGGCAGATCAACAAGCGGGTTGGCTTCATGCTCGTGGCGAAGTACGGCACCAAGCGAGCGGTCGTAACCCTCGCGAAGGGCGTGCCGCTCGTCGGTGGTGTCATCGGGGGTGGTGTGGATGCCGTAGTCACCCGCACCGTGGGCTCCGTCGCGGACAAGATGTTCGCCCCGGAAGTGGAGATCTCCGCCGCTTGAGTGCAGTCCTTCCCGCGCCGGACGACGTCGTCCTTCGCAACGTGTCGAGCGGGGCTGCGTCGTCGGTCCACGATGAAGCAGGAGTGCGCGCGATTTCGAACTTTCCCCGCCTCCTCGTCGCTGAATCCGGCGGACGGCTGAGACTCGCGGGTCTACAGGGGTTGCTGTACCGAGGAGTGCACTCGAAGCGGTGATGCCGCCGGAGGGTCGAGGGGAACTGTCGTTCCGAGATGGCAGGGTCCGCTCAGGCCTCGGCAGGGTGGCCGAGTTCCAACGGGGAGTTCTTGCATCCATGACGTCTACGACCCTCTTCCGCGTCCCTCCGTCGGATGACGTGGTCGCGAACGTCGCAGAGCGCGTCGCGGCGCTGCGCCCCCGTCCGCGCGAGCAGCGCTGGGCCAGCTTGTCCGCGTGCGTGCTGGACGCCGTCTGGAGCATCGGGGCTCGTTACGACGGCGTGGTCGCGCCGTTGGTCCGGCGGGTCCTCGAGGACGGGGCCACGGGCTCGTTGGTGACATCGGATGTGCCCCAGGAGGACGTCTACCCCCTGGATCGGTTCATGGACCGATTCCCGGACGAGGAGGCGCTGCTCGCTGTCGCCAGGAACCGCCAGCGGACGTCCACCCGGAGCGGGATCACGAAGGCGCAGGCGGTTCTCGGCTACATCCGTGTGCTGCTGGAGCACGGGGTCTGCGACCTCGCGGACGCGAATCGAGCTCTGGGAACGGCGCCCCTCCTGGCGTCCATCGAGAACGGCATGCGTCGCGTCCGCGGTGAAGGGCGGTACGGCATCCGTCGCGGCTACTTCTGGATGCTGTGCGGGGACGACGGGCGCATCAAGCCGGACCGGATGGTGTTGAGGTGGCTGGCTCCTCTTGGTGTCCGTGATCCCGAGGTCGCTCAGCAGCTGCTGATCGACGTCGCCGCCTTCTTGAGCCAGAACGGGGCGTCGCCCGTCACGCCCTGGGAAGTCGACCACGCAATCTGGTCCGCTGCGCGGGCCGGAGCGACGTCGTGACTGCGTCTGCGACAGCTCCGGTGGCTTTCGACCACCCTGAGCACGAACTCGAGCAGGCCTACGTCGCCCGGGCCTACGAGCTGCTCGACAAGGGCCTCGCCAGCGTCGAGCACACGTACCAGAGCTACGAGGAAGGCAATCGAGCGACGGCGACGGCGCTGAAGCGCGCCTTGGAGATCCTCCGCAACAGTCGCGGCACCGGGCAGCTCGTCTTCGGGCGTATCGACCAGGACGGGAAGCCGCTCTACATCGGTCGCCGTCGAGTCCACGACGAGTCGAAGAACCTCGTCGTTGCCAGCTGGCACGCACCTGCCGCGCAGGTCTACTACGAAGCCGCGCCGGCGGACCCGCGTGGACTCGAGCTCAAGCGCGTGTTCAGCGAGCAGGACCGCGTGCTGTCGAAGGTGGTCGACGAGATCACCGCCGCTGCGGCCGCTGACGCGCTGGACGACGACGTCACGCGTCCAACGCCGATCAGCGACGCCCTGCTGAACGAGCTGGACCGTTCTCGTGACGGCGCCATGCGTGAGGTCGTCGCGACCATCCAGGCCGAGCAATTCCGCATCATCAGGGCGTCGCGGAACCAGGTGCTCGTCGTCCAGGGCGGGCCGGGAACCGGCAAGACCGTCGTGGGGCTTCACCGCGCCGCTTGGCTGGCGTTCAACGACAAGGCCCTGCGCCGAGCGGGCATCCTCGTCGTCGCTCCCAGCACGGCATTTCTCGCGTACATGAGTGGTGTCCTGCCGTCGCTGGACGCCTCGGACATCCTGCAGGTCGATCTCTCCTCGCTGTACGCCGGAGAAGCCGCGACCGTCGGTGCCGACGCCCCCGACGTCGCGCGGGTCAAGGGGAGCGCCGCGATGGCGATGGTCCTGCAGCGGTCGCTGCAGGCCCGACGGGGATGGGGGGACGGGGCCCTCGAGCTCTCGCTCGGTGGTAGCCGGGTCGTGCTCCCCGCCGAGCGCATCCACGGCCTGATCGACGACGTCAGCCGGCGCGATCTGCCGCACAACCAGGCGCGAGACGTCCTCCGGCAGGCGCTTTCTTCGGCGGCGTTCGCGGCGTACGTCGACGCCCAGGTCGAGGCGGGACGGGCGGTCATCGCGACCGAACCGTCCATCCGCCGGCTGTCGACGTTCACGAACGCTCTCGACCGGATGTGGCCCACCTTCACGGCCGAGGAACTGCTCCGCAGCCTCTACGGAACGCAGTCCTGGCTCGTCGAGGCAGCCTCGGGCGTCCTCTCGGCCGACGAGCGTGCCGGGCTCTATCGGGAGGCCCAGGCGAGCATCGCCGACGAGCCGTGGACCGTGGACGACCTCTTCTGCCTCGACGAGCTGTCCTTCCTGCTCAACGGCGAGGTGCGCACGTACGGGCACGTCGTGGTCGACGAGGCGCAGGACCTCTCGCCGATGCGGGCGCGAGCCCTGGCGCGACGATGCCCGGAGGGATCGTTCACCGTGCTCGGTGACCTGGCGCAGGCCACCGGCCCCTGGATCCGGGACGACTGGACCGAGCTGACCGATCACCTGGCCAGCACGGTCGTGGGCGTCGAGACGCTCTCCATCGGTTACCGCGTCCCGGGAGAGGTGCTGGAGCTGGCTTCCCGGCTCCTGCCGCTCATCTCGCCCGGTCTGACCGCCCCACGTTCCGTCCGCGTGGGGGCTGGAGCTCCCACGGTTCATCTGGACGAAGCCGAACCCGCGGAAGACCGCGCCCTCTCGATAGCGCGGGCCGACGTCGAGGCCGGCATGACCACGGCTGTCGTCGTGCCGGATCTCGCCTACGACTGGCTGCTTCCGGCCTACCGCGAGGTGGACGACTCGATCGGCGATGGCCGGAGCGGTGACTTCGGTCAGCCGCTGACCATCGTTCCTGCCTCGTTGGTCAAAGGTCTGGAGTTCGACTCGGTCGTCGTCCTCAATCCGACCGAGCTGGCGCGGGCGACGACCGACGGGCAGCGGCTGCTCTACGTGGCCATGACGCGGTGCACCCAGGTGCTTCGCCTCGTGGACGACGACCAGCTTCCCGAGGGGCTGGACCACCTCGTGCCGCCGCGGCCGGCGATCGAAGGGAACGACGCCAGCCCGCAGCACGACGACCGCGCCATCGAGGTGTCGGTGCAGCTGACCGCTGCGGCGGACGCCGATCCGCTCCTCGAACTCATCGCACTGCTGGACGAAGACGATCGTCGCCTGGTTGCCGACCTCGTGCGCCGACTCGTGCAAGGAGGCATCCGTGACACGCTCTTCTGACCGCGCCGGCAGCACGGAAGCGGAGGTCGACCTCGGCCTCCCGGACGCCCTCGACCGCAAGCTGCGGCGGCAGATTGCTGAGTGGCGTTCCGCGCTGGTCGCCGTCGACGGTCGTCAGCGCCTCATCTACTTCCGGCACGTCCAGACCGCGTCCCTCGAGATCACCGCGCCACACCTCGACGAACTCTTGGACCTCGTGACCGGGGGCGCGGCAGAGGTCGTCTCCGCGGAGGCGACGAAGTCTGACGACGACGGGGGACGGCTCGGGGCGCAGCGCACGAAGCGACCGCGCATCGACGTCGGCAACAAGACGCCGGAGAAGCTGCCCGGTGCACTGCGTCGTCTGGACCAGGTCAGCCAGAGCACGTACGCCGATCGGGGCTTCTGGAGCCTCTACGTCGGCGCCGGCTTCCTCAGCTGGGTCGATCCCGACGACAAGCCGGTCGAGAGCCCGCTGCTCCTGGTGCCGGTCCAGCTGCATCGTGAGGGCGACGCCGGCACCTGGTCACTCGGGCCGACCGACGACGACGTCGTCGTCAATCCGGCCCTGCAGCTGGTGATGGAGCAGGACTACGGGATCTCGTTGCCGACTCCGGACGCCGACGGGGTCGTCATCGGGGACTACTTGAGCGAGGTCGTCGCTGCGGTCGCCGAGCAGCCGACCTGGTCCGTCGTCGAGCGCGCGGTGCTGACGAACTTCAGCTTCCACAAGGAGGCCATCTTCCGGGATCTGCTCAACCACGAGCAGCAGGTCCTCGAACACCCGATGGTCCAGCTGCTCGCGCTCGGGCCGGACTCCCCGACGGGCGAGCAGTTCCACTTCGACCCGGTCGATCCGGCCGACGTCGACAAGGTCGTTCCTCCCGAGCAGCTGCTGAGCATCCTCGACGCGGATAGCAGTCAACGCCGGTGCATCCTCGCCGCGCGTGACGGGCGGAGCTTCGTGATGGACGGGCCGCCGGGGACCGGCAAGAGCCAGACGATCGCCAACATCATCGTCGAGCTCATCGGCTCGGGCCGCTCCGTCCTGTTCGTCAGCGAGAAGGCGGCCGCGCTGGACGTCGTCCGCAACCGCCTCGCCGACCAGCAGCTCAGCCCGTTCCTCCTGGAGCTGCACAGCCACGCGGCCACCCGGAAGCAGGTGGCGGCGGAGCTCCACCGGGCGCTGACGCAGTCCCCGCGGGCATCCACGCGCTTCACCGAGGTCGAACGGTCGGCGCTCCTCCAGGATCGACAGCAGCTGACCGACCACGCCGAGGCGATGAACGAGGTGCGCAAGGCGCTCGGCCGCAGCCTCTTCGACGTCCTCGGCCGCGTGGCACACCTGGAGGACTACCGCCACGTCGCCGTGCCGGTGTCGGCGAGCTGGGCGGATCTCGACGACTCGACGCTGGCCGCCATCCTCGAGCGTGCCCCTCGACTGGCGCGAGCATGGGAGCCGGTTCTCCAGGGGGACGACTACCTCTGGCGCGACCTCGCAGAGTCGGCGACGGCGCAGCTCGACGTCGAGGGCATGCGCCGGACCGCGCAGCGAGCCAGGGACGCGCTCGTCGCGCTCCGTGGACGCTGTGCCGCCGTCGACGAAGACCTCGGCATGTCCTTCGGTGGACGCCAGGACGACGTGCAGCGACGACGCGAGGTGCTGGCGCTGGTCGAGGCTCGCCCCGAGGGCGCGCTGGTCTCGTGGCTGTCGGCCTCCGAGCACGACTTCCCGTTCCTCCGTGAGCGTGCGGAGGCGCTCCAAGAGCACGCCTCGGAGTTCCGTGAGGTCAGTTCGCGGCTGCTCCGTGAGGCGGGCGAGCGCCACGCAGAACTGGACAGCGACCTCGCAGGAGACGTCGCATCGATCCTCGACGCGGGCCGCATGGGATGGGCTCCCGGAGAGAAGACGACCGCCAGCCGGTCGCGAGAACTGGTGCAGTGGCTGACCGAGCTGCCGCAGCGCCTGCTCGAGGTCAACGAGATGTCGCAGCGGCTGGGTGGCGCGCTGGGCTTCGGCGCCGAGAACCCGACGCTGTCGATCGCTGGCCGACTCGCCGATCTGGCCGTGCTGGGTGACGCGACCACGCGGCCGCTGGCCCCGTGGTTCAACCCCACCGTGCATGCGGCGCTCCAGGAGTCCGAACGCGTGCTGAGCACGTTGGTAACCACCATGCGCGAGCGGCGCGTCGCGCTGGAAGGCGTCTTCACCCCGGCTGCGCTGGAGCTCGATCTCGCCGGCCTGACCCACCGGTTCCGCGAAGTGCACACGGGGATCCGTCGGTGGTCGGGGCAGGCCCGTGCGGATCGCAAGCAGCTCAAGGCGGTGACCGTCTCCGGGAAGGCATCTCCCGATGTTCTCGCGCTCCTGGGGGAGGCCGCTGAGTGGCAGCGAGCGGAACGTGCGCTCGACCAGGGCGAGGTCGACCACGCGGCCCGGCTCGGTTCCTACTACCGCCGGGGTGAGACGGACTTCGGCCGGCTGGCGTCGGCGATCGACATCGCGCGGCAGGCGGTCCGCCTGGCCGGCGAGGATCTGGACATCCGTGCGCTCTCCAGCCAACTGGGGGCGGACGGGGAAGCGGACCCGCTCCTCACCACGCAGGGGGCGCGGCTGCAGACGCTCATCGCCCGGCTGCGCAGCGAGGCCGAGGAGCACGTGGGTCGCTACGCGCAGACCGTCATGGACATGCCGCTCCACCGACTGGCGGAGTGGTGCCAACGAGGGATCACCGCTTACGAACCGGGGGTCCAGGCGCTGGAACACGTCGCCGGCGTTACCGGTCGGGACGTCACGGCCGGCGAGGCACGCAACCTCCTGGGTGTCGCTCGGCTGCGGGACGACGCGAGCGGGCGCATCTTCGAGACCTACGAGGCCGACCAGGAGCGGCTGGGCGCCTCCTACCGCGGGGTCGACACCGCGTGGGACGACCTCTACCGCGCGCTGGCATGGGCAGGCGTTGTCCGTGACCAGCTGGGTGGTGCCGTCCCACCCGTCGTGGCGGAGAAGGTGATGGCCCCCAGCCTGACCTCGGCGGAACTCACCGATCTGATCGAGCGTTGGTCGGCGGCCCTCCAGGCCGTCCTCGGCTTGTTCGTCGAGGCTCGCGCCCGGGAGATGCGCGAGGTCTTCGCCGCCGACCTCGAAGAGGCGGAGCAGGTGCTCGACGAGATGGTCGAGCGTGCGGCTCCCGACATCGAGGACTGGGTCCAGTACACGACGCTGACGGAGTGGTTCGCCGGGCAGGGGCTGGGGGGCGTCGTGGCCGAGCTCGTCGCCTCGACCACGCCCGCCGCGGACGTTCCCCTCGCGATCGAGCGCGCTGCACTCATGGCATGGGTGGACGCGACCGTGCGCGCCGACGACCGCCTTGCGCGCTACCGGTCCGCCGATCGCGACGCCCTCGTCGAGGACTTCCGCGTGTTGGACCGCCGGCAGGTGGACGACCGGTACGCCGCCGTCGTGTCCCAGTGCGCGGCCCGGCGTCCCACGTCGAACGGCAGCAAGGCCGCGCAGGTCATCACCCGCGAGGCGGCGAAGAAGACGCGCCACAAGCCGATCCGGCAGCTCCTCGCCGAGACGTCATCGCTGGTCCAGGACCTGAAGCCCTGCTTCATGATGAGTCCGCTGTCGGTGTCCCAGTTCCTGCCGGCCGACATGCGCTTCGACGTCGTCATCTTCGACGAGGCGTCGCAGGTGTTGCCGTGGGACGCCGTCAACTGCATCTACCGCGGTGAGGCACTCATCGTGGCCGGTGACGTGAACCAGCTCGAGCCCACGGCGTTCTTCGCAGCGTCGACGGACAGCGAGGACTTCAACGAGGACGACGAGGAGGCCACCGACTCCTTCGAGTCGCTCCTGCTCCTCGCCAAAGCCTCGGGCGCGCTGCCGAACCTGCCGCTGCTCTGGCACTACCGGAGCCAGCACGAGTCGCTGATCAGCTACTCCAACCTCCGGATCTACGAGGGAGACCTGCACACCTTCCCCGGGGCCACGTTCGAGGCGCCCGACCTCGGAGTCGAGAGCTTCGTCGTCGATGGCGTCTACAACCGCGGCACGACACGGGACAACCCGATCGAGGCCGAGCACGTCGTCGAGCGGGTGCTGCACCACGCGACGGCGCATCCGGATCTCTCGATCGGGGTCGTTGCCTTCAGCTCAGCGCAGGAGGACGCGGTACTGGCGGCCATGGAACGCCGGTCCGTCGAGGAGCCGGTGCTGGCCCGGCTGTTGAACGACCACGACCGACTGGACGGCTTCTTCGTCAAGAGCCTGGAGAATGTCCAGGGCGACGAGCGCGACGTCATCATCTTCACCATCGGCTACGGCCCCGACGAGGCCGGGAAGATGACCATGAACTTCGGGCCGCTCAACCGGAAGCGTGGATGGCGCCGCCTGAACGTTGCCGTGACCCGAGCCCGCCGCCGGGTGGAGGTGATCTCGTCCTTCCGCGCGGGACGGATCACGACGGAGGAGTTCCCCAGGCCGACCGACGACCAGAACGGCGTTCCGCACCTCAAGGCGTATCTCGACTTCGCAGCCCGCGGCATGGCCGCGCTCGCCGTCGACGCTCGCGAGGGTGCGCCTGGTCCGGAGAGCCCGTTCGAGGAGGACGTCCTCGCGGTCGTGCGCGGGCTGGGCTACGAGGTCGACCCTCAGGTCGGCAGCGCCGGCTACCGCATCGACATGGCTGTGCGTCATCCGGACCGTCCGGGGGAGTACGTCCTCGCCATCGAGTGCGACGGCGCCATGTACCACTCGGCCAAGGCGGCTCGCGACCGCGACCGCCTCCGCCAGCAGGTGCTCGAGGGCCTGGGATGGCGGCTGCACCGAATCTGGGGCCTCAGTTGGGTCCGGGACCGTCGCGGCCAGGTGGAACGTCTCCGCACGGCGATCGAGGCCGCCGTCCGGGGTGAGACGCCCGCAGCCCGCCCGGTGGTCGAGGAGCCAGCGCCCGCGGTGGTCTTCGACGACATCGACTTCGACGCCAAGCCAGAGTGGGCCGTGGCCTACCCGACCCACTCGGCGTACGGCCGCACCCCCGAGGAGCGCACGTGGGCGGCTCCGGGCTCAGTCGAGGCCCGACCGGCCATGCGCACGTACTTCGAGCGCGTTCTGCGCATGGAGGCTCCCGTGCACCACGGCCGCCTGCTCGAGTGTTTCCGCAACGACTGGGAGGTGGGACGCGTCGGGTCCCTCATCCAGAAGAACATCGACATGGTGCTCTCCAAGGTCGTCGTCGACGGTCGGCGGATCATCCGGGATGCTGCCGATTTCCTGTCCCTGTCCGGGGCGGAGATGACCACGGTCCGGGTGCCGACGCACGAGGAGGGCATCCGCAAGGTCGGCTGGGTGCCGCCCGCGGAGCTGGATCTCGCGGTCCTCTTCCTCGTGCGGGACGCCAAGGTCATGGACGTCGCTGACCTCCTGACGGCTGTATCCCGCCTCTTCGGATGGCGGCGTCAGGGCGTGGACATCCAGGCGGCGCTCGCCGCGGCTGTCTCCCGGCTGGAGCAGGCTGGGACGTTGGTCAACGACGGAGGAGAGGTCCGGCTGGGCGCAGCCGACCCGCGGCTAGCCGCTGCGTCGCCGAAGCAAGGATCGGACACGCCGGTAGTCCAATCACCGACTTTCTCTTCCGGCAGCGACCGCATCGGATCGGACGAGGAGGGAGTGTTGCTCGCGGCCGCGACTCGCCTGCTCGGTGCGCGGAGCAAGACCGACGAGCAGACCTCGGCTCCGGCGTCCGGGCAGGGAACGAATCAGCCCACGAAGCGCGTGCGGAAGGCATTCGACCTCCGAGTTCGAACGGATCTCGCGTACGTGCGAGCAGCCTGCGGCTACGAGCCGGCTCACTTCACCGGTCGCGTCGTCGCACAGGGCGCACATCAGGCGGTCCGGGAACTGCTCGCTGACGACGATGCCCGCTTCAACTGGCGTCGCCTGGCGAAGAGCGGGTTGCTGCACAAGAGTCCGGCGGCGAGTGCCCTAGACCCGGAGTTCGCTGGCATGTTCTCGCAGCGAGAGCTGGCTGCCGCTCGGGAGCGCCTGCAGGCTCACGGTCCGGTGACCTCTGAGGTGGCAGCCGTCCTGCGGAAGGCCGGTTGGGCATGACAGCAACGGCCTTTCGCCACATGACCGAAGCGGTTGATTCAGCATCCGCTCTTGGAACACATCCGGTCTAAACGCCCCCGCCGATCGGGGTGATCGCGCTGCTCAGTGACCCGCTTTGTGTCGGTGCCTCCTGTCACCCTGCGGGCCACGTCGTCACGGGGGCGGTGTGGTTCACGGGGAGTGGCATGAGCGAGCCGATCGGCGTCCAGGCGGGACGGGTCTGTCCCGGGTGCGGGTGGGAGGACTCCGTCCCGCTGCTGTGGGGGCTTCCGGACCCCGAGGCGATGCGGCTCGCGGAACGCGGGCAGGTCGCGCTCGGCGGCTGCCTGGTCATGGGCGAGGACCCCGCCTTCGCCTGCCGCAGCTGCGGGCTGCAGTGGGGGCGCGAGGAGGAGCCGACGGCGGACGAGCAGGAGCTGGCCGACCTGCTCGGCGTCCGCCACCTCGACGTCGTCCGAGCCCTCGGTGCCGGCTGGCGGCGGGAGAGCGTTCCCGACGAGACGGGCCACCGGCAGTGGTTCCTCAGCGGGGCACCGGCGCAGGTCGCTCTCGGCGTCGAGGGCCCGTGGTTCGTCCTGGCCCGCCCGCTGACCCGCTGGGCCGAGCCGCTCCAGCTCCAGCCGGCCGACCGGCAGCCGTTCACCCGGGACGACCTGCTCTACCTCCCCGAGGTCGTCGCCGAGGCCGCGGACGAGATCGCCGCCCGCCGACGGCGCTCGTTCCGCTGGTGCCGCACCTGCCGCCGGGTGCAGTCGCCCGAGTGGTTCACCGGTGCCGCCCGCTCGTGCCGCCGCTGCGAGGCGGCGGTTGACCGGTTCGACGCCGACGTGATGCGACTGGGTCATTCGTGACCCGCGGGGAGGACACGGACCGCGGCGGTCCGGCACGCGTGGACCGCTGCTGCGATGCTGCGCCGACACACGGACCACGGGGGATGGGCATGACCGGATCGGTGCAGCGGTGACCGCGCGGCGGTTTCCGGACCAGCCGGTCTACGGCTCGTCGGCCGAGCAGCTCTTCGTCGAGGCGCTCCAGGAGAACCTGCCCGACGACGCCGTGCTCTTCTGTGGTCAGCGCTTCAGCGATCGCCAGCAGGACCGCGAGGCCGACGTCATCGTCGCCTGGCCCGGTGTCGGCATCGCCGTCATCGAGATCAAGGGCGGCAGCGTCCACCTGCGCGAGGGGGAGTGGCGCCAGGTCGGCGGGGGCCTGGACAAGGTCATCCACCCGGTCGACCAGGCCCGCATCTGCAAGTACCTGCTCCGCGGGTACCTCGACCGGCACCCGCGCTGGACGGCCAGCAACCCACGGCTCGTCCACCTCGTCGCGCTGCCCGCCACCACGCTGCCGGACGACTTCTTCGCGCCCGACCTGCCGCGGTGGATGGTCCTCGACAAGACCGACCTTCCGTTCGCCGCTTCCCGCGTCGAGGAGGCGTTGCGCAAGGTCGTCGACCAGCCGGATCCGCCCTTGCCGCAGGACGTCGACGACCTCGTCGACTGCCTCGCCGGCACGACCATCCCGCAGCAGGACCTGCTGGCGGACCTCGCCGAGCGGGAGGCCGCCTGTGACCTGCTGACCCGCGACCAGGCCCGGGTGCTGGACCAGCTCGCCCTGCTGCCCCGCGTGGAGATCCGCGGGGGCGCAGGCTCGGGGAAGACCTGGCTGGCGGTCGAGAAGGCCCGCCGGCTCGCCGCCGAGGGCAAGCGGGTGGCGCTGATGTGCTACTCGCGGGGGCTCGCCGAGTTCCTCGTGCGGCGGGTCTCCACGCTGCGCCGCCGCGAGCGGCCGGCCTACGTGGGCACCTTCCACAACCTCGGCATCGGCTGGGGCGTGCCGCCCGGTTCGGACGACGACAGCGGCTACTGGGAGGAGTTCCTGCCGGCCGAGATGGTGTCGATCGCCCAGGGCCTGCCCGAGGGGGAGCGGTTCGACGCGATCGTCATCGACGAGGCGCAGGACTTCGCGGAGAGCTGGTGGTCGGCGGTGCTCGCCGCGCTGCGCGACCCCGAGCACGGCTGCCTCTACGTCTTCGCCGACGAGGGGCAGCGGGTGTTCGCCCGCCAGGGTCGCCCCACGGTCGACCTGGTGCCGATCCCGCTCGACGAGAACCTGCGCAACACCAAACAGATCGCCGGCACCTTCTCCAGCCTGGCGCCGTCGCAGATGCGGATCCGCGGCCAGAGCGGCGTGCCGGTCCGGTTCGTGCCCTGCGCCACCGAGGACGCCGTCGGGACCGCGGACGACGTCGCCGACGCCCTGCTCGACGAGGGCTGGCCGCCGGAGTCGCTCGCCCTGCTGACCACCCACCGTCGGCACCCCGTCCAGGTCGAGCGGCAGGCCGAGGGCCAGGACGCCTACTGGGCCACCTACTGGGAGAACGACGACCTCTTCTACGGGCACGTCCTCGGCTTCAAGGGGCTGGAGCGGCCCGCCGTCGTGCTCGCCGTCAACGGCTTCCGCGACGAGGCCCGCGCCCGCGAGATGCTCTACGTCGGCCTCTCCCGCGCCCGCGACCTGCTGGTCGTGTGTGGCGATCCGGAGCTGATCCGCCGGGTCGGCGGCGAGGCGGTCGCCCGCCGCCTGACCTCCGCGTAGCCGAGATCCTGAGCAGAGGAGCAGTCTTGACCGACGCGGACATCACCTACGTCGCCTCGGACAACGCCGTCACGCGCCGCGAGCGGCGGCGCCAGTCGGCCTACCGCGAGCAGGTGCTCGGCCGTCCGGCCGGCGTCGACTGGATCGGACGCACCCTGGGCAACTACCTGCCAGCCGACGACCGCCTGAACAACTTCCTGAGCGCGGAGGCGGCCGAATACTCCGCAGCGCGTGCGGACGTGGTGCGCAGCGAGGGTGGCCAGCTCGAGCGGACCCGCCTGTTCACCAACATGCTCAGCTCGATGCCCCTGTGCTTCTCGGTGTTCGGCCACCTGCGGGCACATCCCACCGAGGCGGTCGCCGTGCTCGGTTCCATCCTGCAGCGGGACGTCGTCGGCTTGGACGACGTGGCCGTAGGACGGCGGCAGATCGCCGGGATCGAGTGCGAATGGGCGCCCGAAAGCGAGGACCATCTCCAGGACGGGACGGCTTTCGACGCAGTGGTCGTCGCCCGCCTCGACGACGGCCGTCGGCTGCTGGTCGCCGTCGAGTGCAAGTACATCGACGGCTTCAGCCTGGACCCGGAGAACGCCGAGAAGGACGCGAAGTACCGCCGGGCCTGCGAGGACTTCGGGATGACAGGCACCGCCTTCGACGCTCTGCGCGGGCACGCCACCCGCCAGCTGCTCCGGAACGTGCTCCTGACCGAGAGCGTCCGGCGCGGTGGCCGGTCCGGATCTGCGCAGTTCGACGAGGCGATCACCGTGGTGTTCGCTCGCGACGACGACCAAGTGGCGCACGCTGCAGTCACCGCCGTCGACCGCGAGCGCGGGAGCATGCCGACGGCCGTGACGTTCCTCGGGCACGGCGCCTTCGCGGACGCGGCGAGCGGTGTGCCCGGGCTCGCCAAGTGGGCCGGTCGGTTCCGACGGCGGTACGTGGGCCAGGCGGCCGGATGAGCTCGCGGTCGGAGTCCTCGATCTGGGCGCTTCTCGAGGAGGCCGCAGCCACGCTGCCGGAGCCGTTCAGCCGAGCCTCGCTCATCTCGTGGGTCGAGCAGCGCCGGCCCGATGTCGAGACGTCGTCCATCAGCGTCCACATCCAGTACGCCACCGCCGGCGCCCCGAATCGGGACCGGCACCCGCTCGGCCGCCGGGCGCCCTTCCTGGAGCGGGTAGACCGCGGCCTCTACCGCCGACACCACGGCGGTGGAGGGAGGACTCCTCGAAGTGAGCGCCCGCCGGAGCAGGCGGTGCCGGCCGCTCCACTCACCGACGAGGCACGGGCGCGGACCGGCTCGGCGCGCGTCCTTCTGGTCGGTTGCTCGAACCGCAAGGCCTCAGGTCCTGCGCCGGCTCGGGAACTGTTCCAGGGCGATGGCTTCCGTCGCGCCCGCGACCGTGCTGTGCGGATGGGGGTCCCCTGGTTCGTGCTCAGTGCGAAGTACGGCCTGCTGCAAGCCGACGACGTCGTCGCGCCGTTCGACGTCTACCTCGCCGACCAGCCGGCGCCCTACCGAGCGGCGTGGGGCGAGTGGGTGGCAGCCCAGCTCGCCATCGCGACGCCGCTGGCCGGGGTGACGGTCGAGGTGCACGCCGGCGACGCCTACTGCGCACCACTGCGCGAGCCGCTGGGGCGGCTCGGGGCCACCGTCGCCGAACCGCTGGCCGGCCTCCGGCAGGGCGAACGGCTCGCCTGGCCGGGATACCGCGAAGGTGGGGAAGAAGGCGCAGACCCGGACCCCACGGGCGCCCCGGACATCGCGTTCCTGCTCGATCCGGCGAACGCGGGCAGCCCCTCGGAGTTCATCTCGGCCGGACCGGACAACCGCCGCACGCCTGGGCTCTACGCATGGTGGGTTGACCGCACGGGGGCGGCAGAGCTGTCGGCGGGTCTGGATCATCCGGTGCAGCCGGGGCTCCTCTACGTCGGTAAGGCTGGCGGTCACCGCCCGTCGGCCGAACCCTCCAGCAGCACCCTCTGGGGGCGTGTGCACGGCAACCATCTGCGCGGCAACGTGCGAGGGTCGACGCTGCGCATGAGTCTGGCGGCGATCCTCGGCGCGGCCGGAGCGCCGGTCACCGAGGCCGACCTCACCGCCTGGATGCACGCTCACCTACGGGTCGCGGTCCTGCCGGTGCCCAGTGAGCTGGTCGGACGGCTGGAGGATGACCTGGTGGGGCGCGCGGATCCGCCGCTCAATCTCGCCGGCGCGCCTCAGAGCGAGCCCCGTTCAGCGCTCTCCCGACTACGGGGTCTCCTGTCGCGCCCGTCCGCCCGCCGAGCCGCCCGCCGTGCCCCCGATGAGCCGTGCGTCGGCGGGCTCTGAGTCGGCGTCGGACGACGTCCGCGCGTTCGACGCACGGATCCGCGGCGACGTCGCAGCCATGATCCGTGCCGGTTACCGGCCGACGATCTTTCAGCGGACGGTGGCGGAGCACGGAGCAGTCGGAGCAGCGAAGCAACTACTCGCGGCCAGCACCCTCTCCGACGGCTTCCGCTGGCTTCGGGAGCATCGCTGCTCCAGCACTCGGTGGAAGCGGCCGTCCTCGACGAAGCGTTCGCAGACTTGTTCAGCGAGCACGAGACGGACGTGGCCCGGCGCCGCCTTCACGACGCCGGCCACGCCTGAGCGGACGGTCAGTCGCCCTCGGGCTCGGTGAGGGACTCGCCGAGCAGCTCGTCGGGGTCGGTCGGCCGTACGCCGGCCGCCTTGCCCTCCATCCAGGTGACGACGTCGAGCACGCGCAGCGCCGACACGTGCGGCCCGAGTCCGGCTCGATCGCGGAGGTCGAGCAGGTGCTTGTGGAGGTCGTCGGTCTGCAGGGCCTGTCGCAGCGGCTCCCAGTGGTGATCGCCGATGCCGCTGACACGGGCAACCACCGAGTCGTAGATCGGGACCAGGCGCGGCCGCTTGCGGGCCAGCAGCTTCGTCCCGATGGTGCGGCCGACGCCCGGTAGCCGGCGGACAGCCCGGTACAACCGGGAGGCGGGCTGCTCCTCGGTAACCGGCTCTGCCTGAGCGACGAGGTCACGGTCGGGGCCAAGCTCGCGCAGCAGCGCGCCGAACTCGGCGGCCCGGGTGTCGAGCAGTTCCCGCGCGGCCAGTGGGGGAACGACGACCGACAGGAAGCTCACGGCCAGGAGGTCCTCGGCGGTGAACGCATTCGGGTCGTTCTGCCGGGGAGCCCAGCTGTCGAAGTGCGCGCCCGTGTAGGGCCGCCCGTAGTACCTGGTCAGGTAGCCCAACGCCTGATCCGCATCCGGACCCTCGAGACAGCGGGGGAGATGGAAGGTCATGGCGCCATCCTTGGCCCTCGGCGTCACGAGCAGCGGCAGGTGCCGAGCACTGTCGGTCGCATTCCACACGACGGGCACAGGTCGGTCGCCGGGACGACGCGGCTGCGCTGGGCGTCGGCGGGGATGCGGATCACCATTGCTGGCTTACGAGGCGGCGGTGGGCTGGAGGCCTTGCGCTTCCAGGCGGAGTTGGGGTGGGCCAAGACGCGAGCGACATCGGCACGGGTGACGTTCAAGCCGACCGCCCGCAGCATGCGTGCCAACTGCTTGTAGCCAGTGCCGGGATGTGCAGCGGCAGTCCGACGAATCTGGGTCTCGACCTTCGTCGCGCCTTTGCGGGGCTGGGCGGTCGTCGCCTGCTGCCGCTTCTTGGCCGACGTGGCCGCTGCTGAGCTGCGGCCATCTCCGGATCGGCCGACGGCCGACCGGCCGCGGCTCGCTCGGTTGGAACCGAAGCCGAGCGCCTTGCGACCGGACCGAGTGGTGGTCATGCCGGACCCGGCGACATCCCAGGGCGCCGGCCGCTCGACGACTTCGTCATCCTGGAAGTCGCCCAGCGACGAGTCGGCGTGGTCGCCGAACCACTCGTTGATAGACCTGGCCATTCGCCCTCCCGATGCGCAATCCGTGAGGAATACATCACCATCGGGCACCGACAGAACCGAGACCGGCGTAGGTCGTGTCACCGGAACGGGCTACGACCGTGATCGTTCCGAGTGGTGCGATAGCGGTCAGTCCTCGGGGACGACGACGGCGCGGCCGCGGATCGTGCCGTTGTGGAGCTTTCGGTACGCCTTCGGCGCCTCCTCGAGCGTGTACCTCTCCACCTCGACGTGGATCGCGCCGGCCCGCGCCAGGTCGAGCACCTCCATCAGCTCCGACCGGGTTCCCCAGTATGGCGCCCGCACCGAGGCGCCCATCGGCGTCGAGAAGAAGCCGGTCGGCAGCAGCCCGCCGCCGATGCCGACGATCTGGATGACACCGTTCGACGCAACCGACTGCCGCGCCGTCTCCAGCGTCGGCGGCGCACCCACGAAGTCGAACACCGCCTGCGCGCCGACGCCCCCGGTCAGGCGACGGATCTCCTCGGCCGCCGAGGCGTCCGACATGAGCACCCGGTGCGCGCCGACCTCCCGCGCCAGCTCCAGCTTCTGCTCGCTCACGTCCAGCGCGATCACGGTCGCCCCGGTGATCGCCCGCAGGATCTGGATGCCCACGTGCCCGAGCCCGCCGGCGCCGATCACCACGGCGGTCGAACCGGCCGGCAGCGCGCCCAGCGACGACACGATCGCGTGGTACGGCGTCAGGCCGGCATCGGTCAGTGACACCGTCGCCACCGGGTCGAGGTTGCCGAGCGGCACGAGGTGGCGGACGTCGTCCACCAGCATGTACTCGGCCAGCGCACCGGGGGAGCCCAGCCCGGGCGGCGCGATGCCCAGCCCAGCCGCGTGCGGGCAGTAGTTCTCCGCCCCCGTCGCGCACGCGTGGCACAGCCCACAGCCCCACGGCCCGTACACGGCCACCGGCTCGCCGACCTCCACGCCGGTCACCCCGTCGCCGAGCGCGTCCACTACGCCGGCGCCCTCGTGCCCCAGCGTCAGCGGCAGTCCGTAGCCGTACTGCTCCTCCGGCAGCCCCATCACGAACGAGTCCGAGTGGCACAGCCCCGCGGCGCTCACCCGCAGCCGGATCTGCCCCGGCCCCGGTTCCGGCGTCGGGACGTCGACCACCTCGGGCTCGCTGCCGATCGTCCGGTACTGCACCGCGCGCATCGCTGCTCCTCCGTCGTCCGGGCCTGTCCCGACCGTAGGCGCCGACCTGCGCTGCAGCAGGTCGAGCGGCCCGCGGTTAGGGTCCCAACGCCGGCGTCCCGACCTGGAGGTTTCGTGTCCGCGTCCGACCGCATCCCGCCGCTGTCGGCGCAGCCGCTGTCCCGCACCGCCCGCTTCGCCTCCGCCGCGCTCAGCCGCCGCTGGAAGCTGCCGGCGCCGACCTCGCCGGTAGGCGTGCTGCGCGACGTCGACGTCCCCATGCGCGACGGCGCCGTCCTCAAGGCGCACGTCTACCTGCCGGCCACCGACGGCCCGCACCCGACGGTCCTGCTGCGCTCCCCGTACGGCCGGGCCGGCGGCTTCGCCCTCACCATGGCCATCCCGTACGCGGCGCGCGGCTACGCCGTCGTGCTGCAGAGCGTCCGAGGGACGTTCGGCTCCGGCGGCGAGTTCACGCCGGTCGTCAACGAGGAGCACGACGGGCAGGACACCGTCGCCTGGCTGCGCGAGCAGCCCTGGTTCGACGGCCGGCTGGCCACCCTCGGCCCCAGCTACCTCGCCTACACGCAGTGGGCGCTGGCGCTCGACCCGCCGCCCGAGCTCAAGGCCATGGTCATGCACATCGGCCCGCACGACCTCGCCCAGGCCGGGATGATCGACGGCGCCTTCCAGCTCACCAACGTGGCCATCTGGACCGAGATCATCAGCCACCAGGAGCGGGTCCACCCGCTGCGCGGCAGCCTCCGGCTGATGACGGCGGAGCGCCGGCTGGCCCCGCACTTCGGCGAACTGCCGCTGCAGGGCCTGGCCGAGCGGCTCGGCGGCAACCCCACGCCCTGGTTCGACGAGTGGCTCGACCACCCCGACCTCACCGACGCCTACTGGGACCGGTACCGCGCCACGCCCGCCGTCCACTCGAGCACCGTCCCCACGCTGCTCATCGGCGGCTGGCAGGACTGGTTCGTCGAGCAGACGCTGGAGCAGTACGCCGTGCTGCGCGACCGCGGCGTCGACGTCGCGCTGACCGTCGGGCCGTGGGCGCACCTCACCATCGACCCCGCGGTCAGCGCGGTCGAGAGCCTCGCCTGGCTGAACAGCCACCTGCCGGTGGGCGAGGACAATCCGGTGCCGCCGCGGGAGGAGCGGGTCCGCGTCTACGTCCCCGGTGCGCGCACCTGGCGCAAGCTGCCCGACTGGCCCGGCGCCACCACCGACCGCACCTGGTACCTGGCACCGGACGGGCGGCTGGACGACGACGCACCGGCGCAGGCCTCGGCGACGACGTTCCGCTACGACCCGATGGACCCCACGCCCTCGGTCGGCGGGCGGGTGCTCGCCCGCAGCGCCGGCCAGCGCGACAACCGCGAGCTGGAGGCGCGCGACGACGTCCGCACCTTCACGACGACGGCGCTGCGCAAGCCGGTCGAGGTGCGCGGCGGGGTGCGGGTCCGGCTGGTCGTCGAGCCCGACAACCCGTACTGCGACGTCTTCGTCCGGCTGTGCGACGTCGAGCCGAACGGGAGGTCGCTCAACATCACCGACCGGCTCGTGCGGCTCGACCCGGCGCCGGGGGAGGAGCCGGTTCGCGGACAGCGGGTGGTGGAGACGACGCTGCCCGACACCGCGCACCGGTTCCGCGCCGGGCACCGCATCCGGCTGCAGGTCTCCGGCGGCGCCCACCCGCGCTACGCCCGCAACCTCGGCACCGGCGAGCCGCTCGGCCGAGCGACGCACGGCGTCCCGACGAACCACCGAATCTGCCTCGGCGGAACGCGGCCGTCGTTGATCACCCTGCCGTTCGCCTGACGACCCCATCCGTATCGCCGGCATGACCCGCCTAAGGCGTGCCGTCCGGTGCCACGGTCGGCATGGTGCGCCCCGAATATTGGGCGATGACCACTTACGGTGCGCCGACGACCAGCAACGTTCACGCCGGAGGACATCCGTGGTTCTACCCCTCATCCCTCTCGCCCTGATGGGCCTCGGCGCGACGACGGGGCTCGGTGGTCTGGCCACCGGCGTCATGGGCGGCCTGAAGATGAAGGACGCCAAGAGCATGGCCGACGCGGCGCAGAAGCGCTACGACGAGTCGATCGCTCGCACCGAGGAGCTCGTCGGCGAGACCAACGAGCGCATCCGGCAGTACGGCGAGCAGCAGGAGCAGGCCCTCCGGCAGGTGGTCGAGCGGCTGGCGACCTTCATCGAGCGCCACAGCAAGAAGGCCAATCACGGCGCAGCGCAACTACTCGCGGGCATCGGTACGGAGCAGCGGGAGATCGAGGCGTTCGGCGGGGCACTGGCCGCGGACGTGGACTGGCTCAAGGGAGCCGGCCTGGCCGCGTTGACCGGCGCCGGTGCCTCCGTGGGCATCCCGAGCGCGGTGACGGCTCTGGGAGCCGCCAGCACCGGGACGGCCATCAGCTCGCTGTCCGGCGCCGCCGCCCAGAGCGCGACCATGGCCTACCTGGGCGGTGGATCCCTGGCCGCCGGCGGGGGAGGGGTCGCCCTCGGCACCGCCGCCCTCGGCGTCGTCACCATCGGCCCGACCATGCTCATCGGCGGTCTGACCCTGAACGGTCAGGGCGAGAAGGCGGTGACCAAGGCCAAGGAGTTTGAGGCGGCGGTGGCCGGCACCGTCGCGGACCACACGGCCTTCCGTTCATTCCTCGACACGCTGGACACGCGGGTCGATGAGGTGAGCGGAGTCCTTGCTGGACTCGTGGAACGCGCGGAGGACGCGCTCACCGCGCTCGAGCAGATCGACGACTTCGACTGGAAGCAGCACACCCCTGAGTTCCAGCGCGGGCTGTCGCTGACGCGCGCGGTCCGGAACCTCTCCTCGGCGCCCCTAATCGCCGAGGACGGGCAGATGAACTCGGACACGACCCGCATGGTCCTCGAGTACAAGGAGATGAAGTGACGGTTGCAAAAGAGCCGGTGGAGGGCGACGTCCTCCCGCCCGTGGGGTCCGCGCTCCGCTCGGTCGACGCCATGGGGGCGCTTGATAACGTCATCGACGGCGCCCGCGACTACCTCCGCCTGCGCGAGGAGGAGCAGAGCAAGCGCGCGAAGATCGACGCCTACGCGTCCGTCGAGATCACCCGCATCCAGGAGGCGAGCTCGGCGCTCAAGTCCTATTTCGAGCAGGTGTTCGCGGAGCGATCCACGACGATCGACGGGCTCTTCCGGCACTTGGACGTCGCCATGGCCAGCGGCGACGGCAAGGCCACCGAGGCTGCGCTGCAGGGCATCGTTGACCTGGCAAAGTCCTCACCGATGGTCGACATCGGCGACCTGAGCCAGATCCGCAAGGCGCTGGACGACCCGGACCACGTCTGGGAGCTCTAGCCGTCCGCGAGGAAGGCAGAGCCGTGATCGACCGAGGGGTGTCCAGCTTGGGCAAGCGCGGCGTCGGCCTGGCCCGGGTCAACTCACCCGCGCGCTCGTGACCGTTCAGTCACCCATGACGTAGGTGAGTCCGCCGACGCTGGCGAACGCCCTCCGGAGCCTCGTCTGCGTGTCGATCATCCAGTCGAGGTACGTGGGCCAGTTCTCCTGCTGGTCGACGGAGGCCGGTCTCATCAGAACTTCGATGCGGCAGGCCTTCCGCCCGTCAAGCGGATCGAAGACAAGCGGTCCACCGAACTCGGATTCGAAGTGCTCCCGGACAGCGACCAGTCGGTCGAACATGGCCCGGTTCTGCTGAGCGCTGACGTGGTCGAAGTAGAGCTCACTGCGCAGACGCGAGTCCTTCGCGAAGCTCACGCCCCAGATGAGCCCTTGGCCGCCGGCAGGCATGTCGAAGTGGCTCGTGGTCGGGGCCTTGCCCTTCGACCAGTTCAAGTGCTGCGCCGCGAAGCGGTCCAAGAGCTGCTGCCAGAACTGCTGGTACAGCGCCGCCTTCGCACCGGGTATCTGCTGCTGGCTGTGAGCCGCCGTCTTCGTCGACTTGGCCCAATCGTTCGGCTGGCTGACGACAGTGAACAGAGGTGCCGGTGCCGAGGCGCCGATCCGCACAGCAGAGATCTGGACGCCGAAGAACCGCGTGCCTTCCTGTGTGTGGGTGTTGAGCCAGTCGAGAGCCGCACGATGCTCGGCCCGGAACTCGGGGGACACCCAGACGATGTTGCTTACCTCGTCGACGCCGGCGGCGTAGGTGAGCAGTTGCCCGAGATGGCTGTGGTCCGTCTTCTGAAGCTGGTTCTCGACGATCACGGTCTCGCCCGTGCTGACGTCGTGGCCCAGCAGGTCGAGGTAGAAATCGCCGACGGGGTGCTCGTTCACGATGAGCTCGAGGTCCATCCCGAGGGCGTCCCCGAGCCGGTCAGCGTTCGCCAGCAGCCACGGCGTGAACACGTGCGCTTCATGCGACCAGACCTCGGTCACCGGGACGGTCTCGAGCTTTCCCAGCCTCGGTAGTTCAGCCACGTTGTGGTCCTCGGGGTTCGATTGAGTGTGTCTCGTCGGCCGTCTGGCCTCAGCGGCGGGACATGGTGTCTTAGTCACCGGCGTCGCTCTGGGACAACCTTCCCGACGCGGCCACGATGGCGCCCCTCCGAGCGGAGTCCTTCAGCACATCCAGAGGTATCCCGGGACGCTTCTTGAAATCGGTCGCCGCGATCGCTTCGACCGCCAAGGGCAAGCCGGCAGCCGAGAGCTCCTCCAGGAATCGCCCCACGGCGACAGGGCCTGCGCCTCGCGTCCACTGGAAGTTGCACGAGAGTGACGAGGGAGACCCGCAGTAGACGCTGAACGGGGCGATGTCGGCGCCTGATGCCGCGGTGCCCCAGATCGAGTAGCTCGGCTGGGCGCCTGAGCCGCCGCCCTGAATGCGGAAGCCATGCGCAGCCAGGTCGTCGGCGAACGATGCGACCGCGTCCGCCAGCTCGGGGTCACGCTCACGCAGCCAGGCGTCGACGTCCGTGGAGGTCCACCGGGCGGCCCCGGCAGCGCTCCGGCGCGCGTTCTTCTCATCCGCGGACTCCGAGCCGTACACGGTCGGGATGAGGATCTCCGTGTCTCCGTGGACCGCCCGGCGGAGCTCCACGGCGAGCAGGCGCATCCCTGCCGAGGTGTGCGTGTTGAGGTATCGGACGATGCGTCGGAGATCCGCGCTGATGGAGTCGACCGCGAGCACCAACGTGAAGACGCCGGCCTCCAGGTTGGCCTCGAACGCGCGGCGCGCGTCATCCGGCTGACCATCGAACAGGAGGTCGAGGGACGTACCGCCGCGCGCCTGCCAGAGCTCCTCAAAAGTCGCCGGCGTGAGTTCGGACAGGCGTGCCGCGTAGTCGAGGACCTGACCGACGATGACCCGGCGGATGTCTGCATCGGTGGCCAGCTTGCACTCGACGATCGTGATCGTGCCATCGGTGTCGACGACGACGAGGTCGGCGCGGCCCACGCTGGTGGCCAGTTCGCGGACGGCGACCGCGTCCGCGCCAACGCCCTCGATGAGGCTCGGCTGCTCGGACAGGATCTGCTGCAACTCCGCTTCATTCACGTAGCCGTAGCTGCTGGGGTCGGTCCACCGCCCGCCGTGATCACGGACTCGGATCTCGGCGGCACTTCGCTGTAACGACACCGTGGCACTGTGCCACGACAGCGACCAGGCGCCGGCCAACGCATCCGGCTGCAGGTCTCCGGCGGCGCCCACCGCGCTATGCACGCGACCTCGGCACCGGCAAGCCGGTCGGGCGGGCGACGCACGGCGTCCCGACGAACCACCGGATCGGCGTCGGCGGCGCGGCGCCCTCGTCGGTCACGTTGCCGGTGGCCTGACTTCCCGGGTGGCGACCCGCCGGCGAGCGTGCGAGGCCTTGAAACGCCGCGCCGCGTCGCACACTGAGCCGACGCGGCTTTCGGCTCGGAGGAGTTCCATGTACGACGCACGGCCCCAGGTGCCGGCTCCTGGCCCACGCGCGCCCAGGGCGGCGGGATGGTTCAAGGGTGCCTGGTACTTCGCCATCACAGTGGTCTCTTTCGGTTTCCTCGCCGCGATCCCTTTTTGGCACGCGGCCAGCCGTCTAGGGCGGCGCGACCTCCGTACCCTCGCCCTGACCTACACGCTGGCGGGGATCTATCTCGTCGTCATCTTTTCCGTAACTCCCCGGAATGCAGACGGCACGACGGCGAATGAGACGCTCAGCGTGATCGGTGGCCTCAGCGCCTTTTTCATCCTGATCGTCGGTTGCCTGCACCTCCGCCCGCTGCGCCGTCAAGTCTATGGCGGGGGGCGAGTAGTACTCGCCCACGACGATCCCGTGGTGGCCCGCGCGCTCGAGGCGCGCTCTCGACGACAGGAGACGCGGCGTCTGCTCGCTCGTGAACCCGCCCTTCGGCGCGAGCTCGGCATCGGGCGCCCCGACCTGAACCGCGGTTACGACGACGGAGGTCTGATCGACCTCAACACCGCACCCGCCCGTGTCATCGCCACGGTCTGCGGCATCGAATTGCCCCATGCCGAGGCGATCGTCGCCGGGCGCAGGACCCGCGGCGGCACGTACTTCAACATCGGCGAGGTGCTCGTCGATGTCCCGCTCCCGCCGCACGTCCAGGACGAGCTGCGCGAACGCGCCGTCTTCTGACCACCCACCAACGCACACGGGGATCCACGTGACTTCACCGCCGTACGACCCGATCGGCTTCGGCGACGGGCCTCCGCCGCGACCGTTCTACCGCCAGCCCTGGTTCGTCGTGATCGCAGGACTCATCGCCATCGCGCTCCTCGTCCTGGTGGCCGGGGGCGACTCCGACGACGGGTTTGAGGCGAGTGCGGCCACCGCCACGACGAGTTCCTCGGCGTCGACCCGGCCGTCGGCCGCGCCGACGTCTACGGCGGAGAGCTCGTCGCCCGCTCCGACGCCGGCAGCCTCAACGTCCGCGGTTCCGACGTCGTCGGCTCCAGTGACGCCCGCGGTGGACTTCGCGATGCCGGACGTGGTGGGCATGGATCTGCAGTCGGCGCAGGACCTGATCCAGACCTACGGGGTCTTCCTCAGCGTCTCCCATGACGTGAGGGGCTCCCGCAACCAGGTCGTGGACTCGAACTGGATCGTCTGCGACCAGAACGTCCCGTCGGGCCAGCGGGTCACCGGCGACGTCGAGGGCTTGATTGACCTCGGTGTCGTGAAGCGCGGGGAGTCTTGCCCCTGAGCGACCGGCGGTGTCGCCTGAGCCACAGGATGACGAGTCGCCAAGTCGACATCTCGACCCCATTCGCCCCGCTCGTCCCACCCGCCCGGGACGCCTCTCCAGCGTCCCGGGCGGACGGCAGTCCGCTTCGTACGGTTGTTACGTGGCCAAGCACTTCGTCGATGAGACCGCTGAGTTCAAGATGCCCCGTCCCGGGCGGCACGCCGCCGCCGACACCGGCGAGCTGGACCTGACCCAGCGCTTCGACCCCGGCTTCCGCCGGCAGCGCCCCGCCGTCCCCGCCCCGCAGCCGACCCGGGACGCCGACCACCGCTGACCTCCGCCGCCGGGAGCGCCACCCTGCCGCCCCGCCGCTACCCGCTGCGACGCCGCGCGCGCCGCGGTGGGAAAGCGGGCGGAAAGGGGTGCCCGCGCCCGTCCTCCGCCTGACAGGTTGCTCCGCGTTCTCGGGGGACCTCGACGCGGAGGAGAGACGCATGCGGCACCACAGGAAGGCCGCGGGAGCGGCTGCGGCACTGGCGCTGATCGCCGTCCCGGCGACGGCGAGCGCGCACGACGGGTACCACGGCGGGGAACCGATCACCACGGTCGCCGGCGGCCTCGACGGGCCCCGGCAGCTCAGCGACTACCGGCACCACAAGCTGCTGGTCGCCGAGTCCGACTCCGGGGAGGTCTCGTCGGTCGACGTGCGCACCGGCGAGGTCCGCACCCTCCTCAGCGGCCTGGGCAACGCGCAGGGCGTGGACAGCAAGCGCGGCTGGATCTACGTCGCGGTGGGTGAGTCCGGCCCGCCGCCCGAGGATGGCGCGGCCCCGGCGGCACCGCCGCCCGGCACACCGAGCCAGGTGCTGATCGAGGCCACCCCGGACGGGACGGTGCACCGCACCTTCGACCTGCTGCAGTACGAGCTGGACCACAACCCCGACGGCCAGCTCCAGTTCGTCGACGGGGAGCCGGTCGACACGCTGTCCAACCCGTTCTCCGTCCTCGTCCAGCGGCACCGGGTGCTCGTCGCCGACGCCGGGGCCAACGCCGTCCTCTCTGTCGACCGGCACACCGGCGAGATCAGCACGTTCTTCGTGCCGCCGACGGTCACCGACGTCGAGGGCTGCGCGGATGCGCCGAACAACCCCGGCACCGTCGGCTGCGACCCCGTGCCGACCGAGATCACCGAGGGGCCCGACGGCCTGATCTACCTGGGCACGCTCGGCGCCGAGGTGCCGGGAGCGGGCCGGGTGTACGTCCTCGACCAGCACGGCAAGAAGGTCGACGTCATCACCGGGCTGACCTCGGTCACCGGCGTCGCGGTCGGCGACCACGGCGAGGTCTACGCCTCCGACGTGATCGAGGGCGCGCCGCCCATGGGCGACGCCCCGCCGCCGCCCGGGTTCGACCCGGCCACCGTCGGCGAGGTGACCCGCATCGCGCCCGACGGGATGCGGACCACCGCCCAGGTCACCATGCCCTCCGGCCTCGAGGTCCAGCACGGCGAGCTGTACGCCTCCGCCTGGAGCATCGCCGGCTTCCTCGGCCTCGAGGGCCGCGGTGAGGTGCAGCGGATCGGCGCCGGCGCCTTCACGGCCCCGGTGAGCTGACGCACCCTGCGGCGGTCGGTGCGCCACCCGGCGCGCCGACCGCCGCGGGGCTGGTGGTGGGGAGCACCGGCTCCTAGGCTCGGCCCGTCCGAGCGGGGGACACCCACTCCCAGGGACGCCGCCATGAGCTTCCCCCTGCTGATCGCCGTCGACGACGACGCCGCGCTCCTCGCCGACGTCGAGCGGGAGCTGCGCAACCGCTACTCGGCCGACTACCGGGTCTGCGCGCTCGGCTCCGCCGCCGAGGCCCGCGCCACGCTGGCCCGGCTGGCCGCGGACTGCGAGGACGTCGCCCTGGTGCTCGCCGCCGAGCAGCTGGACGGCGCACCCGGCACCGAGCTGCTCGCCGACGTCCCGGCGCTGTTCCCCGACGCCGTCCGCGTGCTGCTCATCGGCTGGGGCCACCTCGGCGACCCGCCCACCGGCGACGCGATCTTCGACGCCATCGCCGGCGGCCGCACCGACCAGTACCTCGTCCGGCCCGCACCGCCGCCGGACGAGCAGTTCCACCAGGCGGTGTCCAGCTTCCTGCTCTCCTGGGCCGAGGAGCGCCGCCGCGCCCCGCACACCATCGAGGTGGTGGGGGAGGAGTGGGCCGGGCGGGCCTACGAGCTGCGCGAGGTGCTCGGGCGCTGCGCCATGCCGCACCGGTTCTGCCTGGCCACCAGCGACGAGGGCCGCGCCATCCTCGCCGGCACCGGCGAGCGCCGGCTGCCGATGGTCGTGATGCCCAGCGGCACGGTCCTGGAGAACCCCACCGACGCCGACATCGCCCGCGCCTCCGGCACCGCGATCGACCCCTCCGGCGAGCACTACGACCTGGTCATCGTCGGCTGCGGCCCGGCCGGCCTCTCCGCCGGCGTCTACGGCGCCTCCGAGGGGCTGCGCACCGTCGTCATCGACTCCGGCAGCATCGGCGGCCAGGCGACGTCGAGCTCCTCCATCCGCAACTACCTCGGCTTCCCGCGCGGCCTCACCGGCGCCGAGCTCGCCCGCCGCGCCTACCAGCAGGCCTGGGTGTTCGGCGCCCGGTTCGGGTTCATGCAGGAGGTCGCCCACCTCGAGCAGGGGCCCGACGGGATCGTCGTCTCGCTGCACACCGGGGGCCTGGTCGTCGCCCGCGCCGTCGTCCTCGCCACCGGCGCCGCCTACCGCCGGCTCGGCGTCCCGGCGCTGGAGGAGCTGCACGGCGCCGGCGTGTTCTACGGGGCCGCGGCGTCCGAGGCCCCGCTGGTCGCCGGCAAGGACGTCTACCTCGTCGGCGGCGCCAACTCCGCCGGGCAGGCCGCGCTGCACCTCGCCCGCTACGCGAATCGGGTCACGCTCGTCGTCCGCGCCGCGACGCTGGCCGCCGGGATGTCGCACTACCTGGTCCGCCAGGTGGAGCAGGCGCCCGGCATCGAGGTGCGCACCGGCACCGAGGTCGTCGACGGCGGCGGCGACGGCCGGCTCGAGCAGCTCGTCCTCCGCGACCGGGCGAGCGGGACGACGGAGACCGTGGCCGCGGACGCGCTGTTCCTCATGATCGGCGCCCGCCCGCACACCGGCTGGCTGCCGCCCACTGTCGAGCGGGACGACGGCGGCTTCGTCCGCACCGGCGCCGACCTCAGCGACGCCGCCCGCGCCGCGTTCGGCCGGGACCCGCTGCCCCTGGAGACCAGCCTCCCCGGGGTGCTCGCCGCCGGCGACGTGCGGCGCGGCTCGGTCAAGCGGGTCGCCTCGGCCGTCGGCGAGGGGTCGATCGCGATCCAGCAGGTGCACCGCCTGCTGGCGGCCGAGCGGCCGGTCAGCGCGCTCGGGGCCGGAGGCGTCCCAGCGCCGCGGTGAAGCTCTCGTTCCACAGCCCGAGGTGCGGCCAGCGCTCGGCGACGTGCGCCGTCGCTTCCTCCACCGACATCCCCTCCTCGCGCACCAGCCAGCCGCGCAGCACCAGCCCGGTCCGCGACGCGCCGCCGTGGCAGTGCACCAGCAGCCGGTGGCCCTCCGCGCGCAGCGCCGCCATGTCGTCCAGGACGTCGGCGAGCACGACGTCGAGGTCGGCGTTGTGCTCGTTGTCGGCGATGTAGGCCATCCGGTGCACCGGATGCGGGAACGGCTCGCCCAGCCGGCACAGCGAGATGACGGCGAAGTCCTCGTCGCTGTACCGGGCACCGTCCAGGTTCCCGGCCCAGATGCCCGGCAGCACCTCCGCCGGGCCGATCCGGGGGATCACGCCGGGGTCGTAGTTCTGCTGCACCCCGCTGTCCAGCGCGGCGGCCAGTTGCTGCAGGTCGGGCAGCCGCCAGGTGCGGTCGCCGACCCGCCCGTGGACGGCGGACGCCCACCGGCTGGGGATCCCGCCCATGCCGAACACCGCACCCGCCAGCCCACCGGCGAGCGCGGCCGTGGCCGACGTGTCCCCGCCGAGGTCGATCGCCCCACGCAGCACCGCGGCGAAGTCGCGGCCCGCGCGCAGCGCCGCGACCGCCCGGGCCGGCGCGGGTTCGGGGGACGCGGCGGCCGCCAGCGGGTCCTCGCCGTCCAGCGCCCGCCGCACCATCTCGGCGAAGGCGCCCTCGCCCGCACCCGTCCGGGCGGAGCGGATCGCGGCGGCGATGGTCCCCGGGCCGTCGGGGCTGCCGCCCGCGAGCAGCTGCTCGGCCTCGCGCAGCGCCGTCCGCGTGACGTCGGTGAACTCACCCGGCGCCAGCGCGTCCGTACCGCACATCTCGGTGCGCGAGCCGCGGGCCGGCGTGGGGAAGCGGGCCGAGAAGCGGCCGGGCGCGCCGGCGAAAGGCGCGCCGAGCGCGTCGCCGACGGCCGCGCCGACCAGGGCCCCGGCCGCGCGGGAGGAGCGGTGCATGCGCGGGATCACACCGGCATCCTCCGCCACGGCGCTCAAGCACCGCCGCCGGCGGGCCGACGTACTGGAGGTGAGCAGGTCTGCGACGTCCGGGGTGGCGTCGACGCGCCTCATGGCGCGCACCCTGGCCACCTTCTTCGCCTTCGGCGGCGTCGCCGGCCTCGCGGTCGTCTCCGGTCTCGAGGCCGGGCGTCCGCAGAGCGTCCTCGCGGTCCTGTGCCTGGTCGCGCTGGTGGCGGGCGCCGTCGTCGGCCGGTGGGGACCGTCCTGGCCCCGGGGCTCCTTCCACGCCACCGTCGGCGCCGCGGCCGCGATGATCGTCACCGCCGTCCTGCTCGCGCCCGACCCGGTCACCTCGCTGGCCGCGGCGGTGCTCATCTCGTTCGTCGTCGTCGACGCGCACTTCTTCTTCACCTCACGGCAGGCGCTGGCCCACCTCGTGCTCGCGGTCGCCGGCGTCACCGTCGCGCTCGTGCTGTCCGACGTGCGGCTGGGGGTCGCGGTCGGGCTCGACCTGGTGCTCACCGGCATCGGCCTCGTCATCCGCCGGCTGGTCCTCCTGGCCGCCACGGCCAGCCGGGACCCGCTCACCGGGCTGCGCAACCGGCGCGGCTTCGACGACGCGCTGCTCGAGGCGATGACCACCGCAGCCCGCACCGGCGAGCCGCTCTCGGCCGCCCTGCTCGACCTCGACCACTTCAAGGCGGTCAACGACACCGAGGGCCACGAGGCCGGCGACCGGCTGCTGTGCCGGGTCGCGGACGCCTGGCCGGCCGAGCTGCCCTCCGGCGCGGTGCTCGCCCGGCACGGCGGCGATGAGTTCTCCCTCGTCCTCCCGGGGACCGCGGGCCCCGACGCCCTCGCGCTGGTGCGCCGGGTGCTCGACCGGCACCCCGGGCTGGCGCTGTCCTGCGGCGTCGCCGAGCACAGCAGCGGCGAGACCGCCTCCCAGCTCATGCGCCGCACCGACCGGGCCCTCTACGGCGCCAAGGCCGCCGGCCGTGGCCGGGCGGAGCTCGACGCCGTCGAGAGCCCGGCCGGCCGGGCGGCCCCGGGCGTCGTCGGTCAGGCGACCCGGCGCGCGGTGTTGTAGCCCCACATCGAGTCGACCGGCACGACGGCCACCGGCTTGCCGTAGGTGGAGGAGTGCACCATCTGCCCGTTGCCGATGTACATGCCGACGTGGCCGATCGGGCTGTAGAAGAAGATCAGGTCACCGGGCTGCAGGTGCGCCCGGTCGACGTGCACGCCGGCGGTGGCCTGCGCGCGCGAGGTGCGGGGGAGGTTGATCCCGGCCGCCTGGTAGGCCGACCAGGTCAGCCCCGAGCAGTCGTAGCCGCCGGGGCCGGTGCCGCCCCACACGTACGGCTTGCCCTGCTGGGACAGCGCCCGGTCGACGGCGGTCTGCGCGGCGGCGTTCGTCGCGGCGACGGGTGCCGCGGCCACGGATGCCGCGGCGGGCGCGGCGCCCGCGTCGGCCGAGGCGGCCACCGGGGTGAGCGCGATGCCGGCCCCGGTGAGGACGGCGAGCGCCGCCCCGCGGACGGACCGGCGGGTGGGCGTGGACGTGCGCGTGCTCGTCATGGACGAGGTGCTCCTGTTCTCCTCGACCGCCTACCGGGTTAGCTGTCGGGTTCGGGCGGGGAACTCGCCCGGCGCGACGCACGGTCGCGCTTCACCCCAGTCCTGCGGTGGGTCCCCGGTCCGGGTACCGGCGGTCGCCGGTGCCCGGTTCGGCGGTGTCCGACGGGGTGCCACCGAAGGCGGTGACGACGAGGCCCCGACCGGACCGCGACGACCGTAGGACCGTTCCCGGCGCCCCGCTGGGGAGCCGATCGACCCGCCCCGGACGTCGTCGCCCCGCCGCTGCGAGGCGAATCGCCGCGCCCACCACGACAAGACGCAGGAGCGCGGGACGACCGGTGACAGGTAGGTGCACGCAGGGCGATCGCCGGCTCACTGCGCCGCCGCGGCGTGGCGGAACGCAGCGTCGACCACCCGTGCCCGCGTGCCGCGCCGATCACCCGGACGAGGAACCCGGGGGTTGATCCGGCCGTCATGGGGGCAAGCAGGTCAGCAAGCAACTCGAGGAGGACGACATGGCAGGAATGCTGCGCAAGCTCGCGATGTCCGGGATCGCCGCCAAGGTGATCTCCGAGGCCCGCAAGCCGCAGAACCAGGCGAAGATCAAGAAGGCGATCGCGGACTTCCAGAAGAGCCGGCAGGGCAAGAGCCCCCGGCGCTGACGGACCGCACGACGGTGCCCCTCCCCGGCCACGGGCGAGGGGCACTGCCGTGTGCGGACCGAAGTCCCTCCCGCGGCACGGGCCGGGCACCTAGCGTCGGGCACCCCCGGACAAGGCGGTGAACCCATGACGCGAGCCCTCGTCGTCTACGAGTCCCTCTTCGGCGACGCGCGGCAGATCGCGCTCGCGATCGCCGACGGCCTGGCGTCGACCATGCCCGTCGACGTCGTCGCCGCGGGTGACGCCCCGTCGGAGGTGGACGCCGACGTCGCGCTGCTCGTCGTCGGCGGACCCAACCACGCGATGTCGATGCCGCGGCCGTCCACCCGCGCCGACGCCGCCGCGAAGCAGGGGGCCGACGTCGCCGACCCGGCGTACGGCCTGCACGAGTGGCTGGACGACGTCCGGCTGCCGCGGGGCGTCCGCGCCGCCGCGTACGACACCCGGATGAGCCACCCGAAGCTCCTCGTCAAGCTCGACCACGCGTCGAGGACCGAGGAGAAGCTGCTGCAGCAGCACGGCGCGGAGCTCGCCGCCCCGGCCGAGCACTTCACCGTCCAGGACGCGAAGGGCCCGCTCGTCGACGGCGAGGAGGACCGCGCCCGGCGCTGGGGGCAGGCGCTGGCACAGCTCCTCGGCGCCCGCGCCCCGCACGCCTGACCGGGTCACGACCGGACGGCGGTCGGCCGATAACGGCACCGTGACGAGCCGTCGGACGACCCGCGCACTCGGAGCGATCGCGGCCGTCGCCGCGCTCGCGCTCACCACCGCGTGCGGCCCGAAGGCCGCGGAGCCGGTCGCGGCGGAGTCCAGCACGCCCGCCCCGCCGCCTCCGCCGCCGACGTTCCCGTGGCCGCTCACCGGTGTGGAGACGACGGCCCCGGTGCAGCGCCCGGCGCTCGCGGTGAAGATCGAGAACTCGGTCGACTCCCGCCCGCAGACCGGCCTGAACCAGGCGGACATGGTGTGGGAGGAGGTCGTCGAGGGCGGCATCACCCGCTTCGTCGCCGTCTTCCACTCGCAGCTGCCGCCGGAGATCGGCCCGATCCGGTCCGTCCGCCCGATGGACCCGCCGATCGCCGCCCCGCTGCGCGGCCTGTTCGCCTTCTCCGGCGGGCAGGGACCGTTCGTGCAGGCGGTCAAGGACGCCGGGCTGCAGGTGATCAGCCACGACGCCGGCGCCCCGGGCTTCTACCGCAAGACCGGCCGCTACGCCCCGCACAACGTCTACGCGAACCCGGCCGACTTCCTCGCCCAGGCCGACGCGAACCACAGCGCCGACCCGCTCGAGCAGTTCCACCTGGCCGACGCCGCCGAGCAGCCCAGTGCGCTGGCGGCCGGCGTCCCCACCGGCACGCTCACCCTCAAGCTCTCCGGCGTCAGCCACCCGGTGTGGACCTGGAGCGCGCCCGACGCGGCCTGGCTGCGGGCCGAGGGCAGCACGCCGGCCACCGACTCCGACGGCGCCCGGCTCCGGGCGACCAACGTCGTCGTCCTGCGGGTCGACGTCGTCAACACGCGGTTCAGCGACCCGGCCGGCAACCCGGTGCCGGAGACGGCGGTGGTCGGCACCGGCGAGGCGCTGGTCGCCACCGGCGGGCAGACGATCGCCGCCACCTGGTCGAAGGCGTCCGAGAGCGAGCCGGTCGTGCTCACCGACGTCAACGGCGGGCCGGTGCTGCTCGGCGCGGGGAACACCTGGGTGGAGCTGGTGCCGAAGCGCACCGGCGCGGTGATGCCCGGCTGACACGAGCCGCGGCGGGGGAGTAGACCTCACCCATGCGGATCGCCGTCCTCGACGACTACCAGTCCGTCGCCGCCGAGTACTGCGACTGGTCGCGGGTGCCCGGGCCGGTCGAGGTGGTCGAGTTCCACGACCACGTCGCCGACCCCGAGGCGCTCGCCCGCCGGCTGCAGCCGTTCGACGCCATCATCGCGATGCGCGAGCGCACCGACTTCCGCCGGCCGCTGCTGGAGTCGCTGCCGAACCTGAAGCTGCTGGTCACCACCGGCATGCGGAACAAGTCGATCGACGTCGCGGCCGCCGTCGAGCGCGGCATCACCGTGTGCGGCACCGGATCGGTCGGCCCGGCCACCGCCGAGATGACCTGGGCGCTGATCCTGGCCGTCGCCCGCTCGATCCCGAGCGAGGACGCCTCGGTCCGCTCCGGCGGCTGGCAGCACACGGTCGGCCTGGACCTGCACGGCGCGCGGCTCGGCGTGATCGGGCTGGGCCGGCTCGGGAGCCAGGTCGCGCGGATCGGGCAGGCGTTCGGGATGGACGTCGTCGCCTGGAGCCAGAACCTCACCGACGAGCGCGCCGCCGAGGTCGGGGTGCGCCGGGTGGAGCGCGACGAGCTGTTCGCGACGTCCGACGTCGTCACCATCCACCTGCTGCTGTCCAAGCGGACCCGCGGGCTGATCACCGCCGACGACCTGGCGCTGCTGAAGCACACCGCCGTCCTGGTCAACACCAGCCGCGGGCCGATCGTCGACCAGGCCGCGCTGCTCGACGTCCTGCACGACGGGCGGATCGGCGGTGCCGGGCTGGACGTCTTCGACGTCGAGCCGCTGCCCGCCGGGCACCCGCTGCGGTCGGCGCCGCGCACGGTGCTGACCCCGCACCTGGGCTACGTCACCCGGAACACCTACGAGGTCTACTACCGCGACGCGGTCGACGACGTCGCGGCGTTCGTGGCCGGCTCGCCGGTGCGGGTCCTCGAGGGGTAGGTCCGCGCGCAGTTGTGCTCTGCCCCGTGGAGCGGGGCAGAGCACAACTGCGCGGGAGAGCACTCAGCCGGCGTCGCGCCGCAGGAGTCGCCACCCGCCGGCGGCCAGGGCGAGGCCCGCCCACCCGACCACTAGTGCCGCCGCGTGGCCGAGGGACATGTCCATCGGCTCGTCCAGCAGCAGCCGGACCGCACCGGTGCCCGGCAGCCACTCGGCCAGGTCGGCCAGCCACTGCACCCCGAACGACTGGAACAGGAACGGCAGCACCAGTTGCAGCAGGAAGACGGTGGCCAGCGCTCCCGCCGTGGACCGCAGCAGTAGCCCCGCGCCCACGGCCATCACGGCACCGGCGGCGAGCACCGCGGCGATCCGCGCCAGGCTGCCGGCGCCGTCCTCGACCGGAAGGGTCAGGTCCGGGTCGATGAGCAGCGCGACGACGTCGGCGGTGAGCGCCAGCGCGACACCGACGACGGTCACCACGATGGCGGGGACGGCGATCCGCGCGGCGAGCAGCACCCCGCGGCGCGGCGTCCAGGACAGCGTCGGGCCGATCGCGCCGCTGGCGTACTCGGAGGTGACCGCGAGCAGCGCCAGCACGAGCAGCGCGAACTGGCCGAGCAGCACGCCGTACTCGCCGGCGAACGTCGACACGATCGGGTTCGCCGCGGTCGCCGTCCCCTCGGCGTCGTCGGCCGCGGCGATGGCGCCGAGCCCGACGATCGTCACCGTGGCGGCGACCAGGCACCACCAGGTCGTCCGCACGGTGCGCAGCCGCACCCACTCCGCGCCGGCCGCGCGGGACAGCACCGTCGTGGTGCCCGGCTCCGTGGACCGGGCCGGCTGCCGGACCGCCGTCGCCGCGGTCATCGCCGTGCTCCGACGAGGTCGGGCGCGGACACCTTGTACTGCACGCTGTCGCCGGTCAGGTCGAGGTAGACCTCCTCGAGCGAGGAGTGCTCCTCGGCCAGCCGGTGCACCGACGCGCCCACCTCGAGCGCGACGTCGCCGACCGTCTCCGCGGGCGCCCCCTCGACCAGCAGCTCGCCGCCGTCGGTCGGGTGCACGCGGAAGCCCCGGCGCAGCAGCGCGCCGGCCAGGTCATCGAGGGCCGGCGTCCGCACCCGCACCTTCGCGTGCGCGTGCCGGCCGCGCAGCACCTCGGCGATCGGGGCGTCGGCGATCAGCCGGCCACGGCCGATGATCACCAGGTGGTCGGCGGTCTGCTCCATCTCGCTCATCAGGTGGCTGGAGAGCAGCACCGTCCGGCCCTCGTCGGCCAGCCGGCGCACCAGCCCGCGGACCCACCGGACGCCGTCGAGGTCCAGCCCGTTCATCGGCTCGTCGAACAGCAGGACGGCGGGGTCGCCGAGCAGCGCGCCCGCGATGCCGAGCCGCTGCCGCATGCCGAGGGAGTAGCCCTTGACCCGGCGCTTGGCCGCGGACCCGAGCCCCACCTGGTCGATCACCTCGTCGACCCGGCGGGAGGGGAGGCCCTGGCTGCGGGCGGCCACCCGCAGGTGGTCGCGCCCGGAGCGGCCGGGGTGCACCGCCTGGGCGTCGAGCAGGGCGCCGGCCGCGCGCAGCGGCTCGCCGAGCCGGGCGAACGGCCGGCCGCCGACCAGGGCGGAACCGGCGGTCGGCCGGTCGAGCCCGAGCACCATGCGCATCGTGGTGGACTTGCCCGCGCCGTTCGGCCCGAGGAAGCCGGTCACCTTGCCCGGCTGGACATCGAAGGTCAGGTCGTCGACGGCGCGCACCGCGCCGTAGGTCTTGGTCAGCCCGCGCACCTCGATCATGCCGGGCTCCGGAACAGGGATGAGGTCATGGCAGCGAGCGTTCCGGGAACCGGGGTGCCGGCGGATCACCCTGCAGCGCCGACCTGGGTCCCCCGCGCGGGGGAGGGGCGGAGCACGCCGTGGGGGGAATCGCCCGGAGCCCCGGCGCGACAGGATCGACCCGTGCCCTCCACGACGTTCCCCCGCTCCGGGCCCGAGATCGGCGCCGCGTTGCACGCGGTCTTCGCGACCGCCGTCGGCCCCGGCTGGCCCGGCCGGCTGCTGTACGGGCTGGCGAGCGTGCCGGCCGGCGCGCTCGGCCTCGCGTTGTACGTCGCGCTGCTCGGCTCGGTGGTGGCCGTCATCTACGGCGTCGGCCTGCTGCTCGTCCTGCTCGTGCTGGCGACCATCCGCGGCTTCGCCGGGGTGGAGCGGGGCCTGGCGCGCATCCTGCTGGGCGTCGAGATCCCGGCCGGCGAGCAGGTGCGGCGCCAGTCCGGCCTGGTGCTCAAGGTGCGCCGGCTGGTGGCCTCGGCCGGCACCTGGCGGGCGGTCGGCTGGGTGGGCGCCCGCGTGCTGCTGGGCGTGGCCACGCTCGCCGTCCTCTTCTTCGCCACGATCATCTGCGTCGCGCTGCGCGTCACCATCACCTGGAACGTGGTGAACGCGCTGCCGCTGCTCGGGCTGATGGCGCTGACCGTGCTCGGCGGCCTGCTGCTGCTCGACGCGATCGTGCGGGTGGCCACCTCGGTGGCGCCGCGACTGCTCGGGCCCGGCGCCGAGCAGCAGATCGCCGCGCTGCAGCACAGCAGCCGCCGCCTCGCCGACCGCAACCGGCTGGCCCGCGACCTGCACGACACCATCGGGCACGCGCTCACCGCGAGCCTGCTCCAGGCCACCGCCGCCCGGCGCACCCTCACGCCGGCCGACGACCGGCCGGTGCAGCCCGACTTCGCCCGGCAGGCGCTCCAGCACATCGAGACCAACACCCGCACCGCGCTGGCCGAGCTCGACCGCGTGCTCACCGTGCTGCGCGCCGAGGAGGACGGCCGCGACCCCGCCCCGTTCGCGGCGCCGTCCCTCGGCGACCTCGACGAGCTGCTCGAGGGGCTGCGCGACGGCGGCCTGCCGGTCGCCCTGACCGCCGACGTCGACGCCGACGGCGTGCCCGCGGACGTCCAGGAGCTGGCCTACCGCGTCGTGCAGGAGGGGACGACGAACGTGCTCCGGCACGCGGGCACCCCGCTGACCGTCGCCCAGGTGCTGCGCGCCGGCGGCACCCTCGTCGTCCGCGTGCACAACGAGCCGCCCACCCTGCTCGACAGCCGGCCCGGTCCCGGCGGCGGGCGCGGGCTGGCCGGTCTCCGCGAGCGGGCCGCCGCGCTCGGCGGCACGCTGCACGCCGGGCCGACGCCGTCCGGCGGGTTCGAGCTGACCGTCACCCTGCCGCTGGACGGTGCCGCGTGACCCTGCGGCTGCTCCTCGTCGACGACGACGTGCTCGTGCGGTCGGGGCTGCGGGTGATCCTGGAGAGCGAGCCCGACCTCACCGTGGTCGGCGACGCCGGCACCGGGCGGGAGGCGCTGGAGGTCGCGTCGCGCACCGACCCCGACGTCGTCCTCATGGACGTGCGCATGCCCGACATGGACGGCATCGCGGCCACCGCCGAGCTGGTCGCCCGCGATCCGCTGCGGCCGCGGGTGCTGGTGCTGACCACCTTCGAGGACGACGACTACCTGTTCCGCTCGCTGCAGGCCGGTGCCAGCGGGTTCGCGCTCAAGCGCTCGGACCCCGACGAGCTGGTCGACGCCATCCGGGTGGTCGCCCGCGGCACGTCGCTGGTGCTGCCCGACCTCACCCGGCGGCTCATCGCCAGCCACGCGCCGTCGCGGGCGAGGGGGAGCGCCGCCCTGCCGGAGCTGACCGGCCGAGAGGCGGACGTGCTGCGGCTGGTGGCCGGCGGGCTGTCGAACGCCGAGATCGCCACCGAGCTGTTCCTGTCCCGCGAGACGGTGAAGACGCACGTCAGCAGCGTGCTGCTCAAGCTCGGCGCCCGGGACCGCACGCAGGCGGTCATCGCCGCCTACGAGAGCGGGTTCATGACCGCCTGAGGGTCAGCGGGGGTCGAGCAGCCGGAGCTTCGGCGGGGTGGGGCCCGGGTCGAGCTGCTTCTCCAGCGTCACGCGGTGCCGGCCGTCGTCGGACTGGACGAACTGCAGCCGGTCGACCAGCGCCCGCATGAGCACCAGGCCGCGGCCGCCGCCGTCGTGCATCGGGGCCGGGTCGTCCTCGGCCGACTGGAGGTCGAACCCCTGGCCGTCGTCGAGGACGCTGATCGAGCACAGCTTGTCGTCGACGTGGATGTCGACCTGGTACTCCTCGTGCTCCCCGGCGTGGTTGACGACGTTCGCGCACGCCTCGGTGAGCGCCAGGGCGAGCTCCTCGATCGTCGGCGTGGGCACCCGCAGGTGCTCCAGCGTCTGGCGCAGCAGGCCGCGCATCAACGGCACGCTGCCTGCGTCCGGTGGTAGCCGCACGCTGAACGCGATCTTCACTCAGCTCACCTCCTTCGACACCGGTGCCCTACCCTCGACGAGGAAAACCGACGAGGTGAGAGGAGGCGGACGGTGCATTTCGACGTGGAGCGGCGGACGGTCGCCGGCCGCTCGGTGCTCACCGTACGGGGTGAGCTCGACCTGGCGACGGCGCCACAGCTGCGCGACGCCGTCGAGGAGGCCCTGGCCGGGTCGGCGCGCGACGTCGTCGTCGACCTGACGCCCACGGCGTTCCTCGACTCCAGCGGCGCCCGGACGCTGATCAGCGTGGCCCGGACCGCGGTGGGCGCCGGCGCCGTGCTGCACGTCGTCGCCCCCACGGCGAACACGGCCGTGCGGCTGACCATCGACCTGCTCGACCTGGGTGCCTACGTCCCGGTCGTGGGGTCCGTCGGCGAGATCCCGACGGGCATCGCCGGTCGCGACGCCGGCACGTAACGTCGCCGCGGTGACGACGTCGCCCGCCGCCGGTAGCCGCCTCGACGAGGAAGCGCTGGTGCGCTGCGCCGACGAGCCGATCGCCGTCCCCGGTGCGATCCAGCCGCACGGGGTGCTGCTCGCCGTCACCGAGCCCGAGCTCGCCGTCGTCGTCTCGTCCACGAACGCCGCGGAGCTCTTCGGCGGGCCGGTCGCGTCGCTGCCGGACGTCCTGACCGACGACGACCTCACCCGGCTGCGCGAGGGGCTGGCCGGTGACCTGGCCGAGGTGAACCCGCTGCGGATGACCGTGCGCGGGGCCGAGGTCGACCTGGTCCTGCACCGCGCCGACGGGCTGCTGCTCACCGAGTGGGAGCCGGTCGCCGGCGCGGAGCAGGCCGGCGCGGCCTGGCACCGGCGGCTGCCGACCGTGCTGCAGCGGCTGTCGGCCGCGACCACGCTGGAGGAGCTCGGCGCGACGCTGGCCCGCGACGTGCGCTCGGTGACCGGCTTCGACCGGGTGATGGTCTACCGCTTCGACCCCGAGTGGAACGGCGAGGTGATCGCCGAGGCCCGGCGCGAGGACCTCGAGCCGTTCCTCGGGCTGCGCTACCCGGCCAGCGACATCCCCGCCCAGGCCCGCGCGCTGTACACGACCAACTGGATGCGGATCATCCCCGACGCCGGCTACACCCGGGTGCCGTTGGACCCCCCGCTGCACGACGGCCGGCCGCTGGACCTCTCCGGGTCGATGCTGCGCAGCGTCTCGCCGGTGCACCTGGAGTACCTGGCCAACATGGGCGTCGTCTCGTCGATGTCGGTGTCGCTGATCGACCGCGGCAAGCTCTGGGGGCTCATCTCCTGCCACCACTACGCCGGCCCGCACCGGCCCTCGTACTCCGACCGGGTCGCCGCGGAGTTCCTCGGCCGGACCGCCTCGCTGCTGCTGCACACGCTGGTGGCCGAGGGGGAGCGGGAGGGCGTCGTCGCGGTCGCGTCGCGCGCGGCCGAGCTGTCCGCGTCCGTCGGCGCGGCCCCGCGGGCGCTGGCGGCCGCGCTCACCGGCGAGGACGTCACCGCGCTCGACCTGGTGCCGGCGGCCGGCGCGGCGGTGCGGATCAACGGCCAGCTGCGCCTGCTGGGCGCCACGCCGCCGGCCGATCGGGTGCCCGGTCTCGTGGCGTCGCTGCTCGCGGCCGGGATTTCGACCACCGACGCCGCCTCGACCGTGGTGCCGGAGGCCGCCGACCTGGTGGACACCGCCGCGGGCGTGCTCGCCGTCCCCATCGGTGGCGACGACTTCCTCGCCTGGTTCCGGCCGGAGACGCTGCGCGAGGTCACCTGGGGCGGCAACCCGTACACCTCCAAGGTGGCGCAGACCGACGCCGGCCCGCGGCTGAGCCCGCGCCGGTCGTTCGACGCGTGGAGCGAGACGGTGCGCGGGACGTCGCAGCCGTGGCGCGAGCACGAGGTTGCGGCGGCGCGGTCGCTGGCCGCGCACGTGGCGGCCGCCGCGCTGAACCGGGCGTCGGAGGACAACCGGCTGGCCGGCGCGCTGCAGCGCACCCTGCTGCTGGAGGAGCTGCCGAAGGTGCCCGGCGTCGACCTGGCGGCACGGTACCTGCCGTCGCAGGAGGACGTCGTCGGCGGCGACTGGTACGACCTCGTGCCGCTGCCGGGCGGTCGGCTGGCGGTCGTGGTGGGCGACGTCGCCGGGCACGGCCTGTCCGCGGCGGCGGTGACCGCGCAGCTCCGGCACGCGCTGCGCGCGCACCTGCTGCGCGCCGGTGGCCCGGCGGCCGCGCTGAGCGGGCTGAACGAGGTGACCAGCGCGCTGCTGCCGGGGGAGATGGCGACGGTCGTGGTGGCCGAGCTGGACCCGGCGAGCGGGGACGTCGTCCTCGCCAGCGCGGGGCACCTGCCGGTGCTGCACGTGACGGCGGACGGCGCGGACTACGTGATGGGCGGCCGCGGCCCGGCGCTGGGGGTGCTGGACACGCCGTCCTATCAGGAGGAGCGGCTGACGCTGGCCGGCGACGACCGGCTGCTGCTGTTCAGCGACGGCCTGGTGGAGCGCGGCCGCGGCGGCCTGCCGGTGGGGCTGCAGCAGCTCAAGGACGCCGTCGGCGGGTCGCCGGCCGACGCAGACGCGCTGCTGGACGCGGTGCTGACCGCGATGGCCCCACCGACCACCGACGACGTCACGCTGCTGGCGGTCGCCCGAACCTGACAGGTACCCCGAGGACAGTTGTGCTCTGCCCCGCCAGGCGGGGCAGAGCACAACTGTGCTGGGCTCGCCCGGTCCAGCGCTGGAGACGGCGCCCGCCCCTGAGCCGTCGGCGGCTCAGGACCCGAGGGGGTTCGCCACCTCCGGCGGGCGCAACCGCTTCCCCACCTCCGTCGACAGCGCGACGGCCAGGCGCACCGCGTAGGAGTCGAGGGCGGCCGGGGTCATGGGCACCGGCACCCGCAGCGTCGCCTCGCCACCCCGGACCATCGTGCGCGTCCACGCCGAGCGGAGCGTCGTCAGCGTCAGGGCATCGGTGCGCTCGTGGTCGGCCGTGCCCGGCAGCCACTGGTCGGTGAAGGACCAGAACGCCGGCCGGAGTTGCGACCGGTAGGCCTCGGCCAGGGGGCCGGTCCCGCGCAACGGCACCCGGGCGTCGTGCAGCAGCGGGCGGTACCCCAGGCGCCCGTGCATGGCCGTGGCGAACGCCCGTCCCCGCGGATCCGTGCCGTCCCTGCGGTAACTCCGCGCCGCGCGCTCCAGCACGGCGGTCACCGGCGTCCACCCGAGGGCAGCGCAGATGTCGTCGGCGCACCGGGCCGCGTCGTCGAGGTCAGCCGCCGGGCGGACGGCGTCCCCCAGCGCGTTCCAGATCTCCACCACCCGGCCTACCGGGTGCAGCTCGCGCAGGTCGACGCCGCGGCGGTCGAGCCGGTGGATCGGCAGGCACGGCGGGTTGAGCGCGACGTCGCAGGCCGCCAGGTGGGTGGCCAGCAGGCTCGCCGTGGTCAGCCCCGGGTACGTCCGGCGGGTCCGCTCGAGCAGGAGGTACAGCTCGATCTCCTCGCCGCCCTCGATGCCGGCACCACCGTCGAGCACCGGGCGCAGGGTCTCCTCGTCGTCGGGATAGGCCTCGATCGCCAGCGCGGCCGACTCCATGACGCCGGCGACCGTGTAGGCGTAGGCGCTCGGCAGCGCGACCAGCAGCGCCTCGAACGCCTCCGGCGTGGGCCGGACCGGCTCCGACGCCAGCGCGAGGACGAACTCCTGCGGCCAGCGGCTCCCGCGGCGCTCGTACAGCTCCAGGATGCCGAGCTGCAGCCGCGACCAGCGCTGCTCCCAGGTGGTCGCCACGACGGGGAAGGCCATCGCCGCGCGCAGGTGCGCCCGGGGCGTGCCGGCGAGCTCCATGGCCATGGCCTCGGCCAGCTGCCACCCCTGGAGCAGCCCGGTCAGGACCGGGTCCCCGTGGTCGGGGTCGGCACCCACGGTGGGCAGGTACTCCAGCAACGGGAGCTCGATGGGCAGCCCGGCGTCGACCAGCCAGCGCAGCATGCGGGTGACGTGGTCGTCCTGCACCGACCGCAGGAGCCACGCGTAGTAGCCGACCGTGGTGCCGAGGGCCTGGCCGGTGTGCGCCAGCTCGTGCACGTAGGTGGCGACGACCTCGTCGTAGGGGCCGTCGGGTTCCTGCCGCGCCAGGGCCGCGAGCAGGTCGGCCTGGGTGCAGTCCATCGTGAGGGTCAGCGTCGTGTGGTCGAGGAAGCCGGTGAACCGGTCGGGATCGGTGGCCGTGGTGGGCGGGTGCACCGGCTGCGGAGCGCGGGGATCGCGGCGCGCCGGGCCGGGAACGGTCACCGGCCCCGGCGGCGCAGGCGCGGCCGGACCGGCAGCGCGTCGTCGTAGTCCAACCGGTACCGCTCCGGCGCCTCGGGACCGGCCTCGTCCGGCGCTGCCGGTGGCGCTGCTCCGGCAGCCACGAGCCGGAGCGTCATCCGCTGGGTGCGCTCGTCGCCGCGGTCGGCCTGCCCGCCGACGCTGACCACCTTGAGGTCTATGCCGGCCTGGCCCTGCCGCGAGCGGGAGACGACGAAGGACAGCTCGATCTCCAGCTCGGCCACCTCGAACACGGGCCGGAGCCCGGCAGCGGTGCGTTCGCGCTCCGAGTCGAGGAGGTCGACGCTGAGCCGCTGGATGAGCTGCTTGACCGAGACGTCGTCGTCGTCCATGACCGCGCTCCTGCCGTCGCCGCACCCGATGGTTCTCGCGGGCGCGGCGGCGGGCAAGACCCGCGCGCGCGGCTCAGACGGTCAGCAGGCCGTTCGGCTGCTCGGTGAGCGTGCCGCGGTCCAGCGCCAGCTGGAGCGCCTTCTCCAGGACCGGCGTGGCCGCGGCGGTCCGCCGCTTCACGCCGAACACCGCCGCGGCCTGGGTGAGCAGCTCCTCGCGGGCCATCCCGGCCGACGCGCGGCACAGCGCCACCATCGCGTTCGCGATCTCCTCCGGCGCCACGTGGTCGATCGGCCGGTCGGTCGCGGAGACCTGCCGCCGGAAGCCCGCGTAGGTCTCCGAGGTGACACCCTCGGGCCACAGGTAGTCGCCGTCCACCGCCGAGGGCGGCAGCAGCGACAGCAGCATCTGCTTGCGCGCCTCGGTCGAGCGGTTCAGCCCGAACGCGCCCACGGTCAGCTTGGCCAGCCGGTCGACGTGGATCGGTCCCTCGGCCTTGACGCCCGCGGCGAGGACCCGGCGCACCACGCGCGCGGCCTTCGACGCGGGCAGCTCGTCGAGCACCGACTTCTCACCGGCGGTCTTCGGGATCCACGGCACGAACGGCTGCTCGCCGTCCATCGGCGCCGGTCCGGCCGGCTTGCGCACCACGGGCCTCGCCGGCTTGGGCTTGGCAGCGGGGGCAGGCGCGGGAGCGCTGACCGCCGCGGTCACCGACGAGCGCAGCGCGGCGACGCCCTTGAACGACTCCTGCGCCGCCGTCGGCAGCTGGATCGGCTCGGCCACCGGAGCGGCGGCCACCACCGGTGCGGCCTCGACGGCGGCCACCAGCCGGTCGACCACCGGGGCGGGGTCCAGCAGCCACGAGGGCAGCCACACCCGCTCGACCACCGGCCAGCGCAGCATCTCGCCGAGCACCTCGACCGGCAGCCCGTCGCGGTCGCCGACCGTGCCGCGGCGCGCCCACGACGGCCCGTCCAGCAGCACCGCCATCACCGGCGTCTCGGGGTCGGCCGGGCGGGAGACGGAGATGTCCACCCGGAACTCCGACAGCCCGACGTCGGTCCGCACCACCAGGCCGCGCTCCCGGAGGGAGGCGGCGATCTGCTCCCGGTGCCGGTCCACGACCGCCGCCGAGCGGGGCGAGCGGGGGAGGACGTCGGTGCCCTGCTCGGCCATGTCCAGGTAGGCGCGCAGGTGCTTGATGCCGACCGACGAGGTCTCCTCGGCACGCAGCTGGTCCGGGTCGAACGAGGAGAAGACGACGACCTGGCGGCGGGCGCGGGTGATCGCCACGTTCAGCCGGCGCTCGCCGCCCACCCGGTTGAGCGGCCCGAAGTTCAGCGGCAGCGTGCCGTCCTCGCGCGGCGAGAAGCCGGTCGAGAAGAAGACGACGTCGCGCTCGTCGCCCTGCACGTTCTCCAGGTTCTTGACGAACAGGCCCTCGCCGTCGGTGCGGTCCAGCGCCGCGGCCAGCCGGTCGTCGTCGGCGTCGCGCAGCAGGGCCTCGATGTAGGCCCGCTGCTGGGCGTTGAAGGTGACCACGCCGATCGACGGGACGGCGTCGGCGCCCTCCCACTTCGGGATCGCGTCGAACCGCCGCCGGATCTCGGCCACGATCGCCCGGGCCTCGATCGGGTTGGTGCGCAGCAGCCGCCCGGCACCCGAGCGGTGGAACGTGCCGGGCACCCGCATCAGCGAGACACCGCGGCCGTCCGGCTCCGACGACGCCCGCCCGTGGGTGGGCGCCGGGAACGACGACAGCCGGTTCTCGTAGTACTGCGCGTTGGAGAACGCGATCAGCGACTCGTCCTGGCTGCGGTAGTGCCACGACAGCCACTGCCGCGGCACCCGCGCCTGCACGCACTCGCTGAGGATCGACTCCTCGTCCTCGACCGCGGTGTCCACCTCGACCGACTCGTCGGTGGAGGTCGTCGGCTCGAGGAACGACGTCGGCGGCAGCTGCTTGGAGTCGCCGACGACGACCGCGGCCTTCGCCCGGCCCAGCGCGCCGACGGCGTCGGCCACGCGGATCTGCGACGCCTCGTCGAACACGACCAGGTCGAACTGGTCGGCCGCGGCCGGGAAGAAGCGGGCCACCGAGTCCGGTGACACCAGCACGCACGGCATCACCGCGGTGATCAGCTCGCCGTACTGCGCCAGCAGCTGGCGCACACCCAGCCCGCGGCGCTGCTTGGCCAGCTCGCGCTGCAGCGCGCCGACCTGGCCGGCGCCCGAGGCGGCGTCGAACGGGCGGGCGGCCAGCACCGACGCCGGCAGCGCCGCGGTCAGGTGCTCGCGCACCGCCTTCGACGCCGCGGTGAACCGGGCGATCGCCTTCTCGTGCGCGCCCTCGTCGAACAGGTCCAGGCCGGTGGCGTCCAGCCGCTCGGCGACCGACGCCTCGGCCAGCCCGCGGTCCAAGGCGCGCACGGCGTCGTCGGCCGCGATCGCGCCGGTGACCAGCAGCCGGCGGGCGTCGAACAGCCCGGCGAAGCGCAGCGGCTCCAGGGTGTCGAGGAAGGAGACCCAGCGGCGCAGCGACACCAGCACCGAGTCCATCCCGCGCTCGGGCCGGGTCATCGACCAGCGCAGCACGAAGCCGTCGTCCCCGGCCCAGGCGGCGACCTGGTCGTCGCTGCTGCGGCAGACCTCGATCAGCCCGCGCAGCCCGTCCCGCAGCCGGGCGACGGCGGCCGCGGCCTCGGGGCCGGCCGGCATGCCGGCGACGATCAGCTTGCGCAGCGCCACGTGGAAGGACGTCGACCCGTCGACGGCGATCCCGGCCAGCCGCAGCCACTCGACCTGGCGCTCCGGCAGCCGCGGGTCGGTGAACGGGTTCCAGCCCTCGGGCACGGTCAGCCCCGGGACGGCGTCGATGCGGGCGGCCATCTGCTGCACCGCGGTCTGCACCCGCCACAGCGACTCGACCAGCGCCGGGACGTCCTTCGGCTTCACCTTGGCGTCGGGGCGCAGGTACGGGGCGAGCTGGTCGCGCACCGCGATCAGCCGGCGCCGGCGACCCCACCACGACGAGGCGGCGGCGGTCTGCGCGGCCACGTAGATGTCGGCCAGCGGGAGGCTCAGCACCTCGGGCGCGACCAGGTCCATGCCGGGGTGGCGGAAGGCGAGGAAGGCGGCGACCTCGCCGATCAGCGCGCCGGTGGTCGCCGTCCAGCGGTGCCCGAAGGTGTCGTCGAGGACGTCGAGGCCCACCGGCGGCCCGCTGAGCAGGTGCACCAGCGCGTCGAGGTCGCCCGGCGTGCGGGCGTGCCGCAGCACCCCGGCCAGCTCGGCGAGCCCACCCACCCCGCGCACCGCGGCGTCGAGCTCGGCGGCGGCCAGCTGGGTGGCGGGCAGGTCGATGGTGGGCGAGTCGACGAACGCCCACGGGTGGCGCAGCGACGGTCGGGTGAGGTCGGCGATGTCGGGCAGCAGCGCCAGCGCGCGGCGCACCTGCAGCAGCACCTCGGCCGGGGCGTTGGCCACGAACGGCAGCGGGATCGGCAGCGCCGCGACCTCGGTGCCGGCGGTCAGCTCCGCCGTCCGCGCGGTGTACAGCGACAGGCCGGCCGAGTTCTCCTGGTGCAGCCGGTCGGCGTAGCGGGCCAGCATCCGGCGGGCCGAGCGCAGCGTCTCGTCGTCGGCGGCCAGGCCCTGCTCGTCGACGGCCACCGCGTGCTCCAGCGCCAGCCGGATCTGCGCGCGCACCGTCGAGGCGCGGGAGCCCTTGTCGTGCAGGTCGAGGGCGAACATGCCCATGCCGACCGCGTCCAGCCGCCGGGCGACGACGTCGAGCGCGGCGCGCTTCTCGGCGACGAACAGCACCCGCTTGCCGTCGGCGATCGCGCGGGTGAGCAGGTTGGTGATGGTCTGCGACTTGCCGGTGCCGGGCGGGCCCTCGAGCACGAACGTCCGGCCGGCGCCGGCCTCGGCGATGGCGCGCAGCTGCGACGCGTCGGCCGGCACGGGGACCTGCGCGGCCAGCTCGTCCAGGTCGACGAACGCGCCGGACCCGATCGCGGGGTCGCGGAACGGCTCGTTCGGCTCCTCGATCAGGTGCGCGACCAGCGGGTTCTGGGCGAAGTCGGCCCAGTTCTCGTCCAGGTCCTTCCACAGCCGGAACTTGGCGAACTGCAGGATCGCCAGGTCCGCCGTCGCCTCGACCCGGTAGGGCAGCCCGTGCCCGACGAGCGCGACCCGCACAGCCTCCAGCGACGCCTCGAGGTCGAGGGCCTCGGCGCCGTCGGCCAGCGTCGGGACGGTCAGCCCGTGCACCTGCCGCAGCTTCTCCAGCAGGCAGTAGTTCGGCGTGCTGGCGCCCGACTCGTCCAGGGTCAGCCGGTAGGTGCCGGTGCGGCCGACCGGGGTGAGCACCACGGGGACGAGCACCAGCGGCGAGCGCAGCGGGCGGCCGTCGAGCTCCCACACCAGCGAGCCCAGCGCGAGGTAGAGGTTGTTGGCGCCGGTCTCCTCCTGCACCGTCTTCGCCCGGTAGGCGAGGTTGCGCAGGCGGGGCAGGTAGCCGCCGGAGGTGACGTCGGCGTGCACCTCGCGGCGCTCGACGAGCAGCTCGGCCAGCTGGTCGGCGGGCAGCTCGCCGGCGCTGGTCAGCCCGCGCTCGGTCTGCACGGCGGCGAGCTTGTCGCCGGGCAGCAGGGTGATCGGGGTGCCGTCCTGCACGAACCGCTCGAGCACCGGCAGCGAGGTGCCGGGCACGGTGAGCGCGAGGCCGGAGCGCTCGGTGTAGTTGATCAGCCGGTTGCGCAGGCTGAGGTCGAGCAGCGCGTTCTTCCACTGCTGCACGCGTGCCGGCGCCTCGGGGCGGTTCGACGCCGTCGTCGTCGCCTCGGGGAGGACGGGCGCGCTGTGCTCGGCCGGCCGGTACTCGACGACGTGCAGCACCCCGGCCTCGTCGCGGGCGCGGGCCGGCAGCGGCACGATCCCGTCGCGGCGGGCGCGGTGCACGTCGGTGACGCCGAGGACCTTCTCCAGGTCGCCGGTCAGCCAGCCGTCGTAGGCCGGGCGGTGCAGGTCGGCGCCGGCCTCACCCGCGCTCGTGAGCAGCGTCGTCTCGACCAGGCCGATCAGCCCGAGGTCGACCAGGTTGACCAGCGCGGCGGCGTCGGTGGTCGCGGCGGACTCGGCGCTGCGCTCCTCCCGCCAGTAGCCCAGGAACGCGTGGCCTTCCGCCAGCCAGAGCAGCGGCCGGATCCCGGCCTGCTCCACGGCGGCGGCGAGGACGACGACCAGGTCCAGCGGGGTGCCGACCCGCCAGGTGAGGACGTCGCCCGGCGAACGGACCTGCTGGCCCAGGTCGGACCAGCTGACCGGCGGCTCGCTGTAGCGGATGCCGCGGCCGCGCAGCGTCTCGGCGAGCGCGGCCACCACCTCGTCCACCCGCTCGGCGGTGGCCGAGTAGCCGACCAGCGCGCCGCTGCCGGTGCGCTCCTCGAGCAGCGTCGCGGCGTCGGACACCAGCGCGGTGACGGCCGGATGGTTGGGCTGCACGTGCGCGGCGAGCATCTCCAGCGCCAGCGGCAGGGGAGTGGCCAGCCACTGGTTGGCCGCCAGCACCTGCACGCTGCTGCTCGCCTCGCCGACGACCTGCTTGCCGTCGGGGCCGTCGGCGATCACCTCGACGTCGATGACGCCGGGGCGCTGCTCTTCGACGTGCAGCATCGCCGCCGGGTCCATGACCAGGCCGACGTCGGTGAGCACGGTGGTACGGCCGGCGTCGACGTCGGCGAGCAGCTCGACGGCCTGCGCGATCGGCCCCTCGGCGTCGCGGACCGACAGCCGCACGACGGCGCCGCGCAGCGTGGTGTCGCTGGTCAGCGCCAGGCGGGAGACGACCGGGAGGCGGTTGTGCGCGAGCGCGTAGCTCAGCACCGGGGTCGACGTGAGGTCGATGGAGACCGCCGCCCGCGGCGCCACGGCGTCGCGGAGGTCCAGATCGGCAGTGCTCTCCATGTCACCTGTCTACCGGTTGGTACGGATCGGTCCCCTCATGCTCCCCGACGGGTGGGGCGGGTGTGACACCTGCGTCCGTTCGTTGCCGCGGATCACACGAGGGATGAGCCGCAACGGTGCCGTGCCGCGTGGTCGCTGCCGATTCCGCGGGTGCGCGGCCGACGATGAGGCCGTCGTTCCGTCGTGGGGAGAGGTTCATGGTCGCGGTCCTGGTCGTCGTCTGCCTGGTGGTGGGGATCGGGATGCTCATCGCGCTCCTCCGGTCGATCCGCTCGACCAACCGGACGCCGGCCTCCCGCCCGGCGGTGCCGGCTCCGCGTCCGGCCGGCGGGGCCGTGTCGCGTCCCGTCGTCCCGCTGGACGACGACGCCACCGCCCGCTTCGACGTCACCCCGGTGGACCTGCCGCGGCAGCCGCTGGAGTTCGCCGCACCCGGTCAGGCCGGCCGGCTGTTCAGCTACGGCGGCGACGTCGCCGGGCACGTGCTGCCCGGGCCGTACGCGATCGTCGACGTCGAGACCACCGGCTTCTCGCCTGCTGGCGGCGACCGCGTCGTCGAGGTGGCGATCGCCCGGGTCGACGCCTCCGGCCGCATCGAGGACGAGTACGCCACGCTGGTGCACCCGGGCCGCGACGTCGGCCCGGTGTTCGTGCACGGCATCTCCAACACCGACATCCGCGACGCGCCGCGGTTCGAGGAGATCGCCGGCGAGCTGCTCGCCCGCATGGAGGGCGCCGTCGTCGTCGCGCACAACGCCGCGTTCGAGGACCGCTTTCTCGCAGCGGAGTTCGCCCGCGCCGGCGTGCTGCCGCCGATGAGCCCGGCGCTGTGCACGCTCTGGCTGGCCCGCCGCACGCTGCGCGCGCCCAACCACAAGCTGACGACGCTGGCCCGCTACGCCGGGATCCCGACCGTCGACGCGCACGCGGCCCTCGGCGACGTCCGGACCGTGGCGGCGCTGCTGCCGCACATGCTGCGCGCCGTCGGCCGGCCGCTGCAGTACCCGGTCGGCTTCCGCCGGATGCCGCAGCTGCCGCGGGAGGTCCGGCCGCTGACCCGCGCCGTCGAGCTGCGGCGGGGGAGCGAGGGGTGGATGGCGTCGCTGATGGCGCGGCTGCCGCTCTCGGCCGCCGACCCCCGCGACGGCGACGCGCAGCGCTACCTCGAGTCGCTGGCGATCGCGCTCGAGGACGGGCGGATCGTGGGCACCGAGGCGCGCGAGCTGGCCCGCCTGGCGGGGTCGGCCGGGCTGGGCGCCGCCCAGGTGGCCGAGCTGCACCGGCAGTTCCTCGAGTCGCTGCGCGAGCTGGCGCTGGAGGACGACATCCTCACCGCGGCCGAGATCCGCAAGCTGCGGACCGCCGCGCAGGCCGTGGGGCTGCCCGACCACTTCGCCGACCTCAAGCCCACCTCGCCGCAGGACCTGCTGGCCGCCGGGCGCATCCCGGGCGCACGGCCGGCGATCTGCGAGCACTGCTTCGGGACCGGCCACTTCCGCGCCACCTGCCCCGAGCTGTCCACCGTCTGATCCGGTTCCGCGTCCGGCGGCCCGGTGCGACGATGTGCTTCCCCGATCCCCGGGAGGTGGGATGACGCACGCGCCCGACCTGCGGGCGGCCGACGCCGACCGGCAGACCGCTGCCGACCGGCTGCGCGCCGCGCACGACGAGGGCCGGCTGGACCTGGCCGAGTACGACCGGCGGCTGGCCGAGGCCTACTCGGCGGTGACCTACGGGGACCTCGACCGGCTGTTCGTGGACCTGCCGGCGACGCGACCGGCTGCTGCGCCCGTGGCTGGGGTGCCCACGCAGTGGGTGCCGTCGGTGGACGAGGTCGTGCGCTCGACAGCGGGGGTGCCGCTGGCGCTGAAGATCCTCTGGACGATCTGGGCCAGCGTGGTGGCCGTCAACGTCACCGTCTGGCTGCTCGTGAGCCTCGGCAATGGCGAGGCGACCTACTTCTGGCCGATGTGGCTGGCCGTCCCGGGGACCGTCCTGGCCATCGGCACCGGCATCACGATGGTGGTTCGCAACCGCGACTGAGGTGGCCCTGTCAAGGGGTCTGCGCGATCCGTGGACAGGCTGCTGACCTGGGGAAACGTCGGGCGTCATGTCGCATCTGCGGGTAGACTTCGCACATGTGTTCGACCGTCTGTGCGACTCCCGTGGAGTGCCTGACCGGCGCTCTGGATGCGCTGGCCGCTGAGGGTTCGGGCGAGCTGCCCGGCCCGGTGTTGCTGGACCGGGAGTCGTTGCTGCTGCGGTCGGTCAACCGGCTGAACACGGAGCTGGCGCGCACCACCCGCCGCTGCGAGGTCGCCGGGGCCGGCGAGCACGACGGCAAGGCGACGATGGCGTCCTGGCTGCGCGGGCACGCGCGGCTGCCGGCCGGTGCGGCGAACCAGCTGGTGAAGGCGGGCCGGGCGCTGGAACAGCTCCCGGCGGTTGCTGGGGCAGCGTCGGCGGGTGCGCTGCCGGTGGAGGCGCTGGCGGCGGTGGCGCCGGTGGTGGAACCGGGCAATCTCGCCGCCGCGGCCGAGCAGGGCGTGGACGTCGGTGAGGTGGACCGGTTGCTCGCGGGGGTGGCGGCCACCCGGCCGCACGCCGAGGTGCGGCAGGTGGTCGCGCACTACCTGGCCAGGCTGGACCCCGACGGGCCGGAGCCCGACCCGACCGAGTCCCGGCGGCTGGCCTGGTCGCGGCACGACGACGGCAGCATCGCCGGCCGGTTCGAGCTGGACGCGGTCGGCGGGGAGAAGCTGATCGCCGCGGTCGAGGCGATCCTGCAGGCCTCCCGCCCGGCCGGGGACACCCGCAGCCGGTCCCAGCGGCAGGCCGACGCGCTGGTGCAGCTGTGCGACAACGCGCTGGCCTCGGCCACGCTGCCGGTGCTGCGCACCCGCAAACCCCAGGTCGCGGTCACCGTGCCGCTCGCGGACCTGGTCGACCCCGCCGTCGGGCAGGGCGCGGGGCGCACCGGGTTCGGGGCGGTGATCTCCGCGGCCAAGGCCCGCTGGCTGGCCTGCGACGGGCAGGTCACCCGGATCGTGCTCGGCCCGGACTCCCAACCCCTGGACCTGGGTCGGGAGCAGCGGGTCGCCCCGCCCGGGCTGCGCCGGGCGGTGGAGCAGCGCGACGGGCACTGCGTGTTCGCCGGCTGCGACGCCCCGTCGTGGTGGTGCGACGTGCACCACCTCTTCGAATGGCTCTTCGGCGGCGAGACCACCCTGGAGAACTCCGGGCTGCTGTGCGAACGGCACCACACCAAGGTCCACCACGGGTTCCGGATCGAACGAGATCCCGCCGGCCGATGGCACACCTACCGCCCCGACGGCACCGAGATCCTCATCGGCGAACCCTTCCTCGTCCTGGCCTGACGGCGGCTGGACCGTCGTCGCACGCCCCGCGCCGGGGCAGGCGTCCTGGACGGACGCCCGCCCCGGCGCGCCCGCGTGCGGGTCGCCGCGGTAGAAGTGCTGCATGGGTGAACCGGTGCGGCACGAGTCGGGTCTGGTCGTCGAGGACCGCGGGCACCTGCGCCTGCTCACCCTCGACCGCCCCGAGCGGCGCAACGCGCTCTCCTCCGAGCTGCAGGCCGACCTGGTCGAGGCCCTGCTGGACGCCGCGGAGGGCGGGCAGGTGCGCGCCATCGTGCTCACCGGCAACGGCCCCGCGTTCTGCGCCGGCTTCGACCTCAAGGAGATCCGCGAGCAGGACCAGCGGGGCGAGCGCTTCCGGCCGCCGATGAACCGGCCCACCCGCTCGCTGTTCGAGGTGGTCACCGAGACGCCGGTGCCGATCGTCGCGGCGCTCAACGGTCCCGCCGTCGCCGGCGGGTTCGAGCTGGCGCTGGCCTGCGACCTGCGGGTGGCCTCGCCGGACGTCCAGCTGGGCCTGCCCGAGGCGAAGATCGGCATGGGCGCCAACTTCGGCTCCGTCGTCCTGCCCAAGCGCATCCCCATGGGCATCGCCATGGAGCTGCTCCTCACCGGCGAGTACGTCACCGCCGAGGACGCCGCCCGCTGGGGGCTGGTCAATCGCCTCGTGGCCCGCGACGAGGTGGTGCCCACGGCGGTCGCGCTCGCCGAGCAGATCGCCGCCAACGCCCCGATCAGCGTCCGGCGGATGAAGGAGACCGCGGTCAAGGGTCTCGAGCTCCCGCTCTGGCAGGCGCTCCGGCTCGACGTCGGCCCCAACCCCTACCTCAGCGAGGACCGCAAGGAGGGCATCGCCGCCCGGCTGGAGAAGCGCGCGCCGGTGTGGCGCGGCCGCTGATCAGGGCAGCTGGGCACTCCCGCACGGCGGCGTCCGGTGCCACGATCGGGACCAGGACCCCTGGGAGGAGCAGCCATGAGCACGCCCGAGCCCCCGTTCCCCGCACCGCCGCCACCGCCGCGCGACGACGCGACCGCGCAGCAGCCGACCTCCCCGCCGCCCCCGCCGCCGGCCTACGGGCAGCACCAGCAGCAGTACGGCCAGGGCCAGCAGTACGGGCAGCCCGGCCAACCGCCGGGGTACGGGTCGCCGTCGGGCTACGCCGGCCAGCCGATGCCGGGCGTCCCGGCGTGGGCGCAGCAGGCGCAGCCCACCCGCCAGCCGGGGCGCATGCGCCCCACGGGCATGACGATCCTGCTGGTCATCGTCACCCTCGGGATCTGGGCGTTCGTGTACTACTACCAGACCCACGAGGAGCTGAAGCGGCACAGCGGCGAGGGCCTGGGCGGCGTCCTCGCCCTCGTCATCGCGATCATCTTCGGCGTCGTCTCGCCGTTCCTGCTGAGCAACGAGGTCGGCCAGCTCTACGCCCGCCGCGGTCAGCAGCCGCCGGTCAGCGCCCTCACCGGGTTGTGGTTCTTCCCCGGTGTCTTCATCCTCGTCGGACCGTTCATCTGGTTCGTGAAGACCAACAACGCGCTCAACGAGTACTGGCGCAGCGTCGGCGTCACCGAGACCACGCTCGTCTGACCGCGCGGCTCAGCGGAACCGCTGCTCGAGCTCCTGCACCTCCGGGAGCCCGATCAGGTCGGTGAACTCCCCGAACGTCGGGACGTCGTCCAGCGCCGGGACGCCGTCCTTCTTCAGCGTGCCCAGCAGTGTCCGCATGCCCGCGGTCGCCGCCAGCAGCGTGCCGATCGGGTAGATGACCAGCGAGAAACCGAGCTCGGTGATCCGCTCGTAGGACAGCCCCGGCGTCTTGCCGCCCTCGGCCCAGTTGAACAGCAGGGGAGCGGTGCCGCGCAGCTCCTCGGCCACCCGCGCGATGTCGTCCTCCGACGTCGGCGCCTCGACGAACAGCACGTCTGCGCCGGCGTCGGCGAAGGCGCGTGCCCGGGCGATGGCGTCGTCCACACCGGAGACGGCGACCGCGTCGGTGCGCGCGATGACCAGCAGGTCGGGGTCGCGGCGCGCGGCCACGGCGGCGCGGATCTTCCCGCACATCTCCTCGGTGGGGATCACCTGCTTGCCGGACATGTGCCCGCACTTCTTCGGCGAGACCTGGTCCTCCAGCTGCAGCGCGGCCACGCCGGCCTGCTCGTACAGCTGCACGGTGCGGACGACGTTGATCGCGTTGCCGTAGCCGGTGTCGGCGTCGGCGATCACCGGGACGTCGACGGCGGCGACGATCCGCCGCGCGTTGTCGACCATCTCCGACCCGGTCAGCAGCCCCACGTCGGGGCGGCCGATGAGCGAGGCCGTCGTCCCGAAGCCGGTCATGTAGACCGCCCCGAACCCGGCCTGCTCGACCAGGCGGGCGGACAGCGCGTCGTACGCCCCGGGTGCGATCAGCGGCTCCGGGCCGCTCAGCAGCTCGCGCAGCCGGGCCCGCGGTGCCCGTGCGTTGCTCAGCAGATCCGCCACGTCGGCCCCCTCGTTGTATGCAGTCACACGGAATTTACGGCCAGGCGATGCTTCTCGGAACCCGGCGGCCCTAGGTTTGCACACAATTTCCGAGGGGGTGTGACCGGTGACACGACCCACGACGTCCGCCGAGCGGGCGCTGCACGAGCTGCGCGAGCTGATCCTCGCCGCCGAGCTCGCCCCCGGCGCGCGGCTCGGCGAGGTGGAGCTGGCCGAGCGGCTCGGGGTCAGCCGGACGCCGGTCCGCGAGGCGCTCACCCGGCTGGCCGCCGAGGGCCTGGTCGAGATCACCCCGAACCGCGGCGCGCGGGTCGCCACCTGGACCGTCGCCGAGCTGGAGGGCGTCTTCGACCTCCGGCTCTCCCTGGAGCCGCAGCTGACCGGGTTCGCCGTCCCGAACGCGGGCGAGCGGGACGTGGCGGAGCTCGACGACCTGGCGCACCGGATGCTCGCCGTCGGCACCCCCGGCCCGGAGCAGGACCTCGACGCCCTCGTCCCGCTCAACCGCGTCTTCCACGACCGGCTGGTCGCCCTCGCCGGGCACCCGACCCTGGCCGCGGCGCTGGCGGCCGCCATCCACCCGCCGATCGTCCGGCGCAACTTCCACGCCTACGACCCCGAGTCGCTGCGCCGCAGCCTCGCCCACCACCTCGAGATGGTCGCCGCCCTGCGCGCCCGCGACCCGGGGTGGGCCCGCGCGGTGATGACCGCGCACATCTGCAACGCCCGCGCCGTCATGGTCCGGGCCGCGACCGCACAGGCAGCCCGCGCAGCGACCAGTCCGCACCCCCAGGAAGAGGAGGCCTCATGAGCTACCGGCTCGGAGTCGACGTCGGAGGCACGTTCACCGACGTCCTGCTGGTGGAGGAGGGCACCGGCAGCACCTGGCGCTACAAGACCGCCTCCACCCCGGCCGACCAGGCCGTCGGCGTGCTCCACGGCATCGAGCAGGTCTGCGCCGAGGCGGGCATCGAGCTCGCCGAGGTCGCGCAGGTGCTGCACGGCACCACGGTCGCGACCAACGCGATCCTCGAGGGCAAGGGCGCACGGGTCGGGCTGGTCACCACCAAGGGCTTCCGCCAGGTGCTGCAGATCGCCCGCTCCTTCGTCCCCGGCGGGCTGGCCGGCTGGATCATCTGGCCCAAGCCCGAGCCGCTGGCCGCGCTGGAGAACACCGTCGAGATCGACGAGCGGATCGCCAGCGACGGCTCCGTGGTCCGCGAGCTGGACGAGGACGACGTCCGCGCCCAGCTGGCGAAACTGCAGAGCGCCGGCATCCAGGCCCTGGCGGTCAGCCTGATCAACTCCTTCGCCGACCCCGCGCACGAGAAGCGGGTCGCCGAGATCGCCGCAGAGCTGCTCCCCGGCATCCCGGTGTCGCTCTCCTCCGACGTGCTGCCCGAGCTGCGCGAGTACGAGCGCACCCTCACCACGGTGGCCAACGGCTACGTGCAGCCGCAGGTGAAGAAGTACGTGCAGAACCTCGCCGGGCAGCTGGCCGAGGGCGGCGTCGCCGGCGAGCTGGCCATCCTGCGCAGCGACGGCGGGCTCTCCTCGGCCGACACGGCCATCGACGCCCCGGTCAGCCTGCTGCTGTCCGGCCCCGCGGGCGGGGTGACCGGCGCTGTGTGGGCCGCCGAGCAGGCCGGGCACCGCGACGTCATCACCTTCGACATGGGCGGCACCTCGACCGACGTGGGCCTGGTGCAGGACCTGAACCCGCGGATCGGGCGGGAGACCAAGGTCGGTGACCTCGTCGTCCGCTCGTCCAGCGTCGACGTCCGCACCGTCGGTGCTGGCGGCGGCTCGATCGCGCACGTGCCCGAGCTGACCCGCGCGCTGCGCGTCGGCCCGCAGTCCGCCGGCGCCGACCCGGGCCCGGCCGCCTACGGCAGCGGCGGGGTCGAGCCCACCGTCACCGACGCCAACGTCGTCCTCGGCTACCTGCCGACGACGCTGGCCGGCGGCGAGATCTCGCTGGACGTCGAGGCCGCCCGCGCCGCGGTGGGCAAGGTGGCGGAGGCGATGGGGCTGGACTCGGTCGAGGCCGCGGCCGCCGGGATCATCGACATCGTCAACGAGAACATGCTCGGCGGCGTCCGGCTGGTCTCGGTGCAGCAGGGCTTCGACCCGCGCGACTTCGCGTTGGTCGCCTTCGGGGGCGCCGGCCCGCTGCACGCCAACGCGCTCGGCAGGCTGACCGGTGCCTGGCCGGTGATCGTCCCGCCCGCGCCCGGCATCCTCAACGCCCTGGGCGACGCGACCACCAGCCGGCGCGACGAGTCCGCCCGCACCGTGCTGCGGCGGTTCGGCGAGCTGTCGGGGAGCGACGTCGTCGAGATCCTGCGCGGGCTCGCCGCGGACGCCGGCCGGCGGCTCACCGAGCAGGGGCTGGCGCCCGAGCAGCAGACCACCGGCTACCAGGTCGACGTCCGCTACCACGGCCAGGGCTTCGAGATCCCGGTCGACGTCGACCCCGCCTGGCTCGACGACCCCGGCACCGCCCTGGACGCCGTGGCGCGCACCTTCGACGCCGAGCACGAGCGGCTGTTCAGCTTCCTGCTCGACGTCGACCACGAGATCGTCAACGCCCGCGCCACGGTCACCGGCCCCAAGCCGGACGTCGCGCCGGTGACGCTGCCGGAGGGGGACGGCGACCCGGCCGGCGCCCTCGTGCAGGAGCACACGATCTACGTCGGCGGCGAGCACGTGCCGGCCGGCGTCTACGACCGGGCGAAGCTGCGCGCCGGTGACGTGGTGACCGGTCCCGCGATCGTCACCGAGATGGACTCCACCACCCTCGTCCTGCCCGGCCACGTGGCCACCGTGCACCCGGCGGGCAGCCTGCTGATCACCCCCGTGGAGGGCTGAGACATGGCGACGATCGTCGAGACCGCGACCGGCACCGTCGAGAAGGTGGAGGTCGACCCGGTCACCCTCGACCTCATCGAGAACGGGCTGCGCAACGCCCGCTACGAGATGGACGAGGTGCTCTTCCGGACGGCGCTGAGCCCGGGCATCCGCGAGCAGCACGACGAGTTCCCGCTGATCGGCGACCCCGAGGGGAAGATGGTCGTCGGCCAGTTCGGCCTCTCCATCCCCGACTTCCTCGAGGGCTTCGCCGACACGATCGAGGAGGGCGACGTCCTGCTGACGTCGGACCCGTACTCGTGCGGCGCCGCGATCAGCCACGCCAACGACTGGCTGGTCGTCGTGCCGATCTTCCACGAGGGCCGGGTCGTGGGCTGGTCGTCGATGTTCGGGCACATGTCCGACGTCGGTGGGAAGACGCCGTCGTCGATGCCGACGGACGCGACCACGATCTTCGAGGAGGGCGTGGTCATCCCGCCCTTCAAGCTCTACCGCAAGGGCGTGCTCAACGACGACGCGCTGCGCATCGTGCTCAACCAGGTGCGCAAGCCGGACTGGAACCGGGCCGACCTCAACGGGCTGGTGGCCGCCTGCCGCACCGCCGCCCGCCGGGTCGTGGAGATGTGCGAGCGGTTCGGCACCGGCACCTACCTGTCGGCGCTCGACGCGCTGCTGCAGCGCAACTACGACGCCATGAAGGTGCTGCTGTCGGTCGTGTTCGAGGAGGGGCGCACCCTCTCGTTCACCGACTACATCTGCGACGACGGCGTGGGCTACGGGCCCTACGAGCTGAAGATGTCGCTGACCCGCACCGGCGACAAGGTGCACATCGACTTCACCGGCTCCTCGCCGCAGGCGGTCGGGCCGATCAACTACTTCATCAACGAGAACCTGACCCGGATGTTCTTCGGGATCTACATGATCACCGTGGCCGATCCGCAGATCCTCTGGAACGACGGCTTCTACCCGCTGGTCGACGTCACGATCCCGGAGGGCTCGTACTGGCGGCCGAAGTTCCCGGCCGCGCTCAACGGCCGCAACCACGGCATCGGCCGGGTCTTCGACCTGTTCGGCGGGCTGCTCGGCCAGACCAACCCGGCGCTGCTCAACGCGGCCGGGTTCTCGTCCTCGCCGCACTTCATGTACTCCGGCAACTACTCGTCGGGGGAGCGGAAGGGCGAGTGGTTCCAGCTGTACTCGATCGGCTTCGGCGGCATCCCCGGCCGGCCGCTGGGCGACGGGCCGGACGGGCACTCGCTGTGGCCGAGCTTCACCAACATCCCGTGCGAGTACCTGGAGTCCTACTACCCGCTGCGGATCGAGCAGTGGGTGACCGTGCCCGACACCGGCGGCGCCGGTCTGCACCGCGGCGGCAACGGCGTCGACGTCACCTACGTCTTCGAGGAGCCGGGCACCATCGCCATCCACGACGACCGCTGGCTCACCTACCCGTGGGGCGTCAACGGCGGGCAGCCGGGCACCCGCGGCACCAAGTGGCTGGAGCGCGCCGACGGCACCCGCCAGGTGCTGCCCAGCAAGTGCCACGACGTGCCGGTGCAGCCCGGTGACGTCCTGCACTTCGTCACCTGGGGCGGCGGCGGCTGGGGCGACCCGCTGGAGCGCGACCCCGCCCTGGTCGGGCTGGAGGTGCGCCGTGGGCTGGTCACCGCCGAGGGCGCCCGCCGGTACGGCGTGGTCGTCGACGAGGCCGGCACGGTGGACGACGAGGCGACCCGGCAGCTGCGCGAGCAGCTGCGCGCCGACCGCCCGGCCGAGCTGCCGGTGTTCGACATGGGCCCGCCGATCGAGGAGCTGCTGGCCCGGTGCGAGGAGGAGACCGGACTGCCCGCGCCGAAGCGCCCGGTGTGGGCCGGATGAGCGAGCCGGAACCGGCGCCCGGGCCGCACGGGTCCGCCTTCTCCGGCCGGGTCGGCTGGGGGAGGCGGCCCGCGGTCCTCGTCATCGACCTGGTCCGCGCCTACACCGAGCCGGAGGGCCCGTTCGCCCTGCCGGAGCCGGCGACGGCGGTCGCGGCGGTCACCTCCCTGGTGGACGCCGCCCGGGCGGGCGGTCACCCGGTGCTGTGGACCGGCGTCCGGTACACCGCGGACCTCTCCGACGGCGGGCTGTTCGTCCGCAAGGTGCCCGCGCTGGCCGCCTTCGCCGAGGGGGCGCCGGGCGACTGGGGCGGGTTCGCGGTGCAGCCGGCGCCCGGGGAGCCGGTGCTGCTCAAGCAGTACGCGTCGGCGTTCTTCGGCACCCCGCTGGCCAGCACGCTGCGCACGCTGGGCGTCGACACCCTGGTTCTCGGTGGGGTGTCGACGTCGGGCTGCGTGCGGGCCACGGCGATGGACGCGCTCAACTCCGGGTTCCGGCCGCAGGTGGTGCGGGAGGCCTGCGCCGACCGCACGCCGCAGCTGCACGAGGCGAACCTGGCCGACCTCGACGCCAAGTACGCCGACGTCGTCTCCCTCGCCGAGGCGCTGCCGCACCTCTGACAGGCTGACCGGGTGGCCAGGACGAGCGCGGGGATCCTGCTGCACCGGCGCGGCCCGGGCGGCACCGAGGTGCTGCTCGGGCACATGGGCGGCCCGTTCTGGGCGCGCAAGGACGACGGCGCCTGGTCGATCCCCAAGGGCGAGCACGGCCCCGACGAGGAACCGCTGGCCGTGGCGCACCGCGAGTTCGAGGAGGAACTCGGCTCGCCCGTTCCGGCGGGCGACCTCGTGCCGCTGGGGGAGGTGCGCGCCTCGGGCAAGGTGCTCCGCATCTGGGCCGGCGAGGGCGACCTGGACGCCGCGGCCTGCGTGAGCAACACCTTCGAGCTGGAGTGGCCGCCGCGGTCCGGGCGGGTCCAGGAGTTCCCCGAGATCGACCGGGCCGCCTGGTTCGGCCTCGAGGAGGCCTGCACCAAGCTGGTCAAGGGCCAGCTGCCGTTCCTGGACCGGCTGCGGGACGTGCTCGGCCGGGCCTGAGCGCCGGCCCGGTCATCTGCATGACGGTTCGATGACAGGTCGTCCCACCGAGCCGGAACCGGCCCGCTACGGCGATCCGGGCTGCCAGTGTCACGCCCTGTCAGCACGTCGTCACCATGTCCTCGGGGAGGCACCCATGTCCTGTGCGCACTGCGGCGCGGTCGAGCAGCGCGGCCGGTTCTGCGTCGGTTGCGGGAAGCGCATGCCGCCCTCGCTCGCCCCGGTCCGCGCCGTCCGGCTGGCCCCGCGCCCGCCGTACGAGATCACCGACGACATGACCCAGCCGGTCCTGCGCTTCCGCGTCACCCCGCGCCGTCCCGGCCCGCGCGAGTCGGTCCCGACGGCGGTCTGAGGCGCGTGCGGCGTCCCCGGGGCAACGGCGCCCCGGGACGCCGCCGTTCCGCGTGACCCGTCTCACTGCTAGCAATCCGCTTGCTGGAGTTAGCACTCCGTGGATCCGGGGCACCCCTCTGATGTCAGCAGAAGGACCCCGCTGCCCCCAGCCCCCGCACGCTCGGGCTGGGTCCCTGCACCGGGGCCACTCGACCACCGGAGTGTTTTCCCGTCATGACCCACACGTCCAAGATCCAGAACCAGCTGCGCGCTCTCGTCCTGCTCACGCAGACCGAGGAGCAGGTCGCGCGGACGCGGATCTCCCAGGCCCGCACCGACGCCGTCCGCCGCGAGCTCACCCAGAACGCCGACAACGCCGCCGCGCGCTCCTTCGAGATCACCGAGGCGCTGCGCTCGGTGGGTGGCGTGCCCGACGTCGTCACCCCCGCCATCGGCCGGCTGCAGGCGGTCCTCAAGGCCACCTTCGAGCAGGCCGCGCCGATCGAGGAGGCGCTGCTCACCGACCTCCAGCTCGAGCACCAGCTGCTCGACCGCGCCACCTACCTCAAGGTGCTGGCCGAGAAGGCCGGCGAGACCAAGGTCCAGCGCCTGGCCGAGAAGCTGATCGGCGCCCACGAGGCGACCGTCGAGTGGCTGACCGTCGTCCTGGCCGAGGAGGCCCTCGGCGGCCCGGCCGCGCTGGTGGCCACCCCGCTGCAGAAGGTCGCCGGCACCGTCGCCCGCGCCGCGGGCGCGCCCGTGCGCTTCGTGCACAACACGGTGAACACCGCCGTCGAGACCGTGCAGCACGCCGGTGAGGAGACCACCGAGCGCTTCGGCGCCGTGGCCGACCGCGCCGCCGCGCTGACCGGTGCCGTCCGCGAGACGCTGACCGTGAGCCGGGCCGCCGGCCTGCGCCGCGCCGAGCGGATCGCCCGGCGGGAGGGCAACAAGGACGCCGCCGACGTCGCCAAGGCCGCCCGCGAGGAGCTCGGCGACGTCACCGCCGACGAGCTGCCGATCAAGGGCTACGACTCGCTGGCCGTGAACGACGCGGTCAAGGCGATCAAGCAGCTGGACACGCCGCACGACATCAACGTGATCATCCGCTACGAGGAGACCCACAAGAACCGGTCGAACGTGGCCAGCGCCGCGCAGACCCGCCTGGCCGACCTGGCCAAGGAGGCCGTGGGCGTCTCGAGCTGACGCCATCCACGCGCACGAGGGCCCGCATCCCCGCCCGGGGGTGCGGGCCCTCGCGCGTGCGCGCCGTGAGGTGACCACCCCGATGGCGTGACATGCGTCCCGGGCCGTTTGGCGCGCCGACGCGGCGGGGGACACCCTCGGGCATGAGCATCACCCCCGAGGCGCTGGAGGCGGAGTTCTCGCTCCCCACGGCCGCCACCCGCCTGGACTTCCTGAGCCGCCGCGACGACGGCGCCACCACCCTCAACACCGTGCAGGACACCGACGACGACTCCTGGGCCGCGTCGCTCAAGGACGCGCCGATGCAGCTCGACGTCGCCGAGTCGCTGGAGCTGCTGGCCCTGGGCGAGGTCGTGGCCCGCAAGGCGCACGACAGCCGGATCATCGGCATCCGCGCGGCGCTGCGCGGCGGGGCCGGCTGGGAGCAGATCGGCGCCGCGCTGGGCACCTCGCCGCAGGCCGCGTACGACACCTACGTCGCGTCGCTCTCCGACCAGCTCGACGCCGACGCCGCCGCCTCGGCCCGTGAGCTGGCCGGCGCCCGGCCCGGCAGCTGAGCCGGCGCGGGGGTCAGCGGACCTCGACGCCCTTCCAGAAGGCGACCCGGCCGGTGATCTCGCGGGCGGCGTCCTTCGGTTCCGGGTAGAACCAGGCGGCGTCGCGGTTGACCGCGCCGTCCACCTCGAGGCTGAAGTACGAGGCGGTGCCCTTCCAGGGGCACACGGTGTGCGTGTCCGAGGGGCGCAGGACGTCGTCGCGCACCGCCTCGCGCGGGAAGTAGGCGTTGCCCTCGACGGTGACGATGTCGTCGGACTCGGCGATGACGGTGCCGTTCCAGGTGGCCGTGGTCATGGCCCGATCGTCTCCCGTCACCGCCGCCGCTACCAGCGCAGCGGCTGGATGGACCGCGACTGCGCCGTCCGGCAGGGGCGGCAGTGGCCCCAGCTGACGATCTGCACAGGCGTGGCCGGGCCGCCGCACTCGGGGCACTCCTGCGGTCCCTCCGCGTCGGCGCGGGCCGCGGCGAGCTGCGCGCTGCGCTGCTCGTGGATGGACTCGTCGCCCCGGCAGGGGCAGCCGAGGTGGGCTTCGGCGCATCGTCCGTGCTGAGCGGGAACGGGGTGCCTCCTGGGGACGGTCGCGGCGAATGCCGTGGTTCCCGACGGTACCGCTGCGCACGCCGGTCGCGGCACCCCCGCGCGAGGAGTGGGACCCGACCGGGTGGGCATGACACGACAGGTCCCACCCGCGTCCGGCCGCAGGAGGTCGCATGCACCCCTCGTCCAGCCCTCCGCCCGACGACGAGCCCGATCACCCGACCGGGATGTCGTCCGGGGCCGGCCGGAAGCGCGGCCGGCTGCTCATCCCCGCGGTGTTCATCGCGGTCATCGTGCTGGTCTTCCTGTTCATCGTGCTGGTGAGCCAGATCGGCCGCTGACCGCCGCCCGTTCTCAGCGGTGCAGCAGGGCGAACGTGGCGACGGCGTGCGCGACGGCCGTGCCGTCCTGCTCGACGTCGGCCTCGCACACCGTGAGGTGCTCGCCCTTCGTCCGCACCCGGGCGGTCACCTCGACGGCGCCTGGCTTGCCCGGCCGGAGGTAGGTCACCGTCAGCTGGCTGGTGGCGGGCACGTCGCCGTCCCCGGTCGCGGTGCGCACCGCCGTCCCCATCGCGGTGTCGACGAGGGTGGCCAGCACGCCGCCGTGCAGCGTGCCCGCCGGGTTGAGGTGCTCCTCCCGGGCCTCGAACCGGATGCGGGCCGACCCGTCGTCGGCCTCCTGCACCTCCGCGCCCAGTCGTCCCGCGAACCCACCTGCTGCCCCGTCGTCTGCCATGGGGCTGGCCCTACCCGGTCCGGGAGCGGCTACCCGGCCGTCGCACCCCGTCGAGGCCGAGCCCGCCCACCCGGCCGGCACCTCTCATCTTTGGCACGCTCGGCGGGTGGCGTGGATCGACTGGCCGGTGACGGCGCTGGGCGTGGCCGTCGTCCTCGTGGCACTGCGGGACATCTTCCACACGCTGTGGCACCCCAGCGGGCGGGGCACGATCAGCACGCGGGTCATGGCCTCGGTGTGGCGGCTGGCCCGCTGGCGCCGGGACCGGGGTTCCGGTGGGGTGCTGAGCGGGCCCGTCGCCGTGGCCGCCGTCATCGGGGTCTGGGTGGCCCTCCTGGTGGGCGGCGGTGCGCTCGTCTACGCACCGCACCTCCCGGAGGGCTTCCAGTTCCAGAGCGGCCTCGACGTCACCGCGCGCAGCGATGTCCTCGACGCCGTGTACCTGTCCAGCGTCACCCTCGCCACGCTCGGCTTCGGCGACGTCGTCCCGGTCGCCGGGTGGCTGCGGATCGCCGTGCCCGTGCAGGCGCTGATCGGCTTCGGGCTGCTCACCGCCTCGGTCACCTGGGTGCTGCAGCTCTACCCCGCCCTGCTCCGGCGCCGCACGCTCGCGGTGCGGCTGGCCCAGCTGCGCACCGTCTCGCCCGAGGAGCTGCTGCACGACCCGGGTTCGGCCGCGGCGGCGGTCCTCCACGAGCTCGCTGCCGGCCTCGCCCAGGCCCGGGTCGACCTGACCCAGTACACCGAGACGTTCTACTTCCGCGACGGCGACGAGGAGGCGGCGCTGCCCGCGATGATCTCCGTCGCCGGGTCGCTGGCGGCCGCCGGGTCGGCGGCCCCGCGGTCCGACGTCCGGGTCGCGGCCGCCGTCCTGCGCGGGTCCATCGACGACTTCGCCCGCGTGCTCGACGAGCAGTTCCTCCACGACGGCGGATCCACCGCCGACGTCCTGCTGGCCTACGGGCGGGCGCACCACTACGCGCGGTCGAGCTGAGGACCGGGTGGGCGTCCGGGGGCCCGAAGAAAAACTTCACCGGTCGTGTCGATTCCGGTCCGGTCCGTTCGACGGAAAGGTAGAGCGGGACCTGAGCCGGTCACGAGGACCGGCCACCGCTCGCACGAACCGGGAGAACCCGATGCGCTTCATGGTGATCGTCAAGGCCGACCAGGACACCGAGAACGGCGTCATGCCCACCGAGCAGCAGCTCGCCGAGATGGGCGCCTACAACGAGGAGCTGGTCAAGGCCGGCGTCATGCTGGCCGGCGAGGGGCTGCACCCGAGCTCCAAGGGGGCCCGCGTCCGGTTCGACGCCGAGGGCGGGTCGACGGTCGTCGACGGGCCGTTCGCCGAGACCAAGGAGCTGGTGGCCGGCTTCTGGCTGCTCGAGGTCTCCTCGCGCGAGGAGTGCGTCGAGTGGATCAAGAAGGCGCCGTTCCGCGACACCGAGATCGAGATCCGCCAGGTCTTCAGCGACGACGACTTCGGCGACGCGCTGACCCCGGAGCTGCGCGAGAAGGAGGAGCAGATGCGGGAGGCCGTCGCCGCCCGCAACGGCTCCTGATGACCGACGCCGGGACGGCGTCGGCGACCGCGGACCTGCACCGCGTCGTCGACGCCGTCTGGCGCATGGAGTCCGCCCGGATCGTCGGTGCGCTCACCCGGGTCACCGGCGACGTCGGGCTGGCCGAGGAGCTCGCGCAGGACGCGCTGGTCGCGGCGCTCGAGCAGTGGCCGGACAGCGGGGTGCCGGCCAAGCCGGGCGCCTGGCTGATGGCGACGGCGAAGCACCGGGCGGTCGACGCGTTCCGCCGGGCGGAGAACCTGCGCCGCAAGACCGAGGTGCTCGGTCGCGAGCTGGTCGAGGCCGAGGAGCCGGACTGGGCCGCGCAGCTCGACGAGGTGGTCGAGGACGACGTGCTGCGGCTGGTCTTCATCTCCTGCCACCCGGTGCTGTCCCGCGAGGCCCGGGTGGCGCTGACCCTGCGCCTGGTCGGTGGCCTGGGCACCGCCGAGATCGCCCGCGCCTTCCTGGTGCCCGAGCCGACGCTGGCCCAGCGGATCGTGCGCGCCAAGCGCACCCTCTCCGCGGCCAGGGTGCCCTTCGAGATGCCCACCGGCGCGGACTTCACCGCGCGGCTGGGTTCGGTGCTCGAGGTGGTGTACCTGGTGTTCAACGAGGGCTACTCGGCCACCGCGGGGGAGGACCTGACCCGGCCCGCGCTGTGCCAGGAGGCCATGCGGCTCGGCCGGATCCTGGCCGGGCTGGTGCCGGGGGAGTCCGAGGTGCACGGGCTCGTGTCGCTCTTGGAGGTGCAGGCATCGCGGCTGGCCGCCCGGCTGGGTCCCGACGGCGCGGCGGTGACCCTGGCCGAGCAGGACCGCAGCCGCTGGGACCGGGTGCTGGTCAACCGCGGGCTGGCCGCGCTCGACCGCGCGGAGGCCACCGCTCAGGGGGCGCTGGGCCCGTACGCGCTGCAGGCCGCGATCGCCGCCTGCCACGCGCGGGCCCGCAGCGTCGAGGACACCGACTGGCCGCGGATCGCCGCGCTGTACGAGGCGCTGGCGCAGCTGACCGGGTCGCCGGTCGTCGAGCTGAACCGGGCGGTGGCGGTGTCGCGCGCCTACGGACCTGCGGCCGGGCTCGAGGTGGCCGACGCGCTCGTCGACGTCCCGGCACTGCGCGGGTACCACCTGCTGCCCGCCGTCCGCGGTGACCTGCTCGCGTCCCTCGGTCGCGGCGACGAGGCGCGCGCGGAGTTCGAGCGCGCGGCCGGCATGACCGGCAACGAGCGGGAGCGCGAGGTGCTGCTGCGCCGGGCGGGGGAGTGCGGCGGCCCGAAGCAGGTGCCGGCCGGCTGATCAGTCCGGCCGGGAGTTCTCCTCCAGCTGGGCGAGGGTCCGGCGGAGCGCGGCGACGTCGGCGTCGCCGAGGCCGGCCCGCAGCCGGCCGTCGAAGGCCGCGGCGGTGCGGCGCAGCCGGAGGAACAGCTGCCGGCCGGATTCCGTCACGGACACCTGGTGGGCCCGCCGGTTGCCCGGATCGCGCTCGCGGACGACCAGCCCGGCCCGCTCCAGCGCGTCCAGGTGGTGGGTGAGCGTGGGCTGCCGGACGCCGACCGCCTCGGCCAGCTCGGCCTGGGTGCGGTGCTCGCCGCCGTCCAGCGCGAGCAGCACCCGCCAGGTGGGTCCGGAGCCGCCGGCCGCGGCCAGGGCGTCCTCGAACGCCCGGCTCAACTCCTTGGCCGTGCGGGCGAGGAAGAGGTGGAGGAAGTCGTCCGCAGCCTGCACGAGCTCAGCTTAGGCGGCTAACCGTTAGGCATCTAACGGAATGGCGGGCGCGCGTCGACCGCGCGGTATCGCAGCCGGGTGCGCGGTCGACGGCGTGCTCGGCCGCCGTACCGCGAGGTCGACGACGCCCGGCGAGGTCAGGGCAGCCGGGTGAGGAGCGTCCGGGCCAGCTCGAGCAGCGCCGGCGTTCCGGTGCCGTCGTCCGCGGCGGCACGCAGCACCGCGGCCAGGGGTGCCGCGACGGCGGGGGAGAGCGCGGTGATCCACGCCGCGGAGGCCGCCCGCGCCTCGGCCACGTGCTCGGTGCCGCCGTCGGCACGGGCGGCGATCACCTCGGGGCGCGAGGCGAGCAGCCCGCCCAGCCGCCAGTTCCCCGGCGTGGTGCGCGCGGCCAGGGCGGTGAGCCGGTCGGCCGCCTCGCGGAGCAGCTCGGCGTCGCTCACGCGGCGGTGGGTTCGCGGCGCATCGGGACGTGCGGGATGCCGTCCTCGTCGTAGCCGGGCCCGCTCCGGCGGAAGCCGAACCGCTCGTACCAGCCCTCCAGGTGCGCCTGGGCGCCCAGCGTCAGCGGGACGTCGCCGTAATCGGCGATGCCCTGCTCGATGAGCCGCGCGGCCAGCCCCCGCCCCCGGAACCGGACGTCGGTGGCGACCCGGCCGATCGCCCTGCTGGCCCCGTTGTCGAGCACCCGGATGGTGGCCGCGACCTCGCCATCCACGTCGAACCACAGGTGCTCGGTGGCCGGCTCCACGTCCCGCCCGTCGAGCTCCGGGTAGGGGCACTCCTGCTCGACGACGAAGACGTCGACCCGCAGCCGGCACAGCGCGTAGACCTCGAACGGGGTGAGGTCGGCGAAGGGCGCGCGGCGCAGGACGGGCTCGGAGGGCATGCGACCTTTGTAGCCGAGGCCCGGTCCGCCCTACGGTCGGGGCGATGGAGGAGACCGGTGGCACCCGCGAGCCCGTGACCCTCGAGAACTGCGCCGACGTCCGTGGGCCCTTCTTCCACGGGACGAAGGCGGTGCTCGCCGTCGGCGACGAGCTCGTCCCCGGCCGGGGGTCCAACTTCGCGGCCGGCCGGGTGATGAACCACGTCTACTTCACCGCGCTCGTGGACACCGCCGCCTGGGGAGCCGAGCTGGCCACGGCCCTCGCCGGGGACGACGACCGGGGGCGCATCTACGAGGTGGAGCCGCTCGGCCCGTTCGAGGACGACCCGAACGTGACCGACCAGCGGTTCCCCGGCAACCCCACGCAGTCCTACCGCACCCGCTCCCCTCTGCGCGTCGTCGCCGAGGTCGAGGACTGGGAGGGGCACCCGCCCGAGGTCGTGCAGGCGATGCTCGACAGCCTCGCCCGGCTCCGGGCGGAGGGGCGCGACGTCATCCTCGACTGAGGTCGCTCAGTCCCGGTTGCCGTACCGGCGCATGGTGAGCGGGCCCAGCACCGCCACCAGCAGCGCCGCCCAGGCGAACACCATGAGCACGTCGCCGCCGGCCGCCTCGCCGTGCATCAGCCCGCGCACCGCCGTCACCAGGTGGGAGACGGGGTTGACGTCGACGAAGGCCTGCAGCCAGCCGGGCATCGTCGAGGGGTCGACGAAGATGTTGCTGCCGAAGGTCAGCGGCGTGATGACCAGCATGCTCCAGCCCATGACCGCGTTCGGCGTCCGCAGCCGCAGCGCCAGGAACGTCCAGATCCAGCCGAGCGCGAAGGCGAACACGAGCAGCAGGCCGACCGCGGCCAGGACGCCCAGCGCGCCGCCGTCCGGCCGGAAGCCGAGCAGCATGCCGAGGGTGATGATCACCGCCGAGGCGAGGGTGAACCGCAGGACGTCGCCGAGCAGCGCTCCCACCAGGGCCGAGGGCCGCCACACCGGCAGCGAGCGGATGCGGTCGAAGACGCCCTTCTCGATGTCGGTGTTCAGCGCGACGCCGGTGTACATCGTGATCATCAGGATGCTCTGCACCAGGATGCCCGGCAGGAAGAACTGGATGTAGGCGTCGACCGTGCCGGCGAGGGCGCCGCCGAAGAGCAACGTGAAGATCAGCGTCATCATCACCGGGAAGGCGGTGACGTCGAACAGCTGCTCGGGCACGTGCTTGATCCGCAGCAGCGTCCGCCAGCCGAAGGTGGCCGAGGCGGCCAGCGGTCCCTGCGGCTTCGGCCGCGCGCCGGCGACCAGGGCTTCGTGGACGGCGGCGGTGTCGGGCACCCAGGTGCCGGTGGCCGGGGTCTGGACGGCGGTCATGCCTGGTCCTCCTGCGCGGGGGCGGTGCCGGTCGCGTGGCCGGTCAGGGCGAGGAACACCTCGTCGAGGCTGGGCTGGCCCAGCGCGTACTGCGCCAGGCCGATCTGCGCGTCCTCCAGGGCGGTGAGCGCCCGGGCGACGGGGCCGGCGTCCGCGACCGTGGCGACGAGCCCGGCGGGGTCGCCCTGCTCGTGCACCTCGACGCCGAGGACCCGCTGGAGCAGGTCGCGGGCCGCCGCGCGCTGCTCCGGCCGGCGCACCCGCACGTGCAGCGAGCCGGTGCCGACGGAGGCCTTCAGCTCCCCGGGCGAGCCCTCCGCGACGACCGTGCCGGTGTCGATGACCGAGATCCGGTCGGCCAGCTGGTCGGCCTCGTCCAGGTACTGCGTGGTGAGCAGCACCGTCGTCCCGCCGCGGACCAGCGCCCGGACCACCTCCCAGACCTGGTTGCGGCTGCGCGGGTCCAGCCCGGTCGTCGGCTCGTCGAGGAAGATCAGGTCGGGCCGGACGACGATGCTCGCGGCGATGTCGATCCGCCGCCGCATGCCGCCGGAGTACTTCTTCACCTGCTTGCCGGCGGCCTCGGTCAGCCCGAACGCGTCGAGCACCTGCTCGGCCCGCGCCCGGCCCTCCGCCCGGGGGTAGCCGAGCAGCCGGGCCAGCAGGCGCAGGTTCTCGTCGCCGGTGAGGTCCTCGTCGAGCGAGGCGAACTGGCCGGTGAGGCTCACCCGGGCGCGGACCGCGTCGGCCTCGTGCACCACGTCGTGGCCGAAGACCCGCGCCGTGCCGGCGTCGGGCCGGATCAGGGTGGCCAGCACCCGGATGGTCGTGGTCTTCCCGGCCCCGTTGGGACCGAGGAAGCCGTGCACCCCGCCGCGCGGGATGAGCAGGTCGACGCCGTCGACCGCCCGGGTCGTGCCGAAGTGCTTGACCAGCCCGTGGGTCTCGATCGCCGGGCCGTCGTCCCGGTCCGGTCCCCGCACCGGTGCGTCCGCCGCGATGGTCACCCGTCCGCCTCTCGCTCCCGACGGCCGGGAGCGGCCGTCGGGAGGTACGACGACGCCGCGCTGCGGAACTCATCGGGTCCCGGGTCAGTCCTCCGGCCGCACCTGCTCCTTGCGGGCCCGCTGCCACAGCGGGACCGCCAGCCACCACCAGGCCAGCAGCGCGCCGAGGACCCCGGCCGTGACCCACGCCTGGGTGCGGTTGAACAGGATGTCGACGACGAGCAGCAGCGCCGAGCAGATGGCCACCGCGAGCGCGAGCAGCCCCGCGGCCGCCGACCGGTTGCTGCGCTGCAGGAGGTTCTCCTTGTCGCGCTGCCGGAACAGCAGCCGGTGCTGCGCGGCCGGGGCGATGAGCAGGGCGGTGGCGACCGCGGCGGCCACCAGCGCCACGAAGTAGACGTCGCGCTGGAAGTCCGTCACCCGGTCCACGTTCTGCGAGAACGGGACGACGAGGAGGAAGGCGAAGAGGAACTGCACGCCCGGCAGCGCCACCCGCAGCTCGTTGAGCAGCTCCATCAGCTCGCGGTTGATCCGCTCCTGGCGGCTCTCCCGGTGATCGTCGGCCACGTCCACCTCCCTGGCCCGGGCGTCCCGGACGTCGGGTGCCCATGCTGCGGGAACAGACGCGTGAACAGCGGACGACGCCACGCGAAAGGGTGAGGGAGCCGGCGCCGGGCGGGGTAGGGGAGGGGCATGTCGATGTCGAGCCCGTTGGAACCGCACCTCGGCCAGCCAGACGAGGGGATCCCCGCCGCCGACCCCGGAGCGGGTGCGCCCCCGCCGGCCGAGGGCTTCGGCGTCGGCGGGGAGGAGCCCGACCACCCGGAGGACCGGCCGCCCGCGGACGCCGGTGGCGACCACGCCGATCCGCCCGACGACCCGCCGTTCCGGACGCCGGACCCGCACGACCTCTAGCGGACCCGGCGGCTCACAGGCCGAGCGCGGTGGTGGCCTGGTCGACGAGCTGGAAGTGGCCCACGGACCAGACGGCGACGCCGGCCAGCGCCAGGCCTCCCACGGTCACCGCGACCGAGCTGGCCGGGTGCTGGCGGGCGTGCGCCCACGCGTCCTTCGCCTTGCGCTGGAACGTGGTGAAGAAGCGGCGGGCCCAGTCGAACTCGGTCGACCACACCCACAGGCCGAGCAGCACCGGCGGGATGGTGAGCGGGCCGGGCAGCACGGTCAGCGCGAGCCCGAGCGCGACGCACAGCAGCCCGACGGTGAACACGCCGATCCGCCAGGCGAGGACCACGCTGCGGTTGGCGTGCACGCGGGCGCGGAAGCTGCCGGGCACCACCGGCCGCGGGGCACCGAGACCGTCGGTGCACTGGGCGCACCGGGTGGCGCCGGTCGCGTGGTCCTGCGAGGCCGCGGGGCGAGCGGCGGTCGTCGTCATGACCGGTGCACTACCCCGGCGACCGCACCGCCATCCCCGTTGTGCGCAATCGATCCGCGCGGTCAGCTCGCGTAGCGGGCGGCGGAGCGCGCCCGCGCCTTGGCGGCCTCCACCTCGCGGTCCTTCGGCGGGGCGGTGGTCACCAGGGCGTCGAGCAGCCGGGCCGACGCCTCGGCGATCTCCTCGACCGCGCGGTCGAAGGCCTCGGCGTTGGCCCGGGACGGCTTCGTCGTCCCGCTGATCTTGCGGACGTACTGCAGGGCTGCGGCGCGGACCTCGTCGTCGGTCGCCGGCGGCTCGAAGTTCGACAGCGGTCGGATGTTCCGGCACATGCGCCGCAGCGTCCTCTCAGAAGCCCGCCCTGTCGACCTTGCGGTGGTAGCGGTCGCCGAGCTTGCCGCCCAGCACCGCGCCGGCCAGCGTGGCCAGCAGCACGGCGACCAGGGTGACCACGCCGGCCGTCGTCGCGTCGCCCTCGTCGACCGGGATGCGCGGCAGGTCGAGGTCCTCGAAGACGTTGTACTGGGCTCCGGCGATCACCCCGGCGACGGCCAGCGCGACCACCACGACCAGCCCGATCAGCCAGACCGCGACGCCCTGCCGGGCGCCGTCGAACCGGGACATCCGGCCGGCGACGTACCCGCCGGCCAGGTAGGCGAGGAACAGCACGACCAGCAGGCCGATCGCCCCGCCGAGGCCGAGCGTCTCGACCTGGTCGGCCGCCTCGTCGGCGGTGTCGACGCCCTGCGAGAGGCCGAGCGCGACACCGGCCGCGCCGAGCAGCGCCACGAGCAGCACGGCGAGCCCGTTGGCCGAGAGCCAGCCGAAGAAGGCCGCGCCCCACTTGATCCCGCCGAAGCGGGTGTGCTGGGCGGCGACGGCGTCGCGGGCGGCGCCGCGGGTGGGCGACGCTCCCTCCCCGGGGGCCGGGCGGCCGACCGCAGGCTGGACGGCGGTCGCGGCCGGATCACGGCGATCGGGCAGGGTGGGGTCGGTGCCGGGCATGGTTGCCTCCTCGGTGCGGACGGATCCCCCGGGGCGGTGCCCGGGTGCGGTTCCCGGCCCTGACCTGGGCGAACCCCGGTGTCCCCCGGACGGGCGAACGACGGAGGCGAGGCGCGGTGGCGGTGCTGCTGGTGGACGCGGCCAACGTGGTCGGCGCCCGGCCCGACGGCTGGTGGCGCGACCGCGCCGGTGCCGCGGCCCGGCTGCTCGCCCGCCTGGCGGCGCTGCCCGGGACGACCCTGCCCGGTCCGGACGGCGGGCCGCTGCGCTGCGACGGCGTGGTGGCCGTGGTCGAGGGGCGGGCGCGCGACGTCCCGGACGTCGACGGGGTGCGCGTCGTGCGGGCCGCCGGGAGCGGGGACGACGCGCTGGTCCGGGTGGCCGGCGAGCTGGTCCAGGACGGCCCGGTCCTCGCCGTCACCGCCGACCGCGGGCTGCGCGCCCGGCTGCCGGGAGGCGTCGAGGTGGCCGGGCCCGGGTGGCTGCTGGCCCGGCTCGACGAGGTGGCGCCCGCATGACCCGCCCGGCGGCCGGGTAGCCCGGGCGGGACGTCGAGCCGCGGCGGGGCGAGCAGGGCCCTCCCGCACGGAGGAGATCCACCCATGCCCATCCCCGACGACGGCACGCCCCTGGCCGTCCTGGTCACCGGTGCGTCCAGCGGCATCGGCCGGGCGACCGCCCAGGAGCTCGCCGGTCGCGGCGCCCGGCTGGTGCTGGTCTCCCGCGGCCGCGAGTCGCTCGAGGAGGCCGCCGACGAGTGCCGGGCGGCCGGTGCCCTCGAGGTGGTCGTGTGCCCGGCCGACGTCCTCGAGGAGGACGCGCTGCGCGCCGCGGTGGGGACGGCGGTGGACCGGTTCGGCCGGCTCGACGTCGTCGTCCACGCCGCGCAGGTGATGGCCTACGGCACGATCGAGGAGGTGCCGCGGGAGGTCTACGAGACCGTCGTCGACACCGCCGTGCACGGCACCGCGAACCTGGCCCGCGTCGTCCTGCCGGTGTTCCGGAAGCAGGGGGCCGGCCACCTGGTCGTCGTCAACTCGCTGCTGGGCAACGTCGCCACCCCGCTGATGGGCAGCTACGTCACCGCCAAGTGGGGGCAGCTCGGCCTGGTCCGGACGCTCCAGCAGGAGGTCCGCGACGAGCCGGGGATCTCCATCTCCGTCGTCCAGCCCGGCGGGGTGAACACCCCGATCTACAGCCAGGCGGCGTCCTGGACCGGCAGCACGGGGCGGCCGCCCCCGCCCACCTACTCGCCGTACCGCGTGGCGCGCCGCGTGCTCTCCACGCTGGACCGGCCCCGCCGGGTGGTGCAGGCCGGGGTCCTCAACCACGTGGTCACCGCGGGCTTCCGGCTGCTGCCCGGGGTCTACGACGCGCTGGTCGGACCGCTGCTGCAGCGGATGGCCATCGCCGACGACGACGTGCCGCCGACCACCGGCAACGTCCTGGAGTCCCAGCCCGCGGGCAACGCCACCGAGGGGCGCTGGCGCAGCATCTGAGCCGCGCCGCGCCTTCCGGCGGCCGTCCCCGCGTCAGCGCGCCGCGACGCCTCGGGCCACCTCGCCGGCGCGCTGCTGCTCGCCGGCGTAGGAGCTGATCGCCACCAGCGTGCCGGTGAGCGCGGGGATCACCCACTGCAGCGTGTCCAGCTGCTGCTGCGCGGCGGCGACGTCGGCCTGGAGCGCCTTGGTCCGCTTGCTCGGCCGGGTGCCCGACCGGGAGGGCACCGAGCCGGCGGCCGAGACGCGCTGGCCGAGCACGCGGCTGTAGGCCGTGGCGCCGAGGGCGGCGGCGGTGACCAGGGTCTTGAGCGCCGACATGCCCGCGACCCCCTGCTGGGCGGCCACCCGCTGCTTGTTCGCCCGCAGCTGGCCCACGCTGCCCACGAGGTGCGCGCCGATCGCGACCGCGTTGACCGGCGTCCACCGGTCCCAGCCGGCGTTGGCGACGCGCCCGGTGGCCGCGTCGGTCCCCGCCTCGCCGGCGGCGGGGTTGAGGGCGACCGCGTTGGCCAGCGTGCCGCCGAACCAGGCGGACAGGCCGAGGTCGTGCAGCGTGCGGGAGAGCGTGTTCCGGGCCATGGGAGCTCCAGGTGCGCTGGGGGAGGGGGAGGTGCTCCTACCCGTCCCGGGGCGCTGCGTACCGGCCCGGTGAACTCCGTGTTCCAACACGTCGAGGCCCGTTGCGGTGCCGTCGCGGGCGGGTCCACGCTGCCGCCATGACCGTCGACCCCACCGCCCGGCCCGCCCCCCACCACGCCGGCGTCGAGGCGGAGGTGGTCGACGCCGGCTACCTGCGGAAGCGGGAGCTGCGCACCGGCACCGCCGGCTGGGTGCTGCTGGCCGGCCTCGGGGTGGCGGCGGTCATCTCCGGCGACTACGCCGGCTGGAACTTCGGGCTGGCCGAGGGCGGGTTCGGCGGGCTGCTCGTCGCGCTCGTGCTCATGGCCGTCATGTACACCGCCATGGTGTTCGGGCTGGCCGAGCTGGGGTCGGCGCTGCCGACGGCGGGCGGCGGCTACACCTTCGCCCGGCGGGCGCTGGGTCCCTGGGGCGGGTACGCGACCGGGGTGGCGGTGCTCATCGAGTACGCCATCGCCCCGGCCGCGATCGCCACCTTCATCGGCGCCTACGTCGAGTCGCTCGGGCTGTTCGGCATCACCGACGGCTGGTGGGTGTACCTGGCCGCCTACGCGCTGTTCATCGGCGTGCACCTCATGGGCGTCGGCGAGGCGCTCAAGGTGATGCTGGTGATCGCGGCGATCGCCGTCGCCGGGCTCGTCGTCTACCTGGTCGGCGCCGTCCCCGCGTTCGACTCCGCGAACCTGCTCGACATCGCGCCCACCGACGCCGCCGGCGCCTCGGACTTCCTCCCGCAGGGCTGGATGGGCATCTGGGCGGCGTTCCCGTTCGCGATCTGGTTCTTCCTCGCCGTCGAGTGCGTCCCGCTGGCCTCGGAGGAGGCCCGCGACCCGGCCCGCGCGCTGCCCCGGGGCATCGTCGCGGCGATGGGCGTGCTCCTGGTCCTGGCCGTCCTCATGCTCGTGTTCACCGCCGGCGCCGGCGGCTCGGAGGCGATGTCGGCCAGCGGCAACCCGCCGGTGGAGGCGCTCGAGGTCGCCGGGTCGTCCTCGGCGCTGACCGACGTCGTCAACTACGCGGGGCTGTTCGGGCTGGTCGCCAGCTTCTTCTCGATCATCTACGCCTACTCGCGGCAGACCTTCGCGCTCTCCCGCGCCGGCTACCTGCCGCGGGCCCTGTCGGTGACCAACGGCCGCAAGGCGCCGGTGCTGGCGCTGCTGGTCCCCGGCGCCATCGGATTCGTCCTGTCGCTGACCGGCGAGGGCGCGATGCTGCTCAACATGGCGGTGTTCGGCGCGACCGTCTCCTACGTGCTGATGATGGTCAGCCACGTCGTGCTGCGCCGCCGCGAGCCGGACCTGCACCGCCCGTACCGGACGCCGGGCGGGGTGGCGACGACGGGCACGGCGCTGGTGCTCGCGGCGGCGGCCGTCGTCGCCACGTTCCTGGTCGACGTCGAGGCGGCGCTGTGGACGCTGGCCGCCTACGCGCTGTTCCTCGGCTACTTCGCCCTCTACAGCCGGCACCACCTCGTCGCATCGGCGCCGGAGGAGGAGTTCGAGCTGCTGGCCGCCGCCGAGCGGGAGATGGAGTGACCGTCCGCCGCACCACCCTCGGCGGGCACACCTACGAGTTCCCGTCGCTGGTCGAGCTGCTCGCCAAGGCCACCCCGGCGCGCTCGGGGGACGTGCTGGCCGGGTGCGCGGCGGGGTCGGCGGCCGAGCGGGTGGCGGCGCAGACCGTGCTCGCCGACCTCCCGCTGGCCACCTTCCTCGACGAGCAGGTGGTCGGCTACGACGAGGACGACGTCACCCGCCTCATCGTCGACACCCACGACGCGGCCGCGTTCGCGCCGGTCGCATCGCTGACCGTGGGGGAGTTCCGCGACCGGCTGCTGGCCTGGGCGGCGGACGGCGACGAGCCGGCGATCAGCGCCCTGGCGCCGGGGCTCACCCCGGAGATGGTCGCGGCGGTGTCGAAGCTGATGCGCAACGCCGACCTCATCGCCGTCGGGCGGCGGGCCCGGGTGGTGACCAGGCTGCGCTCCACGCTGGGGCTGCCGGGACGGCTGGCGTCGCGGCTGCAGCCCAACCACCCGACCGACGACCCGCTCGGCGTGACGGCCTCGGTGGTCGACGGGCTGCTGCAGGGGTCCGGTGATGCGGTCATCGGGATCAACCCGGCCACCGACTCGCCGGCGCAGACCGTCGCCCTGCTGGAGCTGCTCGACGCGGTCATCACCCGGTACGGCATCCCGACCCAGTCCTGCGTGCTCGCGCACGTCACCACGACGCTGCGCGCGCTGGAGCAGGGCGCACCGGTGGACCTGGTGTTCCAGTCGGTGGCCGGCACCCAGGAGGCCAACCGGGGATTCGGCGTCACGCTCGACCTGCTGGCCGAGGCGCGGGCCGGCGCGCTGGAGCTCGGGCGCGGCACGGTGGGGCGCAACGTCACCTACTTCGAGACCGGGCAGGGGTCGGCGCTGTCGGCCGGCGCGCACCTCGGCGTCGGCGGGCGGCCGGTCGACCAGCAGACGCTGGAGTGCCGCGCCTACGCCGTCGCCCGGCACTTCGAGCCGCTGCTGGTGAACACCGTCGTCGGTTTCATCGGCCCCGAGTACCTGTACGACGGCAAGCAGGTGATCCGGGCCGGGCTGGAGGACCACTTCTGCGGCAAGCTGCTCGGCCTGCCCATGGGGGTCGACGTCTGCTACACGAACCACGCCGAGGTCGACGCCGACGACACCGACACGCTCACCGTGCTGCTCGCCGCCGCCGGGTGCTCGTTCGTCATCGCCGTCCCGGGGTCGGACGACGTGATGCTGCACTACCAGTCGCTGTCCTTCTCCGACGTGCTGACCGCGCGGCAGGTGCTGGGGCTGCGCCCGGCGCCGGAGTTCGAGGAGTGGCTGGCCCGGATGGACCTGCTGGACGACGACGGCCGGGTGCGCGCGCTGGCGCCCGACGCACCGGCGGCGAAGGCGCTGCTCGCGGCGGCGCAGCCGTGACCGCGGTCGGGAACGACCCGTGGGCGGTGCTGCGCGCGGCGACCCGGGCGCGGGTGGCCCTCGGCCGCGCCGGCGACGGCCTGCCGACGGCCCGCGAGCTGGAGTTCCGGCTCGCGCACGCGGCCGCCCGCGACGCGGTGCACATGCCGTTCGAGCCGGACGTCGTGCGGGCCGCGCTCGGCGACCTCGACGTGCTGGAGGTGCGCTCGGCGGCCGCCGACCGGGCGGAGTACCTGCAGCGGCCGGACCTCGGGCGCCGGCCGGCGGAGGGGACGTCGCTGCCCCGGACCGGCGACGACCTCGCGGTGGTGCTCGCCGACGGTCTGTCCCCGCGGGCGGTGCACGAGCACGGGGCGGGGCTGGCGACCGCGCTGCTGGACCTGCTCGACGGGTGGTCGGTGGCGCCGGTCGTGCTCGCGCACCAGGCGCGGGTGGGCCTGGGTGACGCGATCGGCGCGGCGCTCGGCGTGCGGGCGGTCGTCGTGCTGATCGGCGAGCGGCCGGGCCTGTCGTCGGCCGACTCCCTCGGCGCCTACCTCACCTGGGACCCGAGGCCCGGGCGGGTGGACTCCGAGCGCAACTGCGTCTCCAACGTGCGGCCGCCGCACGGGCTGGGCTACGAGCAGGCGGCGCGGACGATCGCCGCGCTGCTGGCCGGCGCCCGGGCGCTGGGCGCGTCCGGGGTGGCGCTCAAGGACGAGGGAACGGCGTTGCCGCCGGGTTAGCTCCGGTCGCTGGTGGGTCGCGCCTCGGGGATGTCGGGGGAGAGCTCGTCGTCGTGCGGTGGCTGCTTCCACTCGACGAGCAGCAGCGACGCGTCGTCGCTGGTGCGGCCGCGGCGGGCGTCCACGAGCGCGTGCGAGAGCCGGCGGATCGTCTCCGGCGCCCGCAACCCGTCCGAGGCGCTCTGCTCGATGAGCTCGCGCAGCCGGTGCTCGCCGAACTGCTCGCCGCCGTCGAGGCGTTCCTCCACCACGCCGTCGGTGAAGAACAGCACCCGGTCGCCCGGCTCCAGCTGGACCTTCTCGACCCGCGGTTCGCGGTCGCCGAGCCCCAGCGGCCGGGTGGTCGGCCCGGTCAGCTCGTCCACCACCGTCCCGTGGCGCACGAGCAGGGCGGAGGGGTGCCCCGCGTTGACGTAGGTGAGGACTCCGTCGCGGGTGTCCAGCTGACCGACGTGGGCGGTGGCGAACCTGCCCGGGTACGTGGTCGCGACGACCCGGTCCATCTCCGCGCACAGCTGCGCGAGCTCCACGCCGGCGCGCCGGCCGTGCCGGTAGGCGGCGGTCACGACCGTCGACATCGTGGCCGCCTCGAGCCCGTGGCCCATCGCGTCGAAGACGGCCAGGTGGAGCGTGTGGTGGTCGTAGGCGTAGTCGAAGCAGTCGCCGCCGACCTCGTAGGCCGGTTCGAGGATCCCGGCCAGGTCCAGCTCCGGCGTCTTCATCGACAGCGGGGGGAGGGTCTGCCACTGCAGCTGCGCGGCCAGGCTCATCGGCTGCGTGGTGCGGATCTGGGCGAAGGTGTCGGTGTACTCGTTCTTCGTGACGACGAGGTCGGCGACCAGCCCGGCCAGGCGCTGGGCCAGTCGCCGGTCGTGCTCGTTGACGCGGTCGAGGGTGAAGGACAGGACCCCGACCCGGTCGGATCCGTCCAGCATCGGGAGGTGCAGCCGGGTCCCGCCGTCGTCCTCGGTCTCGACCGGCTCCTCGGTGGCGAACGCCCGACCCGTCGCCGTGCCGTCGATCGGCAGCACCTCGGCGTGCAGCAGCGTCCCGCGCAACGGCTGCAGGGTGTGCTGGTCGTAGTCCTGCAGGTGGATCGACACCTTCCGGCAACCGATCGCCGTGAGCTCCTGGGCCACGAGCGGCCCGACGAGGCGCGGCGGGATCAGGTGCGCGCGGTCGAGCAGCGAGCCCAGGACGCGCTCGCCGAGGCTCTCCTCGCGGATCGCGGCGTCGTCGCGGTCGCGGAAGCCGATCGTGGGCGCCTGCTCCTCGCCCCGGTCGTCGGCGTGCTGGTCCTCGGCCATGACCGGTGCATGCGCGGGGCGGGGGCGGGCGAAACGTGGCGCCGGTCGCGCGGCCACCCGCGCCGCGACCACTGTTCCCGCGGAACCACGGGGTCTAGCGTCCGCTTCCTCGTCCGGGCCTGCGGGGGAGGCGCCGTGCCCACCTGGCTGAGGCACCTCGTGGGGGGAGCGGCGGTCCTTGCAGCCCTCGGGGCCGTCGGGTGGGCGGTGCTCCCCACGGGGCCGTCGGACTCCTCCGGTCCGCAGTTCTGCTTCGCACCGCCGCTCGCGCCCGAACCGCCGGTGGTCGGCGCCGGGGACGCGGACGCCGGGCTGCGGGAGGCGAACCGCCTGTCCGAGGCCGGTGAGCTGGGCCTCGCCGAGCGGTTGTACGAGGCCGCGCTCGAGGGCGGGGACGTGCGGGCGGCTGCCGGTCTGGAGCACGTCGAGGCGCGGCGGGGGGCCGCGGAGCGGGTGGCGGCCTCGGCGCAGCGGCTGGCGCGGGCCGGCCTGGGTGACGACGCGGACGCCTGCTTCCAGAGCGCACTCGCGCTGGACCCGGCCAACGCCGCGGCACGCACCGGGCTGACACCCGACGAACGGGTGTTCCCCGCTCGGGCCGCCGACCGCTGGGACGCCTTCTACTCGCGGTGGCTCGGCCCCTCCTGGGCCTTCCTCGTACCGGCGCTCGGGGTCCTCGCCGTCCTGCTCGTCCTGGCCCGGCTCCTGACGCCCGTGGTCGCTCCGGGTGCCGCGCTCGCGTGGCCGGACGGGTTGCGCACGGCGGCGTGGTGGTCCGGGCTGGCCCTGGTCGTCATGGCCGTCGTGCGGGGGATCGCCCTCCTGGGCTGGCCGCCCGCCCGGGCGGACGGCATCGGTCAGGAGTGGCGGACGCCCGTGGCCGCAGGGCTGGCCGCCCTCGTGCTCCTGACGGTCTGGCTCGGTGCCCACGCCCGCACCCTGCGCGATCTGGGCACCCGGGCCCAGCGGCTGGAGCTCCCGCGGGCCGCGGCCGGTTGGCTCGGGGGCGCCCTGTCGGTGCTCGGCCTCCTGGCGGTGGTGGCCCTCGGCCGCGCCCTTCCCGACGTGCCCGACGAGGGGTGGCCGTGGGTCCTCAGCGCGGGGGTCGCCGCGCTGGGCGTCGCGCTGCTCGCCGTCGGGCGGGGGCACGCGCTGCGGCTGCACGTGGCGGTGCGTGCCGGGAACGCGGCCGACGCGGCCGGCACGTCCTACGTCCTCGCCCGTCTGCAGGACCTGGGGACCTCACCGCCCGAGGGGCTCAAGGCGCCCCAGCAGGTGGACGTCGTCGACCTCCCGGCCGAAGCGCTCAAAGGTCTGCCCGCGGGCAAGGTCGCCACGTTCCTCGCCTCGGCCGCCGGCCTGGTGCAGCCGTCCGTCCCCTGGCGCGCCACGGTGGAGGACCACGCGGACGGCTGGATGACGGTGACCGTGACGCGGAACGGCGCGGTGGTGCGGACGGCCATCGTCGACGGGGAGCGGTTCCGCAAGGATCCGACGCCGGAGAAGGCGGCCGCGGGCGGCGACGCCACCGCCGCGAAGACGCCGCCGCCGGACTCGCGCAACCGGCTGACGGCCGCGGCAGCGGTGATCCTCACCGAGGTGGCGGTCGGGCACCCACGACTGGAACGCGGGCTGTGCGGTGCCACGCAGTGGGACAGCGTCGCGGCGCACGTCGTCGCGACGCTGCCGGCCAACTCGTCCCCGGAGGACGAGGAGTTCCGACGTCGGCTCCAGGCGTTCGCGGTCCAGCGCGATCCGCGCAACGCACTGGCGCGCGCGGCGTACGTGCAGCGGCTGGGCGCGGGGGACGGAGGGCTGGACGGCTTCCGAGCGCAGGCGCGCCGGCTCGAGGACCTGCTCAAGGTCGTGGAGTGGCAGCGGCGCGACCCGTTCCGGGTGCACGGCTCGACGAACGGCGCGCCTCCTCCGGCGCGCACCGACGACGACGGCTACCTGCCGCTCCGGCTCAGGATCACCCACTCCGCCGCCGCCGCCTGGCTGAACGCGGCGGCCAGCGACGGGGCGGAACCGGCCGACCTGGACGCAGCCAGGACGGCGGTTGCGTCCTTCGGGCGGTTGCTCGGCGCGTGCGGGCCCGAGGCGGGCGCCGACACCTTCGTCCAGGAGCTCAGCTCGGTCCACGACGAGCTGCAGGTGGCGCTGGCCGTGCTCCGACCGGGCCGGTGGTCGGAGGAGTTCCCGGGGACCGCGACCTGGTACCGCCCGCGGTCCCTCGAGGCCCTCTACGACCGGGCGTGCGCCCTGGCCGTGGAGGTGCGGAACCGGGAGCCGGGGAGCACGGGGAGCACGGCCCTGCAGGCGCTCGCCCAGGAGGACCTCCGACTCGCGGAGGGGCTGCCGCGCCTGCGGGCGCAGTCCGCGACCGACCCCTGGCTCCGCCGGCTGCCTCCCCGGAACGGGTCCGGCTGAGCCCTGCGCGTCAGCGCCGGCGGAGCACCCGGGCCAGGCGGTGGGTTCGGCCCGCGGTCAGCTCGGCGGCGGTCGCCGGCTCCGGCTCGGCGGCAGCCGCGGCGTGCCGCTCGTGCAGCCGGGCGCGCACGTCCTCGGGGGTCAGGGCTCGGCGCTGCCGCTCGTTGCGGGCCAGCACCGCCCCGGTCGCGGCGACACCGGCGAGGCCGGCCAGTCCGAGCAGCTTCCAGGGGCGCACGTCCGTAACGTAGCGCCCCGTGCCTGCGCTTTCGCTCGAGGACGCGGTGGAGCTGACCCGCACCGGTGACGTCTGGATCTTCCGCGGTGCCTCCGTGGCCGACCGGGCGATCCGTGCGCTGACCAACGCGCCGGTGAACCACGTCGGCATGGCGGTCGTGCTGGACGACCTGCCGCCGCTGCTCTGGCACGCCGAGCTCGGCCGCTCGCTGCCGGACGCGTGGACCGGTCAGCACCAGCGGGGCGTGCAGCTGCACGACCTGCGCGACGCCGTCCTCACCTGGCGGCAGCGGTACGGGCAGCGGGCCTGGCTGCGGCAGCTGGTCGGCCCCGCCGACCACGGGGGCGTGACCCCCGCGATGGAGGACGCCGTCCTGCGCACCGTCGCCCGGCTCGACGGCCGCCCGTTCCCGACGACCCGCGGCCTGGTGCGCGGCTGGGTCAACGGCCGGCTGCGGCGGCACACCCGCGCCGAGACGGTGTTCTGCGCCGAGCTGGTCGCCGCCACCTACACGGCGATGGGGCTGCTGCCGGGCGACCGGCCGCTCAACGCCTACGACCCCGGCAGCTTCTGGTCCGGCGACGACCTGGAGCTGCTGCAGGGCGCCCGGCTCGGCCCGGAGATCCCGGTCGAGGTCCCCGCGGCCTGAGTCAGGCGGTCGCGCGCGCCGCCGTCTCGCCCAGATGCAGCACGGTGTCGCCGTCGCGCTCGACGTCGCCGTCGTGGGTCACGCAGACGACCACCCGGCCGGCCAGCGCGGTGCGCAGGTCCTCGACCAGCGCTCGCGCCGTCGGCGGGTCCAGGTGCGCGGTCGGCTCGTCGAGGAGGACGACGTCGCGGTCGGCCAGCAGCGCGCGGGCCGCGGCCAGCCGGCGGCGCTCGCCCCCGGACAGCGCGGTGCCCCCGGCGCCGACCTGGGTGTCGAGCCCCTCGGGCAGCGAGTCCAGCAGCCGACCGAGGCCGCAGGAGACGAGCGCCGTGGCCATCCGCAGCTCGCCGTCCGGTCCGCTCAGCGCGCCGCGCGGGGCGGCCGCCGCCAGGTTGGCCCGGATGCTCGAGGCGAACACGTGCGCCTCCTGCGGCAGCCAGGCCATCCGGCCGCGCACCGCCTCGCCGGTCAGCCGCGCGGTGTCGACCCCGTCGAGCGCGTAGCGCCCGGCCCGTGGACGCAGCGCGGCCATGAGGACGGCGAGCAACGTCGACTTGCCGGTGCCCGACGGGCCGCGGACCACCAGCCAGCCGTCGCCGGCCCGCGCCGCCGCGGTCAGGTCGCGCAGCACGTCCGGGCCGCCCGGCCAGCCGGCGGTCAGGTCCTCGACGGCCAGCTCGCGCACCTCGGCGGGTGCCGGCAGCGGCTCGGCCGGCTCGGCGGGCAGGGGAGCGGTGAGGACGGCGTCCAGGCGGGCCTGCGCGTCGGCCAGCGCGCCCCGCCGCTGCAGGGCCGGCACCAGCCCGGCGAGGGGTTCCGACAGCGCCAGCGGGGCGAGCGCGAGCACGGCGAGCACCGGACCGGCCAGGCCGTCGCGGGCGCCCACGGCCGTCGCCAGCACCGCGGCCAGGCCCGTGCCCAGCACGATCAGGCCGGTGCCGAGCGCCGCGGCGCGGGAACCGGTGCGGGCGAACGACGCCTGCCGGTCGGCAACCGCCGCCAGGTCACGGGCGGTGCGCGCGGCCAGCCCGTGGGCGCGGAGGTCGGCGGCGCCGTCCAGCGCGGTGCTCGTGGCCCGCAGCGCGTCGACCTGGAGCGTGCTCTCGGCGCGCGCGGCGCCGGCGTCCAGCCGGCGGTGGGTCCACCAGACCGCCGCGACGGTGGCGGCCAGCACCGCGGCCACCGTGCCGGCGACCACCGGGTCGAGGAGTGCGAGCGCGGCCACGGTGGCGGCGGGCACGGCGATCGCCACGACCAGCGGCGGGCGCACCCGCACGGTGAGGTCCTGCACCACGCCGACGTCGCCGACCACGCGGGCCAGCGCGGCCCCGGGCGTCCGGTCCGCGGCCAGCCCCTGGGCGGCCAGCGCCCGCCACACCCGCACCCGCAGCGACGCGGCCATCCGGAGCGCGGCGTCGTGCGAGGCCAGCCGCTCCAGCCAGCGCAGCCCGGCGCGGCCGAGCCCGAAGAACCGCACGCCGACGATGGCGACCATCAGCGTGAGCACCGGGGGCATCTCCGCGGCGCGCACGATCAGCCAGCCGGACACGGCGGTCAGCGCCACTCCCGCACCGGAGGAGAGCGCGCCGATCAGGCCGGCGCGGGCCAGCGCACCGCGCTCGGGAGCCGGGTCGCCGACCTCCTTGACCGCCCCCTCCAGCTTTCGGTACCGAGAGCTCGAGGGAGCGGGGGTCTCGGCGGGGGTCTCGGCGGGGGCGGGTGCGGGTTCGGGCAGCTCGACGGTCCGGTCGCCCAGCGCGCCCAGCACCGGGTCGTGGGTGACGAGCAAGGTGGTGACCGTGCCGCGCAGACCCAGGAGCACCTCGGCGACCAGGGCACGGGCGTCGTCGTCCAGGTGCGCGGTCGGCTCGTCGAGCAGCAGGAGGCGGGCGCCGCGGCGGATGCGGACCAGTGCCCGCGCCAGCGCCACCCGCTGCAGCTGGCCGGGGGAGAGCGACTCCGGTTCCCGGCCGGCGAGGTCGGTGGCGCCCACCCGGGCCAGCGCCTCGACCACGAACGCCTCGCCGACGATCTCGTCGACGCCGGGCTCGGAGCCGGCGTGCCGGCGCAGCTCGTCGGCGACGGTCGCGCCCGTGGTGCGGGGGAACTGCGGCACCACCGCGACCGCGCCGGCCGGGACGCCGCGCACCGACCCGCCGTCGACGGCGTCCGGGCCGAGGAGGCCGGCCAGCGCGGCCAGCAGCGTCGACTTGCCCGATCCGCTGGCGCCGGTCAGCGTGACCATCTCGCCGGGGCGGACGTCGAGGTCGGTCGGGGGGAGCGCGGCGACCAGCCGGCCCGGGTAGCGGACCGTCAGGCCGCGGACGGCGACGTCGGCACCGCGCGGGTCGTCGTCGTCCGACCCCGCCGCGCGCCCGGGGACGGGGGCGGCGAGAACGGCACGGGCCTCGGCGGCGGCCAGCGCGGCGTCCTCGGCGGCGTGGTGCGCCGAGCCGAGCGCGCGCAGCGGGGCGAACGCCTCCGGGGCGAGCAGCAGCGCGGTGAGACCGAGGGCCAGCGACAGGTTCCCGTGCACCAGCCGCAGGCCTACGGTGACCGCGACCAGCGCGACGGAGAGGGTGGCGATCAGCTCGAGCACCAGCGCGGAGAGGAAGGCGATCCGCAGCGTGGCCATCGTGCGGGTGCGGTGCGCCTGGCCGAGCCGGGCCAGCGCGGCGGCCTGGTCGGCGGCGCGGCCGAGGCCGACCAGCACCGGCAGTCCGCGGACGAGCTCGGCGACGTGTGCGGCGATCCGGTCGAGGGCCCGGGCCGAGTCGGCCGTGGCCACCTGGGTGTGCTTGCCGACCAGCACCATGAACACCGGCACCAGCGGCAGCGTGCAGGCGACCAGCACGGCCGAGAGCAGGTCGGTCGCGGCCAGCACGACCAGCAGCACCGGGGGGACGACGATCGTCTGGGCCAGCGCCGGCAGGTAGGTGGCCAGCGCCGGGCCCAGGTCGTGCAGCCGCGTGGTGGCCAGCACGGCGGCCGGGGCCGGACCTCCGGCGGCGGCGACCGCGGCGGGGGAGGCGGCCAGCCGGTCGAGCAGCGCGCGCCGGAGCCGGTCCTCGGCGCGGCGGGCGTCCCGGGCGGCGAGCACCTCGCCGGCGGTGCCGGCCGCGGCGCGCAGGGCGGCGCCGGCCGCGGCCAGCACGAGCGGGCCGCCGACCCCGCCGTCGGCCAGCCCGGCCCCCCGGGCGACCGCGTGGGCCAGGCCCGCGGCGAGCAGCACCAGGCCGGCGGCCTGGCCGAGCGCGGCCAGGCCGGCCCGGACCAGCGCCCCCGTCAGCCCCGGGACGCCGGCCAGCGCGCCGAGCGGCCCCCGTCCGGCGTCGGTGCTCATGCCCGGGCGGCCTCGGCCGGCTGCTCGTGGACCGGCTCCGCGGTCAGCCGCTTGCGGAACACCCAGTAGGTCCACGCCTGGTAACCGAGCACGACCGGCAACCCTACGGCGGCCGCCCAGGTCATGACGGTCAGCGTGTAGTCGCTCACCGAGGCGTCGGTCACGGTCACGTCGAAGGCCGCGTCGATCGTCGAGGGGACGACGACGGGGTAGGCCGCCCCGAAGATCGTCGCCGCCGAGGCCACCAGCAGCACCGCCCACGCGGCGAACGCCGAGCCCTCGGCGTCGACCTTGATCCGCGCCCAGGCGACGACCCCGGCCAGCGCCGCGATCAGCCACAGCACGCCGGTGACCGGGGTGCCGTAGCGCAGGTGCACCCAGCCGGCCCAGCCCAGCAGCGGCAGCGCGGCGACCGGCGACCAGCGCAGCGCGAACGCCCGGGCCCGCAGCCGCACGTCGCCGTCGACCTTGAGCGCGAGGAAGAGCGCGCCGTGCACCAGCGAGAAGCCGAGCACCGCGGCGGCCCCCAGGAGAGCCGCCCAGCTGAGGCCGGCGAACGCGCCACCGACGCGGTTGCCGTCGGCGTCGATCGGCAGGCCGAGGGTGGTCGCACCCAGGGCCGCGCCCACGCCGAGCGCGGCGATCAGCGAGCCGGCGGTGATGATCCGGGTCCAGGTCGCGTCCCACGCCTCGGTGTGGTGCGAGTGCCGCCACTCGAAGGCGACAGCCCGGATGATCAGCCCGAACAGCACCAGCACGAAGGGCAGGTACAGCGCCGGCAGCCAGGTGGCGTACCAGCCGGGGAAGGCGGCGAACACCGCACCGGCGGCGGTGATCAGCCAGACCTCGTTGCCGTCCCAGAGCGGGCCGATGCTGCGCAGCATCAGGTGCCGGTCGGCGGGGCGGCGGCCCAGCACGGGAAGCAGGGCGGCGACGCCGAAGTCGAACCCCTCGAGCAGCAGGAACCCGGTCCAGAGCACCGCGACGGCGGCGAACCAGAGCGTGGCCAGATCCATGGTCGTCTTCTCTCTGCGGTCGTTCGGTGCGTCAGTAGGCGAAGGAGAGGACGTCGTCGTCGGCCCGCCGGCCGTCCGATCCGCCCGGGACGTCGTCGTCCGGGCCGCCCTCGGGGGTGTGGCCGGGCACCGGTGCGCCGTCGCCGGTGGTGACCCCGCGCCGGACGAACCGGCCGATCAGCCACAGCTCGACGACGGCGAGCGCGCCGTAGACGAGGGTGAGCGTGATCAGCGACGTCCAGACCTCGGCGGCGCTGATGCCGGGGGAGACGGCCTGGGCGGTGAAGAAGTAGACCTGGTCCTCCACCGGGACGTCGGGGTTCGGGTAGACGACGAACGGCTGGCGGCCCATCTCGGTGAAGATCCAGCCCGAGGCGTTGGCGACGAACGGCGCGGCGACGGCGAGCAGCGCGCCGTAGACGCCGATCCGCGAGGTGGGCACCCGCCCCTTCCGCGTCGACCAGAGGGCGTAGGCGGCCACCCCCGCGGAGAGCGCGCCCATGCCGATCATCAGCCGGAAGTTCCAGTAGGTGACCGCGAGCAGCGGCGTGTAGTCGATGGGCTCCCCGGCCTTGGCCCCGAAGGACGGGTCGTCGGGGTAGGTCTCGCCGTAGACGGCGGCGTACTCCTCCTGCAGCTCGTTCACGCCGGGGACGGCGGTGGAGAAGTCCCCGTGGGCGAGGTAGCTGAGGATGTAGGGGACCGTGATCGAGTGCACGTCGTCGCACTCGTTCGAGCCGAACTTGCCGAAGGCGAAGATCGAGAACGACGCCGGCGCCTCGGTCTCGCAGAGGGCCTCGGCGGAGCTCATCTTCAGCGGCTGCTGCTCGTACATGAGCTTGCCCTGCCAGTCGCCGGTGACGGCGGTGAGCAGGAAGGCGGCGAGCGACACGTACCCGCCCAGGCGGACCGAGCGGCGCCACACCGAGTGGTCCACGTCCTCGGGCGAGCGACCGGCCAGCTTCCGCTTGCGCAGGTGCCAGAGGCCGATGCCGACCAGCAGCGCGCCGGCCACCATGAGCGCGGCGACGATCGCGTGGCTGAAGGCGGCCAGCGCGGTGTTGTTGGTGAGGACGGCGAGGAAGTCGACCTGCAGCGGGCGGCCGGTGGCGTCGTCCACCTCGACCCCGACGGGGTGCTGCATCCACGAGTTGGCCGCGATGATGAAGTACGCGCTGACGATCGAGCCGATGACCGCGGCCCAGAGCGCGGCCAGGTGCACCTTCTTCGGGATCCGGCCCCAGCCGAAGATCCACAGCCCGAGGAACGTCGACTCGAGGAAGAAGGCGAGCAGCGCCTCGAGCGCGAGCAGCGAGCCGAAGACGTCGCCGACGAAGCGGGAGTACTCGCTCCAGGCGAGCCCGAACTGGAACTCCTGCACCAGGCCGGTGGCCACGCCGAGCACGAAGTTGATCAGGTAGATGCGGCCCCAGAAGCGGGTCATGCGCAGCCACTCGGGCTTGTCGGTGCGCACCCACATGGTGTGCATGACCACGACCAGGATCCCCAGCCCGATGGTCAGGGGGACCATCAGGAAGTGGTAGACGGTCGTGATCCCGAACTGCCAGCGCGCTACGTCGAGCACGTCCACCGTGTTCTCTCCCTCGTTCAGCAGTCGACGTGCCTTTTCTACGCCCTGTAGAAGACAAAGTTCTACGTCTCGTAGACAATCGGCGTGTGAGACGTCGGACAGGGAGGGACCTTTGGCCTCGTTAGGGGAGCTGGAGCGCACCGTCATGGACCGCCTGTGGCAGGCCGAAGGTCCCGTCTCGGCCGCCACGCTGCGCGACGAGCTGGCCGACCGCGGCCTCGCGCTGACCACGGTCCACACCGTGCTGACGCGGCTGGAGCAGAAGGGCTTCGTGGTCCACGACGACGCCCGCCCGCGCCGCTTCTCGCCGCGCGCGAGCCGCGAGGAGCACGCCGCCGAGCTGATGCACGAGGTGCTCGGCCAGGCGGGTGACCGGCAGGCCGTGCTGGCCCGGTTCGTCGGCGGCGTCGACGAGGACGAGGCCCGGCTGCTGCGCGAGCTGCTGGCCGGCGGCTGAACAGACCGCCGGTCCCGACCCGATGCTGCCCGTCACCGCGGCCGCCCTCGCCGTCCTCGCCGCCCTGCTGGCCTGGCCGGTGCCGGCCTGGCTCGGCCGTGCGCGGTGGCCGCGGCGCGATCCGCTGGTCGCGCTGCTGTGCTGGCAGGCGATCGGCCTGGCCGGGGGCCTGTCGATCATCGGAGCGCTGCTGGTGCACGGCCTGGCGCCCTGGGGTCACTCGCTCCCGGAGGCGTGGTGGGCGTGGGTGCGCCGGCACCCGGCCGAGGAGGTGGTCCGCGGTGACCACTGGGTGGCCATGACCCTCGCCGCGGTGCTGGCCCTCCAGCTGCTCGGTGTGCTGGCGCTGTCGTGGTGGCGCACCGCCCGCACCCGGCGCCGGCACCGCGACATGCTGGAGCTGGTGGTCCAGCCGGCCGCCGCACCCGACACCCGGCTGCTCGAGCACCCCGCGCCGGTGGCCTTCTGCATCCCCGGCGCCCAGCCGCTGCTGGTGCTCTCCTCCGGCATGGTCGCCGAGCTCGACGACGCCGAGCTGGCCGCCGTCGTCGCGCACGAGCGGGCGCACCTGCGCGAGCACCACCACCTGCTGCTGCTGCCGTTCGTGGCGTGGGAGGCCGCGCTGCCGGTGCTGCCCGCCGCCGGGCGAGCGCACGCCGCCGTCCGGGAGCTGGTGGAGATGCGGGCCGACGACGTGGCGCTCGAGGTGGTCGACGGTCCCGATCCGCGGCGGACGCTGGCCCAGGCGATCGTGGCCGCGGTCGGTGGCGCCGGGGGAGCGGAGGTGCCGCGCGGGGCCCTGGCCGTCACCGGCGGCGCGGTGCGCGCCCGCGTGGTGCGGCTGCTCGAACCGCCGGCCCCGCTGCCCCCGGCCGGTCGCGCGGCGGCCCTGGTGTGCGCCGGCCTGCTGCTGCTCCTGCCGACCGCGTTGCTGCTGCTACCCGCGCTGTGACAGCCGCGCCAGGCCGGCCGTGGCGAGCGCGACGGCGGCGCTGGTCCGCGCCGCCCGGCCGTACCGGGACGACGCGGCGAACGGCAGCATGCTCGCGGCGTGCACCAGCTCGACCCCCACGGCCGCGGTGACGACGCCGGGTTCCGGGCGGATCAGCAGCGCACCGTGCTGGGCGACGAGGCGCGCCCCCAGCAGCCGGACGAGCCAGCGGCGTTCCCGCGGGAACGCCGGGTCGACCGCGGCCAGCACCCGCCCCGGCTGCGTCAGCAGCGCGACGCCGGCGGCCACCCCGGTCGCCGCGAGCGCTCGCACCGCGGGAGCTCCGGTCCGCTCGGCCACCGCGGTCCCCCCTCGGGAAGGTGCTCCTCGCACAGTTGTGCTCTGCCCCGCGGGGCGGGGCAGAGCACAACTGTGCCGGAGGACGTCGGTCAGCTCCCGACCGGCTCCCCGGCACGGGGGGAGCCGACGGGGAGCGGCGTCGTCGCGTCGCGGTTCTCCGGCAGCGGGGCGAAGCCGCGCAGCCGCAGCGAGTTGGTGACGACGAAGACGGAGCTGAACGCCATGGCCGCGCCGGCCAGCATCGGGTTGAGCAGCCCGGCCATCGCCAGCGGGATCGCCGCCACGTTGTAGGCGAAGGCCCAGAACAGGTTGCCCTTGATGATCGCCAGCGTCCGGCGGGAGAGCCGGATGGCGTCGGCGGCCGCCCGCAGGTCGCCGCGGACCAGGGTCAGGTCGCTGGCCTCGATGGCGACGTCGGTGCCGGTGCCCATCGCCAGGCCGAGGTCGGCCTGGGCCAGGGCGGCGGCGTCGTTCACGCCGTCGCCGACCATCGCCACCGTCCGGCCTTCGCCCTGCAGCCGGCGGACGACGTCCACCTTGTCCTGCGGCAGGACCTCGGCGATCACCTCGTCGATGCCCACGGAGCCGGCCACGGTGCGGGCGGCCCGCTCGTTGTCGCCGGTGAGCAGGATGGGCTGGAGGCCGAGGTCGCGCAGCTGCCGGACCGCGGCGGCCGAGGTCGGCTTGACCGCGTCCGCGACCACCAGCACGCCGCGCGCGGCGCCGTCCCAGCCGACGGCGATCGCCGTGCGGCCGGCCTCCTCGGCCTCGTCGGCGGCGCGCTCCAGGGCCGGCGGCAGCGCCAGCGACCAGTCGGCCAGCAGCCGGCGGCGGCCGACGACGACCGCGGAGCCCTCGACCACGCCGTGCACGCCCAGCCCCTCGACGTTGGCGAAGCCCTCGACGGCGGGCAGGGCACCGCGCTCGGCTGCCGCGGCCGCGACCGCCTGCGCGATCGGGTGCTCGGAGGCCGCCTCCAGCGCGCCGGCGAGGCGCAGCAGCCGGTCGGCGTCCTCGCCCTGGGCCGGGACGACGTCGAGCAGGGTCATCCGGCCGGTGGTGACGGTGCCGGTCTTGTCCAGGACGACGGTGTCCACCCGGCGGGTGCTCTCCAGCACCTCGGGGCCCTTGATGAGGATGCCGAGCTGCGCGCCGCGGCCCGTGCCGACCATCAGGGCGGTCGGCGTGGCCAGCCCGAGGGCGCAAGGGCAGGCGATGATCAGGACCGCGACCGCCGCGGTGAACGCCGCCGGCAGCCCGGCGCCGGCGCCGATCCAGAAGCCCAGCGTGGCGGTGGCCAGCGCCAGCACCACCGGCACGAAGACCCCGGAGATCCGGTCGGCCAGGCGCTGCACCTCGGCCTTGCCGTTCTGCGCGTCCTCGACCAGCCGGGCCATCTGCGCCAGCTGGGTCTCCGCGCCGACTCGCGTCGCCCGGACGACCAGCCGGCCGCCCGCGTTCACCGTGCCGCCGACGACGGCGTCGCCGGGGCGGACCTCGACCGGCACCGGCTCCCCGGTGAGCATCGAGGCGTCCACCGCCGAGGAGCCCTCGGTCACCTCGCCGTCGGCGGCGAGCTTCTCGCCGGGGCGGACGACGAACAGGTCACCGACGGCCAGCTGGTCGACCGGCACCCGCCGCTCGGTGCCGCCGCGGAGCACCGAGACCTCCTTGGCGCCCAGCTCCAGCAGCGCGCGCAGCGCCGCGCCGGCCCGGCGCTTGGACCGGGCCTCGGCGTACCGGCCGGCGAGCAGGAAGGTGGTGACCCCGGCCGCGGCCTCGAGGTAGATGTTGGCGCTGCCGTCGGAGCGCTCGATGGTCAGCTCGAACGGGTGCACCATGCCCGGCGTGCCGGCGGTGCCCCAGAACAGCGCGTAGAGCGACCAGCCGAAGGCGGCCAGGGTGCCCAGGGACACCAGGGTGTCCATGGTCGCCGCGCCGTGGCGGGCGTTGGTCCACGCGGCCCGGTGGAAGGGCAGCCCGCCCCACACCACGACCGGCGCAGCCAGGGTGAGCGAGAGCCACTGCCAGTACTCGAACTGCCAGGCCGGCACCATCGCCAGGGCGACCACCGGCACGCTGAGCAGCGCGGAGACGACGAGCCGGGTGCGCAGCGGGGCGGAGGGGTCGGCCTCCTCGACCGCCTCGGGCTGCGGCGGCTGCGGGAGGCTGGCGGTGTAGCCGGTCTTCTCCACCGTGGCGATGAGGTCCTCGACGGGGACGTCGCCGTCGACGGTGACCTTCGCCTTCTCGGTGGCGTAGTTGACCGTGGCGGTGACCCCGTCGAGCTTGTTGAGCTTCTTCTCCACCCGCATCGCGCAGGACGCGCAGGTCATGCCGCCGATCAGCAGCTCGACGTCGGTGCTCACGATCCGTGCTCCTCGTGCGTGCCCGCGGTCAGGGTGAAGGCGGCGGTGCGGACGACGTCGCCGTGCTTGAAGTCCAGGAACAGCCGGTAGGTGCCGGCGGAGGGGGCCGTCGTGCCGAAGGCGACGTTCGGGCCCGGGGCCGGGGTCGCGCCGCCGGCCGGCTCGGACGGGTGCACGTGCAGGTAGCCCAGGTCTCCGGTGCGCAGGACCACCAGGTGGCCGAACGCGCCGAGGTAGGGCTGCAGGTCGGTCACCGGCACGCCGTCACGGCTGATGCCGAAGCGCAGCTCGGACTCCTCGCCGGCGGCCAGCGAGCCGTCGAGGACGACGGTGTAGCCGTCCACCTCCGCCACGGCGGCGGGCTCGGGCAGGGGCTCGGGGGAGTACTGGCCGGGGACGGCGAGGTCGATCCCGAGGACGCGCGGTTCGCCGTCGGCCGCGGCGGCGAAGTCCGCGAACAGCCGCCAGGAGCCGGGGGTCAGGTCCAGCGGCACCCGCCAGACGCCGTCGGCGCCGAGCTCGGGGTGGACGTGCTGGAACCCGCTCGCGTCCCGGCGGACGGCGACCAGGTGCAGGTCCTCCTCGTAGCGGACCTCGTACCGGGTGACGGCCTCGCCGTCGGGACCGGTGATGCGGAAGGCGACCGGGACGTCGTCGCCGGCGGGGAGGGACGGCTGTTCCAGGACGAGCGCGTAGCCGTCCTCCGTGACGGTCAGCCCGGTGGGCTGCGCGCCGGCGGCGGGCGCGGCGTCGTGACCGCCGTCGGCGTGCTCCTCGGCGGGTTCGGTGCCCATGTCGTGCGCGGCGGCGGAGCTCTCGTCCGCCGCCGCGTCGACCGGGCCGACCACCGCGCCGATGCCCACGGCGGCGCCGAAGACGGCGCCCAGTCCGAGGACGAGACCGGCGAGCTTGGTTGGCGTGTTCATCGGCGTGTGCGGTCGCCGGTGGGGCTGGGATCAGCCGGCCACCGAGTAACCGGCCTCCTCCACGGCAGCGCGGACGGCGGCCTCGTCGACCGGGGCGTCGCTGGTGACGGTCAGACCGCCCGATGCGAGATCCACGTCGACGGCGCTGACGCCGGGGACGGCCGAGACCTCCTCGGTGACGGAGCTGACGCAGTGGCCGCAGGTCATGCCGACGACGGTGTAGCTGGCGGTGGTCATGGGGGTTCCTCTCGGTGGTGGGGGATCAGGAGCGGACGAGCCGGGCGATGGCCTCCGACGCCTCGCGGACCTTCTCGTCGGCCTCGCGGCCGCCGGTCCGGGCGGCCTCGACGACGCAGTGCCCGAGGTGGTCCTCCAGCAGGCCGAGCGAGACGGCCTGCAGGGCCTTCGTCATGGCCGAGACCTGGGTGAGGATGTCGATGCAGTACTTCTCGTCCTCGACCATGCGCTGCAGGCCACGGGCCTGCCCCTCGATGCGGCGCAACCGCTTGAGGTAGTCGTCCTTGCGGCTGATGTAGCCGTGGTGGTGCTCGTGGGCGTTGGCGCCCTGCTCGACGGTGTCCACGCCGATAAACTATACCCCCCTAGGGTTTGTCGGCAAGGGGGTCGGCCCGGTCGCGCAGGCGGGCGAGGTCCGCCCGCAGCCGGGCGAGGTCGGCGGCGGCCGCGGACAGCTGGTCCTGCAGGTCCACGATCGTCCCGGCCGAGGCGAGGGAGTGCCCGTCGTCCAGCAGGCCGCGGAAGCGCGCGGCGAGCGTGAGCTGGGTGCGGGAGTAGCGCCGGTGCCCGCCGGAGGAGCGGTGCGGCTGGAGGGCGCCGGAGGAGTCGAGGCTGCGGAGGAAGGCGGCCTGGACGCCCAGGAGCTCCGCGGCCTGGCTCATCGTCAGCGCCGGGTAGTCGGGGTCGTCGAGCCGGCGCAGCGGATCGGGTCGCTCGGTCATCGCCGTCCTCCTCGGGGTGGGGCGAACGCGGAGGGGCCGGACCCGCCGGGTCCGGCCCCTCCGGTCGCGGTCGTCAGCTGGTGACGGCCTTCTGCTCGGACTGCTCGCCCTCGATGGTGCGCCCCTCGACGGCGGTCGGGGTGTCCGCGCGGGTCACCGTGATCTTGCGGGCCCGGGCCTTCTCGGCCACCGGGATGCTCACGGTGAGCACGCCGTCGTGGTAGCTGGCCTCCAGCCGGTCGGTGTCCAGGCTGCGGCCCAGCACCAGCTGGCGGGTGTAGGCGCCGTACGGCCGCTCGGCGGCCACCCACTCGGCGTTCTCCAGCTGGGGCACCGAGCGCTCCGCGCTGATCGTCAGCGTGGTGCCCTCGACCGACAGGTCGATCGAGCCGGGGTCGACGCCGGGCAGGTCGAAGTGGGCGACGAAGTTGTCGCCGACCTTGTAGGCGTCCATCGGCATGCCCGACAGCGGGCGGGCGGTCGTCGAACCGGAGCGGCCGGTCAGCTGGTCCAGCGCGCGGAAGGCGGCGGACGTGGCGGCGAACGGGTCGTAGGCGGTCAGCATCATGGCGTCGAACCTCCTGATGGTGTCCTGTTGAGTTCGCTGCCCGAGGTGGAACCTCTAGTGGCGACTGGAGATTACCTCGGGCTGGCACCCGAGTAAACGTCTTCCGCCGGAGAATGTTCCCGGCCGCGCGACCTGGGGCGCGTGCGTGAACACGCCGCGTCCGGGGCAGTGCCACTCCCATGGCTGAGAGCGACGTGCAGGCCGGTGGAGGCGACGAGGCGGCGGAGCCCGCCGTCTCGACGAACGTGGCGGGGGAGGTCGTCACCGTCGTCGTGGAGGGCGAGCTCAGCGAGGCCGCACGCCGGCCGCTGGTGCGCACGCTCACCGATCTGCTCCTCGGCGGGACCCCGGTGCAGCGGGTCGACCTGGACCTGCGCGCGGTCGGCTTCATGAACTCCGCGGGGATGGCCGTGCTGGTGCAGCTGCAGAAGATGGCCGCACCCCGCGGCGTCGAGGTGGCGCTGGTGGCGCCGCCCGCCGCCGTCGCCCGGCCGCTGCAGCTGACCGGCCTGTGGCACCGCTTCCCGATCGTGGACGCCGACGGCTCGGTGTCGGGTGCGCCCGGGAGCTCACCGGGCTCCTAGCCTGACCGGGTGTCCACCGGTCATCAGCACAGCCACGGCCCCGACCCCGACGCGCCGCCGCCCAGCCCGGAGGCCCTCGGCCGCCGGCGGCGGGCGGTGTGGCTGATGCTCCTGCTGCTGGTCCCCGTCGGGCTGGCCACCGTCATCGGCCTGCTGGTCCTGTGGCCCGACGACGGGCCGACCCGGGCGCAGCAGGCCGCCGAGCAGGCGCTGCCGCCCGGCACCACCTACCCCGACGGCCGGGTCGCCTCGGTGGAGACGGTCGAGTGCGGCGTGGAGGGGCAGCCGGCCACCTGCGCCACCGCCGTCGTGGAGGTCCTCGACGGGGAAGGCGAGGGCGAGTACGTCCAGGTGCAGCTGGACGAGGTGGTCATCGCCAACGGGGTGCAGGAGGGCGACGTCCTGGTCCTCACCCGGGACGCCGGCGCCGAGGGTGCGGCCGCGTACGGGTTCTACGACTACGCCCGCGACCTGCCGATGATCACGCTGGCCGTCGCGTTCGCCGTCGTCGTGGGGCTGGTCGCCCGGTTGCGCGGCCTCGCGGCGCTGCTCGGGCTGGCGTTCGCGTTCACCGTGCTGCTGCAGTTCATCCTGCCCGGGCTGCTCGGCGACTCCTCACCCGTGCTGGTCACCCTCGTCGGCTCCGCGGCGATCATGTTCGTCGTCCTCTACCTGGCGCACGGGTTCTCCGCGCGGACGACGACGGCGCTGGTCGGCACGCTGTTCGGTCTCACGCTGGTGGCGGTCATGGGGGCGGTTGCGGTGGCCACCGCCCGGCTGACCGGCATCACCAGCGAGGAGGCGGTGACGCTGCAGGGCTACGACCCCACGCTGGACTTCTCCGGGCTGGTCCTCGCCGGGGTGGTCGTCGCCGGCCTCGGCGTCCTCAACGACGTGACCATCACGCAGGCCTCGGCCATCTGGCAGCTGCACGAGGTCGACCCCGCGATGACCTGGCGGGAGCTCTACGCCCGCGGCATGGCGGTGGGCCGCGACCACATCGCCTCGACCGTCTACACGATCGTCTTCGCCTACACCGGTGCCGCGCTGCCGCTGCTGCTGCTGTTCGAGCTGTACTCCCAGCCGTGGAACGTCGTCCTCACCTCGTCGGCGTTCGCCGAGGAGGTCATCCGGACGATGGTCGGCGCGATCGCCCTGGTGCTCGCCGTCCCGGTGACGACGGCGGCCGGCGCCTTCTTCGCCAAGGCCGCCGACACCGAGGCCGGGGCCGCGACCGAGCGCCGGGTGACCGCGCTGCGGGCCAGGTTCGCCCGGTGAGCCAAGCTGTGGGCGTGCCCGAACTGCTCGCCGCCGCCCAGGCCGCTCCCGGTTTCATGCCCGACGACGAGGGCCGTGCCCTCTACGAGGCCGCCCGGGACGTCGCCGTGCCCGGCCCGCTGCTCGAGGTGGGCAGCTGGATGGGCAAGTCGGCGCTCTACCTCGCCGCGGCCGCCCGCGAGACCGGGCGGCGGGTCGTGACCGTCGACCACCACCGCGGGTCGGAGGAGCACCAGCCCGGCTGGGAGTACCACGACCCGTCGCTGGTCGACCCGGCGGTCGGGCTCCTGGACACGCTGCCGCGGTTCCGGCGGACCATCGCCGAGGCGGGGGCCGAGGACGTCGTGATCGCCGTCGTCACCCGCTCGGAGACCCTCGCCCCGCTGTGGTCGACGCCGCCGGCGCTGCTGTTCCTCGACGGCTCGCACACCGAGGAGTCCGCGCGGCGCGACCAGGACGCCTGGGTGGCCAAGCTGGCCGTCGGGGGCACGCTGGCCATCCACGACGTCTTCCCCGACCCGGCCGACGGCGGGCAGGCGCCCTACGGCGTCTACACGCGGGTGCTGGCGTCCGGGGACTTCACCGAGCTGCCCGGCACCGGCTCCCTGCGGCTGCTGCGACGTGAGCGCTGATCCGCTGGGGGAGGAGCGGAATGCCGCCCTCGCCCAGATCGAGGCGCTGACCCGCCAGTTCGACGAGATCGTCGCGGCGTCGCAGTCGTCGAACGCCGACGACGAGCACGACCCCGAGGGCGCCACCATCGCCTTCGAGCGGCAGCAGATCGCCGCCCTGCTCGAGCAGGCGCGCCGCCGGCTGGCCGACGTCGACGCCGCGGTCACCGCCGTCGAGGCGGGCACCTACGGCCGCTGCGAGACCTGCGGGCGGCCGATCGCGCCGGAGCGGCTGGCCGCCCGGCCGACCGCCCGCACCTGCATCGACTGCGCCCGCTGAGCCCGAGGACTAGCTGACGTAGCGGCGGGCGGTGGACCGGCGCTGCGCGTCCTCGAGGTCGGTGAACCGGGACTCGGCGTGCGGGGGGAGCACCCGCCGCTCGCGCAGCACCCAGGGGGCTCCGCGCACGGCGGCCAGCAGCGCCCGCGCGGTCACCCGGTCGCGGGGCACGGTCCGCAGGAGGTGCGCGGTGCGGCGCAGCGCCGGGCGCAGCGGGCGGCGCAGCCACGTCGTCCAGAGCGTGTTCCGGATGCCGTCGTGCCGGCGCTTGTGCGGGTCGCGGGCGCGGCTGGCCTGGTGGTGCACGGTCAGCTGCTCGAGGTAGCACAGCTCCCAGCCGGCGGCGGCCAGGTCACCGGCCATCAGCTCCTCCTCGCCGCCGAGCCACAGCCGCTCGGAGAAGCCGCCGACCTCGTCGAACGCCTCCCGCCGGATCACCGAGGCGCCGGCCAGGAACGAGCCGAGCGCCGGTCCGGGCAGCCACGCGGCGCCGCGCACGGGGGAGTCGCGCAGCTCGGGGACGATCGGGTCCTCCCGCCCGCCGGGCTCCACGAGGATGCGCGCGGTGACGACGGCCAGCCGCGGGTGTGCGTCGAGGACGTCGGCCGCGGCGCGCAGCGACCCCGGGTCCCACCAGGTGTCGTCGTCGCAGAAGGCGATGTACGGGGTGCCCAGCCGGCCGACCCCGACGTTGCGCCCGACCGCGCCGAGGTTCTCGGGGCTCGCGATCAGCTCGACGGCGGGGAAGCGGGCGCGCACCGCCTCCGCGGTGCCGTCGGTCGAGCCGTTGTCGACGACGACGACGTGCGGCTGCTCCGGCAGCGCCAGGAGCCGGTCCAGGGCCAGCAGCAGCTCGTCGCGGCGCTGGTGGGTGATGACGACGACGGCGATCCGGTCGTCCTCCCGGCCCTCCTGCAGGGGCCCGCCGCGAGCGTGCGAGCGGTGGGGGGCAGGGGGGTCCTCTTTCACGGGGTCGCCTCCAGGACACGCAGCTGGTCGCGCACACCGGCGGGCACCGGCTTCCGCTCGCGCAGGGCGGCCGGCACGTCCGGCAGCGCGCGCAGCAGCCCGCGGCGCTCGGCGCCGCCGGTGCGCAGCGCCTGCACCACCACGCGGGCCACCTCCGGCGCCGGGTGCCGCATGAGCGCGGTCAGCAGCCGGCTGCGCCAGATGGCCGACCGGCGGTGCTCGGGCGCGGACCGCCGCGGCGAGGGGTGGTGGTGCACGGTGACCGCGTCGACGTAGGCCATGCCCCACCCGGCCGCGGCCAGGTCGAGGGCCAGCCGCTCCTCCTCGCCCGGGAAGCGGACCACCCGGTCGAAGCCGCCGACCTGCAGGAACGCCTCTCGGCGCACCATGACCGCGCAGGCCACGAAACCCAGCAGCGCGGGGCCGGGCAGGTCGTCCGGCGTGCCCAGCGGGCTGGCGGCCAGCTCCGCGCAGAGCGGGTCCAGCCGCTCCTCGGGACCGACCAGGATGCGCGCGTTGAGCACCGCCAGCCGCGGGTGGGCCCGCATGACCTCCGCGGCCCGGGCGAGGTCGCCGGGCGCCCACCAGGAGTCGTCGTCGGCGAAGGCCACGAACTCGGTGCCGGCCCGCTCGACGCCGATCGTGCGGGCGTAGGAACCCACGTTCCCGTCCAGGGCGACGACGGTCACCTGCGGCAGCGCGGCCCGGACGGCGTCGGCGGTGCCGTCGGCCGAGGCGTTGTCGACGAGCACCACCGGGGCCTCGTGGCGGGGCAGGGTGGTCAGCAGCTCGTCGCGCCGGTCGCGGGACATGACGACGACGGTGACGTCGTCGGCGGTGCGGGGAGAGGTCACGGACGGACCGTGCCCGCACCTCCGCTCAGCCAATCGGAATCCGCGGGACCGGCCGCCGGGAGGGCGTGGGGGTCGGTGAACAGGCCCGAGGCCCCGCTCGCGCCCGCCAGCGCGTCGGCGGCCAGGACGACGGCCGCGGCGGTCCAGGTGGTCTGCTCGATCGGCCACCGCGCGTCGTCGGCGTAGACGAAGCCGGTCCAGTACGAGCCGTCGTCGTCGCGCAGGTGCTGCATGGCGGCGACCTGCTCGAGCGCGGCGTCGGGGCGCCCGGCGACGGCGAGCGCGAGCGCCAGCTCGCAGGTCTCCGCGCCGGTGACCCACGGCCGGTCGGAGACGCAGCGGGCGCCGAGCCCGGGGACGACGAAGGCGTCCCAGGCGGCGTCGAGCCGGTCGTGCGCGGCCGCGCGGTCCAGGGCGCCGCCGAGCACCGGGTAGTACCAATCCATCGAGTAGCGGGACCGGTCGGCGAACGCGTCCGGCCGGTGCCGCAGCGCCGTCCCGAGGTCGGCGACGGCGAGCTCCCAGTCCGGCTGGGCCTCACCGTGCAGCCCGGCCAGGGCGATGCCGCAGCGCAGCGCCTGGAAGAGGCTGGCGTTGCCGGTGAGCAGCGCCGTGGCGTCCGGGGTCCCGTCCGGGCGCAGCGCCCACGAGATCTCGCCGCCGGCCAGCTGCATGCGCACGACCAGGTCCAGACCGCGGCGCACCGCCGGCCACAGCTCTGTCACCAGCTGCTCGTCACCGGTGACCAGCCAGGTGTGCCAGGCGCCGACGGCCAGGTAGCCGGCGTGGTTGCTCTCGACCGAGGGCGCGGTCTCGGCACCGCCGCGGTACTCCGACGCCCACGAGCCGTCGGGTCGCTGCACCGACGCCAGCCACCGGTAGGCGGCGCGGGCGCGCTCGTGCTCGCCGCCGACGTCGAGGGCCATGGCCGCCTCGACCGAGTCCCAGGGGTCCAGCTGCCCGCCGGAGTACCAGGGCAGCGCGCCGTCGCGGTCCTGCTGGGCGGCGATCCAGCCGACCGTCTGCCGGACCTGGTCGGCGCTGAGCACGCCGGCCAGCTCCGGCAGGGCCTCAGCCCGCCGCAGCGGTCCGCTCCGGCTCGGAGGGCAGGGACGCGGTCCCCGCGGCTGCCGGCTTGTCCGCGTAGACGACGTAGCTCTTGCCGAGCACGGGGTCGAGCACCTTCTCGGCGGCCCGGGTGATCCACGGCCGCGTGGTCAGGTCCCACACGAGCAGCCGGTGGTAGGCCCGGACGGCGCGGTTGTCGGGCTTGCCGACGCCGACCGCGCACTTCAGCCACCAGAACGGTGCGTGCAGCGCGTGCGCGTGGTGGTCGGCGCCCGGAACCAGCCCGGCCCCGGCCAGCCGCTCGCGCAGCACCGAGCGGGTGTAGATGCGGATGTGCCCGCCCTCGTTGGCGTGGTACTCGTCCGACAGCGCCCAGCAGATCCGCTCGGGCCCGTAGCGGGGCACGGTGACGACGGCGCGGCCGCCGGGCCTGAGCACGCGGAAGATCTCGGCCATCGCGGTCTCGTCGTCCGGGATGTGCTCGAGCACCTCGCTGGCCATCACCCGGTCGACGCTGGCGTCGGGGAACGGCAGGTGCAGCAGGTCGCCGCGCACCACCTCGTAGCGCGCCCCGGCCGGGGCCTCACCGGCCTCGGCGATCGCGCCCAGCCAGCGCTTGGTCGTCTCGACCTCCGGCTGCCCCCAGTCGACGGCGACGACGGAGGCGCCCCGGCGGTAGGCCTCGAAGGCGTGCCGGCCCTCGCCGCAGCCGAGGTCGAGGACGGTCATCCCCGGCCGCAGGTCGAGGAGGTCGTAGTCGACGGTCAGCAACGGCGCTCCAGGGTCTCGGCGTACCAGTCGGCGGTGCGCTCGGCCGTCGCCCGCCAGGTGTAGGTGTCCAGCACGCGGCGCCGGCCGGCCCGGCCCAGCTGCTCGGCCAGGGACGGCGAGTCGAGGACCAGCTGCAGCGCCGCGGTGAGCTCGCCGACGTCGCCGGCCCTCACCCGCAGCCCGGCCTTGGTGCCCACGACCTCCGGCAGGGCGCCGGCGTCGGTGGTGACCAGCGGGGTCGCGCAGGCCATCGCCTCGATCGCCGGGAGGGAGAAGCCCTCGTACAGCGACGGGATGGCCAGCAGGGTGGCGCGCTGGAGGAGCTCGATCAGCTCGGCCTCGGGCACCGGGCCGGTGAACCGGACGGCGTCGCGGATGCCGAGCCGGTCCAGCGCCGCCTCGGCGGGGCCGCCCGGCCGGGCGGTGCCCACCACGGTGAGCCGCACCGGCCGCTCGGTGCGCAGCTTGGCCACCGCCTCCAGCAGGTGCACCAGGCCCTTGAGCGGGACGTCGGCGCTGGTGATCGCCAGGATCGAGCCGGTCTCCCGGACCCGGTGGTCCGCCGGCGGCGTGAAGGTGCCCGGGTCGATGCCGACCGGGATCACCTCGACGTCGCGCGCCGGGAGGCCCATGTAGCGCTCGATGTCCTGCCGGGAGTTCTCCGAGACCGTGGTGACCGCGTCGAGGCGGCGCACCACCTTGGCCTGCATGGCGGTGAACGCGTACCAGCGGCGCAGGGTCAGCTTGCGGCGCAGCGACGGGGCGGCGGCCAGCTCCAGCTCGCGGTCGATGGCGACCGGGTGGTGCACGGTGGCCACCGTGGGCAGGCCGGCGCGGGACAGCCGCAGCAGCCCGTAGCCGAGCGACTGGTTGTCGTGGACGACGTCGAACTCCGCGGCCCGCGGCAGCAGGTGGCGGGCGGCGCGGAGGCTGAACGTCAGCGGCTCCGGGAAGCCGGCGGCGCACATCGTGGCCCACTCGGCGACGTCGATCCAGTCGCGGAACTCCGAGGGCCGCGGCGTCCGGAACGGATCGGGCTCGCGGTACAGGTCGAGGCTGGGCAGCGGCGTCAGCGGCACGCCGTCGTCGAGCTCGGGGTAGGGCTGGCCGCTGAGCACCTCGACCCGGTGGCCGAGCTCGGCCAGCTCGCGGGAGAGCGCCCGGACGTAGACGCCCTGGCCACCGCCGTGCGGCTTGCTGCGGTAGGACAGCAGTGCGATGCGCAGCGACCGTCCCATGGGCGGGACTCTAGCCAGCGCCGTCGGGCCCCTCGTCCACCAGCCGGGACGGCGGGACGGCAGGGCGCACCCGGACGGACGGCGCCCCGGCGTGGCAGGGTGCTGCGCATGATCCGTCACGTCGTGACCTTCACCTGGGCCGCGGACGCCCCCGCCGAGCGGCGCGCGGCCACCCTCCAGGCGCTGCGGGACCTGCGCCGCGAGGTCGGGGGCATGACCTCGCTGACCGTCGCGGAGGACGCCGGGCTGGTCGACGGCAACGCGCACGCGGTGCTGATCGCCGACTTCCCCGACGTCGAGTCCTACTACCGGTACGCGCAGGACCCGGTCCACCTGGCGGTCATCGCCGAGCACGTGACGCCGATCCTCGAGTCCCGCACCCGGATCCAGTACCGGTTCTGACACCCCGGACGGGGCCGCGGGGTGGTTGGGTTGCGGCATGGCTGCTGCTGCCCGTCCGTCCCGGTCCCGCCGTCCCCGCGTCCGCGCGGCGCTCGCCGGCGGGCTCGCCGCGGGGCTGCTGCTGGCCGGCTGCGGCGGGGACGACGGCGGCTCGGACTCCCGGGAGGCCGCGTCGTCGTCGGACAAGGCCGACCGGACGAAGTCCGAGGCGGGTAGCGAGCCCGACCTCGCCTCGGGGCTGCTGACCGCCGATGCCTTCGGCGCCGACGCCACGGTCGTCGCCGTCTCGCCGGAGCAGCTGGAGCAGGGCGCCGGCCTGGCCGGCTCGCTGGGCGACGTGGAGGTCACGCCGGAGGAGTGCGACGCGGCGGTCGAGGGCACCCAGCCCGACATCGGCGACTTCGACGAGATCGCCGCGGTGAGCGCGCAGACCGGGACGACGGTGACCGTCGAGATGCTGGTGCGCGGCGGCCCGACCGAGGGGACCGTCGACCAGCTGGCCGCCGCGGTGGAGCGCTGCCCGTCGGCGCAGATCTCCTCGCCGGAGATCGGCACGGCGACGATCTCCTTCGAGGGGCTGGACGTGGCCGACCTCGGCGACGGCTCGGCCGGCCTCCGGTACGCGACGACGGTCGCGCTGCCCGACGGCACGCAGGCCAGCGTCCCGGCGCTGATCGGCGCGGTGGAGGACGGCGACCGCCTCCTCGTCCTCATGTCGCTGGTCGTCGACCCGACCGGCTCGGGCACCGCGGCGCCGGACCCCGCGGCGTTCGCGGCGCTGCTGGAGGAGGCCTACCAGGTGCAGGCCGACGCGCTGGGCTGATCCGTCCACAGCCGGGCGGGCGTCCACAGACCGCGCTCGGGGCCTCCGCGCCCGCCGTTCCCCGGCCACGGTCGGGGGCATGGAGATCCCAGGACCGGCCGCCGACCTGACCCGTCCCACCGTCTCGCTGGGCGAGCCCGGTGAGATCGCGGTCGCGCTGCCCTACCTGCTCGGCTACCGGCCGGCGGAGTCGATCGTGCTCGTCTCGCTGGGCGGCCCGTCGGGCCGGCGGGTCGGCCTGACCGTCCGCGCCGACCTGCCGCCCCCCGAGCACGGCCCGGCGCTGGCCCGAGCCCTGACCCGCAGCCTCGCGCAGGACCGGCCCGACGGCGTGCTCCTGGTCGTGCTGTCCGAGGCGCCGGAGGTGCCCGACGGGCTGCCGCACCGGGGCCTGGTGCACGACCTCGTCCTGGCGCTCGACGCGGTGGGGCTGCCGTTGCGGGAGGCGCTGCTCGTCGCCCGGGAGCGCTGGTGGTCCTACGACTGCCCGTACCCGTGCTGCGAGCCCGGCGCCGGCACGCCGCTGCCCGCCGACGTGGGCGAGCTGGCCGCCGCCTCCGTGGCGGTGGGCACGGTGGTCGCGCGGGACCGGCAGGAGCTGGCCCTCCGCATCGCCCCGCCGCCCGAGCCGGCGCGGACGTCAGCGGGCGACGCGTGCCTCCGGGCGGGGGGCGAGCGGGCCGCGGAGGTCGAGGCCCGCGGCTGGGCCGCGGTGCGGGTCGGCGACCGGGCGGCCATCGGCAGCGCCGTCCGGCGGTTCCGGCCCGGGCCGTCGTCGGAGCCCTTGCCCGACGCCGAGCTCGCGGAGGTGCTGTGGGCGCTGCGCGACGTCCAGGTGCGTGACTGGGCGCTGCAACTGGCGCTGGGGGAGGAGCGGGTGGCGGCCGAGTCGCTGTGGACCGAGTGCACCCGCCGGGCGCCCTCGCCCCTCGACGCGGCGCCGGCCACGCTGCTCGCGGTCTGCGCGTGGCTGCGCGGCGACGGCGCCATGGCCAACATAGCCCTGGACCGGGCGCTGGACGGCGATCCGGGCTATTCGCTGGCGCGGCTGCTGGCCCAGGCGCTGGCGGCGTGCGTCCCGCCCGCGGAGCTGCGCGAGCTGCTGACCCTGGCCGCCGACGACGCCGACCGGCCGGCGGGCTGAGGTGCCCACCGGCCGGTGCCGGTCAGACCAGCTCGGGGCGCTGCCACTCCTGGCCCAGGACGTGCTCGGCCAGGAAGGCGAGCACGGTCTCGTACCAGACGATCGAGTTGCCGGGCGTGAGCACCCAGTGGTTCTCGTCGGGGAAGTAGAGGAACTTCGACGGGACGCCGCGCTTCTGCAGGTCGTACCAGAGCCGCAGGCCCTCGCTGATCGGGACGCGGTAGTCCTTGTCTCCGTGGATGACCAGCATCGGCGTCCGGATGGCGTCGGCGTACCGGTGCGGCGAGTTCTGCTCGTAGCGCTTGGGCTCGCGCAGCGGGTCGCCCCACTCCTTCTCCCAGTAGTACGCCGCGTCCGTGGTGCCGGTGAACGAGTCGAGGTCCCACAGGCTGGCGTGCGTGACGATGGCCTTGAACCGGTCGGTCTGGGTGGCGACCCAGTTGGCCATGTACCCGCCGAAGGAGCCGCCCATCGCCGCGGTGCGGGTCTCGTCGATCTCGGGCAGCTGCTCCGCGGCGTCGACGGCGGCCATGAGGTCGGTGTACGGAGCGCCGCCCCACTCGCCCCAACCGCGGCGGACGAAGTCCTGCCCGAAGCCCTGCGACAGCGCCGGGTTGGGCAGCAGCACGGCGTAGCCGCGGGCGGCCAGCACCCACGGGTTCCAGCGCCACGACCAGCTGTTCCAGCTCATCAGCGGTCCGCCGTGGATCCAGAGCAGCAGCGGGGCGGGGGTTGCCGCGGAGGCGCCCTCGGGCAGCACCAGCCACGACTGCACCTCGGCGCCGTCGGCCGCGGTGGCGCGCACCTCGGTGAGCGTGCCCGGCAGCCGGTCGATCGTGCCCGGGTTGGGCAGCACGACCGGGTCCTGCATCGGGGCGACGGGATCGATCCGCACCGGGACGGCGGGGGAGTCGTAGGCCGAGCGCAGCGCGTAGAGGGCGCTGCCGTCGCGGGCCACCTGCAGGTCGCTGTAGGCGCCGTCGCCGGTCAGCCGGACCGGCTCGCCCCCGTCGACGTCGACGCGGAACAGCGCGTGCCGGCCGTCCTCGTCCGCGAGGAAGTACACGGCGGCGCCGTCGGCGGCGAACTGCGGCGCGCTGGGCCACCGGTCGAAGCCGGGGGTGAGCTCGCGGGCGGTGCCGCTGTCCACGTCGACCAGCAGCAGGGTGTAGTCCGGCGGCTCGGCGTAGCTCGACAGCGCCTCCCGCACGCAGACCAGCGCGCTCCCGTCCGGCGAGAACGCGGCGGCGTACACGTCGGCCAGCGGGTCGTCGACCAGCGGCCGGGTCGCGCCGGAGGACACCTCGGTCAGCACCAGCCGGGAGCGGTGCCCCGCCGGGCCGTCGGGGACCTGCTCCGACCGGGCCAGCAGCCGGCCGTCGGGGGAGAGCGCGTAGTCGCCGTCGGCGCCGACCGGGGCGGTGGCCTCGGGGGTCAGGTCGCGCAGCTCCACCTGCGGCACGCCCTCGAGCGCGCTCTCCTCGGTGGGCAGCCGCCCGGCGGCGAACAGGTGCGGCGCGGCAGGCCCGAGGTCGTGGTCCCAGTACCGCACCGGGTAGCTCTCGTGCAGGATCGCCGACACCCCGGCGTCCTTGCGCTTCTTCCGGCGCTCCTCGTCGGCCTCGCCCTCCGAGCCGCCGGTCATCGTCGACGCCGAGACGACCACCTCGCCGCCGGCGGCGGCCACGGTGAACGACGAGATGCCGCCCGGGCGGGTCAGCACGGGCCGGGCCTCCCCGCCGCCCGGCGGCAGGCTCCACAGCGCCGGCTTCGGGTCGCCCTCGGCGGTCGCCGCCGGGTCGGGGCGGGCGGAGGTGAACAGCAGGGACCCGTCCGGCGCGAAGGCCGGGGAGGACTCACCCGGTGCGCTGCGCGTCAGCCGGCGGGCGGGCCGCTGCCCGGCCGGGTCGACCTCCCACAGCGCGGACTGCCACTTCTTCTTCTCCGGGTCGAGCGTGGCCACGGAGACCGCCAGCCGGCTGCCGTCGGCCGACAGCGCCAGCCCGCCGATGCGGGGGAGCGCCACGAAGTCGGCCAGCCGGTGGAACGGGCTGGGCGGGGGAGCCTCCGCCTCCTCGGCGGCGGACCCGCCGGCGGGGGTGGGGTCGGAGGCAGGAGCGGACTGGCTCACCGGTGCCTTCTCTCGCGAGGGAGCGGGGATCGACCCCACCGTAGTGACCGGCACCGGCCGGTTCCCGCGCGCGCCGGTGGCGGGCCCGCGGGGGCCCGCCACCGGGGACGTCACAGCAGCGGCGCCGCCTCCAGCGGGGTGAGCTCCTCGTCGACCGCGCTGACGAACATGTGCTGGGCCACGCCCACCGGCAGCACGTAGCCGTCCAGGCTCACCGAGCCCTCGACCAGGCGGGCCTCCATGGTCACGCCCGGGCGGACCCCGTGGTCGGCCAGCGCGCGCAGCAGCTCGGCGTTCTCCTGCAGCTGCTCGCTGATCCGGCGCACGACCACCGGGCGGCCCTCGGCCGTCGCCGTCGTCGACAGCACGGTCAGCGCGTCGAGCACCGCCGAGGTCTCGCCCCCGAGGCCGTCGTCCCCGCCGCGCAGCGCGTCCAGCCCCGGGATCGGGTTGCCGAACGGCGAGACGGTCGGGTTGCCCAGCAGCGACAGCAGCCGGCGCTCCACCGCCTCGCTCATGACGTGCTCCCAGCGGCAGGCCTCCTCGTGCACGTCGGCGTAGTCCAGACCGATGACGTCGACGAGCAGGCACTCGGCCAGGCGGTGCTTGCGCATCACCGCCGTCGCCAGCTGGCGGCCCTCCTCCGAGAGCTGCAGGTGCCGGTCGCCCTCCACGGTCAGCAGGCCGTCGCGCTCCATGCGCGCCACCGTCTGGCTGACCGTGGGGCCGCTCTGGTGCAGGCGCTCCGCGATCCGGGCCCGGAGAGGGGTGATGCCCTCCTCCTCGAGCTCGAAGATCGTGCGGAGGTACATCTCCGTGGTGTCGATGAGATCGTTCACAGGTACTCCTCCGTGTCGCAGCCCAGTCTACGGGGGTGAGCCGTCCCACCTGGTCACGCCGCGGGTGGGCTGCGCGGCGTGCGCCCGCGCCGTCACCCGGTAGCGTCCGGGAGGCCGGTGGGGTCCCGGCCCGGGGCGGCGACCGCCGCGGGCGTCGCCTGCACGAGGAGGTGCCATGAGCGACTCGGTGGCCGTCGTCTGGGACGACAGCCTGCTCGGCTACACGATGGGCGGGGAGCACCCGCTGCACCCGGTCCGGCTGGACCTCACCATGCGGCTTGCCGACAGCCTCGGCCTGCTGGCCGGCGACCGGCTGCGGGTGCTGAAGCCGGAGCCGGCCGACGAGCAGCTGCTCACCCTCGTGCACGACCCGCTGTACCTCGAGGCGGTGCGCCAGGCGCCGATCGACCCGTCCGTCGGGCACGGTCTCGGGACGTCGGACAACCCGGTCTTCGCGGGCATGTACGACGCCGCGGCGCTGATCACCGGGGGCAGCGTGCTGGCCGCGCAGCAGGTGCACAGCGGAGCGGCGCAGCACGCGGTCAACATCTCCGGCGGGCTGCACCACGCCATGCGGGACCGGGCCGCGGGGTTCTGCGTGTTCAACGACGCCGCCGTCGCCATCGCCTGGCTGCTCGGGCAGGGCTACCAGCGGATCGCCTACGTCGACCTCGACGTGCACCACGGCGACGGCGTGCAGGCCGCCTTCTACGACGACCCGCGGGTGCTCACCGTCAGCATCCACCAGACGCCGCTCACGCTGTGGCCGGGCACCGGCTTCCCGGAGGAGACCGGCGACGCCGACAAGGCCCTGGGCAGCGCGGTCAACCTCGCCCTGCCCAACGGCACCGACGACTCCGCCTGGCTGCGGGCGTTCACCGCCGTCGTCCCGAGCGTGCTCACGGCCTTCGAGCCGCAGATCATCGTCACCCAGTGCGGCTGCGACGCCCACCACGAGGACCCGCTCGCCGACCTCGCCCTCACCATCGACGGCCAGCGCGCCAGCTACAAGGCGATGCACGAGCTGGCCCACCAGCTCTGCGACGGCCGGTGGATCGCGCTCGGGGGCGGCGGCTACGGGCTGGTGCGCTGCGTGCCGCGGGCCTGGACCCACCTGATCGCCGAGGTGTCCGGGGTGAAGCTCGACCCCGCCACCGAGATCCCGCAGTCCTGGCGCGACGACGTCGTCGCCCGCGGGCTCCGGGCCCGGCCGCCCACCCACATGACCGAGGGCGGTTACACCGGCTTCTCCCGGTGGGACAGCTTCACCGAGTCCCGCGTGGACCGCGCGATCATGCGCACCCGCCGCGCGTCCTTCCCCTACTTCGGCCTCGACCCGGACGATCCCCGTGACTGAGCAGACCGCGCCTCCCGCCGAGGCCCCCCCGACCCCGCCGCCGCACTGGGAGGCCGACATCGTCGCCGCCGACGGCGGCACCGTGCACCTGCGCCCGATCTGCCCGGAGGACGCCGACGGGCTCACCGGCCTCATGGACCGCAGCAGCGACCAGACCCGCTACTACCGGTTCTTCGGGCCGATGAAGCGGCTCTCGGACAAGGACCTGCACCGGTTCACCCACGTCGACCACGACAACCGGGTGGCCTTCGTGGTCCTGCTGGGGGACCAGGTCATCGCCGTCGGCCGGTACGACCGGTACCCGGGCACCGACGACGCCGAGGTGGCCTTCCTGGTCGAGGACGCCCACCAGGGCCGCGGCCTGGGGTCGGTGCTGCTCGAGCACCTGGCCGCAGCCGCCCGGGAGCGCGGGATCAAGCGCTTCGTCGCCGAGGTGCTCGCGCAGAACAGCAAGATGGTGCGGGTCTTCCGGGACGCGGGCTACAAGGCCGAGCGCTCCTACGAGGACGGCGTCGTGCACCTGACCTTCCCGATCGAGCAGACCGAGGACGCCCTCGCCGTCGCCTACGAGCGCGAGCAGCGCAGCGAGTCGCGGTCGATCGCGCGGCTGCTCACCCCGTCGTCGGTGGCCGTCGTGGGCGCCAGCAACGACGACGGGAAGGTCGGCAACGCGCTGCTCCGCCACCTGCTCGACTACGGCTTCTCCGGCCCGGTCTACCCGGTCAACCCGACCGCGCGGCACGTCCGCGGGGTGCCCGCCTACGCGACGATCGAGGACATCCCCGACGACGTCGACCTCGCCGTCCTCGCGGTGCCGGCCGACGAGGTGGCCGCCGTGCTCGAGGCGTGCCGGCGCAAGCGGGTCCGGGGGCTGGTGGTCGTCTCCGGCGGCTTCGGCGAGACCGGCCCCGAGGGGCGCGAGGCCGAGCGCCGGCTGGTCGCCGCGGCCCGCGCGTCGGGCATGCGCGTCGTGGGCCCCAACTGCCTGGGCATCGTCAACACCGACCCCGAGGTGCGGCTCAACGCCTCGCTGGCGCCGATGGTCCCCGGCCGCGGGCGGGTCGGCTTCTTCGCCCAGTCCGGCGCGCTGGGCGTCGCCCTGCTGGAGCGCGCCCGCAGCCGCGGCATCGGGCTGTCGTCGTTCGTCTCCGCCGGCAACCGCGCCGACGTCAGCGGCAACGACCTGCTGCAGTACTGGGCCACCGACCCCGGCACCGAGGTGGTGCTGCTGCACCTGGAGAGCTTCGGCAACCCCCGCAAGTTCGCCCGGCTGGCCCGCACCGTCGGCCGCACCAAGCCGGTGGTGGCGGTGAAGAGCGGCCGGCACGTCGGCGTCACCCCGGGCCTGGCCGGGACCTCGGTCGCGGTGCCCGAGCAGTCGGTGGCGGCGCTGTTCTCCTCGGCCGGCGTCATCCGGGTCGAGACGGTGGCGCAGCTGTTCGACGTCGGCACCCTGCTGGCCCACCAGCCGCTCCCGGCGGGGGCGCGGGTCGCCGTCGTCGGCAACTCCACCGCCATCGGCGTGCTCGTCGCCGACGCCGTCCTGGAGGAGGGGCTGGAGCTGGCGCACGAGGCGCCGGTCGACATCGGCGTCTCCGGCACCCCGGAGGAGTTCCGCGCCGCGCTGCAGGCCGCGGTCGACGACGACGGCGTGGACGCCGTGGTCGCGGTGTTCCTGCCACCGCTGATGTCCGGCTCGCACGAGTACGGCCCGGCGCTGCGCGAGGTGTCCGTCGGTTCGGGCAAGCCGATCGTGGCCAGCTTCCTGTCGACCGAGGGCATCCCGCCGGAGCTGGCGGTCCTGGACGAGCACGGCATGCCGGCCCGCGGCTCGGTGCCGTCGTTCAGCACCCCGGAGCGGGCGGTCATCGCGCTGGCCAAGGTCGCCGAGTACGCCCGGTGGCGCCGTCGTCCGGTCGGCGAGATCCCGGAGCTGCCCGACGTCGACGAGGCCGCCGCCCGCGCCGTGGTCCGCGCGGTGCTCGCGGACGCCCCCGGCGGCCGGGACCTGACCGACGACGAGCTCATCGCGCTGCTCGGCGCCTACGGCGTCCCGCTGCTCGGCACCCGCACGGTGAGCGACGCCGAGGCCGCGGTCGCCGCCGCGGAGGAGATCGGCTACCCCGTCGTCCTCAAGTCCACGGCGCCCTGGCTGCGGCACCGGTCCGACCTCGGCGGCGTGCGGCTGGACCTCATCGACGCCGACGCGGTGCGCGCTGCGTTCGCCGCCATCCCGTCCGGCGACCCGGTGATCGTGCAGGAGATGGCCGCCCCGGGCGTCGCGACGGTCGTGGAGATCGTCGACGACCCGTCGTTCGGCGCGCTGGTGAGCTTCGGCGTCGGGGGAGTGGCCACCGAGCTGCTCGGCGACCGGGCGTTCCGCACGCTGCCGCTGTCGGACCTGGACGCCGCCGAGCTGGTCCGCGCGCCGCGGGCCTGGCCGCTGCTCGACGGCTGGCGCGGCTCGGAGCCGGTGGACACCGGGGCGCTGGAGGACCTGCTGCTGCGGGTCGCCCGGCTGGCCGACGACCTGCCCGAGGTGCTGCGGCTGACCCTCGAGCCGGTGATCGTCGGCCCGCCGCACCCGTGGCACGGCGGCCGGTCGCTGGTCGTCGCCGGCGGCACGGGGCACGTCGGCCGGCCCACCGCCCGGGTCGACCCCGGCCCGCGCCGGATGCGCTCGCTGCTGTAACGCCGTCCTGGCTCAGCATCACGGGTCCTGGCTCACCACCGGTGCTGAGCCAGGACCCGCGATGATCAGGAGACCTGATCACGACGAGAGCCCGCCCCCTTTCGGGGACGGGCTCTCGGTGAGTCGCTGGCTCTTACGCCAGGTAGTCGCGCAGGGCGTCGGCGCGCTCCGGGTCGCGGAGCTTGGCCATCGTCTCGCGCTCGATCTGGCGGACCCGCTCGCGGGACAGGCCGAACTGCTTGCCGATCTGCTCCAGCGTGCGGGGCTGGCCGCCGTCCAGGCCGAACCGCAGCACGACGACGTCGCGCTCGCGGTCCTCCAGCGTCTCCAGGACGTTGCGGACGTCGCCCTTCATCATCTGGAAGGCGACGGCGTCCTCGGCGACCGCCGCGTCGGCGTCCTCGATGAAGTCACCGAGACGGGACTCCTCGTCGGCACCGACGGTCTGGTCCAGGCTGACCAGGTCGCGGCTGTACTCGAGCAGCTCGGTGATCCGTGCCTCGGGCATGTCCAGCTCGAGCCCGAGCTCCTCGGCGGTGGGCTCGCGCTCCAGCTCCTGGTGCATGCGCCGGCGGGTGCGGACCACCTTGTTGACCTGCTCGGCCAGGTGGACGGGCAGCCGGATCGTGCGGCCGGAGTCGGCCATCGCCCGGGTGATCGCCTGGCGGATCCACCACGTGGCGTAGGTCGAGAACTTGAAGCCCTTGGTGTAGTCGAACTTCTCGACCGCGCGGATCAGGCCGACGTTGCCTTCCTGGATGAGGTCCAGGAACGTCATGCCGTGGCCGGTGTAGCGCTTGGCCACCGACACGACCAGGCGGAGGTTGGCCTCCAGCAGGTGCGCCTTGGCGGCCTTGCCGTCGACCGCCAGGGTCTTGTAGTCGCGCTGGCGGGCGGGGGAGAGGCCCTGCTTCTCGGCCAGCAGCCGCTCGGCGTAGAGCCCGGCCTCGATCCGCTTGGCCAGCTCCACCTCCTGCTCGGCGGTGAGCAGCGCGGTCTTGCCGATGGTGTTCAGGTACACGCGCACGAGGTCGGTGGACACCAGGCCGGTGGTGTCGGGCTCGCGGCGGGCGGTGCGCGAGCGGACCTCGAGGGTGTCGTTGGGGGAAGACTGCAGCAGCGTCACGATGCTTCTTCGTCCTTGCCTTCGATTCGGATGCATCCGCCGGTCGTCGATGGCGCGGCGGTGCGGCACCCGGGGCGTCGGGGGTGGGGGCCGGGGTCTCCGGACCGTCCCCGTTGGCTCTCTGTCCGGTGTGGTACGCCCTGCACAACGGCTCCGACAGGGGCGCGTGTTCCACGAATCCCCGGTTCACAGCAAACCCGCAGGGAGTGATGTCGCGCACCCGTCCTACCCGGGTGGCGGGAGATCAGACCTCCAGGAGCAAGGTCATCGGGCCCTCGTTGACCGACGACACCTGCATCCGGGCGCCGAACACCCCCGTGGCCACCGCGGCGCCGCGCCGCCGCAGTTCGGCCACCACCTCGTCGACCAGCGGTTCCGCGACCTCGCCGGGCGCGGCGTCGGCCCACGAGGGGCGCCGGCCCTTGCGGGTGTCGGCGTAGAGGGTGAACTGGCTGACGACCAGCACCGGGAGGCCGAGATCCGCGGCGGAGACCGCGCCGTCGTCGGTGGGGAAGATCCGCAGCTCGTGGATCTTGCGGGCCAGCAGCCGCGACCGGTCGGCGTCGTCGGCGTGCCCCACGCCGACCAGTGACAGCAGTCCCGTCCCGATCTGGCCGACCACCTCGCCGTCGACGGTTACAGCGGCTGTAGACACCCTGCTCACGACGGCACGCATCCCGCCCATCCTCGCGCACCGGTACCGCGGCAGGGCCGACGGGTCCAGAAATCGTTTTCGAAAACGTTGACGCAGCGGAGTGTGACGCCGTTCACTCGTCCGGCCGACACCGCTCGGCCCGGTCCGGAACCGGTCACCCGCAACGCCGCGAGGGGAACGCCATGGGACGACGTCGAGTGGGAGCCGGGACGCTGGTCCTGGGCCTGACCGCAGGGGCGGTGGCGCTGGTGGCCCCGCCGGCGGCCGCAGCGCCCGCGACCGTGCACCAGGCCGGCTTCGAGGAGGGGACCGACGGCTGGTACGGCCGCGGTCCCGCCCAGGTCGCGCGCAGCACCGCCGAGGCCCGCACCGGCCTCGCCAGCCTGGCGGTCACCGGCCGCTCCGAGAGCTGGCACGGTCCCGGCATCGACGCCCGCGGCTTCCTGCCCGCCGGCACCTGGACGGTCGAGGGCTGGGTCAAGCTCCCCGCCGGCTCCGGTACCGACCAGGTGACCCTCAGCGTGGCGCGCACGCCCGAGGGCGGCAGCACCAGCTACGACACCGTCGCCTGGCAGGTGGCGGTGTCCGATTCCGGCTGGACGCGCGTCTCCGGCAGCTACTCCTTCAGCGGCGCGGTGAGCCAGCTCGAGCCCTACTTCGAGAGCCCCGACCCGACGCAGAGCTTCTTCCTCGACGACGTCGTCGTGACCGGCGAGCCCGCGGCGCCGGGCGAGCCGGGCGCCGCGCAGCCGCTGACGACCGACTTCGAGTCCGGCCTGCAGGGCTGGGGTCCGCGCGGCGACGCCCGTGTCGAGCGGGTCACCGGTGACGCGCACGGCGGCACGGCCAGCCTGCTGGCCACCAACCGGCTGCAGGACTGGCAGGGCCCGGCGATCGACGTGACCGCCAACCTCGCCGTGGGGCAGCCGGTGCGGGTCGGCCTGTGGGCCAAGCTGGCCCCGGGCCAGGGCTCTGCCTCGCTCTTGGCCTCCGTCCAGCGCGACCGGGCCGGCACCGCCACGGCGTACGAGAACATCGGCGGCGCCTCCGCCGTCGTCACCGACGCGGCGTGGGTGCGGCTGGAGGGTACGTACACCTTGCCCGCCGCCGCGGACCGGGCGCAGCTCTACGTCGAGGGCACCGCCGGCAAGGACTTCCTGATCGACGACGTGACCGTGGCGCCGTTCCAGGAGACGCCGATCCAGGACCTGCCCGCGCTGCGGGACGTCCTGGGTGCGCAGGGCTTCGAGCGGGTCGGCGTGGCCGTCGACCAGCGGGAGACCACCGGCCGCGCCGCGCAGCTGGTGACCAGGCACTACAGCGCGATCACCCCGGAGAACGACGGCAAGCCCGAGGTCGTGCAGCCCACCGAGGGCACCTTCGACTTCACCCGGCTCGACGCGCTGCTCGACTTCGCCGACGCGACCGGCACCCAGGTGTACGGGCACGTGCTGGTCTGGCACTCGCAGACCCCCGCCTGGTGGTTCCAGCGCCCCGACGGCACCCCGCTGACCGACAGCGCCGCCGACCAGGCGCTGCTCCGCGGGCGCATGGAGGCCCACATCAAGGCCATCGCCGACCACGTGAACGCCCGCTACCCCGACGGCGGCAGCCCGCTCTGGGCGTGGGACGTGGTCAACGAGGTCATCGCCGACGGCGACACCGCCAATCCGCACGACATGCGCGACAGCCGCTGGTTCCAGGTGCTCGGCGAGGGCTTCGTCGACGAGGCGTTCCGTCTGGCCGACCAGTACTTCCCGGCGCAGGAGCTGTTCATCAACGACTACAACTCCGAGATGCCGGAGAAGCGGGCCGACTACGTCGACCTGGTCCGGTCGCTGATCGCGCGGGGCGTGCCGATCGACGGTGTCGGCCACCAGGTGCACGTCGACTTCGCCCGACCCGTGGAGTGGCTCGGCGACTCGCTGGCCGCGGTCGAGCGGCTCTCCGCCGAGACCGGCCGGCCGCTGCTCCAGGTGATCACCGAGCTCGACGTCAGCAACTCCGCCGAGAACAACGGCGCCGACGTCAGCGGCCCGGACGCGCCCACCCACCGGCCGGGGATGGCCGACCAGGCGCAGTCCGAGACCGAGCTCGGCTACTACTACCGCGACCTCTTCCAGGTGCTGCGGGCGCACGCCGGCTCCATCGAGTCGGTGACCTTCTGGGGCATCAGCAACGCCCGCACCTGGCTGCGGACGTGGCCGATGGCGCGGCCGTGGGAGCAGCCGCTGCCGTGGAGCGACGACCTGCAGGCCATGCCGGCCTACTGGGGGATCGTCGACCCCGCGCAGCTGCCGGCCCGCCCGGCCGACCAGCTGCCGCCGCGGATCGCCGCCAAGGACCCGGTCCGCGTCCCGTCCACCGGCGCGGACGGCGCGCGGGTCACCTACGCGCCGCCGGTGGCGGGGGACACCCGGGACGGGGCGATCCGGCCCACCTGCGACCGGCCGTCGGGCTCGCGGTTCCCGATCGGGACGACGACGGTCACCTGCACCGCGGCGGACCAGGCCGGCAACGCCGCCACCCCCGGCACCTTCGACGTGGTGGTCACCCCGCCGCCCACGACGACGAACCTCTACCAGCAGATCAACAACGGTCCCGTCGTGCGGGCCAACGTGCACCAGACCGTGCAGCTGGTGGTGCAGTTCGGGAACCGGGGCACGGGGACGCTGCTGGGCAGCACCTTCGGTTACTCCTGCACGCGGACCGGGGGGACGACGTCGTTCGCCCTGGAGCTGGCTCCCGGCTCCGCGCGGCAGGCGGGCAACCGCGACTACCCGGCCGGGCAGAACGCGAACATCACCCTGCGGGGACGCCCGACCCAGGTGGGGACGGCGACCTTCAGCTGCACGCTGACGATGACCGACTCGTTCGGGGCGCCGGTCAGCGCCACGGCCGCGGTCACCGTCGACGTGCGCCGCTGAACCGCGCCGGCGCGCGGGACCGGCACCCGCGCGCCGGCGGCGGACCGTCTCGGGGATGCTTGAAGCTTCAACAAAAGTGGTGCACAGTGGGGTCGGTACCCGCCGACCGACAGGAGCACCCGAGATGGCCCACGGCAGCAGCGCCACCAGCACGACCGCCATCGCCGACTCGCGCATCCCCGCGAGCCACCCGTTCGCCGCGCACCTGCGCCGCGTGGCGGTGCTCGAGGCCGAGCAGCCGCACCCGGTGTGGACGCCGGAGGACGGGCCGCTGCCCAGCCTGTACCTGTCCCACGGCGGTGGCCCGATGCCGTTCGAGAGCCCGGAGTGGCTCGACCCGCTGCACGGCTGGGCCCGCGCCCTGCCCAAGCCGAGGGCGGTCCTCGTCGTCTCGGCGCACTGGGAGTCGGCTCCGCTGTCGGTCAGCGCCGTCCGGCCCGACGAGCTGGTCTACGACTTCGGCGGCTTCGACCCGCTCTACCACTCGTTCCGCTACGACACCCCCGACGCCGGCGCGCTCGCCCGGGAGGTGGTGGGCCTGGTGTCGGACACGCAGCAGGTGCACCAGCACGCTCGCCGCGGGCTGGACCACGGCGCCTGGGTGCCGCTGAAGATCATGTACCCGGCCGCCGACGTCCCGGTGCTCCAGCTCTCGCTGCCGACCGAGGACCCCGACCAGCTCCTGGCGCTCGGCGCGCGGCTGCGGCCGCTGCGCGAGCAGGGCGTGCTGGTGATCGGCTCCGGTCACATGACGCACGGGCTGCCGTTCCTGACCCGGGAGATGTTCGTCGAGAACAAGGCGCCGGGCTGGTCCACCGACTTCGACGCCTGGGCCGCCGACGCCCTGGCCCGGGGTGCGGTGGACGAGCTCGCCCGGTTCCGCACCGCCGCTCCCGGCATGCCCTACGCGCACCCGACGGTGGAGCACTTCACCCCGCTGTTCGTCACCCTCGGGGCGGCCACCGACCCCGCCGGGCCGGTGGTCACGGTGCTCGACGGCTACGGCGTCGGCCTGTCCCGCCGGTCGTTCCAGACCACCTGACCGCCCCGTTCGGCCACCGCGGCGAGGACGGCGCCCAGCGCCGGACCGGGACGGCCCTCCCGGGTGACGACGACCAGCCGGCGGCGGACCACGCCCTCGGCCACCTCGCGCACCGCGAGCGCCGGATCGGCGCCGGGCAGGGTGAGGGCCGGCATCAGGGCGACCGCCCCGGCTGCCCGCACGAGCTCGAGCTGGACGTCGGCGTCGTTGGAGCGGTGCCGCAGGTCGGGGTCGTAGCCGCCGAGGGACCGGCAGGTGGCGACGACGACGGCGTGGTGGCCGGTGCCGGTGGCGGAGGAGGTCCACACGTCCCCGCGCAGCGCCGCGATGGGAACGGGCGCCCCCGAGCCGGCCGGGGGGTGATCGGCCGGCAGCACGAGGTGCAGCGGCTCCTCGAGCAGCGGGCGGAACCGCAGCCCCGCCGGGCGCGGGCGCGGGTGCCCGTCGTACTCGTCGCTGACGACCAGGTCCAGGCCGCCCAGGCGCAGCTCGGGCAGCGCCTGCTCGAGCTCCAGCTCGGTGACCTCCACCCGCACCTGCGGGTGCTCGGTCCGCAGCCGGGCGACGGCGGGGATGAGGATGCGGCGGGTGGCCGACTGCAGCCCACCGACCCGCACCGTGCCGCGGACCTCCCCGGTCAGCGACGCGAGGTCGGCGCGCGCGGCCTCGGCCGCGTCCAGCAGGCCGGCGGCGTGCTCCGCCAGGAGCCGGCCCGCATCGGTCAGCCGCACGCCGCGGCCGGCCTTCTCGATCAGCGGGGTGCCGGCCTCGCGCTCGAGCACGGCCAGCTGCTGGGAGATCGCCGACGGGCTGAACCGCAGCGCCTGGGCGACCGCACCGAGCGTGCCGCGCACCTCCAGCTCCCGGAGCACCCGCAGCCGACGCAGGTCGAAGCCATCCATGCGGGAACGCTAACGGATTCGATCCACGAATCATCACTGGACGTGGATGGTCGTCGTCCGCAGGCTGGACCCGTGGGTCCCGCGCTGTGCCTCGTCTCCGCCGCGTGCTTCGGCGTGATGGCCGTGTTCGGCAAGTTCGCCTACGAGGCGGGCGTCTCGCCGGCAGCGCTCGTCCTGGTCCGCTTCGCGCTGGCGGCGGCGCTCCTCGGGGCCCTGCTCCGGCTCCGCCCGGGGCTGCGCGCCGGGTCCGCGCGGCTCAGCGGTCGGGTGGTCCTGACCGCGCTCGCGCTGGGTGCGGTCGGCTACGCCACCCAGGCGACGCTGTTCTTCTCGGCGCTCGAGCGCGCCGACGCGTCGCTGGTGTCGCTGGTCTTCTACACCTATCCCGCGCTGGTCACGCTGGCCGCCGCTCTCCTTGGCCGCGAGCGCCTGACCCGCGGCCGGGTCGCCGCGCTGGGCACCGCGTCCTGCGGCACGCTGCTCGTCCTGCTGGGCGCCGGGGGACCGACGGTCGACGTGCTCGGCGTCGGCCTGGCCTTCGCCACCGCGGTCACCTACACCGCCTACATCCTCGTGGCCGACGGGGTCGTGCACCGGGTGCCGCCGGTGGTGCTGGCGGCCCTCGTGATGTCCGGCGCCGCGGTCTCCCTCGGCGCGCGGGCGCTGCTGACCGGGGGAGTGGACCTCGGGTTCCGCCCGGCAGGGTGGTTCTGGATCGCGTGCATCGCCGTCGTCTCCACGGTCGTGGCGATGCTGACCTTCTTCGCGGGGCTGCGGCGCACCGGCCCGTCGACGGCGGCCATCCTGTCGACGTTCGAGCCGGTCGTCACCACCGCGCTGGCCGCGCTCACCCTCGGAGAGCTCCTCACCCCGGTGCAGCTCACCGGGGCCGTGCTGGTGCTCGCCTCGGTCGTCGTGCTGCAGCTGCGGCGCCGGACGTCCGCGCCGTCCGGCAGCCGGCCGGCCGCCGGGACGGCGGAACCCGCACTGCGGATGGGGTGACCGGCGCCCGCTAGCGGCCGAGCAGCGCGATCGCCACGAAGTGGCAGGTGGCGGCGGCGCAGACGAGGGCGTGGAACACCTCGTGGTAGCCGAAGACCGAGGGGAAGGGATCCGGCCGGCGCCGGTGGAAGGCCAGCGCGCCGGTGAGGTACAGCAGACCGCCGGCGATGACGAGGAGCGCGGGGGTGGCACCCGCGCGGGCCCAGAGCGCGGGGAGCGCGAGCACGTTGGCGGCTCCCAGCCCGATGAAGACCCCGCCGACGAGCCACTCCGGGGCGTGCATGCGGGCGAGGCGGACGCCGATCCCGACCGCGGTCACGGACCACAGGGCGACGAGGCAGACCAGCCCGGTGGTCCCCGGGAAGGCGAGCAGGACGATCGGCGAAGCGGTCCCGGTGATCAGCAGGAAGATCATCGTGGAGTCGGCCCGCTGCAGCGCGCGGCGGGCGGCGGGGCCCCAGTTGCCGCGGTGGTAGAGGGCGCTCACCCCGAACAGGCCGCTGAGGCAGGCCGCGTAGAGGGCGACACCGGTGACGTGGGCCAGGCCCCACGCGGACGCCAGGAGCACCGGTCCCGCGACCAGGGAGGCGGCGAACCACACCAGGTGCAGCCAGCCGCGCAGCAGGGGCTTCGCGTAGTGGATCTTCCGTCGGGAGTCGTAGAGCAGCGCCGCGGGCGGAAGGGCCAGCCCCGACGCGGGGGAGGTCATGCGATCCAGTGTGCGCCCGGTCACGCGGAACCCGCCGGTGCCGCGTGCTGCTCCTCGGCTCAGCGGGTCCGACCGCCGCCCGACGGTGTCGTGGGCGGAGACCGCTGGAGCCGCAGGCAGATGAGGACGACGTCGTCCCGGAGCAGCTGCCCGCCGGTCAGCTCCCGCAGCAGGGTGTCCCGCCACACCTGCGGGTCGTCGCCGTCGAGTCGAGCGGCGGCCGCGGCGAGGCGCTCCAGCCCCACATCGATGTCCTCGTCGCGGCGCTCGACCAGTCCGTCGGAGTACCAGATCAGCATGGCGCCGGCCGGGATCTCGGCACTCGCCTCGGGACGGGGCCGGTGCTCGGTCGCGATCGGACGGGAGCGGCCGCCGGCGAGGTACTCGGCGTGCCGGTCGGTGACGACCAGCGGCGGCGGGTGGCCGGCGCAGGCGTAGCAGAGCTGACCGGTCGCGGGGTCGTAGTCGGCGTAGCCGATGGTGGCCATCGTCGCGCCGGGGATGTCCGAGGCCGCCCGGTCGAGGGCCTCGAGCACCGCGGCCGGCCCTCCGCTCAGCTCGGAGGCGACGACCCGCAGGGCCGTCTGCAGCCGCCCCATCGCGGCTGCGGCCCGCAGGTCGTGGCCGACGACGTCCCCGACGGCGAAGCCGACCCGGTCGCCGGGCAGCGGGAACGCGTCGTACCAGTCGCCGCCGATGTCGTGGTCCGCGTCGGCCGGGAGGTAGCACCCGGCGAACCGGGCTCCGGGGAGCACGTCGGGCACGACGGGGAGGAACGCCTGCTGCAGCTGGTGGGCTGCGTCCCGCTCCTCCTCGTACAGCCGCGCCCGGTGCAGCGCGGAGGCCATGAGCTCGGCCAGGGTCGTGGCCATCGCAGCCACGTCGTCACCGATGGCGTCCTCGTCGGTGAACCGGAACTCCAGTGCCCCGAACGTGATCCCGGCGGTGCGGGCCGGTACGGCGAGCGCGCTCGGTGACCAGGCCCGGACGGGGGCGTGGCGCCGGGCGGCGCCGGCCAGGGGCGAAGGGTCGTCGAGCGGCAGGTAGGCCGCCTGGCCGGATGTCGCGCGGACGTGCAGGCGTCCACCGTCCGGGGTCATCACCCCCACGGCGCCGGAGTCGGCCACCAGGCGGATACCGGAGCCGACCAGCACCCCGGCGATGGCCTCGGTGGTCGCCGCGGTCGCCAGCCCGGCGGTCACCTCCTGCAGGGCCTCCACCCAGCGGCGGGCCGCGGCCTCCTGCAGGGACACCGAGTGGGCCCGTTCCCGCTCGCTGATCTCCACCGCCAGCAGCCAGGCGCTGAGGACCGCCACCGCGATGAACAGCTGCAGGAGGGCCGCCTCCACCCGGGGCGTGTCGGCGAGCTGGGCCCAGGGTCCGCGCCCGGCCACGGTCATGACGTTGGCGGTCACCGCGACCACCACACCCGCCTTGGTGAGGACGGGGATCCCGTACCGCACGGCGAGCCAGATCAGCCAGGGCAGCGTCAGGTAGGCCATCGGCACGGCCTCCGGCGCGAAGGCGGCCACCGTCACCCCGGCGGTCAGCAGCAGGAGGACCGCCTGCCAGGCCGGGCCGGGTGCGCCGGTCCGGCCTCGATCGAGCCGCCAGGCCAGCACGGCGCCGCCCACGGTCAGGACACCGAGGCCGTCCCCGGCCCAGAACGGGGGCAGGGCCTCGAGGAGCGGCAGGCCCTGCGCGGTGGCGATGGTGAGGGAGCCGATCGCCGCGCCGACGAGGGGGCCGGCCACCACCCCGCAGAGCAGGAAGGCGCCGAGGTCCCGGCGGCGGCTCAGGTCGGGACGCGGGGCGAACCGGCGCAGCAGGCTCGCTCCGACGAGCGGCTCGGCGGTGTTGGCGAGGGCGAACCCGCACGCGGCCGCCAGGCCGATGCCCTGGCTCAGGTCCACGGCGACCTCGACGAGCGCGGCCGTGGCCAGGACCCACGGCCATCGCTGCCGGTCGGTGAGCACCAGGGCGGAGAAGGTGACCCCCGCCGGCAGGAAGAGCACCGCACCGGGCCCGGACGAGGCGAACAGCGCGAAGGACGTCAGGGAACCGGCCGCGTAGGCCGCCGCCACGGCGAGGACCAGTCGCCAGGGAACCGGCTGGCGTGTCATCGGTGCCTCCGCCGCGCAAGGGGCTCCCGCGTCCGCACGGCGAGATCCCTGAGCGCACCCTGGCAGGTCCCGGGGCGGCGTGTCACGGGTCGGTCGGCCTCCGCTCCCGGCCGATGGTCTCGTGGACTGCGCAGAGCCGGATCAGCCCCCGGGACGGCACGGGTGCGGCAGGGTCTGCACGTGGCCGAGCTCCGCGTCGGAAGGGCCCCCGCATCCGGCCGCGCGGAGCGGGCAGCCAGTTCGACGTCCGGGCCGGGTCATCTGCCGTCGGGGCAGCTCCCTCAGCACCAGCGGGTACGGGTGCAGGTACCCCTCGGCCCCGAGAGATCGCGCGTCCTGGGCGGACACCGCGAGCGGACGGGTGACCGTCGACAGGCTCATCGCCGAATGGTCGGTGCTCGGCTCTGCCCGGTGGCTCACCCCCAGCGGGTGAATCCGCTCGCGCTGGTGATCGGCATGTGGCTCGACCAGCACATGCGTCGACGACGCCGCTGACGTCCTCGGTCGGGCTGCACCCTCCGCCCGGGGCGACAGGAGGTGGGAGTCAGGTCATCCCGCCGCCGACAGACCCGAGCGGGCCCGGGGGAACGTCCCCGAAGGGAACGCCGCGTTGCTTGCCGCAGCGGCGGCAGACCTCCTGGTCCGGACCCTCGTAGCGCTCGCCGGCCGGGTGACGGGGTACCCACGAGTGCAGGCTTAGGTGGCAGCGAAGCGGTGTGCCGGTCACCTCTCGAGGCTCTTCGATGCGTCGCTGCTCGTCCAGGGGGTCTGGGCTGCCGGGAGCTCTCGTCCCTCCCGGCTGACCCGATCCGCTACCAGCGTGGATCAGCACCGGCCGACGGGGAGGACGGGACATGGGGGTTCGACGCAGCGCGCAGTCACCGGAGCGCCGCGCCCACACCCGCGCGGTAGACGCTGTCGACCTCGAGCAGCGCCGCCGGGTCGCGGCGGGGGTCGCCCCGCACGACGAGCAGATCCGCGTCGTACCCGCGCTCCAGGCGGCCCTTCCGCTCGGCCACGCCGCACGCTGCCGCGGCTGTCGTCGTCGCGGTCGCCAGCGCCTCGTCGAAGGGGACCCCACGATCGGTCAGCGCGACGATGCCCCGGGGCAGGACGTCGTGCGGCTTGCCCGGGCTCACGCCTCCGTCGGTCCCGCATGCGACTGTGGCCCCCAGCCCGATCAGCTCCACGACGTTGGCGAAGTACGTCTCCAGCCGGTGCGCGACCGCGGGCAGTGGCGCGGCACCGGGTCGTTGGCCGAGAGTCGCGCCCAGCACGATGCCGGCGTTCGCCATCTGCCGGGCGACCTCCCAGTCGACGTCGACGCCGTCGGCGGTGAACCACGAGCAGTGCTCGACGCTGTCCACGCCGGCCGCGACGCTGTCCCTGATGCCCGCCGGGCCGTGCGCGTGAGCCGCGACCGGCAACCCGACCGCATGCGCCTCCGCGACCACGGCCGTGAGGTGCTCGACGCCGTACTGGGATTCGTGGAGGGCGAAGCCCGGCGTGAGAGCCCCGCCGGTCACCATGATCTTCACGACGTCGCAGCCGCGCGCGGCTCGGTCGCGGACGGCGGCCCGGAGCTGCTCTGCCGTGTCGGCCTCGCCGCCCAGGAACCAGCAGTGCCCCCGGGTCCGCGTGAGCGGCGGCCCGGAGACCAGGAGCTCCGGGCCCGAAGGCGGGTCGGCCCGCAACGCGTCGCGGAGGACCAGGGACACGAAACGGCGATCCCCGAGGTCGCGCACCGTCGTGACGCCGACGGTCAGGGCGGTGCGCGCGTTGTCCGCCATGCGGCGCACCAGGGCGTCGTCGTCGTCGTCCAGCAACGGGGTGACCACGTCGGCCGAGGAGTCGAACGCCAGGTGCACGTGGCAGTCGATCAGGCCGGGGAGCACGGTGACGTCGCCCAGGTCCGTGACGTCGGGCGGCAGGTCGTCCCCGTCGGTGCGTACGTCCGCGAGCACGCCGTCCTCGACGACCAGGACGCCGGGACCGCAGTCACCTGGTCCGCGGTACACCCGGTCAGCGCGCAGCGCCAGCATGCCCGGCACCATCGCAGGCCGGCGTCGGGGAGGAAAGCCTCGTTCTCGCCAGCCGACCGGTCGATGCCCCTTGCTGACCGGCGGACGAGCGCCGGACGGCTGATGAGGCACCATCTCCGGCGTGCCGACTCTCCGCATCGCTCAGGACCCCGCGGCCGACGACCTGCTCGGCCGCGACCCGCTCGCCCTGCTGATCGGGATGCTGCTCGACCAGCAGTTCCCGATGGAACGGGCGTTCTCGGCGCCTCGGCTGCTGGCCGACCGCCTCGGCGTCGACACCCTCGACGCCGGGCAGCTGGCCGGTACCGATCCCGAGGAGCTGACCCGGCTGTTCCAGGGCCCGCCCGCGCTGCACCGCTACCCGGGGTCGATGGCCGCGCGGACCCAGGACCTCTGCCGGCTGCTGGTCGAGCGCTACGACGGCCGGGCCGAGAACCTCTGGACCGGCGCGGCCGACGGCAAGGAGCTGCTGAAGCGGATCAAGGAGCTGCCGGGCTTCGGGGCGCAGAAGGCGTCGATCTTCCTGGCGCTGCTCGGCAAGCAGTTCGGCGTGACGCCGCCGGGCTGGCGCGAGGCCGCGGGCGACTACGGCCAGGAGGGCTCGCGCCGGTCGGTCGCCGACATCACGGGGCCGGAGTCGCTCGCCGAGGTGCGGGCCTTCAAGCAGGAGCAGAAGGCCGCGAAGAAGGCCGCCGCAGCCCGCTGAGCCGGCGTCCCGGCCGGCAGGGTCAGCTGCCGATCACGTCGGACGTCGTCACAGGTCGCCCCGGGTGCGTCTCGTACATCCGGACGGCCGCCAGCACACCGGAGGCGGCGGCGAGCCCGGCGACCACCCAGACGGCGGTGCGGATGCTGAAGAGGTCAGCGAGGACGCCGGCGAGCAGTGCGCCGACGGCGAAGCCGCCGTCGCGCCACAGCCGGTAGACGCCCACGGACCGGGCCCGCCAGGCCGGGTGGGCCACGTCGCCGATCGCAGCCAGCAGGGTGGGGTAGACCATGGCGGTCCCGGCGCCGAGCAGCACCGCGGCCACGGCCCACCCGAGGAAGCCGTCCGCCGCGGCGACGAGCGCGAGGGCCACGGCCTGCAGGAGCATGCCGCCGACGACGAAGGGCTTGCGGCCCCAGCGGTCCGACAGCGCTCCGGTGACGAGCTGGCCCAGCCCCCACACCGCCGGGTAGAGGGCGGCGAGGATGCCGATGCGCCCCACGCCCAGCCCGGCGCCGGCGAACAGGACGGGGAACAGCCCCCACGCGAGACCGTCGTTGAGGTTGTTGACCAGTCCGGCCTGGCTGGCCGAGGAGAGCGCGGGCTCCCGGAAGCTGGTCTGGACGAACACCTGCCGCTGCGTCAGCCCGCCGTGCAGGTGGTGGTGCCGGCCGTCTGCGCGCGCGGCATGCGTTCCCGCCTCGAGCCGGGCGTGGTCGTGGGTCTCGCGCACGGCGAGGGCGGACAGTCCCAGGCCCAGCGCTGCGTACGCGATGCCGACGAGGAACGGTTCCGGCCGGAGGCCGTGCGCCGCGGCGAGGTAGCCGGTCAGCAACGCCGTCGCGGCGACGGCGAGGTAGCCGGCGGCCTCGTTGAGGCCCATCGCCAGGCCCCGCCGGGCCGGGCCGACCAGGTCGATCTTCATGATCACGGTCGTCGACCAGGTCAGCCCCTGGCTGATCCCGAGCAGCACGTTGGCCGCCACGATCCAGCCCCAGGACGGCGCCCAGATCAGCAGCAGCGGCACCGGCACGGCGACGAGCCACCCGGTGACCAGCACGGGCTTGCGCCCGAACCTGTCCGACCAGGCGCCGGCCAGGTAGTTCGTCCCCGCCTTCGCCAGGCCGAAGGCCAGGATGTAGGTCAGCACGGCGGTGTGGGCGCTCAGCCCGAACTCGCGCTCGGCCAGCAGCGGGAGCACGGTGCGCTCCTGGCCGAGCATGCCGCCGACGAGCGCGTTCACCGCGACCAGCAGGGTGAACTGGGCCGCGTTCTGCCGTAGGCCCAGTTCGACCCGGCCGGCGCGGCTCACGTGCGGCTCGGCGGTCGGCACGACCGATCAGGCGGTGCGGCGCTGCGCGGCGAGATCGGCACGCACCTGGTCCATGTCCAGCCGGCGCACCGCGGTGACGAGTTCCTCGAGCGCCTCGGCGGGCAGCGCCCCCGGCTGGGCGAAGACCAGCACGCCGTCGCGGAAGGCCATCAGCGTGGGGATCGACCGGATCCCGGCGGCGGCGGCCAGCTCCTGCTCGGCCTCGGTGTCGACCTTGCCGAAGACGATGTCGGGGTGGCGCTGCGCCGCGGCCTCGAAGACGGGCGCGAAGGCCCGGCAGGGGCCGCACCAGCCGGCCCAGAAGTCGACCAGGACGATGCCGTCACGGCTGACGGTGTCCTGGAAGGTCGAAGCGGTGAGGGCGGTCGAGTTCATGATGTGGCCCTTTCGTCGTCAAATACCCGTGGGGGTATGAACCCGAGAAGGGCTCGTCCTGTTCCCGAGGGTCAGCCGAGGAGCGAGATCAGGCTCGACGTGGCGGTGTAGACCCCGACGGCGATGAGCAGGACGGCGAAGGCGCGGGTGAGGGCCGTGCCGGAGGCGCGGTCGGCGACCACCTTCCCGCCGAGCGAGCCGGCGACGGCGGCCAGCGTGAACGGGATGATCACCGCCCAGTCGAAGTGCGCCGTGCCGGCCCGGGCCAGCAGGGCGCCGGCGGAGTTGATCGAGATGACGACCAGCGACGTGGCGACCGCCTGCGGCATCGACATGCCCAGGGCGAGGGTGAGCGCGGGGACGATCACGAAACCGCCGCCGACGCCGAAGAAGCCGGTCATGAAGCCGACGAGCAGGCCGGCGTCGACGATGCGTCCGATCCGCCCCGGGCTCCACCGTCGTTCGGGCGGTGGGGCGTGGCCCTCCTGGAGCGCGTGCTCCTCGCCTCGGCTGTTGGCGAGCATGCCCACGGCGGCGACGACGATCACCGCGGCGAAGGCGAGCAGGAGGACGTCGGGGTCCACGAGCTGGTTGACCGCGGTCCCGGCGAAGCCGGCCGCGATGCCGGTGACCCCGAAGACGACGCCGACGCCCCAGCGCACCCGCCCACTGCGGGCGTGGCCGAGCGCGGCGGTGACCGAGGTGATGCCGACGATGAACAGGCTGCTGGTCGTGGCGGCGCGGGCGTCCTGGCCGACGACGTAGACCAGCGCGGGCACGGTGAGGATGGAGCCGCCGCCGCCCAGGGCGCCCAGGCTCAGGCCGATGAGCAGGCCCAACCCGAGCGTGGCGGCGACGATCACGCGACGGTGCCCGGCTCTCCGTCGTCGGTGACGACCGGGAGGCCGGTCCGGGTCCACGCCTTCATGCCGCCGGCCAGGTTGTGCACCCGTACGCCGGCAGCGGCCAGGGCGTCGGCGGCCTTGCCCGAGCGGTTGCCGGATCGGCAGACGGCGATGACCGGCCGGTCCTGCGGCACCGCCTCCGGGGTGAGGCGGGCGAGCGGCACGTGTACGGCCTGCGGTGCGTGGCCCGCTGCCCACTCGTGTGGCTCGCGGACGTCGAGCAGCAGGGCCCCGCCCTGCTCGAGCAGTTCGGCGGCTCGGCCGGGATCCAGGTCGGGGAGCCGGGTGGTGCGGGACGCCTCGGTCATCGTCCGTCCTTCCTGGGTGGGGTCAGCCGAAACTCGGCGTGAGCGCGGAGGCGGGGAGGTCGCCGCCGGGCGGCGCGGTGGCTCCCGGCCGGGGGTCCAGCGTGCTGGTCAGGGCGAAGCGGTCGGCCCGGATCAAGGTGTGCCGCCACTCGACGGGGACGCCGGAGCTCGTGCCCGTCCGCTCGACGGAGAACACCGCCGACGGGGGCTGCAGGCCGAGGATGCCGTGCTCGGCCCTGCTCGGGACGACCGCCCTGACCGTCTCGTGCCCACCCGTGATCGGGATGCCGGTCCGGGCGAGCTCCTCGTACAAGCTGGTGCGGCGGAAGTCGACGTCCAGCAGGGGCTCGCCGATCGAGGCGGGGAGCCAGACGCGGTCGAGTGCCAGTGGTCGGTCGTCGGCCAGGCGCAGCCGCTCGAGGTGGACGAGCGGCGTCGACTCCTCCAGCCCCAGCCGGGGGGCGATGATGCCGTCCGCCCGCACGGTCAGCACGCGTACCACCGACGTCTGCACCAGCCCGCAGGCCTCGACGGACGAGAACAGCGAGTAGGCGATCCCCGTGGGCTGGGCGATGACCGGATCGGGCGCGGCGAGCCGGGGGCGCCGGCCGCGCCCGGTGCTGATCACGCCGTCGGCGCGCAGCTGGCGCAGCGCCTCGCGGACCGTGTGCCGGCTCACCGAGTACTGGAGGCCGAGCTCGACCTCGCCGGGGAACCCTTCGGTGAACTCGCCGCTGCCCGACCGGTCGCGGAGATCGGCGGCGAGCTGGCGCCACAGCGGCGTGCTCGCGTGGCGGTCCAGCCGTGCTGCCGGGGAGGTGGGCTGGAGCTCCGGCATGGCCCCTCCGAAGTGGTTCACGCGGCTACGCGTAGCAGCTCTTGTACGGTCAACTGTAGCCGAGTTGTCCGGACAACCCCCGTTCCTCGTGATCGGCTGGCCGTTCCTCCGCTTCGACGGCACCGCCGGCATCACCGGCGTCCTCGGGCTCGGGGACACCACGCACCTCGAGTTCACGGCACAGAGCCGGATCGCCGAGCTGTCGGCTCGCGATCTCGACGCCTGGTTGCTGGCGGCCGCCGCGGCGCTCCTCCTCGGCGTCATCGCGCGCCGCCTGCACCGGATCCGCACCGGGACCACCGATGCCCGTCCTGACGACGTCACGATCCACGCGTCCCACCGACAGGAGTCCCGATGATCTCGAGGTACCTGGCGCTCCGGGCCTGGGATCGCCGGCGCCGGCTCATCGCGCTCGCCATGACCGCCGTCGGCGTGGTGGTGGTGGCCGTCCCGACCGACCTCGTCGACACGCCGGTCTTCAGCCGGGAGGTGCCGCCCACGTGGTGGTCCTGGCCCGCGCTGCTCGTGAGCGCCGCGCTCGGCGGGCTGCTCGTGGCCACCTACGTGCGGGAACCGGGTTCGCCCGAACCGGAGCCGGAATCGGCCGAGGACGAGCGCCGGTCACGGTGGTGGGGCGGTGCCGGCGGATCGCTGACCTTCTTCGCCGTGGGATGCCCGGTCTGCAACAAGCTGGTCCTGCTTGCCCTGGGCGCCAGCGGTGCGATGACGTACGAGCCGGTGCAGCCCGTGCTCTCCGTCCTCGCACTGGTGGTGCTGGCGTGGGCGCTGACCCGCAGACTGCGGGGACAGGTCGCCTGCGCCGTGCCGGCTCGGCCGCGCGCCGGCGCGGCCCGTTGAGGCCGGTCGGGTCCGATCGAGGGGAGCGACGTGGAAGCCGCTGAGTGGGACCGCCGCTACGCCGAGGCGCGGCAGTGGTCCGTCGAACCGAACCGCACCGCCGCCGAGCTGACCGCTGGGCTGCACCCGGGCCGGGCGCTGGACGTCGCCGCGGGTGAAGGACGGATGGCGCTGTGGCTGGCTCGCGGGGGATGGGACGTCGAGGCGGTCGACTTCTCGGCCGTCGGTCTCCGTCGGGGGCAGCAGGACGCACCGCCGGGGGCGCGCGTCACGTGGCGCGTCGAGGACGTGCTGACCGCCGACCTGGGGTCGGCCGAGTTCGACCTGGTGCTGGTGCTGTACCTGCACCTTCCGCGCCCGCAGATGGTCGACGTCCTCGCACGGTCCGCCGGCGCCGTCCGCCCGGGTGGGTACCTCCTGGTCCTCGGCCACGACAGCGAGAACCTCACCCGCGGCATCGGCGGCCCGCAGGACCCCGACGTGCTCTACGACCCCGAGCTGCTCGGCGGGGCGGTCCGCGGCTGGGGCATCTCGCGCCTCGAGCGGATCGACCGGGGCACCGACTCCGGCACCGCTGTGGACACGCTGCTGTTCGCGCATCGGCCATGACGACGGTGTGGATCGACGCACAGGGGCTATGCCCGCCCGCAACTCGTCAGGAGGGACTCCATGGTGTCTGCGAACGAGGCACGTCGTGCCCGAGCACTTCTCCCAGCGGCGGGGCGTGGCGCGGCCGCCGGTCTGCTGGGGGTGGCGGTGATGACGGCGGCCGAGAAGCTGGAGCAGGCCGTCACCGGCCGGCCGAACTCCTACGTCCCTGCCCGGACCCTGCTGGCGCTGCTCGGCCGTCGCCCCTCCGACGCCGACCGGCCGACCGGCTGGAACTGGGCGATGCACTACGGGACGGGAGCCGCGCTGGGGGCCTTGCGCGGTGTGTGGGCCGCGGTCGGTCTCCGCGGGCCGCAGGCGCACGTGGCGCACACCATCGTCCGGCTGTCCACCGACCAGACGCTGGAGAACACCACCGGGGTGGGGGCCCCGCCGATGGTCTGGCCCCGGGACGAGCGCATCGTCGACGTCCTGCACAAGGCCATCTACTCGGTCACGACCGGGATGATCGCCGAGCGGTGGATCCCGCCCTCCCTGCAGTCCCGGCGCGGGCTGACCAGCCACTGACGCCGGAGGGATCGGTATGACAGGCACGGCGACCCAGCCGGTCGCGGCTGACCGCCGCCGATCGGTTCTGGCCGGCACCATGCTCGGCGTCGCGATCATGGCCGCGGTCGACGAGATCGTGTTCCACCAACTGCTGAGCTGGCACCACTTCTACGACCGGTCGACCCCCGACATCAGCCTGCTGTCGGACGGGTTGCTGCAGACGGCCTACCTGGCGCTGCTGGTCGCAGGGTTCTTCTGGTCGGCCGACCTGCACCGGCGCGGCACCCTGGCGCCGCGTTCGGCACGGGGCGGCTTCGTCCTGGGCCTGGGGGCCTTCCAGTTGTTCGACGGGATCGTCGACCACAAGCTGCTGGACCTGCACGAGGTCCGCTACGGCGTCGACGTGCTGCCCTACGACCTGGCCTGGAACGGCGCTGCGCTGGTGTTCCTGCTGGTGGGCGGGTTACTCCTCCGGCGGTCCCGGGACGAGGGGCGGACCCGGGCCGTCCGGCGGTGATCGCGATGGCGGGAGCCGCCGTGCCGGCGCACGGCGGCTCGCACGGGACGGGCTCCGCGGCGGCGGCGTGGCTGCTGCCGGTCCTGGTCGCCGTCGTGCTGGGCGCCTGGTACCTGACCGCCGTCTTCCGCCTGCGCGGGAGCGGCCGCACCTGGAGCGGCGGGCGGACGGCGAGCTTCCTGCTGGGAGCCGTCCTGGTCGGCGCCGCGCTGTCCCCGCCTGTCGACGCCGGCACGGTGGGAGGGCACATGGCGCAGCACCTGCTGCTGGGGATGTTCGCGCCCATCGCCCTGGTCCTGGGTGCCCCGGTGACCCTGCTGCTCGCCGACCTGCCCGTGGCCGCACGCCGCCCGGTGGCCGTGCTGCTGCGGTCCCGGGTGCTGCACGCGCTGTCCCACGTGACCACGGCCGCGGTGCTCAGCGTCGGCGGGCTGTACCTGCTCTACCTGACGCCGCTGTACGCCCTCAGCGTCCGGTCGGACGTCGTGCACCACGTGCTGCAGCTGCACTTCCTGCTGACCGGGTGCCTGTTCGCCTGGGCGGTGGCCGGCCCCGATCCCGCGCCGCGCCGCCCCGGGATGGCGGTCCGCCTGGCTGTCGTCGTCGTCGCCGGCGGCTTCCACGCCTTCCTGGCCAAGCTGCTGTTCTCCCGTGCTCCGGTGCTACCGGTGGGCGGCGGGCACGACGCCGCGGAGGTCGAGGCCGCCGCGCAGTTGATGTACTACGGCGGCCACGTCGCGGACCTGCTGCTGCTCGTCGCGTTGTTCGCCGCCTGGTACCGCCGCACTGGGCGCGCGCTCGCGCGAGGACCAGCCGCGGCGCCCCGCAACGCTCCCGCCGTGTGAGCTCCCGGCGCGCGCGTCAGCGTCAGAAGGGGACGGCTGCCCGGTGCGCGTCAGCGACGGCGGAGGCCAGGCGCCGCCACCGCGATCGGCGGGTCCGGGCAGAGCTGGTCGCGACCGGTGTGGCGGCCGGGGTGACGGCCTCGACTGCTCGGCCGAGCGGCAACGGTGTGGGAACGGGCGCGGCGATCTCGGTCAACGGAGGTCCTTCGGCTGGCGTGCGGGCGGACACGGGACCACTGAGCGTTCGCTCAGCGGGAGGGCGTGCCGCCCGTACAGAGCCGGTCGTCGACCAGGAGTGGGGTCACCGCGAGGAGGCACACGCAGAACGCGGGCCGGCTCGGTGTGAATCCCCAGTACACAGATCGAGAATAGGCAGAGAGCGACGACGAGAGCAACGGCGCTGCCCAGTGGCCACCGCGGAGGCGGTGGCACGCACCAGGGAGGCCCTGGCTGAGCAAGGCTTCGGCATCCTCACCGAGATCGACGTCCAGGCCACCCTGCGGCAGAAGCGGGGAGTGGAGATGGAGCCGTACCTGATCCTGGGTGCCTGCGCCCCCGACCTGGCGCAGCAGGCGCTGGAGGCAGACCGCGGCGTCGGCGTGCTCCTGCCGTGCAACGTCGTGGTCAGCCAGGCCGGGAGCGGCTCCACGGTGCAGGTCCTCGACCCGCAGACCATGGTGTCGATGACCGGGCGGCCGGAGCTGCAACCCATGGCGGACGAGGCCGGTCGCCGTCTGGATGCGGCGCTGGCGGCGCTCGGGAGCTGAGCCCGCCGCAGACGGTTCGCCCCCTGCGGCGTCGAACGCCGGCTCGGTGCCGCACCGAGCCGGCCGTTCCGTCCTCCTGGTCGACCACTCCTACGACGCCGCGGACCCCGCCGGGCTCGAGCACGAGCGGCCGACCCAGGGTGCCGGGGCCGCCGGCCGCTGAGGCGACTGCGGCCCGCACCGGAACTCCGGTGCGGGCCGCGTGGTCGTGGCGCTCAGGCGAGGGAGAGGAACAGCTTCTCGAGCCGTGCGCGGTCCAGGGCGTCGCCGTCCTCGCCGGCGGTGATGCACTGCTCGAGGCCGGTCGCGATGATGGCGAAGCCGGCCTTGTCCAGGGCCCGGGACACGGCGGCCAACTGCGTGACGACGTCCTCGCAGTCGCGGCCGGCCTCGAGCATGCGGATCACTCCCGCGAGCTGGCCCTCAGCGCGCCGGAGCCGCTTGATGACATCTCCGACGACCTGGGTGTTCTCGAGCTGCATGGTCCTCATCCTCTCTCGTCCGCCCGGGCGATACCCCGGCGGGTACTGCCTCCTGGAGCTCCGCGCGGTGGGTGGGCATTCCCGGACGCACGCGCGGCCGTCCGGGGTCAGGCCCCGGCGGGGCGAGCGCCGACGATCCCGGCGTGGCGGAGCGGGCAGCGAGGCACGAACGCCGTGCAGGTCCCCATCGCTCCTGCCACACCGAGCACGGCGATCAGTGCCGGCAGCCGCGCGCCGTCGGGCGCCTCCTGGACGAGCACGAAGGCGCCCATGCCCAGGACGAACCACCCGAACGCCCGGCGCAGCGCGTCGGCCGGGATGCGGTCGACCGATCGGGCCCCGAGCAGGCTCCCGACGACGGCGGCGACGGTGACCGCACCCACGAGGGTCCAGTCCATCGACACGGTGGCCAGGTAGCCGCTCAGGCCGGCGAAGGACTTCATCGCGATGACCAGCAGGGAGGTGCCGACGGCCACGCCCATCGGCAGCCCGCCGAGCAGCGCCAGCGCGGGGACGACGAGGAAGCCGCCGCCGGCGCCGACCAGCCCGGTGACCAGGCCGACGACGGCGCCGTCCAGCAGGACCCGGCCCACGGGCAGCTCGGTGTGCGCCGTCGCGGGATCGACGTCCCTGCGGCCACGGAGCATGGCCACCGCTGTGGCGACCATCATCGCGGCGAACGCGATCATCAGCAGCTGCCCGGGGAGGTGCCCGCCGATGAACCCGCCGGCCAGGGCGCCGGCCATGCCGGCCGCCCCGAAGATCAGCCCGGTGCGCCAGCGGACCCGCCCGGCTCGGGCATGGCCGACCACGCTCACCGCGGCGGTGACGCCGACGACGACCAGCGAGGCGGCGATCGCCTCCTTGGCGTCCATGCCGGCCACGTAGACCAGCAGCGGGACCATGAGGATCGACCCGCCGCCACCGAGGAGACCCAGGGTCACCCCGACGACGACGGCCAGCGCGACGGTGAGCGTGATCAGCATCGGGTCACCGCTGCGCGGTCAGCTGGTCCAGGGCGGAGCCGGTCGGGCGGGCGCCGCGCTTGTTCCACGGCATCCGGGCCAGGGCCATGCCCATCGCGCAGGTGTTGGAGACGGCGGCGAAGACCAGGCCGCCGCCGACGAAGCCGGACAGCCACTTCGCCTGGGGGGCGACCGTGCTGCCCAGGATCCCGGCGACGACGAGGGACCCGGCGGCCAGGCGGACCTGGCGCTCGAGCTCCCAGCTCTGCCGGCCGCGGTTCACCGCGCCGCCGGTCCTCTCCCAGCCCACGATGCCGCCGGAGAGGACGACGGGGGAGGTGAGGCCGGCGGCGTGCAGGGCCTCCTGCGCCTGCCCCGCACGGGCGCCGGAGCGGCAGACGAGGACGACGTCGTGGTGGTCGTCCAGGACCGCGCACAGCTGGTCGAGCGAGCCCTTGAGCTCGTCGAGGGGGACGTTGACCGCGCCGGGGATGTGGCCGGCCTCGAACTCCGCCGGAGTGCGGACGTCGATCAGCGTGGGGTCCGCGTCGGAGCCGTTGCCGAGGCGCTCGGCGAGGGTGGGGGCGTCAACTGTGGGGGTGGTCATGCGGGGATCTCCTGCGGGGTCGCGTCGGTGGCGAGGTGGAGGCCGGCGGCGCCGGCGTTGTCGAAGGAGTCGTCGATGGCGACGACGTCGATGCCGTGGGCGTCGAGCAGGGCGGCGACGACGCCGGCGCGGTAGCCGCCGGCGCAGTGCACCCACACCGGCCCGGCCGGGACCTCGTGGAGGCGCTCGAGCACCTCGTGGATCGGGATGTGCAGCGACCCGGCGATGTGCCGCTCGGCGCGCTCCTGGTTGCGTCGCACGTCGAGCACGACGGGGCTGCGGCCGGCCGTGAACTGGGCGGCGAGGTCGGCGAAGGTGGCGGTGCGGTAGCTGCGCAGCGGCTCGCCACCGGCCCAGTCCTCGACCGCTCCGGTGGCCATGGCGGCCGGCCGGTCGATGCCGACCCGGACCAGCTCGCGCTGGGCCTCGGCGACGTCGTCCGCGGTCTCGCCGAGCAGCGTCACCGGGGTGCCCCAGGGCAGCAGCCAGGCGAGGTAGGTGACGAACTGGCCGTCCAGGCCGAAGTTGACCGTGCCGCTGACGTGGCCGGCGGCGAAGGCCGTCCGGTTGCGCAGGTCGACGACCCACTCGCCGGCCTGGATCCGCCGGCGCAGCTCCGCGGGGTCGGCCTGCTCGGGCAGGGACAGGTCGATCTCCCCAGGTCCGGCGGCGTTGGCCGGGCCCATGTGCGCGTAGTAGGCCGGGTAGGCGTCCAGCCCGGCGAGGAGTTCCTCGACGTAGGTCTCCAGGTCGCGCGTGAGGGCCGGGTTGGCCAGCTTCTCCTGGCCGATGGTGCTCGCGGTGCCGCCGGACTGGGTGGCAGAGCAGAAACTGCCGAAGCCGTGCGTCGGGTACACCGCCGTCGGGTCGGGCAGCTCCTGCGCCAGCCGCCGCGCGGAGTGCCACTGCGCGTGCGCGAGCACCTCGGTGGAGTCGGGGCCGAGCAGGTCCGGCCGGCCGGTGGACCCGTAGAGCAGCGATCCGCCGGTGAAGACCGCCACCGGCTCGTGCCCGTCGGAGAGCACGTAGGACAGGTGCGTGTGGGTGTGCCCCGGGGTGAGCAGCACCCGCACGCGCATCCGGTCGCCGACCTCGACGACGTCGCCGTCGCGGACCCCGACGCGGTCGAAGGAGACCGGGTCGTCGGCGTTGAGCAGGTACTGCGCACCGGTCTCCCGGGCGAGCTCGTAGCCGCCGGTGACGTAGTCGTTGTGGATGTGCGACTCGAAGACGTGGGTGATCCGCACGCCGGCGGTGCGCGCCAGCCCGAGCACGCGGTCGTAGTCGCGCTGGGGGTCGACGACGAGGGCGACCTCGCCGTCGTGCGCGAGGTAGGTGCGGTCGCCCAGGCCCGGGGTGTCCAGGGGGAGGACGGTGATCGTCATCGCGGTTTCCTCTCGAGTCGTGAGGGCGTGCCGGAGGTCAGGCGGCGGTGGCGATCGGGCGGCCGGACCCGATCCAGGCGCCGGTGCCGCCGGCGACGCTTCTGGCGTCGATGCCGACCGCGCGCATCAGCGCGGTGGCCTGGGCGCTGCGTCCGCCCGACTGGCAGATCACGTAGACCGGCTGGTCCTTCGGCAGCTCGGGCAGGCGGGCCGGCAGCACGCTCAGCGGCAGGTTCTGCGCGCCGGGGACGTGGCCGGGGCGGTACTCGCGCGCCTCGCGCACGTCGACGACGAGCGCATCGCCCTCGGCGAGCCGGGCGGCGAAGGCGTTCTGGTCGATCTCGGGGATCACGTCAGCTCCTGGAGGTCTGTGGTCATATACCCAGGGGGGTATGTGCTGTCGCAACGGTAGCACTCTGCTGTGCATTCCCCCGGGGGTATCGCGGCACAGTGGCCGACGCGACCCGCGCCAACGTCGACGTGCGGGTGCGGCGACGGCGAGCCGGGGGCCTCCCCGCCGGCAGCCCGAGGTGCGGGCCTGCGAGCAGGAGCAGGCCGCCGAGGCGGCGACGAACAGGGCCGGCCGCTGACGCCGGGGGTGCCTGCACCGCCGCCGTCGCGGTGGCACCATGGGGCGCGGATCCGGGGCAGCGCCGGGGCACTCGCCCCGGCGAGCCGGTCAGCGGAGGGATGGACGCCCGTGGCCACCAGCCAGCAGTTCCCGCGGCCGCGCCGGGCGGAGCCGGTGCTGATCACCGAGGCCGAGGTGAGCCAGGCCGAGCAGCACGCCGCCCGCAAGAAGCGGTACGCCATCACCATGGGCATCCGCGTGGTGGCCCTCGTCCTGGCGGCGGTCTTCTACCAGACCGTGTGGCTGATGATCGTCCTGGCGTTCCTCGGCACCGTGCTGCCCTGGATCGCGGTGATCATGGCCAACGACCGGCCGCCGAAGAAGAAGCAGCACGTCAACCGCTACCAGGCCCGGCCCGACCGGGTCCTGGAGAACCGGCCCGTCCGCGTCATCGAGGGCTGAGGTCAGCCCTCCACCGCGGTGGCGGCCGGCGCAGCGGTGTGGTGCCGGCCCAGCGGCAGCATCAGCGGCTTGCCCGACGTCGGGTCGGCGATGACGCGGCTGTCCAGGCCGAACACGGCGCGGACGCAGTCCTCGGTGAGCACCTGCTCCGGCGTGCCGGTGGCGTGCACCCGCCCGGCCGACATGGCCACCAGGTGGTCGGCGTAGCGCGCCGCCAGGTTCAGGTCGTGCAGGACCATCACGATCGTCGTCCCGCGGGAGCGGTTGAGGTCGGTGAGCAGGTCCAGCACCTCGACCTGGTGGCTCACGTCGAGGAACGTGGTCGGCTCGTCCAGGAGGAGCAGGTCGGTCTGCTGCGCCAGCGCCATCGCGATCCAGACCCGCTGCCGCTGCCCGCCGGAGAGCTCGTCGACCGGCCGGTCGGCCAGCTCCGTCGTCTGCGTCGCTTGCAGGGCCGCGGCCACCGCGACGTCGTCCTCGGTGCGCCACCGCGTGAAGATGCCCTGGTGCGGGTTGCGCCCGCGCCCCACCAGGTCGGCGACGGTGATGCCCTCGGGCGCGATCGGCGACTGGGGGAGCAGGCCCAGCGTGCGGGCCAGCTGCTTGGCCGGCATCCGGTGCACCGCCGCGCCGTCGAGCAGCACCCGGCCGGCCCGCGGGGGCAGCAGCCGGGTCATCGAGCGCAGCAGCGTCGACTTGCCGCAGGCGTTGGCGCCGACGATCGCGGTGATCCGCCCCGGCGGCACGACCAGGTCGAGGTCCGCGATGACCGTGCGCTCGCCGTAGCCGAGGGTCAGGTCTTCGGCCGACAGCGAGTGGTCGGTCGTCACAGCGAACCTCCGGTGCGGTGCGAGCGGGCGATGAGGTAGATCAGGTACGGGGCGCCGAGCACGCCGGTCACCACGCCCACGGGGAAGCGGGTGTCGAAGGCGAACTGGCCGACGAGGTCCGCGACCAGCACCAGCAGCGCCCCGACGAGCGCCGCGGGCACCAGCAGCGAGCCGTTCGGTCCGATGATCCGCGCCGCGATCGGACCGGCGAGGAACGAGACGAACGCGATCGGGCCGCACGCCGCGGTGGCGAAGGCGATCAGCCCGACCGCGGCGACGATCGCGAGGAGCCGGGTGCGCTCGACCCGGACCCCCAGGGCCGACGCGGTGTCGTCGCCGAGCTGGAGGGCGGAGAGGTTGCGGGTCTGGGTCAGCAGCACGGGTCCGAGCAGCACGAGCGCCAGCAGCGCCGGCACCGTCGCACCCCACGTCGTCCCGTTGAGGCTGCCGTTCAGCCAGCGCAGCGTCTCCTGGAAGTCCCAGCTCCCCGCCTCGGACAGCGCGTACGACGTGACGCTGGAGGCCATCGCGGCCATGCCGATGCCGATGAGGATGAGCCGGGTGCCGGCCACGCCGTCCTTGAAGGCCAGCGTGTAGATGAGCAGGGCCACGCCCAGGGCGGCGCCGATGGCCAGCGTCGAGACGGCCGTGCCGCTCAGGCCGAGCAGGACGATCCCGACGGCCGCCGCGGCCCCGGCGCTGGTGCTGATGCCGATCACGTCCGGGCTGGCCAGCGGGTTGCGCAGCATCGTCTGGAAGGTGGTGCCGGCCAGGCCGAAGCACAGCCCCGCCACGACGGCCAGGACGGCGCGCGGCAACCGCAGCCGGCCGACGGTGAAGGAGGCGCCCTGCACCTGCTCGCCGGCGATGACCCGCAGCACGTCACCCGGCGGGTAGAACGTCTGCCCGACCATCAGGGTCACCGCGAACAGCACGACGACGGCGACGGCGAGCACGGCGACGACGACCCGCCGGCGGGCCCCGCGGCGCACCCGTCCGCGGACGACGACGTCGACCGCGGACGCCGGGGCCACCAGCCCGGCGCTCACAGCTCGCGCACCTTCTGCCGGCGCACGATGGCGATGAAGAACGGCGCCCCGATCAGCGCCGTGATGATCCCGACGTCCAGCTCGCTCGGCCGGGCCGCGATCCGCCCGAGCACGTCGGACGCGGTCAGGAGGCAGGCCCCGGCGAGGGCGGAGAAGGGCAGCAGCCAGCGGTGGTCCACCCCCACCAGCAGGCGGCACACGTGGGGGACCAGGAGGCCGACGAACCAGATCGGGCCGGCGATCGCGGTGGCCGCCCCCGCGAGCAGCACCGCGCCCAGCGCGGCGATCCCGCGCACCAGCGCGACCCGTTCGCCGAGGCCGGCCGCGAGCTCGTCGCCGAGGGCGAGGGAGTTGAGGCCGCGGGCGCAGAGGAAGCTGATGGCGAACCCCGCCACGAGGAACGGCACCGCCGGCGCGATGGTGTCGAAGGTGGCGCCGCCGACGCCGCCGACCTGCCAGGACTGGACGCTCTCCGCGATGTCGCCGCGCGGCAGCGCGACCGCGGTGACGAAGGACGCCAGCGCCGCCGACGTCGCCGCACCGGCCAGCGCCAGCTTGAGCGGGGTGGCCCCGCCGCGGCCGAGCGAGCCGACGGCGTAGACGAAGACCGCCGCGAGGGCGGCCCCCGCGATCGCCGCCCAGATCTTGCTGGTCGCCGAGAACAGACCGAACCAGGCGAGCCCGACGACGACGGCGAGGGAGGCGCCCATGTTGACCCCGAGGATGCCCGGGTCGGCCAGCGGGTTGCGGGTCACGCCCTGCATCACCGCGCCCGACATGCCGAGCGCCGCCCCGACCAGCAGCGCGAGCACGGTGCGCGGGACGCGCTTGCTCACCGCGGCCTGGCCGAGGTTGTCCGTCGACCCGCCGAGGCCGGCGACGATGTCGGACCAGCCGACGGCCCGCGAGCCGATCGCGACGGAGGCGATCAGCAGGGCGGCGAGCACGCCGAGCACCACCAGCAGCCAGAGGATCCGCACCGGTGCCGGACGTCGCGCCGACCCCGGGGGCTGCGCGGTGGCGGCGTCCGGGGTCGGGGCGGGGTGGACCTGGGTCACGGGGACAGTGTCACTGGGCCTTGCCGGCTGCCTCGGCGAGCATCGCGACGTAGTCCTCGAGCACCCACGAGATGGCCAGCGGGGTCGGGTTGGCGGCGGTGCCCAGCGGGGTGTCGGGCAGCAGCACGATCGCCCCATTCTGCACGGCCGGGATCTGCGAGAGCAGCGGGTCGGCGTTCAGCGCGTCGACCAGGGACTGGTCGCCGTAGGTGACGATGAGGTCGACGTCGTCGAACGCGTCCACCTGCTCGGCGCTCACCGTGCCGGAGAAGGCCTCCGGGTCGGCCGAGGCCTCCTGCACGCTGGCCGGCGTCGTGAGGCCCATGTCCTCGAAGAACGCGGCGCGGGTGTCGAACGGCGTGTAGAAGCTGACCTCGCTCAGGTCCGTGGTGTCGACGTGGGTCATGAACATCGCCGACCTGCCCTCGAGCTCGGGGTGCTCGGCGACGGTGTCGGCGATCTCCTGCTCCAGGCTCGCGACCAGCTCCTCGCCCTCCTCGGCCATGCCCATGCCGGCGGCGTTGAGCTCGATGACGTCGCGCCACGAGGTGGCCCACGGCGCCTCGGGGAACGCCACGACCGGCGCGATCTCGCTGAGCGTGTCGTAGTCCTCCTGGGTCAGCCCGGAGTACGCGGCGAGGATGACGTCGGGGTCGGTGTCGGCCACGCCCTCGAAGTCGATGCCGTCGGTCTCGTCGAACAGGACCGGGGTCTCGGCGCCCAGCTCCTCGAGCTTCTCCTCGACCCAGGGCAGGGTGCCGTTGCCGTCGTCGTCACCGAAGTTGGCCGCGGCCATGCCGACCGGCACGACGCCGAGCGCCAGGGGCACCTCGTGGTTGGCCCAGTTCACCGTGGCGATGCGCTCGGGCTTCGACTCGATGGTCGTGGTGCCGAAGGCGTGCTCGATGGTGATCGGCGAGAAGTCCTCCGCGGCCCCGGCCTCGTCGGGGGACGAGTCGGAGTCCGAGGAGCAGGCGGCGAGCCCGCCGACGAGGAGGGCGGCGGCGGAGAGCGCGGCCAGCCGTGATGCGCGACGCATGGTGTCCTTCCGGGTCGCGGAGCGGCGCCGTCGTGACACCGGGCTCCGTAGGTGAGGCTTGCCTAACCTAGGGCCGGTGATCATCGCTGTCGATCACGAACAGGTCACGACCGGCCGGATGTGCCGCCGATCACTCAGCGGGCGCCGGGCCGGGCCACGACCCGCGCGGCCAGCGCCAGCCCGGCGTCCAGCACGTCGGCCGGTGCGGCCCCCGGATCGGCCAGCCAGGCAGCCAGCAGACCGGCCGCGAACGCGTCACCGGCGCCCGTGGTGTCCACGACCGCCGCCGGGTGCGCCGTCCGGTGCACCACCGTCGTGCCCTCGACCCACAGCGCCCCGTCGGCACCCAGGCTCACCGCGACCAGCCGGTAGCGGGCGGCCAGCGCCAGTCCGGCCCGCTCGGCGTCGGCGCAGCCGGTCAGCAGCCGGGCCTCGTCCTCGTTGGGCAGCAGCAGGGTCGAACCGGTCGTGTCCTCGAGGAAGCGGTCCACCCCGTAGCCGGCCAGCGGCCCGGTCGAGGCGGGGTCCACCGAGACGGTGCACCCGGCGGCCACGGCCGCGCGCAGCGCCGCGAGCCCGGCGGCCCGCGGCCCGTCGTCCAGCAGCGTGTAGCCGGACAGGTGCAGGTGATCACCCGGCCCCGGCGCCGGGACGTCGTCGGGCCGCAGCCGCAGGTTCGCGCCGCGGTCGGCCAGCATGCTGCGCTGACCGTCGGGCTCCACCAGGCTCACGATCGTGCCGGTCGGCGTCCCGGCCACGGTGCGCAGCGCCAGCTGCACGCCCGCGCCGCCCAGCTCGGCGCTCAGCCCGGCGCCGGCGGCGTCGTCGCCGATGCAGCCGGCCAGGCGCACCGGCACGCCGAGCCCGGCCAGGTGCGCGGCGACGTTGGCCCCGGCGCCGCCGCCCCGCGTCGTGATCGCGGCCGGCCGGTCGGAGCCCGGGGCGGGCTCGCCGCGCAGCACCGCCACGACGTCGGTGCAGACGTCACCGACGACGACGACCGGGCGCACCGGCGTCAGCGCAGCGCCGCGTGCGCCGCGGCGATCCGGCCGGCCAGCTCCGCGTTGCGCAGCACCAGCCGCACGTTCACCGCGAGCGTCGCTCCCTCGCTGGCGCGGTGCAGGTGGTCGAGGACGAACGGGGTCACGGCCTTGCCGCGGACGCCGGCGGCCTCCGCGGCGGCCAGCGCGTCAGCGATGACCCGGTCGTGCAGCACCGGGTCGAGCTGCTCGTCGGCGGGCAGCGGGTTGGCGACGACCACCGCTCCCGGCGCGGTGCGGGTGCGCGCGGCCAGCACCGCGGCGGCCTGCTCGGGGGAGTCGACCGCCCAGTCCAGCGTGGCGCCGGAGTCGGCCACGTAGAAGCCGGGGAAGGTGGTCGTCCCGAAGCCGACGACGGTGACCGACAGCGACTCCAGCCGCTCCAGCGTGGCGGGGACGTCGAGGATCGACTTGACGCCGGCGCAGACGACGGCCAGCGACGTGCGCGAGAGCGCGGTCAGGTCGGCGGACTCGTCGAAGGTGTCGTTCGCGTGGCGGTGCACGCCACCGAGCCCGCCGGTGGCGAACACCGCGATGCCGGCCGCCTCGGCGAGCAGGGCGGTGCTGGAGACCGTCGTCGCCCCGCTGAGGCCCAGGGCGGCGGCCACGGGCAGGTCGCGCACGCCGAGCTTGGCCAGCCCCTCGTCGGCGCAGACGCGGTCGACCTCCGCGGCGGTCAGCCCCACGTGCGGGACGCCGTCCAGCACGGCGATGGTCGCGGGCACGGCTCCGCCGGCGCGCACCGCGGCCTCGACGTCGTCGGCGGCGGTCCGGTTGTCCGGCCGGGGGAGACCGTGGGCGAGCAGGGTGCTCTCCAGGGCGACGACGGGACGGCCGGCGTTCAGCGCGTCGGCGACCTCGGGCGAGAGCACGGGGGCGAGGGGAGAGGGTTGCACCCTGTCATCATGGATGGCGGTGCAGGACGGCCGACGACAGGGAGCGAACCCGTGAGCAGCAGCGACATCCTCGAGCGGCCGGACGTCCGCGAGGGCGACACCGGCAACGCCAACGAGGTCTTCCACTACGTCAAGAAGAACAAGATCGCGGAGAGCGCGGTCATGGGGACCCTGGTCGAGGCGCTCTGCGGCGAGGTCTTCCCGGTCACGAAGAGCCCCAAGCCCGGCAGCCCGGTGTGCCCGGCCTGCAAGGAGGTCTACGAGCAGCTCCGCAAGGAGTAGGCAGGTCAGGCGCGGCCGAGGCGGCGGGCCTCCTCGGCCAGCTTGGCCGCCCGCCGGCGCCGCCGTCGCCGGTCGTGCCGCCGCAGCGGGGCCGGCCAGCGGGCCTGGATGGTGGCGTTGAGCTCGGCGCCCAGCAGCACCGCCATGCCGAAGAAGAACAGGAACAGCAGGACGCCGATCGGGGCCGCGAGTGCGCCGTAGGGCAGCGCCGCGGTCAGGATGTCGGCCACGTACGCGCGCAGCACCAGGGCGGCGACGAGGAAGAAGCCGACCGCGAGCATCGTGCCCGGCAGGTGCCGCCGCCACGGCAGCCGATCGGCCAGGACCACGTGGTAGAAGCTGGTCAGCGCCAGGACCAGGCCGGCCAGCACCACGGGCCAGTAGATGCCGTTGATCAGCACGGTCGCCACCGGCTGCCAGGTGCGCGGGAAGAGCGCGACCAGCACCTCGCGGCCGAGGACCAGCAGCGGCAGCGTGACGACGGCGACGAGCATGCCGATCACGAACAACCAGAGCGCCTTGAGCCGGGTGCGGATCGGCCCGCGGATGTCGCGCTGGTCGTAGGCGATGACGATCGTGTTCATGAAGGTGGCCGTCGCCGACGAGCCGGCCCACAGCGACAGCAGGAACCCGAGGCTGACGATGTCCAGCCGGCCCGAGCCCAGGATGTCGTTCAGCGTGGGCGCGACCACCTCGTCGACGACGTCGGAGGTCAGCACCTCGGCCGAGACGCTGAGCAGCTTGTCCTCGATCTGCCGGACCGCGTCGTCGCCGATCAGCGATCCCAGGTAGCCCAGCGAGCCCAGCAGCCCGATCAGCAGCGGGGGCACGGAGAGGATCTGCCAGAAGGCGGCCTCCCCGGAGAGGCCGAGGATCCGGTCCTTCCACGCCTTGGCGAGCGTGTGGCCCAGCACCTCCAGCGGCACGCGGATCACGGCCGGCCACGACGCCAGCCGGCCGGGCCGCCGCTCGTCCCGGCCGGGGTCGGGGTCGAGCGCGTCGGGCGCCGGGTGCACCGGCACGCCGTCGGGCGTGCCCCCCTCGATCGGCGGGGGGACCGGTGGTGCGTCCCCGGCCGGCGCCGGGGAGCCCCCGGGCAGCACGGCGCTCACCCGCCCAGTGTGCACGTCCGCGCGGCCGACGGCGCCCGGCCGGTCCCCCGGAGGAGCGAGCCCGCCGCCGGGGCGCCCGGTCAGCTCAGCCGCCGCCCGGTGCCGGCGCGTCCGCGGCCGGGGCGGCGGGATCGCCGCCCGGCGGCACGCAGGTGATGATCGCCTCGGCCTGGTAGCGGGTGTTGAAGTTCTCCCGCTTGAGCTCGGCGCCGGTCGCCGGGTCCTTGAAGATCCGGGTCACGGTGATGTCGAACCCGGGGACGCCGGGCTGCGGGATGCAGCTGCCGTCGTCCACCTTCTGCTGGACCGCCGGCTCGCGGTGGTTCGTGCGCGAGGAGCTGACCGACTCGATGTCGTAGCGCTTGGTGCCGTAGAACGTCACCGTGATGGAGCCGGGCGTCCACTGGGTGTCCACGAAGACCCCGGTGTCGCTGTCGTTGCGCCACTGCAGGTCGATGACGCCCTCGTAGACGGTGGCCTCCCGACCGGCCGGGTAGCGGCTGATGTAGAAGCTGTGCGGCTTGTGGTAGACGTCCTCGAGGCCGGCGAAGAAGACGGCGTTGAACATCGTCGTCGCGAACTGGCTGATCCCGCCGCCGACGGCCTTGGCCAGCTCGCCGCGCTGGATGACGGTCGCCTCGACGTAGCCCTGCGCCGTCCCGCGCGGGCCGGTGTAGCCGTTCAGGCTGAAGGTCTCGCCCGGGAGGATCAGCGCGCCGTCGACCTCCTCGGCGACGACGCGGATGTTCTCGCCGCTGTTCGCGTTGCCGATGTTGGTCGTGAAGCTGCTGATCTCCTCGCGGATGCCCAGCGCCTGGGCCTCCTCGGTGGTGAACTCGGCCGGGATCGGGCCCAGCTCCGCGGTCACCGTGCGCGGCGCCGGAGCGGTCAGCACCGGCAGCAGCTGCTCGGCCAGGCGCGCCGGGTCGACGCCGGTGCCGTCCTCGGAGGGCACGACCTGCACCGCACCGCCGGACACCTGGAAGGTGGCGTCCTTGGCCGGCGTCCCGAAGACGCCGAGCTCGTCGCCCAGGGACTCGCCCAGCTTCACCGGGTCCAGCCCGACCTGCAGCTCGCCTTCCTCCGTGGGCGTGAAGGTGAGCGAGGCGGCGATGGCCCCGACGGGCACCTCCGCGGTCTCGCCCTCACCGCCGACCGTCACCGGTGCCGACAGCGCCGGTACGACGGTCTCGTCGAGCACCCGCTGGGCCTCGTCGGCGTCGACGTCGAAGGGGTCGACCTCCACGGGCAGCTCGACCGGTTCGTCGGCGGGCTCCCCGGCCGAGAGCGCCTCGGTGAGCGCCCGCTCGGCGCCGTCACGGTCGAGCGCGCGGCCCTCGGCCGGCGGCACCACGCTGGGCGTGGTGCCCTCGATGGCGATCGTGGCGTCGGTGTGCGGCACGTCGACGAGCTCGGCGATCGAGGCCAGCCCGCGGTCGAGGGCCTCCCGGTCGGTGCTCAGGACCGGGTCGACCTCGCGGTCGGAGAACAACGTGACCACGCGGGTCCACGGGTTGAGCGGCTGGTCGTCGGCCACGTCGACGGTGCGCTCGACGTCCAGGGCGACGCCGGACGCCGTGGGGGAGAAGGTGCCCTCCACGTCGTCGGCGAGGACCGGCCGGTCGGCGGCCACGCGCGGGGCGAGCTCCTCCTCGAGCCGGTCGGCCGCGGCCGCGGGGGAGAGACCACCGACGTCGACCCCCGCCACGACGGTGGACCGGGGCACGTCGCCCGAGGAGAGGAGCAGGTCGGCGCCGTAGACCGCGCCCAGGGCGGCGACCGCACCGACCGGCACCAGCACGGCCCGGCGGCGCCACCACGGGCTGCCCGGCGCGTCGGGGCCGTCGGGGCCGCCCGGGACGGTGCGCGGGAAACCGTCCACCGGCTGCGTGCCGACGTCGTCGCCGCCGGACGGCCCCGCGGGCGGGACGGCATCCTCGACGGCCCGGGTGTCGTGCTGCCCGCCGTCGGCGGAGCCCTCGGCGTCCGGGGCGCCGCTCAGCCAGTCGCGGGGCACGGGTCGGGTGTCGTCGGCCTCCCCGCCGACGGCCGCGAAGCTGCCGGTCGCCGGGGCCGGAGGCACCTCGTCGCCACCGGGACGGGGGCCGTCCACGGGCGGACGGGAGCTCCCGCCGTCGGCGGGCATGCGCACGGTCTCGTCGTGCGCGGGGTGCTGCTCGGGCATGGGGTGGTCCTCCGGGGGCCGTCGACCGGGGGTCCCCGGAGACGACGGAGCCGCCGGCCCTCCGTCCGCACGGGGCGGGGTGGAGGACACGGCGGCGTCGTCGGGTCTGGCTGTCATCGCGGGCGCGACGATAGCGGTTCTCTCACGCAGTAACGCGCTGCTCGCCCTCGGTGTCGATGATGTCGACGGCGATGTCGCGAAGCTTGGACTCGTACTCACGTGCGTGGTGCCCGCAGAAGACGAGGTCGCTACCGCTGGCGAGCACGACGCGCACCTTGGCCAGCGCCCCACAGCGGTCGCAGTGGAACGGAACGACGAGGTCATCGGTGGGCGGGGTCGTCGTCAGCGTCTGGGTCATCTGGCTCATCACTCGCTCTCTACCGCACGGACCCGCGGCTGCGGATCGGCCTCCTGCACAGCGCCAGGATGGCCCCTCGTGTTCCCGTTGCCCTCGTCACCAGTCGCGGACTCGCGGAACGAGATGAGTCCGTGACGTGCGGGTCGGGTGGAACGGGTCCAGCAGGGGACGTCACTGGGGTGGTACCGGTCGTGCTGCCGTCCCGGCCGGCTGCCGGGCTGACGTGGGTCCGCTGCTGTCTTGAACGTCTCCCACCGTACGCGGTCTACCCGACACGAGTCGGCGCCAACCCGTGTCCCACCCGACGGGTGAGACGCGACGGGCCCGTCCCCAGGGGAACGGGCCCGTCGCGGTGGCCCCGTCCCGAGGCTCGCCCCGAGCGTGCGAGGGGTGAGAAGGACGGGGTCCTTTCTCAGTCCAGGTAGTCGCGCAGGACCTGGCTGCGGCTGGGGTGCCGGAGCTTGGACATCGTCTTGGACTCGATCTGCCGGATCCGCTCGCGGGTGACCCCGTAGACCTGGCCGATCTCGTCGAGGGTCCGCGGCTGGCCGTCGGTCAGGCCGAAGCGCAGCCGGACGACGCCGGCCTCGCGCTCCGAGAGCGTCTGCAGCACGCTGGTCAGCTGGTCCTGCATGAGCGTGAAGCTCACGGCGTCGACCGCCACGACCGCCTCGGAGTCCTCGATGAAGTCACCGAGCTGGCTGTCGCCCTCGTCGCCGATGGTCTGGTCGAGGCTGATCGGCTCTCGGGCGTACTGCTGGATCTCCAGCACCTTGTCCGGGGTGATGTCCATCTCCTTGGCCAGCTCCTCCGGGGTGGGCTCGCGGCCCAGGTCCTGGAGCAGCTCGCGCTGGATGCGGCCGAGCTTGTTGATGACCTCGACCATGTGCACCGGGATGCGGATGGTGCGGGCCTGGTCGGCCATGGCGCGGGTGATGGCCTGGCGGATCCACCACGTCGCGTAGGTCGAGAACTTGTAGCCCTTGGTGTAGTCGAACTTCTCGACCGCGCGGATCAGACCGAGGTTGCCCTCCTGGATCAGGTCCAGGAACGCCATGCCGCGGCCGGTGTAGCGCTTGGCCAGCGACACCACGAGGCGGAGGTTGGCCTCCAGCAGGTGGTTCTTGGCGCGCTCGCCGTCGCGCACGATCCAGTTGAGGTCGCGGCGCATCTGCGGGGAGAGCTTCTGGCCCTCCTCCTCGGCCTGGCGCAGCCGCTCGGCGCCGTAGAGCCCGGCCTCGATCCGCTTGGCGAGGTCGACCTCCTCCTCGGCGTTGAGCAGCGCGACCTTGCCGATCTGCTTGAGGTAGGCGCGGACCGAGTCGGCCGAGGCGGTCAGCTCGGCGTCCTTGCGTGCCTGGCGCAGCGCCTCCGACTCCTCCTCCTCGTCCCACTCGAAGTCGCCGGACTCGGCGGTCTCCTCCTCGGCCGCGACCTCGACGCCGTCCTTGCCGGTGACGACGGTCTCGTCGAGCTTGAGGCCCTCCGACCCGGCGTCCACGACGGCGACGGTCGTGCCGTCGGCGGCCACCGCGGTCAGCACGGTGCCCTCGCCGGTGCCCGGGGAGGGGGTGATGGTCGGCTTGGTGCGACCCTTCGCGGTCTTCGCCGGCGCCTTCTTCGCGGTGCCGGCCGGCTCCGCGGCCGCCTTCTTCGCCGGGGCCTTGGCGCGAGCGCCCTCGGCTACCGCGGCGGTGGCCCGGGGGGCACGGGTACCGGCTGCGACCGTGCGGGAGCGCTTGGGGGTGCTCGCGGCGGCGTCCGGTGCTGGCTTGTCGGCGGGCACTCAGGGGTTCCTTCCCGTGCTGGGGTCGTTCCCCGGGGGCCCGACTGGTCTCCGGGTAGCGGCTCCGGTCCCCGTCCTGGACAGCGGGAGATCCCGGCGGATGGCGCGGCGTTTGGCCGCGGATCGGGCAGGGGATCCCTCCCGGCTGGAGGGCGGCGGGCTGGGGCGTTCCCCATTGTAACGACGGCTCCCGGGCTTTCCACCGCCCTCGACCTCCGATCCTCGCCCTGACGAGCGGTTCCGGGCGGCGCGGTGCGGTCGAGGCCACCTCGGCGGTGCCCCGGCGGCCCCACCCGTCCCGCCGACGGGCCGGTCAGCCGTGGGCGCGGGGCTCCAGGTTCTCGTGGGCGGCCAGCGCGGCGCCGACGATGCCGGCGTCGTTCTGGAGCTGCGCGGGGACGACCGGCGTCCGGGTGGACAGCAGCGGCACCCACTTGTGCGCCTTCTTGCTCACCCCGCCGCCGACGATGATCAGGTCGGGCCACAGGCCCGCCTCGAGGACGTCGAGGTAGCGGTCCACGCGCTGCGCCCACTCGGGGTAACCGAGCTCCTCGCGCTCGCGGGCGGCGGCCGAGGCGCGCCGCTCGCCGTCCTCTCCGTCGACCTGGATGTGGCCGAACTCGGTGTTCGGCACGAGGTGCCCGTCGACGAACAGCGCGCTGCCGATGCCCGTGCCGAACGTGAGCATCAGCACCACGCCCCGGCGGTCGCGGCCGGCGCCGTAGCGCATCTCGGCCAGCCCGGCGGCGTCGGCGTCGTTCAGCGTCTCCACGGTGCCCGGGATGAGCGCGGACATGCCGGCGTCGACGTCGGTGCCGATCCAGCTCTTGTCCACGTTGGCCGCGGTGTGCGCGACCCCGCTCTTCATGACGCCGGGGAAGGTCACCCCCACCCGGCCCGTCCAGCCGAAGCTGCCCACGATCTCCGCGACCACCCGGTAGACGGGGTCGGGCAGCGAGGGCTGCGGGGTCTCGATCCGCACCCGCTCCCCGATGAGCTGCCCCTTGTCGAGGTCGACCAGGCACCCCTTGATACCGCTGCCGCCGATGTCCACGCCGAAGCCCTGCACGAGGGACAGGCTAGTGATCACCCCCGCGTGCCGCCCCGCCTACGGCACGATCGTGTCGTGACCACCCCGATCGGGTCAGCCGCGACCCCCGCCCCGGACGCCCTCCTGGCCCTCGCCACCGCCACGGCGCGGGAGGCCGCCGCGCTGGTCCGCCGCGGCCGGGCCGGCGCCGCCGAGCAGGTGGACGTGAAGTCCAGCCCGGTCGACGTCGTCACCGCCGTGGACAAGGCCAGCGAGCGGCTGATCGTCGACCGGCTGCTCGCCGCGCGCCCCGACGACGGCGTGCTGGGGGAGGAGGGTGCGGCCCGCCCTGGCACGAGCGGCGTGCGCTGGGTCGTCGACCCGATCGACGGGACGGTCAACTTCCTCTACGGCGTGCCGGCCTACGCGGTGTCGGTCGCCGCGGAGGTCGACGGGGTGGTGCGCGCGGGCGCGGTCCTGAACGTGGCGACCGGCGAGCTGTTCACCGCCACCGCCGGCGGGGGTGCCCACCTCGCCGTGGACGGGGCGGACCCGGTGCGGCTGACGGGGAGCCGGCCGCCGTCCCTCGAGCAGACCCTGGTGGCGACCGGCTTCGGCTACCGGGTCGAGCAGCGGCGGGCGCAGGGCGCCGTGGTGGCCGCGCTGCTGCCGCGGGTCCGGGACATCCGCCGGTTCGGCAGCGCCGCGCTCGACCTCTGCGCCGCCGCCGCGGGCCGGGTGGACGCCTACTACGAGCTGGACCTCAACCCCTGGGACCACGCCGCCGGGGCGCTGGTCGCCGCCGAGGCGGGGCTGGTGCTGGCCGGGCTGCCCGGGACGGCGTTCGCTGATCCGCTGGCCGTCGCCGTCGCGCCGACCGTCGCCGACGAGTTCCTCGACCTGCTGGCCGAGCTGCACCGCTGAGCGCCGCGCGGGCGATCAGCAGTCGGCGTCGGCGTCCGTCGCCGGGGCGAGCGCGGCCTCGACGGCCTCGGGGGTGGCCAGGCTGTCGGGGAAGGTGAACTCCGGGCCCAGGACGAGGTCCACCTGCTGGGTGGCCCGGGTGTCCTCCCAGCTCTCGGCGCCGGGCATGTACACGGCCAGGAAGCGGGCCACCTCGTCGCCGGCCGGGCCGTGCCGGACCTCGCCGACGCCGGTCACCTCGCGGCCGCTGGAGTCGTTGGCGACCTCCGCGACGGTGAACCCGCGGTTGCCGAGCTCGTCGGCCACCTGCTGCGCCAGCCCGCCGGTCTCCGAGGCGTTGAACACCCGCACCGAGACGGTGGCCGGGTCCAGCGCCGGAGGGGCGGCCTCGGCGCTGGCGCAGGCCCGCTCCTGCTGCTCGCGCTGCTCGGCGTCCTGGCGGAAGACGTTCCACCACACGCCGAGCGCGGCGACGGCGAGCACGAGTAGGAAGATCAGCGGCGGCAGCGGGCGGCGCCCGCTGCGGGCACGCACCGGGGGACGCTCGGTGCGCAGCGTCACGGATCACTCTCCTCGGCACTCGCCCGGGGCGGACCGGCGTCCGGTCGGCCCGCGGTGGGGCGGTCGACGGCGAGCTTAGGGCCGCTCGGTCGTTCTAGATCGCACCGTCCTCGAGCGCGGCGCGTCCCAGCTCCACGCAGGGGCCGATGCGCTCGGCGTACCCGCTGGTGTCCTTGCCCGCCATGGCGCCGGCGGCGGACCGGGCGACGATCCCGGCGATGATCGCGGCGAACTTGAAGAAGGCGAAGCCGACGTACCAGTTGAGGTCGGAGAGGTCGGTCCCCGCGCGGCGCGCGTAGCGCTCGGCCGCCTCGCGCCGGGTGGGGAAGCCGGGCAGCGTGGTCAGCGGGCTCAGCGTGGACGGGCGCTGCTCACCGGCTTCGGGCCAGTAGACGAACAGCATCCCGATGTCGGTGAGCGGGTCGCCGAGGGTCGACATCTCCCAGTCCAGCACCGCGCGGATGCGGCCCGGCGCCGCCGGGTCGAGCAGGCAGTTGTCCAGCCGGTAGTCGCCGTGCACGATGCCGGACCGCTGCGTCGTCGGCACCGTCTCGGCCAGCCGTGCCGCCAGCGCGTCCAGGTCCGGCCGGTCCCGGTCGCGGGTGGCGTCCCACTGCTTGGTCCACCGGCGCACCTGGCGCGCGGCGAAGCCCTCCGGGCGGCCGAAGTCGGCGAGGCCGACCGCCTCGACGTCGACGGCGTGCAGGTCGGCGAGCACGTCGACCAGGCCCTCGCCGATCGCCCGCCGCTGCGCCGGCTCGTCGGCGTACCCGGGCGGGAACTCGTGGACGGCGTGGATGCCCACGACCCGCTCCATCACGTAGAACGGCGCGCCGAGGACCGACTCGTCGGTGCACAGGTGCAGCGTGCGGGGGACCGGCACCGTGGTCGGGCCCAGCGCGGAGATCACCCGGTGCTCGCGGACCATGTCGTGCGCGGTGGCCAGCACCGCGCCCGTCGGGGGGCGCCGCAGGATCACCGCGTCGTCCGGCGACCCACCCGCCGGCGTCACCACGTAGGTGAGGTTCGACATGCCCGCAGCGATGAGCTCGACGGTCACCTCGCGCCAGCGCTGGTCACCCAGGGCACCGGCCAGGTAGGGCCCCACGACGGTCGGATCAGCACCCACGGGAGTCGACACGGCGGCAGGGTAACCTCTGGCGCTCCGCAGCCCGCCCGGCCGTTTCCGGGCGCCCGATGTGTCGCCCGTGAACCGGCGGGCACAAACCGGGCCCCCGTGGCGTTGGGCGGCTGCCGGTCCTTTCCGACGCCTCCCGGGGCGGCGGGCCTGCGACCGGTTGCGGACTGGGGGAGCTCCAGCACGGACTGCCCCGCCCACACGATCGACCAGCCGCCCACCGGCGGCCGGTCAGGACGACGGCGCGCACCCGGGCGCCGCGTCGGACGAGCGGGTTCGATTCCCGCGAGAACCGCAGGAGGGGCACACCCCATGGCCACCGACTACGACGCCCCGCGCCGCAACGAGGCCGACGAGCTGGGCGAGGACTCCCTCGAGGAGCTCAAGGCCCGGCGGGCCGAGGCCCAGTCCGCCTCCGTCGACGTCGACGAGACCGACTTCAACGAGAACCTCGAGCTCCCCGGCGCCGACCTCTCGAACGAGGAGCTCACGGTGCGCGTGCTGCCGAAGCAGGAGGACGAGTTCACCTGCTCCCGCTGCTTCCTCGTGCAGCACCGCAGCCGCCTGGCCGCCACCAAGGGCGACCAGCTGTACTGCCGCGACTGCGCCTGACGGAGGACCCCTGCGGGGGTCCGGCGGAGGAGGAACGAGCTGACCGAGCAGCAGCCCCGCACCGGTGAGGTGCGCGACGTGCCTCCTCCGCGGCCGGTGACGCCGGCCGCGGCGCCCGTCGAGGAGAGCGGCCTGGCGCGGGCCGCCCGCGCGGTCGCCGACGCCGTCGCCGGCCTGGTGACCGGCCCCGCCGACGAGCCCCCGGCCGACGGCCGGGCCCGCTCGGCCGCCTCCGGGCTGCGCGACGTGGTCGGCGCCGTCGCCACCGCCGTCGGCTCCGCGTTCGGCGGCGGCCGCGGGCAGGACGCGCCGGGCACGCCGCCTCCGGGTACCCGGTCCCCGGGGACGGCGCTCGGGGACCTGCTCGCCGCGGTCGCGCCCCGGCTGCCGATCCGCGACGGCGAGCGGTTGCGGCGGGCGCACCCCGGCGCGACCGATGCCGAGATCGCCGACGCGCTGGTGGCCCGTGCCGCGAAGCTGACCGGCGCCGTCGGGGCGGCCACCGGCGGGCTGTCCGCGGCGCACTGGTTCCTGCCCCCGTCGCTGCTCACCCTGCCGCTGGAGCTGGGCGCCGAGACGGTGCTGGTGGCCGCGGTGGAGGTCGTCCTGGTGGGGGAGCTGCACGAGCTGGCCGGCCGGCCGTCGTCCGGCGAGTCCTACCTGGCCAGCTGGTCCGCGCAGCGCTCGGTCGACCGCACCGCGGGAGCGAACGGCCTGCTGACCGGGGCCGCGCTGACGATGCTGCGGCGCCGGATCGGGCGCCGGCTGGCCCGGGGCGTCCCGGCCGCCGCGCCGTTCCTGGTCGGCGCCGCCCTGGCCGGGCGCGGCAACCGCCGGGCCACCGAGACGCTCGCCGAGCGGATGCGCCGCGACCTGTTCCCCGGCTCGTGACCGACCGGGGTCCTTATAGGGTCGCCGACGTGCCCGACCTCCCCGCGTCCGAGCTGGACGTCCCGGTCGCCCTGCTGTCCCCCGAGGGCACGCTGCCCGGCTACGCGCTGCCCGGCGACGCCGGCGCCGACCTGGCCCTGGCCGAGGACGTGCAGCTGGCGCCGTTCGAGCGCGCGCTCGTGGGCACCGGGGTCGCCGTCGCGATCCCCGAGGGCTACGCCGGCTTCGTGCACCCGCGCTCGGGGCTGGCGCACCGCCTGGGGCTGAGCCTGGTGAACGCGCCGGGCACCATCGACGCGGGATACCGGGGCGAGATCAAGGTGAACCTGGTGAACCTCGACCCGACGACGCCGATCACGCTGCGCCGGGGCGACCGGGTGGCCCAGCTCGTCGTCCAGCCGGTCGTGCGCGCGCGGTTCGTGCCCGTCGACGAGCTGCCGGGGAGCGAGCGCGGCGCCGGAGGGCACGGGTCGACGGGCGGCCACGCAGAGCTGGGCACCACGCTGGACGAAGGACAGGGCTGACAGATGCCGTTCGGACGACGACGCAACCGGATCGACCGCAGCCTGCGCGAGCGGGGCGTGCCCCCGGAGCCGCAGCAGCGCGAGCGCGAGGTGGCCGAGACCAGCGGCCCCTGGGACGAGGCGGACGCCCCCGACGACGGCGTGCAGCGCCTCGACCTGGGTGCGCTGCGGCTCCCGGCGCTGCCGGGCACCGAGCTGCGGGTCGACGTCGACAAGCAGCAGCGGGTCGTCGGCGCGACGCTGCGCGCGGGTGAGTCGACGCTGCAGGTGGGTGTGTTCGCCGCTCCCCGCAACACCGGGATCTGGGACGACGTGCGCGCCGACATCGCGCGCACCGCCTCCGGGCAGGGCGCCTCCCTCCGCGAGGTCGAGGGCCCGTTCGGCACCGAGCTCGCCGGCACCGTCGTCGCCGTCCCCGCGACCCAGCCGGGCCAGCCGCCCGCGCAGCCGGTCAAGCGGCCGGCCCGGTTCCTGGGCGTGGACGGGCCGCGCTGGTTCCTCCGCGGCACGCTGACCGGACCGGCCGCGGCCGACCCGGGAGCGGCCGGGCAGCTGGAGGACGCCTTCCGCGCCGTCGTCGTCGTCCGGGGGACCGCGCCGATGCCGGTGCGCGAGGCCCTGCCGCTGACGCTGCCGGCGGAGGCCGCCGCGCGGCTGGCGCAGCAGCAGCAGGGCGCCGCCGGCCAGGGGGCGCCCGGCACCCCCTCCGCCGGGGGGAGCGGCAGCGGCGCCGGGGCGCCCGGCGGTTCTACCCTGGGCTCGTGACCGAGACCCGACCGACGGGCTGGCTGGCGCGGACGCTGCAGCGGCTCGCCGCGGACGACCAGGCCATCGACGCCCAGGAGCTGCGCGCCGGAGCCGCCAGCGCCGGCTGCGAGCCGCTGAGCTCCTGCCAGAAGGGGAAGGTCGTGACGGTGACCGGCCGGCTCAAGTCGGTCGTCTACACCCCGCGCGAGACGGTCCCCACGCTCGAGGCCGAGCTGTTCGACGGCTCCGGTTCGGTGACGCTGGTCTGGCTGGGCCGGCGGCGCATCCCCGGCATCGAGCCGGGCCGCACCGTGACCGCCCGCGGCCGGTTCGGCGCCTTCGACGGCCGGCGGGTCATCTACAACCCCTGGTACGAGCTCGGCTCCTGCTAGGTCCACCGCCCGGCACCCCAGGGTGAGGCGGAGGTGGCCCGGGCGCACGGCACGGGTAGGAACGGCTCCGGCGGGCAGGCCGGCGGTGCGACGGTGGGAGAGACGCGGGTGAGCGCGACGGGCGGCACGACGGGCACGACCGGACCGGTACCACCGGACGACGGGCCCGCGCCCCTGGTGTTCGACCGGCACCTCGTGCTCGACCAGCTCGGCGGCTGGCGCGGCATGGTCGACGCCACCCTGCCCACGCTGGCGTTCATCGTCGCCAACTCCCTCGGCGGGCTGCGGCCCGGCATCGTCGCCGCGCTCGGCACGGCGCTGCTCGTGTTCGCGCTGCGCCTGGTGCGGCGCGAGAGCCTGCAGCAGGCGTTCAGCGGGCTGTTCGCCGTCGGCGTCGCGGTGGCGCTGGCCGCCTTCACCGGGCAGGCGCGCGACTTCTACGTCCCCGGCATCATCCGCAACGCGGCCCTGACGGTCGTGCTCCTCGGCTCCATCGCGATCCGCCGCCCGCTGGTCGGTGTGATCGCCGAGTTCCTGTCGCCCAGCCACCTGGGGGCCATGGCCGCACCCGGCTCGGGCCTGCCGGGTCTGCGCGGCAGGGTCGACCGGGCCCGCGCCGTCCTGGCGCCGGGGGAGCGCGATCCCGAGACCGGCCGGCGGGAGCCGGACCCCGACCCGGAGCTGCACTGGCGGGACGACCCGCGGCTGCTGCGGGCCTACAGCTGGCTGACGGTGCTCTGGGCCGCGGTGTTCCTGCTGCGCGCCGCCGTCCAGGGCTGGCTGTGGCTGGGCAGCGAGAACTCCGATGCCACCGACCTCGGGGTCGTCTCGCTGCTGCTGGGCGTCCCGCTCACCGCGGTCGAGGTCGTGGTGACGCTGTGGGTGGTGTCCCGGCTGCACCGCCACCGGGCGCCGGTCGCCGACGAGCAGCCACCGGGGGAGGGCCCCGCCGCCTGAGGCTCAGGCGTCGGCGGTGTTCGGCGCGAGGACGCCCTTGAGCTGCTCCTCGACCTCGGCGTGGGTGACGAACAGCAGCTCGTCGCCGGCCTCGAGGGGCTCGTCCGGCGTGGGGGTGATGACCCGCTCGCCGCGGAGGATGGCGGTCAGCACCGTCTCGCGGGGGAGCGGCACCTCGCGCAGCGCCCGGCCCACCCACACGGTGTCCTCGCCGAGCGTGATCTCCACCAGGTTCGCCGCGCCCTTGCGGAAGCTCATCAGCCGCACGACGTCGCCGACGGTGACCGCCTCCTCGACGAGGGCGGCCAGCACGCGCGGGGTGGAGACGGCGACGTCGACCCCCCAGGCCTCGGTGTAGAGCCACTCGTTGCGCGGGTCCTTCACGCGGGCGACGACGCGGCCGACCGCGAACTCGGTCTTGGCCAGCAGCGACACGACCAGGTTGGCCTTGTCGTCGCCGGTCGCGGCGACGACGACGTCGCAGGTGGCCAGCTGCGCCTCCTCCAGGGAGGACACCTCGCAGGCGTCGGCCTGCACCCACTCGGCGCCGGGCACGGACCTGGCCCGCACCTTGCGCCCGTCCTTCTCGATGAGCATCACGGAGTGCCCGTTGGCCAGCAGCTCGCCGGCGATGGACCGGCCCACCGCGCCGGCCCCGACGATGGCGACGCGCATCAGTGCTGCCCTCCCTCGGGCGCGGTCTCGACGACCTCGTGCACGCGCGCGGTGATCTCGTCGGTGACGGCCACGACCAGCTGGTCGCCGTCCTGCAGGATCGTCGTCGGCGTCGGCAGCTGGGCCTCGCCGAAGCGCACCAGCCAGGCGGCCCGGGCGCCGGAGGCGGCCTCCAGGTCGGTGAGCTTGCGCCCCACCCACGCCTCGGTGACGGTCACCCGCATCAGCAGGACCTTGCCGGTGGGCTCGCGCCACAGCTCGCTGACCTTGACCGAGAGCAGTTCGCGCAGCAGCCGGTTCACCGTCCACGGCACGGTGGCCACGCTCGGGATGCCCATGCGCTCGAAGACCTCGGCCCGCTTCGAGTCGTAGATGCGGGCGACGACGTGCTGGACGCCGAAGGTCTCGCGGGCCACGCGGGCGCTGATGATGTTCGAGTTGTCGCCGCTGCTGACCGCGGCGAAGGCGCCGGCGGAGTCGATGCCGGCGTCCAGGAGGGTCTGCCGGTCGAAGCCGAGGCCGGTCACCTGCCGGCCCGAGAACTCCGGACCGAGCCGGCGGAACGCCGCCGGGTCCTGGTCGATCACGGCGACGCTGTGGCCGACCTCCTCGAGGCGGCGGGCGATGGCCGAGCCGACCCGTCCGCAGCCCATGACGACCACGTGCACGTGGTGCTCCTCCTCGACCGTGCCCGGGCACCCCGCCCGGACATCACCGGGCGCGAAGCTACACCCGGACGGCGGGCCGGCAGCGCGGCGACCGGCGGGCTCACCCTCGTGAGGAGGACGACAGCCCGGCGGCGGTCCCAGGTCACCGCGCGTCCGTACCATCGCCGCCGTGCCAAGCCTGTCCGACCTCGGACACCTCCCGAAACGGCTCGTCCTGGGACGTGCCGTGCGCAGCGACCGCCTGGGCGAGTCGCTGCTCCCCAAGCGGTACGCCCTGCCGATCTTCGCCAGCGACCCGCTCTCCTCCGTCGCCTACGCGACGCAGGAGATCCTGATCGTCCTGACGCTGGCCGGGACGGCCTACCTGTACCTGGCGCCGTGGCTGGCCGTCGGCGTCGTCGCGCTGCTGATCACCGTGGTGCTCAGCTACCGCCAGGTGGTGCGCGCCTACCCGTCGGGCGGCGGCGACTACGAGGTCGCGATGAAGAACCACGGGCAGTTCGCCGGGCTGGTCGTGGCCAGCGCGCTGCTCGTCGACTACGTCATGACGGTCGCCGTGTCCGTGTCGGCCGGCACCGACAACATCATCTCGGCGTTCCCGTCGCTCGACGAGCACCGCGTGCTCATCGCCGTCTCGCTGGTCGCGCTGCTGGCGGCGGCCAACCTGCGCGGCCTGCGGGAGTCGGGCAAGACGTTCGCCGTCCCGACGTACCTGTTCATCACCGGCATCGGGATCATGATCGTCACCGGGCTGGTCCGGTGGTTCGTGACCGACGGCGGGCTGGTCGCGGAGACCTCTCAGTACACGGTCACCCCCGAGCCCGAGTACACGCAGCTGGGCGGGCTGGCGCTGCTGTTCTTCGCGCTGCGCGCCTTCGCCTCCGGGTGCACCGCGCTGACCGGCGTCGAGGCCATCGCCAACGGCGTGCCGGCCTTCAAGCCGCCGAAGAGCAGGAACGCGGCCACCACCCTGGCGCTGATGGGCGGGATCGCGGCCAGCATGTTCGCCGGCGTGACGGCGCTGGCCCTGCTCGCCGACGTCAAGTACGTCGAGCACCCGTGCGACCTCGAGGGCTTCGCCAACTGCGACACCGAGCCGCAGCGGACCGTCATCGCCCAGATCGCCGCCGCCGTGTTCGGTGGCGACGGCTCGGCGGGCTTCTACTACATCCAGGCCGCGACGGCGCTGGTGCTCATCCTGGCCGCGAACACCGCGTTCAACGGCTTCCCGCTGCTCGGCTCGGTGCTGGCCCAGGACCGGTACATGCCCCGGCAGCTGCACACGCGCGGCGACAAGCTCGTGTTCAGCAACGGCATCCTGCTGCTCGCCGGCTTCGCGGCGCTGCTGATCATCGCCTTCGACGCCGACGTCACCCGGCTGATCCAGCTGTACATCATCGGCGTCTTCACCTCCTTCACGATCGGCCAGTGGGGCATGGTCCGGCACTGGAAGCGGGAGATGGCGCTGACCTCTGACCCCGCCGAGCGGGGCCGGATGCGCCGCTCGCAGGTGATCAACGCGCTCGGCGGCACGCTGACCACCGTGGTCCTGGTGATCATCGTGATCACCAAGTTCACCCACGGCGCCTGGCTGGTCATCGTCGCCATGCCGATCCTGTTCGGGCTCATGCGGGCGATCCACCGGCACTACGACCACGTGGCCGACCAGCTGGTGCCCGACAGCGACTCCCGGATGCTGCCCAGCAAGGTGCACGCCGTCGTCCTGGTGTCGAAGGTGCACAAGCCCACGCTCCGGGCGCTCGCCTTCGCGCGGGCCACCCGGCCCGATGCGCTGACCGCGCTGACGGTCAACGTGGACGACGCCGACACCCGGCAGCTGCAGGCCGACTGGGAGCGGTTCGACATCCCGGTGCCCCTGACCGTCATCGAGTCGCCCTACCGCGAGATCACCCGGCCGGTGGTCGACTTCGTCAAGGGCATCCGGCGGGACAGCCCGCGCGAGCTGGTCGTGGTGTTCGTGCCGCAGTACGTGGTCGGCCACTGGTGGGAGAACGTCCTGCACAACCAGAGCGCGCTGCGGCTGCGGACCCGGCTGCAGTTCCAGCCCGGCGTCATGATCACCACCGTGCCGTGGCAGCTGGAGAGCTCGATCGGCCTGGATGGCGACGGGCACGGCGGCGGACCGGCGCCGGGCGACCTGCGCCGCGGGCTCACCGACGACGCGACCCCGTATGGCTGAGCGACGACCCCGGCGGGAGCCGCGTGGCCTCGGCTGGGACGGGCGCGAGTTCGAGGTGACCGTGGGCCCGGTCGCGCACGGCGGGCACTGCGTGGCCCGGCACGAGGGGCGGGTCGTCTTCGTGCGGCACAGCCTGCCGGGGGAGCGGGTGGTCGTCCGCGTGACCGAGGACCGGCACCCCGGTTTCTGCCGCGCCGACGCCGTCGAGGTGCTCGAGGCCTCGCCCGCGCGGGTCGAGCGACCGTGCCCGTTCAGCGGTCCAGGGAAGTGCGGCGGCTGCGACTGGCAGCACGTGGACGTCGCCGAGCAGCACCGGCTGAAGGCCGACGTCGTCCGCGAGCAGCTGGTCCGACTCGGCCGGCTGGACGCCGCGGACCCGGTGGTGGCGGGGCTGGTCGTCGAGGAGCTGCCCGGCGGCGCGCTGCGCTGGCGCTCGCGGGCCCGGTTCGCCGTCGACCGCGACGGAGCGCCCGGGCTGCGCCGGCACCGGTCGCACGACGTCGTCGTCCTGCCCGACTGCCCGATCACCGTGGAGCCGGCCGCGCGGGCGGTGCTCGGCCGCGACTGGTCCGGAGCCGGCGCGGTCGACGTCGCCGTCGACTCCGCGGGCGTGGTGACGACGACGCGGCTGGACCGCCGGGGTCGGCCCACCGCCACCCGGGTGCTCCGCCCGGGTGCGGACGTGCCCGAGGAGCCGGCCGGCCGGGCCGAGCGGCGGGCGGGCGGGCGCGACTGGGAGGTCGAGGGCACCGGGTTCTGGCAGGTGCACCCGGCGGCGGCCGACGCGCTCGTCGCCGCCGTCGGCGAGTTCGCGCAGGTGCGGCCGGGGGAGACGGTGCTCGACCTCTACGCCGGGGCCGGGCTGTTCGGGGGTGCGCTGGCGCCCGCCGTCGGCGCGGAGGGCCGGGTCGTCTGCGTCGAGGCCGATCCGGGTGCCTGCGCGGCCGCCGACGCGAACCTGGCGGACCTCCCGCAGGCCGAGGTCTGGCAGGGCGAGGTCGACGCGGAGGGGCTGGGAGAGCTGCTCGCGGAGCTCGGGTCGGGGCCGGACGTCGTCGTCCTGGACCCGCCGCGGGCCGGGGCGGGGCGCGACGTGAGCCGGCTGCTGGCCGGCACCGGCGCGCGGGCGGTCGTCTACGTGGCGTGCGACCCGGCGTCGCTGGGCCGCGACGTCGCCGCCTTCGCCGAGGGCGGGTACCGGCTGGCCGGCGTGCGCGGGTTCGACGCCTTCCCCATGACCCAGCACGTGGAGTGCGTGGCCCTGCTGGTCAGCACGGCTCGCTGAGCCTGCCGGCCGCGGGTCGGCCGGCGGCGTCGCGCTCCAGCCACGCCACGACGTGCTCCACGTAGCTGTCCGGGCCGGCCAGTGGCCGGCCCGGCAGCACCGCGACGAGGTGCTCCACGCCGAAGAGCCGGTCCCAGACCCGGGCGCGCTCGTAGGTCTCGGCATCGACCGCGCGCCGGACGTTGTCCCAGCCGTGCCAGGCCATGCACGCGGCGTCGACGGCGGGGTCCCCCGGCAGCGCCAGGTCCCAATCGAGGACGCCGACCAGCCCTCCGGTCGCGTCCCAGTGCACGTTCCCCGCGCCGAGGTCTGCGTGCACGAGCGCGTCGGGCACCGGATCCAGCGCCATCGCCTCGTCCAGCCGCCTGCGGCCGTCGTCCTGCCACCGCGGCGGGAGGCGGGGGAGCACGTCCTCGGCCAGGATCTCGGCCCAGTGCCGCTGCGCCGGGCCGTCGTGCTGACCTTCCAGTGCGGCGCGGAGCTCGGGCGAGAGGGGTGCCTCGCGGAGGGCCGCGAGGAGGTCGCGGATCCGCACGGGGTCGCCGTGCCCCTCCGGCAGCGCGGCGCCGTCGAGCCATGAGACGGCGACGGCGGTCCGCTCCCCGAAGGTCGTCACCGGCGTGATCGGTTCGGGCACGGCGAACGGGAGCCCAGCCGACGCGACGGCCCGCAACGCCGCCATGCGAGCCGGCATGAGGCGCGCCCCGCTCGGCCGCCGGGCGATGCGGACCGCGGCGAGACCGGGGACCAGCACCACGTCGTGGACGTTCCCGGTGGGGGCGAGCCGCGCGGCGCGGAGGGGCGCGCCCGGGAGCAGGGCGTCGACGATCTCGAGCAGGTCGGTCGGCACGCGCGGGGTCACCGGGACATCGTCGGGCCCGTGCGACACCGCGGCCAGCACGCGGTCAGGTGGAGGTTCGGCGTCGCCGAACCCCTGCCGTCGCACCCGTCACATCCGCCAGGATCTCGGTTCGCACCCTGCGTAGCGTCCGCGGGGAACGAGGGAGGAAGCGATGCAGAGCACGATCGGCGCCGCCCACCCGCACGTGGCGGCCGCGCGCAAGGTCCTGGCCATCGGGTGGTGGCTCGTCGCCGCCGGCGCCACGCTCGTCCTGGGGCTCGAGATCGAGGACGGCATCGCCCTCTGAGCTCGTCGGAGGCGCGCCCGGGCGATCGCCGCGGGAGGCGCCTCGCTACGGTCAGGGGGTGCCCACATGGGAATACGCCTCGGTCATCACCGCCAACGATGCGGAGTCGCAGCGGGCCGGCGTGAGCGTCAAGCTCCCCGGCGGACAGTCGGAACGCCAGCAGGGTGACACCAGCTCGGTGCTCAACAAGCTCGGCGCCGAGGGGTGGGAGCTGGTCAGCTACCACTCCAGCGGCGCCGGCACGTGGGGCTTCGAGCAGTTCTGGCTGAAGCGCCAGAAGGGCTGATCCGCGTGCACCACCGGTCGAACAGGTGTTCGACCGGTGGTGCACACTGGGCCGGTGGACGGAACGCTGCCGCCGGGGTGGCCGGAGGAGGTCCGGCCCCCGGGCGCCCCCGACTGGGAGCGCACCGCGATCGCCTGGCTGTTCGACCTGGTGCCGCCGGACTACCGGGCGCACGAGGTGCTGCGCCGGTACCCCGTGCTCCTGGCCCGCTTCGCCCGCGACCACGTGGGTGCGGGGCTGGAGGCGGCCCGCGAGGGGTGGCGCACCGTCCGGGTGGAGCTCGCCGACCACCTGCCGCCCGACGCCATGGAGGCCGCCGTCCGCGCCTACGAGCGCGAGGGCGCCCGGCTGGCCGCCGCCGGCCGCGGGGTGGACGTGGTCGCCGCTGCCCTGCGCGGGGAACGCTGGGTGCCCCGGCTGTAGGTGTGCGGTGTGAGCTGCATCCGGGCCTGTCCTCGAACCGGAAGAGATCATCGTCCGCACGTACAGTTGACCGGCGGCCGCACGCATCGCCGCGCACCTGCCGCCGACGGAGAGGAAGACACCGCACCGTGTCGCTCCTGCGCTCGATCTCCGGCCCGGAGGACCTCCGCGCCCTCCCCGCCGACCAGCTCCCCGCGCTGGCCGCGGAGATCCGTGACGCGCTGGTCACCAGCGTGGCCCGCACCGGCGGGCACCTGGGTCCCAACCTCGGCTGCGTCGAGCTGACCATCGCGCTGCACCGCGTCTTCGAGTCGCCGCGCGAGCCGATCGTCTTCGACACCGGCCACCAGTCCTACGTGCACAAGATGCTCACCGGCCGCGTCGAGGAGTTCCAGCGGCTGCGCCAGCGCGGCGGGCTCTCCGGCTACCCGAGCCGGGCCGAGAGCGAGCACGACTGGGTGGAGAACAGCCACGCCTCGACCTCGCTGTCCTACGCCGACGGGCTGGCCAAGGCCTTCGCGATCCGCGGCGACACGCGCCCCGTCGTCGCCGTCGTCGGCGACGGCGCCCTCACCGGCGGCATGGCCTGGGAGGCGCTGAACAACATCGCCGCCGCCCAGGACCGGCCCGTGGTCATCGTGGTCAACGACAACGGCCGCTCCTACTCGCCGACGATCGGCGGCGTCGCCGACGCGCTGGCCACCCTGCGGCTGCGGCCCGGCTACGAGAACGCGCTGCTCCAGGTCCGCCAGGCCCTGCACAAGGCGCCGGTGGTCGGCTCCGCGCTGTACGACGCCCTGCACGCGATCAAGAAGGGCCTCAAGGACGTCCTGTCGCCGCAGGGCATGTTCGAGGACCTCGGCATGAAGTACGTCGGCCCGGTCGACGGGCACGACATCGAGGTCATGGAGTCGGCGCTGCGCCGGGCTCGCTCGTTCGGCGGGCCGGTCATCGTGCACGCCGTCACCACCAAGGGCTTCGGGTACCCGCCGGCCGAGACCGACCAGATCGACGCCTGGCACGCCACCGGCGTCTTCGACCCCGACAGCGGCGCCTCGGTGCGCAAGACCGGGCTGGCCTGGACCGACGCCTTCTCCGACGAGCTGGTGAAGCTCGGCGCCGAGCGCGCCGACGTCGTCGCCATCACCGCCGCGATGCTGCACCCGACCGGCCTGGCCGCCTTCGCCGAGCGGTTCCCCGAGCGCACCTTCGACGTCGGCATCGCCGAGCAGCACGCGCTCACCTCGGCCGCCGGCCTGGCCATGGCGGGGATGCACCCCGTCGTCGCCGTCTACTCGACGTTCCTCAACCGGGCCTTCGACCAGCTGCTCATGGACGTCGCGCTGCACGGCCAGCCGGTGACGGTCGTGCTCGACCGCGCCGGGGTGACCGGCGACGACGGCGCCTCGCACAACGGCATGTGGGACATGTCGATCCTGTCCGTGGTGCCCGGGCTGGCGCTGGCGGCGCCCCGCGACGAGGCGACGCTGCGCGAGGCGCTGCGGGAGGCGGTCGCGATCTCCGACGGCCCGTCGGTCGTGCGCTTCCCGAAGGGCTCGCTGCCGCCGGACCTCCCGGCGCTGGAGCGGCGCGGCCCGGTCGACGTCATGCGCCGCGGCGAGCGCAACGACGTGCTGCTCGTGGCCGTCGGCTCGATGGTGCCGATGTGCCAGGCCGCGGCCGAGCGGGTCGCCGACCACGGCATCGAGGTCACGGTCGTCGACCCGCGCTGGGTGCTGCCGGTCGCCGACGAGCTGGTCGAGATGGCCGCCGGGTACCGGCTCGTGGTCACCGTCGAGGACGGCGGCCGGGCCGGGGGAGTGGGCACCACGCTCACCCAGGCGCTGCAGGACCGCGAGATCGACGTCCCGGTGCGGGCGCTCGGTCTGCCGCAGGCGTTCTTCGAGCACGGGTCGCGCGGCCAGGTGCTGGCCGACGCCGGGCTGACCGAGCAGGACGTCGCCCGCCGGATCGCCGAGTGGTCGGCGAAGCTCGGCGAGCGCACGGACAACCACGTGGTGGAGCGCGCGGAGCAGCCGTGATCGCGGAGATCCAGGTGGCGCCGTCGCCGGCCGGGACCGCCGACGACCCGCATGCCTTCGTGGAGGCCGCGGTCGCGGTCATCCAGGCGTCGGGGCTGCGCTACGAGGTCGGCGCGCTGGGGACGACGATCGAGGGCGAGCCCGACCAGGTGTGGGCCACGCTGCGCGCCGCGCACGAGGCGATGCTCGCCGCCGGGGCGACGTCGGGCCTCTCGCACATCAAGGTCGCGTCGGTGGACCGCTCGATGGACAGCCTCACCCGCAAGTTCCGCTGAGGGATCGGCGCGCGCCGGTACCGCCGCGTCGTCGTCGCTACCGCGCCCAGCCGCGGTAGCGGCCACCGCAGCGCGGTCCTCGCGGTGTCGTAGCCGACCCCGCGGTCGACCGCGCGCCTCGACGCCACACCGCGAGGACGACGAACGGCCCCGCACCTCGTCGTGAGGTGCGGGGCCGTTCGTCGTGCGGCACCGGTCAGGCGGGGAGGCTGGCCACGCCCTTCGGCAGGAACCGCGAGCCGGTGACCTGCTCCGAGACGCCGGTCCGGTCCAGGTAGGCGGAGATGCCGCCCAGCCAGAACGGCCACCCGGCGCCGAGGATCATGCAGAGGTCGATGTCCTGGACCGCCTGCACGACGCCCTCGTCCAGCATCAGCCGGATCTCCTGCGCCAGGGCCTCGAGCGCGCGGGCCCGGACCTGCTCCTCGGTCAGCGGGTCGTCGCCGGTGAACGCCTCGGCCAGCTCGGGGTCGAGGACGCCGGGCTCGGAGAACACGCTCGTCTTGCCCAGCTCGACGATCCGCTTGAGCCCCTCGCCGACCGAGAACCGGTCGGGGAACGCCTCGTGCATGCGCTCGGCCACGTGCAGCGCGACCGCGGGGCCGACCAGCGAGAGCAGCTCGAACGGCGTCATCGGCAGGCCCAGCGGGTCGAGGGCGCGCTCGGCGACCTCGACCGGCGTCCCCTGCTCCACGGCCGAGGTGACCTCGCCCAGGAAGCGGGTGAGCAGCCGGTTGACCACGAACGCCGGGGCGTCCGCGACCAGCACGCAGGACTTCTTCAGCGACTTCCCGACGGCGAAGGCGGTGGCCAGCGCGGCGTCGTCGGTCTGCTCGGCGCGCACGACCTCCAGCAGCGGGAGGACGGCGACCGGGTTGAAGAAGTGCAGGCCGACCACGCGCTCGGGGTGCTCGAGCTTGGCGGCCATCTCGGTCACCGACAGCGCCGAGGTGTTGGTCGCCAGGACGCACTCGGGTGAGACGATCGCCTCGACCTCGGCGAACACCTGCTGCTTGACCGACATCTCCTCGAACACGGCCTCGATGACGAGGTCGGCGTCGGCGAAGACGTCCTTGGACAGCGAGCCGGTGACCAGGCCCTTGAGCTGGTTCAGCTTGTCCTGGGAGAGGCGCCCGCGCTGGGCCAGCTTGTCCAGCTCGCCGTGCACGTAGGCCACGCCCTTGTCGACGCGCGCCTGGTCGATGTCGGTGAGGACCACCGGCACCTTCAGCTGGCGCACGAACAGCATCGCCAGCTGCGAGGCCATGAGGCCGGCACCCACGACGCCGACCTTGCCGACCTTGCGGGCCAGCGACCTGTCCGGCGCGCCGGCGGGGCGCTTGGCCCGCTTGTTCACCAGGTCGAACGAGTAGAGCGAGGCGCGCAGCGGGTCGCTCATCAGCAGCTCGGTGAGCGCGTCGTCCTCGGCGGCGGTCCCGGCGGTGAACGCCTCGCCGTCGACGCCGGCCCGGGCCAGGTCGAGCAGCTCGACCGACCGGACGGCGCCGGGGGAGGCGTTGCGGGTGCGGCCGGCGACGATCGCCCTCGCCCGCTCGATCGCGCCGTCCCAGGCGGACCGGTCGATCTCCGGGCGGGAGACCTGCACCGAGCCGTCGAGCACGCCCACGGCCCACTCGAGCGAGCGCTCGAGGAAGTCGGCCGGCTCGAACAGCGCGTCGGCGATGCCCAGCTTCGCGGCCTTCGGGCCAGGGGTCATCTTGTTCTGCGCCAGGGCGTTCTCGACGATGACCGTGACGGCGGGGTCGATGCCGATCAGGTTGGGCAGCAGCTGCGTGCCGCCCCAGCCCGGCACCAGGCCCAGGAAGGCCTCGGGGAAGCCGACCGCCGCGCCACCGCTGATGGTCCGGTAGTGGCAGTGCAGCGCCAGCTCCAGGCCGCCGCCCAGCGCGACGCCGTTGACGAACGCGAAGGTCGGGATGGTGGAGTCCTTGAGCCGCCGGAACACCCGGTGGCCGGTCTCGGCGATCTCCCGCGCCGCCGCGGCGTCGGTCACCGACGGGACGCCGGAGAGGTCGGCGCCGACGGCGAAGATGAACGGCTTGCCGGTGACCGCGATGGCCGCCGGCGCGGGGGTGCGGGCCGCGATCTCGTCGAGCGCGGCGTCCAGGGACGCCAGGCCGCCGGGGCCGAACGTGGACGGGCGGGTGTGGTCGTGCCCGTTGTCCAGCGTGATCAGGGCGATCTCACCGGACAGGCCGGGGTAGGGCACGAAGCGCACCAGCGCCCGGGTGACGACCTCGTTCTCGAACACTGCGGTGGTCACTTCTGGAACCCCTCCCAGTTCGGGTTCTCCCAGATCACGGTGGCGCCCATGCCCAGGCCCACGCACATGGCGGTCAGGCCGTAGCGCACGTCGGGGCGCTCGGCGAACTGGCGGGACAGCTGGGTCATCAGGCGGACTCCGGAGGAGGCCAGCGGGTGGCCGACGGCGATGGCGCCGCCCCACGGGTTGACCCGCTCGTCGTCGTCGGCGATGCCGAAGTGGTCGAGGAAGGCGAGGACCTGGACGGCGAAGGCCTCGTTCAGCTCGAACAGGCCGATGTCGTCGATGGTGAGGCCGGTGCGGGCCAGGGCGCGCTCGGTCGAGGGGACCGGGCCGACGCCCATGACCTCGGGCTCGACGCCGACGAAGCCGTAGCCGACCAGGCGCATGCCGATGTCGAGACCGAGCTCGAGCGCGACGTCCTCGGCGGCCAGCAGGCAGCCGGTGGCGCCGTCGTTGAGACCGGCGGCGTTGCCGGCGGTCACGTGCCCGTGCGGGCGGAACGGCGTCTTCAGGGTGGACAGGCCCTCGAGCGTGGTCTGCGGCCGCGGCGGCTCGTCGACCGTCGCCATGCCCCAGCCCTGCTCGGCCGAGCGGGTGGCGACGGGGACCAGCTCGGGGCCGATCTTGCCGTTGGCCAGCGCCTTGGCGAACTTCTGCTGGCTGGCCAGGGCGAACGCGTCGGCGCGCTCCTTGGTCAGGTGCGGGAAGCGGTCGTGCAGGTTCTCCGCGGTGGAGCCCATGACCAGCGCCGAGGGGTCGACCAGCTTCTCGCTGACGATCCGCGGGTTCGGGTCCACGCCCTCGCCCATGGGGTGGCGGCCCATGTGCTCGACGCCGCCGGCGATGGCGACGTCGTAGGCGCCGAAGGCGATGCCGCTCGCGGTCGTGGTGACGGCGGTCATCGCGCCGGCGCACATGCGGTCGATGGAGTAGCCGGGCACCGACTTCGGCAGCCCGGCCAGCAGCGCGGCGGTGCGGCCCAGGGTCAGGCCCTGGTCGCCGATCTGCGTGGTGGCGGCGATGGCCACCTCGTCGACGCGGTCGGCCGGCAGTGCCGGGTTGCGGCGCAGCAGCTCGCGGATGACGCGGACGACGAGGTCGTCGGCACGCGTCTCGGCGTAGATGCCCTTCGGGCCGGCCTTGCCGAAGGGGGTGCGCACGCCGTCGACGAAGACGACCTCACGCGGCGAACGTGGCCGCCGCTCTTCCGTTGTCACAGGACCTCCGCAGCAGATCGGGACCGGCGCCCGGGAAGGCGCGGCACCGGTCAAGTTACCCGTCGGTAACCGCCGGGCCAAGCGCGGCGCACCCCCTCCGGGGCGGATGCCGCTCACCCGTGTGGTTGACGGTCTGAAGTCACGGTCCGGCAACGGAAGGGGGGTGTGCTTGCGGTCACTCGACGGGTGCGCGCAAGATGACCCGCCGGAATTTCTCTGTAACCCCAACGAAATGGCAGGACAGTCATGGCGCGACGGCGCACCCTGATGACGGCTCTCGCAGCCTCCCTCGTCTTCGGCCTCGCTGCGTGCGGCAGCGACGACGGCGGCGACAACGGCGGCGGCGGTGGTGGCGGCGGCGAGGCCGAGGGCAAGATCGGCGTCATCCTCCCCGACACCGAGTCCTCCCCCCGCTGGGAGTCCTTCGACCGGCCGCTCCTCGAGCAGGCCTTCGAGGAGGCCGGCATCGAGTACGAGATCGACAACGCGCAGGGCGACGCCCAGCGCATGGCGACCATCGCCGACCAGATGATCACCTCGGGCGTCACCGTCCTGGCGATCGTGAACCTGGACAACGCCTCCGGGGCCCAGATCCAGGAGCGCGCCGCCGAGCAGGGCGTCGCCACCATCGACTACGACCGCCTCACCCTGGGCGGCTCGGCCGAGTACTACGTGTCGTTCGACAACGCGCAGGTCGGCCGCCTGCAGGGCCAGGGCCTCGCGGACTGCCTCGGCGACGTCCAGGCCAACATCGCGTTCCTCAACGGCTCGCCCGACGACAGCAACGCCACCCTGTTCTCCTCGGGTGCGCACGAGGTCCTCGACGCGATCGACACCTACACGAACGTCGCCGAGCAGGCCGTCCCCGGCTGGGACCCGGTCGAGGCCACGACGATCTTCGAGCAGATGTACACGCAGACCAGCGGGAACATCCAGGGCGTCTACGCCGCCAACGACACGCTGGCCAACGCCGCCATCCAGACGCTGGCGCGCAACAACCAGACCGTGCCGGTCACCGGCCAGGACGCCTCGCTCGAGGGCCTGCAGAACATCCTCGCCGGCCGTCAGTGCATGACCGTCTTCAAGCCGGCCTCGCAGGAGGCCAACGCCCTGGCCGAGCTGGCCATCGCGCTGATCAACGGCGAGGAGGACCCGTCGATCATCAACGGTGAGGTCGAGGACACCGAGGGCGACCGCCAGGTCCCGTCGGTCCTGCTCGACCCGATCTCGATCACCCGCGAGAACGTCAAGGACGTGACCGACGACGGTCAGGTCGCCGCTGAGGACCTGTGCACCGGCGAGTACGCCGCCGCCTGCACCGAGCTCGGCATCCAGTAAGTCCCGCATCCTCGGGGCGCCCTCCCCGCACGGGGAGGGCGCCCCGAGGGCATGTCCGAAGGAAGGAACGATCATGAGCGTTCCGCAGCCGCAGGACGGGACACCCATCCTCGAGCTCCGCGGCGTCGACAAGCACTTCGGCGCCATCCAGGTCCTCCACGGAGTGGACCTGAAGGTCTACCCCGGCCAGGTCACCGCGCTCGTCGGTGACAACGGCGCCGGGAAGAGCACGCTCATCAAGTCCATCGCCGGCATCCACCCGATCGACGGGGGTCAGCTCCTCTTCGAGGGCAAGCCGGTGACCGTCACCGGGCCGCGGGACTCCGCGGCCCTCGGCATCGAGGTCGTGTACCAGGACCTCGCGCTGGCCGACAACCTCGACGTCGTCCAGAACATGTTCCTGGGCCGTGAGCGCACCAAGGGCATCCTGCTCGACGAGGCGTCGATGGAGCAGGCCGCCCGCGACACCCTGGCCAAGCTGTCGGTCCGCACGCTGAAGTCGGTGCGGCAGCTGGTCTCCAGCCTCTCCGGCGGCCAGCGGCAGACCGTGGCGATCGCCAAGGCCGTGCTGTGGGAGTCGAAGGTCGTCATCCTCGACGAGCCGACGGCGGCCCTCGGCGTCGCGCAGACCCGCCAGGTGCTCGACCTGGTCCGGCGGCTGGCCGACACCGGCCACGCCGTCGTCTTCATCTCGCACAACATGGTGGACGTCTTCGAGGTCTCCGACCGCATCGCGGCGCTGTACCTCGGGCGGATGGCGGCCGACGTGCCCATCTCCGAGGTGGACCGCACCCGGGTCGTCGAGCTCATCACCACCGGACGGTCGGGGGACCTGGGCATCGAGCCCGCAGCAGTGGCCGAGGTGGGAGCCTGATGACCAGCAACACCGTGTCCGCGAGCACCGTCGAGCCCGGCGGCGCACCCAGCGGGTTCGAGGCAGACAAGGGCCCCGACAGCGTCGGCGCCGCCGTCCGCGGCTACGTCGACAAGATCCGGGGCGGCGACCTCGGCGCCCTGCCGGCCGTGCTCGGCATCGTCGTCCTGACGGTGCTGTTCTACGCGCTGCGGCCGGAGACGTTCCTGACGCCGCTGAACCTCACCAACCTGCTGGTGCAGGCGGCGCCCATCACCCTGCTGGCGATGGGCCTGGTCTTCGTCCTGCTGCTGGGCGACATCGACCTCTCCGCCGGTGTGGTCAGCGGCGTGTGCGCCGCGGTCAGCGCCCAGCTGCTGGCCGAGCAGGGCGTCTCGTGGTGGGTGGCGATCCTCGCCGCGCTGATCACCGGTCTGGTGATCGGCCTGGTGACCGGCACCCTCGTCGGCCTCATCGGCATCCCGTCGTTCGTCGTGACCCTGGCGCTGTTCCTCGGCCTGCAGGGCGTGACGCTGCGGATCATCGGCCAGGGCGGCACCGTGCCGATCCGCGAGCCGGTCATCCGCGGGCTGACCAACGAGTACGTGCCGGTGACGGGCGGCTGGATCCTGGCCGCCGTCGTGGTGCTGCTCTACGCCGCGCTGCAGCTCAACCGCTGGCGCGTGCAGCGCGCCCGCGGGCTGGCCAGCGCGCCGCTGGGCATCGTGATCGCCCGCATCGCGGTCATCGCCGTCGTCACGGTCGTCATCACCGCCATCCTCAGCGCCGACCGGGCGCTGTCGGCGGCGGTGGAGCTCAAGGGCATCCCGTACGCCATCCCGGTGGTGGTCGTGCTGCTCCTGGTGCTGACGTTCGTGGCCGGGCGGACGACGTTCGGCCGGCACGTGTACGCCGTCGGGGGCAACTCCGAGGCGGCTCGTCGCGCCGGCATCAACGTCACCCGGATCCGGATCCTGGTGTTCGGGCTGTCCTCGACGATGGCCGCGGTCAGCGGTCTGGTCGCCGCGGCGCGCCTGTCGTCGGTCACGCCGGGCTCCGGTGGCGGCAACACGCTGCTCTACGCCGTGGGTGCGGCGGTCATCGGTGGCACCAGCCTCTTCGGCGGCCGGGGCCGGGTCCGGGACGCCGTCCTGGGTGGTCTGGTGATCGCGATCATCGCCAACGGCCTGGGGCTGCTGCAGGTGTCGGCGTACCTGAACTTCATCATCACCGGTGGGGTTCTGCTGCTCGCGGCGACGGTCGACGCGCTCGCCCGGCGGCGGGCGGCGGCGGCGCCGAGATAGGCACCCGCCGCCCGCCGTGACCACACCCGGCGGGCGGCGGGAACTGCACCGACGGGGCGTCGTCCGCGAACTGCGGACGGCGCCCCGTCGTCGTCCGGGTAGCGGGTCCGCCGGAGCCGGGGAACGGGTCGGTCAGGCCCGGTTGGCGGCGTCGGTCAGGAGGTCGGCGGTGAGCTCGACCTGCCACTCGCGGGCGCCCCCGGCGCGCAGCGCGGCCTCGATCGCGGCGCGGTCCCGCGGCTCGGGCGGCGCCCACATCAGCCGGCGCACGAGGTCGGGGGAGAGGATGTTCTCCACGGGGATCCCGCCGTGCTTCTCCTTCAGCTCGGCCAGCCCGGTGCGCGCCACCTGCAGCCGGGTGGCCGCGGCCGGGTCGCGGTCGGCCCAGCGGTTCGGCTGGGGCGGGCCGTCGCCGGGCTTGCTGTGCAGCGGCAGCTGGTTCTCGGGCAGCGCCTTGCCGCGGGCCAGGGCGTTGAACCAGTGGGCCACGAGCCGGCGGTTGGCCCGACCGCGGAACACCGGTAGCTCCAGGAGCGCGCCCTCGTTCTTGGGGTCGGCCTGCACGGCCGACACCATGGCGGAGTCGGGCAGCACCCGGCCGGGCGCGATGTCGCGCTTGCGGGCCAGCTCGTCGCGGGCCTCCCAGATCGCGCGCAGCATGCCCAGCTGGCGCCGGCTCTTCAGGCCGTGCATGCCCGAGGTGCGCCGCCAGGGGTCCGCCTTCGGGGCCGGCGGGCCGGCGGCCAGGATCGCCTCGAACTCCTGGCGGGCCCACTCCGTCTTGCCCTGCTCCTCGAGCACGGCGGCCAGCGCGTCGCGCAGGTCGACCAGCACCTCGACGTCGAGCGCGGCGTAGACGAGCCACTCCTCCGGCAGCGGGCGGGTGCTCCAGTCGGCGGCGGAGTGCCCCTTCTGCAGCGAGTAGCCCAGCAGCGACTCCACGACGGCGCCCAACCCGACCCGGGGCAGCCCGGCCAGGCGGGCGGCGAGCTCGGTGTCGAAGATGCGCCGGGGGACCAGCCCGATCTCGGCCAGGCAGGGGAGGTCCTGGTTCGCCGCGTGCAGCACCCACTCGGCGTCGCCGATCGCGTCCTGGATGACCGAGACGTCGGGCAGCGGCACCGGGTCGACCAGACCGGTGCCCGAGCCGTTGCGGCGCAGCTGGACCAGGTAGGCCTTCTGGCCGTAGCGGTAGCCCGACGCGCGCTCGGCGTCGACGGCGACCGGGCCGGTGCCCTCGCGGAGGGCGGCGGCGTACTCCACCAGCTGGGTGGAGGTCTCGATCACCGGGGGCAACCCGTCGCGGGGCGCCAGCAGGGGGATCGCGGTGCTCTCCGCAGGCGCGTCACCGGTCGCCGGCTGGGGAGTGGGCTCGGTGCTCAGTTGCCGTCCACCTTCTCGCCGGTCGTCGTCGCCGGGCTGGTGCCCTGGCCGTCTGGCGCGCGGGCACGCCGCGGGAGCAGGGGAGGGAGGTCTCCGGCTCAGCGGGCGGGGCCCGTCTGCCGGGGACGATGGTAGAGAGTGCCGCCGCCGGACCGGTCAGCGACCTTCCCCGCCCGCCCCCAGCAGGCGCACTCCGGGGGGCGGCAGCCCGGCCGCGTTGCCGAGCACCTCCAGCCAGGCGAGCAGGTGCCGGTCGAGCGCGGTGTCGCCGGCGGTCCAGGAGGCGCGGATCTCCACGTCCACCGAGTGCTCTGGGCTCGCCAGCTCACCGAAGCGGGTCGAGGCCGTGCGGGTCACCGTTCCGCCGACGGCGGAGTGGTCGGCCCCGGCCTCGTCGAGGGCGTCGGTGAGCCAGCTCCACGCCACCTCGGAGAACATCGCGTCGTCGACGAGCTCCTCGTCGGTGGAGGCCGACAGGTAGCCCACGCAGCGGGTGGTGCCGTGCCAGGCGTCGTGGCCCTCGGGGTCGTGCAGCACGATGAACCGCGCGCTGGCGACCTCGACCTCCTCGTCGCCGTCGAGCTCGGTCACGTGCGCGGCCAGCGCGTGGGCGAACGGGGCCAGCCGCTGCGGGGCCGGGATGGGCTCCAGCTCGATCTCGGGACGCGCCCGCACGCCGGCCAGGGCCTCCAGGGCGGCGCGGAACGGCGCGGGGACGTCCTGCCCCTGCGCGTCGCTGCCTCGCTCCCCGGCGCCGGCCAGGCTGTGCGGCTCCACGAGCGCAGGGTAGGTCGCCGACCGGCACATCGCGCCCGACGCGCCGCGACCGGGGCCGTTACCGCGCGACACGCGCCGCGCGGGCGGCGACGCGCCGTCTGGGAGGATCGGCTCCCGTGAGCTCCGCACCCGCCCCGAACCCGGCCGCGTCCGACCTCGTCCGCGCCGCCCGGGGCCTCCCCGTCTCCCGCACCCCGGTCTGGTTCATGCGGCAGGCCGGCCGGTCCCTGCCGGAGTACCGGGAGCTGCGGGCCGGCACGAAGATGCTCGAGGCCTGCCAGGACCCCGACCTGATCACCGAGATCACCCTGCAGCCGGTGCGCCGGCACGGGGTGGACGCGGCGATCTTCTTCTCCGACATCGTGCTGCCGCTGGTCGTCGCGGGCGTCGACATCGAGATCAAGCCGGGCATCGGCCCGGTGATCGCGAACCCGGTGCGCAGCGTCGCCGACGTCGACGCCCTGCCGGAGCTCGACCCCGACGCCCTCGGTTTCATCCGGACGTCGGTCGGGCGGCTGGTCGCCGAGCTCGGCGGCACCCCGCTGATCGGGTTCGCCGGAGCGCCGTTCACCCTCGCCACGTACCTGATCGAGGGCGGGCCCTCCAAGGAGCACGCCCGCACCAAGGCCTTCATGCACGCCGAGCCGCAGGCGTGGACCCGGCTGCTGGAACGGCTCGCGGTCTCCTCGTCGGTGTTCCTGCGCACCCAGGTCGACGCCGGCGCCTCCGCGGTGCAGCTGTTCGACTCCTGGGCCGGCGTGCTCTCGGCCGCCGACTACGCCGAGCGGGTGCTGCCGCACTCACGCGCGGTCTTCGACGGGCTGGGCGACCGCGACGTCCCGCGCATCCACTTCGGCGTCGGCACCGGTGAGCTGCTGCCGCTGATCGGCCAGGCCGGCGCCGACGTGGTCGGCGTCGACTGGCGGGTGCCGCTGGACGAGGCCGCCCGCCGGGTCGGCCCCGGCTACTCGCTGCAGGGCAACCTCGACCCCGCCGTCCTCCTGGCCGACCGGGCCACCGTGGACCGGGAGGTGCGCCGGGTCGTCGAGCAGGGCCGGGCCGCCCGCGGGCACATCTTCAACCTCGGTCACGGGGTGCTGCCCGACACCGACCCCGACGTGCTCACCCACGTCGTCGAGCTGGTGCACGAGCTCAGCGCCCGATGAGCAGGCTGGTCGTCGTCGGGGCCGGGATCACCGGCCTGGCCGCCGCCTTCGAGTGGCGCCGCCGCCGGCCGGACGACGAGATCGTCGTCCTCGAGGCCGGCGACCGCATCGGCGGCAAGCTGCACCGGATCGAGCTGGCCGGGCACTGGTACGACACCGGACCGGAGGCGATGCTCGCCCGGGTGCCGGAGGCGGTCGGTCTGGTCGAGGCCCTCGGGCTGGGCGACCGGCTCGTCGCGCCGGCGACCACGCAGGCCTCCGTCGTCCTGCCGGACGGGCGGCACGCGCTGCCGGCCGGCACCGTGCTGGGCGTGCCGGCCTCGGCCGACGGGCTGGAGGGGTTCCTGTCCGCCGACGGCGTCGCCCGGGTCCGCGCCGAGGCCGACCTGCCGCCGCTCCAGGTGGACGGCGACGTCGCCGTCGGCGGCCTGCTGCGCGAGCGGCTGGGCGACGAGGTGGTCGACCGGCTGGTCGAGCCGCTGCTGGGCGGCGTGTACGCCGGCCGGGCCGACGAGCTGTCGCTGGCCGCGACGATGCCGCAGCTGGCGGCGCACCTGGGCCGGGAGCGCTCGGTGCTGGGCGCGGCCGCGGCCGCCCGCGACGCGGGGACGCGCAGCCGCGGCGACGCCGACGGGCCGGTCTTCGTGACCGTCTCCGACGGCATCGGCGCCCTGCCGGCCGCGCTGGTCGAGGCGGCCCGCGCGGAGGTGCGGCTGCGGACCCCCGCGCACGGGCTGCGGCGCACCGCCACGGGCTTCGAGCTGTCCACCGGCCCGGCGGCTGCCCCGGAGGTGCTGACCGCCGACGCGGTGCTCGTCACCGCGCCGGCGCCCAAGGCGGCCCGCCTGCTGCGCGAGGTCGCCCCGGACGCCGTCGCGCCGCTCGAGGGGATCCCGTACGCCTCGATGGCGGTCGTCGCGATGGCCTTCCCGGCGCAGGAGGTCGACGCCGGCTCCGGTCTGCTCGTGCCCCCGGTGACCGGGCGGCTGGTCAAGGGCGTGACCGTCTCCTCGTCGAAGTGGCCGCACCTGGGCGACGACGTGCTGTTGGTGCGCTCGTCGGTCGGCCGGTTCCGCGACGAGTCCGAGCTCCAGCGGTCCGACGACGACCTCGCCGCCGCCGTGGTCGCCGACGTCGCCGACCTGCTCGGCCTGGCGCGGCCCGAGCCGGTGCAGACGGCGGTCGTGCGCTGGGGCGGCGGGCTGCCGCAGTACCTGGTGGGCCACCCGGCGCGGGTCGACGCCGTCCGGGCCGCGGTCAGCGCGGTGCCGGGTCTGGCCATCGCCGGAGCCGCGTTCCGGGGCGTCGGCGTGCCGGCCTGCATCCGCGACGCGCACCACGCCGTCGACGCGCTGCTCGGCTAGGGACCGCGCCGGTCGGCGACCGCGCGGTCCACGCCGTCCTCCCGGTAGCGCACCTCGACGACGTGGCCCAGGGCGTCGAGCTCGTGCTGCAGCGCGTAGGCCAGGTGCAGGCCTTCCCGCCGCCACGCCGTCCACTCGGCCTCGTCGTCGGCCCTGCGATCGAGCGGTGGCGGCTCCCAGCCCCAGCGGGCGGCGTGCTCCTCGAAGGCGCCGTTCCAGGCGGTGAGGCAGCCGATCAGGTCGGGGGAGACGCCCAGGTGGGCCGGGTCGACGACGTAGTCGTCGTCCGGTCGCGCTCCGGAGGTGTGGTTCCACAGGTAGGCGCCACCGTGCTCGGCGGCGAGCACGACGACCGTCGGGGTCCGCCGCTCCTCGTCCTCGGGCACGGGGCGCAGTGTGCCGCGGCTCCCGTGTCGGACGCTACGGCCTTGCGGGGCATCGGGTACGAGCCGTCGGTGTTGCCACTCCAGTGAGCACCACGCACCACACGCACGAGCCCAGTTCCCGACTCCGCGACCGCGTCCGCACCCAGGCCGACCGGCAGGCACGGTGCCTGCGCCACCACGTGTGGATGGCCGCCTGCGACGACTGCCGCGACGCGCGGCGTCCCCGGACCGATGACCGGTCGGAGACGCTGCGCGCCGCGGGCTGACGCGGCCCTGATCCACGGCCCCGGTCCTCGCCACCCGGTGAGGACCGGGGCCGCGGCGTGAGGAGGGCGACCCCCCGGGTGGCCCGCGTCGGATCCGGGGAGAGGGAGAATGGCGGCATGAGCGAGCAGACCGGGACGCAGTCCGACGAGCGCAGCATCGGCAAGCGGGCGAACGAGCTCAACGCCCTCATCCGCTACACGATGTGGTCGGTGTTCAAGCTGGCCCGCCCGCTCGCCGACGAGCAGCGCCCTGCGGTCGCCGACGAGCTGAGCGCGCTGGTCGAGGAGCTGGCCGGCAAGGACGTCGTCGTCCGCGGCACCTACGACGTCGCCGGCTTCCGGGCCGACGCCGACGTCATGATCTGGTGGCACGCCTCCTCGGCCGAGGCGCTGCAGGAGGCCTACACCCGGTTCCGCCGCACCGCCCTGGGCCGCCACCTCGACCCGGTGTGGTCGCAGATGGCGCTGCACCGGCCGGCGGAGTTCAACCGCAGCCACATCCCGGCGTTCCTCGCCGACGAGGAGCCGCGGCAGTTCATCTGCGTCTACCCGTTCGTGCGGTCCTACGAGTGGTACCTGCTGCCTGACGAGGAGCGGCGGGACATGCTCAAGGAGCACGGCATGCAGGCCCGGCCCTACCCCGACGTGCGGGCCAACACCGTCGCCGCCTTCGCGTTGGGCGACTACGAGTGGATGCTCGCCTTCGAGGCCGACGAGCTGCACCGCATCGTCGACCTCATGCGCGACCTGCGGGCGAGCCGGGCCCGGCGGCACGTGCGCGAGGAGGTGCCGTTCTACACGGGCGTCCGCAAGCCCGTCGCCGAGCTGGTCCGCGACCTGGCCTGACCCGCTTCATCGCGGTGAGGCGGATCCGCTTTGCCGCGGCAAAGCGGACCCACCGATACGCCTGAGGGCGGCTACCGATGGTTCGGTAGCCGCCCTCAGGCGTACGGGGCGCCTACTCCGCCGGCTGGAGGCGGATGGAGACGCTGTTGATGCAGTAGCGGTCGCCGGTGGGCGTCTGCGGGGCGTCGTCGAAGAGGTGGCCCAGGTGGCTGTGGCAGGTGGCGCACAGCACCTCGGTGCGGATCATCCCGTAGCTGCGGTCCTCGCGGAGGATCACGTTGTCCCCGGCGGAGGCCTCGTAGAACGACGGCCAGCCGCAGTGCGAGTCGAACTTGGTCTCCGAGCGGAACAGCTCGGCGCCGCAGGCGCGGCACTCGTAGACGCCGACGGTCTTGGTGTCGACGTACTCGCCGGTCCACGCCCGCTCGGTGCCCGCCTGGCGGAGCACCGCGTACTCCTCCGGCGACAGCTGCGCCCGCCACTCCTCGTCGGTCTTGGTCACCTTGGGGGTCTGGGAGGAGGTCGTCATGCCCCCAGGAACGGCTCCGGCCGGATCACCATTCCCGGAGGTCACCGGCCCAGCCCCGCCTCGCGCGCCCGGACGATCGCCTGCGCCCGGTCGGTGACCTGCAGCTTGGCCAGCACGTTCGACACGTTGTTCCGCACCGTCTTCGGCGACAGGTGCAGCGCCGCGGCGATCTGCGCGTTCGAGCGCCCCGCGGCGACCAGGTCCAGCACCTCCCGCTCCCGCGCGGTGAGCTGCGGGAACGCCGCCTGGGGCCCGGCGGGGGCGGCGCTGAAGAACTCCGCGATCCGGCGGGCCAGCGCGGCGCCGAAGACCGCACCGCCGGAGGCGACCGTGGTGATGGCGCGCACCACCTCCTCCTGGTCGGCGCCCTTCAGCAGGTAGCCGCGGGCCCCGGCGCGCACGGCGGCGAACACGGTGCCGTCGTCCTCGCTCATGGTCAGGACGACGACGCCGACCGACGGCTGCTCGGCGGTGATCAGGCGGGTGGCCTCGATGCCGTCGAGCACCGGCATCTGCACGTCCATGACGACGACGTCGGGCTGCGCCTCCCGGGCGAGCTCCACCGCCCGGGCGCCGTCCGCCGCCGTCCCGACCACGGTCATCCCGGGCACCGACCCCAGCAGCATCGCCAGCCCGTCCCGGTAGACCGGGTGGTCGTCGGCGAGCACCACGCGCACCGGTTCCTCCGGCTCAGCCATACCGTCCCCCGTCCACGGGCAGCTCCGCCCGCACCACCGTGCCGCCGTCCGGCGGGCACTCCACCACGCACCGGCCGCCCAGCTCGGCGGCCCGCTCCCGCAGCGACACCAGTCCCACGCCCGCGGGCACGGCCGGGCCGATCCCGACGCCGTCGTCGGTCACCGTGAGCACCAGCGCGCCGTCCTCCCGGTCGAGCCGCACCGCGACCCGCCGTGCCGACGCGTGACGTGCGGCGTTGGCCAGCGCCTCGGAGGCGATCCGGTAGCCGGCGACCTCCACCGCGGCGGGCAGCGGCTCCACGTCGGCGGCTGCGGTGACCTGCACCGCCACCCCGGGCGGCAGCAGCCGCTCCGCCTGCTGCCGGATCGCGCCGGTGAGCCCCAGGTCGTCCAGGGCCGGCGGGCGCAGGTCGTGCACCAGGCGGCGGACGTCGGCCAGGGCGGCGGCCACGTCGTCGCGGGCCATGCGCAGGATGCGGTCGGCCTCCTCGGGCCGCGACGCCGCCAGGTTGCGGGCGGTGTCGATGCGCAGCACCACCGCGCCGAGGCTCGGGCCCAGCCCGTCGTGCAGGTCCCGGCGCAGCCGGCGGCGCTCCTCCTCGCGGGCGGTGACCAGCTGCTCGCGGCTGGCCTGGAGCTCGGCGGCCAGGGAGGTGGTGCGGGCAGCTGCAGCCGCCTGCCGGACGACGTCGGCGAGCAGCCGCTCGTCCCGGGCGACCAGGTGCGCGCGGACGCCGTCGCGGGGCAGCAGCAGCCGGCCGACGTGCTCGCCCCGGTAGGCGATGGGCAGCGACTGGACGGCGCCGGGGCGGCGGCCGTGCTCGGCCAGCAGCTGCCGCCCGCCCGGTGCGCCGACCTCCACCCCGACGTAGGGGGAGCGGAAGGCCTCGGCCACGGACCCGGCCACCGCCATGAGCTGCTCCTCCGGGCCGTCGGTGCGCTCCAGCCGCTCCGCCAGCCCGGCCACCACCCGGTAGGGGTCCTCGCGCTGGCCGAGCACCCAGCGGCGGACCGCCCGCCACAGCGCCGCGCGCAGCGGCACGAGAACGACCGCCACCAGCAGCAGGGTGACCACCAGGGCGCTGCGCTCGTCGAACCGGTTCCCCATGAGGGCGCCGGCCGCGGCCAGCACCGCCAGGTCCAGCACGACCACGCCCACGGCCAGCCCGCCGTACACCAGGGTGCCGCCGAGCAGCCGGTCGATGTCGACCGCCCGTGGCCGCAGGATGCCGACGGTGACCGCCAGCCCGGTGAGGCCGATGGCGAGCGCGAGGTCGAGGCTGATCGTGGTCGACGGGAAGAGCAGCGCGCCGAGCATGACCAGCGCGTCGACGACCCCGGCCCAGAGCAGCCAGCGCATCCGACGGCGGTCGTCGCCGGAGGAGGCGCGCAGCCGGTGGACGACGACGGCCAGCGGCAGCAGGATCCCGACCGCGCTGAGCGGGAACGCCAGGCGCAGCAGGGGCATCACCACGGCCTCGGGCAGCGGCAGGCTGGTCGCGTCCAGGCTCAGCCCCCGGTAGGGCTCCGGCATCGTGGCCCCGGCGCGCTCGTCGAGCAGGTCCGCCGGCGTGGTCACCACCAGCACGGGCAGCAGGGCGGTGCACCCCAGAGCCACGAGCGACACCGTGCGCCAGCGCCCCGTGGGCAGCCGGCCGTCGGGGTAGAGGAGCAGCAGCAGCGGCAGCCCCAGCAGCAGCCACGCGCCGAAGCGCTGGACGAACCAGAACGCCGTGGAGGCGCCGGGCAGCGCGGGGTCGCTCTGCACCGCGTAGGTCAGCCAGGACGACGCCAGCCCGTCCAGCGCCCAGAACAGCGCGGTCCCCGCGACCACCCAGGAGACTGCGTTGCGCGGGGCACGGCTGAGCAGCAGCGCACCGGGGACGGCGAGCAGCACGCCGGACAGCCCGATCTCCCAGCCCAGCCCCGACTCGGTGGCCACCCGCGCAGCCTCGGGCGTCATCCCGTCGAGCACCGCCGTGAGGGCGACCGTGGTGAGCGTGACCGCCATGGAGATCCAGCCCAGGGCCGGGACGGCGCGGTCCCACCGGGCCCGCACCGGCGGGGCGACGGCCGGCGCGGCGGCGACGGGCTCCCGGACCTCCACGCGCGGATCATGCCGGGACCGGTGTCCCGGCGGACAGGGGCGCGGCGTCCCGATCCACCCGGGACACCGCGCGGGCGAGGTCGGGCGCGGGCGCCCTGGCTGCCCGGGACGCCGGGCCGAGACGGTGCTTGCGACGGTGCAACCCGCACCGGACCGCCCTTCCGGAGGAACCATGTCGATCAACGCCAGCCCGCCGTCCGCCCGCACCGACACCGCGCTCGCCGACCCGCCGCGGCCGGCACCGGACCCGATCCGGGCGGTGCGGGCCGCCGGCCTGGCCGTGGCTGCCGGGACCTTCGCCTGGGCCCTCGGCTCGGTGCTGACCGCCGACGTCGACCCGGCGAGCGACACGTACCCGTGGGCGTACAAGGTCAGCTCGCTGCTGTTCCAGCTCGGCCTGGTCGCGCTGGTCTCGGTGCAGCTGCGCACCGGGGCGACCGGCACCGGCCGGCTGGCCCGCGGCTTCCTGCACGCCGAGCACGTGATGCTGGGTCTGGCGATCGCCTCGTCCGTCCAGTGGATCGTGGCTCCCGACGTGTCCGAGGACGCGTTCTGGCTCGCGCTGGACCTGTTCTGGCCGCTGTCCATGCTGGGCATGGCGGCGATCGGCATCCGGATCGCGATCGCCGGCCGGTGGCGGGGTGCCGCGCGGGTGTGGCCGGCGGTCGCCGAGACGTGGGCGCTGGTCATGTTCCCGGCGATGGCCGTGGTGAGCGAGGACGCCACGTCGTTCGTCAGCGCCGGCCACCTGCTCGTCGGCTACACCGCGCTGGGCGTGATCCTCGCCGTCCGGCCCGAGCTCACCCTCCCGCGCCGGTGACGACGACGGTGCCCCGCCCCCGTGCCCCCGGGGCGGGGCACCGCCCCGCGCGCAGGTGCGGGGAGACTGGGCGGGTGACCTCGCCTGCCTCGCCGGTCGACCGGCCCCTGCCCGACACCTGGTTCGTCCGCGACCTGCCCGTGCTGCGCGCGATCGCCCGGTTGGTGGACGAGCCGAAGCACGGCGGTGCGCCCTACCTGCTCGGCTCCGTCGTGCCGGGCAGCGGGCTCCCCAAGGCCGAGGTCATCGCCGCGGCCAAGGCGCTGGCGGCGGCGGGCTACATCGAGCCGCTGACCAACCACGCCGGTGACATCGTGCGGATCACCGCGATCTCCGCGGAGGCCCGCCGGCTGGCCGGGCTCTGGCCGACCCCGCAGGGGGAGTGGGAGCGGCTGCTCGAGCAGCTGGCCGCGCGGGCGGCGAACGCGCCGACCGACGTCGAGCGGCAGCGCTGGCAGGCGTTCTCGGAGGCGGCGCGGGCCGTGGGCCCCGACGCGGGGGCGCTGCTGATGTCCGCGCTCATCGGCGGGTACGTGCCGCGCAGCCGCTGAACGGGGCCACGAACGACAGCGCCCCCGCCCGGAGATCCGGGCGGGGGCGCTGTGCTGATCAGGTGATCAGAGCGGGGTGACGTTCGCAGCCTGCGGGCCCTTCTGGCCCTGCTCGATGTCGAACGCGATCCGCTGGCCTTCGTCGAGCGAGCGGTACCCGCTGGTCTGGATGGCCGAGTAGTGGACGAACACGTCCGGTCCGCCGCCGTCAGGGGTGGCGAAGCCGAACCCCTTCTCCGCGTTGAACCACTTGACAGTTCCTTCGGGCATTGCTCGCTCCTAGCTGAGGTGGTGCATCGGGGTCCTGCCATAGCGCAGGGCCTTCCCGACGCGCCAACCCTAGCCGGTCCACCGGCCCCGGGACCAGGGAGGACGGCGGCGCGGCTCAGAGAAGCGGGCCCGGCTCCTCGCGGTAGGCGGGGGTGCGGGGGGCGTCCGCGGCGTAGGTCGGGCCCACGTAGGTGAACCCGGCCGACGGCGGCGGGGCGGGTGCGGCCGGCGGCGGTGCGACCGGGGTCCGGGGCAGCTCGTGCCCCCCGTGCCGCCAGGAGCGGACGCCGATCACCTCGGCCTCGTCCCAGAGGGGGCTGTCCTGCAGCGCCTGCCGACGGTGCCAGCGGCGCATCGAGCGGGCCCAGCGGTCCATGCCCAGGCGGCCGGCCAGCAGCACGCCGAGGCCGAGGACGACCACGAGCGCGGCGTCGAGCGCGGCACCGGCGATGTCCAGCGTCGAGATCCCGGTCCAGCCGTTGGCCTCGAACCGGCGCGCGAGCATCTCGACGACGACGTACACGACGCCGACCGCCACGAGCGCGCGCTTCATCCCGACCGTCCCTCCCGCTGGACCCGACCTCCGGATCTCGACCAGCGTTGCCCCGGAGTGCAGCGGGGGAGGCGTGTCAGCAGGTGGTCGTCACCCCCAGGGGGGAGGAATCGGCCTCCGGACGGCGTCTTGCGGATTTCCTGCGGCTACGCGGACCGGACCGTGCGGGAGGCGGCGCACCGTCTGCGGTGCCGGATCGACCGGCGTGGAACACCCAGGAGAACCGATGCACCCCCTCGTCGCGCCGCAGCCCCGCCTCCACCTCGACACGGCGGACGGCCTCGTCGCGCTGCGCACGGTCGACGACCTGCACGACGCCGACCTCGACCTCGTGCTGGCCGACCGGCTGGCCGACTCCGCCGCCGCCCTGCGCGCCGCCGTGGAGGTGGTCCGGGCGACCGCGCTGCCCGGTGCGCTGGCCGCGCACCGTTTCCCGCGCGGCTGAGGCTCAGGCCTCGGATTCGGCGGGCTTCTTCGCGCGGCTGGGCTGCACCCGCATCGGCTCGCCGGGCATCTTCGGGGTGTAGACCCGGGAATCGGTGTGCTGGCCTGCAAAGACGCAGGTGGCCGGTGAGCGAAAGTCCGCAGGTTGTCGGGCGAACGCCGCCAGGATGCCGCGCCCACTATGCCTGTGACGAAATCTTGCGGTCCTCACCCGCCCATCACCGGCTTCCCCAGGCACTTCATAGCGCCTTGTGCCGCTTCGAGCGGCCATAATGTCGGTGCCTGGCGAGACAATGGTGCCGTGCTGGACTGGGCAGGACTAGATCCTGCAAAAGTGGAGCGAGTCGGGCAGCTCCTGGTCCGCGACGTGTGCGGTGCCACGAGCGTCGACGGCAGCGGCGGTGACGGCGCCCAAGACCTCCGGCAAGACGGTCCTGACGGGCTGACCATCTTCGAGATCAAGTCTTTCACCCGGCGCCTGACGAGTGGCCAGAAGCGGCAGATTGCTAGCTCCTGCCAGCGGGCCATCGAACTGCACCAGCCGCGTCGGTGGGTGCTGGTTATCCCGCTCAACCACAGCCCGGCAGAGCTGGCCTGGTTCGACCGACTCCGCGCCAAATTTCCCGACGTGGCGCTGGAGTGGTACGGGCAGGACTGGCTCGATGGACGAATCGCCGGTCGCGAGGACCTGATCAGCTACGTCGAGGGAGCGCAGTACAAGCTGCTGCGCCGGGCGAAGCAGCACGGCATGGAGCGCGCCGCGCTCACTTCGGGCGCCGACCTGGTCGCGCGGATGGACGACCTGCTGGAGCTCGGCGCCACTATCTCTCCGTACTGGACGTGGCGTTCCGGGGACACCCCCTGGGGACCGGCGAACATTTTCACCGCTCAACGACCCGAAGCGCCGGCCGAGGACCCGGTTCAGCTGACGCCACTATTCTCCTTCCCGGCAGATGATCCCGAAGCCCAGGCCACCTTTGAGCGTCTACGCCAGACGCTGCGGGTGGGTGGCGACGTCCAGATCCCCGGGCGCTTCATCGACGAGCTTCGCCTCACCGCCGCATCGGAGGCGACCCAGCGGCTGCTCGGTGAACCGACCCAGCAGGTCGCCGAGCTGCGCCTGGTAAGCATCCCGAACGCCACGGGAATGCCCCTGCACTGCTCCCTTGTCCTTGAGCGGCAGGACGATCAGCAAGGGGTGTCGCTGCCCTTTACCTTCACCGAACGGGTGTCGGGAAGCCACGGCACGACGTTAACCGGCACCGACGCCAGTGGACTACTGCAGGGGCAGTTGCTGTTTGAAGACGACGGCAAGCGTGCGGACGGGCGGTTCACGATGAACCTGGCTCCCGTGGCCGGCAGTTTCCCGCACGACGCGCTGCCAGCCGTCCGGCTGCTGGGCGCCTGCGCCGCCGGAGATACGTTGCGGCTGCGACGAGGGCCGGTCAGCCTCGCCTCGTTCCTGGCCGGCGCGGAGATGCCTGACGGGCTGGCCGGGCTGCTGGAGCTCGTCGCTGCCCTCGAGGTGGTGCAGGACCACCTCGGCGCGCTAATCCCCATCCCAGCTGAGCCGCTCTCGGACGAGGATGCCCATGACCTGCTGACGCTCGCGCGCGCTTTGAGCGGTCAGCGGGCGCGGCTGCGCTACCCAGGCCTGGATCTAGCCATCCGGCCGGGACAGGTGCGTTCCTTCCTCGATGCGGTGACGAGGACGCCGGGCGCGCTCTATGGCGTGCCTGACAGCGGTTTCACCCTCACCCTCGACGGCCACGAGCATCAGGTGCCGGGACTGGCATTCTGGGCCCCGAACGTGCAGCTGAGCAATCAGGCGGAACTGGAGTCTGTCGCCGCAGCCGGCGGCAGCGAGGCAGTCGCTTCGTTCACCAGCCCCGACGGGTTGTTCGTCATCCGCGCGGTGGAGGACCCGGGCCCGCAGTACCAGCCGGTCGGTGAGGCGGTGGCGGGGCGCAGGAGCGTCGGCCCCGCCGGAGATCAGCCGAGGACCGCTTCGCTGTCAACCGGGTGAAGCAGCCCGCAGCCCGCAGTGCGCGCTCCGGTTCCGTGCGCGCCTTGCTGCTGTGCCACAGATGTTCGGGGACCCACCGCCACGGTGTCGGATGGACGCCAGGATCAGAGAGTGGCTGCCAGCAGGAAGCCCACTGCGAGAGCAGGGCCATAGGGGAAGGTGGTCTGACGGTCCCCGCTCCGCATCAACGAGATGACGGCCTGCGTCACGGTAATCACGGTGAATGCGACGAACGCCAACCAGAGCCCCTGGTGCGTGGCGTGTCCAAGGCCCAGCCCGCCGAGCGCCGCCATTCGGACGTCCCCGAATCCCGTCCCCGCGAACCGCCAGCACAACAGTAGGACCGCTCCCGCCGCCGCAGCAGCTAGACCGCTGAGCAGCAGGCCACGCCAGTCGCCGTGCGCGGCGGAACCGGCGGTCAGCAGCACGCCGGTGGCGACGGCGGCTTGCCGGACAAGTGGTGTCGGTATGCGTTGCGTGACTGCATCGCAGGAGGCCGCGGCGACCAGGGCACATCCCCAGACCATCAGGGCAGGTACGAGCCACCACGTCTCCGCACGGTGAGACGTCGCGATCGCTGCGGCTCCTGCCCCACCGCCGGCGACGGCGCTGGCCAGCGCCAGGGCCGGACGGGCAGCGTCGAGCTGCGCGAGCTGCGCAAGCCCACGAGAAGTAAGCCAGGGGGTGGTTGCGGCGCCGATCAACGCCGCCGCCACCGAGGCCGCCATCCACGTGCCGTTCATCCGCTGGCGGCCGCCCTCGAATCCAGGGGTCATTGCCCTTCGCTGCGTAGCCCTGTGGATATCTGCGCCATCCCAGCTTCCGGTACGGGAGCGTGTCAGGACCTCGAGATACACCCAGACGCGGAGGACGAGTGACGGACTCAGGGACAACCTGTCACCCGAAAGGGTGGGAACGAGACGGCGGTCACACGGCCGCTCGGCCGGGAGGGCAACCTCGGTCGACGGACGGTGACGTGCTGGGAGGTGATCAGGCGTGACGGTGATACGGACGGTGGCGGGGGCAGCCGCGGTGCTCCTGGCGCTGACGGCCTCGGGTTGTTCGTCGTCGTCCGACCCCGGCTCGTCGAGTTCGCCGACGTCTAAGACGGCGCCTTCCCAGACGCCGAGCCCCTCAGTGCCCACTCCGGGTCCCGTCGAGGAAGCGCAGGCACTGGCGATCGCGCTCGTCCCGGACTACCTGCGGACGATCGACGACCTGTACCTCGACCCGTCGCTCCCGCTCGACGGGATCTACGAGGTCGCGGTGGCTCCCGAAGCCACTGCCCAGGCGACGGCGATCGGCAAGTTCCGTTCCCAGGGCTACCGGCAGACCGGCCGGTCGCAGCTGGTGACTGCGTCGGCCGCCAGCACCGACCTCTCGAACAGCCCCGCCGCTTCGCCGGCACCCGTGCTGCCGACCGTCGTCGTCACCGCCTGCGTCGACGTGGGCGAGGTGGATGCGATCGATGCTTCCGGGACGTCCATCGTGCCGCCCGGTCGTCCGAGGTACCTCATCCAGCAACTCACTGCCGTGAACACGAATTACCCGGAGACGTCGTCGTGGCGGATCAGCGACGCACCGAATAGGCAGGCGCAGTCATGCGACGAGTAGTCCTCGCCTTGGCGGGTGCGCTGCTGGGCGTCGGCGCCTTGCTGGTCTCTTCGCCAACTGCTGTCGCTGACCCGGCGACCTGCCAGCAGTACGACTCGCACGGCATCTGCGTGGTCGAAGTCGATAGGGTCGAGGGTGACGTGGGGATGGCGCCCCCACCGGGCGCGACGACTCCCGTCGCCGGAGGCGGTACGTCGCCGGCTGTCTGCTCTGTGAGCCCCTCCGGCACCGTCATCCCCTGCCAGGACGGCCAGTCCTGGTGGTCACAGGACATGCAGTGCTACGTGCAGGCGCTGGCCCAACAGCCGCCGAAGGACTCGCCTGTCTGGGGTGGCCGCACGGGCGGCGCGATCTACAGCTGCCTCTTCTACACCGGCGGTGGGGCGTTCCCCGGTACCAACGGCTTCACCTTCTGGTCGGCCACCCCGCCGGCGGCTCCAGCTGCGGTTGATCCAGCGGTGCTCGCGCAGCAGGCGTTGAGCACACTGACGGTGCCGTCACCGACGACGGGCCGGTACCCAGCCGGCATCCTGCAGGAGGGGCAGCCGTTCACGGTCGTCAACGCCTACACCTGGTTCTGGACCGATCCAGGATCGTTCCGAGCACTGACCGCGCGTGCCGACGCCGGAGGCGTATGGGCACAGGTGACGGTGACACCCACGGCGCTTTCGTTCACGCCGGGCGATGGGGCTGCCACGGTGTCGTGCCCGGGTCCTGGTGCGGCGTGGCAGCCCGGCGACGGGGTATGGGCCGCGTCGCCGGCGGGCTGCGACTACCGGTACCCGCACTCATCCATCCGCCAGCCCGATGGGCAGGTGACGGCGATGTACGGCATCCAGTGGTCGGTCACCTGGACGTCGTCGACGGGTGCCACCGGCACGCTGCCGAATCTGACGACGACCTCGAACGAGACGTTCGCGGTGGCGGAGGTGCAGTCGGTGGTGATCAGGTGACGACGCGGGTCAACGGGATGGCGTCGCCGGCGGCCGAGCGCTCTCCGGCTCCGGCGCCAGAGGCGGCGCTGCCGCCGGCTCCTCCGGTGCGTACCGCGGCGGCGAGGAGACGTGCCAGCCGCAAGTCGCTGGTCCTGAGCGTGCTGGTCGTGCTGCTCGGTGGCCTGCTGGCCTTCAGTGCCGGCCAGATGCTGTCCGCGCGCACCGAGGTGCTGGCGGTCGCCCGCGACGTGCAAGTGGGCTCGACGATCACCGCGGAGGATTTGACGGTCGCGAACGTGACGTCGGATCCCAACCTGTCACCGATCCCTGCCTCGCAGCGGTCCCAGATCGTCGGGATGGTCGCCCAGGTGCCGCTGACCCGCGGCGAGCTGCTGACCGGCGCCCAGGTCGGCCCGGACAGCGGATTCACGGCGGGGGAGATGCTGGTCGCCCTGCCATTGAAGGAAGGGCAGTTCCCGGCCGGTGGGCTGAACCCTGGCCAGCAGGTGCTGATCGTGGCGACCCCCGGCAGCACCGGCTCGACCGGTGGCAGCGGTACGCCGTCTGCCGACTCAGACGGTCCCCGCGGTCAGCAGATCGACGCGACGGTTGCCGAGGTCGGACCGCTCAACCAGGCCACGCAGGTGGCGGTGATCGACGTGCGAGTCAGCGCCAACGACGGCGTGCGAGTGGCCGAGCTCGCCTCGACCGGCAACCTGGCGTTGATCCTGCTGCCGGCGGGGCGGTGACCTGATGCTCACCGTCGTGACCTCGGGAAAGGCCGCGCCCGGGGTGACCACCTCGACCTGGGCGTTGGCCCTGGCGTGGCCCGGGCCATTGCTGGTCGCCGACTGTGACCCGGCCGGCGGGGACATGGCGCCGGGGCTACTGGCCGGCCGGGTCGGCGCCGACCGGGGACTCCTGTCATGGTCGACGGCGGCCCGGCGGGGTGTCCCGGCGATACAGGCCGCCACGATGGTCGCCCAGCATGCGGTGCAGCTTCCCGAGCAGCCGCAGGTGTGGCTGGTTCCAGGAGTGACGACCGCCGCGCAGGGCACCTCGTTCACCGCCGACGCATGGGAGCGGCTGGCCTCGGCCCTGCACACGTCGAGCGCGTCGATCGGGCGGGACGCCTTGGTCGACGCCGGACGACTGGTGACCGAGCGCGGCTGCTGGCCGGTGCTGCGGGCCGCCGACCGGGTTCTGCTGGCGGTGCGGCCCAGCGTGCGGTCGGTGCACGCGGCGCAGGATGCGACACAACGACTGCGACACGAGCTCGGCGATTTGGCGAAGGTCACGGCACTCGTGGTCGGGAGCGGGCCGTACTCCGCCGGCGAAGTCTCCAAGGCGTTGGACCTGCCGCTGGCGGGCACGTTGCCCTACGACCGGACCGCAGCGCAGGCGCTCTCCGACGGCGCGGTCGTCAGTCCGAAGACGCTGCAACGGTCGGCGCTGCTGCGCGCGGCGTCGTCCCTGGCCAAGACGTTGACCAGTTCGACGGAGGCGTCTCGTGTCGCCGAGGTGGTGGCCGGATGAGGAACGAGGACGCCGCATCGCCTCGGCTGGAAGTTCCGGCCGCCCACGACCTCCCGCGGCCCACGCGGGAGCGGCTGCCGCTGCCGGCGCCGGAGCCGCTGGCTGCAATGGGCGGGCCTGTCGATGCCACGCCAGCCGATACCAGGGAGCTCACCAGCACCGAGTACCGCGTCGTGGTGGAGCTACGTGACCGGGTGTCGACCCGGTTGACGGTGGAGGACAGGAACTACGCCCCGGGCCCGCGGCGCGAGCTGACCCGGAAGTTGATCCGCGACGAGTACGACCAGTGGCTGTTGCACGAGGCCAATCGCGGCCGTCCGGCACCGGAATTGACCACCGAGGACAGGATCTTCGCAGCCGTGCTGGCCGAGCTGGACGGGCTGGGGCGACTGGCTCCCCTGATGGCCCGGGACGACGTGGAGGACATCCACTTCGAGGGCTGCGAGCCGACGATGCTGCGGATGGCCAGCGGCCAACTCGTGCCCGGGCCGGCGATCGCCTCTAGCGACGAGGAGCTCGAGCAGCTGCTGCGGTCGATCGGTTCACGGTCGGACGACGGTCAGACCAGCCGCGAGTTCTCCTCAGCCAGCCCCATCCTGAACGTGCGGCTGAAGGGCGTGACCGAGCTCGGCGCGCGGCTGCAGGCGGCCATGGACGTGCTGCCGCGCCCGGCCGGGGTGATCCGGGTGCACCGGTTCAGTGATCCGAGCCTCGACGACCTGCACGAGATGAACATGGTCGACTCACCGGTGCGAGCCTTCCTGCATGCGGCGATCCTCGCCGGCGCATCTCCGCTGGTCAGCGGAGCGCCGGGGGTCGGCAAGACAACGCTGCTGCGCGCGCTGGGCAACGCCATCCCGTGGAACAACGTGGTCATCACCGTGGAGGACGAGCGGGAGCTGGGTCTGCACCTGCCTCGGTGGGATCCCGAGCGCCGGCAGCTGGTCAGGCGGCACGCGGTGTGCCGACCGTTCGAGTCCCGGCTGCCCAACGCCGAAGGCAGAGGCGGGTTCGACATGGGGGATGCGCTGCACCTCGCGCTGCGCGCGTCCCCCACCTGGGTGCTCGTCGGGGAGGTCCGCGGTGCCTACGTCACCTATCTGCTGGAGGCGGCGACCAGCGGCATCTCGTCGGTCATGTGCACGATCCACTCACCGTCGGCTGACGGCGTGTTCGACAAGGTGCTGATCAACGCGCTGAAGGCGCATCCGGCCCCGTCCCCGGAGCTGGTGCTGCGCTCGCTGGCCGCACTGAACCTAGTCGTGCACGTGCATCGCGACCGCGACTACGCCCGGTACGTCTCGGGCATCTACGAACTCGGCCCGATCGGCGACTCCGGTCGGCCGGACCTCAAGCCGATCTTCGCGCCGCGCGCCGAGGACCGGCGCGCCCAGGCCACGGGGCCGGGGATGCTCAGCGAGTCGCTGGCCGAGGGGCTGACCGCGGCCGGCTTCGATCTGAACTGGCTGCACCCGGGCGCCTCGGATTGGCACACCGGTCCTCACCGCCGCGAGCGTGCGTCGTGACGGCCGGTGGCCTGCTCCTGACCCTGGCCGGGTGGCTGCTCGCGGCCGGCCTGGTCGGCGTCGCCGGGGCGGTGCGCGGCGTCTCCTTCCTGCCGGAGCGCTCGTCGTCGGTGCGCTCGTCCTCGCGGCGGGGGGCCACTCCGCTGTTCCTCGGTGCGCTGGCCGTCGGCGTGCTCGTCCTGCTGGTCACTGGCTGGCCGGCCGCGGCGCTGGGCGCTGCCGGCGGTGTCGTGTTCATTCCGAAGGTCCTCGGCGGCGGCAAGGAAGCCAAGCGGCTGATCACCACGTCCGAGGCGCTGGCGGACTGGACGCGGCGGCTGGCCGACCTCATCAGCTCCGGCGCCGCCGGGTCGACGCGTGATGCACTGCGTCGCTCCCTGAACTCGGTGCCGGAGCCGATCGCACCGGCGGTCACCAACCTGGTGACCAGGATGGGGCCGCAGGGCACCGAGACGGCGCTGCGCCAGTTCGCCCGCGAGATCGACGACCCGGCCGCCGAGAAGATCGCCATGGTGCTCATCCTGCGGGAGCGCAACGGCGGGCCGGGGCTCGCCGAAGTGCTCACCGCGCTGGCCGCCGACCTCGACGACCGCTCCCGCATGGTCCGTGAGGTGGAGGCCGAACGCGCCAAGCCGCGGTCGAACATGCGCACCATCGTCGTGGTGACCCTGGTGCTGGTGGTCGGGATGACGCTGTTCGCCCGGACCTTCCTGTCGGGCTACTCGACGCCGTTCGGGCAGATCGCCCTGCTGGCAGTGGTGGCGATCTTCGCGACGTCGCTGCGGTGGATGCGCCGGCTGTCCGACCCGGTCAAGCCCCCGCGGGTGCTCTTCGACCCGGACCCGGCTCCGGTGCACCGGTGACCGGGCTGCAGACGGCCACCCTCGCCGGGATGCTCATCGCGGGCGGCCTCGTCCTCGCGGTCCGTGCACTGCGTCCGGCGCCGCCGTCACTGGTGGCCGCACTGGAGCAGTTGGCGGCCGAGCCGACCGTGCGAACGGCGCCGGCGGTGACGACGTCCACCCGAGACCGGTGGGACTGGCTGCCGGTGCCGGTGGCGCGGGCGTTGGACGGGCATCTGGGCGTCTCGGACGCCGACTTGGCGATCATCGGCTGGACCCGCGCTCAGCTCGCGGCCCGCAAGCTGACCTTGGCGCTCGCCGGCTTGCTCGCTCCGTCGCTGTTCGGCCTCGTGTTCGTGCTGCTCGACTTTCCGGTGCCCTTCGTGCTGCCCGCCGCGGTCGGGCTGGGGATCGCCGTCGTCGGGTGGTTCCTGCCCTCGGCCGAGGCCCGTGAGGCGGCGGAGAAGGCACGGGTGGAGTTCAGGAGCAACCTTGAGTCCTTCCTCACCTTGGTGGCCGGTGAACGTCGGGCGCGGGGCTCGGTGGAGCAGGCACTGGAGGAGGCCGCCGAGATCTCGGGCAGCATGCCGTTCGTCCGCATGCGCCGCGCCATCCGCCGCGCAGCGCTGTCCGGCCGCAAACCGTGGGGGGAGCTGCGAGACCTCGGCGAGGAGCTACAGGTCGCCGAGCTGCGGAACCTTGCCGACATCGCAGCAGTGGCCGCCGACGGCGCCTCGGTCTACAACACCCTGCTGGCCAGCGCCCGCACGCTTCGGCACGCCGAGCTGTCCGACGCCCGTACCGAGGCCAACCAGGTCAGCGAGCGGATGTCGCGTCCGCTGGCGCTGCTGGTCACCGGACTGACCCTGTTCGTGCTGGTCCCCTTCATGCTCCGCATGTTCGGGATCTCGTCCTGACCGCACCGCCTACCTCGGAGGCTTCCGATGTTCCAGCCCACCATCCGCCGCGGTGCGCAGGCCGTCGTGGCGCAGTGCGTCATCGCCCTGTCTGTTGTGTTCCTGTCGGTTCTGGCCTGGCTGCGCGCCGAAAAGGTCGCTGACGACCGGGGCTCGGATTCCTCGGAGAAGGCGTTCATGGTCATCCTGGCCATCGCGCTGGGCGGCGCGGTCAGTGCCGCGGCCATCGCCTTCGTGGCCAGCAAGACGTCGCTGTTTCAGTAGAACCGGCAGCCTTCGATGCTTGAGGGGCGTACCCCGAACCGTGCGGCATCTTCGCCGCGCGGTCCGGTCGCGCGCCCAGGATCCCGCCGAGACCGCGGCCGCGGAAGCGAGCGGGGCTCATCCAGCGTCGAGTTCGCGATCCTGTTCCCCATCATCGTCGCGCTGCTGCTCGCCGGCCCGCAGCTCGCGCTGTGGTACTTCGCCCGGGAAGCGGCCGACGCCGCGGCGCACGTCGGAGCCCGCGCCGCCAGCGTCCACGGGGCGACCGGGGGAGCGGGGCAGGCAGCGGCGGACACGTACCTGGCCGGACTCGAGACCGGCGCCATCACCGGCTACTCGGTGACCGAGTCCGACACCGCGACCACGGTCTCGGTGCACGTCACCGCCAGCGTGCCCAACGTGATCCCGCTGCCCGGCTTCGCCCCGACCGTCGATGTCACCGTGGTGCGCGGCAAGGAACGCTTCACCACCCCGGATTCGCCATGAGCTACGACCTGCAGCCGGCCACGAACGGCCGCCGACGGCGGTGGCGGGACGACCGAGGCTCGGAGTCGGTGGAGCTGGCAATCCTGCTGCCGGTCGGACTCCTCCTGGTGGCCATGCTGGTGATCGGCGCCCGGATCGCGCTGGCCGGCGACCGCATCAGCGGCGTCGCCGGGATCGCGGCGCGGGACGCCTCGCTGGCCCGATCGGCCGCCGCGGCCCAGCAGATCGCCGCCGACACCGCCACCACCGCACTGACCAGCCAGGGCCTGCACTGCATCGACGTCCAGGTCAGCGTCGACACCTCCGGGTTCACCGCGCCGCCGGGCGCCTCGGCATCGGTCACCGTCGCCGTGACGTGCACCGTCGACCTGTCCGACATCGGTGGAGTTGCCGGCCTGCCTGGCTCTCGGACGCTGCACGACAGCGCCACCAGCCCGCTCGATCCTGCCAGGGACCCGTCGTGACACCCCGCGCGCAAGCCAGCGCTCAACTCCGGGACGACCGCGGGTCCGTGGCCGTGCTGTTCTGCTTCATCGTGCTCATCGTCGGCGTCCTGGTCACCGCACTCGTCGACGCCGGAACCGCGATCCAGGCCGCCAACCGCGCTGACACCTACTCGGCTGAGGCAGCCCGCGCGGCGAGCATCGCCATCGGCCCGGTTCCGACCGGCGGAAGCACCGACGCGCAGTTGGCGGCGACCGCTGCCCGGTCCTACCTCGACCAAGCCGGCGCAACCGGCACGGTGACCGTCACCGGCCCTGGCATCGTCGAGGTCAGCGTGACGGTCACCGACTCAACACCCCTGCTCGGCATCCCGGTCAGCCAGACCCGCGTGCACACCGCCCAGCTGCTCGTCGGGGTCACCTCCGGTGAGGGCCTGTCGTGACCGGCCACGCCGCCCGCCTGCTCAAGGCCGTGGGTGCCCTCCTGGCGCTGCTCGCCGTCGTCGTCGGCGTACCGGTGCTGATGGCGCTGCTGCACCTGGTTCCGAACAACCTGCCGTCGCTGGATGAGGTCGGGGCCGTCCTGGCGTCCCGCGACAACGGACAGCTGGCCGGACTCGTCCTCGCAGCCGGCGTCTGGGTGTGCTGGGCCCTGTTCACCGCCTCGACAGTGGCGGAGGTCGTGGCGTTCGCCCGTGCACGGCCGGTTCCGGTCCTCCCCGGGCTGGGAATTTTCCAGCGGCCGGCCGCCGCCCTGGTCGCCGCCGTCGTGGTTGGCTTCACCGTCGCTCCACTGGCCGCCGGCGGCCCCGCATCCACCGCAACGGCGCCGCCGCTGCCGGTCGCGGCCACATCCACCGCCGTCCCGGCGTCGGCGCAGTACGCCAGCGCACCGCTCATAGCGCAGACACCGGTCGCGTACTCGATGCCGGACGAGCACGCGCCTCCGGTCGCTACCACGACCTACCAGGTGCAGCGCCGGGACACCCTGTGGGCGCTGGCCGAGCGGCATCTCGGGGACCCGCTGCGGTATCCGGAGATCGCCAGACTCAACCCGACCGCGGTCGGTCCGGACAACGAGATCTTCCCGGGCACGGTGCTGGTCCTGCCGCCCGACGCGGTCGGCCTGCCGCCGACGGGCCCAGCCCCGGACACCACGAGAACCGTCGAGGACGTCACGGTGGAACCCGGTGACACCCTGTGGGACCTCACGGAGGAGATCACCGGCAGCGGGCACAACTGGCGCCAAGCCTGGGAGCTCAACCGGGGACGCAGGCAACCCGGAGGCGCCACCTTCACCGACCCGTCGCTGATCCGACCGGGCTGGACGCTGAGCATCCCGGACCCGGCCAGTCCCGCGACGCCCGCACCCGGCGCACCGGCGCCTCCGGCAGCCGAGCCGGCACCGCCCACGACCGACCCGGCACCGCCATCAGCGCCAGGCCCGAACACCGCCCCTCCAGCAGACCCGACCACGCCGGGCACCAACGCGCCACCTCCGGCCGCGCCCGGTCCGGCCACCAACGCCCCGACCTCGCCTCCCACGGCTGAACCGAACAGCGTCGGGCCGTCGCCGGCGAGGCCTGACGAGACCTCGACGGGTAGCACCTCGGAGCTGCCGATGATTGCCTTCGCCGCCGGCGGTGGGCTGCTGCTGGCCGGGGCCTCGCTGACCGCGTTGCTGCGCTACCGCCGCAGGCAGTTCCGGCAGCGACGTCCCGGCCGCACGATCGGCAGCACACCACCAGAGCTGGTGCACGTCGAACGAGCCCTGCTGGAGGCCGGCAGCGTCGGTAGTGCCGACGTCACCTGGCTGGACCAGGCGCTGCGAGCCCTGGTGCAGGCATTGGCGAGGTTCGACGGCGCTCGCCTGCCCGACGTGGTGGCGGTCTGCATGACCGACGACGTCCTGACCTTGGTACTCACCGAGCCAGCCTTGGAGGCCCCGGAGCCGTGGACGGTGGAGCCGGCCGGCACGCGCTGGTCGATCCGGCGCGACGACCCGCTGACCTACGACGAGCAGCAGCGGGCTTACTTCTTTGCACCGTTCCCCATGCTCGCGTCGGTGGGCTACACGGCCGAGGGCGAGCACTGGCTGGTCGACCTGGAACGGGTCGCGACCCTGTCCCTGTCCGGGGACGTCGAACGCTGCCTCAACCTGGCCCGGTTCCTCGCTGCCGAGCTGGCGCACAACACGTGGTCGGAAATGCTGCAGGTGACCCTGGTCGGCTTCGGCCAGGAGTTGGCTCAGATCAATCCCGACCGGCTGACCTACACCGACGACGTCGAGAAGGCGATCGCGGTGATCGACAGCCAGCTCGAGTCGGTCACCGAGGCCATGCATATCGCCGACGTCGACGTGCTGTCGGGCCGGTTGCGTGATGTGGGCGGCGACGCGTGGGCGCCCCACGTGCTGCTCATCGCCCCGGACGTGGCCAAGGACGACGCCGGGCTGGAACGACTGATGGCTGCGATCCAGCAGCAGCGCGGCCGCGGCGCGGTGGCGTTGGTGCTCATCGACGACCCGGATCTCGGGGACGCCGCCCGCTGGCAGCTGACTGTCGACGAGGCCGGCGTGCTCAGCGTCCCCGCGCTCGGACTGGAGCTGATCCCGCAGCAGGTCCCGGCCGATGAGGCCGCGCAGTTGGCGGAGTTGCTTGCGCTGGCCGCCGTCACCGGCGACCGGCCGATGCCACCGGCCCACGGGGACAAGCCTTGGGACGAGCACGCCGACGCCTGCGGCGGCCTCCGAGTCGACCCGTCCCGCGCCGCGCGGCTGCGGCCGTCGGGTGCGGCCGGAGCGGACGACGTCCCGGTGTCCGGCCTGGCAGACACCTCGCCGTGCCTGACCAACTCGGTGTTACCGCTGTCCGAGCAGACCTATCTGGACCGCGCCGCGACCACCGAGCAGGATCTGCAGGCACTGGCCCCCGCTACCGACGCGGGCATCCGCCACCAGGTCGAGGCTGCCGATCCCGCCCTCGACGCCGACCTCGCCGACTGGGCTGACCCGTCGTGTCCACGGCCGAAGTTGACCCTGCTCGGACCGGTCGAAGTGCGGGCGCAGGGCACGCTTCCCGAGCGCAACCCGCGGCGGCAGTTCTACACCGAGATCGTCGCCTACCTGGCGACCCGGCCCGGCAGCGTGACCAGCGAGCGCTACGCCACCGCGATCTGGCCCAACGAGCCCGATGTCGTCGGCAAGACCAAGGTGCGGCAGTCGATCTCGATCGTGCGCGCATGGCTGGGCGCCAACCCGGCGACCGGTGCGGACTACCTCCCGTCCGGGGTCACCGCAGGCGGGGTCGGCCGCTACCGCATTGACGACGTCCTCATCGATGCCGAGCTGTTCCGCCGGCTGCGAGTCCGCGGGCTGGCCCGAGGTGTGGACGGGATCGCTGACCTTCAAGCTGCGCTCGACCTGGTCATCGGGCAGCCGTTCGACCTGCCCACGTCGCGACAGGGCGCGCCCGGCGGCTACAGCTGGCTGGTCGAGGAGAACTCTCGGCTGGACCACGAGTATGCCGCCATGATCGTCGATGTCGCGCACACCGTCGCGACGCACCACCTCGCCGGTGAGCCCGAGCTTGCCGCGGCCGCCGCTCATGTGGCGCTGAAAGCCGGCAGCTACGAGGACGTGCCGCTGCTCGACCTGGTCGCCGCCTGCGACGCCCAAGACAACCGGGCCGAAGCCGACGCCTACGTCGCTCGCATCCTGGCCAACCACGACGCCGAGGTCGAAGAAGATCTTCCACCCAGAACCGCTGAGATCCTCTTCCGCCGTCGGTGGACCAACCGAGCCAGCTGACAAGGGCGGTCGGCGGCAGCGTGATTCCGGTGACGCCGGCGTTGCAGGCGGAGCGGCAGCGGAGCCCCGCCGTGTGAGGCGACCGGCCGGCGGTGCGATGGGTGTGTGGTGGGCGGCGACAGAGATCCCGACGGCGTGGTGTCCGGGGACGGGATCGCGTCTCGCAGGATCGTCGGGGACCACGTCGCGACGACGCGCTCCTGCCCGATGCATCGAGATCCAACTCGTTGAACAGCCCGGCCTACTACTATTCGTCGTAGTGCGCGGCAGGGGCAAGTCGAAAGGCCGCCGGGTCCGCGGACACGCGGCTCGTTCTCCTACGTCCTGGCGTCCCGCCTCGTCGCTCCAGCAGCATCACAACGCGATCCGACTACATCGCATCCGGAGGAGCACTGAGTGCACGGCACGCAATCCACTAGCGCTCAGTCTCGATGGCGCACAGTTGCGCGCTCGATCGGAGAGGTCCTGGTGACCGGGGGCCTCGTGGTGCTCCTCTTCGTCGTCTACGAGCTGTTCGTGACCGACGTGCTCACTGACCGCAGACAGGACCAGCTGAAGGACGAATTACGTCAGGGGTGGACAGCGGAGGCCGAAGTCCCTGCAGTGCCGCGCGCCAGCATCCTGGGCGACGCGTTCGCTGTTCTGCACATCCCGAGGCTGGGTGCTGACTACGAGCAGGTCGTGCTCGAGGGCACCGCCGAGGAGCAGCTGGCACAGGGGCCGGGCCACTACGAGGGGACGGCGTTGCCGGGCGAGCAGGGCAACGTGGCGCTCGCGGGTCACCGGGTCGGCAAAGGGTCGCCATTCCTGGATCTTGACCGGCTGCGTCCGGGCGACCCCATCGTCATCGAGACGGCCGACCGCTGGTTCGTCTATCGGGTACTCGGGGACCCTGCGACGGGCGACTTCACCACCGACCCGAGCGGGATTCCCGGTCAACAGATCGTCCGTCCGTCCGACGTCCAGGTGATCTCGCCGACGCCCAATGGAGCCGCGGAAGGTCCACCGAGCGGGGCATACCTGACGCTGACCACGTGTCATCCGAAGTACTCCGCGCGGCAACGGCTGATCATCCACGCCGGGCTGGAGGGCACCGGCCTGACCAAGACCGAGATGCCCGACGGCCCGCCGGCCCTGCGCGAGAGTTGAGAGGACCCGCATGTACCCGTGGATCTGGCGTCACCTGCCCGGTGGCACGGCGACCAAGGCGGTGACCGCGCTGGCTTTGGCGCTCGGGGTCTGCGCGCTGCTGCTGTTCGTCGTCTTCCCGTGGATGGAGCCGCGCCTTCCTTTCAACGACGTGACGGTGGGCGGCTGATGGCGTCCCGGCACAGACGACGACGTCAGTGGCGTGCTCACGACGCCTCCGGTCGACGACCTCCGTGAGCCCGGAGTCCCGCTTCTGCTGGTAAGGCGCGGGATGGGAGGGCGGGCGGCCTCGCGGTTCAACGGCCGTGGTGTTGTCCCGGCTGGCTGTCACCGAGCAGGCTGCTGGTGAGTCCGTGGAGTCGTTCGCGGATGTCACCGTTCCCACCCAGTGCGAGTCCCGCCATCGACACCGTCGTCGACCGGTCGTCGACAGAGCTCGACACCTGCGAGCTGGCAATTCGAGCGAAGACCCGCTCCCGGCGCACCAGCAGTGTGACCAGAAGTCCGAGCAGCATGGTGATGGCGCTGATGAGGACGGCTACCTGCCCCGGATCGTGCGACACCTGCAGGGCCGCGAACTCACGGAACCCGTCGAAGCGGACGACGGTGCCGTCCTCGAATTCCGCGCTCTCGCCGATGTCCAAGTTCGCCTCCCCGATCTGGTTCAGCGCACCGACGTCGATCTGTCGTTGGTCCAGCGTGAAGACCGACTGTGGCGCACCGCTGTCCAGCCCCAGGTAGCCGCGATAGCCGATGATGGCGACCTGCGGGTTGAGCGGCCGCGCGTCCACCGAGGTCAGGACGCCGCCCTGGATCAGGCCGGTCGGAGCGAAGAAGCCCTCGAGGGCGAACCCGTCACCGGAGCCGTCACCGAGATCCGGCAACTTCACGACCCCCTCGCTGGCGAACGTCGTGCTGTCCCGGGGCAGGAACGGTGCCGACAGCTGCTCGAAGACCTGACCGCCCGGCAGCGTCACTGTGAAAAGGGGCGTGAAGCCGTGCCCCGTCACGTACAGACGGTCCCCGTCGGAGCGGAACGGGTCGTTGACCCCGATCGTCGTCTGCTCCGTGGCCGCTCCCGGCTCTGCCTGCACCCCGATGTCGGCGGTGAAGGAGGCCGGCGTGCCGTTCGGCTCGTACGTGGCGCGGAAATCCTCCAGGTCGAAGCAGAGCGGCGTCAGGCCGTCCGGATCCACCAACGGCCCTGCGACATACCGGTCGTACTGCTGGAAGGAGTTGCAGAAGCCGTCTCCCTCGGTAACCAGGATGCTGCCTTCGTAGCCCCACAACTTGCCGCCGGCCAGCGCGACGAGCAGGGCCAAGAGCGAGACGTGGAAGACGAGGTTGCCGGTTTCCTTCACCCGACCGCGCTCGGCCGATATCTCCACACCACCGGGGATGCTGCGTCGGGACACCCGGAACCGCGCTGATCGCAGATCGGCCTCGAGCCGCTCGGCCACGGTCTCCGAGGGCAGTGGCACCGTGTTCGCAGTGTGAACCGGGAGCCGGTGCAGATGTCGAGGTACGGGCGGCGGCTCGGCCCGTAGCGCCCGCAGGTGCTCGGTGCACCGCGGCACCAGGCAGCCGATGAGCGAGATGAAGAGCAGGAGGTAGGTCGCCGAGAACCACGGGCTGGCGAAGACGTCGAACATCCACAACCTGTCGAGGACAGGCGCCAGGTCGGGATTTTCCCGGAAGTACCGGGCCACCGCGCTGGGGGTCAACGACCGCTGCGGGAAAAGCGAGCCGGGCACAGCCGCCAGCGCCAGCAGGAACAGCAGCACCACGGCCGTCCGCATGCTGGTCAACCACCGCCAACGGCGCACCAACCACAGTCCGAATCGGCGCAGCACCGAGTTCTGATGGGCAGCGATCGATGCTCGTTCGGGCTGGGTCTGCAGGTCGGTCATGCCGTCCTCGCTGCGCCCGCGCCTCGAAGAGGAGGCGTTGAACTCGTCCGGGCGCTCGAGCACCTACTCACTGCGACTCCTTCATGCAGGCTGCCTGCGCCGGCCCCAGTTTCGGCGGACCGTGTCAACGGGGTGGTCGACCGCTGGCGCTGGCGGGAGTGCCGACCTCCAACAGGTTACGAGGCGCCTTAGTAGATAGCAGCGACCGGTCATCAGGCCCACGGAGAACCGCGCAGACGACACCCATGCGGTCCACCGGTCGATGCCGCCCTACGGGCGGGATCTCCCGCTGTCAGCGCCGTCCGACGACGCTGTCTCCTCGCTCGGGGTCACTGCCTACGAGAGCACCCGGCGGATCACGGTGGGATCGCCCACTGACTGGATCTTGACGACTTCGCCCGGTTGCGGCGCGGCAATCATCTTGCCGTCACCCATGAAGATCCCCACGTGGTCGATTCCTGGCCTCTCCGGCGAGTAGTCGAAGAACAGCAGATCCCCCGGGCGGGCCTCCGCCATCGACGGGACCGCTCGTCCCGCCGTCGCCTGCTGAGAGGAGACACGGGGGAGGTCGACGCCCTGACTCTTGTAGACCAACTGTGTGAATCCGGAGCAGTCGAGACCCTTCGAGGGGTCGGTGCCGCCCCACAGGTAGGGCACTCCGAGATACTGGAGCGCCTTTCCCGTAATGGCGGACTCGCGGTCCGTTCCGGCGACCATCGGCGACGCATCGGTTGCGCCGGCGGGCGAACTCGTGGCCACAGCGGGCGGCCGCGAGGCGTCCACCACTAGACCGGCAGCGGTCGCAGCGGACATCCAGTCGGTCGCTGTCGTGCGCGGTCGCGCACCCAGTGGCGCGAGCTGCGCCTGGATCTCGGCGATGCGTGACTGCACCTGGGACAGGCCATCCATCATCAGGTCTCCCGCTGTCGTGCACCGGTTCGCAGGTCGTCGTCGAGGCAGGCGCATCTGCTGCCGGGACGAGCGGAGCTCAGCATCGACGTCACGACTAGCCAAGCTAGTAGGCGTCGATGCAGGACGCCGGCACGGCTCGCTGCCGGGACCCTTCTTTGGCCGGCCTGAAGGCGGGATCGGTGTGTCGGAGTCCGCAACGCAGGTCGCCTCACGAATGGGCGAGCGTGGATTGTCGCGACTACATGACGGGGCTCGTCGTTTCCCGATCCGATCATCGGCTCGCCTCGGGCCTCAGTGCCGAGCGAACCGAACTCCTATGTTGAATAGTAGCCTGGTCCTGGTGCGCGCCCTTCAGTCTTCACTTTGCCTAGCTCCGCGGATCCTGACGTGACTGACGAGTCGCCGCCGGCGGACCGACCGGCGGAGAAGCAGGAGCGCGGCCTGTCCCGTCGGAAGCTCTTCGGCATGGCGGGGCTCGGGACCGCGGGCGTCCTGGCGTCTGGGGCAGTCGGGGGAGTGGTCGGTCGCACGACCGCCGCGAGGCCGCCGTCTCCCGTCGTGTCGTCGTCGGCGGTGCAGGAATTCTCCGCGCCGGTCGAGTTCACCGGTACCCACCAGGCTGGCATCGTGACGCCGGCGCAGGACCGGCTCCACTTCGTCGCGTTCGACGTCGTCACCGACAGCCGTGAGGCGCTCGTGGCAATGCTGGCGTCGTGGACGGCGGTCGCCCGGCGACTGACCGCCGGTGAGATCGTCGGCCCAGAGGACAGTGGTGAGGCGCAGGGACTACCGCCGTCCGGCCTCACGCTGACCGTCGGATTCGGACCGACGCTGTTCATGACGGGCGATGGGGTCGACCGCTTCGGACTGGCGGCTCGTCGCCCGTATTCCCTGGTCGAGCTACCCGTGTTCCCAGGCGACGCGCTCGATCAATCCATCAGCGGGGGAGACCTGTGCGTCCAGGCGTGCGCCAACGACCCCCAGGTGGCGGTGCACGCCGTGCGCAACCTGGTGCGCCTGGGCGTCGGGGTGGTACGTGTGCGCTGGACCCAACTCGGGTTCGGCCGCACGTCATCCACCAGTACGGCGCAGGCGACGCCGCGCAACCTCCTCGGCTTCAAGGACGGCACGGCCAACCTCAAGGCCGAGAACGGCAGCGCACTCGAGCAGTTCGTATGGGTGGGGGAGGACGACGTCGCGTGGCTGGCCGGCGGTTCCTATCTGGTCACCCGTCGGATCCGCATGCTGATCGAGGACTGGGACCAGGTGCCCGCACCCCACCAGGAGGCGGTGATCGGACGCACGAAGACCGCGGGCGCGCCGCTGGGTCAGCGAAAGGAATTCGACCCGACCGACTTCGCGGCCGTCAGGGGTGATGGTCCGGCCATCCCGCGGGACTCGCACGTCTTCCTTTCTCATCCCACCAATTCAGGCACGGCCATGTTGCGGCGTGGGTACAGCTTCGTGGACGGCACAGACGATTCCGGCCGTCTCGATGCCGGCCTCTTCTTCATTGCCTACCAGCGCAACCCGGATACCGGCTTCGTGCAGGTGCAGCGAAACCTTGCCGCGGATGCGCTCAACCGGTTCATCCAGCACGGGTCCTCCGCCGTGTTTGCCTGCCCGCCGGGAGTTCGCGATGCCGACGACTGGTGGGGTAGGACTCTGTTCGACGCTTGACCGCATGCGCCCAGGGGCTACTGCGGTCAACGCCCGTGCAGCGGGTCGAGCGGGCGGGGTGGTCCTGCGGCGACCTGCCCCGTCTCGAAAGGCGGACCGGGACGCCGGCGGATGGTCGGTGTCGTTCCTCCCAGTGGCTCAGGTGGCGTCAGGGTCGTTCGGGCCTTGACGCTTTCCCGTGCCTGGGATGAGCTCGCTGACGTAGGGGTCGTGGCGCTTGCCCGCGTGTGCCTCGTCCTGCAGGCGCTCGACCAGGTGCGGGTAGTGCGCCTCGAACGCGGGGCGCTCCGAGCGGATCCGCGGGAGCTCCACGAAGTTGTGCCGCGGCGGCGGGGACGAGGTCGCCCACTCCAACGAGTTGCCGTAACCCCAGGGGTCGTCGCGCAGCGCGAGCTGCCCGTACTTCCAGGAGCGGACGACGTTGTAGATGAAGGGGATGACCGAGGCGCCGAGCACGAAGCTGAAGATCGTGGAGATCATGTTCAGTGTGGTGAACCCATCAGTGGGCAGATAGTCGGCATACCGGCGCGGCATCCCTTCGTTGCCCAGCCAGTGCTGGACCAGGAACGTGCCGTGGAATCCGATGAACGTGAGCCAGAACTGCAGCTTGCCCAGCCGCTCGTCCATCATTCGGCCGCACATCTTGGGGAACCAGAAGTAGATACCGGCGTAGGCGGCGAACACCACGGTGCCGAACACGACGTAGTGGAAGTGCGCCACGACGAAGTAGGAGTCGTGCACCTGCCAGTCCAGCGGCGGGGAGGCCAGCAGCACACCGGTCAGCCCACCGAGCAGGAAGGTGACCATGAAGCCGATCGAGAACAGCATCGGCGTCTCGAAGGTCATCTGACCCCGCCACATGGTGCCGATCCAGTTGAAGAACTTCAGACCGGTCGGCACGGCGATCAGGTAGGTGAGGAAGGCGAAGAAGGGCAGCAGCACCGCGCCGGTGGCGTACATGTGGTGTGCCCAGACGGCGAGGGCGAGAAAGCCGATGGCCAGGGTCGCGCCGACCATGCCCTTGTAGCCGAACAGCGGCTTGCGGGCGAAGACCGGGATGATCTCGGTGACGATGCCGAAGAACGGCAGCGCGATGATGTAGACCTCGGGGTGGCCGAAGAACCAGAAGAGGTGCTGCCACAGCATCGGCCCGCCGTTCTCGGCCGAGAAGATGAGGGACCCGAGGTTGCGATCGGCGAGCAAGGCGAGTAGCGCAGCGGTCAGGATCGGGAAGGCCAGCAGGATCATGATGCTGGTGACCAGCGTGTTCCAGGTGAAGATCGGCATCCGGAACATCGTCATGCCGGGGGCGCGGAGGCTCACGATCGTGGTGATGAAGTTGACGCCACCGAGGATCGTGCCCAGCCCGCTGACGGCCAGGCCGGTGATCCACAGGTCACCGCCCACGCCCGGGGTGTGCAGCTCGCTCGACAGTGGCGCATAGGCCGTCCAGCCGAAGTCAGGGGCCCCGCCCGGGGTGGCGACGCTGGAGACGACGATCAGGCTGCCGAAGAGGAACAGCCAGAACGACAGCGCGTTCAGCCGCGGGAACGCCACGTCGGGAGCGCCGATCTGCAGCGGCATGATCAGGTTTGCGAACGCGAAGAACAGCGGCGTCGCGAACATCAGCAGCATGATCGTGCCGTGCATGGTGAACAACTGGTTGTACTGCTCGGGGGAAGTGAACTGAAGGCCCGGCTGGGCTAGCTCGCCGCGCATCAACATGGCCATCAGGCCACCGATCATGAAGAACCCGAACGACGCGACCATGTACATCAGGCCGATGGTCTTGTGGTCGGTGGTTCGCAGCAGGCTGGTCAGTCGCGACCCCTTGGTCGGTGGCGGAGCCAGACTTGGCCGGGAAACGATCGGGGCTGGGGCGATCGTCATCGTCGCGGCTCACTTTCACGGTGGCGGGGCCGACGATCAGCTGGGGCTGCGCCCGGCGAGCTGATCGATCTTCTAAGCTGAATCGTAGAGGTATCTCCTAAGTAGGATCGTAGAAGGGGTCGGTGGGGGCGTGTCCCCTACGAGCGGCCGTCACGGTGCTTCGGCGGAGTCGCGGCGAGAGGAAGTGGGTCCATGCGACCGTTCGGAGAACTTGAGGCGGCGATCATGCGGGATCTGTGGGAGCGAGCGGAGCCTGCGACCGTCCGAGATGTGCTGGCCTCGCTCAGCACGTCCCGCAAACTCGCCTACACGACCGTGATGACGGTGATGGACAACCTGCACCGCAAGGGTCAGGTGACCCGTGAGATGAGCGGCCGGGCGTGGCTGTACCGGCCAGTGCGCACGCAGGCCCAGCACGCAGCGGCCCTGCTGCAAGACGTGCTGGCGGAGTCCGCAGATCGGCAGGAGGTGCTCATGCACTTCGTCGCCGACCTGGATTCCGACAGCGTCACCCAGCTCAGGTCGGCAGTGGAGAGCGCGCGCCGGCGCGGTCAGCAGGCTGAAGGCGGCGGACCATGATCGCCAGCCTGAGTCTGCTCTGCGTGGCGGCCGCGATCCTCCTGGTGGGTCCGCGGCTGGCATCGGCGCCCTGGACCCGGCAGGCACCGCGCGTGGCGATCTTCGCCTGGCAGGCTCTGACCATCAGCGCGGTGATCACGGTCGTCCTCGCCGGCGTCACCCTATTGATCCCGATCACGGCGCTTGCCGGCGATCTCGGCGCAGTCGTGCACGCCTGTGCCATGAGTGTCGCGGACGCCTATGGCGAGTCGGAGTTGCTGCCGGGGAAGCTCTTCGGTGCCTTTCTGGCCGGTGCGCTCCCGATGTGGCTGCTGATCTGTGGAGTGCGCGTTCTGGGCGGTGGCTGGTGGAGTCGCCGTCAGCTACGCCGCTCTCTCAGCCTCATCACCGAGACGGACGCCGGCTTGGGCATCTCCGTCATCGAGACGCCCGCCCCTGCCGCCTTCTGCCTGCCGGGACGGTCGGCGCAGATCGTGGTCACACGGGGAGCGCTGAGCAATCTGTCCAGCTGTGAGTTGGATGGGGTGCTGGCCCACGAGGCGGCTCACCTCCGCGGCCGCCACAACCTGGCTGTGGCGCTGTCGCAGATCCTGGCGCGTGCTTTCCCTCGTGTCCGCTTGTTCCAGGTGGCCACCCGGGAGACCCGGCAGCTGATCGAGCTGCTGGCGGACGACGCGGCGCTGCAGCGGGTCGACCGGGTCAACCTGGCCTCGGCCATCGTGAGCCTTGCCGAGATGAAGGCACCTGCTGCTGCCCTGGCGATGGCTCAGGATGCGGCGGTTCTTCGTGTCTCACGCCTCCTGTCCCCGGAGCCGCCGCTGAATCCGTGGCGGTACCGCGTTGCTGTCGTCGGTGCACTGACCGTCGTCGTAGCGCCGCTGCTCATCGCCGGCTACCCCGCCGTGTGTGCCGCGCTGAGCGACATCTGCAACATTCCGTGACTGTGACCGGCAAGCAGTAGAGCCATGGTCGAGTTGCGTCGACGAACTGTGCTGCTGACAGCTCTGGCGGGGGCGGGCGCCATGGTCTTGTCCGCCTGCGGCTCGGACCCGGACGAGTCGTCCGACGACGCGCCGGCTGACGTTTCGGCCGACGGAACGGTCTCCATCGCCCCCGACGGGACCCAGGAGGTCACAGTGCTGGTGCGCGACGACTACGACTTCTACCCCGCCGCGTTCACGGTGACCGCCGGGCGGGTGCGGCTCTCCCTCATCAGCGAGGCGAAGGAGTTGACGCACAACTTCCGGTTCACGCCCGGCGCCGGGCCGGCCGAGATCGCCGAAGAGATTCCCATCCTGGCACCGGGCATGAGCGACACGATGGAGTTCACCGTGGATCAGCCCGGCGACTACCAGTTCGAGTGTTCGTTCCACGTCGCTCTGGGCCAGATCGGGACGATGGCCGTGGCTCCAGGATGACCGGACGCAGGTACGCCCGCGCCGCCGCCACTCGTCGAGGCGATTTCCTGCTCAGCCCCGCCACTCGCCAACAACGCCACTGAGGATTCATGTTCACGTCTGTTCCCCGCAATCTGGTCCTGGTTGCGGCGACGGCCCTCGCCTCGCTGCTGCTCGTCCTCAGCGGCGGTCCGGCTGCCGCCCACACCGGCCTGCAGTCCTCGACGCCTGCTGACGGAGAGACGCTGACCGCCGCTCCGGACGCGTTCAGCCTCACGTTCTCCTCGGCGATCGCCTCGGAGTTCGCCCAGGTGGCTGTCACCGGCCCGGACGGGGAGTCGGTCACCTCAGGGGAAGCTGCCATCGACGGTGCGGTCGTGTCACAGCCGGTCAGCACGAGCGGTGACGGCGCCTACGTGGTGGCGTACCGGGTTGTCTCCGATGACGGCCATCCCGTGTCCGGCCAGCTCACCTTCACCCTGACGGGCTCCGGCGGTGCGGCGACGGAGACAGCCCCGGCTCAGCCGACTCTGCCGACCACGCCCGCACCCAGCCCGGACACGGCGACCGCGGTCTCTCCGGCCGTCGACAGCGACGCAGACAGCAGCTGGGGCCTGTGGTTGCTCCTCGTCGCGGCGGGCCTGCTGTTCATCGTGGCCACGTGGCTCGCGCTGCGCCGGCGCGGCGACACCGGTGGCTGAGCCGCGCGTGGACGAGAGCTCCTCGCCGCCGGCAACGGCTCGCCGAGGCCTCCTGGTCCTCGTTTCCTCGCTGGTGGCCATCGCGGTCTGTGCGCTCACGCTGTGGGCCGGTGGCGCGGCCGCCGTCGTCTCGGTCCCCGGCATTCCAGCCCCGCCGCCGGTCGTCGCCTGGCTGGTGCCCGCCCTACGGCTGATCGCCGACGCCTCGGCGGTACTGACCGTGGGCTGCCTGCTCGGGGCCGTGGTTCTCGTGCCGGGAGACACGGTCCTGAGTACGGCCGGCTACCGATGGGTGCGGCTGGCCGGCTGGGGTGCGCTGGCCTGGTCGCTGGCCTCGCTGGCTTCGCTTCCGGTGCTGCTCGCCGATTTCCTCGGCACGGGGTTCTCGGCGATCTCGCTGCGCGGCGTCTGGAGCTTCGTCGAAAGCGTCGAGCAGGGGCGAGACCTGGCCCTGGTCGCCGCTCTTGCCGCCGTCGTGGCCATCTTCGCCCGAATCGTCTGGCGTCGGGCCGGTGCCCGGGTGCTATTCCTAGTGGCTCTGATAGCGACTGTTCCGCCCGCCTTCACCTCGCACTCCGCCGACGCGGCCGATCACGACCTCGCCGTCGCCGCCGTGGCACTACACGTACTCGGTGTGGTGCTGTGGGCCGGTGGCTTGCTGGCGCTGATGCTCGCCGCCAGGCTCACCGGCCCGGCGCGGACCACCGCGGTCGAACGGTTCAGCCGCCTCGCCGCACCGCTGGCCGTGGTCGTCGCCGGCAGCGGCGCCGCCACCGCCTACACGCGATTCTCCAGTCCCGGCCAGGTGGTCGACACCGGCTACGGGGTCGTGCTGCTGGCGAAGGTCGTCGCCTTCGTGGGTCTGCTGGCGCTGGCCGCATGGCACCGCGGGCGGACCCTCCCGGCGCTGCGGGCGGGTCGCCCGCGAGCGTTCCTACGATTGGCCGGCGCCGAGGTGGTCCTCTTCGCCGCCACCATCGGGCTCGCCGTCGGGCTGGCGCGCACCCCCACGCCCCCGCCCGTCCTGGACGCAGATGCAGCCGTAGCCGAGCAGCTGCTGCCTGCCGCCGGCACGGCGGCAGGGTGACCGCAGTTCTGTGAGTACTGCATAGCCCGCCCGAGTCAGGGTTGGAGACGACTGTTGACCTGTCGGCTCGCGGCGCTATCATCGGACAACGCCGATGGATGGAGCGCGCTGTGACCAGGACGACGAAAACGAGGACGACCGAGCCACCGGTCGATGAGGCCGGTGCGCTCTCGACGGCCGCGTGCCTGTTCCGCAGCCTCGGTGACCCGATGCGGCTGGCGATCATCCGCCACTTGATGCTGGGCCCGCACCGGGTCGTGGACCTCACCCGGCACCTGGACGGCCCCGCGCAGAGCTCGGTGTCCGCGGCGCTGGCCTGCCTGCGGGACTGCGGCCTCGCGGAGAGCCAGCCGCAAGGCCGGGCGTCGCTGTGGTCGCTGAGCACCCAGTCCGAGCTGCTGGAGCTGCTCGCCTCGGCCGAAAAGCTGCTGGCCGCGACCGGTGACCAAGTTGCGCTCTGCCCGGTGTACGGAACGGGAACCTCGTCGTGACCGTCGCCGCGCTCGTCCTCTACGTCATCGCCCTCGTCGTGCTCTTTGGTGTGCGCTCCTGGACCCAGCTGCGCCACACCGGGTCCACGGGGTTCGTCGGGATCTCGGGCACTCCGGCCGACGCCGGCTGGTGGGGCGGGGTGCTGTTCGTCGCAGCGATGGTGCTCGGCCTGGCCGGGCCGCTGCTGGCGGTGGCCGACGTCGTGACCGCCGACCCGCCGCTGGCGGTGCAGGTCGCCGGCCTGCTGCTGGCGCTGGCCGGGTTCGCCGCGACGCTGGCCGCGCAGACCGGCATGGGCGCCTCGTGGCGGATTGGCGTCGACCCGGGCGAGCGCACCGACCTGGTCACCGGCGGCGTGTTCGCACACGTCCGCAACCCGATCTTCACCGCCATGACCGCCGCGCAGGCCGGTGTCGTGCTGATGGCCCCGACGTGGGTGAGCGTGCTTGCGCTGATCGCGCTGGTAGCCGCAGTCCAACTTCAGGTCCGAGCTGTGGAAGAGCCGTACCTGCGCGGTGTACACGGCGCGGCCTACGACGCCTACGCGGCCCGCGCCGGCCGCTTCGTCCCCGGCATCGGCCGGCTGACCGCTCCTGCTTCCGCCGAGAGGACTCCAGCGTGACCGCCGAACCGTCGGTACTCAGCGATCAGGAGACCGACCGGCTGACCCGCCGCGGGCTGCGGCTGGCGCAGTTCACCGTCGTCTACAACGTCGCCGAAGGCGCTATCGCCATCACCACCGGGCTCCTCGCCGGGCTGGTCTCCCTCGTCGGCTTCGGCGTGGACTCCGGCATCGAGTCCCTGGCCGCCATCCTGGTGGGGCTGCGGCTGTCCGCGCGGCTGCGGCGCGGCGCCATCGATGAGGCCAAGGAGCGCCGCGCACTCAAGGCCGTGGCGATCACCTTCTTCATCCTCGCCGCGTACGTGACCGTGGAGGCGGTGCGCAGCCTGCTCGGCGACGAGGAGCCGAGCACCTCGACCGTCGGCCTGGTGCTGCTGGCCGCCTCCATCGTCATCATGCCGCTGCTGGCCGCGGCCAAGCGCCGCGTCGGGCTGGCCCTGGGCGGTGACCCGCTCATCCTCGCCGACGCGGCCGAGACCCGGATCTGCGTGTTGCTCAGCATCTCCACGCTGGCCGGCCTCGGGCTGTACGCGCTGACCGGCGCCTCATGGCTGGATCCAGTCGCTGCCCTCGTCATCGCCGTGATCGCCATCCACGAGGGCCGGGAGGCCTGGGAAGGCGAGCTCGTCGAAGACGACGACGACGACGATGACGACTGAGTCGTCGCACAGCGAGGAGGTCGTCGGTCCGGAGGTCGCCGCTGCTCCTGAGCGGTCCGAAACGGGCCGCGCCGACCGTCGGCGGACGGCTCCGACCCGCCTGGCGGTCTTCACCGGCGCGGGCGTCCTCGCGGTGGTCGACCTGGGCGCCAAGGCGGTCGCCGAGCGCGGCCTGGGAGACGGCCGCACTGTCGACCTGGGACCCCTGGCGTTGCAGTTGGCACACAACAGCGGCGCCGCCTTCAGCCTCGGCTCCGGCTTGCCGAGCTGGGTCGTGGTGACCGTCACCGGACTCCTCACGGGCGTCATCGCCGTGATCACCTGGCGGGCGGTTGCCACGACCTCCCGCCTGCTGCCCGCTGGCCTGGCCGCCGTTCTGGCTGGCGCCACGGCCAACCTGGTGGACCGGGCCGGCGACGGCCGCGTCACGGACTACCTGCACACCGGCTGGTGGCCCACGTTCAACCTGGCCGACGTCTGGATCACCACCGGTGCTGCGGTCGCCGTCCTGGCGTCCCTGCGCAGCGATCGTTCCGCCGACGAGGCCTCGAGGTCCGACGCATGAACGCCTGCGGGCTCGACGCGGCGACCGGTAGCGCCCTGGCAGCCATCGGAAGCTTCTGCGGCCGGCTCGTTCCGGTTGGTCCAACAGCTGTTCCTGTCCTTGAGGGCCACCGGTCGCGCCCGCCGGAGAAGTTTGGAGACACGCATGCCTGTCATGTCCATCGCTGAGCGGTGGTTCTGCCAGAGCCCGCCGTGGCGCTGGGTCGCCGGCCGACTGGTCCTCGGCTGGGCGTTGCAGGGAGTGCCCCTGCGGGGCGCGGTACTCGAATTGGGCGGCGGCAGCGGCGCAATGGCGGAGGAGACGATCCGGCGCCATCCCGACTGCGAGCTGACCGTCACCGATCTTGATCGGGTGATGGTGGCTGCGGCGGAACGGCGTTTCGCCAACGAGCCGCGAGTCACCGTGCGCCACGCCGATGCCACCGCCCTGCCCTTCACCGAAGGGTCATTCGACGTCGTGGTGAGCCACCTGATGCTCCATCACGTCATCCAGTGGCGGCAGGCGCTCGAAGAAGTCAGTCGCGTACTGCGACCCGGCGGTCGCTTCGTCGGCTACGACCTGGTCGCCACACCGCTGACCAAGGGGCTCCACTGGGCCGACCGATCACCTCATCAGCTGATCTTCCGCCACCAGCTCCGACCAGCCCTGTCGCAGACCGGGCTGCAGGCCGCTGAGGTCCGCACGGCGGTCGGTCGACAAGCCATGCGGTTCACCGCCACAAAGCCGTACTGAGAACGACGCGCAGCACGGTCAACGGCCTTGGTCACTGCGACCTCGGACGGTCACCGCCGCGTCCTACCGGGCGCGCCTGAACGGGGAGAGCAGCTCATGACGATCACAACCTGGGCGCTGCAGGCGGTCGGCCTGTTCGTGGCTACCAACATCGACGACATCATCGTGCTGTCCCTTTTCTACGCCCGCGGTGCCGACCGGCGCGGCACCACGGCGGCGATCCTCGCGGGGCAGTACCTCGGCTTCGGCGCCATCTTGGGCGCCGCGGTCCTCGTCGCGCTCGGCGCCCGGAGCTTCCTGCCCGAGGAGGCGATCCCGTACTTCGGACTGATCCCGCTGGTGCTGGGCCTGCTCGCCGCTTGGCGGGCATGGCGCGACGACGATGATGACGACGACGAGGGCAAGGTCGCTGGCAAGTCGGTGAGCGCGCTGACCGTCGCCGCGGTCACCTTCGCCAACGGTGGAGACAACATCGGCGTCTACGTCCCGGTGTTCGCCACCGTCGGGCCCGCCGGCATCGTCGCCTACTGCCTCGTCTTCCTTGCCCTGGTTGTGGTGCTGGTCGTCACGGCCCGGTTCGTCGCCACCCGAAAGCCGATCGCCGAGTTCCTCGAGCGGTGGGAGCACGTGCTGTTCCCTGTGGTCCTCATCGGTCTCGGCGTCGTCATCCTCGTCGAGGGCGGAGCGTTTGGGCTGTAGCAGCGCGGGCCCCGGACGAAGTCCCTGAGCGTTGGGGGGCGGCGGATGCGTTCACCTGAGCAGTCCGCCCGTCGACTCCTTGGCACCGCCGACCCAGCGGGACACCATGAGCGCATGTTGACGCTCCCCGGTGTCGTCGCCGCCGTGCCAGGTCTGCGACGCTGCGGCTGCTGTGGAGGGGTGTACGCCCGTCGGCGAGTGCGCATGTTGGCTACGACGCCCGGAGTCGCTATCTGCTCGGGCTGCGCCCGCTCCGCGGCCGCTGCTGACCGCCAGCGATGACGGAGGAGGTTCCTGTGAAGGTGGAGCTGCTGTACTTCGACGGCTGCCCGAACTGGCAGCTGGCCGACGAGCGGCTGCGAGTTGCTCTCGCGCAGGTGGGCCGAGAAGACGTGCACGTGCAGCACCGCCAGGTCACCACCCCGGAGCAGGCGGATGCCGCCGAGTTCAGGGGTTCGCCGACGATCCTGGTGGACGGGCTGGACCCGTTCGCCGAGCCGGACGCCCCCGTCGGGCTGTCCTGCCGGGTCTTCCGTACCGAGGCCGGCCTGACAGGCGCACCCACGGTCGAGCAGCTCCGCGCCGTGCTGTCGTGAGGCTGCGCGGACGCCCTCCCTCGGCGAGCGAGGACTCGGTCACCTGTGGCTGCTGCGGACGCGAGCGGCCCCGCACAGGCGTCCACGAGCTCGGCGGAACGCCCGGCGTGCACGTCTGCTGGCGGTGTGCGCTGTGGATGGCGGCACGCATCGGCCGCGGCAGAGAGCGCAAAGGACAAAGACGGACCCCTCATCATTCCACAGCGTAGGCAGCAGAGGCTCGAGCGGAGCTTGAGCCGGTTGGCCATCGAGAAGCTCTGAGCCGTTCGAAAACTGACGGCGTCCGGGAGGCCGGGCAAGGGCCTTCTGTGGCGCCTCACGCGCCCCCGTAGACCGAGATGGCGCCGAAAATGGCAAAGCCCGCCGTCAGGAAGACTGGACCGAAGCGCGATGTCTCGCCCTCGTGCGCCTCGCCAATCATCTCTTCGACCACGACGGCGACCAGGGCGCCACCGGTCAGAGCGAGCACGGAAAGGGTGACGATCTCCGGAGCTTGGCGCAGTGCGAGGAAGCCGAGCGCGGCTCCGAGCAGGATCGGCACGGCGAAGCTGGCCGCCATGAGGATTCGTCGCCTGCGCCTAATGCCTGCGTTTCGGAGAGTCGCTACGGCGGCGAAGCCCTCCGGAACGTCGGCCGGCACCTGACCGAGCGCCAGTAGGAGTCCCAGAGCCGGGTTGAGGACGCTCGCCGTTCCGATCATGACTCCGTCGCTGAACAGGTCGATCGAGACCCCGGCGAAGATGGTCATCGGGCCCTTCTGCTGCTCGTCGCGCCCCATCCGGGCCTGCACGTAGCCGATCGCCCGATCCAGACCGATGAACAGGGCGCCGCCCACCACGAACGCGAGCAGGGGTACCCATGGCTGGCTGGCCTTCAGCGCCTCCGGCATGAGCTCGAGACCGACGACGGCGAGAACGATTCCCGCGGCGAGGTGGAGGGACAGGCTCAGGGCGCGCTCCGAGACCCGGAACATCTCCGCCAGCACACCGCCGAAGAAGTTGCCCGCCGCAGGCAGCGCAGCCAACCCGAGAACGACCAGGAAGTCACTCAGCATCCGGCTCCACTACCACCCTGTCCTGAATGCAAGCGGATGACACCGACCCGACACGCTACGATGTGAACGGATCGATCGTTTTGGCTGAGCAGAGGTAGCTGCTGGTGTCGGCTCCATGCCTTCGGGCAGCGCCACCGTGGTACCGCTCGAATCCGACGACGTCCGTGGCTCCCGCAGGGGACGGCCGCCGGAGTGTCAGTCGTGCGCCGCAAGCTCGTGTGCAGCGTGCGCAGGACTCTCCAGCTGGAACGTCGAGTGCGCGATGCTGACGTCGAAGTGCTCGGCCAGACACGCCTGCAGTTGGTCCAACACCTGCGGCGCGTGCCCGTCCTGGAAGCAGGAGTCCTCGACCACCACGTGCGCCGTCAAGACGGGCAGCTCGCTGGTGATCTGGGAAGCGTGCAAGTCGTGCACGTCCAGCACGTGCGGAACGCCCAGCAGATGCCCACGGACGTCGTCTAGGTCCAGACCCGGTGGCGTGCTCTCGAGCAGCACCGAGATGGTCTCCCGCAGCAGCTTGATCGTCCGGGGGATGATCAGCACCGCGATGAGCAACGAGGCGACGGCGTCCGCCTGCTGCCATCCGGTCAGCACGATCACGATGGCGGACACGAGGACGGCGACCGATCCTAGGGTGTCATTGAGGACCTCGAGCAACGCCGCCCGCATGTTGACGTTCGAACTACGGCCGCCCCTGGTGAGGATGATGATCCCGATCGCGTTGGCGACGAGGCCGACAACGCCGAAGACGAGGACCGGGGTCGTGGCGATCTCCGCCGGCTCGAACAGTCGTCCGACGCCTTCGATGAGGACGTAGGTACCCACCGCGAGCAGCGCCGCCGCCTGCAGCGTGGCCCCGAGGACCTCCGCGCGACGGTAGCCCCAGGTGCGCTTGGCTGTGGCGGGACGCATCGCCAGGGTTGCGGCAATCAGCGCGATCGCCAGCCCGGCAGCGTCGGTGAGCATGTGTGCGGCGTCTGCCAGGAGCGCCAGGCTGCCCGAGATGAGTGCACCGATCACCTCGACCACGAGGACGGTGGAGGTGAGAGCCAGGACAATCGCGAGCCTGCGACGGTGACCTGCGGCGTTCCCCGCGGTCCCTCCGTGGTCGTGCCCGTGGGAATGTCCGCCGCTCACCGGGCTACTACCGCCGTCGCCAGCCATGTCCTGCTCAGTACGTCATGGCGCGCGGGCAGCAGTGCAGCTGACGTGCCGGGTCGAGCGATCACTGGGGAACTCCGTTATTCGTGGGCTGCCGCTGGTTGACGTAGGCGGTGGTCGGCGCCAACGCGTGGGCAAGTGGCCGCCGGTAGGCCTGCGGCCGGCCGGCACGTACGCCGTTGGCGATGACGAGGACCTCCGCGAGTTCGTGCGTGACGATGACAGTGCCCAGTCCGAGGACGCCGAAGGCGGCCAGCGGGATGAGTACGACCAGGATCGCCGCCGACAGCAGCAGGCTCTGCAGCATGATTCGCCGCGCCCGACGGGCATGCGCGAGCGTCCGGGGCAACTGGCGCAAGTCCTCGCCCATCAGCGCGACGTCGGCGGCCTCGATCGCCACGTCGGTGCCCATGGCGCCCATGGCGATGCCTACGTCGGCAGTGGCCAGCGCGGGCGCATCGTTGATGCCGTCGCCGACCATCGCGACCCTGCCGTGCCGGCCCAGCTGCTCCACAAGCGCGGCCTTGTCTTCGGGACGGAGCTCGGCGTGCACCTGCTCGATCCCAGCGGCGCTGGCCAGCTGCCCGGCAGTCCGGCGGTTGTCACCGGTGAGCATGCTGATACTGATGCCCAGGCGGTGCAGTGCACGGACGGCCTCGGCAGCTTCGGGACGGAGCTCGTCGCGGATAGCGAGCGCTCCCAGCAGGCGACCGTCGAGCTCCACGAGCACCACGGTGGCTCCGGCGTCCTGGTGGGCCGTCACGACCGCGGCGAGCGGTCCGGGGTCGATGTAGCCGGGCTTGCCCAGGCGTGCCGATCGTCCGTCGATTGAGCCGGTGACGCCCTTGCCAGCCAGCGCCTGTGTGTTCGAAGCGGGCTCGACTGCAGGCTCGTCCGCCGGCCAGGCGGCCAGCACAGCTCCGGCCAGGGGGTGCTCGCTCCGCGCCTCCAGCGCCACCGCCACAGTGAGGACCCGGCGCTGGTCGTACCCGGGCAGGGCTTCGATGGCGACTACGGCAGGCCGGTTGCGGGTCAGCGTCCCGGTCTTGTCCAGCGCCACGGCGCGCACGCCGCCGAGGGCCTCCAGCGCTGCCCCACCCTTGATGAGCACGCCGGCGCGGGTAGCCGCGCCGATGGCGGCGACGACCGTGACCGGGACCGCGATCGCGAAAGCGCACGGTGAGGCAGCGACCAGCACCACCAGAGCGCGTTCGATCCATACCTGGGGGTCGCCCAGGATGCTGCCGAGGACGGCGATCGCGGTCGCAACGACGAAGACGGCAGGCACGAGCGGCCGGGCGATGCGGGCGGCCAGACGTTGTGCGGCTCCCTTGCGCTCCTGTGCCTCCTCGACGATGTGCACGACGCGGGCCAGGGAGTTGTCCGCCACCCGGGCGGTGACCACCACCTCTAGAACGCCGCCGCCGTTGACGCAGGCGGCGAAGACCTCGTCACCAGGGCCCGCCTCGGCCGGGACCGATTCCCCGGTGACGGCCGAGGTGTCGACTGCGGAGCGCCCGGTCTGCACGAGCCCGTCGGTGGCCAGCCGCTCACCGGGCTTGACCACCAGCACGTCACCGGCCACGAGCTCGGCCGGATCGACATCGAACTCGACCCCGGCGCGCAGCACCGTCGCTCGGGGCGGAACCAGATCTAACAGCGCGCGCAGCCCGCGGCGGGTCCGGGCTACCGCATAGTCCTCCAGCGCCTCGGCGAAGGAGAACAGGAACGCCAGCATCGCGGCCTCGCCGACGGCGCCCAGCGCGATCGCCCCGACCATCGCAACGGTCATCAGCGTGCCCACGCCGAGCCGACCACGCCGTAGCGCGCGGACGGTGCCGGGCACGAAAGTTGCACTGCCGCTGAGCACTGCACCGGCGGCCAGCACCGTCGACGCCATAGCGGCGGCCCCGTCGTCGGTCACCCATGCGAGAACCTGAGCGGACAGCCACAGCAACCCGGCGAGGCCCGCCAGCTGCGCGGAACGCGACCGCCACAGCGTGGCGGCTTCCGGCTGCTCATCGCCACCCGGTGCCGGCGCCGAGCAGGTGGGGTCCCCGCAACCGTCCCCGCCCCGCGCGGGGGGCGCCAGCGTGCCTCCTGGCCGCGTCGCTGTCGGACCGCAACAGGCACAGCCGTCCCCGCAGCCTTCCGAGCCGGGCGGCGCGTCGGCGACTGCTGGGCTCAGCGCGAGCCCGAGCGAGATCGCGGTCTTGGTGCTCGTTCGCCCGGTTGTGCCGACGGCCGGGCGGCGCTCGTCGTCGCTACCGCAGCAGAGGTCGGACATGTCATGCCCCCTGACGGGCGGCCAGGCACGCACAGCCATCCCAGCCGGATCGGACGTCGCCGGGTCGGGCGGCCGACCGGGAATGACCTACGGCTTCGACCAGGGAGACCGGATGCGAACGGCGGCCGCTGCCTGTGAGCCGCTCATGCCGGCGATGGGTGCGACGAGATTCTCGGAGCATCAGCAGCAGCCCTCCGTCGCTGCGGTCGCACAGGCGTCGGGATCCACGGCCAGGACGACGCCCAGCAGATCGCCGAGGGCGTGGGTGAGCCGGGCGTCCGCCAATTCATACCGAGAGCGCCGGCCCTCGGGAACCGCCACGACCAAGCCGCACCCACGCAAGCAAGCCAGGTGGTTGGAGAGGTTCTGCCGCGTCACGCCGAGCATCTCGGCGAGCTCGGACGGGTACCCCGGCCCTTCGCGCAGCGCGAGCAGGAGACGAGTACGGGTGGGGTCGGACAGGGCGTGGCCGAAGCGGGCGAGCACTTCAGCGTGCAGCACAGGCATCACGACATCACCGTACAGCGTTCACTGAATACAGCCAATACTGTCCTTGCGGCCCATCCGGCTGCGATTCCCTCGGGACCTAATTGACGTCGACGCCTCGTTCGCGGAGCCAGGAGGCCGGATCGGCACGGCGGCCGTCGAGCCCATCCTCGAACACCTCGAAGTGCAGATGTGGCCCTGTCGACTGGCCACGATTGCCGAGCAGGGCAATGGTGTCACCGGCCCTGACGGTCTGGCCCTCATCGACCAGGATCCGCTCCATGTGGCCGTACACGGTGACATCACCGTTGTCGTGGAGGATGTACACCGCAAGTCCGAACCCTTGGGCGGACCCTGCTCTCAGTACGACGCCATCCGCCGCGGCGTACTCCGGGGTCATCATGGGCGCCGCGATGTCCAGTCCGTAGTGCATCGAGCCCCATCGGCGTCCGTAGGCGCTGGTCAGGCGTCCCTCCACGGGCATGACAGCCTTGGGTCGCGCTGCTTCCTCCCGCGCAGCACGGGAGGCGGCCAGTTCCTGGCTGCGGGCAGCCATCTGGGCTTCAGCGATCTGAGGCCGAGCGGCTTGGTCGGACAGGATGTCGAGGGGTTCTTCCGTGAAAACCACCGATCCGGCCGGACCTTCGTGGGCGTGGGCGACCGGAGTGTCCAGCCACCAGCCGCCCTCCCAGAAGCTTGCTGCCACACCGCCGACGACGATCGCACTGAGGAGGAGTCGCGGTCGCTGGCGCAGGCCGGGGGCGGGCCGGGAGTGCCGGGAGGTCGCAATCGCCGGCCTGTGCAGTCGCCCGATCACGTTCACCGTCCCAATGCTCTCGCCGTTGATTCCGAGCGATATAACAGCACACCGTGATCGAACGGTGACCTAAGCACCTTAGTAGTGGGCGTGTCCTGACCGCGCGCTCGACGGTCAGAAGGCAGAGGTGCCGAAGCCGGTGGAAGCCAGCCAGGAGCGCAGCCACACCATGATGTGGTCCCAGCCGCCGGTGACCAGCAGGATGCCGAGCAGGATGAGGAGCACGCCGCCGATCCGCATGACGGTCTGGGCGTGCCGGCGGGCCCACGACGACAGCGTGAGTGCGCGGCGGGCGCCGAGTGCGACGAGCACGAAGGGGATCCCCAGGCCGAGGCAGTAGGCGAGACCCAGAACGGCGCCCCGGGCGGCCGAGGCCTCGGTGTAGGCCAGCGTGTTGACCGCCGACAGCGTCGGCCCCAGGCACGGCGTCCACCCGAGCCCGAAGACGACGCCCAGTACGGGGGCGCCGAGGAGGCCGGCCGGAGGGCGCCGGGTGATGCGTCGCTCGCGCTGCAGCCAGTGGAGCCCGCCGAGGAAGGCCAGCCCCATGATGATGGTGACGACGCCCATGAGTCGGGTCAGCAGGGGAGCCCATTCGAGGAGCAGGCGGCCCAGGCCCCCGAAGAGTGCTCCGAAGGACACGAAGACCGCGGTGAAACCCAGTACGAAGAGCAGGGCGCCGGTGACCACTCGGCGCCGTTGACCGGGCGGTGCAGTGATGGTCGAGCCGGGACGGTCGGCCGCCGCCGTGGCCTCGCTGCGGTTGATGGCGGGTGCTGCCGGGGCGCTGGTCTGGGCGCCGGTCAGGCCGGCGACGTATGCGAGATAGCCAGGGACGAGCGGAAGCACGCACGGCGAGGCGAAGCTGATGAGGCCGACCAGTGCGGCGACTCCTGCGGCGAGCAGCAGTGAGCCGTCGCTGACGATGGTGGCGAAGGCGTCGCCGAGCTCACTCACCTCGGGGTCTCTTCGGCCAGGAGTCGATCGATCGCTCGCCGGAGGTCATCTTCCGGGACGACCGCCACGTAGACGGCGGCCACCTTCCCAGCGGGGTCGATGATGAGGGTGCTGGGCACGACGTTGGCCGGGAAGCCTCGGAAGGCCATCGCCACCTCGCCTCGTGGATCGAAGAGCGACGGGTACTCAGCTCCCACCGATTCGACGAAGGCCTGCGCCATCTGGCGGTTGTCCTTCACGTCGACGCCGAGGAACTCCACGCCCGAATCGGCAACGTCCGCATACACGGCCTGGAACTCCGGCGTCTCCACACGGCAGGGCGCACACCACGATCCCCAGAAATTGAGCACCGTGATCTCGCCGGCCAGCTCCGCCGATTCGAATGCAGTCCCGTCGAGGAGCTCTCCTGTGAAGGTCGGCGCCGATTCCCGCTCTGCCGGAGGGATTACCTCACCGAGCGGCGTGTTGCCCGCGAAGTCGAAGTCTCCCGAGCTCTCTGTGGCCGTGCTGGCGTTGGTAGCGCTCTCTCCGGAGCAGCCGGCCAGGGCGGCGGCGATCATCAGGCCGCAGAGCGCCAGAACTCCGCGACGGGATCCGATGTCAGTCAACGAGAGTGCTCCAGTACAGCCAGAACCGCTCCAGGATGGCGGCGGTGATGAAGAGGAACCACATGGTGAGCACGACACCGTGATGGACTCGTGCCCGCCCCACTGCGCGGGCGAGCCAAGGCGGCAATCGCGATGTGATTGCGGTGGCGTTGTGCAGGGTGACGTACCAGAAAATCGGAACCGTCACCGCCCAGACGACCATGCAGTACGGGCAGAGTGCGCCGATCCGGTACAGGCTGCTGAAGATCAGCCAGTGCACGAAGACGACGCCGAGGGAGACGCCGACCTGCAGGCCGCCCCAGAACCAGCCCGTCATCCGGGCGCCGGCGAGTCGGGCCGCCCCAACCGCGGCCACGACGGCGAAGCCGGCGATGCCGAGCAGGGGGTTGGGAAAACCGAAGGCCTCGGCTTGCGGGCTGGACATGATGGAGCCGCAGCTCAGGACGGGATTGAGACTGCACGTCGGCACGTAGGACGGATCAGCCAGGAGCGCGTACTTCTCGACGGCCAGGACGAAGGACGCGACGAGCCCGAGCAGCCCGCCGACCAGGAGCAGCCAAGCCAGCCCGCGCTCCGAAGGCGCCTCCCGGCCGTTCGAGCCGGAAGGCGGCGTCGAGTGCTCAGTGGGGGTGACGGTCAAGGTCGTCTCAGTCGGCGAGCGCAGCATCGATCAGTTCGATGAACTCGTCGGTGGTCTGTGCCTCGACCTTCTCCCCGTTGAGGAAGAACGTCGGTGTGCCCTCCACGCCCAGCGCGAGACCGTCCCGGCGATCCTGCAGCACCCGCTCGAGCGTGGCGGGATCGCTGACCGTGGCGTCGTATTCGGTCATGTCGAGGCCCATTCCCTCGGCGAAGCCGCGGAAGACATCCGCCTGGGAGTCCTGACGCTCGCCCCACTCCGTCTGCGTCTCGTACATGCGGTGGTACATGTCTTCGAACCGGCCCTGTTGGGCTGCGGCCTCGACCGCCACGGCTGCGTTCTCGCCGTTGGCATGGCCCGGCATCGGAAAGTAGCGGGCGACGAAGGTGACCCGCCCGTCGTAGTCGTCGCGAAGCTGCTCAACGAACGGGTAAGCGGCCTTGCAGCCCTCGCACTCGAAGTCGAGGAACTCCACCAGCGTGACCCTGTCGTCGGCGGCTGTGGAGAGTCGGTGGCTGTCTTTGCGCACGACGGGCGCGCCGCCTGCTTCGGCCGTGCCGGTGTCGTCCGCCCCCGAGTTGTTCACCCCGAGCAGGACGGCGACGGTCACGACGAAGGCCGCCACCAGCGCGGCGGAAATCTTCAGGTTGGTGCTCAACCGCTCTCCTCGTTGATCCGGTCCGGCGGATCGAGCGCCGACCGCGGCCATCCGGCGGGTGCAGCCGGCCGACAAGCTGGAAGCTCCACTCTACGAAGCTGCCTAGGAGGGTACAGGCGGCTGGCTCGTCGGCAGTCTGCTCGTGGGCGTTTGCGTCTCGAACGCATCTACTATCCTCCGTAGGAATGTCTGGAGGTGAAGGCCTCAGGCGTGCTGCGGACGGGGGCGACGTGAGGGCCCACGATGGCCGGGTCGAGGCGGTGGTCTCATGGCCGGTGGCCGCTCTCCTGGCGGCGGGCGGCGGGGTGTGCCTGTGGCTGGCCTTCCCGCCGTACGGACTGTGGCCGCTCGCTGTGGGTGGCCCCTTCGCCCTCGCTCTGGCGACGCGCGGCCGTAGTGCACGGTGGGGCGCCGCGCTGGGGATGCTGCTCGGCTCTAGCTTCTTGTTCCCGTTGCTGAACTGGACCGGCGTCTTCGTCGGCGATCTTCCCTGGCTGGCGCTATCAACTTTCCAAGCCGTTTTCTACGCCGCCTTGGGGGGCGTATCGGCCCTGGTCGGTCGGCTTCCGGCGGCTCCGGTCTGGATGGCGGCGTTGTGGGTGGGGCAGGAGGCATCCCGTTCCCGCATCCCGTTCGGGGGTTTTCCGTGGGGACGACTCGGGTTCAGTCAGGCCGACGGGCCGATGGGTTCTTTCGCCGCATACGGCGGCGTGTCGCTGGTGACCTTCGCCGTGGCGCTCACCGGCACGCTGCTCGCTTGCGCCATCTGGCGCTCCTTGCTCTGGCGACGTGAACGCCGAGCCGGCCAGCCTCGCGCCGTCGCGTTGCTCGTCGCCGCCGCGTTACTCGTCCCGGTGGTCGGGGCGCTTGCCTGGCTACCGCTGCCCGGGTCCAGCCTGACGGCCGGCGGGCCGACGGCCACGGTCGCTGTTGTCCAGGGCGACGTGCCCCGGGCCGGTCTGGACTTCAACGCCCAACGTCGCGCAGTCCTCGACAACCACGTCGAGCAGACGCTGGAGTTGGCGGAAGCGGTAGCTGCCGGCACGGCTTCGCGGCCGGACCTCGTGATCTGGCCGGAGAACTCCTCCGACATCGATCCCTACAAGAACCCGGACGCGGCAGCCGCCATCGACCGAGCGGCGCGTGCAGTAGGCGTGCCGATCCTGATCGGTGCCGTCCTGGACGGGCCCGGGGAGAAGCTGACGAACGTCGGTGTGGTCTGGGATCCGGTGGAGGGTCCTGGCGAGCGCTACGCAAAGCGGCATCCCGTGCCGTTCGGCGAGTACATGCCGGCCCGCTCGTTCTTCCGGCTGTTCAGCGATCAGGTCGATCGCCTGCGTCGGGACTTCGTAGCGGGGGACGAGCCCGGCGTTCTGGACGTCGGTGGAGTGCGGATCGGAGACCTCATCTGTTTCGAGGTGGCCTACGACGGACTGGTGTCCGACGTCGTGGACGGCGGCGCCTCGCTCCTGGTGGTGCAGACCAACAACGCGACATTCGGCTACACCGCCGAGAGCGAGCAGCAGTTGGCGATGAGCCGCCTGCGTGCCATCGAGCACGGCCGGACGGTCATCGTCGCCGCAACGAGCGGGATCTCCGCGGTCGTCGCACCCGACGGCACTGTCGTCGACCGGTCCGAACTCTTCACGCCCTATCTGTTCAGCGGCGCCATCGCCCTGCGGCAGAACACCACCCTGGCGAGCCGAATCGGCGCCGGCGCCGAGTGGGCTGCCACCGCCACGGGCTTGGCCGCGCTCTTCGCCGCCGTCGTGCTTCGCCGACGTGAGACACCTCGGTCGAACGAGCCTTCGAGCGCTGGCGACGTGACCGTGCCACGCGATGTCCACACCCACCAGCAAGGAGCCCGATGACATCCGACCAGTTCTCTGCCCTGTCCGACTCCCTCTTCAGCGCCTCGATCATCATCTATGCCCTCGCGGCGTTCGCCTTCTGCGGCGAGCTCGCGTTCGGAAGGCGCGCCTCCCGGCCGAGTCAGGAGCTAGCCACCGTCGGCGTGGGCGCTTCCCTATCCTCCCCGGAGGACGGAGCCCAGCCGCTGGCGGCGACGTTCGGCGCGGCCGGTCGCCGCTGGGGGCTCCTAGGCGTCGGGCTCACGGGTGCCGGCGCCCTCGCCAACGCCGGTGTGCTCGTCGCCCGCAGCGCGGCGACCGGGCGGGTGCCGTGGGGCAACATGTACGAGTTCGCAACTGCCTCGGTACTCGCCGGCGTGGTCGCCTACCTCGTGTTCGCACTTCGGGTGCCGGCGGTGCGACGCATCGGAGCCTTTGTGCTCGGGCCCGTGGTACTCGGGTTGGTTCTCATCGGGCTCTACCTCTATGCGGAATCCGGTCCGCTGATTGCCGCCCTGCGTTCGGACTGGCTGGCCGTGCACGTCTCCGCCGCCATCATCTCGTTCGGCATCTTCATCGTGAGCGCCGTCGCCAGCGTGCTGTACCTGGTCGCGGTCCACCGCGAGAAGACGCTGGGGGACGGCGGCCGCAGGAGCGGGGGGATCGCCGACAAGCTCCCCAACGTGGCCGTGCTCGACCGGGTGGCGCACCGCACCGCGGTCTTCGGTTTCCCCGTCTGGACGTTCGCGGTCATCGCCGGCGCGATCTGGGCAGAGAGCGCCTGGGGGCGGTTCTGGGGATGGGACCCGAAGGAGACCTGGGCCTTCATCTCCTGGGCTCTGTATGCGACCTACCTGCACGCCCGAACCACCGCCGGGTGGCGAGGCCGCCCGGCTGCGTGGGTGAACCTCATTGCATTCGCGAGCCTCGTCTTCAACCTGCTGTTCGTGAACCTGGTGTCGACCGGTCTGCACTCCTACGGCGGCGTCTCGTGAGCGCGACGGCCCCTGGGATGTCCTCGGTGCAGGTGTTGTTGACCAGCAGCTTCGTCGGCCGTCGTTATGCAACCGTGACAACTAAGGAACTTCGTACTACGGTTCCGGGCGGTCCTACCGAGCTGTGCCTCTCGACCGGAGAGCCTCGGTCGGACCCCGCCTAACTGCCCGTGCCACACGGCCGGACGGACCGGGGACCCACCGTTCCCCTGGGGTGAATCCCGCGTGAGCGCGACTGCGAGCACGCGGGTAGGGCGCCTTCCCGCCCGAACCCGTCAGCTAACCCGGTAGGCGGCGAGGAAGAACGGAGATCCGCCGCCTTGGCGACGCTGCACAACCGATCCGTCCGCACGTCCGTCGTCCGGTCCGTAGTCCGCTCCGATCGACTCCGTCGAGACAGTCGAACGGGTCTCCCCGGAGTCGGTTCCGCGATCATCCGCCACCGGCGCACGGGCCTTGTTGCCGCCACGGCAGCGCTCGTCATCGGACTGTCGGCCGTGACGGCACTTGCTGCCCCCGCCGAAGGGCAGTCGGAGGAGGCTGTCCTGAGTACTGAGGTCGAGAGGATCTCGGGGTTGGTGACCGCGGCTGAGAAGGATCTGGAGAGATCCACCGTGGAAGCGGAGGCTGCGGCCGACGCCTCCCGCGCTGCGCAGGCTGCGCTTGTGGATGCAGAGACGCAAGCCGCTGCCGCTGCCGCTGAGCTGGAGGCGACTCGCGCGGCGGTCGATGCCGCTCGGGGCGGCATTGCCGCTCTCGGCCGCGATGCCTTCATGGGTGCCGATTCGCTGGGCGATGCGGCCGTGCTGCTCGACGCGGCCGGACCTGACGAGGTGCTGGAGAGGGCCGCGATGCTCGACCTCCTGGGTGAGGACCGCGCCGAGCGGCTCGAGGAGTTCGAGGTGATCCAGGGGCGGCAGGAGCGCGCTGATCGGGCGGCCCAGGCTGCGGTGGCGGAGCGCGATGCGGCCGTGCGCGCCTCGGTCGAGGCGGAGGCTGCAGCCCAGGCGCAGCTCGCGGCATCTCAGCAGGCGTACGACGCTGCTGCTGGCCAGAAGCTCGCCCTCGACGCGCAGCTCCGCGACGCGGAGATCAAGCTGTTGGGGGCGCAGGGAGTGGCAGATCCGGTTGTCGCGCGGGACGAGCAGCAGCGAGGCGAACTTGCGATGGCGCGCGCCGGCACCGCCGCGCTCGTGGCCGGTCGGGTGACGTCCTGCTACGGAAGCCGGTCCGGCGCCAAGCACAACGGCGTGGACATCGCCGCTCCCATCGGTACGCCCATCTATGCACCGGATGACGGAGTGGTGCTGGACGCGGGGCCTGCGAGCGGGTTCGGCCTGGCCGTCTACATCCAGCACGGGGACGGCACCATCACCGTGTACGGCCACATCAACGAGTACTTCGTGAACGCGGGTCAGGTGGTCACTGCCGGTCAGCAGATCGCCGAGGTGGGCAACCGGGGGCAGTCGACGGGACCCCACCTGCACATCGAGACCCATCGGAATGGGCTCTACCAGGACCGCGTCGATCCAACGCCGTGGCTGGGGGCCCGCGGCATCACGCTCGGTGGCGGCTGTGGCTGATCGGTAATCACGTCGAGAGACGACGTGGCGCCGGGCGCACGGGTGGGCGCAAGACCCGGGGGGCCGACGCGGTATGGCGGGCACTCTGAGTGCCCAAGGCGTGACTCAGCGGTGGGAAGTGAGTGACATGGGTGCCGCGTGTTGCCATCGCTACTATCGCAGTTAGTGGGACTCTGCTCGGGCTCATCCACACCGCCACCCTCTTCCCCAGGGAGCGAGCCATGCCCCATCACCGTTCTCTCCGACGGGCCGGCCCGACAGTCGCTGGACGGCCAGGTCACCGCTGGCCGACAGAGAGTCATCCGGGCTGTCGCCGTCCGCTGCGGAGCACGCTGGTCGGTGTGCTCGCCAGCATTGCGCTCGTCGGCTTGGCGACGCCTGGTCTCACAGCGCCCGCGCCTCCCAACCCCACGGACGGCCAGATCGGTGCCGCGCAGACCGAGCAGGCGACTGCGGCGGCCGAGGTCGGCCGTATCGCCGGCCTGGTAGCGGTCGCCGAAGCCCAGCTCGAACGCGTCGGCATCGAGGCCGAGGCCGCAGGGACGGCCTACATGATCGCCGAGGAAGCGCTCCTGCAGGCCGAGGCGATGGCTGAACAGCGAGCAGTCGAGCTCCAAGCAGCGGCGGCTGCCGTCGCCGTCGCGGAAGCCCGCATCGCCCGGTTCTCCCGCGACAGCTACATGAACGGGTCGACGATCTCCAGGACGGCCGCGCTGTTGAGCTCCGAGGGACCTGGCGAACTTATTCAGCGCGCCGCTCTGCTCGACTACGTCGCAGTCAACGAGGTGGACGTTCTCGGCCAACTCCAGGTCGCCAAGGTGACTCAGACCAACGCCGACTCCTCCGCTCGCGCCGCCCGCGACGAGATGGCCGCCGCCGAGGAGACGGCCCAGGCCGCCAAAGCGCAGGCCGACGCGCAGCTGACCGCCCAGCAAGGTGCCTACGCCGAGGTGGCCGCACAGAGGGCGACGCACGAGGCGGACCTGAAGGCAGCCCAGATCAGGGTTCTCGAGCTGCAGGGGGCACGGAACGCCTATCAGCAGTGGACGGCCCAAAAGCAGGCCGAGGAGGCCGCCGCCGCTGCCGCAGCCGAGGAGTCGGCCCGGAAAGTCGCCGAGGCCGCGGCGGCGGCGCGGAGCAACAGGCCCAGCAATGCTGGGTCCGGCGGGTCTTCCGGTTACACCGCGCCATTCTCCGGACGCGTCACCAGTTGCTTCGGCGCACGCTGGGGAACCTCGCACAACGGGCTAGACGTCGCCTCTCCCATCGGCACGCCGCTGTACGCCCCCATCTCGGGAACCGTCCAGCGTGCTGGGCCGGCCACCGGCTTCGGGCTGGCTGTCTACCTGCTCGGCGACGACGGCGCCGTCTACGTCTACGGGCACATCAACGACTACTTCGTGCGCACCGGGGATCGTGTGGTGGCCGGTGAGCAGATCGCGGAGGTCGGCAACAGAGGCAACTCGACCGGGCCGCACGTACATTTCGAGGTGCACCCGAACGGGGCCATGTACAGCGGAGCCTCGAACCCAGTTGCGTGGCTGAATGCTCGTGGGATCTCGGTCGGCGCCTGCGGGGGCTGACGTCCTCGCAGGCCGCTCCCGGCGAAGACAAGTCCTTGTCTCGAATCTGCTAGTCGGTCTGGAACGGCGCCGCCGCGCTTCACCTGTTCAGATACGCCAAGGCACGGAGGCGGGCGTTGTACTCCGCCAGCTCGGCGTCACCGGTGCGGTCGGCTGCCCGGTCGAGAGCCCTGCCGCGCCGCTCGTCGGAACTGGCCCAGGAAAAGAAGACGACCGCCAGCACCAGCACGGTGGGCAGTTCTCCGAAGGCCCAGACGATGCCGCCGGCCTCGCCCTGGTCCCGCAGCGGGTCGATGTCCCACCCGGCCGGGGGCTGGGCGAACGTGTCGACCACAGGCGAGCCGGCCATCATGATCGCCACGCCGAAGAACGCATGGAACGGCACGGGCAGGAAGAGCTCGAGCATCCGGCCGGGGTGGCTCAGCGTTCGTGGCCAGGGGTCCTGCGCCACGATAGGCCCGAAGAAAAGGATCCCGGTGACGACGAAGTGCGCCAGCATCAGCTGGTGTGCCGCGGGGCTGCTCATCAAAGCGTCGAAGAGGGGCGTGAAGTAGACGCCGTAGAGGCTTGCGAGGAACAGTGGAATCGAGAACAGCGGGTGGGCGAGAAACCGGGCCAGGCGGCTGTGCAGCCCGTTGAGGAGCAGTGCCCGCGGGACGCCGGCCGCGCCCCGGCCCCGGGGCAGGGTCCGGAGCGCCAGGGTCACCGGTGCGGCGATCAGGAGCAGTAGCGGCGTGATCAGCGAGAGGATCATGTGCTGGGTCATGTGGACGCTGAACAGCACCATGCTGTAGCCGTTCAGCCAGGTGCCGGTGACGGCGAACAGCGACGCAGTCCCGGCGAGCCAGGAGAGCGTCCGCCACCAGGGCCACGAGACGCCCGTTCGGCGCAACCGCATGACCGCTGCCAGGTACACCACCAGCGCGACGAGGCTCAGCACTGCCAGGGCCGACGAGGCCTCCAGGTGAGGCAGGAACATTCGCCCCCACGTCGGCGGCTCGTCCGGTACCCACATCCCTGAGTGCCGCCCGTGCTCCACGGAACCTCCCTCGACGCTGATCCTCGATCTCCTAACGTGGATCGTAGACGGGCGAGAGTCGGCGTAAGGAAGTGTCGCCAGCTCCTACTAGTCTCGGTAGTGCCGGCCCAGAGACCTGGCCGGCCCCTCGAAGTCGAAGGAACGGGATGACGACCGCCTCAGGAACACGCGAGGTTCCGTTCGCTCGGGGGTCCGTGTGGCGGGCACTGACCGCCTTGACCCCGTACTGCCCGGTGTGCGACGTCTCCTACGTCTTTTCCGAAGGCCCAGGGACAGAGGCGGACGCGGTGATGGGCAAGGGGACTCGCTTCGTCTGCGCGCAGGGGCGGTTGGACGGCATGCCCCCACCGCAAGGCGCGGTGAGCGGGGAAGTCGTCGAATGGGTCGCGGAGGAACGCATCGGGACCCGACTGGAGTTGGCGTCGGAGAACTGGCAGACCCGCGTCGAACTCGCTGACGCCTCGCCCGGTGCCACGCACGTCACGGTGACCGTGACCCACGATCCCCAGGGCGGCAACCGGCTGCGGCAGGTCCTGCAGCGCAGGGCGATGCAGCGGATGGTGCAGCGGACCGTGGACTCGGAGCTGGCCAAGCTGCCGGATCACGTCAGCCGGATGTCCGAGCGCCGCAGTGAGGTCGTTCCCGTCGAGCAGGGAGTTGCTCCCGTCAAGCAGGCGCCCAGTTCTGTGGAACAGGAGCGGGGCGGTTGGGTGGTTCACCTTCGGGGCGAGGTGGACGCTTCCGCCGTCAACCGATTGGAGCTCCAGCGGCGTCTGGAGGAGTTGGCTGTTGTGGCCATCGATGTCCGCGGACTGACCTACATCGACGCCACTGCTTTTCCACACCTGCAGCGGTGGGCCAAGCGCACCTCCCGTGCCGGCGGTCGCGCGGTCATCCGAGGTGACAGCCCTTACTTCGACCAGATGCTGGGCGTCATGGGACTCACGTCGATGTTCCGGAGGGAGCCCTGACTTGGCAGCACGTCGATCCGACCGTCGCTGACGTCGCCGGTCACGGTGAACGGTTCGACTCGCGGTGAACAGCGTTGTTGTGGCTCTGTCGTCCATCGTCCAATTGGTTCGTAGGCAGTCGCGACGGACGCATCTAGTAGGACGGGTTCGGCGTAGGGCCGGATCCGACTCAGATAGGAAGGCCTCCTGTGACATCCCGACTGGCTCGGACGCTGACCGTCGGCCTCGCTTCGATGTCGACGGTGCTGGGGCTCGGCGTGACCGCCGCGTCAGCCCACGTGGGAATCAGCTCTCCTGACGCTGCGCCCGGAGGCTTCGGGGAGGTGACCCTTCGGGTGCCCAACGAGAGCCAGACGGCTTCCACCATCTCGCTGCGGGTACAGATCCCGACCGAGACGCCGCTGGCATCGGTGCGGACGAAGCCGGTTCCCGGGTGGACCGCGACCCTGACGCGGAGCCCGATCGATCCGCCGGTCGACGTTCACGGCACCAAGGTCAGCGAAGCCGTCACGGAGATCGTCTGGACCGCCGAGCCGGGGGCGGGAATCGGCCCGGGCCAGTATCAAACCTTCTCCATCAACGGCGGTCCGCTCCCCGACGTCGACACCATCACCTTCCCGACGCTCCAAACCTACGACGACGGTGAAGAGTCCGCGTGGATCGAGCCCACGCTCGACGGCCAGCCCGACCCCGAGAATCCCGCGCCCGTGCTGACGCTCGTGGACAGCGCAGCTGACGGCGACGAGGCGGACGGGGCAGCCACCGAGGCTGCTGGCGGCGACAGCGCCGACGAGTCCGATGGCTCGGGACTGGCCGTGACCGCGCTCGTCGTCGGCGGCGCTGGACTACTAGCCGGATCGGCGGCGCTCGTCATGGCGCTCTCGGCTCGGCGGCGGCACACCACGACCTGAGCCGACTGGGTGGCTGTTGCGTCACCTCGTGCGGAACAGCGACAGCGCACCGCCGGAGGTGACGCGGGCATCCAACTGGTACTGGTTCGCCGAGTCAGAAACCGAACAACAGCCCCAGGCCGCCGAACGTGAACATGACCATGACGACCACGAGCGGCAACTGGTCAGAGGCAGGCGCTCGCGGCGCCACACGAAGAGCCTGCTCGTGCGCCAACGTGACGCCCAGGACATGGCCGGCGACGACCCCGCCGACCTGCACGTAAGCGATCGTGTCCGCGGACACGGCGGTCAGGTCGACCCGATTGCCGTAGGTGCCGAACAGGTCGACCCCGTCAAGGCCTAACGGGTTGCTCAACAGGATCCATGTCGTCTGGCCGTCGAGGAGAAGCAGGCTGAAGTAGTGCGCGATGGTGTAGCCGACCGCGATGGGGATGACCGTTGCGGCAAAAGTGCGTGGTTGCTCTCTCAGCGGTAAGTGGCTGAGGCGCCCGGACAGGCGTGTGCCCCCGACGTACAGCACAGCGACCACAGCAATCATCGCGGCTAGGCCCCAGGTACCGGACGCAGCATCGCTCGCCGCTCCGGGCCCGGTCTGCCAGTAGACCGTTCGAGACAGGCCGTCGAACGCGGTGGAGCCGAGCAGCACCACGACGACGGCGGCGAGGCCCGGCTCGGCCGGCGTCGTCATGACGTTCGTGAGCGGGTTGCGGAAGACCAGGCGCCCGTCGTCGCGACGTCCGAACGGTGAGAGGCGCCCCAGCAGCGTCGAGTACACCTCGAAGCCGTCACCCCGAGTGAACCAACCCTCCCCGAACCAGAGCCCGGCGGCGGTGTGGATGACGGCGTAGAGAACCAGAAACCACCCGACGGTCGCAGGCTCGGCCCGCTGCGGCGGAACCAGCTCGAGCCACACGAAGACCGCCAGGGACACGGCCCCCGGCCACAGGCCCAGCCGGGGGAGTGTCTCGGCTGCTCGGGCAGGGCCGGCGATGCCCCGGAGCGCGCGATGGACGAGCCTCAGGGGGTTGACGATTCGCCATACGGGCCCCAACAGCAGGCTCACGGGCACGAGCCCCACCCAGAAGGTGACGTATACAGCCCACGGCGCGATGTTGCGGGAGGTCTCGTCCGGGCCTGCGAAGGCGACGACCGTGACAAAGGCGGCGACCGCCAGCGCGAGGATCTGGAGCCCCCGGCGGACGGCTGGGCTGTCCACGGCGCCCTGAACCATGTCCGCCAGGGGCCGCCCCGATGAGGAGTCGCCGACCTTGGGCTTGCGCCAGAAGAGCAGCAAGGCCGCGAAGCTCATCAGGACGGCGGCCCCGCCGCCGTAGAGCGCGAGCCCCAACGGGATGGGTAGGTCGGTCCTCGAGCCGACCCCGTGGGCGAGAAGCGTCATCCGACCTGGAGGGTGAACAGGAGCGTGCCCAGCTCTTCCAGCTCTACCTCGAAGACTCCCGAGATCGACGCTTGGAACGTCAACGTGCTCATGGTGTCAGGCCCGACGGGAGCGGAGAGGTCGTAACCGTGCAGGTGGACCTCGTCGGCCACATCGCTGGTGACGGTGATCGTCACCTGGTCACCGGGCGTGACCGGGACTCGGCCTGAATCTCCGGTCACCTGACCGCCCACGTACGACACGGCAATGTTCGTGCCTGTCGGCGCTGCGGTGGTGCTGGGGGCTGCCGACGTCGCCGCGGTGGTAGTGCTGGCCGGCGAGCTGGAACTGCTTCGTGCGCCGGCTTCCGACTCGTCCGTCCCGGCACAGCCGGTGATGAAAACGACGGCTGCGAGCAGCAGGGCCGCCGGCACATGGCGAGAGCTGGCATCGGAGGCGGTCATTGGGTGGGCTCCGGAATGTGTCGACGATGGGACGTAGCAAAGTTCGGATCACTCGGACGCCTCACTGCGTTGCTCGGCTTCCGCGTTCTCGCGTGCTGCCAGACGGCGGTCTCGGATGACCGCGCCGGTCACAATTGCGAGGAGGACCGCCGCAGGCCCGAAGAATCCGATCGTTCCGATGACGGCCAGGCCATCAACGGCGAGGACGGCGTCGAAAGCACGGGCACTGGAGACCCCGCTGTCTACTACTCGCACTAGTGCATGTCACATCGACCAACGTCAGATGTCAATCGGAGCCTGCCCTTTCCCCTCACGTGCGGCAGCGCTGACGATCTTCGCCGTGAACGAGCGAGCAGCCGCTGTGCGAGGCGACTCGAGCCGACTTCTCGCACGGTCATGATCAACCGTTGCAGTCGAGCCGCTGATCAAGCGTCACCCCAGACCTGCCGCTTTCCCAGTCCTATCTGGCATACGTCACCCCTGGCCCGAAGGGACGCCGAATCCTCGTCGGACGCGATAGCGGTACCGAGCGGGTGACGCGGTGAGGTGACCAGCACTGTCACCCCTGCCGAGGGTGACGGCTCGTTGAACGTCGCTGCGGAGCCTCGACGGCATCACACCGATGCCGGAGGACCGCACATGTTCTACGACCCCACCATCGTCGGCAGCTGGCCGGAGCTGGCTGCCCGCCTGGACTGCGACTCCATCCTCGTCCGCTGGTCCGCCACCGAGCCGACTCTGGCCGGGCTGAGCAGCGTCCATGACCTGCTCGCCGTCTGGGCCGAGGGCAGCCAGGACGACCGCCGCGACGCCGTTCTCGCCGCGCTCGTCCGGCTGGCCGCCGTGGACGGCGGCCGCGACGACGACGCGCTGCTGCTGACCGTTCACTTGCTCAGCGGGCTCGTTCGCACGATGGCCAGGCAGCTCGCAGACCTGAACCCCGACAGTCTCGCCGTGGTCGTCGGCGAACTCGCCTGCCAGATCCGCCGTTACCCGTGGCGACGCCGGCCTCGGGCGATCGCGGCGAACCTGCGCGCCGAGACGCGGCGGGCGGTACTCGCCGAGTTGCGCCCCAGCAGCCGCTACCACCCCGACCGGGGCGAGGTCCTGACCGTTACGGGCGACATCACTCGGATCGCATCCGCCAACGCCCGGGAGGAGGGGGAGGACCTCGACGTCGTCGACCTGCTGCAGTGGGCGGTGCGCTCAGGGGTCGACGCCGAGGACGTCGCATTGCTGATCGCCACCGAGTGCAGTCGCGACCGTCGACACCGGCGCGCCGACCAGCAGGTTGCCGCCGAGCACGGCATCACGACGCGCACGCTGTATCGCCGGCGGAACCGCACGTTGACAGCCTTGCGCGGCGTGGCTCCGCAGTACTTGGCGGCCGTCGCGTGAGTTCACTGCTTCAGGACGCCGACGAGACAGGCGACACGACCGATGGTGTGGCCGACGGTGGCGACGGCCGATCCAACGATCGACTGCTGTCGGTCGCGGAGATCCAGCACGCCTTGGGCGAGCTGCGTGCCCGCCGTCCGAAAGCCGAGGGGCGGGGGACGATCGCGACGGCGCCGGTTGTACCCGCCCACCGCTCGAGGCGGGAGGAGGGAAAGACGGCGCCCGCAGCCCTTGGCAATAGGGGTGACAGCGACGCGCTGGCGGCCGACTGGATCGCGGTCGTCGCGGCACATGCCGGTGCCGGCGCCTCCACCGTGGCGCTGGCCATCAGCGACGCCGCCGCGACCCGGGACCGGCGGGTGCACCTGGTGGAGACCGCGCATCCCCGCCGGTCGGGGTTGATCGCCGCGGCGTCGGCGGAGCTGGGCACCGACGCCGCCGGCGCCTGGCGACGTGGCTCCCGCGACCGCGTCACGATCGACCGACGCGTCGCGGACGTAGAGCCTGGCGGCTGGCCGGTCCTCCCGATCAGCGAGGAGCCGGCGGTCACCGTCCTCGATCTCGGGCTGCCTGCTCCGGAGGACCTGGCCCGGCTGGCCGCCGACCGCACGCTCACCGTCGTCGTCTGCCGACCCACCGCGCCGGGGGTGCGACTGACCGAGCACGTGCTGGGCCAGCTCGCCGAGCAGCCGGTAGTGGTGGCCGTCGTGGGCCCTGCGCGCTGGCCTCAGGCGGTGAACGCCAACTGCGGTCCGCTGCTTCGCGAGTTGCGGTCGCAGAGACGGGTGGTCCGAGTTCCGATCGACCGACGACTGCAGACAGCCGGTCTGACAGTGGACCGGCTGCCCAGAGGAGTGGAGGCCGCGGGCCGGTCGCTGGCCGCGTTGTTGATACCGGCCGTGCCACCGCAGCCTCAGCATCGGCACCCGGCGGCGGCGTTCCGGCCGGCCGCGGCGGGGGAGACCCAGTGAGCCCCCGCAGGAGAGCAGCGGTACGGGCAGCCTCGACCGTCGCGCTCGTCGCTGTGGCTCTGGTCGTGCTGACCGCGGGGTCTGCCACTGCAGCGCCGGTGGAGCTGACCGCAGCGGTCTGCCCGGAGGCGCCGCCGGGAGTGGAGGCATTCGCCGATCAGGTGACGGCGTGGGTCAAGTGGGGTGTGCTCGCGCTGATCGGGATCGCCGCGGTCGTCTCGCTGGGCTCGGTCCTGGTGGGCCGCATGTTCTCCCACCCGCATGCCTCCCGGTACGGGGCGATGGGCATCGCGGTGGTCGTGATGGTGGCCATCACCTACGCGGTCATCTTGGTCATCCTCGGATCGATCACCGGCAGTGGGTGCACCTGATGCGCCGCCGTCCCGACGTACGTGGGAGCGGGGAGCCGGAGTGGAGCCCTGCGCGTCTCCTGGCGGCGCTCGTCGTCAGCGCACTGGTGGCGCTGGCGCTTCTGGCCGGCCTGGTCCTGGCAGTTGTCGGAGGGCTCAAGGAGCAGCCGGACGAGGGGGACGCCGCACGTCAGGCTGCAGTTCCTTCCCGGGACATGTCGCGTCACGATGCGCTGGCCGCTGCGCCGATGCCGACCGCCGACCCTCATGACGCGCTGCCCGGCCCGGTGTCGAACCAGGCTGCCGGTGTTCTCGAGTTGCCGCGCGCTACCGGCGTGGGACCGGCGGACGTGCCCACCGGCTTCCCGCGTACTCCGGAGGGTGCGCTGGCGCAGTTGGCGGCGATCGACGTGACGGCGATGCAGAGCGGCTCGATGGAGGGTGTGCGGCGGGTGATCGCCGAGTGGGCCGCTCCTGGAGGGCCGACCTCAGAGACGTGGTCCGGGGTGGACGGAATGGCGAGCCTGTTGTCCGCAGCGGGCCTGTCCGGTGCGGGGTCTCCGCAGCTGGCGATCGTCGTCCGTCCGGTGATGGGGCTGATCAAGGGCACGGTGGGGGAGGACTTCGCCGTGGTGTGCGTGAACTTCGAGTTCACCGTCACCGTGGAGCAGACCTCCCGGATCGCGATCGCCGACTGCCAGCGCATGGCCTGGGTCGGGGACCGGTGGGTCATCGGCCCGGGGGAGGAGCCGGCGCCAGCGCCTTCGGTCTGGCCGGGCACCGAGGCAGCCATCGCAGCCGGCTACCGGGACCTGCGCTATGTCTGAGCAGCGACGCGGAGGGCGTAGCAACTGGGCGCACCGACTGGGAGCGGTCGTTCTTCTGGCGCTGGCGATCTGGTCGTTGTCCACGCGTCCGGCTGCGGCCGCAGACGAGATGGTGACGGCTTTTCCGGCGGTTCCAGGGGTGGGCGGCTCGCTGCCGTGCCTGCCGATCAACCCGTTCTGCGTGATCGGTGAGGCAGCCGGCGCGGTGGTCGAAGACGTCTGGGTCAATGCCATGTTGTCGTTGTGGGAGGCCGGGCTGTGGCTGCTGGGACTCGCCTTCTCGGTGATCGACGCTCTGGCCACCCCGGATCTGTCCGCCGGCGGCCCGCTCGCCGCGGTATATCCGGTGACCTTCGGCATCGGCGCGACCGTGGCCGCGCTGATGGCCATGGTCCAGCTGGGCATCGCGGCGGTGCGCCGGGACGGGCAGACGCTGGGCCGGCTGCTGATCGGACTGCTGCAGTTCGGACTGGTCTGGGCCGGCTACATCGGGGTGGCGGCGCTGCTGGTCACCGGCGTATCAGGACTGACCACCGCCCTGCTGCGCAGCCTGCTCGACATCGACACCATGGCCGCCTTCGACCCGTCGATCAGCGTGAGCCGCGACCTGGTCGACGGCACGGTCGCCACCGTGCTGGGGGTCAGCTCGATCTTCCTGCTGGTGCCGGCCAGTGTGGGCTACCTGCTGCTGATGCTGGTCCGCGAGGCGGCGCTGATCGTGCTGGCCGCGACCTCGGCGATCTCGGCAGGAGGACTGCTGGCGCAGACGTCGAGTACTTGGTTCTGGCGCAGCCTGCGCTGGTTCCTCGCGGCGCTGCTGGTTGCCCCGGTTGCCGTGCTCGTCCTCGGCGTCGGAGTGACCATCACCGAGGGCATCCTCACCGGAGCTGAGGAAACGAGCACCGAGGCCGCGATCGGTATGGCGGTGGTGGGCTGTCTGCTCATCCTGCTGGGAGCCATCTGTCCGCTGGCGCTGTTCCGGCTGCTGGCCTTCGTCGACCCCGGCACGTCGAGTGGTGCGGCGTTGCGCTCGTCGCTGGCCGCCTCAGGCGGAGTCATGGGCGCGCTGCAGAAGGCCGGTGGCGGGCGAGCGGCCGTGGCGACCGCGGCGGCGGGTGCCGCATCCGGTGGTGTGGCTGCCTCAGGCGCCGCGGCGCAGCTGGCCGGTGACCGCGCGCAGGGCGAGTCGACCGCCGACGCGGCGACGAGTAGGCGCTTCGCCGGCGCGCTGCGCGCGCTGACCACCGGTACTTCCACGGCCGGCCGACTGGCCGCGGGGGTGGCCGCCTCGGCGTCCGACGTGCTGTCGGGCGCCGGAGTCGGGCACACCCACCCGTACTACGGACAACCGCTGCCCACCCGGGTACCGGCGCGCGGCAACGGCTCCGCCGGAGGGACGACGACCGGAGGCGGGCAGGGCCGAGGGCATCGTCCTGACGACGGCGGAACAATGACCACGCGACCAACCGAGAACGGGCGGGCCCAGGACCTCCACGACGGCCCTGCTGCGGCCTGGCCTGCGGAACGCCTCGACGGCATGGCACCTGAACGGCCTGGCGAGAGCGGTCCGATCGGCCCCGACCAGGACGACGCCCGATGAACGCCGTCCGCTACGGCGACTACTCCCGCGACGTCTCGGGCTGGTTCCTCGGGATGACCGGCGCCCAACTGGCCCTGGTCACTCTCGCCGGCGTACCGGCGCTGTTGGCCCTCAACGCGCAGATGTGGGGCCTGCTGCTGGTGTGGCTGCCGGTGTGGGCGCTGGTGGCCGCCGTGCTGCTGGTCCCAATCCGAGGGCGGGCCGCGGGCCGCTGGTTCGCCGACCTCTGCCTGCACGCGATCGGAGGTGCGATGGGCTGGACGGTGTTCGGCTCCCGAGCCGCGTCCGGGACGGCCGAGGACCTGTCCGAGGCGGACCTGCCCGGGGTGCTCGCCGGTATCCGCACTCACGACGGACCGCCCTACGGGCAGCTGTTCACCCGCCCGGTGATCGTGCAGAACTCCGCGGCGCGCACCTGGGCGGTCGTGGCGCGGATCGACCATCCCGGCATCGGGATGGCCGAGCCGGGCGAGCGAGACCGGATGGGCGCCGGGCTGGCCGAGCTGTGCGAGATCGCCGCGCGCACCGAACTGATCGACGTCCTGACGCTGCAGGTGCGCACGGTACCCGACGACGGTGCCGAGCGCGCCGCCTGGGAGCGAACGCACACGCGTGCGGACGCCGCGCCCCTCGCCGCCCGGGTGAACGCGCTGCTTGGTGCCACCCTCACTCCGGCCGCGGTGCGCACCGAGGCCTTCGTGACCGTCGTCGTCGGCGAGAGCCGGATCGGCCGGGCCGCGAAGGAGGGCGGCGGCGGGGTGGACGGCCGCGCCCGGGTGCTGCACGGGGTGATGGCCGAGGTCGAAAGTGCGCTGCGCGGCCCGGTCGGCTGCACCGCCATCACCTGGCTGGACTCGGCGGCACTCGCTGCCGCGGTGCGCACCGGCTTCGCGCCCGGCGACCGTGGCCAACTGATCGCCGCCGACCTGGCCGCCGGCAACGGCGCCCGGCTGGCGACCGGGGTGCCGATGGCCGCCGCCGGACCCACCCAGGCCCGCGCCGAGGGACGGCACTACGTGCACGACGCGTGGGCGTCGGTCACCGACACGATCCTGCTGCCCGACTCCGGCGCGGTGCTCGGCGCACTGGCCCCGGTGCTGGTGCCGACGACGGCGGGGGAGCGGCGCTGCCTGACGGTGTTCCTCGCCCCGCTGCCGCTGGACCGGGCTACCCGGCTGGTCGGGCGGGAGGACATGAGCGCCACCACCGGCAACGAGCTGCGCGCCCGCATGGGCTTTCGGCAGCGGGCCCGGCAGCGACGGGACACCGAGCGGATCGGTGCCGCCGACGAGAAGCTGGCCGCCGGGCGGGCGCTGGTCCGTCCCGCCGTCGCGGCCTGCGTCACCGTCCCGGCCACCTGGCCGGTGGACGAGCACGGCCGCCGGCTCGCCGCCTCCATCCGTGCCGCCGGCTTCGTGCCGCTGCGGCTGGACCTGGCACAGGACTCCGGCTTCGCCGCCGCCGCCATTCCCCTCGGCGTCGGGCTGCCCAACCGGCGAGGACGACGGTGACCCGCCGCGGCTCCCGCCGGGGCCGGGACGTCGCCGTCCTGCTCGACAACTTCGGTCACCGGCTCCCCGCCGTCCCCGCCGTGGAGGCGGGGCGACGAGAGCGCGGGCCGTTCATCGAGTTGGTGCCCCGCCGTGGGCCGCGTGGGCGGGGCCGGGGCCGGGCGGCGACACCGGCGCCGCTGTCGGTGTGGCGGATGACGTCGGAGCAGACGCCGGTGGTGTGGCCGTTGATCGCCAGCAGCGGGCTACCGCCTACGGGCGCGCAGATGGGCATCGACCTGCTGTCGGGCGGGGCGTTCTACTGCGATCCGGTCGGCTGGGTCACCGACGACGCCATCCCGGTCACCAACCCGAACGTCGTGGTCTTCGGCAAGCCCGGCCGCGGCAAGTCCGCGACTGTCAAGGCATTCGCGCTGCGCATGCTGGCCTACGGCTACCGCACGCTGATCCTGGGCGACACCAAGGACGAGTACGAGCCGCTGTGCCGCGCGCTGGGCGTGGAGCCGTTCGTCATCGGCCACGGACTCTCCGCCCGGGTCAACCCGCTGGCTTTCGGCCCGCTCGGCCACGGCTGGGAGCAGCTCGACGCCGCCGAGGCCTGCCGTCGCGAGGCCATCATGTTCGCCCGCTGGCTGGTGCTGATCCGTGGCCTGGTCGGCTCGCAGAACGTGCCTTTCGGCCCCGTGGAGGAGACCGCCGTCGGCGAGGCGCTGCGACTGCTCACCGGCTACCGCAGCGGAGCCACCCGGCTGACCGAGCCCACCATCCCGCAGCTGTGGCAAGCCCTGGATGAGCCCACCGACGACCTCGTCGCCTGCTGCCGGTACGCCGACCGGCGGCACTTCCTCGACGGCACCCGCACCCTGCGCGATGCCCTCGGCTCGCTTGTGAAGGGCTCGTTGGCCGGGCTGTTCGACGACCACACGTCGATCGAGGTCGACTGGCGTGCGCCCATCCAATCCCTGTCGCTGTCCCGCCTCGAGCCGCTCGGTGACCAGGCCGTCGGCATCGCGTTGACCTGCCTGAACTCCTGGGGACAGGCGATGCGCGAGATCGCCGACCCAGGCGACCTGCGCATCGTCATCCGCGACGAGACCTGGCGGCAGATGCGCCTCGGTGCCGAGGCGATGAAGAGCCTGGACGCCAACCTGCGGCTGTCCCGCCGCGACGCCGACGTGCAGATCCTGCTCGCGCACAAGCCCTCGGACATGCTCACCGCCGGCGACGCCTCCTCCCAGGCGGTGGCCATCGCCCGCGACCTGCTGCACCTGTGCGACGTCAAGGTTCTGCACGGCCAAGACCAGGCCGTCGCCGACGAGCTCGCCACCATGCTCGGGCTGACCCCGATCGCCCAGCGAGTGGTCACCGGATGGGCGATCGCCGGCAAGGGCCGCGCCCTGTGGCTGGTCGGCGACCGGGCCTTCAAGGTGCAGACCGTCCTCACGGCGCCCGAGCTGGCCCTGACCGACACCAACGAGGCCCTCACAGGACGTCCGGCATGAGCGGGACGGCCGAAGGACTGGCGCGGGCGTACGCCAAGCGGTGGCTGTGGAAGGTCGCAGCTCCCGTCGCCGTTCCGGTGTTCGGTGTGCTGACGCTGCTGCTGATCCCTCTCGCGGTTCTCGCCGCTCCGGAGGCGTCAACGGCGACGGCGTCGTCGTCCTGCTCGATCGGCGGCACCGGCGCCACGGTCGCCGGCACCAACCTGGACGCCGTCCAGATGGGCCACGCGCAGACCATCGTCTCCGTCGCCGCGGCAGAAGGACTCGACCCGTACGCGGCGACCGTGGCGCTGGCGACCGCGTACCAGGAGTCGCGAATCCGGATGCTGGCCAACGACGGCAGCAGCCCCGAACTCACCGCCGAGCAGGCCGCCGTGACCGCAGCCAGCCTGAACTTTCGGCATGACGGGCTCGGCTCCGACCACGACAGCGTCAACACCTTCCAACAGCGCTGGATCGCCGGCTGGGGCACCGTCGCCCAGCTGATGGATCCCGTCTACGCCGCCGAGGCCTTCTACACCCGGCTGGTCGAGGTGCCCAACTGGCAGACCATCCCGCTCACGCAGGCGGCCCAGGCCGTGCAGGTCTCCGCCGCCGGCGGTGCCTACGCCCGCTGGGCCCCGCTGGCCCGGGAGCTGACCGCCATGCTGTGGCCGACCGCCCAGGCCGCAGCGGCCGCCCCCTCCGGCGTGGCGCCCGCCATCTGCCCGGGACTGCCGGTGGCCGCCGGGGCGTGGATCCGGCCCACCGCCGGCACGGTCACCTCCGGCTACGGGCCCCGTGGGGACGCCCTGCACGCCGGGGTCGACATCGCCGGACCCCGCGACACCCCGGTCTACGCCGCCGCCGACGGCACCGTGGTCACCGCGGCGTGCACCAGCGCCTATTGCGACCGCGACGGCAGCCTGAGCCTGGCCGGCTACGGCAACCTCGTCGAACTTGACCACGGCGACGGAGTGACCACTCGCTACGCGCATCTGTCGGCCTACACCGCTACCGCCGGGCAGCGCGTCAGCGCCGGGGCGCTGCTCGGTTTCCAGGGGTCCACCGGCAACAGCACCGGCGTCCACCTGCACTTCGAGGTCCGCCTCGACGGCGCGTCCGTCGATCCCGTGCCGTGGCTGGCCGACCACGGCGTCGACCTGCACGCCGCCACCGTCGCCGGCTGACCGGCAGAGAGGGAATCAAGACGTGGACATCCATCACCGACCCAGGGTCGCCGCGTGACCACGCCCTTCCGGCGTCGCGATCCGCAGCCGATCGCCCGGGGATGGGAACTGGCCGTCGCCGCGGCCGGCGGCGCCCTGATCGCTGTCGCGCTGACGGCCCTGGTCGGCCTCGGGCTCGCCTCGGCGTTGTGGGGAGATGGCTGGGTGTGGCCGCGGGGCACCGAGACGATCACCCACGTCCTCGGCGGGCTGCTGGACGGGAACCCCGGCCGTGGCCTGCCGCCCGATCAACTGCGTCAGGTCGCCGGGCCCATCCCGGTGTACGCGTGTGTTGCCGCCGCCGAGCTCGTCCTGCTGACGGCCGCGGTCATCACCGCTGTCCTGGTCACCCGCTACCGACGCCCGGGCGACGCCCGCGGCGGCATGGCCACCCGCAGGGAGGCCGAGCAAGCCCTGGGGTTGGGCCAGCTTCGCGCCGGGCGAGCGGTCATCCGCCCGGACCGCTACCCGTCGAGAGGCGGACAGGGACGCCTTCATCGATTCCTGTCCACAGGCGGCGGCGCGATCCGCGGTCGTACCCACAGATCCGCTCAGAGCCCCAATTCCCGACCGACCTCCCCAGCACCGTCGACCCAGGCATCACCCATCCGCACCGTGAAGGAGAACCCGCGATGAGCTCGACCGACGACAGTCAGAACTCCGACCTGCTGGCCGCCCGCGCCGAGGCTGCGGCACTGTTCGCCGCCGCTTCCCGCAACGACCAGGCGGGGCCGACGGCGCAGCTGCACTGCCTTGCTGCCGCCACCGCCCTGCGCGCGCCCAGCGCCCCCGTGCCCGCGACGGCCGACGCCACCGACCCCGACCGGCTCGTCGAGCAGGCGCTGCGCATCCTCGGCAATCTGCCTGCCGCTGATTTCGCACACCCCGACGTCCTCGCGGCCGCTCAGCACGGGCACCGAGCGCTGCGTGCGCCACGCTGATGGCTACCTCGCTCGGGCAGCTGCTCGACGCCCTCGCCGACACAGCGCGGACCACGGACGACAGCGCAGCGGCGCGCGCCGATGCAGGCACCGCGTTGGGCCACTTGGGTCGGGCATTGGCTCACCTGCGCCGCGACGGCGTATCCCCGTTCGCCGGCGACCGCCGGGAACAGCAGGTCGCCGCCCTGGCTGTCGCCTGCACCGAGCTCGGCGTCCGTGCTCCAGCAACAGAGTCGGCGTTGGCTCGGTTGGCGGCTGCCGCGGCCGACACCGTCGGCGTCCTGTACGACCACACCAGCGTGACCAGCCGGTGGGCCGTCGCCACCGCCGTAGCCGAGACGGTGACGCCCCTGGCCGAGGTGGTCGCCCACCGCCTGCCTGCCGGTCCGGCGACGCAGTGGCACGCCGAGGTCGAGCGTCAGGCGGCCCTGGTCCAGCAGACAGCCGCGCTGCAACCGCCGACCCGTGCCGACGTCGCCGTCCTCGACCGTCCCGTTTCAGGACCCGCCGTCACTGCGTCCGCCGACCCGGCACGCGTGGTCTCCGACGCCATCGGCGTCCTACTCCAGGCCACGGCCCGAGCCAATGATCCGCCGTCGGTCACCGAGGTCCTGGCCTACACGATCGCCGCCCAGACACTCAGCTCAGCCGCGGAGCGCCTCGGCTCCACCGACGCAACACCACCCGCAGGTCAGACGACGGCGGCCGACGCCTGGCGCGCCGTCCGAGCATCCCTGCGTCCGTACGACGACGGCAGCCGTCACTTCCACCAGCACGCACCACCCGGCGTCACCGCAGCCGGTCGACTGCATGCCGCCCTCCGCTCTGCCGAACCTGACCCGGCCACCTGGACGGCGTCCCTGCGTGCTTCCGTCACGTCCGCGGCTCAGCACCTGCCCGCTCTCGCCACGCAGCTGCTGTACCGCACCGTCCGATCCTGGGCCGACACCGGATCTCTGATCGCCTACGCCCGCGACGTACCGCCGCGCGACGAGCGGGTGGCCGCCTACCTGCGCGGCTATCAGCCCGGCGGACTGGTCCGCGTCAACGCCACCGACCTGCAACCGGTTGCCGGCGCCCTGCACAACGCCCGACTGCTCTCTCTCGCCGTCGCCGACCGGGCAGCCGGTCCGGACGCCCGCACGACGGCTGGCTTCCCGCGCCGGGCCTGGGCAGCGAACCGGGCGCTGCTGGACGACCCGCAGACGCCGGTCGCGCTCGGCGTGGCCATTCAGCAGGCCCACCAGCAACTGCAGGCGGCGCGAGCCCAGCGGCCCGGGCCCAGCCGGGGACGCTGAAAGGGGAGTCGGATGCTCAGATCAGGGTTCGACCCGAACGACGTCGGCTGGCGGCTGGGCCGCTCCGTCCAGCCGCACGGGGTGGAACTGTGGTGCCGCTTCGACCGCACCACCGGCGTCTACGGCGAGCAGGGTTCCGGCAAGACCCTCGACCTGCTCGCTCCCGCCCTGCTGGCCCACCGCGGCGCCGCGCTGGCGACGTTGACCAAGGTCGACGACCTGCTGCTGACCGCCGGGCGGCGGCAGCGGCCTTCTGGCCTCGGCGAGCCGCCGCGCCCGGTCGCGGTGCTCGATCCTTTCGGTGCCGCACCGGGACTGCCGGAGCTGGTGTGGGATCCGGTCGCCGGCTGCGTCGATCCTCGGATCGCCGAGCGACGAGCCAAGGCGTTCGCCGCTGGCACCGTCGCCGGCGCGGTCACCGGAGGCCGGCAGGACAACGCCGCCCGGTTCTACGCCGCGGAGACAGCCAAGGTGCTGCAGGGGTTCCTGCACGCCGCGGCACTCACCGGCCGCACCCTGGAGCACGTCCTGGAGTGGGTCGCCAACCCGGTCGCCGCCGAGCAGCCCGCCGAGATCCTGCAGCAGCATCCGCACGCAGCCCGGTTTTGGGACGGGCTGCTGATCGGTGCCCTACACGGCAGCCCGGACACCGTCGGCAACACGGTGACCACGGTCCAGCAAGCGATGGCGTTGTTCTTCCAGCCGGACATCAGGGCTCGCTGCGTGCCTTCGCGCGGGCGGCCGGCGACCGATCTGGCAGACCTGATCGTCCGGCAGGGAACGGTGTACCTACTCGGCCGGGAGGACCCCTACGCCTCGGCGGCACCGCTGATGACCGCGGTCGCCGAACACGTCCTCGACACCGCCCTGCACGTCGCCACCACCTCGCCGCACGGGCGGCTGACCCCGTCCTTCCTGGCCTGTCTCGACGAACTGCCGTCCACCACGCCGCTGCCGACCCTGCGGGTGCGGATGGCCAACGAACGAGCGCTCGGTCTGTCGTTCATCTACGCCGCTCAGACCTGGAAACAGATGGTCGTCTCCTACGGCGAGGACGAGGCCCGCTCGCTGTTCGGGCTCACCAACAACCTCGTCATCTTCGGCGGCGGCAAGGACGTCCACTTCTACCGGGAAGTGTCCGACCTGCTCGACGACGTGCGGATCAGCCGGCGGACCTTCACCGACGGGCCCGGCGGCATGGGTACGTCCCAGTCGGGCGAGGACGTGCGCGTGTTGCGCCCCGGCGACATCCGTCGCATCTCTGAGCGGCACGCTCTCGTGGTCGCAGGCACCGCGCCGCCGATCATCGCCCGGTTGCGGCGCTGCATCGATGGCAAGGACGGGCAGCAGCTCACGACCGAGCTCGACGCCGCCCGCGCGCGTGTCACCCGCGCCCGTGTCGACACTGTCGACGTCGAGCAGAGCACGGCTGCCGCGCTGGCCTACGCCCGTGATCACCGGCTCGACCCGAGCCGACACGTCGACCCGCCGACCGCACCGCAGTCCGAGTCGTGGTCCTGATGATCGTTCTGCCATTTCCGCCGCCACCCCCCGCGGTGATGCGTGCGCTCGAACTCTTGGAGAAAGTCCGTCGAGGTGACCGCGGGGGAGTGACCGAAGCTGGCGCCGTGGCGGACCTGGAGCGTCCCTGGGAGCCGGCCGCCTGCAGTGGCGAGCTCAGCACGGCGGTCTGGAGCTGGTGTCGCGACGTCGTCGCATGGATCAACCACGAGTACGCGTGGCGGCCCGCGCAGATGGTCCCGGCCTGCTGGTCCCACCACGCCCACATCGCCCGGGAGCTACCTGTGCTGGTGGTGCTGCGGTGGGAGGCCGAGAGCGCCGCAGGTCCTCAGCTGATGGAGGAGTGGAACCGCTACGCCTTCCCGATGTTCTGCGAACGCATGGCTCAACGGCTCGGGGAGAGCACCTGCCGCGTCGGCCGGCACCAGGATTGGCCCGCCGAAAGCCGCTACACCGCCTTCCTCGACGCCTCCGCTCGGTGAGAGCTCAGGCGCCAGACGGACTGTCATCAGCTGAGGACGGTCTAAGCGGCAGCCGGGAGCGTACGAATCCCTGGATCAACTGAACGCCACCCGGGCCAGATCTGTCGGTAAGCGCGACATCGACGGCAGGAGACGGCTACCGCGGACGGCGGGGCGTCTGAGCACCTAGTCACTCTGACGGACCCGCGTCTCAGCCCCTGCGGTCGGGCGGGAACAGATTCCTCGTGATCACATGAACTACACCGATTGTCTGGATGACGGTGGCACTCAGCCAAGCAATCATGATCGGTGGCTCAATCTCGAAGCCTTGCACGAGTGCATAGATAATAAAGAGGGCGTTGGCCAGCAATACCTGAATAAGAACCGCCACCCCGGCCCAGTTCGCGTACTTCTCTTTGAGCTCAAGCCGTAGAAGTTTGTCTGCGTTCTCGAGGTCCTCGCTGCCCTGGACGGGTGAACGGGCCCCCCGGATGACGTCTTTCGCTTTGACCGGGCGTGGCTGGGCGTCGCCTGCCCTTGGCGCCGGATCGCCCGGCTCTGGGAGTCCTGCTGCCCCAGACGCTGCGTCCTGATCAGGGGTGTCGCCCTCGCTCACCACGTCAGGCTATGCCAAGACTCCTCCAGCGCAGTGACATCGCCTGCTCGGAGACGTTGAAGCTGAGCGCTGAGAGCGGGACGCCAAGGTGTTGACGCTTGCGTACCTCGTCTTCTGGCATTAGAAGTGCGGCGGCGAAGCGGTTCGCGTAAATCTCAGCGGGATCGACTCCCGCTGCTGCAAGCGTGCTACGGAAGTCGACGAACTCGAATGCTGAGGCAGGCTCTACGCCTGAGGTGTTGTAGACGAAGTGGCCAAGCTCATGCGCGCAAGTGAACCGCTGACGGACGGGCGCGTCACTACGGTTGAGGTCAATAACCGTTTCCCCATGCGAACGCCTTAAGGTTCCGGACACGTCAAGATCCATGTCGCTAACAAAGACTTGGATACCCAGCTCTCGAGCGATCCAAATGGGGTCGATCGGGATTGCTAGTCGTCCGGTCTCGTCCGCCCAGTAATTCAGCAGTACGTCCTGGGCGTCCTTCGCTGCGTCGCGCAGGCGAGTCCTCACCTAGTGCCCTGATGGGTCATGGTGGTACTCCTGACACGCTTCGGACGGACAGCCTGTTGAGCGGGTAGCGCTCTCCTACCACACTGTACTGACGAACGACGCCTCTGCGACGTCGCCTTGCGCTCGACGGTACGCAGCGCCGGGTTGAGTCGGTTGAAACCGATAGCGGGCGGTTGGCGAGCGACCCCGTCGACGTTCAAGCCTGGGAGATGGCGTCGCCACACGGAGTCCGATCCCTCAATCACGGTTACCACCCGAGCAAACGGCTGGACCGGTCAGCTCAGCCGGCTCGGGCAGCGACCGGAACGAGCTGCCTGAGCGGCGCACCAGCGCGCGGCTGTCCCAGGGCAGGCCTCCGCGGGAACGTGGCCTCGGCTGGGCGATGCGTCGCCTGCGACCGTGTCTCTGGTGACTGCCATCCGTGCACTAGAACGGCCAGTTTGCCACGACTTGGGCCAGTCCCATCGTCCCCGCACCCGCACCGGCAGCGGCCGTGGCGTTCGTCGCGAAGGTCTTAAGCGAGCCGAGCAGGCTGTTGACAACCACCGGGTGGGGTTCCGGCTTGTCGATCTCAGCGGCAACTTGATCAAGTTGTTGTTCGGCGACTTGGCGCACAGCGTCGTCGAGTTCCGGTAGAGCGGCCCGGTATTCGTCAAGCCAAGCGCGAAGGCCGCCATCGGCCGACGCGGTGACTCCGAGCCGTTGCACGACGTCACCTGCGGCAGCGCCCGACTGGCCGCCGGAGGTGCCGTCGATGGTGGAGCCCCCGGACGCTCGGGGGGCTGTGATCGAGGTCGCGACATGGAAGTGCGGCTGCCCGCCACTCACGGCGATGTGCAATGCCTGCGTCGCCTGGTCGGCGGTCGGTGTCTCTTGTGTTGCTGGCATGACGGCTCCCAATTCGGCGAGCAGTTCCGTCATCGCAGTACGTACGTCGTCCAGGACGCCGGCGATCACTGACGGGCTGATGACCCAGTACAGCGCGTGGGTGTGCTGAAACGGGTTGCCACTAGCCCTGTCCATCGCTCGCGCGATGTACTCCCAGCCCGGCAGCGTTAGCTGAGGGTTCGAGTCGGAGCTGGCGGCCGACTCGTATAAGGATTGCAGGTGCCCCACACCATGGAACAGGGGCACCCGCTCACTGAGGTTTTCACGGGCGAAGTCGGGCAACATCGACCAGCCGATGGTCTGTCCGGTTATCCACGTGTTGCCAGCGGTTGCATCGGCCCGGATCTGTGCTGGCACCTTGCGGTACGGCGGGAGTTGCTCCAAGTCCTCGTAGCCACGGAGTTCGAGCGTTGCCCACGCGCGGAGCTCCGACGAGCCGGACTCGCTGCCAAGCAGCAGGCACTTTCTCAAGAGGTCGGGGAGCGGCTGGCCTGCTAGAAGGTCGCGCTGCACCTGCCTAAGCAGGCTGTCTCCGTCTGTCATGCGGAGATCGTCGCAGCGCGATACGACGATTCGCCTTCAGGGACGACGGGCCTTGCGGACTTGGGCCCGCACCGCTCACCCTCGGCCCACGCTGCATTTTGGTGGTTCTCGGTGGGCCCGTCCCCGCTACCCCCGGTGGTCGGGCGGTCTTCTCCAGGCGCCGTGGATGTCGAGTGGCCTGGTTGGTCGGACGGGGGGTAGACGAGGAGCTCACGTCGCAGGCGGTAGTTCGGGCTCTTCATGGTGTCGTCAGGGCCGCCATCAGAGGACAGCTGCTCGCGGGTAGGTATCACCGCCGTTGGCGTGGCTGCGGCCGAGCCCGGACGCGAGGGGGTCGGCCTCCGAACGAGGCCCGCTCGGCTGCCTGCGCGCCATGGGTCAGCTTCTCCGATGCTGTCTCCACTGCAGACATCACGGCAACGGAAGGCCTCACCCCCGCGCCGGTGGCCGGATCGGGCAGCCGGCCGGGCGACACTGTCCGTGCCGGCACGTGAGCATTGTCTGTCCGAGCCCGAGCTGCGTCGAAGACCTCAGACAGTGCGATGTCGGGCGCGATGCCGGTGCTGGCCACCACTCGTGTGAGGTGCGCTGGCCAACTCGTTGACGGGACGGCGGCGATGACCTCGACGGCGCGACGGGCGGCGTGCACCTGGCCTTCGACGGTGTCCAGGCTGTCGGCGTAGACGGCGACGCGGGCGTCGATGAGCCCGCTGGCCAGGCTGGGGGAGGCCGCGAGTGCCTGACGCAGAGCGGTGGCGCCGGCCGTCTGCAGCAGCTCGGCGGGGTCCTTGCCGGCCGGGATGACGAGATGGCGGGGGTCGTCGCCGCGGGCGGTGAGCTGCCAGAAGATGCGGTGGGCGGCCTGCTGTCCGGCCTGGTCGGAGTCCGTGGCGACGATGATGCCGGGCTTCCCGTCGCCGAGGAATGGGCGTAGCGCCTCGGCCTGCGCGTCGGTGAAGGCCGTGCCCAGTGGGGCGATGCCGACGTAGTCACCCTCGCCGGCGAAGGTGACTGCCAACGCATCGAGGGGGCCCTCGACTAGGACAGGAATGGCGCCGGCGGCCAGTTCAGCAGCTCCTTCGGTCAAGCCGTAGAGCTCGCGGCCCTTGGTGAACAGGTCGGTCTCGGCAGTGTTCAGGTACTTGGGGACGGCGTGATCCTCGTCCTGGTCGGGGTTGCGGCGGCCGATCCAGCCGTGGATCTCTTCGTCGTCGCGGATGGCGAAGACGAGCCGGTCGCGGAAGCGGTCGATGACGCGGCCGGTGGAGGCGTAGCCGCCGAGGCCGGCGGCGACGATCTCGGCGTCGGTGGCGCCGAGGCGGCGCAGGTGACTGGTCAGCGAGGTCCAGCTATCGGGTGCGTAGCCGACGGTGAACCGGTCGTCTCCCGACAGATCGGTGCCGAGCCGGTCGGTGAGGTAGGCCGGTGCCCAGGAGCCGCGGTAGCGGGCGGTGAAGAAGTCGGCTGCCTGCTGGTTGAGCTCTAGGAGGCGCTCTCGTTCAACTTCGGTGCCTTCTTCGTCAGCCCTCTCGGCTTCGGGTGGGCGACTGGCGTCGGCAGTTCGATTGTTGAGTCCTGTCGAGACGGGGTCCTCGGCAGTGGCTGGGTCGTCGCCGTCCAGCTCCTCGTGGAGAGGTTCGGTGTCGTCGGGTTCGACAAGACTGGCCAGCCATTCGTCGTCGGCAACTCCGTCGGCTGTGGGCAGGTGTTCGAGGTCGGACGACGACGTCGATGCGTGGGCGCGTGCGACGGACGCCGGGTCGATGAGCACGCGGACGCGCCACACCAGGGCGGTGGCCAGCTCGTCCGGGCGCAGTGGGTCGTCGTCGGGGTGACCGGCGCGCAGCAGGTCATGGGCGGTGGACAGCACCTGGTCGGGCTGCCAGCCGGTGTCGCCGGCAGAGGTGACGGCGGCGACCAGCGCGGGCCAGGCTGGGTCGGCGACCACCCGCTCGGCGGCTGCGGGGCCGACGACGTCGGCCAGAACCGGAGTCCAGTCCGGGCGCAGCTTCTCGGAGATGGAGGCGCCGGTGGCGGTCATCGCGGCGGGGGAGAGGTGCCCGCACAGTCGCCACCACAGCGCGGCGGCGGGCTGCTCGTCCGGCAGAGGACGTTCGGCGGCGACGGCCCGGGTGAGCGCGGTGATGTCGATGCCGGCGCGGTCGGCGGCGGCGAGCCGCTCGGCCAGGACCGGCCAGTAGGGGTCGCCGGCGATGCGTGGGTCGATGCTCTCGACGAGCGGCGCCCAACGCGCGGTGAGCGCCCGCCCATCGCCGAGCAGCCGCGTGACGCGGTCGTCGAGCACCCGCTGGGCCCGAGCGTCCGCGACGCGCGGCAACGACGGGCCGGTGGGACGGCGGTCGGCGTCGTCCACGCCGTGGGTGGTGCGCCAGACGGCGAGGTCGGCGACCAGCTCGGGATCGCGGTCGATGAGCGGACGCGCCCACGCGGGAGCGCTGGTGGGGGTCCAGGCGCGTGAACGGGCGGCGACGTCGACGGCCGGTGAGCTGACCTGGTCGGCGGAGTTGGCGAGGTAGGCGCCCCACTCGAGGTCGTCGCCCAGCGCCTTCGGAAGCCCGGGCAGCCACGGCAGGGGGCCAGGCCCGGCCGAGTGGCGCCCGGTGGGGTCGACACGCCAATCCAGGACCGCGGCCACATCGCGTGCGTCGTGCAGACCTCGATCCGAAGCCAGGGTCTGCCGGAGGACATCGGAGGGATCACGACCGGAGACGGCGCACAGCGCCAGGTGCGCGCGCAGGACGGGGTAAGCCGCCTGCCTGGTCAGGCCCGGCATCGCCGCGTCGGCGGCGGCGTCGATGGCCTCAAGGGCGTCTTGGCCGAGGCGGTCCTCCGCGGCGGTGTTGAGCGCGTCGTAGTACCGATCTGCGGCGTGAGAGAGCAGAGCGCCGGGATCGGCCAGCGCGCGGGCCTGGCTGGTGGCCGAGGCCGGCGCGCCGTCGCGAGCGAGCACACGAGTCAAGACGTCGACGGCGGTGGGCGGCAGTAGCGCGTCGCGGGTGATCACGCTGTGCGGGTCGCCGTCCCCGGCGGTGGTGAGGAAGAGGTGGTTGGCGTGTCTGCCGCGGGTCAGGGCGACGTAGAGCAGCTGGCGGGACTCCTCGCCGGTGGCGACGGTGTAGCAGGTGTCGGCGGTGAGGCCTTGCGCGCCGTGCACGGTGGCGGCGTAGCCGAGGCTCACGTGGTCGGTGACGTAGTCGGCCGGCAGGGTGAGTCCCCGTCCGGTGCGCTGGTGGACGACGTCGAGGGCGCCGGTGTCGCGGACGGCGGCGATCGTGAACCGGTCGCCGTTCTTGACCCAACCGGTCGCGCTGATCGGAAGGGTGCGCTCGTTGCGGCGGGTGATGACCGGATCTCCCGCGGATGCTTGCGAGGCGTCGGCGAGGGTGACCTGGGGTCCGACCGGCCCGTTCTGCTGGGCGAGGCGGTCGCGGCGCGCTCGGGTGTTCAGTTCGACGACCAGCTCGCGGGTGGGCGCCAGCATGATGGCGTCGCGGCCGGCGGCCCGGTCGGTCGACCAGGCGGTGTAGGCGTCGTCGGTGACCGCGGCCAGGTCGCCGACGTGTACCCGTCCATGGTCGATGTAGTAGGCGAGGGCGGCCGGGTCACCGTCGCGCAGCGCCAGGGACGCGGCGCCTTCGGCGTGGTCGGGGGCGCCGGTGTCAGGGTCTGTGAACCGCAGGACCTGCGAGAGGGTGACGGCACCGTGGGTGGCAGCGATGTCGCGCAGCACTCCGCCGGCGCCAATCGCGGCCAGCTGCTGGTCGTCGCCGATCAGCCGGACCGACCCGCCGGCCTCGGTGACGAACGCGAGCGCCCGGGCCAGGTCGGGAGTGCTGGCCATGCCGGCTTCGTCGATGACCACGAGGCTGTCCGGGCCGATGCGCTCGAACCAGGGCGGGACGGCGTTGCCGGTAGCCAGTGCGTGAATCAGCTTGGCGAGGGTGTCGGTGTCGCCGCCGACCTGCTCACCCAGCACCGCCGCCGCAGCTGCCGAGGGAGCAAGGCCGACCACGTTCCCGCCGTCGGCCCGCCAGGCTGCAGTGAGCGCGCGAAGGGCGGTGGTCTTGCCGGTGCCTGCCGGGGCCAGTGCCAGTTGTACTCGGGCGCCGGAGGTGGCCAGCTCGCGGACGAGCTGCACCTGGCCGGGATTGAGTTCGACCCTATTGGCGGTGGACTCCAGCAGCGCGACGTCGACGGCCGCAGCCGGCACCACGCGTCCGTCGCGGCGTCCGGCCGCGGCGAGGATGGCCCGCTCGGCGGCGAGGATCTCGGTCGAGGTGTACAGCGTCGAGCCGGCCACGGTGTAGACCGAGCTGCCGTCCGAGCGGCGCAGCGCCGCGGGCTCGGCCACCGGCTCGCGGCTGCCCAACGGCGTCGACAGGGACAGCGCTCTGTCCACGACGGCGTCGATGGCTCGGTCGAGGTCGGTCAGCCGGATCGCAGCGGCGCGGGCCTGCCGCTCGGCCTCGGCGCGGACGTGGTTCACCTGCCAGGTCGCGCGCGAGCTCTGCACCGTCGACAGCACGTGCTTGGCGGTCTGGTCGACCCATCCCCGCGTCGGGCGCTTCCCCTCAGGTCTGCGGCGAGGGGCGAGTGCACCGCGGAGGTAGTCGCGCAGGCCGCTCTCCCCGCCCAGCACCGCCAGCGCCTCGGTGCGCCAGGCGGCGCGCTGCTCGGCGTAGGAGCGGGGCTGGTGCTTGCGCTGTCGGGTCTCCAGGTTGGCCCGCTGCGCCAGGGACACAGCCTCTTTGGGCGTCGGCGGCCGCCCGTGATCGGCCTGGAACTGCGCCGACAGCTCCGCGCGGCGGGTGTCGATCGACGCCCGCCGCGACGACCAGAGGCTGGGCAGCTCGCCATCAACGCCGACGATCTCCCGCACCGGGCGCTTGTTCGGATCCGCGCCGGGGCGGTCGGCGAAGCGGACGCCGAGCCGCTCGGTGAGCAGGGCCTGCAAGCGGGTGTTGTACCGCTCGGAGGCGGTGACGTTGTTCTTGTAGAGCAGGCGACCGTCCAGCGCCAGCCACCGCCCGTCACGCGTCTGCACCTTGTTGCTGACGGCCACGTGGGTGTGCAGATCCGGGTCGCCGGCGCGCGAGTCGCGATGGGTGAACGCCGCCGCGATCAGTCCGCGCACCTCCGCCTGCGCCACTCCGTTGCGGCCCGTGCGGGTGTAGGCGGCGTGGTCCTCCAACCAGGTCAGGGTGTCTGCCACCGCGTCGGCGTGCGCCTGCTCGATGACGGCTGCGACCTCTGGCGGAGCGATCGCCCACAGCGTGGAGACGCTCTTGACCGGGCTGAACGTCAGGTCGTACCCGGCGACCGCGGTGGTCGCCTGCCGGGACATGCGCGCCAGATGGCCGGACAGCTCGCGGGCGTCGGCGGGCGGACGGCCGTAGGTCTCGACGAACATCGTCGTCGCCAGCTCGGTGCGGATGCGGGCTCGTTCGTCGGCCGGCACGGGGGTGTCGGCGGGCAGGCCGAGCGCGGTGTTGCGGTCGCGGAACGCCCCGGCCGAGCGGCGGTGGAACATGTTGGCCTGCTCGTGAATGCGGTAGGGCGCGCCCAGGCGGCTGGCCTGATCGACCTGCTGCGGGTCCTTGCCCGCGAGCTGCGCGGCGCGCTCGATCTGATCGGCGTTCGGGTGCCGCCCCTCCCCGAACAGCGCGACCATCTGCGCCCCGGTGACCCGGTCACCAACCGGAAAATCGGGCACGGCGGCAAGCCCGCGTCCCATCCAGACGCCCGGAGCCTCACCCTTCTCGGTGTAGTAGTCACCCAGGTTGTCGAACCCGCGGGTGGTCGCGTCGTGCGCCGCCACCTGACGGGTCAGATACGTGTATCCGTCCCCCGCGGTGAGCTTGTGCAGCGTCATCACGACCCGACAGTCGCGAGCACCTCTGCCACGGTCCGGCCGCGCGAAGCATCGACAAGGGGCGGTTCGGGCCGTGATGCATGAGGTGTGTCAGGTCGCAGAGGGTGGGGTGACGCCTGCTCTGGTCGCCGGGCTGCTGGGGTGACGCTCAGGTCGGCAGCCGTGTCATGAGGCCGTGTGACGATCCGGGCGTTCGGTCAGCTGGGCGAGCGGAGGAAGCGGTGGCCAGAACGGTGGGTCGACAGGCGGCAGCACTGACGAAGGCGCGGGAGCGACGACGGGCGTTGGACGCCGCCCGCGATGAGCACGACCGTCGGGTCGAGGAGGCGACGGCGGAGGCGTTGGTGGCCCTGGAGGCGCGAAGCGAGGCGGAGCAGGCCCTGGCAGTGGCGACGGCGGCACTCGGCGAGACGCTCCGTACCTTGCTCGCCGAGGACGTGTCCGCAGAGCGAGCGGCCGCGTTGCTGGAGCTGGACCCCGCCGAGGTTCGGCGGCTGACGAAGACGACCGACCGACCGGCGGCCGCAGCCAAGTGACGCGAAATCGACCGAAGTGACTCCAGTGGTCCTCCCCGTGGAGCGGACGAGGATCCGCTGTGACGGCTGGCGGAGTCGCGGCGCTTCGAGGCGGCTCAACCAGAGGTGGCGGCCAGTCCTACACGCGCTAGTAGCCTGGCTTCATTCCTTGGGGGGTGGCATGTCGGCGCGACGCATGTGGGCACTGCTACTGCTCGCTGCTGTCTTCAGCATGCACGGGGTCCAGTGCATGGCGACCGACGTCGCCGACCACGGGATGACCGAAGCAGGACACGTCCCGTCTGCCCTGTCCGTGCAGGCGGCGGAAATCGACTCAGCTCTCGCCGCCGCACCTCACCTGTCGCCCGCGACGATGTCTGCTGCAATGACGATCGCCGTCGCCGCCGATCTCTCCCCGGACGGTTCTCCGCCCCACGGCTCGGCCTTGATGGCGGTCTGCCTGGCCGTGGTCCTCACCGGCGTGAGTGCGCTGGCTGCGGCAACGCTGATCGGTCGAGCATCGGCATCGAGCGTTCGCGCTCGGGCTCCTTCTCCGATGTGGCACACCGGGTGGTCGAGGGTCCCTCGACCACCGGACTTGTCCGCTCTCTGTCTTCTGCGGATCTAGGCCGAATGCCCTGACCCGACTCCGCCCATGGCTCAGTCGGGTCCTACGCGCACGCCTAAGACCTACAACCGCAGGAGAAATTCTGATGACTCGCACGACCGCACGACTCGTCCGCCTGGCCGGCGGACTCATGGCAGGAGCCGTCGTTCTCGCCGGCTGCTCCGGTGGGAGCAGCGACACCAGCGCCGACAGCGGTGCCGATCGCAGTGCCGATGCCACCAGCTCCGCGAGCGCGACCACGCACAACGAGGCCGACGTCGCGTTCGTCCAGGGCATGCTCCCGCACCACGAAGGGGCTTTGCGCATGGCTCAGCTCGCCGATGGTCGGGCCGCGGACCCGCGGGTGATCGATCTGGCGGATCGCATCGAGGCGGCGCAGGGGCCGGAGATCGAGACGATGACCGGCTGGCTCGAGGCGTGGGGCGAGCCGCTGCCCGAGGAGGACATGGGCGGCATGGATCACGGCTCGGGTGGCATGGACATGGAAGGGATGTCCGAGGAAGACATGACGGCGCTTGACTCTTCTTCCGGCGCCGAGTTCGATCGCATGTTTCTGGAGATGATGATTCCGCACCACCAGGGCGCGGTGGAAATGGCCGAGACGGAGATCGCCGACGGTTCCGATCAGGACGCCGTCGAGATGGCTCGGGAGATCGTCGAGTCTCAGACGGCTGAGATCGAGGAGATGCAGACGCTGCTGGCCGAGTTGGGCGGCTGACGCCGCGACGGGTGGCGCTGTTTCGGCTGCAGGACAGCGCCACTCGTCGACAGCTCTGCGCGCTCAGGCCACCGGGCCGGAGCGCTCCCTCGCCGTCAGCCTCTCCGTCTCGAAGGACCACCCCATGCGCGCTGGCCTGCGCCGCCCGGCTACCTCTGTTCATGCCCCTCGTCTTCTCCCGATGGCTCGCGTTCGTGGGATCGCGAGAGCGCTTTTTGTGGCGGCGGCCTCCGCGCTGCTCGTCGCTGGTTGCACCTCCTCGTCCGCGCAGTCGGACGCCGAGGCGGCTGGAGCGACGGCCGGCATGCTGCCGTCCAGCCACATCCACGGTGTCGCGATCGACCCAGCTGACGGGCGACTGCTCCTGGCCACACACGACGGGCTCTTCGAAGTGGGCGATGGCGGAGAGTCGACCCATATAGGGCCGGTCATCGACCTGATGGGCTTCGCCGTCCGCGGGCCGGGGCACTTCCTCGCCTCCGGACATCCCGGGCCGGACGTCGATCTGCCGGAGCCGGTCGGGCTGATCGAGTCGACGGACGGCGGCCGGACGTGGGAACCGCGATCCCGGCAGGGCGAGTCCGACTTCCATGCGCTGACGGTCAGCGATGCGGGGGTCCTCGGTTACGACGGCTCGCTCGTGCGGAGCGCCGACGGCGACGAGTGGGAGCAGCTACTGATTCCGGCGGCTCCGGCGACACTCGCCGCAGCACCGGACGGGCGGACGATTCTCGCCACCACTGAGCAGGGTCTTCTCAGCTCCGTCGACGGCGGTAGCTCGTGGGTCGGGAACGACGGTGCGCCGCTCCTCCAGGTGGTCGACTGGGCCGACGACGGCATGAACGTCGCGGGCGTGGACCCGTCCGGTTCGGTGTGGACGAGCTCGGACGCAGCCGTGACCTGGCAGCCGGGGCCCCGGCTGGGATCACCCCCGCAGGCAGTGGCGGCGACCTCCTCGGCGGGGGGCTCGCTGCGGATCGCCGTCGTCACGACCGCGGCGCTGATGGAGTCGCACGACGGCGGACTCACGTTCGATGTCGTCCTGGGGGAGTGAGCCATGAAGGGGCGCCGTGCGCCTTGCGCGTGGCCGGGCAGGCCCCCCGGGTCCGTGCCGCCTGGATCCTGGTCGAGGAGGTGCTGAGAGCGCCTTGCGCTTTAACCCCAGGGGGGTATAACGTCAGATTGCAGATACCGGTAGGGGGTATCTGTGAGCCGGCGTCGGAGGATGACATGGACCAGGCAGATGCCGGCAGTTCGCACGGCTACATCCAGCGCCAGGACGACTACCTCAACCGACTTCGCCGGATCGAAGGACAGGTTCGAGGCCTCCAGCGCATGGTCGAGGAGGAGCAGTACTGCATCGACATCCTCACGCAGGTGTCGGCGACCACGAAGGCTCTCCAATCAGTCGCGCTCGGACTGCTCGAGGAGCACATGAGTCATTGCGTTGTGCGGTCGGCCGCAGCCGGCGGCGCCGAGGCCGACAAGAAGATCCGCGAGGCCACCGAGGCCATCGCCCGCCTGGTCCGCTCCTGAGACGGACCCACCCGAACCAGCACCCACGGCAATGCACGCCCACAAGGAATCGAGAGGACAACCCGAGATGAGCACCGCCACGTACAAGGTCGTCGGCATGACCTGCGGCCACTGCGTCAACTCCGTGACCGAAGAGGTCAGCCAGGTTCCCGGCGTCACCGACGTCAACGTCGATCTCGCCACCGGCGGACTCACCGTCAGCACGGTGGCCGATGTGGACGACGGTGCCGTGCGCGCCGCCGTCGAAGAGGCCGGCTATCAGGTGGCCGAGCCGGCCAACCTGCTCGCCGGGACTGGTGGCCAGACCTCCGGGTGCGGCTGCGGCTGCAGCTGACAGTCTGCGCCCGAAAGCCGGTCACGGGGCACCGCCATGGTTGAAGGCGGAACGCTGACCGGCCGACGCCCCCTAGAACCTCGGCAGCACCCCTAGCCGGATCGCCAGCACGGGGAGCTCATCGGATCGAAGACTCTCAACGCAAAGGTTGCACGGTCATGTCTGAACGCACGAGCCGTTCTGGTCACCAGCACTCGGGGCACGGGGATGAAGCCACGCCGGGAGGCGATCACGGATCCACCCACGGGCAGGGCATGCCGGACACGGCCGACGCGGCCGTTGTCGGTTCGGAAGTCGAGGACCCACTGAGCGCAGCGGCCGGGCACACCGGCGACGCTCACGGCGATCTGCCCGCCGCGCACGAAGGCGGCCGCGGGGACCACGGCGACACCGGCGGTGGCGGGCACGTCGGGCACGGTGGACACGGCGGCGGCCACGACCACGTGGCGATGTTCCGGCGGTTGTTCTGGATCATGCTGGCGCTGGCGGTGCCGACGGTGCTGCTCAGCGACATGTTCGCCTCGATCGTCGGCTACTCCCTGCCCGACGTCCCCGGCCTGACGTGGGTCGCCCCGGTGCTGGGCACGGTGATGTACGTCTGGGGCGGGCGCCCGTTCCTGACCGGCGCCGTCGGGGAGATCCGGGCCCGCAAGCCGGGGATGATGCTGCTGATCGGCATGGCCATCACGGTGGCCTTCGTCGCGTCTTTGGGTGCCAGCCTGGGTGTGCTCTCCCACGAGCTGGACTTCTGGTGGGAACTCGCCCTGCTGATCGTGATCATGCTGCTCGGGCACTGGCTCGAGATGCGCTCGCTGGCGCAGACCTCCTCCGCGCTGGACTCGCTGGCCGCGCTCCTACCCGACGAGGCGGAGAAGGTCGAGGGCGACCGCGTCGTGAGCGTGGCCCCTGCCGACCTGGTCACCGGCGACGTGGTCGTCGTGCGGCCCGGGGGGCGCGTGCCCGCCGACGGCGAAGTCATCGAGGGCACCGCCGACGTGGACGAGTCGATGATCACTGGTGAGTCGAAGCCGGTCCGTCGGGCCCCGGGCGACTCGGTGGTGGCCGGCACGGTTGCCACCGACACCGCCATCCGGGTGCGGGTCACCGCGGTGGGGGAGGACACCGCGCTGGCGGGGATCCAGCGGCTGGTCGCCGAGGCACAGTCCTCCTCCACCCGCGCGCAACTACTGGCGGACAAGGCCGCCGGGTGGCTGTTCTGGTACGCCGTGGTGGCGGCGGTGATCACCGCGGTCGTCTGGTCGGCCTTCGGGGCTCCGGAGAGCGCGCTCGTCCGGGTCATCACCGTGCTGGTCATCGCCTGCCCGCACGCGTTGGGCCTTGCCATCCCGCTGGTGGTCTCCATCTCTACCGAGCGCGCCGCCAGGGGTGGTGTGCTGGTCAAGGACCGCGCGGCGCTGGAGCGGATGCGCACCATCGACACTGTGCTGTTCGACAAGACCGGGACGCTGACCAAGGGTGAGCCGGCGCTGAACCACATCGCCACCACCGGCGCGCCCGACGGCGAGGTCCTCGCACTGGCCGCAGCGGCGGAGGCCGACAGCGAGCACCCGCTCGCTCGGGCCATCGTCGCCGCCGCCCGGCACCGCGGGCTGAGCATCCAGCCGGCCACCGACTTCCGGGCATCGGCCGCCGTCGGGGTGACCGCCACCGTCGACGGTCGCACCGTGGCCGTCGGAGGCCCGCACCTGCTGACCGAACACGACCTGCCGTCGCTGCCCACCGCGCAGCCCTGGGTCGAGGCCGGGGCCACGGTGCTGCACGTCCTCGTCGACGGCGCCGTCGTCGGGGCGCTGGCGCTGGCCGACGAGATCCGCGAGGAGTCCCGGGAGGCGGTCGACGCCCTGCACCGCCTCGGCGTCGAGGTCGTGATGATCACCGGGGATGCTGAGCCGGTCGCCCGCTCCGTGGCCGCCGAGCTGGGCATCGACCAGGTGTTCGCCGGCGTACGACCGGAGAACAAGAGCGAAAAGGTCGCCGCGCTGCAGCACCAGGGGCGGGCAGTCGCCATGGTCGGCGACGGCGTCAACGACGCCCCCGCACTGGCGCAGGCCGACGTCGGCATCGCCATCGGCGCCGGCACCGACGTCGCGATCGCCTCGGCCGGGGTCATCCTTGCCTCCGACGACCCCCGTTCGGTGCTCTCGGTCATCCAGCTCTCTCGGGCCGGCTACCGCAAGATGCAGCAGAACCTCTGGTGGGCCGCCGGCTACAACCTCGCGGCGGTACCGCTGGCCGCGGGCGTGCTCTCCCCGATCGGTTTCATTCTCCCGATGGAGGTCGGCGCGATCCTCATGTCGCTGTCCACCGTCGTTGTCGCCCTTAACGCCCAGCTGCTGCGGCGCCTCGACCTCAGTCCTGCGGCCAGCGTTGCCGCAGCCGGGACGAGTGGGTCGCCGCGCCGGGAGGCGGCTGCCGAGGAGCCGGCCGCACTCGGACGTCGCTGATCTGGGTCACTCTGGCGGGCAGTTCCGCTCAGCGGACGCCTCGAATTCAGGGACAGCTCGCGCCTCGGCTTCCTCGGGCGTACTGGCGATTCCGTTGCGCTCGATGTCCTCGATCAGCCAGTCCATCTCGTCGATTTCCCGCCGCTGCGCCTCGCTGATCTCAACGGCCAGTTGGCATACGCGAATGTCGGACAGTTCGGCTCGCTCGGACCGGGTGATGGCCATCGAGTGATGAGGGATCATCGCACTCATCCACGAGCCGTCCTGGACGGTCGTCTGACTGCGGTCGAGGAACACTCCCGCCCCCAGCAGCACGAGGCTCGCCGCCACGATGGCGATGTTGCCCTTCACGTTCTTGTACATGTTGAGCATCCAGCCGAGCATGACCAGCCCCATGGTTCCGCCCATGGTGATCGCCATGAACATGCGGCTCTGACTGAAGCGGATGTGGCTCCACTCATAAGAGCTGACGAACATGACCCCGTACATCACGACCATGGCCGTCAAGATCATGGCCCCGAAGCGCAAGTACATCTTGGTGTCGTGCGACATCTTGCCGTCGTCACCGTTCTCGTTTGCCTCGTTCTTCTTCGTCGCCATGGATCCGATCTCCGTCCTTGATGTCGGTTGTCGAGGAATTCGCAGGTCAATCACTTCATCGCCACGAGAGCCGTTCGCCGCGCCCGGTGAAGGCGCATGCGCCCGGTTGCCTTGGCGACGTTCAATGCGGACGTCAGGCCCCGTGCGGGCGTGTTGGTCATGCCGGGCCGTCCGCATGCCCGTACGGTCGTACGGGTAAACGCAACGAGCCAGTTCGGCCGTCGGCGCGTGCGCGGACGTCCGCCGCCCAGTCGCTCTGGGTTCGGGACAACCGGGCGGTGGATCGGACACACTGCTCAGGTGTCGGAGGATTTCCTGTCATGGTCGATGCCGGCCAGTCGCGATGGAGGCCCAGGTGGGCTGAGCTCGACCTGGGAGAGGTCCATGAACGAAGCGATGTGGAGCCAGCGGCGGCCGTCGCCTGCCAGCCCCGTGGACTCCGTTGCTGTCTGGGACGGGCGACCCTGCACTCTCGCCGACGTCACCGAGTTGCGCCTGCACCTGCGCGAGGGGCTCGCTGATGCCGCCCGCCGCGGTGACGCCGACGACGCGGACATCGAGAGACTGCTGCTGGTCTTCGAGGAACTCACCTCCAACGGTCTGCGGCACGGACAGGCGCCGGTACGGGTCGTGGTCACCACCACCGACCGCGGATGGCTGATCGACGTGAGCGACGCCGCAACCGACCGCCCGCCCACCCTGGCCGTCGGCCGGGACGCTGCCCAGGGCGGGTTGGGCCTCTACCTCGTCGCCCGGCTCAGTGCCGCGCACGGCTGGATGGTTCAGGAAGACCGCAAGCACGTGTGGGCACGGATCGACTATGCGTCCCGCAGCGCGCCCGTTCCGGTGGCTCCGCTGCCCCGGCCCCGCGACGAGGCGACCGGCCGGAGCCAGTTCCAGTAGCGGCAGGCTGCCAGGCCGCACCGCTGGTACTGGCGTTCGTTGCCGCCCCTCATCGTTCCAGGAGGTTCACCGGCCGAAGCAGTCACGGCCGGGGGAGTAGCCGCTTCGGAGCGCCCGGACCCGTAAAGCGTGGTGTCGGGCGCCCCGACGGCCCGTGGTGGGTCAGCCCAGCGAGGTGATGAGGTCTCGGCAGGCCTGCTCGCAGCGCCGACATGCCTCGGCGCAGATGCGGCAGTGCTCGTGCATCGAGGCGTGGCTCTCGCACTCGTCACCGCACGCCTTGCATGCGGTGGCGCAGGCCTCGAGCACTGCGCGGGTGAGGTTGGCGTCATAGCCGGTGTGCCGGGAGAGCACGCGGCCGGTGGTGTCGCAGATGTCGGCGCAGTCGGTGTTGGTGCGGATGCACTTGGTCAGCTCGGCGACCATGTCTTCACTGAGACAAGCGTCGGCGCAGGCGGTGCATGCCTGCGCGCACTCGAAGCAGGCCTCGATGCAGGCGAGGAGCTTCTGCTTGTCCACCCCGCCGAGGTCCTTGGGGTAGGTGTCGAGCATCTGGGCTGCCACGGTCATGGTTGCCTCCTCGTCATCCCGACGCCGGTCGGCCTGGACGCCGTCCGGGACTGTCGCCGGTGGTCGGCGCCTACCCGTAGAGCCGTACGGGTATGAGTGAGTCGGAGGTGTTTCTCGAATGTCGGAACCTGGCCACGCCCACCCGGTAGACCCTGAGCGCGTCTCGCACGCTCGTGCTCGCCTGCCCAGCCGGGAGGAAGTCGCCCAGCTGACCAGTGTGCTGAGCCTGATGGCCGACCCCACCCGCGCCCGGGTCCTCTTCGCACTCGACATGGTCGAGGAGCTCTGCGTCGGCGACCTCGCACTGGCCCTGGAGGCCAGCGAGGACGCCGTGGGGTACGCGCTCCGGTTGTTGCGCACGGCGGGACTGGTGACCAACCGGAAGCAGGGGCGCATCGTGTACTACCGCCTGGCGGAGGGGTTCCCCGAGCCACTGCGGGAGCACTGCCTACGCCAGTTGGTCGTCCTCTCGGAAGCAGCGCCGGACGACGACTGACACAGCCAGGGGAGGATCGGCGCCGATCCATCGCCCGCAGAGCCGCTCGTCTCAAGGGGCAGTGCCGCGGACATTCACTTCGGGACAGCAGTTTCTCTTGGCCGACCCGGCGTGCTCTCTTGGCCGACTCGGCGTGGGTCGCCTCGTGACCCGTGACCGTCGTGAGGAAGTCGATCGGCGGGGGGTGTCCCTTCTGATGGTTCGGCGACCGTGGCGGGTAGCCAGCGCCGTCAACTGACTCGGTGGTGCTCAGTTGTCCTCGGTCGGGTCCTCCGGGGCCTCGAACGTCCCGTCTGCGGGTGACTCAGGGGCGACCGGCGCCTCCATGGTGACCTCGCCGGCGTCCTCGAACACGAAGGTCACCTCGATCGACTGTGAAGACCGGAGCGACGTGGCGAGGTCGAGCAGGATCACCGATGGTGGCCCCTCCGGCTCGAGGTAGGCGTTGTCGTTCTCGGCTACCTCGACGGCCCCCTCGCTGCCGTCCAGAGCAACGAGTCGTGCGTCCGCGAAGTCGGGCCCCTTCACGTCGACCAGCCGGTAGCTGGTCGTTCCGGTGTTCGTGAGGGCGGCGTAGAGGGCCACGTCGTCGCCTTCTTCATGCAGGCCGTCTTCCGGGAACTCGAGTTGCAGCGAAACAATCTTCAGGTCCGCGGTGACTGCCTCGTCGGGTGCCGGGGCACCGCCGACGTCGTCGCTCTCGTTGCCGCATCCCGTCAACGTCAGCGCGGTGACCAGCGCGGCGGCGACCGGCCAACTCCGGTGCATCGACCGGCGGTTGGCAATCATGTGTGTCTCCGTTCGTCGCGATCGCGGGTTCCCGGCAGGGCTACCCCGCCGCGCTGGAGGGACACCGACCGTCGCCGGACCGCAACATTCGGCGGGTGCGGCGGATCGTGCCGCCCACGACGCCGCAATTGCTGGCCGAAGCGTCGCCCGCGACCCGCGAAGGCGGTACTGACGCCTGCCGCAGCCATGGCGCGGTGAGCCCCCGTCTGTACAACAAGGGCGGCGCCCTCGGCGGGAATCTCTTTGCGCCCGCGTGACGATCTGAGAGATGCGGGTTGGCGGCCTCGCCCTTCTGGGTAACGCCTGTCCATGAGCGGAATGGACAAGGCGAAGAACAAGATCGAGGAGCTTGGTGGTCAGGGCAAGGAGGCTGCCGGGAAGGCCACCGACGATAAGGACCTGCAGGCTGAAGGCGAAGCCGACCAGGCGAGCGGAAACGTCAAGCAGGCTGGGGAGAAGGTCAAGGACGTTTTCAAGAGCTAGTCCGCGGCGGACAACGGTCCGCGACCTGTCAGGGGCGCCGTCCTTCGGAGTACGGCGCTCCTTGTCGCGCTCTGGCTCTCGGTAAACGATATTGCCGACGTCATGGGGAATGAGCACACCATCTCGAGGGGTCGGGCCCCTCAATTTCAGCCGAGGTATTCCGCTGGATGGTCCTGTCCAGGTGGTTGGTCGCGTGGGGTCGGTCGCCCCGCCGTCGGACCGCCGATGCCTGTCGCATGTCGGCCGCCTCGTTAACGAGATGGACCGCCACTTTCCGACAACGAGCGGCCGCCGATGTCCAGACCCGTCCCGAGGACCCGACGGAGGACCACGACGGTCGCAGCAACTGCGATCACTTCCCAGTCGGGGTCGGCAGACAGCCGAACGAGGCCGGCGGCCAGCAGCAGATCAAGCAGCACTCCAAGGGCCGTCCTCGGCTGTCCGGTCGTCAGGAGCGCGATCACCGCAGCGACGAGCGCCGAGCCGGTGATCGCCAGCGACAACGCGACGGCCACCACCGCCAGGTCGCCGCTCACGCCGTCTGCTCAGGCTTCGCGTCGGCCGGATCGAGGCCATTCCCCTCTTCTTTCTCTGCCGCCAACTGCCGGCGTTCCTCGGCGATCTCTTTACTGAGGAAGTAGTTGAGCGCGGTTCGGATCGCCGCGATGGCGGCCAGCTTGCCGATCTCCTCGAACGATGGGGCCACAGCGGTGGTCAAGATGTCGCTGGCTAGCTGGAACTCCAGCCCCAGGGCCAGAAACCGGCCGAGGGTCAGACGAACCGGCACGAAGGCTCTGGTGCCACGCCGCTGCAGGCCCGCCCAGACGAAGCGGACGAAGGCCCAGAGAGCACCGATGGCGATCACCGCAGCACCGAAGGTCTCCACTATGAGGACCAGGACGTGGACGATCTCGGAGAGTCGCTCTTCCACGGCTCAGCGTCCCCGGCCACGGCACGGCGCCCGCCGGGCCCGATCCCCGGTTGCGGGGGTCACGTGCGCCGACGGCAAGGGGGAGGAGAGCCACATGCTGCCGTTCCTTGCCCATCCACCCGTCAGTGGAACCCGTCGGCACGTCCTCATCCGACGGTGCCCCACGCCACACGTCTGAGCGGTCCGGGTCAACGCTCGGTGCGGGCGCCTGCCGCCGAGTGCCGGTGTCGGTGGTGGAGGTCGGGCACGTGGGCGTGATCGTGGCGCAGGGGTTCGTGGCGGTGGGGGTGGCTGTGACGGCCCGGCGTCCCTGCAGCGTGCTCGTGATCTGCGTGGTGGTCGTCGTGCTCGTGCTCGTGAACGTGGTCCAGCGGTTCGTGCGCATGGGCGTGGTCGTGGTCGGAGCGCATGACGAGGGTGATCCCTGCGAGGAGCAGGAACATCGCCACGACCTGCGGGGCGGTGACGGGCTCGGCCAGGAGCGTCCAGGCCAGCAGGACCCCGACGAAGGGAGCGGCGGAGAACACGACCTGGCCGCGGGCCGCCCCGAGGCTGCGCGCGCCGGTCACCCACAGGGTGATGGAGAGGCCGTAGCCGATCATCCCGATGCCTACGGCGAGGATGGTGTCCGACGCGCTGGGGCCAGCGCCGGTGGCCAGTCCGATGGTCAGGTTGGCGCTGCCCGCGATCACGCCCTTGATGAAGGTGATGAACGAGGGCGCGAGCCGGTCCACGTTGGCGGTGGCGCAGTTGTCGAGCGCCCAGCACAGGCAGGCCCCGGCGACCAGTACGGCACCGAGCCGAATGTCCGGACTGGTGTTCCAGCTGCTGAGCAGGAGGCCGGCGCCGGTCACCAGGACCGTGGCGGCCGCGACTCGGGGGCCGATGTGCTCGCGGAAGAACCAGCCGGCCAGCAGGACGGTGAAGACCAACTCGAGGTTGAGCAGCAGCGATGCGCTGGCCGCAGACGTGCGCGCCAGTCCCGCGGCGAGGAGGACCGGCCCGACCGCGCCACCGAGCACGACGGCCACGGCCAGCCGGGAACCGTTGGCGCGCAGCGCCGACGAGGGAGGGAGGCGGCGCAGGTTCTGCGGCGCCACGGCCAGTGCCGCACCGATGTAGAGGAGGCCGGCGAGGGTCGGTGCGTTCATCTCGCGGGCCAACGGGGCGGCGAGCGGTGTGGAGGCCCCGAACAGCGCGGCCGCGGCCATGCACTGCAGAAGCCCAGGCGGGAACCTGCTCATCGGTCCACAGTGGTGCGCCACTCCGAGCGGCGCAGCAGCCGCAGCCCGTTGAGGGCGACCAGGATCGTCGAGCCCTCGTGTCCGGCGACCCCGAGGGGGAGCGGCAGGTGGGCGGCCAGGTCCCAGGTCACCAGGACGGCGATCACCGTGCCCGCGATGATCAGGTTCTGCACCACCAGTTGCCGAGCACGGCGGGACAGGCGGGTGACCGCGTCCAGGGTGCTCAAGTCGTCGCGGACGATGACGGCGTCGGCGCTGGAGAGCGCCAGATCGGAGCCGATGCCGCCCATGGCGACGCCGACGTCGGCGGCGGCCAGAGCCGGAGCATCGTTGACCCCGTCACCGACCAGCAGCACGCGGTGGCCGTCGCGTTGCAGGGCGTGGACGGCGGTGACCTTGTCCTCGGGCAGTAGTCCGGCGCGGACGTCGGTGATCCCTACCTGAGCGGCCAGGCTCGCAGCGGCGCGAGGGTTGTCGCCGGTGAGCAGTACCGGTTCGTGGTCGGTCGCGCCCCGGAGCGCCGCGATCGCCTGTGCTGCCTCAGGGCGGGGACGATCGGCCAGGGCGAGGACGCCGACCGGACGGCCGTCGAGGTCGACCACGACGGCGGTGTGACCTTGAGCCTGCTCGCCCTCCACCATGGCGGTGATCGCCGGCTCGCCGGAGAGAGCAGCCGCGTCCGGCGATCCGACCATGACCGTCCAGCCGGCGACCGAGGCGGTGACGCCTCGACCCGTCCGGGCACGGAAGTCGCTGGCGGGCAGCAGGTCGATGCCGCGTTCACGAGCGGCGGCGACGATGGCCTGGCCGATCGGGTGCTCGCTGGGGGCTTCGGCGGCGGCGGTCAGGGCGAGCAGGTCGTCCTCTGCGCACGGTCCGCCGGGCAGTGGCCGGACCGCGACGACGGTCGGGGTGCCATGGGTCAGAGTGCCGGTCTTGTCCAGGGCGACCACCGTGGCGGTGCCGAGTCGTTCCATGACGACGGCGGACTTGACCAGTACGCCGTGGCGGCTCGCGTTGGCGATCGCCGACAGCAGCGGCGGCATGGTGGACAGGACGATGGCGCACGGCGAGGCGACGATCATGAACGTCATCGCGCGGAGCAGGGCGCTCTGCAGTTCGGAGCCCAGGAGTAGCGGGATCGTGAAGATCGCGATCGTCGCGACCACGACGCCGATCGAGTAGCGCTGCTCCACCTTCTCGATGAACAGCTGTGTCTGGGCCTTGGTCGCCGATGCCTCCTCGACCATGGTCGCGATCCGCGCCACGACGCTGTCCCGCGCGGGCCGGATGACCTCGACGGTGAGCGCCCCGGTGCCGTTGCTCGTCCCGGCGAACACCTCGTCGCCGACGGCCTTGTCGACCGGTAGCGGTTCCCCGGTGATCGACGCCTGATCGACCTCGGAGGTCCCCGCCGCGACTCGTCCGTCGGCGGGCACCCGCTCGCCGGGGCGGACCAGCACCCGGTCACCCACGGCCAGGTCGACTGCGGCTACCGGCCGTTCCGCACCGTCGTCGGAGACGAGGTTGGCCTGCTCCGGGGCCAGATCCGTCAAGCCGCGGACGGCGTCGGCGGTGCGTCGGGTGGCGAACGCTTCCAAGGCGCCGGAGGTGGCGAAGATGACGATGAGCAGGGCGCCGTCGAAGATCTGGCCTATCGCCGCGGCACCGAGTGCGGCGACGATCATCAGCAGGTCGACGTCCAGCGTCTTGTCGCGCAGCGCCTGCAGCCCGGCCCAGGCGGGCTCCCAGCCGCCCACGACGTAGCAGGCCAGGTACAGCGCCCAGAAGACCGGCGTCGGGGCGCCGACCAGCTGCGTCGCACCGCCGAGGAGGAACAGCACCAGCGCGGCGGTAGCCCACCGCACTTCTGGGAGCGACCAGAAGACCGAAGGACGCCGCGTCGGCGTCACCGGCTGTGCAGAGGTGTGCGAGGTCGCTGCTGAAGCCGTCACTCGTCCGAGCGTACCTGCGCAGGTGCGAAGGCAGCTAGGCAGTCGATGACACCGGTATCGTGGGGCCCGTGCATCATGGCATCGAAGGGTTCGACATGCCCGAGCCGGACGACGTCCGGCGGGCGGCCGACGCGCTGCGCATGCTGGCCGACCCAACGCGGCTGAACATCCTGTGGGCACTCATGCAAGGCGAGACGTCCGTCGCCTGCCTCGCCGACCTGGCGGGAACCACCCCGACCGCCGTGAGCCAGCACCTGTCCAAGCTCCGTCTGGCCGGTCTCGTCACCAACCGCCGGGAAGGGACGTTCGTCTTCTACACGCTGGCCGACCACCACATCGGAGAACTCGTCCGTCAGGCGCTCTCCCACGCCGACCACCAGGCGGGCCGGACTGAAGCTCATCAGCAGCCTGCGGCTCATGTTCCGGGCGTGGCCGCGGCACGATCACGTCGCTGATCCGGTGGGCGCGGTCCGCAACTGACGGCATGGTGAGCCGGTGACCACTGAACGGCCGACGCCGACGCGACCGGTCGATCCCGATGTCGATCTGCATGTTCCCGCGCAGCGGCGTGAACGGACGTGGGACCCGGCCGTGCTGTCCACCATTGCGGCGGGCGGTGCGCTGGGTGCCGAGGCGCGCTACGGGTTGACGGTGGCTCTACCGCACCAGCCGGGGCAGTGGCCGTGGGCGACGTGGCTGGTCAACGTCAGCGGCTGCTTCCTCATCGGGGTGCTGATGGTCGTGATCATCGATGTGATCACGCCGCACCGGCTGGTCCGCCCGTTCATCGGCATCGGCTTCCTCGGTGGGTACACGACCTTCTCCACGGCGATGGTCGACGTCCAGCAGTTGGCGCTGGCCGGACACGGCGCCGTCGCGTTGGGCTACATGGCGGCCACCGTGCTCGCCGCCGTCACTGCGACCGTCCTCGGTGCGCATGCAACGCGCACATGCGTGCGCTGGCGACGGAGTCAGACGCGACCGGCCCGCACCTCGGATGGTCGTCGATGATCGTGCTGTGGGTGGCGCTGGGGGCCGCTGTCGGCGCCCCGGCCCGCTACCTCACCGACCGGGCGGTGCAGACCAGGCACGACAGCGTCTTTCCGTGGGGAACGCTCACCGTGAACGTGGTCGGCTCGTTCATCCTCGGCGTGCTCGCCGCGTTGGGTAGTGACGTCTCTCCGGCGGTCAGCGGGCTGATCGCTGTGGGCTTCTGCGGTGCGCTGACCACCTACAGCACCTTCAGCTTCGAGGTGATGCGGCTGCTGGAGGAGCATGCTCGCTTCTACGCCTTGGCCAACGTGCTGGTGAGCCTGCTCGCCGGGTTCGGGGCGGTCGCCCTCGGGTGGTCCGTGGGCTCCTGGCTCGCCTGACCGGCGGCGGTGAGACCCGCCGGTCGGCTCGAACAGGCCCAGACGACATAGCCAGTCCGGATACCGATGCGCGGCAGCGCGGCGTTCATGCGGCGTTGATGGACGCGCGCCGGCGGGAGACCGTGCGCTTGGTCGTGGCGAGCTGTTGGGCGATGTCACGGATGGACTTGCCGCGTTCGGTGAGGCGCCGGACGACTTCGTCCTGCTCAGCAACGGTGAGGTGTTCGAGGCGGACGCCGTCGCCGGCGAGAGCACGCTCGACGGCGATCTCGTCGATGTCCTCGATCGTCACTGCGTGCTCAATGTGCTGGGGCTCGGGGTCGGTGTCGATGTCGTCCCAGGCCAGCGGCGGCAGCCAGCCGCGTTCCGCGGCGAAGGCCCGGGCGGCGTCTGCGGCGGCGCGCTGCTCGTCAGTGGACAACGGTGGGCGCAGGCCCCACAGCTTGTCGTAGAGGGCACTGACGTCCTGCGCGGTCTGCGAGGTGACGGAGTCGCTGAGCATGCTGCGTCGGAGGCTGGCCGAGCCTCGACCGAGCCTGGCGGCCAGCTCGTCGTGGGGCCATCCGACGGCGATCAGGGCCTGCAGCCGGCGACGAGTGCCCGTGGCCTCGACGTGACTGCGCGGCGCCCGGTTGGCCTGGTCGATCCCGATGCGCAAGAGCCGCTGGGCTGTCTCGGGCCGGACCCGCCGGATGCCTGGGTTGCCGTGGCGTTCGGGGGCGGCCAGCTCGCGGACGTGGCTGGTGGAGATGCCGGCGAGCACGGCGATCTGTTCGACGCCGATGCCGGCGGCGCGTAGCTCACGGATGTGCTTCCGCACCGGGGCGGCGTCGACGAACGGCCGCCATCGGCCGAAGGTCTGCGCACGGTGCACGGCACGGCCGGTCGCGGTGTTGGCGGCAGTGCAGTCGGTGCATCGGCAGCGGTCCTTCACGTAGGCGACGCGGGTTCCGTGCACGTGCCGAGCACGCGGATGAGTGCAGTCCCGCCTCACCCGACCCTGAGCAAGGCGGACACGGCGACGTGCCCGCTCGATGGCCTGCCGATGCTTGGCGCAGGAATGGCGCGGGTGGTGGACGTCGGCGAGGGCGTCGCTGGCGTACCTGCCGGTGTAGCCGCAGGCCGGGCAGGTGCGGGTGGCGCTCACGACGTGCCCTGGCCGGAGGCGGCGATGGGCTGTCGGACGTCGATGTGGCCGCGACCGGGCACGCCGGCTCTGGCAAGGATGTCCTCGATCCAGTCTGTGCGGAGGCTGTCGGCATCTCCGACGTGGTCGTCGAAGGACATGGCCGTGAACTGCTGGGCGGTGTCGGCCCACTCCCGGTCGGACAGGGGCCGCTCGAGGTGGGCCTCGACGGTGGGCCGGTCGACGTAGGCGATGCTGGCGCCCAGGACGTCGGCGAGGTCTGTGAGCAGCCGGTGGGTGTCGCCGCCGTAGCAGTCGACGAGGTCCTGCAGTTCGCCGCGGTAAGCAGCAGGCACGTGGGAGGTTGCCGGCGCACGGGCTGCCGTCGTCCGACGTCCCCGCTGGCCGCACATCCCTGCTCCCGCTCGTGAGTAGTCGCGCTCACCAGGAGAAGGCGCTATTTCGAGCTCTTTGGTGACACCCCGCCAAGAATCCGAACGAGGCGGTGCTCGACCAGATCCGCCACGAAACTGCGGTCACGGTGAGCCGGTCGTTGGGCTGGCGTGGCCGCACCCGAGGTGGTCTGCGATCCGGGGGGAAGGGCAGCGGTCGTCGAGTCGGGCTGCGACGGCTTCGCACCGCTGGTGTTGCTCGCGGGGAGCAGGCGATGACGGCCGGCGGGAGCGTGAGGGTGCGGTCGTCCGGGAGGGTCAAGCGAACAGGTCGACGGTCAGCTGGGTTGCGATGAGACCGGCGACGGTGAGTACCAACCAGGCGAACCAGCGGCGCAGTCGGTCCGTAGGGATGCGTGCGCCGACCCGTCCGGTCACCAGGGCAGCCACGACGGCCGCGCCGGTGAAGGTCAGAGTGACCGGTACGTCGAGAGTTGCCTCTCCGGCGTGCGCGGCGAAGCCGGCGGCGGAGTTGACGGCGACGATGACCAGGGATGTGCCGATGGCGGTGGGCATCGGCAGGCCCAGGGCCAGCACGAGTACCGGGATGATCAGGAAGCCACCACCCACACCGAGCAGGCCGGTGAGGAAGCCGACCACGAGTCCGCCGGCCAGCGTGCGTGGCAGGCAGCGGCGCCAGTTCACCCCGCCGCCGTCCACAGCGCACGCGGTGCCGGTTGCAGGCTTCTCCTGCAGCATTCGGATCCCGGCGCCGACCATCACCACCGCGAACAGGGCCAGGGTCAGCTCGTCGGGCAGCACTCGGTTGACCGCAGCCCCGGCGAACGCGGTGGCCGCTCCCGCCACGCCGAACAGCAGCCCGATCCGCCAGCTGATCTGCCGTTCTCGCAGCCGGGGGAGCACCGCCACGACCGCGGTGATGCCGACCACCAGGAGCGAGGTGGCGACCGCCTGCTGCAGGTCCTGGCCCGCGAGGTAGACCAGCGCCGGCACCGCGAGGATCGAGCCACCTCCGCCCAGCAGCCCGACGAGAGCGCCGATGACGAGGCCGATGGCGATCGCGAGGGCGATCATCGGGCTGCTGCTGCCGCGGTGGTGGTTGACATCAGCGGCGGCCGAAGAGCTTGCTCAGCCAGCTTCCGGACCGCTCGGGGCGGGGGTGGCCGGGGCAGCGCTGTGCGCTGGGGATGCGGGCCATGACCTGGTCGATGTGCTGGCCGCATCCGGCCCACGTCGTCTTGCCGCAGGTCTTGCAGGGAACTGCTCGACACACGGTTGGTCTCCTCGTAGTCGGTGGGACGGCCGGCAGGTCAGCGGGAGACGGAGTCGGTGTGCAGGCCGGCGGCGGCCGCACCGGTGTCGGGATCGCCGTAGCCGCCGTTGACCAGCACGGGCCGGCCACCGGCGCGGGCGAGCATCGAGGCGGCGATGGAGGCGCGGTAGCCCGAGCCGCAGTACACCCAGACGTCGCCGTCGGGAACCTCGTCGAGGCGGCCGGGCAGGTCGTGGATCGGGATGTGCAGCGAGCCCTGCACCCCGCCTCCGGCGCGCTCGTCGTCGCGGCGGGCGTCGAGGACGACGAGGTCGGGGTCGGTGTCCATCGCCGCGGCGAGTCCGGCGAAGTCGCTGACCGGGTAGGCGGCCAGCTCCTGGCCGGTGGACAGCTGATCGGGGCTGCCGACCGCGGCACCGGCGAGCCGGTCGATGCCGATGCGGACCAGCTCGCGGCGGGCGTCAGCCACCTGCTCCTCGTTCTCCCCGATCAGGGTGATCGGGGCGCCCCACGGGATGAGCCAGCCGACGTAGGTGACGAAGTTGGCGATGGCCAGCTCGAAGTTCAGCGCCCCGGGCAGGTGTCCGGCGGCGAAGGCGGTGCGGGTGCGCAGGTCGATGACCCACTCGCCGGCCGCCAGCCGGCCGGCCAGCTCCTCGGGGTCGACCAGCCGCGGCATCGACAGATCCACCGGCGCCGGGCCTGCGGCGTTGCCCGGGCTCATGCGCCCGTACCAGGCCGGGATCGCGGTGAGGCCGGCGATCAGCTCGTTGACGAAGGAGCGCTCGTCCTGCGTCAGCGCCGGGTTCACCGTCACCTGCTCGCCGACCGTGGAGGAGTCGCCGCTGGTCGGGGTGGCCGAGCAGAACGAGCCGAAGCCGTGGGTGGGGAACACCGGGGTGCCGGCCGGCAGCTCGTCGGCCAGTCGGCGCACCGAGTGGTACTGGGCGTGGGTGAGCTCGTCGGTGTGCTCGGGACCGACCAGGTCCGTGCGGCCGGTCGAGCCGTAGAGCATGGAGCCCCCGGTGAACACCGCCTGCACGTCGCCGCCGGCGTCGGCGTCGGTGAGCACGTAGCTGACGTGGTGGTGGGTGTGCCCCGGGGTGTGCAGGACCCGGAGGCGCATGGGGCCCGCTTCGAGCACGTCGCCGTCGGCGGCCGGCACCCGCTTGTAGGCGACGGAGTCACCGGCGGGGACGACGTAGTCGGCGCCCACCTGGCCGGAGAGTTCGAGCCCGCCGGTCAGGTAGTCGTTGTGCAGGTGGGTCTCCAGGACCAGCGCGATGCGCACGGCCCGCTTCTCGGCGAGGGCCAGCACCCGGTCGATGTCGCGCTGGGGATCGACGACGACGCCCACCCCGCTGTCGCTGACCAGGTAGCTGCGGTCGCCGAGTCCGGTGGTCTCGATGATGTCGATCTGCACGGAAGCTCCTTAGTACGGTACGGGGCAGGGGTATCAATCAAGCAAATGCTGAGCGTTGTCAGACGGTCGGACGACCTTCGGCGATCCACTGAGTCATGCCGCCGTCGAGGTTGGCCACGTCGTAGCCCTGTCCGGCGAGAAACTGTGCGGCTTGCGAGCTGCGCCCGCCACTGCGGCACACGGTGATGACCGGACGGGCGCGGTCGAGCTCGAAGGCGCGCGCGGACAGCTGGCCCAGCGGGATGTGGGTGCTGCCGGCGATCCGTCCTTCGGTGAGTTCGGCGGCTTCGCGGACGTCGAGGACGACGGCCTCGGTGCGGTCGGCGGCCTGGGCAGGGGTGAGCTGGGGGATCTGCGGGTTCATGGGAGCTTCAAGGGGTGACGGTCAGGCGAGGGAGAGGAGCAGGCGCTCGAGCTCGCGCAGGTCGACCTCGCGGGTCTCGCCGTCCTCGTTGGTCGAGCAGTAGCGCATCCCGGTCGAGACGACGGCGAAGCCGGCCTTGCTCAGAGCCTTGGATGCGGCGGCAAGTTGGGTGACGACGGCCGAGCAGTCCCGCCCGTCCTCGATCATGCGGACGATGCCGCCGATCTGGCCTTCGATGCGCTTGAGCCGCTTGACGACGTCGGCGAGTTCGCCCTGGGGGATGTCCACGGCTTCACCGTACATACCCCCGGGGGTATCGGCCATGCGATTCCGCGGTGACCCGGACCACGCCAGCCAGGTCGCCCGTGCGGCCCTGCAGCCCCGCCGCTGAAAGGTCGTGAGCGGTGAACGTTGCTGAGACGGGCGCGGAGGCACTCTTCAGGCACCCAATACTCTCGCGATCCGCTCCGCGAGCCGTCACAGCCAACGCTCCACCTTGACTCTGACCTGGTGTTCAGCGCTGTCCAACACAGCTCAACGGTCCAAGATCAAATCGATGGATGATTGATCCGAGCAGCAACAGGGTGGCAACTCAGCCCGACGTCGGCGCCCAACTCTCACAAGCGAAGTGCTCGCTCGCTACGGGGACCGTTGGCGTCCCCCCGGGAGCCTGCAGTGGTGTCACCGCTCACCCCGCGACGCACCTTCACGAACGGACGATGTCACCCGTACGCATCGCTTGTCCGAGCAGCGTCACCCCCGGACTTTCAGTGTTGGCTGATCGGCGGTTCTACCGCGGCTGTCACCAAGCCGCCCAATTCGGCGCCTTCTAGAAGTGACCCGTCGCCTGCCGAGGCGGCGGGCGCAGCTCTCCGGAGGAGCCATGAGCGAGCCTGCCCTTGAGCCGAACCCGGCATCCGGCGACAGCCGGGCACGGGACCGTGCCGTAATCGCCCGCATCGCGGCCGCCGAGCGGTGGGCACGGACGTCTGACCGAGCGGCGGCGACCGAGCCGGCCCGGCGCGGACTGCGGGCACGGTTCGAGCGGGAGGCCGACCCCGACGGCGTCCTCGACGCCGCGGAGCGTGCTCGCCGGGGCCATGCCCTCATGACCGCGCACATGCTGCGTCTGGCCCGGGCGTCGGCGCAGGCCCGCCGGACAGCTGCCGGACGCGGCCGGCGTCACTAGAGCTGGTCGCCCAGCGCCAGTCGGCGGTGCGCACTGTGCGCGCGCTCGACGGCGGTCGAGGCGGCATAGCGGGACAGCATCTCGTCGCTGCGCCACCCGGCCAGCATCATCAGGTCCCGCTCCTGCCCGCCGCCGACGAGCCAGCGGTGGGCGAAGGTGTGCCGGAACCGGTGTGGATGCACCCCCTCGACGCCTGCCTGCCGGCTGCGCACCTCGAGCACCTCGCGGACCCCGTCGACGGTCATGGGCCCGCGCAACCCGAGTAGCAGCTTCGGTGAGCTCGCCCGCGCATGCAGCGCGCGCACCCGCAGATAGCGGTCGATCGCCTGGCCCGTCCTGGCGCCGAACGGCACCGCGCGCGGCCGCGAGCCCTTCCCCATGACATAGGCGACCTCGCGGTCCAGGTCGACGTCCTCGAGGGTCAGCCCGCACAGTTCGGACACCCGGACGCCGGTGTCCAGCAGCAACCGCAGGATCACCTCGTCACGTCGGCCGAAGAAGATTGGGCGAGCGAACGTCCCGGGACGACCCCGGCCGACGGCGCAGGTCTTGAGCAGGGCCGTGATGTCAGCGTCGGTGAGGATCGGCACGGGCTTGTCCGGGGCGGTGGCGATCTCGATGCCCTCGGTGGGCGCCTTGTCCACCTCTCCCTCGACGACGAGCCACCGGCAGAAGCGGCGCATGCCCCGCAGCCGGGTGGCCACGGTGCTGGGCTGACAGGTCTCGGCGAGCTCGGCCAGCCAGGCGCTGATCGCGTGCCGCGTCAGCTCGTCGAGGGTCTCCGGCCGGTCGTGCGCGGCCAGCCAACGGCTGAAGTAGTTGACGCTCTGGCTGTACAGCTCGATCGTCCGCGGTGCCTTACTGGCCGCGCGCAGGTGTCGACGAAAGGACGCAAGAAGGTCTTCCAGCCGCACCGCCATGCCGGGAGGTTATCGGGCGAACGAGCGGTGCGCTACGTGCCCTGACGCGTCAGTCGCCGGTATCTTCGCTGGTAGGACGCTTGGCACGGCTCGGTTGCACCCGCATCGGCTCGCCCGGCATCTTCGGGTAGTCCGGCGGATAGGGCAGGTCGCCGAGGCCGTCGTCCGCCGCCTGGCGCTCGGCCAGCTCGAGCAGCGGCTCGATGCCGAAGGCGTGGTCGGCCAGGCCGGCGTGCTTGTCGCCGACGGCCGCGAACCGGGCCGGCATGGTGAGGACGTCGAAGTCGAACGGCGAGACGTCGGGCAGCTCGTCCCAGTCGACCGGCGCGGAGACCGGCGCGTGCGGCTTGGGCCGGATGGAGTAGGCCGAGGCGATCGTGCGGTCCCGGGCCATCTGGTTGTAGTCGATGAAGATCTTCTCGCCGCGCTCCTCCTTCCACCACGACATCGTCACGCGGTCGGGGAGGCGTCGTTCGAGCTCACGGCCGAAGGCGATCACCGCCCGGCGGACGTCGGTGAAGGTCCAGCGGGGCTGGATGGGGACGTAGATGTGCACCCCGCGGCCGCCGGAGGTCTTCGGCCAGCCCTCCATGCCGAACTCGTGCAGCAGCTCCCGCACGTGCGGGGCCACCCACACCGCGTCGGCGAAGTCGGTGCCGGGCTGCGGGTCGAGGTCGATGCGGATCTGGTTGGGCTGCTCGACGTCGGCCTTGTCCACCGGCCACGGGTGGAAGGTCAGCGTGCCCAGGTTGGCGCACCACGCGACGACCGCCACCGAGTCGGGCGCGATCTCGTCCGCGGTCCGCCCGCTGGGGAAGGTGATGTGCGCCGTCGGCACCCAGTCGGGGGCGTTCTTGGGCACCCGCTTCTGGTAGAACGCGTCGCCGGTGTTGTCCACGCGGGTGGAGATCCGCGCCCCCTCGAACACCCCGCCGGGCCAGCGCTCCAGCGTCGTCGGCCGGTCCTTCAGGGCGAACAGGATCCCCTCACCGACGGCCACGAAGTACTCGACGACGTCGATCTTGCGGATGCCCTTCTCGGCGAAGTACGGCTTCTCCGGGTTGGAGACGCGCACCTCGTGGCCGTCGATCTGCAGGACGACGGCGTCCTTGCTGCTCGGCATCGCTGTCGCGCTCCGATCGGTCGGGTCAGGACCGCCGAGTCTCACGCAGGGCAGGTCAGCCCGTCCACCGGTGCCACCAGATCGATGAGGTAGGCGTTGACCGTGTCGGTCACGCAGGGGGTCTTCGGGTAGGAGGTGTGGCCCTGCCCCTGCCAGGTGAGCAGCACGCCGGCGGTGAGGTCCTCGGCCAGGTCGACGGCGCCGGGCAGCGGGGTGACCGGGTCGCCCTCGCTGCCGACGACCAGGATCGGCGCGCTGCCCTCGGCGTCGCGCTCCGGCAACGGGGTGCGCTCGGCCTCCCACGGCGTGCAGTTGTAGAGGGCCAGCGCCGCACTGGCCCCGAACAGCGGGTAGGTGGCGTTCCACTGCTTGGTCAGCTCGCGCACCTCCGCCGCCTCGAAGGTCTGCTCGGTGTCCGCGCAGCTGATGGCCAGGTTGGCGTCCATCAGGTTCGAGTAGCCGCCGTCGGCGAGGCGGCCGGAGTAGCTATCGGCCAGCGTGAACAGGCCGGCGGAGTCGCCGTCGCGCGCCCGCGCCAGCGACTGGGCCAGCTGCGGCCACGCGCGGCTGTCGTACATCGCGGCGGTGATCGCCATGTGCACCACGCCCGGGGTGGCCTGCCGGGCCTCGCCCTCCTCCGAGCTGGGGATCGGCGTCTGCCCGGCCTGGTTCAGCAGGTCCTCGACGAACTGCCGCGGGTTGTCACCCACCGGGCAGCCGGCGATGAGCGCCGTGCAGTTCGCCGCGAAGGCGTCGAAGCCCCGCTCCAGGGCGGCGGCACCCGCCTCGGCGGCCTCGCGCGGGTCGGTGTCGGGGTCGACGGCGGCGTCCAGGACGAGCGCGCGGACCTTCTCGGGGAACAGCTCGGCGTACGTCGAACCCAGCGTGGTGCCGTAGGAGTAGCCGAGGTAGGTCAGCTGCTCGTCGCCGAGCGACTCGCGCAGCAGGTCCATGTCCCGTGCGGTGTCGACGGTGTTGAAGACACCGAGGGCGGCGGGGGAGCCGTACTCGTCGGCGCACTCCTGCGCGATGTCCTGGGTCAGGGCGAACGAGTCGTCGATCTGCTCGTCGCTGGTGGGCCGGGGCTCCGCGGCGACGACGCGGTCCTTCAGCTCGTCGGGGATGCACTCGACCCGCTGCGAGGAGCCGACCCCGCGGGGGTCGAAGCCGACGAGGTCGAAGCGGGACAGGACCGAGTCGGGCAGGGTCAGCGCCATGCCGATGGCGGCGTCGGCGCCCGAGGCGCCGGGACCACCAGGGTTGACCAGCAGCGAGCCGATCCGGTCGGCCTGGGCGGCGGAGACGGCGCGCACCAGGAACAGCGGCAGGCGGTCACCGGTGGGGTCGTCGTAGCTGATCGGCACCGTCGTCCGGCCGCACTCGAAGCGCAGGTCGCGCTCGCTGCCGGGACGGCCCTCGATCAGCCGCGAGATGTCGGCGTCGCAGTCGGTCCACTCGACCGGCTCCGCCTCGGCCTCGGCCGGAGGGGCCGAGGCGGTGGCGGCGGCCTCCTCGTCGGAGCCGTCCCCGAACGACGTGCAGCCGCTCAGGACGAGGGCCAGCACGCTGAGGAGGGCCGCGAGGGTCGCGGGCACGGCCCGCCGGCCGGAGTGCAGACGCATGATCACGAGACTAGGAGCCCGACGCCACCCGTGCAGGCGCGCGGTGCGCCCGATCGGGTCCCTACGGCGTCTCCAGGACCTCGTTCAGGTCGTACCGGACCGGCACGTCGAGCTGGTCGTACGTGCAGTCGCGGGGGTCCTTGTCGGGCCGCCACCGGAGGAACTGGCCGGTGTGACGAAGTCGACGGCCCTCCAGCTGGTCGTACTTGATCTCCACGACCAGTTCGGGACGCAGCGGCACCCAGGAGAGGTCCTTCTTCGCGTTCCACCGGCTGACCGCGCCCGGCATGCGGTTCTCGCCGTTCTCCTGCACCTGGGCGTTGGCCCAGTCCTGCCACGGGTGCCCGTCCAGCGCCTCCGCGCGGTACGGCGCCAGCTCCTCGACCAGCTCGGCCCGGCGGGCCATCGGGAAGGACGCGGCGACGCCGATGTGCTGGAGCTGCCCCTGGTCGTAGAGGCCCAGCAGCAGCGACCCGACGATCGGCCCGCTCTTGTGCCAGCGGAAACCGGCGACCACGCAGTCCGCCGTCCGCACGTGCTTGACCTTGGTCATCAGCCGCTGGTCGGGGCCGTAGGGGAGGGCCGGGTCCTTGGCGACGACGCCGTCCAGCCCGGCGCCCTCGAAGGTGTCGAACCAGCGCTGCGCCGTCGCCGGATCGCGGGTGATCCCGGTGAGGTACACCGGCGGGCGGATGCCGGTCAGCTCCCGCTCCAGGCGGGACCGGCGGTCGGCGAACGGCGTCTCGAGCAGCGACTCGTCGCCGATGGCCAGCAGGTCGAACGCGACGAACGACGCCGGCGTCTGCTCGGCCAGCAACCGCACCCGTGACTCGGCCGGGTGGATGCGCTGCAGCAGCGCCTCGAAGTGCAGCCGGTCGCCGGCAGGGACGACGATCTCGCCGTCGACCACGCACCGCTCGGGCAGCTGCGCCTTGACCGCCTCGACGACCTCGGGGAAGTACCGGGTGAGCGGGCGCTCGTTGCGGCTGCCCAGCTCGACCTCGTCGCCGTCGCGGAAGACGACGCAGCGGAAGCCGTCCCACTTCGGCTCGTAGAACAGGCCCTCGGCGGTGGGCAGCTTCGTCGCGGCCTTGGCCAGCATGGGCTTGACCGGCGGGGAAACGGGCAGGTCCATGCGGGGCAGTCAACCAGCACGGACCGTGGCAGGGTGCCGGTATGGCCACGATCCACCGCACGACGCTGGCGCCCACCAAGCTCGAGCTGCTCACCGGCTGGCTGCCGTCGCAGCCCTGGTACCGGGAGGGGACGACGGCGCCGCGGCTGTCCCGGGCCGGTGGCTTCCGGCTCGACGACCCGGCCGGCGAGGTGGGGATCGAGCTGATGGTGGTCACCGACGCGGCGGGGGACGGCACCGCCTACTTCGTCCCCATGACCTACCGCGGCGCGCCGCTGGAGGAGGCGGCGGCGGGCCTCATCGGCACCTCCGAGCACGGCGTGCTGGGCACCCGGTGGATCTACGACACGGAGCACGATCCGGTGGCGATGGCGCAGCTGCTCGCGTTCGTCACCGGGACCGTGCCGGCCCAGCACCAGAGCGAGAGCGACACCCCCGACCCGTCGGTGGGCCGGTCGTGGGACGGCGGCGAGGGCGGCGTGGTGGAGCTGGTCCGCGTCCCCGAGCCGGGCGTGCCGGCCACCGGGCGCGGGTCGGTCGAGGTGGACTGGACGCGCCCCGGCGGCGGCACCGCCCGCGGCGTCGTCGCCGTCGTCCGGTAGCCGGGGCCCTCGACGGGGACCGGCCGGTTCTCCTAGCGTCGTCCGCGCGGGGGAGGACCGGAGGCGCGCGGCCATGCCCATGTACCTGACGAGGTTCAGCTACACCCCGGAGACCTGGGCGATGATGATCGCCGAGCCCGAGGACCGCCGCCGTGCGGCGACCGCCTACATCGAGTCCGTCGGCGGCAGGCTGCACGGGTTCTGGTACGCCTTCGGCGCCCAGGACGGCTTCACCCTGTGGGAGGCGCCGGACAACGTCGCGATGGCGTCGGTGGCCCTGGCGATCACCGGGGGCGGTGCGCTGAGCTCCTTCGAGACGACGGTGCTGCTCACCGTGGAGGAGACCCTCGAGGCCCTCGGCCGCGCGTCGCGGGTCGGCTACCGAGCGCCGGGCGCGCCGCCGCCGACGGAGTAGCGGGTGAAGAGGACGCCGTCCTCCTCCAGCAGCTGCACCAGCTCCAGCGCGGCCGGCGACGGCAGCGCCGCGTCGAGCAACCGCAGCGGTGCGCCGACCAGCGCCGGGGCGATCGTCAGGTCCAGCTCGTCGACCACCCCGGCGGTCAGCGCGGCCCGGAGCAGCTGGGCGCCGCCCTCGCAGGTCACCTGCGCCAGCCCCCGGCCGGCCAGCGCGTCCACGGCCGCGGGCAGGTCGACGTCGTCGTCCCCGCAGACGAGCACCTCGGCACCGGCGTCGGCCAGCGCCCGCCGCCGGTCGGCGTCGGCGGCCGCGCAGGTGACCACGATCGTCGGCACCTCCGCGCCGGTGACCAGATCCGACGACGGGTCGAGCGAGGCCCGCCGCGACACCACCGCGATCGGCAGCGGCGGCCGGTCGAGCGCCGCCCGCAGCCGGCCGACGGGGGAGCCCGCCCGCACCGGGCGGTAGCCCTCGGTGGCGGCCGTGCCGTGCCCGACCAGGACGACGTCGGCAAGCGCGCGCAGCACCCGGAACACCCGCCGGTCGCCCGGCGAGCCCAGCCCGGCGCTCTTCCCGTCGACGGCGATCGACCCGTCGAGGGACGCCACGAAGTTGACCCGCAGCGCCCGGCCCCCGGGCAGCCGGTAGGCCTCGACCAGCCCGTCGTCGTCCAGCGTCGCGTCGTCGGACCCGCCGGCCCCCGGCAGCAGCCGGCGCATCAGGCGGTGGTCAGCACGGCCGCGCTCTCGGCCGGCAGGGTCACCGTCTCGCCGTCCAGCGTCGGGAGCTCCGCCGTCGCGAACAGCACCTCGCCGGCCGGCCGGTCCAGGTCGATCTCCCGCGGCTGGTCCGCCAGGTTCACCACGACGCGCAGGCTGCCGCGGTGGACGACCAGCCAGCGGTCGGCGTCGTCCCAGTCGACCTGCACGGCGGTCAGGTCGGCGTCGACCAGGTCGGGGTGCGCCCGCCGCAGCGCGAGCAGGGACCGGTGCACGGCCAGCAGCCGGTCGTGCGGCTCCTGCGACAGCTCCGACCAGTCGAGCTTGGACCGGGTGAAGGTCTCCGGGTCCTGCGGGTCGGGGACGACGTCGGCGTCCCACCCGTGCTCGGCGAACTCGCCGATGCGGCCCTCGGCGGTGGCCTTGCCCAGCTCCGGCTCGGGGTGGCTGGTGAAGAACTGCCACGGCGTGCTCGCGCCCCACTCCTCGCCCATGAACAGCATCGGGGTGAACGGGCTGGTCAGGACCAGGGTGGCCCCGACGGCGAGCAGGCCGGGGGAGAGGGAGGCCGAGATCCGGTCGCCGACGGCGCGGTTGCCGATCTGGTCGTGGTCCTGCAGGTAGCCGAGGAACTTCCAGCCGGGCAGCGTGGCGGTGTCCACCGGGCGGCCGTGGTGCCGGCGCCGGAAGCTCGACCAGGCGCCGTCGTGGAAGAAGGCACCGGTCAGCACCTTCGCCAGCCCGCCCAGGCCCGCCTCCGCGAAGTCGGCGTAGTAGCCCTGCCCCTCGCCGGTCAGCACCGAGTGCAGCGAGTGGTGGAAGTCGTCGCTCCACTGGGCGGTGAGACCCAGCCCGCCGGCCACCCGCGGGGTGACCATGCGCGGGTCGTTCAGGTCGCTCTCGGCGATCAGCGTCAGCGGCCGGCCGACCGCGACCGACAGCTTGTCGACCTCCTGGGCCATCTCCTCGAGCACGTGGGTGGCCCGCTCGTCGACCAGCGCGTGCACGGCGTCCAGCCGCAGCCCGTCGACGTGCATGTCGCGCAGCCACATGAGCGCGTTGTCGATGATGTAGCGGCGCACCTCGTCGGAGTCGGGGCCGCTGAGGTTGATCGAGCTGCCCCAGGTGTTGGCGCCGCCCTCGGCGAAGATCGGGAAGAACTCGGGCAGGTAGTTCCCCGACGGGCCGAGGTGGTTGTAGACGACGTCCTGGATCACGCCGAGGCCCTGCTGGTGGCAGGCGTCGACGAACCGCTGGTAGGCCGCCGGGCCGCCGTACTGCTCCTGCACCGCGTACCAGAGGACGCCGTCGTAGCCCCAGTTGTGCGTGCCGTTGAAGGCGTTGACCGGCAGCAGCTCGACGAAGTCGACGCCCAGCCGGACCAGGTGGCCGAGCCGGCCGATGGCCGCGTCGAAGGTGCCCTCGGGGGTGAACGTGCCGACGTGCATCTCGTAGACGACCCCGCCGGCGAGCGGGCGGCCGGTCCAGGCGCCGTCGCCCCACTCGTAGGAGTCGGGCTCGTACCGGCGGGACAGCCCGTGCACGCCCTCGGGCTGGCGGCGGCTGCGCGGGTCCGGCCGCGGCGTCCCGTTGTCGTCCAGCAGGTAGCCGTAGTCGGACTCGGGTGCGGCCTCGACCTCGGCCCGCCACCAGCCGCCGTCGTCGCGGCGCATGTCGTGCACGGCGCCGTCGACCTGCAGCCGCACCCGCTCGGGCAGGGGCGCCCAGACGGCGAACTGGACGGGAGCGGGCATGCGTGAGCCTCCAGGCGCGAGGGGGACGGCGGATCGCGCCGATCATGCCCCTGCGCGGGCGGCTCAACCCTCGTCGTCGGTGACCTGGATGACGACGTTGCCGAGCTTCCGGCCGGACTCCACGTACTCGTAGGCCTCGATGATCCGGTCCAGGGAGTAGCGCCGGTCGATCACCGGCCGGAAGCGGCCGTCGGCCAGCAGACCGGCGATCCGCCGGATCATCGCCTGGTCGTGCAGCGGGAAGGGGAACCGCACGTGCCGGCCTCGCATCACCGGCCAGAGGGCCGCCAGGCCGATGTTCTGGGCACCAGGGCCGAGCTCGGAGGACACGTACACGCCCGACGGTGCCAGCAACCGCCGCACCCGTCCGAAGGTGCTCCTGCCGACTGCGTCCAGCACGGCGTCGTAGCGCTGCCCGTCGTCCGGGACGCCCTCGGCCGGTGCCGTGATCACGCGGTCGGCGCCCAACCCGGCCACGACGTCGGCGTGCTCTCGGGCGACGGCGGTGACCCGCACGCCACCGGCGGTCAGCAACCGGACCGCAGCCGAGCCGATCCCGCCGGTGGCGCCCAGCACCAGCACGTCCTGGCCGGCGCGGATCCTCGCAACCCGGGCGAACGCGAGCGCGTAGTGGGCGCCTTCGGTGGCTGCCGCGGCGGTCGTCAGGTCGACGTCGTCCGGCACGTGGGCCACGGACCCGTGCTGGGGGACCGTGAGGAACTCCGCGTGCGCGCCGAAGCTCCCCTCGACGTACCCGAACACCCGGTCCCCGGCGGAGAACGCCGTGACCTCGTTCCCCGCCCGCTCGACCGTCCCGGCGAACTCCGTGCCCAGCACCTGGACCCTCGGGTGGGGCCAACCGAACAGCAGGCGCGTGACGGCGGGCGTCCCGCCGCGGTACGCGCAGTCGGTGCGGTTCACCGTGGTCGCGTGCACCCGCACGAGCAGCTCACCCGGTCCGGGTTCGGGAGTCGGTACCTCCTCGATCCGGACCACGTCCGGCGGGCCGTACCGGCTGCGCACCGCTGCTCGCACCGGGGCAGGCTATCGGCGGCCGCCGGCCACGCCGTCGTCGCTACGCGCGGACGAGCAGGGCGACCGGGAGCTTCGCGAGCAGCGCGTCGACCGGGATGCCGGCGACGTCGGAGACGAAGCGCCCGCCGGTGAGCAGGTCCTGCCACGCGCCGGTCGGCAGCTGCAGGGCGGTGTCGCCCCAGCCGGTGCCGGCCAGGGTCGCGGGCAGCCGCGTCCCGACGGTCACCGCGCCGCCCCGGTCGAAGGCGACGACGTGGTCCGCGGCCTCGCCGCGCACCTCCACCGGCGCGTACCCCTCGAACCACTCCGGGTGGTCGCGGCGGGCGCGCAGCACCCGCGACACGACGAGCAGCTTGGCGGCGCCCGTCTCGTCGACCGCGGGCACCTCGCCGGCGTCGAGCCGGGCCAGCAGCTCCCGGCGGCGCGCGTAGTCGACCGGACGGCGGTTGTCCGGGTCGACCAGCGAGAAGTCCCAGAGCTCGGTGCCCTGGTAGACGTCCGGGACGCCGGGCATGGTCAGCTGCAGCAGCTTCTGGGTCAGCGAGTTCGACCAGCCGAACGCCTCGATCCGCGCCACGAACTTGGTGATCCGGGCCGCCGTCGCCTCGTCGTCGTACGCGGCGTCGACGAGCGCGTGCAGCTGCTCCTCGAACTCCTGGACCGGGTTGGTCCAGGTGGTCGACGTCCCGGCCTCGCGGGCGGCCTTCTCGACGTAGGCGTGCGCCCGCTCCCGGGAGAGCGGCCAGGCACCGACCAGGTTCTGCCAGACCAGGTGGGCCAGCGGGCGGTCGGCCAGCGGGTGCCGGGAGAGCAGGTACCGCACCAGGCTCGCCCACTCGGTCGGCAGCTCGGCCAGCACCGCCAGCCGGGCGCGCACGTCCTCGCTGCGCTTGGTGTCGTGCGTGGACAGCGTGGTCATGGCCTGCGGCTTGACGGCCAGCCGGTTCTGCTGGGCGGCGTGGAAGCCGGCCACCGAGGTCCCGAAGTGCGCCGGGTCGCCGCCCACCTCGTTGAGCATCACGAACCGGGCCCACCGGTAGTAGGCGCTGTCCTCGACGCCCTTGGCCATCACCGGCCCGGACGTCTGCTCGAACCGGGTGGCCAGCTCGGTGCCGGCCTGGCCGAGCAGCGGGTGCAGCGCCTCCACGGCCGGCACGAGGTCGGGCCGCCGCTCCTTGACCGCGGCCACCGTCTCGTCGAGGTGCCGCCGGCCGTCGGGCAGGTAGCTGCGGTAGACGGGGAAGGACGCGAGCAGCTCGGCCAGCGCCTCGCGCACCCGGTCGGCCGGCAGACCGGGCAGGTCGCCGACGATCCGCTGCAGCCGGGCGACCTCCGAGCCGAGCATGCCGTCGGTGACCTCGCGCTTGCAGTCGTGCACCAGCTGCGCGTAGTCGACGGCCTTGCCGGCCAGCTCGGTGTCCAGCGCGGTGAGCGCGGGCTCGCCGGCCGGGTGGACCAGCACCTGGTCCACCTCGCTGAGCGCGTCGTACCCGGTGGTGCCGGCGGTCGCCCAGCCCTCGGGCAGCTCCTCGCCGGGCTCGAGGATCTTCTCGACGACGGTCCACCGGCCGCCGGAGGCCTCCGCGAGGCGGTCCAGGTAGCCCTTGGGGTCGGCCAGCCCGTCCGGGTGGTCGATCCGCAGCCCGTCGACGGCGCCGTCGCGGACCAGCTGCAGCACCAGCCGGTGCGTCGCGTCGAACACCGCCGGGTCCTCGACCCGCAGGCCGGCGAGCGTGTTGATCGCGAAGAACCGCCGGTAGTTCAGGTCGGAGTCGGCGCGCCGCCAGTCGACCAGCTCGTAGTGCTGGCGGGCGTGCACCTCCTGCGGTGTCCCGTCCCCGGTGCCCGGCGCGATGGGGAAGCGGTTGTCGTAGTACCGCAGCTCGCCGTCCACCAGTTCGAGCTTCTCGACGTCGTCCGCCGACCCGAGCACCGGGATGCGGACCTTCCCGCCGCCGAAGTCCCAGTCGACGTCGAAGGCGGCGGCGTGCTCGGAGTCGCGGCCGTGCTGCAGGACGTCCCACCACCAGCGCGCCGCCGACGGGTCGTCGACGCCCATGTGGTTGGGCACCAGGTCCAGCACCAGGCCGAGGCCGTGCTCGTGCAGCGCGGCGACGAACCGGTCGAGACCCTCCTCGCCGCCGCGCGCCTCGTCGATGTGCCCGTGGTCGACGGTGTCGTAGCCGTGCGTGCTGCCCTCGGCCGAGCGCAGCAGGGGGGAGGAGTAGGCGTGGCTCACCCCGAGGTCGGCGAGGTAGCCGGCCACCTCGGCGGCGTCCTGGAGCGGGAAGCCGGCGTGCACCTGGAGGCGGTAGGTGGCCGACGGCACCGCCCGCGGCTCGGTCACTGGGCGGGGCCCGTCAGCACGACGATCGAGCGGCCCTGGACGGTGACCGTCTCGCCCGGCTTCAGCTCGACCGGCTCGACCTCGTGCATCTCCGCGGTGTCGAGGACCGGCGTCCACGCCTGGCAGTAGTCGGAGCTGGGCAGGGTGAACTCGATCGGCTCGTGCGAGGCGTTGTAGGCCAGGTAGAAGTGGTCGTCCTGGACGTACTCGCCGCGCTCGTCCATCTCGCGGATGCCGACCCCGTTGAGGTAGACGGCTAGCGACTTGGCGTAGCCGACGTCCCAGTCGTCGTCGCCCATCTGCTCGCCCTCGGGCGTCAGCCAGTCGATGTCGGGCACCGGCTCGCCCAGCCCGCGGCGGACCGGCCGGCCGTGGAAGAAGCGGCGACGGCGGAACGTCGGGTGGTCGGTCCGGAGCTTGGTCACCTTCTTGGTGAACTCGAGCAGCCCCTCGTCGACGTTCTCCCAGTCGATCCAGGTCAGCTCGGAGTCCTGGCAGTAGCCGTTGTTGTTGCCGCCCTGCGACCGGCCGAGCTCGTCGCCGTGCAGCAGCATCGGCACGCCCTGGCTGAGCATCATCGTGGCGATGAAGTTGCGCCGCTGCTGGGCGCGCAGCTGCAGGATCTCCGGGTCGTCGGTCGCGCCCTCGACCCCGCAGTTCCAGCTCCGGTTGTGGCTCTCGCCGTCGTTGTTGCCCTCGCCGTTGGCCTCGTTGTGCTTCTCGTTGTAGGAGACGAGGTCGTTGAGCGTGAAGCCGTCGTGCGCGGTGACGAAGTTGATGCTGGCCACCGGGCGCCGTCCCGAGTGCTGGTACAGGTCGGCCGAGCCGGTGATCCGGCTGGCGAACTCGCCGACGGTCGCGTCCTCGCCGCGCCAGAAGTCGCGGACGGTGTCGCGGTACTTGCCGTTCCACTCCGTCCACAGCGCCGGGAAGTTGCCGACCTGGTAGCCGCCCTCGCCGACGTCCCACGGCTCGGCGATGAGCTTGACCTGGCTGACGACCGGGTCCTGGTGCACCAGGTCGAAGAAGGTGGCCAGCCGGTCCACGGCGTGCAGCTCGCGGGCCAGAGCCGAGGCGAGGTCGAAGCGGAAGCCGTCGACGTGCATCTCGGTGACCCAGTACCGCAGCGAGTCCATGATCAGCTGCAGCGACTGCGGCGTCCGGACGTTGAGCGTGTTCCCGGTGCCGGTGTAGTCCATGTAGAACTGCTCGTCGCCCTCGACGAGCTTGTAGTACGTGCGGTTGTCGATGCCGCGGAACGACAGCGTCGGGCCCATGTGGTTGCCCTCGGCCGTGTGGTTGTAGACGACGTCGAGGATGACCTCGATGCCGGCCTCGTGCAGGGCCCGCACCATGCCCTTGAACTCCTGCACCTGCTGGCCCGACGTCGTGTTCGACGCGTACTCGTTGTGCGGCGCGAAGAAGCCGATCGTGTTGTAGCCCCAGTAGTTGCGCAGGCCCTTCTGCTGCAGGGTGTCGTCCTGCACGAACTGGTGCACCGGGAGCAGCTCGATCGCGGTGATCCCCAGCTCGGTCAGGTGCTCGATCGTGGCCGGGTGGGCGACGCCGGCGTAGGTGCCGCGCAGCTCCTCGGGGATCCGCGGGTTGGTCATCGTCAGACCCTTGACGTGGGCCTCGTAGATGACGGTCTTGTTGTAGGGGGTCTTCGGCGGGCGGTCGACGCCCCAGTCGAAGAACGGGTTGACGACGACGGACTTCGGCATGTGCGCCGCGGAGTCGTCGTCGTTGCGCTCCTTGGTCTCGAAGTCGTAGCCGAACACCGACTGGTCCCAGTCGATCTGGCCGTCGATGGCCTTGGCGTACGGGTCGAGCAGCAGCTTGTTCGGGTTGCAGCGCAGCCCTTGCGACGGGTCGTGCGGTCCGTGCACGCGGAACCCGTACTTCTGCCCCGGGTGGATGCCGGGCAGGAATGCGTGCCAGACGTAACCGTCCATCTCGGGCAGCCGGATGCGTTCCTCGTTGCCCTCGTCGTCGAAGAGGCACAGCTCGACCTTCTCGGCGACCTCGCTGAAGATCGCGAAGTTCGTGCCGGTGCCGTCGTACGTGGCCCCGAGGGGGTAGGCGCTGCCGGGCCATACCTGCGTCATCGTGCGGGCTTCCTCCTGCTGTGGCTGCCCCCGGACATGGGGGCAGGGCCTCCTCCCACGATCTTCGTGGACGGCGGCTTGTCGGGGCGACCGTCGACGGGTGCCCGGGCGGAGGGCTCCGCACACCTGATCCGGGCGTGAGATGCAGCGCTGCGCAGCAGGCGGTGCGACGACGCCTCCCGCGGCCGGGCCGCGGGAGGCGTCGTGCGCAGGTCCGGCCGGGACGCCGCAGCGTCCCGGCCGCCGGGGCGGGCACCTGCGCGGCGCCCGGGCCCTGGCCGGGGAGCACGCGCAGCGGGGTCCGACCTCGCCCGGGATCCCGGGTGGCGCTGGTCCCCGATGGTGACCGCTCCTGCGACGGAGCACGCTAGGGGGAGCGCCGGGGGCAGGACAAGTACCTCCGCGCACCCCGGCGGCCACGCAGTCCCAGCACGCGCAGCCACCCGTTCTGTCACAGGTGCGTCGTACCTTCGTCTCCGTGCGCACGACCACCGACCTCCGGCCCACGCAGGGCCGTTTCCAGGTCGTCAGCGAGTTCGAGCCCTCGGGCGACCAGCCGACGGCCATCAAGGCCCTCGCCGAGAAGGTGAACGCGGGGGAGAAGGACGTCGTCCTCCTCGGCGCCACCGGCACCGGCAAGTCGGCCACCACCGCGTGGCTGATCGAGCAGGTGCAGCGGCCCACGCTGGTCATGGCGCCCAACAAGACCCTGGCCGCACAGCTGGCCAACGAGTTTCGCGAGCTGCTGCCGAACAACGCCGTCGAGTACTTCGTCTCGTACTACGACTACTACCAGCCCGAGGCCTACGTCCCGCAGACCGACACCTACATCGAGAAGGACTCCTCGATCAACGAGGAGGTCGAGCGGCTGCGGCACTCGGCCACCAACGCGCTGCTCACCCGGCGCGACGTCGTCGTGGTCGCCACGGTGTCCTGCATCTACGGCCTGGGCACGCCGGAGGAGTACGTCGACCGGGCGCTGAAGATCTCGGTGGGGGAGGAGCGCGACCGCGACGAGCTGCTGCGCACCCTCGTCACCGAGCAGTACACCCGCAACGACCTCTCCTTCACCCGCGGCACGTTCCGGGTGCGGGGCGACACGATCGAGATCTTCCCGGTCTACGAGGAGCTCGCCGTCCGGATCGAGATGTTCGGCGACGAGGTCGAGCGGCTCTACTACCTGCACCCGCTCACCGGTGAGGTCGTGCGGGAGGTGGAGGAGCTGTTCGTCTTCCCCGCCACCCACTACGTCGCCGGCCCCGAGCGCATGGAGCGGGCGATCACGAACATCGAGGCCGAGCTCGAGCAGCGGCTGGCGGAGCTGGAGAAGCAGGGCAAGCTGCTCGAGGCGCAGCGGCTGCGCATGCGCACCACCTACGACATCGAGATGATGCGCCAGGTCGGGTTCTGCTCCGGCATCGAGAACTACTCGCGGCACATCGACGGCCGGGCGCCCGGCAGCGCCGGCGCCTGCCTCATCGACTACTTCCCCGACGACTTCCTGCTCGTCATCGACGAGTCGCACGTGACCGTGCCGCAGATCGGCGGCATGTACGAGGGCGACATGAGCCGCAAGCGGACGCTGGTCGAGCACGGGTTCCGGCTGCCCTCGGCCATGGACAACCGCCCGCTGAAGTGGGAGGAGTTCACCGACCGGATCGGCCAGACCGTCTACCTGTCGGCGACGCCGGGCGACTACGAGCTCGGCCGCACCCAGGGCGAGGTCGTCGAGCAGGTCATCCGCCCCACCGGGCTGGTCGACCCCGAGGTCGTGATCAAGCCGACCAAGGGCCAGATCGACGACCTGGTGCACGAGATCCGGGTCCGCACCGAGAAGGACGAGCGGATCCTGGTCACCACGCTGACCAAGAAGATGGCCGAGGACCTCACCGACTACCTGCTCGAGATGGGCATCAAGGTCCGCTACCTGCACTCCGAGGTCGACACGCTGCGCCGGGTGGAGCTGCTGCGCGAGCTGCGGCAGGGCGAGTACGACGTGCTGGTCGGCATCAACCTGCTGCGCGAGGGCCTCGACCTGCCCGAGGTGTCGCTGGTGGCGATCCTCGACGCGGACAAGGAGGGCTTCCTCCGGTCGAGCAAGTCGCTGATCCAGACCATCGGCCGGGCGGCGCGCAACGTCTCCGGCCAGGTGCACATGTACGCGGACAAGATCACCCCGTCCATGGAGCAGGCGATCGACGAGACGAACCGCCGGCGCGAGAAGCAGATCGCCTACAACACCGAGCACGGCATCGACCCGCAGCCGCTGCGCAAGAAGATCGTCGACATCCTCGACGGCATCTACAAGGCCGCGGACGACGCCGAGTCGGCCACCGAGCTGCTCGGCGGGTCGGGTCGGCAGCAGTCGCGCGGCAAGGCGCCGGTGCCCGGGCTGTCGTCGAAGGGCAAGGCGAAGGCCGGCTCGATCGACGTGCAGGGCCTGCCGCGGGCGGAGCTGGCCGACCTCATCACCCAGATGAACGACCAGATGCTCGCCGCCGCGCGCGAGCTCCAGTTCGAGGTGGCCGCCCGGCTGCGCGACGAGCTCAACGAGCTGAAGAAGGAGCTGCGCCAGTTCGACGCCGCGCACGCCTAGCGGCGGCGTCCCGTCCTGGACGGTGTGCGTCCGCGGCGTCTTCCGACCATGGAAGGCGCCGCAGTCGCACATCGCCGCATGGAACGCTCACCGGCCGACCGGCCCCGACGTTCTGGGGACTCCGGGAACTCGGCGGGCGGCCGGTGCGTTGCACCCCCTGAACCACACGGGACGTGCGGCCATGACGGCATGCGCGTCCCCGGTTCGTGGAGGGGAGTATCCCGCCGCGACCGCGTCGTCAGTACGGGATCCCGTGATCCCCGGCCGGTCGGCCGCCCTCAGGGCGGTGGGAGAGACCTCCGGTTGCTGACGTCTGCCAGTTCCGGAGGTTCCTACGTTGGACGTGCCCTTCTGGGTGTGGGCTGTCACGGTCGGGTTGATCGTGGGCATGCTCGTCTTCGACTTCGTCGGCCACGTGCGCACGCCGCACGCCCCGACGCTGCGTGAATCGGCGATCTGGTCGGCGGTCTACGTCGGCATCGCCCTGGTCTTCGGCGTCCTGGTCCTGTGGGGCTGGGGTGCCGGATACGCCGGCGAGTACTTCGCCGGTTACATCACCGAGAAGAGCCTCTCGGTCGACAACCTGTTCGTCTTCGTGCTGATCATGGCCAGCTTCGGCGTGCCACGGGAGCTGCAGCAGAAGGTGCTGCTGTTCGGCATCACGTTCGCGCTGCTGCTGCGGACCGTGTTCATCCTCGTCGGCGCCGCGGCCATCGAGAACTTCAGCTGGGTCTTCTACCTGTTCGGCGCGATCCTGATCTGGACCGCCTGGGTGCAGGCGCGCAGCGGCGGCCACGACGACGAGAACTTCGAGGAGAACGCCGTCCTCCGGTTCGCCCGGCGGGTGCTGCCGACGACGGAGCAGTACGAGGGCGACCGGATGACCGTCCGGATCGACGGCAAGCGCTTCATCACCCCGCTGGCGATCGCGCTGCTGGCCATCGGCACCGCCGACGTCATCTTCGCCGTCGACTCGATCCCGGCGATCTTCGGCCTGACCCAGGAGACCTACCTGGTCTTCACCGCGAACGCCTTCTCCCTCCTGGGCCTGCGGCAGCTGTTCTTCCTCATCGACGGCCTGCTGGACCGGCTGGTCTACCTCTCCTACGGCCTGGCGGTCATCCTCGGCTTCATCGGCGCCAAGCTGGTCATCCACGCGCTGCACACCAACGAGCTGCCGTTCATCAACGGCGGTGAGCACGTGACGGTGGTCCCGGAGATCCCGACCTGGCTGTCGCTGTCGGTCATCCTGGTGACCCTGGTCGTGACCACGGTGGCGAGCCTGGCCAAGAGCAAGCGGGACCGCGCCGAGCACGCCGCGACCCACGTCGTCGCCCCGGACGCGCCGCTGGCCCCGGGCGTCCCGGACGCCCCGCAGGCGGGGGAGGTGGCCGACGCCGTCGGCCCCACCGACGCGGAGCGCGGAACGGACGCGCCCGCTCCCCGGCACTAGACCGCCGGCTCCGGTGGGGACGGCGTGGCCGTCCCCACCGGGGATCCGCCGCCCGTCCGCCACCACGCCGGGTGGCGGGGCGCCCCGTAGAGTGAGCGCCCGTGGAGCTCCCCGTCTGGTTCGAGGTCGCGACGTTCGTGGGGCTCACGGTCCTGCTGCTCGCGGACCTGGCCATCGTCGCCCGTCGCCCGCACGAGCCCTCCATCAAGGAGGCCAGCCTGTGGGTGAGCTTCTACGTGGGGCTGGCCCTGGTCTTCGGCCTGCTGATGCTGGCGTTCACCAACGGCACGTACGCCACGGAGTTCTACGCCGGCTGGCTGACCGAGTACTCGCTCTCGGTCGACAACCTGTTCGTGTTCGTGATCATCATGGCCCGCTTCGGGGTGCCGCGGAAGTTCCAGCAGGAAGCGCTGATGATCGGCATCATCATCGCGCTGGTCCTGCGCGGGATCTTCATCCTGCTGGGCGCGGTGGTCATCGAGCGCTTCGTCTGGGTCTTCTACGTCTTCGGCGCCTTCCTCATCTACACGGCGATCAACCTGGTCCGGCACCGCGGCGAGGACGAGGAGTACGAGGAGAACGCCTTCATCCGGCGCATGCGCAAGGTCCTGCCGATCACGAAGGACTTCCACGGCGCCAAGATCCGGGTGACCGAGGGCGGCCGGAAGATGTGGACGCCGATGATCGTGGTCATCCTGGCGCTCGGCACCACCGACCTGATCTTCGCGCTGGACAGCATCCCGGCGATCTTCGGCCTGACCCGCGAGCCGTTCATCGTCTTCACCGCGAACGTCTTCGCCCTGATGGGGCTGCGCCAGCTGTACTTCCTGCTCGGCGGCCTGCTGCAGCGGCTGGTGTACCTGTCGCTGGGTTTGGCCGTGATCCTCGCCTTCATCGGCGTGAAGCTCATCCTCGAGGCGGTGCACGAGAACCAGCTGCCCTTCGCCGGGCACCGGGAGCCGCTGGAGAGCGTGCCGGAGATCCCGATCTGGCTGTCGCTCACGATCATCCTGGGCGTCCTCGTGCTCGCGACCGTCGCCAGCCTGCTCAAGACCCGCGGGCAGCTGGCCTCCCCGGGTGCGCCCTCGGTCGACCGGGAGACGGCGGAGTCCGTGCCGACCGGTGGCCCCGAGGCCGCCGCGGCCGCCGAGAGCCGGATCGCCGAGGAGTCGAGCGAGGGGCGCGCCGGGCGCTGACCGCCGGCCCTCCGGAACCGCTCGGCTAGCGTCGGCGGCATGCGCCCGCACGACCTCGACCTGCTCCGGACGCCGGGCGTGCCGACCGTCTCCCCGGACGGCCGGATCGCCGTCGTCGCGGTCGGCCGCCCCGACCTCGACGCCGACGAGTACCGCGGCCGGCTGTGGGCGGTGCCCACCGACGGGTCGGCGCAGCCCCGCCCCATCTCCAGCGGCACGCGGGACGCCTCGCCGTCCTTCTCACCGGACGGCCGGTGGCTGGCGTTCCTCGGCGCGGAGGAGGGCGGCAAGCCGCAGGTGCACGTGCTGCCCACCGCGGGCGGGGAGGCCCGCCGGCTCACCGACCACCCGCTGGGCGCCGGCGTCCCGGTGTGGTCGCCGGACTCCCGCCGGCTGGCCTACACGGCCCGCGTGCCGGAGCCGGGGCGCTACGGCACCACCGAGGGCGTCGGCCCCGAGGCGGAGGCGCCGCGGCTGATCACCACGCTGCAGTACCGGCGCGACGGCGTCGGGTTCCTGCTCGACCGGCCCAGCCAGGTCTTCGTCCTCGACCTGCCCGCCGACCTGCGCGACGACGACGCGCCCGAGCCGGTCCAGGTGACCACCGGCGACGCCGACTGCACCGACGTCACCTGGCGCCCCGACGGCGCGGCGCTGGCGTTCGTCTCGGCGCGGCACCCCCGCGCGGACCGCGACCTGGTGCACGACGTCCACGAGATCGGCGTCGACGGGTCCGGCCTGCGGCGGCGCACCGGCTCGCGCGGTGACTGCAGCCACCCGACCTACGCGCCCGACGGCACGCTCGTGGTCACCGCCGTCCCGGACCTCGGCCCGGACGGGGTCGACTTCGTCGCCCGCCAGGCGGTGCCGTGCCGGGTGGCCGACGACGGCGCGCTGCAGCCGCTGCTCGACCCCGCGGAGCACCACCGGGGCGACGGCACCCCGGGCACGGTCCTGGCCGACGGGGCGGTGCTGGTCGGCGTGGAGCGCCGCGGCGCGGTGGAGCTGCTGCGGGTGCCCCTGGACGGCGGCCCGCCGCAGGTGCTGGTCGACGGGCCGTTCACCGTGCGGGGCTTCGCGGCCGCCGGCGGCGTCGTCGTCGCCACCGTGGCGCACGACCGGTCGGCGGGCGAGCTGGTGGCGCTGTCCGGGGGCGGGCGCCGGCTGCTGACCGGCTTCGGCGCCGAGCTGGGGGCGACGGGCCGGGTGCGCCGCATGCGGGAGCGCACGGCGACCGCGCCCGACGGCTACCCGGTGCACGGCTGGGTCACCACGCCGCCCGGTCCCGGTCCGCACCCGGTGCTCCTCACCATCCACGGCGGCCCGTTCGCCCAGTACGGCTGGGCGCTGTTCGACGAGACCCAGGTCTACGTCTCCGCCGGCTACGCGGTGGTGCAGTGCAACCCGCGCGGCTCCTCCGGCTACGGGTCCGCGCACGGCCGGGCGGTGCGCCAGGCCATGGGCACGGTGGACGCCGACGACGTGCTGGCCTTCCTCGACGCCGCGCTCGAGGACCCGGCGCTGGACGCCGACCGCGTCGGCGTGATGGGCGGCTCGTACGGCGGCTACCTGACGACCCTGCTCATCGGCCGCACCGACCGGTTCGCCGCGGCGATCAGCGAGCGCGCCTTCACCGACCCGGTCAGCTTCGTCGGGTCCTCGGACATCGGCTGGGTCTTCCCCGACCAGTACGTGGGCACCGATCCCGAGCGCGTGGCCGCGCAGAGCCCGATGGCCGCGGCGGCCGCGATCACCACGCCCACGCTGGTGATCCACTCCGAGGAGGACTGGCGCTGCCCCCTCGAGCAGGGGGCGCGGCTCTACGTCGAGCTCAAGCGGCGCGGTGTCCCCTCGGAGCTGCTGCTCTTCCCGGGGGAGGGGCACGAGCTGTCCCGCTCGGGCCGGCCCCGGCACCGGCTCGCCCGGTTCGAGCACGTCCTCAGGTGGTGGGCGCGCTGGCTGCCGACACCGCAGAACCCCGGGCCGGCGACGGCGGAGCTGGTCGTGCCGGTCCCGGACGCGACGTCGCCCGACGAGGAGCCGGAGGGCGCCGAACCGCTCAGCGTGCGGACGACGCGGGTCCGCTGAGCTGTCGTTGCAGTCGCTGCAACCAACCCGTCGACCTCCCGCTGGAGGGCTCGGGGGCCTAGCGTCGGGGGATGGCCCTCATCTACCCCGTCCTCGCCGACGCTCCCGAGCCCGCCGAGGACGCCGATCCGGACTTCGCCGAGCTCGCCGCCGACCTCTCCGACTCGTGGCTCGTCGAGATCGCGGTGGGGAAGGACGGCGACGAGGGGTGCTTCGGGCCGCTCAGCGCCCGGGCCGCCTGGGACCTCGCCGTGGGGGTGGACCAGCGCCGTCCCGACTGGGCGGTGTCGGTGCTGCCGCTGTACCAGCCCGGGACGCCGGACGAGCTGGTCGAGGCGTTCGAGGAGGAGGACGCGGAGGGCTGAACTTGTCGTACCCGTGCGCCAGGGTGGCGGCATGGATGCCTCCTTCTCCGCCGCCATCTACCTCGGCATGAGCGTCGACGGGTTCATCGCCCGCCTCGACGGCGACCTCTCCTGGCTCACCGGCGGCGACGAGGCCGGCGGCCCGCCGGACGACGGCGGGGGCGGCGACTTCGGGTTCGCCGAATTCGTCTCCGGCGTCGACGCCCTGGTGATGGGCCGGTCGACCTACGACGTCATCGCGCCGATGGCGGAGTGGCCGTACCAGGGCAAGCCGGTGCACGTGCTCAGCACGACGCTCCCCGAGGGCGCCGACACCCGGATCACCGTGCACCGCTCGTTCGAGGAGGCCGTGGCCGCGCTCTCGGCGGCCGGTTACCGGAAGGTGTACGTCGACGGCGGCCGTACGGCGCACAGCTTCCTCGCCGCCGGCCTGGTCTCCGAGCTGACGCTCACCCGCGTGCCGGTGCTGATCGGCACGGGGCTGACGCCGTTCGGGCCGCTGGCCGGCGACATCCGGCTGGCGCACCGGCGCACGGAGTCGTTCGCCGGCGGCGCGGTGCAGAGCACCTACGACGTGCGCTGAGCAGCGGTCACCAGCCGCGGGCCCGCCACTCGCCGAGGTGCGGCCGCTCCGCGCCGAGGGTCGTGTCCTTGCCGTGGCCGGGGTAGACCCAGGTGTCGTCCGGCAGGACGTCGAACAGCCGCTGCTCGACGTCGTCGATCAGGCTGGCGAACCGGGCCGGGTCCTGCTGGGTGTTGCCCACCCCGCCGGGGAAGAGGCTGTCGCCGGTGAAGACGTGCGTGCCCGCGTCGCCGGGGCCGCGCCAGACCAGGGCGATGCTGCCGGGGGTGTGGCCGCGCAGGTGCACCACCTCGAGCACCTGCTCGCCGACGGCCACGGTGTCGCCGTGCTCGACCGGCCGCCGCACCGGCACGGGGAGGTCGGCGGCGTCGGCCGGGTGGGCGACGGTCTCCGCGCCGGTCTCCTCGACCACCCGGGGGAGGGCGCGGTGGTGGTCCCAGTGCCCGTGCGTGGTGACGACGGTGCGCAGGCCGCCGTCGCCGACCAGCGCGAGCAGCGCGTCCGGCTCGGCGGCCGCGTCGACCAGCAGCTGCTCGCCGGTGGCGGTGCAGCGCAGCAGGTAGGCGTTGTTGGCCATCTCGCTCACGGCCAGCTTGCTGATCGTCAGCCCGGGGAGCTCCCGCACGTCGGCGGGACCCCCGACCTCGACGTCACCGGTGTACGGGCTCATCAGGCCTCCGTTCGGAAACTGTCGGCGTCCGCCGTTACGGTCGGCGGCATGGACGCTAGCGGAGCTGTCGGCGCACGTCGGACCGTCGGTCTCCCGGCCACGGAGATCGCGGCCCTCGTGCGTTCGGGGGAGGTCACGGCGGTCGACGTCGTGCGCGCCCACCTCGAGCACCTCGACGAGGTCGACGCCCGGGTCGGCGCCTTCCGCGTGCTGCGCCGCGAGGCGGCGCTGGCCGAGGCCCGGGCGGTCGACACCGCGCTCACCCGGTTCGCCCTGCCGCTGGCCGGGGTGCCGATCGCGGTCAAGGACAACGTGGCCGTGGCCGGCGAGGTGATCACCGACGGCTCCCCGGCGTGCCGGCAGGAGGTGGCGGCCAAGGACCACCCGGTCGTCACCCGGCTGCGCAAGGCCGGCGCGGTGGTCGTCGGCATCACGCACGCGCCGGAGCTCTGCCTCTACGCGGCCACCGACGGGCCGGGCGCGGTGAGCCGCAACCCCTGGGACACCGCGCGCTCGCCGGCCGGCAGCTCGGGCGGCAGCGCCGCGGCGGTCGCCTCGGGATCGGTCCCGCTCGCCCACGGCAACGACGGGATGGGCTCGCTGCGGCTGCCCGCGGCGGCGTGCGGCCTGGTCACCCTCAAGCCCGGGCGCGGCGTCGTCCCGGCCGAGATCGGGTTCGACAGCTGGTCGGGGATGGCGGAGAACGGCGCGCTGGCCACCACGGTCGCCGACCTCGCGGTGGCGCACGCGGTCCTGGCCGGCCAGGAGCGGGCCGCGCCGGCGGACCTCACGCGGCCGCTGCGCGTCGCCGTCAGCACCACCTCGCCGGTGCCCGGCGTGCGGGCCGACCGCGAGGCGCTGGCCGCCGTCGAGCGGGTCGTCGCGGCGCTCACCGCGGCCGGGCACACCGTCGTCCGCCGCGACCCCCCGATCACCCCCGGCGCCGCGGCCGGGGCGCTCGCCCGCTGGATGGCGGGTGCGGAGGACGACGCCGAGCACCTCGGGCTCGACCGGGCGGCGCTCCAGCCGCGCAGCCGCACGCACGCCCGCATCGGCCGGCTCGTCCGCCGGGCCGGGCTGGTCCGGCCCGCGGCCCAGGAGCGCTTCCGCGAGCGCATGACCGGCTTCTTCGACGACGTCGATCTGCTGCTCACGCCCGTCACGACTGGCCCGCCGCTGCCGGCCCGGCCCTGGCACGAGCGCGGCTTCCTGGCCAACGTGACGGCCAACGCCCGGTGGGCACCGTGGACGGCGGCCTGGAACTACGCCGGCCTCCCCGCGCTGGTCCTGCCGGCCGGCGTGCGGACCGCTCCCGAGGTGCCGCTCGCCGCCCAGTTCGTCGGCCCCCCGGGCGCCGAGGCGCGGCTACTCTGGATCGCCGGAGAACTGGAGCGCCTGCTTCCGTGGCGCCGCTACGCGCCGGTCTTCGACCCCACCGCGCCGATGGCCGCCGCGACCTGAGCCCGGCCTCCCCGCCGACGCAGCTCACACCGCGGGGGCGGACGACCACGGCGGGTGGCGGCGTTACCAGCAGCGATGCCACGCCACCGCACGTCGTCCGCAGCAGCCAGCCTCGCGACACCGCCTCTGCCACACCCACCCACAGCGACCGACAGGGATCACATGGACCGGCTCGTCGTCCGCGGCGCCCGAGAGCACAACCTCAAGAACGTCGACATCGACCTCCCGCGCGACGCGCTGATCGTGTTCACCGGGCTGTCGGGCTCCGGGAAGTCGAGCCTGGCGTTCGACACGATCTTCGCCGAGGGCCAGCGCCGCTACGTCGAGTCGCTGTCGGCCTACGCGCGCCAGTTCCTGGGCCAGATGGACAAGCCCGACGTCGACTTCATCGAGGGGCTGTCCCCGGCGGTCTCGATCGACCAGAAGTCGACCAACCGCAACCCCCGGTCGACCGTCGGCACCATCACCGAGGTCTACGACTACCTGCGCCTGCTCTACGCCCGCGCCGGCCAGCCGCACTGCCCCAACTGCGGCAAGCCGATCTCCCGGCAGACCCCGCAGCAGATCGTCGACCAGGTGCTCGCCATGGAGGAGGGCACCCGGTTCCAGGTGCTCGCCCCGGTCGTCCGCGCGCGCAAGGGCGAGTACGTCGACCTGTTCAGCTCGCTGCAGACCCAGGGCTTCTCCCGCGTCCGCGTCGACGGCACCGTGCACTCGCTGACCGAGCCGCCGAAGCTCAAGAAGCAGGAGAAGCACTCCATCGAGGTCATCGTCGACCGGCTCACCGTCAAGGAGAGCGCCAAGCGGCGGCTCACCGACTCGGTGGAGACCGCGCTCGGCCTGGCCGGCGGACTCGTCGTCCTGGACTTCGTCGACCTGCCCGACGACGACCCGCAGCGCGAGCGCACCTTCTCCGAGCACCTGGCGTGCGTCGACGACGGGCTGTCCTTCGAGGCGCTCGAGCCCCGCTCGTTCTCGTTCAACTCGCCGTTCGGCGCCTGCCCGGAGTGCACCGGCATCGGCACCCGCAAGGAGGTCGACCCGGAGCTCGTCGTCCCCGACCCGGAGAAGAGCCTCGCCCAGGGCGCCATCGCCCCGTGGTCGACGTCGATGAGCAACGAGTACTTCACCCGGCTGCTCACCGGCCTGTCGCAGCAGATCGGCTTCTCGATGGACGAGCCGTGGGAGCGGCTGCCGGCCAAGGTGCAGAAGGCGATCCTGCACGGCTCGCCGGACCAGGTGCACGTGCGCTACAAGAACCGCTACGGCCGCGAGCGCAGCTACTACGCCGCGTTCGAGGGCGTGCTGCCCTTCCTCGAGCGCCGGCACGAGGACACCGACAGCGAGTACATGAAGGACAAGTACGAGGGCTACATGCGGGACGTCCCGTGCCCCGTCTGCCACGGCACCCGGCTCAAGCCGGAGATCCTCGCGGTGAAGCTCAACGACCGCTCGATCGCCGAGGTCACCGACCTGTCCATCGGCGAGGCGTCGCAGTGGCTGGGCGCCCTGGAGCTGGGCGAGCGGGAGAAGGCGATCGCCGACCGCGTGCTCCGCGAGATCCAGGCCCGGCTGTCCTTCCTGGTCGACGTCGGCCTGGACTACCTCTCGCTCAACCGTCCCGCGGCCACCCTCGCGGGCGGGGAGGCGCAGCGCATCCGGCTGGCCACCCAGATCGGCTCCGGCCTGGTGGGTGTCCTCTACGTGCTGGACGAGCCGTCGATCGGCCTGCACCAGCGCGACAACACCCGGCTGATCGAGACGCTCGTCCGGCTGCGCGACATGGGCAACACGCTCATCGTCGTCGAGCACGACGAGGACACCATCCAGGTCGCCGACTGGGTGGTCGACATCGGCCCCGGCGCCGGAGAGCACGGCGGCGAGGTGGTCGTCAGCGGCACCGTGGCGGAGCTGCTGGCCAGCGAGCGGTCGATCACCGGGCAGTACCTGTCCGGGCGGAAGAAGATCGAGATCCCGGAGAAGCGCCGCGAACCGACCCCGGGCCGCGAGCTGGTCGTCAAGGGCGCGCGCGAGAACAACCTGCGCGGCGTCGACGTGACCTTCCCGCTCGGCGTGCTGGTCTCGGTCACCGGTGTCTCCGGCTCGGGCAAGTCCAGCCTGGTCAACGACATCCTGTACAGCGTCCTGGCCAACGAGCTCAACCGCGCCCGGCTGGTGCCCGGCCGGCACCGCACGGTGACCGGCCTGGAGCACCTCGACAAGGTCGTGCACGTCGACCAGTCGCCGATCGGCCGCACGCCGCGGTCCAACCCGGCCACCTACACCGGCGTCTGGGACCAGGTCCGCAAGCTGTTCGCGCAGACCTCCGAGGCGAAGATCCGCGGCTACCAGCCCGGGCGGTTCTCCTTCAACGTCAAGGGCGGCCGCTGCGAGGCGTGCTCCGGCGACGGCACGCTGAAGATCGAGATGAACTTCCTGCCCGACGTCTACGTGCCCTGCGAGGTGTGCAAGGGCGCCCGGTTCAACCGGGAGACCCTCGAGGTGCACTACAAGGGCAAGACGGTCGCCGAGGTCCTCGACATGCCGATCGAGGAGGCCGCGGAGTTCTTCGAGGCCATCCCGTCGATCGCCCGCTACCTGCGGACGCTCACCGAGGTCGGCCTGGGCTACGTCCGGCTCGGCCAGCCCGCGACCACGCTCTCCGGCGGTGAGGCGCAGCGGGTGAAGCTGGCCAGCGAGCTGCAGAAGCGCTCCAACGGCCGCAGCATCTACGTCCTCGACGAGCCGACCACTGGCCTGCACTTCGAGGACATCCGCAAGCTGCTCATGGTGCTGCAGGGCCTGGTCGACAAGGGCAACTCGGTGATCGTCATCGAGCACAACCTCGACGTCATCAAGAGCGCCGACTGGCTCATCGACATGGGCCCCGAGGGCGGGTTCCGCGGCGGTACGGTCGTGGCCGAGGGCCCGCCGGAGTTCGTCGCCTCGGTGCCCGAGAGCCACACCGGCCGGTACCTGGCGAAGATGCTCGACCCCGAGGCGGTCGCGGCCGCCGCAGCCCCGAAGAAGAGGGCCCGCAAGAAGGCCAGCTGAGCACGACGACGGCGCTCCTCCCCGCATCCCGGGGCGGGCGCCGTCGCCGTCCCGGTCGGGTGGCGCCCGGGGGGCGACAGGAGTGGACTGACGCCACGTCCTGAGAGACCGGGAGGTTCGACCGCTGTGCCGCTGTCCCGCAGGTCCTTCCTCGCCGGTGCCGTGGCCGCGCCGCTGCTGGGGGGCCTCGCCGCCTGCGCCGGGACGGTCGTGCAGCCCGGTGACCTCTCCCGGCTGCGGATCATGGCGCCGGCCAGCCCCGGCGGCGGGTGGGACACCACCGCCCGCGTCATGCAGCGGGTGATCCAGAGCTCCGGGCTGGCCCGCAACGTGCAGGTGTTCAACATCGAGGGCGCCGGCGGGGTCATCGGGCTCGGGCAGCTCGGCCGCGAGGACGACGACGCGCTGCTCATGATGATGGGCCTGGTCATGGTGGGCGCCGTCGACACCAACGAGTCGGAGACCCGGCTCGACGACGTGACCCCCATCGCCCGGCTGATCGGCGAGACCGAGCTGATCGTCGCCGCCGCCGACGCGCCGTTCGACGATCTCGAGGGGTTCGTCGAGGCGTGGCGGGCCGACCCGGCCGGCACCCCGATCGCCGGCGGCTCGGCCGGCGGCACCGACCAGATCCTCGCCGGGCTGCTCGCCCAGGCCGCCGGCATCGACCCCGGCCTGATCAACTACATCCCGTACTCCGGCGGCGGCGAGTCGCTGTCCGCGCTGCTCGGCGGGCAGGTGGCCGCCGGCATCTCGGGCACCGCCGACTACGGCCCTCAGGTGCAGGGCGGCGACCTGGTGGGGCTGGCCGTCTCCACCGCCGAGCGCTCCGACCAGGTGCCCGACGTCCCCACGCTGGTGGAGTCCGGCTTCGACGTCGAGGTCTCCAACTGGCGCGGGGTGATGGCCCGGCCGGGCATGACCGACTCCGCCCGCGAGGACCTGATCCAGCTCGTCGTCGACATGCACGACAGCGACGAGTGGGCCGAGGCGCTGGAGAACAACGGGTGGGACGACCAGCTGCTGACCGGCGACGAGTACGGCGAGTTCCTGGCCGAGGAGGAGACGCGCGTGCGGCAGATCCTGCAGGAGATCGGCCTGATCTCGTGAGCACCGCCCAGGGGCTGCCGCCGGACGCGGCGCCGGAGCCGACGCCTCCCGGGGAGCAGCCGGGCCGCAACACCGGCGAGCTGGTGATGGCCGGCCTGCTCGCCGCCCTGGGGCTGTACCTGGTCCTGGACGCCGGCAGCATCGCGGTGCCTGGATCGTCGAACCAGGTGGGGCCGCGGTTCTTCCCCTACCTCGTCGGCGGCGTCGTCCTGGCCACCGGCATCGCGCTGGGCGTGCGGGTGTGGCGCGGCGACCAGGGCCCGGCCGACGAGAGCGAGGACGTCGACCCGACGGCGGGCACCTCCTGGCAGGCGGTCGCGATCATCTCCGTCGCGTTCCTCGCCCACGCGCTGCTGATCAACGTCGTCGGCTGGCCGCTGGCCGTCACGCTCATGTTCGCCACGGTCGCGTGGGCCCTGGGCGCGCGCGGCATCGTCCGGCCGCTGATCGCCGGGGGCATCGCGGCGGTCGTGGTCTGGATCGTCTTCGTCAAGGCCCTGAACGTGGCGCTGCCCGGCGGCACGCTCCTCGAGTGGGCGACGGACTGGTTCTGATGGACGCCCTCGGCGACCTGGTCGGCGGTCTCGGCGACGCGCTGACCCCGCAGAACCTGCTCTTCGCGCTGCTCGGCGTGCTGCTGGGGACCGCGGTCGGCGTGCTCCCCGGCATCGGGCCGGCGATGACGGTCGCGCTGCTGCTGCCGGTCACCTACGTCCTGGAGCCGACCAGCGCGTTCATCATGTTCGCCGGCATCTACTACGGCGGCATGTACGGCGGGTCGACGACGTCGATCCTGCTCAACACCCCCGGCGAGTCCAGCTCGATCATGACCGCGCTCGAGGGCAACAAGATGGCGAAAGCCGGGCGGGGGGCCGCGGCGCTGGCCACCGCGGCGCTCGGCTCGTTCGTCGCCGGCACCATCGCCACGCTGCTCCTCGCCCTCGTCGCCCCGACCGTGGTCGACCTGGCCATCGGCATCACCGCGGCCGACTACTTCGCGATCGCCGTCCTCGCGTTCGTCGCCGTCGCCACGGTGCTCGGCGCCTCCCCGCTGCGCGGCCTGGCCTCGCTGGGCATCGGCCTCTACCTGGGGCTGGTCGGCACCGACGTCCTCACCGGGCAGGAGCGGTTCACCCTCGGCGTCCCGCAGCTCTCCGACGGCATCGACGTCGTCGTCGTGGCGGTGGCGCTGTTCGCCGTCGGCGAGGCGCTCTACGTGGCCTCCCGGCTGCGGCGCGGCCCGGTGCAGGTGATGGGGGCGTCGGGGTCGTGGTTCACCCGCGAGGACCTCCGCCGGTCGTGGAAGCCCTGGCTGCGCGGCACCGCGTTCGGCTTCCCGTTCGGGGCCCTGCCCGCCGGTGGCGCGGAGATCCCCACGTTCCTCTCGTACGCGACCGAGCGGAAGCTGAGCAAGCACCCGGAGCAGTTCGGGAAGGGCGCGATCGAGGGCGTCGCCGGGCCGGAGGCGGCGAACAACGCCGCGGCGGCGGGCGTGCTGGTCCCGCTGCTGACCCTGGGCATCCCGACGTCGGCGACCGCGGCGATCATCCTGGCCGCCTTCCAGGGCTACGGCATCCAGACCGGGCCCACGCTGCTCACCACCGAGTCGCCGCTGGTGTGGACGCTGATCGCGTCGCTGCTGATCGGCAACTTCATGCTGCTGGTGCTCAACCTGCCGCTGGTCGGCCTGTGGGTGAAGCTGCTGCGCATCCCGCGGCCCTACCTCTACGCCGGCATCCTGATGTTCGCCTCGCTCGGCTCGTACGCGGTCAACGCCGATCCGCTCGACCTGGTGCTGCTGCTGGTCATCGGGCTGCTGGGCTTCTTCATGCGCCGCTACGGCTGGCCGGTGGCCCCGGCGGTCATCGGGCTGATCCTCGGGCCGATCGCGGAGACCAACCTGCGGCGCGCGCTGGCCATCAGCGGCGGCGACCTCGGCGTCCTGGTGGAGAGCTGGGTGAGCCGCATCGTGCTCGGCCTGGTGCTGCTCGCGCTGGTCGGCCCGATCGTGCTGCGGCTGGTCCGCGGCCCCCGGTCCACACCGGAGGAGCTCCAGCAGGAGGGGACGCTCCAGCACCGGGTGCCCGCCGGGCGGGGCCGCGGGGACGACGAGGAGGAGGAGGAGGACCGGTGAGCTCCGGGGTGGTGGTGGTCGGGTTCGTGCCGGGCCCGCGCGGGGAGGCCGCGCTGCAGCACGCCGTCGAGGAGTGCCGGCGGCGCGGGGCGCGGCTCGTCGTCGTCAACTCGTCGCGCGGGGATGCCCTGGTCGACGAGCGGTTCGTGCAGGGCGAGCCGCTGCGCCGGCTGCAGGACGAGCTGACCGTCTCCGGGGTGCCGGCCGAGCTGCGCCAGCCGGTGCGCGGTCGCGACGTCGCCGAGGAGCTGGCCGACGTGGTCCGGGAGACGGGAGCCGAGCTGCTGGTGATCGGGCTGCGCCGGCGCACCGCGGTCGGCAAGCTGCTCATGGGCAGCGCGGCGCAGCGGATCCTGCTGGACGTCGAGTGCCCGATCCTGGCGGTGAAGAGCGCGCCGGGGGACTGACCGCCCGACCTCGCGGCCCGCTGCGCTTGTGCTGTTCGCCACATCCGGCCTACCCTGGATGTGACCGACGCCACTCACGGGCCTCCGCTGGGTGACGAGTCGTCGAGGAGGACCGCGATGAGCACGCTGACGCCCGACTGCGATCCGGACATGAGCCACTGCGGTCAGCCGTGGCAGGGGAAGGGCAAGCCCGGCTCGGGGCTCCTCTCCGCCGTCGTGCTCGTCGGGCTGCTCGGTGTCGCGCTCCTCGTCGTGACCAAGGACGTCGTGGCCGACGCGTTCGACCTCGTCGCCGTCCCGATCGGCGTGCTGGCTGCGGCGCTGCTGGTGCGGCGCGGCGTGCGGCTCGCCGTCCGCGGTGCGTCCGCCGTGGCCGCGCGGGTGCCCCGGGGCGTGCCCGTGCGCCGCTCGCAGCCGGTCGGGTGACCGCCGGCCACCGCTGACCGACCGCCCGGAGCGGGCCCCCGACGGGGGCCCGCTCCGTCGTGCGCCGCTCTCCCGCGGTCGGACGGTGTGACGGGCGGGGCGCACGAGCCCCGGGGCGGGCGGCGTGTCGCACCCGCGACCTAATCTGGAGCCATGGCCGACCCGTCGACGTACCGCCCGGCGGTCGGCTCCATCCCCGAGAGCCCGGGCGTCTACAAGTTCCGCGACCCCAACGGCCGGGTCATCTACGTGGGCAAGGCCAAGAGCCTCCGGCAGCGGCTGAACAGCTACTTCGCCGACGTCGCGGGGCTGCACCCGCGCACCCGCCAGATGGTGACGACCGCGTCGAGCGTCGAGTGGACCGTCGTCGGCACCGAGGTCGAGGCGCTGCAGCTCGAGTACAACTGGATCAAGGAGTTCGACCCCCGGTTCAACGTCCGGTACCGCGACGACAAGAGCTACCCGTCGCTGGCCGTGACGCTGAACGAGGAGTACCCCCGGCTGCAGGTGATGCGCGGGCCCAAGAAGAAGGGCGTCCGCTACTTCGGCCCCTACGCCCACGCCTGGGCGATCCGCGAGACGCTGGACACGCTCACCCGCGTCTTCCCGGCCCGCACCTGCTCCAACGGCGTCTTCAAGCGGGCCGGGCAGATCGGCCGGCCCTGCCTGCTGGGCTACATCGGCAAGTGCGCCGCCCCGTGCGTCGGCAAGGTCTCCGCCGAGGAGCACCGCGAGATCGTCGACGACTTCTGCGACTTCATGGCCGGGCGCACCGACCAGATGATGAAGCGGCTCGAGCGCGACATGACCGCCGCCGCCGAGGCGATGGAGTACGAGAAGGCCGCCCGGTTGCGTGACGACCTCGGCGCCCTCAAGCGGGCCATGGAGAAGCAGGCGGTCGTGCTCGGCGACGGCACGGACGCCGACGTGGTCGCCTTCGCGCAGGACGAGCTCGAGGCCTCGGTGCAGGTCTTCCACGTCCGCGGCGGGCGGGTCCGCGGCCAGCGCGGCTGGATCGTGGACAAGGTCGAGGAGGTCACCACCGGCGAGCTGGTGGAGCAGTACCTCCTGCAGGTGTACGGCGGCGTCGACGAGCAGACCGGCTTCGTCGAGTCGGGGGAGTCGGTGCCCAAGGAGGTGCTGGTCCCCGAGCTGCCCGCCGACGCCGACGTCTACGAGGAGCTGCTCTCGGAGCTGCGCGGCAGCCGGGTCTCGCTGCGGGTCCCGCAGCGCGGCGACAAGCGGGCGCTGCTCGAGACGGTCGAGAAGAACGCCAAGGAGGCATTCGTCCGGCACCGGGTGAAGCGGGCCAGCGACCTCACCGCCCGCTCCCTGGCGCTGTCGGAGCTCCAGGAGGCGCTCGAGCTGCCCGACGCCCCGCTGCGCATCGAGTGCATCGACATCAGCCACGTGCAGGGCACCAACGTGGTGGCGTCGATGGTGGTGTTCGAGGACGGCCTGGCGAAGAAGTCCGACTACCGCCGGTTCAGCGTCACCAACGGAACCGACGACACCGCGGCGATGGCCGAGGTGGTCCGGCGGCGGTTCGCCCGGCACCTCAAGGAGGAGCAGGACCGGCGCGACGAGCAGGGCGTCGCCGCCGAGGAGGGCCGGCCGCGCCGGTTCGCCTACCCGCCGAACCTGCTGGTCGTCGACGGCGGAGCGCCGCAGGTGGCGGCCGCCGCCCGGTCGCTGGACGAGCTCGGCATCGTCGACGTCGCCGTCTGCGGGCTGGCCAAGCGCATGGAGGAGGTGTGGCTGCCGGGCGAGAGCGACCCGGTGATCCTGCCGCGCACCTCCGAGGCGCTGTACCTGCTGCAGCGGGTGCGCGACGAGGCGCACCGGTTCGCGATCACGTACCACCGGCAGAAGCGGTCGACCAGCATGCTGGTCTCCCTGTTGGACGACGTCCCCGGTCTCGGGGAGGCGCGGCGGAAGGCCCTGATGAAGCAGTTCGGATCGCTCAAGCGGCTGCGTGCCGCCACGGTCGAGGAGCTCATGGCGGTGCCGGGCATCGGCCGGCGCACCGCCGAGGCGGTGCAGGCGGCGATCGCCGAGCCCGTGGAGTCCACCACCGCGCCGCAGGGGCCCGCCGAGCGCGGCACGCCCGCCGACGGCGCGGGGTCCACCGCCGAGGTCGGCCGGGTGGCCTCGTGACCGGGCCGCAGACCGACGTCGCCCCTCCTCTCGACCCGGCGAGCACCGAGACCCAGCCGCTCGAGGTCGTCGTCGTCACCGGCCTGTCCGGAGCCGGCAAGAACAGCGCCGGGCGGGTCCTCGAGGACCTCGGCTGGTTCGTCGTCGACAACCTGCCGCCGGCGCTGCTGCTGCCGATGGTGGAGCTCGGGGCGCGCGGCGACCTCCGCCGCTTCGCCGCGGTCGTCGACGTCCGCAGCCGGGCCTTCTCCAGCGACCTGGAGGAGGCCATCCGCACCCTGGCCGACGCCGGGCACCGGCCCCGGGTGGTGTACGTGCACGCCCGGGACGAGGTGCTGGTGCGCCGGTACGAGTCCAACCGGCGCGAGCACCCGCTGCAGGGCAACGGCACGCTCATCGACGGCATCTCCGCGGAGCGGTCGCTGCTCACCGGCATCGCCGGCGAGGCCGACCTCTGGGTGGACACCAGCGACCTCAACGTGCACCAGCTGCGGGCCACGCTGGAGAACGCCTTCGCCCGCGACGGCGCCACGCCGCCGCTCACCGCCACGGTCATGAGCTTCGGGTTCAAGTACGGGCTGCCCCTGGACGCCGACCTCGTCGTCGACGCCCGCTTCCTGCCCAACCCGCACTGGGTGCCGGAGCTGCGGCCGCACACCGGGCGCGACGCCGACGTCCGCGACTACGTGCTCGGCCAGGAGGGGGCGCAGGAGTTCCTCGACCGCTACAGCGACGTCCTGCGCCTGCTCGTGCCGGGCTACCGCCGCGAGGGCAAGCGCTACCTGACGCTCGCGGTCGGCTGCACCGGTGGCAAGCACCGCAGCGTGGCCATCGCCGAGGAGTTCGCCCGCCGGCTGTCCGCCGACGGCATCGCCGCCGTCGCCCGGCACCGCGACCTGGGCCGCGAGTAGTGGGCGGCTCGCAGGCGCCGCGGGTCGTCGCGCTCGGGGGCGGCCACGGCCTGGCCGCCTCGCTCGCGGCCTGGCGGCGGATCACCCCGCACCTGACCGCCGTGGTCACCGTCGCCGACGACGGCGGCTCCTCCGGGCGCATCCGGCGGGAGATGCCGGTCCTCCCTCCCGGTGACCTCCGGATGGCGCTGGCCGCCCTGGCCGGGCAGGACGACCGCACCCGGCTGGTCGCCGACCTGCTCCAGCACCGCTTCGGCGGCACCGGGGCGCTCGCCGGTCACCCGGTGGGCAACCTGGTGCTCACCGGGCTGGTGGAGATGCACGGCGGCGACACCGTCGCCGCGCTCGACCGGCTCTCGGACCTGCTCGGCTGCGCCGGGCGGGTGCTGCCGATGGCCGACGTGCCGCTGGACCTGGTCGCGCACGTCGAGAGCACCGATCCCGACGATCCGGCCCGCTTCCGCACCATCCGCGGGCAGGTCGCGATCGCCTCCACCCCGGGCCACGTGCGCGAGATCGTCGTCTCACCTCCGGATCCGCCGGTCAACCCCGCGGTGCTCGACGCGATCGCGGCGGCCGACGTCGTGACGCTGGGCCCGGGGTCCTGGTACACCTCGGTCCTCCCGCACCTGCTGGTGCCGCAGCTGCGGGCAGCGCTCGCCGCGACCAGCGCGCGGGTGGTGGTGGTGCTGAACCTCGAGCCGCAGCCGGGGGAGACCGACGGCTTCTCGCCGGAGGAGCACGTGGCGGTGCTGCAGGCGCACCTGCGCGGGGTGGCGTTGCACACCGTCATCGCGGACGCGGATTCGGTTGTTGACCGCCGTGGTCTCCTGTCTGCGGTGCGCGAGTGCGGCGCCGAGCTCCTCCTGGCGCCGGTCGCCGAGCTCGACGGGGCGCCGCGGCACGACCCGGTTCGGTTGTCCGCAGCCCTGGCCTCCGTGGTCGGGGTGCGCTGAAGGAGTAGGGGGAGCCGGGCGGGTTATCGCACCACGGTGCCGGTCCGGTACGAGGGGGAAGAGGGGGACGCCGCACATGGCGGAGACCCGGTCGACGGTCGCGGGAGCCCCCGCGACTCAGTGGGGGTGGACGACGTGGCGATGACCGCCATGGTGAAGGACGAGCTCTCCCGGGTGGAGTGCACGAAGACCTCCGAGCGGAAGGCCGAGGTGACCGCGCTGCTGCGGTTCTCGGGCGGCCTGCACATCGTGGGTGGCCGGGTGGTGATCGAGGCGGAGCTGGACACCGGCTCGGTCGCTCGCCGGCTGCGCCGCGACATCAGCGAGGTCTACGGCTACACCAGCGGCGTGAGCGTGCTCGCCGGCGGCAACATCCGCCGCGGTGTCCGCTACCTCGTGCGGATCGCCAAGCACGGCGAGGGGTTGGCCCGGCAGACCGGCCTGGTCGACCAGCGCGGCCGCCCGGTCCGGGGGCTGCCGCCGGCCGTCGTGTCGGGCAGCATCAACGACGCCGAGGCCGCCTGGCGCGGGGCGTTCCTGGCCCACGGCTCGCTCACCGAGCCCGGTCGCTCCTCCTCGCTGGAGGTCACCTGCCCCGGTCCGGAGGCCGCCATGGCGCTCGTCGGTGCGGCCCGCCGCCTCGGCATCGCCGCGAAGGCCCGCGAGGTCCGCGGCGCCGACCGCGTCGTGGTCCGCGACGGCGACGCGATCAGCGCGCTGCTCACCCGCATGGGTGCGCATGACGCAGTCCTGGCCTGGGAGGAGCGGCGGATGCGCCGCGAGGTCCGCGCCACGGCCAACCGGCTGGCCAACTTCGACGACGCGAACCTGCGCCGCTCGGCCCGTGCCGCCGTGGCCGCCAGCGCCCGCGTGGAGCGCGCCCTGGAGATCCTGGCCAACGACGCACCCGAGCACCTGCTGGTCGCCGGCCGGCTGCGCCTGGAGTTCGGCCAGGCGTCGCTGGAGGAGCTCGGCCAGCGGGCCGACCCGCCGATGACCAAGGACGCCGTCGCCGGCCGGATCCGGCGGCTGCTGGCCATGGCCGACAAGCGCGCCAAGGACCTCGGCATCCCCGACACGGAGTCCGTCGTCACCGACGACATGCTCGCCAACTGAGGGCCGACCCCGCCGCCCCCTGCTGATCGCGTGCGAACCCGCGCGGCAGGGGGCGAGCCCGGTCACAGCAGGACCGATAGGGTCTGCACCAGCGAGGCCGCGCGCTCCGCGCGGTCCGGTGCACGTGACGGTTCCCATGGGAGGTCTGCAGTGACGGTCCGGGTAGGCATCAACGGATTCGGCCGGATCGGCCGCAACTTCTGGCGTGCCGCCGCCGCCAGCGGGCAGGACATCGAGATCGTGGCGGTCAACGACCTGACCAGCAACGAGGCGCTCGCCCACCTGCTCAAGTACGACAGCATCCTGGGCCGCCTGGCGCAGGACGTCGAGGCCGACGGCGACGGCATCACCATCGGCGGCACCAAGATGAAGGTGCTCTCCGAGCGCGACCCCGCCGCCCTGCCCTGGGCCGACCTGGGCGTCGACGTCGTCGTGGAGTCGACCGGCTTCTTCACCAAGGCCGCGGACGCGCGCAAGCACGTCGACGCCGGTGGCGCCAAGAAGGTCATCATCTCGGCGCCGGCCACCGAGCCCGACCTCACGCTGGTCATGGGCGTCAACGACGACCAGTACGACGGCTCGCAGACGATCATCAGCAACGCGTCCTGCACCACGAACTGCCTGGCCCCGCTGGCCAAGGTCCTCAACGACGCCTTCGGCATCGAGCGCGGCCTGATGACCACGATCCACGCCTACACCGCCGACCAGAACCTGCAGGACGGCCCGCACAAGGACCTGCGCCGCGCCCGCGCCGCCGCCCTGAACATGGTCCCGACCTCCACCGGTGCGGCCAAGGCCATCGGCCTGGTGCTCCCGGAGCTCAAGGGCAAGCTGGACGGCTACGCCATCCGCGTCCCGGTCCCGACCGGTTCGGCGACCGACCTGACGGTGCAGCTCAAGACCGAGGCCACCGCCGACGACATCGACGCCGCCTACCGCGAGGCCGCGGCCGGCCCGCTCGGCAAGTACCTCACCTACACCGACGCGCCGATCGTCTCCTCCGACATCGTCACCGACCCGTCGTCGTGCATCTACGACGCCAAGCTGACCAAGGTCTTCGGCCCGATGGCCAAGGTCCTGGGCTGGTACGACAACGAGTGGGGCTACTCCAACCGCCTCGTCGACCTCGTCTCCCTGGTGGGCTCCAAGCTCTGATGCGCAGCGTCGACGACCTCATCACCGAGGGCGTCTCGGGTCGGCGCGTGTTCCTGCGCGCCGACCTGAACGTCCCGCTGGACAAGAGCACACGCGAGATCACCGACGACGGCCGGATCCGCGCCAGCCTGCCCACGCTGCAGGCGCTGCGCGAAGCCGGCGCCCGCGTCGTCGTCGCCGCGCACCTCGGCCGCCCCAAGGGCACGCCGGACCCGCAGTTCTCCCTGGCGCCGGTCGCGGCGCGGCTCGGGGAGCTGCTGGGTGCGCCCGTGCCGCTGGCCGCGGACACCGCCGGGGACGACGCCCGCGCCCAGGCCGCGGCCCTGGGTGACGGCGACGTCCTGCTGCTGGAGAACGTCCGCTTCGAGGCCGCGGAGACCTCGAAGGACGACGCCGCGCGCGGCGAGCTGGCCGACCGGTTCGCCGGCCTGGCCGACGTCTACGTCGACGACGCGTTCGGGGCCGTGCACCGCAAGCACGCCTCGGTCTTCGACGTCGCCCAGCGGCTGCCGCGCTACGCCGGACGCCTCGTGGCCCGCGAGCTCGAGGTGCTCACCCGGCTCACCCACGACCCGGACCGGCCCTACGTGGTCGTGCTCGGCGGCTCCAAGGTGAGCGACAAGCTGGCGGTCATCGAGGCGCTGCTGCCCAAGGTGGACCGGCTGCTCGTGGGCGGGGGGATGTGCTTCACCTTCCTCGCCGCCCAGGGCCACGGCGTCGGCACGTCGCTGCTGGAGGCCGACCAGGTGGACACCTGCCGCCGGCTGCTGGCCGAGGCCGGTGACCGCATCGTGCTGCCGGTCGACGTCGTCGTCTCGCCGGAGTTCAGCGCCGACGCCGGCTCCACCGTCGTCGACGTGGCGGCCATCCCCGCGGACCAGATGGGCCTCGACGTCGGGCCCCGCACCGTGGAGCTGTTCGCCGCGACCCTGGGCGACGCCCGCACCGTGTTCTGGAACGGGCCGATGGGCGTCTTCGAGCTGGCCCCGTTCCAGGCCGGCACCCGCGGCGTCGCGCAGGCGGTCGGCGCCGTGGACGGCCTGTCGGTCGTCGGCGGTGGTGACTCCGCGGCCGCCGTGCGCCAGCTGGGGCTCGACGAGGACGCGTACGGCCACATCAGCACCGGCGGCGGCGCGTCGCTGGAGTACCTCGAGGGCCGGGAGCTGCCCGGCCTCGCGGTGCTCGCCGACTGAACGAGGAGACCATGGCAGCCACTGCCGCGCGTCGGCCGCTCATCGCCGGCAACTGGAAGATGCACCTGACGCACCTGGAGGCCATCGGCCTGGTGCAGAAGGTGGCCTTCTCCCTCAAGCCGGCCGAGCTGGCGGCGGCCGAGGTCGTCGTCCTGCCGCCGTTCACCGCCCTGCGCAGCGTCCAGACGCTGGTGGCCGGCGACAAGCTCGAGATCGGCTACGGGGCGCAGGACCTCTCCGCGCAGGACTCCGGCGCCTACACCGGCGAGATCAGCGGGGCCATGCTCACGGCGCTGGCCTGCCAGTACGTCGTCGTCGGGCACTCCGAGCGGCGCGCGCTGCACGGTGAGGACGACGCCGTGGTGGCGCGCAAGGTCCAGGCCGCGCTGCGGCACGGGCTCATGCCGATCCTGTGCGTGGGGGAGGGGCTGGAGGTCCGCCAGGCCGGCTCGCACGTCGGCCACTGCACCGGGCAGCTCGACGCCGCGCTCGAGGGCGTGTCGGCCGAGCAGATGGCCGGCGTCGTCATCGCCTACGAGCCGGTCTGGGCGATCGGCACGGGCGAGGTGGCCACGCCGGAGGACGCGCAGGAGGTCTGCGGCGCACTCCGGGCGCGGCTCGCCGAGCGGTTCGGCCCGGAGACGGCCGCCGCGGTCCGTATCCTCTACGGCGGGTCGGTGAAGGCCGCGAACACGGCCGGGATCCTGGCCGGGGCGGACATCGACGGTGCACTCGTCGGGGGCGCCAGCCTGGACGCCGACGAGTTCGCGCAGATCTGTCGGACCGCCGCCGACGTCAGCTAGTCCCCGCTGACCGCCGCCGGCCGCAACACCCGGGGGCGGAACAGCACGTCGTGAACGACACCCTCGATCGGCTCATCGGCCGGCTGCCCGCGTGGGCGCAGGGCTGGCCGCGGCGGCGCCTGCTCGCCGCGGCCGCCCTCGTCGTCGTGGTCCTCGTCCTGGCGGTCAGCTGCCTCGGTGGCGGCGGTGGCCGCGCCGACGTCCCCGTCGCCGAGGGCGAGCCCGACGCGGGCATCGAGGGCGTGCGGGCGCCGTCGGACGCGACCGGGGGCACGCTGCGCGTCGTCGCCCCGGAGATCGACAGCCTCGACCCGCAGCGCTCCTACCTCCCGGGCGTGTGGAACCTGATGCGGCTCTACACGCGCACCCTGGTCACCTACTCCACCGAGCCGGGGAAGACCGACCAGCTCGTCCCCGACCTGGCCACCGACCTGGGCACCCGCTCGGAGGACGGGCTGAGCTGGACGTTCACCCTGCGGGAGGGGGTGCGGTTCGAGAACGGCCGGCCGATCACCGCGCAGGACGTCAAGTACGGGATCGCCCGCTCGTTCGCCGCCGAGGTCATCGTCGGCGGGCCCACCTACGTGGTCGACCTGTTCGACGACCCGGCGAACCGGTACCCGGGGCCGTACTCCACCGAGGAGGACGACCCGGAGCTCACCGCGGTGGAGACACCGGACGAGCGCACGATCGTCTTCCGCCTGCGCGCGCCGCAGCCGGACCTGCTGCACGTGCTGGCGCTGCCGTCGAGCAGCCCGGTGCCGGCCGAGGCGGACACCGGCGCCGACTACGGGCTGGACCCCGTCTCGTCGGGGCCCTACGCGATCACCTCGGTCGACGCCGCCGCCGGCATCCGCCTGGACCGCAACCCCGAGTGGGACCCGGCCACCGACGACGTCCGCACCGCGCTGCCCGACGCCGTCGTCGTCCGCACCGGGCTCACCGGTGTCGAGCGCGACCAGGCCCTCCTGGCCGGGTCGGCCGACGTCGACATCTCCGGCTCGGGCGTGCAGGCGCCCACGACCGCGCGGCTCACCGAGGACGCCGAGGACCTGCTCGGCCGCGTCGACGACCTCACCACCGGAGCCGTGCGGCTGCTGGCCATGCCGACCAACGTGGCGCCGATGGACGACCCGGAGTGCCGGGCCGCGGTCCGCGCCGCCATCGACCGCCGGGCGGTGCAGGAGGACCTGGGCGGCGCAGCCAACGCGGTGCGCAGCTCGGTGCTGTGGCCGCGGGCGCTCGGCGGAGGGCCGGAGGAGAGCGACCCGGCGCCGGACCTCGACGCCGCACGCGAGCACCTGTCCGCCTGCGGGGACGGGTCCGGCTTCGCGACCACCCTCGCCGTCCCGGACTCGCCGGCCAGCGTCGACGTCGCCGACAGCATCGCCGCGCAGCTGGCCGAGATCGGCATCGAGGCCACGGTGCTCCCGCTCGACGCGGCCAGCTTCTACGCCCGCGACGTCGGCAACCCCGACAGCGTCGCGGCGAACGGCTACGGGCTGGTGCTGGCCAGCCGGACCCCGGACTTCCCGACGCCGAGCTCCTTCCTCGTGCCGCTGGTCGACGGGCGCAGCATCCGGAACGTCGGGAACACGAACTACGCGAAGCTGGACGACGCCGAGCTGAACGGGCTGGTCGACGCGGCGCGGGCGGCGGCGGACGGGGAGGCGCGCGACGCGTGGCAGGCCGTCGCCGCCGCGGCGGCCGAGCGCGACGTGTACGTGCCGCTGGCCGAGTCGCGGGTGCAGCTCATCGCGGGCCAGCGGTTGCGCAACGGGGTCGTGATGCAGCCGTACACGGGCTACGACCTCGCGACGGCCGGGGTTCGATGAACCGGGTCGGTTAGGCTCGTCCCCGGGAGCCGGTGCCCTGCGCCGGCCGAGACGTTTGCGGAGAGGTCATGATCGAGGTCGTTCTCAACGTGCTGCTGGTGATCACCAGCGCGCTGCTCGTGGTGCTGATCCTGCTGCACCGCGGCAAGGGTGGCGGCCTGTCCTCCATGTTCGGCGGTGCCGTGTCCAGCTCGCTGGCCGGGTCGTCGGTCGTGGAGAAGAACCTGAACCGGCTGACGGTGTTCACCGCGCTGATCTGGGCGGTCTGCATCGTGGGCCTGGGCATCCTCCTCAAGGTCTGATCCGGCACGTTCCGGTCGGCTTCCGGCTGAACGGGAGCAAAACGTGACCGGGAACTGAGCTCCGAGGCCCTACACTTCGGCGGGCGGTGATCTGCCGCACGTCCGGACCCGGAGATCAGGGGGCGCTCGTGGCTGGTGGCAACGCGATCCGGGGAACCCGGGTCGGCGCAGGTCCGATGGGTGAGGCGGAGCGCGGCGAGGCCGCCCCGCGCCGGCGCACCGCCTTCTGGTGCGCGAACCGGCACGAGACCCGCGTGGCCTTCGCGTCCGACGCGGAGATCCCCGAGGTCTGGGACTGCCCCCGCTGCGGGCTCCCGGCCGGGTCCGACGAGGAGAACCCGCCGCCGGCGCCGCGCACCGAGCCGTACAAGACCCACCTCGCCTACGTGCGCGAGCGGCGCAGCGACGCCGACGGCGATGCGCTGCTCGAGGAGGCGCTCACCCGGCTGCGCGCCCGCCGGGGCGTCTGACCCGCACCAGTTCCCAGGGCCCCGCGCCGGCCTCACCCGCCGGAGCGGGGCCTCGGCACGTCCTCGCCGGTCGCCCGGTGGGGCGGCCAGCCAGCCGACGCCACGTCCCAGTACGTCGAGCGGTCCCGCTGCGATGCGGCGTCCCGCTGCGGTGGTAGCTGCGGCGAGCCGCCGTCGATGCCCTGCGTCGTCATGACAGGCGGAGGTGGCCTCCCACCTGGGTGGATACAGCGACCGTCACGATCTCGGGCAGCGCCGCCAGCGTGCCTGGGCCACGTCCCAGTACTGGTCCGGACGGGAGCGCGGCACCGCCTGCCGCGCCTCGGGGTCGGAGCCGGGGGAGCTGGTCGGCACGGGGCTGCGCGGTGCGGGCACGGGCGGCACGGTCCGCTGCTCGGTGGCGGTCATGGGGTCCCCTCGGGTCGGCGGCGCTGCCGGTGCCGACAGGGTGGCGCCGCCACGGGGAGAGCGGAAGCAGGTGGGGCGGGCTCCCGTGGGACGCCCCGGCCCGCCGTCACCCGCTGTCGCGCGCCGCGCGCACCCGCACCAGGTGGTCCTCGGTGAGGAACGCCCGGCGGAGCCCGGCGCTGAGCCCGTCGAACGGTGAGGTCTGCGACCGGTGCTCGGCGATGGCCGCCTCCCGCCGGTCCAGCACCGAGGCGACGTCGAGGACGTCGGTGACCTCGGCGTCGCGACGGCCGAGCGCGGCGGGGTCCAGGGCCAGGTAGGCGGTGCCGGGCCGCAGCTCGCGCATCTCGGCCAACCAGCGGCGCATCAGCCGGTTGGGCAGGCAGTGCTCGTAGAGGGCGACCCCGTCGAGGTCGGGGAGCGCGGCGTGCGCGGCGGCCCGGACGTGCAGGTGGTCGCGGTGCCCGTCGCTGCCGTCGAGCACCACCACGACGTCGGCCGCGAGCCGGGCTGCGGTCGCCGCGATCTGGGCCGCCAGGTCGGCGACCGGGACGCCGCACAGCGCCCCGGGCGGCAGGTCGCCGGCGAAGCCGGAGTCCCGGAGGTCGAGCAGCTCGACGTCGACACCCAGCCGCGCGGCGGCCCGGCGCAGCTCGTCCTCTCGGACCGCGCCGAGGTCGCCGTCCGGGCAGCCCTCGGCCGGTTCGCCGGCCTCGCCGCGAGTCGCGCAGACGACGGTCACGGCGGCGCCGAGCTGCGCGGCGCGGGCGAGCGTGGAGCCGCAGCCGAAGGACTCGTCGTCGGGGTGCGCCACCACGGCCAGCCACCGGTCGCCGGGCCGGACGTCGCGGAGCACGTCCCGGGCTGCCATCCGTCCTCCCGACGCGTGGCCGGGCGGCGGGTCAGCCCGGCGGTGCCGGCAGCTTGCTCGCCGCGGCCGCGTCCAGCAACCACCTCGTCGCCCGCCGGCCGTGCACCCCGGCGGCCGGGATGTCGACGGCGTCGGCACCGCCCAGGGCGCGGGCGACCGCCTCGGCCTTGCCCTCGCCGGCAGCGATCACCCAGACCTCCTCGGCGGTGTTGATGGCGGAGAACCCGAGGCTGATCCGCGTCGGCGGCGGCTTGGGGCAGTCGCGCACGGCGAACACCGGGCGCACGTCGGTCGCGGCGGGGGAGTCGGGGAAGATCGACGCGGTGTGCCCCTCGGGGCCCATGCCGAGCAGCAGAACGTCGAAGCGGGGGACCTCCTCCCCGTCGGCGGCCAGCTCCGCCAGCTCGGCGGCGTAGTCCTCGGCGGCCTCCTCCGGGGAGCCGAAGCCGGCGTCGGAGGCGGGCATGGCGTGCACGCGGGCGTCGGTCACCCCGACCCGGGCCAGCAGGGCGTCGCGGGCCTGCTTCTCGTTGCGCTCGTCGGAGGCGGCGGGCACGTAGCGCTCGTCGCCCCACCACACCTCGACCGCCGACCAGTCGACGACCTCGCGCACCGGCTCGGCGGCCAGCCCGGCGACGTGCTCGAGGACGGCGATGCCGACCCCGCCGCCGGTGAGGACGACGGACGCGGTGCCGTGCACGGCCTGGGCGGCGGCGAGCCGGGCCACGAGCGCTTCGGCGACGGCCCGGGCCAGCGTGTCGGCGTCGGGCTGGACGACGACGTCGGGCGCGGGCCGGCCGGCCTCGTCGAGCTCGGCGGCGATGCGGTCGCCCGGGGAGGTGGTCACGGCGTCACCGCGTCCTTCGCCGTCGTCTCGTCGTCGCCGCCGTCGTGCTCGCCGCTCTCGGCGACCTCGTCGGCGTCCTCCGAGTCACCGGGCACGGTGGGCGCGGTCGCGGCGGCCGCCGCACGGGCGCCGTTCCCGCCGTTCTCCTCGGCCGGGTCGAACCACACGTGCTCGCGGTTGGACGACCGGTCGGAGAGCCCGGTGAGCCCGGTGGCGACCTCCAGCGAGTCGCTGAACGGCTCGTCCGGGTCGAGGCGGCGCAGCTCCTCGCTGAGCAGGTCGCCCAGCACGCGCTCGGGGAGGGCCACGGTGGCGTCCGGCCGGTAGGGCTGGGAGATGACCGCTCCGCCGCGGCGGTCGGCCACGACCCGCACCTCCTCGTCCTGGTCCAGCTGCATCGTGACGCCGGTGATGCCGCTGCCGCCGGGGGACCGCTCGCCCGGCTTCACGTCGACGGGGCAGCCGCAGCGGGATGCCAGCCAACCGGCCAGCAGCTGCGCGGTGGCGCTGCGGGGGTCGCCCTCGACCCGGGCACCGCGCACGACCACCGGGTCACCGCGCCGCCCGGAGACGGAGTCCAGCGACGACGCGAGGACCGCCCGCCAGTCGGTGCTGCGGGTCCAGGCGAGGTCGGTGTCGCCGGGGGCGTAGTCCTCGGCGCGCACGCGCAGCGCGGCCACCGGGTCGTCGGCCATCGAGCTGTCGGTGATCCGCCGGTCGGCGATGACGGCGAGCGCGTCGGTGGCCATCCGTTCCGGCGGTGCGCCGTGCCACCAGGCCACCACCGGGGCGTCGGCGGCCAGCAGCGGCAGGACCACGGACTCGGCGTGCAGCGCCAGCCGCCCGTACATGCGCAGGACCACGGCCTCGCCGGGGCCCAGCCGGCCTCCGATCTGCACCTCGGCGTCCAGCCGGGGCACCGGGGCCTCGATCTGCCGGCGCACCACGATGAGCACCCGGCAGGGGTGCATCTCGGCGGCGTGCGTGGCGGCCTCCTCGGCCTCGGTCACCCGGCTCTCGTCGGCGACCACCACCAGGGTGAGCGCGACCCCGGACAGGACCGCACCCCCGGTGCGCCGCTGCGCGGCCAGTTCCTTCACCACGGCCGAGCCGGTGGTGTCCCACAGCGTCGTCACGGGATCTCCTCGAATCCGAGCGGGTGGACGGGGGCGGCGCTCACGGCCGCCGCCACCGGCGGCCCTCGGCGGCCAGCATCTCGTCGGCGGCCCGCGGCCCCCACTCGCCGGCGCGGTACGCGTAGGGCTCGGTGCCGGCCCAGAACTCCTCGAGCGGGTCGATGACCGCCCAGGACGCCTCCACCTCTGCGTTGCGCGGGAACAGCGTCGCGTCGCCGAGGAGGACGTCGAGCAGCAGGCGCTCGTAGGCCTCGGGGGAGGACTCGGTGAACTGCTCGCCGTAGAGGAAGTCCATGGACACGTCCCGGACCTCCATCACGCTGCCCGGCACCTTCGACCCGAACTTGAGGGTCACGCCCTCGTCGGGCTGCACCCGGACCACGAGCTGGTTGTTGCCGAGCTCCTCGGTGTCGGTGTCGGCGAAGGGCAGGTGCGGGGCGCGCTTGAACACCAGCGCGATCTCGGTGACCCGGCGGGGTAGCCGCTTGCCGGTGCGCAGGTAGAACGGCACCCCGGCCCAGCGGCGGGTCTCCACGCCCAGGCGGACCGCCGCGTAGGTCTCGGTCGTCGACGCTGCGTCGACCCCCTCCTCCTGGCGGTAGCCGTGCGCGCGCTGGCCGGCCAGCCAGCCCTGCTCGTACTGGCCCCGGACGGCGAAGGTGCGCAGGTCGTCGGGGAGCGAGATGGCCCGCAGCACCTTGAGCTTCTCGGTGCGGATCTCCTCGGCGGAGAACTCGACCGGCTCCTCCATGGCGGTGAGCGCCAGCAGCTGCAGCAGGTGGTTCTGCAGCACGTCGCGGGCGGCCCCGGTCTTCTCGTAGAACCCGGCCCGACCGCCGATGCCGACGTCCTCGGCCATGGTGATCTGCACCGAGTCGACGTGGTGGCCGTTCCAGACGGGCTCGAACAGGGTGTTGGCGAACCGCAGCGCCATCAGGTTCTGGACGGTCTCCTTGCCCAGGTAGTGGTCGATGCGGAAGACGTCGTCGGCGCTGAACACCGAGTCGACCAGCGAGTTGAGCTCGCGGCTGGAGGCGAGGTCGGTGCCGAAGGGCTTCTCGACGACGACGCGGCGCCACCGGTCCGGGGTGCTCTCCGCCATGCCGGTGCGCTGCATCTGCTTGAGCACCACCGGGAACATCGACGGCGGGATCGAGAGGTAGAACGCGGCGTTGCCGCCGATGCCGTGGCTGCCCTCCAGCTCGCGCAGCGCCTCGGCCAGCTCGTCGAAGGCGTTGTCGTCGTCGAACGAGCCCTGCACGAAGTGCACGCTGGCGGCCAGCCGCTCCCAGACCTCCTCGCGCCAGGGGGTCCGGGCGTGCTGCCGGGCGGCGTCGCGGGCCAGCTCGGCGAACTCGGTGTCGCCCCAGTCGCGCCGGGCGAACCCGAGCATGGCGAAGTTGGTCGGCAGCAGCCCGCGGTTGGCGAGGTCGTAGACGGCCGGCAGCAGCTTCTTGCGCGCCAGGTCGCCGGTGATGCCGAAGACCACGAGCGCGCAGGGCTCGGGCACCCGGGGCAGCCGCCGGTCCCGCGGATCGCGCAGCGGGTTGGGGATCATCTTCCGTCCTCGAGATCGCAGGGGTGCCGCCGTCCGGCCCCGGCGGGGGACCGGACGGCGGGGGAGTGCGCGTGCCGCTGGGCGCGCCCGGAGCTGGTCAGCCGAGCGCTGCCAGGAGCTGGCCGAGCCCGGCGGCGCGGTCGGTCAGGTGCAGGTGGAGCAGCGGGCGGTCGCGGTCGGCCAGCGCCTTGCGGTCACCGCCGGCCTGGGCCGCCTGCAGCCCGCCGAACGTGTACTGCTTGTCGGGGACCGGCAGGTCCTCCGCCACCGCGCCGGTGATCTGCAGGAACGCCCCGACCTGCGGGCCGCCCTTGTGGTACTGGCCGGTGGAGTGCAGGAACCGGGGGCCCCAGCCGTAGGTGACGGCGCGCCCGGACCGCGCGGCCAGCGCCTGGCGGAGGTCGGCGGCGCTCGCGTCGGCGAACCGGTCGAGGTAGGCCATGACCGCCAGGTACCCGCCGGACGGGACCGCCGCCAGCAGGGCGTCGAGCGCGAGGCTGACGCCGTCGTGCGAGCTGAGGTCGACGCCGTCGAGCACGCCGCCGCTGCCGCGGATCTCGACGGCCCCGACGGTGGCGGCGGGCCGCTCGTCGGGCAGGCCCTCGGCGAGGATCCGGTTGGTGTTGTCCTTGCTCTCGGTGACGTTCGGCTGGTCGAACGGGTTGATGTCCAGCACCCGGCCGGCCACCGCGGTCGCGTACTCCCAGGCGAGGAACTGCGCGCCCAGCGGTCCGGTCACGCCGACCGACGGGGCGGTCCCGGGCGCCTCGGCGCCGACGACCGCGAGCAGCGTGTCGTCGGCTGCGGCGCCCGGCGCCTCCACCGACTCCAGGACGACCGGCAGGATGCCGCGGCCCTGCTTGCCGGTGGACTCGGCGATCAGCTGCTCGGCCCAGTCGCCGAAGCCCTGGATGGCCGTGCCCGGGGCGTCGGCCAGCGCCAGCTTGTCCCGCCCGGCCTGCCAGGCGGCGCCCAGCACCAGGCCGAGCTCCACCGCCGGGTTGGTGGCGTCGGCGAGCCCCTCGGCCAGCGCCTCCGCCTCGTCCAGCAGCGCGCCGACGTCCGCGCCGGCCAGGGCGGACGGCACGAGGCCGAAGGCGGACAGCGCGCTGTAGCGGCCACCGACGGTGGGGTCGGCGAGGAACACCGCCCGCGCGCCCATCGCCTCCGCGGTCTCGGCCAGGGGCGAGCCGGGGTCGGTGACGACGACGAAGCGCGCGCCGATCTGCTTCTCGTCCAGCCCGGCCTCCGCGAAGGCGTTGAGGAAGGCCCGCCGGTGGCTGTCGGTCTCCACGGTCCCGCCGGACTTGGAGCTGACCACGACCACGGTGCGGTCGAGGTCGGTCATCGCGGCGGCCACCTGGCCGGGGTCGGTGGTGTCGAGGACGACCAGCGGCACGCCGGCGGTCCGGCAGATGACCTCCGGCGCCAGCGACGAGCCGCCCATGCCGCACAGGACGACCCGGTCCAGGCCCTCCTCGGCCAGCGTCGCGCGCAGCTCGGCCAGCTGGTCGACCAGCGAGCGCGAGCCGGTGGGCAGGTCGAGCCAGCCCAGCCGGATCGCCGCCTCGCTCTCGGCCTCGGGGCCCCACAGCGTGGCGTCCTTGCGCACCAGCCGCGCCGCGACGTCGTCCTCGGTGAACCGGGCCCGCAGGTCCGCGGGGACCTCGAGCCCGTTGACGCTGAGCTCCAGGCTCATGCCTTGTCCTCGAGCTCCGTGCGCACCGACTCGGTCAGCTCGTCCCACGAGTCGACGAACTTCTGCACGCCCTCGTCCTCGAGCACGCGGAAGACGTCGTCGAGGTCGACACCGGCGTCGGCGACGGCCTTCATGACGGCGGCGGCGTCGTCGTAGGCCTTCTGCACCGGGGTGCCGGGGGTGCCGTGGTCGGCGTAGGCCTGCATCGTCTTCTCCGGCATCGTGTTGACGGTGCCGGGGGCGATGAGCTCCGAGATGTAGAGCGTGTCGGAGTACTCGGGGTTCTTCACGCCGGTCGAGGCCCACAGCGGCCGCTGGGCGACCGCACCCTTCGCCTCGAGCGCCCGCCACCGGTCGGAGGAGAAGACCTCCTCGTAGGCCTGGTAGGCGAGCTGGGCGTTGGCCACACCGGCCTTGCCCTTGAGCGACGGGTCGGCGCCGGCCTTGTCCAGCCGCTTGTCGATCTCGGTGTCCACGCGGGAGACGAAGAACGAGGCGACCGAGGCGATGCCCTCCAGCGAGCCGCCCTGCTCGACCCGCTTCTCCAGGCCGGAGAGGTAGGCGTCCATGACGGCGCGGTACCGCTCGAGGCTGAAGATGAGGGTGACGTTGACGCTGATGCCGTTGGCGATCGTCTCGGCGATCGCCGGGAGGCCGGCCTCGGTCGCGGGGATCTTGATGAACAGGTTCGGGCGGTCGACCAGCCACCACAGGTGGCCCGCCTCGGCGGCGGTGGCGTCGGTGTCGTGCGCGAGACCGGGAGCCACCTCGAGCGAGACGCGTCCGTCGCCGGGCTGCCGGTCGGCGACCGGGCGCAGCAGGTCGCAGGCGTCGCGGACGTCGGCGGCGGTGATCGTCCGCAACGCCTCCTCGACGCTCACCTTGCGGACGGCCAGCGCGTGCAGCTGGTCGTCGTAGGACTCCGAGCCGCTGATCGCGGCCGCGAAGATCGTCGGGTTGGTGGTGACGCCGACGACGGAGCGCTCGTCGACCAGCTGCTGCAGGTTGCCGCTGCGGATGCGGTCGCGGGAGAGGTCGTCGAGCCAGACGGCGACCCCCGCCTCCGACAGCTGTGCCAGGTTCTCGTTCTGTGCCATGTCACTGCCCTTCTGGTGAGGTGCTGGAACGGCCGCCCTTCAGGGGCCCGCCGCGAGCCTGCGAGTGGTGGGGGGAAGGGCGGTCCTTCCTCAGTGGTCGCCGGTGGCGGTGGAGGTGAAGACCCCGCCCCGCGAGACGCCGGCGCCGGACGGGGGAGTGGCCCCGGAGGCGGCGGCCTCGATGCTCTCCTTGGCGGCCGCGACGACGGCGTCGTCGGTGAGGCCGAACTCCTCGTACAGCACGGAGAACGACGCGCTGGCGCCGTAGTGGTTGAGCCCGACGATGCGGCCGGCGTCGCCGACGAACTCGCGCCAGCCCATCGGGACGCCGGCCTCGACGCTCACGCGCGCCTTGACCGTCGGGGGCAGCACCTCGTGGCGGTAGGCCTCGTCCTGCTCGGCGAACCACTCCCAGCAGGGGAGGGAGACGACGCGGGTCGGGACACCCTCGGCCTCGAGCCGCTCGCGGGCGGCGACGGCGATCTGCACCTCGGAGCCGGTGCCCATGAGGATCACCTCGGGGCTGCCGTTGGATGCCTCGGCGAGCACGTACCCGCCCTTGGCGACGCCCTCGGCGGAGGCGAACTGGGTCCGGTCGAACACCGGCAGGTTCTGCCGGGACAGCGCGAGGCCGGCCGGGCGGTCGTTGTGCTCGAGGATCGTGCGCCAGGCGACGGCGGTCTCGTTGGCGTCGGCCGGGCGGACGAAGTCCAGGCCCGGGATGGCGCGCAGCGCGGCGTAGTGCTCGATCGGCTGGTGGGTCGGGCCGTCCTCGCCCAGGCCGATGGAGTCGTGCGTCCACACGTAGGTGACCGGCAGCTGCATGAGGGCGGCCAGCCGCACCGAGCCCCGCATGTAGTCGGAGAAGGTGAGGAAGGTGCCGCCGTAGACGCGGGTGCCGCCGTGCAGGGCGATGCCGTTCATGATCGCGCCCATGCCGTGCTCACGGACACCGAAGTGCAGCGTGCGGCCGTAGGGACCGCCGCTCCACATCTTGGTCTGGCGGTCGGCCGGCAGGAACGAGGGCTCGCCCTTGACCGCGGTGTTGTTGCTCTCCGCCAGGTCGGCCGACCCGCCCCACAGCTCGGGCAGGTGCGGGTAGATCGCCGCGAGGACCTCGCCGGAGGCCTTGCGGGTGGCCACGCCCTTGGGGTCGGCGTCCCAGGTCGGCAGCGCGTCGGCCCAGCCCTCGGGGAGCGTGCGGGTGGTCATCCGCTCCAGCAGCGCGGCGCCCTCGGCGTTGGCCTGCTTCCAGGCGTCGAAGCGCTCCTGCCAGGCGGCGTGCGCCTGCTGGCCGCGGGCGACGGCCTCGCGGGTGTGCTCGATGACCTCGGGTGCGACCTCGAAGGTCTTCGCCGGGTCGAAGCCGAGGATCTCCTTGGTGGCCTTGACCTCGTCCTCGCCGAGCGCCGAGCCGTGGACGGCGCCGGTGTTCTGCTTGTTCGGCGAGGGCCAGCCGATGATCGTGCGCAGGACGATGAGCGACGGGCGGCGGGTCTCGGCCTTGGCGGCGGCGAACGCGGCGTCGACGGCCGCGAGGTCCTCGCCGTCGTCGACGTGCTGCACGTGCCAGCCGTAGGCCTCGTAGCGCTTGCCGACGTCCTCGGTGAAGGCGACGTTCGTGTCGTCCTCGATGGAGATCTTGTTGTCGTCGTAGACGAGGACGAGGTTGCCCAGCTGCTGGGTGCCGGCGAGCGAGGACGCCTCGGCGCTCACGCCCTCCTCCAGGTCGCCGTCGGAGGCGAAGGCCCAGATGGTGTGGTCGAAGACGCTCTCGCCCTCGGGGGTGTCGGGGTCGAGCATGCCGCGCTCGCGACGGGCCGCCATGGCCATGCCGACGGCGTTGCCGACGCCCTGGCCGAGCGGGCCGGTGGTGGTCTCGACGCCGGCGGTGTGCCCGACCTCGGGGTGGCCGGGGGTCTTGGAGCCCCACGTGCGCAGCGCCTGCAGGTCCTCCAGCTCCAGGCCGTAGCCGGAGAGGTAGAGCTGCACGTACAGCGTGAGGCTGGAGTGCCCCATGGAGAGGACGAAGCGGTCGCGCGCCACCCAGTTCGGGTCGCTGGGGTCGTGGGTGAGCCACTTCTGGAAGAGCAGGTAGGCCGTGGGGGCCATGCTCATCGCCGTGCCGGGGTGGCCGTTGCCGACCTTCTGGACCGCGTCCATGGCGAGCACGCGCGCGGTGTCGATCGCGCGGCGGTCGAGGTCGCCGAAGCCGTCGGGGAGCGTGGGGTTCGGCTGGACCGGGTTCCCCGTCGGCGAGTCGGTGGCGGCCTCGGCCGGTGCCTCGGCCGGCGTGCTTCGCGTGTCCATCTGGTGGGTCTCCCTCGGATTGCCTGGCGTGCCCGGTGGGCGGTGGGTCGGTCCGGGCGGGCAGCGCTGCACGCCAACGGGACCGGCGGGGGTGACGTTCCTCGCTCCCGCGCTGGACCGGGGACGCCGCCTTCGTCGTCGACACGGCCCCTACCCGCGGTGGAGGCGGTGTCAACGTGATCAACCCTAGTCATCGGGGGTCTATGCCATGACGCTGGCGGAAGGGCTCCCGGGCTACAGTGGGCGGCGTTCCCATCCCCGGTTCGAAGGGACCTCCTGGTGCCCTGCAGCCTGCGCGTCGCCGCGCTCGAGGGCACCCGGTGACCGCGCTCTCCGAGCGCACCACCGCTCCCGCTCGCTCCGCCCGCAGCTCGTCGTCGGTCCGCGCCCGCGTGCTCGCCTACGTGGGGCTCACGAAGCCGCGCATCATCGAGCTGCTGCTCATCACGACCGTGCCGGCGATGATGCTGGCCGACCGCGGCTGGCCGTCCTGGACGCTGCTGCTCTCCACCCTCGTCGGCGGCACGCTCGCCGCGGGGGCGGCCAACGTCTTCAACTGCTGGTTCGACCGCGACATCGACCGGCTGATGAAGCGCACCGAGCGCCGTCCGCTGGTCACCGGCGAGGTGAGCCCGACCGGCGCGCTGGTCTTCGGCTCCGTGCTGACCGTCGCGGCCATCGTGCTGCTCGCGCTGACGACGACGCCGCTGGCCGCCGCGCTGGCCGCCGGAGCGATCTTCTACTACTCGGTGCTCTACACGATGGTGTTCAAGCGGCGCACCCGCCGGAACACCGAGCTCGGCGGCGTGCCCGGCGCGGCGCCGGTGCTCATCGGGTGGGCCGCGGTCACCGGCTCGCTGGACTGGCCGGCGGTCGTCTTCTTCGGCGTCGTCTTCTGCTGGCAGATGCCGCACTTCTGGGCGCTGGCGATCCGGTTCAAGGACGACTACGCCCGCGCCGAGGTCCCGATGCTCCCGGTGGTGGCCAGCGAGCTGTCCGTGGCGCGGCAGACCGTGGTCTGGACCTGGCTGACCGTCGCGGTGTCGCTGGCGCTGTGGCCGGTGGCCGACGACTACGGGATCGCGTGGATCTACACGGTCTCCGCGGCCGGCCTGGGCGCGTGGCTGCTCGTCGAGGCGCACAAGCTGCTGCGCCGCGTGAAGCAGGGCGCCGAGACCAAGCCGATGCAGCTGTTCCACATCTCGATCTCGTACATGGCGCTGCTCTCGGCCGCGATCGTCGTCGACGTCCTGGTCTGAGGTGCGGCGCGAGCTGCCCGAGGAGTCCTGGGGGTCACCCGGACGGTTCCTGGGCCCGGACGGGCGGACCTACGCCCGCCGGACGACGCGGATCGACCGCGCCGAGATCGAGGCGCTGGTCGAGGGCGGCTGCCCGGTGCTCACCTACCTGCCCGGCGGGCGGCTGGTGTGGCACGACGAGGACGACGCCTGGCCGGCCTGGGCCGACGCGCGTGGGGCGCTGACGACGGGCCTCCCGGAGGGCGACGCCGTCACGGGCGGCCGCTGGGAGTCCGTGGACGGCGGCACCTGCGTCGTCCTCGTCTGGCACTGAGCGCTGCCGACGACGTGCGCCGACGGCGCGTTCCCACGGTCGAGTGCGCCGCACGCGCACACCGTGGACCTCAGCGGGTGGCGGTGGCCGGCTCCGCGGTCGTGCTGAGCGGGATCTCCGACGCCGGGCCCCGCACCGACCACACGAGGCGGGCGGCGTACGCGGTGGTCAGCACCGCGCCGGCCATGTGCAGCAGCACCAGCGCGATCGGCAGGCCGGTGAAGTACTGCACGTAGCCGACCACGCCCTGGGCGAGCTCGACGACCAGCAGGTCGCGCGCCGCCCGGCGCACGCGGGCGGGGGAGTCGGTGGCGTAGAGGGCCACCAGCAGCGCGATCGTCAGCCCGATGAGCAGGAAGACGACGTCGGCGTGCAGCTGGCTGACCAGCTCGGGGTCGAAGCCCATCCGGTCGCCGGTGGGGACGTCGGCCTCGTCGACGTCGCCGCTGTGCGGCCCGCTGCCGGTGACGACGGTGCCCAGCACCAGGACGGCGGCGGTGGCGGCGGCGATGCCGTAGGTCAGCAGCACGAACGGCCGGCGCACCAGCGGCTGCCCGACGCCGGGCTCGCGGGAGCGCAGCCACAGCGTGGTGGCCAGGGCGACGAGCACGGCGGAGAGCAGGAAGTGCGCCGCGACCGTCCACGGGTTCAGGCCGGTGAGCACGGTGACGCCGCCGAGCAGCGCCTGCGCCGGGATGCCGAGGAAGGTGACGACGGCGAGCGCGCGCAGGTCGCGCCGCGGTGAGCGCCAGACGGCGACGACGGTCGCGATCGCCACGATCGCCAGGACGAAGGTCAGCAGCCGGTTGCCGAACTCGATGACGCCGTGCCCCGCGAGCTCCGGCGTCGCCACGAAGCTGTCGGAGGTGCAGCGCGGCCAGGTGGGGCAGCCGAGGCCGGAGCCGGTGAGCCGGACGGCGCCGCCGGTCACCACGATCAGCCCGTTGGCGACGGCGTTGGCCAGCGCCACCCGCGAGATGACGGCGGGGGAGAAGGCAGGAGGGAGTACCGGCACGGGATCGATGCTAGAAGGACGGCCGTCCTCCGCGGGCCCGAGGCGGGCCCGGCCCTCCGGGCCGGCGGTGAGGCTGGTCACGACGACGTCCCCCGGGCGGCTTTCTTAGGTGGACCTTGCTTGCGACGCTCCTGAAATAGGACACACTCGTGTTGTGGAATCCGTCGCGGCTGCTCCCCGGACGTCGGCACCTGCCGACGACGGGCGGACGCGCGACCGCGTGACCGGGCTCCTGCTGGAGCACGGGCCGCAGACCGCGACCGAGCTGGCCGGCCGGCTGGGCATCTCCCCGGCCGCCGTCCGCCGGCACCTCGACGCGCTGGTGCACGCCGGCCGGGTCGAGGAGCGGCAGGCGCGCGAGGCGCACCGCGGTCGCGGTCGTCCCGCCCGCCGGTTCCACCTGACCGACGCCGGCCGCTCGGCCTTCCCGCACGCCTACGACGACCTCGCGCTGACCGCGCTCCGGTTCGTCGCCGCCGCGGGCGGGCCCGACGCGGTCCGCCAGGTCGCCGAGCAGCAGCTGGCCGGGCTCGAGCAGCGCTGCTCCACCGCCGTGGAGCAGGCCGTCGCCGCCGATCCGGCCGCCCCCGTCGACCGGGCGCAGGTGCTCGCCGCCGCGCTCACCGCCGAGGGCTACGCTGCCTCGGCCTCCGCGATCTCCGGCGGGGGGCAGCTCTGCCAGCACCACTGCCCGGTGGCGCACGTGGCGGCGGAGTTCCCCCAGCTGTGCGAGGCCGAGACCGCGGTGATCGGCCGCCTCGTGGGCACCCACGTGCAGCGGCTGGCGACGATCGCCCACGGTGACGGGATCTGCACCACACACATCCCAGGACCCCTGCGGACGGGGAACAGATCGGCCCCCGCACGCCCTGTACGAGGTGAGCGAGCAGCGCCCGCGAGCGCGCCCACCAGCACCAGCACCACCCCCACGAACGACCGGGAGAGGACGCCCGCATGACCAGCACGCAGCAGCCGGCACAGCCGCTGACGCAGGACGAGCAGATCGAGCAGCTCGGCCGCTACGAGTACGGCTGGGCCGACGCCGACGTCGCGGGTGCCTCGGCGCGCCGCGGTCTGAGCGAGGACGTCGTCCGCGACATCTCCGCGCGCAAGAGCGAGCCCGAGTGGATGCTCGAGCGCCGGCTCAAGGCCCTCAAGCTGTTCGACCGGAAGCCGATGCCCGACTGGGGCTCGGACCTGTCCGGGATCGACTTCCAGAACATCAAGTACTTCGTGCGCTCCACCGAGAAGCAGGCGACGTCCTGGGAGGAGCTGCCCGAGGACATCAAGAACACCTACGACAAGCTGGGCATCCCCGAGGCGGAGAAGCAGCGGCTGGTCGCGGGTGTCGCCGCGCAGTACGAGTCCGAGGTCGTCTACCACCAGATCCGCGAGGACCTGGAGGAGCAGGGCGTCCTCTTCCTCGACACCGACACCGCGCTGAAGGAGCACCCGGACCTGTTCCGCGAGTACTTCGGCTCGGTCATCCCGTCCGGCGACAACAAGTTCGCCGCCCTGAACACCGCCGTCTGGTCGGGTGGCTCGTTCATCTACGTCCCGCCGGGCGTGCACGTCGAGATCCCGCTGCAGGCCTACTTCCGGATCAACACCGAGAACATGGGCCAGTTCGAGCGGACGCTGATCATCGTCGACGAGGGCGCCTACGTGCACTACGTCGAGGGCTGCACCGCGCCGATCTACAAGAGCGACTCGCTGCACTCCGCGGTCGTCGAGATCATCGTCAAGAAGAACGCGCGTTGCCGGTACACGACCATCCAGAACTGGTCGAACAACGTCTACAACCTGGTCACCAAGCGGGCCGTGGCCCACGAGGGCGCGACCATGGAGTGGGTCGACGGCAACCTCGGCTCCAAGGTGACGATGAAGTACCCGGCCGTGTGGATGACCGGCGAGCACGCCAAGGGCGAGGTCCTCTCGATCGCCTTCGCGGGCGAGGGCCAGCACCAGGACGCCGGCGCCAAGATGGTGCACGCCGCGCCGCACACCTCCTCGACGATCGTGTCGAAGTCGGTGGCCCGTGGCGGCGGCCGCACCTCCTACCGCGGCCTGGTCCAGGTCGACGAGGGCGCGTACGGCTCGAAGTCCACGGTGAAGTGCGACGCGCTGCTGGTCGACACGATCAGCCGGTCGGACACCTACCCCTACGTCGACGTCCGCGAGGACGACGTGGCCATGGGCCACGAGGCGACCGTCTCGCGGGTCAGCGAGGACCAGCTCTTCTACCTGATGAGCCGCGGCCTGTCCGAGGACGAGGCCATGGCCATGGTGGTCCGCGGGTTCGTCGAGCCGATCGCCCGCGAGCTGCCCATGGAGTACGCCCTCGAGCTCAACCGGCTCATCGAGCTGCAGATGGAAGGTGCCGTCGGCTGATGTCGGCAAGCGACAACCCCACCACCACCGGTCTCACGACCGAATCCGCCGTCCTCGCCGGCGAGCTGTTCGGCGACGGCGTCGGCACCCAGGCCGGCCCGCCGGCGACGCCCGCCGAGGGCACCGGCGTCGCCCCCGGGGCGCACTCGCACGGCGGACCGGCCCCGACCGGCTCGCCGGCCGAGCGGTTCACCTCGACCGACCCGGACGCCTTCGGCGTGCCCACCGGGCGCGAGGAGACCTGGCGGTTCACGCCCATGAAGCGGATCAAGCCGCTCCTGGACGGCGCCGAGTCCGACGCGCACCTGACCTGGACCACCGACCTCCCCGAGGGCGTCGAGCTGACCAGCGTCGAGGCCGGCGACCCGCTGCTCAAGGGCCTGCCCGAGCCGGTCGACCGGCTCGCCGCCCTGGCCCGCCAGCGCAGCGGCGGTGCCGCGGTCGTCCGCGTGGCCAAGGAGGCCCAGCTCGACCGCCCGGTCACCCTGGGCCTGGCCGGCACCGGGTCGGACGAGGTCGTCTGGGGCCAGCTCGTCGTCGAGGTGGGCGCGTTCGCGAAGGCGACCGTCGTCCTCGACCACACCGGCCTGGCCCGCTACGCCGGCGGCGTGACCGTGCTCGTCGGCGACGGCGCGCAGGTCTCGCTCGTGTCGGTGCAGGACTGGGCCCCGGGGGCGGTGCACGGCGGGCAGTACGACGCCGTCGTCGGCCGGGACGCGACCTTCAAGCAGGTCGTGGTGACCCTCGGCGGTGACCTGGTCCGCCTGGTCAGCAACGTGCAGTACGCCGGCCCCGGCGGCAGCGCCGAGCTGTTCGGCGTCTACTTCTCCGACGAGACGCAGCACCAGGAGCACCGGCTCTGGGTCGACCACGCCGTCCCGAACTGCACCAGCAACGTGCTCTACAAGGGCGCGCTGCAGGGTGAGGGCGCGCGGACGGTCTGGATCGGCGACGTCCGCATCCGCCCCGCGGCCACCGGCACCGAGACCTACGAGCTCAACCGGAACCTGGTGCTCACCGACGGCGCCCGCGCCGACTCGGTGCCCAACCTGGAGATCGAGACCGGCGAGATCGTCGGCGCCGGCCACGCCAGCGCCACCGGCCGGTTCGACGACGAGCAGCTGTTCTACCTCTGCTCGCGCGGCATCGACGCCGAGACCGCCCGTCGCCTCGTCGTCCGCGGGTTCTTCACCGACGTCGTCCAGCACATCGGCATCGACGCGCTGCAGGACCGGCTGATGGCCACGATCGACGACCGCCTCGGCGCGCTGCCGGCGCTCGACGACCAGCCGGTCGAGGTGGCCTGACCATGGCCTTCGAGCGGGTCTGCGCGCTGTCCGACGTCCCGGAGAACGGCTCCCTGCGGGTCGAGCTCGCGGACGTCGACGTCGCCGTCGTCCGGTTCGAGGGGGAGCTGTACGCCCTCGAGGACCGGTGCTCGCACGCCGACGTCCCGCTGACCGACGGGGACGTCGAGCTGTTCGACGGCGCCCCGACCATCGAGTGCTTCCTGCACGGCTCGTGCTTCGACCTGCGCACGGGCGAGCCCACCAACCTGCCGGCGACCGAGCCGGTCGACGTCTACCCGGTCCGCGTGGAAGGGGAGGACGTGCTCGTCGACACCGAGAGCGACGGCCGCCTGCCCCTCGCGGCCGGTGAATGAAGGAGCGAGAAGAGAAGTGTCCGTTCTGGAGATCCGCGACCTGCACGTCAGCGTCGGCGAGGGTGACGACGCCAAGGAGATCCTCCGCGGCGTCGACCTGACCGTCCGCTCGGGCGAGACGCACGCGATCATGGGCCCCAACGGCTCGGGCAAGTCGACCCTGGCCTACTCGATCGCCGGCCACCCGAAGTACACGATCACCGGTGGCACGGTGACCCTCGACGGCGAGGACGTCCTCGCGATGAGCGTCGACGAGCGCGCCCGCGCCGGCCTGTTCCTGGCCATGCAGTACCCCGTCGAGGTGCCGGGGGTGAGCGTGTCCAACTTCCTGCGGACCGCCGCCACCGCCATCAAGGGCGAGGCCCCGAAGCTGCGCACCTGGGTCAAGGACGTCAAGAGCGAGATGGAACTGCTCGAGATGGACCCGGCCTTCGCCGAGCGCAACGTCAACGAGGGCTTCTCCGGTGGTGAGAAGAAGCGCCACGAGATCCTGCAGATGCGGCTGCTCAAGCCGGGCATCGCGATCCTCGACGAGACCGACTCCGGCCTCGACGTCGACGCGCTGCGGATCGTCTCCGAGGGCGTCAACCGCTCCCGCGAGGAGGGCGAGATCGGCGTCCTGCTGATCACCCACTACACGCGGATCCTGCGCTACATCAAGCCCGACTTCGTGCACGTCTTCGTCAACGGCAAGGTCGTCGAGGAGGGCGGCCCGGAGCTGGCGGAGAAGCTGGAGAACGAGGGCTACGCCGCGTACGTGAAGGGTTCGCAGGAGGTCGCGTCCGCATGACCGCGACCGCCTCGCGTCCCGGCACGGGGGCGCAGACCCCGCTCCCCCTGGACGTCGAGGCGATCCGGGCGGACTTCCCGATCCTGGGCCGCACGGTGCGGGACGGCAAGCGGCTGGTCTACCTCGACTCCGGAGCCACCTCGCAGAAGCCGCGCCAGGTGCTCGACGCCGAGCGCTGGTTCTACGAGAACGTCAACGCCGCGCCGCACCGGGGAGCGCACCAGCTCGCCGAGGAGGCGACCGGTGCCTACGAGGAGGCCCGGGCGACGATCGGCGCCTTCATCGGTGCGCCGGAGCGGGAGATCGTCTTCACCCGCAACACCACCGAGGCGATCAACCTCGTCGCCTACGCGCTCTCGAACGCCGCGACGGCGAAGGAGCCGGAGTTCCGGACCTACGCCGTCGGCCAGGGCGACGAGATCGTGGTGACCGAGATGGAGCACCACGCCGACCTGGTGCCCTGGCAGCAGCTGTGCGAGCGCACCGGGGCCACCCTGCGCTGGCTCGGGCTCACCGACGACGGCCGGCTGGACCTCTCCGACCTGGCGACGGTGGTCAACGAGCGCACCAAGCTGGTCGCCGTCACGCAGCAGTCGAACATCCTGGGCACGATCAACCCGATCGCGCCCATCGTCGAGCGGGCGCACGAGGTGGGCGCGCTGGTGCTGGTCGACGGCGCGCAGTCGGTGCCGCACCAGCCGGTCGACGTCACCGAGCTGGGCGCTGACTTCCTGGTGTTCTCCGGGCACAAGATGCTCGGGCCCACCGGCGTCGGCGTGCTCTGGGGCCGGTACGAGGTGCTCGACAAGCTGCCCCCGTTCCTCACCGGCGGCTCGATGATCGAGGTCGTGCGCATGGAGGGCTCCACCTTCATGCCGCCGCCGCAGCGCTTCGAGGCCGGCGTCCCGATGACCGCTCAGGTCATCGGTCTGGCCGCCGCCGTCGACTACCTGCAGGCGCTGGGCATGGACAAGGTCCAGGCGCACGAGGAGGCGATCACCGGCTACGCGCTGGAGAAGCTGGCCGAGATCCCCGGCGTCACCGTGATCGGCCCGCCCGACACCGTGGCCCGCGGGGGAGCGGTCTCCTTCACCGTCGAGGGCATCCACCCGCACGACGTCGGCCAGGTCCTCGACGACCTCGGCATCGCCGTCCGCGTGGGGCACCACTGCGCCTGGCCGGTCGTCCGCCGCTACGGCGTCCCGGCCACCACCCGGGCGACGTTCTACGTGCACACCGGCTACGACGACGTCGACGCGCTGGCCGACGGAATTCGCGCGGCCCAGAAGTTCTTCGGAACGGTGTGAGGCGCATCTGATGCAGCTCGAGTCGATGTACCAGGAGATCATCCTGGACCACTACAAGAACCCCCACGGCCGCGGCCTGCGCGACCCGTTCGACGCCGAGGTCCACCACGTCAACCCCACCTGCGGGGACGAGGTGACCCTGCGGGTCAAGCTCGACGGCGACACCGTCGCCGACGTGTCCTACGAGGGCATGGGCTGCTCGATCAGCCAGGCGTCGGTCTCCGCGATGTACGACCTCGTCGTCGGCAAGCCGGTCACCGAGGCGCTGGAGACCGGCGAGCACTTCATGACCCTGATGCAGGCCAAGGGCGACCCGGCGGTCGCCGAGAAGCTCGAGGACGAGCTGGAGGACGCCGTCGCGTTCGCCGGCGTCTCGAAGTACCCCGCGCGCATCAAGTGCGCCCTGATGAGCTGGATGGCGTTGAAGGACGCGTCCGCCCGGGCCCTGTCCGCCACCGGAGGCAACGCATGAGCGAGACGACCGAGAACCCGACCACCGACACCACCCCCGGCGAGCTGCCGGCCTACAAGTCGGCGCTGATCGAGGACGTCGAGGAGGCCATGCGCGACGTCGTCGACCCCGAGCTGGGCGTCAACGTCGTCGACCTGGGCCTGGTCTACGGCCTCGACGTCGCCGACGAGGGCGAGTCGCAGGTGGCGATCATCGACATGACGCTGACCTCGGCGGCCTGCCCGCTGACCGACGTCATCGAGGACCAGGCCCGCCAGGCGCTGACCGGCGGCCCCGGCCCCGGCCTCGTCGACGACATCCGGATCAACTGGGTCTGGATGCCGCCGTGGGGCCCGGACAAGATCACCGACGACGGCCGCGAGCAGCTCCGCGCGCTGGGCTTCCGCGTCTGAACGAGCTCTTCGCGCGCCTGGCCGCGGGAGACCACCCGCCGGCCGACGCACGCGTGACCACGCTGCCCGCGCCCTCCGGGGCGCGGGCAGTCGTCGTCGGCGGGACCGCCTGGCACGTCGTGGCCGCGGACGTCGACCCGGCGTGGGTGGCCGCCCAGGTCGCGCACGACCCGCTCGCCGCGCCGCTCGGGGCCCGCTTCCTCGCGGCGCTGGGCGACCGGATCGGCGTCGAGCCCGGCGTCGTGGACGCCGTCCTCGTCGCCCCGCCCGCGGGGGAGGGGAGCGGCGTCCCGCTGCGCGAGCTCCCGACCGAGGCCACGGCGCACCCCCGCGTGCGGCGGGCGCTGGCGCACCGCCGCGACGTCCGGGTGTGGACGACACCGGACGGCGGCGGGCTGCTCGCCGTGGGCCGGGGCGTGGCCGACCGCTGGGAGGTCTCGGTGGAGGTCGACCCGGGCGCCCGCACCCGGGGGCTGGGCACCGCCCTGGTCGCGGCCGCCCCGGCGCTCGTCCCCGGCGGGGAACCGCTGTGGGCGCAGGTGGCACCGGCCAACACGGCGTCGCTGCGCGCGTTCCTCGCCGCGGGCTACCGCCCGGTCGGAGCCGAGGTGCTGTTCGGTCCCTGACCCCTCAGGGTCGGGCGGAGGCGTAGGACACCTGCGCTCCGGTGGCGAGCCGGTGCAGGAGGTCGGGGAGGGTCCACCGCCCCGCATCGCCCAGGACGAAGAGGGCCATCTGCGGGGTCGGTGACCCGTCGAACGACGGCGGGCGGTAGCGGATGCCGAACGGTGCGGGCGCGCCGCCGTGCCTCCGGTAGAAGGCGATCCGGCGCTCGCGGGTGGTCACCTCCTCCGGGGCGAGACCCGGCTCGGCCGGGTCCTCCACCTCGAGGAGGAGCGTGCCGCCCTGCTCCCGGAGGTGGGTGAGCAGCCGGCCGCCGTGCCCGCCGCCGCGGGCGTCCGCCCGGACGGCCAGGTACTCCAGCAGCCGCGCGTCCGGCGCCAGCTCGATCAGGCTGCCGAAGGCGACGACCCGGTCGCCGGCGCGCAGGACGAGCCCGGTGCGGCTGCGGCCGAGCTCCGCCGCGAACACGTCCGAGGGGACGCGCTCGCTCGCCGGGAACGCCTCCTCGTAGAGCGCCAGGACCGCGGGGAGGTCGGCCGGGACGAGCGGCTCGGGGGCCGGCATCAGCGGAGGTCGGCCAGGCGCCGGCCGAAACCGCCCACCGGGTCCCGCTCGCGCACCGCGCCCCACCACAGCAGCAGCCCACCGACGACCAGCGCGACGCCGATCGGCCAGGGCAGTGCCCGCGCCGCCAGGCCGAGCGCCACGGCCAGCGCCGCGGAGGCGCCGACGAGCAGCGGGGCGCGGCGGCTCCGCCAGGCGCCCAGGACCATCGCCGGCCCGGCCAGCAGCAGGACGACGACGGCGCGGACGGCGTGCGGTTCCACGACGGCGATCGCGGTGGTCGGCACGAACAGCACGAGCAGCGCCGGCCCCCACGCCCGCCACGAGGGCCCCTCGACCAACCGGCGTCCGGCGGCGACGACCAGCCCGGTCGCGAGGGGGACGGTCCACGCCTCGACCGCGGTCCAGCCCGCGTGCGCGACCCCGATCCAGGCGGCCAGCACCAGCTGCGCGGCCCCGATCCGCCACGCGACCGTGGCGACGGCGGCCTGCTCGTCGGCCTCGTCGTCGGCCGGGGCGGTCGCCGGCGAGGTGCGCCACGCCCACGACAGCGTGGCCGCGCTCTGCGCCGCGAGCAGCACCGCCAGCAGCGGCCGCTGGTCGTCAACGACCAGCAGCGCGACGGTCGCCAGGCTGCACAGCGCGGCGGTCAGGGTCGTCCCGCGGCGGACGTCGGCGGGGAAGGCGGCACCCACGGCGAGCGCGGCCGCGTAGACGGCGGTGAGCAGCGCGGCGGCGACCGACGGCGGCCACCACTGCGCGGGCACCGCGCTCAGCACCCCCGCTGCCACGTAGACCACGGTCACCGGGACCAGCAGCGGCCGGTCGTCGGTCGACCGCCAGGCGGCGATCGCGGCCGGCAGGGCGATGAGCAGCAGCAGCGCGCTGAGCTCGTCCCACTCCTGCCCGGCCAGCAGCCGGCCCAGCGCCAGCAGCCCGACCGTGTAGCCGAGGGAGCGGGCGACCGGCAGCCAGGTGTCGCGGCGGTCCCCGTGCAGCGAGGCGTCGGCCCACGAGGCGACGACCACGCCCAGGAACCCGGCGACCGCGACCGCGGCGACGCCGGTCCCGTCCGCCGCCCCGGTCAGCCCGGCCCCGGCGACGACCCCCGCGAGCAGCGGCAGGCCCAGGCGGGGGCCGAGCAGCGGGTGCAGGTCGTCACGGCGACGGGTGAGCAGCAGGCCCCCGGCCGCGCCGGTCATCAGCGCCGCGGCGATCCACCGCTCCGCCGTCGTCCCCTGCCACGCCTCCGCCGAGCCGAGCGCCACCCCGGCGACCCACCACGGCACCGTGGTGACCAGGGCGGCCCGGGCCACCGGGCGGCGCGCGGAGAGGGCGAGCCCGAGACCGGCGAGCGCCACCCCGAGGAGGACCTCGGTCCGCAGCTGCGCCGGCAGCACGTCCAGCGCGCGCAGCACCGCGAGCTGCCCGGCGAACCAGGCGGCCAGCGGCCAGGTCAGCACCGAGCGGCAGACCACCGCCAGGACGGCGAAGGCGACGACCAGGGCGGCCGCCGGCCACGACGGGCTCGCGAGCAGCCCCTCGCCGGTGTCGCTGCCCACCACGGCCAGGCCGACGGCGCAGGCCGCGAGGGTCTCCTCCGCCGTCCGCAGCCCGCCGCGGGCGGCGCGCACGGAGAAGCCGGCCGCCACCACCGCGGCGACGAGCACCAGCACGCGGATCGGCGCCCCGCCGATGGCCGCCGCGGCCGCCGCGGCGGCGCTGACCACCAGCACCACGCCGACCGCCTGCAGGACCTGCGGCGGGCGGGCGCGCTCCGGGAGCGGTGGCTCTCCCGCCTCCGTCTCGCGCACACCCGAGGTCACCGGGCCAGCCTGCCCGTCCCGGGGAGCTCCGAACCACCGCAGGTGCCGCCGATGTCACCCCGAAACCGTTCGTGGTATCGCTCCGCGAGCGCCTACCCTGGGACCAGTGATCACGACGACCGGTTTGGAGCTGCGAGCCGGCGCCCGGATCCTCATCAGCGAGGCCACGCTCCGCGTGCAGCCCGGCGACCGCATCGGCCTGGTGGGCCGCAACGGCGCCGGCAAGACGACCACCCTCACCACGCTGGCCGGTGAGCGGCTGCCGCACGCCGGCAAGGTTGAGGTGAGCGGCGAGATCGGCTACCTCCCGCAGGACCCCCGCAGCGGCGACCTCGACATCACCGCCAGCGACCGCGTGCTCTCCGGCCGCGGGCTCGACGTGCTGCGCGCCCAGATGGTCAAGGCGCAGGTCGCGATGGCCGAGCCGGCCGACGACGACGAGCGCGACAAGGCCGTCCGCCGCTACGGCCGGCTCGAGGACCAGTTCGCCGCGCTGGGCGGGTACGCCGCCGAGAGCGACGCCGCCCGCATCTGCACGAACCTGGGCCTGCCCGACCGCGTGCTCGCCCAGCCGCTGCGCACCCTCTCCGGTGGCCAGCGCCGCCGCGTCGAGCTCGCCCGCATCCTCTTCTCCGACGCCGAGACGCTGCTGCTCGACGAGCCGACCAACCACCTCGACGGCGACTCGATCACCTGGCTCAAGGGCTTCCTCGCCGGGCACAAGGGCGGGCTGATCGTGATCAGCCACGACGTCGAGCTGCTCGACGCCGTCGTCAACAAGGTGTGGCACCTGGACGCCAACCGGGCCACCGTCGACGTCTACAACCTCGGCTGGAAGCCCTACCTGGCCCAGCGCGAGACCGACGAGCGGCGGCGCAAGCAGGAGCGGGCCAACACCGAGCGGAAGATCGACACGCTCACCGCGCAGGCCGACAAGATGCGGGCCAAGGCCACCAAGGCCAAGGCGGCGAAGAGCATGGACAAGCGCGCCGAGCGGCTGGCCGCCGGGCTGGCCGAGGTGCGGGTCGCCGACCGGGTGGCCAAGCTGCGCTTCCCGACGCCGGCCGCGTGCGGCAGGACGCCGCTCACCGCCGAGGGCCTGTCGAAGAGCTACGGGTCGCTGGAGATCTTCACCGACGTCGACCTGGCCGTGGACCGGGGCGCGCGGGTCGTCGTCCTCGGGCTCAACGGCGCCGGCAAGACGACGCTGCTGCGGATGCTCGCCGGCACCGAGGCCCCCGACACCGGCGAGGTGAAGGCAGGGCACGGGCTGCGGGTGGGTTACTACGCCCAGGAGCACGAGACCCTCGACATGGACCGCTCGCTGCTGGAGAACATGCGCTCGGCGGCGCCGGACAGCACCGACACCGAGCTGCGGCGGATCCTCGGCGCCTTCCTCTTCTCCGGCGAGACGGTCGACCAGCGCACCGGCACCCTCTCCGGCGGTGAGCGGACCCGGCTGGCGATGGCCACCCTCGTCGTCTCCGGCGCCAACGTGCTGCTGCTCGACGAGCCGACCAACAACCTCGACCCGGCCAGCCGGGAGCAGGTGCTGGACGCGCTGCGCACGTACGCCGGCGCGATCGTGCTGGTCACCCACGACGAGGGCGCCGTGCGCGCGCTCAACCCCGACAAGGTCATCCTGCTGCCCGACGGCACCGAGGACGCCTGGAGCGAGGACCTGGCCGACCTGGTCGAGCTGGCCTGAGGTCGCGGCGGCTGTACCCGCTGCGCCGGACGTGTGGCCGCGTCGTGGCGCGGCCCGTCGTCCGCCGGGGCGGCTGAGCCCGCCAGGGGCGCGGTCGGACCGGCCCGACGTTCTCGCCTCGCCGTCCCCGGGGACCTGGGTGATCATGGGTTGCCAGGTGGCCGTGGTCAGCGGGACGGCGGCACCGACACAGGACGGACGGCCATCGCCGGGTCGGCTGCGGTCGGCTCGGGCGGTGTGCTGGGCCGGCGGCTGACACGGAGGGGAGTCATGGCCGACTCGAGCACTGCGGACCTGGGCAAGGGCAAGCGGATCACCGGAGGTGACCGGTCGACGCTGGCCGACGAGCTGCGCAAGCGCTACGACGGCGGGGAGAGCATCCGCTCGCTGGCCGAGTCCACGAAGCGTTCCTACGGCTTCGTCCACCGGCTGCTGTCGGAGTCCGGGGCCACCCTGCGCAGCCGTGGTGGGGCCAACCGGAATAGTAAGAAGGCGTGACCTCCGAGAACTCCTACGACGGCTGGGTCCGCACGCGCCAGGACGGCGCCGTCCTCACCGTCACCCTCGACCGCCCCGACCAGCTCAACGCCCAGACGCCGGCCACCTGGTCGTCGCTGGCCGCGATCGGCGACGCGCTGACCGACGAGGTCCGCGTCGTCGTCGTGCGCGGGGAGGGCAGGTCGTTCTCCGCCGGGCTGGACCGCAGCATGTTCAGCGCCGAGCCGGGCACGCCCGGAGGGCTGGGCGACCTCGGGCGCCGGCCCACCGAGGAGGCGCAGGAGCAGATCCGCGAGTACCAGCGCGGGTTCCGCTGGCTGCGGCAGCCGGGCATCGTCTCGGTGGCCGCCGTCCAGGGGCACGCCATCGGCGCCGGCTGCCAGCTGGCCCTGGCCTGCGACCTGCGGGTGCTCACGGACGACGCCTCGCTGCGGCTGCCCGAGCCGACCCTGGGCCTGGTGCCCGACCTCACCGGCACCAGCAACCTGGTCGAGCTGGTCGGCTACTCGCGGGCGATGGAGATCTGCCTGACCGGCCGTGCCGTCCGCGCCGCCGAGGCCCAGCAGATGGGGCTGGCGAACGTCGTCGTCCCCGCGGCCGAGCTCGACGGCACGGTGGCCGACCTGGTCGCGGCGCTGACCGCGCCGCCGGTGGGCGCCAGCCGGGCGACCGCCGCGCTGGTGCGCTCGGCCGTGCGCAACGACCCCGACGCGCAGGACGCCGCCGAGCGGGCCGCCCAGGTGCGGCGGCTGCAGGAACTCGTCGGAGGGCGCTGACAGACTGCGTCCGCGCCGGCCGGCCTCCGGAACAACCCCGCGAGGGGCGAGGTTGCCGGGAGGGCCGGCGCTGCTGCCGACGAGACGGAGGGAGGGCTGGTGGACATGAGCGGGCCCATGACCTCCATGGCGGCGATGCGGTCGTTCCGGCGGGACCCGTCGGTCACCTCGCGCGAGCTGCCGAAGGGCACCGTCCGCCGGATCCTGGGCATCGCGCGCCCGTACCGGCGCGAGCTCACCTGGTTCCTGCTGCTGGTCGTCGCCTCGTCGCTGATCGGCGTGATCACCCCGCTGCTGGCCGGCGACATCGTCAACCGGATCGCCGGGCTGGAGGGCACCGCCGGCGACATCGTCCGGATCGCGCTGGTCATCGCCGGGCTGGCGGTGGTCGACGCGGCGATCTCGCTCGGCACCCGCTGGTACTCCGCGCGGATCGGCGAGGGCGTCATCTACGACCTGCGCAGCCGCGTGTTCGAGCACGTCCAGCGGATGCCGGTCGCCTTCTTCACCCGCACGCAGACCGGCGCGCTGGTGAGCCGGCTGAACAACGACGTCATCGGTGCCCAGCAGGCCTTCACCTCGACGCTGTCCGGCGTCGTCTCCAACGTGATCGGCCTGGCGCTCACCGCCGGCGTGATGCTCACGCTGTCCTGGCAGATCACCCTGCTCTCGCTGGTGCTGGTGCCGCTGTTCGTGCTGCCGGCCCGCCGGATCGGCCGGCGGCTGCAGGAGATCACCCGGGAGTCCTACTCCCTCAACGCGTCGATGAACGCGACGATGACCGAGCGGTTCAACGTCGCCGGCGCGCTGCTGGTCAAGCTCTTCGGCCGTCCCTCGGCCGAGGCCGACGCCTTCCGCGGCCGGGCCGCGCGGGTGCGCGACATCGGCGTCCTGTCGGCCATGTACGGCCGCTTCTTCTTCACCGCGCTCACCCTGGTGGCGGCGCTGGCCACCGCCCTCGTCTACGGCCTGGGCGGGTACTTCGCGTTCACCGGCACGCTGAGCCCCGGCGACGTCGTCGCGCTGGCCCTGCTGCTGTCGCGGCTGTACGGCCCGCTGACCGCGCTGGCCAACGTCCGGGTCGACGTCATGAGCGCGATGGTCAGCTTCGACCGGGTCTTCGAGGTGCTCGACCTGCCGCCGATGATCCGCGAGGCCGACGACGCCGTGCCGGTCCCGGCCGACGACCGGTCGATCGAGTTCGAGTCGGTCTCCTTCAGCTACCCGGCAGCGGCCGATGTCTCGCTGCCGTCGCTGGAAGAGGTGTCGCTGCCCGAGCACGGCGGTCCGACCGCCGTGCTGCACGACGTCTCCTTCCGCGTGGAGCCAGGCCACCTCGTGGCGCTGGTCGGCCACTCCGGCGCCGGCAAGTCGACGATCGCCAACCTGGTGCCGCGGCTGTACGACGCCACCGGAGGCACCGTGCGGGTGGGGGGCGTGGACGTCCGGAAGGCGACGCTGGCCTCGCTGCGGGACGCGATCGGCGTGGTCAGCCAGGACGCGCACCTGTTCCACGACACGATCCGGGCCAACCTGCTCTACGCCCGGCCCGACGCCACCGAGGAGCAGCTGTGGGCGGCGCTGACCGGCGCCCGCATCGCCACGCTGGTCGGTTCGCTGCCCGAGGGCCTGGACACCGTGGTCGGCGACCGCGGCTACCGGCTCTCCGGCGGTGAGAAGCAGCGGCTGGCCATCGCCCGCGTGCTGCTCAAGGGCCCGGGCATCGTCATCCTGGACGAGGCGACCGCCCACCTCGACAGCGAGTCGGAGGCTGCGGTCCAGCACGCGCTGGACACCGCGCTCAGCGGCCGCACCTCGCTGGTGATCGCCCACCGGCTGTCGACGATCCGCAGCGCCGACCAGATCCTGGTCATCGACGACGGTCGCATCGTGGAGTCGGGCACTCACGAGGAGTTGCTGGCGCTCGGGCAACGTTACGCACACCTCTACCGGACCCAGTTCGCCGACGGCGAGCGTCGAACGGTCGACGTCGCCTGACCACTAGCGTCACTCCCGTGACATCCGCGCACCCGCACGACGCCCAGATCCGTTCCCTGTACGCCGCCTACCTCGACGGCTGGAACCGGCGCAGCGGGGCAGCGGTCGCGGCCTGCTTCGCCGACGACGGCGACATCGTCGGCTACGACGGCACGCACCACCACGGCCGCCTCGCCATCGCGGCGGACTTCCGGCAGATCTTCGCCGGGCACCAGACCGCCTCCTACGTCGCGGTGGTCCGGTCGGTCCGCTCCATCGGCGACGGCGTCGCGGTGCTCATCGCGCACGCCGGCATGATCCCGCCGGGCGCCGGTGCCATCGAGGAGCGGTTCCACACCGTGCACACGATGGTGGCCGTCGACGAGGGTGCCGGCCGCTGGCGGATCCAGCTGCTGCAGGCGACGCCGGCGGCCTGGCACCAGCACCCCGAGGCCCGCGAGGCGCTGACCGAGGAGCTGCGCGACCTGCTGGCGGCCCAGTGAGCGGAGCGCCGGCCGTGCTGGTCTCCGCCGCGGAACTGCTGGCGGCGGGGGAGCGGCCGGTGCTGCTCGACGTCCGCTGGGCGCTGGGCGACCCGCGCGGCCGGGAGGAGTACCTGGCCGGCCACCTGCCCGACGCGGTCTTCGTCGACCTGGAGACCGAGCTGGCCGCCCCGCCGTCCCCCGACGCCGGTCGCCACCCCCTGCCGCCGCTCGACGAGCTGCAGGCCGCGGCCCGCCGCTGGGGCGTGCGCGCCGGCGTCCCGGTGGTCGTCTACGACGACAGCGGCGGGCTGGCCGCCGCCCGCGCGTGGTGGCTGCTGCGCTGGGGCGGGCACGGCGACGTCCGGCTGCTGGACGGCGGGCTCGCCGCCTGGACCCGGGCCGGCGGCCGGCTGGAGACCGGCGACGTCGTCCCGGAGCCGGGCGACGTCGTGCTTCCCGGTGGCGGCCTGCCGGTGCTCGGCATCGACGAGGCCGCGGCGCTGCCCGGCGCGGGCGGTGCGCTGCTCGACGCCCGGGCGGAGGAGCGGTACCGCGGCGAGGTGGAGCCGGTGGATCCGCGGGCCGGGCACGTGCCGGGCGCGATCAGCGCCCCGACGACGGAGAACCTGGCCGGGGACGGGACGTTCCGGCCGGCCGCCGAGCTGACCGAGCGGTTCGGCGCGCTCGGGGTGCGGCCGGGGGCTCAGGTGGGCGTCTACTGCGGTTCGGGCGTCACCGCCGCGCACGAGATCGCCGCGCTCGCCGTCGCAGGCGTGCAGGCGGCGCTGTGGCCGGGCTCCTGGTCGCAGTGGTCGGCCGACCCCCACCGCCCGGCGGCCACCGGAGCGACTCGCTAGCCGCCGTCGACGAGGGAGTCGACGACGACCTCGTCGCTCTGCGACACGCGTGCCTCGCCGCCCACCCGCGCGACGTCGGCGACCACGCCACCGGAGACGTTGAGCGCCACCTCCAGATCGGCCGGCGGCCCGACCGCGAGGATCTCGTACGGCGCCTTGAGCCGCTTCCCGTCGACGGAGAGCGCGCCGGGACTGCCGTCGACGTAGCTGGTGACCACCACCCGCACGCCGTCGACCTCGATGGCCTCCGCGCCGGCGCCGCGCAGCTCCTGGATCGCGTCGAGGACGATGGCGGTGGTCACCGCGCCCTCCGGGTCGTCGATCACCACCCGGACCCCCGGCCCGCGGGCGGGCAGGCTGCCGTTCAGGATGCCGATGGCGTCGGCCCGGCGCTGCGCCTCGGTGAGCGCCCGCCCGGACTGCGACTGGTCGCCGGAGAGCTCCTCGACGGACTGCTGCCGCTCGCCGAGCTGGTCGCGCAGCTGCTCCTCGCGGGTGTTCAGCTCGTCGAGGATGCGGACCAGGTCCTCCTCGGTGGCGCCGGTGCGCTCGACCGACTCGTCGGTGCTGCGCACCTGGACGGCGAGCCCGAAGCCGAGCGCCAGCGTCAGCGCGCCGGTGGCGACGGCGGACGTGGTGCGGTTCCAGCGCCGAGGCGGGCGGGTCGGTTCGGCAGCCGTGGGTGCGTCGTCGGCGGGCGCGTCGTGCCCGGCCAGCTCGTCGAGCTGCTCCTGCTGCGGGGCGACGTCGTCCTCGGGAACGCCCGTCCCCGGCGTCGCAGGGTCCTCCGGCCGCTCGCTCATCGGCCTCCACAGTAGGTCACCCGGAGGTTCCCACCGGCGCGCTGCGCCGGTGCGTCAGCGGTACCCGGGGGCCCGGCCCGACCCCCGGACCGCCTCCGACCGCAGCAGGGGGAGCGTGCGCCAGGGCACCACGCACGAGAGCGCGACCACGCTGGTCGAGCGCACCACCGACGGCGACCGGTTGAGCTCCACGAGGATCTGCTGCAGCGCCTCGTGCGAGGAGGCGGCCACCCGGCAGATGACGTCGCCGCTGCCGGTGGTGGCGTGCGCCTCGAGGATGCCGGGGATGGCGGCCAGCTCGGCGTGCACCTCCTCGAGCGCGCCCTGGGCGATCTCCAGCGTCACGAAGGCCTGCACGCCGAACCCGGCGGCGGCGACGTCGATGTCGGGCCCGAAGCCGGTGACGACGCCGGCCTCCTCGAGGCGCTGCAGCCGGGCGGTCGCGGTCGCGCGGGCGACGCCGACGAGCCGGGCGATCTCCAGCATCCCGGCACGGGGGTGCGCGTGCAGGGCGTCCAGCAGGGCGACGTCCAGGGCGTCCAGGGCGCGCTTGTCGGCCATCGGTCCTCTCCGGCTGATCGGGTGCGGGCTGTGCAGTGTGCCCAGTTGATGGCCCTCTGAGCTAGCCCCGTTGTGCAGGCACGCCAGGACGAGTGGCCGATCTTGCGCGGTCGCGGCCGGACGGTGTGCTGTGACGGCGCACACAACCGCGAGCGGAGGGGTTCCGATGACGCTGGAGCAGGCGTTGAACGACGAGGAGCGGCTGGCGGGCCTGGACCTGCAGCAGCTGGAGCAGCTGGTCGGCCTGGTCGACTACGACGCCTCGGCCGACCCCTTCCCGGTCAGCGGGTGGGACGGCCTGGTCTGGGTCGTGGGCAACGCGGTGCAGACGGCGCACTTCTTCCAGTCCGCGTTCGGCATGCAGCTGGTCGCCTACTCCGGCCCGGAGACCGGCAACCGCGACCACCACTCGTTCGTCCTCACCTCGGGCTCGGCTCGCTTCGTCGTCCAGGGCGCGTACGACCCGGCCAGCCCGCTGGCCGACCACCACCGCAAGCACGGCGACGGCATCGTCGACATCGCGCTCGCCGTCCCCGACGTCGACCGCTGCATCGCGCACGCCCGCGCGCAGGGTGCCACCGTGCTGGAGGAGCCGCGCGACGTCAGCGACGAGCACGGGACCGTGCGCCTGGCGTCGATCGCCGCCTACGGCGACACCCGGCACACGCTGGTCGACCGGTCCCGCTACTCCGGCCAGTACCTGCCCGGGTACGTGGCGCGGACGTCGTCCTTCCAGAAGCGGCCGGGTGCACCCAAGCGGTTGTTCCAGGCGGTCGACCACGTCGTCGGCAACGTCGAGCTCGGCGCGATGGACCAGTGGGTCGAGTTCTACAACCGGGTCATGGGATTCACGAACATGGCCGAGTTCATCGGCGACGACATCGCCACCGACTACTCGGCGCTGATGAGCAAGGTGGTCGCCAACGGCAACCACCGGGTCAAGTTCCCGCTCAACGAGCCGGCCATGGGCAAGAAGAAGTCGCAGATCGACGAGTACCTCGAGTTCTACGGCGGCCCCGGCGCGCAGCACGTCGCGCTGGCCACCAACGACATCGTGGCGACGGTCGACGCGATGACCGCCGAGGGCGTGGAGTTCCTGTCCACGCCGGCGTCGTACTACGAGGACCCCGAGCTGCGGGCCCGCATCGGCAACGTCCGCGTGCCGATCGAGGAGCTGCAGGCGCGCGGCATCCTGGTCGACCGAGACGAGGACGGCTACCTCCTGCAGATCTTCACCCGGCCCACCGGCGACCGGCCCACGGTGTTCTTCGAGCTGATCGAGCGGCACGGCTCGCTGGGCTTCGGCAAGGGCAACTTCAAGGCACTCTTCGAGGCGATCGAGCGCGAGCAGGAACGCCGCGGCAACTTCTAGAAGGACCACCCTTCCCCCCGCGCCTCGCTCCGCTCGGCGCGGGCCCCTGAAGGGTGGCCGTTCCATCCGGTCACGTCCGAGAGGTCTCTCGATGGCTCATTACCGGCAGGTGGGGGAGGTGCCGCGGAAGCGGCACACGCAGTTCCGGCGCCCGGACGGGCGGTTGTACTCCGAGGAGCTGATGGGGGAGGAGGGTTTCTCCTCCGACAGCTCGTTGCTCTACCACCGCGGCGTCCCGTCGTCGCTGGTCGACGCCCGGCCGTGGGAGCTGCCCGACCAGGCGACGACGCCGAACAGCCCGCTGCTGCCCCGGCACCTGAGGCTGCACGACCTGTTCCCCGGCGAGGAGCACAAGGCGGTCGACCCGGTGACCGGCCGGTGGCTCGTGCTCGGCAACGCCGACGTCCGCATCTCCTACGCCGTGTCGAGCCTGCCCAGCCCGCTGTGCCGCAACGCGACCGGTGACGAGTGCGTCTTCGTCGAGCGCGGGACGGCGACGGTGGAGACCGTGTTCGGCGCGCTGGACGTCGGGCCGGGTGACTACGTCGTCCTCCCGCGGGCGACGACGCACCGCTGGCTGCCGACCGGCGACGAGCCGCTGCGCACCTACGCGATCGAGGCGAACAGCCACATCGCCCCGCCCAAGCGCTACCTCTCCCGGTACGGCCAGTTCCTGGAGCACGCGCCGTACTGCGAGCGGGACCTGCGCACCCCGGCCGAGCCGCTGCTGGCCGAGGGCACCGACGTCGAGGTCTACGTGAAGCACCGCGGCGACGGGCCGGGCGGGCTGGCCGGCACCGTGCACGTGGTGCCGGAGCACCCGTTCGACGTCGTCGGCTGGGACGGCTGCCTCTACCCCTACGTGTTCAACGTGGCCGACTTCGAGCCGATCACCGGGCGGGTGCACCAGCCGCCGCCGGTGCACCAGGTGTTCGAGGGGCAGAACTTCGTCATCTGCAACTTCGTGCCGCGCAAGGTCGACTACCACCCGCTCGCGGTGCCGGTGCCGTACTACCACTCGAACGTCGACTCCGACGAGATCATGTTCTACGTGGACGGCGACTACGAGGCGCGCAAGGGCTCCGGCATCGGCAAGGGCTCGATCACCGTGCACCCGGGCGGGCACTCGCACGGACCGCAGCCGGCCGCGGTGGAGGCCTCGCTGGGCGCGGAGCGCTTCGACGAGCTGGCGGTCATGGTCGACACCTTCCGGCCGCTGGCCCTCGGCGAGGGCGGGCGGGCGGTGGACGACGGCCGGTACGCCTGGTCCTGGTCGGGCCGCGGGCCCGCGTGACCTGGGTCGAGCTGCCGGAGGGCACCGGCTTCGGGATCGACAACCTGCCGCTGGGCGTCTTCCTGGCTCGCGGCCGGGTCGGCTTCCGGCACGGCGTGCGCATCGGGGACCTCGTGCTCGACCTCTTCGAGACGACCGGCGAGCGGGTGCACCAGACGGGCGCCCTCGACTCGTTCTTGATCGCGGGGCCGGGTGCCTGGCGCGACCGGCGCGAGCAGGTCACCGAGTGGCTCACCGAGGAACGGCACCGCGCCCGGGTCGAGCCGCACCTGATCCCGGTGGACGACGTCCAGCTCCACCGGCCCATCGGCGTCCCGAACTACGTCGACTTCTACAGCTCCCGGCAGCACGCCGAGAACGTCGGCCGGCTGTTCCGGCCGGGCACCGATCCGCTGCCGCCGAACTGGCTGCACCTGCCGATCGGCTACCACGGGCGGCCGGGCACCGTGGACGTCTCGGGGACGCCGGTGGTCCGGCCCTGCGGTCAGCTCGGGGCGCCGGACGACGGCGGGCTGCCGCCGTTCGGCCCGACGCGCAAGCTCGACTTCGAGGCCGAGGTGGGCTTCGTGGTCGGCGCCCCGGGGGAGCGGTTGACCGTCGCGGACTTCCCCGAGCACGTGTTCGGCGTGTGCCTGGTCAACGACTGGTCGGCCCGCGACCTGCAGGCGTGGGAGTACGTGCCGCTCGGCCCGATGCTCGGGAAGTCGTTCCTCACCTCGATGTCGCCGTGGGTCGTGCCGCTGGCCGCGCTGGAGGCCGCCCGGGTGGCGCCGCCTGAGCGGGAGACCGAGCTGCTGCCCTACCTGCGCGACGACGGCGACCCGTGGGGCCTGGACCTCGCGCTGGAGGTGCGGCTCAACGGGGAGGTCATCAGCCGGCCGCCGTTCCGCGGCACGTACTGGACGGCGGCCCAGCAACTGGCGCACCTCACCGTGAACGGCGCCCCGGCGCTGGCCGGCGAGCTCTTCGCGTCCGGCACGGTCAGCGGTGCCACCCGCGCAGAGTGGGGCTCGCTGCTGGAGCTGAGCGCGAACGGGGCGGAGCCGCTCCGGCTCGGCGACGGCTCGACCCGCACGTTCCTCGAGGACGGCGACACGGTGACGATCAGCGCCACGGCCCCCGGCGTGAACGGCGGGCGGATCTCGTTGGGGGAGGTCACCGGCACGGTCCAGCCGGCGCGCTGATCAGCCGACGGCGGCGTCGTAGCGGTCGAGCAGGACGGCGGCGATCCGCTCGTCGGGGAGCAGGGGAGCGGTGACCACGTCGGCGCCCGCGCCGGCCAGCTTGTCGTGGAAGTGCCCCGGCGCCAGCAGGTAGGAGGCGACGACCACCCGCGCGGCTCCGGCGGCGCGCGCGGCCGCCACCGCGTCGGGCACGGCCGGCTTCGCGGCGGACCCGTAGCCCGTGGTCACCGGCCCGGCCCAGTCGCGGTGCAGCAGGGCGGCGGTGTCCTCGACGTCGCGCACCGAGCGCGGGTCGCTGGACCCGGCGGCGGCGAGCACGACCGCCGTGCGCCGGTCGTCGGGGTCGGCGCCGGCCTCCACCAACCGGTCGCGCAGCACGGCGGCCAGCCGGGGGTCCGGGCCGAGGGGGCGGGCCGCCACCGTGCCCGGCGCGGCCGCGACGGCCTGCGCGATGTCGACGTGCACGTGGTACCCGCCGGACAGCAGCAGCGGGACGACGACGGCCGGGCGGCCGGACGCCGAGAGCTCGGCGACCACGTCGACCACGGTCGGCGGCTGCACGTCCACGAACGCCGCCGTCGTCACCAGGCCCGGGCGCAGGGAGCGGGCGGCCAGCGCCAGCTCGGCGATCAGCCGCCGGCCGGTGGGGTTGCGGGTGCCGTGCGCGCAGGCGACCAGCACCGGTGAGTGTGCGCTCATCGGGGCAGCCGGACCCGGGTAGCCCCGGACAGCGCACAGTGGCGTGGGGCGATGGGTGCCGTCATGGAGAGCGCAGCCGGCCGCCGTCGACGGCGACCACGGTGCCGGTCACGTAGGAGGCAGCGGGGGAGAGCAGGAACGCGGCCACCCGGCCGAACTCCTCGGGCTCCCCGACCCGGCCGAGCGGGATGGCCGCCTCGGTGCGGGCGCGGGCGGCTGCCGGATCACCCGAGGCAGCCTCGATCTCCGCGATCCGGTCGGTGGCGATGGTCCCCGGCATCAGCCCGACCACGCGGATCCCGCGCGGGGCCAGCTCGTCGGCCAGCCCCTTCGCCGTCATCGCCAGGCCCGGGCGCAGGCCGTTCGAGATCGCCAGCCCGTCCAGCGGCTGCCGCACGGACGTGGACAGCACGAAGCCGATGCAGGCGCCCTCGGACAGGTGCGGCACCAGGGCCTTCACCAGCCGCAGCGGGCCGAGCAGCACGCTGTCCACCCCGTCCCGCCACGCGTCCTCGGGGGTGTCCAGGACGGTGCCGGGAGCAGGCCCGCCGACGGAGACCAGCGCGCCGTCGAGCCGCGGCAGCCGCTCCAGGGCGGCGGCCACCAGCGCGTCCGCGGCGTCGGGGGAAGCGAGGTCGGCCGGAACGCCGGACGCCGCCGTCCCCAGGGAGGAGACGGCGGCGTCCACGGAATCGGCGGAGCGGGAGCTGAGCAGCACCCGCGCGCCGTCGTCGACCAGGGCGCGGGCGGTCGCGAATCCCAGTCCCCGGCTCGCGCCGGTGAGCAGGTAGCCGCGACCGCCCAGACCCAGATCCATCAGGCGGCGGAACCCCGCAGCGAGCGCAGGACGTACTGCATGATCCCGCCGTTGCGGTAGTAGTTCGCCTCACCGGGGGTGTCGATCCGGACGCGGGCGTCGAACTCGACGTCGCCGGCCTTCACCTTGACCGTGCGCGGGACCGAGCCCTCGTTCAGCGCCGTGATCCCGGTGATCGTGAACTCCTCGTCGCCGGTCAGGCCGAGCGACTCGCGGTTCTGGCCCTCGGGGAACTGCAGCGGCAGGACGCCCATGCCGATGAGGTTCGAGCGGTGGATGCGCTCGTAGCTCTCGGCGATGACGGCCTTGACGCCCAGCAGCGCGGTGCCCTTGGCGGCCCAGTCGCGCGACGAACCGGAGCCGTACTCCTTGCCGGCCAGCACGACCAGCGGGATGCCGGCCTCCTGGTAGGCCTGGGAGGCGTCGTAGATCGTCGTCGTCTCACCGGTCAGGTGGTTCTTGGTGACGCCACCCTCGGTGCCCGGCACCAGCTGGTTGCGCAGCCGGATGTTGGCGAAGGTGCCGCGGATCATGACCTCGTGGTTCCCGCGGCGCGAGCCGTAGGAGTTGAAGTCGCGGCGGTCCACGCCGTGCTCGCGCAGGTACTTGCCCGCGGGGCTGTCGGCCTTGATCGAGCCGGCCGGCGAGATGTGGTCGGTGGTCACCGAGTCGCCGAGCACCGCGAGGGTGCGGGCGCCGGTGATGTCCTGCACCGGGGCCGGCTCGGCCGGCATGCCCTCGAAGTAGGGAGGACGGCGCACGTAGGTGCTCTCCTCGGCCCACTCGAAGGTGTCGCCGGTCGGGGTGGGCAGGTTCTGCCACTGCTCGGTGCCCGCGAAGACGTCCTCGTAGCTGCGGCCGAACTGCTCCGCCGAGACCGCGTGGTCGATGACCCGCTGGACCTCCTGCGGCGACGGCCAGATGTCGCGGAGGAAGACGTCGTTGCCGTCCTGGTCCTGACCCAGCGGGTCGTTGTTCAGGTCGACGTCCATCGAGCCGGCCAGCGCGTAGGCGATGACCAGCGGCGGCGACGCCAGGTAGTTCATCTTGACGTCGGGGTTGATCCGGCCCTCGAAGTTGCGGTTGCCCGACAGCACCGAGACGACGGCGAGGTCGGCCTCGTTCACCGCGTTCGACACCGGCTCCGGCAGCGGGCCGGAGTTGCCGATGCAGGTGGTGCAGCCGTAGCCGACCAGGTAGAAGCCCAGCTTCTCCAGGTACGGGGTGAGCTCGGCCTTCTCGTAGTAGTCCATGACGACCTTGGACCCGGGGGCCAGCGTCGTCTTCACCCACGGCTTGGTGGCCAGCCCGCGCTCGACGGCGTTCTTCGCCAGCAGCGCGGCACCGATCATCACCTGCGGGTTCGAGGTGTTCGTGCAGGAGGTGATCGCCGCGATCACCACGTGGCCGTGGTCGACCTCGGTCTCGGTGCCGTCCTCCATGACGACCCTGGTCGGCTTGGAGGGGCGGTTCGAGGCGACCTGGTCCTCGTAGTGGTGCGGCTTGCCGGCCTCGCCGTTGCCGTGCTGCTCGGCGATCGGGTCGGAGGCGGGGAAGGTGTTGGCGACGGCGTCGTCGATGGCGGACGTGACCCCGTAGGGCTTCTCCTGCGCCGGGACGCCGGGCTTGCGGTCCTCGCCACCGGTCTCGTCGGCCTGCACGTAGTCGGCCAGGGCCTCGCGGAAGGCGGCCTTCGCGTCGGTGATGGCGACCCGGTCCTGCGGGCGCTTCGGGCCGGCGATCGACGGGACGACGGTCGACAGGTCCAGCTCGAGGTACTCGGAGAAGGCGGGCTCGCGCGACGGGTCGTGCCAGAGGCCCTGCTCCTTGGCGTAGGCCTCGACCAGGGCCACCTGCTCGGCCGAGCGGCCGGTGAGCTTCAGGTAGGTGATGGTCTCCTCGTCGATCGGGAACATCGCCGCGGTGGAGCCGAACTCCGGGCTCATGTTGCCGATCGTGGCGCGGTTGGCCAGCGGAACCGCCGACACGCCCTCGCCGTAGAACTCGACGAACTTCCCGACGACGCCGTGCTGGCGCAGCATCTCGGTGATGGTCAGCACCAGGTCGGTCGCGGTGGCGCCGTCCGGCAGCTGGCCGAAGAGCTTGAAGCCCACGACGCGGGGGATGAGCATCGAGACCGGCTGGCCGAGCATCGCGGCCTCGGCCTCGATGCCGCCGACGCCCCAGCCCAGCACGCCCAGGCCGTTGACCATCGTGGTGTGCGAGTCGGTGCCCACGCAGGTGTCCGGGTAGGCGACGACGCGGTCACCCTCCTGCCGCGGGAAGACCACGCGGGCCAGGTGCTCGATGTTGACCTGGTGCACGATGCCGGTGCCCGGGGGGACGACCTTGAAGTCGCTGAAGGCGCCCTGGCCCCAGCGGAGGAACTGGTAGCGCTCGCCGTTGCGCTCGTACTCGATCTCGACGTTGCGCTGGAACGAGTCCTCGGTGCCGAAGATGTCGGCGATCACCGAGTGGTCGATGACCAGCTCGGCCGGGGCGAGCGGGTTGATCTTCTGCGGGTCGCCGCCGAGCTCGGCCATGGCCTCGCGCATGGTGGCGAGGTCGACGATGCAGGGGACGCCGGTGAAGTCCTGCATGACCACGCGGGCCGGGGTGAACTGGATCTCCCGGTCGGGCTCGGCCGACGGGTCCCAGTTGGCGATCGCCCGGATGTGGTCGGCGGTGATGTCCGCGCCGTCCTCGGTGCGCAGGAGGTTCTCGAGGAGGACCTTCAGGCTGAAGGGCAGCTTCTCGGAGCCCTCCACCGCGTCGAGCCGGTAGATGTCGTACTCGGTGCCGTCGACGTCGAGCGTCGCCCGCGCTCCGAAGCTGTCCTTGCTGGCTGCCACTGCTCTGCGCCTACCCCTCGTGGTTCATACCGCTTCGTTGACCACCCCCGATCATCCCAGCCCGCGGCGGGGAAGACCGAGTCAGGCGACCCTTTCCTCACCCCGTGACCTGCATCACCTGCGGTGAAACGTCCTACGGTGGTCGGGTGACCGGCGTCGTCCCCGATCCGCTGCCCGGCTGGCTGACCGAGGCGCGGCGGATCACCGTCCTCACCGGCGCCGGCATCTCCACCGACAGCGGCATCCCCGACTACCGCGGCCCGCAGGGGGTGTGGACCCGGGACCCGGACGCCGAGAAGCTCGTGACGCTGTCCTACTACGTCGCCGACCCCGAGATCCGCCGCCGTGCGTGGCTGATGCGCCGCGACCTGGGCGACCTGCAGCCACGGCCGAACCGCGGGCACGCGGCGCTGGTCGAGCTGGAGCGGCAGGGGCGGCTGCGCGCGCTGGTCACGCAGAACGTCGACGGGCTGCACCAGGCGGCCGGCTCCTCGCCGGACCTGGTGCACGAGGTCCACGGCACGGTGCACGAGGTCGAGTGCCTGGGCTGCGGCGACCGGACGTCGATGACCGAGGCGCTGGAGCGGGTGGCGGCCGGGGAGCCCGACCCGGCCTGCCGGAGGTGTGGCGGCATCCTCAAGTCGGCGACGATCAGCTTCGGGCAGGTGCTCGACGAGCAGGTGATCGCGGCGGCCGCGGCGGCGGCGCGCGACTGCGACGTGCTGCTCGCCGTCGGCACCTCGCTGCAGGTGTGGCCGGTGGCGGGGCTGGTGGAGACCGCCGTCCTGTCCGGCGCCAAGGCCGTGATCGTCAACGCCGAGCCGACGCCCTTCGACGACTACGCCTCGCTGCTGGTCTCCGAGCCGATCGGCGACGCGCTGCCCCGGCTGGTGCGCGCCGGCTGACGCCGCGCACGGGGGCTGCCCCGGGCCCCTCCGCCGGATAGCGTGACCGGCGACACCGTCGTCAGCACCCGGGAGCCCGGCATGCGCGTTCCTCTCACCACCCGCGACTTCCTCGACCGCGCCGAGCTCGTCTACGGCGACCGCGTCGGCATCGTCGACGAGCCCACCCAGCCCGCGCCCTCGCTCGGCGAGGTCTCCTGGCGGGAGGTGGCCCGCCGCGGCCGGGCCCTGCAGGCCGGGCTCGACGAGCTGGGCATCGGCGAGGGGGAGCGGGTGGCGATCGTCAGCCACAACTCCGCCCGCCTGCTGGAGCTGCTGCTCGCCGTCCCGTCGTCCGGGCGGGTGGCCGTGCCGATCAACTTCCGGCTCTCCCCGGAGGAGGTCGCCTACATCGTCGGGCACAGCGGCGCGCGTGTGCTGCTCGTCGACCCCGAGCTGGAGCCCACCCTCAAGGGCATCGAGGCCGAGCACCGGTTCGGCACGGGGGAGGAGTACGAGCAGCTGCTCAGCTTCGACGCCGAGCCCCGCCCCTGGGCGGACCCGGACGAGGACGCCACCGCGACGATCAACTACACCAGCGGGACGACGGCGCGGCCCAAGGGCGTGCAGATGACCCACCGCAACATCTGGATCAACGCCGTCACCTTCGGCATGCACATGCAGGTCAGCGACCGCGACGTCTACCTGCACACGCTGCCGATGTTCCACTGCAACGGCTGGGGGCTGCCGTACACGATGGCCGGCGTGGGGGCCCGCCAGGTCGTGCTGCGCAAGGTCGACGGCGCGGAGATCCTGCGCCGGGTCGAGCAGCACGGGGTCACGATGATGGCCGGGGCGCCCGCGGTGTGGAACGCCGTCCTGGAGGCCGCCGCCGACTGGGACGGCGAGATCCCCGGGCGCGACCGGGTGCGCATCGTGGTCGCCGGAGCGCCGCCGCCCTCGCGGACCATCGCCCGCGTCGAGGCCGAGCTCGGCTGGGAGTTCAACCAGATCTACGGCCTCACCGAGACCGCACCGCTGCTCACCATCAACCGGCCGCGCGCGGAGTACGACGACCTGGAGCCCGAGGAGCGCGCCAAGCGGCTGTCGCGCGCCGGCGTCCCCGCCGTCGGCACCCGCCTGCGGGTCAGCGACTCCGGCGAGGTGCTGGCGCAGGGCAACACCGTGCTGGCCGGCTACTGGGAGAACCCGGACGCCTCCGCCGAGGCCCTGGAGGGCGGCTGGTTCCACACCGGCGACGGCGGCACGATCGACGACGGCGGCTACCTCACCATCTCCGACCGCAAGAAGGACGTGATCATCACCGGCGGCGAGAACGTCTCCTCGATCGAGGTCGAGGACGTCGTGTTCGGCCACCCCGCCGTCGCCGAGGTCGCGGTCATCGGGGTGCCCGACGACAAGTGGGGCGAGATGGTCACCGCCGTCGTGGTCGTCGCCGAGGGCGAGCAGGTCACCGCGGAGGAGATCGTCGCCCACTGCCGCGGCAAGATCGCCGGCTACAAGATCCCTAAGCGGATCGAGTTCCGCGAGGAGCTGGCCCGCACCGCGACCGGCAAGATCCAGAAGTTCAAGCTCCGCGAGTCGTTCTGGGAGGGTTCGGAGCGCCAGGTGAACTAGAACCGCCCCGTTCACCCGGCCGTGTCGTCCCACCCTTCGGGGTGAGACGCGCTCAACGTCGCTGCTCAGCGCACCGATCACCAGCACGGAAGGCACCCCGTCCGGGATGCCGGATGACGACGCTGGAAGAGGTCGATCGTGGACAGCGGTATCCGGAGCAGCTCCGCGGGGCCCTCCCGGGCCCGCACGTCGGCGCTGCGGGTCGCCGGGACGGCGCTCGCCGCCCTCGTCCTGGTCGGGCTCACCCCTGCCGTCGCCGACGCGGCGCCCCGCCGCCCCAGCGACAGCCAGATCGCCTCGGCCCGCGCGCAGGCCGACGCCGTCGCCGCCCGGATCGGCGCGCTGAACGAGCAGCTGGCCTCGGCGCAGCAGGACGTCGACGCGGCGCACGCTTCCGCCGTGCTCGCGCTGGACGAGTTCCAGGCCACCGAGGCCGCCGCCGAGGCGGCCCGGGGGCACGCCGAGCAGGCCGCCGCCGCGGCCGCCCAGGCGACCGCCGACCTGGGCGTCGCTCGCGACGACGTCGTCTCCTTCGCCCGCCGGACCTTCATGGAGGGCAGCGCCTACCCCGGCGCGACCGCGCTCCTGACCGCCGGCGATCCGGGCCAGCTCATCGAGCGGGCCGCCCTGCTCGAAGCCGCCGGCTCGCACCGCAGCGACGTCCTCGTGCAGGTCACCGTGCTGCAGGAGCAGGCCACCGCAGCCGAGGCTGTGGCCCGCACCGCGTCCGCGGAGGCCGAGCAGCTGCAGCAGCAGGCCGCCGCGCAGCTGGCGGTCGCGCAGAGCGCCGAGGTCTCCGCCCGCGCCCAGGCCGCCGAGCTGAGCACCCGGCAGGCCGCCGCGCAGACCGAGCTCGCGGCTGCGCAGCAGCAGCTCACCGCGCTGGTCGGTCAGCGGGAGGCTGCCGAGCGCGCCGCCGCCGTCACGCCGGTCCCCACGCCCGCGCCGACCGCCCCGCCGGCGGTCGCCAACCCGCCCGCCGGGAACCCGTCGAACGCGGGCGCCGGCTCGTCGTCCGCCGTCGAGGCCGCCATCGCCGCCGCGATGCGCTACCGCGGCGCGCCCTACGCCTGGGGCGGTGGCGGCACCCGCGGCCCCGGGCCCGGCCAGGACCCCGACGAGGGGGTCATCGGCTTCGACTGCAGCGGGCTGACCCAGTACGCCTACGCGCAGGCCGGCATCTCCATCGCGCGGAACAGCCGCGCGCAGTACGCGTCGCTGCCGAAGGTGTCGAGCAACGATCTCCAGCGCGGTGACCTGGTCTTCTGGGGCACCGACCCGCGCAACCCGGACGCCATCACCCACGTGGCCATCTACCTGGGCGGCAACCAGGTCATCCAAGCGCCGCAGAGCGGCGACGTCGTCAAGGTCTCGCCGATGTGGTGGGGCGGCTACACGGGGGCCGTGCGTCCCAGCGCGTGACGGCTCCCGGCGTGTAGAGGCGTCGGGCAGCCACGGGGGGAGCTGCCCGACGCATCGCCGAGGCTAGCAGCCGACGGCGTCCGGGGGCAGGGTTCGTGCACCGGCGCGGAACCAGTTCTCGGCGGCTCCCACCTGCCGTCCAGCAACGTGTAGGACACTGGCTCCCGGGGGACGGTCGAGCCGTCCCGTCGACGCGCCCTCCCACCCGGGAGCGCGGACCGGCACGACCAGTGGGAGCCCCGTGAGCAGCGCTGCCAGCACGCCGACCCAGAGCTCGACGACGGGAGCCGGCGCCCCGGTGCCGCCGTCCGCCGACGCCGCCCGGCTGGAACGGGTGCTGTTCGAGATCAAGCGGGTGATCGTCGGCCAGGACCGGCTCGTCGAGCGGATGCTCGTGGCGCTGCTGGCCCGCGGCCACGTGCTGCTCGAGGGCGTGCCCGGCGTCGCCAAGACCCTCGCCGTCGAGACCCTCGCGACCGTGGTCGGCGGCTCGTTCGCCCGCCTGCAGTTCACCCCCGACCTGGTGCCGGCCGACATCATCGGCACGCGCATCTACAAGGCCGGGCAGGACGCCTTCGACACCGAGCTCGGCCCGGTGTTCGCCAACTTCGTGCTCACCGACGAGATCAACCGCGCGCCGGCCAAGGTGCAGTCGGCGCTGCTGGAGGTCATGGCCGAGCGGCAGGTGTCCATCGGCGGCGTCACGCACCAGCTGCCCAACCCGTTCCTCGTGCTGGCCACGCAGAACCCGATCGAGTCCGAGGGCGTCTACCCGCTGCCCGAGGCGCAGCGCGACCGCTTCCTCATGAAGGTGCTCGTCGACTACCCGAACCCCGACGAGGAGCGCGAGATCATCTACCGGATGGGCTCCGAGCCCCCGGTGGCCTCGACCGTGCTCGGCCCCGACGAGCTGCGCCGGCTGCAGCACACCGCGTCGCACGTCTTCGTGCACCACGCGCTGGTCGACTACGTCGTCCGCCTCGTCGTCGCCACCCGCTCGCCGCGGGAGCACGGCATGGAGGACGTCGCCACGTGGGTGTCCTACGGCGCCAGCCCGCGCGCCTCGCTCGGGCTCATCGCCGCCGCCCGCGCGCTGGCGCTGGTCCGCGGCCGCGACTACGTGCTGCCGCAGGACGTCCTCGACATCACCGCCGACGTGCTGCGCCACCGCCTGGTGCTGTCCTACGACGCGCTGGCCGACGGCGTGCCGGCCGACCACATCGTCAAGCGGATCGTGCAGACGGTGCCCCTCCCGCAGGTGGCGCCGCGGCAGAACGCCGGCGGCTTCGGCCCCGGCGCGCCGGGCGGCCCGAGCGTGCCGCAGTACGGCCCGCCGCAGGGCGCTCCGCAGCAGCACCCCGGCCAGCAGGTGCAGGGCCAGCAGCCGGCGCCCGGTAACGGCCAGCCCGCTCCGGGGCAGCCCGCGAACCCGTACGCCGGGCCCGGTTCGAACGGCCACGGGCCGGGAACCTCCCCGGCGTGATCCGCCGCCGTCGCGGCACCGCGGACGAGGCCGCGTCGCCGGGACCCGCCCACCCCGGTCTCCTGCTGCACGCCGCCACGCCGGGGTCGGGCGCGGCCGGCGAGGGCACCGCGGACGGCGCGCCGCCGCGGTTCACCGACGGCCCGGCCGACGTGCTGCTGCGCCGGCTGGAGCTGACCGTGCGCCGCCGGCTCGACGGGCTGCTGCAGGGCGACCACCTCGGCCTGGTCCCCGGCTCGGGGTCGGAGGCCGGCGACTCGCGGACCTACCACCCGGGCGACGACGTCCGGCGGATGGACTGGCCGGTGACCGCGCGCACCCAGGTGCCGCACGTCCGCGAGACGATCGCCGACCGGGAGCTGGAGACCTGGGCGGTGGTCGACCTGTCGGCCAGCCTGGACTTCGGCACCGCCAACTGCCAGAAGCGCGACCTGGCGATCGCCGGGCTCGCCGCCGTCGGCCACCTCACCGTGCACGGCGGCAACCGGCTCGGCGCCGTCGTCACCACGGGGGAGCGGGTCGACCGCTACCCGGCCATGCCCGGGCGGCTGGCCGCCGAGCGGCTGCTGCGCTCGGTCGTGGCCACCCCGCGCGCGGCGGGCGGGCGCCGGGGTGACCTTGCCGCCGCGCTGGACGCCCTGAGCCGGCCGCCGCGCCGCCGTGGTCTGGTCGTGGTCGTCTCCGACTTCCTCGGCGACGACGACTGGGAGCGGCCGCTGCGCGGCCTGGGCACCCGCCACGAGCTGCTGGCCATCGAGGTCGTCGACCCGCGGGAGCTGGAGCTGCCCGACGTCGGGCTGCTCACCGTCGTCGACCCGGAGACCGGGCAGACGCTGGAGGTGCCGACCGGCAACGCGGAGTTCCGCGCACGGTTCGCCGAGGGCGCCACGGCGCAGCGGGCGCGGATCGCCGCCGCCCTGCGCCGCGCCGGCGCCGGGCACCTGCAGCTGCGCACCGACCGGGACTGGCTGATGGACGTCGTCCGATTCGTCGCCGAGCGCCGCCGCGCCGGCAGTGGAGGTGCGTCGCGATGACGTTCCAGGCGCCCTGGTGGCTGCTCGCGCTCGTCGGGGTCGCCGCGCTGGTCGGGCTCTACGTCGTCCTGCAGCTGCGCCGCAAGGCCTACGCCGCCCGGTTCACCAACGTCTCGCTGCTGGGTTCCCTGGTCCCGAAGCGGCCCGGCTGGAAGCGGCACCTGGCCTTCGGGATCGTCGCCCTGGGCATCGGCACGCTCGTCGTGTCGCTGGCCCAGCCGAGCACCGAGGTGCGCGTGCCCCGGGAGCGGGCCACCGTCGTGATGGCGGTGGACGTCTCGCTGTCCATGCAGGCGCAGGACATCTCGCCGACCCGCTTCCAGGCGATGCAGCGCGCGGCCAAGGAGTTCGTCGACGTCCTGCCGGAGCGGATCAACCTCGGCCTGGTGTCCTTCGCCGGGACGGCGACGACGCTGGTGCCGCCGACGACCGACCGCGAGCAGGTGCGCGGCGCGATCGACAACCTCGACCTGGCCGAGTCGACGGCGATCGGCGAGGCGGTGTTCACCTCGCTCACCGCGATCGAGAACTTCCAGAACTCGCTGGAGTCCACCGGCGAGGACGCGCCGCCGGCCCGCATCGTGCTGCTGTCGGACGGGTTCAACACCGTGGGCCGCGACGAGACGCAGGCCATCGACGCCGCCCGCGAGGCGGAGATCCCCGTCTCGACCATCGCCTTCGGCACCGACTACGGCACCCTCGACCTCGAGGGCGAGACCGTGCCGGTGCCGGTCGACCGCGCCTCGCTGGAGGAGGTCGCCGACGCGACCGGCGGCAGCTACAGCGAGGCGGCCAGCGCCGAGGAGCTCGAGCAGGTGTACGCCGACCTGGGCAGCCAGATCGGCTACACGACCGAGCCCCAGGACGTCAGCCCCTGGTTCGTGCGGATCGGCGTCGGTGTCCTGCTCATCGGCACCGTCCTGGCGCTGCTCTGGACCAACCGCCTGGTCTGAGGCGCGCCCGGTCGGGCGTCAGCCGCCGGCCGGGTCGGGCGGCACGGTGGGCGGGGCGCTCGACGGACCGGCCTCCGCCGGCCGCGGCCGGTTCTGCCGGTGGAGGCGGATCGCGACCAGCGCCACGTCGTCCTCGGGCGTGCCCTGGACCAGCCGGTCGATGAGCTCGTCGCACAGCTCGTCGAGGGGACGGCCGGCCAGCTCGGCGGCGGCGGCACGCAGCCGGTCCATGCCCTCGTCGAGGAACGAGCCGCGGCGCTCGATGAGCCCGTCGGTGTAGAGCAGGACGGTGGCGCCCCGGTCCAGGCTGATCACGGACTCCCGGCGGCGGGCGGTGTGGTCGACCCCCAGCATGAGGTCGCCCTGCCAGCTGGCCAGCTCGGCGATGGTGCCGTCGGGGTGGATCACCAGCGGCGGCGGGTGGCCGGCGTTGGCCCACCGCATCCGGGTGATGCCGCGGTCCAGCTCGGCGGGGGTCTGCTCGAAGCGGGCGAGCGCCGCGGTGGCGTAGGTGGGCAGCTGCAGCTGCGTGATGGCGGCGTCGAGCTGACCGAGCAGCTGCGCGGGGCCGGTGTCGCCAGTGACGGCGATGCCGCGCAGCATGCTGCGCAGCTGCCCCATCGAGGCCGCGGCGACGGTGTCGTGGCCGACGACGTCGCCGATGACCAGCACGGTGGCGCCGCCCGGCTGCACGAACGCGTCGTACCAGTCGCCCCCGACCCGGGCGGCCTCGGCCGCGGGCAGGTAGCGGACGACGATCTCGGCGTGGTCGGGCTCGGGCGGCGCGGTGAGCATGCTGCGCTGCAGCTCCTGGGCAAGCTGCCGCTGCTGCTCGTACAGCCGGGCGTTGTCCAGGGCGAGCCCCACCCGGTCGGCGATGTCGGTGGCGGTGGCGATGTCGGCCGGGTCGACCGTGCGCTGCCGGTTGTGCACGAGGGTCAGGGCGCCCAGGACGCGGTCCGGCCCGCGCAGCGGCAGCACCGTCATGGCGCCCGGCGCGAGCAGCGCGAGCAGCTCCTGGGCCGCTCCGGTGGCCACGGTGCCCAGGGCCGGGCCGGTCAGCTCGGCGCCGGAGACGTGGACCGGGGTCCCGGTGGTCACGGCCCGCAGGACGGGAGCCGTCGCGGGGGAGGACTCGCTCGCCGCGGCGAGGTAGCGCCGCACCAGCGGCGTCTTCGCGGGCTCGGCGTGCCAGCCTCCGGCGTCGCGCAGGCTGCCGTCCTCGGCGAGCAGCGACACCGTCGCCCAGGTGCCGAGCGCGGGGACGAGCAGCCGCGGCAGGCGTCCCACGGCGGCCGGTGTGTGCAGGGTCCCGGCGAGCTCGTCGCTGACCCGGGCGAGCAGGCTCAGCCGCTCGACCGCCTGCCGGCGGGCGGTCACCTCGGTGAAGTAGAGCCACAGCCCCTGCGGGGTGGGCACCGCCTGCACCTCGAACCACTGGTTCAGCGGCTCGGGGTAGAAGGCCTCCACCGTCCGCGGCTCCCGGGTGGCGACGGCCTCGCGGTAGGCCCGGCCGAACTCGTTGTCCACGTTCGCGGGGAACGCGTCCCAGTAGGAGCGGCCGACCAGGTCCTCCTGGCCGAACCCGACCATGCGCTCGGCCGCCCCGTTGACGAAGCGGATCGTCCAGTCGGTGTCGAGCTCGATCAGCCCGATCGGCATCGTCTCCAGCGTCTGGGCGTCGGCGCTGTCGACGTCCCCGTCACGCCACCAGCGGGACATCGCACCTCTTCACTCGGACGGACGTCGCTCGACGACTTGACGACTTCATCAAGGACTCTAGACGGAGGGTCGTCCGTATCATCGCGGGATGCCGTTCACACCCGGCCGCCCGCTGGCCGAGGCCAAGGCGGACCTCTTCAAGGCGATGGCGCACCCCGCTCGGATCCGGGTGCTGGAGCTGCTCGCCGAAGGCGAGCGCACGGTGGGGGAGCTGGCCGAGGAGACCGGCCTGGAGCTGTCCCACCTGTCGCAGCAGGTCACCGTGCTGCGCCGCGCGGGCATCGTGGACAGCAGGCGGGTGCGCAGCAACGTCATCTGCTCGTTGCGGGACCCGCAGACCGCGGAACTGCTGGCGGTGGCGCGGCGGATGCTGACGGTGAACCTCCGGCAGAGCCAGGCGCTGCTCGAAGCGCTGGACGGCGCCGACGACGCCGTGGCCCTGGCCGACTCGGGGGCCTAGCGGGGGGAGGATTCCCGGCGGGCGATGTCGAGAACCGGCCGGCGGCTCCGTCCCCGGGGTGCACGCGGCCACGATGGGCCGCAGCCGACCAGGGAGAACACCATGGCCAAGTACCTGCTCCTCAAGCACTACCGCGGCGCACCGGCGGCGGTGAACGACGTCCCGATGGACCGCTGGACGCCGGACGAGGTCACCGCGCACATCCAGTACATGCAGGACTTCGCCGCCAAGCTTGAGGGCACCGGCGAGTTCGTCGACGGGCAGGCGCTCGCGCCCGACGGCATGTGGGTCAGGTCCGACGGCGAGGGGCGGCCGCCGGTCACCGACGGCCCGTTCGCCGAGACCAAGGACCTGATCGCCGGCTGGATGATCATCGACGTCGACAGCCAGGAGCGGGCGGTCGAGCTGGCCGGCGAGCTGTCCGCCGCCCCGGGCGCGGGCGGGAAGCCGATCCACGAGTGGCTCGAGGTGCGGCCCTTCCTGACCGCGCCGCCGACCATCACCGAGTGAGCGCACCGGTGGACGAGGGCCAGCTCCGGGCGGTCGTCCCCACCGTGATCGGGGTCCTCGGCCGCCGTGGAGCCGACTTCGCGGCGGCCGAGGACGCCGTCCAGGACGCGCTGCTCGAGGCCCTGCGGGTGTGGCCGGAGAACCCGCCGCGGGACCCGCGGAGCTGGCTGACCACGGTGGCGTGGCGGAAGTTCCTCGACGCCACCCGGGCGGAGAGCTCGCGGCGGTAGCGGGAGCTGCGCGTCGACGCCGAGCCGGAGCCCGGTCCGGCCGCGGAGCTGGACGACTCGCTGCGGCTGTACTTCCTGTGCGCCCACCCGTCGCTGACGCCGGCCTCCGCGGTCGCGCTGACGTTGCGCGCGGTCGGCGGCCTCACCACGCGGCAGATCGCGCAGGCCTACCTCGTGCCCGAGGCGACGATGGCGCAGCGGATCAGCCGGGCCAAGAAGACCGTCTCCGGCGTCCGGTTCGACCGGTCCGGCGACGTCGGCACCGTGCTGCGGGTGCTGTACCTGGTCTTCAACGAGGGCTACTCCGGCGACGTCGACCTCGCCGCCGAGGCGATCCGGCTGACCCGGCAGCTCTCGGCCGGCATCGGGGACGAGGAGGTGCGGGGCCTGCTCGCGCTGATGCTGCTGCACCACTCGCGGCGCGCGGCGCGCACCCGGGCCGACGGCAGCCTGGTGCCGCTCGCCGAGCAGGACCGGTCGCTGTGGGACGTCCGGCTGATCGCCGAGGGGGTCGAGATCCTGCAGGCCGCGCTGGCACGGGACCGGCTGGGCGAGTACCAGGCGCAGGCGGCGATCGCCGCGCTGCACGCCGACGCCCGGACAGCGGCGGAGACCGACTGGGTGCAGATCGTCGAGTGGTACGACGAGCTGGTCGCGCTCACCGGCAGCCCGGTGCACCGGCTCAACCGGGCGGTCGCGGTGGGGGAGGCCGACGGTGCCCGGGCCGGGCTGGCCGCGCTGGCCGAGCTCGACCCGGGGCTACCCCGGTACGCAGCCGTCGCCGCGCACCTGCACGAGCGGGACGGCGACCTGCCGACGGCGGCACGGCTCTACGCCGAGGCGGCGCTGGCCGCGCCGAACCTGCCCGAGCGGGACCACCTGACGCGGCAGGCGGCACGGCTCAACGCGGCGCTCCGCGGCTGCTGAAGGACCCCGCCGCCCCCCACCACTCGCTGCGCTCGTGGCGGGCCCCTGCGGCGGGGCCGTTCCAGCCCGTTACCGGCTGGGGTCGAGGACGAGCTTGCCGGTGGTGCGGCGGGCCAGCAGGTCCTGGTGCGCCTCGCGGACGGCGGACAGCGGGTAGCGGCCGCCGTTGATCGGCTTCAGGTCACCGGCCGCGGTGAGCTGCAGCAGCTCGGTCATCGCTGCGTCGAGCATCTCGGGACGGCCGAAGCAGTGCGCCAGCCAGAAGCCGATGACCGCGCGGCTGCGCTGCATGAGCGCGCCCGGCGGGACCGGTTTCGTCTCGGTGCGCGCGGCCATGCCGTAGGTGACCAGCCGGCCGAACGGGGCCAGCGCCGACAGCGAGCCGGAGAACACGTTGCCGCCGGTCATCTCCAGCACGATGTCGACCGGCTTGCCGCCGTTGGCCTCGCGCAGCGCGGCGGTGAACTGCTTCGGGTCATCGTCGGCCAGGGCCGGGTCCACGGTGGCGTGCGCGCCCAGCTCCTCGGTGAGCGCCCGCTTCTCCGCGCTCGACGCCGTGGCGATCACCCGGCCGGCACCCCAGCGGCGGGCCAGCTGCACGGCGAGCGAGCCCACGCCACCGGCGCCGGCGATGACGACGACCGACTCGCCCTCGGCCAGGTGCGCGGAGGTGCGCAGCAGGTGCCAGGCGGTCGAGCCCTGCAGCACCAAGGACAGCGCCTGCTCGTCGCTGACGCCGTCCGGGACGGCCCAGGACAGCCGGTCGTTCGCGGCCACCTTCTCGGCGTAGCCGCCGCCGTCGAGCAGCCCGACGACGCGCTGGCCGCCGCCCACCGGGGTGCCGACGAACTCCGCGCCCGGGATCAGCGGCAGCTGCTGCGGGGCCAGGTAGGAGTTCTCGACCTGGTGGGTGTCGGCGTAGTTGATGCCGGCGGTGGAGACGTCGTGCAGGGTCTGCCCCGGCCCCACCTCCGGTTCGGGGAGATCGACGACGTCCAGGACCTCGGGCCCGCCGAAGCGGGTGATCTGCACAGCACGCATGACGCTGAGGCTATGGCGTACGCGGCGGGGATCTCCATTGGCTGTGCCGCTCGCCCGCAACAGGCTTGAGACTGGTGTGCCGATGTGGCGCCATCACGTGGACGGGCAGAGGCGCGAGGAACTCATCCGCAACCTCCGGCTCGCCGAGCGGATGACCAGCTGAACGGGCTCTCGGACGATGCGCTACGGCGCGGTGCGCCAGCCCGACACCGTCGCGACGACCATGGCCAGCTGGATCCTCAGGACGTCGTCCGGTTTGGTCAGGTCCACGCCGAGCAGCTCCTCGACCTTGCGGAGCCGGTAGGCGACGGTGTTCCGGTGCAGGTACATGCGCTTGCTGCACTCGTGCACGGATGTCCCGCTGGCGAGCCAGTTCTCCAGCGTCGCCAGCAGCGCGGACGTGGTCGACGCGTTCGGGTGCACGAGCGGGCCGAGCAGGCGGTGGGAGAACTCGGTCAGCGCCTCGCCCGGGCCCGAGTCCAGCATGACGCCGTAGAGGCCGAAGTCCTCGATGTCGAGCAGGTCGGGGGAGTGCTCGGTCAGCAGTTCCGCGGCCCGGGCGAGCAGGAGGTAGCTGCTGCGGTAGGCCGGGATCCGGTCGACGCCGCGCTTGACCAGGACATGCACCCGCCGGTCCGGGTAGACGGCGGCCGCCGCCTCGGTCAGCAGCGTCAGTGCGGCCGGCTCCTCGCCCTCGGCGCCGGGACCGGGCCGCCCGGACGCGTCGCGCTCCGGGACGAGAGCCAGCAGCTTGCCGTCCATGATCCCGATCAGCGGGCGCGGGGACATGTGCACCAGCCGGGTCGTGAGCCGGGACAGGTCCCGTGCCTGCGCGATCCGCTCCGGTCGCCGTCCCACCGCGCTCGGGGACGGGGTCAGCAGCGCCGCGAAGTGCGGGGAGCGCAGGTCGTGCCCGAGCGCCTCCGCCCGTGAGTGCAGGATCGACGCTCGGGCCTCGGCGGTGTCGGCGAGGAGCTCGGTCAGGAGGTCGCTGGCGATGCGCGCCTCGATCTCCACCTGGTGCTGCGTCGCCTGCAGCTCGAGGGCGACGGGCAACGTGAGGCCGGCCGCTTCCCCGGCGGACAGCAGCTCCACGCCAGGACCGGTGACGGTCAGCCACCCGCGCAGGTCGTCGTGGACCGAGATCGGCGCGGTCCACGTCGGGAGCCCGCCGGATCCGGCCGGCCGGATCACCAGCACCTCGTCCGGCCCGGCCGCCTGCGCCTCCTCGACCACGGACCGCAGGGCCGCCAGCAGTTCGTCTGGTTCGCCGTTGTCGTCCCCCGCGCGGGCCCAGGCGCTCACCCGGAGGCCGGTGTCCCACATCGCGGCGACGCCACCGACCGCCTCGGCGATCGCCTCCACGATGCCGCTCACGCCGCGGTTGGCCAGGACGGCGTCGCAGAGGTCGACGTGCAGCTGCAGCAGTTGCGCGGAGCGCTCCAGCTCCGTGGCGGCCCGGACCGACCGGAGGCGGAGGTCCTCGGCCTCGCGCTGCTGCGCGTCCCGCCGCCGGGCCGCCTCCAGGGCGCCGGCGGTGTGCTCGGCCAGCAGCTCGATGAGCCGCACGTCGTCCGGGGTGAACTCGCGCACCGACCGGCTGTAGGCGGTGATCGTCCCGAGGGCGACGCCGCCCAGCCCGTGCATCGGAGCGGCGAGCAGTGCCCGGTAGCCCTGCATCCTCGCCATGTCGGCCCACTGGGCGCTGTCGGGGTCGGCGAGGGCGTCCGACAGCGCGATGACGTGCCCGCCGAGCACGGCGCTCGTGCTCGGCGTCCGGAAACTACGGACCGAGAGCATGAGGGGTTCGGCGTCGTTGACCAGCTCGACGTACTTGGCGCTCAGCCCGTGCGACCCACCGACCGCGAGCCGGTCGCCCTCGACGACCTCGAAGACCGCTGCGTACTCGGTGCCGAGCAGCCGGCAAGCGTGCCGAGCGGCCAGGGAGAGCAGGTCGCGGATGCTGGCGTCCCGGTTGACCGCGCGCAGCAGGTCCGCGCTGATCGACATCGCCGAGGACCACCGGTGGCCGGGACCGGCCACGGGCGGGGCGACCGCGCCGGCGGCCCCGGTGTTGCTGCTGTCGGTCATGCCGACCCTCCGTCGTGCGGGTGCACCGTGCGCTCCTGCGGCCCCGTGCACGCGGCCGGGCGGGTCAGGCTATCGACCCGCCCGGCCGCGGGGGAGCGGCGTCCACCCCGTCGGGGCGTGCGCGACCGGAGCGCTCAGCGCAGGGGCACCACCGGCGGGCCCTCCACCACGGCGGACTCGATCACCCCGACGTGCTCGACCTCGAGGCGGACCCGGTCGCCGGGCCGCAGCCAGGGGAAGGCGTCCTCCCCGTGCACGCGCGACAGCTCGAGGATGCAGCCGGTGCCGACCGTTCCGCTGCCGATGACGTCGCCTGGCCGCAGCGAGGTCCCCCGGGAGGCATACGCCAGCAGCTCGGCGAAGCTCCAGTAGATCGTCGAGAAGGTGCCCGAGGAGTACGGCCTGCCGTTCACCTCGGCGCTCATGGCCAGGTCGTAGGCGTTGCCCGCGCGGTGCGGCTCGAGCTCGTCCGGGGTGACGAGGTAGCGGCTGAAGCTGGTCGCGCCGTCCTTGCCCTTGGCGGGCCCGAGCAGGCCGCGCATCTCCTGCTCCTGCAGGTCCCGGGCGCTCCAGTCGCACAGCACCATGTACCCGGCGATGTGGCTCTCGGCCTGGGCCGGGTCCAGGTCGCTCCCGCCCCGGCCGATGAGCGCCGCGATCTCCAGCTCGTAGTCGAACCGGGCCGAACCCGGGGAGACCGGGATGTCGTCGTGCGGGCCGCGCGTGGCGGCCGGGTTGGTGAAGTAGAAGAGCGGGATCTGGTACCAGACCGGGTTCACGCTCTGCCCGAGCGCCCCGCTGCTGGTCTTCACGTGCTCCTCGAAGGCCATGAAGTCGCGGATGGACGGCGGCACGGGAACGGGGGCCAGGAAGCGGGCCCCCTCCTCCTCGACGACCTCGAAGGGGTCCTGCACCGCGCGCTCGGCCGCCGCGGCGAGGCGGTCCTCGAAGCCGTCGCCGAGGAGCTCGAGCAGGCTCGAGACGTCGCGCAGCCCGTGCAGCCGGCCGTCGCGGGACAGGGCCACGTGCTCGCGGCCGTCGGTGGGGGAGAGGTAGGTGGACCAGCGCATGTCGGTGCTCCTGTGATCAGGCGAGGCAGGTGAGGGGGCGGCCGCCGTTGAACGCGACCATGTCCTGGAGGGCGGCGACGACGTCGATGGGAGCGCCGCGCTCCGCGCCGTCGAGCTCGAGGTAGGCGCGGTGCAGGTTGCCGACGATGCGCTCGGCGTCGGTCAGCTCGGCGAAGGGGCCGAGATCGGTCTCGCGGGCCGCCTCGATCGGGGTCAGCCCCGCCGCCCGGCCCCGCTCGGCGACGTCGAGGACGAACCGCAGGTAATCCGCGATGTCGTCGACGAGGCCGGGACCGGAGACAGGGCCGTGGCCGGCGACGATCGTCTCGGCGCCCAGCGGGCGGATGACGGTCTCGAGCACCTCGAGGGCGCCCGCCACCGAGCCCATGAGCAGGAAGGGGGTCCCGCCGTTGAAGAGCAGGTCGCCGCAGAACAGCACCGACCGCTCGGGGATCCAGACGATGGAGTCGTTGGTCGTGTGCGCGGGCATCCCGACGTGCCGCACCTCGCACCGCACGTCGTCGGCCCAGAGCGTCACGCCGCTGTCGTAGGTCAGGAACGGCGGCGCGAGCTCGACGTCGCCCCACTCGACGTCGTCGAACAGGCCGAGGTTGGCCGGCGGGCCGGCGGCCAGGAGCTCCTCGCGGGCCTTGTCGTGGGCGACGATCGTCGCGCCCGAGAACAGGTAGTTCCCGTACGTGTGGTCGCCGTGGTGGTGGGTGTTCACCAGCGTGCGCACCGGCCGATCGGTGACCCCGTGGATCGCCTCCAGGTAGGCGCGGGTGCGCCGCTCCGTGGACGTGGCGTCGACGCTGATCACGCCGGTCCGCGTGACCAGGAAGCCGGTGTTGTTGAGGTACCAGCTGCCGTCCGGTTGCAGGTAGGCGTAGATGCCCTCGCTCACCTCCTCCAGGGTCGCCGGCCCGGGGGAGAACGGGCGGTGGGACGTCGGGTGCATGGGTTCTCCTCGGTTCACGGGGCGCGGGAGCGCTCCTTGCGGCGACTGGCGAGTACCGATTCGCGGGCGCTCGATCCGACAGCTCGGCACGGACGGTAGTGTGCGCGGTCACACCGCGTCGTGGGCGTAGTGCACGACAGATCCGCGGAACGTTGTGCATCAGCCCAACGGGGTTCTGCCCCAAGATCCGTATGGTCCAGTGCCATGCGTCACACCAACCGAGCGAGGCGGATCACATGACCGCCCCGACCAGCGCTCCGGCGCGCGGGGGCGGTCGGCCCGGCCAGGACGAGCCGATCCTGTCCATCCGCGACCTGTCCATCACCTTCAGCGGCCTCCGGGCGTTGGACGGCGTCAGCTTCGACGTGCCCGCCGGTGGCGTCACCGCGGTGATCGGCCCGAACGGCGCCGGCAAGACGACGCTGTTCAACTGCATCAGCGGGATCTACCGCGGCGAGGGCGAGATCCTGCTGTCCGGGGAGTCCCTGCAGGGGGCCTCGCCGCACGCCCGTGCCGCTCTCGGGATCGCGCGCACCTTCCAGACCCCGACGCTCATCGAGGACGACACGGTCCTGGCCAACGTGATGCTCGGCGGCTTCCCGCACACCCGGGCCGGGCTGCTCTCGCACATGGTGCTGAGCCGGCGCTCGCGCCGCGAGGAGACCGAGCTGCGTGAGCGCTGCGCGGAGGCGCTGGACCTCATGGGCATCCTGCCGCTGGCCGGCACCAAGGCCGCCGACCTCCCGCACGGCCTGCGGCGCCGGGTGGAGCTGGCACGGGCGCTGGTCGCCCAGCCGCGTCTCGTCCTGCTCGACGAGCCGGCCGCCGGCATCAGCCACACCGAGGCGCTGGAGTTCGCCGACCTGCTCACCGAGCTCGCCGAGCGCTCCGGAGCGACCCTGCTCCTCGTCGAGCACAGCGTCGCCCTCGTGATGCGGGTCGCCCGCCGGATCGCCGTCCTCGACTTCGGCAAGCTCGTCGTCGCCGGCGAGCCGTCGCTCGTGCGGCAGGACCCCCGGGTGCTGGCCGCCTACCTCGGTGACGAGGACGAGTCGTGACGCTGCTCGAGATGAGGGGCGTCCGGGCCTCCTACGACGGCGTCCAGGCGCTGCACGGGATGGACCTCGGCGTAGCCGAGGGGGAGATGGTCGCGCTCCTGGGCGCGAACGGAGCCGGCAAGACGACGACGTTGCGGGCGATCTCCGGAACGGTCGCGGTCGAGGGCGCCGTCGTCCTCGACGGGCGGGACATCACCGGCTGGCCGGCGCACCGCGTCGCCCGGCTCGCCGTCGGCCACGTACCGGAAGGGCGCGGGACCTTCGTCGATCTGACCGTGGAGGAGAACCTCACGCTGGGCGTCCTCGCCCGGGGCTCGCGGATGCGCGGCCAGGTCAAGGAGGACCTCGCGGCGGTCCACGACCTCTTCCCGATCCTGCGCGAGTTCTCCGGTCGGCAGGCCGGCGCGCTCTCGGGCGGTCAGCAGCAGATGCTCGCCATCGCCCGCGCCATCCTCGGCCGGCCCCGGTTGCTGCTGGTCGACGAACCGTCGCTCGGGCTCGCGCCCATGGTGACCACCGAGATCCTCCGCAGCCTGCGGGTGCTGCAGGCGGAGTGGCAGCTCGCCGTCCTCCTGGCGGAGCAGAACGCCCGGCGGGCCCTCGCGGTCGTCGACCGCGCCTACGTCCTGGAGTCCGGCCGCGTCGTCGCGGCCGGCAGTGCAGCAGAACTCAGGGAGAACACCGCCGTGCAGGACGCCTACCTCGGCGCTGAGCAGACCGGGCGGCCGGCATGACCGAGCTGTGGCAGCAGATCCTGTCCGGCCTGGGCAGCGGCTTCATCTACGCCAGCCTGGCCCTGGCGATCTGCCTGGTCTTCCAGGGCACGGGTGCGGTGAACTTCGCCCAGGGCGTCATGGCGACCGCGTCGGCCTACGTCGCGTGGACGCTGGTCACCCGCGGGATGCCGTTCTGGTTGGCGTTCGTCCTCGCGCTGGTGGCCAGCTTCATCGTGGGCGCTCTGATCGAGCGGGTCTTCATCCGGCCGGTCGAGGGGTCGAGCCCGCTGGTCATGCTGACCGTCACGGTCGCCCTGCTCATCGGCCTGCAGGCGGTCGTGGCGCTCATCTGGGGTGACGACCCGCAGCAGCTCGAGAGCCCCTTCGGGGGCGGCAGCGTCGAGGTGCTCGGCGCCCGGCTGACCGCCCAGCAGCTCGGGGCCGCCGCCGTCGTCCTCGTGACCCTGCTGCTGGCCGGGGCGTTCTTCCGCTTCACGACCCTCGGCCTGCGCATGCGGGCCGCCGCGCAGAACCCGGCCTCGGCCCGCCTGCTCTCCATCGACGTGGGCCGGATGCTCGCCCTCGGGTGGGGGCTGGCCGCGACGGTCGGCGCCGTCGCCGGCGTCATCTTCGCTCCGACGCTGGGTGTCTCGCCCGCGATGATGGACAGTTCCCTGCTGCTGGCCCTGGCCGCGGCCACGCTGGGCGGCTTCGAGAGCCGCGTGGGAGCCGTCGTCGGTGGCCTGGTGCTGGGTGTCGCCGCGAACCTCGCCAGCCGCTACGTGCCCGGCATCGGGTCGGACCTGCAGCTGGTCGTGCCCTTCGCGGTGATCTTCCTGGTCCTCCTGCTCCGCCCGCAGGGTCTCTTCGGCCGGGCCTCGAGCGTGCGCGCATGACCGGCGCACCGACCCGGACCGTCGTCGAACCACCGGCCGAGAAGGGCAACGAACCCACCGTGTCCATGTCGCACGCACTTCCGCCCGCGCCGCGCGTCGGCCTGCGGACCCTCTCCTGGGGCGCGGCCCTCGTGGTCGTGCTGCTGCTGGCCGCCCTCGCCCCGGCGAACGTGATCAGCGACTTCCAGTTCTTCCAGCTCAACCGCGTCATCACCTTCGCCATCGCGATTGGCGGCCTCAACCTGCTCCTGGGGTGGGCGGGGACCATCTCCGCCGGCCACGGTGCGCTCTTCGGCATCGGCGCCTACACGACCGCCATCCTGGTGGCCGACCACGGCGTCCCGTGGCCGATCGCAGCGCTCGCTTCCCTGGTGGTCGGGCTGGTCGTCGGAGCCCTGCTGGGACTGCCGGCGCTGCGGCTGGGCGGGATGAACCTCGGGCTCATCACCCTGGCCATCGCGATGCTCCTGCCGCCGCTGCTCACCCGACTGGACTGGCTCACCGGCGGGCCGTTCGGGAAGACCACCCCCCGGGTGGAGGCGCCGGAGGGGCTGCCCTTCTCCTCGCCGCAGTGGCTGTTCCTCGTCAACCTCGTGGTGCTGGCGGTCGTCTTCTGGCTGCTCGCCAACATGCTGCGCGGACGGATGGGGCGGGCGCTGGATGCTGCGGCCTCGTCACGGGTGATGGCGGCGGCGCACGCGATCCCGACCAACCGGATCACCGTCGCGGTCTTCGCCGTGAGCGCGGCCGTCGCGGCCCTGGCGGGCGCGCTGTTCCACCTGTCCACGCGCACCTCGACGCCGGACAGCTTCACGTTCCTGCTCTCCATCTCGCTGATCGCCGGGGCGGTCGTCGGGGGCAGCCGCTCCTTCGTCGGGGCGATCATCGGCGCCGCGTTCGTCGTCTTCGTGCCCGAGAGCCTCGGTGAGTTCGTCGAGCCCGCGGCCGCCGGTCAGTGGCAGCAGGTCGTCTATGCCGCAGCGCTGCTGCTGGTCATCTACTTCTTCCCCCGCGGCCTGGCCGGACTGGTCCGGCAGGCGCGCAACCGGCTCGTCCGGCGCAGGTCCATCCACGCACGACCCCAGGAGGCACAGTCATGAGCCGGTCCAAGGCACGCTCGATCTCGTCGACGAAGGGGGTTGCCGCCATCACTCTCGTGCTCGCGATGTCGGCCACCGCCTGTGGCGGGTCCGACCGCCGGGATGCCGAGAGCGGGGGTGGCGCGCAGGGAGTCACGGACGAGGCCATCAAGATCGGCGGCAGTTTCCCGTTCAGCGGCCCGTACGCCACCTTCTCCAACGCGAGCCAGGGCGTGGCTGCCTGCTTCGCCGCGGCGAACGAGGACGGCGGTGTGAACGGACGCCAGATCGAGTACACCGCCGCGGACGACGCCTACGACCCGGCACGGCTCGCCGCCAACGCTCGGGAGGCCGTCGAGCAGGAGCAGGTCGCGGCGTTCATGTCCTTCGGTGGCACCAACGTGGCCATCCAGCCCTACATGAACGAGAACCAGGTGCCGCACATCGTCCTGGCCGGCAACGCCGAGTTCAGCCGGGTCGAGGAGTTTCCCTTCACGCACGCGTGGTGGCCGGACCTGAGCTGGGAGGCCGAGGCCGTCACCGGTTACGTCGTGGACCACCCGGAGGAGTTCCCGGACCCGAAGATCGGGCTGATCACCCTGAACAACACGCTGGCCGACAGCCACATCGCCGGCATCGAGGCAGCGCTGGGCGGGGACGCCGCGACGGTCTTCCCCGAGGCGAACCGGCTCCGGGTCGAGCCGACGCTGGCCGACTGGACCTCGCAGCTCAACCAGTTGCAGGCGGCCGGCGTGAACGTGCTCTACATGAATCCCGGCACCGCCGGCCAGGCCAACGCGATCAAGTACATCGACCAGATCGACTGGCCGGTCAAGGTGATCCTGTACTCGGGCGGCACCTCCATCAAGACCAACCTCGAGCCCGCCGGTCTCGCCGCGGCCGAGGGCGTCTACGGGGCGGCCTGGCTCAAGGACCCGTCCGACTCCCGCTGGGCCGACGACGAGGGCATGCAGCGTTACCGCGAGGTCATCGAGCAGTACGGCGAGGGTGCCGACGCCGACCTCGCTGTCACGGCGAACGGCTACGGCGCGTGCCAGGCGGTCCTCGCGACGCTGGAGTCCCTCGGTGACGAGGAGATCACCAGCGACGCGTTCAACGAGGCCTGGATGGCGATCGAGGGCGAGACCAGCGACGTGCTCGTCGACGGCGCCGACCTGACGGCGGGGGAGAGCGGCCGGCTGGTGCACGAGTACCAGATCCTGCAGTTCGACGGCACCTCGTGGCAGGGCGTCGGTGACCTGATCGACGTCTACGAGGCCGGCATCGCCGAGTAACGCTCCACCGCAGCCAGCACCCCAGCAGCAGGAGGAGGACCGGGCGATGACGCCTACGAGTTCGGCCGCAGGAGAGTTCCGCGGCGCAGAGGTCATCGAGGACTACATCGCCCGGTTCTCCAACTGGGGGCGGTGGGGTGCCGGGGACCAGCGCGGCGCCATGAACCACGTCGGGCCGGAGCAGGTGGCCGCGGCGGCGCAGCTGGTGCAGCAGGGGAGGACCATCTCCATGTCGCTGCCCTACGACCTGCACGGGCCGCAGTCGGGCGGGTTCCGGGCCAACCCGCTGAACATGATGACGGCGACCGGCACCGACCACCTGGCCGGAGCGCAGGATCCGCTGCCCGCGGGCTTCGGGCCGGCGAAGGGCTTCGGGTTCGCCGACGACGTGCTCGTGATGCCCAATCAGGCGGGAACGCAGTGGGACGCGCTCTCGCACATCTTCTGGCACGGCAAGCTCTACAACGGCTTCGACGCCGGAACGGTCACGTCGGCCGGTGCCGGGCGCTGCGGGATCGAGAACTACCGGCAGGACTTCGTCATGCGGGGCGTCCTGCTCGACGTGGCCCGGCACCTGGGTCGGGACTGCCTGGAGCCGGGGTACGCGATCAGCCCGGACGACCTCGACGCCACCGCGGAGGCGCAGGGCGTCGAGATCCGGCGCGGGGACGCGGTGATCGTGCGGACGGGGCTGCTGGAGGCGCGTCGCGGAGCGTGGGGCGACTACGCCGGCGGCCCGGCTCCCGGGCTGTCCCTGCACGTGGCGCCCTGGCTGCACGAGCACGACGTCGCCGCGGTCGCCTCGGACACCTGGGGCTGCGAGGTGCGGCCGAACGAGATCGACCTGTTCCAGCCGTTGCACGTCGTGGCGCTGGTGCACATGGGGATCCCGTTCGGCGAGATCTGGGACCTGCAGGCGATCGGAGAGGACTGCGCCGCTGACGGCGTCTACGAGTTCCTGCTCTCGGCCGCCCCGCTGCCCATCACGGGCGGGGCGGGCTCCCCGGTGAACGCCCTCGCGATCAAGTAGCCGGAACCCCGTCCTTCCGAGGCGCGCGCCGGGGTGGAGACCGACCGGTCCTCACCCCGGCGGGGGGATCCGCCGGTGCACGGGGCGAGGACGTCGAGGATCCATAGGATGCCGAGGCGGCCGGCGACCATCCCGTACTGCGGCGCGTAAGCCAACGGGACTGAGCTGCGCGCGGACCGTGCCACCCTCGACGAGCCCCGCCAGTACCCGGTGGTTCCCTGGCCGCTCCCGGCTCACGCTCGGCGGCGGACCTGGTTCGGCATCGACGCTGCCGTCGCCGCTACGACACCGACGTCCGCACCGTCGACCCCCCAGCCCGGCCCGAGGCACGCGGCAGTCTGTCTGCCCGGTTCGCCAGCGTCGCCCCGGCCTGACCGAGCGGACCCGTTCTGATCGTCACCTCGCGGCTGTGCACGGGTGCTGATCCGGGTCATCCGTCGGGTCGGCCCGTCTGCCTTGGCGAGACCACGCAGATGTCAGTCGGTCGACAGCCGGTGGTGGGTGTCGGCGTAGTTGATGCCGGCGGTGGAGACGTCGTGCAGGGTCTGCCCCGGCCCCACCTCCGGCTCGGGGAGATCGACGACGTCCAGGACCTCGGGCCCGCCGAAGCGGGTGATCCGCACGGCACGCATGAGCTCGACCATACGGCGGGCGACGTCCGCTGCACCCGGAGCGGTGAGCCCGCCGCGGTCCTCCCATCCGCTCCGCCCGCCCCGAGTGTTCACGTGCCGCCGCTCGTGCCGTCCGGACGGGACGAGGAACATCGTCCGTGCAGGTCAGCCGGGCACACTGGCGGCGTGGATCGTCATGACTTCGGCGCAGCAGTGCGCCAGTTGCGGGAAGCCACGGATCCCGCGGCCGTCGGGCTGCCGGTGGGCAGGCGACGGGTGCCCGGCTTGCGCCGGGAGGAGCTCGGTGAGCTCGCGGGCATGTCCGCGGACTACGTCCGCCGACTGGAGCAGGGGCGCAGTCATCCGTCGGCCGGTGTGGTGAAGGCCGTCGCCCGGGCCTTGCGCGTCGGACGGGCCGACTACGAGCGGCTCAGCGCGCTGGCCGGGTACGCCGCCGCGGACGGGCAGGTGCCCACCGATGTCGGCCCGGGCGCGACGCGGCTGCTGGAGCGGTTCTCCGACACCCCGATGATCGTCACCGATGCGGCGATGAACGTCGTCGCGGCCAACAGCGCGTTCCTGGCACTGGAGCACTGGGACCTCACCGGGGAGCGGTGGGACTGGAACGTGGCCTGGCGCATCTTCTGCCACCCGTTCGCCGCCTTCCGGCAGTCCGACGCCGACGCGACCAACCACGAGACGATCCAGGCGGCCCAGCTGAGAGCCGCGCTGCTGCGCTACCCCGGCGATGCCTCCCTCGCCGCGATGGTCGACGAGATGCGGACCCGGAGCCGGCGGTTCGACACGCTGTGGCGGGCACCGCGACCGGTGGCGGCCTACGAGAGCAGCGCGACCTTCACCCAGTCCGACGGGGACTCCGTCACTCTCGTCGGCAACCTGATCTCGATCCCCGGGGACGACCTCGCGGCCGTGATGCTGACCGCGGCGCCGGGGTCGCGCGATGCGGCGCGCCTCGTGGAGCTCGTCGGCGCATCCGATGGACGAGCGGTCATCAAGGTGGGCCAAAGCGGCCCAGGCTGATCGCGGCAGGACCTGCGACGTTGGGGACGTCTCCAACGGCACACACATGGAAGAGCAGGTCCAGCGATGAAGGCAGTGCGGTTCCACGAGGTCGGCGGTCCCGAGGTCCTCCGCTACGAGGACGTCGAGGAGCCGATCCCCGGCCCCGGTGAGGTGCGGGTCCGGGTGGCGGCGTCGGCGTTCAACGCCGCCGACGCCGGCATGCGCGGTGGCTTCCTGCCGATCCCGGTGAAGCTGCCGCACGTGCCCGGCTACGACGTCTCCGGCACCGTCGACGCGCTCGGGGAAGGCGTGGCCGGAACCCCGGACGCGGGCGGTCTGCAGGTGGGGGACGCGGTGATCGGGTTCCTGCCGATGGACCGGGACGGCGGCGCAGCGGAGCACGTGATCGCCCCGGCGGACGCCTGGGTTCCCGCCCCGACGAGCGTCCCCTTGGCCGACGCGGCAGCGCTGCCGTCCGTGGCGCTGGCGGCCTGGCAGGCGCTGTTCGACCTCGGCGACCTGACCGCCGGGCAGCGGGTCCTGATCAACGGCGCCGGGGGCGTGGTCGGCAAGTACGCCGTCGCGCTGGCGAGACGAGCGGGCGTGCACGTCGTGGCGACCGCCAGCCCGCGCAGCGACGCCGCCGTCCGCGCGGCCGGCGCGGACCAGGTCGTCGACCACACCACCACGGACGTCCTGACCGCCGTCGAGGAGCAGGTCGACGTCCTGGTCAACCTCGCCCCCATCGACCCCGACCGGTTCGGCGCACTCGTCGCCGTTGTCCGTGACGGCGGGAAGGTCGTCAGCACGACCGCGTTCATGGCCACCCCGGGCGACGAGTCGCGCGGCGTCAGCGCGGCCACCGTCTTCGTGCTGCCGAACCGGAACCGGCTCACCCAACTGGTGTCCCTGGTGGACAGCGGGGAGCTGCAGGTCGAGGTCACCCGCCGGATCCCGCTGGCCGAGCTGCCCGCGCTGCACGCGGAAGCCGAGGTGGGTCGCGTCGCGGGCAAGGTGATCGTCCAGCCGGCGTGAGTTCTCCGGCGCGGCACGGTCGAGCAGGCGGTGCCGGTCGGCGTCGTCCCGCGGATGGTGGTGCAGGCGCGGAGCCGCGCGCGGAAGCCAACCCCGGAGACGCCTCGAGGGGTGGACTCCCTCACGGGAGCCCACCCCTCGGTGTCGTCGTACCGATGACGTCCCATCGGCGCGCCCTGGTGGGTCGTCGTCGAGCGGCCGATCGGCCGCTCAGGCCATCAGGCGGTCTGCGACTCCCGGCGCGGCAGCACCCAGTCGGGCCGCACGTAGTGGCAGGTGTAGCCGAAGGGGATCTTCTGCAGGTAGTCCTGGTGCTCCTCCTCGGCCTCCCAGAAGTCGCCGGCCGGCTCCACCTCGGTGACGACCTTGCCGGGCCAGATGCCGGAGGCGTCGACGTCGGCGATGGTGTCCTCGGCGACCCGCTTCTGCTCGTCGCTGGTGTAGAAGATCGCCGAGCGGTAGCTGCGGCCCACGTCGTTGCCCTGCCGGTCCTTCGTCGACGGGTCGTGGATCTGGAAGAAGAACTCCAGCAGCTCCCGGAACGAGATGACGGCGGGGTCGAAGACGATCTCGACCGCCTCCGCGTGGTCACCGTGGTTCCGGTACGTGGCGTTCGGGGTGTCGCCGCCCGAGTAACCGACGCGGGTGCTGATCACCCCCGGGCGCTTGCGCAGCAGCTCCTGGGCGCCCCAGAAGCAGCCGCCGGCCAGGATCGCGGTCTCAGTGGTCATCGTTTCGCCTCTCCTCTGCGTCGGACGCGTCGGGACAACACCGCGGGGGGCCCGTGCGCTTCCCGCTCCACCCGACGGGGCGACGCCGCCACCTGGCCGGCGGTCGAGCAGCCGTCAGGCGACGTCGGTGCGGGCCTCGGACAGGTAGGCGCGGACGGCCGGCTCGGGCACCCGGAAGGAGCGGCCGACGCGCACGGCGGCCAGGTCGCCGGCGTGGACCAGGCGGTACACGGTCATCTTGGAGACCCGCATGATCGCCGCGACCTCGGCGACGGTGAGGAAGGTGGCGACCGGGCGCTGGACCGGCCGCTCGGCCGCCGGGCGCGCGGCGGGCATGGCGACGCCGGGCTGCTGGGGCCGGGCCGCGGGGGCGTACTGCCCACCGGCGCGGGGGGCGGGCGTGGCCGGCCGGTAGGCGGGGCGCTGGCCGTAGGCGGCCTGGCGGGGGAGGGTGGCGGCGGCGGAACGCTGGGGGAGGGTCATGTCGTACCTCTCGGGAGCGGCGGGGAGGACGCTGAGCCCGTGGCCGGTGTGGCTACGTAATGCGCCCCTGCTGGTACCGACAGTAAGCAGTGGAACCCGTGCGGCGGGAGTGCGAGCCGGACGAGACGGACCGTTCCCGTTCGTCACATGTTGCCCGTGCGGCTCTCGCGACGGTTGCGGAGGACGGGTCTGCCCGGGTGCGATGGGGCGGCTCGGCCTCCGTCGTCGGGCCGGGTGGAGGAGGGACCGATGGGGCCGCAGCTGCTGGACCTGCTCGCCGGGCTGCCCCTGCGGGCGGTCGCCTGCAGCGGCGGTGTCGACAGCCTGACGTTGGCCACTGTCGCGCACCGCGCCGCGCCCGGCGCGACGCTGGTCGTGCACAGCGTCACCCCTGCCGTCCCGGCGGCGGCGACCGCCCGCGTCCTGGCAGCCGCCGACGCCGAGGGGTGGGAGCTGCGCCTGGTCCGGTCCGGCGAGTTCGACGACGCCCGCTACCTCGCCAACCCGGTCGACCGCTGCTACACGTGCAAGACGCACCTCTACGACGCCATGGCCGACGTGGTCGCCGCGGTCGGCGGTTCCCACGTGCCGCTGAGCGGGGCCAACGTCGACGACCTGGGGGAGTACCGGCCGGGTCTGCGGGCCGCGGCCGAGCACGGCGTGCGCCACCCCTACGTCGAGGTCGGGGTGACGAAGGCCGACGTCCGCGCGCTGGCCCGCGAGCTGGGGCTGGACTGCGCGGACCTGCCGGCCGCCCCCTGCCTGGCCAGCCGCCTCTACACCGGCACCGCGGTGACGCCGGCCAGGGTGCGCGCGGTCGAGGTGGGGGAGGCGCTGGTGACGGAGCGGACCGGCGTCACGGTCGTGCGCTGCCGGGTCCGCGAGGACGCCGTGCGGATCGAGGTCGGCGACGCCGACCGGGCGGCGATCACCGAGGACGTCGTCGCCGCCGTCCTGGCCGCGATGCGCGCGGTCGACCCGGGCCTGCGGACGGCGGCGCTGGATCCCGAGCCCTACCGGCCGGGTCGCGCGTTCACCCTGACCCCGGTGCCCCGGTGACCGACCCCGGCTCCCGCGACCCCGGCTCCCGCGACCCCGGCTACCGCGACCCCGGCTACCGCGACCTGGGCTTCGCCCGCGTCGACACCGACCGGCACGCGCGCACCGGCGATCCGGAGGTGGTCTACGGCGCGGGCAAGACCACGCCCGAGGTGGTCGCCGTCGTCGAGGCGCTGCGCACCGCGTCGCCCGACCGGCCCGCGCTGGTCACCCGCGCCACCCCGGGCACCGTCGCCGCGCTGACCGCCCGCTGGCCGGACGCCCTCGTCGAGCGGGGGACGGTCGCCGTCGGCCCGCTCCCGCCGCCGGTCGGCACGGTCGCCGTCGTCACGGCCGGTACGTCCGACGAGCCGGTCGCCGCCGAGGCGGCGACCACGCTGCGCGCGCACGGCGTCGGCGTCGTCCGGGTGACCGACGTCGGGGTGGCGGGTCTGCACCGGGTGCTCGACGTCCGGCCGGTGCTGCGGGACGCCGACGTCGTCGTCGTGATCGCCGGCATGGAGGGCGCGCTGCCGAGCGTCGTGGGAGGGCTGGTCGGCACGCCGGTGGTCGCGGTGCCCACGAGCGTGGGCTACGGCGCCAGCTTCTCCGGGCTGTCGGCGCTGCTCGGCATGCTCAACTCCTGCGCGCCCGGCGTCGTCGTGTGCAACATCGACAACGGGTTCGGCGCCGGCGTCTTCGCCTCGCGGGTGGCCCGCGACCTGGCCGCCGCCCGAGCAGGGAGCTAGGCCGCCTGGCGCACCACGTCCACGAACGCGGCGTGCAGTCGGCGGTCGCCGGTCAGCTCGGGGTGGAAGCTGGTGGCGAGCAGTCGGCCCTGGCGGACGGCGACCGCTCGGCCGTCGGCGGTCCGGGCGAGGACCTGCACGTCGGCGCCGCACTCCTCGACCCACGGCGCACGGATGAAGACGCCGCGCACCGGGCCGCCGGCCAGCCCGTCGACGGGCACCTCGGTCTCGAACGAGTCGACCTGCCGACCGAAGGCGTTGCGCCGCACGGTGACGTCCAGACCCCCGACGGTCCGCTGGCCGGCCGCCGCGTCGAGGAGGCGGTCGGCCAGCAGGACCATCCCGGCGCAGGAGCCGTACACCGGCAACCCGGAGCGGACGGCGTCCCGCAGCGGATCCAGGAGCCCGAACCGGTCGGCGAGCTTGGCGATGGTGGTCGACTCGCCGCCGGGCAGGACCAGCCCGTCGACCGCCGCCAGCTCCTCCGCCCGGCGGACGGGCACGGCCCGTGCGCCCCCCGCCTGCAGCGCCGCGAGGTGCTCCCGGACGTCGCCCTGGAGGGCGAGCACGCCGACGACGGGGGTCACCACCCGCGGGTGGCGTAGCGCTCGCCCGCCGGCAGCGTGCTGACGTCGATCCCGACCATCGGCTCGCCGAGACCGCGGGACACCTTCGCGATCACGTCGGGGTCGTCGGCGAACGTGGTGGCCTGCACGATCGCGGCCGCGCGCTGGGCCGGGTCGCCGGACTTGAAGATGCCCGAGCCGACGAACACCCCCTCGGCGCCCAGCTGCATCATCATCGCGGCGTCGGCCGGGGTGGCGATGCCGCCCGCGGTGAAGAGGACGACGGGCAGCTTCCCCAGCCGGGCCACCTCGACGACGAGGTCGTGCGGCGCGCGCAGCTCCTTGGCTGCGACGAACAGCTCGGTCTCGTCGAGGGTGCCCAGCCGCTTGATGCCGGCGCGGATGGCCCGCATGTGCCGGGTGGCCTCGACGACGTTGCCCGTTCCGGCCTCGCCCTTGGAGCGGATCATCGCCGCGCCCTCGGCGATGCGGCGCAGCGCCTCGCCCAGGTCGGTGGCACCGCAGACGAAGGGCACGGTGAACTCCGCCTTGGCGATGTGGTGCGCCTCGTCGGCCGGGGTGAGCACCTCGGACTCGTCGATGTAGTCGACGCCGAGCGCCTGCAGCACCTGGGCCTCGACGAAGTGGCCGATCCGCGCCTTGGCCATCACCGGGATCGAGACCGCCGAGATGATCCCCTCGATCATGTCGGGGTCGCTCATCCGCGCGATGCCGCCCTGGGCCCGGATGTCGGCCGGCACCCGCTCGAGCGCCATGACGGCGACGGCACCGGCATCCTCGGCGATGCGGGCCTGCTCGGGCGTGACGACGTCCATGATGACGCCGCCCTTGAGCTGCTCGGCCATGCCGCGCTTGACCAGCTGGGTGCCGGCGGTGCCGGTGGGGGGCGTGCTCATCGGGGTGCTCCTCGGAGGGGGTGGGTGTGCCGGTGCCCACGGTGCGCCACACTTTGGTCCGGGCAGGAGTCCAAACGGGGCAGTTCAGAGGAGACCAAGTGGCGCTGGCCGGGGACCTCTACGTGCGCATCGACCCCGACGACGACGCCCCGCTGAGCGTGCAGATCGCCGCCTCGGTCCGGGCGGCGGTGCTGAGCGGGGTGCTGGGGCCCGGAGACACGCTGCCCCCGACCCGCGCGCTGGCCGCCGACCTCGGCGTGTCCCGCGGCGTGGTGGTCGGCGCCTACGAGCAGCTGGTCGGCGAGGGCTTCGCCACGGGACGGCGCGGCGGCGGCACGGTCGTCGCCGTGCGCCCCGACCCCGCCGCGGCGCGGGTGCCGGCGGGTCGGCCCGCTCCCGCACCCGACCCCACGCCGCCGGTGCACGTCGACCTCCGGCCCGGACGCCCGGCCATCCGGGGCCTGCAGGACGCCGACTGGCGCTCGGCCTGGCGCCGGGCGGTCGCCGACGAGCTGCCGGGCCGATCGCCGGACCCGCTGGGGCTGCCGGCGCTGCGGGAGGCAGTCGCGGTCTACCTGCGCCGGGTGCGCGGGGTCGAGGTCTCCGCCGACGAGGTGCTCGTCACCGCCGGCGCCGGTGACGCCCTCGCCCTCGTCGGCCTGGCGCTCGGCGGTGACGGGCGCCGTCCCCGCGTGGTGGTCGAGGACCCCAGCTACCCGACCGCCCGGCGGGTGCTGGCGGCCACCGGGGCCGTGGTCGAGCCGCTGGCCGTGGACGCCGACGGCTTCCGGGCCGCGCAGCTCGCCGCCCTGGCCCCGCCGCCCGACGCGGTGCTCCTCACCCCGTCGCACCAGTACCCGCTGGGCGGGCGGATGCCGGTGCAGGAGCGGGTGGACGTGCTCCGGTGGGCCGCGGACGAGGGTGTCGTGGTCCTCGAGGACGACTACGACAGCGAGTTCCGCCACCGCCGCCGTCCGCTGCCCGCCATGGCCTCGCTGCCGTCGTCCGCGGACGTCGTCCTGATCGGCAGCTGGTCGACGACGTTGACCCCGTGGCTGCGTTGCGGCTGGATGGCCGCCCGCGGCCCGGTGGGCGAGCGGCTCCGGGAGACCCGGGCCCAGCTGGGGACCCCGGTGTCCGGCGTCCAGCAGGTCGCCCTCGCGCACTACCTCGCCGGGGGTGGGTTCTCCCGCCACACCGCGCGGGCCCAGCGCGAGTACGGCCACCGCCGGGGGCTGGTGGTGGCCGCCCTGGGCGGCCGGCCGGACGTCGCGCTCGGCGCCCTCGACGGCGGCCTGCACGTGGTGGTCCACCTGCCGGTGGGCACGGCCGCCAGGGATGTCGTGCGTGCGGTGGGGGAGCGCGGCGTCGCCGTCGCCGATCTGGCCGACTACTACGCCGGCCCGCCCCCGTCCGCGGGCGTGGTGCTCGGGTACGGCGCCGTGACCGACCTCGAGCTCCGGCGGGGCCTCGCCGTCCTGACCGAGGTGCTGGACGCCGCCGCCTGACGTCAGCCGGCGAACTCGCGGGCCGGCAGCCCGCGGACGCCGACGTCGGCCCGGAACAGCGAGCCGGCCAGCGGGTCGGCGCCGGGCGGCAGGCCCTCCCGCGAGGTGGTGATGAACAGCTGGTCCAGCGCGGGGCCGCCGAACGTGCAGGCGGTGACCATCCCGACCGGCACCTCGACCACCTCGTCGTGCGCGCCGTCGGCGGTGTAGTGCCAGACCTCGCCGCGGTCGGCCAGCGCCACCCAGACGCCGCCGTGCTCGTCGACGGTGAGGCCGTCGGGCCGGCCGTCGTCCGGGATCGTCACGAACGGCCGCCGGTCGTGCAGCCCGCGGTCGGGGTCGTGGTCGAAGACGTCGATCCGGCCGGTCGGGGTGTCGTCGTAGTAGGCGCGCGTCCCGTCCGGGCTCCACTCCAGCCCGTTGGAGATGGTGACGCCCTGGAGGACCGGGGTCGTGCTGCCGTCGGCGTCCAGGCGGTACAGGGTGGCGGCGCCCGCGCGCTTGTCGTAGGCCATCGTCCCGCAGTAGAAGCGCCCCTGCGGGTCGCAGCCGCCCTCGTTCATCCGGATGCCCTCGTCGTCCCAGACCGGCGGCAGGCGGGTCAGCGTCCCGTCGGCGTCCTCCAGCGCGAAGCCGCGCTCGATGCCGAGGACGGCACCGCCGCCGCGGCGCGGGCGCAGAGCCGCCACCACCTCGCTCACGTGCCGGCGGGTCACCGTCCCGTCGGCGGCCAGGGACAGCACGTCGCCGGCGAGTATGTCCACCCAGCGCAGCCCGCCCCAGCTCGGCGACCACACCGGGCCCTCGGCGTGGTACGCCACCGGGTCGGTGACCTGCTCTGCGCGCACGGGTGCCTCCTCCTGCGGTCGGTCCGCCGAGCATGCCCCCGCTCGCGGCCACGGCAAACGGAGCCCGTGTCGCGCGGGGCCACCACGGCTAGGGTCGACGACATGGCATCGACGCTGGTCAGACCCCGCTCGGGCAAGGTCATCGCCGGGGTGTGCGCCGCGGTCGCCGACCGGCTGGGGCTCTCGCGGACGCTGGTGCGCGTCGGCTTCGTGCTCTTCGGCCTCTTCGGCGTCGGCGAGCTGGCCTACATCGCGCTGTGGATCCTCATCCCCAAGGCGCCATGACGACGTGTCGACATCCCGCCGTGTCGGGATGTCGACGGGGAGGTCGTCAGCGCTCGTCGGCGTGCGGGCTGCCCGGTGGGAAGGGCGCGTTGATGTCGAAGTGCACGCCGAGCATGCGGATCGCGAAGCACAGGACTGCGGCCCCGACGAGGGTCACCGCCCCGCGGACGTCGAGCGCGTCGGCGACGACGACGACGGTGGCGGCGACGATCGCCGGCACCGCGTAGAGCCCGCTGCTCAGCACCGAGGGCACCTGGCGGATCAGCACGTCGCGGAGCGTTCCGCCGCCGACGCCGGTGATCCCGCCGACGACCACCGCCTGAGCCGGCCCGAAGCCGAGGTCCAGCGCCTTGAGCGCGCCGGTGACCGCGAACAGGCCCAGCCCGGCCGCGTCGAGCGCGTTGATCGCGCCGTAGACCCGCTCCAGGTAGTGCCCGGTGAAGAACGCGATCAGCCCGCCCGCCGCCGCCACGGCCAGGTACCGCCAGTCGACGAACGTGGCCGGCGGCAGCGCGTCGAGGAAGACGTCGCGGATGGTGCCGCCGCCCAGCGCCGTGATCATGCCGAGGGTGACGACGCCGACGATGTCCAGCCGGGTCGAGCGGACCGCGATCAGGGCGCCGTTGAGGGCGAAGGCGAACGTGCCGATCAGGTCGAGCACCAGCAGCGCCGTGGTCGGCATGGCACGCACTCTGCCGGACGGTCGACCGCCGGCTGCGACCCGGTCGCCGTCTACGGTGCGGGCATGCCTGCCGCCGCCCGGACCGCCGCCCGACTGCTGCTCGGCGGCGCCATGGTGGTTGCCGGGGTGGCGCACCTGACCACCCAGCGGCAGGAGTTCCGCGCCCAGGTGCCCGGGTGGTTCCCGGTCGACGAGGACCTGACGGTGCTCGGGTCGGGCGTCGCGGAGATCGCGCTGGGCGCGGCCTTCGTCGCGCTGCCGCAGAAGAAGCGGACCGTCGGCGCGCTGCTCGCCGCCTTCTTCGTGGTGATCTTCCCGGGCAACATCGCGCAGTACCTCGAGGGCACAGACGCCTTCGGCCTGGACACCGACCGCAAGCGGCTGGTCCGCCTGTTCTTCCAGCCGCTGCTCGTCCTCCTCGCGCTGTACGGCGGCGGCTGGCGGCTGCGCCGTCGCCCCGGCTGAGCCCGACCGGCGGCACGGGCGCCCGCCGCCGCCCTGGGATGCTGTCCCGGTGAGCACCGACGAGCGCCCGGCCGATCCGTTCCTGGGTGAGGCGACGCGGATCGCCGACCTCCTCCTCGACGTCCAGACCCGGGTGAACGCGCAGATCGACGCCGCGCTCACCGAGCTGCTGCCCGAGGTGCAGGAGCAGCTCGGCGTCGCGCCGCCGTCGGAGCCGGTCGACCTCTCCGGGCTGGTCAACGCCCGCATCACCGGGCTCAGCGTCGTCGTCACCCCGCTGGCGGTGGCCGGCGTCGTCCCGCTCTCGGCGGCGTCGGTCGCCACCACCCGCGCCGGTCGCGAGGCGGTGACCGCCATCGTGACCGGCGCCGACGACCGGGTCGCCGTCATCGCCGGGCCCTGCTCGATCCACGACCCGGCCGCGGCGCTGGAGTACGCCGCGTTCCTCGCCCGCATGCGGGACCGGCACGGGGCCGACCTCGAGATCCTGATGCGCACCTACACGGAGAAGCCCCGGACCGAGGTCGACTGGAAGGGCTTCGCCTACGACCCGTTCCTCGACGGCTCCAGCCGGATCAGCGTCGGCCTGGTCGCCACCCGGATGCTCATGTGCCGGATCACCGAGCTCGGCGTCCCGGTCGCGGCCGAGCCGCTGAACGCGCTCACCCCGCAGTACGTCAACGGGCTGGTCACCTACAACGGCGTCGGCGCGCGCAACGTCACCGACCAGACCGCGCGGGAGCGGGTCTCCGGGTTCTCCTCCGTGGTCGGCTTCAAGAACTCGCCCGAGGGCAGCGTCGACTCCGCGATCCAGGCCGTCGTCGCCGCCCGCGCGCCGCACGAGTTCCTCGGCGTCGACGCGCACGGGATCAGCGCCCAGCTGTCGACGACGGGCAACGACACCGGCCACGTGATCCTGCGCGGCGCCGCGACCGGGCCCAACTACTCCGCCGGGCACATCGCCGAGACGAAGCGCAAGCTCGCCGCGCGGGGGCTGCCCGAGGTGGTCGTCGTCGACGCGTCGCACGGCAACAGCCAGAAGGACCACCGCCGGCAGGTCGAGGTGGTGCGCGACCTGGCCGGCCAGATCGCCGGCGGCGAGCGGGCGATCCGCGGCGTGATGGTGGAGAGCAACCTGGTCGCCGGGCGGCAGGACCTCGACCGGCGGCATCCCGGGCGGCTGGAGTACGGGCTCAGCGTCACCGACGCGTGCGTCGACCTGGAGACGACCGAGGGCATCCTGGCCGAGCTGGCCGCGGCGTCCCGCGCCCGCCGCACGGCGGTCGGGCGCGGCTGAGCGCTCAAGGAGGAGCCGTCCCGCGTCGATGAGGGTCCGGACGGACCCGACGACGGAGGAGGACGGCGGTGCGCGAGCACGCAGCCCGAGCAGTGCTGGCCGGCCTGGCCGCGGCGCTGGCCCTCGGCTGCCCCGGCACCGCGACGGCCGAACCCGCAGGGCCTGCGGCCGAGGCCGACGCCGCAGCCGCCGAGGTGGGCGCACTCCTGGAGCAGCTGGGTGCCGCGCAGACCGGCGTGGACGACGCCGAGGCCCGCGTGGCGCGAGCGGTGGCGCAGGTCGAGGAGCGGCAGCGCGCTGCGAGCGAGGCCCGCACCGCGGCCGACGCTGCCGGCGAGGCGGCCGCCCGGGCTCGCGCCGATCTCGGCACCGCGCAGGACTCGGTGGCCGGCTTCGCGCGCGAGAGCTACATGGGCGGCTCGACATCGCCGCTGCTGGTCGGGCTGCTGACCGCCGACGGGCCGGCCCAGATGATGGAGCGGGCCGCCCTGATCGAGGCCGCCGGCGCGCACCGGGTCACCGTGCTCAGCAGCGCCGTCGCCACCGTCGAGCAGGCCGCGGACGCCGAGTCCGCCGCGCGGACCGCCGAGGCCGAGGCCGAGCGGCTGGAGCAGGAAGCCGTGACCGCCCGGGCGACGGCGGAGTCGCTGCAGGCGGGTGCCGCCGCGCAGGTCGCCGAGCTGCGCGCCGCCCAGGCAGCCGGCCAGGCTCGGCTGGAGGAGGCGCGCACCCGGCTGGTCGTCGTGGCGCAACGGCCCGCCCCGCCGCGCACCGCGCCCACGCCGACCCCCACCGCGACCGCGCCGGTCCCGGTTCCTACTGCGCCGTCCCCGGCGCACGACTGGGACGCCGTGGCCCGCTGCGAGTCCAGCGGCAACTGGAGCATCAACACCGGCAACGGCTACTTCGGCGGGCTGCAGTTCAGCCCCACCACGTGGCGGGAGTTCGGCGGAACGGAGTACGCCCCGCGCGCGGACCTGGCGACGAAGGCGCAGCAGATCGCCGTCGCCGAGCGGGTCCTCGCCGTCCAGGGGCCGCGCGCCTGGCCCACCTGCGGCCGCCTGCTCTAGGTGTACTGACCGGAGACGTTGGTCGAGGAGTTGTGACGACGGGATCTGAGTAGGTCTTGTTCGGGGAGGACCTCCGGACGTGGAGTGGAGCTGCTGAAGGCGACCACTGCACGAACCCGGAGGTCCTC
>NZ_QOHJ01000015.1 GCF_003319185.1 Blastococcus sp. TF02A-30
CGCGTCCGCTCTTTGAGAACTCAACAGCGTGCCGAAAGTCAGTGCCAAGTAATACCCCGTGCCGGATCTTTCGAGGTTCGGCTGGGATTCCTTTGGTTGATTGATATCGCGAGTGTCAGCTCGCGGTTCTCAGCCGGTATCAAATCATCTACGGAGAGTTTGATCCTGGCTCAGGACGAACGCTGGCGGCGTGCTTAACACATGCAAGTCGAACGGTGAACCACTTCGGTGGGGATCAGTGGCGAACGGGTGAGTAACACGTGGGCAACCTGCCCCCGGCTCTGGGATAACTCCAAGAAATTGGGGCTAATACCGGATATGACCGCTGACCGCATGGTCTGGTGGTGGAAAGATTTATCGGCTGGGGATGGGCCCGCGGCCTATCAGCTTGTTGGTGGGGTAGTGGCCTACCAAGGCGACGACGGGTAGCCGGCCTGAGAGGGTGACCGGCCACACTGGGACTGAGACACGGCCCAGACTCCTACGGGAGGCAGCAGTGGGGAATATTGCGCAATGGGCGGAAGCCTGACGCAGCGACGCCGCGTGGGGGATGACGGCCTTCGGGTTGTAAACCTCTTTCAGCAGGGACGAAGCGAAAGTGACGGTACCTGCAGAAGAAGCACCGGCCAACTACGTGCCAGCAGCCGCGGTAATACGTAGGGTGCAAGCGTTGTCCGGAATTATTGGGCGTAAAGAGCTCGTAGGCGGTTCGTCGCGTCGGCTGTGAAAACCCGAGGCTCAACCTCGGGCCTGCAGTCGATACGGGCGGACTTGAGTTCGGCAGGGGAGACTGGAATTCCTGGTGTAGCGGTGAAATGCGCAGATATCAGGAGGAACACCGGTGGCGAAGGCGGGTCTCTGGGCCGATACTGACGCTGAGGAGCGAAAGCGTGGGGAGCGAACAGGATTAGATACCCTGGTAGTCCACGCCGTAAACGTTGGGCGCTAGGTGTGGGGCTCATTCCACGAGTTCCGTGCCGCAGCTAACGCATTAAGCGCCCCGCCTGGGGAGTACGGCCGCAAGGCTAAAACTCAAAGGAATTGACGGGGGCCCGCACAAGCGGCGGAGCATGTTGCTTAATTCGATGCAACGCGAAGAACCTTACCTAGGCTTGACATGCACGGAAATCCTCCAGAGATGGGGGGTCCGTAAGGGCCGTGCACAGGTGGTGCATGGTTGTCGTCAGCTCGTGTCGTGAGATGTTGGGTTAAGTCCCGCAACGAGCGCAACCCTCGTCCTATGTTGCCAGCACGTGATGGTGGGGACTCATAGGAGACTGCCGGGGTCAACTCGGAGGAAGGTGGGGATGACGTCAAATCATCATGCCCCTTATGTCTAGGGCTGCAAACATGCTACAATGGCCGGTACAAAGGGCTGCGATACCGCGAGGTGGAGCGAATCCCAAAAAGCCGGTCTCAGTTCGGATTGGGGTCTGCAACTCGACCCCATGAAGTTGGAGTCGCTAGTAATCGCAGATCAGCAACGCTGCGGTGAATACGTTCCCGGGCCTTGTACACACCGCCCGTCACGTCACGAAAGTCGGTAACGCCCGAAGCCGGTGGCCCAACCCTTGTGGAGGGAGCCGTCGAAGGCGGGATCGGCGATTGGGACGAAGTCGTAACAAGGTAGCCGTACCGGAAGGTGCGGCTGGATCACCTCCTTTCTAAGGAGCACTTCACCGCATCCCAGCTGGGGTGTGGTGCAGAGCCGCGCCCGGGTCATGACGGCCCCTCAACTGTGAGGGGCTGCACGCATCCGGGGTGGTGCTCGAGGGTGGAACGCTGACCAGTTCGGCCGGCAGCTGCTGCTGCTTCTAGTACGGCGCCTCCTTCGGGGGTGTGGGGAACGGGGTGGGGGTGGCTGGGTGGTCGTAGGCACGCTGTTGGGTCCTGAGAGAGCGGGCAACCGCACTCTTGTTCAGGACCGGTCTGCATCTCATACCGCTGTGCGCGCACCCTCGGGGTGCTGGCGTGTGGGTCTGGTGGGGTCGGGTGACCGGTGGCTGGTCGTACGTTGAGAACTGCACAGTGGACGCGAGCATCTTCTGACTCTGTATGTAGAGAGTTCATGTTGTAGGCCCGCACATTCTTGGTTCGTCCTTCGGGGCGGGGCACGGGTGTGTGGTGTTTTTGTGTGGCCAAGTTGTTAAGGGCACACGGTGGATGCCTGGGCACCAGGAGCCGATGAAGGACGTAGGAGGCTGCGATAAGCCTCGGGGAGCTGTCAACCGAGCGTTGATCCGAGGATTTCCGAATGGGGGAACCCCGCACCAGTCATGTGGTGTGACCCGCGCCTGAACACATAGGGCGTGTGGAGGGAACGTGGGGAAGTGAAACATCTCAGTACCCACAGGAAGAGAAAACAACCGTGATTCCGTGAGTAGTGGCGAGCGAAAGCGGATGAGGCTAAACCGTTTCCATGTGATACCCGGCAGGGGTTGTGGGAGCGGGGTCGTGGGACAG
>NZ_QOHJ01000011.1 GCF_003319185.1 Blastococcus sp. TF02A-30
GTCTGCACGATGGATGCGGGTTCGCGCCAGTGCGGATGCGACGGATGCGCCAGATGTGACGGATGAGTCCGCGCGCCGCGTCAAATCGCTGGTCAACGGCATTACCACGAGCGATGGCGACCCGTCTACAGCAGCGGGGTCGTTCCGGCGCGTGATCGCCACCACGCGGCGCCGGCCCGCGGGAGCCGTGCCGGTCAGGACCACGATCGCCGCCGGTTCGTGACTCACAGTAGCCAGCGACGAGAACGCCACGCGGACGCGACACGCGTCCGCGGCGGTCGGCGCAGGACCGGTGCTGACCCTGCGCGACCGGTCAGGAGGTCAGCGCGCCGACCCGGTCCCCGCCGGCGGCCTTGGCCCGGTACATGGCGGCGTCGGCCCGGTGCATGAGCTCGGCGACGCCGTCGCCGGGCTCGACCTCGGTGACGCCCACGCTCGCGGTGACGCCACCGCGGCTGCCGACCAGGGCGACCGCCTGGCGCAGGCGCTCGGCGAGCATGTCGCCGGAGAAGGCGGCGTGGACGTCGGCCAGGACGGCGAACTCGTCGCCACCGAGCCGGGCCACGGTGTCGGTCTCGCGCACCGCACCACCGAGGATGGAGGCGACCGCCTTGAGCATCGCGTCGCCCGCGGCGTGACCGGCGCGGTCGTTGACCCCCTTGAAGCCGTCGAGGTCGACGATGCAGACCACCGCCTGGTGCCCCCAGCCGGCCGACTCGACGGCCCGCTCCACCCGCTCCAGGAAGGTGCGCCGGTTCGGGATGCCGGTGAGCGGATCGGTGGCCGCCAGCGTCTCCTGCGTGCGGATGAGCAGCGTCTGCCGGTCGTAGGCGGCCCACGAGTTGGACGAGGCCATCGCGCAGATGAGCGTGAGCGCGGCCATCACGGTGAGGAAGAAGCCGCCGGAGGTGGTGAGCCCCGGCATCTCGACGAAGACGAAGTAGCTGCCGGTCATCGCCCCGCCCACGACGACCACGCCGACCGGCGAGTACGCGACGGCCATGAATGTCAGCGTCAGGAAGAGCAGCGCGTCCAGCGGGCTGGCCGGACCGCCGTCACGCCGGGTGCCGACGATGATCAGCACCGCGGTGCCCAGCGACCAGAGGTAGAACAGCGTGGGCCCGCGCCAGTCGCGCATCATCCGCGGCAGCGGCAGGAGCAGCAGCAAGGGGCACCCGGCGACCACGAGGCCCGCCATGCCGAGGATGACCGGGTCGTGCCGGCCGGGGCTGTCGGTCACCAGCGCGTAGACCAGGACGGCGACGGCGGAGACCTCGCTGAGCAGGACGCCGTGCCGCACGTGCCGGACCCAGTAGGCGACCCGTTCCTCGTCGCGCGCCAGCGGGCGGTAGAGGCCGGCCACGAGGGCGGTGAGCGCACGGCGCACCGGCCCGCGGTCGGCGGGCTGCGCACCGCCGGCGCGGCGGTCCCCGGGCACTCCTGCGCTCACACCCGAGCGATCGTCGCCCGGCGCGCTGTGCTTGATGCCACCCTCACCCCGAAGGGGCAGGGCCGCACCATGCCCGATGTCATGCCTGGCCGGGGGCGGGACGGGGTACGGGCGCCTTCCGTGGACCGACACCAGGGCATGGCCGACGCCGGCCGCGAACAGGTCAGCAGCATGGTGCTGGGCGCGTGGGACACCTTCCTCGCCCGGGCCGAGACCGTGGACCTCGAGCGCTCCTCCCGCCTCCCGGGCTGGCGGGCGCACGAGATCTGCGTCCACCTGGGCTGCTGGGACGACCACACGGCCCTGGCCGACCTGATCGAGTCGGCCCGCACCGGCGCGCACGGCACTCCCCCAGATCCCGACGCGGTCAACGCCCGGGTCACGGCCGCCCACCGCGACGCGTCCCGCGAGGAGGTGCTGGCCGCGCTGCGCCGCAACCGCGACGCGACCGCGCGCTACCTGGCCGAGGAGCCGGTCGAGCTCGACACCGCCCCGGCCGTCTCCGTCGTCGGCCAGGTGCCGCTGCTCAGCGTCGTGCTGGGGCAGGCCTACGAGCTCGCCGTCCACGGGCTGGACCTGGTGTCCTGCGGGGCCGAGCCGCCGCCGGCGGACGTGCTCCAGTCGGGGCTGGCCGCGCTGGTGGACGTGACCGGTGGCCTGGCCGCCGACCTCGGCATCGTCGGGCGGGTCACGCTGGCGACGCCGGACGGCGGGTGGGGCTTCGACTCCGACGCCCGCGGGTGGCGGGTGCGGCGGGTGCCGGCCGGCGAGCACGAGGGGCCGGCGGTCGAGGCGTCGGCGGACCTGCTCCTGGAGGCTGCGTCCGGGCGGATCAACCCGGTGCCGGCCGTGGCGATGCGCAAGCTCAAGGTGCACGACGTCGGTGGGCTGCTCACCCTGGCGCCGATCGTGCAGAAGGTGCCGGGCATCCCCGGCGGGCCGATCCTGCAGCTGGCCGCGCGGACCGTCGGTGGCGCGGGCGGCGTGCTGGGCCGGCTGTTCAGGAAGGGGTGAGCCGCGCCCGCCGGCGCCACACCGCGACGGGGACGACGACGGCGAGCGCCAGCAGCCCCGCCAGGAGCAGCGCCGTCCGCCCGGGGACGACGGCCGCGACGGAGGCCCCGACGCCGACCTGCACCAGCGTGCTGGGTACCAGGCCGACGGCGGTGGCGGCGGCATAGGGGGCGAACCGCATGCCGGTCAGCCCGGCGCCGTAGCTGACGACGACGAACGGGACGACCGGGACCAGCCGCCCGGTCAGCACCGCCGCGAAGCCGCGCCCGACGACCGCGTCGTCGAACCGGGTCAGCCGGGGGCCGGACAACCGCGCCACGGCCGCCCGGCCCAGCGATCGGCTGAGCCCGAAGGCGGCGAGGCCGGCCAGGATCCCTCCGGCGAAGGCGACGGCGAGCCCGGCCCAGAAGCCGACGACGACGGCGACGAGCACCGAGACGGCCGACCGGGGCACCGGCGCGAGAAGCACCAGCGCCACCCCGGCGACCAGCGCCGTCCAGCCGAGCGGTCCGGCGCCGGCCAGCGCGTCGCGGACGTCACCGACGGTGGGCAGCTCCAGCGTGAGGGCCAGGACCGCGGCGACGGCGAGCAGCACCGCCAGCGCGGCAGCGCGCACCCACACCGCCGTCGTCCCCGTCCGCACGCCGTCCATGGTCGGTCATGCCGCCGCCGGGACGGCGGAGGGTCAGCAGCCGCCGAGGGAGATGCCGCGCTGGGTCAGCCACGGCACCGGGTTGGTGCGGTCGGCGTAGAGGCCGCCGCGGTGCACCTCGAAGTGCAGGTGCGGCCCGGTGGACTGGCCGCGGTTGCCCACCTCGGCGATCTGCTCGCCGGCAGCGACGGCCTGGCCCGGCGTCACGAAGAACTGGTTGACGTGGCCGTAGAGGGTGATCGTCCCGTCGCCGTGCTGGACGGCGACGGCGAGCCCGAAGCCGCTGGCGGGGCCGGCCTGCAGCACGACGCCGCCCTCGGGCGTGAACACCGGGGTGCCGATCGGCGCGGCGATGTCGACGCCGGCGTGCAACGTGCCCCACCGGGCGCCGTAGCAGGACGTGACCCGGCCGTGGGTGGGTGCCACCGCTCCCCCGGCGGAGCTCAGCGTCGTGGCGGCCAGGCGGGCGGTCTGCTGGCCGGCCCAGGCGCGCTCGGCGTCCTCCTGGCCCTGCAGCTCCAGCAGCCGGATCTCCGCCGCCTTCAGCTGCTCGTCCAGGCGCGTCTTCTCGGCCGCGAGCGCGTCGAAGTCGGCCTGGGCGCCGGCGAGCTGGGCGTCGGCGGCGGCGCGCTTCTCGTCCGCCTCGCGGGCGAGCCGGTCGCGGTCCTCGACCGCAGCCCGGGCGTTGCGGTCGGCCTGCCGCTGCCGCTGCTCGTCGGCCTCGAAGGCGGCCAGGGTCCGGGAGCGCTCGTCGCCGAGGTGGTCGAGGGTGGCGGCCTGCTGGAGCAGCTCGCCGGGACCGTCGGCGTCGAGGATCAGCTGGACCTCGCCCAGCTCCTGCCCGCCGCTCATGTACGCCTGCCGGCTGATCTCGACGACCTCGTCGCGACCGCGCTCGACCGTGGCCCGGGCCTCGGCCAGCTCGGCGGCCGCGCGCTCGGCGTCCTGGTGGGCGGCGTCGAGGGCGGCCTGCGCCGCGAGCGCCTCACCGCTGGCGGCCTCGGCCTCCACGGTCATGCGCTGCAGGTTGTCCTCGGCCTCGGTGACCCGGGCGGCGATGGCCGCGACCTCGGCGGCGACGGCGTCGTGCGCGACGCGGGCGTCGTCCCGGGGCGCGGCGGCCGCCGGACCGGCACCGATGAGGACCCCGGCGAGCAGGCCGGCCGAGGTCAGCGAGATACCGAGACGGCGTCGGCGAGAAGTGCGGTGGGCAGGCGTGCGGGGGTGGTGCAGGGTCGCCAAGGCGACGGTTCTCCGTTTCCTCCGACCGCCTACCGGGTTAGCTGACGGGTTCGGGCGCGAAGGTGCCCTACCTGCCCGCACGCGTGCGGGCAGGACTCACCCCAGGACTGCGGTGGGTCCCCGGTCCTCCCGGCCGTCGGGCCGGGCGGTTCGGCGGGGTCCGGCCGAGGCCCTCGGTTGAGGGTCTAAGGCTCGGCTGGACCGCGGGCGACGCTACAAGCGGTTCGCCGGTATGTCACGGCCGGATAACGGAGCCGCCGGTCAGCGGGCTGCGTCCCGGCGCCGGCCGGGCGTGGCGCGGCCTCCCCACGGCGGTCTGGCAGGCTGTCGAGCACCGGGGCGGTAGCTCAGCCGGTCAGAGCATGGGACTCATAATCCCTGGGTCGTGGGTTCGAGCCCCACCCGCCCCACCGGCCCTCGAGGCGGCCTCAGCCCTGTCGCGGGAAGACGTCGCTCATGCCCGAGAGCATCAGCACCCGGTCCACCGGACGGGATGCCGCGCGCAGCACCGGACGGCGGCCCGCGCCGGCCGACGCCTCGACGGCGAGGATCATGACCGCGATCGCCGCGGAGCAGATGAACGACACCTCGCCGGCGTCGATGACGTCCACCACCACCGGCGCCCGCCCCTGCTCGACCTGGAACCTCGCGACGGTGGCCGAGTCGACGTCGCCCCGCAGCCACAGCACCCGCGGTCCGGCGGGTTCCTGCTCGACCACGAGCGATCCGGGAACGGGCGGCACCCCGCCCGCGTGGTCCGACATCGCTGCCTCCTCGCCTGCCGGGACCGGCGGCGGAGCGGGGCTCGGGACCGGTCGCACCCACCGCGGAGCCCCGTGATGCTCAACGCTACGCCGGGACCGACGGTGCCCGACAGGCCGCGCGACGCTCCCCGCGGGGGACCGGGTGGCGCGGACCGCAGGACGGTGCAAGGCTCCGTTGCGGGGCGGGGAACCCTGGCTTCAACCACTGGCTGGACGAGACCCCGCCCGCCAACGTCCGCCCCGGCCGATGCCCGGGCGGAGCCGGCGAGAGCACGTGCGAAGCTGCGGCCACCCCGACGAGAGGTGGCCGCCGTGCCCTCCCCCGACCAGCTGATGACCCGCGTGCAGGCCGTGCTGGACATCCCGCTGCACCGCTTCCTCGGCATGCAGCTGCGCGACCCCGCCGACCCGTCGGCCGGCGTCTGGTTCCCGGTCGACCACCCGGCGCAGAACCCGCACGGCATGCTGCACGGCGGCGTCGTCTACACGCTGGTCGACGTCGCGGCGTTCCTCGCCCTCCTCCCCCACCTGACCGACGACGAGCACGCCGTCACCCACGACCTCACCGTCTCGCTGCTCCGGCCGGTCAGTGCCGGCGCCCGCGTCGAGCTCACCGGCACCGTCCTCAGGAGGGGTCGCGCGGTCGCCTTCATGCGCACCGAGGTGACCGTCGACGGCGCGCTCGTCGCCACCGGACAGGTCACCAAGAGCGTCGTCGCCGCGGGCTGAGGGCTCGCCGCGCGGCCGCGTCCGCGTCGGCGCAGGCCACTCGCGGTCCGTTCTATGGCCGGACGTGGTCGTGACGGCGCGCCGGGCGCCCCGGGTACCGCGGCGGCGGGCGAACCCGGCGTGTTGACCGTGTCCGTGCAGGTGGAGGAGGCTCCGCCGTCTCCCGGGCGCACCCGCCCCCGGGCACGTCGCGCACGAGGATCGCCGATGGCCGTCTACGTGTACCGCTGTCCCGAGCACGGGGCCGTCGAGCTGGCGCGGCCGATCGGCACCGCCGGCGGCACCGAGCCGTGCCCGCTGTGCGGCTCCCCCGCCGGCCGCGTCTTCACCGCGCCCCGCCTGTCGTTCGGCGATCCCCGTCGCCGGGCGCTGATCGACCGCACCGAGCGCACCCGCGACGAACCGGCCGTGGTCGCGGCACCGCCCCCACGCCGCCCGCAGCCGCGTCCGGCAGCGATCGACCCTGCGTGGCGCCGGTTGCCGCGTCCCTGACCCACCCCGTCGGAAGGACGGTGCCCCATGGCCAGCGTCGGGCTCCTCTACGTCGGAGCAGTCCTCGTCCTCAACGGCCTCATGCTCCTGGGGCTGGTCGACGCCAGGGCCGCAGCACCGCTGAACTTCTTCGTCGGGGGGCTGCAGGTCGTCACCCCGACGTACCTGATCTTCACGTCCGGTGGAGACGCGGACGTGATCCTCGGCGCCTCCGGGCTCTACCTGTTCGGCTTCACCTACCTCTACGTCGGGTTCAACCTGCTGGGCGGGCTCGACGGCACCGGTCTCGGGTGGTTCTCCGCCTTCGTCGCCGGCTGCGCGCTCGTCTACGCGGGGCTGAACTTCGGCAGGCTGGATGATCCGGCCTTCGGCGTCATCTGGCTCTACTGGGCCGTGCTCTGGGGCCTGTTCTTCCTGGTCCTGGGGCTCAAGCGCGAGGAGCTGACCCGCTTCACCGGCGCCGTCGCCGTCGTCGCCGGGGTGATCACCGCCGCCATCCCCGCCTTCCTGCTGCTCACCGGCACCTGGGCCGAGCACACGACGCTCTGGGCGGTCCTCATCGCCGTCCTCTGCGTGGCCTCGCTGGCCCTCTACCCCCGCCTGCGGGAGCCCCAGGCCACTGCCGCCACCGCGCCTGCCCCGGAGCTGCGGGAGGAGGGGCCGCCGGCCCCGCGCCGTGGCCAGGCCGCCGGACGCCACGGGGGTGACGCCACCCCGCGATGACCGGACCCCGTTCCCCACCGACCCGCCGAGCAGGAGGCAAGCCATGCCCGATGTCGTGTTCCCGCTGGACTCCACGAAGAAGTTCACCGACCAGAAGTACGTCGGCCACAACCGCTGGCACCCGGACATCCCGGCGAACGTGACCGTCCGGCCCGGCGACTCCTTCCGCGTGCACTGCCGCGAGTGGTTCGACGGGGCCATCCACAACGACGACTCCGCCGACGACGTGCGCGACGCCCCGCTGTCGACGGTCCACGTGCTCAGCGGCCCCATCGCGGTCGAGGGAGCAGCACCCGGCGACCTCCTCGTGGTGGACATCCTCGACGTCGGGCCCATCCCGCAGGAGGACTCGGGGCCGCTCGCCGGCCAGGGCTGGGGCTACACCGGCATCTTCGCCACGCAGAACGGCGGTGGCTTCCTCACCGAGCAGTTCCCCGACGCGTACAAGGTCATCTGGGACTTCTCCGGCCAGACGGCGACCTCGCGGCACGTCCCCGGCGTCTCGTTCACCGGCATCGTGCACCCGGGGCTCATGGGCACCGCGCCGTCGGCGGACCTGCTCGCGCGCTGGAACCGCCGCGAGCAGGCCCTCATCGACACCGACCCGGACCGGGTCCCGCCGCTGGCCCTCCCCCCGCTGCCCCAGGACGCCATCCTCGGAACCCTCGCCGGAGCCGAGTTCGACCGCGCCGCAGCGGAGGCCGCGCGCACCGCGCCGCCGCGCGAGAACGGCGGCAACCAGGACATCAAGAACCTGACCAAGGGCAGCCGGGTCTTCTACCCGGTGTTCGTCGACGGCGCGAAGCTCTCCATGGGCGACCTGCACTTCTCGCAGGGGGACGGGGAGATCACCTTCTGCGGCGCCATCGAGATGGGCGGGTTCATGGACCTGCACGTCGACGTGATCAAGGGCGGGATGGAGACCTACGGCGTCGGCGAGAACGCGGTCTTCATGCCCGGGAACGTGGATCCGCGCTACGAACGCTGGCTGGCCTTCTCCGGCACGTCGGTGACGCTCGACGACGAGCAGCACTACCTCGACTCGCACCTGTCCTACCAGCGCGCCTGCCTGCACGCGATCGACTACCTGACCAAGTTCGGCTACACGCCGGAACAGGCGTACATGATCCTGGGCGCCGCCCCCATCGAGGGCCGGCTCTCCGGCGTCGTGGACATCCCGAACTCCTGCTCGACCGTCTACCTGCCGACCGCCATCTTCGACATGGACATCACGCCGTCCGCATCGGGCCCGGCCCGCATCGACCCCGGGATGGGCGTGCCGAGGTCCAGCTTCTGACCGCGCGGGCAGGGGCGACCGAGCCGCGCGGTCGCCCCTGCTCCCTCACCACAGCGACAGCGAGCGGGAGAAGATCCCGGCGAGGTCGTCCTCGGTGACCGCCTTCGGGCTGGTCGCCAGCAGCCGCTGCTGCTTCATCGCGCCCTCCACCAGGTCGGGGATGTCGCCCTCGGCGAACCCGACCGCGCCCACCCCGTTCGGGATGTCGATGTCGCGCATCAGGTCGGCCAGCACCATCGGCAGGAACTCCTCCGGCGCCGTGGGCATCCCGGCGTTCGGCGCCAGCAGCTGCGCGGCCCGCACGTGCCGCTCCGGCGAGGCGTCGAAGGTGAACCGGAAGGCCTCCGGCGCGGTCAGCGCCACCGACATCCCGTGCGGCACCATCGGCTCGTCGGCCGGGTAGTCCTTGGGGTGGAAGTCCTTCACCTGCCCGGCGATCGGGTAGGCGTTGGCGTGCGGGATGTGCACGCCGGCGTTGCCGAAGCCCATCCCGGCGAAGGTCGCCGCCATCGCCATGTCCGCCCGCGCCTGCGCGTCGTCGCCGTGCCGCACCGCCCGCCGGAACGAGCCGGCCAGCAACGACAGCGCCTTCTCCGACCACATGTCCGAGATCGGGTTGGACCCGCAGTAGGGCACCCGCTGCTCGGGCGTCTTGCGGTCGTAGGTCGTGTACCAGCGGGCGGTGTAGCTCTCCAGCGCGTGGCAGAGGATGTCCATCCCCGACGCGGCCGTCACCCCCGGCGGCTGGGTGAGCGTCAGGTCCGGGTCGATGACGGCGAGGGTCGGCCGCAGGCGGGCGTGGCTGATGCCGGTCTTCACCCGCGCCGCCAGCACGTCCATCACGCAGATCGTCGTGCTCTCCGACCCGGTGCCGGTCGTGGTGGGGACGGCGACCAGCGGCTTGAGCGGTTGCGACGGCGCCCGCCCCTGGCCCACCGGCACGTTGACGTAGTCCATCAGCTCACCGGGGTTCGTGGTGAGCAGGTTGATCGCCTTGGCGGTGTCGATGCTCGACCCGCCGCCCACCGCCACGAACGCGTCCCACGGCCCCGACGCCCGCGCCGCCTCGATCGCCTCGGTCAGGCTCACGTCGGTCGGCTCGACGTGCACGCCGTCGTACACCTGCGCCTCGATCCCGAACCGCCCCATCTGGTCGGCCACCCGCTGCGGGATCCCGGTCGCCGCCAGCCCCGGATCGGTCACCACCAGCACCCGGCGGACCCCGAACTGGCTGAGGTCGAAGCCGATCTCGTCGGAGGCGCCGGCGCCGAACTTCAGCTGCGGAGCGCCGTAGGTGAAGACGGACTCGGGTGTGGTCATCGCAGATCCCCCTCGGCGGAACGGTTGCCGGTTGCACCGAATGTTGCAGGTGGTTGTGAGAGCCACCACACGAGCGCAAGACTCGGGCCAGGTCAACCCCCGCCGACGACGCCTGGAGGAACACCCGTGACCGACACCCAGCCCACCGCCCCGGCCCTCGGCGAGCTGCTCAAGGACGCCCCGACCAACTGGGGCAAGTGGGGTCCGGACGACGAGGTCGGCGCGCTGAACTACCTCGGCCCGGAGGAGGTGCTGGCCGCGGTGCGCCTGGTCAGCCAGGGCAAGGTGTTCACCCTGCAGCGGCTGATCGGCGACCCGAAGGGCGACCCGGTCTGGCCCGGCCGCACCCCGGCCGTCCGCACGCAGGTGCTCGACGAGGGTGACTGGGACGAGGGCGGCAAGGGCCCGGCCTACCCCGGCGGCCTGCACTACGCCGACGACAAGATCGACGCCTACCTGCAGGGTTCCACGCAGTACGACGCCCTCGGCCACCTCTGGTACGACGGCAAGATCTGGAACGGCTACGACGCCCGCACCACCATCGGCGGCCTGGAGAAGGCCAGCGTCCAGCCCATCGCCGAGCGGGGCGTGGTCGGCCGGGGCGTGCTGCTCGACATGGCCCGCTTCCGCGGCAAGAACACCCTCGACAAGGGCGAGACGTTCACCCACGAGGACCTGCTGGAGTGCGCGAGGGCGCAGGGCGTGGAGATCCGGCCGCGCGACATCCTGATCATCCGCACGAACTTCCTGGCGCTCTTCCACGAGCAGGGCGAGGCATTCTACGAGGGCTTCAACGAGCCCGGCCTGGTCTACAGCCCCGCGCTGGTGCAGTGGTTCGCCGACATGGAGATCCCGAACCTGGTCACCGACACCATCGCCAACGAGGTGACGATGGACCCGAACAACGGCGTGGCCCTCGTCCTGCACAGCGCCCTGATGCGCAACCTCGGCGTGACCCTGACCGAGATCGCCGACCTCGAGCAGCTGGCCGCCGACTGCGCCGAGGACGGCCGGTACGACTTCCTCTACGTCGCCGCCCCGCTCAAGGTCGCCAAGGCCGCCGGCACCCCGGTCAACCCCGTCGTCATCAAGTAGCCGTGAGCGCGTACGACGACCGCCCCTGGCTGGCGCTCTACGGCGACCAGCCGGCGGACTACGGCATCGAGTTCGGCGACGCCCTGAGCATGTTCCGCGCCGGCGTGGCGAAGGACCCCGACGGCGTCGCGCTGCGCTACTTCGACGGCGTCGTCACCCGCCGGGAGCTCGACGAGCTCAGCGACGGCCTGGCCGCCGGCCTCCTGGCCAACGGGTTCACGCCCGGAGACCGGCTGGCGGTCTACCTGCAGAACGTGCCGCAGTTCGTCATCGCGATGGTCGCCACCTGGAAGGCCGGCGGCGTCATGGTGTCGATCAACCCGATGAGCCGGGTGCGGGAGCTCTCCTACCTGCTCAAGGACTCGGGCGCGACGGTGCTGCTCTCCCTCGAGGCGCTCTACGCCGAGGTCGCGCGGGAAGTCGTGCCGGAGACCGACGTGCGCCTGGTGCTCACCACCAGCGAGCTGGAGTTCCAGACGAGGGACGACCAGCGGCTGTTCGCCGGACTGTCCCGGCAACGGCACGAGGGGACGACCGACCTCGCCGAGTTCATCGCCGCGCACCGCGGCCGGGAGGTGCCACCGGCGCAGCTCGGCCCGGACGACGTCGCGTTCCTGACCTACACGTCGGGGACCACAGGGGTGCCCAAGGGCGCCATGAACACCCACCGCAACGTGGTCTTCACCGCGCAGGTCTACCGCGACTGGGTGCACGCCGGGGCGGACGGCGGGGCGATCTTCGGCATCGCGCCGCTGTTCCACATCACCGGCCTGATCGGGCACATCGCGGTGAGCATGCTGGTGCCCGCGCCGCTCGTGCTGGCCTACCGCTTCGAGCCGAACGTGGTGCTCGACGCCCTGCTCGAGCACCGGCCGACCTTCACCATCGGCGCGATCACCGCGTTCACGGCGCTGCTCAACTCACCGGCGTTCACGAAGGAGCACTTCGCCTCGTTCCGGTCGGTGTACTCCGGCGGCGCGGCCATCTCCCCCACCGCCGAGCAGCGGTTCCGCGACGCCACCGGCATCCAGGTGCACAACGCCTACGGCCTCACCGAGACGACGTCGCCGATGACGGTCACCCCGTTCGGCGCGCCGTCACCGGTCGACCCGACGTCGGGGGCGCTCTCGGTCGGGGTGCCGGCGCCGAGCACGATCGTCCGCATCCAGGACGACGACGGCGCCGACCTGCCCCTGGGCGAGATCGGCGAGATCGTCGCCGAGGGCCCGCAGGTCGTGGCCGGCTACTGGGGCAAGCCGGAGGAGACCGCGGCGAGCCTGCCCGGCGGGGCGCTGCACAGCGGCGACGTCGGCTTCATGAGCCCCGAGGGCTGGGTGTTCATCGTCGACCGCAAGAAGGACATGATCAACGCCTCGGGCTACAAGGTCTGGCCGCGCGAGGTCGAGGACGTGCTGGCCGAGCACCCGGCCGTGCGCGAGTCCGCCGTCGTCGGCGTCCCGGACGAGAAGCGCGGGGAGACGGTCAAGGCCTTCGTCAGCCTCGTGCCCGGGGCGACGGCCACCGCCGACGAGCTGATCGCGCACTGCAAGGAGCGCATGGCCGCCTACAAGTACCCCCGCAGCGTGGTGCTGGTCGACGAGCTGCCCAAGACGGTGACCGGCAAGATCCTGCGCCGCGAGCTGCGCGGCCGGTAGCGCCGGTCCGGCCCGGTCGGTCAGCTGCGCCGGGCGGCGTAGGAGTTCGCGGCCGCCCAGACCACGCACAGCAGCAGCAGCTGACCGATCGGGACCAGCTGGACCGCCGGCGGCCAGTCCCGCGCCGCGACGACGACGGCGATCACCACGAACTCCACCACGGAGAGCACCAGCGCGACGGCGCCCACGACCGAGAAACCGGCCCGGGCGATGCTCCGGTCGCGCTCGTCGCGGTACTCGATGGCGTTCACCCGGGTGATGTCGCGCGAGCCGGGGCGCCGGGCGTGCAGCGCCGAGCCGACGGCTGCGACGGACACCGCCGCGAGCAGCCAGGCCTCGAACCAGCGGCCGAGGACCCCGAGGGCCACGGCCCCGGCCACGACCACGGTCACGAGCACGGCGTTCGGGACCGACACGGGCAGCCGGCTCCTAGTGGGCGTCGACATCGAACATCTCCTCCACGGTGCTGTCGAAGTGGCGGGCGAGGTGCACGGCGAGCCGCAGCGACGGGTCGTACCGCCCCGTCTCGATGGCGTTGATGGTCTGCCGCGAGACCCCGACCGCTCTGGCCAGCGCCTCCTGCGACAGCCCCCTGGCCTGCCGCAGCTCGCGCACCCTGCTGTTCACGGTGACAAGCTTGCTTGACAACGGCCGGTGATGTCAAGCGGGCTTTACGTCAAGTCGGCTTTCCACGTCCGCCGGTGGAGCCAGGGCGCCGGCTGGGTAGGCTGCGGCATGAAGAGCTCCGAACTCCTCGCCTACGCCTACGCCCAGATCCACCAGACGCTGCGCCGCCAGCTCGACGGGCTCACCGTCGAGCAGCTGCACCAGCGCCCGGGCCCGGACGCCAACCCCATCGGCTGGCTGGCCTGGCACCTGCTGCGCGTGCAGGATGACCACGTCGCCGAGGTGGCCCGGCACGAGCAGGTGTGGACGGCGGAGGGCTGGGCCGACCGGTTCGGCCTCCCGTTCGAGCCGGGCGCCACCGGCTACGGGTTCGACGCAGACCAGGTCGCCGCGGTGCGGATCCCCTCGCTCGACCTGCTGACCGGTTACGCCGACGACGTCCACGCCCGCTCGGCGGAGTTCCTGCGCAGGCTCACCGACGCCGACCTCGACCGGGTCGTCGACCGGAACTGGGACCCGCCCGTCACGCTCGGCGTCCGGCTGGTCAGCGTGCTCTCCGACGACCTCCAGCACCTCGGGCAGATCGGTTACGCGCGCGGCCTCCTCCGCGGCTGATCCGACGCGCGCCGCGTCCCGCGGTCGGCGAAGGTGGGGCCATGACGACGCCGGATCCCGACGCCCCGCAGCCCCGCGACATCGCCCTCGAGCAGGAGACTCCCGAGATGGCGGCCGACCTGGAGGCGCAGAGCGAGCCCGACGACACCTCCGACGAGGCGATCGGCAGCGCCCACCCGTCCTAGACCAGCCCCGGGACCACGCGCGCCGCGAGCTCGGCCAGCAGCCGGGCCGGCTCGGCCAGGCACCGGGCGACATCGGGCTCGACCTCGGTCAGCGCGTGCGCGGCCGCGAAGCCGGCGTCGGCGAGTCGACTCGTCGACAGGTCGACCCGGCCGGCCAGCGCCAGGCACGGCACGCCCGCGACCCGTGCGCGGCCGGCCACCTCGGCCGGCGCCTTGCCGTGCAGGGTCTGCGCGTCCAGCGAGCCCTCCCCGGTGACCACCAGGGCCGCGCCGGCCAGCGCACCGTCCAACCCGACCAGGTCGCAGACCAGGGCTGCACCGGGCACCACGGAGGGGGCGAGGACGGCGGCGAGGCCCGCCGCCGTGCCCCCGGCCGCGCCCAGCGAGGCGGTCCCCAGGAGCTCCACCCCCAGGTCCCGCCGGACGACGGCGGCGAACCGGGCCAGGCCGGCGTCCAGCACCTCCACCTCCTCCGGCGAGGCGCCCTTCTGCGGCCCGAAGACGGCGGCCGCGCCGGTGGCGCCGGTGAGCGGGTTGTCGACGTCGGCGGCGACCACGATCGAGGTCGTGCGCAGCCGGGCGTCGAGCGCTCCCGCGTCGATCCGATCCAGCCGGTGCAGGCCGGCTCCCCCGGGCGGGATCTCGGCTCCGTCGGCGTCGAGCAGCCGCACCCCGAGTGCCTGGAGCAGGCCCGCCCCAGCGTCCGTGGTGGCGCTGCCGCCGAGCCCCAGCACGACGCGGCGCGCCCCGGTGTCGAGCGCGGCCAGCACCAGCTCCCCCACCCCGCGGGTCGTCGCCGTCATCGGCGCCGGCCGCTCCAGCCGGCCGAGCCCGGCGGCGGCGGCCAGCTCGAGCACCGCCGTCGTCCCGTCGACGGCGAACACCGCGTCCACCGGGCCGCCGTCGGGGCCGCTCACCCGCGCCGTCCGGGGCGTGCACCCGGCGCGCAGCGCCGCGGCGACCGTGCCCTCTCCCCCGTCCGCGACCGGGCGCAGCACCGGCTCGGCCGAGGGCAGCACCCGCACCACCCCGGCCGCGATCGCCTCCGCGGCGCGGTCCGCGGGCAGCGAACCCTTGAAGGAGTCGGGGGCGATCACGACGCGCACGCCGAGCAGCATGCCGCGCGGCGTCGTAGGTTCCGCCCGTGACCGCGCCGAGCACCGACTTCTACGCCGTCGAGGACCTGCTGACCCCCGAGGAGGTGGAGATCCGCGACCGGGTCCGGGCCTTCGGCGAGCGGGAGGTCCTGCCGCGCATCAACGAGTACTGGGAGCGGGCCGAGTTCCCCTTCGAGCTGGTGCCGGAGCTGGCCCGGCTCGGCGTCGTCGGCGGCACGATCGAGGGCTACGGCTGCCCGGGCATGAGCAACGTGGCCGCGGGCATCGTGGCTGCCGAGCTGGCCCGCGCCGACGGCAGCATCGGCACCTTCAACGGCGTGCACAGCTTCCTGGCCATGCAGTCGATCGCCCTGCTCGGCGACGAGGAGCAGCGCGAGCGCTGGCTGCCGGCCATGGCGCGGCTGGAGAAGATCGGCGCCTTCGGCCTGACCGAGCCGGCGCACGGCTCGGACGCCGTCGCCCTGGAGACCTCTGCCCGCCGCGACGGCGACTCCTACGTGCTGGACGGCCGGAAGAAGTGGATCGGCAACGGGTCGATCGCCGACCACGTCATCATCTGGGCTCGCGGCGAGGACGGCGCCGTCGGCGGCTACGTCGTGGACAAGGGCACCCCCGGCTACGAGGCCACCGTCATGACCGGGAAGACCGCCCTGCGCGCCGTCTGGCAGGCCGAGATCACGCTGACCGGGGTGCGGGTGCCGGTGGAGAACCGGCTGGCGAACTGCCGCTCGTTCAAGGACGTCTCCACGGTGCTCGACCGCACCCGGTACACCGTCGCCTGGCGGGCGCTGGGCCTGGCGACGGCGGCCTACGAGCTGGCCCTGGCGCACGCCCTGCAGCGCGAGCAGTTCGGCGCGCCCATCGCCGGCTACCAGCTGGTGCAGGACAAGCTCGCCCGCATGCTCGCCGAGATCACCGCCATGCAGCTGATGTGCTGGCGGCTCTCGAAGCTGGCCGACGAGGGCCGGATGACCGCCGCCATGGCCTCGCTGGCCAAGATGAACCACGCGGCGAAGGCCCGCGCGATCGTCGCCGACGCCCGCGACATCCTCGGGGGCGACGGCATCCTGCTCGACCACCACGTCGCCCGGCACTTCGCCGACATGGAGGCGGTGTTCACCTTCGAGGGCACCGACTCGGTGCAGGCGCTCATCGTGGGCCGCGAGATCACCGGCCTCTCGGCGATCAGCGGTCGCAAGCGCTAGCCAGTCGAGGCGTCACCGCGCTGGTGGTGCTGCCGCACCCCTGAGGGGCGCGACCGTCAGCGGGCGCTGGTCAGGCTGCGCGCACCCGCGGTGCGCTGGACGCACTCCGGGCAGGCGGTGCGACCGGCGCCGACGCGCTCCCACTTCTGCGATCCCCACACCTGGACGATGGCCCCGCAGATCGCGAGCTCGATCTCGCCGTCCAGCTCGGCCGGAGGGCGGTGCGCTTCGACGGCGTGCCACGGGTGGTCCTGCACCACGTGGTTCCCGCTGGACCAGCGATCGGGGCGGGCGAACCCCACTGCGTACGTGTCCACGGGATGACATGTGCCCCAACGCACAGAAGATGAACCACCACGAACGGGGGAATCCGGACGGCGTCGTCCGCACGTGTGCCGGCCCGCCGGGGCGGGCACACGGAGCGCACACCACCGCCCCAGGGAGCCCACCGTGACCGAGACGCAGCGCGACGTCGTGGACGTCCTGTCCGCCGACCACCGCGAGTTCGACCGGATCTTCCGGGAGCTCGAGCAGCTCCGCGGCCGCACCGACGCCGACGACCTCCGCAGGAAGCGCCAGCTCGTCGACGAGGTGACCATCGGCCTGGTCAAGCACTCCGTGGCCGAGGAGACCCGGGTGTACCCCCGGGTGCTGGCCGAGCTCTACGAGGAGGAGGCCCAGCACTCCAAGGAGGAGCACGCGGAGGCCGAGGAGACCATGAAGCGGCTCGAGCGCATGGACCCCGCCGACGCCGGGTTCGACGGCCTGGTCGCCGAGCTGATCGCCGAGATCCGGCACCACGTCGAGCACGAGGAACAGCGCATGTTCACCGAGCTGCGCGCCGCCTTCTCCCACGAGCAGCTGGTCGAGATGGCCGAGCAGGTGGAGGCGATCAAGAAGATCGCGCCCACCCGGGCGCACCCGATGACCCCGAACGAGGCCGGGGTCCGCCTCGCGGTCGGCCCGGTCGCCAGCCTGCTGGACCACCTGCGTGACGCGGTCAGCGGCCGCGGCAAGTCCGACGGATGACCGCTCCGGTCAGGGTCGGATCAGGGTGCTGCCGGAGGCCGGGGCCGGTCCGGGCGCGCTACCGTCGAGGACGCCGGATCGGAGGGATCGCGCATGGAACCGGTCAGCCTGCTGGTGGGCGCTGCCCTGCTCGCGTCCGGCTTCCTCGCCGGTCGCCTGGGGCGGCGACGGACCCCTCCCCCGCCACCGGTCACCCCGCTGTGCGGCTGCGGTCACGCGCTGAGCCAGCACGACCGCGACACCTCCACCTGCTACGCCGAGCTGCGCCGCGACACCTTCGACCGCAAGGGCCGGTGGGCCGGGCACACCTGGGTGCCGTGCACCTGCCGCCAGTACATCGGTCCGCGTCCCATCGACGAGGTGTTCGCCCCGCCGGTGCTGCCGCCCGTCACCGACTGAGCCGCCGGTGAGCGAGCGCGCGCCCCGGCGGCGCCGCGGGCTGCTGGCCGCCACCGAACCGGTGCGCGCGCTGGCCAGCGCCGGCGCCTTCGCCGCCGGCCTGCCGCTGCTGCAGCTGGCACCCAGGGGAGAGCCGCACCCCGTGCTGGTGCTCCCCGGGCTGATGGCGTCCGACCTCTCCACCCGCACGCTCCGGGTGTGGCTGCGCCGGCTCGGCTACCCGGTCGTCGGCTGGTCGCTGGGCCGCAACCGCGGTCCCACCCAGGAGGTCGTCGACGAGCTCCCCCGCCTGCTCGACCGGCTCGCCGCCGAGCACGGCACCGCCGTGAGCATCGTCGGGCAGAGCCTCGGCGGGATCTACGCGCGGCGGCTGGCCGTGCGGGTGCCGCGCCAGGTGCGCCAGGTCATCTCCCTCGGCTCACCGTTCGCCTCGGCCGACCGGCGGGTGGACGACGGCACGCCCGGCGCCCGTGCCTTCCAGCGCTACGCGCACCTGCACACGCCGCAGCGGCTCTCGCCCGCCCGCGGCTCGCTCGCCCGGGGGCTGCCGGTGCCCAGCACGGCGATCTACTCGCGGTGGGACGGCGTCGTCGACTGGCGGACGTGCCGCCAGCAACCCGGGCCGACCAGCGAGAACGTCGCCGTCCACGCCAGCCACCTCGGCATGGGGCACGACCCCGCCGTCCTGTGGGTGGTGGCCGACCGGCTGGCCCAGCCCCGGCACGACTGGCAGCCCTTCCGCCGGCCCACCCGGTTCGGCCTCGGCTCGCTCTTCCCGCCGGAGGACTGACCCGCCGCCCTCGCATCCGGACCGCGCGGCGCCCGCGAAGAGCAGGTACCAGCCGGCCGTCCCGAGGGAGTCGTCATGACCCTGCGCCCGCACCTCCGCCGCCCGCCCGCCAGCGCCGTGCCCCGCTCCGAGCAGGAACCGGGCGGCTCCCGAGTCCACGTCGTCCACCGCATCGGCGCCGTCGTCGTCGCCGCGGTGATCGCCGTGTTCGGCCTGCTCGGCTTCGCCGGTGGCCTCGACTTCTTCTCGACCGAGGGCGAGGAGATCCTCGGCCTGTCGTCCAACGGCCTGCTCTCCACGATCTCGGTGGTCACCGCCGTCGTGCTCGTGGTCGCCGCCCTGCGCGGCCCGCGGACCGCCTCCACCGTCATGATCGTGGTCGGGGTGCTCTTCCTGGTGTCCGCGCTGGCCAACCTCGCCGTGCTCGAGACGGAGTTCAACCTCCTGGCGTTCGGCATCAGCAACGTCGTCTTCTCGGTGGTCGCGGGCTTCCTGCTGCTCATGCTCGGCGCGTACGGACGGGTCAGCGGCAACCTGCCGCCCGACAGCCCCTACGCCCGCCGGGTGGAGGCCGACCCCGACCCGGCCGACGAGTACCCGTCGACGCCGGCGGAGTTCGCCGCGGAGCGGGCGATGCGCGCGGCGGAGATCGCTGTCGTGCAGCACACCGCGAACGCCGACCAGCGGCGCCGCGTCGAGGCGATGGCGGCGGTGCACACCCGCAGCGACCGCCGCCGGGTCTGGATGTCGTTCGACGGCGGCCCGCGGTCCTAGGCCGGGCCCCGGTCGGGCACCGGCGTCCGGTCGACGATCCGGCCGGCGACCTCCTCGAGCAGCAGGCGGTCGTGCGAGACGGCCAGCACGCCGATGCCCGCGGCCCGGCACCGCTCGAGCAGCAGCGCCCAGATCCGCGCCTGGGTGACCGCGTCCAGGCTCGCGGTGATCTCGTCCGCGACGACGAACCGGGGGCGGGTCAGCAGCGCCCGCGCCAGGTTGACCCGCTGCAGCTCACCGCCGCTGATCTCGTGCGGGTAGCGGTCCAGCCACGTGGGCCGCACCAGCTCCTCGTCGAGCGCCGCGATGGCGTCGTCCCCCGCGCCGGTGGCGGCCAGCGCGCGGCGGATGGTCCACCGCGGGTCCACGGCCCGCTCGGGGTGCTGGAGCACCAGTTGCACCGGGTGCGGTCCACGGCGGGCCCGGGGCTCGCTCCCGTCCACGGTCACCCGGCCGCGATCGGGGCGCAGGTGGCCGGCGAGGACGCGGGCCAGCGTGCTCTTGCCGCCGCCGCTGGGGCCGCACAGCCCCACCACCTCGCCGTCTGCGACCTGCAGGTCGACGCCCGCCAGCGTCCACGGCTGGGCACTGCCGTAGCGGAACCACACGTCGTCGGCGCGCAGCATCAGCGCACCTCCGGGACGCGGAAGCCGTTGCCGGGCAGCGCCTGCCACAGCGCCCGGGTGTACGGGTGGGCCAGCGCCGCGCCGTCCCCGGTGAAGCCGGCCGGGTCGGCGACGTCGACGGTGCGCCCGTCCCGGACGATCACCACGCGGTCGGCGACGTCCAGCGCCGCGCGCAGCTCGTGGGTGACCAGGACGACGGCGGCGCCGGCGTCGGCCAGAACGCGGAACTCGCGCAGCGTCGTCCGCACCAGGTCCGTCGGCAGGCCGGTGGTCGGCTCGTCGGCGAGCAGCAGCCGGGGCCGGGTGAGCACCGCCATCGCGACCAGCACCCGGCGGGCCATGCCGCCCGAGAGCTCGTGCGGGTACCGGCGCAGCACCTCGCGACCGAGCCCGCGCTCGGCCAGCGCCTGCTCGGCCGCGCGCCGGGGATCGGCGTGCCCCGCCAGCCGCGCGGTGCGGCGGACCTGCCGGCCGATCCGCGACAGCGGGTCGAGGAAGCTCGCCGACTGCGGCAGCAGGGTCGTGCCGTGGCCGGCCAGCCGGCGTCGCTGCTCCGGGGACAGCGGCTCGCCGTCGACGGCGACCGTGCCCCGCTCGACCGCGTTGGGCGGGAGCAGGCCCAGCACCGCGTGCGCCAGGAGGCTCTTGCCGGCGCCGCTCGCGCCGACCAGCGCCACCACCTCGCCGGCGCGGGCGGTGAGGTCCATGCCGGTCAGCGCCGGCACCGCGCGCCGGCGCAGCCCGCGCTCGTACTGGAGGAAGTCGACCTCGAGCCCGCGCACCTCGAGCAGCGGCGCGGTCACAGGTGGTGGCTCCGCGGGTCGAGCAGCGCCCGGGTGTTCTCCCCGATCGCGTCGACCAGCTTCACGACGACGAGCAGGCACAGCCCCGGCAGCACGGCGAGCCACCAGGCCCCCGCGGTCAGGTAGCGCATCGACTCCGCCAGCAGGATGCCGATCGACGGCTGGCCCGGGTCGACGCCCAGCCCCAGGAACGACAGCGCCGCCTCGTGCAGGATCGCGTGCGGGAAGAGCAGCACGGTGCCGACGACGAAGTGCCCGGTGAGGTGCCCGGCCAGGTGGTGGCGGGCGATCCACCACCGGCCGCGGCCGAGCTGCCGGGAGACCGCGACGTAGTCCGACGACATGACCTCTCGGGCCCGCCCGCGCAGCACCCGGGTCAGCGTCGGCCAGTGGGTGAGCGCGACCGCCGCGACGACCGCCCCGGTCCCGCCGCCGAGTGCGAAGGCCAGCAGGACGAGCAGGACCAGGTGCGGCAGGGCGAGGAACAGGTCGACCAGCCAGCCGACCGCCCGGTCGACCACGCCGCCGAAGACCGCCGCCGCGCTGGCCAGCAGCAGCGCGACGACCGCCGAGACGGCCGCCGCGGCGACGCCGACGACCAGGCTCAGCCGCAGACCGGCGAGGGTCCGGGCGAGCATGTCCCGGCCGAGCCGGTCGGTGCCGAACCAGTGCTCCGCCGACGGGCCGAGGTTCCGGTCGGCGAGGTCGGTCGTCTGCGCGGCGTCACCGGCCAGGGTCCCCGCGACGAGCACCCCGAGGACGACCAGCACGGCCAGGCCGACGTAGGCCAGGGTCCGGGTCCGCCGGTCCCCCAGCCGGCCGGGCACCGGCACCGCGACGGCGGCGCTCACCGGGCACCCCGCCCGGCCGGTTCGGGTTCGGGGACGACCGGGAGCGGCTCGACGGCGGGCAGCACGTCGGGATCGGGATCGCGGCGCCACCGACCGCGGCGGGCCCGCACCAGGTCGTCGACGACCCTCGGGTCGAGGCGGGCGTGCACCAGGTCGCCGACCTGGTTGCCCACGAAGACGAAGACGGTCGTGAACAGCGCGATGCCCAGCAGCAGCGGCACGTCCTGGCCGAGGGCCGCCGCGGTCGTGGCCGCCCCGAGCCCCGGGTAGGAGAACACCTGCTCGGCCAGCACCGAGCCGCCGAACAGCTCGCCCAGCGCGGCGAACTGCAGCAGCACCGCCGGCGCCGCCGCGTGCCGCAGCACCCGGTGCACGATCACGCCGGTGGGCGACTCCCCCTGCGCCCGGGCCAGCGCCACGTGGTCGCCGGCGAGCGCGTGGATCACCGCGTGCCGGGTGTGCAGCACGACGGGCGCGACGCCCACGATCGACAGGGTCAGCGCCGGCAGCACGAGGTGCTGCACGCGGTCCAGCAGCGTCACGTCCTCGGCCAGGGCGCCGACGGGCACCGCGCAGCAGACCGGCGCCCACCCGAGCGAGACGGAGAAGACGTAGAGCAGCAGCAGCCCGACCCAGAACGTCGGCGCCGACGCCAGCGTGTAGGCCCACCAGCACACGACCCGGTCGGTCAGCCGGCCCTGCCGGGCACCGGCCAGCACGCCCAGCCCGAAACCGACCAGGCCGGAGAGCACCCACGCGGTGGCCATGAGCGCCAGGCTGGTGAGGAACCGCTCGCCGATCACCTCGGTCACCGGCGCGTTGAACGTCAGCGACCGGCCGAGGTCACCCTGCACGAGGTTGCCCAGCCAGGCGCCGAAGCGCTCCAGCGGCGGGTCGTCCAGCCCCCACCGCTCGGCGATCTGCGCCCGCTGCTCGGGACCGATGGCCGCGATGTCGCCGCCCACGTAGGCGTCCACCGGGTCGACCGGCGAGTGCGCCATCAGCGCGAAGGACGCCGTCGCGACCGCGGCCAGCAGGAGCAGCAGCCGCACCAGGCGGCCGGTCAGCGCCCGCAGCATGGGGGCGGCACGGGTCAGCAGGTCCACTGCCACCCGGCGATCCCGGCGGTCACCGGCCAGCCGTGCCCGTGCGGCTCGATCTGCGGCGTGCCGACGTCGAGGCACTCGTCGACCAGGTAGGTGTGGTCGAGGTTGACCAGCCAGGCCCAGGCGGCGTCGCCGGACGGGCCGAACCCGGTCCCCGCACCGTCGTACTGGGCGGCCCGCCACTCGCGGTTCGCCGTCTCCTCGTCGGTGGCGGCCATCGCCGCCTCGAGGTGCGCGTCGACGGCCTCGTCCGCGTAGAAACCGGGGTTCCAGTACTCCACGCCGGCCCGGGTGGACGAGTACAGGTTGTACATCTCCGTCGGGTCGTGGCTGCCCCAGCCGAAGAGCACGGCGTCGGCGTGCAGCCGCTGGTCGATGACGTCCCAGCTCTCGCCCGCCGCGTCCACCTCGATGCCGACCGGGCCCAGCATGTCGGCGACCGCCAGCGCCAGGCCCTGCCGGAGGCTGTCGTCGGCCGGGTAGAGCAGCGTGAACGCCGCCCGGACGCCGGCCTTCTCGCGGACGCCGTCGCCGTCGCCGTCGACCCAACCGGCCTGCTCGAGCAGCTGCTCGGCGCGGTCGGGGTCGGCGTCCTCGACCGCGGCGGCCGGCTCGCCCCACGGCAGCCCGTCGACCGGGCCGGTGGCCGGCGAGCCGTGCCCCTCCAGCACGCCGTCGACCAGCGCCTGCCGGTCGACGGCGACGTTGATCGCCTGCCGGACGGCGAGATCGGAGGTGACGTCGTTGCCGATGGGCGTGCCGTCGTCGGTGGTGCGGCCGTCGTCGGGCAGATACGGGAAGACGATGCCGCGGTTGTCCACCGAGGGCACCGCGACCAGCCGCATGCCCGGGACCTCGGTGCCGGCCAGCTGCGACGGCACGGCGACCATGTCCACCTGGCCGGCGGAGGCGGCGGCCAGGGAGGCGTCCTCGCCGGTGAACTGGAAGACGATGCGCTCGAAGGCCGGCTGCTCGCCGTAGTAGTCGTCGTTGCGCTCGACGATCAGCTGCTGGCCAGGGTCCCACTGGACGAGCCGGAAGGGGCCCGAGCCGATCGGGTCGCGGGCGTAGTCCGGCCCGTGCGCGTGCTCCGGGACGATGCCCAGCGAGACCAGCCGGTTGACGAAGGTGCTCTGCGGGCGCTCCAGGCGCAGCTCGACGGTGTCCTCGTCGACCGCGACCGCCTCGCGCAGCGCCGTGACGTCGGTCAGCCCGCCGCTGCGGCTGGCGGTGGTGAAGGTGTAGGCGACGTCGGTGGCGGTGACCGGCTCGCCGTCGGTGAACACGGCGTCGGTGCGGATGTCCACGGTCCAGACCAGGCCGTCGTCGCTGACCGACCAGTCGGTGGCCAGGTCGGGGACGACGTCGAGGTCCTGGTCGCGGGCGAGCAGCGTCGACTGGAACAGCGGCGAGCCGTACCGGCCCCAGCCCAGCGTCGGGTCGTAGCCGTCCTCCGGCTCACCGCCGATGGCCAGGCGCAGCTCCGACGGCGCGCCGCCGCCGCCCGTGGTGCCGGCCGTGCCCCCGCCGCAGGCGGTCACCGCGGAGACGACCACCGCACCGATCGCCACGGCCCGCGCCGTCCGCCCGTGCAGACCCACTGCTGCCCCCTCCGTCGACCGGCACGAACTCTATTGCAAAGAGCTCGCAACAAGCCGCGCGGGGCGTCGGCGGTCGGGTCAGCTGCCGGCCCGGCGGACGGCGGCGCAGAACGCGCGGGCCGCCGCGAGCGTCTCCTCGAGCGGGGCCAGCACCGAGGTCCGGGCGACGTCGGCCACCCGGGCGGTGAGCCGCTCCCGCGCCCGCCTCCCCCGGCGGCGGGCGCCCGCGCGCACGAGCGGCCGGGCGAGGACCGCCAGGAGCAACCCCGCCAGCAGCCCGGCCACGAGGAGGAGCGTCGGCACGGGGAAGCCCTCCACCCGGGGCAGCGGGACGACGTCGTCGAGCTGCAGCCAGCCCAGGACGACGAGCCCGAGCAGCCACACCGCGCCGACGAGCGCGGCGAGCAGGAACAGCCACTGCAGCCCACCCACGGCCCGCTGCCACAGCGGCACCCGCGCCGGGCCGAGATCGGCACCCGTCACGGCCCGGTCCAGCCGGTCGGGGAGCTCCGCCTCGGCGTGCTCGGCGGTCCGCCGCAGCTCGTCGCGCCAGGCCTGCGGCAGCCCGTCGGCGGCGTCGGTGCGCGCCTGGCGGAGGGCGGCGGCCATCGCGGCCTGCTGCACCGCACCCGCCACCGGGAGCGAGGAGCGGGCGCGCTCGTCGCCCAGGTGCAGCCGGTCGAGCGGATCGGGGCGCACCCGGCGCACCCAGCGCAGCAGCGGCCAGCCGGTGCGCGCGACCCCGTCCCGGACGGCCGACCGCTCGACCGCGGCGACCACCACCGGGACACCCGCCGCGTCGGCCAGCGCGCCAGCGAGCCGGTCCTCGTCCGCGCGCCCGGCCGCGGTGCCGGCGTCGCCGTCGGGGCAGTGCGCCGCGAGCGCCCCGGCCGCGGCGCGCACGTCGGCGGTCAGCCGCTCCGTGGCCGCGCGGCGGGCGCCCACCCGCCGGGCCAGCGCCGCGCGCAGCTCGGGGAGACCGGCGCCGGTGCGGGCCGACGTCGCCACGACCGGCGTCGACGCCAGGCCCTCCTCGTCGAGCAGCCGGCGCAGGTCGGACAGGCAGGCCTGCGCCGCCGGCTCGTCGAGCCGGTCCACCTGGTTGAGGACGACGACGAGCACCCCGGCGTGGCCGGCCAGGGGCACGAGGTAGCGGGAGTGCACGGCGGCGTCGGCGTACTTCTGCGGGTCGAGTACCCAGACCAGGACGTCGACCAGCTCCACCAGCCGGTCGACCTCCAGCCGGTGCTCCAGCCGGACGCTGTCGTGGTCGGGCAGGTCGAGCAGCACGAGGCCGTCGAGCGCTCGATCGGAGTCGGCGACCCGGTGCCGGCGGGGGACCTCCAGCCAGTCGAGCAGCCGGTCGGCGCCGTCGTCGGCGGCTCCCCAGACGGACGCGTGCGCGACGCCGGTGGTGGGACGGCGGACCCCCGGAGTGCTGACCTCCGCCCCGGACAGGGCGTTGAACAGCGTCGACTTCCCGCTGCCGGTCGCCCCGGCGAGCGCCACGACGGTGGCGTCGCCGAGCGCCTCCCGGGCGCCGGCCTTGGCCAGCAGCGCGCGGGCGCGGCCGACCTCGGGCACCTCCAGCCGGTCCTCGGCGAGCTCGACCGCCTCGCGGAGGGCGGCCAGCCGCTCGCCCAGGGGGAGCCCGTCGCGGTCGCGGCGCCTCACCGCTGCCCCGCCCGGGCGGCGGCCAGCCCGGCCGCCGCCTCGCGCAGCGCCCCGAGGGTGCCCTCCGGCGGGGCCGCGGCGTCGACCAGGGCGTCGAACCGGCCGCGCTCGTAGGTGAGCAGATCGTCTGCGCGCCGCTCGAGGTCCTGGCGGGCACGGGCGGCCAGCGACCGCACCGCGGCGTCGCCGAACACCGCCTCGAGCACCCGCTGACCCAGCGCCGTCGTCCCGCCCGCGACAGCGATCTCGCCGCCGGTGAGACCGCCGGTCGAGGCGAAGACGGCGACCATCACGACCGCCCCGGCGCCGTTGACCCCCCAGGACAGCGTCCGGGCCCGGGTGCGCTTCCCGGCACCCTCGCTGCGGACCAGGTCCAGCACGGCGCTTTGCCAGTCGCGCACCTGCGCCGCAGCGCCGAGCCGGAAGTCCGGGGAGGCGTCCTCGAGGTCCTCGTCGGCCGCGGCGAGCAGCGCCGGGCCGCCCGGGGTCGCCTGCCAGGCCTGCACGGTGCGCTCCGCCGCGGCCTCCGCGGCGTCGCGCAGCAGCACCTCGACCCCGGACTCGAGCGCCTGCTGCAGCCCGTCGCCCGCCGTCGGCCGCCCGGTCAGCGCGGTGGTGACCCGGTCACGCAGCCGGCTCACGTGCCCCTGGAGCGAGCGCATCCACTCCCCCGTGCCGACGAACTCCTGCCACCGGGCCAGCACCTCGCCGCGCAGCAGGCTGCCGTTGCCCACGCCCTCGGCGACCTCCGCGCAGGACCGCGCGTAGGCCGCGTCCGCGGCGTCCCGCAGCGCGTCGGCCGCGGCCGCCTGGCGGGCCACCGCCTCGGCCACCGCTGCCACCCGCGCGTCGAGGCTGTCGAGCGCGCCGGCCAGGGTCTGCCGGACCACCGCGGCGCGCTGCTCCTGGTCGGCGGCGAGCTCGTGCAGCCAGGACCGCAGGGGGCCGACCTGGTCGTCCGGGAGCAGGCCGTCGGCGAGCGGCCGCTCCTCGACGACGAAGAGACGGGCACCGGCCAGCCCCGCGGTGCGCAGCATCCCGGCGAGGTCGTCGGCGATCTCGCGCGCGGCCTCGGGCGGCACCCGGTCGAGGACCACGGCCAACGCGGTGCCGCGCTCCTGCGCGGTGCGGAGCAGGTCCCAGGGCACGGCGTCCGCGTACCGCGCAGCGGTGGTCACGAAGACCCAGAGGTCGGCGGCGGCCAGCAGCTGCCCGGCCAGCTCGCGGTTGCTCTCCACCACCGAGTCGACGTCGGGAGCGTCGAGCAGCGCCAGCCCGGCCGGCAGCGCGTGGCTGACCACGAGCCGGAGGCCGCTGGTCGCCATCCCCTCCCCGGTGGTGCGGGCCAGCCCGGGCAGCACCCGGTCGCCGGCGAAGGCGTCCCGGTCGTCCGGTGCGCAGACCAGCACCGGCGCGCGGGTGGTCGGGCGCAGCACCCCGGCCGTGGTCACGTGCGCGCCGAGCAGGCTGTTGACCAGCGTCGACTTGCCGGCGCCGGTCGAGCCGCCGACGACGGTCAGCAGCGGCGCGTCCAGGTCGCGCAGCCGCGGCAGCAGGTAGTCGTCGACCTGGTCGACGACGGCGTCCGCCGTCCGCCGTGCCTCGTCCCGGCCGGGGACGTCGAGGTGCAGGGGTGCTGCGGCGAGCCGGTCGCGCAGCGCCTGCAACGCGTCCGGCAGCCGGGGCGCGGGAGTGCTCACGGCCGGCTCAGCGGCCCAGCGCCCGGGCCGCCTTCCGCACCCCGAGCACCGCCGCACCGGCCGCGGCCAGCCACGGACCGGCGACGACCACCGGGTCGAGCACGTGGTGGCGGGCGTCCGAGCGGCCGCGGCGGGAACGCAGCCCGCCCCGGGTGAGCTCGGTGCGCAGCCCGGTCGCCGGCACGTCGGGCCGGGCGGAGGCGAAGGAGCGCAGGTGGTGCTCGGCGGCGTCGATCCGGTCGCCCGCCACGAGCAGCAGCCAGTGCGCCAGCCGGCCCTCGCTGAACCGGGCGTAGGCGAACTTCCGGACCACCCCGGACAGCCCCTTCGGCGGCTGGGCGGTGCCGAAGACGGGGGTGACGAAGGCGTGCTCGATGGACCGCTCGCGCGGCCACTTCTCCGGCTGACGCTCCGGGAAGTCCCAGTGCGCCCCGGTGTCGGCGGGGTACTGGAGCTTCGGGTAGGACGGCCGGTCCGCCGGGTTCAGGTCGACACCCCACCCGGGGATCCGGGCCCGGAGCTCGTCGCGGCTCGGCGTCGGGGTCCGCTTGTCCCGGACGTAGGCGCTGGGGATCGCGGGATCGGTCATGTCGGGCTCCTCGTCAGGCCGCGCTGGGCAGGATCAGCGGCTTGATGCAGCCGTCCAGCTTGCTGGAGAACACGTGGTAGGCCTCGGGGATCTCCTCCAGCGGGAACCGGTGGGTGATCATCTGCCGCGGGGTGAGGTGGCCGTTGCGCACGTGCTCGAACATCCGCGGCCACTGCCGCTTCACCGGCGTCTGGTTCATCCGCAGGGTCAGCCCCTTGTTCAGCGCGTCACCGAACTTCACCGCGTTCGGGATGGGCCCGTAGGCGCCGACCACCGAGACGGTGCCGCCCTTCCGGACGCCGTCGATCGCCCAGTTCAGCGCCGTGGCCGAGCCGCCCTGCAGCTTCAGCTTCGGTCCGGCGAGCTGCTGGGTGACGTTGCCGTCGGCCTCGGCGCCCACCGCCTCGATGACGACGTCGGCACCCAGGTAGTCGGTCTGCTTCTTCAGCTCGACGACGACGTCGTCGTGCTCGTCGTAGTCCAGCGTCTCCGCGTAGGCCATCGTGCGGGCCTTCTCCAGCCGCTCCTGCAGGTGGTCGACGACGATCACCCGGCCGGCGCCCATCAGCCAGGCGGACTGCGCGGCGACCAGGCCGACGGGTCCGGCACCGAGGACCACGACCGTGTCGCCCTCGGCGATCTCGCCGAGCTGCGCGCCGAAGTAGCCGGTGGCCGCCGCGTCGGTGAGCAGGACCGCGTCCTCGTCGTGCATCCAATCGGGGATCTTCACCGGCCCTACGTCGGCGAAGGGGACCCGCACGTACTCGGACTGGCCGCCGTCGTAGCCACCGGTGGTGTGCGAGTAGCCGTAGATGCCGCCGACCGCCGTCGCGTTCGGGTTGACGTTGTGGCAGTTGGAGTAGAGGCCACGGGCGCAGAACCAGCACGACCCGCAGAAGATGTTGAAGGGCACCATGACCCGGTCCCCCACCTGCAGGTTCTGCACCGAGGACCCGACCTGCTCCACCACGCCGATGAACTCGTGGCCGAACGTGTGCCCGACGCGGGTGTCCGGCATCATCCCGTGGTAGAGGTGCAGGTCGGAGCCGCAGATGGCGGCCAGGGTGACCCGCACGATCGCGTCGTTGGGGTGCTCGACGACCGGCATCGGCTTGTCCTCGACGCGGATCTTGTAGGGGCCGCGGTAGACCATCGCGCGCACGCGGAGCTCCTTGTCGTCCTGCGCCTCCGAGCGGCGCCGCCGGCCCCGACCCTGCCCGGCACGCTCCCGGCCGAAACCGGCGCTCAGCGCAGGCGCTGCGGCAGACCGGCCGTCACCAGCCACACCCGCTGCGCGTCCCCCCCCACCCGGGCGTTGAGGACGCCGAGCTCGTCGCGGAAGCGGCGTCCCGACGGGGTGGCCGGCACGACACCGCTGCCGACCTCGTTGCTCACGGCCACGACCCGGCGGCGGGTGCCGGCCCAGGCCGTCACGAGGCCGTCGACCGCGGCGGCCAGCCGCCGGTCGGCACCCGGCTCCCCCGCCCAGACGCCGACGGCGTCCATGGTCCCGGCCAGCCAGGTGGTCAGGCAGTCCACGAGGACCGGCGGGCCGGGCCGCCCGAGGACGGCGGCCAGGTCGAGCGTCTCGACCGTGCGCCAGGACGCCGGCCGCCGGGCGCGGTGCAGCGCGACCCGGGCGGCCCACTCGGGGTCGTCGTCCCCGGGCGGCAGCCCGCAGGCGACGTAGTCGACGCTGCGCTCCCGCGCGAGCAGCCGCTCGGCGTAGGTGGACTTCCCGGAACGGGCCCCACCGAGCACGAGCACACGACGGGGACGGCGGAGCTGCACGGTCCGCAGTCTGCCGGGGCGGGGGGACGCGGCAGGTGACCGGCGCGGCCGGTCAGCCCGGCCCGGCCGCCGGCGTACGCCGTTCGACCAGCTCGTACAGCTGGCCGTCGGGTGCGGTGAAGTGCACGTAGCGCTCGCGCTCGTTGCCCGACACGGACGGGTCGACGGCGACGCCGGATCGGACGAGTTCGGCCACGGCGGCGTCCAGGTCGTCGACCAGGAAGCCCAGGCTCCGCTGCGTCGGGCCCATGCCCTCGGGCGAGGCGATCGCGAACGACGACCCGTCCGGCAGGTCGAAGAGGTCGGCCTCCACGCCCTCGACGGGCGCCGGACGCATCCCGAGCACCTCCTGGGCGAAGACCCGCATCTCGGCTCGCGCGCTGGTCGCCGTTCCGGCGAACACGATCCCGCGGATGTCCACCCGGCACCTCCTGGCAGTGGTCGGTCCGGCCACACTATCCGCCCCCGCCTTAATGAGAATGATTCCCGTTCCTATATGGTCCTCGACACCTACCGGAACCACCCGAGGAGCTGCACCATGCGTCCCGCCCCCGCCCTCCGCGTCGCCGCGCTCAGCGCGGCGCTGCCGCTCGCCCTGGCGACCGGCTGCGCCTCCACCGACGGCGAAGCCGCCGCGGCGCCCACCAGCGAGGCCCCCGCCTCCGCCGAGCCGACCGAGGTGGCGGCCGGCGCGCCACGCCTGGCGCTCACCTACGACGGCGGCATCCAGGTGCTCGACGCGACCACGCTCGAGGTCCTCGCCGACGAGCCGCTCGACGGCTTCAACCGGCTCAACCCCGTCGGCGACGGCCGGCACTTCCTGGTCTCGACGCAGGGCGGGTTCCAGCTGCTCGACGGCGGCGCCTGGGCCGAGCCGCACGGTGACCACGCGCACTACTACACCGCCGACCCCCGGCTGACCGACGTCGTCTTCGCGGCGGAGAAGCCCGGCCACGTCGTCGCGCACGCCGGCCGGACCGTGCTGTTCGACGACGGCACCGGCGCCGTCACCGCCTTCGACAGCGCGCACGTCGCCGACGAGGACGTCGAGCTGCGCGAGCTGTCCACGCCCGAGGCCCACCACGGCGTGGCCGTCGAGCTGGAGGACGGCACGATGCTGGTCTCCGACGGCGACGAGGAGTCGCGCTCCGGCGTCCGCATCCTGGACGCCGACGGCGAGGAGATCGCGGCCCGCGACGACTGCCCCAACGTGCACGGCGAGACCGTCGCCGCGGACGACGCCATCGTCATCGGCTGCCAGGACGGCGCGGTGCTCTACCGCGACGGGGAGCTGACCAAGATCCAGAGCCCGGACGCGTACGGCCGGATCGGCAACCAGTTCGGCACGGACGGGTCCCCGATCGTCCTCGGTGACTACGAGCGCAGCGCCGAGGACCGCTCCAGCACCGTGGCGCTGATCGACACCACGACCGCCGAGCTGCGGTTGGTCGACCTCCCCGCGCCGTACTGGTACCGCTCCTTCGCCCGCGGCGCCGAGGGCGAGGCACTGGTCCTCACCTACGACGGGTCCCTGCAGGTCATCGACCCGGTCTCCGGCGCGATCACGCGCTCCATCCCGGTGACCGGCCAGTGGGAGGAGTCCGACGACTGGCAGGACCCGCACCCGCAGGTGTTCGTCGTCGACGGCATCGCCTACGTTGCCGAGCCGGCCACCCAGGAGATCCACGCCGTGGACGTCGCCGGCGGCACGGTGTGGAAGTCCGCCTCCCTCGACGTGACCCCCAACGAGCTGTCCGGCGTCTCGGGCGACGTCGAGCACGGCGCCGAGCACGACCACGAGGGCGAGCACGACGAGTGAGCCGCCCGTCCGCACTGGGGACCGTGGCCCTGGCCTGCTGCCTCGCGTGCGGGCTCGCCGGCTGCGCCGGCACCGCGGGAGCTGACGACGACGGTCGCGTCGACGTCGTCGTCAGCTCCTACCCGCTGGAGTACGTCGCCGAGGAGATCGGCGGCGAGCACGTCGACGTCGCGAACCTGACCCCACCGGGCGGTGACACGCACGGGCTCGAGCCGAGCCCGCAGGACGTCGCCACCCTGGGCGAGGCCGACGTCGTCGTGCACGTGACCGGGGGGCTGCAGGCGGCCGTCGACGAGGTGGTCGAGCAGCAGCAGCCCGAGCACCTGGTGGACGCCGCACCGCTGGCCGACCTCCCAGGGGATCCGCACTTCTGGCTCGACCCGCTCCGGATGGCCGCGCTCGGGCGGGACCTGGCCGACGAGCTGGGTGAGATCGACCCGGAGCGAGCCGGCGAGTACGCGGCCAACGCCGACCGGCTGGAGGAGTCGCTGGCGGCGCTCGACACCCGGTTCGCCGAGGAGCTCGCCCCGTGCCGCGGGGCGACGCTGGTCGCCTCGCACGAGGCGTTCGGCTACCTCGCCGACCGCTACGGGCTGCACCAGGTGGGCGTCGCCGGTCTCGACCCGCACGTCGAGGTCTCCCCCGCGCGGCTGCGCCGGGCCGCCGCGGAGGTCCGGGACACCGGCGCGCGCACGGTGTTCTTCGAGCAGGCGGCCGGGGACGACGTGGCCCGGGCGCTCGCGGACGAGCTGGGTCTGGCCACCGACGTGCTGCACCCGATCGAACGGGTGGCCGAGGGCGACAGCTATCCCGAGCTGATGGAGGCCAACCTCGCCGCCCTGCGCGCCGGCCTGGCCTGCGCCGCCTGAGCACCCACGACGGCCCCGATCGGCGCGACTGCCGGTCGGGGCCGTCGCGGGTGCTGCCGGTGGAGCCCCGTCCGGGAACGACGAAGGCCCTCGACTGGAGAGGTCGAGGGCCCTGCGGGGAGCTCCCCCGATTGGACTCGAACCAATAACCCTGCGATTTGATCTTGAGGCGATTGCTCGCGTTGGCACGCGTTGAACACGCAGGTCAGATACGGTGCGGAGCGTTGGCTGCGACGGTTGCGAGCGACTGGTTGCGAGAGTATTGGGTGCCTAAAGAGTGCCTGTCACAGTGGCTCGCCGGCAGCTTCGATCACCGGGTCCGGCGCCTCGGTGGGCCGCCGAAGATCCACTCTTCGCCACTGACTTCACCCCTTCCTCGACGGGTGTCCCACCGGGGCAGCGTGACACCCCGCGCGGCTGACATCCCGTCGTCGCGATCGAGACAGAAGCAGAGTTCCTCGTAGCCACTCCCCCACGGACCAACGAAACCCCACGACGCGACACGACTCGCCTCGACCGGAGCTTCGCTAGACATCTGATCCATCGCCGCCGGACCCGACTTTTCGGCGGGGTGTCACCAAACGGCTCCGAAAAGCGCCTTCTCCCGGTGAGAGCAACTACTCACCAGCGGAGCAGGGATGTGCGGTCAGCCGAGACGACGGACGGCGGCAGCCCCTGCGCTGGCACCGTCCCACGTCTCCCCTGCTTGCTGCGGCGTGCTGCAGGACCTCGTCGACTGCTACAGCGGCGACACCCACCGTCTGCTCACCGACCTGGCCGACGTCATCGGCGCCAGCATCGCCTACGTCGACCGGCCCACCGTCGAAGCGCACCTCGAGCGGCCCCTGTCCGACCGGGAGTGGGCCGTCACCGCCCAGCAGTTCACGGCCATGGCCTTCGACGACCACGTCGGAGACGCCGGCAGCCTGCGCACCGACTGGATCGAGGACGTCCTGGGCAGGGCCGGCGTACCCGGTCGTGGCCACACCGGTCAGCCCGTCGCCGCATCTCCATTGGCCGGGGCATGAGCGCCACCCGTACCTGCCCGGCCTGCGGCTACAGCAGCACGTACGCCAGCGACGCCCTCGCCGACCTTCACCACGCGCGCCATTCCTGTGCGAAGCACCAGCGGGCCACCGAGCGAACACGTCGCCGTGTCCAGCGCGCTCAGAGCCGGGTGAGGCGGGACTGCACCCATCCGCGTGCTCGGCATGTGCACGGAACCCGTGCCGCCTATGTCAAGGACCGCTGCCGATGCACCGACTGCACCGCCGCCAACACCGCGTCCGGCCGTGCCGTGCACCGCGCGCAGACCTTCGGCCGCTGGCGGCCGTTCGTGGACGCGGCCCCGGTGCGCGAGCACCTCCGCGCGCTACGGGCCGCCGGCATCGGCGTCGAGCAGATCGCCATGCTCGCCGGCCTCTCCACCAACCACGTCCGCGAGCTGGCCAACCCCGGGCGCGACGGCAACCCAGGCATCCGGCGGGTCCGGCCCGAGACCGCCCACCAGGTCTTACGCGTTCGCGTCGACGAGGCCAATCGTGCACCGCGCAGTCACGTCGGCGCCACGGGCACTCGTCGCCGGCTGCAGGCCCTGATCGCCATCGGATGGCCCCACGACGAGCTGGCCGCCAGGCTCGGCCGAAACTCAGCTGGTCTCCGACGCAGCATGCTCAGCGACGCCGTCACCGCGCGAACCGCCCAGGACGTCACCGCCCTCTACGAACAGCTGTGGAACCTCCGCCCACCACACTCCACCGACGACCAGCGCGCCGCCGCCGACGCCGCCCGCGCCTTCGCCGCCGAACGCGGCTGGCTGCCACCTCTGGCCTGGGACGACATCGACACCGACCCAGAGCCTCAACACCACGCTCGGCGCGTAGAGAAGGACGACGACCTCGACGAGATCGCCATCGAGCGCGCCCTCGCTGGCGACGGCGTCCGCCTCGAGCACCTGACCCTCGCTGAGCAGGACGAAGTCGTCCGGCGCCTCACCGAACGCGGCGAGTCCATCCGCGACATCGCCCGGCAGCTTGCCACCACCAAACGAACCATTTCCCGCCGGCGCGCATCCATCAACGCCGCGTGATCATGTGCGGCACGGCGTCGTTGAGGGGCAGCGCCGGCACGGCCGCCGCCCTGTACGGCACGCCATGAACTCCGGCGACCGGGTGGCGGACAGTCAGCCCGGCAGGAGAACAGCGAGCCAGACGCCCGACCAGATGCCGAGAAGCAGGGACGCGACGGCGGCCGTATGGAGAACGACGACCGGCTCGAGCACGACACGCTGCACCGTTCCCGCGGAGGTGCCCGGCCCCGTCCCCCGGGCAGCCGCCGTCGTGCTTTCGCTGGCGGCGACTCCCGTAGCGGCGGGAGCGATCCAGCGCAAATAGTAGAAGAGGCTCGCTACCGTGTTGATGGCTGCTACGACCACCAACCAAGCAAGCCCGCCATCCCAGGCCGCCGCGAAAACGGCGAGCTTGCCGACGAAGACCGCCGTGGGTGGAGTGCCGACGAGGCCGAGCAGGCAGACGACGAGGCTGACGACGAGCCATCGGTGGCGTCCGACCGCGGTCGCCCAGTCGGTGATCGTCCGGGCCACCGGGACCGCCGCGACGGCGGCGAAGGCGCCGATGTTGGTCACCGCGTAGCCGGCCAGGTAGATCGCCAGGGCCGGAACGGCGAGATCGGTGCGCGCGGCGACGGCGACGACCATGAAGAGGTAGCCGACCTGGCTGACCGTGGAGTAGGCCAGCAGGCGGAGTACGTCGGTCTGGTTGAAGGCGGCCAGGTTGCCCAGGGTCATGCTGGCCGCGGCGATGACGGCGACCAGGAGTGGCACGTCGAGCGGGACGTCGGCGAAGGGCTCGGCGAGCAGCCGGAAGGCCGCTGCCACCGCGCCGATCTTCGGGATCGTGGTGATGTAGGCGGCCATCGGCGGAGTGGTGCCGGCCGTGACGTCGGGAACCCAGAAGTGCACCGGGACGGCACCGGCCTTGAAGGCGACCCCGGCGAGCACGCCGAGGACGCCCACCGCGAGCAGCGCCGGCGATGCCTCCGGGAGCTGCGCGGCGAGGTCGGGGTATCCGGTTGTACCGGCGGCGAGCACAAGGGCGGCGACGCCGACCAGCATCAGCACGCCCACGAAGGCGCCCATCAGGTAGTACTTCATCGTCGCCTCGACACCTGCGGGGTCCTTGGCGAAGCCGGCCAGCGCGTACAGCGGGACGCTGGCCAGCAGATACGCGGCGACGAGCAGCAGCAGATCGCCGCTGGCGGCCAGCGCAATGCTGCCGAGCCCGCCGAGCAGCATGAGGACGTAGGCCTCGGTCTCCCGCGGATGTCCGGCCAGCGAGGCCGATGCCAGCCAGACCAGGACAGTCACACCGAGCGCGACCACGATCCGGACGACGCCGGTGGTGGTGTCAACGACCCAGGTGCCCTCAAACACCCGCTCCGCCGGCTCGGACAGCGCGACAGCAGCGGCGATCGCACTGGCCAGGCAGGCGGCGGTGACCAGGAGCCGGACCCGCCACTGCCGGTGCTGCGGGGTCCAGAGGCCCAGCAGCAGGCCGCCGACGGCGCCGAGGAGCAGGAGCAGTTCGGGGAGCAGGGCGAGCACCCGCTCCCCGCCGCCGGACATGCCGGTCACCGGCCCACCAGCTCCACCACCGCCATGGCGGCCGGCTCGAGCACGTCCAGCAGGGCACGCGGGAGCAGGCCCAGTACCAGCGCGAGTACGAGGAGCGGGACAACCGATGCCACCTCGTGACCGCGCAGGTCCTGCATCCGGGTCGCTGTCCGCGGCTGGACGGCGGTCGCCGTCGTGCCGTCCGCACGGTCCGGACGCGGCCCCTCCGCCGGCTTGTCGGGGTCTGTCTCGGATGGGACGACGGTGTCGCCGGTGAAGAGCCGCTGCAGGGCCAGCAAGAAAAGTCCGGCGGTCACGAGAATGCCGACGACGGCGATCACCGTGGCCACCGGCGCGGCCTGAAGCGCACCGGTGAACACCTGAAACTCGGCGATGAACCCGGAGAAGCCGGGCAGCCCCAGGGAGCCGAACGCGGCGACCGCGAAGCAGGCGGCGAAGACCGGCGCCGGCCGGGCCAGTCCACCCCACCGGTCGAAGGCGTAGGTGCGTCCACGGGACCACAGGACGCCGCTGAGCAGGAAGAGCGCGCCGGTGAGCAGGCCGTGGCTGACCATCTGGTACATCGCCCCGACCGTGGCCACGGTCCGTGCCCCCTCGTCGGCGGAGGCGACCAGGCCGGCTGCGCCCAGTCCGAGCAGCACGTAGCCCATGTGGTTGACCGAGGTGTAGGCGATCATCCGCTTGACGTCGGTCTGGGCCAGCGCCACGAACGCGCCCCAGAGCACGCTGATCACCCCGACGACGGCGGCGACCATGGCCCACCGCTGCCAGGCGTCGGGGAGGATCGGCATGGCGATCCGCACGAACCCGTAGGTGCCGAGTTTGAGCAAGATCCCGGCGAGGACGGCGGACCCGGCGGCCGGTGCGTCGGTGTGCGCGTCGGGCAGCCAGGTGTGGAACGGGAACAGCGGCGTCTTCACCGCCAGCCCCAGACCGATCGCCAGCAGGACCAGCCCTCCGGCGACCGGGGAGTCCGCGAGCGGCGGGTTCGCCGCCAGCGCCACCATGTCGAAGGTGCGCTCCTCGCTGCCGAGGAACAGCCCGATGAAGCCGACGAGCAGCGCGAGTGACCCGATGAAGGTGTAGAGGAAGAACTTCAGCGCGCTGCGCCGGGCGTTGCCGTGACCCCAGCCGGCGATGACGAAGTACATCCCGACGATGGACAGGTCGAAGAAGACGAAGAACAGGATCAGGTCGAGCGAGGCGAACGTGCCCATGCACGCGGTCTGGAGGAAGAGGAACAGCGCGGCGTAGGTGTGCGGCCGGTCCGGTTCGCGGAGTGAGTAGATGGCGCAGGCCAGGAACAGCACCCCGGTCAGGGCCAGCAGCGGCAGGGAGAGCCCGTCGACGCCGACGTGGTAGCCGGCGTCGACGGTGGGGATCCACTGCAGGTCGGCCTCGTACGCCAGGCCGTCGACGACGCCCGAGGCGCCCTCCCCTGGCTCGAAGCCCCACCACATCCAGCCGACCAGCGCCAGGTCGACGGCGGAGGCAGCCACCCACACCCCGATCGCCGCGCGACCGGGGACCCTCGGGACTGCCAGCAGCACACCAGCAGCCAGCAACGGCAGGAAGATCACGACGGTCAGCAGCACGACTACCTCACCACGAGCAGGAGGACGAGCAGGAACCCCAGACCGACGACGGCCTGGGCGTAGTACTGGTGCAGCAGCCCCGTCTGCGGACGGCGAGCAGCGCCCCCCGCGTGGCGGAACGCCCGCGCCATGCCGCGGACGGCGCCGTCCACCACGTCGGTGTCGATGCGCGCGGAGCCGGCCGCGGTGCGGCGGGTCGCTGCGGCGACGCCGGACACCGCGCCGCCCAGGACGCCGTCGTCCGCCCGGGATGCCATGCCGGCGAGCCGACGGGCGCCGAGGGCCACCCCCACGACCGCCCGGTCGATCACCCTGTCGTCCACGGTGGCCAGCGCCCGGGCTAGCGCCATCGCCGGTCGTGGCGAGAGCAGCCGTCCCAGCCCGGCCCACGACGCAAGCGGCCCCCGGGAGAGCTGCTCCGTGACGGCAGGGCGGGCCCGGACCACGGCGACGGTCAGCCCCAGGGCCACCAGCGCGAGCGCCCCGGAGAGCAGCAGCTCCCCCAGCCCCGGGGACGGCTCCCCTCCCACATCCAGGACCGCCTTGAGTTGCTCTGCCACGGCCGGCAGCGCGAGCACACCCAGCCCGGCGGCGAACACGGCCAGCACGCCGGCCACGACCGTGGTCAGGGCCGGGACGCGCCGGGTGCCCGGCTCCTCCTCGTCGAACGCCTCGTCCCCCGCCGGCCTGGCGAGGACGACGGCCAGGATCCGACCGGCGTAGACCGCCGAGACCGCGGCGGCGGCGAGGCCGACGATGTTCAGCGCGGTCCCGTCGACACCGGCGAGTACCTCGTCCTTGGTGGCCCACAGCGATAGCGGCGGCACGCCGGCCAGCGCGAGGGCGGCGACGGTGGCCGCTGCCCCGATCCCCGGATACCGACGGGCGGCGCCACGCAGGCCGGCCAGCTGCTTGGTGCCCAGCGCGGTGAGCCAGGCCCCGGCGGCGACGAACAGGCCGGCCTTGACCGCGGCGTGCGCGACCAGCTGGGCGGTGCCGCCAGCGGTGGCACCCACCCCGGCGGCGAGGACGACGAAGCCGATCTGCGCGGCGGTGCTGGCCGCGAGCAACTGCTTGAAGTCGGTCTGCGCCACGGCCACCGCACCCAGGACCAGCGCGGTCATCGCCCCGGCCCACGCCGCCGCCGTCGCGGCCCAGCCGGTCGCGGCGAAGAGCGGCTGCATCCGGATCAGCAGGTAGCCGCCGGCGGCCACCATCGTCGCCGAGTGCAGCAGCGCGCTCACCGGGCTCGGTCCCTGCATCGCCGCCGACAGCCATCCGGAGAAGGGCAGCTGCGCGGACTTGCCGAGTGCGGCGACCAGCAGGCCGGCGGCGGCCACGTCCGCCCAGCCGCCGCCCGCAGTGTCCAGGTCTGCCAGCACCAGGCTTCCGGGCGCGGCCAGTGCCGCCCCGGCGGCGACGTACAGGCCGAGGTCACCGGCCCGGGTGGTCACGAACGCCCGGGTGCCGGCGGCCAGCTTGCCCGGCTCGTCCCAGTGGTAGCCGATGAGCGCGTAGGAGGTCGCGCCCATCACCTCCCAGGCCAGCAGCAGCGCGGGCAGGGTGGCCGCGGTGACCGTGGCCAGCATGGCCGCGACGAACAGCAGCAGGTAGCCGAAGAACCGCCCCCGAGCGGCATCCGCCGGCAGGTCCACGACGGCGAACACGGTGACCAGCAAGGCGATGCCGGCCACCAGGACGACGAGCACGGCGGAGAGCCCGTCGACGACGAGGCGCAGATCCCCGCCCTCGACGATCCCGAGGAACGGCATGGAGACGCTCGGTCGGGCAGCCGCCACCAGGATGGCGAGGACGATGGCGACGCCGGTGGCACCAACGGCGACCGGACCGGCGGCGCGGTCGGCCCGCCGACCGGTAGCCAGCAGCCCCGCGCCAGTCAGGGCGGGAAGCAGCGCCAGGGCGCCGAGGACGGCGCTCATCCGCGCAGGTCCGACGCCATGTCGATCATGTCGAGCTGTCGAGCTCGGTAGAAGGCGACGGTGACGGCGAAGCCCATGGCCATCTCCACCGCCATGACCACCAGGGCGACGACGACCAGCACCTGGGCGTCGGGCAGCTCCGGCGCGAGGAAGTACCAGGCCGCTCCCCCGGCCAGCAGCACACCATTGAGGACGAGTTCGAGGCCCATCATCACCATGACGATCGTCTGCTGGGACAACGCCCCGAACAGCCCGACACCGATCAGGCCGGCGGCGACGGTCAGCACGATCTGCAGCACCAGCTCGGCGGTCATCGGCGCAGTCCCCCGGACACCGGGTCATCCGGGCGCTGCGAATCCAGCCGCGGGCCGAAACGGTCGTAGCGGCCGCGCGCGGTGGCCAGGACGGTGCCGGCCAGGATCGTGGCGAACAGCCCGATGCCGATCACCAGCATGACGAGCATGTGGCTGCCCATGATCGCCTCACCGAGCTGGCGGGTGCTGTCAGCCGGGCGGGAGGTGTCCCGGGTCGGCCAGTCGATCGTCCAGATGCCGACGACGAGGACGACGAACGCACCCGCACCCGTCACGGCCGAGCCCTTGGCGTTGTGCACCATCGTCATCGGCATAAGCCCGGCCGGGTTCATCATGAACATGATCATGAAGACGGCCATGATCGCCATCTCGATCGTCATCATCAGCGCGGTCACGACGGCCAGGTAGACCAGGTCGAGGGCGAGCAGGATGCCCGCCACGGCGAGGAACGACGCCAGCAGGGCGAAGGTCGCCCGTGCCATCGAGTCGACGACGAAGACGGCGACCCCCGCGGCGACCGACAGGACCCCTAGGACGGCGACGGCCGTGATTGCCCAGCCGGAGAGATCGCTCAGCATCGGCTCCTCCTCACGCGTAGAACCCGTTCAGGACGAGGACGGCGACGACCAACGCCTGCAGCAGCGTCAGCGGGACGAGGACCATCCAGCCGACCTCCACCGTGCGGTCGGGCCGCAGCACCGGCATCCGTCGTCCCACCCAAACCAAAGCAGCGACGACGGCCAGCGTCTTCAGCAGGTGCCACAGTGGGCCGGGCAACCAGGGGCCGGAGTCGCCCCCGAGGAACAGCGCCGCCGCCATGGCCGCGCTCGCGCCGAGGAAGACGGCACGACCGGCCTCCACCAGCAGCCGGTCCACCCCGGACAGTTCCGAGGTGACGCCGCCGGCGATGTCGGCTGCGGCGGGTGCGGCGAACGGCCCCCAGAAGGCGAAGGCCGCGGCGCTGGCCACGAAGATCACGAAGGCGACCGGCATCGTGACCACGAACCACAGGCCCTCCTGCGCGGCCACGACGTCCGTCGTGCGCAGTGAGCCGGCCGCCAGGCCAGCCGTGATGAGCGCGAACATCAGCGGCAGCTCGTAGGCCAAGCCCTGGGCGAGGAATCGGTATCCACCGGTCAGCGCATGGACGGCGTTCGGGCCCCAGCCGACCAGCCACACCGCCGCCCACAGCAGTGCCTCCATGGCGTTGAACCACACGAGATCGGCGCTGGTCGACCACAGGGTCCGGCCAGCCACGGGTACCACCGCCAGAGACAGCAGCGCCAGTGTCGGCACAGCGACGCAGCCGATCCGCCACAGCAGCCGATCCGCCGCCAGCGTCGTCCGCCGCTGCTCGACCAGCAGACGCGCGCTCGAGCGGATCGGCTCGACAGCGGCCCCCGATGCGCCGAAGACGACGACGCGGTCGACCACCGCCACCACGAGACCGAGGACAAGTCCCAGCCCCACGACCCCGAGGACCGCCGGGGCCAGCCCCCACGCCTCCGCCAGAGTCCGCTCAGGCATGCAGGTGCTCCGGAGCCGACACCGCGGACACGGGGCTGAGGTCGAGGCTGGCCACGAGGAGCCGGGCGCTCCCGACTTCCGCGCCCTCCACCAGAGCCGCGACCTCGTCCAGTGACATCGCGGGCAAGTCCTCGACCGGCTGCCCCGACGCCATGTCGCACCAACGCCTGACCCGGTCCAGGGCGTCTCCCCCGGACCCGCGCCTCCCAATGCCCCCGGCCGTCCACGCCAAGGTCCGCGAACGGCTCACCCGCCGCGCCACGGCCTTAGCGAGCCGTTGCGCCTCATCTCGATCGGCCCCTTCGGCTACCCCGTCCCGGGCGCGGCGCGCGTCTCGGGCGGCGGTCGGCCAGCCGGCCACGTCCAGGAAGCGGGCGAGCCGGTCGAGTGCGGCCCCCTGGGAGTCGGACTGCTGTTGAGCGGCTGGGAGGATGCCGGCGTCGAGCCAGGTCAGCTCTGCAGAAGTGAGGACGTCACCCTGCAGCTCCGCCCGCAGGACCAGCCCCGTCGGCCAACCCGGCAGCACTGGCCCGAGCGCCACCTTGAGGACATCGAGTTCGAGGCCGTCCCGATCGGGGCCTGTCATGGCCATGGGCAGCCCGGCGACCTCACCACCGTGGTGCATTCCGTGGTCCATGCCCTCGTGACCACCACCGCCGTGGTCCATGCCCTCGTGACCACCACCGCCGTGGTCCATGCCCTCGTGACCACCACCGCCGTGGTCCATGCCCTCGTGACCACCACCGCCGTGGTCCATGCCCTCGTG
>NZ_QOHJ01000021.1 GCF_003319185.1 Blastococcus sp. TF02A-30
AGATGTGTATAAGAGACAGGAGTACTACGAGCCGGCCGTGCTCGAGAAGTACTCGTTCGACTTCATCCAGCGCCTCAACGACTTCGCCTACGGCAAGAAGTTCCGCTTCGAGACCTTCCTCGGCGCGTTCAAGTACTACACGAGCTACACGCTGAAGACCTTCGACGGCAAGCGCTACCTCGAGCGGTTCGAAGACCGCGTCGTGATGACCGCGCTCGCGCTCGCCGACGGCGACGAGGAGCTGGCGACCTCGCTGGTCGACGAGATCCTCTCCGGCCGTTTCCAGCCGGCCACCCCGACGTTCCTCAACGCCGGCAAGGCCCAGCGCGGCGAGCTGGTCTCCTGCTTCCTGCTGCGCATCGAGGACAACATGGAGTCGATCTCGCGCGGCATCAACTCCTCGCTGCAGTTGTCCAAGCGCGGCGGCGGCGTGGCGCTGCTGCTGTCCAACATCCGCGAGGCGGGCGCACCGATCAAGCAGATCGAGAACCAGTCCTCCGGCATCATCCCCGTCATGAAGCTGCTCGAAGACAGCTTCAGCTACGCCAACCAGCTCGGCGCCCGCCAGGGTGCGGGGGCGGTGTACCTGTCGGCGCACCACCCCGACATCATGCGGTTCCTCGACACCAAGCGGGAGAACGCGGACGAGAAGATCCGCATCAAGACCCTCTCCCTGGGCGTCGTCGTGCCCGACATCACGTTCGAACTCGCCAAGAACGACGAGGACATGTACCTCTTCTCCCCGTACGACGTCGAGCGCGTCTACGGCTGTCTCTTATACACATCT
>NZ_QOHJ01000022.1 GCF_003319185.1 Blastococcus sp. TF02A-30
AGATGTGTATAAGAGACAGCTTCCGCATCACCGTCAAAGACGTCCCGGGCACGAAGGAGATCGTCTCCACGACCTTCAAGGGGCTGCCGCAGGACGTCAAGCCGGGCGACTTCCTCCTCATCGACGACGGCAAGGTGCGCGTGCGGGTCGTGGACGCCGACGACACCACCGTCACCACCGAGGTGGTCGTGGGCGGGCCCGTCTCCAACAACAAGGGCATCAACCTCCCCGGGGTCGCCGTGAACGTGCCCGCGCTGAGCGAGAAGGACGAGGCCGACCTGCGGTGGGCCCTGCGCATCGGCGCCGACCTCATCGCCCTGTCGTTCGTGCGCAGCGCCAAGGACGTGCAGCGGGTGCACGTCATCATGGCCGAGGAGGGGCGTCACATCCCCGTCATCGCGAAGATCGAGAAGCCCCAGGCCGTCGACAACCTCGAGGAGATCGTCGACGCGTTCGACGGGATCATGGTCGCCCGCGGCGACCTGGGGGTCGAACTGCCGCTGGAAGCCGTGCCGATCGTGCAGAAGCGCGCGGTGGAGCTCGCCCGCCGGATGGCCAAGCCCGTCATCGTGGCCACGCAGATGCTCGAGTCGATGATCTCCAGCCCCGTGCCCACGCGCGCGGAGACGAGCGACGTCGCCAACGCCGTCCTCGACGGTGCCGACGCGGTCATGCTCTCCGGCGAGACGAGCGTCGGCGAGTACCCCGTGACGGTGGTCGAGACGATGGCCCGCATCGTCGCGTCCACCGAGGAGCACGGGCTGTCTCTTATACACATCT
>NZ_QOHJ01000023.1 GCF_003319185.1 Blastococcus sp. TF02A-30
AGATGTGTATAAGAGACAGGACGAGGCCGGGCAGCTCACCGAGCGCGTGCGGCGCAACCCGTACTCGATCGTGCTCTTCGACGAGATCGAGAAGGCCCACCCGGACGTGTTCAACCTGCTGCTGCAGGTGCTCGACGACGGGCGTCTCACCGACGGCCAGGGCCGCACGGTCGACTTCCGCAACACGGTGGTCGTCATGACCTCGAACCTCGGCAGCGAGTTCCTCGCGTCGCGTTCCGGTGCGATCGGGTTCATCGCCGACGCCGGCGGCCCCACGGGCTTCGGGTCGGACAAGGACCTGCGCGACCGCGTCATGGGCAAGCTCCGCGAGGCCATGCGCCCCGAATTCCTCAACCGCATCGACGAGATCGTGCTGTTCCGCAAGCTCGACCAGCCGCAGCTGCGGCAGATCGTGCGGCTCATGCTGGGAGCCACCGAGAGCCGCCTCGCCCAGCGCGAGGTGACGATCGAGGTCACCGAGGCCGCCGTCGACTGGCTCGCCGAGCACGGGTACGAGCCCGAGTACGGTGCCCGGCCGCTGCGCCGGCTCCTGCAGCGCGAGGTGGACGACCGCATCGCCGACCTGTTCGTCTCCGGCGACCTCGCCGACACCGGCGCGGTGACGGTGGATGCGGTGGACGACGCCCTCACGGTGCGCGCCACTCGCCCCGCCCTCGCCCCTGCCGCGTAATCCGCATCCCGAACGCCTCCCGGAGAACCCGGGAGGCGTTCGGCGTTTCGGTGCTGTCTCTTATACACATCT
>NZ_QOHJ01000003.1 GCF_003319185.1 Blastococcus sp. TF02A-30
GGTCTGCCCCGCGCCGCCGATCCGCTCCCCGCGCCCGGCCCCGCGCCGGCACCGGTCGGCAGCCGCACCGTGCAGCTGCTGCGCACCTACCCGCGGCGGCGTCCGGCGTACCCGTTCGCGCCGCAGGGCGAGCGCAGCGTGGCCCGGGGTTACGCGAAGGCGCTGGCCCGCGCCCGCCGGCTGGTCTACGTGGAGGACCAGTACCTGTGGTCGCGCGACGTCGCGCGGATCTTCGCCGCCGCGCTGCGCCGCTCGCCGCAGCTGGAGGTGATCGCCGTGGTGCCCCGGTACGTCGACGCCCAGGGCCGCTTCGACGTCCCCGCCTCGCTGCTCGGGCAGAACGCGGCCTGGCGCACCGTCGTGGCGGCCGGCGGCGACCGGGTGCAGCTGTTCGACGTCGAGAACGCGGCCGGCTTCCCGGTGTACGTGCACGCGAAGGTCTGCGTGATCGACGACGTGTGGGCCGCGGTCGGCAGCGCCAACCTCAACCGCCGGTCGTGGACGCACGACTCCGAGCTGACCGCCGCGGTCCTCGACGAGCGCCGCGACCTGCGGGAACCGGCCGACCCCGGTGGCCTCGGCGACGGCGCGCGCGGCTTCGCCCGCGACCTGCGGCTCACCCTGATGCGCGAGCACCTGGACCGGGCCGACGGCGACGACGCCGACCTGCTCGACCCCGGCCGTGCCGTGGAGGCGGTGCGGCGGGCCGCTGCGGACCTCGACGCCTGGCACGCCGGCGGGCGGCAGGGCCCGCGGCCCCCGGGACGGCTGCGCAGCCACCCGCGGCGCCCCGGCGGGGGCCGGCTGAGCCGGTGGCTCGTCACCCCGCTCTACGACCTCGCCTACGACCCCGACGGCCGGCCCTGGCGCCAGCGCGGACGCCGGGAGTTCTGACCCGGGAGTTCGGACCCGTTCAGCTCCCGGTACCGAAAGCTGAACGGGGGCAGGGTCAGGAGCGGACGCGGGCGGTGAAGGCCTCCACGATCGCCAGCCAGTGCTTCAGGTGCTGGCCGTCGCGCGGGGCGTCGGGCTGCAGCGCGAAGGTGAGCGCCTGCCCGCGCATCGAGGTGAGCAGCACCTGGTAGACCGCCTCGGCGCTGGGGTGGGTGGCCACCTCCTCGCCGAACACCTCCATGGCGAGCGCCCGCAGCTGCACCCCCAGCCGCCGCTCGTGCGGCAGCAGCGCCGCGCGCAGCTCGGCGTCGGTGCGGGCCGCCGTCCAGAGCTCCATCGCCGCGACGAACAGCGGCCCGTGGAACCGGTGCCACACCAGCTCGACGCCGGCCCGGATGCGCGCCGTCGGCTCGGTGGGCAGCTCGGCGGCGGCCTCCCGGACGCTGGCGCTGAACTCGCCGTAGAGGTGGTCGACGGCGGCCAGGACCAGCTCGGCCTTCGAGGTGAACTGGTGGGTGAGCGCACCGCGGGAGACCCCGGCGCGCCGCTGCACCTCCTGGGTGGTGGTGTGCGCGTAGCCGAGCTCCACGAGGGACTCGACGGTGGCGCGCACCAGGGCGGCACGGGTCGCCGCCCGCCGCTCCGCCTGGGTGCGGCGCAGCGGCGGGCGGGACCCGAGCGGGGTGCTGGCGGTCAGCCGGCCACCGCCGCGCGGAGGCTCCCGGCCGGGACGGCGCGCTCGAGCAGGATCGCCGGCGGGCGGAACCGCTCGCCGTAGCGGTCGGCCAGCTCGTCGGCGCGGGCCACGAACCCGGCCACGCCGCCCGCGTACTGGTCGACGTACTGCAGCACGCCGCCGTAGAGCGGCGGGAAGCCGATGCCCATGATCGAGCCGATGTTGGCGTCCTCGACCGAGGTGAGCACCTCCTCCTCGACGCACCGGGCGGTCTCGACCGCCATGGCGAACAGCAGCCGCTCCTGGGCGTCGTGGAACGGCACCGCGTCCTGGGCGTCCGGCGCCTTCGACGGGAACAGCCCGGACAGGCCCGGCCACACCCGCTTCTCCGGCTGCCAGTCGAAGAAGCCCTGACCGGCCGCCTTCCCGGTGCGCCCCTGCTCGACCATCGCCCGGAGCACCGCGACCCCCGGGTGCTCGTCGGCGATGCCCGCCTTGGCGGCCTCGTCGCGGATCTTGAGCGGCAGCGTCAGGGTCACCTCGTCGAGGAGGGTCAGCGGACCGGCCGGGAAGCCCGCCTGCAGCGCCGCGCGCTCGACGCTCATCGGGGCCAGGCCCTCGGCCAGCAGCGCGGCGCCTTCCATCACCAGGGTCCCGAACACCCGGCTGGTGAAGAAGCCGCGGCTGTCCTGGACGACGATCGGCGTCTTGCCGATCTGCCGCACGACGTCGTAGGCCCGGGCGAGCGCCTCGTCGGAGGTGTCCCGACCGACGATCAGCTCGACCAGCGGCATCTTGTCCACCGGCGAGAAGAAGTGCATGCCGACGACGTCGGCCGGCCGCTGGACGCCCTCGGCCAGGCCGGTGATCGGCAGGGTGGAGGTGTTGGACGCCAGCAGCGCGTCCGGCGCCGCGTGGGCCTCCGCCTCCGACAGCACCCGGTGCTTGAGCGCCTGGTCCTCGAACACCGCCTCCACGACGACGTCGCAGCCGGCCAGGTCGGCGGCGTCGCCGGTCGGGGTGATGCGGGCGAGGAGGGCGTCGGCCGCCTCCTGCGCCATGCGCCCGCGGGAGACCTGCTTGCCGACGAGCCCGGCGACGTGCGCCTTGCCCTTCTCGGCCGCCTCGACGCCGACGTCCTTGAGGACGACGTCCACGCCGGCCTTGGCGAACGCGTGCGCGATCCCCGCGCCCATCATCCCGGCGCCGAGCACGCCGACCTTGCGCGCCGCGTACTTCTCCGGCCCGGACGGGCGGGAGCCGCCGCCGTTGATCCGGTTCAGGTCGAACCACAGCGCCTGGATCATGTTGGTCGAGATCTGCCCGACGACGAGGTCGAGGAAGTAGCGGCCCTCGACGACGAACGCCGTCTCCACGTCGACCTGGAGGCTCTCCACGGCCGCGGCCAGGATCGCCGCGGGCGCCGGGTAGGGCGCGCCCTTGAGCTGCTTCTCCAGGTTCGCGGGGAACGCCGGCAGGCTTGACGCCAGCGACGGCGACGACGGGGTGCCGCCAGGCACCTTGTAGCCCTTCGTGTCCCACGGCTGGGCGGCGTCGGGGTTGGCCAGCACCCAGGCGCGGGCCTTGGCGAGCAGCTCGTCGCGGTCGGCCGCGGTCTCGTGCGCCAGGCCCAGCTTCACCGCCTTCTCCGGCCGCAGCTGCTGCCCCTGGAGCAGCAGTTCCAGCAGCGCGGTCGTCAGGCCGAGCAGCCGGACCGACCGGACGACGCCGCCACCGCCGGGCAGCAGCCCGAGGGTGACCTCGGGGAAGCCGAGCTTCACCTTCGGGTCGTCGAGGACGACGCGGTGGTGGCAGGCCAGCGCGATCTCCAGGCCACCGCCCAGGGCGGCGCCGTTGATCGCCGCGGCGACGGGGAGGCCCAGGGTCTCCAGCCGGCGCAGCTGCCGCTTCACCAGCGTCACGTTCGCGAGGACGACGTCCTTGGTCTCGGGCGTCGCCTGGATCAGGCCGCCGAGGTTGCCGCCGGCGAAGAACGTCTTCTTCGCGCTGGTGAGGACGACGCCGCGGAGGGAACCCTTCTCGGCGTCCAGCCGGTCGAGGGTCTCCCCCATCGAGCGCACGTACGCGTCGTTCATCGTGTTGGCCGACGACGAGGGGTCGTCGAGGGTGAGGACGACGACGCCGTCGGCGTCCTGCTCCCAGCGGATGGTGCTGTTCGACATGCGGGGGTGCTCCTCAGACTCGCTCGACGACGGTGGCGATGCCCATCCCGCCGCCGACGCACAGGGTGGCCAGGCCGTAGCGCAGGTCGCGCCGCTCGAGCTCGTCGACGAGCGAGCCCAGGATCATGGCGCCGGTGGCGCCCAGCGGGTGGCCCATGGCGATGGCGCCGCCGTTGACGTTGACCTGCTCGTGGTCGAAGCCGGTGTCGGCCATGAACCGCAGGACGACGGCGGCGAACGCCTCGTTCATCTCGACCAGGTCGATGTCGTCGACGGTGAGCCCGGCCTTGGCCAGCGCCTTGCGGGTGGCCGGCGCCGGGCCGGTCAGCATGATCACCGGGTCGGCGCCGGACAGCGCCGTGCTGACGATGCGGGCGCGCGGGGTGAGCCCGTTGGCCCGGCCGGCCTCCTCGCTGCCGACGACGACCAGCGCGGCGCCGTCGACGATGCCGCTGGAGTTGCCGGCCGTGTGCACGTGGTCGATCCGCTCGACCCAGTGGTACTGGTCCAGCGCGACGGCGTCGAAGCCGCCCATGTCGCCGATGCCGGCGAAGGCGGAGGGCAGCGCGCCGAGCGACTCGACGGTCGTGCCGGGGCGGACCAGCTCGTCGGTGTCGGCCACCAGGGTGCCGTTGCGATCGGTGACCGGGACGACGGAGCGCTCGAAGTAGCCGTTCGACCAGGCCTTCGCGGCGCGGGCGTGCGACTCGGCGGCGTAGGCGTCGACGTCCTCGCGGCTCCAGCCGCCCAGGGTGGCGATGAGGTCGGCACCGATGCCCTGCGGGACGAAGTGGGTGCGGGCCGCGGTCTCGGGGTCCATGGCCCAGGCCCCGCCGTCGGAGCCCATCGGCACCCGGGACATGGACTCCACGCCGCCGGCGAGGACGAGGTCCTCGAACCCGGAGCGCACCTTCTGCGCGGCCAGGTTGACCGCCTCCAGGCCGCTGGCGCAGAACCGGTTGATCTGGACGCCGGCCACGGTCTCGGGCAGCCCGGCGGCCAGCGCCGCCGTCTTGGCGATCACCGCGCCCTGCTCGCCGACCGGCGAGACGACGCCGAGGACGACGTCGTCCACCAGCGCGGGGTCCAGGCCGGGGTTGCGCCGGCGCACCTCGTCGATGAGGCCGGTGGTCAGGCTGATCGGCTTGACCGAGTGCAGCGCACCGGTCTTCTTGCCCTTGCCGCGCGGGGTGCGCACGGCGTCGTAGATGAACGCCTCGGTGCTCATGCGGGTCCTCTCGTGGGAGTACGTACCTGCTTCATCGCGACAAAGCGGTCAGACGCCGAGGGAGCGGCCGATGATCTCCTTCATGATCTCGGTCGTCCCGCCGTAGATGGTCTGCACGCGGGAGTTGAGGAACGCCTTGGCGACGGGGTACTCGAGCATGTAGCCGTAGCCGCCGTGCAGCTGCACGCACTGGTCGACGACGCGCTTCTGCAGCTCCGTCGTCCACCACTTGGCCTTGGCCGCGTCCTCGACGGTGAACCGGCCGGCGTTGTGCTCGAGGATGGCCTTCTCGAGGAACACCTCGGCGATCGACACCTCGGTCTCCATCTCGGCCAGCACGAAGCGGTTGTGCTGGAAGGAGCCGATGGGCCGGCCGAAGGCGGTGCGGTCCTTGCAGTACTGGATCGTCGTGTCGAGCACGATCCGGCTGGCGGCCACGGCGACCGCCGCGATCGACAGCCGCTCCTGGGGCAGGTTGGCCATCAGGTGGAAGAAGCCGTGCCCCTCCGTGCCGATGAAGTTCGCGGCCGGGACGCGGACGTCCTCGAAGAACAGCTCGGCGGTGTCCTGGGCCTTCATGCCGACCTTGTCGAGCTTGCGGCCGCGCTCGAAGCCCGCCATCCCCCGTTCGACGGCGAGCAGCGAGAAACCGCGCGCGCCGGCCTCGGGGTCGGTGCGGGCCACCACGATCACCAGGTCGGAGAGGATGCCGTTGGTGATGAAGATCTTCGAGCCGTTGAGGATCCAGTCGTCGCCGTCGCGGCGGGCCGTCGTCTTGAGGCCCTGCAGGTCGGAGCCGGCGCCGGGCTCGCTCATGGCGATCGCGGTGATCATCTCGCCGCTGGTGAACCTCGGCAGCCAGCGCTGCTTCTGCTCCTCGGTGCACAGCTCCAGCAGGTAGGGCGCGACGACGTCGTTGTGCAGCGTGAAGCCCAGGCCGCTCGCGCCGACCCGGCTCACCTCGGCGGCGAGGATCGCGTTGTAGCGGAAGTCCTTGACCCCGCCGCCGCCGTACTCCTCGGGGACGTCCATGCCGAGCAGTCCCTGCTGCCCCGCCTTGAGCCAGACCGAGCGGTCGACCTGGCCGGCCTCCTCCCACGCCGCGTGGTGCGGGACGACCTCCTTGGCCAGGAACTCCTGCACGCTGGCGCGGAACGCCTCGTGCTCGGCCTCGTAGAGCGCTGACTGCACAGGGGTCCTCCGGAGCTAGATCATGTCGGTCGGATGACGATGCGGCAGATCGCAACATACAGACAGTGCGTTCTGTTAGTTTGCGGCCCACGTCACATCGTCGTGTCACGCGAGGAGCCCACCCGTGCAGGAGTACTCCAGCCCCGCCACGTTCCAGGTCCCGCCCACCGCCGCGCTCGCGGACGTGGTCACCGAGCACGCCCGCACCAGCCCCGACACGGTCCGCTTCAGCCGCAAGGTCGGCGGCAGCTGGACGCCGGTGACCAGCCGGGAGTTCGCCGACCAGGTCGACGCCCTGGCGCGCGGCCTCGTGGCCGCCGGCGTCCAGGCCGGCGACCGCGTCGGCATCCTCAGCAAGACCCGTTACGAGTGGACCCTCGCCGACTACGCGATCTGGACCGCCGGCGCCGTCGCCGTCCCCATCTACGAGACCTCCTCGGCCGAGCAGGCCCAGTGGATCCTCTCCGACTCCGGCGCCGTGGCCGTCGTGGTGGAGACCGCCGCGCACCGCGAGCTGGTCGAGTCGGTGCGCGACCGCGTGCCCGACCTGCGCGAAGTCTGGGTCATCGAGTCCGGCGACCTCGACGCCGTCGCCGCGCGCGAGGCCGACGTGCCCGCCGGCGAGCTCGCCGTCCGGCGCGACGGGCTGTCGGGCGACAGCCTGGCGACGGTCATCTACACCTCGGGCACCACCGGCCGCCCCAAGGGCTGCGAGCTGACGCACGGCAACTTCCTCTACGTCGCCGAGCTGGCCCAGCAGCTGCTCCCGGACATGCGCTCCGGCGACGGGAGCAACCTGCTGTTCCTGCCCCTGGCCCACGTGTTCGCGCGGATCATCGAGGTGGCCTGCGTGCAGGCCGGCGTCCGGCTCGGGCACACCGGCGACCTCGCCGAGCTGCTCGGCGACCTCGGCACGTTCCAGCCGACGTCGCTGGTCGCCGTGCCCCGCGTGTTCGAGAAGGTCTACAACGGCGCGCGGCAGAAGGCGCACGCCGGCGGCAAGGGGGCGATCTTCGACCGTGCCGAGCGGGTGGCCGTGGCCTGGTCCCGCGCGCAGGACACCGGCGGCGCCGGGATCGGTCTGAACATCCAGCACGCGGTGTTCGACAAGCTGGTCTACGGCAAGCTGCGGGCCGCCATGGGCGGCAAGGTGACGACGTCGCTGTCCGGCGGCGCGGCCCTCGGCGAGCGGCTGGGCCACTTCTTCCGCGGCATCGGGGTGACCATCCTCGAGGGCTACGGCCTCACCGAGACCACCGGCCCGGCCACGGTCAGCGGGCCGGACAGCCTGAAGATCGGCACCGTCGGCCGCCCCGCCCCCGGGTCCGCGGTGCGCATCGCCGACCTGGGCGAGATCCAGGTCAGGGGGCCGCAGGTGTTCCGCGGCTACTGGAAGAACCCCGACGCCACGGCGGAGGTCATGCGCGACGGGTGGTTCGCCACCGGCGACGTCGGCACGATCGACGACGAGGGCTACGTGACGATCACCGGCCGGATCAAGGAGCTCATCGTCACCTCCGGCGGCAAGAACGTCGCGCCGATCGTGCTCGAGGACCGGCTGCGCGCCCACCCGCTGGTCAGCCAGTGCATGGTGGTCGGCGACGGGCGCCCGTTCGTGGGCTGCCTGGTCACCCTCGACGCCGAGGCCCTCCCCGCCTGGCTGGAGAGCAAGGGCCGGCCCACCGGCACCCCGATCGCCGACCTGGTCGACGACCCGGAGATCCGCGCCGAGATCCAGGCCGGCGTCGACGCGGCCAACAAGCAGGTCTCCAAGGCGGAGTCGATCCGCTCCTTCGCGATCCTGCCGGTGGAGTGGACCGTCGAGGGCGGGCAGCTGACCCCGTCGCTGAAGATGAAGCGGTCGGTGCTCATGAAGGAGTTCGCCGGCGAGGTGGAGAAGATCTACGCCGCCTGACGCGCCGAGGGTTGCCATGCAGGAAACTCGCCACTACTGTTTCCTGCATGGCAACCAGCTCGGGTGACCGCCCGACCCCGGACGAGGCCCGCGAGACGCTGCGCCGGCTGCACCAGGACGCGGAGGCCGTGCGCTACCCGCCCATCCCGGCCTGGTTCTTCGCCGCGCAGGCCGCGGCCGTCGCGGGCCTGCACCTGGTGCGCCTGCTCCCCGGGTCCGGCGGCGGCCGGTACGCCCAGCTGATCTCCGTCCTCGCCATCGCCCTGGCCGCCGGCGGCCTCGGGCAGCGGTACTGGCTCAACCGCGACGGCGTCGCGTGGGCGTCCGCCCGCCCCCGGGACATGCTGCCGTTCCTGGCGCTGCTCCTCGGCAGCTTCGCCGCGTGCTGGGCGATCACCGAGACCACCGGCGCCCGGTGGGTCTGGATCCTCGGCGCCGCTTTCTCGGCCGCCGTCGTGCTGGTCACCGGCGCCCGCTACCGGCAGCAGTACGGCGATGGCCGCTGAGACGGCGGCCTTCGACGAGGTCATCCACGCACCGCAGCGGCTGCGGATCTGCGCCATGCTCAGCGCCGCCCAGAGCGTCGAGTTCGGCGTGCTGCTGGAGCGCCTCGAACTGTCCAAGTCGGCGCTGAGCAAGCACGTCTCGCAGCTGGCCGACGCCGGCTACGTCACCCAGGAGCGGGCCGTGCGCGACGGGCGCAGCCGCCTCTGGCTGTCGCTCACCCGCGAGGGCGCCCGCGCCTACGCCGCGCACGTCCGGGCACTGCAGCAGATCATCGCCGAGGACGGGTGACCGGCGGGGCTGGTGGGGCGGGTGCGCCGAACACGCACCCGCCGGTGCTGGCCCCCGGCGGAACGGGTCCGGACCCTGAGGGCATGACCAGCGTCTACGCGTACGGCACGGCACACGCGGTGGTGATGGTCGGCTCGTTCGGCGCCGACGGGCTCAAGCCCCGCCAGATCGGCCCGGCGCACGCCACCATCGGGCGGGTCAACGGGCAGAGCCGCAAGGCGCTGTGCGGCGCCTACGTCTCCATCGACGAGCAGCTCCCCTGGCCCCCGGAGGGCTACGACGAGCAGCAGCTCTGCCCGTCCTGCGCGGAGCTCGCCTCCCTCTGACCGCTCAGCCCCCGGCGACCGAGGGCAGCACCTGCACCTGCGCGCCGTCCCGGACCGCGGTGCCCAGTCCGCCGCAGAACCGGACGTCGTCGCCGTCGACGTAGACGTTCACGAACCGGCGCACCTGCCCGGTCTCGTCGCGGATCCGCCGGCCCAGCAGCGGGTGCGCCGCCGCCAGCGCGTCGAGCAGGTCGGCGAGGGTCTCCCCCGCCGGCTGCACGTCGAGGTGCTTGGCGCCGCCGGCCAGGTCGGCCAGGACGCCGGGCAGCACCACCTCCACGCTCACGGCAGCCGCACCGCCCGCACGGCCAGGACGTCGGGCAGGTGGTCGGCGACCAGCGTGAAGGTGTCCCCCTCGTCGGCGCTGGCGTAGACGCAGCCGTCGCGGGTGCCCACGTAGACGCCGGTCGGGTCGCCCTCGTCGACGCAGAAGGCGTCCCGCATGACCGCGGTCCAGGCGGCGTCGGGCAGGCCCTCGCCGCCCTCCTCCCAGGTGCCGCCCGCGTCCCGGGTGCGGTGCACGCGCAGCCTGCCGGCCGGCGGCACCCGCTGCATGTCGGCCACCAGGGGCACGACCCAGGCGGTACCGGGCGTGGACGGCGAGGAGGCGATCGGGAAGCCGAAGTCGGCCGGCAGCCCGCCGGCGATCGAGGACCACGACCGCCCGGCGTCGTCGGTGCGGAAGACCCCGAAGTGGTTCTGCGCGTACATCCGGTCGGGCCCGGCGGCGTCGACGGCGACCTTGTGCACGCACTGCCCGTACTCGGGCTCGGCGTCGGGCAGGAAGACGGCGCTGATCCCCTTGTTGCGCGGCTCGAAGCTGCCACCGCCGTCCTCGCTGACGTAGACCCCGCCGGTGCTCATGGCGACCGTCACCCGCTCGGACGCCGGGTCGGGGATGACGGTGTGCACCGCTCCCCCACCGCCGCCCGGCTCCCAGGTCGGCCGGTGCGGGTGGTCCCAGAGGCCGCGGACGAGGGAGAAGCTGCAGCCGCCGTCGGTGCTGCGCCACAGCGAGTGCGGCTCGGCACCGGCCCAGACGACGTCCGGGCGCTCCGCGGTGTCGGGCCGCAGCTGCCACACGCGGGCCAGCGCCGCGCCGGCGTCCTCGGGGAAGCGGATCGCCCCGTGGTCGGTCTCCTGCCAGCTGGCCCCCAGGTCGTCGGACCACATGACGGTGGGGCCCCAGTGGCCGTACTGGATGCCGGCGAGGATGCGGGGCGCCGACCGACGGGTGTCCACGCAGACCGCGGCCACCTCCTGGGCGAGCAGGTGCGGCTCGCTCACGGCCCACGTGCGCCGGTCGTCCTCGCTGCGCGCCAGGAACAGCCCCTTGCGCGTGCCGATGGCCAGCAGATCGGTCATGACGCCCCTCCGGTGTCGACGGTCCTCCGGGGATAGGACCGTCGACGGGGGCGGAACTCAGCGGCGGGTCGCGCCGCCCGTGTCCGGCTGGTCGGTGCGGGTGACCGTGTGCTCGGTGACCACCGTCTGGTCGCCGGCGGGAGCGGCGTGCTGCGGCGCGGTGTCGGCGCCGGCCCCGGTGCCGCGCGAGGCGAGGTCAGGCGCCAGCTTCTCGGCCTTGGCGCGGAGCTGGTCGGCGGCGGAGCGGTCCTCGCCGGCGCGGGCGGCGCGCTCGCGCGCCTCGTGCTCGCTGACGGCGGCGCGCTCCTGCACCTCGGCCAGCTCACGCCGGGCGCGGGCGGCCTGCTCCTCGGCGAGGGCCTGCTCCTTGTCCGCGCGGGCGGCGCGGACCTGCGCCTCCTGCAGGTGCTCGCGCGCCTGCTCCCGCTTCTTGGCGCGGCTGACCTTGGAACGCTTGCTCAGTGCCAGCGCCAGCAGTGCGAGCAGCACGACGGCGACGACGACCAGCAGGACGATGAGCCAGGTGTCCACGGGAACCCCTCCTCGGTTCGGCTCGCTGGGGGGTTCCCGCGCGGTGGGAGCAGGAAACGCGCCGGTCGGATCAGGTGATCACTTGAGCGCGCTGCCGGCCTGCCACTCGGCCCACGGGATGGTCCAGTCGTAGACGTCCGAGCGCAGGGTGCCGGCGCTCGAGCCCCGGATCTCCACGACGTCGCCGGGCTGGGAGAAGTCGAAGAACCAGGCGGCCCGCTCGGTGGAGAGGTTGATGCACCCGTGCGAGACGTTGCTGTTGCCCTGCTGGGCCACCGACCACGGCGCGGCGTGCACGAACTCGCCGCTGTCGGAGATGCGGACGGCGTACTCGACCGGCGTCCGGTAGCCCTCCGGGCTGTCCACCGGCACGCCGTAGGTGCTGGAGTCCATGATCCGGTCGCGGTTGAGCTCGGTGACCACGTGCGGGCCGTTGTAGCTCGGGTTGTCGGGGCTGCCCGCGCTCATCGGCCAGGTCTGGACGAGCTGGTCGCCGTCGTAGACCTCCATCGTGTGCGTGGAGGCGTCGGCGATCGAGACGTGCTTCTCGCCGATCCGGAAGGACACCGTGCGGTCCTTCTCGCCCCACACGCCGTCGCCGAAGTCGACCCCGTAGAGCGTGGCGTCGAGCCGGACGTCGGTCTGCGCCGGCCAGTACTGCGACGGGCGGAAGTGCACCTCGGTGTCGCTGAACCAGTTCCACACGCCGTCGGTAGGCGTGGACGAGGTGACCTTCAGGTTGCTCTCGACGGCGGCCTTGTCGGCCACCGGGTCGTCGAACCACACCCGGATCGGCATGCCGACGCCGACGGTCTGCCCGTCCAGCGGGCCGATGGACGGCGTGGACAGCGTCGCGGGCGTGACCGTGGTGAACGTGCTCGCCGCCTCGGCGGTCTCGTCGTCCTCGTTGGCCGCCGTCGCGGTCACGGTGTAGCTGGTGCCGTAGGCCAGCGGCGTCTCCGGCGTCCACACCTGGGTGCCGGAGCCGTCCTCGGCCGGGACCACCTCACCGGCGAGCTCGGCACCGGCGCCGTCGACGACGGTCACCTGCTCGAGCTCGCCGTCGGTCACCTCGATCTCCAGCGGGGTGACCGGGGAGACGTCGGTCGACCCGTCCGCCACCGAGACGCCGACCTGCGCCGGCGGCACCTCCGCGGCCTGCTCGGCCGAGCCCCCGGCGTCGTCGCCGCTGCAGCCGGTGAGGAACACCAGCGCGCTCGCGGTGATCAGTACGGCTGTCCGTCGCACCGTCGTCCCCTCTCCCCGTCGCCCGGGCGACCGGGCGTCCTCCCGAGTGTCCCAGCTCCGCCGGCGCGGGGGCGGCGGCTGCGGAGGGACACGGCCGGCGGGTGTGGCGGAGCCCGCCCCCGGGGGGTGTCACCACGGCCCCGGGGCGCTGGTATCGTTCTCCCTCGTTGCCGGCTCGCCGGCGATCCGCGCCATTAGCTCAATTGGCAGAGCAGCTGACTCTTAATCAGCGGGTTCGGGGTTCGAGTCCCTGATGGCGCACTCTGCACGATCCTGACCAGCGGCGATGTCCACGGACATCGCCGCTTCGTCGTTCCCGGGGCGCTGCTCCCCACGCGCTCCCCCAGTTCGGGCGGTCGAGGGGCCTGCCACCGCCACGGCAGAGCCGGGACCACGCGGACAGCCGAGGCGGACGGCGCTGCGGACGCCGTCGAGGCGCAAGCCGCCACCCCGCGCCGCAACCGAAGCGTCACCTCGCGCGCCCCGGCAACCACAGCCGCCACAGGCGTCACCCCGTCACGCAGAGCGCATGGTTCCCTCTTTTGAGTAACTACACCGCTGTAACCCGTTGGAGAGCTCCCATGCACCACGTCCCGTCCGTCCCGAGCCGCGAGGCGCGCGCCGCGGCGCAGTTCCGACGGGGCGACCGCTCCGGAGGCCGGCACGGCTTCCTCGCAGGGGTGGCCCTCACCCTGGCCGCCGTGGCGACGGTCGCAGCGCTCGCGGGGCCGTTCCCGGTGGCCTCGCCCGCACCCGACAGCCCGGCGCTCCTCGCCGGGGCCCGGACGACCGTCTCCGGCGCTGCCGGCTCGCACCCCGGGACCCCGGATCACGGAGCTCCGCCCGCCGGGGACGTCCCGTCGACCGCAGGGACGTCGCCCTCCGGCGCCCCGGCCGTCGCGGCCCCCGTCACCCCTGCGCCGGTAGCGCCCGCCCCGGCCACCTCCTCCGCCGACACGACCGGCGACCCCGCAGGCGACGAGCGACCCGATCCCTCGTCGAGCGATCCCACGGCGGGGGCGGTCGAGGTCGGGCCCGGAGGAGGCACCGCAGCGCGGCTGGAGCAGGCCCTGGCCACCTCGCTCCTGGTGACGATGCCCCCGGGTGAGTACGTCTTCGAGCGCGCGCCGGTCCTCCCCGACAACGCCAGGATCGTCGGCGCGGGCAAGGCCCTGACGAAGTGGTTCCGCACCTTCGACGGCGACTTCGCCGTCCTGCCCGAGAGCGCAACCCTGGAGAACCTGGCCATCCAGGGCCAGGGCGCGCAGTTCGGCGGCCGCGGTCTCGTCCTCACCGGCGACGACGGTCGCCAGGTGCTCGACAACGTGGCGGTCCTCGGCTTCGAGGGGTACTGCATCGACTTCGAGACCATCCACGCGGGGTCGCAGTTCCGCGCCGAGAAGCTCGACGTCGCCCGGTACAACGCCGACCCGACCGGCGACCGCTACGCCGTCCACATGGCCGACGGGTTCCAGAACAGCGCGGTTCCCAGGAGCTTCTTCCAGGTCGAGACGCAGGGCTCGCCCTTCGCCTACCTCGGCGGCTCGAACGACGTCTACGTCACCGCCTCGACCGTCGGCGGGATGCAGTTCACCGAGAACACCCGCGGCTTCCACCTCGGGGTGTCGCGCTGGCTCAACCAGCCGGCTGTCGAGATCCACGGCCACGGCATCACCGTGACGGGGGTCGGCATCCGGCCCGCGGTCACGATCATGCCCGGTGCTGACGACGTGCACTTCGACGGCAGCTACTTCAACGCCGGGGCCGTGGACAGGTCGGGTGCCGGCAACAACACCGGGCTGCCCGCTCGCTGACACGTTCGCCGTCCACGGCCGACGTGGTGGTAGCGGCTCGTGATCAGCGGGCTCGGGTCTCGAGTCCCTGACGGCGCACCCTCCGACGCGGCCCGGTCCTCCTGGACCGGGCCGCGTCGCCGTCCCGGGCCCACCCGCGGTCAGCCGCGCCGGGCGGGGTCCCGGCGCAGCTGCTCCTCCACTCGGCGCCAGACCCAGCCCGAGGGCACCCGCTGCCCGGAGACCACGTACTCCCGGGCCGAGTCCACCTGCAGCGTGATGGCCAGCGCGCGCCGCGCCGCCGGCCAGCCGGCCAGGAGCAGCTCGTCGCCCTCGCGGAGCGCGAAGTCCGGGCCCGGGTCCAGCGTGGCCTCGTCGCCGCGGAGCACCAGGAGCACGACGGCGTGCAGCGGCTCGTCGCGGTCCTCGGGGTTGCGCAGCAGGTCGCCGAGGCGCGCCTCGCCGGACCGCAGCCATGCCGGCAGCGACGGCGCCTCCTCCGCCGACAGCCGCACCTTCCACAGGGCCTGCAGCTGCTCGCCGCACAGCCCGGTGAGTCGCTCGACGAGCTCGGCCGCCCAGGCGTCGCCCCGGCCGGGCATGTCGCGGATGAAGCGCCACAGCAGCGGCGTGGACAGCTGCGCGTACACCTGGTGGGCCACCACCTCGGTGGGCACGAGCAGCGCGTCGATCTCCATGGCCTGGAACAGCGGTGCGTTCGCCGGGCGGTTCTGCCGGGCGGCGACGAACAGCTCGGGCGCCGCCCGACGGGCCGCGGCCACCAGCGAGAGGTTGGTCGTGTCGTTGTCCGTGCCGGCCACGAACCCCACCGCGGAGCCGATCCCCACCCGGTCCAGGACGCCGGGCTCGGAACCGTCGGCCACCACGCCGTCCTCGCCGTCGGCCCCCGGCTGCGGGTCGACCACGGTCACCTGGATGCCCTCGTCCCGCAGGTCGCGGGTCAGCTCCCGGCCGAGGCGCCCGTAGCCGAAGACCACCCAGCGGCCGGTGCGCGGCGGCGACCCCCGCGGCGGCAGCGGCCCGCCCGGCCCGTTCTCCAGCCAGGTGAGCAGCTGGTAGGACGCCGGCGCCCGCAGCGCGAGCCGCACGTGGTCGCCGAAGACGTCGAACGGGTTCACGACGCTCGGCGAGCCGAACGACCGCATCCGCTCCCCCATCGCCCGCGTCGTGGCCCGGGCGATCACCGGGACGTCGGGTCGCAGCAGGGTGGCGGTCATGACGACGGCGAGGTTGGCCTCGTCGTCGTCGGTCAGCGCCACCACCGCCTCGCACATCGGGTGGTCGAGACCCGCGACGCCGAGGTGCGCCGGGTCGCGGGCGTCGGCGGCCAGCCCCGGCACGTCGGCCCGGTACGACTCGAGCTCCAGGCCCTCGATCCGCTCGGCGGCGCGGTCGAGCACGACCACCCGCCGGCCGAGCGCGTCCATCGAGTGGCCCAGCAGCTCACCGGCGCGGCCGTAGCCCGCGATGAGGACGAACGGCTCGGCCAGCCGGGCCACCTTGCGCGAGAACCGCTGCAGCGCCAGCGCCTGGCGGAACGCGCGGTCCTGGATGAGCGACAGCAGCGAGCCGATCGCGTAGGCCCAGCCGATGACGGTGAGGTAGATCGAGACCGTCAGCCACATCCGCTGGTTGTAGGTGAACGGGTACGGGATCTCGCCGAAGCCGATCGTCGTCGCGGTGTAGCTCATGACGTAGATGGCGTCGAAGAAGCCCATCCGCCAGGGCCGCCCCTCGGCGTCCACCCCCGGGATCAGCGTCAGCCCCAGGACGCTCACCGAGAAGATGACGATGAGCACGATCAGCGGGGCGCGCATCCGCCGGAGGATCAGGAAGATCGTCGCCGACGCCTTGGCCGACGACGACGTGGCGGCCAGCGCGCGGGCGCGGCGGATGCGCCGCTGGTCGTCGTCCGGCCGGCGCCGCGACCAGAAGGTGAGCAGCGGGTTGCCCACGGCGGCCTCCGATCACCCGCGGTGGAAGGACACCGTCTCGATGACCAGCAGGACGATCGAGACCAGGTTGGCCAGCAGCGCCCCGCCGGACAGCGACACGACGCTGGCCGTCCACGCCGGCGTCATGCCGGCAGAGGAGACGTACTCGGCGTAGCCCCACATCAGCCCCGCCCCGATGAGCTGGAGGTCGGCGACCAGGCTGGTGGCCAGGTGCACCGCGCCGATCTGGGTGCGGTCCCCGAACTTGAGCACCGTGGCGATCAGGTTCACCACGATGGCGGCGAACAGCTCGAACGGGTTGTGCAGCACCGGGTCGTCGATGTCGCCGATGAAGAAGCCGAAGTTCAGCGTCGCGGCCAGCACCACGAAGAAGCCGAACACGACCTTCTCCAGGTTCACCCGGCCTCCCGCTGCTGTGGGGGCCCTGATCGAAGCGCAGGAGCGGGCCCGCGTCCACCGGAACGGTGCTCGGATACTCGGGGGCGTGATCGTCACCTTCGACCTGTTCAGCGCGCTCACCGACAGCCGGACCGGGGGCTCCGCCGTCCTCGGCGACCTGGCCGCCCGGCGCGGGTGGGAGGTGCCCGGCACCGAGCTGTACGACCGGTGGGACGGCCACAACAAGGCGCTGCAGCGCACCGCGCACCCGCCGGTCACCTTCGCCGACCTCTCCCGGGAGGCCCTGGCCCGCGCCTACACCGACCTGGGGCTGGGCCGCGGCACGGTGGACGCCGACCTGGCCGCCGTCCAGGCGTCGGTCGCGCAGTGGCCGCTGTGGGCCGACGTCGCCGAGGGGGTCGCGGCGGTGGCCGCGGAGCACCGGGTCGGGATCCTGTCCAACGTCGACGACGCCCTCGCCCGCACCACCCGAGCCGCCCGGCTGGTCGACCCCGAGCTGCTCCTGACCTCCCAGCGGCTGGGCGCCTACAAGCCGGACCCGGAGATCTACCGGCGGGCGGCGGCCGCGGTCGCACCGGCGCGGCTGGTGCACGTCGCCGCCTCGGCGCGGGACGTCCGCGGGGCGCTGGAGTCCGGCCTCGCCACCGTCCGCCTGGCGCGCACCGGGCACGCCCTGGACGCGGGGGGCCCGCGGCCCCCGCACGAGGTGCAGTCGGCCACGGACCTCCCGGAGGTGCTGCGGGCGCTGTGAGCGCCCTGCTCGTCCGAGCGACCCGGGGAAGGCTCCCCCCGGCCGCGCCGTTGCACGCCGTGTGAGCAGCGCACCGGTCCCCCGCGACGTCGACGTCGTCGTCATCGGTGCCGGCCAGGCCGGGCTCTCCACCGCCTACGGCCTGCTGCGCCAGGGCTTCGAGCGCGGCTCCGGCTTCGTCGTCCTCGACGCCGACGCCGGTCCGGGCGGCGCGTGGCAGCACCGCTGGCCCTCGCTCACCCTCGGCACCACGCACCGGGTCCACGACCTCCCCGGCCTGCCGTTCACCCCGGACGACGAGACCGCGCCGGCCGTCGAGCAGGTGCCCGCCTACTACGCGCGGTACGAGCGGCACTTCGACCTACCGGTCGTGCGGCCGGTCCGCGTCTCCGCCGTCCGCCGGACCGACGACGACCGCTTCCGCGTCGAGTCCGACGCCGGCGCCTGGACGGCGCGTGCCATCGTCAGCGCCACAGGCACCTGGACCCGGCCCTTCGTCCCGCGCTACCCCGGCCAGGACACCTTCCGCGGCCGCCAGCTGCACCCGGTCGACTACCGCTCCGCCGAGGAGTTCCGCGGGCAGCACGTCGTGGTCGTGGGCGGCGGCGCCTCGGCCACCCAGCTGCTCGCCGAGATCTCCCGCGTCACCAGCACCACGTGGGTCACCCGCCGGCCGCCGGTGTTCCGCGAGGGCCCGTTCGACGAGGCCGTCGGCCGCGAGGTCGTCGCCCAGGTCGAGGCGGCCGTCCGCGAGGGCCGGCGGCCAGGCAGCGTCGTCGGGCTCACCGGGCTGCTGGTCACCACGCCCTACGTGCGCGAGGGGCTCGAGCGCGGCGTGCTGCAGCGGCTGCCCGTGTTCGACCGGATCACGCCGGACGGCGTCGCCTGGGACGACGGCCGGTTCGTCCGCGCCGACGTCATCCTCTGGGCCACCGGGTTCCGCGCCGCCACCAACCACCTCGCACCGCTGCGGCTGCGGGCACCCGGCGAGGGGTTCCGGCTCGACGGCACCGCCGTCGTCGGCGAACCGCGGGTGCACCTCGTCGGTTACGGCCCGTCGGCCAGCACGATCGGCGCCAACCGGGCCGGGCAGGCCGCCGCCCGTGAGCTGCGCCGGCTCCTCCGCCCGCAGGCCCGGGCCGCCTGACTCAGGACGACGCGCGCACCACCAGCTCGGTGGGCAGCACCCGGGAGGCCGGTTCCTCCCCCGCGAGCAGCGCGGCCAGCAGCTCGGCCATCGCCCGGCCCAGCTCCTCGACCGGCTGGCGCACCGTCGTCAGCGGCGGGTCGGTGACCGCGGCCAGCGGTGAGTCGTCGAAGCCGACGACGGCGACGTCGCCCGGTACGGACCGCCCGGCCTCCCGCAGCGCCCGCAGCGCGCCGACGGCCATGGAGTCCCCCGCCGCGAACACGGCGTCGAGGTCCGGGCGCCGGTCGAGCAGCTCGCGCACCCCGCGGTAGCCGCTCCCCTCGGTGAAGTCGCCGGTCACCTCCAGCGCCTCGGCCCCCGCCAGCGCGTCGCGGTAACCCGCCAGCCGGTCCCGCCCGGCGCCCATGTCCGGCGGCCCGGTCACCGTGGCGATCCGCCGCCGGCCGGTCGCCAGCAGGTGCGCCACGGCCGCCCGCGCCCCGCCGGCGTTGTCGACGTCCACGTGCGGGACGTCGACGCCGTCCGGGCGCCCCCCGAGCACCACCGGGAGCCCGGTGCCCTGCAGCTGCCGGGGCAGCGGGTCGTCGGCGCGCACCGACAGCAGCAGCACGCCGTCGACGTGCTGGGGGGTCAGGTACCGCTCCAGCGGGCGGCCCTCCGACAGCGCGAGCACCAGCTGGCGGCCCGATGCCTGCACGGCCGAGGAGATGCCCCGGACGGCGCGGGCGAAGAACGGCTCCTCGAAGAGCCGCTCCTCCCCCTCGGCCACGACCAGGGCCACCGTGCCGGTGCGCCGGGTGACCAGCGCGCGGGCGGCGAGGTTGGGCACGTAGCCCAGCTCGGCGATCGCCGCCTCGACCGCCCGGCGCGTCTGCTCGGAGACCTGCGGCGAGCCGTTGACCACCCGCGAGACCGTCCCCCGGCCGACCCCCGCGTGCGCGGCGACCTGCTCGAGGGTCGGCCGCGGGGTCACCGCTGCAGGTCCCGGTGCGACCGCACGAAGTCGGCGTACCAGCGGCCGCTGTCCTTCACCGTGCGCTCCTGGGTCGCGTAGTCGACGTGCACCATGCCGAACCGCTTGGCGTAGCCGTGGGCCCACTCGAAGTTGTCCAGCAGCGACCAGAGGAAGTAGCCCTTGAGCGGCACGCCCTGCTCGATCGCGTCGGCGCAGGCCGCCACGTGCGAGGCGACGTACTCGGTGCGCTCGACGTCGTGCACCGCGCCGTCGACGACCTCGTCGTCGTAGGCCGAGCCGTTCTCGGTGACGTAGATCGGGATCTCGCGGTAGTCGTCCTTGATCCGGACGAGGATCTCGGTGAGCCCCGTCGGGTCGACCTCCCAGCCCATCGCCGTCGGGTCGCCGTGCGGCCCGGCGACGCCGCCCTGGGCCACCCCGGGCATCGCCGAGACGGTGGCCCGGTGCCGGCTGTAGTAGTTGACGCCGAGGACGTCGATCGGCGTCGCGATGGTCTCGGCGTCGCCCGGCCGCTCGAAGGCGAAGTCGGTGAGCGGGGCCAGGTCGGCGCGCACGTCCTCCGGGTAGGCGCCCTTCAGCACCGGGTCGAGGAAGAGCCGGTTCTGCAGCCCGTCGATCCGCCGCGCGACGTCGAGCACCGCCGGGTCGTCGTCGACCGGGGTGACCGGGTAGAGGTTCACGGTCAGGCCGGCCTGCTCGACGCCGTGGCCGCGCAGCGCCTGCACGGCCAGGCCGTGGCCCAGCAGCAGGTGGTGAACGGCGGCGATCGAGGCGGCCTGGTCGTGCCGGCCGGGGGCGTGCTCGCCGCTGGCGTAGCCGAGGAAGGCCGAGCACCACGGCTCGTTGAGCGTCGTCCAGAACCTGATCCGGTCGCTGAGCGCCCCGGCGGTGAGGTCGGCGTACTCGGCGAACCGCTCGGCGGTCTCGCGCGCCGGCCAGCCACCGGCCTGCTCCAGCTCGTCGGGCAGGTCCCAGTGGTACAGCGTCACCCACGGCTCGATGCCGTTGGCCAGCAGCTCGTCGACCAGCTGCTTGTAGAAGTCCAGGCCCTGCTGGTTGACCGGCCCGCGACCACCGGGCTGGATCCGCGGCCAGGCGATGGAGAAGCGGTAGCTGCGCAGGCCGAGGTCGGCCATGAGCTTCACGTCGTCGCGGAACCGGTTGTAGTGGTCGGCGGCCACCTCGCCGGTGTCGCCGTCGCGGATCTTCCCGGGGATCGCGCTGAAGGTGTCCCAGATGGACCGACCGCGGCCGCCGGCGGTGGTGGAACCCTCGATCTGGTAGGCGGCGGTGGCCGCACCGAAGAGGAAGTCGGCCGGGAACGCGGCCGGGTCGGGGCGCTGCGACATCGGGGGAGGCACCTTTCCGGGCTCCCGCCGTGGGAGCGCTCCCGGCGAGCCTCGCGGATGCCCGGCGACCGGTCAAGCGGGGGGCTACCCGGGTCCGGCGATCCGGGGCCGTTCAGGGTCGGATGGGGGCGCTCCCCGATGTACCCGGCGCCCGGGCACCGCGACTCTTCCAGGCATGACTCCTCCGACCGTCCACCCCGGGGCGCAGCCGTGATCGCCGCGACCGGGCTCTCCAAGAAGTACGGCGCCAAGGTCGCCGTCGACGGCATCTCCTTCACCGTGCAGCCCGGCCGGGTGACCGGCTTCCTCGGTCCCAACGGCGCCGGGAAGTCCACGACGATGCGCATGGTCCTCGGCCTGGACCGGCCGACCGCGGGCAGCGTGACCGTCAACGGCCGCCGCTACCAGCACTCCCCCGCGCCGCTGCGCGAGGTCGGCGCCCTGCTCGAGGCACGTGCGCTGCACCCTGGTCGCTCGGCCCGCGACCACCTGCGCTGGCTGGCCGCCAGCAACGGCATCCCGCGCTCCCGCGTCGACGAGGTGCTGGCCCTCGTCGGGCTGGAGGACGTGGCCGGCACCCGCGTCGGCAAGTTCTCCCTCGGCATGGGCCAGCGCCTGGGCATCGCGGTCGCGCTGCTCGGCGACCCGCCCGTCGTCGTCCTCGACGAGCCGGTCAACGGCCTGGACCCCGAGGGCATCCGCTGGGTGCGCACGCTGGCGCGGCAGCTGGCCGCCGAGGGGCGCACGGTGTTCCTCTCCAGCCACCTCATGTCGGAGATGGCCCTCACCGCCGACCACCTGCTGGTCATCGGCCGTGGCCGGATCCTGGCCGACTGCTCGATGCCCGACTTCATCGCCGAGCACGCGGCCTCCTACGTGCGGGTCCGCACGCCGCAGCGCGGTGAGGTGGCCGAGCTGCTGCGCACCGCCGGCGCCGAGGTCGGCACCGCGGACGACGAGCTCCGCGTGCAGGGCATGGACGCCCCGGCCGTCGGCGAGCTGGTCGGCGGCCACGGCCTCCTCCTGCACGAGCTGACCCTGGTGCGCTCCTCGCTGGAGGACGCCTTCATGACCCTGACCGCCTCGAGCGTCGAGTACTCGGCCGACCCCGTGGGAGCCCTCCGATGACCGTCACCGCCGAGAGCACCACCGTCGTGCTCGACCCGCGGCGCAACGTCCCCGGCGCCCGGCAGGGCTTCGGGCACACGCTGCGCGCCGAGTGGATCAAGTTCTGGACGGTGCGCTCGACCCCGTGGTCGTTCGCCGCCCTCTTCGCCCTCGGCGCCGGGCTCACCGTCCTGGTGTGCGCGACCAGCGCCGAGTGGCTGGCCAGCAGCGAGGCCGACGAGTCGCCGGGCTCCTTCGTGACCTGGGGGATGATGTTCGCCCAGATCACCGCCATCGTGCTGGGCACGCTCGCCGTCACCAGCGAGTACGGGACCGGGATGATCCGGGCCACCCTCGCCGCCACCCCGCGCCGGGGCGCGGTGCTGGCCGCGAAGGCCGCCGTCCTGGCCGGGACCCTGTTCGTCGCCGGTGTCGTCACCGCCGTGGTCGGCTTCCTCGGCGGCAACTGGTTCCTCGACCGCGAGGGCATCGGCCTCGCCCTGACCGACGACGGCGTGCTGCGCTCGATGCTCGGCAGCGGGCTCTACCTCGCCGGGCTGGGCCTGTTCGCCGCGGCGGTCGGCATCCTGGTGCGGCACACGGCGGCGGCGCTGTCAGTGGTGCTGGCGCTGGTCTTCGTGGTCGGCAACATGGCCTTCCTGCTGCCGGGCACCTGGGGCGAGTGGACGGCGAAGCTGCTGCCGGGCAACGCGGGCTCCGAGGTGACCACCCCGGTGTCGTTCAACCCCGAGCTGCTGGCCCCGTGGACCGGCTTCGCCGTGTTCAGCGCGGAGGTCCTGGCGCTCCTGGTGGTCGGCTGGCTGGCCTTCCAGCGGCGGGACGCCTGATCGCCGCCGGGCGCTTCGAGACGCTCACCGGAGGCCGGCCCGCGCGCCGGCCTCCGGCACGTCGGCTCCTGTCATGGCCGGCACCGTAGCCCTGTCGGGCCCCACCGCCGAGTGCGTTTGCGCATGCCGGGCACAGTGGAGGGGTGACCTCCCCTGACGCCGCCGCCGAGGGCCGCCGCCGCGCGGACGAGTTCCTGACCCTGCTCGCGCGCGAGGACGCCGCGGCCGACGCCCTCCTCGCCGACCTGGCGGACCTGCGCGACCTGGTCTTCCTCGGCGCCGGCCTGACCGCGATCGCCCGGGCCGAGGGGCGGGCGCTGCCCACCGCCCAGCGCGCCCAGGCCAGCACCCGCCAGATCAACCTGGCCCAGCTGCGCGACGCCAACCGCGGCGACCTCGACGGCCTGCGCACCTGGCTGCGCCGGTCGGGCGAGGAGGTCCTGTTCATCCGGTCGCTGCACGCGCGGGCGCAGCAGCTCAGCGGCTGACCTGCCCGGCTGCCCGCGCCAGCGGGACCAGCAGGGCGAGCCCGGCGGCCACGAGCACGAAGGTGCCGCCCAGGCCGAGCCCGCCGGCCAGGACGCCGAGTGCCAGGGCACCGACCGCGGTCCCCGCGTCGAACGCGGCGTTCCACGTCGCGCTGGCCGCCGTCTGCCCCTGCTCGCCGGCCCGCGCGAAGCTGGTCAGCAGGGTGAGGTTCTGGACGGCGCCGAACCCGGCACCGAACACCGCGGCGCCGATCAGCACCCAGACGTCGCCGGTCCCGAGACCCACCGCGACCAGCGCCAGGCCGACGGCGCCGACGGCGACTGCCAGCGGCAGCAGCAGAGCCGCCCCGAGCCGGTCGGCCAGCAGGCCGGCCCGCCAGCGGGACAGCGCCCCGGTGGCGCCCCAGAGCAGCAGCGCGATCGTGGCGAGCCGGCCGTCGGGCCGCTCGATGGGCAGGAAGGTGACCAGCCCGCCGCCGGCCATGGTGACCACGAAGAGCACCGCCGACGGGGCGAGCGCGGCCAGCGCGGCCGCCCGGTTGCTGCCGGAACCGCCGAGGTCCGGGGGCACGGTCACCGAACGCATGAGCAGCGGCACGAGCACCAGCCCGAGCAGCGGCGACGCCGAGAGCCAGGACAGCCACCCGACGTGCCCGGCCAGCACGAGCGCCACCCCGGCCGGGACGGCGACCATGTTCGGGATCGCGATGGCCAGGCCGTAGAGGCCGATCGACTCGCCGCGCCGGCCCGGCGGTGCCACCCACGCCGAGAGGGTCGCGCCCAGGACCGTGAGGATCGCGAACCCCGCGCCGCGGACGGCCGACAGCGCGGAGATCCACGCGACGCCGTCGTCGAGCAGGTACAGCGGCGAGGGCAGCCCCATCGCGACGAGCCCGGCGGCCAGCACCGGGCCGGTGCCGAAGCGGGCGGTCAGCGCCGGCACCACCGACTGCACCGCGATGGTGACGACCAGGAAGACGGCCGTCACGACGCCGGCGGTGCTCTCCGCCGCGCCGCCCTCGACGGCGTAGGTGGGCAGCGAGGCCAGCGTCAGGCAGTAGCTGGCGAAGCCGAGGAACGTGACGCCGATGAGCGCGCGCATCCCGGTCGAGCGCCACAGCGACGCCCCCGCCCCGACCCCCGGCACGGCGTCGAGCATGCCTCCTCCTCGTCGATCACCGTCATCCGGTCGGCCGGCACGCCGACGAGCGCCGCCGATCGACGATGATCGACTGCGGGGTGGGCGGGTAACGAGCCCGGGTGCCGCTGCTGACCGTGGGCCACGGGCCCGAGGACCGCGCCGCGCTCGGCGCCCGCCTGGCCGGCGCCGGGGTGCGGCTCGTCGTCGACGTCCGGCGGTTCCCCGGCAGCCGGAACAACCCCGACGTCCGCCGCGAGGCGCTCGAGGAGTGGCTGCCCGCGGCCGGGACCGGTTACCGGTGGGAGCCCCGGCTGGGTGGGCGGCGCAGCCTGCCGAAGGGCGAGCCGGTCGAGGACGGCTGGTGGACCGTCGCGCAGTTCGCCGCCTACGCCGCGCACACCAGGACGGCGGAGTTCGGCGCGGCGCTGGACGAGGTGCTCGCCGAGGAGGCCGGCGGGACGGTGGCGGTGATGTGCAGCGAGAGCGTGTGGTGGCGCTGCCACCGGCGGCTGATCGCCGACGTCGCCGTCCTCGCCCGCGGCGTGCCGGTGCACCACCTCATGCCCGACGGCCGGCTGGCACCGCACCGCCCGTCCGAGGGCGCCGTCCTCACCGACGAGGGCTCGCACCTCCGCTGGCCCGCGAGATCTGCGCACTCGGGCCTCTCGGACGCGTGAGAGCCCCAGGTGTGCAGATCTCGCTCAGCCCTGGTGGGGGTAGCGGTGGTCGGTGGCGGGGACGAAGGTCTCCTTGATCGACCGGGTCGAGGTCCAGCGCAGCAGGTTCTGCGCCGCGCCCGCCTTGTCGTTGGTGCCCGACGCCCGCCCGCCGCCGAAGGGCTGCTGCCCCACGACCGCCCCGGTCGGCTTGTCGTTGACGTAGAAGTTGCCGGCCGCGTTGCGCAGGAACCGCTGCGCGTGCGCGATGGCGGCCCGGTCCTGGGCGATCACCGAGCCGGTCAGCGCGTACGGCGCCACCGACTCCATCTGCGCGAGCACCGCGTCGTAGTCGGCGTCGTCGTACACGTGCACGGCGAGCACCGGACCGAAGTACTCGGTGGTGAAGACGTCGTGGCCCGGGTCGGTGCCCTCGATGATCGTGGGCCGCACGAAGAAGCCCTCGGAGTCGTCGGCCGTGCCGCCGGCGATCACGGTGAGGGCCGCGTCGTCCTGCGCCCGCTCCAGCACGCCGGAGAGCTTCGAGAACGACTTCCGGTCGATGACCGCGCCCAGGAAGTTCGAGAAGTCGGTGACGTCGCCCATCGGCAGCGCCTCGGTCTGCCCGACCAGGTCGTCGCGCAGCCGCGCCCACACCGACCGCGGCACGTACGCCCGCGAGGCGGCCGAGCACTTCTGCCCCTGGAACTCGAAGGCGCCGCGGATCAGCGCCGTCCGCAGCACGTCCGGGTCGGCCGAGGGGTGGGCGACGACGAAGTCCTTGCCGCCGGTCTCGCCCACGATCCGGGGGTAGCCGCGGTAGGAGGCGATGTTCTCGCCCACCGTGCGCCACAGGTGCTGGAACACCGCCGTCGACCCGGTGAAGTGGATGCCGGCCAGGTCGCGGTCGGCCAGCGCCACCTCCGACACCGCGACGCCGTCGCCGGGCAGCAGGTTGATGACGCCCGGCGGCAGCCCGGCCTCCTCCAGCAGCCGCATGAGCAGGTGCGCGGCGAACTGCTGGGTCGGGGCCGGCTTCCACAGCACGGTGTTGCCCATCAGCGCCGGGGCGGTGGGCAGGTTGCCCGCGATGGCGGTGAAGTTGAACGGGGTGATCGCGTAGACGAAGCCCTCCAGCGGGCGGTGGTCGACGCGGTTCCAGACGCCGGGCGAGGACTCCGGCTGCTCGGCGAGGATCTGCCGGGCGAAGTGCACGTTGAAGCGCCAGAAGTCGATGAGCTCGCAGGCGGCGTCGATCTCGGCCTGGTAGGCGGTCTTCGACTGGCCGAGCATCGTGGCCGCGTTGAGCGTCTGCCGCCACGGCCCGGCCAGCAGATCCGCGGCCTTGAGGAACACCGCGGCACGGTCGTCGAACGACAGCGCCTGCCACCCCGGCGCGGCCTCCTTCGCGCAGCGGATCGCCTCCTGCGCGTCGGCGTGGGTGGCGTGCGCCGAGGTGCCGAGGACGGCGGCGTGCCGGTGCGGCTGGACGACGTCGAACCGCTCGCCGCCGGCCATGCGCTGCCGGCCGCCGATGGTCGCGGTCAGCTCGAGCGGCGCGGTGGCCAGCTCGGCCAGCCGCGTCTCCAGCGCTGCCCGCTCCGGCGATCCGGGGGCGTAGGTGAGGACCGGCTCGTTGCGCGGGGCCGGCACCCGGGTGATGGCGTCCATGGGGGTCCTCGATTCAGGAGCGGGTGAGCAGCGAGCGCAGGAAGAAGCCGACGTTGGCCGGGCGCTCGGCCAGCCGGCGCATGAAGTAGCCGTACCAGTCGGAGCCGTAGGGCACGTAGGCGCGGACGCGGGTGCCGGCGGTGGCCAGCCGGCGCTGCTCGTCGGGGCGGATGCCGTAGAGCATCTGCACCTCCCACGAGTCCGCGGCCCGGGAGTGCTGGGCGGCCAGCTCGTGGGCCAGCGCGACCACCGCCGGGTCGTGCGAGCCGACCATGGGGTAGCCGGGGCCGGCCATGAGGACCTGCAGGCAGCGGGCGTAGGCGGCGTCGACGTCGGCCTTGCGCTGGTGCGCCACCGTCGCCGGCTCGTCGTAGGCGCCCTTGACCAGCCGCACGCGGGAGCCGCTGACGGCCAGCGCCTGCGCGTCGTCCTCCGTGCGGTGCAGCATCGCCTGCAGCACGGCACCGGTGCCCGGGTGCTCCTTGCGCAGCGCGGCCAGGGCCCCGAGCGTGTCGTCGACGGTGCGCGAGTCCTCCATGTCGAGGGTGACCGTGGTGCCCATCGCCGTCGCCGCCTCGACCACCGGCCGCACCAGGTCCAGCGCGATGTCGGGGCCGCCGCCGGGCAGGCCCTGGCCGAAGGCGGTGAGCTTCACCGACACCTCCGCGGCCGGGCCGAGCCGCAGCGGCGCCAGCGCCTCCAGCGCGCGCAGGTAGGCGTCGCGGGTGCGGGTGGCCTCGGCGCGGTCGGTGACGTCCTCCCCCAGGTGGTCGAGGGTGACGGCGATGCCGTCGGCGGTGAGCGCCCGGACCGCGGCCAGCGCGTCGTCCAGGGACTCCCCGGCGACGAACCGGTCGACCACGCGCCGGGTCGCCGGGTTGCCCACGACGGCGCGGCGCAGGCCGGGACGGCGGGACGCGGCCAGCAGGGTCCTCTGCAGCATCGCCGGCCTCCTCGGGGACGGTGGAGCGACACCGCCGACGCTAGGCACCGCACCCCTTCCGGGCCAGGGACAGGTGTCGCAAGACGACGGCTCTGCTCTCATACAGCTGTACGAGACGGAGCGGAGGCCGCGTGCGGGACGACCTGCAGGACCTGGTGGACGACGTGTCGCGGGTGCTCGCCGCCCCGGCCACCCTCGAGGACGCCGGCTTCACGCTGCTCGCCTTCTGCGCCCACGACGACGACGCGGACACGATGGACGCCGTCCGGACCCGTTCGATCCTGACCCGGGGCTCGCCGCCGGCCACCCGCCGCTGGTTCGAGGAGTTCGGCATCGCCTCGGCCGAGGGGCCGCTGCGCACCCCGGCCGACCCGACGGCCGGGATCCTCACCCGGCTGGTGCTGCCGGTGCGGCACGAGGGCCGGACCCGCGGGTACCTGTGGCTGCTCGACGGCGGCCGGATCGACCCGGCCGACCGCAGCGACCCCGCGCTCGCCCGGGCGGTGGAGCTCGCCGCCGCGGCGGGCCGGCTGCTGGCCGAGCGGGAGGGGGAGGACGACCTCGGGCGCGCGCTGGTGGACGCCGTCACCGGCGCGCCCGGCGCACGGGCAGATGCGGGCGCCGGTCGCCTGGCGGCGCGGTTCGGTGAGCGCACCCCGCAGGTGCTCGTCGCGCTGGTCCCCGCGCCACCGCCGGGCTGGGCCCTGCCGGCTGCCGGCGCGGTGGCCGCGGTGGTGGGCGACGCCGTCGCCGTCCTGCTGCCGCTGCCGTCGGCCGGTGACCTCCGCCCGGCGGGGGCGGTGGCCGCCTCCTCGCTCGCCCGGCTGCCCGCGGGCAGCGCCGCCGGGGTCTCCGACGCCCGGCGCGGCACCGGCGACCTGCCCGGGCAGTGGGCGCAGGCCCGCACCGCCGCCCGCGTGGCCACCGCCGTGCCGCACCTCTCCCCCGTCGCGCACTGGGCCGAGCTGGGTGCCTGGCGGCTCGCGGCCGCGCTGCCCGGCCCGGACCCGGTGGTCGAGCCCCTGCTCGCCGACCCGGTGCTGCGCGAGACCGCGGAGGTGTGGCTGGACTGCGCGGGCAGCGCGGCCCGTGCCGCGGCCGAGCTGCGCATCCACCGCCAGACGCTGTACTACCGGCTCGGCCGGATCCCGGTGCTGACCGGTCTCGACCCCGCCGACGGCGACGCCCGCCTGCTGCTGCACGCCTCCCTGCGCGCGGCCCGCCTGCGCGGTCGTTGACGACCGCAACCAAGATCGCGATGCCGGTCGCCTACCCTCGACCGGATGGCTGCGGGAGAGAACGCGACCGGGCAGCGCGCCCGCAGCGGTGAGGACGACGTCCTGCGGCTGCTGCGCAGCGGGACGGCCGACGAGCACGAGGACGTCGAGCGCACCCTGGACCTGCTCGATCCCGGGTTGACGCCCGCCCGGCTGGTCGCCGTCCTGGAGCGGATGCACGGCTTCTGGCGGTCCGCGGAGGCCGGGCTCGACGCGTGGGCGCAGCAGCACCCCGCCGACGCCGACCGCCTCTCCTGGGCCCGCCGCCGACGGGCCGACCTGTTCGCGGCCGACCTGGCGGCGCTCGGCGCCCCCGCCGCGGCGGCCACGCCCGACCTCCCGCCGGTGACCGGCACCGACGAGGCCCTCGGCCGGCTGTACGTGCTGGAGGGCTCGACCCTGGGCGGCACGTTCATCGACCGGCACCTCGCCGCGCTGCCCGCGCTGGCCGGCGTCCGCATCGGCGCCTTCTCCCCCTACGGCGAGCGGACCGGCGCCATGTGGGCCGATTTCCGGCGCGCGACGCGTGAACGGGTCGCCGCCGGGGGAAGTCCCCAGGCGATGCTCGCCGCCGCCCGCACCACCTTCGCCGCGCTCGCCGGGTGGTGCCGCCCGGCGACCACCGAGGTCCCCGCGTGACCGACACGGCGCAGGACGTCGAGTTCCTGCCGCCCGGCACGCCGGTCGACCTCACCAACTGCGAGCGCGAGCCGATCCACGTCCCCGGGAGCATCCAGCCCCGCGGCGTGCTCATCGCGGTCAGCGACCCGGACCACGTCGTCCAGCAGGTCTCGGCCAACCTGGCCGAGCTCACGGGCGTGCCGTGGGAGCAGGCCCTGGGCCGGCCGCTCGCCGACGTCCTCGGCGTCGCCCCGTCCGAGGCGGTCATCCGCTCGGCCAGCGCGTTCGGCGACCTCCGGGAGCGCAACCCCGTCGAGATCACCCTGGACGTCGACGGCGATGACGTGCCCGTGGACGCGATCCTGCACCGCACGACCATCCCCGGCGACCTGCCCTCCTCGAGCCTGGTCGTGGAGCTGGAGCCGGCCCGCGGGCCGCGGCCGTTCTCCTTCCCGAACACCTACCAGGCGGTGCGCGGGACCGTCGGCGAGCTGAACCGGGCCTCGTCGCTGCAGGAGCTCTTCGACATCACCGCAGAGGCGGTCCGCACGCTCACCGGCTTCGACCGGGTGATGGTCTACCGCTACGACGCCGACTACAACGGCGAGGTCGTCGCCGAGGCGCAGCGCGGTGACCTCAACTCGTTCCTCGGGCTGCACTACCCGGCCTCCGACATCCCGGCCCAGGCGCGGGCGCTGTACGAGAAGAACTGGATCCGGCTGATCGCCGACGTCGGCTACGAGCCGGCTCCCCTGCTCCCGGAGGCCCACCCGGTGAGCGGCCGCCCGATGGACCTCACCTACTCGACGCTGCGCAGCGTCTCCCCGATCCACGTCGAGTACCTGAAGAACATGGGCGTGCGCGCCTCGATGTCGATCTCGCTGCTGCGCGACGACAAGCTGTGGGGGCTCATCGCCTGCCACCACTACAGCGGCCCGCACGCCCCGCCGTACGCCACCCGCGCCGCCGCCGAGTTCCTCGGCTCGGCCCTGTCCCTGCGGCTGGTCGCCCGTGCCGAGCAGGACGAGGTCGACCGCGCCCTGCGCGTGCGCTCGACCCTCGCCTGGCTCACCGCCGCGACCCTCGACGAGGACCGCCCCCTGGCCGACACGCTGCTGGGCTCGCCGAGCCTGCTGGACCTGCTGCCCGCCGACGGCGTCGCCGTCCGCCTGTCCGGGCACACCGCGAGCCAGGGCAGCCCGCCGCCGCCGGAGGTGGTCGAGGCGATCGCCGCCTGGGCGGCGAGCAGGCACGAGGACGTCGTGGCCACCGAATCCCTGCAGCGGGACGCGCCGGACCTGGCCGCGCCGGTCGAGGTGGCGTGCGGGGTGCTGGTGCTGCCGCTGCCCGAGGGGCAGTTCGTGCTGTGGTCGCGCGGCGAGGCGGTGCGGCACATCGACTGGGGCGGCGATCCGCACAACAAGGCGATCGCCGCGCGGGAGGGCGACGAGGTCCGGCTGTCGCCGCGGAAGTCCTTCGACCGGTGGCGGGAGACCGTGCGCGGCAGGTCCGAGGCGTGGACCGAGCAGCAGGTCGCGGAGATCACCCAGCTGCGCACCCACCTGCTCGAGGCGCTGTACGCCCGCTCGCGCAGCATCGTGCGGGCCGCCGAGACCCTGCAGCGCAGCCTGCTGTCCGAGCCGCCGCAGAGCGGCCGGCTGGAGGTGGCGGTGCGCTACGTGCCGGCCACCCGCGAGGCCCAGGTGGGCGGCGACTGGTACGACGTCTTCGCCCAGCCCGACGGCTCCACGGTGCTGGTGATCGGCGACGTCGTCGGCCACGACATCTCCGCCGCCGCCGACATGGCGCAGCTGCGCGGCCTCCTGCGGGGCATCGCCTTCGACAGCGGGGTCGGGCCGGCCGGCGTGCTCTCCCGGCTGGACGCCGCCATCGAGGGGCTCGGCCTGGGTGCCATGGCGACCGTGCTGGTCGGCCGTCTCGCGCACCGCGACGGGGTCACCCGGCTGCGCTGGGCCAGCGCCGGTCACCTCCCCCCGGTGCTGCTCGGACCGGACGGACCCGCGGAGCTGCTGACCGCCGAGCGGGCGGGGCTGCTCCTCGGGGTCGACCCCGCCGCCCGCCGCGCCGAGCAGGAACGGGTGGTCGAGCCCGGCTCGGTCCTGCTGCTCTGCACCGACGGCCTCGTCGAGCGCCGCGACCAGGTCTTCGACGACGGCGTCGCCGTGCTGGCCGACGCCCTGGCCGAGCTGCGCGACGAGCCGGTCGAGCAGCTCTGCGACGAGCTGCTCGACCGGCTGGTGCCCGAGGGCGCCGAGGACGACGTCGCGCTGCTCGCCGTCCGGCTGCGCCGGGGCTAGGACTCCCCGGGCGCCTCGAAGCGCGGGACCAGGCCGTCGTCCGGCACGCCCCCGCGGCCGGGCAGCGGCGCCTCGTCCTCCGCCGCCCGCACCTCGGCGGCCGTCTCCTCGACCGTGGGGCGCTCCTGCCGGGCGTCGCGCTCGAGCGCGGCCAGGAGGCGCTCCTCGTCCGGCGCCAGGTCGCCGGGGCCGAGGTGGCCGCCGGCTTCGCCGGCGTCGGACCCCGAGGCCATCGCGCTGTCGGGCACCGGGTCCTCCGGACCTGCGACCATGTTCCGCCTCCTCGAGGGCATCAGCGGGGGAAGTTGGGCTCGAGCCGCGGGACGATCTGCATCTCCGGCACGAACGCGGCGGGGTGCAGGAGAAGCAGGGTGCGGACGGCCTCCGCGACGGCCGACGGCGGCATCATCAGGTGGGACGGGATGCCCCACTGCTCCATCATCGGGGTGTCCATGGCCGCCGGGATCACCGACTGCACCCGGCACGGGAAGGGCCGCTCGGTGCCGTCGTCCTGGCGGACCGCCTTCTCGCGCAGCTCGCGCTGGATGCAGCGGGTCGCGTTGAGGAAGCCGGCCTTCGAGCCGTTGTAGGCGATCGCGCCGCTGCCCGAGGTGATCGCCGAGAGCGAGACGATGTGCACCACGTCGGCGGTGCGCTCGGCCGGCAGGTGCTGCACCCGCTTCATGAACTCGCTGGTGAGGAAGACCGGCCCCTCGAAGTTGACCGCCTGCACCCGGCGGAAGTCCTCGAGGTCGATGTCGGTCACGTAGCCGGGGCGGTCGATGCCGGCGACGTTCACCAGGACGTCGAAGGCGTCGCCGTGCCGGTCGAAGAGGTCGGCGACCACCGTGCGGCGGCTCTCGTCGTCGGTGACGTCCAGCGCCACCACCTCGGCCGAGCCGCCGGCGTCGGCCACCGCCGTCCGGGTCTCCTCGCTGCCGGCGGCGTTGATGTCCCCGATCGCCACGTGCGCCCCGGCCTCCGCCAGGGCGATCGCCGTCGCCCGGCCCAGCCCGCTCGCCCCACCGGTGACGAGCGCGACGCGCCCCTTCAGCGACTCCTGCATCGGTCCTCCACTCGCATGATCCGTTCCGTCGCCGACAGCCTCTCCGAGAACCCGGGGGCGCGCAGGTCGGGCGGCGCGCAGGATCAGGCGGGGAGGGACGTGGCAGCCGAGACGCCGCGGAAGCGCTGGCCGGGGGTGGCCCAGACGTCGGCGAGGGTGACCGTGCGCAGCCCCCTGTCCTGGATCAGTTCGAGGAGCTCGCCGTAGACGGTGGTGACCGTCGGGTGGTTGGCGTGGCCGACGACGATCGTCTGCGCGGTGAACCACTCGCGGGCGTGGCCGAGCAGCTCGGCGGCCGAGAGCACCCGGGCGTCGCCGAGCGTGCCGTTCCACATCGCGATGGTCGGGTGGCCGAGGTCGGCGGCGATCGCGTCGGTGCGCCCGTCGTGCGCGCCGAACGGGGGCCGGAGGAACGGGGTGTCCCCCGCGCCGAAGGTGTCCTGCAGGAAGTCGCGGTTGCGGCGGATCTCCTCGGCCACCGCGGCGTCGTCCAGGGTCGTCAGGTCGGGGTGGGAGAACGTGTGGTTGCCGAAGGAGATCTGCCCGGCGTCGGCCAGCCGGCGCAGCGCGGGCGCGTGGTCGGTCCACGAGCGGTAGCGGCCGTTGGGGAAGAACGTCAGCCGCACGCCTGAGTCGGCGGCCAGCGCGGCGAAGGCGCCGACGACGTCGCTGCTGGTGCCGTCGTCGATGGTCAGCGCCAGCGACGTCCCCTCCCCGGGCAGCCCGGTGACCACGCCGGTCGGCGGGTCCACCGGGCCCGAGGGGTGGACGGCGTCGTCGGGCGCCGGGCGGGGGGCCGGTGCGGGGCGCGGCCCGGCGAGCGGCACCGCCTCGCCCGCGCGCGTGCCGGTGGCCATGCCGTGCCCCGTGGCGACCGTGGCCAGCCCGGCGGCCAACGCCAGCAGGAACCGTCGTCGGTCCATGGCGGCGACGCTAGGCAGCCGCCCGGGCGCGCCCCGGGAACGCCGCGGACGACGCGCCGGACCCGTCCGGACGGTCGTGTGTCGGCTCCGCTGCGTGACCGGCCGGGTGCTCGGGTCGCAGGTCAGCCGACGGGGGCCAGCCCCGCCTGCTCGATCAGCCGGGCCTGCTCGCGGCACCACGGCGACCACGCGTCGTCGCCCTCGGCGTCCTGCCGGGCCCGGAACTGCGCCCAGTCGAGCAGCTCCCACTCGCCGACCTCGGTCGGGTCGGGCGCCGGCGTGCCGGTGAAGCGGCCGATGTAGACCGGGCAGATCTCGTTCTCCACCACGCCGCGGAACTCCGCGCGGTAGCGGTAGCCGGGCACGGCCGGGCGGACGTCCTCGACGCCCAGCCCCAGCTCGAAGCGGGCCCGCCGGGCGATGGCGTCGCCGTCGGTCTCGTCGGGGCCGGGGTGGCCGCAGACGGTGTTGGTCCACATGCCGGGGAAGGTCGCCTTGTCCTCGGCGCGACGGGTGACCAGCAGGCGGCCGGCGTCGTCGAACAGGTACGCCGAGAACGCCCGGTGCAGCGGGGTCTCCCCGTGGTGCACCAGCGGCTTGGGCATCGTGCCGATGGCCCGGCCGTCGTCGTCGACCAGCACGATCAGCTCCGTCACGCCGCCCATCATCCCCGACGGCGCGAGCTCACGCGTCGTAGTCGACGGTGACCTCGTCGGACACCGGAAGCGACTGGCAGGTGAGCACGTAGCCGGCGGCGACCTCGTCCTCCTCCAGCGCCCAGTTGCGTCGCATGCGCACCTCCCCGGTGACCACCCGGGCCCGGCAGGTGCCGCAGACCCCGCCCTTGCACGCGAACGGCAGGTCGCCGCGCACCTTCTGGGCGGCGTCGAGCACCGGCACGTCGCGCGGGAGGGTGAGCGGCGTCGCCCGGCCGTCGAGGACGACGGTGACCGCGCTGGCCGGCCCGGTGACCGTGGCCGCGTCGCCGCGCACCGGCTGCGGTGGGGCGTCGTCGGCGAAGAACAGCTCGCGGTGCACGCGCGCCGGGTCGACGCCGAGCTCGGCGAGCACCGCGCGCGCGGCCTCGACCAGGCCGAGGGGCCCGCACAGCCACCAGTGCCCCACGGTGGTGGGGTCGACGAGCGCGCCGACCAGCCGGGCGATCCGCGGGCCGTCGAGCCGGCCGCTGGTGACCTCGGCGTCGCGCGGCTCGCGGGACAGCACGTGGACCAGGGCCAGCCGCTCGGCGTAGCGGTCCTTCAGGTCGGCCAGCTCGTCGGCGAACATCACCGTGTCCGCGCGCCGGTTGCCGTAGAGCAGGGTCACCGTCGAGCGCCCGTCGCGCAGCGCCGACGCGGCCAGCGACAGGGCCGGGGTGATCCCGGACCCGGCGACGACGAAGACGTGCTGCGCGGGCGCGGTGAGGTCGGCGGTGAACCGGCCCGTGGGCGGCAGCACCTCGATCTCGTCGCCGGGGCTGACCTCGTGCACCAGCCAGGAGGAGAACAGCCCGCCGGGGATCTCCCGCACGCCGATCCGCAGCGGCCCGCCCTCGGGTGCGCAGATCGAGTAGTCGCGGCGCTCGTCGCGCCCCTCGTGCAGCCGGCGCAGGGTGAGCGACTGCCCGGGCCGGAACGCGTAGTCGGCGGCCAGGTCCGCGGGCACCTCGAAGGTCAGCGCCGCGGCGTCGTCGGTGAGCCGGTCGACCCGGGCCACCCGCAGCTTCGTGAACACCGGTCGCCGGCGCACCGGCGCCTCGAGCACGCTCACTCAGATCTCCTTCACGTGCTCGAAGGGCTCGCGGCAGCGCCGGCAGCGCCGCAACGCGGTGCAGGCGGTGGCGCCGAACTCGCTGAGCTCCTCGGTGTCCGGGGAGCCGCACAGCGGGCAGTCGGCCCGGCGGGGTGACGGGCCCAGCTGCAGCGGCACGGGACCGGCCGGTCGCACCGGCGCGGTGCCGGGCGGCGCGATGCCGGCCTCCGCGAGCTTCCGCCTGCCCTCGGGGGTGATCCGGTCGGTGCTCCAGGGCGGCGACAGCACGGTGCGCACGTCGACCCGCTCGTGCCCGGCCGCGTGCAACGCGTGCACCAGGTCGGCGCGCATGACGCCCATCGCCGGGCACCCGGTGTAGGTCGGCGTGATCTCGACGACGACGGTCCCGCCCTCCCGCCGGACGTCCCGCAGCACCCCGAGGTCGGCCAGCGTCAGCATCGGCAGCTCGGGGTCGACGACGCCGGCCGCGACGGTCCGGGGATCGGTGGGCCGGGAGGTCCGCACGCCGCTGTTCACCACGTCGCCTCCGGGTGCGCCCGGGCCAGCCCCTGGAGGCCGGCGAGCAGCTCGGCCACCTCCGGGCCGTGGTCGCCCAGCCGTCCACGCGGCGGCGCCCCGGCCGGCCAGGACGGCGGCTCCAGCGTGGCGTGGGCCAGCACCGCGTCGAGCACGCCGAGCACCTCCGCCCGCAGCGCCGCCGGGTCGACGGCGGCACCGCCGGCGGCCAGCCGCAGCTCGACGTCGGTCGGGGTGAAGACGTCGGCGAGCAGCGGAGCGACCGCCTCGACGGCGGCCCGGATGCGCCGGTGCGACTCCGCCGTGCCGTCGCCGAGCCGCACCACCCAGCGGGCGGCGTGCTCGCGGGCGTAGGAGAGCTCGGCGACCCCCTTGGCGGCGACCGCGGCGAGCACCGGGTCGCGGGAGGAGCGCAGCCGGTCGAAGGCGGCCAGCCGCAGCGTGGCCGCGGCCAGCAGCCGCACGACCAGGTGCGCGAAGTCGCCGTTCGGGGCGGCGGCCAGCGCGGTGCAGCGGAACTCGCCGGGGTCGCGGAAGTAGGCCAGCGCGTCCTCGTCGGGGACGCTCGCGCCGGCCCGTTCCCGGCAGGGGCCCAGGACGCCCGCGGCGGCCGTGCGGGCCAGCAGGAGGCGGGCCTGGCCGAGCAGGTCCAGCGCGATGTTGGCGACCGCCACCTCCTCCTCCAGCTCCGGGGCGCGGGTGATCCACTCGGTGAGCCGCTGGGCGAGGACCAGCGCGTCGTCGCCCAGCATCAGGCAGTAGGCCCCGAGGTCGGCCGGGGCGACGCCCTCGGGCACGGTGGTGTCGACGCCGGCCAGCGGGTCGTCGAAGCCGGTGCCGAACGCCCACCGGGCGTCGTCGGGAGCCCCGGTCAGGGCGTCGTAGACGGTCTCCTCGTGCATCACAGGTGCGGGACGTCGTCGGGGATCGGGTAGAAGGTCGGGTGCCGGTAGACCTTGTCGCCGGCGGGCGCGAACAGCGGGTCCTTCTCGTCCGGGCTGGACGCGGTGATGTCGGCCGAGCGCACCACCCAGACGCTCACCCCCTCGTTGCGCCGGGTGTAGAGGTCGCGGGCGGCGTGCACCGCCATCTCCGCGTCGGGCGCGTGCACCGACCCGACGTGCACGTGGTTGAGCCCGCGCTTGCCCCGGACGAACACCTCGTACAGCGGCCAGCCGTTCACGCCGTCCTCCCGGTCTGCTTCGCGGCGTGCGCCGCTCCGTGCTTCGCGGCGTGCGCCGCGGCGGCCTCGCGCACCCACGCGCCGTCGTCGCGCGCCGCCCTGCGGCGGGTGATCCGCTCGGCGTTGCACGGCCCCCCGCCGGCCAGCACGCGGCGGAACTCGTCCCAGTCGATCGCGCCGAACCGGTGGTGGCCGGTGGCCGGGTCGAGCGAGAGCTCCGGGTCGGGCAGCGTGACGCCGAGGAACTCCGCCTGGGGCACGGTCATGTCGACGAACCGCTGCCGCAGCTCGTCGTTGGTGTGCCGCTTGATCCCCCACGCCATCGAGCGCGCGGTGTTGGGGCTGTCGGTGTCGGGCGGGCCGAACATCATCAGCGACGGCCACCACCAGCGGTCGACGGCGTCCTGCACCATCGCCCGCTGCTCGTCGGTGCCGCGCATCATCGTCAGCAGCAGCTCGTAACCCTGCCGCTGGTGGAAGGACTCCTCCTTGCAGATGCGCACCATCGCCCGCGCGTACGGCCCGTAGGACGACCGGCACAGCGGCACCTGGTTGCAGATCGCGGCGCCGTCGACCAGCCAGCCGATGACGCCGACGTCGGCGTAGGTCAGCGTCGGGTAGTTGAAGATCGAGCTGTACTTCTGCCGGCCCTCGACCAGCCGGTCGGTGAGGTCGTCGCGGTCCACGCCGAGGGTCTCCGCCGCGGCGTACAGGTACATGCCGTGCCCGGCCTCGTCCTGCACCTTGGCCAGCAGCACCGCCTTGCGGCGCAGGCTGGGCGCGGCGAGCAGCCAGTCGCCCTCGGGCTGCATCCCGATGATCTCCGAGTGCGCGTGCTGGGCGATCTGGCGGACCAGCGTCGCGCGGTAGCCCTCGGGCATCCAGTCGCGCGGCTCGATCCGGCGCTGCGCGGCCAGCGTGGCCTCGAAGCCCCGTTCGAGCTCGTCGGCCGCGACGTCGACCGGTGCGGACATCGTCGTCCTCCCGTGGATTACTGACCGTTCGGTCGGTAAAGTCTAGCGCGTCATGAGAGCTGAGTCACAGGCCCCGCCGCGCCGCGGCCGTCCCGGGCACTCACGGGAATCGCTGCTGGCCGGCGCGGTGGCCGTCTTCGAGGAGCGCGGCTTCGAGGCGACGAGCATGGACGACGTCGCCGCGCGGCTGGGCGTCACGAAGTCGGCGCTCTACCACCACGTGCGCGGCAAGAACGAGCTCCTGCGGCTGGCGCTGGACCGGGCGCTCGACGGCCTGTTCGCCGTCACCGGCGAACCGGGGGTTCGCCAGGGCCGCGCGATCGACCGGCTGGAGCACCTGGTCCGCGGCTCGGTCCGGGTGCTCGCCGCCGAGCTGCCGTTCGTCACGCTGTTGCTGCGGCTGCGCGGCAACTCCGACGTCGAGCGGGCCGCGCTGCAGCGGCGTCGCGAGTTCGACCGGTTCACCGGCGACCTGGTGCGCGCCGCCGTGGCGGAGGGCGACGTGCGCGCCGACGTCGACCCCGCGCTGCTCGGCCGGCTGCTCTTCGGCACGGTCAACTCGCTCACCGAGTGGTACCGCCCCGACGGTCCGCTGTCCGCCGACGCCCTGGCCGACGCCGTCGTCGCCGCCACCTTCACGGGGCTGCGCACCGGCTGACCGGTGTGCGGACGCCCCGCACGGGGCAGAGCAGCCCCCGTGGACAGCTTCCGCCGCGACGGCCTGACCTTCGACGTCCGCGACGCCGGCCCCGAGGACGGCGAAGCCGTCGTCCTGCTGCACGGCTTCCCGCAGGACTCCCGCGCCTGGGACCGGTTCGCTCCGGCCCTGCACCAGCACGGGCTGCGCACCCTGGCGCCCGACCAGCGCGGCTACTCCCCCATGGCACGGCCCCGCGGCCGGCAGCACTACCGGCTGCGCGAGACGGTCGGCGACGTGCTGGCACTCCTGGACGCGGCAGGGCTGCAGGACGCGCACGTCGTCGGGCACGACTGGGGCGGCATCGTCGGGTGGGCCCTCGGCGCCTGGCACCCCGACCGGGTGCGCACGCTCACCGCGCTGTCGGTCCCGCACCCGGCGGCGATCGCCACGGCGCTGGTGACCAGCGACCAGGGGCTGCGCTCCACCTACGTCGGCGTGTTCCAGCTGCCCCTGCTCCCCGAGCGGCTGCTCCTGGCCGGCAACGGCGCGACCCTGCGGCGGGCGCTGCGGCACGGCGGTCTCCCGGACGACGTCGTCGACCACTACGTGGCGCGGATGCAGGAGCCGGGGGCGCTCTCCTCCGCCCTGGGGTGGTACCGGGCGCTGCCACTGGGGGTTCGCGACCCCGTGGGCACCGTGCGGGTGCCGACGCTGCACGTGTGGAGCACCGGCGACGCGTTCCTCGGCCGGACCGCCACCGAGGCGACCGCCCAGCACGTCGACGCCCCGTACCGGCTGGAGATACTCGACGGCGTGCCGCACTGGATCCCCGAGCTCGCCGCGGACGACGTGGCCGACCTCGTCACCGCCCATGTCCGCACAGCCGGCTGAGCGGGCGCCGGCCGCGCTCGCCCGCTCGGAGCGGCTGGACCGGCTGCCGTTCACCCGCGAGCACGGCCGGCTGGTGTTCGGCTCCGGCCTCGGCTGGGCCCTGGACGCGATGGACGTCGGGCTCATCTCCTTCGTGATGACGGCGCTGGCGGCGCAGTGGGCGCTGACGTCGACGGAGCTGTCCTGGATCGGCTCGATCGGGTTCGCCGGGATGGCGCTGGGCGCGACCCTCGGCGGGCTGCTGGCCGACCGGTTCGGGCGCCGCCAGGTCTTCGCGCTCACCCTGCTGGTCTTCGGCCTGGCCACCGGCGCGGCCGCCCTCTCCTGGTCGATCGGCGCGCTGCTGGTCTTCCGCTTCCTCATCGGGCTGGGGCTCGGCGCCGAGCTGCCGGTCGCCTCGACGCTGGTCAGCGAGTTCGCCCCGGCCCGCGTGCGCGGTCGGGTCGTCGTCCTGCTCGAGGCGTTCTGGGCGGTGGGCTGGACGCTCGCGGCCCTGATCGGCTACTTCGTCGTCCCCTCGTCCGACGACGGCTGGCGCTGGGCACTGGCGCTCGGGGCGGTGCCGGCCGTCTACGCCGTCGTCGTGCGGCGCGGCCTGCCGGAGTCCGTCCGGTTCCTCGAGCTGCGCGGCCGGGTCGACGAGGCCGAGCGGACGGTGCGCCGGTTCGAGCGGGCGGCCGGCGTCGACGCCGTCCCCTCGCCGCCCCCGGCCCCGCCGGTGACCCCACCCGGCCCGCGGGCCCTGTGGGCGGCCGGCACGCGCGGGCGCACCGCCGCGCTGTGGGTGGTCTGGTTCGGCATCAACTTCTCGTACTACGGCGCCTTCATCTGGCTGCCGACGCTGCTGTTCAACGACGGGTTCTCCCTGGTCAAGTCGTTCGGCTTCACCCTGGTGATCACGCTGGCGCAGCTGCCGGGCTACGGCGTCGCCGCGGTGCTGATCGAGCGGTGGGGGCGCCGGCCGACGCTGGCCACCTTCCTCGTCGGCTCGGCGGGGAGCGCCGGGCTCTTCGCGGGGGCCGACGGCGAGACCGCGATCCTCGTCAGCGGCATGCTGCTGTCGTTCTTCAACCTCGGCGCGTGGGGCGCGCTCTACGCGGTGACGCCGGAGGTCTACCCCACGGCACTGCGCGCGACCGGGGCCGGAGCCGCGGCCGGCTTCGGCCGGCTGGCCTCCATCGCCGCCCCGCTGTGCGTGCCGCCGCTGCTCGACGGCGGCGGCAACGGGCTGGTCTTCGGCACCTTCGCCGCCTTCTTCGCCGTGGCCGCCCTGGCGGCGTGGGGGCTGCCCGAGCGCCGCGGCCAGACCCTCGACGTCGTCGGCTGACCACGCGCGAGCCCCTTCTCGCGGGCCTGCCCGCGGAGGACGGTTCCTGGCATGGACCTGGACCCCGTGACGACGAACCCCCAGCACTACCGGGTGGTGTTCGAGAACGCGCGCGTGCGGGTGCTCGAGTACACCGACGAGCCGGGCGAGCGGACGACGCCGCACGAGCACCCCGACAGCGTGATGGTGACGCTGAGCTCCTTCCGCCGTCGCCTGCACGCCGGCGGGGCCTCCCGCGACGTCACACTGACGGCGGGCACCGCGGGGTGGCTGCCCGCGCAGCAGCACGCCGGGGAGAACACCGGCGACACCCCCACCCACGTGGTGTTCGTCGAGCTCAAGGAGCCGGCTGCCCAGGTTTCCGGCGAGGTGGCGCTCGGCCTCGGTCCCGACTGACCGGTTGCTGCCGGGCAACCCGGGTAGCGGCAGGTCATGGCTGAGTTCTCCCCTGGCTCCCTGCGGGGCGCCACCGTCGCGGTCACCGGCGCGAGCGGCAACGTCGGGACGGCGCTGCTGCGGCGGCTCACCCGCCCCGGGAGCGGGGGCGCCGAGGTGCGCGGCCTGGCCCGGCGCACTCCTCCCGGCGTGGCCCCCTACGACGGGGTGCGCTGGTTCTCCGCGGACATCGGCGACGCGCGCAGCGAGGCCGAGCTGACCCGGTTCCTCGACGGCGTGGACGCCGTCGTGCACCTGGCGTGGGCGCTGCAGCCGGGCCGGCAGCCCGACCGGCTGCACCAGGTCAACGTCGAGGGCACCCGGCGGGTCGCCCAGGCCGCCGCCTCCGCAGGTGTCGGCCAGTTCCTGCACATGTCCTCGATCGGCGCCTACGCCGCCGGGGCCGTCGGGCAGAAGGTCACCGAGGACTGGCCCACCACCGGCATCCCCAGCGCCCAGTACAGCCGCGACAAGGTGGAGGCCGAACGGGCGGTGCGCGCGGTCTTCGCCGGCTCGGCGACGGTGCTGTCGATCACCCGCCCCACGCTGGTGCTGCAGCCGCAGGCGGCCAGCGAGATCGGGCGCTACTTCCTCGGCCCGCTGCTGTTCGGGGCGGCCCGGGTGCTCCCCGGCGCGGTCGCGCGGCTGCTCCCCCTGCCGCTGCCGAACGTGGCGCTCTCCTTCATCCACGCCGACGACGTCGCCGACGCCCTCGAGCGGATCCTCGACCGGCGCGCCCCCGGCCCGTTCAACCTGGCCGCCGAGCCGGTCCTCGACGCGAAGGCCATCGCGGCGGCGCTGGGCACCCGGCGGATCCCGGTGCCCGCGGCGCTGATCCGGCCGGCGCTGCACGCGGCCTTCGCCGCGCACGTGGTGCCCACCGAGCCGGGCTGGCTGGACCTCGGGGTCTCGCTGCCCGCGCTGGACACCACCCGCGCCCGCAAGCAGCTGGACTGGGCCCCCTTCCACCGCAGCGACGAGGTGCTGCCCCAGTTCGTGGCCGCGCTGGGCAGCGGTCAGGGCGGGCCCGGGGCACTCCTCATGCCGGCGGCGGGCCCGGAGCTCGACCCGGCCGGCGACCCGGCCAACGCGCCCGGCCCGCGCGCGAACTGAGGGCTCAGCTCCGGGTGGTCCACGCCGCGACGTCGCGGCCGGTGGGGGCGAAGACGTCCGCCGCCCGCTCCGGGCGCAGCGCGACGAACAGCCCCTCGGCCTCGGCGAGCGTGGTCCCCGGGTCGTCCTCGGCGACCAGCCGGGCGGTGGCCGTGGTCCGCCGTCCCTCCGTCGTCCCCGTCTCGGCGGTGGCGAGCAGGGCCACGCCGAGCCGGACCGGGCGCCGGTAGGTGACGGTGAGGGTGGCGGTGAGCCCGCCCTTGCCGGCGGCGCGCACGGCGCGCGCCAGGACGTGGTCGAGCACGGTGGCGACGACGCCGCCGTGCACCAGCCCCGGCGGGCCCTCGTGCGCCTTGCCCAGGGTCACCCGCCCCGTCGCCCGGCCGTCGGGCGAGTCCGTGGCGACCACCGGCGGGGCCACCGGGTTCCCGGGGCCGTAGACCGGGCTGTACCAGCGCTCGCCGGTGGCGGGATCGTCGACCGAGGCGACGTCGAAGAGCCCGCGGCCCTCGGCCCGCAGCCGGGCAGCCAGGTCGCGCACGGCTGCGGCGACGCCGGTCAGCTCCCCCACCGGCACCTCGGTGCGCACCGCGGCGTCGACCAGGTCGCGCAGCGCCGTCCCCAGCTCGCCGACGGCCTGCCGGCGACCGGGGTCAGGCACGGGGCATGCCGGCCTCGCGGAGCAGGCCACCTCCGACGATCACCCGCTGCACCTCGCTGGTGCCCTCGTAGAGCCGGAACAGCCGGGCGTCGCGGTAGAAGCGCTCGACCGGGGTGGTCCGCAGGTAGCCCATGCCGCCGTGCACCTGGACGGCGCGGTCGACGGCCCGGCCCACCATCTCGGTGCAGAAGAGCTTGGCCGACGAGGGGCCGATCGAGGTGTCCTCGCCGGTGTCGTAGCGGGCCGCCACGTCGAGCACCATGCTGCGGCCGGCCAGCAGCTCGGCGTGCATGTCGGCGAGCATCCCCTGCACGAGCTGGAACCGGCCGATGGGGGCCCCGCCCTGCTTGGCGGTGGCGGCGTAGGCGACCGACTCGTCGAGGACGCGCTGGGCCATGCCCACGCAGAGCGCGGCGATGTGCAGCCGGCCGCGGGAGAGCACGGTGAGCGCCTTCGAGTAGCCGCGGCCCTCCTCGCCGATGAGCGCGTCGGCGGGCACCCGCACGTCGTCGAAGAAGACCTCGGAGGTCCACGCGCCGGCCTGGCCCATCTTCTTGTCCTTGGGGCCGACCGTGACGCCCGGCGCCGTGGTGTCGACGACGAAGCTGGAGATGCCCCGGCCGCCCTTCTCCGCCGGATCGGTGCGGGCGAAGACGACGAAGAGGTCGGCGATCGGTGCGTTGGTGATGTAGCGCTTGCTGCCGTTGATCAGCCAGCCGTCGCCGTCGCGGCGGGCGCTGGTGCGCAGGGCCGAGGGGTCCGATCCCGCCTCGGCCTCGGTGAGGGCGAACGAGCCGATCAGCTCGCCGGACGCCAGCCGGGGCAGGTACGCCTTCTTCTGCTCCTCGGTGCCGAACCGCGCGATCACCTGGCCGGCGATGCCGTTGTTGGTGCCGAACAGGGAGCGGAACGCCGGGGTCGTGTAGCCGAACTCGAAGGCGAGCTGGACGTCCTCGGTCATGGTGACGCCGAGCCCGCCGTGCTCCTCGGGGAGGGCGTACCCGAACAGCCCCATCTCGGCGGCCTGGGTGCGCAGCTCGTCGGGGATGCGGTCCTCGTCCTCGATGCGCTCCTCGAGCGGCAGCACCTGCTCGCGGACGAGCTGGCGCACGGCGTCCCTGATCTGGCGGAAGTCCTCGGCGTCCACGCCGCCATGGTGGACCCTGGCCTGCCGGCGCGCTCCGCGGGGTCCCGGATCGCCATGACTTAAAGCACTCAAATCATCGCTCTCCGTTGCCAAGCGGCGGCGGAACGCCCTAGGTTCGGAAGCACGGCGCTCGAGCCCCGAGGCGACCGCGAGCCGCTCTTAGGCGGGAGGCACGATGCCCCAGCTCCACGCCGTCCTCGTCCCCGCGCACGGCCAGGTGGTCGTCCGCCTCACCGGGGACGCCGACCTGTCCACCGCGCCCCTCGTGGAGGACGCCCTGGTGCAGGCGGCGGCGCTGGGGACACCCCAGCTCGTCGTCGACGTGGCCGCGGCCCGCTTCTGGGACTCGTCGTGCCTGCGCACGCTCGCCGCCGTCACGGCCGAGCTCGCCGCGGCGGGGCGGGCGTGCCGGGTCGTCGGCGCCGGGGCGACCACACGGCGCCTGGTGCGCGCCGCGATGCTGACCGACGCGCTGGTCCTCGACGGCGCCGTCGCCGATCTGCCCGGGGCGCCGGCGCCCAACGTCGTCGCCGAGATCCCGGAGCGCCGCCGGCCGGCACCGCTCCCCTCGCGGGGGCAGTCCGGCCAGCGGCTGGTGGGCGCACCGTCGGTGCGCTGAGGATCAGGCCAGCGCGTCGAGCCGCGCCATGTCCTCGTCGGACAGCGTGAGCCGGGCCGCACCGAGGTTCTCGGTGAGGTGCTCGACCGACTTGGTCCCCGGGATCGGCAGGATCACCGGCGACTTCTGCAGCAGCCAGGCCAGCGCCACCTGCGACGGCGTCGCGTCGAGCTCGCGGGCGATGTCGGCGACCGGGCTGTCCGGAGCGGCCAGGTTGCCGGTGGCGATCGGGAACCACGGGATGAAGGCGATGCCCTCGGCCGTGGCGTAGTCGAGCACGTCCTGGCTCTTGCGGGTGGTCAGGTTGTAGAGGTTCTGCACGCTGACGATCTCGGTGATCGCGCGCGCGGCCTTCAGCTCCTCGACCGAGACCTCGGAGACGCCGATGTGCCGGACCTTGCCCTGCTCCTTGAGCTCGGCGAAGGCCCCGAGCTGGTCGGCCAGCGGGACCTCGGGGTCGATGCGGTGCAGCTGGATGAGGTCGATCCGCTCCACCTCCAGGTGCCGCAGCGAGAGCTCGACCTGCTGCTTGAGGTACGCCGGCCGGCCCACGGGCGTCCAGACGTCGGGGCCCTGGCGGGTCAGCCCCGCCTTGGTCGCGATGACCAGGTTCTCCGGGTACGGGTGCAGCGCCTCGGCGATGATCTGCTCGCTGACCTCGGGACCGTAGGAGTCGGCGGTGTCGATGAAGTCGACGCCCTGCTCGACGGCGGCCTGCACGACGCGAACGGCGGCGGCGCGGTCGGCCGGCTCGCCCCACACGCCGGGGCCGGGGAGCTGCATCGCGCCGTAGCCCAGGCGGTGGACGGGCAGGTCCCCGCCGATGGAGAAGGTGTCGCTCAGCTGTGCAGTGGTCATGCCAGGAGCCAGCACGGCTCCGCCCGCGCGTGTTCCCCGGTCGGCGTGTTCGATGGAGCCGTGGGTGACATCGTGGTGCTGCGGCACGGGCAGACCGAGTGGAGCCGCAGCGGCCAGCACACCGGGGTCACCGACCTGCCGCTGCTGCCGGAGGGCGAGGAACGGGCGCGGGCACTGCGCTCCTCGCTGGGCGAGCGGACGTTCGTGGAGGTGCGGGTCAGCCCCCTGGAGCGGGCCCGCCGGACGGCGGAGCTCGCCGGGCTGGCGGCGACGGCGGTCGACCCGGACCTCGTCGAGCTCGACTACGGCGGCTACGAGGGCCGGACGACGGCGGAGATCAGCGCCGAGCTCGGCCGGAGCTGGTCGATCTGGGTGGACGGCACCGTGCCCGGCGACACCCCCGGCGAGAAGCTGGACGACGTCGCCGCGCGCGTGGACCGGGTCCTCGACCGCGTCCGGCCGCGGCTGGAGGACGGTGACGTGGCGCTGGTGGCGCACGGGCACGTGCTGCGCATCCTGGCCGCGCGCTGGCTGGGGCTCGGCCCCGAGGCCGGCGCCCTGTTCGCGCTGCCCGCCGGGGCCTACGGGGTGCTCGGGCACGAGCACGAGCGCCCGGTGCTCACCGGGTGGGGGCTCTCCTGATCCTCGCGCCCGGCGCCACCCCGGGGCTCCTCAGCGGGAGCGGCTGACCCCCACCGGCTGCCAGCGGCCCTCCTTCTCCTCCACCGGCGGCTCCGGGCGGACCGGCCGGCCGAACAGCCAGCCCTGGCCCATGTCCGCGCCCAGCGCGGCGACCTGCTCGGCCAGCTGCTCGGTCTCGATGCCCTCGGCCACCACGACCGCGCCGAGCTGGTGGGCGAGGTCGATGACCGCCTTGATGACCGTGCGCGCGCCGTCGTCGGGCAGCTCCTGCACCAGCCCCTTGTCGAGCTTGACCACCTCCGGCCGGACGGCGGCCAGCAGCGACAGGCTCGACCAGCCGGCGCCGACGTCGTCGAGGGCCACCCGCCAGCCCAGCGAGCGGTAGTGCTCGAGCACCGAGACCAGGTGCCCGCGGTCGGCGACGGCGTGCGACTCCACGACCTCGAAGACCAGCTGCTGCGGCGGGATGCCGGTGCTGTGGGCCACCCGCTCCGTGCTGGCCAGGCAGACCTGCGGCCGGAAGATCGAGGTGGGGTTGAAGTTGATGAACAGGTCGTCGTCGCCGAGCCACGGGACGGCGCCGGCGATGGCTGACTCCCGGCCGATCCGGTCCAGGCGGTGCAGCCAGCCGGCCTGCTCGGCGACGAAGAAGAGGTCTCCCCCACCGACCTCCCGGCCGTCCACGATGCCGCGCAGCAGGCCCTCGTGGGCGACGACGGAGCGGTCGGCCAGCGCGACGATCGGCTGGTAGACCGACCAGAACTCGGCCTCGGCGAGCACCCCGACCTCGACGGTCACCCCGCGCCGGGCGAGCTCCACCGCCAGGCTGGGCGCGGTCAGCAGCCGGGAGGTGAGCGCGGCGCCGTCGGCCGGCGGGTCGGTGGCGATCCGCACCGCCTCCATCTCCGCCGCGGTGAGGTCGCGCGCCAGCTTCTGCAGGAGGCGGTCCAGCCCCCGCCCGCCCCGGTCGTCGACGACGTCGACGAGCTGCGGAGCGGTGTAGACGGTCAGCCCCAGCGCCTTCGCGGTGCGCGAGACGGTGGGGAGCACGTGCCCGATCGAGGTGGCGAACAGCGCGCGCGTGGCGCTGCCCGGCACCTCCCAGTTCTGGCGGCAGCCGCAGACCCCGCCGCAGATGGTTCCCACCCCCGCAGGATGACCGACGCGGCGCGGCCGCCGGGGCAGGCGCGCGGCGACCGACCGGGCGCCTAACGGGTGACTCTCAGCGAACTCTCAGGAGAAGTTCTCGATCTCTCCAGACTTAAGTGTCTAAGGTTTCGGCCATGGCCGTTCTCAGTCCGACCGACGTCCGTCCCAGCCGCGGTGGGCGTCCGCGTGACCCCAGCCGTGACGGTGTCATCCGCGCGGCCATCCTGCGGCTGCTGGCCGAGGTCGGGTACGGCGCGCTGACCATGGACGCGGTCGCGTCCGAGGCAGGCGTCGGCAAGGCCACGATCTACCGCCGCTGGCGCACCAAGGAGGACCTGGTCGTCGACACGGTCTCCGACCTCAACGCGGTCGAGGCCACGCCGGCCGACACCGGCTCGCTCGAGGGCGACCTCCGGCAGATGCTGCACTCCATGGTCGGCTCCATCACCGGCCCGGCGGGTGCGGCGGTGCTGTCCCTGCTGTCGACCGTCCCCCACCAGCCGGCGCTGGCCGAGGCGTTCCGCGCCGGCCCCCTCGAGGTGTGGCGGCGCTCGTTCCAGCAGGTGTGGGAGCGCGCCGAGCAGCGGGGCGAGGTGACCGCCGGGATCTCGGCGACGCCGGTCGGCGAGACGGTGAGCGCGCTCCTGGTCCAGCGCTGGCTGCTGACCGGCGAGCCGGTCACCGAGGCCTACGCCGACGAGGTGCTCGACACCGTCATCCTGCCGCTGCTGCGCGCCGGTGGCGCCACCGCCTGAGACCCAACGCGACGACGACCGCCGCGTCGCCCCTGCCCGGGGCGGCGCGGCGGTCGTCGTCGTGCGGCGGTTCAGTCGTTGCGGTGGCGGATCTTCTGGACGACGACGAACGTGACGAGCAGCCCGACGGCGCCGACGGTCGCCTGCCCTGCCGGGGTCTGCAGGAAGCGCACGACGGCGTCCTTGCCCTTGGCGCGCAGCCGCGTCGGGCTGGTCCGGTACGTCAGCTGGTCCAGGGTGGCGGCCAGCGACTCGCGGGCGGCGTCGATCTCCAGCTGGATCTGTCGAGGGTCGCGAGGCACGGCGACAGCCTGCCAGACGACGCCGCGACCGGCCTGTCCACGGTCCTCGCGGGCACCCGCGCGGGGGACTCCTAGACTCCTGGACCACGCGGGAGTGGTGTAACGGCAGCCACGCCAGACTTAGGATCTGGTGCCTTCGGGCGTGCGGGTTCGACTCCCGCCTCCCGCACCTGGTTCCCGCTGCGCGGCCGCCTCAGGGGAGGAGCAGACGCAGGTCCATCTCGGCCGACGCGACGTCGGGGTCGTCGTCGTCCACCACGGCCAGCAGGTGCACCTCACCGCCCGCCACCCGCCGCAGCGCCAGCCCCTCCACCTTGTGCACGCGACCACCCGGCTCGGGGATCGGCGCCACGGCCAGCACGCTGTCCCCGTCGGCCAGCGCCAGCGCGGTCGCCACCACGGGCCCGTCGTCCACCGCGTTCGGGGTGTCCTCCGCTGCCAGGCTCAGGACCACCCGGCCGTCGGGCAGCGCCACCGCATCGGTCACCGCCAGCCCGACGCCGTCCACCGTGCCGAACTCGTAGCTGCGCGGCCGGTGCACGGGCACCGACCCGGCATCGCCCCGGTCGAGCACGGCGGCGAGCACCCACGCCAGCGGCACGTCGACGCTCGCCGTGGCGATCCCCGCCGCCGGGATGCCGCGGTGGAACCACCGGACGTGGTCGCCGTGCCGGCTGCCCCCCTCGAGGTTCAGGTCGCCGGGAGGGAGGCCGAGCCGCCCGGCGACGCGCTCGTACAGCGGCGTCAGGTCGGCCGCGGTCACGACCGGCTCCCCCGCCACGAGCCGCACGGCGGCGCCGCGCATCCGGTGCGGGGAGGAGCCCGACCCGAGCAGCAGGACGGCCGGGTCGCCGTCCACCTCGGCCGGGCAGGCCACCTCGAGATCGGGCTTGAGCGCCTTGGTGCCCTCGGCCGGCGTGAACCGGTCGAGCCCCTCGACCGACGGCAGGACGCGCACCGCGGTGACCGACCCGGGCCGGCGCCACGCGGCCCAGGTGGAGTCGTCCTGGACGACCAGCCAGCCGTCGCCCAGCGGCGCCACCCCGGAGGCCGCGGTGACCGGCGTCCCGTCGTCGAACCGCAGCGCCCGCACGTCCTCGATCTCCACCCGCACGGCGTTGCTGTGCCCGGCCGGGCGGGTCCGCTACCGCGGCTCCCTCACCCGGTGGGGGTGCGCTCCCCCGGGCGGTGCTCGGGTCGCGGCCCCCGGACGCCGTTCTGAGGAGCATGACCTCGAGTGCCTCCTCCGCCGCCTGGCTGCCCGCCGCCATCGCCCGGGCGGCCGTTGTCCACCCGGCCTCGCGGACCGTGCCCGGCGGCCGGCACCGCGCCCCCGAGGTGACCGGTGCCCCGTTCCGCATCGCGATGCCCGACGACCTCAAGCGCCCGGGCCGGCACGCCGCGCCGGAGGACGCCGTCGTCGAGCGCGAGGAGGACTTCCTCGACCGGCTGGGCTTCCGCCCCGCCTACTGAGCGCTGCGCTGTCCGGCGGCAGGGCCGCCGAGCACCTCGGCGATGACCGGCACGAGCGCGGCGAAGGCCTGGCCGCGGTGGCTGCGCGCGTCCTTCTCCCCCGGCGACAGCTGCGCGGACGTCACCTCGAGCCCCTCGGGCACGAACACCGGGTCGTAGCCGAAGCCGTTGGTGCCGCGCTTCTCCCCGATCACCCGGCCCCGCCACTCGCGCTCCAGCACCCGCTCCACACCCTCGGGCGTGACGAGCGCGGCGGCGCAGACGAACGCGGCACCCCGGCGGTCCTCCGGCACGTCGGCGAGCTGGCCGAGCAGCAGCGCCGTGTTGGCGTCGTCGTCCCCGTGCCGGCCGGACCACCGGGCCGACAGGATGCCGGGCATCCCGTTGAGCGCGTCGACGCTCAGCCCCGAGTCGTCGGCGACGGCGGGCAGCCCCGTGTACCGCACCGCCTCGCGCGCCTTGAGCAGCGCGTTCTCCGCGAAGGTGGCGCCGGTCTCGGGCGCCTCGGGGTACTCCTCCACGTCACCGAGCCCGAGCACCTCGACCCCCGGGACGGCGGACTCGAGCAGCCGGCGCAGCTCGGCGAGCTTGCCGGCGTTGCGCGTGGCCAGCAGGAGGCGGGCGCTCATCGGGCCAGGGCCTCCGCCTGCAGCCGGGTGAGCTCGGCGCAGCCGGCGACGGCGAGGTCGAGCAGGCGGTCCAGGGTCGGCCGGTCGAAGACCGCGCCCTCGGCGGTCCCCTGCACCTCGACGAACCCGCCGTCGCCGGTGCAGACGACGTTCATGTCGGTCCCGGCGCGCACGTCCTCCTCGTAGGCGAGGTCCAGCCGCGGCTCGCCGTCGATCACGCCGACGCTCACCGCGGCGACCGACTGCACGACGGCCTCCGGCTTGGCCAGCTTCTTGCGCTCCCCCAGCCAGGAGACGGCGTCGGCGAGGGCGACGTAGGCGCCGGTGATGGCGGCGGTGCGGGTGCCCCCGTCGGCCTGCAGGACGTCGCAGTCGATCGCGATGCTGTTCTCCCCGAGGGCGCCGAGGTCGATCGAGGCGCGCAGCGAGCGGCCGATGAGCCGGCTGATCTCGTGGGTGCGGCCGCCGATCCTGCCCTTGACCGACTCGCGGTCGCTGCGGGTGTGGGTGGCCCGTGGCAGCATCGAGTACTCGGCCGTCACCCAGCCCAGGCCCGAGCCCTTGCGCCAGCGCGGCACGCCCTCGGTCACGCTCGCCGCGCAGAGCACGCGGGTGCGGCCGAACTCGACGAGCACCGAGCCCTCGGCGTGGTCGAGCCAGTTGCGGGTGATGGTCACCGGACGGAGCTGGTCGGCCGTGCGGCCGTCGGGGCGGGTCACGGGAGGCCAGCGTAGTGCGCCGCCCGGCACGGCCCGCCGCCGTGCGCCCGCGCGACTTCCCCGACACGATGCCTCCCATGCGTTCCGAACTGCGTGCCGTGCGGACCGGCGGCGTCCCGGTGGTGGTCGATCTGACCGACGAGTGCGCGGAGTTCGTGCGGCAGGAGGGCGACGGCCTGCTGCACGTCTTCGTGCCGCACGCCACCGCGGGGATCGCCCTCATCGAGACCGGGTCCGGCAGCGACGACGACCTGCTGGCCCAGCTCGACGAGCTGCTACCGCGCGACGACCGGTGGCGGCACCGGCACGGCAGCCCGGGCCACGGCCGCGACCACGTGCTGCCCGCGTTCGTGCCGCCGCACGCCAGCGTGCCGGTCCTGGAGGGGCGCATGCAGCTCGGGACCTGGCAGCGGATCTGCCTGGTCGACACCAACACAGACAACCACCAGCGGCACGTGCGGTTCTCGTTCCTCGCCGGCTGAGCGATCCGGCGATCCCCGCTGCACTCCGGTCGGTCGGACACGGCAGGATGCCGGGCATGACCGACAGCGCGACCGACACGGCCCCCGTCCGCCTCTCCCCCGGCGACCCGGCTCCGGAGTTCACGCTGCCCGACGCGGACGGCAACCCGGTGTCGCTCTCCTCGTACCGGGGGCGCCGGGTGATCGTCTACTGCTACCCGGCGGCGCTCACCCCCGGGTGCACGACCCAGGCGGTCGACTTCACCGCCGCCGCCGGCGAGCTGGCCGAGGCGGGGCTGGACATCGTCGGCGTCTCCCCCGACCCGGTGGAGAAGCTGCAGCGGTTCCGGGAGAAGGAGGGCCTGCGGATCACCCTGGTCTCCGACCCCGACAAGGCCGTGCTGTCGGCGTACGGCGCCTACGGGCCGAAGAAGCTGTACGGCAAGGAGGTCGTCGGCGTGATCCGCTCGACGTTCGTCATCGACGCCGAGGGCCGGGTCGAGAAGGCCGCGTACAACGTCAAGGCCACCGGGCACGTCGCCAAGCTGCGCCGCGACCTCGGCATCGGCTGACGCTCACGCCCGCCACTGCCCGGGCGCGCGGCGGGGCAGGCCTGCCCCGCAGAGGTGGCCGCCGTCCCGGGCAGCGGCCGCCGCCGATGTCAGTCCCCTGTGCCCTCGGCCTCCCGGGCACGCTTGCGGCGCTTGCCCTCGTGCATCGCCTGCACCCGCGCCACGGGGATGGTGTGGCCCTCGGCCACGAGCGCCCCCGGCAGCCGTTGCGGCAGCGGCAGCGCCTCCGCCCACGGATCGCGGTCCCCGAGCAGCCCGGCCGCCGTCGCCACGGTGAAGTCGCCGGGCCGGACGGCGTCCAGGTCGTCCCACGCCACCGGGAAGGACACGGGCAGTCCGGGCCGGATCCGCGGGCTGTACGCGGCCACGATCGTGCCCTGGCCCGAGCGGGTCGAGTCGATGAACACCCGCCCGCCCCTGTCCTCCAGGAGGTAGGCGGTGGTCGCCAGCTCGGGGTCGAGGGCGGCGGTGCGGGCGGCGAGCGCGCGGGTCGCGGCGGCGACGTCCTCCACCGGTGAGCCCTGCACCGGGACGACGACGTGCAGCCCCTTGGACCCGCTGGTCTTGACCGCGCCGCCGAGGCCGGCGTCCTCCAGGGCGCGCCGCACGAGCCGGGCCGCTGCCACCACCACGGGGAAGTCCGCCCCCTCCGGCGGGTCCAGGTCGAGCACCAGGCCGGTCGGCTCTGGGGAGCCGGCGCGCAGGAAGGGCACGTGCAGCTCGACGGCGCGCTGGTTGCCCAGCCACAGCAGCGTCCGGCGGTCGTCGCAGAGCACCTGGTGGATCTCCCGGTGCGAGCCCTCCGACCACACCGGCACGGTGCGCACCCACTCCGGGGCGCCCTTGCTGACGTTGCGCTGCATGAACGGCGGCTGGCCCGGGCGCACCCGCTTGACCGACAGCGGCCGCCCCGCCAGGAGCGGCACCAGCCGGTCGGCGGCGGCGTCGAAGTGGTCGACCAGGTCCCGCTTGGTCACCTCGAGCCCGTCGCCCAGCGGCGAGTCCAGGCTGCTCAGCGCGACGCCGTCCCGTTCCTCGTCTGCCACGGCGATCACGCTGCCGGGCCGCGCGGCCGCGCACAACAGCAGCGCGCCGGCTACACCTGGTAGGTGGCCCCGCAGCTCACCAGCTCGGTCTCCGCGAAGGCCTCGCTGGCCGCGGCGAGCTGGCCGATGCGGTCGACCCACGGCGGCACGTGGGTGAGCAGCAGCCGGCCGACCGCGGCCGCGGCGGCGTGCTCGCCCGCCTGCCGGCCGGTCAGGTGCAGGCCCGGCGGCTGGTCCGGGTCGGAGTCGGGGTGGGCGGCCTCGGCCAGGAAGAGGTCGGCGCCGCGGGCCAGCTCCACGACGCGGTCGCAGGGGCCGGTGTCGCCGGTGTAGACCAGCGAGCGCCCGCCGGCGGTGAGCCGGATCGCGTAGGTCTCGATCGGGTGGGCGGTGCGGGCCAGCTCCACCTCGAACGGCCCGATGGTGAGCGCGCCGGGCCCGACCGGCACGAAGTCGAAGACGTCGGTGAGCGCGTCGCCGTCGACGTCGTAGGCGACCGCCAGCCGCCGCTCGGCACCCACCGGCGCGTACAGCGGCACCACCGTGCCGGTCGAGCGGCCCGAGTACCGGTGCCACACGACGAACGGCGCGACGTCGAGGCAGTGGTCGGCGTGCAGGTGGGACAGGAAGACGGCGTCCACGCTGCCCGGGTCGACCACCCGCTGCAGCGCGCCGAACGAGCCGTTGCCCAGGTCCAGGACCAGGCGGTAGCCGTCGTGCTCCACCAGGTAGCAGGAGGCCGGCGAGTCCGGTCCGGGGCCGCTGCCGCAGCAGCCGACGACGGTGAGCTTCACGCGGCGCCCACCACCTGCGCGCGCACCACCGAGCCGATCTCGGGCCCCAGGAACCGGCGCCCCAGCCGCGCGAACGGCTCCGGGTCGCCGGTGGCGAGGAAGGCGTGCTGCGGGGCGGGGCCGTCCTCGTCGCGCAGCAGGTCGGCGTCGGTCAGCACCCGGTAGACGTCCTTCGCGGTCTCCTCGGCGCTGGAGACGAGCGTGACGCCGTCGCCCATGACCAGCGAGATCACGCCGGTGAGCAGCGGGTAGTGGGTGCAGCCGAGGATCACGGTGTCGACGCCGGCGGCCTGCAGCGGGTCGAGGTAGGACTGCGCCAGCCCGATCAGCTGGCGGCCCGAGGTGATCCCGCGCTCCACGAAGTCGACGAAGCTGGGGCAGGCGGAGCTGGTGACCGAGACCTGCGGTGCCGCGGCGAACGTGTCCTCGTACGAGCCGCTGGTGACCGTGGCCTGCGTGCCGATGACGCCGACCCGGCCGTTGCGCGTGGCGGAGATCGCCCGCCGCACCGCCGGGACGATCACCTCGACGACCGGGACGTCGTACCGCTCGCGGGCGTCGCGCAGGGACGCGGAGCTGGCCGCGTTGCAGGCGATGACCAGCATCTTCACGCCGGAGTCGACCAGGTCGTCCATGACTGCGAGGGCGTGCCGGCGGACCTCGGCGATCGGCAGCGGGCCGTAGGGGCTGTGCGCGGTGTCGCCGATGTAGCGGATCGCCTCGTGCGGCAGCTGGTCGAGAACCGCGCGGGCAACGGTGAGCCCGCCGACCCCCGAGTCGAAGATGCCGATCGGCGCGTCGGCTCCTGGCTGCGTCCCCATGTCGCCGGTCAGGCTAACCGCAGGGACCGACAGCTGCCCGGACGAGGCGGGGTGACGGTCGTCGCGGGGCGGCGGTGATCACCTCCGGCGCACCGGGGCCTCGGCTGACGACCAGGCCCCGGTGGACCCGTGGTGATCACCGGTCGGGCGGCGTCGCTAGGCCCAGAGCTGGCCCTCCAGCGCGGAGGTCGCCTCCTCCAGCGTGCCGGCGTAGGCGCCGGTGGACAGGTACTTCCAGCCGCCGTCGCAGACGATGAAGCAGATGTCGGCCCTGCGGCCGGCCGCCACCTCCTTGTCGGCGATGCCCAGGGCGGCGTGCAGGATCGCGCCGGTCGAGATGCCGGCGAAGATGCCCTCGCGCTCCACGAGCTGGCGGGTGCGGTGGACGGCGTCGTCCGGGCCGACGGAGAACCGCGAGTCGAGCAGCTCCGGGTCGTAGAGCTCGGGGATGAAGCCCTCGTCGATGTTGCGCAGCCCGTAGACCAGCTCGCCGTAGCGCGGCTCCGCGGCGATGATCTGGACGCCGGGCTTGTGCTCGCGGAAGTAGCGCGAGCAGCCCATGAGCGTGCCGGTCGTCCCGAGGCCGGCGACGAAGTGCGTGATCGACGGCAGGTCGGCCAGGATCTCCGGCGCCGTGCCCTCGTAGTGCGCCTGCGCGTTGGCCGGGTTGCCGTACTGGTAGAGCATCACCCAGTCGTCGTGCTCGGCGGCCAGGCCCTTGGCGACGGCGACGGCCTGGTTCGACCCGCCGGCGGCCGGCGAGCTGATGATCTGCGCGCCGTACATCTCCAGCAGCTGCCGGCGCTCCACCGAGGTGTTCTCCGGCATGACGCAGATCAGCTTGTAGCCGCGCTGGCGGGCCACCATCGCCAGCGAGATGCCGGTGTTGCCGCTGGTCGGCTCCAGGATGGTCGACCCCGGGCGGAGCAGGCCCTCCTTCTCCGCCGACTCGATCATCTTGATCGCCGCGCGGTCCTTGATCGAGCCCGTCGGGTTGTGGTCCTCCAGCTTGGCCCACAGCCGGACGTCAGGCGTCGGCGACAGGTTCGGCAGCCCCACGAGCGGGGTGCCGCCGAGCGAGTCGACGAGGGAGGCGAAACGGGCCATGGGGGAGCTCTTCCGGGACGGGGACGACGAGGAGGCGAGCGGGGCGACCGCTCAGCAGCCGCCGGCGACCGCGGGCAGGATGGTCACCGAGTCGCCGTCCTTGACCTGGGTGTCGAGGGCGCCGGTGAAGCGCACGTCCTCGTCGTTGACGTAGACGTTGACGAAGCGGTGCAGCTTGCCCTCCTCGGTCACGAGGCGGTTCTTCAGACCGGAGTGCTGGGCGTCCAGGTCGTCGATGAGCGCGGCCAGGGTGTCCCCGCTGCCCTCGACGGTCTTGTTGCCGCCGGTGTGGGTGCGCAGGATGGTCGGGATCCGGACCTCGATGGCCATGGCGTGCGGTTCTCCTCGGGATGCGATGACGTGGGGAGGCTGCGCGGAGCGCAGCGGTCGTGCGTCTGCAGGGCTCAACGCCCCGGCGCGACCGCAGCATTCCGCGGCCGCGCGGCGTCACCCGTCAGTCGTAGACGACGGTGGTCGGGGTGTGGCCGAACAGGTAGGACTCGACGACCTCGACGTCCTCCTCGCTCACCTGCCCGTCCACGATGCGGAAGCTCCGGAACTCGACCTCGTCGCCGACCAGGCCGGTCTGCTTCTCGTGGTGCCGCGTGGACACCAGCACGTAGTGGGTGCGCGGATCGGCCGCCGGGCCGGAGGCGTAGCCGATGTCGGTGCGCGACGGGTACGCCTCGGTGGCGGTGTGCGAGTGGTAGACGACGACCGGCCACTCGTCGCGGTCGTCCATCTCCCGGTACAGCCGCAGCAGGTCGCCGGAGTCGAACTCGTAGAACGTCGGCGAGCGCGCGGCGTTGAGCATCGGGACGAAGCGCTCGGGGCGCTCGGTCCCCTCGGGACCGGCGACGACGCCGCAGGCCTCGTCCGGGTGGTCTTCCCGGGCGTGGGCCACGATGGCGTCGTAGGTCGCGCGGTCGATGCGCAGCACGGACCCATCGTAGGCGGCCCCCCGTCGAGTGCCGGGGTCCGGTCCCCACCGGACCGGCCGCTACCGATACGGTCGGTACCCGTGTGGGACGACGTGCTGCTGATCGCCGGTGTCGTCCTGCTCGCCCTGCCGGCCCTCGCCCTGGGCTTCCGCGGCCTCTTCCGCCACCGGGGCTACAACGCCGAGGTGCCCGGCGACCGCAGCACCGTCGTCGTCATCGTGACCCTCCGGCTGGTCAACCTCGTGCTCGTCCTGGCGCTGTCGGCGATCGTCCTGGTCTCGTGCGTGGGCGCGCTGGTCAAGGACGTCGACCTGCACGGCATGGTCTACGTGTTCTTCGTCCTCGACCTGCTGCTCGCGGCGCTGGCGCTGCTCACCTACGGCCGGCCCGACCGGCGACGAGCGCGTCGACGAGCGACCCCTGCAGCGCGGTGAGCCAGTAGTAGACGGCCAGCTGCTGGTCGGTCTCGTCGACGATCTCCTCCGGCGGCTCGCTGTCCTCGGTGATGTCCAGCCGGGTGCCCAGGGCCAGGCGCAGGTCGTTCGACGTGCGCAGCCACGCCCCGGCCTGCTCGACGTCCAGCCGCACCTCTCCCCCGCCCCGGGGCAGGGAGGCGCGCACGGTGGCCAGGTCGTCGGCCTTGCCGGCCCGGAGGCTCGACTCGGTCAGCTCCCGGTAGTCGGCCGCCAGCTCGGGGTCGGAGCGGTGCCCGTCGGGCAGCAGCCGGGCGATCACCGGGTCGCCCCCGACGTCGTCGGCGTCGGCGTCCAGCAGCTGCTCCAGCTGGTCGAGCAGCAGCCCGACGATGCCGGCCTCGGCCGGTTCCAGCCGGGCGACGAGCTCGGCGCCCTTGGCGCGGAACGGCTTCACGAGTCGCGCTGGTAGCTGGCCCACAGCCCGTAGGCGTGCAGCCGGCTGGTGTCGTGCTCCATGCGCTCGCGCGGACCCGAGCTCACGATCGCCTTGCCCTCCTCGTGCACCTGCAGCATCAACGTCGTGGCGGTCGGCTCGTCGTAGCCGAACAGCTCCTGCAGCACGAAGGTCACGTAGGTCATCAGGTTGACCGGGTCGTTCCACACGATGGTGACCCACGGCCGGTCGACATCCGCGTGCTCGTCGGTCGTGGTGTCCGGGGTGCGTTCAGGCGCGAGCGGTCCGGCCACGTCCTCCACCTTAGGACGCCGGGGAGCCGGAGCGCGCGCCGCCGCCTACGCTTCCCGATCATGGTGGACACCGGGCTGACTCCCCCGCCGGCACCCGCGCTCTTCACCGACCGGTACGAGCTGACCATGGTCGCCGCGGCCCTGGCCGACGGCACCGCCGAGCGCGACTGCGTGTTCGAGGTCTTCGCCCGCCGGCTGCCGCACGGCCGCCGTTACGGCGTGCTGGCCGGCACCGGCCGGCTGCTGGAGGCGCTGCCGCACTTCCGGTTCGGGGACGACGAGCTCGCCGCGCTGCGCGACCAGGGCCTGACCGACGACCGGCTGCTCGACTGGCTGGCCGGCTTCCGGTTCACCGGCGACATCGACGGCTACGCCGAGGGCGACCTGTACTTCCCCGGCTCCCCGGTGCTCACCGTCCGGGCGCCGTTCGCGGAGGGCGTGCTGCTGGAGACGCTCGCGCTGTCGGTGCTCAACCACGACAGCGCGATCGCCTCGGCGGCGGCCCGCATGATCACCGCGGCGTGCGAGCGGCCCTGCATCGAGATGGGGTCGCGCCGGACGCACGAGGAGGCCGCCGTCGCCGCCGCCCGTGCGGCGCACATGGTGGGCTTCGCCTCCAGCTCCAACCTGGAGGCCGGCCGGCGCTACGGCGTCCCCACCACCGGCACCAGCGCGCACGCGTTCACGCTGCTGCACGACGACGAACGATCGGCGTTCGAGGCGCAGGTGGCTGCCCTGGGCAAGGGGACGACGCTGCTCGTGGACACCTACGACGTGGAGCAGGGCATCCGGACGGCGGTGGAGGTGGCCGGACCCGAGCTGGGCGGCATCCGGCTGGACTCCGGCGACCTGCCCACGCTGGCCACCCGCGCCCGCGAGCTGCTGAACGAGCTCGGTGCCACGGACACCCGGATCATCGTGACCAGCGACCTGGACGAGTACGCGATCGCCGGCCTCGCCGCCGCGCCGGTCGACGGCTACGGCGTGGGCACCTCGCTGGTCACCGGCTCGGGCGCGCCCACCGTGGGCATGGTCTACAAGCTGGTCGAGCGCGACGGCGTCCCGGTGGCGAAGAAGTCGGAGGGCAAGCGCTCCGTGGGCGGCCGCAAGCACGCGGTGCGGCGGCACGACGCCGACGGCATCGCGACCGCCGAGCTGGTCACCGCCGAGCCGGTGCTCGACCGGGACGGCGACCGCGACCTCGTCGTGCCGCTGGTCCGGGGCGGCGAGATCTGCGAGCCGCTCTCCCCCGCCGAGGCGCTGCACCGCGCCCGCGAGCACCACCGGGAGGCACGGGCCGCCCTCCCGCCCGAGGCGCTGGCGCTGTCCCGCGGCGAGCCCGTCCTCGAGACCACCACCGCCTAGGAGAGGAGCCGCCATGCCCCGCGCCCTGATCGTCGTCGACGTGCAGAACGACTTCTGCGAGGGCGGCAGCCTGGCCGTCGCCGGGGGCGCCGCCGTCGCCGCGGCCGTCACCGAGCACGTCCGGACGGCCGGCGACCGGTACGCGCACGTCGTCGCCACCCGCGACCACCACGTCGACCCGGGGCACCACTTCGCCGAGCAGCCGGACTTCGTGGAGACCTGGCCGGCGCACTGCGTCGTCGGCACCGGCGGCGTCGAGCTGCACCCCGCGCTGGACCGCGAGCCGATCGAGGCGGTGTTCGACAAGGGTGAGTACGCCGCCGCCTACTCCGGCTTCGAGGGCGCGGCCGGGGGCGTGCCGCTGGCCGACTGGCTGCGCCAGCGCGGCGTGGACGCCGTCGACGTCGTCGGGATCGCCACCGACCACTGCGTGCGGGCGACCGCCCTGGATGCGGTGGGCAACGGGTTCGCCACCCGCGTCCTGCTGCCGCTCACCGCGGGCGTCGCCGAGGCCACCACCGAGGCCGCGCTGGAGCAGCTGCGCACCGCCGGCGTCCAGCTCGAGGGCTCCGTCCACCACCCCTGACCGGCTTTCGGTACCGAGAGCTCACCGGCCGAACCAGCCAGCTGTCGGCACGAGGCGCTACACCGCGTCGAGCACCTCGTCGCGGGTGAAGCCGAGGACCTGGAGCACGGCGTCCAGGTAGGGCTGGTTGAGCGCCGTGTGCGCCTGCTCGCGCACGAACGGCTTGGCGTTGAAGGCGATGCCCAGGCCGGCGGTGTTGAGCATGTCGAGGTCGTTGGCGCCGTCGCCGACGGCCACGGTCTGCTCCAGCGGGATCCCGTACTGCTCGGCGAACCGGGCCAGGGCCCGCGCCTTGCCGGGGCGGTCGACGATCTCGCCGACCAGCCCGCCGGTGAGCCGGCCGTCGACCACCTCGAGGGTGTTGGCGGCGGCGAAGTCGAGCCCGAGGGTCTCCGCCAGGGGGTCGGTGATCTGGGTGAACCCGCCGCTGACGATCCCGCAGCGGAACCCGAGTCGCTGGAGCGTGCGGATCAGCGTGCGCGCACCGGGGGTGAGCACCAGGTGCTCGCGCACCTCGTCGAGCACCTCGACCGGTAGCCCGGCCAGGACGGCGACCCGCTTGCGCAGCGACTCGGCGAAGTCCAGCTCGCCGTTCATGGCCGCCGCGGTGATCCGGGCGACCTCGGCGGCCCGTCCCGCCCGCGCCGCGAGCTCGTCGATGACCTCGCCGCGCACCAGCGTCGAGTCGACGTCCAGCACGATCAGCCGCTTGCTGCGCCGCGCCAGGCCGACCTGCTCGACCGCGATGTCGGCCCCGGTCGCCGCCGCGACGGCGCCCAGCTCGGTGCGCAGCGCCGTCGCCTCGGCACCGGAGACGGTCAGCTCGAAGCTGGTCACCGGGTAGTCCGACAGCCGCCGGATGGCGTCGATGTTGCCGCCGACGGCGGCGATCCCCCGCGCGGCGCCCGCGACCGCCTCGGGCGGGACGGGGCGGCCGAGCAGGATCACGTGGTGCGGCCGGCCCACCGGCGCCGGCGCCCGCTCCACCGGGGTGGCCGACTCCACCTCCACCCGCAGCCCGACGTCGGCGGCCACCTGGCCCGCCAGCCGGCCGAGGTGGGCCAGCAGCACGTCGTCGCCGACGGCCGTTCCGCCGGGCCCGGGCAGCGCCCCCACGACGACACCGAGCACCAGCTGGCCGTGCACGACGACCTGCTCCACGTCGAGGACCTCGAACGCCGGGGCGCCCTCGGACGGGTCGGACAGCGCCGCGAAGAGGCGGGCGGTGACGCCGGGCCGGTCCGCGCCGCTCACGGTCAGCAGCGCCCGGGCGGTCACGTCCCCGGGCGCCTCGAGGTTCTCGGGGGTTCGGGGCGTCGGGTCCAGCGGCACCCCGCCATCGTGCCGTACCCCCGGCGCGCGAACGGGAGAGGCCCAGGACCACCAGGTCCTGGGCCTCTCCTGTTCAGCGGTCGCTGACGATCACGTGGGGTCGGGGTCGTTCGGCCCCTGCCGGCGACCCGCGGTGGCGCCGATCTCGCTGACGCCGCCGTAGGGCTCGTGCCGCTTGCCGGCGTGGGCCTCGGCCTGGAGCCGGTCGACCAGGTGCGGGTAGTGCGCCTCGAACGCCGGGCGCTCCGAGCGGATCCGCGGGATCTCGACGAAGTTGTGCCGCGGCGGCGGCGACGACGTCGCCCACTCCAGCGAGTTGCCGTGGCCCCACGGGTCGTCGCGCAGGGCGAGCTTCCCGTACTTCCACGACCGGACCACGTTGTAGACGAACGGGATCACCGAGGCGCCCAGCACGAAGCTGAAGATCGTCGAGATCATGTTCAGCGTGGTGAAGGTGTCGGTCGGCAGGTAGTCCACGTAGCGGCGCGGCATGCCCTCGTTGCCCAGCCAGTGCTGGATGAGGAAGGTGCCGTGGAAGCCGATGAAGGTCAGCCAGAACTGCAGCTTGCCCAGCCGCTCGTCCATCATCCGGCCGCACATCTTCGGGAACCAGAAGTAGATGCCGGCGTAGGCGGCGAACACGACCGTGCCGAACACGACGTAGTGGAAGTGCGCGACGACGAAGTAGGAGTCGTGCACGTGGAAGTCCAGCGGCGGGCTGGCCAGCAGCACACCGGTCAGACCACCGAGGAGGAAGGTGACCATGAAGCCGATCGAGAACAGCATCGGCGTCTCGAAGGTCATCTGGCCGCGCCACATGGTGCCGATCCAGTTGAAGAACTTCAGACCGGTCGGGACGGCGATCAGGTACGTCAGGAAGGCGAAGAAGGGCAGCAACACCGCGCCGGTGGCGAACATGTGGTGCGCCCAGACGGCCAGCGACAGGAAGCCGATGGCCAGGGTGGCGGCCACCATGCCCTTGTAGCCGAACAGCGGCTTGCGGGCGAAGACCGGGATGATCTCGGTGACGATGCCGAAGAACGGCAGCGCGATGATGTAGACCTCGGGGTGCCCGAAGAACCAGAACAGGTGCTGCCACAGCATCGGCCCGCCGTTCTCCGGCGAGTAGATGAGCGAGCCCAGGTTGCGGTCGGCCATCAGCGCGAACAGCGCGGCGGTCAGGATCGGGAAGGCCAGCAGGATCAGGATGCTGGTCACCAGGGTGTTCCAGGTGAAGATCGGCATCCGGAACATGGTCATGCCCGGCGCGCGCAGGCAGACGATCGTGGCGATGAAGTTGACGCCACCGAGGATCGTGCCGAGGCCGCTGACCGCCAGGCCGCCGATCCACAGGTTGCCGCCGACGCCCGGCGTGTTCACCACGTTCGACAGCGGCGTGTAGGCCGTCCAGCCGAAGTCGGGCGCGCCACCCGGGGTGAGCATGCTCGACATCACGATCAGGCTGCCGAAGAGGAACAGCCAGAACGAGAAGGCGTTCAGCCGCGGGAACGCGACGTCGGGCGCACCGATCTGCAGCGGCATGATCAGGTTCGAGAACGCGAAGAACAGCGGCGTCGCGAACATCAGCAGCATCAGCGTGCCGTGCATCGTGAACAGCTGGTTGTACTGCTCCGGCGACAGGAACTGCAGCCCCGGACGGGCGAGCTCGCTGCGCATGAGGAGCGCCATCAGACCGCCCACCATGAAGAAGGCGAACGAGGTCGTCAGGTACATCAGGCCGATGGTCTTGTGGTCGGTGGTGCGCAGCAGATTGCTCAGCCGCGACCCCTTCTCCACCACGTGGGCCGGGCTCGGCCGGCTCACGATGGGCGCCGGTGCAATCGTCACGACTGGCAGCTTAGACGGGCCCTCCGGCGCCGCCCCTCCGGGACGTGCCGGGCGCGCCGGGAGCCGCGCGGTAGCGGGCCACATCCACCGCGACCGTGACCGGGACCACGTCCGGGAGGACGGCGATCCGCCCGCGCAGCTCCTCCGCGGTGACGTGCCGGGCGTGCGGCCCCATCCCCACGAGCGTGGCCACGGCGGCGTGGTCCAGCCGCAGCTCCTCGCGGTGCACCCCCGAGGCGACCGGCTCCAGGTGCGGCTCCAGCGAGGCGGCGAGCCGGTCGGCCTTGTCCGGGTCGACCCGCAGCAGGCCGAGCGGCCCGACCAGCTCCGCGAGGTGCTCGGCGGCCGGCGTCACCACCACCAGCTCCCCCGCCGGGGCGAGCACGCGGGCGATCTCGGGGCCGTTGCGCGGCGCGAAGACGACGAGCACCCGGTCCACCGCGCCGTCGCGGACCGGCAGCCGTGCCCAGGTGTCGGCCACGACCGCCGCCGCGCGCGGGTGCGCCCGCGCCGCCCGCCGCGCGGCGTAGGGCGAGGAGTCCAGCACGACCCCGGCGGCCCCCGGCAGCCGGTCGAGCACCGCGGCGAGGTGGTGGCCGGTGCCGCCACCCAGGTCCAGGACCGACGTCGGCGCGGCTCCCCCGCCCGCGACGACGGCCCCGGCCAGGGCCGCGCTGATCCCGGCGTAGTGACCGGCCGCCAGGAACTCCACCCGGTCGGCCACCATCCCCGCCGAGTCGCCCGACGGTGCCCGGTGGCCCGGCGGCAGCAGGGTCACGTGCCCCTGCCGGGCACGGTCGAACGAGTGCCCGACCGGGCAGCGCAGGGCGGCCCCGCCGTCGACCGCCGCGAGGGGTTCGGCGCACACCGGGCACGCCATCAGCGCCACCGCGGCGGGCGGTAGCGGGGGCCGGGCGCTCACGTGCGCGGCGGGACGGCGTGGAAGGTGACCTCGCGCAGCTGCCCCGCGTCGGCGACGGCGGTGAGGAAGGTGCCGTGCGGTTGCCTGCGGCGGTCGGTCGGCGAGCCGGGGTTGAGCAGCCGCAAGCCGCCGTCGGCGGTCGTGTCCCACGGGATGTGGCTGTGCCCGAACACCAGGACGTCGACGTCCGGGAAGCGGGCCGCGCAGCGCGCCTCGCGCCCCTTGGCGTCGCCGGTCTCGTGCACGACGGCGAACCGGATGCCCTCGATCTCCGCCCGGGCGACCTCCGGCAGCCGTTCGCGCAGCGCGCCGTGGTCGTTGTTCCCGTGCACCGCGAGCAGCCGCCGGGAGCGGCGCTCGAACTCGTCGAGGAGGGCGACGTCGACCCAGTCGCCGGCGTGCACGACGACATCGGCTCGTTCGATCAGGTGCCACAGGGAATGAGGCAGCTCACGGGCCCGCTTGGGGACGTGCGTGTCCGAGGTGAACACCACCGAAACGGGCACGACGCCATCGTCGCAGGCCGCTACTTTCTGCACCGGCCGACGACGTCCACACCCCTTCCCCGCAGACCGATGAGGACTCCGTGACCGACCCGACCCCGACCTCCGCCGCCCACGGCGCGCCGGCTCCCGCCGAGGAGCCCTACGAGCGCCGCTGGCTGGCGCTCGGCATCATCGCGATGACCGTCCTGCTGGTGATCCTCGACGCGACGATCGTCAACATCGCGCTCCCCGCGGTCACCGAGGACCTGGGCATCAGCTCGGCCTCCCAGCAGTGGATCGTCACCGCGTACACCCTGACCTTCGGCGGCTTCCTGCTCCTCGGTGGCCGCATCGCCGACTTCTGGGGCCGGAAGCGCACCTACCTGGTCGGCGCCGCCGGCTTCGCCGTCGCCTCGGCGCTGGGCGGCCTCGCGCAGAACGAGGCCATGCTCTTCGGTGCCCGCGCCCTGCAGGGCGTCTTCGGCGCGCTCCTCGCGCCGGCCTCGCTCGCCCTGCTCACCGTGCTGTTCACCGACCCGAAGGAGCGGGCCAAGGCCTTCGGCGTCTACGGCGCCATCGCCGGCGGTGGCTCGGCGGTCGGCCTGCTGCTCGGCGGCGTGCTGACCGAGTACGCCGACTGGCGCTGGTGCTTCTGGGTGAACCTGCCGGTGGCGCTCCTGGCCATCGTGCTGGCCATCCCGTTCGTCCCGGAGAGCAAGGCCCCCGGTGACACGAGGTACGACATCCCCGGCGCCGTCCTGATCACGCTGGGCCTGGCGTCGATCGTCTACGGCTTCACCCGGGTCGCCGAGGCGTCGCAGACCAACGCCGCCGAGGCCGCAGCGGCCAACGCGCGCGCCGCGGCGGAGGGCTCCCCCACCCTGATCAGCCCGGACAGCGGCTGGAGCGACGGCCCGGCATGGCTGTTCATCGTCGCCGGGCTGGTGCTGGTGGCGCTGTTCGTGCTGGTCGAGCTGCGCACCCGCAACCCGCTGCTGCCCATGCGGATCGTCCTCGACCGCAACCGCGGCGGCGCGTACCTGACCTCCACCCTGGTCGGGGCAGGCCTCATCGGCGCGTTCTTCTTCCTCAGCCTGTACTTCCAGCAGGTGCTGGAGTACGAGCCGGTCGTCGCCGGCCTCGCCTCCCTGCCGACCACCCTCGGCGTCTTCATCTCCGCGGGCGCCGCCAGCGCCCTCGTCCCGCGCATCGGTCCGAAGCCGCTGATGGTGCTCGGCGGGGTGCTCGCCGCGGCGGGGCTGTTCACGCTGTCGTTCGTCGGGCTGGACACGGGCTTCTGGCAGGTGCCGTTCCCGGGGCAGCTGCTGCTGGGCCTCGGCCTCGGCTTCACCTTCGTGCCGCTGTCGAACCTGGCCCTGGTCGGCGCGGGCGTGCACGACGCCGGTGCGGCCAGCGCCATGCTCAACGCCACCCAGCAGGTGGGCGCCTCCGTCGGGACCGCCGTCCTGGCCTCGCTGTCGGTGGCCGCGATCAGCACCTACACCGCCGACGCGCTGACCTCCGGCGCCGACCCGCAGGACCCGACCGTCGGGCTGACGGCGCAGGTGGAGGGCTACACGACCGCCTTCACGTGGGCCTCGGTCCTGCTGGTGGCCGGCGCCCTGGTCTCGGCCTTCCTGATCAAGGCGACCAAGGAGGACCTGCCCGCCGAGGGCGACGCCGTCGTCCACGTCGGGTAAGGGCAGCAGGCTCGCGGCCCGCATCCCCTCGGGGGTGCGGGCCGCGGTCGTTCCGGCGTCAGGCGCCGCGGTCGGCCATCGCCCGGAGCCGGGCGTTGTAGGCGTTCAGCTCGGCGTCGCCGGTGCGGTCGGCCGCCCGGTCCAGCGCGCGGGCCCGGCGCTCGTCGGACCCGGCCCACGAGACGACGACCACGATGAGGACCAGCACCGTCGGCAGCTCACCGAAGGACCAGGCGATCCCGCCGGCGACGGTCTGGTCGCCGATCGGGTCGACGCCCCAGCTCTCCGGCGGGTTCGCGAAGGTGTCCACGAGCAGGGTGCTGGCGATCATCACCGCCACGCCGAAGAAGGCGTGGAACGGCACCGGGATGACCAGCTCGAGGATCCGGGCCAGGTGACCGTGGTTCCGGGGCCAGGGGTCCTGGGCCATGATCGGCCCGAAGAACAGCAGCCCGGTGACCACGAAGTGCGCCAGCATGAACTGGTGACCGGCCGGGTTGCCCATCAGCCAGTCGAACAGCGGCGTGAAGTAGATGCCGTAGAGGCTGGCGATGAACAGCGGCACGGTGAACATCGGTGAGGACACGAACCGGCCGAACCGGCTGTGCAGCGCTCCGAGCAGCAGCGCCCGCGGGGTGCCCGCCGTCCCCTTGCCCCGGGGCAGGACGCGCAGCGCCAGGGTCACCGGGGCGCCGAGGAGCAGCAGCAGCGGCGTGATCATCGCCAGCACCATGTGCTGGACCATGTGCAGGCTGAACAGCACCATGCTGTAGCCGTTGAGCCAGGTGCCGGTGACGGCGAAGAGGGACAGCGTGCCGACGATCCAGGACGCCGTCCGCCACCACGGCCAGGTGACGCCGGTGCGGCGGAGCAGGACGACGGCGACCAGGTAGCCGACCAGACCGACGAGGCTCAGGACGGCGAGCACCGACCAGCCGTCGAGGTGCGGGAGGAAGACCCGCCCCCACGTGGGCGGCTCGTCGGGCACCCACATGCCCGAGTGGTGACCGTGGTCCACCGAACGCCTCCGATCCGCGCTGTTCCGTCGGCGTCCACTGTCCCACCCCCTGGAGGGGTCGGAACGGGGCCTCCGTCAGTCGTGGACGGGCGCCTCGTGACCGGCGTGGGCCGGCGCCTCCAGCTGGAAGGTGCAGTGCTCCATGTCGAAGTGGGCGCCGAGGCACTCGCAGAGCGCGTCCAGGACCCGGCCACCGTGCCCGTCGGCGAGCGCCTCGTCGGTGACGACGACGTGGGCGGACAGGACCGGCAACCCCGACGTGATCGTCCACGCGTGCAGGTCGTGGACGCCGAGGACGCCGTCGATGCCGAGGACGTGCTCCCGGACCTGCCGGAGGTCCACCCCCCGCGGAGCGGCCTCCAGCAGGACGTCGAGCGCCTCGCGCAGCAGGTGCCAGGCGCGCGGCAGCACCAGCACGCCGATGGCGAGGGAGGCCACGGTGTCCGCCGGCGTCCAGCCCGTGGCGGCGATGACCAGCGCGGCCACGATGACCGCCACCGAGCCGAGCGCGTCCGCGAGCACCTCGAGGTAGGCGCCGCGCAGGTTGAGCGACTCGCCCTTGCCGCGGTGCAGCACCGCCAGCGAGCCGACGTTCACCACCAGGCCGACGACGGCGACGGCGAGCATCAGCCCCGACCCGATCTCGGGCGGGTCGCCGATGCGGCGCACCGCCTCGACCAGCACGTAGCCCGCGACGCCGACGAGCAGCAGGCCGTTGGCGACGGCGGCCAGGATCTCGGCCCGCTGCCAGCCGAAGGTGCGCCGTCCACGGGCCGGCCGCTGGGCCAGGCTCACGGCCGCCAGCGCGAGCGCGATGCCCGCGGCGTCGGTGGCCATGTGCCCCGCGTCGGCCAGCAGCGCGAGGGAGCCCGAGACCACGGCGCCGATGACCTCGGCGACGAGCACGGCGAGCGTGAGACCGAGGACGAGCGCCAGCCGTCCCCGGTGGCCGCCGGCCGCGGTGCCCGCGCCGTGCGCGTGGTCGTGCCCCACGCCCGCCTCCTCCCGCCGCTCGCGTCGTGCCTGCAAGTCTGCCGCACGCACGACGCCCCCTACCGGGTTCTCCCGGAAGGGGGCGCGTCGCGTCGGTGGTGCGGCGTCAGATCTGGATGCCGCGGTCCCGCAGCCAGGGCAGCGGGTCGATCTTCTGCCCGTCGATGCCGCCCACGTGCACCTCGAAGTGCAGGTGCGGACCGGTGGACTGACCGCGGTTGCCGAGCAGCGCGATCGTGTCGCCGGCGCGGACGACCTGGCCCGCCTGGACGAGGATCTCGTCCATGTGGCCGTAGACGGTGACGTCGCCGTTGTCGTGCTGGATGTAGACGGCGAGCCCGAAGCCGCTGGCCGGGCCGGCCTCGAGGACCACGCCGTCCATGACGGCGTACTCGGGTGTGTGCATCGGCGCGGCCAGGTCGATGCCGGCGTGCAGCGTGCCCCAGCGGGCACCGAAGCCGCTGGTGAGCCGGGCGCCGTTCACCGGGAGGACCGCCTTGGGGCGGGCAGCCTCCGCCGCGGCCTCGGCGGCGAGGCGGTCGGCCTCGGCCTGCGCGTCGGCGGCCGCGGTCTCGGCGGACTCCCGCTCGGTCCGGCTGGCGACGAGCTGCTCCAGGCGCTGGGTGGACTCCTCGGCGGAGGCCACGGGCGCCGCGGCCTCGAGGCCGAGCTGCTCCGCGACGCTCACCGCGTGGCTGGCGTTGGACGTGCCGGCGCCGGAGGCGGGCTCCGTGGCCAGGACCGGGCCCAGGCTCACGGCGCTGACGAGCGCGGCGGCGAGGTACAGCGTGGGACGACGCCCGGCCGCGGCCAGCAGGCTCGCGGCCCATCCGCGACGGCCCTCGGCGAGCGGGGCGACGAGGTCGGCCGGCTCGGCCTGCAGCGCGGCGACGACGGCCGGCGTCGCGGCGACGACCGGCTCGAACACCGGCAGCTCCGGGGCGGCGTGGGCGGGTGCAGGCGCCGGCTGGGTGCGCGGGCGGGGCGAGGGACGCCACGCAGGCGTGGCCTCGGTGCCGGCGCTGCGCGCGCGGCGCTTGGGAGCGGCGTGCTTGGGCCCGGCCTTGACCGGTCGAGCCGCCGTGGCGGGCGCCGCCTTGACCACGACCGGCTCGACCACGACGACCGGCTTCTCGGCCGCGACCGCCGCGGGCTGCGCCACAGCAGCCGCCTTCGCGGCCGCGGGCTTGGCAGCCGCATCCTTGGCAGCCGCGGGCTTGGCGACCGCAGCCTTGGCGGCCACCGGCTTCGCGGCGGGCTTCGCGGTCTCGGCGGGCTTGGCAGTCGAAGCCTTCGCGGCAACCGGCTTGGCGGCGGGCTTCGCGGTCGCGGCGGGCTTGGCAGCCGCGGCCTTCGGGCTCGCGGCGGGCTTGGCAGCCGCAGCCTTCGCGGCCACCGGCTTGGCGGCGAGCTCGGCGGCAGCCGGTCCGGCAGCGGTGCTCTTGGCGGCGCGGGTCGAGGCGACCTTGGCGGCGGCGGTGCGCGCCGAGGCGGACGCGGCCTTCGCCGTCGCCTGCTTGACGCCGGCCGCCTTCGCGACGGCCGTCTTCGCCGCCGGGGACGCGGCGGCGGCCTTGGCGCGGGCGGCGATCGACCCCGCGGCTCCGGCGACGGTCTTGGCGGCGGGGCGCTTGGCACGGGGTGCGGCCGTGCTCGTGGTCGGGGCGGCCTCCGGCTGCTGCGCCTTCCCCTGGCGCTGCGTCGGGACCTTCGAGGCAGGGCTCTCCTGGGTCGTCCCGGTGGTCCGGCGGCGGGTGGTGCCGCGGGTCGGGGTGGGGGCCGGAGCGGTCGCCTCGGCGGCGACCTCGGGACCCTCGACGAGGAGGCGGTCCTGGTGGAGCGAACTCATGCACCTGACTTCCGTAGGGGGCGTTGCACGTGCCCCCGGGGAGAGGAGCGGGGCCCATGTAAACACGCCGTGATTGATTCGTGATCTGCACGACGGGGTATTCACCCGCAGGTTTGTGGCGCGGACCACAAGACCTCACGGCTGTCGTTCCGCGCTGCGTACCCGCTGAACTACTCACAGTGAAGGACTCGCCGCGACTGGTTGAAAGTCGCGCGATCCAGCTCACGAAGGGGCACTAAGGCCCTTCAGGAGGCCGATCCACGGCCCTATCGAGGGAGATTCCGCATGCGCGCAGTGACCTGGCACGGCCGAGGCGACGTACGGGTGGACACGGTGCCCGACCCGGTCATCCAGGAGCCCACCGACGTGATCGTCGAGATCACCTCCAGCGGCATCTGCGGCTCGGACCTGCACCTGATCGAGGTCATGGCGCCGTTCATGTCCGTCGGCGACGTGATGGGGCACGAGCCGATGGGGATCGTGCGCGAGGTGGGCTCCGACGTCACGGCCGTCAAGGCCGGCGACCGCGTCGTCGTGCCGTTCAACATCTCGTGCAACACCTGCTGGATGTGCTCGCAGGGGCTGAACTCCCAGTGCGAGACCACGCAGAACCGCGAGCAGGGCATGGGCGCCTCGCTGTTCGGCTACACGAAGCTCTACGGGCAGGTCCCGGGCGGCCAGGCCGAGTACCTGCGGGTGCCCTTCGGCAACACGCTGCCGATCAAGGTGCCCGACGCCCCCCTGGACGACCGCTTCGTCTACCTCTCCGACGTGCTGCCCACCGCCTGGCAGGCGGTCCAGTACGCGGGGATCCCGCAGGGCGGCAGCGTCCTCGTCCTGGGGTTGGGCCCGATCGGTGACATGGCCACGCGCATCGCCAAGCACCTGGGCGCCGGCCAGGTCATCGCCTCCGACGTGGTGCCGGAGCGGCTGGCCCGTGCCCGCGCCAACGGCATCACGGTCATCGACTCGACCGAGCAGAAGGAGGTCGTGCAGCGGGTCCGCGACCTGACCGACGGCCGCGGTCCGGACGCCGTCATCGACGCCGTCGGCATGGAGGCGCACGGGTCGCCGGTCGCCTCGGCGCTGCAGAAGGCGACGGCGGTCGTGCCGGACGCGATCATGGAGAAGGTCATGCAGGTGGCCGGCATCGACCGGCTGGCCGCGCTCAACACCGCGATCGAGGCGGTGCGCCGGGGCGGCACCATCTCCCTGTCGGGCGTCTACGGCGGGGCCACCGACCCGCTGCCGCTCATGCGGATGTTCGACAAGCAGATCCAGCTGCGCATGGGCCAGGCCAACGTCTGGCGCTGGGTGCCCGACATCCTGCCGCTGCTGCTCGAGGGCGACCCGCTGGGTGTCGACGACTTCGCCACCCACCGGGTCCCGCTGGAGCAGGCGCCCGAGGCCTACGCCAACTTCCGCGAGAAGAAGGACGGCGCGGTCAAGGTCCTGCTGCAGCCCTGACCGCCGCGGGGGCGGGCGCGCGACCGAGCGCGCCCGCCCCTGTGAGCAGCCCCACGGCGCTACGGGGCATGATCGACCGCGGTTGCCCGCTGCAACCGTGCAGAAGCACCAGCCCGGCACCACCAGGACGACGCAGTCCGCCGGCTCTTCCCTCCGCCCGCGTCCCCTGGAGTTCCCCCGTGCCTCGTGGACTGCTCGCCCTGGCCATCGGCGCCTTCGGCATCGGCACCACCGAGTTCGTCGTCATGGGCATGCTGCCCGAGATCGCCGACGGCCTGGACGTCTCCGTGTCCGCCGTGGGCCTGCTCATCTCCGCCTACGCGATCGGCGTGGTGGTGGGGGCACCGACGTTGACCGCCCTCGGCCTCCGGTTCACCCCGCGCCAGACCCTCGTGGCGCTCATGGTCGTGTTCGTCGTCGGCAACACCCTCGCCGCCCTCGCCCCGACGTACGGCACCCTCGCCGCCGCCCGCGTGCTCACCGCGCTGGCCCACGGCTCGTTCTTCGGCGTCGGCGCCATCGCCGCCCGGCGGCTGGTGAAGCCGGCCCGCGCCACCCAGGCGATCTCGCTGATGATCACCGGCCTGACCCTGGCCAACGTCATCGGCGTGCCCGCCGGGACGTGGGTCGCCCAGCAGACCAGCTGGCGGCTCGTCCTGGGCGCCATCGCGGTCATCGGGCTGGTCACCATCGCCGGTCTGCTCGCCTGGCTGCCGGGGGGCGACGCCGAGCCCGCGGACCTGCGCACCGAGCTGTCGGCCTTCCGCCGCGGCCAGGTGTGGCTGGTCCTGGGCCTGACCATGATCGGCTTCGCCGCGACCTTCGCCGTCTACAGCTACGTCTCCCCGATCCTCACCGACCTGGCCGGCATCTCCGAGCACGGGGTGACCCCCGTGCTCGCGCTCTTCGGGGTGGGGACGACGATCGGCACGCTCCTCGGCGGCCGGCTGGGTGACCGCTACGGCTTCGGCTTCGTCGCCGTCGGGATGATCGCCGTCGCCGTCGTCCTGGCGGCCTTCTCCTTCGTCGCCGAGAACGCGATCGCCGCCGTCGTCCTCCTGGTGCTGTTCGGCATGGTGGGGTTCGCGATGGGCCCGGTCGTGCAGAACGGCGTGATCGTGGCTGCCCAGGTGCGTGGCGGCGGGAGCCTGGTCTCGGCCGCCAACCAGGGCGCGTTCAACATCGCCAACGCCATCGGGGCGGCGCTGGGTGCGCTGTTCATCGCCCAGGGCTTCGGCCTCACCGCCCCCATGTGGGTCGGGGCCGTCCTCGCCGTCGTCGGCGCCGTCATCGCGTCGCTCATCGCGCTCGGCCACCGGCGGCGGGCGGTGCCGGCCACCCCCGTCCAGCGGACCACCGCGGTCCTCGACTCCGCGGCCGCCGCCTGACCGGAGCGCATACCCCGCCGATCACGGGTAGGGAGGCCGCATGACGATGGGCACCGCGGAGCAGTCAGGCACCTACCGGCTCGGGGACCGGGAGGTGCGCCGCCTCGGCTACGGGGCGATGCAGCTCGCCGGCCCGCACGTGATGGGCCCGCCGGCCGACCGGGAGGCCGCCGTCGCCGTCCTGCGGCGGGCCGTCGAGCTGGGCGTGGACCACATCGACACCAGCGACTACTACGGCCCGCACGTGACCAACGAGATCATCCGCGAGGCGCTGCACCCCTACCCCGAGGACCTGGTCATCGTGACCAAGGTCGGGGCACGGCGGACGCCCGAGGGCGGGTGGCCGGAGGCGCTGTCGCCCGACGAGCTCCGGTCCGCGGTCGAGGACAACCTGCGCAACCTCGGCGTCGACGCCCTCGACGTCGTCAACCTGCGCATGCCCGGCTTCGCCGCACCCGAGCAGCGCTCGCTGGCCGAGCCGTTCGAGGCGTTGGCCCAGCTGCAGCAGGAGGGGCTGGTCAAGCACCTCGGCGTCAGCAACGTGACCCCGCAGATGCTGGCCGAGGCGCAGGCGATCGCGCCGGTGGTGTGCGTGCAGAACCACTACAACCTGGTGCGCCGCGACGACGACCCGCTGGTCGACGCACTGGCCCGCGAGGGCATCGCCTACGTGCCCTTCTTCCCGCTGGGCGGCTTCTCCCCGCTGCAGTCGGCGGCGCTGAACACGGTCGCGCGGCGGCTCGAGACGACGCCGCTGCAGGTCGCGCTGGCCTGGCTGCTGGCCCGCTCGCCCAACATCCTGCTGATCCCCGGCACCTCGTCGGTGGCCCACCTGGAGGAGAACCTGCTCGCCGGGGCCCGCGTCCTCGGTCCGCTGGAGCTCGAGGAGCTGGACCGCATCGGCGGCACCGGCGAACCCGACGTCGACCTCTGAGCCTCAGGGCACCGACCGGATCCGGGCGACCGACACCGCGCCGAGCACCGTGCAGGCGCCCGCGAGGGAGAACAGCACGCCGTAGCCGCCGAGCGAGGCGATGACGAGCGCGGCCAGCAGCGGGGCCAGCGCCTGCGGCGCGACCGCGGCCACGTTCATCACGCCGAGCTCGGCGGCCGCGGCGTCCGCGTCCGGGAGCACCTCGGTGACCAGCGCCTGGTCCACCGACGTGTAGGCGCCGTAGCCGGCGCCCAGCAGCACGCCCGCCACCAGCGCGCTCGACCAGCTGGGGACGACGACGAGGACGGCGCACGCCAGCGCCTGCAGCCCGGCCGCCGCTGCGACGAACACCCGCCGCCGGCCGGTGCGGTCGGACAGCACTCCCCCGCCCCACGTCGCCGCGACCGTGGCGGCCAGGTAGACGAGCGTGAGCACCAGCAGCGACGCCTCCGGGTCGGGCCGGCGCAACCCGTCGGTGAGGAAGTAGAGCAGGTACGTCGTGCCCAGCGCGTTTCCCAGGTTGACCAGCAGCCGGCCGCCGAAGGCCCACGCGTAGTCGGGGTGCGCCCACGGCGCCTGCCAGGTGGCGCGCAGCGCGCCGGCCAGCGATCCCGGCCGGCCGCCCGGGCCGGGTTCGCCGTCCCGGGCGCGCAGCAGCCACGGGACCGCGGTGACCAGCAGCAGCCCGGCCAGCGCCGCGTAGGCGAGGCCGGCGCCGGTGCCGACGGCGGTGACCAGCCCCAGGCCCACGACGATGCCGATCGCCTGCGGGCCGTAGATCGCGGCCGACACCGTGCCGCGCTGGGCGCTGGGCACCTGGTCGGCGATCGTCGCGGTGAGGCCGGCCATCGCCGCGTACATGCCGAGCTGGGCGACCAGCCACGCGCCGCCGACGGCGACCCAGCTGCCGGCCGCGCCGGTGAGCAGCAGCCCGACCGCGTAGCCGATGACGCCGCCGGCCACCCACACCCGCCGTCGTCCCCACCGGCTGCGGGTGCGGTCGCACAGCGCGCCGAACACCGGCAGCGCGACCAGCGCGGCCAGGCCGGCGACGCCGTTGACGAGGCCGAAGTCGCGGACCTTGTGCACCGGGTCGAGGTCCTCCAGCTGCAGCGGGAGGAGCAGCTGGACCGGCGCGAGCTGGGCGGCCCACATCCCCAGCCACACCAGCGCGAACCGCGCCGTCCAGGCCCGGCCCACCGGTCGCACGGGGGCCGCGGTCCCGTGGAGCGCCGGCTCCGCGCTCACGCGGTGGGCTCCGCCTGCCCGGCGACGAACAGCTCCACGGCGGCGTCCAGGACCGCCCGGGTCGCCTCGGTGTCGCGGTCGACCAGCCACGTCGTCGTGGCACCGTCGACCAGCGTGACCAGCAGCCGGGCCAGCTCGGGCACCGGCCGCACCCAGCGCCGCCCGGTCAGCGCCGCCGCCTGCTCCAGCAGCCCGGCGGCCGCCGCCGTGTAGGCGCGGTACTGCTCCGTGGCCAGGGGTCGCAGGGACGGGTTCCGGACGGCGTGCAGCGTCAGCTCGAGCATCAGCTGCTCGTGGCCCGGCTCGCGCTCCAGGTGCTCCAGGTAACCCGCCGCCGCGCGGCGCAGGCAGCCGGCGAGCCCCTCCTCCGGGCGGAGGTCCGCCGTCGCCGCCAGCACCTCCCGGCCGACCACCCGGTGCACGACCTCCTGCAGGAGTTCGTCCCGGGAGGAGAAGGCGTAGTGGAAGCTCGCCAGCGACATCCCGGCCTCGGCCACGACGGCCCGGGTCGTGCCGGCCGCCAGCCCGTCGCGCACCATCACCCGCAGCGCGGCGTCGACGAGGGCCGCGCGGCGTTCCTCCACCGCCATCCGCGCCACGTCAGCCCCTCCCGCTGCCGACCGGGCCGAGCACCCGGTCGAGGTGGGCGTTGCTGAGCACGCCGTGCGGGTCGAGCCGGTCGCGCAGCGCCGTGAACTCGTCGAAGCGGGGGTAGCGCTGCCGCAGCGCCGCCGCGTCGAGACCGTGCAGCTTGCCCCAGTGCGGGCGCCCGCCCATCGCGGTCGCGATCGCCTCGACGGTGGTGAAGTAGTCGCCCGGGTCGCTGCGGGCGGGCACGTGGACGGCGACGTAGGCGACGTCGCGCCCGGACGCCGTGGACAGCGGGATGTCGTCGGCCGCCGCGACCCGCACCTCGACGGGGAAGGGGATCCGCCAGCCGGCGGTGTCGACGGCGCGGCCGATCTCCCGCAGCAGCTCCGCCCCGGCCGCACGCGGGACGGCGTACTCCATCTCCCGGAACCGGACCCGTCGCCGGCTCACGAAGACGCGGTGCGATGTGTCGGTCAGCGTCCGCTCCCCCAGCGCGCCGGCGGAGATCCGGGCGAGCCGCGGCACGAGCGCGGGGACCCGCCGGCCGGTCGCCACGACCGCGCCGAGGCCGGCGTTGGCCAGCACCTCGTCGTCCCAGAAGGCGCGCCACCTCGGCAGCGGCGACAGCCCGTCGGAGAGGGGGACGCGGGTGTTGCGCTTCACCAGGCACCGGTCGGTGTGCGGGAACCAGTAGAACTCGACGTGGTCGGTCGAGGTCATGAACGCGTCGAAGTCCTCGAGCAGCGCGGGCAACCGGCCCGGACCTTCATCGGCCCGCAACGCGAACGCCGGCACCGCCTGCAGCGTCACGGTGCTCAGCACCCCCAGCGCGCCCAGACCGATGCGCGCGGCAGCGAAGACGGCGGGGTTCTCCTCCGCGGAGCAGCGCAGCACCGAGCCGTCGGCCAGCACCAGCTCCAGGGCGCGCAGCTGGGTGGCCAGCCCGCCGAAGCGCCCACCCGTGCCGTGCGTCCCGGTGGAGAGCGCGCCGGAGACGGTCTGCCGGTCGACGTCGCCGAGGTTCGTGAGGGCCCAGCCCCGGGCGGCCAGCTCGGCGTTGAGCCGGTGCAGCGGCATGCCCGCCTGCACGGTGACCAGCCCGTCCGGGCTGACGTCGACCAATCCGGCGTGCCGGTCCAGCACCAGCTGCACGTCCTCGGGCCGGCCGATGGCGGTGAAGGAGTGCCCGCTGCCGATGGGCCGCACGCGCACGCCCGCCTCGGCGGACCGGCGGAGCAGCTCGGCGATCTCACCGGTCCCCGACGGGTGCACGCGGCGGATGCCGTCGGCCCGCTGGTTGCCGGCCCAGTTGCGCCAGCTCTCCGTCGCCCTGCCCGGCACGGCACCTCCCCGTCCACCCGCCCGGATCGGCGGCACCGCCGGAGCCTGGCCGCCGGCAGCCAGTGGGTCAAGCGTCTGGGACGCTTGACCCACTCGTGCCGGACCGGGATGCTCCCCCGCATGCCACCAGCCGCCTCGCCGACGGACGCCGCGGCGACCCGCGCCCGGTTCGACGCCGCGACGGCGCTCCTCGACCCGCCGCTGGGGTTGCTCGACCTGGCCGCGCTGGACGCCAACGCCGCCGACCTGGTGCGCCGGGCCGCCGGCAAGCCGATCCGCGTCGCCAGCAAGTCCGTGCGCAACCGCGACGTGCTGCGCCGCGCCCTGGCCCGTCCCGGGTTCGCCGGGGTGCTGGCCTACTCCCTGCCGGAGGCGCTGTGGCTGGCCGGGGGCACGGACCCGGTGAGCGAGGACGTCGTCGTCGGGTACCCGTCGGCCGATCGCGGGGCGCTGCGCCAGCTCGGCGGCGACGAGGCGCTCGCCGCACGCGTGACCCTGATGGTCGACTCGGTCGACCACCTCGACCTGGTCGACAGCGTGCTGCCGCCCGACCGCCGGGCGCCGATCCGCGTCTGCCTGGACGTCGACGCGTCGCTGCGTGCCGCGGGCGGCCGGGTGCACGTGGGCGTCCGCCGGTCGCCGGTGCACGAGCCGGAGCAGGCCGCCACCCTGGCGCGGGCGGTCGCCGCGCGCCCGGGGTTCGTGCTGGCCGGCGTCATGGCCTACGAGGCGCAGATCGCCGGCGTGCAGGACGCACCGGGCGGGCGGCGGCTGCGCGGGCTGGCCGTGCGCGGCATGCAGGCGGTCTCCGCCCGCGAGCTCGCCGGCCGGCGCGCCGCCGTCGTCGCGGCCGTCACCGCCGTGGCGCCGCTGGAGTTCGTCAACGGCGGGGGCACCGGCAGCCTCGAGCGCACCGCCGCGGAGGACGCCGTCACCGAGGTCGCCGCCGGGTCCGGCCTCTACGGGCCGGCCCTCTTCGACGGCTACCGGTCCTTCGCCCCCGCGCCCGCGACCTTCTTCGCCGTCCCGGTCACCCGGCTGCCCGCTCCGGGCGTGGTGACCGTCGCGGGGGGTGGCTGGATCGCCTCCGGTCCCCCCGGCGCGGACCGCCTCCCGCTGCCCACCTACCCGGCCGGGCTGCGCTGGCTGCCGACGGAGGGCGCCGGCGAGGTGCAGACCCCGCTGCGCGGACCGGGGGCGGCCGGCCTGCGGGTCGGCGACCGGGTGTGGTTCCGGCACGCGAAGGCCGGCGAGGTGTGCGAGCACGTCGACGCCCTGCACGTGCTGGACGGCGACTCTCTGGCCGGCGCCTTCCCCACCTACCGCGGCGAGGGCAAGGCCTTCGGCTGAGCGAGGTCTTGCCCCCCGTCTCCCGCGATCACGCCGCGGGCCCGGGCCTGCGGAGGTGCGCGGGGCGGGCGGTGCCCCAGGTAGCGCGTGAGGCGTTCGGTGGCCGGTCCGTGTCCCAGCAGGTCGTGTCATGAGGTGGGCGGCGGTCGGCTGCGCGCTTACGGTCCCGGTCGCCATCCGAATCGAAGGAGTTCCGGTGTCCTACGCCCCGCCGTCCCCGCCGCCCTACTACGCGCCGCCGCCAGGTCCCGTCCGGAAGAACTCCGGCCTGGCCATCGCGTCCCTGGTCCTGGGCATCGTCGCGCTGCTCCTGAGCTGGGTCCCGATCATCAACAACTTCGCCGCCGTCCTGGCCGTCGTGGGTCTGGGCCTGGGGATCCCCGCCCTGGTGCGCGCCCGACGTGGGACGCACGCCGGCCACGGGATGTCCATCGCCGGCCTGATCACGTCCGTCGTGGCGCTGGTCGTCGTCATCGCGACGCAGGCCTTCTACTCCGAGGTCATCGACGAGGTCTCGGAGGAACTGGACCGACAGACGAGCAGCGTGACGCGGGACGCCGGCACCGAGGCCGGCGACGCTCCGGCGGAGGAGGACAGCGCCGCCGACGTCGTTCCTTGGGGAACCCCGGCCCAGGTGGGCGACTACCAGGTCACGGTCGACTCCGTGGAGCTGAACGGGAACGCCATCGTCGCCGGTGCCAACCAGTTCAACGAGGCGCCGACCGGTCAGTACGTCATCGCACAGCTGACCGTCACCTACACCGGGACCTCTGAAGGCAACCCCGGCTTCGACCTCTCCTCGGTGTTCCACGGCTCGGATTCGCGCCAGTACAGCGACTCGGAGTGTTCCGCCGTCCTGCCGGACGACGCCATGGAGGCCCCGACGCTCAACCCCGGCGGCTCCGACACCTTCCAGTTCTGCATGGACGTGGCACCGGCCGCCATCGCGGGTGGCCAGCTGTCCATCGAGCCCCTCATGAGCTGGGACTCCGACGACCGCGTCTTCTACGCCATCGGCTGACAACCAGTTTGATCATCGTCGGATGGCTGCGCCAGCCGGCGTGGCGGCCAGCCATCCGACGATGATCAACGCGAGGAGGCCCGCCGGGGCGGTGGCGCCTCAGCGCGCGCGGGCGACCCTCGCCTCGTCGAACACCGGCTCGGCGGACTCGTAGACCCGGCCGTCGGCACCGAACACGAGGAAGCGGTCGAAGGAGCGGGCGAACCACCGATCGTGGGTGACCGCCAGGACCGTCCCCTCGAACGCGGCCAGCGCCTCCTCCAGCGCCTCGGCCGAGAGCACGTCGAGGTTGTCGGTCGGCTCGTCCAGCAGCAGCAGCGTCGCCCCGCCCAGCTCCAGCAGCAGGATCTGGAAGCGTGCCTGCTGACCTCCCGACAGCGTGCGGAACGGCTGGTCGGCCTGGTCGGTCAGCCCGTACCGGCGCAGCGCCGCCATCGCCCGCCCGCGGTCGACGCCGGGACGGCCGGGCTCGCCGTGCCACAGCAGGTCGACCGGCGTCCGCTCCTGCCACTCCGGATGGGCGTGGGTCTGGGCGAAGAAGCCGGGGACGACGCGGGCACCCAGCCGCCACGACCCGGTGTGCGCGACGTCCCGCCCGGCCAGCAGCCGGAGGAAGTGCGACTTGCCGGCCCCGTTGGCGCCCAGCACGCCCACCCGGTCGCCGAACCACAGCTCGGCGTCGAAGGGCTGCATGAGGCCGGTCAGCTCCAGCTGCTCGGCCATCACCGCGCGCACCCCCGTCCGGCCGCCGCGCAGCCGCATGGCGACCTTCTGCTCCTCGGGCCGGTCGGGTGGCGGGCCGGCCGCCTCGAACTTGGCCAGCCGGGTCTGCATCGCCGAGTACTTCGAGGCCATCGCCGGCGAGTTCTTCGCCTGCTGCTGCAGGGTGCGCACCAGCTCGACCAGCCGGTCGTGCTCCTCGTCCCAGCGCCGACGCAGCTCGGCCATCCGCTCGTGCCGCGAGGAGCGCGCCTCGTGGTAGCTGGCGAACCCGCCGCCGTGCACCCACGCCGTCCCGCCCTCGACGGTGATCACCCGGTCCGCCACGCGGGCCAGCAGCTCCCGGTCGTGGCTGATGAACAGCACCGTCTTGCGGGTCTCGAGCAGCCGCTCCTCCAGCCAGCGCTTGCCCGGCACGTCGAGGTAGTTGTCCGGCTCGTCGAGCAGCAGCACCTGGTCGGGCCCGCGCAGCAGCGCCTCCAGCGCCAGCCGCTTCTGCTCGCCGCCGCTCAGCGTGGACAACGACCGGTACTTGCACCGGTCGTAGGGCACGCCGAGCGCCGCGACGGTGACGGTGTCCCAGGTGACCTCGACGTCGTAGCCCCCGGCGTCGCCCCACTGCGCCAGGGCGTCCGCGTAGGCCATCTGGGCCGGTTCGTCGTCGGTCTCCATGAGGGCCAGCTCGGCCGCCTCGACGGCGTCCCAGGCCGCCCGCACGGCCGGCGGCGAGAGGTCGACGAGGAGCCGCTGGACGGTCGTGTCGTCCCGGACCGAGCCGATGAACTGCCGCATCACGCCCAGGCCGCCGGTCCGGGCGATCGAGCCGGCCTCGGGGACCAGGTCACCGGCGATGATCCGCAGCAGCGTCGTCTTGCCCGCGCCGTTCTCGCCCACCAGCGCGGCCCGCGCGCCCTCGCCGACGCGGAAGTTGACGTCGTCCAGGAGCACCCGCCCGTCGGAGAGGGTGTGCCGTACCGCGCTCACATCGACGTAGCCCACCGGGTCATCCTCCCGGCGGGGGCAACCGAGATCCCGGGCGGCTCAGGCGATGTGCCGCCCCAGACGGACCCGCGCCAGGCGCTCGACCAGCTCCGGCATGGCCCCGACCGGCGATCCCCCCAGATCCCGCCGGCAGTCCCGGACCACGCGCACGACCAGCTGCGGCCGGATGCGGCCGGCGTACTCACCGCGCAGCCGGTCGACGGCCTGCTCGACGGCCGGGTCGCCGGGCAGCTCGGACGGCGAGCCGGGGGTGCTGGGTGGGACGGCCAGGGTCATGGACGGTCCTCCGCTGAGGGGAAGCGCCGGGTCGTCTTCCGGCGGTTCCACCACCGTGCCGGGACGGCGTCCCGGGCACCAGGGACCTAGGTCACGGTGCCGGTGATCAGCCGGCGAAGTACTGGTTGCGCCCGGCGGACGTGCTGGTGACGGCGTCGCGCAGCAGTCTGCTCAGCTCGCCGGTGTCGACGCGGTCCAGCGAGGTGAAGCGGATGCAGCTCTTCCCGCAGGAGATCTTCCCGAGCCGCTCCGCGCGGTCCTCGGCCAGGTAGCCCCCGTCCACGACGGCGCACACGTAGAGGGAGAGGTGCCGCTTCTGCGCGGCCAGGGCGATGAGCGGCCAGGTCGTCGTCTCCTTCGCCGACCGCGGCCGGTAGGGCATCAACCCGTAGCCGAGCATCTCCCCCGCGCCGACGGGCACGAGCTGCCGGTCGATCCCCGGGGCGGCGTCCCGGACGAGGGCGTCCACCCGGCGCAGCTCGTCCTCGCGCGGGCCCGCGGCGGCGAACCACGCCTCGACGTCCTGGCCGGGCACGGCGGCGGACCTCAGGCCAGCGCGATGGACAGCACCGTCGCGCCTGCGGCGAGCACCATCGCGAGGACGATGACCGCCGCCACGACGCGCCTGCGCCGCTCGGCGCGCGAACCCCGGTGTCCCGTCACGGCGCGCACGCTACCGCCGAACTCCGCCCGGGGCACCGGGTCCGCGTGCCGCTGGATCCTGTCGTACCGGGGTGCGACGGTGTCCCCGTGACGACCGGGCACGAGGTGGGGCAGCTGCGGCTGGTCGCCCAGGGGCTGGCCGGGCCGCGGGCGGCGACGCCGGCGGAGGCCGTGCGCCGCCTGCTCGCCGCCCAGGGGCAGGACTTCCCCGGGGCAGTCACCTCGGTCGCGCTGCGCGCGGAGCAGCGGCGCCGCGACGCCGTCGTCGCGGCGCTCGACGGCGGGGAGGTCGTCCGCTCCTGGCCGATGCGCGGCACCCTGCACCTCACCGCCGCCGAGGACCTGCCGTGGATGCTCGACCTGCTGGGGAGCCGCGCGCTGGCCGGGGCCGCCAAGCGGCGCGAGTACCTGGGCATCACCGACGCCGAGGCCGCCCGTGCGTGCGAGGCGGCCGTGGCGGCGCTCTCCGGCGGGAACCGGCTGTCCCGCGCCGACCTGCTGTCCGCGATCGAGGCGGCCGGCGTGCCCGTCACCGGGCAGCGCGGCTACCACCTGCTCTGGTTCGCCGCCCAGAGCGGGCACACCTGCCTCGGGCCCACGGCCGACGGCGACCAGCTGTTCGTGCTGCTCGACGAGTGGGTGCGGGCGCCCCGGCGGCTCGAGGGCGACGAAGCCCTGGGCGAGCTGGCCCGGCGGTTCTTCACCGGGCACGGCCCCGCGACGGTGCAGGACCTCGCCCGCTGGTCCGGGCTCGGCGTCCGCGAGGCCCGGGTGGGGGTGGCGATCGCCCGCCCCGACCTCGAGGCCCTCACCGTCGACGGCACCGAGCACCTCCTCGACCCGGCGACGCCCGAGCGGCTGGCCGCCTGCCGGGCCGAGGCCCGCGGCACCCACCTGCTGCCGGGCTTCGACGAGTTCGTGCTCGGTTACGGCGACCGCAGCGCCGTCCTCGACCCGGAGTTCGCCGAGCGGATCGTGCCCGGCCGCAACGGCATGTTCCTGCCCACCGTCGTCGTCGACGGCCGGATCGTGGGGACGTGGCGCCGGCAGGGCAGCGGGCGCAACCGGGTCGCGGTCGGCACGCCGTTCCGGGAGGAGGACGCCGCCGCGGTGGCCGCGGTCCCCGAGCTCGCCGCCGCCCTCCCCTGACCGGCCCGCCTGCCGTCAGGCGGTGCGCCGCTCCACCAGGAAGACCGGGATCTCCCGGTCGGTCTTGGCCTGGTAGTCCGCGTACGACGGGTAGGCGGCGACGGCGCGCTCCCACCACACGCGCTTCTCCTCGCCGGAGATCTCCCGCGCGACGCCGTCCCACGGCTCGGGGCCGTCCTGCACCGTGACCTGGTCGGGGGCCGCCCGCAGGTTGGCCACCCAGGCCGGGTCGGTCGGTGCCCCGCCCTGCGAGCCGACCATGGCGTAGACGCCGTCGTGCTCGACCCGCATGAGCGGCTGCTTGCGCACCTTGCCGCTCTTCACCCCGCGGGTGCTGAAGACGACCACCGGCAGACCGGTGTCGAGCAGCGTGTTCCCCTCACGCCCGCCGGTGCGCTCGTAGAGCTCCACCTGGTCGCGGACCCACTGCTGCGGACTCGGTTCGTACTCACCCTCCAACGGCATGGCCCGAACCTAGAACGCGCGCCGCTTCCCGTCCTGCGGAGCCGCGAAGTCGATCGTGTGCGGCACGAAGAAGCTGAGGTTGTCGGTGATCAGGCCGTCGCTCTCCCGGATGCCCAGCCCGGCCGGCTCACCGTCGACCACCCACGCGCCGAGCACCGGGTGGTGCGGCCCGTCCACGCCGGCGAAGTCGGGCAGCGGCGCGAACTCCTGGACGACGAACCCCTCGGTGCCGTACCGCCCGGGCAGCTGCGCGACGACGTCGCCGTCCCGGACGATCTGCACGTTCGCCCCCTCGCGGCCCCACAGCGGCTTGCGCACGTAGCTGCGCCACGACGACGGCATCTCGTCGGCGAAGTAGGCCGGCAGCAGGTACTGGCCGAGCACCGGGTCGGTGCCGAAGAGCTGCCACAGCACCGGCAGCAGCGCCTTGGTGCTCCACAGCATCTTGTAGACCGGCTCGACCCAGGTGGTGCCGCCCGGGCGGGCGGAGTCGGCGAGCACGGCCGGGCCGAACTCGTCCTCGACCAGCCACTCCCAGGGGTAGAGCTTGAAGACGACGTCGAGGTGGCGGCCCTGCGGGTCGTAGTACCGGCCGTCGCCGTCGTCGAGCACGATGTCCTCGACCACCAGCTCGATCGCCTCGTACCCGGCCTGGACCACGGTGTCCATGAGGTAGGCGATCGTCATCCGGTCCTCGCCGGAGGTCTCCTCGCTGGTCCACGCCAGGTGCACCCGGGGCCGCAGGCCGGTGCGCCGCTCCCACCGGGTGAGGTTGCGCCGCCAGGCGGCGACGAGGGTGTCGTGCAGCGCGTTCCACTGGTCGGCGCCCTGGCCGGTGAACAGGTGCCAGTTCCACTGGGTGACGGCGGACTCGACCAGGCCGGTCGGGGTGTCGGCGTTGAACTCCAGCAGCTTCGGCGGTCCCTCGCCGTCGTAGCGCAGGTCGAACCGGCCGTAGATGCTCGGCGGCTCGGCCTCCCAGGTGCGCCGGATCTGGGGCCGGGCCATCGGCGGGATGCCCATCCGGTCGAACAGGTCGTTGCCGACGACGTGGTCACCGGCGGCCACGCACATCTCGAACAGCTGGGCGACGGCGCCCTCGAGCTGCCGGATCTCGGCCATGGAGAAGTCGTAGAACGGGCCCTCGCGCCAGTAGCTGCGCACCTCGCCGCCGGGCAGCGAGGTCCGGTTGTAGACCAGCCCCTGCGCCTCGACCTCCGCCTCCCAGCCGGGGCGGACCACGCCGCTCTCGACGCGCCTCATCCGCCGGCGGTGCCGACGCGGTTGCCCACCCCGCTGCCGATCCCGCCGCTCACCCGGGTGCCGCCGGTGACCTTGCCGCTCGCGGGCAGCCCCGCCCGCTGGCGGGCCGCGGTGTCGGTCGGGTTGATCCGCGTCCCGCCCGACGGCAGCACCGTGCCCACGGGCAGGCCCGGGCGGAAACCGCCGAGGTAGAGGAAGAAGAGCCCGCCGCCGAGGCCACCGCCCCGGTCGTCGTCGCAGTAGTCGTCGTCGACGATCTCGCCGTTCTCGTCGGTGCAGTAGGCGACCTGCTCCTCGTCGTCCTCGCCGCCCGCGCCGCAGCCGGCCATGAAGCCGGTGGCCGCGGTCGCGAGCACCGTCGTCGTCAGTGCGGCGCGCACGCGGTTGGAGACCGCCATTCGACCCGTTCCTCCTCCGTTTCCCCCGACCCTAGGTCCTCGCGCGGCGCGCGGCCCGCCCCGGCCTTCTGCGACGCTGCCCCCGAGCGACGGGAGGAAGCGATGAGCGAGCCGGATCCGCAGGTCGTCGTCCGCGGCGAGGCACTGGTGGTCGTCGACCCGGAGGTCGCCGACCTGGGCATCACGGTGCGCGCCCGGGCCCGTGACCGGGAGAGCGCGCTGCAGCGGTGCGCCGCCCGCCAGCAGGAGGTACGAGCCGTGCTCGACGCCACCGCCGACCTCGAGGCGGCCGAGACCGCCGGGGTCGCCGTGCACCCGGAGGCACCGGACGGCGGCCTGCCGGCCTCGGTCGCGACGGTGCACACGCGGGTGACCGTCGCGCCGGGCGCGGTCGGCGACCTCGTCGTCGCCCTCGCCCGGCTGGACGACGTGGAGGTGTCCGGACCTGTGTGGCGGCTGCGGCCCGGCAGCCCGGCGGTGGAGCGGGCCCGGCTGGCCGCCGTGGACGACGCCGTGCACCGGGCGCGGCAGTACGCCGCCGCCTTCGGCGCGCGGCTGTCCGCGGTGCGCGAGATCCGGGACGTCGGGCTCTCGGACGCCCGGGTCGCGGGGGCCGTGGCGACGATGGCACGGTTCGAGGTGAGCGAGCTGCGCCTGGACCTCACCCCGGCGCGCCAGGACGTGCACGGTGCCGTCGAGGTCAGGTTCGCGATGACCGAGCCGGATGCGGCGCTGTGGAACCCGGAGGAACCCCGACCATGAGGTACCGCGAGGGCGGCAGCCTGGACACCTCCGCCGTGCGCGACCGGCGCGGCATGAGCGGCGGCCGCGGTCTGGCCGTCGGCGGCGGCGGGCTGGGGCTGGTCGGCGTGCTGATCGTCGTGGTCCTGCAGCTCGCCGGCGGCGGAGGCGGCTCGGCCGGGGCCCTCGGCGCGCTGGCCGGCCTCGGCCAGGGCGAGACCGCCGACAACGCCGCTCTCGAGCAGAGCTGCGCCGACTCCGGCGACGCCAACGACTCGGTCGAGTGCGCCGTCGTCGCCGACATCGAGTCGATCCAGGACTACTGGTCCGGCGTCCTCGGTTCCGGCTACGCCCCCACCGACACGGTGTTCTTCTCCGGCTCGGTGCAGACCGCCTGCGGCGGGGCGACCAGCGGCTCCGGCCCGTTCTACTGCCCGGCCGACCAGCTGGTCTACATCGACCTGAGCTTCTTCGACACGCTGCAGGAGCAGTTCGGCGCGCAGGGCGGGCTGTTCGTCAACGCCTACGTGATCGCCCACGAGTACGGCCACCACGTGCAGAACCTGCTCGGCACGAACCGGCGGGTGGACCCGGGCGAGACCGGCCCGACCAGCGGCACGGTGCGCCTGGAGCTGCAGGCCGACTGCTACGCCGGCGCCTGGGCCAACCACGCCGAGACCGTCCCCGACGACTCCGGTGAGCCGCTGATCGCCGACATCACCGACGAGGACATCGCCCGCGCCCTGGACGCCGCCGCCCGCATCGGCGACGACTTCATCCAGGAGAACCTGGGCTCGGGCACCGTCGACCAGGACGCGTTCACCCACGGCTCGTCGGAGCAGCGGCAGCGCTGGTTCCGGGCCGGGTACGAGGGCGGCGACCCGCGGGGCTGCGACACCTTCGCCACGGACGACCTCGGGTGACGGGGGCGGAGCACCTGCGCGTGACGCGGGACGGGCACGTCGCCGTCCTGACCATCGACCGCCCCGAGAAGCGCAACGCCATGACGGTCGGGATGTGGGCCGACCTGCCCGGGGTGCTGGCCGGGCCGGCCGGCGACCCCGAGGTCCGTGTGCTCGTGGTGACCGGGGCCGGCCCCAGCTTCTGCGCGGGCGCCGACATCTCCGACCTGCTCCGCGGAACCGACCCGGCCGACCCGATGGCCGATGTCCGCCGGCACAACCTGGCCGCGCAGGCGGCGCTGCGCGACTTCCCGAAGCCGACGCTGGCCATGGTCCGGGGGCACTGCATCGGCGGCGGCGTCGAGCTGGCCACCTGCTGCGACCTGCGCTTCGCCGACCCCACGAGCGTGTTCGGCGTGACCCCGGCGAGGGTCGGGATCGTCTACACGCCGTCGTCGACCAAGGCCCTGATCGACCTGATAGGCCCGTCCATGACCAAGTACCTCCTGTTCAGCGGCGAGCTCGTCGACGCCGCCACCGCCCTGCGCACCGGCCTGGTCGACCGGGTGGTCGGGGCCGACGCCCTCGAAGAGGAGGTGCGGCGGTTCGCCGACGTGCTCGCCTCCCGCTCCGCGCTGACCCAGCGCGCGACGAAGGACGTCGTCGCCGCGCTCACCGCGGGCTCCGACGGCGAGGCGGCCGTCGCGCCCTGGTACCGGGAGACGATCGCCCGGGGCGAGCTGGCCGAGGGGGTCGCCGCGTTCGCCGAGCGACGGCCTCCGAGCTTCGGCTGGACCGGCTGACCAGCGCTTCGCTGGAGCGGTTACACGATCGTTTTCGTTTCGCACAGGGTGCGGGAGGGGTACCAGCTCCCTGCGGCGCTCCCACCGGAGGCGGGGACCGGCGCGGCTCTCCGCCGTGCCCCGACCCGCCTCTCCGCCCACCCGCCACGCATGGATGCGACGGGTGGTCACGCTCGTCCCACCGGCGCCCGGCGCGGAGGGGCAGGTGTGGCCGGACGGCCCGGGGGTAGCGCCATCCCCGACCACGAAAGCCTGCCGAGGAGGACCGATGACTCACTCCATCGACGCCCCGCTCCCGCCCCCCACCACCACGACGACGTCCGGTAGCACGGGCACGGGCGAGAGCTCGTCGACCACCGCCCAGACCGCTCAGACGGCCAAGGACGAGGCCCGCAACGTCGGGCAGACCGCCGTCCAGGCCGGCAGCCAGGTGGCCTCCACCGCTGCCGACCAGGCCAAGGAGGTGGCGCACGAGACCCAGCGCCAGGCCCAGGACCTGCTGCGCCAGGGCCAGTCGCAGCTCAAGGAGCAGACCGTCGCCCAGCAGCAGAAGGCCGCCCAGGGGCTCTCGTCCCTGGCCGGTGAGCTGCGCAGCCTGGCCGACGGCACCAGCCAGGGTGCGCCCGGGCCGGCCCGCGACCTGCTCCAGCAGGCCTCCGGCCTGATCGACGGCTTCGCCGACAAGCTGCAGAACCGCGAGCCGGCGCAGCTGCTCGACGAGGTCCGGGCCTACGCCCGCCGCCGTCCCGGCATGTTCCTGCTCGGTGCCGCCGCAGCGGGGATCGTCGCCGGCCGGCTCACCAGCGGGGTGCGTGCCGCGCACAGCGACTCCTCCACCGGCACGTCGACGAACAACTACGTCGACCCGGCGCCGACCTACCGCGACACCACCACGACGACGGGCACGACGTACACGGGCACCAGCGCCTCGTACTCGAGCGCCGGCTCCGCCCCGCTGCCGCCGCCCCCGTACGGCACGGTGCCGCCGGAGGGCAGCATGGTGCCGCCGGCCGCCCCGGCCGGCTGGGACGACCCGGCCCGCCGTCCCGGTGGGGTGGGCTGACCGATGAGCTCCCCCTACTCCGGGGCCACCCCCTCGGGGGGCCAGCAGGGCTACGCCCCGCCGATGGTGGAACCGGCCACCCAGAACTACGCGGCCGACTACTCGACCGGCCAGGCGCACAGCGGGAACCTCGGCACGCCGACCACGGATGAAGGTCGCCCGGACGTCGAGGGCACCTCGGTCGGCGCGCTGATCGGTGAGGTGACCAAGGACCTCTCCACGCTGATGCGCCAGGAGCTGGAGCTGGCCAAGGTCGAGATGAAGGCCGAGGCCAAGAAGGCCGGGCAGGGCGCCGGGATGTTCGGCGCCGCCGGGTTCGCCGGCTACATGGTGCTGATGTTCCTGTCCATCGCGCTCTGGTGGGCGCTGTCGCACCCGCTGGGCCACAGCTGGTCCGCGCTCGTGGTGGCGATCCTCTGGGGCGTCATCGGAGCCGTGGCCTTCGTGCTGGGCAGGAAGAAGTTCCAGCAGGTGAACCCGAAGCCCGAGCGCACCGTCGACACCCTCTCGCAGGTGCCCGGCGCGCTGAAGCCCAACTGACCTCGCCGACCCGAGCTCAAGGAGCAGACATGACCAGCAGTGACCCGGACGTCATCCGGCGCCAGATCGAGGACACCCGTCGCGAGCTCAGCTACGACGTCGACGCCCTCAACGAGAAGGTCAACCCCACGCGCGTCATGGACCGGCGGGTGACCGCCGTCAAGGGGCGCGTGTCCGGACTCAAGGACAAGGTGATGGGAACCGCTCAGGACACCACGCAGTCCGCGCACGGCATGGCGTCGAACGCCGCCGGCTCCGTCCAGGACGCGGCCGGGAGCGCCGTGGGCAGCGTGCAGAACGCCGCCTCCAGCGCCGCCGGCGCCGTGCAGCAGGCCCCGGACATGGCGATCCGCCAGACCCAGGGCAACCCGCTGGCCGCCGGCCTCATCGCCTTCGGTGTCGGCTGGCTGGTGTCGAGCCTGCTGCCGGCCACCCAGAAGGAGCAGCAGCTGGCCTCGCAGGCCGAGTCCGCCGTGCGCGAGCACAAGGACACCCTCATGGCCCCGGCCAAGGAGGCCGCCCAGGAGATCGGCGAGCAGCTGAAGCCGGCTGCCCAGGAGGCCGTCGAGTCGGTGAAGGCGACCGCCCAGGACGCCGCCACCACGGTCAAGGGCGAGGGCCAGTCCGCCGCCCAGGACGTGCAGGGTCAGGCCCAGCAGTCCAAGGACACGGTCCAGAGCCAGGCCACCAGCTCCTGACCTGCCCGCGGGTCGCCCGACCCGCACCGCATCGCCTGCGCCCCGCCGGGATCCCCCGGCGGGGCGCAGTGCTGCCCGGGGTTCACCCGCAGGGGTGAGACCGCCCGCGGGGAACCTGCAGGGCCCGCTCGGGACCGCCGTTGTCGCAGGTGACGACGACGGCCCCGAGCACGGGGCCCTGACCGACAGGAGCGCCCCGTGGACGAGGCCCGGCACACCCTCGTCCCGGCACCCCGCCGTCCGGCCGACCCCGCCCCCGTGCGGGTGCTCGTGGCCGACGACGAGGACGACATCCGCTCCCTCGTGTGCGTCGCCGTGGCGAAGTCCGGCGGCGTGGTCGTCGACTCGGTCGCCGACGGCACCGCCGCGCTGACCGCCGCGCGCGCGGGCTCCCCCGACGTCGTCGTGCTCGACGTGTCCATGCCCGGCGCCACCGGGCTGGAGGTCTGCGCGGCCCTGCGCGCCGAACCGTCCACCGCCGGCATCCGGGTGCTGCTGCTCTCGGCGGGTGCCTCCCTCGACGACGTCGCCGTCGGCCTCGCCGCCGGCGCCGACGCCTACCTGGCCAAGCCGTTCGCCGTCTCCGGGCTGGTGCACCAGCTGCGGACCCTGACCGAGCGGCAGCCGGCATGACCACCGCCGTCCTCGACCGCGGCACCGCCCGCCCGCGGCTCCAGGCCGGGCTGACCGAGGCCTGGCGCTCCGCCGTCCTCGGCCCGCTGCCGTGCTCCGTCATGTTCGGCACCGCCGCGCTCCTGATGGCGACGGGCACCCTGCCGGTCACCGACGTCGAGCTCGTCCTGGCCGGCCTGGCCACCGCCCTGGCAGCGATCACCACGGCGTGGCTGTCGCCGTCCGCCGGGCACGTGCGCGCCGTCGCCGTCCCGCTGGCGAACCTGGGGGCCGTGGGGCTGGTCTACGCCGGCACCGACTCGCCCGCGGCGCTGTTCCTGCTCGTGAGCCCCCTCTACGGGCTGGTCAGCCACCCGCGCCGGGCCGGCGTCGCCACGGCGGTGCTCGGCACGCTCACCGTCCTGCTCGTGCCCGAGCTGCTGGGTGCCGGCAGCTCGTCCTGGGCGACCGAACCGGCGTCGCTGGTCCTCGGCCCGCTGGTCGTGGGCCTCGGCGGTGCCGCGGTGCACGAGAGCGGGCGCCGGCTCACCGCCCAGGCGGCCGCCATCCAGCGGCTGCAGGACGAGCAGGCCGCCCTGCTCGAGCAGGTGCAGAGCCGGGCCGACGAGCTCGACCAGGCGTCGCGCATCCTCGCCGCCCGCGCCCAGACCATGACCAGCGTCATCGACGCGGTCACGGAGCAGTCGATCATCGGCACCGACCCCGACGGCACGATCCGCGTCTGGAACCCGGGCGCCGAGAAGCTCCTCGGCCTGCTCCGCGCCGACGTGGTGCGGCAGCGCTCGATCGTGGAGTTCCACCTCCCCGAGGAGCTGGAGGAGGTCGCGGCCGCGCACGGGGCCGCCGTCGGCCTGGACGCGCTGGTGCACGCGGCCCAGGAGCACGGCAGCGACGTGCGCGACTGGACCTACGTCGGGGCCGACGGACGCACCCGCACGGTGTCGGTCGCGGTCACCCCGCGCACCGACGACCGCGGCGTGCACGCCGGCTGGAACTTCGTGGGCACCGACATGACCGAGGTGCGCGCCACCGAGCGGATGAAGGACCAGTTCGTCAGCCTGATCAGCCACGAGCTGCGCACCCCGCTCACCTCGATCCTCGGCTACCTCGAGCTGGTGCTCGACGACGAGGACCGCACGCTGACCGACGAGCAGCGCCAGTACCTGTCCACCGTGGAGCGCAACGCCGACCGGCTGCTGCGCCTGGTGGGCGACCTGCTCTTCACCGCCCGCGTGGAGGCCGGCCAGTTCACCCTGCAGCCCGAGGACGTCGACCTGGTCGGCATCGTCCGGGCCGCCGAGGAGACCGCCCGCGTGGCGGCGGCGACGGCCGGGGTCGAGCTGGTCGTGGAGGTACCCGACGACGCCGTCGTGGTCTCCGGGGACGCTGTGCGGCTGGGGCAGGCGTGCGACAACCTCGTCTCCAACGCCGTCAAGTTCACGCCGGCCGGTGGCCGCGTGACCCTCACCGTCGAGGCCGACCGGCAGGACGGGCGGCCCGTCGCCCGGATGTCGGTGCGCGACACCGGCATCGGCATCCCGAACGACGAGCAGGGCAAGCTGTTCACCCGGTTCTTCCGCGCCTCGACCGCCACCCGCAACGCCGTCCCCGGCGTGGGTCTGGGGTTGACGATCACCAAGGCGATCACCACCGCGCACGGCGGCTCGCTGGACCTCGCCAGCGTCGAAGGCGAGGGCACGACGTTCACGCTCACCCTCCCCCGCGAGGCCTAGCAGCCGCAGGGACGCCCTCAGCGCACCCAGCGGTCGGCCCCGCCGCAGGGGCCCACCACGAGGAACGAGTGGTGGGGGGCGGCGGGGTCCTTTCGTTCTTGCGGATTCCTTGCGGTTTCCGCGCGGGTGCCCTGCGGAAGCCCCTCCAGAGTTCTCCCTGTCACCGGAAACGGACCGGTGGCACGGACACAGGGAGAACCAGTCATGAGCGCCAAGGTCACCAGCTCCACCGCCCGCAAGGTCGTCGGCTCGCTCGGCGTGATCGGCGCCGCTGCCGCGGTCGCCGGCATGGGCACCTTCGGTTCCTTCACCGACAGCAGCACCCCGGTCAACACCACGATCCAGGCCGGCACGCTCAACATCGACGTCACCGCAGCGCGCTACGCCTTCCCGGTCACCACCTCGAACTTCGTCCCGGGCGACACGATGACCCGCGCGATCAACCTTAAGAACAGCGGCGACGCGTTCGGTTCGATCAGCTTCTCCTCGGCCGCCACGGTCGGCAGCGTCCTGACCGACGGCACGGCCAACGGCCTGCAGCTGTCCGTCAAGTCCTGCTCGGTCCCGTGGACCCAGGGCGGCACCGCCGCGGCGCCGACCTACTCCTGCGCCGGCGTCGTCGCCGACGTCGTCCCGGCCGGCCCGGTCGTGCGCACCAACGTGCCGCTGACCAACCCCAAGTCGCTGGCCAGCAACGGCACCGACTACCTCACGGTCTCGATCTCGCTGCCCCTGGCCGCAGACAACAAGTTCCAGGGTCAGTCCGCGTCCCTGAGCCTCGCCTTCACCGGCACCCAGGCCACCGGCACCAACCGCTGACCCGGCTGACACCACCGGAGATCACGCCATGACCGCCATCCTCCCCGTCCGTCGCCCGGGGGCAGCCAGCGCGCTGCCCCCGGCCGGGGACGAGCGCACCGCGCCGGCCCAGCGGGTCGCCACGGCCCGTCGCATCGGGAGCCTGCTCGCCCCGTGGCTCGTCCGCGGGATCGTGGGCCTGGCCGTCCTGGTGTTCGCTCTCCTCGCCGTGGGCCCGCACGTCCTCGGCTACCGCACGATGACCATGCTCACCGGCAGCATGTCGCCGGAGATCGACCCGGGTGACGTCACCATCGCCACCCCCATCGCCATCGACGAGGTCACCGAGGGCATGGTGATCACCTACCACCAGCCGATCGGCGACCGCAGCCTCGTCACCCACCGCGTCGTCTCGGTCGAGCACGGCTCCGACGGCACCGTCAGCGTGCAGACCAAGGGCGACGCCAACGAGGCGGTCGACCCCTGGACCGCGACGCTGGAGGGCGACACCGCCTACCAGGTGCGCGCCGTCGTCCCCGAGCTGGGCCACCTCGTGCAGGCCCTGCGCACCCCCGTTCTCACCCAGGTGCTCGTGTACGGCGCCCCGGCCCTGCTGGCCGGCTGGCTGCTGCTGACCATCTGGCGCCCCGCTCGTGACCAGGAGGACCAGGCATGACCGCGCTCCGCCGCACCGCCGTCCTGATCGGCCTGATCGCCGCCGTGCTCGTCGGCACGAGCATCCCGGCCTCGGCCACCTTCACCGCCAGCGAGGCCGTGGCCACCTCGGTCACCACCGCCACGGTGACCGCGCCGACGAACGTCGTCCTCGACGTCCGGTGCGACAGCTGGAACCTGTACGCCACGATCCGCTGGACGGGCAGCAACGCCCCCAAGGTCAGCGGCTACCGGATCGCCGCCACGGTCCCCGGGATGCCGACCATGGAGTTCACCGCCGCTGCGGGCGCCAGCCGCTACGACCACAGCATGGGCCGCGCCTGGGCCGCCTACCCGATCTCCGTGACGGTCACGACGCTGACCGCCTACGGCTGGACCAAGACCTCCGCGGTCGTGACGGGCACGTCGTGCTGACCGCCCTCGTCGTGGACGCCGACGCTCTCGCCCGTCGCCGCACCGCCGGCCTGCTCCGCCTCGGCGGGTGGCACGTCCGGGAGGCCGCCGGCACCCGCACCGCGCTGGACGAGTCCGCCGCCCTGGAGCTCGACCTCGTCGTCACCGCGGTCGTGCTGGGCGACGAGGACGGCCTCGCGCTCCTGCGCCGCCTCCGCGCCGCCGGCTCCCGCGCCCGGTTCCTCGCGGTGGCCGACGAGCCCACCGACGCCGTCCGGGCCGCGGCGGCCGCCGCCGGCGCGATGGCCGTGCTGGCCACGCCGGTGCGGGCCGATGTCCTCCTCGACTTCCTGCGCAGCCGGACCACGGGGCCGGCTGCGCAGGGCACGACCACCGCGATCTCCGAGTTCGACGACCTGCACGACGTCGACCTCGACGCCGAGCTCTGGGACCGGCTCCAGGAGATGTACGTGCACGCCCTGCCCGACCGCCTCTCCGCGATCGAGACGCACACCCGCACCGGCGACAGCACCGCGGTCGCCTCGGCCGCCTACACGCTGGCCGGCACGAGCGGTCAGCTGGGCCATCCCGAGGTCGCCTCCGTGTGCCAGGCCATCGCGGCCGACGCGCGGCGCGGCGTCCTCGCCCATTCCCGGGTCGTGCAGCTGCACGCCCTGGCCGGCGTCTGAACCCTGACCCCGTTCCGACCGCCCGCACCCAACACGAAGGCCCGCAGACGATCCGTCGTCTGCGGGCCTTCGCGGTCCCCGTCCAAGGGGGGTCTGTCAGGCCGCCACCAGGCGGTATCCGACACCGCGCACGGTGCGGATCTCCGGCGTCTGGAGGCCGGCGGCCACGAGCTTGCGGCGCAGGTTGGACATGTGCGCCTCGACGAGGCGGAGGTTGCCCTCCCAGTCGGTGTCCCAGACCTCGCGCAGCAGGGTCTCCCGCTGCAGCACGCGGCCGGGTCGCGCGGCCAGCGCCGCGAGCAGGTCGAACTCGGTGCGGGTGAGGTCGACGACGGCGCCGTCGACGCGCACCTCGCGGGTCTCCTCGTCCACCTCGAGCTCGGCGAGCCGGCGCACCCGCTCGTCCGCGGCGGCCGCCTCCGGGGCGGCGGCCGGCGCGGTGCGCGGGAAGCGCAGCATCGCCTGCACCCGGGCGACGAGCTCACGGGGTGAGAACGGCTTGGCCATGTACCCGTCGGCGCCGACGGCGAGGCCGATCAGCAGGTCGACCTCCTCCGCGCGCGCGGTGAGCATGAGGACGTAGGCCGGCGTCTCGGCACGGATCTGCCGGCACAGCTCGGTCCCGTCGGTGTCGGGCAGGCCGAGGTCGAGGACGATGAGGTCCGGCGGGTCCCGGCGGACCTCCGCCATGCACTCGGCTCCCGAGGCCACGGCCCGGACGTCCATCCCGGCCCGTCCCAGCACCGTGCTGACGAGCTCGCGGATCTCGTCGGTGTCCTCGACGACGAGCACGGACGATGCGGCCACGACCTCTCCTCCTCGCTGCGGTCCACGGGCGGAGGCAGGGAGCCTCCGTCACCTGACCGGGTGATCGGTGCACCGGGGCGGCAGCTTGAGCCGAGCCGCCGCGCCGGCGGCCGGTCTCCCCCGGAGGGGTGAGGTGGCGGCGTCTCGGCTCAGCAGCTCGTGCCGGACGGCCGTTCCTGCCGCCAGGGCACGACCGTGTCCTCGTCCCGCCTGCCCGCGGGACGACGCCGCGCGAGGGGAGCCCGACCGTGGACGGAACCGTCCGCGTCCTGGTCGTCGACGACGACCCGGACATCGCCCAGTACGTGCGCACAGTCCTGCACAAGGCGGGGGCGCAGGCGATCGCCTGCTTCGACCCGCTGGAGGCCCTGGCCCTGGCCGCCCGCGAGCAGTTCGACGCCGCCGTGACCGACATCGAGATGCCCGGCATGAACGGGCTGGAGTTCCTCGGCCGGCTGCGCGAGCTGCAGCCCGGGCTGCCGGTCGTCGTCATGACCGCGCACGCCTCGGTCGACTACGCGGTGGAGGCGCTCCGCCGCGAGGCCGACGACTTCATGGTCAAGCCGGTGCGCCGCGACGACGTCGTCGCCACCATGACGAAGGCGGTGGAGACCGGCCGTGCCCGCCGCGCCGCCGCGCGCACGCAGACCGTGCTGGCCATCGGCGCCCACCCCGACGACGTGGAGCTCGGCATCGGCGGCACGCTGGCCGCGCACCGCTCCGCCGGGGACCAGGTCGTGATCCTCACCCTGTCGCGGGGCGCCCGCGGAGGCGAGGCCGGGGACCGGCAGGAGGAGTCGCTGGCCGCCGCCGAGCTGATCGGCGCCCGCCTCTTCCTCGAGGACCTCGAGGACACGCGCATCAGCGAGGCCGACCCGACGGTGTCCATCATCGAGCGGGTCGTCACCCAGGTGCAGCCCACGATCGTCTACACGCACTCGAAGAACGACCGGCACCAGGACCACCGCGCGGTGCACCAGGCCGCCCTGGTCGCCACCCGCAACGTGCCCACCGTCGCCTGCTTCCAGAGCCCGTCGGCGACCGTCGACTACCGGCCGACCCGGTTCGTGACCATCGATGGCTTCACCGACACCAAGCTCGCGCTGCTGGCCGCCTTCGGCTCGCAGGCCGGTATCCGCACGTACATGCAGGACGACTTCGTCCTGTCCACCGCCCGCTACTGGTCCCGCTACGGCGGCGGCACCTACTGCGAGCCGCTGGAGGTGATCCGCGAGGCGAGCGCCGTCGTGGGCGCCACCGGCGGCTCGGGCCTGACCACCTCCACCCCCACCACGACCCTCCAGGAGCGCTCCGGTGTCTGACTCCTCCCCCACCCGTGTGCTGGTGACCGGGGCCGGTGGGCCCGCGGGCATCGCCGTCCTGCGGTCGCTGGCCCGCCGGCACGACGTCGTGCTGCTGGCCGCCGACATGGACCGCTACGCCAGCGGCCTCTACCTGGTCGACGAGGGCGCCCGCTTCCTCGTGGAGCCCGGGCTGTCCGAGACGTTCGTCGACTCGCTGGTCGAGCTGTGCGAGCGCGAGCGGGTCGACGTCCTGTTCTCCACCGTCGACGTCGAGCTGCCGCGCATCGCCGCCGAGCGCAAGCGGCTGGACGAGGTTGGCACCGCGCTGGCCGCCCCGAGCCTGGAGACCCTCGAGGTCTGCCTGGACAAGTACGCGCTCGCCCAGCGCTGCGACGGGGTGCTGCCCACGCCGCGCACCGAGCTGCTCGGCGCGAGCGACCCGGACTCCTGGGACTACCCGGTCATCGTCAAGCCGCGCCGCGGCGCCGGCTCGCGCGGTGTGCACCTGGTCGCCGACGCCGACGCGCTGCGCGCCCTCGGCGAGGACGAGGACACGCTGGTGCAGGCCAACCTGCCCGGCGACGAGTACTCGGTCGACACCCTCGCCGACGCCGACGGCCACGTCGTCGCCGCCGTGCCGCGCTCGCGGCTGCGGGTCGACTCGGGCGTCTCGGTCGCCGGCGCCACCGTCGCCGACGAGGAGCTGGAGGCGACCGCGCGCAAGGTCGCCGAGGCGATCGGCCTGGTGGGCGTGGCCAACGTGCAGCTGCGCCGCGACGCCGAGGGCCGCGCCGCGCTGCTCGAGGTCAACCCCCGCTTCCCGGGTGCGATGCCGCTGACCGTGGCCGCCGGCGTGGACATGCCCTCGCTGGCCCTGGACCTGGCGCTGGGCCGCGAGCTGCCCGACCGGGTGCCGTTCCGCGAGCTGGCCGTCGTCCGCTTCCTGGAGGACGTCTTCCTGGCGCCGTCGGAGGTGCTGGCGTGATCGTCGACCTGGTCGACACCGACCACCACGTGCACTCCACGTGGTCCGACGACGCGGTGAGCACGCCGGCGGAGAACCTCGCCGCCGCGCAGCGGGCCGGGCTGGCCAGCATCCGGATGGTCGACCACGTGCGCGTGGGGACGACGTACGTGCCCGAGTTCCTCGCCGAGGTCGCCGCGCTGCCCCGCGTCGACGGGCTCGAGGTGCTGACCGGTGTGGAGGCCAAGATCCTCGACGCCTCCGGCCGCCTCGACGTCCCCGCCGACCTGGTCGTCGGTCCCGGCGGGGTGGACCGGGTGCTCATCGCCGACCACCAGTTCCCCGGGCCGGACGGCTCGTGGAGCCCGCGGCGCACCCTCGAGGAGCTGGCCGCCGGGCTGTCCGCGCAGGACGCGATGTCCATGCTCGTGCAGGCCACCTGCTCCGCCATGGAGCGGGCCGGCCGCGGGCAGCTCGCGCACCTGTTCTCGCTGCTGCCCAAGATCGGGCTGCACGAGAGCGAGCTGCTCGACGAGCACCTGACCGCGATCGCCGACACGGCCGTGCGCACGGGCACGACGGTCGAGGTCAACGAGAAGTGGCGCTGCCCCGGTCCGCGGGCCGTGCTCGCGCTCGCCGCCGCCGGCGTCGATCTGGTGGGTTCCACCGACAGCCACGAGGCGTCGACGGTGGGCTCGTACTCCTGGGTGGCCGAGGCAGCCTCGGCCCGACGACTGGTGGGTGCCCGATGAACGACGTCCTGGCCGCGAGCCCCGACATCGCCGAGATCGGCCGCGGGGTGCTCGTCGGCGTCCTGCTGCTGTTCGTGGCGTTCGGCGCGATCCCGGTGATCGCCGGGCTCGCGCAGTTCCTGGTGATCCCGGTGCACGCCGTGCGCAACCACTACCGCGAGACCGGGCCCTACCTGCCCAACGTCGCGGTGCTCGTCCCGGCGTGGAACGAGGCGGCCGTGCTGCCCGCGTCGGTCGAGCGGCTCATGGGGCTGGACTACCCGCCGGACCGGCTGCGGGTCTACGTCGTGGACGACGCCAGCACCGACGACACCCCCGCCGTCATGGCCGGGCTGGCCGAGCGCTTCCCCGGCCGGGTCGTGCACCTGCGCCGCGAGAAGGGCGGCGAGGGCAAGGCGCACACGCTCAACCACGGGCTGCGCGAGGTCCTCGCCGACGACTGGATGGAGGCGCTGCTGATCATGGACGCCGACGTCATCTACGCGCCGGAGTCGCTGCGCAAGATGACCCGGCACCTGGCCGACCCGACCGTCGGCGCGGTGACGGCCTACATCCGCGAGGGCAGCCGGAACCCCGAGGGCCTCACCCGGTTCATCGGCTTCGACTACCTGGCCGCGCAGGCCGCCTCCCGCCGCGCCCAGAACGTGGCCGGCGCGATGGCGTGCCTGGCCGGCGGGGCGCAGCTGCACACGCGGGAGAACCTGCTGGCCATCGGCGGGCAGATCGACACGTCCTCGCTGGCCGAGGACACGGTGACCACCTTCCGCACCCAGCTCGCCGGGCACCGGGTCGTCTTCGAGCCGCACGCCCGCGTGCTGGCCGAGGAGCCCGCCGGCATCGACGCGCTGTGGAAGCAGCGGCTGCGGTGGGCGCGCGGCAACGTGCAGATCACCTCGATGTACCGCCACCTGTTCTTCCGGAAGTCGGTGCACCCGGGTCTGGGCGGCTTCTTCTTCGGGATGTTCTGGTTCGCGATCCTGCTGCTGCCGCTGGCGATGCTCATGGTGTCCGTCGGGCTCATCGGGCTGCACCTGCTGGACAGCGAGCTGGCCTCCGACGTGTTCGGAGCGGCGGCGTTCGTGCCGGTGGCCACCTTCGTCTTCATGGTCACGCTGACCCTGTCGATGGACCCTGCGGTCGGCCGGACCGTCTGGCGCGAGGCGCTGCTGTTCCCGGGGCTGATCTCGTTCCTGGTGCTGCTGGGTGCCACGTTCCCGATGCTGGTGCCGTTCGACGGCGCGGCGAACACCGGCTGGACGCTGTTCGTCTACAGCTGGCTGGTGCTGTGCATCCCGATGGCCTTCGCGGTGCGCAAGCTGGAGACGACCCGCTGGGGACGCCGGCTCGCTCCGATCGGCCTCTACCTGGTCGGCTTCGGGCCGATGATGTGCGCGATCACCGTGGACGCCTACCTCAAGGAGTACCGCGGGGCCGCGATGACCTGGGACAAGACCGAGAAGACCGGACGGGTGATGGCATGAGCACCGACCTGACGGCCACGAGGCCGTACCGCATCTCCGCCCCGGTGGTCCTCACCGAGGCCGAGCTCGCCGCCCGCGGTGGGGTGCTGCCCGTGTGGGCCGACCCGGTGGCGCTGGCCGACGAGACCGAGGCCGACCGGCTGCGGGAACGCCGGCTCTACGTCGGGCTCGCCGTCGCGATCGCCGTCGTCGTCGCGCTGTGGACGGTGCGGTCCTTCCTGGGCTGACCCGTCCCGCACCAGGGCCGGTCGCTCCCTCCCCGGGGGCGGCCGGCCCTCGTCATGCCCGGCGCAGCTCGACGGCGACCGACTCGTAGGGGGACGTCGGCGCGCGCAGGACCGTCATCACGGCCAGCCCGCGCTCGGCGGCGAGCCGGCCGATCGCGGCCGGGACCCGGTCGAGGGCGTCCGGCGTCATGAGCGAGAAGGCGACGACGACCCGGCCGTGCGGGGCGAGCACCCGGTCGACGACGTCCCACTCGGGTGCCGGCGGGCTCCAGAAGGCCCGGACGTCGAAGGACACGACGGCGTCGAAGGGGGCCGCGCCCAGGTCCGCCGCGGTCAGGGACGCCGTCACCAGGCGGACCCGTCCCGCGGCCATGGCCTGCGCGTTCCGCCGCCCGGCCGCGGCCGTCATGGTCGCGGACCGGTCGACGCCGACCACGTCAGCGCCGGCCCCGACGAGCAGCGAGACCAGCACGCCGTGGCCGCACCCGACCTCCAGCACGCGCTCGCCCGCGCCGGCCGCGACGATGCCGGACGCCCAGGTGAGCCGCTCCGATGCGCGCACCGGCAGAACCTAACCCCGGACGGAGGAAGGCAGCCCGGCTCGCCGACGGCACCGCTCGCTGCTCCCACGCACCGCCGGGCACGCAGCTACGCGGCGCCGCCACCGCTGACGCGGTCAGAACGGCGGTGGATCGTCGTCCGGTCCGGTGGGTGGTGGTTCGGGTGGCGGCGACGTCTCGGGCGGGGGTGGGCGCAGGCCGGGTGGCCGCGTGGTGCGCGTGATCCCGGACGGGGTGGTGACGTGCAGCGTGCCGTCGGGCTCCATCAGGAAGCGCCAGCCCGGTGCGAAGGTCTTGAGCCGGTGGTGGGAGCGGCACAGGCAGCACAGGTTGGTGCAGGTCGTCTCGCCGCCCTCGGCGTGCGCGACCACGTGGTCCAGGTCCGTCCAGCCAACCCGCTGGGCGCAGTTCGGCATCCGGCAGGCCCGGTCGCGGGTGCGCACGAACCGCTCCTGCCGGCCGGCCGGCGCATACGCCTCGGTGGCCGGTGGGGCGCCGAGCACCGGGCACCCGCACTCACCCGCGGCCCGCCCCGAATCCGTGGCCGCACCGGTGTCCTCGGCCGGCTGGGTTCGGCTGGGCGTGGGGTGCCGGGGGCAGCCGGTCGTGGCGATGCGGAGGAGTTCGGCGACGGTGGTGGTGGCCAGCAGCCTGCCGTCGGCGTCGGTGAGCGCGAACGTCAGCCCACCGGCCGGGGGCTCGGCCAGGCCGAGGGCGCCGATCCGGGCCAGCAGTTCGCGGACGTGCCCGGCGGTGATCACCACCCCGGCCACGCAACCGGCCTCGGTGGTTCTGCCGTCCAGGGAGTCCAGGGTGGCGGTGATGGTCAGGTGCGCGGTGACCGGCGGCTGCTCGGCCCCGCCGGGGCGGCGCAGCAGCAGCGAGAACAGCTCGGTGCGCAGCTGGGCGATCGGCCGGTCGTCCCCGTCGGCCTTGGCCATCCGGGCCAGGGCGTCGATCACCGCCCAGGCCTCGGCGGCCTCGTCGGCGGGCAGGTCCGCGCCCAGGGTGGCCATCCCGTCGGCGCCGGGCTGCAGGAACACGTCGGCGGTCTTGCGCGCCCGCTTGCGCCGCTCCTCAGCGGCCGTGGCGTCGAGGGTGAGCAGCAGCTCCAGCGCCCGCGCCCGAAGGCGGGCCACCGACAGGTCCACCGCCTCGGGCAGGAGCCGCGCCTCCACCGCCCCCGCCAGCTCCGGGCTGGTGGCCCCCAGCACCTCGGCGAGCACGCCGGCGCGGGCCACGTCCAGGTCCCCGCAGGCCAGGGCGGCGAAGGAGGCCGGCAGCTTGTCCCGCCACACCCGCGCGCGCGAGAACAGGTGGTCAGCCGTTCCGCGGCCGCGGTTGAGCACCAGCGCCAGCTCCCCGGCGAAGAACTCGCTCACCCCGGCGGCGTCCGAGCGGGAGCCCCAGCTCGTCGAACGGGCGCCGGGTGTGCCCGGTGCCGGATCGTGCTCGTCGGGCGTCAGCTCGGCCATCCGCAGCACCAGATCGGCCTCGTAGGCGGCGTCCATCCCCTTGCGCTGCTGCAGCCGCACCAGCTCCGCGGCCGCCTGCTCCTTCGACAGCAGCTCCACCGGCGGCACCGCCGGGGCCACCGGCCGGTCCAGCGACCAGTCGATCAGCACACCCTCCACCGTGGAGGAGCCGGAGATCCGAGGCACACCACCACGCTAGGCACGGGGTACGACAGTTTCCGCTGGTCGAGCCCTCGATCCGACGTCCCGACGCACAACCGCCGTGGCCGGCGAGGCCCCGGAGATCAGTTCAGCCGGCGGGTCGTCGCCGGCAGCTCGCCTCCGGCCACCAGCGCGGCCGCCGCGTCCTGCAGCGCGGTGAGCGCGACCCGCTGGGTGTTCGGGCCGGCGGACACCCGGGCGACGCCGAGCTCCTCCAGTTCGCGCACCGACGGCGACCGCCCCGGGACGGCGATCACGCTGAGCCGGCCGGGGCCGAAGGCCTCCGCGAGCACCGCGATCTCCTCGCGGTCGACCGCACCCGGCACGAACACCACCGGCGCCCCCGCCCCGAGGTAGGCGCGGCCCCGGCGCACGGCCTCGGTGAGCAGCCCGGTGCGGTCGGCCCCCGGCTCGGCGCGCAGCAGCGCGTCGGTGCGGGCGTTGAGCACGAACTCCACGCCTTCCGCGCTGCCGGCGGCGAGGACCGCCTCGACCGCGGCGACGGCGTCGTCGAGCGGGCGCATCGCGTCCTCGAGGTTGCCGCCCACGGCACCGGCGGCGATCGCCCGGCGGGTGGTCTCCCCCGGATCGCCGTAGCCCGCCTCCATGTCCATCGACACCGGCAGGTCCACGGCGGCGGCGATGCGGGCCACCATGTCCAGGTGCAGGTCCAGCGAGATCCGCTCGCCGTCCTCGTAGCCGAACGTCGCGGCGATCGAGTGGCTGGCGGTGGCCAGCGCGCGGACACCCTCGACCGCGGCGACCACCCGCGCGGAGACGACGTCCCACACGTTGGGCAGCACGAGCACGCGCGGGTCGGTGTGCAGGCTCAGCAGGGTGCGGGCGCGGTCGGCGAGGTCGGGCACCGGCCGAACCTAGCGCGTTCCGCTGACCAGGGAACCTGGCGCGGGAGACTCAGGTAAGGCTAACCTCCGTCGAACGCTCCCCCGCCGTCTCCCGGTTAGGCGAACCCCGCGCATGTACGTGTGCCACTGCAACGTGGTGACCGACCAGGACATCATCGAGTCGATCGCCAACGGCGCCCGCTGCATCGCCGACGTCGCCCGCGAGACCGGTGCCGGCCGCACCTGCGGGGGCTGCGTCGAGACCATGCGTGAGCTCGTGTGCCAGCATTGCCCGGTCATGGCCGAGCGACAGCTGGGAGTTGCAGGTGCAGCCCGTTAGTCCCCGAGTGGTCGAACTGCTCAACGATGCGTTGACCTTCGAGCTCACCGTCACCAACACGTACTTCCTCAACGCCCGCATGCTCGACGCCTGGGGCCTGCCCAAGCTCGGCAAGGTCTTCTACGACCTCTCCATCGACGAGATGCGCGACGCCGACGCCCTGATCCAGCGCGTCCTGCTCTTCGACGGCCACCCGAACCTGCAGCGCCTGGGCGCCATCCGGGTCGGCGAGACCGCCGAGGAGATGCTCGTCCTCGCCCTCGACAGCGAGAAGCGCGCCGTCGCCCAGTTCAACGCCTCCGCCCAGGAGTGCCACGACCTCGGTGACCACGGCACCGCGGCCGTCTTCGAGGAGATGGTCCGCGACGAGGAGAAGCACGCCGACTGGTTCGAGGCGCAGCTGGCCGCCATCGAGCGGGTCGGTGCGCAGCAGTACCTCGCCGCGCAGATCGCCACCGAGACGCCCGAGTAGCACCGGCACCACGACGAAGGGCCCTCCCCCGGTTCCCCGGGAGAGGGCCCTTCGTCGTGCCCGGGTCAGCCCAGCAGCTCGCGCAGGGCGTCCAGCTGCAGCGTCGCGGCGCGCAGCCCGATGCCGGTGTAGAAGACGTCGTCCTCCACGGCGTGCGCGTTGCCCTCGGCGACGGCGGTGAGCCGCGGCCACAGCGGCCCGGCGACGACGGTGGCCGCGCCGGACTCGTCCTCCGGCCCGTACGACGAGTACAGCAGGACGTCGGCGTCGGCCTGGGTCAGCTCCTCCGCGGACAGCTCGGCGAAGGTCGGGCTCTTGTCGGTGGGCAGCTGCAGCTGCCCCAGGCCGATGTCGGCCAGCACGGTGCCGATGAAGGACTCGGCCGTGTAGACGCGGATGGCGCCCTGCACGAAGCGCATGGCGCTGACCGTCGTCCCGGCGGGGTCGCCGATCTCCTCGCCCAGCGCGGCGGCGTCGGCCTCGTACTCGTCGAGCGCGGCCCGCGCCTCGTCCTCCAGACCCAGCGCCTCGGCGTCGAGCAGGAAGTTCTCCTTCCAGACGACGCCCACGCGGTCGGCGAAGACCGTGGGCGCGATCTGGGCGAGCTGGGCGTAGATGTCCTCGTGCCGCATCTTGCTGGAGAGGATGAGGTCGGGCTCGAGCGCCGCGATGGCCTCCAGGTCCGGCTCCGCGATCGTGCCGACCACCTCGACCCCCTCGGCGTCCTCGGCCAGGTAGCTGAGGAACTCCTCGGACACCGCGGTGGTGACCGCGCCGACGGGGGTGACCCCCAGCGACAGCACCGTGTCGAGCTCGCCGGTGTCCAGCACGACGACCCGCTCGGGGCGTTCCGGGATCTCGGTGCTGCCCATCGCGTGCTCGACGGTGCGCGGGAAGGCGGCATCGGACGACGACGGCGCCGCCTCGCCCGCGGTGTCGTCGTCGGACCCACCGCACGCGGTGAGGGACAGGGCGGCAGCCAGGGCGAGCGCGGTCGCGCGGGCGGTGCGGGTCATGGATCTCCTCGGAGCAGGTGCGCGTGCCGATGGCGACACGCTCTGGATCAGCCCCGGGTCGGTGTGCAACACTGCGACCAGGGACAGGTGAGGCTAACCTAAGGCCGTTCGCCGATCCCGCCACCACCGAGCGGAGAGGCGAACCATGACCGTCGAGGCCGTCCAGGTCCCCGTCTACCGCCCCTTCCCGGTCCAGGTGGCCCGGCTGCAGCGGCTGAGCCCGAGCTTCCTGCGGGTGACCTTCACCGGCGTCGACCTCGACGACTTCGCCACCAACGGCTACGACCAGCGGATCAAGGTCATGCTGCCGCTGCCCGGCCGCGACATCTCCGACTGCCCGGCCGACCCCGACTGGTACGGCGCCTGGCGCGCCCTCCCCGAGGACCGGCGGATGCCGATCCGGACCTACACGATCCGCGCGGTGCGCCCGGAGCTGCGCGAGGTCGACGTCGACTTCGTCCTGCACGGCGCCACCGGCCCCGCCTCGGCCTGGGCCGAGACCGCGGCGGTCGGCGACGAGGTCGTGCTCATCGGCCCCAACGCCCGCTTCCCGGGTGCGACGGGCGGCTTCGAGTGGCACCCGCCGGCCGACGCCTCCTGCCTGCTCATCGCCGGTGACGAGACCGCCGTCCCGGCCATCTGCGCCATCGTCGAGACGCTGCCCGCCGGCCGGCGCGCGCACGTGCTGCTCGAGGTCCCGGTGGCCGGCGACGCCCTCAACATCGCCGCGCCCGACGGCGTCGAGGTGACCTGGCTGCCCCGCTGGACCGAGGGCAGCACCCCCGCGCCGCGCGGCGCGCTCCTCACCGCCGCCGTCGTCGAGGCGGTGCGGGAGCTCGCCGACGTCCTCGCCCCCACCCCGGTGGAGCTCGACGACGTCGACGTCGACACCGGCATCCTCTGGGAGGTCCCGGTCGAGCAGACCCGCTCCTCCGGCGTCTACGCCTGGCTCGCCGGCGAGGCGGGCGTGGTCAAGGGGCTGCGCCGGCACCTCGTGCAGGAGGTGGGCGTCGACCGCCGCTCGGTGGCCTTCATGGGCTACTGGCGCGAGGGACGCGAGAGCGACTGACTCCGTTTGACGTGTGACATCGAGCGGTGTCACATGGAGGGGTGAACGGCGCCCACGACCTCCTGGCCATGGACGGGCTGAAGGTGATCGGCACCATCGGCTTCTTCGTCCCGGCCGCCATCCTCGTGACCTTCGTCGTGGTCGCGATCATCCGCGACCGCCGGCTGGTCGCCCGGGAGGAGGCCGAGGAGGCGGCGGAGGCCGCCCGGCAGCGCGAGGCGCTGGGCGGGTACCAGGACGTGCGGGGCGAGCGCTCCGGCCCTACTCCCCCACCAGCCGGCTGAGCTCCGCCTCCACCGCGGCGGTCACCGCCGCGGCCATCTCGGTGCGGAAGGCTGCGAGCACCGCCTGCGCCGCGGCCGGCTGCAAGCGGGCCACGGTCGTGCGGATCTCCTCGAGCTGCGCCGGCGGCGCCCCGGCCTCGACGAAGGCCTGCCACCCGGTCTCCACGAACATCTGCACGTAGATCCGGGCGATCTCCCGCACCCGGGCGTTGACCTCGCCCTGCGCGGCGATGAGCCGATCGGCGGGGACGCCGAGGCCGAGCACCTGCAGGCCGGCGGTGAGCAGTGCGGGGTCGAGCACCCGCAGCGTCCCGTCGTCGAGCCGTTCCACCAGGCCGAGCCGCACCAGGCTGTCGACGATCGCCGGGTCCTCCTGGATGCCGGCGCGGGCGGCCAGCTCCACACCGGTGGTGGTCTCCGGCTCCGGCGGCAGCCACGGCGCGAGCAGCGCGCGGTGCAGCGCGAGGGTGGCCGAGCTGGCGCCGGCCGGCGCGCTGGCCAGCGTGCGCTCGATCATCGCCAGCGAGTAGCCCTCGGCGAGCATCTCCCGCACCAGCAGGAGCCGCGCGACGTGCTCGCGGCCGTAGTAGCCGGTGCGCCCCACCATGCGCGGGGGTGGGAGCAGCCCGCGGGCGGAGTAGGCGCGGAGGTTGCGCACGGTGACTCCCACGCGGGCGGCGAGCTCGTCGACCGTCAGCTCGCGGTCGCCGTCCTCGTCCCCCGCTGCGGTCGCACCGTGCGTGACCACCGACACCCCCTCGACCTCGTCACCTCCACGGTAACCGCCTCGTCCCATGTATCAGTTGTCGATGTCACCGTGATGGGTGTTGCATAGCCCTCATGGACCGAAGGGGTTGCCGTGCTGCTCAGCGCTGAGACACGTCCGGCCGGAGGGGCCGCGCTCGGCGAGGTCGCCCTCGCCACGGGGATCGGGGCGGGGCTCACCGTCCTGCTGCTCGGGTTGGTGTGGCTGCACCGCACCCGGCGGTCGACGATCCTGACCCGCGTCGGGACCCGGCTGGGCAAGGCCACCGGCGTCCCCGACTGGGTGGCGCTGCCGACGATCCTCACCACCGTCTCGCTGCTCGTGGCGCTGCTCGGCATGCTCTGGGACATCGCGCTGCACATCGGTGTGGGCCGCGACGAGGGCCCGCTGGCCAACCCGGCGCACTACCTGATCCTCTTCGGCCTGTTCGGCGTCTTCGCCGGCGGCGTCTTCGCCTGCGCCATGCCGCTGGACGTCAAGCCCGGACCGGCCGCCGTCCGCTTCGTCCGCGGCTGGGACGTGCCGGTCGGCGGCATCCTGCTCACCGTCGCCGGCTTCTACGCCCTGCTCGGCTTCCCGCTCGACGACGTCTGGCACCGCCTGTTCGGCCAGGACGTGACGCTCTGGGGCCCGACCCACCTCATGCTCATCGGCGGCGCCGGCCTGTCCATCGTCGGCCTGCTCGTGCTCGAGCAGGAGGGCCACGGCACGCTGTCGACCGACGACGGCGACGTCAAGGCCGGCCGGGTCGCCCGGTTCGTGCGCCAGGCCGCGGCCACGGGCGGCCTGCTCCTCGGCATGTCGGTGTTCCAGGGCGAGTACGACTTCGACGTCCCCCAGTTCCGGCTGGTGCTCGAGCCGTTCATGATCGCCGGGGCGGCCGGGATCGCGCTGGTCGCCGCACGGCTGTTCATGGGGAGGGGCGGCGCGCTGGCCGCCACGGCCTTCTTCCTCGTCATCCGCAGCGGGATCGCGCTGGTCGTCGGCCCCGGGTTCGACGAGATCGTGCCGATGTTCCCGCTCTACCTGGGCTCGGCGATCGTGGTGGAGCTGCTGGCGCTCGCGATGGACCCGGCCCGCCGGCCGCTGGTCTTCGGCGCCGTCGCCGGTCTGGGCATCGGCACCGTCGGGCACGCCACCGAGGCGGGCTGGACGCACCTCACCCAGGATCTGTCGTGGGGCAGCGACATCCTCGTCGAGGGGACGCTGATGGCGATCGCCGGCGGCGTGGCCGGATCGCTGCTCGGCACCCTGCTGGCGCTCGGGCTGCGCCGCCGGCTGCCACGGCCGAAGGTCGCCCGTTCGGTGCTGCTGGCCAGCCTGGCCGTGCTGGCGGTCTGCGTGACCAACGGGCTGATCGCCACGGTGCCGGACGACACGACGGCGACCTTCGCCATCGACGACGTCGAGACCGACCCGCGGACCGCCGACATCACCGTCCAGCTCGACCCGGCCGACTTCCCCGACGACCCCGCGTGGGTGCAGATCACCGCGTGGCAGGGGCAGGGCCTCGTCGTCGAGCCGCTGGAGCGGATCGGCGAGGGCGAGTACCGGACCACCGAGCCGGTGCCGCTGCACGGGGACTGGAAGACGCTGCTGCGCGTCCACGACGGGCGGGTGCTCACCGCGTTCCCCATCTACCTGCCCGAGGACGCGGCGATCCCCGCCGACGAAATCGTGGCCGAGGACGGGATGACCCGCGAGGCGATCCCCGAGATCGACATCCTGCAGCGGGAGCTCAAGGACTCCGGTGGCGGCCTGTGGGCGCTGGCCAACCTGGTGGTGCTGTTCTGCACGCTGGCGCTGATCGCCGCGATGTCGTGGGGCGTCGGGCGGTACTCCCGCCGGGCGTCGGCCGCCGAGCCCTACCCGGACACCCCCGCCGACGCGCCCGACGGCGCCCCCGCGCCCACCGGGTCCGGCTCGTCGCGCTGACCCGCCCCACCCGAACCGGAGAACCCTGCCGTGACCGCTCGTCCTGCCCGGCTGCCCCGCGCCCTCGGGGCGCTCACCCTGGCGCTGGCCCTCCCCCTCGCCGCGTGCGCGGGGACCGACGCCGACGCCGGCTCCGCTGCTCCCCCGTCGCCGTCCAGCTCCGCTCCCGCGGAGGACTCCTCGGCGGCCGCGCCGTCGTCGCAGGCTCCGGCGGGGCAGCTTCTCGAGGTGCAGGTCGCCGGGGGCCAGGTCACCGGCGACACCGGCCGGGTGCCGGTGGCCGCCGGCGAGCACGTGGTCCTCACGGTGACCAGCGACGTCCCCGACGAGCTGCACCTGCACGGCTACGACCTGACCGCCGACCTGCAGCCGGGGACGCCCGCCACCGTCGAGTTCGACGCCACCATCCCCGGCGTCTTCGAGGTGGAGCTGCACGAGGCCGGGACGGTGCTGCTCTCGCTGCAGGTCGGGTGAGCCTCCTCGCGCACGGGGTCGGCTCGCGCACGGACCTGCCGATCCCGATCGGGTTCGCGCTCTACGGCGCCGGCGCCGCGATCCTGATCAGCTTCGCCGTCCTGCTGCTGTTCTGGCGCACCCCGCGGCTGGGCGGCTCCGGCTCGGGCCGCCCGCTGCCGGAGGGGCTGCAGCGGGTGCTCGACGGCGCCCCGCTGCGCCGCGGGCTGCAGGCGCTGGCGCTGCTGGTGACGGTGTTCGTCGTGGTCGCGGCGCTGGCCGGACCGGACGAGACCGCGCGCAACCTCGCCCCGTGGGTGCTCTACGTGACCTTCTGGGTGGGGCTGGTCCCGGCCAGCCTGCTGCTCGGTCCGGTCTGGCGGGTGGCGAACCCGCTGCGGCTGCTGCACCGGGTGCTGCGGCCGCTCGTGCCCCGCGCTCCCGGCGCGCACCTGCTCCCCGCGCTGGGGCTGTGGCCCGCCGCCGCGTCGCTGCTGGTCTTCGTCTGGCTCGAGCTGGTCTACCCCGGCCGCGCCGAGCCGGTGACGGTCGCGGTCTTCCTCGTCGGCCACGCGGTCGTGCACGTGGGCCTGTCGCTGTGGTTCGGCGAGCGCTGGTTCGCCTCCGGCGAGGCCTTCGAGGCCTACTCCACGCTGATCGCCCGGCTCTCGCCGTGGGCACGGCGGGACGACGGCCGGCTCGTGCTGCGCAGCCCGCTGGCCAACGCCATGGCCACACCGGCGCAGCCCGGGCTGACCGCCCTGGTGGTGGTGCTGCTCGGGTCGACGGCGTTCGACGGGCTGTCGCGGACGGCGTGGTGGCAGACCGGGCCCGGCTCGGCGAACGACTCGCTGTCGGGCACGCTCGGCCTGCTCGCCTGCATCGCGCTGGTGGCCGGCCTGTACGTGCTGGGCACCCGGCTCTCCGGCCGGCTGGCCGGGCAGGACCCGGCGGTGCAGCCGGGGCGGTACGCGGCCACGGTCATCCCCATCGCGCTGGGCTACACCGTCGCGCACTACTTCAGCCTGCTGGTGCTGGACGGGCAGAACACCTGGATCCTGATCAGCAACCCGTTCGGCGCGGCCGGCGTGGACCTGTTCGGCACCTACGGCAACCGGGTCGACCTCACCGCGGTCAGCTCCGACGTGATCGCGCTGGTGCAGGTCGGGGCGATCATCCTCGGGCACGTGGTCGGCGTGACGCTGGCGCACGAGCGGGCGCTGCTCTCCGCCCGGCGGGCACGGGCCTCCGACCAGCTGCCGCTGGTGCTCACCATGGTGGTGTTCACCCTCGGCGGGCTCGGCCTCCTCTTCGGGTTCTGAGCCCCCCACCTGCGCGGATCCGCCCCCCGACGGGTGATCCGGCTCCAGTTCCGGCCGCCTCCTGCCGATGGAGTCAGTGCCCGCACCGGCGCAACCGGGGACCGCTTCCCCGACGAGCGGAAGGACCGCTCCCGTGATCGCAGTGACCTGCCGCAATGGCGAGCACTTCAAGGTCGACCCCGCGACGATCGAGCGCATCGACCAGGACCCGGACACGATCCTGCACCTGGTCGACGGCCGGCACTTCGTGGTCGACGTCGGGTTCGACGAGTTCCTGCGGCTGATCCGCGACCACCGCGCCGCGTTCGTGATGTCCTCCAGGCAGCTGACCCGGACGGCGCCGCGGGTCTCGCCGGCGCACCCGTCGCTGTTCGGCCGCGACCTCGTGCCGGTGCCGCGGCCGGTCACGGACTGACCTCGGCGGCCGTCCGGGTCACCGCTCCGGCTGCAGCTCCCCGCGTTCGGCCTCGAGCACGGCGAGCAGTTCGTCCAGCACCTGGTCGGGTGCACCGGCCCCGGAGACGGCCGCCCCGGGCTCGTCCGGCTGCAGGGGTTCCAGCGTCGCCAGCTGGCTGTCCAGCAGCGACGCCGGCATGTAGTGCCCGGCGCGGCGCCGGAGACGCTCGCGCAGGAGATCGGGGTCCACGGTCACGTGCGCGAACCAGACCGACGGGTTCCCCTCCCGCAGCAGGTCGCGGTAGGAGCGCTTGAGCGCCGAGCAGGTGACGACGACGGAGCGCCCGGCCTGCTCGTGCTCCCCGATCCAGCCGGCGAGCTTCCGCAGCCACGGCCAGCGGTCCTCGTCGTCGAGCGGGTGACCGGCGGCCATCTTCTCGACGTTCGCCTTCGGGTGGAACTCGTCGCCCTCGGCGAACTCCCAGCCCAGCCGCTCGACGAGCCCGGACGCGACGGTGGACTTCCCGGATCCCGAGACGCCCATGACGACGATGGTGGTGGTCGGTGGCGCTGCTGCCTCCATGGGCCGACCGTAGGGCCGTCCGGGCCGGCCCACACCCCGAGCGCCCTGGTCAGCGGGCGTCGAGCGCCTCCAGCAGGGTCGGCCAGGCGGAGCTGCGCGGGTCGATCACGGCGAAGTGGCCGCCGTCGACCGGCCGCACCCGCACCTGCGGGTGGCGCCGCGCGTAGGACTCGGCGAGGGCGAGCGGCACGATCTCGTCCGCCGTGCCGTGCACCACGGTCACCGGTACCCGGGGCTCGGGCAGCCGCACGGGGTCGAGGTCGGGCCGGCCGGCGGCCGGCCCCCCGAGGAACGCCCGGACGGCGCCGTCGCCCAGCCCCAGCTCCTCCCCCAGCGCCAGGTCCACGACCGGGGCGAGCGGGACGACGCCGACGACCTGCGGCAGCGGGTCGACGGCGGCGTGCGCGACGAGGTGCCCGCCGGCGGAGTGCCCGACCAGGACCAGCCGGCCGTTCGACCGGCCGGCCAGCTCCTCGGCCACCGAGACGGTGCGGATCGCCGAGGCGACGTCGTCCACCGTGGCGTCCGGGTCGCCGGGCACGCGGCGGTACTCGATCGCGGCGCTCGACCAGCCTTGCCGCGCCAGGGCGTCGGCCAGCGGGCGCAGGTGCAGCCGGTCGTACTCCGGTCGCCAGAAGCCGCCGTGCACGAGGACGACGAGCGGCCGGTCGGCCGAACCGAAGCGGACGTCGACGACGTGCTCGGGCAGGTCCCCGTAGCTCAGGACCAGGTCGGGCCCGGGTGCGGGCAGGTCGAGCACGGAACGGTCCTCGGCGTGGGGCGCTGCTGGCACCGCGTCACCCCACCACACCGCGGGCGATCGCAGCGAGCCGGCGGTTCACCGGCGTGCTCCGGAAGCAGGTGCGGAGGGCGTCGTCCCGGACCCGCCCGGCCGCGGCCGCCAGGTGTCGGGCGGCCTGCTCGGCGACGTCGTCGGCGCGGGGATCCTGGAGGGCGCGGAGGACGCGGTGCGCGTCCACGAGGACGCGGCCGGGTTCCACGACGCCGGGCGCGACACCGTCCGCCAGCCCGAGCAGCACCTCCTCGACCGCTGACCGCGCGGCGGCGTCGTCCCCGGCGTCCAGGTGGGCGCACGCCGCCGCGGCCAGCGCCTCCAGCCGCTCGACCTGCACTCCCAGCCCGGCGTACCGGTCCGCGGCCGCCTGCAGGACGCCGGCCGCGGCCGGGTCGCCGGCCACGTGCAGCGCGAGACCGGCGACCAGGTCCGCCCGAGCGGCGGCGTGCGGCACGTCGACGCCCGCCGCGGCCGCCTGCGCCTCGGCCGCGCGGTCCCGGGCGCGCTGGACCCGCCCCTCGGCCAGGTCGGTGACCGCCAGCGACGCGAGCAGGTGGGCGGTCAGGTAGGGCAGCTCGTGCTCCCCGCTCACCCGGAGCCCGCGCTCCAGGTGCTCGCGCGCGGCGGGCAGGTCCCCCGCGAGCCGCAGCGCCTCGCCGGTGCTCTGCAACGCGGCGACCACGCCCTCGGCGTCGTCGATCTCCTCGGTCAGCGCCAGCGCCCGCCGGGCACCGTCGAGGGCGTCGTCGAGCCGGCCCTGCTCCTGGGCGATCCGCGCGAGGTTGGTCAGCATGATCCCCTCGCGGTAGCGGTGCCCGGTGGCCACGAACACCGCGAGCGCCTCCTCCGAGGGGCGGCGCGCCTCCTCCAGCCGGCCGAGCTCGAGCAGCAGCGCACCCACCTGCCCGCTGACCATCGCCTCGCCCTCGCGGTCGTCGACGAGCCGGTGCTCGGCCCGCGCCTCCTCGAGCCGCGCCAGCGCCTCCTCGCTGGCGCCCCGGTTGGTGGCCACGACGCCGAGCAGGCGCAGCGTCTCCCCGGCCCTGCGGTGGTCCTCGACCCGCCGGGCCGCAGCCAGGGCCCGCTCGAGCAGGTCCGCGGCACCGGCGTGCTCATTGAGGAAGGCCAGGCCGCGTCCGCCCTGCATGAGCGCCTCGGCCTCCAGGTCGGTCCGGCCGGCCAGCCGGGCGAGCTCCGCGGCCTCGCGCGCGACCGGCGCGACCTCCGCGTAGTCCCCCCGGTAGAAGTGCCAGCGCCCCTCGGCGAGCAGGACGAGGGCGCGGTGCGCCGCGTCGAGGTCGTCCGCCGCCAGCAGCTCGTCGAGCCGCGCGCGCTGCTCCTCGCGCCGTCCCAGCCGGTCGAGCACCGACTCCTCGGCCAGCAGCACCTCGCACCACAGCGACCGGTCGGCGGCGGGGACCAGCGAGCGCGCCCGGCCGAGCAGGGCCAGGGCGTCGTCGCTGGCGAAGGTGCCGGCCGCGTGCCGGCCGGCGCGTAGGTACCAGCGCGCCGCCGCGGCCGCCTGCCCCGCCCGCTCGTGGTGCCGGGCGACCACGGCCGCGTGCTCGTCGGGCCGCCCGGTCCGCTCGACGACGTCCTCCAGCCACGCCGCGGCCAGGGCGTGCAGGGTGCGCCGGGTCGACCGGAGGACGTTCTCGTAGGCGACGTCGCGCAGCAGCGCGTGCCGGAAGGAGAACTCCCGGCTCTCGGCGAACGCCGACCGCGGCCGCTCCACCACCACGTCGCGCGCCGCCAGGCCGCCCAGGGCCGCCGCCCGCGCCGGCGGCGCCACCGAGGCGGCCAGCCGGTCGACGGCCTGGTCCCAGAACACCCGGCCGACGACGGCGCCGCAGCCGAGGACGGTGCGCTCGGCGGGGGCCAGCGCGTCCAGCCGCGCCTGGAGGAGCCCGCGCAGGGTCGTCGGGACGCGCACCCGGTCGACCGCGTCCCCGGCCACGGTCCACCGCTCCCCGGCGGTGTCGACCACGCCCTCCTCGAGCAGCCAGCCGACCAGCTCCTCGACGTAGAAGGGGTTGCCCTCCGCCGTCTCGACGACCAGGTCCACCAGCACCGCCGGGAGGGCGTCCACCCGCTGGAGCAGCTCGTGCACGAGCAGGCCCACCGCCGCGTCGGGCAGGGGCGCCAGCGGCAGCCGGGAGTGCCCCGGCTCCTGACCCCAGGTCGGCCGCTGCTCCAGCAGGCGAGGCCGGGTGGTCGCGACCACGAGCAGCGGCCCGAGGTCCGGGACCCGCGCCAGGCCGGCGACGGCGTCCAGGCTCGCGGCGTCGGCCCAGTGCAGGTCCTCCAGCAGGACGACGACCGGCGCCCGGCGGCCCATGTCGCGCAGCAGCTCCTGCACCAGCGCCGTCCCGCGGCGGCTCAACGCCTCGGGCTCGGTCGGCGGGCCGGTGCCGCCCAGCGCGAACCCCAGCCAGGTCGCGACCGTGCCGGGCTCGTCGGCGTCCCCCCGCTCCGCCCGGAGCCGCTGCCAGCCCTCCTCCCAGCGGGCCCGCACCCGCTCCGGTGGATCGGTGGCGCGGATGCCGAACCGCTCGGCGAACGCCGTGCGCACCAGCCCGTAGGGGACGTCGCGGGTGGCAGGTGAGGCGCGGCCGCGCAGGACCCACACCTCGGTGGGCAGCCGGGCCAGCCAGTCCTCGACGTCGTGCACCAGCCGCGTCTTGCCCACGCCGGCGTCCCCGACGACCGTGACGACGTGCGGCGCGCCCCCGGCGACGACGCGGTCGAACGTCTCCTGCACCTGGCGCAGCTCGGCCTCCCGGCCGACGGTGCGGGTGACCACGCCGGCCACCCCGCGCGTCTCGGGCCAGAAGTCCTGGTCCGCGCCCTCCACGACGTAGCCGTCGACCGTGCCCTCGATGCCCTTCAGGCGCAGGCCGGTCAGCTTCCGCAGCCCGTAGCGGCCCCGGACCTGCCGGCCGGTCTCCGCCGAGAGGAGCACGGACCCGGGGGCGGCCGCGGCCTGCAGCCGGGCGGCGCGGCCGGCGGTGTCGCCCACAACGAGGAACTGGCCGTCGTCTCGCTCCGCCCGGCCGGTCACCACCACCTCGCCGGTGTCGACACCCACCCGCAGGGCCAGGCCCGCGGCAGCCGGAACCTCCGCGCACACGCTGCCGAGGGCCGCCTGCATCGCCAGGGCGGCGCGCACCGCGCGGACCGGGTCGTCCTCCTGCGCGCGGTAGAGACCGAACACCGCCACGACGGCGTCGCCGATGAACTTCTCCACCACCCCGCCCTCGGCCTCGACGGCGGTGCGCAGGGCGGCGAAGTAGCGGCTCATGACCTGCTGCAGGTCCTCGGGGTCCAGCCGCGCGGCCAGCCCGGTCGAGTCGACGAGGTCGGCGAAGACCACGGTGACGAGCTTGCGCTGGTCGCCCACCGAGGCGGCCAGGAGCCGGTCGCGCTTCTCGACCAGCGGCAGCAGCGCGGTGTCGACGACGGCGTCCCCGAGCAGCGCGCGCTGGCCCTCCAGCGCGGCGATCGCCTGCTCGAGGCGGTCGAGCTCGTCGGGGTCGGGTGGCACGTCCTCACCCCCGGGGTGCGGCGTCCGGCGGGCGAACCGTACCGCCGGGCCGGCCCCGGGAACGAGAAAGGACGCCCCTCCGCTGGAGGGACGCCCTGTCTCGTACGGGTGGAGCTGAGGGGACTCGAACCCCTGACCCCCACACTGCCAGTGTGGTGCGCTACCAGCTGCGCCACAGCCCCGTACCGACCCGGTCTGGTGCGTCCGAGCCGGGAGCAACTGTACAGGGCCGCGCACAGCACCCGGTGCAGGGGGTCGGCGTCGCGTCAGCCCTCCCTCAGCTGGGCGATGCGGACGTTGTTGCCGAAGGGGTCCCGCAGGCCGAAGTCGATGCCGTAACCGCGGTCCTCGGGCTCCTCGGTGAGCTCGACACCCTTGGCCTTGAGCTCGGCGTGGGTCTTGTAGGCGTCGTCGCAGGCGAAGAACAGGGTCCCGCCGGCGGCGCCCTTGGTCAGCATGGCGCGGACCTCGGCGGCGGTCTCCTCGCTCATGGCCGGCTGGCCGGGGCGCTCCAGCAGGACCTTCTGGTCGGTGCCGGGCACGCGGACGGTCAGCCACCGCATGAAGCCGAGGTCGGCGTCGGTGTCGACCTCCAGCCCCAGCTTGCCGACGTAGAAGTCGAGGGCCTGGTCCTGGTCGAGGACGTAGATACCGGAGATGTTCAGTCGGGTGATCATGGGCAGAACCGTAGGAGCGCTCAACCCCGGCGTGCTTCTCCGAAACTGCTCGGTCGCAGCCACGCCATCGCGAAGCAGGTGGGCACCGGCGGCAGCGGCCCGCGCCGCCGGTACACCGACGGTGGCTCCCCGACGATGTCGCGGAACACCCGGCTGAACGTGCCGAGCGACGAGAACCCGACGTCCATGCAGATGTCGGTGACGCTGCGATCCGTCGTCCGCAGCAGGAACATCGCGCGCTCCACCCGGCGGCGCTGCAGGTAGCGGTTGGGCGTCTCGCCGAACGCGGCACGGAAGGTCCGGATGAAGTGGGCCTCGGACACGTGCGCTATCCGCGCCAGCGTGGGGACGTCGAGCGGCTCGGCGTAGTCGCGGTCCATCGCGTCGCGGGCGCGCAGCAGCCGCCGGTTGCTCTCCTCGACCGCGCGGCTCACGGTCGGGATCGAATCAGATCGAGACGCCGCGCTCCCGCAGCCAGGGCAGCGGGTCGACCCGCTTGCCGTCGATGCCGCCCTTGTGCACCTCGAAGTGCAGGTGCGGGCCGGTGGACTGGCCGCGGTTGCCGAGCAGCGCGATGGTCTCGCCGGCCTCCACGTACTGCCCCGGCTCCACCAGGATCTTGTCCATGTGGCCGTAGACGGTGACGTCGCCGTTGTCGTGGAGGACGTAGACGGCGAGGCCGAAGCCGGATGCCGCGCCCGCGCGCAGCACGACGCCGTCCATCGCCGCGTACTCGGGCGTGCGCATCGGCGCGGCCAGGTCGATGCCGTAGTGGAAGGTGCCCCAGCGGGCGGCGAAGGTGCTGGTCAGCCGGGCCCCGTCGACCGGGAGCACCGCCTTGGGACGGGCGGCCTCGATGGCGGCGGCCTCGGCCGCGGCGCGCTCGGCACGGGAGGCGGCCACCTCCTGCAGCCGCGCCTGCGCCTCGGCCACGCTGATCGAGGCCTGCGGGAGCATCTCCACGTTCTCCTCGGCGGCCAGCATCTGCTGCTGCGCCGAGAGCACCGGGGTGGCTCCGGTGGCACCGGCCGTGCCGGTGAAGCCGAGCCCGGCGGCGGCGATGCCGCCGGTGAGCAGCGCGGCGAGCAGGACGCCCGGACGACGGGTGGCGTGCGGCCGCGGCGCCCGCCGGGCCCGGCGGGACGGGCGGACGGCGGCGTGCCGACCGGTGCTGGGCCCCGTCGCGACCAGGAGGTCGGTGGGGGTGTCGGCGCCCGTCCGTGCGTCCATGCAGCTGTGCCCGTCCCGCGATGCGTGAAGGAATGGTCCGGCCGGATTCGGCTCCCGCCCATCGAAACATCGCGTGACCGGTTCGTGACCCGACGCCCGGCGCGTCATCCACGACACGCCGCGTGAGGCGTCTCACCCGCCCCACCAGTCACAGCCGGAACTGACATCGGTGTGATTCGCCGGTGCGGGACACGTGCCGACCGTCACGCCCGACCGGGTGAACCGGACCGGTTTGGAACCCCGGGTTGCGGGCATCTCACTTCCTCCGGCGTGCAACAGCCCGCGCCGACCGATTGCCCGTCTCCGGTTGCATCCCGGACACATCGGCGCCGGAACCATTGCGCGGCCGTGGGCCGCACCCGTGTACTGCTGTTCGGAACCGGTCCGGAACTCTCCCGGCCTCTGGGCGGTGGTGCACGAGCGACGAAGGAGGGATGCGTTGACCCAGGCCGAGATCCTCCCGCTCCCCGCGGCTCCGTTCCCCGCTGCCGCTCTCCCGGAGATCCGGCCCCTCACGCAGGCGACGCTCCGCTCCCACGGCGAGCAGCTCACCGTGCCCACGTACGACCGCGACGCCCTCATCCCGGCGGTCGTGCACTTCAGCGTCGGCGGCTTCCACCGCGCGCACCAGCTCCTCTACTTCGACGAGGTCGCCGAGCGGCGCATCAGCGCCGGCTGGGGCGTCGTCGGCGTCGGCCTGCACAGCCGCACCATGAAGGACGCACTGGCCCCGCAGGACCACCTCTACACCGTGGTCGAGCGCAGCCCCGACGGCGAGCGCGCCCGCGTCGTCGGCGTGATGGTCGACTACCACTTCGCGCCCGACGCCCCGGGCCGCGTCCTCGACCTGCTGACCCACCCCGACACCCGCATGGTCTCGCTGACCATCACCGGCAGCGGCTACCGGATCGCCCCGGCCACCGGCACCTTCGACGGCGACGACGAGGACATCGCCTGGGACCTCGCGCACCCCGACCGGCCGCGCACCGTCTTCGGGTTCATCGTGGAGGCGCTCGACCGGCGCCGTCGCGCCGGGCTGCCGCCGTTCACCGTCGTGTCCTGCGACAACATGCACCGCAACGGCGACGCCGCCCGCACCGCCGTGGTCGGCTTCGCCCGCCTCCGCAACGAGGTGCTGGCTCGCTGGATCACCGACCGGGTGAGCTTCCCCAGCAGCATGGTCGACCGGATCACGCCGCACACCACGCCGGGCGAGCGCGAGGCCGTCGCCCGGCGCTACGGCGTCGACGACCGCTGGCCGGTCATCACCGAGCCGTTCTCCCAGTGGGTCATCGAGGACGACTTCTGCAACGGCCGGCCGCCGCTGGACCAGGTCGGCGTCCGCTTCGTCGCCGACGTCGGCCGCTACGAGCTGATGAAGACCCGGCTGCTCAACGCCAGCCACTGCGCCCTGGGCTACCTCGGCTCGCTGGCCGGGCTGCCCAGCCTCGACCTGGTCATGGCCGACCCCGTCTTCGCCGGCTACGCCACCCGGCTCATGGACGCCGAGGTGACCCCGCTGCTCCCGCCGCCGCCCGGCATCGACCTCGGCGACTACAAGCGGACCCTGCTGCGGCGCTTCGCCAACCCGGCGATCGCCGACGGGCTGCCGCGGCTGTGCCGGCGCGGATCGACGAAGATCCCGCACCACCTGCTGCCCTCGCTGCGCGAGGCGCTCGACCAGGACCGCCCGCACCGGCTGCTCACCCTGGCCGTGGCCGGCTGGCTCCGCTACCTGCGCGGCACCGACGAGGCCGGCCGGCCCGTGCCGGTCGACGACCCGCACGCCGAGCTGCTGCAGGGGCTGGCTCGCCAGGGCGGCACCGACCCGCGGCCGGTGCTCGGCGTCGGCTCGATCTTCGGCGACCTCGGCGAGCGGCCGGGCTTCGTCGCCGGGCTCCGCGACGCGCTCGAGCGGCTCGACCGCGATGGCGTCCGCGCCACCGTCACCGCGGCGACCGGGGCCTCGCTCCGGTGACCGCCGTCCCCACCCCCCGACCGAAGGGAGCACCCCTGGTGCCGACCGTTCCGCCGACGCTCGTGGCGCAGGTGCAGCACCTGCTCTGCGACGCCGACGGCAACCTCTTCCCCTCCGAGGAGCCGGCGTTCGACGCCTCCGCGGAGGTCACGAACGCCTTCCTGGCATCGCTCGGCATCGACCGCCGGTACACGGCCTCCGAGCTGCGGCTGGCCGCCACCGGCATGAACTTCCGCTCGACCGCGCGGGCGCTGGCGGCCCAGGAGGGCGTCACCGACGTCGACCTCGAGCCCTGGGTGGCCGAGGAGCGCCGGGCGGTGACCGAGCACCTCGGGCGCACGCTCCAGCCGCACGAGCCGACGCTGGCCGCGCTGCGCCGGTTCGCCGCCGTGCTGCCGCTGTCCGCCGTGAGCTCGAGCGCGCTGGCCCGGCTGGCCGCCTGCTTCACCGCCACCGGCCTGGACGAGCTGATCCCCCCGGCGCGCCGGTTCAGCGCCGAGGACTCGCTGCCGGTGCCCACGAGCAAGCCGGACCCGGCGGTCTACGCGCACGCCTGCGCGGCGCTGGGCATCGCCCCCGAGCAGGGCCTGGCCGTGGAGGACGCCGTCGCCGGCGTGCAGTCCGCCGTCGCCGCCGGGTGCCCCGTCGTCGGCAACCTGCTGTTCGTCCTCCCCGAGGAGCGCGAGGCCCGGGCGGCCGCGCTGCTCGACGCGGGCGCGGTCACCGTCGTCGGCTCCTGGGGCGAGCTGGCCGACCTCGTCCTCCCGGCGCTCGGCGAGCTGCAGCCGGCGGGCGGTGCGCGGTGAACATCGTCTACTCGGCCTTCCGGGGCCACTTCTCCGACAGCCCCCGGGCCATCTACGAGGCGCTGCTCGAGCGCGGCACCGACGCCACGCACACCTGGGTGGCTGCGCCGCACCTGCGGAGCACCTTCCCCGCCGACGTCACCACCGTGGAGTTCGGCGCGCCGGAGTGCATCGCCGCGCTGGAGGGCGCCGACCTCGTCGTCTCCAACGACCACATCCCGCTGGACTGGGAGAAGCGGCCGGGGACGACGTACCTGCAGACCTGGCACGGCACGATGCTCAAGCGCATCCACAACGACGTGCTGTGGGCGCCCGAGGGCCGGCTGGCCTACCTCGAGCACGACATCGCCCGCTGGGACCTGCTGCTCTCCCCCAACTCGGTCACCACCGAGCGGCTGCGCAAGGCCTTCGGCTACGGCGGCCCGATCCACGAGACCGGCCTGCCGCGCAACGACCTGCTCAGCAGCCCGCGCCGCGAGGAGATCCGGGCGCAGGTGCGGGCGGACCTCGGCATCGAGCCCGGCCAGACGGCGGTGCTCTACACCCCGACGTGGCGCGACGACCTGGTCTTCAACAAGACCGGCCCGCAGGACTTCGAGTTCGCCATCGACCTCGAGGAGTTCGCGGCCCGGCTCGGCGGGGACCACGTGCTGCTGCTCCGGTTGCACAACATGGTCATGGACCGGCTGGAGGTCGTCGACGGCTCGCCGGTGCGCGACGTCTGCGGCTACCCCGACATCCGCGACCTGTACCTGGCGGCCGACCTCATGGTCACCGACTACTCGTCGACGATGTTCGACTTCGCCATCACCGGCAAGCCGATGATCTTCTACACGTACGACCTGGAGTACTTCCAGAACGAGCTGCGCGGCTTCTACTTCGACCTGGCCGAGGTCGCCCCGGGCCCGCTGGTGCGCACCAGCGAGGAGCTCATCCGGGCGATCGCCGACGTCGACGCCGGGGCCGCCGAGCACGCCGAGCGCTACGCCCGGTTCCGGGAGACGTTCACCCACCTCGAGGACGGCGCTGCGACCCAGCGCGTCCTCGACCTGATCCTGCCGGCCGCGACCGCGGCCGGTCAGCCCACCAGCACGACCCCCGAGGGAGATGATGACCGTGCGGAGCGGTGACCGACTGATCAACCCCGTCCGGCGAGGAACCACCTCCCTGTCCTCCCGCGCCGCGGCCCTGCGCTCGGCGCAACCGCAGGTGCAGGTCGTCATCCTGGCCGCCGGCATGGGCACGCGGCTGGGCCGGCGCGACCCCAAGTGCCTCACCCCGCTGCGCGACGGGCGGACCATCCTGCAGCGGCAGGTGGACAACCTGCGGCTGGTGCTCGGCGAGGACGTCAGCATCACCGCGGTCGTCGGCTACCGCAGCAAGCGGATCATGAAGGCCGCCTCGGACCTGCTGTTCGCCTACAACCCGGACTTCGCCGAGACCAACACCTCGAAGAGCCTGCTGCGCGGCCTGCGCTCCACCCGCGAGGGCGGGGTGCTCTGGCTCAACGGCGACGTCGTCTTCGACCCGGCCGTCATCGAGCTGGCGCTGCCCTCGCTCGCGGCCGACGAGAGCTTCGTCTGCGTGGACACGAGCACCGTGGCCGACGAGGAGGTCAAGTACACCCTCGACGGCGACGGCTACGTGCGGGAGCTGTCCAAGACCGTCGTCGGCGGGCTCGGGGAGGCCGTGGGCATCAACTACGTCTCCGCCGACGACAAGGCCACGCTCATCGAGCACCTGGCCGGCTGCGACGCCCAGGACTACTTCGAGCGCGGCATCGAGACCGCGATCGAGACCGAGGGGCTGCGGGTCCGCCCGCTCGACATCTCGGAGTTCAACGCGGTCGAGGTCGACTTCGAGACCGACCTGGCCCGGGCGAACTCGCTGTTCCCGGCGCCGCTGAACACCGTCGCGGACCTGACCGCCGAGGTCGGCTGACCCCCGCCGCGGCCGGCCGGGGAGCTCCCGGCCGGCCGCGGATCAGGCCCCGGCGACCTTGCGCAGGTCGCTGGCGATGTCGCTCGCGGTGTTGCCCGTGTCGAAGGCGACGTCGGCCTCGTCGTCCGCTCCGTACAGCAGCAGCAACGTCGAGTGCAGCCGCCCGTCGTCCTCCGCCTGCGGGACCCCGGCCGCCAGCTGCGCCTGCACGACCTCGTCCTCGGTCCCGGTGAGCCCGACGAACCCGACCGGCAGGTCGGCGTCGAACCGGCCCAGGTACTCCCCCAGCACCTCCGGGGTGTCGGTGCCCGGATCGGTCGTCACGAAGACGAGCTGCACCTGCTCGGCGATCGCCGGGTCGACGGTGCGCAGCGCGACGGCGACGTCGGCCATCGTCGTCGGGCAGACGTCGGGGCACTCGGTGTAGCCGAAGAACAGCAGCGTCGGCCGCCCGGCGGTGGCCGCCCGGAAGTCGTACGGCGCGCCCGTGGTGTCGGTGAGGGTGAACGACGGCCGCCGGTAGGGCTCGGCGAGGTCGAGGCCGGCGTAGTCGTCCTGCGGCCCCTCCACGTCGGCGACGCCGCCGGAGTGGTCGTGCCCCCCGTCGGCGTCGGCGCCGGAGGAGCCGCCGCAGCCGGAGAGCACCAGCCCCGCCGCGAGGGCGAGTGCGGGCAGGGCCGGGCGCAGGCGGGTGCGGTGGACTCGGCTCACGGAGCCACGGTACGACGGCGCGCGCTCCAGCCCAGGCCGAGACCGGCCAGGCCGGCGACCAGGCCGGCGATCGCCACGACCAGCGCCGCGGTGGCGGTGCGCGACCCGCCGTCGTCCTCGGCGGCGGCCGGCTCGGCCTGCGCCGCTGGCGCGTCGGCCGCGGGCGCGTCGGCTGCGGCCGCGGTCAGCGACAGCACCGGCGCCGGGCGCTCTGGCTCGGCCTGCCCGTCGACGGTCGGCTCGATCCAGGCCGACTCGCTACCGTCGCTGTAGGTCTGGACGGCGGGGAAGGTCAGCTGCTCGACGTCCTCCGGGAAGGCGCCCCCGGACAGCGCGAACTCCTGGAACTCCCCCGGCGCGATGCCACCGCCCTCGTCGGCCCGGAACTCGACGACCGACACGTACTCGGTGATCTCGCTGCCGTGCGCCTCCAGCGGCTCGTCCAGCTGCGCGGTGGTGAGGGTGACCGTCCACCCCGGCACCGGCTGCGCCCGCAGCGACGCCAGCGCCGACTCCTCGGGCACCTGGATCCGCAGCGCGACCGTGCTGGCCGTGTCGCTCTCGTTGGGCACCCGGAACGTCAGCTTCCCGTAGCCGCCGGGCGCCGCGTCGGTGCTCGACACGGTGACGTGCGCCGAGGCGATCGCCGGGGTGGCGACGACCGCCAGCACGGCCGAGGTCAGGACGACGGCGACCCGGGAGCGGGCGCGGGACGGGGACATGGATCTCCTCTTCGGGGGTGGACGCGCGCGGTCAGCGCACGGGGAACGTGGTGGACGCCGTGGTGGCGGTGAAGTCGTCGAGCCGGACGGTGACGGTGAGGGTCCAGGTGCCGGCACCGGGCACGGTCATCGGCTCGGCCGTGTAGTGGCCCGGGCCGGCGGGCGCGAGCCGCACGTCGAGCGGGCCGATCTCCTGCTGCTCCTCCGTGAGCGCGACGCGGATCTGCTCGGGCTGGGTGGCCCGCCCGTCCTCGTCGAACAGGTAGACGTGCAGCGTGTTGTCGCCGGCCCGGGCGGGGTCGACCGAGATCTGCACGGTCCCCGCCTCCCCGCCGCTGCCCTGCAGCGCGAGGACGGCGTCGACCGGCTCCGCCTGGGTGGCGCGCGCCGGTGGGGTACCGACCAGGACGGCGGAGACGACGACGATCGCCGCGCCGAGCACCGCCTCGACGACGACGGAGCGGCGCAGCGACGGCAGGTGCTCCGCGGCGTTCTCCGCCTGCACCCGGTCGCGGGTGGCCACCGGCTCCTCCACCCGCTCCTCCACCGGCCCGCCGCCGCCGGCCGCGGCGAAGGCGTGCGCGGTCACCCGACTGCGGTTGCCCGCGCGCGGCCGGCGCACGCCGAGCCGCTGCTGCACCCACACCCGCGAGATCCCGGCGGCGCCCAGCACCACGAGGAAGAAGGTCAGCTTGGCCATGAGCAGCCGGCCGTAGACGGTGTCCACCAGCCCGGTCGGCGAGCCGACCTCGCGCACCGACTGGACGATCCCGCTCACCACCAGCGCGGAGACCGCGGCGAAGCCGACGCGGGAGAAGCGCGGCAGCACCTCGGCGAGCCGCTCCGGCGGGGCGTCCCAGCGCAGGACGGTGGTGAGCAGGCCCGCCAGGCCGCCCAGCCAGACCGCCATGGCCGCGACGTGCACGGTGGTGACCGCGACGGCGAGGACCGGCCACGAACCGGCGACCGGGTGGCCGGTGGCGGCGGTGGCCACGACCAGCCCCAGCGCGAACACGCCGGCGGCGGCGAGCTCCGGGGTCTCCGGCGGACCGCCGCGCCGCCAGACCGGCCGCAGCGCCGCGGCCAGCGCCAGCGCGAGGACCGCCCGGGCCAGCAGCGCCCACCCGGCCGACGACGACGCCGTGGCCCGCAGCAGGTCCGGGTCGAGCAGCGTGCCGAACCCGGTACCGGCGGCGTAGGGCCCCTGGAGCAGGAACGACAGCACCGCGGCCGCGGCCACGGCGACGGCGCCCCACGAGGCCATCCGGCGCAGCCGCGGCGAGGACCAGCCGCTGCGCAGGCACAGCACCACCAGCGCCGGCACCCCCACGGCGAGGGCGATGCCGCCGAACCCGACCGCGCGGGAGAGCTGCTGGGCGCCGTCGACCAGCCGGTCGCTGCCCCCGTCGAGCGCCTCGGCGGAGGCGGCCACCAGCTCGGCGTCGCCGACCGCGAAGGAGAAGGCCCCCTGGATCGGGTGCGAGTCGGCCGAGACGACGCGGTAGGTGACCAGGTAGCCGCCCTCGGGCAGGTCCGCCTCGAGCGGCACGGTGAGCACGTGCCCGTCCACGGCGGCCTCGCCGGTGTCGACCCGGCCGCCGTCGGCGTCCAGCACCCGCGCGTAGCCGGCGCCCAGCGAGACCCCCTCGCTGAACTCGAGCGCGACCTCCTCGGGTGCGCTGTCGAGCCGGGCGCCCTCCCCCGGCTCGGTGGAGACGAGCGTCGCGTGCGCCGCCGCCGGCCCGGCCGTCACGACGCCGGCGCCCAGCCAGGCGGCCAGCAGGAGGAGCAGCAGCAGCACCGCGGGCCGGCGCCGGGTGGACGCGCTCACGCGGCGACCCGCCGTCGCACCGCGGCCGGCCGGAACCGGCGCCGGTGCGCCCGCCACCACACCCCGCCGACCAGCACGACGCCGAGGACGAGCAGCCCGTGGGCCACCGCGCGGTCGGCGTGCACGTGCCCGGCCCCCAGGTCGGCGAGGGTCACGGGCACCAGCAGCGCCGTGAAGGAGACGAGGAAGGGCAGCGCGCCGGCCGCCAGCCGGGGCGCGGCCGCGACGGCGAGGAAGGCGGCCGCGACGCCGATGTTCCAGGCGCCGGTCTCGTGCGCCATGTGCACCGGCGCGCTCATCGACCCGGGGCCGGTGACGAGGACCGGCCAGGCCAGCCCGGCCTGCGCGGCGCCGACGGCGAGCAGGGCCAGCCGCAGCGCCGTCGTCACCAGCCTCCGGCGGGCGGCGGCCGCGACACCGGGCAGCTCGCGGGGCAGCGCGGCCAGCACCGCCCCGGTGAGGTCGGGCACGGGGCCGGCCGGCGCCAGCCGCACCCGCCGGGTGGCGACCGCGGCCTGCTCCGCCCAGCGGGCGCACGCGGCGCAGCTGCCGAGGTGCTCGTCGAGCGCGCGGTCGGGCATCCCGAGGGGCTCGCCGTCGAGACGCGCGGACACCGCCTCGCGGAAGGAGTGGCACGGCATGCCCTCTAGGTCGTCGGCGAGGGCCCGGGAGTTCCCGAGGCGTGCGTCACACGACCCGGGGCGCCTCGACCGGCCTCGGCCCGGAACAGGGAGGATGGTGTCCGTGGACGATCTCGCGGACCTGGCCGCCGACGCGGCGGGCGGCGATCCGCTGGCGGCGGCGGCGCTGGTGCGCGCGACCCAGTCCGACGTCTGGAGGCTGTGCGCCGCCCTCGGTGATCCCGGCACGGCCGAGGACCTGGTCCAGGAGACCTACCTGCGCGCCTTCGCCGCGCTGCACCGGTTCGAGGGCCGCTCCTCGCTGCGCACCTGGCTGCTGGCGGTCGCCCGCCGGGTGTGCGCCGACGCGGTCCGCAGCCGTCGCCGGCGGCGGCTCACGCTCGTCCGCGAGGACGCCGACCTCGAGGCGCTGGCGACGGTCGGGAACGACCCCGTCGCCGAGGGGACGGCGGTGGCCGACCTGCTCGCCCGGCTGGCACCGGACCGCCGGGAGGCCTTCGCCCTGACCCAGCTGCTCGGCCTCTCCTACGCCGAGGCCGCCGAGGTGGCCGGCTGCCCGGTCGGCACCATCCGCTCGCGCGTCGCGCGGGCCCGGGCCGACCTCGTGGCCTCCCTCGGCGGGGTGAACGAGCCCGCCGCGGAGGGCGACGCCGCTCACAGGTGACGCCCCGGTGAACCAGGGGTGACCGGCAGGGGATCTAAGCTGCCCGACGGTCGTGCGTCCGCCCCGGAGCGGCGACGGCCGCACCGACCCCCGAGACGGAGCCCCCGCGTGCCCTTCAGCCTGTCGCCCAAGGACTCGAGCTTCTACCCCATGTTCACCGCCTCCGCGGAGAACCTGGTGGCCGCGACCGAGGTCCTGGGCGAGTTCGTCCACGACCACGCGCGGCGGGCGGAGCTGGCCGTCCAGCTCCGCGACCTGGAGCACGCCGGCGACCAGTCGACGCACGCGATCTTCCGCGCGCTCAACACCAGCTTCGTCACGCCGTTCGACCGGGACGACATCTACAACCTGGCGAGCTACCTCGACGACGTGATGGACGCGATCGAGGCGGCCGCCGACCTCGTCGTCCTCACCGGTCTCGGCACGCTGCCGGCGGAGATGAGCCAGCAGGTCTCGCTGCTCCAGCGCTGCGCGCAGACCACCGCCGAGGCGATGCCGCGGCTGCGCACGATGAAGGACCTCTCCGACTACTGGATCGAGGTCAACCGCCTGGAGAACGAGGCGGACAAGCTCTACCGCCGGCTGCTCTCCCGGCTCTACAGCGGCGAGTTCGACGCCCTGGAGATCCTCAAGCTGAAGGAGGTCGCCGACCAGCTGGAGGAGGCGGCCGACCACTTCGAGCACGTCGCCAACGTGGTCGAGACGATCGCCGTCAAGGAGTCCTGACTCCGCATGGAAGCGGCCTTCCTGGCGCTGCTGGTCATCATCCTGGTGGCGCTGGCGTTCGACTACACCAACGGCTTCCACGACGCGGCCAACGCCATCGCCGTCGCCGTCTCCACCAAGGCGCTCACCCCCCGGGTCGCGCTGGCCCTGGCCGCGATCATGAACCTGATCGGCGCCCTCCTCTCGACGGAGGTGGCCAAGACCGTGGGGGCGGGGATCATCGACCCGCCCGAGGGCACCGAGGGGCTGGAGATCGTCTTCGCGGCCCTCGTCGGGGCCATCGCCTGGAACCTGATCACCTGGTGGTTCGGGCTGCCGTCGTCGTCCTCGCACGCGCTGATCGGCGGCCTGGTCGGCGCCGCGCTGGCCGCCGCGCACTCCGTGCAGTGGATGGGGATCCTCGACAAGGTCGTCATCCCCATGGTGGTCTCGCCGCTGGTCGGCTTCGGCCTGGGCTACCTGTTCATGCTGGCGCTGCTCTGGACCTTCCGGCGGGCCAACGCGCACCGGGCCAACCGCAACTTCCGGTACGCGCAGATCGTCAGCTCGGCGACGATGGCGCTGGGCCACGGCATGCAGGACGCGCAGAAGACCATGGGCATCATCACGCTGGCCCTGTTCACCGCCGGCGAGATCGACACCTTCGAGGTGCCCTTCTGGGTGGTGCTGGCCGCGGCGGGCGCGATCAGCGCCGGCACCTACGCCGGCGGCTTCCGCATCATGCGGACCCTGGGCCGGGGGATCATCCAGCTCACGCCGGTCGGCGGCTTCGCCGCCCAGACCGTGGCCTCCAGCGTCATGGTGACGACGGCGACGGTGTTCGCCGTCCCGGTGTCCACGACGCACATCACCACGACCTCGATCATGGGCGTCGGCTCCACGCGGCGGCTGTCCGCCGTCCGCTGGGGCGTCGCGGGCAACATCGTCGTCGCGTGGATCGTGACCCTGCCGGCCGCGGCCGGCGTGGCGGCGATCGCGTACTTCCTCACCGACCTCGTCGTCGGCTAGGAACGACCCCGTGACCGGCGCCGGGGACCCTGCGCCGTCCAGCCTCGCCCTGGGCACCCCCGGTGGGCGCTGGCTGCTCACCGCTGCGGTGCTGGCGTCGGGCATGGCGTTCCTCGACGGCACCGCCGTCCAGGTCGCGCTGCCCGCGCTCGGCCGCGACCTGGACGCCTCGCTGCAGGACCTCCAGTGGGTCGTCAACGGCTACACGCTGCCGCTGGCCGCGCTGATCCTGCTGGGCGGCTCCCTGGGCGACCGGTACGGACGGCGCCGGGTCTTCCTCCTGGGGGTGATCTGGTTCGCCGCGGCGTCGCTGCTGTGCGGGCTGGCCCAGACGCCCGGCCAGCTGATCGCGGCCCGCGCGCTGCAGGGCGTGGGCGGGGCCCTGCTCACCCCCGGCAGCCTGGCGCTGATCCAGGCCTCGTTCCGCCCGACGGACCGCGCCACGGCGATCGGGGTGTGGTCCTCCCTCTCGGGCGTCGCGGGACTGGTCGGCCCGTTCGTCGGGGGCGCGCTCATCGACCTGGTCAGCTGGCGGCTGGTCTTCCTGCTCAACGTCCCGGTCGCGGTGGTCGTCGTCGCGGTGGCCGGCCGGCACGTGCCCGAGAGCCGCGATCCCCGGGCGCACGGCCGCTTCGACGTCCGCGGCGCCGTGCTGGGCGCGGTCGCCCTCGGTGCGCTCACCTACGCGCTCATCACCGCCGGCGAGGGGGGCGGGGCCGCCGTCGTGGCCGCCACCGCCGTCGCGGGGGTCACGGCGGTCTGGTTCGTCGTGCACGAGCGCCGGGTGCCGGACCCGATGCTGCCGCCGTCGCTGTTCGGCGAGCGGCAGTTCACCGGCGCCAACCTCTCGACCTTCGCCGTGTACGGGGCGCTGGGGGGCAGCTCCCTGTTCCTCGTCCTCCAGCTGCAGGGGTCGCTCGGGTACGGCGCCACCGAGGCGGGCGCGGCGACGCTGCCCACCATCCTGCTGATCACGCTGCTCTCCCCGCGGGCCGGCGCGCTCTCCCAGCGCATCGGACCGCGGATCCCCATGACGGCCGGTCCGCTCACGGTGGCGGTGGGCACGGTGCTGCTGGCCGGCGTGGACGGGAGCGCCCCCTACTGGGTCGAGATCCTGCCCGGCACGGTGCTGCAGGGGCTCGGCATGGCGCTCACCGTCGCGCCGCTCACGGCCACGGTGCTCGGCGCCGCCCCCGACACCCAGGCCGGCATCGCCAGCGGCGTCAACAACGCCGTCGCCCGGGCGGCGCAGCTGCTCGCCGTCGCCGCCCTGCCGGTGGCGGTGGGCCTCTCCGGCGACGACTACGCCCGGCCGGACGTGCTCACCGACGGCTTCCGCCTGGCCATGCTGGCGTGCGCCGCGCTGTTCGCCCTCGGCGGCGCGATCGCCTGGGCGACCATCCGCCGCGACGCCCTGCCGGGCGTCCCACGGAGTGGACCGGCGCATTGACGCATAAGTGCATCGATCTGGTAGACATGTCGGCGTGACGCGCCCGACGACCCCGCTCCTCGTGAGCCGGCTGCACGTCGATCTGCTGCGCGTCTGCACCGCGGTCTGTCGACTCCGCTGACCCCCCGCGCCGCCCTGCCGCGGGCGCGCGCTCGTCTCTCCTCCCCTTTCTCCGCGGGCCCCTCGCGCGCGCCCGCGTCCTCCCTGAGACCCGGAGTCAGATCTCGTGAAGACCATCGTCCTGCTCGCGCTCGTCGGCCTGGGCGCGCAGCTCGTGGACGGCAGCCTCGGCATGGCCTACGGCGCCACCTCGACGACGCTGCTGCTGGCCATCGGCACCAACCCGGCCGCGGCCTCGGCCACCGTCCACCTCGCCGAGATCGGCACGACCCTCGCGTCGGGCCTCTCGCACTGGAAGTTCGGCAACGTCGACTGGCGCGTCGTGCTCAAGGTCGGCGTTCCCGGCGCGATCGGCGCGTTCCTCGGCGCCACCGTGCTGTCCAACCTCTCCACCGAGGTCGCCGCCCCGGTGATGTCGCTGATCCTGCTCGCGCTGGGCGTCTACCTGCTGGTGCGCTTTACCCTGCGCGGCATCGACCGGCGGCACCTCGGCAAGCCGGTGCGCAAGCGCTTCCTCGGGCCGCTGGGACTGGTCGCCGGCTTCGTCGACGCCACCGGCGGAGGTGGCTGGGGCCCGGTCGGCACCCCCGCGCTGCTGGCCAGCGGGCGGATGGAGCCGCGCAAGGTGATCGGCTCGATCGACACCTCCGAGTTCCTCGTGGCGATCGCCGCCAGCCTCGGCTTCCTGTTCTCCCTGGGCGACGAGGGCATCGACGCCGGCTGGGTGCTCGCCCTGCTGGTCGGCGGCCTGGTCGCGGCCCCGATCGCCGCCTGGCTGGTGCGGCACGTGCCGCCGCGGCTGCTCGGGTCGCTGGTCGGCGGCATGATCGTGCTGACGAACACCCGCACGCTGCTCAAGAGCGACTGGATCGACGCCGCCGACGGCACGCGTTACGCCGTCTACGCGGTCATCTACGCCGTGTGGGCGCTGGCCGTGGCCCACTCCTTCCGCCAGTACCGCAAGGACAAGGCGCTGGAGTCCGCGGAGGCGATCGCGGCCGCCGCCGAGGAGCGGAACGTGGTGGCCGAGAGCCCGGCCGCGGAGGCGATCCCGGCCGGTCGGCCCAGCGCCCCGCGCGACTAGACGGCAACCCCGTCCCCCGCGAGCTTTCGGTACCGAGAGCTCACCGCTCGGCGAGGAGCCGGGTCTCCAGCTCCGGCGGGAGGCCCGGCTCCGGGCGGTGCGGCAGCGGAGCGGGCGTGCGCCCGGTCGTCCGGAGCCACTCCCAGGTGTCGGTGACCGAGTCGCGCAGCGGGCGGACGGGCAGCCCCAGCTGCCGGGCCCGCGACGTGTCGACGTCCCACGCCGTCCCCGCCACCTCCCGCGGCAGCCAGAGCGGCAGGTGCACCCACGGCTCGACGCCGGCCGCCAGCAGCTCCTCCTCCGCGACGGGCACCCACTCCGCGTCGCCGTCGGTCACCTCGCGGCACAGGTCGAGCAGGCCGCCGAGGGTGGTCATCCCGGTCGGGCCGGTGGCGTTGACGGCGCCGTCGCGTCCCTGCTCCGCCATCTGGACGAGCCAGTCGGCCAGGTCGCGCGCGTCGACGACCGCGATCGGCTGCGCGAGGGCATCGGGGACGACGACGCGCCCGCCCCGCGCGATCCGCTCCAGCCACCAGCCCAGCCGGTGGATCGGGTCGTGCGGGCCGATGATCAGCCCGGCGCGGGCGGTGAGGAACCGGCCGGGCAGCGCCGCGCCCAGCACCCGCTCGGCGTGCGCCTTGTTCGGCCCGTACTCGTCGTCGTCGCTGTCCCAGGTGGGCTCGTCGTCCTCGTGCCCGATCGGACCGGGCGGCCAGTTCCGGTAGGCGTTGAGGCTGCTGACGAACGCGTAGCCGGCGACCCCGCCCAGCGCGGCGGCGGCGTGCTCGGCGGCCCGGCGCGTCTGGCACGACGTGTCGACGACGAGCTCGGGCGCCCAGTTCCCCAGCGCCCGCGGCAGGGCGTCGGGGTCGTCCCGGTCGCCGTGCAGCGCGCGGGCGCCCTCCGGTGGCTCCCCCGAGACGCCCCGGGTGAAGGTGGCGACGTCGTGGCCGCGGGCGAGCGCCGCCGTCGCCACGTGCCGGCCGAGGAAGTGGGTGCCGCCGAGGACGAGGAGCCGCATGCCCTCACCTCAGCGGAGCCGCTCCCCCGCCGTCCAGCCGGTTCGCGAGCGGCGGAATCAGACCGCCCGGGGCATCGCCGGCACCTGCGGCAGCGGCGTGGAGCGGGCGGCGGCCAGCACCATCTGCGGCGAGCGCGGCAGCCCGCGCCGGGTGCACAGCCGCAGCGCCCGGGCGCCGGTGAGCACGTCGGTCTCCGGCGGCACGACGAGCAGGTCGGCGCGACGGGCGCCCCCGGCCCACGTCAGGCAGACCACCTGCGGGTCCATGCTGCGGAACCCGCCGGTGCGCACCACCCGGTCGGCGACGACGAGCTTGCGCGGGGCCGGCTGCCAGAAGTCGAGGGCGTAGGTGAACCGCTCCACCCGGACGCCGCGGCGCTCCAGCTCGGCGATCAGCTCCGGCAGCTCGACGGCGAGGTCGCGGCTGCGCGGGAACCACGCCCCGTCGAACGGGGAGCTCCCGTCCCCCGCGTCGTCCCTCAGGCTCACCCGGACGTCGATCCCGCCCCGGAAACCGTTCCCCACCGGAGCCGTACGGGTGATCGTCGCCATGCGCGCTCGGCCGCCTCTCGTGCACTCGTCCCCCGGGCCACGGCACATGGCCCCGAGGAGAACGTAGGCGTCACGACACACGCGTCACGCTGACCACACGACCGGCGCGGCGCACCGCTCCGGCCGGTCATCACGATTCGTGACCTCCCGACCACGACAAAGCCCCCACCTCGCAGGACGCGAGATGGGGGCGGAGTCGGCCCGGCTGCAGGGACCCGCGGCGCGCGGAGCGTGTCGCGGGGGGCAGCCGGGTCCTTCTACTTGGGCTTGCGGTTCTTGGCCTTGCCGCGCTCGGTCTGGTCCAGGACCACCTTGCGGATGCGGACGCTGGCCGGGGTGACCTCGACGCACTCGTCCTCGGCGCAGAACTCCAGCGCCTGCTCCAGGTTGAGGATCCGCGGCGGGATGAGCCGCTCCAGCTCCTCGGAGGTGGACTTGCGCATGTTGGTGAGCTTCTTCTCCTTGGTGATGTTCACGTCCATGTCGTCCGGACGGGAGTTCTCACCGACGATCATGCCCTCGTAGACCTCGGTGCCCGGCTCGACCATGAGCTGGCCGCGCTCCTGCAGCGAGAACATCGAGTAGGTCGTCGCCACGCCCTGGCGGTCGGCGACCAGGGAGCCGGTCGGCCGGGCACGCATGTCGCCCAGCCACGGCTCGTAGCCCTCGAGGTTGTGGTTCAGCACGCCGGTGCCGCGGGTCTCGGTGAGGAACTCCGTGCGGAACCCGATCAGGCCGCGGGACGGGACGATGTACTCCATCCGCGCCCAGCCGGTGTCGTGGTGCACCAGGTTCTCCAGCCGACCGCGGCGGACGGCCAGCGCCTGGGTCAGCGTGCCGACGTACTCGCCGGGGGTGTCGATGGTGACCCGCTCGACCGGCTCGTGCAGCTTGCCGTCGATGGTCTTGGTGACGACGGTCGGCCGGCCCACGGTGAGCTCGAACTCCTCGCGGCGCAGCTGCTCCACCAGGATGGCCAGCGCCAGCTCGCCGCGGCCCTGCATCTCCCAGGTGTCGGGGCGGTCGGTGGGCAGCATGCGCACCGACACGTTGCCGACCAGCTCCTGGTCGAGGCGGTTCTTGATCAGGCGGGCGGTGAGCTTCTTGCCCGACTTGCCGGAGATCGGCGAGGTGTTGATCCCGATGGTGATCGAGATCGAGGGCTCGTCGACGGTGAGCGGCGGCAGCGGCCGCGGGTCGGCCGGGTCGGCGAGGGTGTCGCCGATCATGATGTCCTCGATGCCGGCGATGGCGACCAGGTCGCCGGGGCCGGCGCTGTCGGCCGGGGTGCGGGTGAGGCCCTCGGTGACCAGCAGCTCGGTGATCTTGACGTTCTTGATGGTGCCGTCGACCTTGCACCAGGCGACCTGCTGGCCGCGCTTCATCTCACCGGAGTGGATGCGGAGCAGGGCGAGGCGGCCCAGGAACGGCGACGCGTCGAGGTTGGTGACCTGCGCGCGCAGCGGCTCCTCGGCGTCGTAGCTCGGCGCGGGGATGGTCTCCAGCAGCGTCTTCACCAGCGGGCCGAGGTCCGGGCTGTCGGGGACGGTGCCGTTCTCCGGGCGGTTGAGCGAGGCCTGCCCGGTGCGCCCGTTGCAGTAGACGATCGGGAACTCGAGGGCGTCGGCGTCCATGCCGGCGTCCTCCATGAGCTCCATGAACAGCTCGTAGCACTCGTCGACGACCTCGGCGATGCGCGCGTCACCGCGGTCGGTCTTGTTGACGGCGAGGATGACCGGCATCCCCTTGCCGAGCGCCTTGCGGAGCACGAAGCGCGTCTGCGGGAGCGGACCCTCGGAGGCGTCCACGAGCAGGACGACGCCGTCGACCATCGACAGGCCGCGCTCGACCTCGCCACCGAAGTCGGCGTGGCCGGGGGTGTCGACGATGTTGACGACGACGGGGTTGCCGCTCTCGTCGGCCAGGCGGATGGCGGTGTTCTTGGCCAGGATGGTGATGCCGCGCTCACGCTCGAGGTCCATCGAGTCCATGACGCGGTCCTGCGTGGTGTCGGCGTCGGTGCCCTCACCCTTGGCGCGGCCGAGGGCGCCGGCCTGGCGGAGGAGGGCGTCGACCAGGGTCGTCTTGCCGTGGTCGACGTGAGCGATGATCGCCACGTTGCGCAGGTCGTCGCGAGTGGGCATGCGGAAGGGCACCTCAGGGTGTTCGGGGATCCGCGGCGTCGGCTCGCGGCATCTCGTTCAACGGCCGCCGGCCCGGCGACCTTCCCAATCTACGCGCTCACGGCGCGTCGACGGTCTCCGCAGGCCGGTCGGCCACCCCGAACGTCACCCCAGCGGCCGCCAGAGTGACCAGACTCACCGCCAGCCAGGCCGGCAGACCGACGCCGATGGCCAGCACGTGGGCCAGGACGAAGGCCGCGACGTACAGGGCGGCCAGCGCCACGGCCGTCGCCCACCCCCGGCGGCGCAGCCACAGCACGCCCGCGGCGACCCCTGCTCCGGCGAAGAGCACGCCGCCCAGCGCCCGGATGCCGGTGCCCTGCGCGACGCCGAACCCGGCGGCGAGGCCGACGGCGACGAGCGCGGCCGAGGGGAACCGGGTGCGGGCGCGGGTCAGCGTGGAGCTCGACATGGCCCCAGTCTCCTACCCGGCCGCCGCGACGGCCGCCGCCAGCCCCTCGGCGGTCAGCTGCCCGGGGTCCAGCGCGACACCGTCGACCAGCACCGTCGGGGTACCGGTGATGCCGGCCCGGCTGGCCGCGTCGGTCACGGTCGCGGTCCAGTCCTCGAACTCGCGGTCGCGGATGCCCTCCGCCACGTCGTCCCCGGTGGCACCGGCCCGCGCCGCCAGCTCGACCAGCCGGTCGTCGTCCAGGCCGGCGGTCCCCTCGGCCGGCTGCTCGGCGAAGAGCAGCTCGTGGAAGCGGGTGAACGCCTCGGGACCGGCCCGGTCGAGCACCACGGCCGCCGCGTTGAGCGCGCGCGTGGAGTACCCGGTGCTCGACGCCCGGTCCAGGAAGGCCATGGGGCGGTACCGGACGACGACCTCGCCGTCGTCGACGAGCTGCTGGATCGTGCCGCCCGCCTCCGCCTCGAACGAGGCGCACACCGGGCACTGGAAGTCCTCGTAGACGTCCAGGGTCACCGGGGCGTCCGCCGCGCCGACCTCGACGGCGGTGCCGCCGTCGACGGTGCCCGCCGGGGTGGCGGCGTCGTCGGGGGTGGCGGTGCGCTGCGACTGCACGACGATCGCGACGACGACGGCGACCACCACCAGCACAGCCGCCACCGCGCCACCGAGGACGGTCCGCCGCCGGCGCTCGGCGCGGGCACGGGCGGCGGCTTCCGCCGCGCGGCGAGCGGCCAGCCGGTCGCGCTTCGTCCTGCGGGTGTCAGCGGGCATCGACGTACTCCTCGTGGTCGTCGGAGCGGACGGGGACGCCGAGGGCGAGCCGCGAGGCCGGCCACCGCGCGAGGGCGAGCGCGACGAGCAGCAGCCCGACGTCGCGGGCGATCTCGGCCGGGTAGGCCGTCTTCCCCGCGCCGACCTCGCCGCCGTCGCCGAAGCAGCCGCAGTCGATCCGGAGGCCGCGCGCCCAGGCGGAGCCGACGCCGACCAGGAACAGCACCAGCAGGACGGCGGAGGCGAGCGCGGCGGTGCGGACGAACACGCCGGCGAGCAGCGCCAGCCCGACCGCGACCTCCACGACCGGCAGGCCGAAGGCGACCGGCGGGACCAGCGCCTCGGGCAGCAGCCGGTAGGCCCGGACCGCCCGCTCGACCGCCGCGGGGTCGGGGAACTTGAGCAGACCGGCGACGAGGAAGACCCCGCCCACCAGCAGCCGAGCCCCCGTCGCCAGCCACGGGCCGGCCGTCTGCCACCGCATGTCCCGTTGGTCGTCGCCGGCGCCGGAGCGGTTCCCCGACGTGGCGCAGATCACGCACGAGGGCCCCGGACGGCGAACCGTCCGGGGCCCTCGGAACGTGCTGGAACGGCCGCCCTTCAGCGTCCCGCAGCGAGCTCGCGAGCCGTGGGGGGAAGGGCGGTCCTCCCTCAGGCGGTGCGGAGCACGGCCTCGATCTCGAGCTCCACGGAGACCTTGTCGCCGACGACGACGCCGCCGCCGTCCATCGGCATGTCGATGTCGACGCCGTACTCCTTGCGGGAGATCTCGGTCTTGGCGCTGAAGCCGGCGCGCGTGCCGCCGTAGGCGTCGGGGCCGAAGCCGTTGAGCTCGAGCTCCAGGGTGACCGGCTTGGTGATGCCCTTGATGGTCAGGTCGCCGGCGACGGTCCAGTCGGCGCCGTCGGTGCTGACGGCGGTGGACCGGAAGGTCATCTCGGTGTGGTTGCCCACGTCGAAGAAGTCGGCGGAGCGGATGTGCGCGTCACGCTGCTCCTGACGGGTGTCGATCGAGTCCATGTTGATGCGCGCCTCGACGGTGGAGGCGGCGGGGTCCTCGGCGGTGACGATGACGCCGTCGAAGTCGCGGAAGTAGCCGCGGACCTTGCTGACCATCATGTGGCGCACGGAGAAGCCGACGGTCGAGTGGGCGGCGTCGATGTCCCAGGTGCCGACGACGTAGCCCGGAATCTGGACGCTGGTGCTGCTGGTCATGTTCGATCTCCAAGTTGGTTGAGCGTTGGACCTTCTGCTCGACCGTAGCATAGTTGAAGGCTTGACTATTCCGCTAGTACGCTCGGGGCATGGACACGCAGCTGACCCGGGAGGAGCCCGGCTCCTCCCCCGCGCCCGAGCCCCGCTGGCTCGACGTGCAGGAGCAGAAGGCCTGGCGCGCCTGGCTCTACAGCGCGCAGCTGCTCCAGGACCGCCTCGACCGCGAACTCACGCACGCCACCGGCATCTCGCACGCCTACTACGAGATCCTCGTGGCGCTCTCCGAGACCCCCGGGCGCATGATGCGCATGAGCGAGCTGGCCGACCGGTGCCTGTCGTCCCGCAGCCGGTTGTCGCACGCGGTCTCCCGGCTCGAGGAGCGCGGCTGGATCCGCCGCCAGGTCTGCCCGGAGGACGGCCGCGGGCAGCTCGCCGTCCTGACCGACGAGGGCTTCGCCGCCCTCGAGGCGGCCGCGCCCGTGCACGTGGAGGGCGTCCGCACCCACCTGTTCGACCAGCTCACGCCCGCCCAGGTGGAGAACATGCGCGACTTCGGCGAGACGCTGCTCGAGCACCTGGACCCGCAGCGCAGCCGCCCGTCCTCCTGACGCCGGGTCAGCCGGTCCAGGCCTCCGCGACCCGCTGCGCCACCGCGGCCGCCTGCGCCCGGCCGGCCCGGGCCGACGGCGCCCGCGCGGCGGGATCCAGCACGTTGCGGCCGATCGCGGTGCGGCTGGCGTCGTCGGGGCTGACGACGGCGACCCGCGCCACCAGGCCGGAGACCTGCGCGTCGACGCTGGCCAGCGGACCCACCCCGCGCACGATCGGGGCCAGCACCACCAGCCGGTCGTACCCCTGCGCGAGGTCGGCGTTGGCGGCCGAGCGCATGCCACCGTCGACGTACCGCTCGCCGTCGATGGTCACCGGCGGGTAGACGCCCGGGACGGCGCAGCTGGCCGCCACCGCCTGCAGCAGCGGCACGCCGGAGTCGCGGTCGAAGGTGCGGAACTCCCCGGTGCCCGCGTGCACGGCGGTGACCGTCAGCGGGCGCTCGGGCCACTCCCGGCTGACCAGGCGCGACCCGATCACGTCGAGGCGCTCCTGCTCCGTCGGCGTGAGCCCGGCCTTCTCCGCCGCCAGGGCCAGCGAGCCGATCCGCCGGCGGAACTCGACGTCCCGCCCGCGGCTGGCCAGCAGCGCCCACGCGTAGCGGGCCAGCGTTGCGCGGCCCATCCGGGCGACCTTCTCCTGCGCCGGCGGCTCGAGCTGCCGCCCGTACAGCTGGCCGAGGTCCGCGCCGCTGGTCAGCTGGGCCCCGACCACCGAACCGGCGGAGGTGCCGACGACGAGGTCGGCGCCGGAGAGGTCGACGCCGGCGTCGGCCAGGCCGGCGAGCAGCCCGATCTCCCAGGCGATGCCCGTGATCCCGCCACCACCGAGGACGAGGGCGGTCCGCTGGTCGCTCATGCCGCCATCTTCACAGACCCTCGACAGCGCGTGTGACGTGGGCCACGCTGTGTGCCCGGACCCCGTCGAGAGGACGCGCATGACCGCCACCCAGCCCGCACCGGCACCCACGACCGCCAGCTGGCCGCCCGGCCTGCCGCGGTCGCTGGACTACCCGCGCGTGCCGGTCGGGTCGATCCTGCGGGCGGCGGTGCGCCGCTGGGGCGATCGGACGGCGTTCATCGACCACGACGTCGAGCTGACCTACACCGAGCTCGGCGAGCGCGCCCACGCCGTCGCCGGGTGGCTGGCCGACCAGGGCATCGGGCGGGGCGACGTCGTCGCCGTGCACATCCCCAACTGCCGGCAGTACCCACCGCTCTACTACGGGATCATGCTGGCCGGGGCGACCTTCTCCCCCACCAACCCGCTGCTGCCCGCCGCCGACCTCGCCGCCCAGCTCACCGACGCCGGGGCGACCGCCCTGATCACCTGGGACGAGGTGCTCCCCTTCGTGCGCGGAGCCCTGGAGCAGACACCGGTGCGCACCGTGATCGTCACCGGCGAGGCGCACACGCTCGACTTCGGCGCCCGCCTCGAGCTGGAGGACGGCGACGTCGACCTCGCCGACCTGCTCGCCGGCGACACCACCGACCGGCACCTGGACGCCGACCTCGACGTCGACTCCGACCTCGCGCACCTGGCCTACACCGGCGGCACCACCGGGGTGAGCAAGGGCGTGGAGCTGCTGCACCGCAACGTCGTCACCAACGTGCTGCAGTCGGCCTGCTGGACCAGCGTCTCGCTGCCCGAGCTCGACGAGGCCGGCGACGTGACGCTGCGCCAGGTGCTGGGCGAGGAGGAGATCAGCACCCGGCTCGGCGAGGCGCGGATCATCAACCTGACGCCGTGGTTCCACGCGATGGGCGTGATCGGCTACCTCAGCGGCATGGTCATGGCCGGCACCACCACGGTCATCCACATGCGCTTCGACCCGGTCAAGTACGTCGAGGACATGGCGCGCCACCAGGTGACCGCCATCGGCGGTGCACCGCCGGTCTTCGTCGCCCTGCTGCAGGTGCCCGGGTTCGCCGACCACGACTGGTCGGGGGTCCGGGGCGTGTCCAGCGGCGCCGCCCCGCTGCCGGTGACGCTCATCGAGAAGATGCAGGGGCTGCTCCCCAACGCGCTCATCGGCGAGGGCTACGGCCTGACCGAGGTGACGATGCAGGCGACGGGCAACCCGTCGTTCCGGTCGGGCACCCGCAAGCCCGGCACCGTGGGCGTGCCGGTCTTCGACACGGAGATCTCGATCCGGCCCCTCGGCGGCGGCGACCCGCTGCCCACCGGGGAGCGCGGCGAGGTGTGCATCCGCGGGCCGCAGGTCATGCGCGGCTACGCGCACCGGCCCGAGGCCACCGCCGAGGCCATCGACGCCGAGGGCTGGTTCCACACCGGCGACGTCGGCATCCTCGACGAGGACGGCTACCTGTCGATCGTCGACCGCACCAAGGACATGCTGCTCTACAAGGGCTACAACGTGTTCCCGCGCGAGCTCGAGGAGATCCTGTTCTCGGTGCCCGGGGTGGCCGGTGCCGCCGTCGTCGGGCGGCCCGACGAGGACGCCGGGGAGCTGCCGGTCGCCTACGTCGTCCGCAAGGGCGACGACGACGGCGCCGCGCTCACCGTCGAGTCGGTGCTGGCCGCGGTGAACGACAAGGTGACGCCCTACAAGCGGCTGCGCGACGTCGTCTTCATCGACGCCATCCCGGTGTCGGCCGCCGGCAAGGTGCTCAAGCGGGAGCTGGCCGCCAAGGAGCGGGAGAAGGTCGCCGCCGGCTGACCGCCCCGCGCGGCGTCCACCCCGAACGGGTGCGGCGCCGCGCGGTGCGCCACCGGCGTCGCTATCGTGCCCCGAGTGACGCAGCCAGAGGGAGCCGGCACCGAGCACACCGGCGTCCGGATCGCCCACGTCGAGCCCTCGCCGTTCCGGCAGGTGGGTCAGCGGCTCCTCTTCGCGCTGTTCGTCTTCGTGCTCACCGTCGTCCTGGTCTACCTCGACCGCGAGGGCTACCGGGACGTCGACGACAACGTCGACCTGCTCGATGCCGCGTACTACGCGACCGTCACGCTGTCCACGACCGGCTACGGCGACATCACGCCGGTCACCGACCAGGCCCGGCTGGTCAACCTCGCCGTCATCACGCCGCTGCGCGTGCTGTTCCTGATCGTCCTCATCGGAACGACCCTCGAGGCGCTCACCACGCGCTCCCGCGAGGAGTTCCGCATCCGTCGCTGGAGGTCCCGCGTGCGCCAGCACGTCATCGTGTGCGGCTACGGCACCAAGGGGCGCAGCGCCATCCGCTCCCTGATCGCCAACGGCACCACCCCCGAGAAGATCGTCGTCGTCGACCCCGAGCCCCGGGCGATCGACGAGGCCAACTCGCTCGGGCTGACCGGGATCGTCGGCGACGCCGGACGCACCGAGGTGCTCCGCCGGGCGTCGGTCGAGCGGGCGCGGGCGGTCATCGTGGCGGCCAACCGCGACGACGCCGCCGTGCTCATCACGCTGACCGTGCGCCAGCTCAACCCGAGCGTGCCGATCACCACGTCGGTGCGCGAGGAGGAGAACGCCAACCTGCTGCGCCAGTCCGGCGCCGACACGGTCATCACCACCTCTGCCACGTCCGGGCGGCTGCTCGGCCTGTCCACGGACGCGCCGCGGGTGGTCGCCGTCGTCGAGGACCTGGTCACCGGCGGGCAGGGGCTGGACCTGCACCAGCGCACCGTCACCTCCGGCGAGGTCGGCCTCGGTCCCCGCCAGCTGCGCGACATCGTGCTGTCGGTGACGCGGGGCGGGCGGACGCTGCGCTTCGACGACCCGCTGATCGGCACCCTGCAGCCGGAGGACGTGCTCGTGGTCGTCAAGGCGCACGACCCGGTCAAGCCGAACCGCCCGCCGACGCAGCCCTCGCAGATCTAGGGCCGGCCACCGGGCTCAGCGGTCCCGGCGTACCCAGGTCGTCGTCGGCTCGCCGCGGCCGCGCAGCTCCACGGCGGCGCCGCGCACCCAGTGCGCGAGCTCCGCGGTCCCCGCGGTGCGCAGCGTCGGCTCGCTGGCGACCGCCCGGCCGGGGTGGTCCTTGGCCAGCTCGGTGAGCCGCGCGGCCTCGTTCACCGGATCACCGATCACGGTGTACTCCAGCCGGCTGGCCGCGCCGACCTGGCCCGCCCACACCCGGCCGCACGCCACACCCACGCCGACGTCGACCTCGCCGGCCTCGGCGACGGCGTCGCAGATCGACCGGGCGGCCCGCAGCGCGGCAGCGGCCGGGGCGGGGTGGTCGGTCGGGGCGCCGAAGACGCACAGCGCGGCGTCGCCCTCGAACTTGTTGACCAGGCCGCCCTCCGCCTCCACCGTGTCGACCACCACCGCGAAGAACCGGTTGAGCAGGCCGACCATCTCCTCCGGGCCGGTGCGCCGGACCAGGGAGGTGGAGCCGGCGATGTCGACGAACAGCGCGGCGACGGTGCGCTCCTCGCCGCCCAGGCTGACGCCGGTGCGCAGCGCCTCCTGGGCCACCGTGGTCCCCACGTGCCGGCCGAACAGGTCGCGCAGCCGCTCCCGCTCGGCCAGCCCGGCGGCCATCGTGTTGACGCCCTCCTGGAGCAGCCCGATCTCGCCGGCGTCGTCGACCAGGACGTCGACGTCGTAGTCACCCTCGCCCACCTGCTGCACCGCGCGGCGCAGGTCGCGCAGCGGCTGGCCGACCGCGCGCGCGGTGAGCAGCGTGGCCAGCCCGCCGACCAGCAGCGCGACGACCACCAGGAAGACGACGGCCGCGCGGCCCGGCCCGTCGGGGTTGCTCGGGTCGAGGAAGAGCAGCACCACGCCGCCCAGCGGGACGCCGCTGGTCAGCCCCCAGGTGAGCAGCAGGCGGGGTCTCACACCCAGGGCCAGCGCGCCGTCGGGCGGGTGCGCCGTGAGCGCCCGGGCGGTCACGGCGCGCGCCGCCCGGGCGGTGAGCAGGTACGTGACGCCGGCGGTGACCACCCCGCCGAGCGTGGTGGCGACGGCGATGCGCAGCCCGACCAGCGGTTCGGGGAACGCCGCCGCGCCGACCGCCCCGACCAGCACGGCGCCGACGAACCAGACGCAGGCGGCGATCAGCGCCACGTCCACCGGCAGCCGCAGCGCGTGCGCGGCCTCGGCGCGGGTCGGCTCCCGCCCGGTCATCAGCCACCGGTTGGTCGCCCGCTGGCGGCGCAGCCCGCCGACGACGGCGAGGGGCAGGGCGACCGCGAGGTAGGCCGCGGCGGTCCACAGGACCTCCGCCCGGCCACCCCCGCCGTTGCCGTCGTCCACGCCGATGAGCAGCAGCACGACGGTGCCCACGCCGACGAGGTTGGCCAGCACGACCAGCAGCACGATGAACGGGACGGCGACCCGGCCGCTGGGGGCCCACTCGGCCCACACCCCGTCGCGGACGACCGTGCGCGGCCGCGCGGGCGGCTGGTCGTCGGTCACGGTCGGCGCAACGAGGCCCGGCAGCGCCCGGTTCCGGACCGTCCCCCGATCGTGATCACGACGTCATTCTGCGGGCCGGGATGTCGGTACCGCGCCCTACTGTGACGGCGACCACCCGACGGAAGTGGAGGCAGCCGTGACCGCACTGGAGAACCGCCCGCGCACCGCACTGCTGGTGATCGACGTCCAGAACGGCGTCGTCGGCAACGCGTTCGAGCGCGACCGCGTCGTCGCCAACATCCGCAGCCTGGTGGCGAAGGCCCGGGCCGAGCAGGTCCCGGTGCTGTGGGTGCAGCACTCCGACGAGGAGCTGACGCAGGGGTCCCCGGAGTGGGAGTACGTGCCCGAGCTCCAGCGGGACGAGTCCGAGCCGTTGGTGCACAAGACCTACGGCGACTCGTTCGAGGCCACCGACCTCGAGGAGCGGCTGGCCGAGCGCGGCGTGGGCCGGCTGGTGGTCACCGGCGCGCAGACCGACGCCTGCATCCGGTCGACGCTGCACGGCGCGCTGGTCCGGGGCTACGACGCGACGCTCGTCGCCGACGCGCACACCACCGAGGAGCTGCGCGAGTGGGGCGTGCCGATCGGGCCGGAGGATGCGATCGCGTACACGAACTCCTACTGGCGGTTCGCCTCCGCGCCGGGGCGGACCGGCACCGTGGTCCCGACCGCGGAGGTCGACTTCTCGGTCGTCTGACCGGCGACCGGTCGCTCTGGGGATGCGCGGGCGCGAAACCCCTGGTCAGATCGGTGGGACGGATCGATCACCCCGCCGACGAAGGGACCTGCACCATGACCGACCCCGCCGAGTGGCGTCTCCAGCGCCTGGAGGCCCGCATCGACCGGCTCGAGCGGGCCGTGGTGCAGGGCGTCGCCTGGCTGAGCGCCGCGCTCCTCGTGGTGGGGGTGCTGCTCCCCTACATGGGGCCGGAGGAGTGGGAGGAGGCCGACGAGCGCGACCCCGACCAGGCGTTCTACGGCAACCTGCTCGTCGTCCCGTTCAAGATCTTCGGCTTCCGGAACAGCGAGGGCGAGGCCGAGGGGGGTGGCTACTTCTTCGGCACCTGCTACCTCGGGCTGCTCGTGGTGATCGGCGTGGCGCTGTGGGTGCTGTACCGGCTCGGCAGCGGCCAGATCACCGAGCGCACGGGCCGCTTCGCCCGCATCGTCGCCGGGTTCCTGGTCGTCGGGGTGCTCGGCGCGCTCCCGTTCCCGCTCCTGTGCCTCCCGGAGGACAACGAGGGCACGATGGGCCCCGCGATCCTCGTCGTGGCCGCCGGCGCGGTGGTCTTCCTGCTCCTGGTGACCCGGCTGAGCGACCGGTGGGACCCCGAGCGGGGCGCCGCGCGCCCCCGTTCCTCGCTGCGCAGCACCGCCCCCTGACCGGGCCGCTGGGACCGGAACTGTCGTAGCCGCTGGTTACGGTCGGCCCATGCGCGTGGGACTCAGCATCCCGGTCATGGACGAGCCGGCCGCGCTGGTCGACCTGGGGGTCGCGGCGGAGGCCAACGGGTGGGACGGCGTGTTCCTCTGGCACCACGTCGTCGGCACCCCCGACTTCCCGGTGCCGATCGCCGACGCGTGGGTGGTGCTCGGGGCGCTCGCGGTGCGGACCACGCGGGTCCGGTTGGGGACGACGGTCACCGCGCTCCCCCGACACCAGCCGCACGAGGTCGCCCGCCAGGCCGTCACCGTCGACCGGCTGTCCGGTGGCCGGATGGTGCTCGGGGTCGGGCTGGGCGAGCCGCCATCGGAGTACACGGCGCTCGGCCGCAGCGCCGACCGGCGCACCCTCGCCGGGATGCTCGACGAGGGGCTGGAGGTGGTGCGGGGCCTGTGGTCGGGGGAGCCGTTCAGCCACACCGGCGAGCACTACACGGTCGAGGGCGTGCAGTTCCTGCCTCCGCCGCTGCAGCAGCCACGGATCCCGGTGTGGGCGTCGGCGATGACCCGCAACGAGCGCACCCTGGGCCGGGCGGCCCGGTGCGACGGCGTGCTGCTGGGCGCGATGACGGCCGAGGGCGGCATGGACGTGTTGCCCGCCGCGGCGGTGGCCGAGGTGGCCGCCCGCCCTGACGCACCCGCCGACGTCGTCGTGGCCGCACCGCCCGGCACCGACCCGGCGATGTACGCCGACGCCGGCGCCACGTGGGTGCTCGTCACGGGGTGGCTGGACGAGCTGCGCGAGGTCGCGTCGGCGCCGCCGGCTCACATGTCGCGGTAGCGGACGGCGGCGGCCAGCGCCGTCCGCAGCTGCTCCTCCGTGACCGGGCGGCCGGGGACCGCGAAGACGCCGTAGGCCTCGGTGTCGCGCTGGTAGCGCCACCCCTCGGCCAGCGGGCCGACGTCGTGGGCGTCGAAGCCCACCTCGTCGAGGAAACCGGTCGCCGTGCGCTTGGCCTCGTCGTCGTCCCCCGCGATCGCCAGCACCGACCGGTCCGGGTCCCCGGCCGGTCGAGCCATGGTGACGATCGCGGCCGCGGGGATGTTGTTGAACGCCTTCACCACCCGCGACTCCGGCAGGTGCGCCTGGAGCAGCTCGCTGACCGTCGTCGACTCGTCGTCGAGCTCGGCGATCTGCCCGTCGCGCTGCGGGTAGTAGTTGTTCGTGTCGATGACGACCTTGCCGCGCAGCGGCTCGACCGGCACGTCGCGGTAGGCCTTGAGCGGAACGGTGACGACGACGAGGTCACCGGCCTCCGCCGCCTCGGCCGGGGTCGCGGCCCGCGCCTTCGGGCCGAGCTCGGCGACCAGGCCGGCCAGCGTCTCCGGTCCGCGGCTGTTGCTGAGCACCACGTCGTAGCCGGCGTCCACCGCCCGCCGCGCGAGCGCGCTGCCGATGTGACCGCTGCCGATGAGCCCGAGTGTCGTCATGACCCCGGCAAGTCCCCGTCCGCGCGGGCCATTCCCGGTGCCGTCGTCAGAGGTCCCGGGGCTGGTTCTCGGTGCGGTCCTCGACCGCGCCGTGCCGCACCAGGCTGGCGACGGCCAGGGCCAGGCCGCCCCAGATGACCAGCATCGCCACCACCATCATCACGATCGCTGCCGTGCTCATCGGGGACCTCCCTCGCCACGCGTCGCCGGGTTCGCGTGCAGTGGTGCCGTGGGATCGGAGCCCGGTGGCGGCCCGTCGAGGTGGGTCCCGGCCCGCCACGGCAGCCGGGCGAGGAGGAAGCCGAGCAGCGGCAGGACCACGACCAGCAGCCAGCCGAACACCAGCAGCAGCCAGCCCGGGTAGCCCTCGTAGGGCTCGTCGAGGTCGTCGCGCAGCGAGAAGAACAGCACGAGCGCCAGGCCCACGGGGGCGACCAGGCTCACCAGGACCCGCCAGCCGGCCCCGACCCGGGGGCGGCCGTGCACGTTCAGGTGCGCGCCGAGGCCGCCCAGCGCCCGGAGCGCCCACGCGACGATCAGCATGCTGACCAGCGCCACGACGAGGATGCCGTACTGGTTGACGAAGTGGTCGACGACGTCGAGCACGTAGATGCCGCTGGTCGTGCTGAACAGCACCAGGCTCAGCAGCGCGGCGGGGATGCCGACCGCGAACGTCGCGGCCAGGCGGCCGGTGTCCAGCTTGTCGCGGACCGCGGAGATCACGACCTCGATGACGCTGACCAGCGAGGTGATGCCGGCGATGACGAGCGAGCCGAAGAACAGCACGCCGATCAGGGCGCCGGCCGGGGCCTCGCTGATGATCGTCGGGAAGGCGATGAACGCCAGCCCGATCCCGTCGCTGGCGACCTCGCCGACCCCGACCCCGTTGGCCTGGGCCATGAACCCCAGCGCGGCGAAGACCCCGATGCCGGCGAGCAGCTCGAAGCCGGAGTTGGAGAAGCCGACGACGAGACCGGAGCCGATCATGTCCTCGCGCCGGCCGACGTACGAGGCGTAGGTGATCATGATGCCGAAGCCGATCGACAGCGAGAAGAAGATCTGCCCGAACGCGGCGGCCCAGACCGACGCCTCGCCCAGCGCCGACCAGTCGGGCGTGAACAGCGCGTCGAGCCCCTCGGCGGCCCCGTCCAGCAGCAGCGCCTGCACCACGAGCGCGGCGAAGGCGAGCACCAGCACCGGGATGAACACCAGCGAGGTCGCGCCGATCCCCTTCTGCACGCCGAGGGCCATGATCACGAGGACGGCCAGCCACACGACGGCGAGCGGCAGGAGCACCCCGGGCACGACGTCGGCGGTGACCCGGACGTCCCCGGCCTGGAGGAACTCGCCGAAGAAGAAGCCCTCGGGGTCGGCCCCCCACGCCTCGTCGAGCGAGAAGAACGTGTAGCGCAGCGCCCAGGCGATGACGGCCGCGTAGTAGATCGCGATGACGAAGCAGATGCCGACCTGCCACCAGCCCAGGCCCTCGGCTCCGCGACGCAGCCGGGCGAAGGAGAGCGGCGCCGACCCGCGGTGGCGGTGGCCGATCGCGTAGTCGAGCAGGAGGAACGGGATGCCCGCGGTCAGCAGCGCGACGAGGTAGGGCAGCACGAAGGCGCCGCCGCCGTTCTCGTAGGCGACGTAGGGGAAGCGCCAGATGTTGCCCAGTCCCACGGCCGAGCCGATGGCCGCCAGGATGAAGACGCGCCGGGAGCTGAACGCGCCTCGGCGACGCTCCTGCTCGACCTGCCCCGTGGCTTGCCCGGTCATGGGACCTCCTCCGTCGTCCGACGAACCCGTGCAGTGAGGATGGCAGGAGTCGGCCGCACCGGCTGGTGGAGATCGCTGGGTCCTGGCTCGCACGGTGGACCGGCTCCGCGCCGGGGTGCCCGGACACACGTCGGGCCCGGTCATCCGACCGGGCCCGACGTGTGTGGTGCTGCAGGGGTGGAGGTGGCGGGAATCGAACCCGCGTCCTTCGACGCATGACCAGGGCTTCTCCGAGCGCAGTCCGCTCTGCCTCTACTCGACCCCACCGAACTCACGAACAAGTCGGTGTGACGGGCCCAGTCGCTGTTTGATGTCCCCCACGCACCCGCGACCGGTGCGAGGAGTCAGTCACCTAGCTGATGCCAGGATCCGGGCCGGTGACGAACCCGGGCTGACAGAGTCGCCTCGCTACTTAGGCAGCGAGGGCGAACTCGCGCTGACTGGAGTCGGCGCTTGTGTGGTTTGCAACGCGTGGTTAACGAGCTCATCGTTGCCTTCCTCGGCTCGCTTCCCCTGGACACCCGACCGAAGTCGAGACCATTCACCCCCTGTGTAGTTGTGCAGTCAGGGTAACGGCCCGCGCCAGCGGGATGTTCCACCCCGCGCCCGGGCGTCACCCGGACGACACCTGGCGGTAGCGAAAAGTTGTCGGGGTTCAAACTTGTACTCAGTTCAGGTTTTGCCCTACGGTGATCACGTGACCGGGTTCTTCCAGACAGCGAGCGGCCAGCGCTGCGCGCTGTCGGCGGTCATGGGGCTCCGCGAGCGCAAGAAGCTCGACGCCTGGCGCACCATCCGCTCCACCGCGCTCCGCCTGATCAGCGAGCGCGGCTTCGACGCCGTCAGCGTCGAGGACATCGCCGCCGCCGCCGGTGTCTCCCGCACCACGTTCTTCACCTACTTCCCCAACAAGGAAGCCGTCGTCCACGACCTGGACCCCGCGGAGCTGCAGCAGTGGCGCGAGCTCCTCGAGGACCCGCGGGACGGCATGCCGCTCTGGGATGCGCTCACCGAGGTCCTGCTCGGGCTGGCGCGGCTGCTCGAGCAGCGGCTCCCCCTCCAGAAGCGGTTGTTCGCGCAGTCCCCCGAGCTCTGCCAGTCGTCGCGGGGACCCTGCGCCAGCTACCAGCCGGACCTCGAGGAGTGGCTCTCGCGCCGGACGACGGACGGCGACGACCTCAGGACCGCCCTCACCTTCAGCACCGCCATGGCCGCGTGCACCACAGCGATCGCGGCCTGGGACCCGGACGACTCCTACGAGCACTTCCGGGAGATCCTCCGCGACTGCCTGCGCTGGGCCGGCGCAGGACTCGCGCGTCCCGTGAGCTGATCCGCTCGCGCACCTCCCGGCACTGACCCCGCCGGTTCCCGCACCGCGTCCAGCGACCGCGCACCGACGCCGGCCGCCGTGCCCCCGCACGCCCTCATCCCCCAACCACTGCGCTCCGCGCAGGAAGGACGGCGTAGCCATGCCCGTCGACAGCCTGCCCACCCGGTCCGGCAGCACCGCGCCGGAACCCCCGCCCTCCGCCCCCGATCCTCGCCGCTGGCTGGCCCTGGCGGTCATCGCCGTCGCCCAGCTGATGGTCGTGCTCGACGTGTCCATCGTGAACATCGCCCTCCCCCACGCCGGCGCCGACCTGGGGATCACCACCGCGAACATCCAGTGGGTGGTCACCGCCTACACGCTGGCCTTCGGTGGACTGCTCCTCCTGGGCGGGCGGATCGCCGACTTCGTCGGCCGCAAGCGCACCTTCATCGTCGGGCTGCTCGGCTTCGCCGGCGCCTCCGCGCTCGGCGGCCTGGCCCCGAACCAGGAGCTGCTGTTCGCCGCCCGCGCCCTCCAGGGCGGGTTCGCCGCCCTGCTCGCCCCGGCCGCCCTCTCGCTGCTCACCGTGACGTTCACCGAGCCCCGGGAGCGCGCCCGCGCCTTCGGCGTCTTCGGCGCCATCTCCGGCGGCGGCGCGGCCATCGGCCTGATCCTCGGCGGGGTGCTCACCGAGTACGCCTCCTGGCGGTGGACCCTCGGGGTGAACGTGCCGATCGCGGTCGTCGCCGCGGTGTTCGCCGTCGGGCTGATCACCGAGAGCCGGGCCACGGGCGACCGTCGCTACGACATCCCGGGCGTCCTCCTGTCGACCGCCGGCCTGGTGAGCCTGGTCTACGGCTTCAGCAAGGCCGCGGAGGCCGGGGTCGGCTGGAGCGATCCGGTCACGCTGGCCTTCCTGGTCGCCGCCGCCGTCCTCCTGGTCGGCTTCGTGCTCTACGAGCGCCGCGCCAGCTCCCCGCTGCTGCCGCTGCGCGTGGTCCTCGACCGCAACCGCGGGGGGGTCCTACCTGACCTTCCTGCTGGTCGGGGCCGGGCTGTTCGCGATGTTCCTGTTCCTCACGTTCTACTTCCAGGAGACCCTGGGGTACACGCCGCTGGAGTCCGGGTTCGCGTTCCTGCCGTTCAGCGGCGGCATCATCCTGGGCGCCGGCATCGTCTCCCAGCTGCTGCCCCGGATCGGCCCCCGTCCGCTCCTGGTCACCGGCCTCGCGCTCGGCACGGTGGGCATGCTGTGGCTGACCCGGATCGGGGAGTCCAGCGCCTTCGTCACCGACGTGCTCCCGGCCGAGATCGCGCTCAGCTTCGGCATGGCGATGGTCTTCGTCCCGGCCTCGAGCACCGCGCTGGTCGGGGTCTCCTCGCACGACGCGGGGATCGCCTCGGCGATGCTCAACACCGCCCAGCAGGTCGGCGGCTCCCTCGGCCTGGCGCTGCTGAACACGTTCTACGCGTCGGCCGTCACCGACCGCCTCGCCGAGGACCCCGCCGCCGGGCCGGGCGCCGCCCTGATCCACGGGTACCACGTGGCCTTCGTGTGGGCCGCCGGGTTCCTGGCCCTCGCCCTGCTCGTCGGGGCGGCGCTCATCTCCGCCCGGAAGGACGACCTCCCGGTCGAGGCCGCGATGGCGGTCTGACTCCGCGGAGGGGCGGCACCACCGGCGTCGCCCCTCCGCCCGTCAGATCCAGTCGCGGCGTTTGAAGACGGCGTAGAGCGTGACGCTGACCCCCACCATGAGCACCAGCGCGAGCGGGTAACCCCAGGCCCAGTGCAGCTCCGGCATGTGGTCGAAGTTCATCCCGTAGACGGTGCCCACCAGGGTCGGCGCGAACAGGATCGCGGCCCACGCGGAGATCTTCTTGACCTCCTCGCCCTGGGCGATCGAGGCCTCGGTGAGCTCGCGGATCTCCTCGTTCTGCCGCTGCGCGACCAGGGTCGCGTTGACGGTGAGGATGTCGCGCAGCTGCAGCCGGAACGCCTCCACGCGCTCGGTGACCTGGACGACGTGGTCGGCGACGTCGCGCAGGTAGCTGCGCAGCTCCTCGTCGACGCCGTACTTGTCGAACCCCGACGTGATGGCGGCGATGATGCCGGTCAGCGGCTGCGCGGCGCGCTGGAACTCCAGCACCTCCTGCGAGAGCTCGTAGATGCGCCGGGAGACGCCCGGGTCGCCGCGGAAGACCTCGGTCTCGATCTCGTCGATGTCCTTGTCCAGGCCCTCGACGACCGGCCGGTACCCGTCGACGACGGCGTCGAGGGTCGCGTAGAGCACCGCCTCGCTGCCCTTGGCCAGCAGCGCCGGCTCGCTCTCCAGCCGGCGGCGCACCCGGGACAGGTCCGGCGACTCGCTGTGCCGCACCGTGATGGCGAAGTCCGCGCCGAGGAACAGGTGCAGCTCGCCGAACTCGACCTCCTCGGCCGCGTCCAGGTACCGCGCGGCCTTGAGCACGACGAACAGCGTGTTGCCGTACCGCTCGAACTTCGGCCGCTGGTGGGCCTTGATGGCGTCCTCGACGGCCAGCTCGGGCAGGTCGAAGAGCTCGGCCAGCTCGCCGAGCGCCGCCGCCTCGGGCCGGTAGAGCCCCAGCCAGGCGAGCCGCTCCTCCCCCAGGTCCAGCTCGGCGCGGCTCTCGGCCGCCGAGTCGGGCGTGGCCACGCGCCGGCCGGCCGAGTACACGGCGTTGTCGACGATGCGGGCGCTCGGCCGCGGTTCGGCGACGACCGGGGGCACCGGCGGGGCCACCGTCAGCGCCGGGCGGGTGGCCGGGCGGGGACGGCGGGCGAGGGTGGACAGCGCGCTCAGCGGCGCGCGACGGCGGTCGGTCACGACGGACTCCCGGGAGGTGCGTGCGAACGGGGCACCGGGGTGGGTCCCTCCCGCGCAGCGCCGTCCGGGCGCACGACGGTGACCGGTTAGGCGACGGGAAGGACCTCGGGATGCGGACTGGGAGGTTCGCTGCGCATGGCTGCTCCTCCCTGTCCGCGCCCGCGTCCGTCGCGCGGGCCGTCGTCCATGGTCCCACGCGCGTGCCCGGGTGGGGCAGACACCGGGCTCCGAAGGGGTGAACTCCGGCGTCAGCCTCCGTGTCACCGGTCGGCTTCCGCCCCCGGTCCGCTCCTCGCTCGCAGAGCTCGCTGCGATGCTCCCGGCGGCGTCAGCCGCCGACGCTGCCGAGCACCAGGTCGACCAGCAGGGGCAGGAGCAGCACGATGAGGAGGGCGCCCAGGACGTCGAACGAGGCGCCCGACCGGATCATCTTGGTGATCGGCACAACGCCCGAGCCGTAGGCGATCGCGTTCTGCGGCGTGGACACCGGGAGCATGAAGCCGAACGAGGCGGCGAAGGTGGCCGCCAGCGCCGGCACGAACGGGTTGATCCCCGCAGCCACGGCCACCGGGATGATGATCGGGACCACGACGGCGGCCGACGCGGTGTTCGACGTCGTCTCGCTGATGACGATGGCCAGGATGACGGCGAAGACCGTGATCCCGAACGTGCTGGTGAGCCCGAGGGAGTCCGCGGACGCCTGGCCGATCCGTTCGGCCAACCCGGTGCTGGCCAGCAGCGACCCGAAGATGATGCCGGTGCCGAACAGCAAGATCGTGCCCCAGTCGATCTTCGCGGCGTCGCTCCAGTTCAGCGTGAACTCCCGCGACTTCCAGTCGGTGGGCAGCAGGAACAGCAGCGAGGCGCCGAGTACGGCGACGATGCCCTCGTCGAGCCGGTCGCTGATCGTGCCGTAGAGGTCGGAGTCCGTGCCGGCGGTCAGCGCGATGACGCCGGGGAAGATCCACAGCACCACGGTGATGCCGAACGCGATGAGGGTGTTGCGCTCGGCCCCGGAGAAGGGACCGAGGTCGGCCCGCTCCTGCTGCACGTACTCGTGCACGCCCTCGATCCGCTTGATCTCCGGCTTGTTCAGCAGCAGCAGGATGACGGTCAGCGCCACGAACATCAGGGCGCAGATCGGCAGCGCCATGAGCATCCAGTCGAGGAAGCCGATGCGCTCGCCGGTCGCCTCCTCGATCAGCCCCCGGCCGATCAGGTTGGGCGGGCTGCCGACCGGGGTGAGCAGGCCCCCCACGCCGGCGCCGTAGGCCAGCATCAGCATCAGCGCGACGCCGACGCGGAGCCGGAGCGGGTCGAAGTCCGGCTTCACCAGCTCCTTGGCCTGGAGCAGCTTGGCGATGACCGACAGGATGCCGATCGCCGTCGGCAGCAGCATGGCCACGGTGGCGGTGTTGGAGACGAAGGCCGACAGCACGGCGGTGATGAACCCGAACGCGATGACCACCCGCGCGGTGGATGCACCGACCCACTTCAGCGACAGGATGAACATCGCGAAGCGGCGGGCCACACCGTGCTTGAGCATGGCCGCGGCGAGGATGAACGCGCCGATGAAGGTGAAGACCGTCGTCGAGCCGAAGGGCGCCAGGGCGTCGTCCGCCGGCACCACCCCGAGGACGACGATCGCGGCGACACCGATGAGGCCGCCCACCGGGATCGGCACCGGCTCGGTGATCCACAGGACGATGACGCCGAGCAGCACCGCGGCCAGCAGGTGCTGGTCCCGCGGCAGGTCGATCGGCACGAACGCGAAGACGATCGTGACCACCGGCGCCAGGAACAACCCGACGGTGCGGCGGGCCTTCTCGAAGCGTTCCTCGGCCGGGCTGAGTTCCTGCTCCCCCAGGCTCCGGTAGGTGGCGCTGCCGCGGAAGGCGGCGTCGACGTCGGTCCGTGGTCCCTGTGCCCGCTCCGTCGCGGTCATGGCGCCTCCCCGTGCTGGAAGTGCCTCCGAACGTAGGGCAGGCGGCCCGCGTCAGCGACCGAAGATGCCCTGCCCGAAGGCGCCGTTCTCGGCGAGCCGGCGCGAGAGCCCCTTGCCGAGCTCCACCACCCGGGCGGTCTTCTCCGCGCCGAGCGTCAGCCACGGGTCGGCGGCCAGCGCGTCGGTCTGCACCTCGATGCGCGCCCGCAGCTCCTCCCCTTCAGCGGTCAGCCCGGCGTCGTCGAGCAGGCCGCGCTCGGCCAGCGCGCCGCAGGCGGCGGCCCACTGCTCGTCGCTCCACCCGCGGGTGGCCTTGGCGGCGGCATCGGTGAACCCCCGGCCGGTGGCGCAGTGGGTGATCAGCGCCTCGAGCCCGGTGAGCCCGGCGTGCAGCAGGACGGCGACGTGCCCGTCGCCGCGGTGCTCGCGCAGCAGCGACGCCCCGTGCCACAGGGCAAGCAGCGGCTCCTCGGGCCAGGGCAGGTCGGCGTGCCCGGCGAACAGCGGCCGGCCCTCGGTGGACAGCCCGTCGGCGGCCTCCCGCAGCAGCCCGGCCAGCTCGGGGACGGCCTCGGACGACGCGGCGTCACCGAGCAGCCGGGTGAGCGAGGCGCGGGCGGCGTCCAGCCGGGCCGCGAGCACCTGCTCCGGCGAGGCCAGCGTCCACGCCCGCGGGATCATGTGCGCGACCAGCGACGGCGAGAAGTTGTAGAAGGTCGCGGTGACCACCCCGGCGCCGACCGCACCCATCGGCGCCGACCGCGCGGCGAAGTAGGACATCCGCCCCGGCTTCAGCCCGAGCGCGCTGAGGTGCTCGTCCTGCTCCGGCGCGAAGTACAGCTGCGAGTGCAGCGGGTCGATCGCGCGGTGCGCGCGGCCGACGAGGGCGGGGTCGAAGTGATCGGCGCTGACCATGCGCCGCACCCTAGCCAGTGGCCGCGGGCGGGAGCGGCACCGACCAGGAGACGCGGGTGCGGGCGGTGCCGAAGCCGAGGCCCTCGTAGAGGCGCAGCGCTCCGGTGACGTTGTCGCTGTCCACCTCGAGGGCGGCGCTGGCGCACTCGTGCCCGACCGCCTCCCGCAGCGCGGTGGCGATCATGGCCGAGGCCAGCCCCCGGCCGCGGGCCGCGGGTAGCACGCCGATCTGGCCGAAGTGCACCTCGCGGTACCCGCGGGCCTCGGTGTCGGCCTCGAACACCGAGGCGAGCACGTAGCCGACCACGGCGCCGTCCTCGAGGGCGAGCACGGAGAGGTCGGGCCGGAAGGCGCGGGTGCCGGTGAACAGCCGCCGCCAGGTGTCCGGATCCCGCTCGCTCGAGCCGTGGTGCTCGGTGAACGCGGCGTTGTGCGCCCGTCGCACCTCGTCGTCACGCGCGGCGTCGAAGGGCACCAGGCGCACGCCGTCGACCGGGCGGGGCTCGGGCAGCGCGTGCAGCGAGCGCTCCATCGACCGGTACCAGCGCTCGGCGGTCAGCCCGGCGCGGGCGGCCAGCCGCTCCAGCGCCGGCATGGTGCCGTGCACCTCGACGACCAGGCGGGTCGGCACCTCCGGGTACCGCTCGGCGCGCAGCTGCGCGCCGCGCGCCAGCTGCCAGTCCAGCAGCGCCCGACCCAGGCCGCGGCCGCGCAGATCGGGCCGCACCCGGCCCTCGAGGTAGATGCGCTGCTCGTCGCGGTAGGTCGGGGAGGCCAGCACCGTCGCGTAGCCGGCCAGGGCACCGTCGTCGTCGGTGACGGCCACCCCGTCGCGGCGGAAGTCGATGCCCCAGCCGCTCCACCACTCGCTGATGTCGTCGGCGTCGGGGAACTCGCCGGTGTCGTCCACCTGCTCGGCGGCGACCAGCAGGTCGGCCACGGCGGGGACGTCGTCGGCGGCGAGGGGCCGGGCGGTGAAGCCCTCGGGGAGGGACGGGAGGGCGGGCACGGGCGGAAAGGCTAGGGACGCCGGCCCGCCGGGGTCCACCCCGTTTCAGCGCACCCAGAGGCAGAACGGGTGCCCGGCCGGGTCGAGGCACACGCGAACGTCGTCCTGCGGCTGGAACTCCGCCACCCGCGCCCCCGCGGCCACTGCCTCCTCGACCGCGGCCGCCAGGTCGTCGACCTCGATGTCGAGGTGCAGCTGCATGCGCGGATCGCCGTCGGAGGCCGGCCACACCGGCGGTACATGGTCGGCCTCGTACTGGAACGAGAGCCCCGCGCCGCCGTCGGCCGGCCGCAGCGTCACCCACTCCGGCTCGTCGTCGGCCAGCGGCCAGCCGAGCAGCCGCTGGTAGAACAGCGCCAGGCCCTTCGGGTCCGGCGTGTCCAGCACGGTGCCGGTGAGCAGGAAGCGGGTCACCGCCCCTCCTTCGGCCCGTGCGGGACGAACAGGCAGAACACGTGGCCGTCGGGGTCGGCGAAGATCCGCACCATCTCGTCCGGGTCGTCGTAGCCGCCGATCCGCTCGGCCCCCGCCTCGACCGCGAGCGCGCACGCCGCGTCCAGGTCGTCGACCTCGAGGTCGAGGTGCAGCTGCATCTGCTGGGTGCCCGGCTGCGGCGGCCACACCGGCCGGACGTGGTCGGCCTCCAGCTGGAACGACAGCCCCGGGCCGTCGCCCGGACGCAGCGTGGCCCACTCGGGGGTGTCGTCGCGGATCGGCCAGTCGAGCAGCCGCTGGTAGAAGCGGGCCAGCGCCCGGGGGTCGGGGGTGCCGAGCACGGTCGCCGTCAGCCGGATGCTCATGCCGCCACCCTGCCCTGCGCGACCGCGGGCCGCACGGCACCGACCGCCGGCGCACCGACCGCGAGCGCCACCAGGACGACCAGCATCGCCCGCAGGATGCCGGTGGCGTCGGCGAGGAAGCCGATGAGCGGTGGCCCGGCCAGGAACGCGGTGTAGCCGATGGAGCTGACCACCGACACCCGGGCCGCCGCCCGGGCCGGCTCGTCGGCGGCGGCGCTCATGCCGACCGGGAAACCCAGCGCCGCGCCGGCGCCCCAGAGCACAGCACCGGCCAGCGCCACCGGCGCGCTCGGCGACAGCACGAACAGCACCACGCCGGCCAGCGCCGCGACCGCGCCCGCCCGCAGGACGGGGACGCGGCCGTAGCGGTCGAGCAGCGTCGTCCCGACGATGCGGACGGCGGTCATGGCCGCCACGAAGATCGCGAACCCGGTGGCGGCCAGCACCTCCCCCGCGCCGTACCCGTCGGTGAGGCCGACGGCCAGCCAGTCGTAGGCGGTGCCCTCCGTGAAGGCGAAGGTGAGCACCAGCAGGCCGAGCAGCAGCGTGCGAGGCTCCCGCCAGGCCCGGCTCGCCCCCGACCGGCTCCCCGCCGTCTGATCGGGCGCCTCCTCGACCGGGAGGAAGGACCGGGTGGCGACGGCGAGCGCGGCGAGCACGAGCACCGCGGTCACGACCAGCTGGGCGGCCAGTGAGACCTCGAGCGCCGCCGCCGCGGCCCCACCGAGCCCGCCGGCCACCGTGCCGAGGCTGAACCCGGCGTGGAAGCGAGGCATCACCGCCCGCCCCAGCCGGTGCTCGACGTCGGCGCCCTCGACGTTCATCGACACGTCCCAGAAGGCGATGCCGGCGCCCAGCAGGAACAGGCCCAGGGCGGCGAGCGGCGCGCCGCCCGCGGTCAGGCCGGCGGCGAGGACCAGCATGCCGGTGACGCTGACCGAGCCGCCGCAGAACGCGCTGCGTGCGGGGCCGAGCCGGTGCACCACCGCGCCCGACGCGGGCAGGGCGAGAACCGACCCCAGCGAGGCGCACAGCAGGAGCAGCCCGAGCCGCGAGCTGCTCGAGCCGAGCTGGTCGCGGGCCGCCGGGACCCGCGAGATCCACGAGGCGATCGCCAGGCCGTTGATGGTGAACGCCGCCCCGACGGCCACCTTGGCCCGCTCGACCGCTCGCGGCGCCACCGTCGCGGTCATCAGCCCTCCAGGTCGAACAGGCGGGCGCCGTTCTCCCACAGCACGGCGCGCAGCCACTCCTCCCCCAGGTCCAGCCGGTGCAGCGCCTGCAGCTGGTGCGCGTACGGGTACGGGATCGAGGGGAAGTCGCTGCCGAGGAGCACCTTGGCACGCAGCGCCGACAACCGCGGCCGGTCGGCGGGATCGAAGGGCATCAGCCGCTCGGTGAAGTCGGTGGCGAACATCGTGGTGTCCAGGTGCACCCGCTCGTACCGCTCGGCGAGGTCGAGGAACTCCCGGTACTCGGGCATGCCCAGGTGGGCGATGACCAGCCGCAACCGCGGGAAGCGCTCCAGCAGCCCGGTCATCGGCGCGGGGCCGGTGTGCTCGCCGGCCAGCGGCCCGGAGCCGCAGTGGATGACCACCGGTGTGCCGGTCTCCTCCAGCCGCGCCCACACCGGGTCGAGCAGCGGGTGCCGCGGGTCGAACGCGCCGACCTGCACGTGCACCTTGAAGATGCGCGTGCCGCGGTCGAGCGCCTCGGCGACGTAGCCCGGCGCCTCGGGCTCGGGGAAGAACGTCGCCGACCGCAGCACCTGCGGGTGGTGGGCGGCGAAGTCGTGCGACCAGTCGTTCAGCCAGGCGGCCATGCCCGGCTTGTGCGGGTACGGCAGCGTGGGGAAGGCCCGCACGCCCAGCCGATCGAGGACGGCGAGCCGCTCCTCCACGGGCAGCCGGTAGGCGACCGGCCACTCGGTCCCGTAGTGGGTGCCGGCGGCCTCGAAGTAGCGCCACACCTTCGCCTGCACCGGCTCGGGCAGCACGTGCACGTGGACGTCGACCAGCCCTGGCAGCCCCAGCTCCCGCCAGTACCGCGGGACGTCGGCGTCGTCGACCGGTGCTGCCACGCTGCCCACGACCCGACCGTATCGACCGAGCTCAGAACGCGACGACTCGGCCGCCGATGAGTTCCGCCGACCCCGCCGGTCATGCGCGACGAGTGGCGGCGAGAGGCCGCCCGGACGACGAGGAGCGGCATGCCCCGGTACCTGATCTCGTTCGACGAGGGGTCGATGACCTTCCCGGCCGAGGACCTGCCTGACGTCGCGCGGGCCTCGATGACGGTGGTCGAGGAGGCCAGGGGCGCGGGCGTGTGGGTGTTCGGCGGCGGGGTGCAGGACCGCGAACCGGACGTCGTCGGCACCGACGGTTCGGTCACCCGCGGCCTGTTCCCCGAGGGCAAGGCGCACGTGGGCGGGTTCGCGGTCGTCGACGTCCCCTCCCGCGAGGAGGCGCTGCGGTGGGCGGCGAGGATCGCCGTCGCCTGCCGCTGCGCGCAGGAGGTGTGGGAACTCATGCCGGAACCGGAGTTCTGACCGGGACGACCCACCCGCTGGTCAGAGCGTGACGACGACCTTGCCGCGCACGTGACCGCCGGCCACCAGCTCCTGGGCCTCCGCCGTCCGCTCCAGCGGGAACGCCTTGGCGACGGCGACGCGCAGCTGCCCGGCGTCGGCCATGCGGGCCAGCTCCTCGAGGTCGTGCCGCTCCGGGCGGACGAACACGTAGCGCCCGCCCATCTCGTTCACCGACGGGTCGACGACGCTGGCGACGCGGGAGAGGTCGCGCACCTGCTTCGGGGCGTCGGCCAGCGAGTCGCCGCCGTTGAGGTCGAGCACGGCGTCGACCGGCTCGGACAACTGCTCGCTGATCGGGCCGGCCGAGTAGTCGAGCACCTCGGCGGCGCCGGCCTCGGTGAGGAAGCCGTGGTTGCGCGGGCTGGCGGTGCCGATGACGTGCGCGCCGAGCGCGACGGCGATCTGGACGGCGAAGAAGCCGACGCCGCCGGCCGCGCGGTGCACGAGCACGCGGTCGCCCTCGCCGACGGCCAGCGCCTCGGTGAGCGCCTGGTAGGCGGTGAGCCCGGCCAGCGGCACGGCCCCGGCCTCGGTGAACGACAGTGACTCCGGCTTGTGCGCCAGGCAGCGCTGCGGCGCGGGCACCAGCTCGGCCGCCGTCCCCCACTGGACGTCGTCGCGGCGCAGGTAGCCGAAGACCTCGTCGCCGGGCGCGAAGTCGACGACGGCGGGGCCGACGGCCTCGACCACACCGGCGAGGTCCCAGCCCGGGACGATCGGGAAGTGGTGCGGGAAGAACCCGGCGAGGCCGCCCTCGCGGATGCCGATGTCGACCGGGTTCACGCCCGCGGCACGGGTGCGGACCAGCACGGTGTCCGGGCCGACCGGCGGCTCGGGGAGGTCGTCGCGCAGCTGCAGGACCTCGACCCCGCCGAAGCGGTCGTAGGCGATACCCCTCACCGGCGTCCCTTCACGTAGCGGCCGAACGCCTTCTGGATCTCGCGGCGGGAGTCCCGCTCGGCGAGGTCGTGCCGCTTGTCGTAGGACTTCTTGCCCTTGGCCAGTGCGAGGGTGGCCTTGACCTTGCCGTCCTTGAAGTACATGTCGAGCGGGACGAGCGTGAGCCCGCCCTCCTTGATCTTGCTGACCAGCTTGTCGATCTCGCCCCGGTGCATGAGCACCTTCCGCTTGCGGCGCGGCGTGTGGTTGGTCCAGGTGCCCTGCACGTACTCGGGGATGTGGACGTGCTGGAGCCACACCTCGCCGTCGTCGATCGAGGCGAAGCCGTCGACGAGCGAGGCCCGGCCGGCACGCAGGCTCTTCACCTCGGTGCCGGTGAGCACCAGGCCCACCTCGTACTGGTCGAGGATCGAGTAGTCGTGCCGCGCCTTCTTGTTCTGGGCGATGAGCTTGCGCCCCTGTTCCCGCGGCATGACCCCAGGCTACTGGCCCCCCGCAACGACGATCATGGAGCTGTGACCACCGGGTCGGGCCCGGGCGTGGTCACGGCTCCATGATCGTCGGCAGGGCGAACTGGCTACAGCCGCACGTACAGCCGCAGGGTCACGTAGGAGGCCACCGCGGCCAGGCCCACGCCCGCGGCGGTGATGATCGCGCCGGTGGTGGCGATCTGGCCCCAGTCGACGCCGGTGATGATCCCGGCCTTGATCGGCCCGGCCAACGTCTTGTCGACGAACAGGATCTTGGTCAGCACCAGACCCCCGACGGCGAGCAGACCACCGATGAGCCCGGCCACCGCGGCCTCGAGGATGAACGGCAGCTGCGTGTACCAGCGCGAGGCGCCGACCAGCCGCATGATGTTGGTCTCGTTGCGGCGGTTGAAGGCGGCCAGCTGGATGGTGTTGGAGATCAGCAGCAGCGCGGCGAGCGCCTGGACGACGGCCACGGCGAGGGTCGCGTTGCGGGCCCCGTTGAGCAGGCTGAACAGCCGGTCGAGGAACTCCCCCTCGTCGCGCACCTGGTCGACGCCGTTCTCCCCGCTGGGGAACGCCTCGGCGATGACCGGGTAGCGCTCGGGGTTGACCAGCTCGACGCGGAAGCTCTCGGGCAGCGCGTCCGGCGGCGTGTTCTCGACCAGCTCGGGCTGCTGGCTGAACTGCTGCTGGAAGCGCTCGTAGGCCTCTTCCTTGGTCTCGTAGATGTAGTTCTTCACCTCGGTCGACGAGTCGAGCTCGGCGCGGATCGCGTCGCGCTGCTCGTCGGTGACGTCGTCGGTGAGGAAGATGGAGACCTGGACCTTGTCGTAGTAGATCTCCTTCATCTTCGGGATCATCCCGCCGGGTCCGCCGATGAGCAGACCGACGCCCATGAGCCCGAGCGAGATGGCCGTGGTGAGGATCATCGCGACCGTCATGGTGAGGTTGCGACGCAGCCCGGTGGCCACCTCGGAGAGCACGAAGTTGACGCGCATGGATTCCCTGTCGTGGAGTTCGGAGAGGCCCGGTCAGCGGGGCGCGGTCAGCGGCCCACGCCGTAGACGCCGCGCGACTGGTCGCGGGTGAGGACTCCCCCGTTGAGCTCGATGACGCGACGGCGCATGGAGTCGACGATGTGGTAGTCGTGCGTCGCCATGATCACCGTCGTGCCGGTGCGGTTGATCCGCTCGAGCAGCAGCATGATGCCCTCGCTGGTCTCGGGGTCGAGGTTGCCGGTGGGCTCGTCGGCCAGCAGCACCAGCGGACGGTTGACGAACGCGCGGGCGATCGCCACCCGCTGCTGCTCGCCACCGGAGAGCTCGCTGGGCAGCCGGTTGGCCTTGCCCTCCAGCCCGACCATCTCCAGCACCTCGGGCACCACCCGCCGGATCGTGCGGTGCGGCTTGTTGATGACCTCCAGGGCGAACGCCACGTTCTGCGCGACCGTGCGGTTGCGCAGCAGGCGGAAGTCCTGGAAGACGCAGCCCATCGTGCGGCGGAGCTTGGGCACCTTCCACTTGCTCAGCGTGTTGAGCGTCTGGCCGTTGACCTTGATGGTCCCGGAGGTGGGGTCGTCCTCCTTCAGCAGCAGCCGCAGGAAGGTCGACTTGCCCGAACCGGAGGACCCGATCAGGAAGACGAACTCGCCCTTGTCGATCTCCGTCGACACGTCGTCCAGGGCCGGCCGGCCGCTGGCCGGGTAGAGCTTGGTGACGTGTTGCATTTCGATCACGAGGCGCCACGGTACTAGTCCCGAGGCCCTCCACCGGGCGTTCGCCACGGAACTACCGGGAGTCGTTCTCGCCCTGTGTCACGACGTCGGGGCGAACCACGCGGACGACGGTCACGGACGGTTGCGTCCGGCTCCGATCCGGCCGCGATTCGTGAGGTCCCCTACACCCGCCCCGGCGCTCAGGGGGCGGGCACCGTCTCCTGCTGGCGGCGCCAGCGGATGCCCGCCTCGATGAAGGCGTCGATGTCGCCGTCGAGGACCGCCGTCGTGTTGCCGGTCTCGTAGTCGGTGCGCAGGTCCTTGACCATCTGGTACGGGTGCAGCACGTAGGAGCGCATCTGGTTGCCCCAGCTGCTGCCCTCGCCCTTGAGCGCGTCCATCTCGGCCTTCTGCTCCTGCTGGCGCACGACCAGCAGCCGGGCCTGGAGCACGCGCAGGGCAGCCGCGCGGTTCTGGATCTGCGACTTCTCGTTCTGGCAGGACACCACGATCCCGGTGGGGATGTGCGTCATCCGGACGGCGGAGTCGGTCGTGTTGACGCTCTGGCCGCCCGGGCCCGACGACCGGAAGACGTCGACCCGGATCTCGTTCTCCGGGATGTCGACGTGGTCGGTCTGCTCGACGACCGGCAGCACCTCGACACCGGCGAACGAGGTCTGGCGGCGGCCCTGGTTGTCGAACGGCGAGATGCGCACCAGCCGGTGGGTGCCCTGCTCGACCGAGAGCGTGCCGTAGGCGTAGGGCACCTTGACCGAGAAGGTGGCCGACTTGATGCCCGCCTCCTCGGCGTAGCTGATGTCGAGCACCTCGGTCGGGTACTTGTGGCGCTCGGCCCACCGCAGGTACATGCGCATGAGCATCTCGGCGAAGTCGGCGGCGTCGACGCCACCCGCCTCCGAGCGGATGGTCACCAGCGCCTCGCGGGAGTCGTACTCCCCCGACAGCAGCGTGCGGACCTCCAGCTCGTCGATCGACGCGCGCAGGCTCTCCAGCTCCCGCTCGGCCTCGGCGGTGGTCGCCTCGTCGCCCTCCTCGGCGGCCATCTCGTGCAGCAGGCCGACGTCCTCGAGCCGGCCGCGCAGCTCCTCGACCCGGCGCAGGTCGCCCTGCAGGTAGGAGAGCCTGGAGGTCAGCGCCTGGGCGGCCTCGACGTCGTCCCACAGGTCGGGGGCGGCGGCCTGCTGCTCCAGGTCGGCGACCTCCCGGCGCAGCTGGTCGACGTCGAGAACGGCCTCGATCGACGTGAGGGTCGAGTTGAGCTCGTCCAGGACGACGGAGAAGTCAGCTGCCACGTCTAGCCAGGGTAGTGCGCTCGCGCCAGGGGTAGTCACCGTGCCGTGGACGAGCCGCGGCGACCCCGCTCCCGGGAGGACTACGAGCGCGGCCTCCCCGGCTACCACGACCCCACCGCCGGCTTCGGTGGCGCGGCGCCGGCGCAGTCGGCGCTGACGCTGCGGCTGGTGCTCGCCCTGTTCGGGCTGGTCGTCTGCCTGGCGGGCGGCATCGGCTGGCTGGCCACCGACCTGCCGGCGTGGCCCGGGGTGCTGCTGCTGGTCGCCGCCGCGGTCGCCGTCGTGGACCTCGTGGTGATCATCCGCCGGAAGGCGCGCGGCGAGCCGGGCTGAGGGTCAGGCCCCCGACCGGGCGTAGCGCTCCGCGGAGGTCTCGCGCAGCCAGCGGGCCAGCTCGCCGGCCGCCATCGGCCGGGCGATGTGGAAGCCCTGCGCGAACGTGCAGCCCAGCGCGGAGACGACGGCGAGCTGCTCGGCGGTCTCCACCCCCTCGGCCAGGCTGCGCATCCCGAACGCCTCCGCGAGCCCCACGACCGCGCTGATCGCCGCGGCGGACTGGCTGGTCAACCGGTCGGCTCCGGCGACCAGGCTGCGGTCGATCTTGAGCGACCCCGCCGGCAGCGACATCAGCTGGCTGATCGAGGAGAACCCGCACCCGAAGTCGTCGATGGAAACCTCCACGCCGCTCACCCGCAGCTGGGCGAGCTGCGCCGCGGCCGCGACCGGGTCCTCGGCGACGCTGGTCTCGGTCAGCTCCACCACCAGCCGGTCGGCGGCCAGCCCGGACCCCGCCAGCGCGGAGGCGACGTCGTCGACCAGCGTGCCGCCGGCGAAGTGCTCGGCGGCGATGTTCACACCGACGATCAGGGGCAGGCCCTCGGCCTCCCACGCCACCGCCTGCCCGGTCGCGGTGCGCAGCACCCACCGGGTCAGGTCGGGCATGAGGTCGTGCTGGGCGGCGAGCTGGACGAAGTCCGACGGCGGCAGCAGCCCGCGTTCGGGGTGCTGCCAGCGGACCAGCGCCTCCACGCCGGTGCAGCGGCGGCTGGGCAGGTGCAGGATCGGCTGGTAGTGCAGGACCAGCTGGTCGCCGGCGATCGCGTCCCGCAGCTCCGCGGCCAGCTGCATCTTCTGCTCGGCAGCGGTGCGCAGCTCCGGGCTGAACACGCGGACCCTGCCCCGCCCGGCAGCCTTGGCCGCGTACATGGCCAGGTCGGCGTCGCGGACCAGATCGGTGGACCGGACGCCGCGCCGGACGCCGCGCGCGGTGCCGGCGATGCCGATGCTCGCGCCCAGCCGCAGGCTGCGACCGCCCAGGAGGAAGGGCTCCTCGAACGCCGCGTGGCAGCGGGCGGCGAGCACCTCGGCGCCGTCGGTGTCGCAGTCGCGGCACAGGACGACGAACTCGTCGCCGCCGAGCCGGCCCACGGTGTCCTGTCCGCGCGAGGCCCGGAGCAGCCGGGCCGAGAGCTGGCGGAGGAGCTCGTCACCGACCTCGTGCCCGAGGGAGTCGTTGACCGTCTTGAAGCCGTCGACGTCGAGGAACAGCACCGCCACGGCGGGACGGTCGGGGCGCTGGAGCTCGCGGTCGATCAGCTCGTGCAGGTGGGCGCGGTTGGGCAGCTCGGTGAGGTGGTCGTGCCGGGCCTGCCAGGAGGAGGCGCGCTCGGCGAGCACCCGCGCGGTGACGTCGGTGTGCGTGACGACGACGTGCCCGCGGCTGCCGACCCGGGTGGCCTGCACGTGGAACCACAGCCGCCCGCCCCCGCCGCCCGGGCTGGGCATCGAGCGGTCGATGGACACCTCGGTCCGCAGACCGGCGATCAGCTCGCGCAGCTCCGAGACGAGCGTGCGGCCCTCCGGGTCGTCGGCGAGCCCCACGGCCTCGGCGTAGTAGTCGGCGCCGGGCCGGATCGCCACGCCGTGGTCGCGCCCGTCCTGCTCCCAGGCCCGGTTCACCATGACGATGACGCCGTCGGGGTCGAGCACCACGGTGGGCGAGGGCAGCGCGTCGACGATCGCCGCGACCAGCCCGGCGTCCCGGGCGCGAGTCGCCTCGCTCTCCGGCACGTCGAGCGGCGGCTGCACGTCGCCCGCGTCTGCTGCCACGTCTCCCCCGGCCTCGAGGGGCACCTCGCCGGTGCCCTGTCCCGTTCCCTATCGGCAACCGTGACCGCGCCCACAGGTCGCCAGGAGGGTTCTCCCCGCAAAGGGTGAGCGGCAATCAGGCGGGCGCGACCGTCTCCTCCGCGATCCAGGCGAGGTAGTCGGGGTTGCCGCCCACCAGCGGCAGGGCGATCACGCAGGGGACGTCGTAGGCGTGCAGCTCGCGGACCCGGGCGGTCACCGCGTCGACCAGCGACCGCCGGGTGTGCAGCGCGACCCGCGCCTCGGCCTCGTCGTGCACCGCGCCCTGCCACCGGTAGACCGACCGGATCGGGGCGATCTGGTGCCCGCAGGCGGCCAGCCGCTCCTCGACGAGCGTGCGCGTCAGCCCGGCCAGCCGGCCGGCGTCCGCGGCGGTGACCACGACCTCGCAGAACTCCTCGTCCACGCCGGCATCCTCGCGCCTTCCGGGCTCGCCGCGCGTATCGCGGGGCCGGCCCGGGGTAGGGGTCGGCCATGACCGACGACATGACGTGCGAGATCGACGGCGAGGAGTACGTGCTGCGCCGGGACGGCGAGGGCCTCCAGGTGGGCCGCCGGGTGGCCGGCGACGTCGCCTGGCTGGACACGGTGGACCCGGGCCTGCTGCCGGACGCGGCGCGGGCGGCCCTGGAGTCCGGCGACACCTCCGACCAGGCGCTGCTGACCGCCGTCCGCGGCGTGGTGCAGGCCGAGGTCCAGCGCGGCGGCTGAGCGGACCGGTGCCGGCGGCCGCTCAGGCGGCCGCCAGCACCGTCGGCTGCCCCAGTGGCAGCCACCGGAAGAGCCGGCGCAGCTCCTCCGGCGCCTCGGCGATCTGCCGCTCCGCCGCGGTCCGCCCCTGCCGGAAGTGCGACCACCCCTCGTAGTGGACGGGCACGACCGTCGCCGGGCGCAGCTCCCGGCACAGCTCCACCGCCTCCCGGCCGGTCATCGAGTACCGCAGCGGGCCGCTGACGGGGAACCGCACCCCGCCCAGGTGCAGGACCGCGGTGCGGACGTCGAAGCGCCGGGCCACCTCGCGCACCCCGTCGAAGAACACGGTGTCGCCGGAGATCCACAGCACGCCGTCCGGGTCCGGCAGGTGCAGCGCGAACCCCACGACCTCGCCGACGACCGGCCGGCTCAGCGGCGGACCGTGCCGCGCCGGCGTGGCGGTCACCTCGATCGGTGCCCGGCCGGGCGCGGTCAGCGTCGTCGTCCCCCAGGGCGGCAGCCCCCGCGCGTGCCCGCCGAGCCGACGGGCGCCGGGCTCGGTGGTGACCACGGCGCCGGCTGCGGCCAGGAGCCCCCGGCCGGCGTCGTCGAGGTTGTCGGCGTGGTGGTCGTGGCTGAGCAGCACCGCGTCCACCGGCAGCACGTCGTCGGCCGGTACCGCCGGGCCGGTCACCTTCCGCGACGACGTCCCCCAGCCGAAGGCGTACCTCCGGCCGGCGGCGTCGAACGTCGGATCGGTGAGCAGCCGCCAGCCACCCACCTCGATCAGCAGCGTCGGGCCGCCGACGTGCGTGAGCCGCAGGCCGGTCACTGCGCCCCGGCGGGCTCGGGCCTCGTGCCGGCGTGCGCGACCGCCCACTCCAGCGCGACGTCGGCGATCTCCTGCCAGCCCTCCTGCGCCGGGAGCAGGTGCGCGAAGCCGGGGTACTCGCGGTGCTCGACCACGCCGGTCGTGTAGTGCTTGACGTTCGACCGCTGCACGCTCGGCGGCATGATGTGGTCCTCGGTGCCGGAGATGAACAGCAGCGGCGCGCGGTCGGGCCGGGCGTAGTCGACGGCGGCGTCCTGCGGGCCGGGCATGAAGTTGGCGAGCACGGAGCTCCACAGGATCCGTCCCGAGGCCGGTACGTGGTACCGCTGGTAGAGCCGCCGCGACTCCTCCTCCGAGAACGTGTTGGTGAACGCGTAGCGCCACTGCTCCTCGCTGAGCCCGACCGCGCGGTGCCGGTTGGCCGGGTTCTTGAACGCCACGAAGGTCGACCGCAGCTGCGACAGCGGCAGCACCCGCACGCCCTCCGTCGGCGCGGAGTTGAGGACGACGGCGGAGGCGCCGTAGCCGCGGTCGAGGAGCAGCTGCACGAGGGTGCCGCCGGCGGAGTGGCCGATGAGGATCGGTGGCTTCTCCAGCGCCTCGACCACCGCCGACAGCGACTCGACGATCGGGGGCAGGGTCAGCTCGGCGATCGGCGTCGGATCGGCGTTGAGCGCCTCCACCTCGACCTGGAGGCCCGGGTAGGCGGGGGTGATGACGCGGTAGCCCTTGGCCTCGTAGTGCGCCTTCCACTCCTCCCAGCTGCGGGGGGTCACCCAGAAGCCGTGGACGAGCACGATGGTGTCCGGCGCACCGGGGACCGGGCCCGAGGACGCGCGCGGGGTGGGGATCTCGGTCATGCCGGTTCTCCTCTCAGGCCCGCGCGAAGGCGAGCAGATCGGCGTTGAACTCCTGCTCGTGCGCCCCGGTCAGGCCGTGCGGCTGCCCGGGGTAGACCTTGAGCTCGGCGTTCTTGAGCAGCTCCGCGGTCTTGGGCGCGGAGTCGGCGAACGGCACGATCTGGTCGTCGTCGCCGTGCGCGACCAGCACCGGGACGTCGATCTGCGCGAGGTCGTCGGTGAAGACCGTCTCGCTGAACTGCGCGATGCAGTCGTGGGCTGCCACGAGGCCGGCCATCATGCTCATCCGCCAGAAGTCGTCGATCACGCCCTGCGGCAGCTCGACGCCGTCCCGGTTGCCGCCGTAGAAGGGCACGGCGAGCTCCCGGTAGTACTGCGACCGGTTGCCCAGGACACCGGCGCGGATCTCGTCGAAGACCGCCATCGGCAGGCCGTCCGGGTTCGCCTCGGTGCGCAGCATGGTCGGCGGGATCGCACCGAGCAGGACCACCTTCGCGACGCGCGCCGTCCCGTGCCGGCCGACGTACCGGGTGACCTCACCCCCACCGGTCGAGTGGCCGACCAGGATGGCGTCGTGCAGGTCGAGCTCCTCGATCAGCCCGGCGAGGTCGTCGGCGTAGGTGTCCATGTCGTTGCCCTGCCACGGCTGGTCGGAGCGGCCGTGCCCCCGCCGGTCGTGCGCGATGGCCCGGAAGCCGTTGCTCGCCATGTGGAACAGCTGGCCGTCCCAGGCGTCGGCGCACAGCGGCCAGCCGTGGCTGAAGACGACGGGCTGCCCGCTCCCCCAGTCCTTGTAGAAGATCCGGGTGCCGTCGGCGGTCGTGGTGGTGGGCATCGCTCCCCCTCGGTGGATTCGGCTGTCGGCCATCCGATGCGGCGAACCCTGGCAGCGGACCGGCTCGGCTGATCGGCTGTGCGTGCAGACCTCCGGCCCCTGGGTGCACGGTGGCCCGTGCGCGAGGCGGTTCCTGGAGAGGCGGTCGTCTGCGAGGCTGGTCGGCGCGTTCGACGGGGAGCGCGACCGGGCCGTGCACGTCCCTCCACCGGGAGACGCCGATGCTGCTCCTCGACACCGCCGCCGTCGCGCCCGAGCACCGGGTGAGCGCCTTCCGGGGGGCGTTCGACCTCGCGTCGGTGCCCTGCCGCATCGAGCACCTCGGTCCGGACGAACGGGTGCACTCGCGCATGCACCTGTGGCAGTTCGGCAGGGGGAACGTGTTCAGCACCGACGCCTCGGGGTTCCGGCTGGTCCGCACGCCTCGGCACGTGCGGATGGAGAGCCCGCAGATCGTGGCGCTGGCCGTGCAGACGCGGACGGTGGCCCGGTTCAGCCAGTTCGGGACCGACCACGTGGTGCGGCCGGGCCAGCTCATGCTCAACGACCTGACCGCCCCGTACGGCTTCTCCTGGTCGGGGACGGGCGGCTCCCGCGCCTTCCAGGCGCCGGTCGAGCAGCTCGGCCTGCCGCTGCCGGTGGTGCGCGCGGCGGCCCTGCGGCTGGCCGCCAGCCCGCTGCACGACCTGGTGCGCGACCACCTGGACCGGCTGGCTCGCGAGGGCGACGTGCTGGCCGCCGGGCCGGGAGCGGCCGCCCTCGGGACGGCGACCGTCGAGCTGGTGCGCGCGCTGCTGGTGTCCGCCGCCGGGGACACCGCGCTCGCGCCGGCGGTCCGCGCGGAGACCCTGCTCAGCCGGGTCCTGACCTACGCCGGGCAGCACCTGGGCGAGCCGGATCTGGGACCGGCCCGGTTGGCCGCCGTGCACAACGTCTCGCTGCGCCAGCTCTACAGCGCCTGCGCCGCCGGCGGCGTCCGGCTCGAGCAGTGGCTGATCGAGCAGCGGCTGGAGGCGGCGCGGGCGGAGCTGGCCTCCCCCTCCGGGCGGCGGCGCCCGGTCGCCGCGGTGGCCCGTTCGGCCGGCTTCGCCGACCCCAGCCACTTCGCACGCCGTTTCCGCGGCGCGTTCGGGGTGAGCCCCCGCGAGTGGCAGCGGGCCGCCGCGGAACGGCGGTCTCCCCCCGAGGGGTGAGATCCCGTCAATCCCCACTCCGGGGTACCCGATGGATCGGGCATGGAGCTCCGTCCGCGCCGTCACCTGCGCCGCACCGCGCTGGCCGCCCTCGTCCTCGCGGGCGCCGCGCTGACCGCCGCGTGCCAGTCGGCGATCGCCGCTCCCGCGGCACCGGACGACGTCGTGACCGGCACGCCCGTCGTCGTCACGGGCGTCGACTGGAAGGCCGTCGCCTACGACGCGGCGGGCTGTCCCAGCCGCGAGGCGTGGCTCGCCGACGGCCTGCCGGCCGCCGACTGGGACGACGCCACCGTGACGACGACGTCCGCCGACGTCACCTCGGACGGGCGGCCCGAGACGCTGATCGCCCTCGCCTGCCCCGCAGCCGTGTCCGCGCCCTCGCAGCGGGTCGTCGTCCTCGACCTGTCCGGTTCCGCCCCGCGTCCGCTCGGCGTGCTCGGCGGCGAGCTCGGCTTCTCGGCCGTGGACGTCGCCGCCGGACCCGGCACCGTGACGCTGACCGGGCCGACGGTGGGCGGCGACGACCCGACCTGCTGCCCCACGCACGAGGGCACGCTCGTGCTGCGCTGGACCGGGAAGGGCTTCGCCGTCGACTCGCGGATCGAGACTGCCTCCGCCGGCCCGGCCCTCCCCGACGGCGAGCACGTCGGCGTGCTCCGCTCCGCCGCCACCGGCACGGTCGAGGTCGACCTGGTCGAGTGGTTCGAGGGCGACGACGCCGCCGCGGCCTGCACCGAGGACGGCGTCACCGACCTCGGGGTCGCCTGGTGCACCCAGTACTACGTCCGCGACGCCGACGCCGCGGTGACCGCCCTGCCGGTGCGGGACGGCGCGCGGCTGGCCTACCTGGACCTGGCCGACCTCACCCAGGTGCCGGTCGCCGGTGCCACCGACCTGGTCGGCACCTCGGCGCTGCCCGCCGACCCGGAGGCCGCCACCTACGTGCGGCTGACCACGGTCGGCGGGAGCGTCACCGCGCTCGAGGGCGTCTTCACCCCCTGACCCTCACACCGGCTGGAAGTCCCGGCCCTCGCTGAACCAGGTGGCGCGGCTGGTCGGGTGGTTCAGGTCGCGGGTCTCGCCGGCGAGGTGGAACCCGGGGAGCGCGAACTTGTTCGGCCTCAGGTCGCCGGTGTACTGCCCCTTCGACCCGTCGCTCCAGACGATGGTCATGTCCAGGTGCGTGCCGCGGACGACCCCCGCCGTGGGGTGCAGGCTGAACACCCGCCCTCCGGAGTGCGACGCCTGCACGTCGAGCTGGTCGCCGCGCTGCGCGACGTTCACCGCCACCCGGAACCCGTTGCTCTGGACGATGTCCCACCGGCCGTCGACTCGCATGGCTACCTCCCTCGAGGGTCCGGCGCGGGGGCAGGGACCGGGTCGCGTCGGTGGATCCCGCCTGCGTGGCTGCCCGACCCTCAGAGGGCGGTACCGGGCTCCTGGATGCGGTCGCGCGGCGGCTCGACCCGCGCCGGCCGTCCCGGATCTACCCTTCCCCCGACGGCCGGGCAGGTGCCCGTCCTGCCCCCGTCGTGGGGGCCGCGGTGTTCACCGTGATGACCTGGAACGTGGAGAACCTGTTCCAGCCGGAGCCGGACCAGCAGGCGGACTTCGACGCGAAGGTCGACGCGCTCTGCGGCGTGATCGCCGACGCGGCGCCGGACGCCGTCGCCCTGCAGGAGGTCGGCGACGAGGAGTCCTTCGAGCTGCTCCGCTCCCGGCTCGGCGACGACTGGGGAGGGGCGCTGGCGACGCGGTTCGAGAAGAGCCACCCGATCCGAGTCGGCTGGCTCTCACCGCACCCGCTCGTCGACGTCGCGGAGGTGGTGGACCTGCCGGCGTCGCTGTCCCCGGTGAAGGTCGCCGACGACGGCCGGACGATCCGGCAGCTGGGCCGCGGGGCGCTGGCGGTGACCTGCCGGACCGGCGACGACGCCGAGGTGCGGGTGCTGACCGCGCACTTGAAGTCCAAGCTGCTCAGCTTCCCCGGTGGGCGATTCAGCACCGGCGACGAGGACGAGCGGGCGCGCTACGGCGTCTACGCCCTGAACCGGCGGGCGGCCGAGGCCGCGGCGGTGCGGGAGTGGGTGACCGACGAGCTGGCCGGGGACTGGGCCGGCGGGCCGCTGCTGGTGTGCGGCGACCTCAACGACACGACCGACGCCGCGACGAACCAGCTGCTGCTGGGGCCGCCCGGGTCGCAGTTCGGCACGGGCGGGTTCGACCGGCCCGACCGCGGCGATCGGCAGCGGCTGTGGGCGGCCGGCCACTGGATGGACCCACCCGACGACTGGTCGCGGATGCACGAGGGACGGCCGGAGCTCATCGACCACGTGCTGGTCTCGCACGCCCTGGCCGCGTGCCTGAGCGAGGCGCGGACCGTGCCCATCGACGTCCCCAGCATGGGTTCGCGGCCGCAGCTGACGGCCCGGGCGGCGGGCGAACCGCCGTCCGACCACCGCCCCGTGGTGGTCCGCTTCGACCTGTGACCGCTCAGCCGTCGACGGCCGGCGGTGGTCCTCCTCGGACGGACCGCAGCGCGATCGGCAGACGTCCGCAGTCAGATCGTCACATCGCTCCGGCAGGCTCTCGCCCATGACGGCGACCCTCTCCGCGACGACCACCTACGCTGCCTCGGCGGCCTTCTCCCCGGACGCCGCGTCCCTCGGGCACGCCGTCGCGCGGCCGGTCGTCGATGGCCTCGACCAGTCGGTCTGCGGCGTCCTGGTGACCGTCCGCGCCGACGAGCACTGGGTGGCCGAGCCGGGCAGCGACCGCTGCGCGGAGTGCCTCCGCATCACCGGCTGAGGGACGCGGTCGTCCCCTCGGTCCCGGGAGCCGCTCAGCCGGCCTCCGCGATCCGCCGCACCGCCTCCAGAGTTGCCGGGATGCCCTCGTGCGCCATGCGGGTCCGCTCGGCGATCTGGTTGTCGGCGTCCTCGCCGTAGACCCGGTGGAACCGGGCGATGCCCGCGGGGAGGAACTCCCACGACTCGGTGAGCCGGGTGCCCTCCTCGACCGGCTCCATCGTGAACGCCCAGCGGACGAAGCCCTCGCCGACCACCCAGGCGAACTCCCGGCCGCGGTCGGCGACCACGACCTCGCTGCGGGTCTCCCACGTCCGGCCCGGCACCTCGTTGCGCCCGGTGAACCGCGCGCCGACCCGGGGCGCATCGCCGTCGTCCCACCAGCAGGCCCGGCACACCGGGCTCCACTCGCCGGTCCGCGTCACGTCCGAGACCAGGTCGTACACCGCCTCCGGCGACGAACGGACGACGACCGACGACGCGTGCGCGAGGGTGTCCACGACCCGCATCCTGGCAGCCTGCGTCCGGGCGGTCCGCCCCCGAGGAGCGGGCTCAGCCGTCGACGTAGCGGTCGCGCTCGACGACGAACTGCCCGGTCGCGGTGTTGGCGTCGACGAATTCCGGCAGCATCGGGATCCGCACGGTCACCGTCACGCAGACCGAGAACTCCTCCCCCGGCGTCAGCGTCGGCGTGTAGCCGCCCGCCGCGTCGCAGCCCGCCCCCGCCGGCGCGAACGCCAGCCGCAGGTCCGTCGGCCGGATCGACTGGTCCTCCACCGCCAGCTCAGCCGCCCGCAGCGCCCGCTCCTGCCCGCTCACCGGGTCGGCCGCCGTCCCCATCGCCCGGCCGGCCTCCCGCGCCGCCGCGTTCGCCGCGAACACGCCGCGCTGCACGGCCGAGAACCCGGCGACGACGTAGACCAGCGGCACGAACACCACCAGCGCGATGAAGACGAACTCCACCAGCGCCGAGCCGCGCTCGCCGTCCACCTTGCCCAGCCGGGCGCGCAGCCACCTCACGAGCCCTCCTTCACCGCACGGCCGGTGGCCTCCAGCGGCAGCAGGTCGCCCAGCGACGCCAGCAGCGCCGGCACCGACCCCGAGCAGCGCACGACCACCACGGTCAGCCCGGTGGGATCCGTCTCCTCCCCCGACGAGCACGACAGCCCCCGCGCCGTCCGCTCGCTGGTCGCCCGGCCGACGATCTCCACCGCGCGCCCCGCCCCGGCCGCCGAGTCGACGTCGGCGTTGGCCGCGTACCGGGCGCCCTCCTGCGCGCTGGCGGTCACCACGTTGCGCACGTGCACGTAGACGGCCACCTGCAGCACCGCCAGCAGCAGCGTCATGATCAGCAGCGAGACCATGACGAAGTCGACGACGGCGCTCCCGCGCTCGCCGCCGTCGTCCGCGATCCGTGCCGGCTCAGCCACCAGCGCCGGTGACGGAGTTCAACGCGTTCGTCACCGCGTCGACGATCGCGTCCTGGAAGACGGCGAGGATCGCCAGCACGAGCGCCGCCGTCATCACGGTGATCATCACCCAGCCGGGGACGTCGCCCCGCTCCGGATCGTCGTCGCGAGCCCGCTCGGCGAGCGCCGCCAGGGCGGCGGTCAGGAATGCGTAGGCACGCATGGGTCGTCCTCTCTCCTGCTCACTGCGTGAGCGACACGATGCTGATCAGCCCCGGGTACAGGGCGAACAGGACGGTGACCGGCAGCACCAGGAAGACGACCGGGACCATCATCCCGATCTCCTTGCGGCCGCCGGCCTCGAGCAGCCGCCGCTTGCCGGCCTCGCGGACGTCGGCGGCCTGGGCGCGCAGCACCTCGGCCAGCGGGGTGCCCCGCTCGATGGCGACGAGCAGCCCGTCGATGAAGCGGGCCAAGGGGTCCAGCGAGGTGCGGTCGGCGACCTCCTGCAGGGCCTCCGTCAGCGGCACGCCGGCGCGCGCCCGGCCCAGTGCGCCGCCGAGCTCGCGCGCCAGCTCGCCACCGGACAGCCGGGTGACCCGGGCGATGGCCGCGGTCGGGCTCTCCCCCGCCGTCACCGCGAGGGCCAGCAGCTCGGCGACGACGGGGAACTCGGCGAGCAGCAGCTCCTCGCGCCGCGACACCTGCTGGGTCAGCCACCAGTCGCGGCCCAGGACGCCGCCGACGAGCCCCGCCACGCACAGCAGCCCGGCGGACAGCACGTTGAGGCGACCGGCCGACAGCGAGGCGGCTCCGGAGACGACGACGCCGCCGAGCAGCCCGAGCCCGCCCCAGACCACCTGCTCGACCCGGAAGTCCTCGACGGTCGTCTCCCCGCCGAGCGCGTCGAGCCGCCGCCGGACCGCCGAGCGCCCGCCGAGCACCCGGTCGACCAGCCGGGCGCCGTCGCCGATGGCCGGGCCGAACACCCGGCGCACGGCGGTGAGCAGCCCCGGTTCGGTCGCGGTGCCGAGCAGCCGCGACGGCGGCGGGGTGTCGTGCACGTAGGGCGCCAGCCGGTCGACCAGCCGGACCGACCGGAACGGCGGAGCGAACCGGACCGCCAGGATCAGCCCGCACGCCGCCGTCAGGCCGAGCAGCATGCCGAGCACAGGGCCGCTCACTGCAGCACCCGCACGTCCTCGGGCAGCCGCCCGATCCGCAGCATCACCCGGTAGGCGAGCAGGCAGACCGCACCGCCGGCGACGAGGACGACCGTCCCCGTCGGTGAGTCGTACGCGGTGAGCGTCGTCGACTGGGTCGCCAGCAGGAGCAGCACGATCCACGGAGCCGCCACCGCCAGCCGCGCGGCCGACACCACCCAGCCCTGCCGGGTCTCCAGCTCCGCCCGGGCCCGGGCGTCCTCGCGCAGGAAGGTCGCCAGCGTGCGCAGCACCCGGCCCAGGTCGGTGCCGCCCACCTCGCGGGCCACCCGCAGCGTCTCCACGATCCGGTCCCCCACCGGGTCGGCGAGGTCGTCCTTGAGCCGGTCGAGCGCCTCGGCGAACCGGCCGCTGGAGCGGTAGTGGGCGGCGAACCGGGCGAACGGCGGGCGCAGCACCTCCGGCCCGCGGGTGGCCAGCGCTCCCAGGGCCTCGGGGAGGGAGAGCCCGGCCCGCACGGCCGACGACAGGTTGTCGACCACCTCGGGCCACACCTCCCGCAGGTCCGCGCGCCGCTTGCCCGCCAGCCGGCGCACCTGGGCGTGGGGCAGCAGGACGCCGAACAGGCCGAAGACGAGGCTGACGGTCACCGTGCCGGTGGCGAGGAGGACGACGACGAGGACCACGACGCCGAGCCCGATCTGCAGCGCGAGCAGCTGTGCGGCGTTCATGCCGGTGAGCCCGGCCGCGGCGATCAGCTGCTGCCGCCGACCCGCGCGGCGCACCGTCGAGGACCGCTGCGGCGCCCGCGGCCCGCTGCGCCAGATCAGCAGCAGGCCGATGCCGAGGAGCAGCCCCAGCAGCGCACCGGACTCCGTCATGCCAGCAGCCCGGCGAGGTCGAAGCCGCGGGCGGCGAACCGGTCGGGGTGCGGCGGGAAGCCCTCGGCGCGGACCAGCCGCCCGTCCCGGGTGGTGAACACGTCGGCGGTCTCGACGACCCCGCCCTCGGCACGACCCGGCAGCGCCACGATCTCGCGCACCCGGCGCTGCCCCGACGGGTCGGTGCCGACGTGGACGACGAGGTCGACGCTGGAGGCGACGGTGGGCACCACGAACGACGTGCCGATGTTCTCGCCGGCCAGCAGCGGCAGGGTGCACATCTTCACCACGGCCTCGCGGGCGCTGTTGGCGTGCAGCGTGCACATGCCGGGCAGGCCGGAGTTGAGCGCGATCAGCAGGTCCAGGCACTCCTCCTGGCGCACCTCGCCGACGACGATCCGGGAGGGCCGCATGCGCAGCGCCTCCTTGACCAGCCGGCGCAGCGGGATCTCGCCCGCGCCCTCGAGGTTGGGCTGGCGGGTCTGCATCGCGACGACGTCGGGCAGGGGCACCCGCAGCTCGAAGACCTCCTCGCAGGTGATCACCCGTTCCCGGGCCGGGATCGCCGCGCAGAGGCAGTTGAGCAGCGTCGTCTTCCCGGCCTGGGTGCCGCCGGAGACCAGGATGTTGAGCCCCGCGGCGACCGCCGCCTCCAGGAACCGGGCGGCCTGCGAGGTGATCGTGCCGAGCGCGACCAGCTCGTCGAGGGAGTGCGCCTGCAGCACGAACTTCCGGATGTTGACCGCCATGTGCCGGCGGGTGATGTCCGGGATGACCACGTGCAGCCGCGAACCGTCGGGCATCATCGCGTCGACGAACGGGGTCGACATGTCGATCCGTCGACCCGAGGTGCGCAGCATCCGCTCCACCAGGTCGGCCAGCTCGCCCGGCGCCAGGATCGTCGTCGTCAGCTCCGAGCGGCCCCGGCGGGCCACGAAGACGCGGCCCGGCTCGTTGACCCAGATCTCCTCGACCTCGGGGTCGTCCAGGAAGCGCTGCAGCGGCCCGAACCCGGCCACCCGGTCGAGCACGTCGCGGACCACCGACTCGACGTCGCCGATCGGCGGCAGCGCAGAGGTCAGCGCCCGCTCGGAGTAGTCGGCGACGACGTCGCGCACCAGCACCCGCACCGGAGCCGGGTCGGTGAAGGGGTCCAGGCCGCGCCGGCGGATCAGCTCGCGGACCTCGCCGTCCACGACGTCCAGAGCGCTCGCCACGCCCGGGACTGTAAGAGAACCGCGCAGTCCGAGGCCCGGTGCCGACCGGTTCCTGTGGACGACGGGAGCGAGCTCCACCCGGCCGGGTGAACGGGCGCGGTCGACGGCCGCCGCTCAGGCGGGGCGGGAGCCGTCCGGAGCGATGACCACGCGCCCGTGCTCGTCCGCGACCGTGTAGTGGATGGTCTGCACCCGGATCCGGCCGTCCTCGATCAGGTACGAGTCGGCGCCGTCGCGGATCCGGAACGGCCCCTCGTCGACCGTCCACTCCAGGAACGCCATCCGGTCCTCGACCAGCTGCGTGGTGTAGGTCCACCGGCCGCTCGGGATCTCCGACATCAGCTGCCGGGCCAGCTCCCGCACGCCCTCGTGACCGCGGAACACCCCGCGCCCGGTGAGGACGACGACGTCGTCGGCGACGTTGCGGGCGAGGTCGCCCTCCAGGTCTCCCTCGTCGGCCGCCCGCAGGTGGTCCTCGTACACCTCACGGGCGGAGCGGGCAGCGAGATCCATGACGACCTCCCGGGTCCGGTGGCGCCCGATCCTGCTCCGATCGGGCGCCAGCGTGAACCCGGTCAGCGCAGGACGGCGTCGATGAGGTGCGGCCCCGGTTCGGCCAGCGCCGTCCGCAGCTGGTCGGCCAGCTCCTCCGCCGTCGTCGCCCGGGTCGCCGGCACGCCCATCCCCTGCGCCAGCGACACGAAGTCGAGCGCCGGCCCGCCCAGGTCGAACAGCTTCCGCGCGCGCTCCCCGTCCGAGGAGGCGCCCACCTTCTCGAGCTCGTGCTCGAGGATCGCGTAGGACGCGTTGTCGCAGACGATCGTGGTGATGTCGGCCTGCTCGCGGGCGTAGCTCCACAGTGCCGAGATCGTGTACATCGCGCTGCCGTCGGCCTGGATACCGATCACCGGGCGGTCCGGGCACGCGACCGCCGCGCCCAGCGCCATCGGCAACCCGTCACCTATCGCCCCGCCGGTCAGCGACAGCCAGTCGTGCCGCGGCCCGGCGGAGGTCAGCTCGGTCAGCCCCACCCCGGAGGTGAGCGCCTCGTCGACGACGATCGCCCCCTCCGGCAGCAGCGCCCCCACGACGGCGGCCATCGTCCGCGGGGTCAGGGGACCGATGGGCAGCTCGGGCTGCTCGAACTCCGCGACCTCCGGTGTCGCGTCGGGGGCGACCAGCTCCGCCAGCTCGCGCAGCGCGGCGACGCCGTCCTCTCCCGGCTCGCTGAGCACGTGCACGGTGCAGTCCTCCGGCACGGGCGTGCCCGGGGTGTCCGGGTAGGCGAAGAAGTGCACGGGCGCGGTGGCCCCGGCGAGCACCAGGTGCTTCGTGCCGGCCAGCGCGGCCATCGCCATCTCCGGCGGGTACGGCAGCCGGTGCAGGTCGGGCAGCCCAGCACCCCGCGCCGACCGCGCCGGGAAGGTCTCCGCCACCAGCCGCGCCCCGGTGCCCGCGGCGACCTGCGCGGCCGCCAGCTGGCCATCGGCCGTCATCACGTCACCGCCGACGAAGAGCACCGTCGGCTCGCCCGACCGCAGCGCCTTCGCGACGTCCTCGAGCACCGGGGAGGCGACCCTCGGCCGCGGGCGTCCCGGCACCGGCGAGGCCACCTCGGCGCCGTCACCCCAGGAGACGTCGGCCGGCAGGACCAGCGTGGCGATGCCGCCGGTGCTGATGGCCGCGACCGCCTCGGCCGCGTCGGCGGCGACGTCGGCCGGTGACAGCGAGCGGCGCACCCAGCGCGACACCGTGCCGGCGAGGGCGTCGATGTCGGACTCCAGCGGGGCGTCCAGCCGCTTGTGCGACCGGCCGTGGTCACCGACGACGTTCAGCAGCGGTGCCTTGCCGCGGCGGGCGTTGTGCAGGTTGGCCAGCCCGTTGCCCAGGCCCGGGCCGAGGTGCAGCAGGGTCGCCGCCGGGCGGCCGGTCATGCGCGCGTAGCCGTCGGCCGCCCCGGTCGCGACGCCCTCGAACAGCGTGAGGACGGCGCGCATCTCGGGCACGTCGTCCAGCGCGGCGACGAAGTGCATCTCCGACGTGCCGGGGTTGGCGAAGCAGACGTCGACCCCCGCGTCGACGAGGGTGCGGATCAGGGCCTGGGCGCCGTTCACCGGCCGCTCACCACCTGGACCTCGTAGTGCACGAAGGTGGCGCCGCCGGTGGCGAAGTTGGCGAGGTCCTTGCCCGCGGCGCGACCCTCGGGCGAGGACAGCGACTCGTTCATGACCTGCTCGGAGTCGAAGTCGAGCTCGGCGACGAGGTAGGGCGCCGGCTGCTGCGGGTCCAGCGACCGCGGGTGGCCCACGCTGATCCGGACCAGCCCGGGCTGCTGCAGCGCCAGCGGCGTGTGCGTCTCCCGGTAGTAGGCGTCGAACGCCTCCGGATCCGCCGGCTGCCCGTAGCTGACGACGAGCCTGTGCACCATTCCGAGCTCCCGTTCCGCGGGCTCCGCTGCCCGCCCCGACCCCAGCCAACCGGTCCGGGCCACGGCGCGCGACCGGGACCGGCGGCGAGCCGGAGCGCTCCGCCGGAAGCGACCCCGGCAGACTCACGTGCATGGCCGAGACCACCGCGACCCCGACCGCACGCCGCGCGCACCCCGCGCACAGCGCCCTCGTGGGCCTGGCCTCCCTCGGCGTCCTGCTCCAGGGCGTCTGGGCCGGGCTGTTCATGGGCGGCTCCGACGACTACGGCACCTGGGTGGAGGTGCACCAGCACGGCGCCGAGGCCACCGTGGCGCTGGCCGCCCTGGCCACGATCGCGGCGCTGGTCTGGCTGCGGCACCGGACCGCCGTCGTCGTCGGGACGGCACTGCTGTTCGTCCTCGCCCTCGCCGAGATGCTGCTCGGCATGGCGATCGACGACGCCTCGTGGGCCGTCGTCGTCCACGTGCCGCTGGCGATGCTGCTGCTCGCCCTGGCGGTCTGGCTGCCCACCCAGGCGCGGCGGGGCTGAGCCCCGTGCCGGCCGCCGGGCTCGCCGCGGCCGTGCGCCGGGCGCTGCGCGCGGCGGCCGATCCCGAGCGGACGCCGGCGATGCAGGCCTACATGAAGTCGGCGCAGCCGTTCCTCGGCGTGCGGCTGCCCGAGGTGAGCCGGCTGACCCTGGCCGCGGCCCGGGAGCACCCACCGGCCTCGGCGGAGGAGGTGGGCGCGGTCGCCGCCGACCTCTGGCGGGGAGCCACCCACCGCGAGGAGCGGTACGCCGCCGTCGCGCTGACCGGGCTGCCGGTCGCCCGCGGCGCGCTGGAGCTCCTCCCCCTCTACGAGGAGATGATCACCAGCGGCGCCTGGTGGGACCACGTCGACGCGATCGCGGGCCGCACCGCCCGGCTGCTGGTCGAGCACCCGGCGCAGATGACCCCGGTGATCCGCGGCTGGGCCCGCTCACCGGACAGGTGGCTGCGGCGCAGCGCCGTCCTCGCCCAGCTGGGGCTGAAGGACCGCACCGATCGCGACCTGCTGGCCGAGGTCATCGGGGCCAACGCCGGCGACGGCGAGTTCTTCGTCCGCAAGGCGATCGGCTGGGCGCTGCGCGACTTCGCCCGCACCGACCCCGCCTGGGTGCTCGCCTTCGTCGACGAGCACCCGCTCAGCCCGCTCTCGGTCCGCGAGGCGACCAAGCACCTCAGAAGGTGAGCACCAGCCGGCCGCGGACGCCGCCGCGCTCGAGCAGGCGGTGCGCCTCGGCGGCCTGCTCGACGGGGAACGTGCGGGCCACCCGCAGGGTCAGCACCCCCTCCTCGACCTGCTGCCGCAGCCGGTCCAGCGAGGCCCTGTCCTCGGCCACCTTGCGCACCATCGTCGGGAAGAACCGCAGCCCGCGCTGCCCGTCGCCGCGGTAGCCGCGCACCGTCGCCACCGCCCCGCCGTCCTTGACCGCCGGCAGCACGAGCGCGTCCTGCACCGAGCCGTCGGCCAGGCCGTCGACGCCGTCGGGGAACTCGGCCCGGATGCGCTCGGCGACGTCGTCCCCGCGCCGCACGACGACGTCGGCGCCGAGGTCGCGCACCAGCTGCTCGTCGGCCTCGGACGCGTCGGCGACGACGGTGAGCCCGTCGGCCTTGGCCAGCTGCACCACGTAGCCGCCGTACGCGCCGGCCGCACCGGTCACCGCCAGCACCTGCCCCGGCTCCAGTCCCATCAGGTCGAGCGAGAAGCGCGCGGTGAGCCCGTTCATGGGCAGAGTCGACGCCTCGACCGTGGTGGCACCCCGCGGCGTCCGCACGACGGAGTTCGCCGACAGCACCTTGTCCTCCCGGTAGCCGCCGTAGGGGCCGAACGGGACGACGAGGCCCATCGCCGCGTCGCCGACGGCGAGGTGCTCGACGCCGTCCCCCACCTCGGTGACGACGCCGGCGACGTCCATCCCGGGCACCCACGGCGGCGTCTTCACCGGATCACGGTCGGCGTAGGCGCCGGAGCGGGCGTGGGTGTCGGTCGGGCTCACCGCGGCCGCCTCCACCGCCAGCCGGACCTGCCCGGGACCCAGCGGCTCCGGCTCGACGTCGACGATCTGCAGGGCCTCGGGCCCACCGAACTCCATCACTCCCGCGGCACGCATGCGACGTGCATACACCGGCCGCGGGGGCCCGGGCCGACCGGGCCGTCGCCAAGTGACACCACGAAGGGGCTTGCGCTGACGTCATCGTGGTGTCACAGTGACGTCATGAACCTCGACCCCTTCGTCGACCAGCTCCGCCGCGATCTGCTCACCGCGGCCGACGCCGGCGGCGAGGAGGCCCGCGCCCTGGCGGAGCGGCTCACCGCCCCGCTGGAGTCCTCGGTCCGCCTGGCGCTGCTCAGCGCGCTGTCCCAGGCCGCCGAGGAGATCACCGGCCAGCTCGCCCCCGGCACCGTCGACGTGCGGCTGCGGGGGGACGACCTCGGCTTCGCCGTCACCCCTCCCCCTGCACCCGAGGCGCACGAGGCCCCGGCACCGGGCACCCCCGAGCCGGCCCCGGACGTCGACGAGGGCGAGACGGTCCGCATCACCCTGCGGCTGCCCGAGCAGCTCAAGGCCCGCGTCGACGAGGCGGCCACCCGTCTCGGCGTCTCGGTGAACACCTGGCTGGTCCGCGCCGTCGCCAACGCCGTCGAGCCCCAGCCCCGCCCGACGTCCGCACCCCGCCGCGGCCGCCGCTCCTCCGGCTCCGAGTTCACCGGCTGGGCGCGCTAGCACCCGCTCCACCCGCGCACCGCGCACCACCGACCCCGACCGACCGGTCCGGGGGCGATCCCCCCTGCCCCGAGGAGGGCGCAGCCATGCCCACGTTCGACACCCCCGGGCCCATCGCGGCCCGCATCGAGGTCGTCCACGGAGCCGTGCTGGTCCGTGCCGGCGACCGGCACGACACCACCGTCACGGTCCGGCCGCGCAACGCGGCCAGCGCCGCCGACGTCGCCGCCGCGCAGCAGACGCAGGTGACCTTCACCGCGGGAGAGCTGGTGGTCCGGTCGACCAGCCGGCCCCGGCTGCTGTTCTTCGGGTCCAGCCCGGAGATCGAGGTCGACGTCGTCCTGCCCGCGGGCTCCTCGCTCGACGTCCACACGACCTCCGGCGACATCACCTGCACCGGCCGGCTCGGCCGCGCCGAGCTGGAGAGCAAGCACGGCGGGGTGCGGATCGAGCAGGCCGGCAGCCTGCGCGCCCGCAGCGCCAGCGGCAGCATCTCCGCCGTCGCGGTCGCCGGTGAGACCGAGGCGACCACCGCGTACGGCGACGTCCGGGTGGGCGAGACCGCCGGCCCGGCCCGGCTGGAGACGGGGTACGGCGACGTCACCGTCGACCGGGCCCTGGGCTCCCTGACCGGCACCACGCAGTACGGCCAGGTGCGCGTCGGCCAGGCCGTCCGCGGCTCGCTCGTGCTCCAGACCGCCTACGGCGAGGTCGAGGCCGGCGTGCGCGAGGGGACGGCGGCCTGGCTCGACGTCTCCGCCGGCGCCGGGCGCATCCGCAACCTGCTCACCGAGACCGAGGGACCCGAGGGCGCCGACGAGACCGTCGAGATCCACGCCCGCACGTCCTACGGCGACATCCTGATCCGCCGGGCCTGAGAGGACCTGACCGTGACCGCTACCGCCATCGCCGTCCGCGGCCTGCGCAAGTCCTTCGGGGCGAAGGTCGTCCTCGACGGCCTCGACCTGACCGTTCCCGAGGGCACCGTCTGCGCCCTGCTCGGCCCGAACGGGGCCGGCAAGACCACCACCGTCGACATCCTGTCCACGCTCACCCCCGCCGACGCCGGGGAGATCCGCGTCGCCGGGCACGACCTGCACCGCGAGCCGGACGCCGTGCGCGCCTCGATCGCGCTCACCGGCCAGTTCTCCGCCGTCGACGACCTCCTGACCGGGGCGGAGAACCTGCGGCTCATGGCCGACCTGCTGCACCTCGGCCGGAAGGAGGGGCGGCGCCGGGCCGCCGACCTCCTGGAGCGGTTCGACCTCGTCGACGCCGCCGACCGGGTGCCGAGCACCTACTCCGGCGGCATGCGCCGCCGGCTCGACCTGGCCATGGGGCTCATGGGCGACCCCCGCGTCGTCTTCCTCGACGAGCCGACGACCGGGCTGGACCCGCGCAGCCGCCGCGCGATGTGGGACGTCGTCCGCGGGCTCGTCGCCGACGGCGTCACGATCCTGCTGACCACCCAGTACCTGGAGGAGGCCGACCAGCTCGCCGACCGGATCGGCGTGCTGGACGCCGGCCGGCTGGTCGCCGAGGGCACCGCCGACGAGCTGAAGCGGCTGGTCCCCGGCGGGCACGTCCGCCTGCAGTTCTCCGACGAGCCCGCGCTGCACGAGGCCGCCCGCCTGCTCGGGTTGCCGACCCCCGAGGCGGCCGCGCTGGCGCTCGAGGTGCCCGGCGACGGCGGGGTCGCCGAGCTGAGGACCCTGCTCGGCCGCCTGGACGACGCCCGGATCGACGTCGCCGGGCTGACCGTGCACACCCCCGACCTGGACGACGTCTTCCTGGCCCTCACCGGCCGGCCGACTCCCGAGGAGGTGCCCGCGTGAGCACGCTGGCCCTGACCCTGGACGACTCCGCCACCATGCTGCGGCGCAACCTCGTGCGCGCCGTCCGCTACCCCGGGCTGACCGTCATCGTCGCGGCGATGCCGATCGTCTTCCTGCTGCTGTTCGTCTTCGTCTTCGGCGGCACGCTCGGCGCCGGGCTGGGCGACCCCTCCGGTGGGCGCACCGAGTACCTCGCCTACGTCGTCCCCGGGATCCTGGTCCTCGCCATCACCGGCGGCGCCCAGGGGACGGCGATCGGGATCGCCATGGACATGACCGAGGGCATCATCGCCCGGTTCCGCACCATGTCGATCGCCCGTGCCGCGGTGCTGACCGGCCACGTCGTCGGCGCCGTCATCCAGACGGTGGTCGGACTGGCGCTCGTCGTCGCCGTCGCGCTGCTGATCGGCTTCCGGCCCGACGCGAACGCCGTCGAGTGGCTCGCCGCGATCGGCGTCCTGGCCCTGACCAGCTTCGCGCTGTCCTGGCTGTCGGTGGCGATGGGCCTGTCGACGAAGACCGTCGAGGCGGCCAGCAACGTGCCGATGCCGCTGATGCTCCTGCCGTTCTTCGGCAGCGGGTTCGTGCCGGTGGAGTCGATGCCGGCCGGGCTGCGCTGGTTCGCCGAGAACCAGCCGTTCACGCCGATCATCGAGACGGTGCGCGGCCTGCTGACCGGGACCGCGATCGGGTCCAGCGGCCTGGTCGCCATCGCCTGGTGCGCCGGCATCGCGCTGGTGGGCTACCTGTGGGCCCGCCGGAACTACGAGCGCCGCCCCGCCCGCTAGCCGGCTTTCGGTACCGAAAGCCGAACGCCCGCGCCCAGCTCTCGGCACCGAGGGCTGGGCGCGGGCGTTCGTGGCGCGGTCAGCGCTTGAGCTGGTACTCCTTGAGCAGGCCGCGGCTGATGATCGTCTTCTGGATCTCGCTGGTGCCCTCGCCGATGAGCAGGAACGGCGCTTCGCGCATGAGCCGCTCGATCTCGTACTCCTTGGAGTAGCCGTAGCCACCGTGGATGCGGAACGACTGGGTGGTCACCTCGGCGCAGTACTCGCTGGCGATCAGCTTGGCCATGCCGGCCTCGACGTCGTTGCGCTGGCCGCGGTCCTTGAGCCGGGCGGCGTTGACCATCATCAGGTGGGCGGCCTCGACCTTGGTGGCCATCTCGGCCAGCTGGAAGGCGATCGCCTGGTGCTGGGCGATCGGCTTGCCGAAGGTCTCCCGCTGCTGGGCGTAGGCGACGGCGAGCTCGAAGGCCCGGATGGAGATGCCGCAGGCGCGGGCGGCCACGTTGACCCGGCCGACCTCGACGCCGTCCATCATCTGGCTGAAGCCCTTGCCGGGCTCCCCGCCGAGGATGTCGGACGCCTCGGCCCGGTAGCCGTCGAACACCAGCTCGGTGGTGTCGACGCCCTTGTAGCCCATCTTGTCGATCTTGCCGGGGATGGTGATCCCGGGCTTGACCTCGCCGAAGCCGGCCGGCTTCTCGACCAGGAACGTCGTGAGGTTCTGGTGCGGCTTGTCCGCGCCCAGCTCGGTGCGCACCAGCGCGGCGACCAGGGTGGAGCTGCCGCCGTTGGTCAGCCACATCTTCTGGCCGTCGATGACGTAGCCGCCGTCGTCCTGCTTGGTCGCCTTGGTGCGGATGCCGGCGACGTCGGAACCGAGACCGGGCTCGGACATCGAGAACGCGCCGCGCACCTCACCGGTTGCCATGCGCGGGAGGTAGTACTCCTTCTGCTCCGGCGTCCCGTGCTGCTTGAGCATGTAGGCCACGATGAAGTGGGTGTTGATGACGCCGGAGACGCTCATCCAGCCGCGGGCGATCTCCTCGACCACGAGCGCGTAGGTGAGCAGCGACTCCCCGAGACCCCCGTACTCCTCCGGGATCATCAGCCCGAAGATGCCGAGCTCCTTGAGGCCGTCGACGATCTCCTGCGGGTAGGCGTCGGCGTGCTCGAGCTCCTGGGCGTTGGGGATGATCTCCTTGTCCACGAAGCTCCGGACCGTCGACAGGATCTCCTGCTGGATGTCGGTCAGGTCCGCGGTCTGCGCGAGGCGGGTCATCGGTCTCCTCCGGGACTCCGGTGTCCGTTGTTACCCGGGAGTATGGGCCACGCCGGCGCACCCTCCGGCGTGTGCCTGCTCACGGCCGCCGCCCCGGCGAGGAGAGGAGCACGCAGTGACCACGCTCAGCACCGAGGAGCAGGCGGTCGTCGCGGCGGTCCGGGAGTTCGTCGACCGCGACGTCCGGCCGGTCGCCCGCGAGCTGGAGCACGCGGACGCCTACCCCGAGAAGCTGATCGAGCAGATGAAGCAGCTCGGCATCTTCGGCCTGGCGGTGCCCGAGCAGTGGGGCGGGACGCCGGTGTCGATGCCCTGCTACGCGCTGGTCACCGCCGAGCTCGCCCGCGGGTGGATGTCACTGGCCGGGGCCATGGGCGGGCACACCGTCGTCGCGAAGCTGCTCGTCACGTACGGCACGCAGGAGCAGCAGGACCGCTGGCTGCCGCGGCTGGCCACCGGCGAGGTGCGCGCCACCATGGCGCTCACCGAGCCCGGCGGCGGGTCGGACCTGCAGGCGATGACCACCACCGCCCGCCGCGACGGCGACGACTACGTGGTCGACGGCGCCAAGACCTGGATCACCAACTCCCGCCGGTCCGGGCTGATCGCGCTGCTGTGCAAGACCGACCCGGCCGCGCAGCCCCGCCACGCGGGCATCTCGATCCTGCTGGCCGAGCACGGGCCGGGGCTCACCGTCTCCCGCGACCTGCCCAAGCTCGGCTACAAGGGCGTCGAGAGCTGCGAGCTCTCCTTCGACGGCTACCGGGCACCGGTCGACGCGCTGCTCGGCGGCGTCGAGGGCCGCGGGTTCGCGCAGATGATGAAGGGCCTGGAGACCGGCCGGATCCAGGTCGCCTCGCGCGCGCTCGGCGTCGGGCAGGCCGCGTTCGACGACGCGCTGCGGTACGCCCAGGAGCGGGAGAGCTTCGGCAAGCCGATCTGGCGGCACCAGTCGATCGGCAACTACCTCGCCGACATGGCCACCTCGCTCACCGCCGCCCGCCAGCTGGTGCTGCACGCCGCGGAGGTCTCCGAGACGGGCCGGCGCTGCGACCTGGAGGCGGGCATGGCCAAGCTGTTCGCCTCCGAGACCGCCATGCAGATCGCGCTGAACGCCGTCCGCATCCACGGCGGTTACGGCTACTCGACCGAGTTCGACGTCGAGCGCTACTTCCGCGACGCGCCGCTGATGATCGTCGGCGAGGGGACCAACGAGATCCAGCGCACCGTCATCGCGGCGCAGCTGGTGGAGCGCGGCGGGCTGGGCTGAGCGCCGGTTCGTGGTGGAGTGTCCGCAGCCGACCACGGGGAGGACGCGGTGAGCACACCGGAGGACGCCGGCCGCACCGAGCACTACGGGCAGGCCCCGCAGCACGGCTACCCGCCGCAGCAGAGCGCGCCGCCGCCGTACGGGCAGCCGCCCTACGGCCAGCCCGGCTACCCGCCGCCGGGCTACTACCCTCCCCCGGGCTACGCCCCGTACGGCCGGCCGACCAACACGCTGGCGATCGCCTCGCTCGTGCTCGCGTTCGTCTTCGCGCCGGCCGGGCTGATCACCGGGATCGTGGCGCGCAGGCAGATCAAGCAGACGCACGAGGACGGCGACGGCCTCGCGCTGGCCGGGATCATCGTCGGCGGGATCGTCACCGCCTTCTTCGTGCTCTTCATCGTCATCTGGATCGTCGCGGTGATCGCCCTGAGCCGGAACGGGTTCAGCTGACGCGATGACGCTCGCGCTGCCGGACACCGCGTTCCACTGCGCGGACGCGGAGCCGGGCGAGGCCTCGCGGAGGTAGCGCTCAGGAACTCGGCCGGATCTCACCCACGAGCACTCGACCGAGCGTGTGGATGATGTGCGGGATCCTCGAGTGGTCGAAGCCGACGCTGGCGATGCTCGTCTCGTCGGTCTCCGGGTCCCACACGATCTGGATCACCGGCTTCCCGCCGGACGCGGCGAGGAGCGCCGCGATCGTGGCTTCCCGGCTGCTCGTCAAGACGTCGTCGGCCATCGTGACCCTCCGCCCCCGCTGTCGCTGCGGTCGCGTGCGACGGTCACGGTGGACCGCCGGGTCCGGTTCCGCAACGACCTGAGAACTCCGCCGGGCGGCCAGCGACGGGTCGTGACCGACCGCACCGGCGGAGTTCCGAACGGTTCCGTTCCATGCTCCTGTCAGCGACCGGTCACGCCTCCGGCGGGGTGAACGACGACGTGCGGGACATGCCCGCCGCGCGGCCCTTGCCGGCGATGACCAGCGCCATCTTGCGGCTGGCCTCGTCGATCATCTCGTCGCCGAGCATCGCCGAGCCCTTCTTGCCGCCGGCCTCCGACGTGTACCAGTCGTAGGCGTCGAGGATCAGCTCGGCGTGGTCGTAGTCCTCCTGCGACGGCGCGTAGATCTCGTTGGCGGCGTCGATCTGGCCGGGGTGCAGCACCCACTTGCCGTCGAAGCCGAGGACGGCCGACCGCTTGGCGACCTCCTCGAACGCCGGCACGTCGCGCACCTGCAGGAACGGGCCGTCGATGGCCTGCACGCCGCGGGCGCGGGCGGCCATGAGGATCTGCATGAGGATGTAGTGGAACGGGTCGCCCGGGTAGTCGGGGTGCAGGGCACCCACGACCAGCGACTTCATGTTGATGCTGGCCATGAAGTCGGCCGGGCCGAAGATGATCGTCTCGATCCGCGGGCTGGCGAACGCGATGTCGTTGACGTTGATGAGGCCCTGCGCGGTCTCGATCTGCGCCTCGATGCCGATCCGGCCGACCTCGAGCCCGTTGCTCTTCTCGATCTGGGTGAGCAGGAAGTCCAGCGCCCGCACCTGGGCGGCGTCCTGGACCTTCGGCAGCATGATGCAGTCGAGGTTCGCGCCCGCGCCCTCCACGACCTCGATGACGTCGCGGTAGGTCCACTCCGTCGTCCAGTCGTTGACCCGGACGGTGCGGATCTTCTCGCCCCAGCCGCCCTCGTTCAGCGCCGCGACGATGTTCTTGCGGGCGCCGGGCTTGGCCAGCGGCGCGCACGCGTCCTCGAGGTCCAGGAAGACCTGGTCGGCGGGCAGCCCCTTGGCCTTCTCCAGGAAGCGGGGGTTGCTGCCGGGAACGGCGAGGTTGGAACGACGGGAACGGAGCTCGGCCACGGTGCCTCTCTTCGTGCAGACGACGGCGTCTTCAGCTACCGGAGGGTAGCGACGCGGTGATCACGCCGCTCCCCCGCCGATGCCCCGGCCGGCGAGCCGAGCGGGCGGGTGTGGTGGACGCCACGCGCCGGCTCGCCGGATCGGGCGACGGTCAGCGGCCCACCCGCTCCCGGGAGACCTCGGCGACCCACTGCGCGAACGTCCGGACGCCGAGGTCGGCGCCCGGTCCCGCGGTGAGGGTGCCGTCGCGGAACGCCCTCCCCAGCTTGCCGGGCAGCGGGACGGGCAGGACGAACCCGCCGCGGCCCGCGGCCCGGGCGTAGGACCGCACCATGTCGGTCATGCGCAGGACCTCCGGGCCGGCGAGGTCGGGCACCCGCCCCGCCGGTGCGCCCTCGGCCAGCGCGACCAGGCGCTCGGCCACCTCCCGGGCGGCGACCGGCTGGGACCGCATGACGGGGGCCGCGTGGAGCGGGCCGATCCCGAGCTGGCCGTGGAGCTGCTGCGCGAACTCGTGGAACTGGGTGGCCCGCAGCAGGGTCCAGGCGACGGGACCCCGGGCCACCAGCTCCTCCTGCACCACCTTGCCGGCGTAGTAGCCCCACGGCGCGCGGTCGGCGCCGACGACGGACAGCGCGACGTGGTGCGGCACACCGGCCCGCTCCTCGGCGGCCAGCAGGTGCGTGGTGACGGCGCGGAAGAACCGCACGGACGACTCCGCCGACTGCGTCATGACCGAGGCGACGTCCAGGACGGCGTCGACGCCGGCCAGCGTCGACCCGAGGCCGGTACCGCCGACGAGGTCCACGCCGGCGGAGCGCGACAGGACGAGGACCTCGTGGCCGCGGTCGCGGGCCACCTCGACGACGTGCCGCCCGACGGTGCCGGTCCCCCCGGCGACGGCCATCCTCACCGGGCCACCTCCACGCCGCGGTCGGGCGCCGCGGCGCGGACCGGCAGGAGCAGCGGGAGCGCGAGCACCAGCGTGGAGCTCAGCGAGACGACCTGCCCCACGACGTCGGCGGCCCCGAGGTGGTCGAGGTGCCGGAGGTGGTAGCCGAGGTGCGGCAACGAGTAGACGATCCACGCCAGGCCGACCACGAGGCCGGGGGCCGGATCCCGGTACCGGGTGGCCGCCGCGCTGGCCGCGGCGAGGCCCAGGTTGAACGTCCCGACGTCCCGGATGAGGTGCTCGTTGTAGGGGCCGTCGAGCGCGATCCAGGAGCTGAACGGCCCGGGGAAGGACTCGTAGAACGATGCGGGGAAGAAGGCGGCCCAGGTCCCCACGTAGAGCCCGAGAAGGACCAGGAGCCACAGCAGGGTGCGGCGTGCAGTCGGCGTCATGCCCTCCAGACGATGCGGGGCGCCGAAGTGTGAGGCCGGACCGCCTGACATCCGGGACGGCCGCCTCGTCATGCAGGTGACCGACCACCACCCGGAGCCCGAGGGAGCGCCGTGAAGCACATCCTGATCGTCGGAGGCGGGTACGCCGGCTTCTACGCCGCCCGGGGCCTCGAGCGCCGGCTGCGACGCGGGGAGGCCCGGGTCACCGTGGTCGACCCCCGCCCCTACATGACCTACCAGCCGTTCCTGCCCGAGGTCACGGCCGGCTCGGTCGAGGCCCGGCACGCCGTCGTCCCCCTGCGCCGCCACCTGCGGCGCACCCGCGTCGTGGCCGGCTCGGTCACCCGCGTCGACCACGCCCGGCGGACCGTGCAGATCACCACCGCGGACGCGACGCGGTGGGAGGAGTCCTACGACGAGCTGGTCGTCACCGCCGGCGCGGTGACCCGGACCTTCCCCATCCCGGGGCTGGCCGACACCGCGATCGGGCTCAAGCAGATCGAGGAGGCCGTGGCGATCCGGGACGGCATCATCACCGGCTTCGCCCGGGCCGCGGCCCTCCCCCACGGACCGCTGCGCCGCAAGCTGCTCACGGTCACCTTCGTCGGTGGCGGGTTCACCGGCGTCGAGGGCTTCGGCGAGACGCTGTCGCTGGCCGCCGCGCTGCTGCGCCGCCACCCCGAGATCGCGCCGGGCGAGGTGCGGTTCCACCTCGTCGAGGCCACCGACCGGGTGCTGCCGGAGGTCTCCGCAGCGCCGGGGCGGTGGGTCGTGCAGCACCTGCGCGACCGGGGCGGCCTGGTGCACCTCGGCACCCAGCTCGTCTCGGCGGTCGACGGGCACGTGGTCCTGTCGGACGGGCAGGAGTACGACTCCGGCCTGGTCGTGTGGGCCGCCGGGAATGCCGCCAACCCCGTCATCGCCACGCACACCGACCTGCCGCTGGACGCGCGCGGTTTCGTGACCGTGCGACCGGACCTGCGGGTCGTCGACGGCGACCGGGTCGTCCCCTCCGCGTGGGCGGCCGGTGACGACGCCGCCGTGCCCGACCTGGCGTCATCGAGCGAGGGAGCCAGGACCGTGCCCAACGCCCAGCACGCCGTGCGGCAGGGCCGGCTGCTGGCCCGGAACCTGGTGGCCGTGCTGCGCGGGGAGGAACCCCGGCACTACGTGCACAGCAGCCTCGGCGTCGTGGCCACGTTGGGCATCGGCCACGGCCTGTTCCAGTGGCACCGGGTTGTCGTGCGCGGCCCGCTGGCGTGGCTGATGCACCGCGGCTACCACGTCCTCGCCGTCCCCACCTGGGAGCGGAAGGTGCGCGTGCTGCTCGACTGGGCGGGCGCCCTCGTCGGGGGCCGGGACACCGCCTCGCTCGCCGACGTGGTCCACCCGCGAGCCGCTTTCGTGGCCGGTGCCCGCGGCCCGCACGACGACGAGCGCGCCGCGTGAGCGCGGGCACCCTCGGCCTGCCCGAGGTCGCCGACGAACGGCACCGCCTGCTGTCCCTGGCCTACCGGATGCTCGGGACCTTGGCCGAGGCCGAGGACGCGGTCCAGGAGACCTACCTCCGCTGGTACCGGATGACCGACGCCGAGCGCGCGGCGATCACCACCCCGCAGGCGTGGCTGACCCGCGTCGCCAGCCGGATCTGCCTCGACGTCCTGGCCTCGGCCCGTCGCCGCCGCGAGCGCTACGTCGGCGAGTGGCTGCCCGAGCCGGTCCCGGCGGACCTGTTCGCAGGCAGCCCCTCCCCCGCTCCCGGCGCCGACCCGTTCGACCGGATCAGCCTCGACGAGTCGGTGAGCACCGCCGTCCTCGTCGTCATGGAGGCCATGACCCCCGCCGAGCGCGTCGCCTTCGTCCTGCACGACGTGTTCGCGCTGCCGTTCGCCGAGATCGCCGACGTCGTCGGGCGGACGCCGGCCGCCGTCCGGCAGCTCGCCTCCTCGGCGCGGCGCCGGGTGCGGGAGCACGGCGCCGTGGGCGCGGGACGGCACGAGCACGACGCCGTCGTCCGCGCCTTCGCCCACGCCGCCGGCACCGGCGACCTCGACCGGCTCGCCGGCCTGCTCGACCCCGCGGTGACCCTGCGGTCCGACGGCGGGGGCGTGGTCAGCGCGGCCCGCCGCCCGGTGCTCGGCATCACCAACGTCGCCCGGTTCGTCCTCGGGGTGGTCCGCAAGTCCCCCGGCCTCGCGTTCGTGGAGGAACGCACCGGCGACGGCCTGGCCTACCGGATCGTCCAGGGCGACGCCGTGCGGGGCGTGCTCAACGCGCACGTCGTCGACGGCCGCATCACCGACGTCTGGCTGCAGGTCAACCCGGAGAAGCTGGGCAGCTGGCACGGGGCGGGCCGGACGTGAGGCTGTTCGTCGCGGGCGGGCAGGGGCTGGTCGGCGGCCGGCTGGTGGAGCGGCTGCGCGCCGCCGGACACGAGGCCGCGGCCGGATCGCGCCGGACCGGGGTGGACGCGCTCACCGGTGCCGGGCTCGGCGCCGCGCTGGCCGGCGTGGACGTCGTCGTCGACGTCCTGGACACCCCCGACATGACCACCGAGGCGGCGACCGCCTTCTTCCGCGGCACCACGACCCGGCTGCTCGCCGCCGAGCAGAGCACGGGGGTGCGGCACCACGTCCTGCTCTCGGTGGTCGGCGCGGACCGCGCGCTGGCCAACGGCTACCACGCCGGGAAGGTCGCCCAGGAGGACGCGGTGCGCGACGGCGACGTCCCGTTCTCGATCGTGCGCGCCACCCGGTTCCACGAGGTCGTCCCCCTGCTCGCGGACCTCCTGACCGTCGAGGGCGTGGTGCACGCGCCGCGCACCCGCGTGCAGCCGGTGGCCCTCGACGACGTGGTGGACCTGCTCGCCCGGGTCGCCGTCGGGCCGCCGACCGGCGACACCACCGACCTGGCCGGCCCGGAGGTGTTCGACCTCGACGACCTGCTGCGCACCGCCCTGACCGCCTCGGGGGACCCCCGCCCGGTCCGGACCGTCGGGGGCCAGGCGTTCGGCGCGGAGTCGGCGGACGCCCTCCTCCCGCTCGGGGACCACCTCACCGGCGCCCGCCCGTTCCCGGGGCGGCCCGCCGGCTGACCGGCCTCAGGTCGCGGGCTCGACCAGCGTCGTCGGCCGGCTGGCCCGCACGACCAGGGCGACCCCGGCGACGACGGCCGCCATCCCCGGCAGCGCCAGCAGCGGCGGCGCCTGCTGCAGGAGGATCAGCGCCACCAGGGTCGCCCCGGGCACCTCGAGCAGGATCACCAGGCTCACCATCGTCGGGCCCACGGAGGAGAGCACCAGGTTGAGCAGCGTGTGGCCCAGCAACTGGGCGCAGAAGGTGATGCCCGCGATGAGCAGCCAGTCGCGCCCGGAGAAGCCGAGCAGCGGGACGTCGGCGAGCACCGCGCCGACCGCGACGGCCACCGCGCACACCGAGTAGGCGACGACGGCGTAGGCGGAGGTGGACAGCCGCTCCCGGGCCCGGGCGCCGGCCAGCACGTAGCCGCCGGCGAAGATCGCGCCGAGCAGCGCCAGCCCGTCCCCGGCCAGGGCCTCCAGGCTGACCGAGACGTCGACGCCGGCGATGAGCCCCGCGCCGACGACGGCCAGCGCCAGCCCCCACCACACCGCCGCGGACAACCGCACGCCGGAGAAGTGGGCGACCAGCGCCGTCCAGATCGGCGTCGTGGTGACCAGCGCCGTCGAGGCGGCCACCGACGTCATGTTCAGGCTGGGCAGCCAGGCGGCGAAGTGCGCGGCCAGGAAGAGCCCGGCCACGACGGAGCTGCGCAGGTCCCGCCACCGCAGCCCGGCCACGGCGGCCCGCTCGCTGGTGAGGAGCACCGGCAGCAGCGCGGCGGCGCCGGCGGCGTTGCGCCAGAAGGCGACGGCGAGCACCGGGGCGGCGACCAGGGCGGTGAGCGGCCCGGACATGGAGACCCCGACGACGGCGATCGCCATCAGCCCCACGTCCCGGCCGCCCGGCCGGTGCACCGCCCAGGCCGCGTTGGCCTGCGCGGCCGTCACAGCTCGGGCACCCGGATCCGGCCGGCGGCGACGGGGACGACGGCGCCGCGGACGGTGGCGGCCACGGCCCGCCCACCCGAGGCGGTCACGGTGCACTCGAGCAGCGACGGCCGGCCCATGTGCTCGCCCTGCCGGATCGTGTACGACGACGTCCCCTCGCCGTCGAGCAGCCCGGCGCTCACGAGGAAGACGCCGGTGCCCAGCGCGGCCGAGCCGGTCGCCGGGTCCTCCCACGCGTCGGCCTCGGCGAACACGCGGGCGTAGGCGGTCGACGTCGCGGCGTCCCAGGACAGCACCGAGACGCCGTCCCCGACGCCGAGGCCGCTCAGCGCGGCCGGGTCGGGCGTCGCGCGGTCGACCACCTCGGGGTGCACGAGCAGGTAGCTGAACGGCAGCCCGCACCCGGCGACGGCGCTGGGCGGGCCCACCAGGTCGGCGGCGCTGAGCCCCATCGCCCGGGCCAGGACCGCGGCCTCCGGCCCGTCCTCCAGCGTCGGGCGGCCGCCGGTGAGCGTCGCGCCGTCGCCGTCCACCACGACGTCGAGCACACCGGCGCCGCACTCCTGGTGCAGCGTGCCGGCGGCCAGCCGGCCGGTGCGCACGAGGGTGTGCGCGGCGCCCACGCTCGGGTGACCGGCGAAGGGCAGCTCGGCGGACACGGTGAAGATGCGCACCCTGTAGTCGGCGCCGGGCTCGGTGGGCGCGCAGAGGAACGACGTCTCCGACAGGTGGAACTCGTTCGCCAGCGCCTGGCACTGCTCGGTGGAGAGGTCGTCGGCATCGAAGACGACGGCCAGCGGGTTCCCGGCGAACGCCCGCGGCGCGAACACGTCGACGATCTCGTAGTCCAGCATCCGCAGGCCGCTCACGGCGCCGACGGTAGCCTCCACAACCGTGACCACGGCGACCAGGGCGTACGTCTCCCGGCTCGCCGGGCTGACCGTCTTCGACCCCAACGGCGACCGGGTCGGCAAGGTGCGCGACGTCGTCGTCGCCCTGCGCGTGGGCACCGCCTGCCCGCGGGTCCTCGGGCTCGTCGTCGAGGTCGTCGCCCGCCGCCGCATCTTCGTGCCGATGGGACGGGTGACCGCGATCGACCCCGGCGCGGTGATGCTCGCCTCGGGCACCCTCAACCTCAAGCGGTTCGAGCAGCGCGGGGGTGAGACGCTGGTGCTCGGCGAGCTGCTGGACCGCTCGGTGCGCATCGCCGAGTCGGGGAAGCCGGCGACGGTCGTCGACGCGGGCATCGAGCAGACCCGCACCGGCGACTGGCAGCTGTCCAAGGTCGCCGTCCAGGAGCCGGGGCGGCTGGGCCGTCGCGGGCAGCTGCAGACGCTGGCCTGGGACGAGGTCGAGGGCCTGGCCGTCGCCGAGACCGGGCAGGGCGCCGAGACGCTGCTGGCCACCTACCGCGAGCTCAACGCCGCCGACCTCGCGCACGCGCTCCAGGAGCTGCCGAGCAAGCGCCGGCACGAGGTCGCCGAGGCGCTGGACGACCAGCGGCTGGCCGACGTCCTGGGCGAGCTGCCGGAGGCCGAGCAGATCACCATCCTCGGCACCCTGCAGGAGAGCCGCGCCGCCGACGTCCTCGAGGAGATGGACCCCGACGACGCCGCCGACCTGCTGTCGGAGCTGTCCAACGTCGACCGCAACCGGCTGCTCGAGCTGATGGAGCCCGACGAGGCCGAGCCGGTGCGCCAGTTGCTGAAGTACTCCGAGGACACCGCCGGCGGGATGATGACCAGCGAGCCGGTGATCCTCGCGCCGGACGCCACGATCGCGGAGGCGCTGGCCCGCGTGCGGGAGCCCGAGCTGACCCCCGCCCTGGCCAGCCAGGTGTACGTCTGCCGCCCGCCGTCGGCGACGCCCACCGGCCGCTACCTGGGGCTGGCGCACATCCAGCGGTTGCTGCGCGAGCCACCGTCCAACCTGGTCAGCGGCGTCCTCGACGACCTCGAACCGCTGAAGCCGGAGGCCCCGCTGGCCGAGGTGACCCGCTACTTCGCCACCTACAACCTGGTCGCGGCGCCCGTGGTCGACGAGCTGGGCCACCTCGTGGGCGCCGTGAGCGTGGACGACGTCCTCGACCACCTGCTGCCCGACGACTGGCGCGAGCGGGCACGCCGTGCCTGACGGCCGGCGGCTCGACGTCCCCAGCGGCGGCCCCCGCCGGTTCACCGGGTTCCTGCGGCTGAACCCGGACTCGGTCGGGGCCTTCGCCGAGAGCATCGCCCGCTTCCTGGGCACCGGCCGGTTCCTCGCGGTGCAGACGATCATCGTGGTCGTCTGGATCACGCTGAACGTGGCCGCGGTGAACCTGCGCTGGGACCCCTACCCGTTCATCCTGCTCAACCTGGCGTTCTCCACCCAGGCCGCCTACGCCGCGCCGCTGATCCTGCTCGCGCAGAACCGGCAGGCCGACCGCGACCGCGTGCAGGCCGAGGAGGACCGGGCCCGCGCCGCCTCGACCCGCGCCGACACCGAGTACCTGGCCCGGGAGCTGGCCTCGCTGCGGGTGGCCGTCGGCGAGCTGGCGACCCGCGACTTCATCCGCGGCGAGCTGAACCGGCTGACGTCCGACGACGGCGAGGACGTCGAGAAGCGCGAGAAGAAGCGCCGGAAGCGGGAGCGCGAGGAGCGGGAGCGCATGGAGGCCGAGGCCCGGGGCGGCGTGGCCCCCGCCTGACCGCTAGCCGATCAGCCCGCCGAAGGCGTCGAACAGCCGCAGCGCGACGGCGGTCGACGGGGCGAGGAGCAGGAGCCCCCAACCCCGGGTCGACCGGTGCCGCGGCAGGGCCACGACCAGGACCAACGCGACGACGGCGTCGACGACGCCCTGCACGGGGTGCACCAGCGGCGCCCCGTCGCCGGTGCCGGTGAGCCGGTACCAGAGCGGCAGGAACTCCCCACCGGCCAGCACGATCCCGCCCGCCAGCGCGACGGCCGCACCGGGCAGCAGTCCTGCTCGCCCGGTCGCCCACGAAGCCACGGCGGCGGTCGCCGCCACGGCCGTCGCGGAGAGCACCAGCCAGATCGGCAGCAGGCGGTTCCAGCCGAAGCCCAGCACCCACGCGGCCCAGGCGTAGTAGGCCAGCGTCATCGCGGCGAAGAAGGCGGCCGCCCGTGCCGCGGCGACCAGCGGCGCGGGCGCGAACCGGCCGATCAGCGCGACGGCCAGCACCCAGGCCGCCGGGTAGCTGCCCAGGTCGGCCGCCCAGCGCCAGCCGGACTCGTCGGCCGCCTTCGCGGCGACCCCGGCGAGGAGGCCCGCGCCGACGGCGACGAGGAACGACGTCGAGGTGGACCGCGGGAGCGCGGCGGTGGCGGTCATCGCGACGGATGCTGCCGGAGCGGCGATGGCCCGGGGAGCCGGACGCGCCGGGACCGGTTCTGTCGGTGGCCGGAGGGACCATGCGCGCATGCGCTCGCACGCGGTGCTCGGGTCGCCCATCGGGCCTCTCACGGCGGTCGTCGAGGACGGCGACCTCGTCGCGCTGTTCCTGCGCCCGCCCGACGCGTCGGCCGACCTCGGACCACGGGACGACGCCGGGTGCGCGGCGGTCGCCCGCCAGCTGGCCGAGTACTTCGCCGGCACCCGCACCGTGTTCGACCTGCGGCTGCGGCCGAGCGGCGACGACTTCGCGCTGGCCGTCGGCCGGCTGATCGCCGAGATCCCCTACGGCGAGACGCGCACCTACGGCGAGCTGGCCCGGCGGCTCGGCGACCGCTCCCTCGCCCAGGCGGTCGGCGGGGCGTGCGGGCGCAACCCGCTGCCGATCGTCGTGCCGTGCCACCGGGTCGTCGGCGCCGACGGCAGCCTGGTGGGGTTCGGTGGCGGCCTGCCGAGCAAGCGCTTCCTGCTCGACCTCGAGCAGCGCGCGCAGCGGTTGTTCTGAGGCCGTCAGCCGGCGAGGAGGTGCACGCCGGCGCCGGTGGCCCCGGCGAGGAGGAGCACCACGATGAACGGGGCCCGCAGCGCGAGCGCGGCCGCCGCGACCGCCAGCCCGGCGAGCCGGCCGTCGACGACGATCGCGCCGTCGGTGGTCAGCGCCTGCACCGCCACGAGGGCGGCCAGCAGCGCGGCGGGCACGAAGTCGACGACCCGCGCCACCCACGGCTGCTCCACCCAGGCGGCCGGCACCGAGAGCCCGGCCAGCTTGAGCAGGTAGCAGCCGACAGAGGCGACCAGCACCGCCGTCCAGAGCGCGGACGGGCTCATGCCGGCCGCTCCACCCGCGGCCGCCCCGCCAGGGCGACCGCCACGACCGCGGCGATGACCTGCACGCCGGCGGGCACGAACGGCGTCAGCGCCAGGGCGACCACGGCGCCGCCGAGCGCCACCCGCCGCTGCACGGCCGGCTCGGCGAAGCCCGCCCGCAGCCGGGGCCAGAGCAGGGCGAGGAACGCGGCGGGGACGATGGAGTCCAGCGCGGCGCCGGCGGTCTCCCCCAGGCCGGAGGCGCCGAGGACGCCGACCAGCGTCATCGCGTTCCAGCCGAGGTAGATGGTGGCGCCGGTGGCCCAGAAGGCCAGCCGGCCCAGCTCCCGGTCGGGGGCGGCGACCGCCATCGCCGTCGTCTCGTCGATGACCCAGTGCGCGGCACCGGCCCTGCGCAGCAGGCCGCGCGGGGCCAGCAGCGGCGCCATCCGCACGCCGTAGACGGTGTTGCGGGTGCCGAGCAGCAGGGCGCTGCCGACGGCCGCCGCCGCGCTGCCACCCGCGCCGAGCACGCCGACCATCGCGAACTGGGACGCCCCGGTGAACATCAGCGCCGAGAGCACCATCGCCTGCCAGGCGTCCAGGCCCGCAGCGTCGGCCGCGGCGCCGAACGCGATGCCGTAGAGGCCCACGGCCAGCCCGAGCCCGACGGCGTCGCGCAGCGTGGCGGAGCGCTCGGGGGACGGCACGGCCGCGACCCTAGTTCGCGCTCGTGTGCGGCCCGGATCACCCTCCGGCGGGCCGCCCCGCCGATCACCCGCCGTACAGTGGCAGGCGATCCGAGTGCGCTGGTCGCGCTGCACGGCACCGGCCCGGATCCCCCCGTCGAAGGAGACACACACCGCATGTCCGACACGCTGACCGGCACGCCGGCGCTCGACGCCGTGAACGCCGCTCTGGCCACCGTCCAGGACCCGGAGATCAACCGCCCGCTCACCGAGCTGGGCATGGTCAAGGACGTCCGGATCGGCGCCGACGGCTCCGTCGCCGTCGAGGTCTACCTGACCGTCGCCGGCTGCCCGATGCGCGAGACCATTACCAACCGGGTCACCACCGCCGTCTCCGCCGTCCCCGGCGTGACCTCGGTGCAGGTGGCGCTGGACGTGATGAGCGACGAGCAGCGCGCCGAGCTGCGCAAGACCGTGCGCGGCACCGACGCCGCCGACCCGGTCATCCCCTTCGCCCAGCCCGGCTCGCTGACCCGCGTCTACGCGGTCGCCTCCGGCAAGGGCGGCGTCGGCAAGTCGTCGGTGACGGTGAACCTGGCCGCGGCGCTGGCCAAGCGCGGGCTCTCGGTCGGCGTCGTGGACGCCGACATCTACGGCCACTCGGTGCCGCGGATGCTGGGCGTGGACGACAAGCCCACCCAGGTCGACAACATGATCATGCCGCCGCAGTCGATGGGCGTGAAGGTCATCTCGATCGGGATGTTCACCCCGGGCAACACCCCGGTGGTGTGGCGCGGGCCCATGCTGCACCGCGCGCTGCAGCAGTTCCTCGCCGACGTGTGGTGGGGCGACCTCGACGTCCTGCTGCTGGACCTGCCCCCGGGCACCGGCGACGTCGCGATCTCGATCGCCCAGCTGCTGCCGAACGCCGAGATCCTCGTCGTCACGACCCCGCAGCTGGCCGCCGCCGAGGTGGCCGAGCGGGCCGGCGCCATCGCCACGCAGACCCACCAGCAGGTCATCGGCGTCATCGAGAACATGAGCTGGATGGAGCTGCCCGACGGTTCCCGCATGGAGGTCTTCGGCTCCGGCGGTGGTCAGACGGTGTCCGACGCGCTCACCCGCACCCTCGGCGCCCGCGTGCCGCTGCTGGGCCAGGTGCCGCTGGACACCCGGCTGCGGGAGGCCGGCGACGCCGGTGCCCCGATCGTCCTGGCCGAGCCGGAGTCACCGGCCGCGCAGGCGCTGACGAAGATCGCCGACGGGCTGGCCAGCCGCCAGCGCGGCCTGTCCGGCATGTCGCTGGGGCTCACCCCCGTCAAGCACTGAGCTGAACCGCCGAGAGGCCGGAACCCCGACGGGGTCCCGGCCTCTCGCGCTTCCCGGGATCAGCCGAAGACCGCCATCAGCAGCAGCCCGACCGCGATGACCATCAGCAGCGCCGCGAGCATGCGGAGGCCCCGCCGCCGTCCTCGGCGGTTCGTGACCAGGCCACCCATGAGGTCGCTCAGCCCCTGCAGCTGCCCGCTCGGCGACAGGCTGTTGACCTCCTTGCCCGGGGAGGGTTCGTGCACGACGGGCCTCCTGCCTCGAAGCGGGCTCGCCCCGAGGGTCTCCCGCTCCGCACGAGCGGACGCCGGGCCAGCTAGGTCGCGTCCCAGTCGAAGGGCGGTGGGGTCGAGCGGTCGCGGGGACGTCCGGCGTCGCGGGCCGTGACCGCCCCGGTGGCGGCGGCCAGCCCGGCCGAGCCGGTGGCGCTGCCGCGGTGCACGGTCGGGGCGTCGTCGTCGAGCAGCAGCTGCTCGCGGATGAACGTCCGCGGGTGGTACCTGCGCAGGTCGAGGTCGCGCAGCTCCGGCAGGTCGTCGCCCAGGGTCTCGTTCACCTGGGCGCGGACGCCGGTGATCGCGGTGCGCAGCTTCTTCAGCCCGGACGCCGCGTCCTTGGCCAGGTGCGGCAGCCGCTCGGGGCCGAAGATGAACAGCGCGGCGAGCGCAAGGACGACGATCTCGCCCCAGCCGATCGAGTCGAACACCTCGCCCCCTCCCTCCGGATGCGTCCCAGCCTAGGTTCAGGCCGCGTCGAGGATGGCGCGCACCTCGCGGGAGCTGCCGTCGCGGACCAGCTCGATGGTCACCTCGTCGCCGGGGGCGAACCGGTCGACGGCGACCACCAGCTCCTCCGACGAGCCCACCGGCCGGCCCTCGACGGCGATGACGACGTCCTGCTGCTGGATGCCGGCGTTGGCCGCGGCGCTGCCGGGCTCCACGTTGAGCACCAGTGCGCCGTCGCGGGTGCCGTCGGTGACCGACCGGGCGTTCACCCCCAGCGAGGCGTGCACGGCGCGGCCGTCGTCGATCAGCTGCTCGGAGATGTCGCGGACGGTGTCGACCGGGATGGCGAAGCCGAGGCCGATCGAGCCGCCGCCCGTGGACGCGATCGCGGTGTTGATGCCGACGAGCGCCCCGGTGGCGTCGACCAGCGCGCCACCGGAGTTGCCCGGGTTGATCGGGGCGTCGGTCTGCACGGCGCTGATGACGGCGTTGGTGTCGCTGCCCTCGCCGGCCAGCCGCACCGGCCGGTCGAGCGCGCTGACGATGCCGCTGGTCACCGTGCCGGCCAGCCCCAGCGGGGAGCCGACGGCCACCACGGGGTCGCCGACGACGACGTTCTCCGACCGGCCCAGCGACAGCGCCACGAGGCCGGGCTTCTCCACCTTGATGACGGCGAGGTCGCTGGCCGGGTCGCGGCCCACGATGCGCGCCTCGGAGCCGCTGCCGTCGGAGAACACGGCGCGGATGCCCGCCCCGTCGACCCCGTCCGCGCCGGACACCACGTGGTTGTTGGTGACGACGTAACCGTTGTCGGCGTCGACGACCACGCCCGAGCCGGTGGCGCCGGCCTGGCCGACGCGGACCTCGATGGAGACCACCGCGGGAGTGACCTTCTCCGCGATCTCCGACACCGAGCCGGGCTCGCGGGTGATGCCGGGGTCGACCTCGGACAGCTGCGTGCCGGGCGCGAAGAGCGGTGACTCGGGGGTGGCGCGGGACAGGTACCAGCCGACGGCGCCGCCGACCGCCCCGACGAGCAGCACGGCGAGCAGCACGAGGGCGGACAGCCGCACCGAGAGGTCGCCGAGCCGCAGCTTCCTGCGCCCCCGGGGGTCGACGACGACCGGCCCCTCCTGCTCGTCCTGCTCCACCGGGTAGACGGCGGGGGCGCCCAGGCCGGCGGGGGCGTACGGGTCGCGCCACGGATCGGTGCGGGCGTCGGGCTTCCACCACGGACCCGACGCGGTGCGGCGCCGGCCGGCGCGGCCCGACGGCGGCTCCTGGAGACCGCGCTGCCCGGGGGCGGCGGGTCCGAACGCCCGGATCAGCGCCTCGGCGGGCGGCGGCGGGGGCGGCGGGGTGGGTGCCACGGGGCGGTCGGCGGAGAAGCTCCCGGTCACGCTTCCCGGGCGGCCGAAGGCGGCCTGCTGCCCGGCGGTCGGCTCGGGCGCCGGCACGGATCGCGGTGCCAGCCGGTCGGGCACCTCGCCGAACGGGCCGGAGGCGCCCGCGGGACGGGCGAAGGCGCCGTCGTCCCCGGGCTGCGCTCCGCCGCGGTCGTCGGGACTGGTCAGGGGGTCCCGCCCGGACCGGTGAAGGCGGTGGTGGTCGTCGGAGCGCCGACGGTGACGGTGCGGACCACCGGAGGCACGACCTCGGTGTGCTGGCGCACCTCGGCGCCGGCGGTCGTCCCGGAGCCGCCCGTGCCGGGGCTGCCGGGCAGCGTGAGCGCGAGAGCGGCCACGCCGGCACCGAGCCCGGCGAGCGCGCCGACGAAGCCGCGGCGCAGCCAGCGGGCGTGGTCCGGTCGCTGCGGCGGGTCCTGCGGGCCGAGGTCGACCTCCCACGAGCCGCCGCCGTCCTGGACGGTCAGCCCGCGCGGCCCGGCCGACAGCGAGCCCAGTCCCCCGCCGGAGCCCGGCACGTCGGCGGTGAACGGGATGGCGCACAGCCGCGACACCAGGTCACCGGGCACCGCGACCTGCTGGGAGCCGTGCAGGGCCTCCTTGGCCTCCCGCTGCGCCTGCACCGCCATCCGGCACTGCGGGCAGCCGGCCAGGTGCCGGGCCGCGCGCGCGGCGGGACCGGCGGCGAGCTCGCCGTCGACGAGCGCTGCGATCGCCTCCTGGGCCAGGTGGCTCTCCGCGATGCTCACCCCTCGCCCCTCCCGGGGAGCGCGACCGCGTCGTCCTCGGACGCCGGCACCCGGCCGGGGGCCAGGTGCGCGAGCGCCTGCCGCAGCTGCACGCGGCCGCGGTGGATGCGGCTGCGGACGGTGCCGAGCTTGATGCCGAGGGTCGCCGCGATCTCCTCGTAGGTGAGCCCCTCGATGTCGCAGAGCACGACGGCGACGCGGAACTCCGGCGACAGCGCGTCCAGCGCGGCCTGGATCTGCGGGTCGAGGTGGGTGTCGGCGTAGACCTGCTCGGGGCTGGGCGCCCGGCCGGGCAGCCGCTCGGTGTCCTCCGGCAGCGCGTCGAACCGGATCCGCTGCCGGCGGCGGACCATGTCGAGGAAGAGGTTGGTCGTGATCCGGTGCAGCCAGCCCTCGAAGGTTCCGGGCGAGAAGTCGGCCAGCGAGCGGAAGACCCGGACGAAGGTCTCCTGGGTCAGGTCCTCGGCGTCCTGCGGGTTGCCCGAGAGGCGGTAGGCCAGCCGGTAGACCCGGGCGGAGTGGTCGCGCACGACCTGCTCCCAGGTCGGGGCGACCCAGACCTCGGGGCTCGGTGCGGACTCCGTCACGTCCTCAGGATCGCAGACGGCAGCCGTCGCGACCCCTTCGGCGTCGATGGGGCGGGCTGCGGCGTCTCGTCGGAGCACATCGTGATCAACGGGCCGCGGCGCGACGGGTGTTCCCGCCGCACCGGATTCCCAGCGAACGCACAGGATGCGGCGAGCGTCTCGCACCGGGCGCCCGCGGCCGCGGTGCCCGGGCCACTACCCTCGGCCGGTGATGAGCGCCCACCCCCCGCCGCCGGGCAGCGGCAGCGAAGGCGCCGCGTACGCCGACCGCTTCGCCGCCGAGCCCCCCGAGATGACGGCGGCCCGCGAGCGGGCGGCGCACCTCCCCGGGCCCGCCCCGGTCCAGCCGGCGGTCGGCGCCACCCTGGCCGTGCTGGCGGCGCAGGTCGAGGCGCGGTCGGTGGTCTCCATCGGCAGCGGCGGCGGGCTGGCCGGCCTGTGGCTGCTGCGCGGCATGCGCCCGGACGGCGTCCTCACCGCCCTGGACGGCGACCCCGAGCAGCTCCGGGCCACCCGCCGGGCGTTCGCCGACGCCGGGATCGCCCCCGGCCGGGCGCGGATGATCTTCGGCACCCCGGCCGAGGTCCTCCCCCGGCTCTCCCCGGGCGCCTACGACCTGGTCGTCTGCGCCGGCCCGCCCCGCGAGTACGCCGCCCACCTGGGCGCGCTGCTGGACCTGGTCCGTGTCGGCGGCACGCTGGTCTGCCACGGGCTGCTGGCCGGCGACCGGATCGCCGACCGCACGGCCCGCGACCCCGACACCGTCGCCTGGCGGGAGATCAGCCGCGCCGTCCGGGAGGACGAGGGGCTGCTGCCCGCCGTCCTGCCCATCGGCGCCGGCCTGCTGGTGGCCACGAAGCGCTAGAGGAGCGCGCGGGCGCCCTTGCCGAGCACGGTGATGCCACCGGCGCTCACGTGGTACCGCTCGCGGTCCGCGTCGAGGTCGACCCCGATGCGGGCTCCGGCCGGGACGACGGCGTTCTTGTCCAGGATCGCCCGGCGCACGACGGCGCCCTCGCCGATGAAGACGCCGTCCATGACGACGCTGCCCTCGACCCGGGCACCCCGCTCGACCCGCGCCCCCGGCGAGATCACCGAGGTGTGCACGGAGCCGCCGCCGATGATGGCGCCGGCGCTGACCATCGACTCCTCGGCGCGGCCGCCGAGCACGAACTTCGCCGGCGGCAGCTGCGGCGGGAGGGTGTAGATGGGCCAGCGGTCGTTGTAGAGGTTGAAGACCGGGGTGACCGACACCAGGTCCATGTGCGCGTCGTAGTACGAGTCGATCGTCCCCACGTCGCGCCAGTACCCGTGGTCGCGCTCGGTGGCACCCGGGACGACGTTGGTCGAGAAGTCGTAGACCCACGCCTCCCCCGCGTCGGCGAGCATCGGCATGATCGAGCCGCCCATGTCGTGCACGGAGCTGTCGTCGGCGGCGTCGGTGCGCAGCGCCTCGAGCAGGGCGTCGGTGGTGAAGACGTAGTTGCCCATGGAGGCGAAGCTCTCCTCGGGCGAGTCCGGCAGGCCGGGCGGGTCGGCGGGCTTCTCCAGGAACCCGAGCACCTTGCCCGCGGCGTCGGCGTCGATGACCCCGAACTCGGTCGCGTCGCGCCGCGGTACCCGCAGCCCGGCGATCGTCACGCCGGCACCGGTCTGCAGGTGCTGGTCGATCATCTGCCGCGGGTCCATCCGGTACACGTGGTCGGCACCGAAGACGACGACGATGTCGGGCCGCTCGTCGTAGATGAGGTTGAGGCTCTGGAAGATCGCGTCGGCGCTGCCGGTGTACCAGCGCGGGCCGAGCCGCTGCTGCGCCGGGACCGGGGTCACGTAGTTGCCCAGCAGCGCCGACATCCGCCAGGTCTGGGTGATGTGCCGGTCGAGGCTGTGGCTCTTGTACTGGGTGAGGACGGCGATCTGCCGGATGTCGCCGTTCACCAGGTTCGACAGCACGAAGTCGATCAGCCGGTAGTTGCCCCCGAACGGGACAGCCGGCTTCGCGCGGTCCTGGGTGAGCGGGGACAGCCGCTTGCCCTCACCGCCCGCCAGGACGATGCCGAGAACCCGAGGACCGCCGCGCATGGACGCAACGTATCCGCTGGCCGTGATCACCGCGCCCGGTGGAGCTGCGATCCGCCCCCTAGGGTGAGGAATGTGCGCATCGGCATCGTGACCAGGGAGTGGCCGCCGGACGTCTACGGCGGCGCCGGGGTGCACGTCGAGCACCTCGTCGCGGCGCTGCGCGAGCTGCCCGACGGCCCCGGCATCGAGGTGCACACCTTCGGCGAGCCGCGCTCCGACGCGACCGCCCACCCCGTCCCGGCCGGCCTGCGCGGGGCCAACGGCGCGCTCCAGGCGATCGGCGTCGACGTCGAGATGGCCGCGGCCCTCGGCGGTGTCGACCTGGTGCACAGCCACACCTGGTACGCCAACACCGCGGGCCTGCTGGCCTCGCTGGTGCACGGCGCCCCGCACGTGGTGACCGCGCACTCGCTGGAGCCGCGCCGACCGTGGAAGGCCGACCAGCTCGGCGGCGGCTACCGGCTGTCCTCCTGGGCGGAGCGGACCGCCTACCTGGCCGCCGACGCGGTGATCGCGGTGAGCCGCGGCATGCGCGACGACGTGCTCGACGCCTACCCCGAGCTCGACCCGGCGCGCGTGCACGTCGTCGGCAACGGCGTCGACGCGCAGGCCTACCGGCCGGTGCACGACCCCGACGTGGTCCGCTCGCTCGGCGTCGACCCGGACCGCCCGTACGCGTTGTTCGTCGGTCGGATCACCCGGCAGAAGGGCGTCATGCACCTGCTGCGGGCCGCCGAGCAGCTGCCCGCCGACGCCGGCCTGGTGCTCTGCGCGGGGGCGGCGGACACCCCGGCGGAGCGCCAGCAGGTCGCCGACGCCGTCGCCGAGCTCCAGCAGCGGCGCAGCGGGGTCGTGTGGATCGAGGAGATGCTGCCCCGGGAGAAGCTGGTCCCGCTGATCACCGGTGCGACGGTCTTCGTCGTCCCGTCGGTCTACGAGCCCCTCGGCATCGTGAACCTGGAGGCCGCCGCGTGCGGCACCGCCGTCGTCGCCAGCGCCGTCGGCGGCATCCCGGAGGTGGTCGCCGACGGCCGCACCGGGCTGCTCGTCCCCTACGACGCCGCCGACCCCGGCGCCTTCGAGGACGGTCTCGCGGCGCGGATGGCCGAGCTGCTGGCCGACCACGACCGGGCCGCGGGCATGGGTGCCGCCGGGCGCGACCGGGTGCTCGCCGAGTTCGGCTGGGCGGCCATCGCGGAGCAGACGGTGGCGGTCTACTCCGCCGTCCTGGCGGCCCGGGCGTAGCGCCTGGCGCTGGTACCTTTTCCCCGCCGGCCCGTGCGCCGGCGGCGCAGGCGCAGCGAAGTCCGGTGAGATCCCGGCGCTGTCCCGCAACTGTGGTGGCCGCCCGCGCAGCGGAGGGCCCGAGCCAGATCGCCTGCCCTGCGCCGTGCAACCGACCCTCGCGGCAGGGGTCGCGCATCGGGCGTCGGGTCAGCTCGGAAGCGGCCCGCCGCCTCCTGGAGGCCCTCCTTGTCCGGCACCACCCCCCGCGCGGCGCGGTCGACGTCGCGCGCCCTCCTGGCCCTCCCCGCGGCCCTCGCGCTGGTCCTGACCGGCTGCGGCGGCTCCTCGTCCGACGACGACGCGGCCGCGGCCCCGTCGTCCTCCGGCGACGCCTTCCCGGTGACCGTCACCGGCGACGACGGCGAGCTCACCCTCGACGAGGCGCCGGAGAACATCGTCTCGATGTCGCCCACCGCCACCGAGATGCTCTTCGCGATCGGCGCCGGCGACCAGGTCGAGGCCGCCGACAGCTACTCGACCTACCCCGAGGAGGCCCCGGACACCGAGCTCTCGTCGTTCACCCCGAACGCCGAGGCGATCGCCGGCTACTCCCCCGACCTCGTGGTGCTCAGCGACGACCTCAACGGCATCGTCGACGCCCTCGACGCGCTGTCGGTGCCCACGCTGCTGCTCGGCGCCGCCGAGGACCTCGACGAGAGCTACGCGCAGATCGAGACGCTCGGCCAGGCCACCGGCCACACGGAGGAGGCGGCCGAGGTGGTCGCCGACATGCAGCAGCGCATCGAGACGGCGGTGGCGTCGGTCCCCGCCGAGGCCGAGGGGCTGCGGGTCTACCACGAGCTCGACCCGAGCTTCTACTCCGTGACCAGCGGGACGTTCATCGGCAGCGTCTACTCGCTGTTCGGCCTGGAGAACGTCGCCGACGCCGCACCCGACGCCGCGGGCGGCTACCCGCAGCTGTCCGCCGAGTACGTCGTCGGCCAGGCGCCGGACCTGATCGTGCTGGCCGACACGAAGTGCTGCGGCGAGAGCGCCGCGACCGTGGCGGAGCGCCCGGCGTTCGGCTCGGTCCCCGCGGTGCAGCAGGGGCGGATCGTGGAGGGCGACGACGACATCGCCTCGCGCTGGGGTCCGCGGGTCGCGGACTTCGCCGAGCAGATCGCCGCGGCGCTGCAGGGCTGAGCGGCAGGGGAGGACGGCGATGACGGCGACGGCGAGCCCGCGCACCGGTCCGGCTCCGGCCGGGTCGGTGCGCGGGCACCGCCGCGCCCGGCTGGTGACGGCGGGCTCGCTGCTGAGCCTGGTGCTCGTCGTCCTGGCCGGCATCTGGGTCGGTGCGCTCCCGCTGCCGCCCGGCGCCGTCGTCGCCACCCTCCTGGACCGGCTGCTCGCCCCGTTCGACCTCGACGTCGCCGGGGGGCTGGAGCCGACGGGCGAGGCGGTCCTGCTGCAGCTGCGGCTGCCCCGGGTGGTCATGGCGGTGCTCGTGGGCGCGGCCCTGGCCGTCTCGGGTGCGGCCTACCAGGGCGTCTTCCGCAACCCGCTCGCCGACCCCTACCTGCTCGGCGCCGCCGCCGGCGCGGGCCTGGGCGCGACGCTGGTCATCGCCTACGCCCCGGCCCAGTCGCTGGGCCCGGTCGGCCTGGTCCCGCTGGCCGCCTTCGCCGGGGCGCTGCTCGGCGTGGGCTGCGCGGTGCTGCTGGGCAGCGCGGCGGGGGGCTCGCACAGCCCCACGCTGCTGCTGGCCGGGGTCGCGGTCGCCGCCTTCCTCTCCGCCGCGCAGACGCTGGTGCAGCAGAACAACACCGACGACCTGCGCGAGATCTACGGCTGGCTGCTGGGCCAGCTGGGCCGGTCCACCTGGGACGACGTGCTCCTGGTGCTGCCCTACCTCGGGGTGTCCTGCCTGGTCCTGGTGCTCTGCGCGCGTGCCCTCGACGTCCTGGCCGTGGGCGATGACGAGGCGAGCTCGCTGGGCGTGCACCCGCAGCGGCTGCGGCTGCTCGTCGTCCTCGCCGCGTCGATGGCCACCGCGTCCGCGGTCGCCGTCAGCGGCCTCATCGCCTTCGTCGGTCTCGTGGTGCCGCACATCGTGCGCCGGCTGCTCGGTGGCTCGCACGCCCGCGTGCTCCCGGTGTCCCTGGTCGTCGGCGGCGCCTTCCTCGTGCTGGCCGACCTCGTCGCCCGCGTCGTGCTGGCGCCGGCGGAGCTGCCCATCGGCGTGGTCACCGCGTTCGTCGGCGCCCCCTTCTTCGCCGTGCTGCTGTGGCGCGGGGCGCGGCACCGGTGACCCGCTCCCCCGCCGCCGGCGCTGCCGTGGAGGTCGTCGGGCTGCGCGCCGCGCACGGCCGCACGCAGGTGCTGCACGGCGTCCGCGTGCGGGTGGAGGCCGGCGGCTGGCTCGGCATCATCGGCCCCAACGGCGCCGGCAAGTCGACGCTGCTGCGCTCGCTGCTCGGCGTGCACCCGCACCAGGGCGAGGTGCGCGTCGACGGGGTCCCCACCAGCGGGATGCCCCGGCGCCAGCGGGCCCGGCTGCTCGCCTACGCGCCCCAGCTCCCGGTCCTGCCCGAGGGCGTGACCACCCGCGACTACGTCGCGCTCGGCCGCACGCCGCACCGACCGCTGCTGGCCGCGCCGCGGGCGGTCGACCGGGTCGTCGTCGCGGACGTCATGGGCCGGCTGGGCCTGGACGCGCTGGCCGACCGGCCGGTGCTCACGCTGTCCGGCGGCGAGCAGCAGCGCGCGGTCCTGGCGCGGGCGCTGGCCCAGCAGCCGCGGGTGCTGCTGCTCGACGAGCCGACGGCGGCCCTCGACCTCGGCCACGCGCAGCAGGTGCTCGACCTCGTCGACCGGCTGCGCCGCCAGGACGGGCTGACGGTCATCAGCACGCTGCACGACCTCACGCTCGCCGGCCAGTACGCCGACCGGCTGACGCTGCTCTCCGAGGGGCGGGTGGCCGCCGAGGGCAGCCCCGCCGAGGTGCTCACCGCCGCGACCCTGGCGGCGCACTACGGCGCGCGGGCGCAGGTCGTGACCGGGCCGGACGGCCCCGCCGTCCTCCCCATGAGGTAGCTCAGCCCCGGAACCGGACGACGTCGCCGGGCCGCAGCTGCCCGGCCGCCGGCAGGTCGGCGGTGCGGACGACGGCGAGCACCGGGTAGCCCCCGGTCACCGGGTGGTCGGCGAGGAAGAGCACCGGCGCACCGTCCGGCGGCACCTGCACCGCACCGGGCACCAGCCCCTCGCTCGGCAGCTCGCCGGTCCGTTCCCGGGGCAGGACGGGGCCGGACAGCCGCAAGCCCACCCGGTCGCTGTCCTGACCGACCCGCCACGCGCTCGAGGTCAGCGCGGTCCACGCCCCGGGGGCGAGCCAGTCCGCCCGCGGCCCCGGCAGCACCCTGAGCACGGGGTGCTCGGCCGGGCCGCCCACCGGGGCGACGTCGACGACCGGCTCGGCGCCGGACACCGCCCCGACCGGCAGCCGGTCCCCCACCGCGAGCGGGGCGGGACCGAGACCGGACAGCGTGTCGGTGCTGCGCGACCCGAGCACCGGCGGGACGTCGATGCCGCCGCGCACCGCCAGGTAGCTCCGCAGCCCGCGCGGCGGGGTGCCCAGGGCGAGGACCGCGCCTGGGCGCAACGTCGTGGGCGCGGCGAACGGCGCGGGACGGCCGTCGAAGGCGACCGGCACCGGAGCCCCGGTGACCGCGACGAGCAGGAACCGCTCGGCGCGCAGCCGCAGCCCCCCGGCGGTCGCCTCGAGCACCGCGGCGTCCGCCTGGTTCCCCACGAGCCGGTTGGCGAGCGCGGCGGCGTCGGCGTCCGCCGCACCGGAGCGGGTCACCCCGATCGCCGCCCACCCCGGGCGGCCGCGGTCCTGCACCGTGGTCAGCGGACCGGTCGCGAGCACGGTGAGCATCAGCGCACCTCGCGGAAGCGCACCCGTGCGCCGGGCACGAGCAGCGCGGGCGGATCGCGGTCGGCGTCGAAGAGGAGCGCGTCGGTGCGCCCGACCAGCTGCCAGCCGCCCGGCGAGGCCCGCGGGTAGGCGCCGGCGAACGGTCCGGCCAGGCCCACCGCGCCCGCGGGCACCCGCGGGCGCGGCGTGGACCGGCGCGGGACGTGCAGGTCCTCCGGCAGGCCGGTGAGGTAGCCGAACCCGGGGGCGAAGCCGCCGAAGGCGACGGTCAGCTCGACGGCGGTGAGCGCGGCGACGACCCCGGCCTCGTCCCGGCCGGTCAGCCGGGCCACGTCGGCCAGGTCCGGACCGTCGAAGACGACCGGGAGCTCGACCGCGGGCCCGGTCGCCGGGGCCACCGGGCCCGCGAGGTCGAGCCGGCGCAGGAGGGCCGCGTCGGTGTCCGCCGGCGGGCGGTCCAGCCGCACCAGCACCGTGCGGGCGGCGGGCACCAGCTCCACCTGACCCGGCAGCGGCGCGCGGTCCAGCGCCGCCCGCAGCCGCTGCACCGCCGCGAGGTCGGCCACCTCGACCAGCAGCGCCCGGTCGCCGTACGGCAGCACGCGCACGGCCTCCTCCACGGGCCCATGATCGCCGACCGCGGCCGGCCGTGGATCATGGAGCCGGCCCGGAACCGGGCCGAGGGACACGAGGGGGCACCGGGTGACGGACGCGACCGCGCCCGGGATCGTCGTCGGCCTGGTGGCCGCGCCGGGTGCGCCGGCCCAGCTCGCGGCCGAGGTCCGCGACGACCTGGCCCGGGAGCTCGGCGCCCGCCACCCGGAGGTGACGTGGCAGGTGACCGTCGTCGAGGACGGGCTGGTGCAGCCCCCGGCCGACGACGCCGAGCTGGTCGCCGCCACCCGCGCCCGGCTGCTCCGCGAGGACTGGGATCTCGCGCTCTGCCTCACCGACGTGCCGCTGGAGCTGGACCGCCGTCCGGTGGTGGGGCACGCCAGCCCCCTGCACGGCGTCGCGTTGCTGTCGCTGCCGGCACTGGGCGCCGTGGGCCGGCGCCGGCGGGCGGTCGGGACGGCGGTCGGTCTGCTGCAGGCCGTCGTCGGCGACGGCGAGCCGGAGGACGAGGACGACCGCGCGGCCCTGGGACGTCGGCTCCGCCAGCTGGCGACCGACCCGGACGACGACGCCGAGGGCGTGCAGTTCACCGCCCGGGTCCTGTCCGGAAACCTGCGGCTGCTGGTCGGCATGGTGCGCGCCAACCGGCCGTGGCGGCTCGCGGTGCGGCTGTCCCGCGCGCTGACCGCCGCCATCGCCGCCGGCGTGTTCGCCCTGGTCACCCCCGACATCTGGCGGCTGGCCGACGCCTTCGGCTGGGCGCGGCTGCTCGGCGTCGCCGTCGGCTCGGTCGTGGCGACGGCGGTGACCCTGGTGGTCGGCGCCGAGCTGTGGGAGCGGGCCGGCTCGCGCCGGGTGCGCAAGCAGGTGGTGCTGTTCAACCTCGCCACCGCGGCGACGGTCGCCATCGGCGTGCTCACCTTCTACGCCGCGCTGTTCCTCCTCGCGCTGCTGGGCGCACTGCTGCTGGTGGTCAGCCCGCTGTTCACCGAGGCGCTCGGGCACCCGGCCGGCTTCTCCGACTACCTGGAGCTGGCCTGGCTGGTCAGCTCGCTGGCCACCGTCGGCGGCGCCCTCGGGGCCGGCCTGGAGACCGACGAGGCGGTGCGAGAGGCGGCCTACACCTACCGCCCGGACGCCTCGATCGCCGAACCCGCCGCCCCCTGAACGCGTACCCCGCGGCATCCGGGGCAGACCAGAGGGGTGACCATCGCCGACCGGTTCGACGCCGCCCTCGCGGCGGCCGCCGAACCGCACCTGGCCGGTCCCGAGCTGCTGCCGGTGCGCCTCGCCCGGGCCTGCACGGCGGTCCTGCGGGTCGACGGCGCGGGGCTGAGCCTGCGCGACGCGGAGAACCGCCGCGTCCCGCTCGGCGCCGCACCCGACGACGCCGCGGTCGCGGAGCGGCTGCAGTTCACCGTCGGCCGGGGGCCCTGCGCCACGGCGGAGGACACCGGCCAGCCGGTGTTCGCCGTCGAGGAGGACCTGCACCGGCGGTGGCCGGTGTTCGCCTCGGTGCTGGTCGACGCCACCCCGTACCGGGCCGTGGTCGCCCTCCCGCTCCAGCTGGGCATGAGCGGCCCGGCCGCCATCGACCTGTACTTCCGTCGCTCGCAGGACGTGCTCGGGCTCGACGTGTTCGAGGCGATGGCCGTCGGCGAGCTGGTGGGCTCCGCGCTCAGCGACGCCGCCGTCTGGTCGACCTGGTCGGCCGAGCGCGGCCCCGAGTGGATGCACGGGCCCACCCCGCAGCGCCGCCTGGCCGTGTGGGAGTGCGTCGCGAAGGTCGCGATGGAGCTCGAGATCGACCCGGCCGTCGCGCTCGTGCTGCTCCGCGCCCGCGCCTACGCGGAGGGGGTCACGGCCGACGAGGTCGCCGCCGACCTGCTGGCGGGGAAGCGGGCCGCCCGCGACCTGGGTCCCTGATCAGCCGGTGAACGGGGTGACCGCCAGCCCGGCGTCCTCCAGGGCCGTCCGCACCGCCCGGGCCAGCGCGACGGCGCCGGGGGTGTCCCCGTGCACGCACACCGACTCCACGGCGACCGGGACCGTGCCGCCGTCCACGGCGACCACCGCCCCCTCGGCCGCCATGCGGACCGCCCGCTCCGCCACCGCGGCCGGGTCGGTGACCAGCGCGCCCGGCTCGCGCCGCGGCACCAGCGTCCCCGCCGCCGTGTACCCGCGGTCGGCGAAGCCCTCGGGCACGGTCCGCAGCCCGGCGGCCGCGGCGGCCCGGAGGAGCGCGGAGCCCGGCAGGCCCAGCACGGGCAGCGCCGGGTCGTAGGCCACGACGGCGTCGACGACGGCGCGGGCCTGCTCCTCGTGCGCGACGACGGCGTTGTAGAGCGCGCCGTGCGGCTTCACGTACCGGACCCGGGTGCCGGTCGCCCGGGCCACGCCGTCGAGGGCGGCCAGCTGGTACAGGACGTCGTCGGCGAGCTCGGCCGGGGCGACGTCGACGAACCGGCGACCGAAGCCGGCCAGATCCCGGTAGGAGACCTGGGCGCCCACCGCCACCCCCGCGGCCGCGGCGCCGGCGCACACGCGGCGCATCGTCGAGGGGTCGCCGGCGTGGAAGCCGCAGGCGACGTTGGCGCTGGAGACGACGCCGAGCAGCGCGTCGTCGTCGCCGAGCCGCCAGACGCCGAAGCCCTCGCCGAGGTCGGCGTTGAGGTCGATGCGCCCGGTCCCGGATGTGGTCACCGCGGCAGTCTCGCACCGGAATGGCCGCGCTCCGCGGGGCGCTGGAACCGGCATGGGCCCCGCGCCGCTGACCCTGTTCGACCTCGAGCCGCCGTCCACCCCGGTCCCGCCGAACCCGCTGCTCGCCGTCCGGCAGGTCTACGCCGAGCCGGCCGCGCTGGACTCGCCCCGCGGCCGCCAGGTGCTCGCGCGCTTCCCGGACGCCGAGGTCGTCGAGGTGCCCTCGCACTGGCAGATCCCCGAGCTCCACGGCAACGAGGGCAACGTGCAGCGGTGGGTGCGGGTGAAGACCGAGACGCTGGTGCTGGGCGTCAAGAAGTCGCTGTCCGCCCGGCCCAACGGCCGCTCGGCGCACTTCATCGCGCCGTCGACCGCCAACGGCTGCGCGATGGCCTGCGCCTACTGCTACGTGCCGCGGCAGAAGGGCTACGCCAACCCGATCACCGTCTTCACCAACATCGAGCAGATCACCGGCTACCTGCGCCGGCACGTCGCCCGCCAGGGCGTGCTGACCGAGCCCGACCAGGTCGACCGGGACAGCTGGGTCTACGACATCGGCGAGAACAGCGACTGCTCGGTCGACGCGCTGGTCAGCGACAACGTCGCCGACCTGGTCGCCACCTTCCGCGACCTGCCCACCGCGAAGGCATCCTTCGCCACCAAGTTCGTCAACCGGCAGCTGCTCGACCTGGACCCGCGCGGGCGCACCCGGATCCGCTTCTCGGTCATGCCGGACGCCGACGCGCGGGTGCTCGACGTGCGCACCAGCCGGGTGGCCGACCGGATCGCCGCGGTGGACGACTTCGTCGCCGCGGGTTACGAGGTGCACCTCAACCTCTCCCCCGTCGTGCTCCGCGAGGGGTGGGAGGCGGACTGGGCCGGGCTGCTCGACCACCTCGACGACGTCCTGTCCCCCGCCGCCAGGGCGCAGGCCGCGGCGGAGGTCATCCTGCTGACGCACAACCGCGCGCTGCACGAGGTGAACCTCGGCTGGCACCCCAAGGCCGAGGAGCTGCTCTGGCGGCCGGAGGTCCAGCAGCCCAAGCGCAGCCAGAACGGCCAGGAGAACGTGCGCTACCGCAACGAGGTCAAGCGCGCGGGCGTGGCCCGGCTGCGCGAGCTGGTCGCCGCGCACGCCCCGTGGCTGCGGATCCGGTACGCCTTCTGATCAGCCGGTCTGGCCGGTGTCCGCGTGGGCCACGCCCACCGGCTTGGACTCCGGGGACCCGCGCTGCCGCAGGTACACGGCGAAGATCGCCATCGAGCCGACCGCGAGCATCTCGGACTGCCAGTTCTGGAAGCTGCGGTTCCAGAAGTCGGCCTCCGTGAGGTAGCCGGCGAAGCCGACCGGGTCCTGCCGCTGGCCCAGCTGCTCGCCGTTGAACGCCACCCAGCCGGTGACCGCCGACGCCGCCCAGGTGAGCAGGAACAGGCCGCCCATGAGCAGGCCGAGCGATCGGGAGAACAGCGTCGTCCGCCAGCCGCCGGTCCTCGCCCAGGTCGGGGAGTCGGCGTTCGCGTGCCGGCCGACCACCTGCTCGCGGTCGGTCTCGGTCCCCTCCTGCCCCGGCTCCTTCGACTCGCTGGAGCCCTTCTGGACCAGCCACACCGTGGCGAAGATGTAGAGGAAGAACTGCAGGTACTCCGACTGCCAGTTCTCCATCACGTCGACCATGAACGACGACGAGGTGACGTAGCCGGCCAGGCCGATCGGCTCCAGGCCGTTCGCCACCTGCTGGTCGTTGAACTGCGCGGTGCCCGACACCGCCTGACCGGCCAGCGTGGCGAGGAACAGGCCGCCGAACGCCAGGCTCAGCGCGTTGTTCCGGAGGAAGCCGTAGGTGGGCTCGTCGACGCTGCTCACCGGCCCACCGCCCCCAGCAGGAACGCGTAGCCGACGCCCAGCGCGATGACCGCCAGGTAGACCAGGAAGACCGCCCGCACACCCCTCACGGCCCCTCCAGCTCGCAGTCGTAGGGCGCCTCGCCGCGGGGTTCGCAGGCCGCGGCGGTCACCTTCCAGCCGGCGCCGGTCTCGGTGAGGAAGACGACGTCGTCGCCGATCCGCACCTGGGCGTCGCCGCCCCACACCTCGACGGCGGTGACCTCGCCGCCGTCGAGCGGGAGCTGGTCGATCGCGTCGGCGCACGGCGCCGACTCGTCGGACTCGAGGGCCGCGCGGGTGGCCGGCGCCAGCATCGCGCAGCGGTCCGCCGGATCCCCGGCCGGGTCTTCGAACGCCGTCGTCACGGCCCGGACGTCGTCCTCGGCGGCGCCGGCGCAGCCGGTCAGCAGCGCCACCGCGGCACCGGCGAGCAGAGCGGCAGCCCCGCGCACGGATCCTCCTCGGGCATCTGGATCCGGCGCGCTGCTCGGCCGGACCACCAGGCGCTACCCCGCCCGCTCGCCAGGGCAAACGGGCCGGTCCCCCGATCCGGTTACCGTGACGGGGTGGCGCGGGTGGCGGTGGTGGGCGCCGGGCTGGGCGGGCTCGCCGCGGCGGCCCGGCTGGCGGCCCTCGGCCACCGGGTGACCGTGCTGGAGCAGGGACCGTCCGTGGGCGGCAAGCTCGGCCGGCTCGACCTCGAGGGCCACGTCTTCGACACCGGCCCGAGCCTGGTCACCCTCCCGCAGGTGTACCGCGACCTCTTCGCCGCCACCGGCGGGCCGCTGGAGGACGTCCTCGACCTCGTGCCGCTCGACCCCGCCGTCGGCTACCGGTTCGCCGACGGGACGTCGCTGCGCATGCCCGGCAGCCCCCGGGCGGTCCCCGAGGCGCTGGACGCCGGCCTCGGGGCGGGCGCCGGGGAGCAGTGGTCGGCGCTGATGGCCCGGGCGCGGCGCATGTGGGAGATCAGCGAGCGGCCGTTCCTGCGCACCCCGCTGGCCGGGGCCGCCACCCTCGCCCGGCTGGCCCGGCGCCCCTCCGACGTCACCACCATCGCGCCCTGGCGCTCGCTGCGCGGGCTGGGCGAGGAGTACCTGCGGGACCCGCGCCTGCGCACCCTGCTCGACCGGTACGCCACCTACTCCGGATCCGACCCGCGGCGGGCGCCCGCGGTGCTGGCGACCGTGCCGTACGCGGAGCAGGCGTTCGGGTCCTGGTACGTGCCCGGCGGGCTGCACCGGCTGGCCACGGCGGTGGCCGACCGCGCCGTCGAGCGCGGTGCGGAGCTCCGCCTCGGCTGCGCGGTGCGGCGCGTCCGGCTCGCGGGTGGCCGGGTCTCCGGGGTGGAGCTGGCCGACGGCGGCGAGCTCGACGTCGACGTCGTCGTCTCGGGCGTGGACGCCGCCGCGCTGTACGCCGACCTGCTCCCGCCGGAGACCGTGCCGGCTCCGCGCCGGGCGCTCGCCCGCGCGACACCCTCGCTGTCGGGCTTCGTGCTGCTGCTCGGCCTGCGCGGGCGGACGCCGGACCTGGCCCATCACACGGTGCTGTTCCCGGCCGACTACGACGCCGAGTTCGACGCGGTGTTCGGCACCGGGCGGCACACCGGCCGGCCCCGCCCGGTCGAGGACCCGACGGTCTACGTGAGCGCACCCGACGACCCGGAGCTGCGACCCGACGAGGACAGCGAGTCCTGGTTCGTGCTCGTCAACGCCCCGCGGCACGACGCGGAGCGCGGCGTGGACTGGGACGAGCCGGGGCTCGCCGAGCGCTACGCCGCCACCGTGCTCGACGTGATGGCCCGCCGGGGGCTCGACGTCCGCGACCGGGTGCGGGTGCGCGCGGTGCGCACGCCGGCCGACCTCGCCCGGGCGACCGGCAGCGTCGGTGGCTCCATCTACGGGACGTCGAGCAACGGCGCACGGGCGGCGTTCCTGCGCCCGGCCAACGCCTCGCCCGTGCCGGGCCTGTTCCTGGTCGGCGGCTCGGCCCACCCCGGTGGCGGCCTGCCGCTGGTCACCCTGTCGGCCGAGATCGTGGCCGGCCTCATCGGTCCGGCCTAGCGGGAGCCCGTCACCGAACCGCTTGGCGGCGGCCCCACCGGCGGTGCACGGTGGACCCGTCGAGGAGGAGGGCGATGCCGGCACCGGGGTCCGTCGGGTGTCTCCACGGCGATGTCGCCTGCCTGGAGGTCGGGTCGGGCCCGCCGCTGGTGCTGCTCCCGGGGCTGAGCCCGGACAACGACGTGCCGGGCGGCTGGGAGCGCCGCATGCTCCTCGGCACCGCGCGGTCCTTCGCCGACGACTTCTCGGTCCACGTCCTGACCGGCAAGCGGGGACTGCGGCCCGGCGAGTCGATGTCGGGCATCGCCGGGCACCTGGCCGACGCGATCGAGCGCGACCTCGGCGGGCCGGTGTTCCTGCTCGGCCTCAGCACCGGTGGCTCGATGGCCCTGCAGCTCGCGGTCGACCGGCCGGACCTGGTCCAGCGTCTCGTGCTGGTCGCCGCGGCGTACCGGCTGGGCCCGCGCGGGCGTGAGCTGCAGGCCGAGCTCGCGCGGATGATCCGGGCCGGACGCCCCCGGGAGGGGTGGGCGCGCCTGATGACGGCGACGCTCCCCCGACCGCTGCGCGGCCCGGCCCGCCCGCTGTCCTGGCTGGTGGCCGGCTCCATGGTCTCCGCGGATCCCGCGGACCTGCTGGTCACCCTGGACGCCGAGGACGTGTTCGATGCCCGGGCCGGCCTGCGGCGCGTCACGGCGCCCACCCTGGTGATCGGCGGCAGCGCCGACGTCCTCTACCCCGAGGAGTTCTTCCGGGACACCGCCGCCGGGGTGCAGGACGGGCGGGTGCACGTCTTCCGCGGCTGGGGGCACGTGCGGACCGGCAGCTCGAGCGCGACCACGCACCTCGCCCTCGGCTTCCTGCTCGCCGGCCTCCCCGTCGTCGCTCCGGGGTGAGCGCCGCCCGTCTCCGGGGGCGACCGGTCCCGCGGGCCCCGACCAGCGCGGATGCGGGTTCCGGTCCGGTCCGTTTTCGCCTTCGGCCGGCACGTGTCACGCTCGGGTGTGCGCACCGACCCGCCGTCCTGCGGCGCCGAGCTGCTCCAGCTGACCGCGTTCCTCGACTACCAGCGCGAGACGGTGCTGCAGAAGGCCGAGGGGCTCTCCGACGAGCAGCTGGCCCGGGCGCTGCCGACGTCGTCCCTGACGCTCGGCGCCCTCCTCAACCACCTGGCCCGCACCGAGGACAGCTGGATGCGGGTCCGCTTCGCCGGGGAGGAGCCCGACCCGCTGTGGGCCGATCTCGAGCCGGAGGCCGAGTTCGCCGCGGCGGCCACCGTGCCGGGGAACGAGCTGCGCCGCCGCTACCGGGCCGCCTGCGCGGCCAGCCAGGAGGTGGCGCGCAGCGCACCCTCCCTGGGCCAGCGGTCCGAGCGGCCGCGCGGTGACGACCAGTACTTCGACCTCCGCTGGGTGCTGCTGCACCTGCTCGAGGAGACCGCACGGCACGCCGGTCACGCCGACCTGCTCCGCGAGGCGGTCGACGGCACCGTCGGGGAGTGACCGGGCGGCCCCGGACGCGGCACGGCCCCGGTCACCGGTGGATCACCGGCGGCCGGGGCCGTGCCGTTCGCGCGGCTGCGACGCAGCCGCGCGGGTGTCAGCTGGTGGCGCCCTTCAGGGCCTCCGACAGCGCCGCCGCCTCGTCCGGCGACAGCTCGACGACCAGGCGGCCGCCGCCCTCGAGCGGAACGCGCATGACCAGGCCGCGCCCCTCCTTGGTGACTTCGAGGGGACCTTCACCCGTGCGCGGCTTCATGGCCGCCATGCGTGCCTCCTTCGCCAGCCACCCCACCGCCGGGACGGGTGGGATGGCGCTGTCGTTGCAGTGAGCTCCGTACCCATGATCCCGTATCGCGGCCCCGGCGTCCAAGCCGAGGTGCTCAGGACGTCACCCGGTCGATGGCCCGGAAGCAGTCGGCGACGTGGTCGTCGACCATGCCGGTCGCCTGCATGAGCGCGTACGCCGTCGTCGGACCGACGAACACGAACCCCCGCCGCTTGAGCTCCTTGGCCATCGCCACCGACTCGGGGCTCGTCGCCGGGACGTCGGCGAGCGTGGCCGGTCGCGGCCGGGGGCCGGTGGGCGCGAAGGACCACAGCAGGTCGGTCAGGCCCTCCGGCTGCCGCTGCGCGGCCCGGGCGTTGCCGATGGCCGCGGCGATCTTCGCGCGGTTGCGCACGATGCCGGCGTCGGCCATCAGCCGGGCCTCGTCGTCGGGGCCGAACTCGGCGACGGCGGCGATCGAGAAGCCGGCGAACGCGGCGCGGAACGCCGGCCGCTTGCGCAGGATGGTGATCCACGACAGCCCCGACTGGAACGCCTCGAGGCAGAGCCGCTCGAACAGCGCGTCGTCCCCGCGCAGCGGCGTCCCCCACTCCTCGTCGTGGTAGGCGACGTACTCGGGAGCGGAGGTGGCCCAGGCGCAGCGCTGCACAGCGGGAACGCTAGCCGGGGGCACCGACGGCCACCGGCGCCGCCGGCCCGCGCCGCGTCGCGAGCACGCACCCGGCCAGCACCAGCGGCAACCCCAGGGCGATGCCGAGGGTGAACGGCTCGTCGAGCAGCAGGACTCCCAGCAGCACCGCCACCGCCGGGTTCACGAACGTGATCACCAGCGCCCGCTGCGGTCCGGCCTCGCGGATGAGGGCGAAGAAGAGCGCCAGCGCCAGCGCCGTGCACACCACGCCCAGCGCGAGCAGCGACAGCTGCGCGTCCGCCGGCGCACCGGCGGCCTCGCCCAGCTGCGGGACCGCGAAGGGCGCGTAGACGACGGCGGTGACCGCCAGGGCCACCGAGCTGGCCGCGACCCCTGGCACGTCGGGCAGCTTGCGGCTGACCACCAGCGGCGCCGTCGCGTACCCGACGGCGACCAGGGCGACGGCGACGACGGGCAGCAGGTGGGCGCCGTCGAGGTCCAGGCCCAGGAGCGCCGCGATGCCGACGACACCCAGGCCCATGCCGGCCAGCCGCACCGGCGTGAGCCGCTCCTCCTCGCCCACCAGCCGGGCGGCCAGCGCCGCGACGAAGGGGACGCCGGCCACCAGCAGGCCGGTCAGCGAGCTCGACAGCGTCTGCTCGGCGTAGGAGAGCAGCAGCCACGGCAACGTCATCTCCAGCACCGTGAACACCAGCAGCCAGCGCCAGGCCCGCAGCGCCGGCCCCAGCTGCCCCCGGGCGATCGTCCACGGCAGGAGCAGCGCGGCCCCCACGACGCAGCGGGCGAAGACGACCACCACCGGCGACACCTCGCCGACGGCCACCTTGATCAGCAGGTACGGCACACCCCAGATGACCGACATGGCCAGGAACAGCGCCCAGCCACGCCGGCTCACGGTCTGCGGGCGGCGACCGCCGCGAACCGGCGCAGCGACCGGCGCACACCCCAGGAGACCAGCGGCCGCGACAGCCGCCAGCCCAGCTCGCCGAGCAGACCGAAGGGCGGGTACATCCGCTCGGTCCAGACGAACGTGCTGCCCGCACCGCGCGGCTCGATCTCGAAGATGCCGGGGCCGCGCACGATCCGGCCGGTGTGCTGCACCTCGACCAGCCGCGGGGGGTCCCACTTGGTGATCACCATCGTGTCCTTGAGCCCGAGGTGCCGGCCGCCCGGCAGCGGGAGCCCGGTGCGCGCGACGAGCCGGCCGCGGACGCCCTGCGCCGGCCCGTCCACCGTGCGGACGTCGGTGGCGAGCATCCACTCGCCCTGCGCCTCCCAGTCGGTGAGCACGGCCCACACCCGCTCCGGCGGTGCGTCCACGTCGATCCGCTCCACCAGGTCAGACATCGGGTTCCTCCTCGGATCGGTCGGCATCGGCCGCCGCGGGCCCGGGGTGCGCACGGGCCCGCAGCGCCGCGATCTCGGCGTCGCGCTCGTCCAGCGTCCGGGCGAACTGCTCCAGCAGCCAGTCCACCTCGCTCATCCGGTAGCCGCGCAGCGCGACCGTCATCCGCAGGCCGCGCACGTCGTCCCCGGTGACGGCCCGGTCGACCGGCAGCTCGACCGGTGACCGCTCGGGGTCCGCGGGCGGCTGCGTCTCCCCGCGCCCCAGCAGGACGGAGGCCCCGAGGAACAGCAGCCCGGCGACGACGAGGACGCCGACGACGAAGAGGACGAACCCGAGCACGTCAGGCGTCGGACGGGCCGAGCGGTGCCCGCATGCCGCCCCCGCCGTCGCCCTGCGCCCGGGCGGCCTCCGTGGCCTGGACGGTGGCCACCACCTCGGCGACGTCGTCGGTGACGGTGAGCAGGTCGAGGTCGGCCGGGTTGATCGTCCCGGTCGCGGCCATCGTGGAGCGGATCCAGTCCAGCAGCCCGCCCCAGTAGTCGCGGCCGAACAGGATCACCGGGAAGCGGGTGACCTTGCCGGTCTGCACGAGCGTCAGCGCCTCGAACAGCTCGTCGAGGGTGCCGAAGCCGCCCGGTAGGATCACGAAGGCCTGGGCGTACTTCACGAACATCGTCTTGCGGACGAAGAAGTAGCGGAACGTGATGCCGACGTCGACCCACTCGTTGAGCTCCTGCTCGAACGGCAGCTCGATGCCCAGCCCGACCGACAGCCCACCGGCCTCGGAGGCGCCGCGGTTGGCCGCCTCCATCGCCCCCGGGCCGCCACCGGTGATCACCGCGTAGCCGGCCTGCGCCAGCGCCGCCCCGATGGCCACACCGGCGCCGTAGTGCGGGTGGTCGCGGGGCGTGCGGGCGCTGCCGAACACGCTGACCGCCCGGGGCAGCTCCGCCAGCAGCCCGAAGCCCTCGACGAACTCGCTCTGGATGCGCAGCACCCGCCACGGGTCGGTGTGCACCCAGTCGGTCGGTCCGCGCCGGTCGAGCAGCCGCTGGTCGGTGGTCGTGCCCCGCAGCCGGGGGTCCGGCTCACCGCCGCGCAGCATGATCGGACCGCGGTGCCGGGTCGGGCGGTTCCGGCGGCCGTCGTTCGGCTGCGCCGGGGGCGGGGGCGGGACGGTCATCTGCGCTGCTCCTCAGGCCGGCGGCGTCGACAGGTAGGCGGTCAGGGCGTCCTCGACCGGCTGCAGCCGGTCGACGAGCACGTGCTCCTCGCGGGTGTGCGCCAGCTGCGGGTCGCCGGGGCCGTAGTTGACCGCCGGGATGCCGAAGGCGGCGAAGCGGGCGACGTCGGTCCAGCCGAGCTTGGCCCGCGCCGGGCGCCCGACGGCTGCGACGAACGCCGCGGCGGCCGGCTCGGACAGCCCGGGCAGCGCTCCCCCGGCGTTGTCCACGAACTCCAGCGTGGCGCCGGCGGCGAGAGCGTCGGCGAACACCTCGCGGACGTGCGCCTCGGCGGCGTCCTCGTCGCGGTCGGGCGCGTAGCGGAAGTTCACCGTCAGCGACGCCTCGTCCGGGATCACGTTGCCCGCGACCCCGCCCGCGATGCCGACGGCGTTGAGCCCCTCCCGGTAGAGGCAGCCGTCGATCTCCACCTCCCGCGGCCGGTACGCGGCCAGCGCGGTGACCGCACCGGTCAGGGCGTGGATCGCGTTCTCCCCCAGCCAGCTGCGTGCGCTGTGGGCCCGCTTGCCCGTCGTCCGCAGCACCGCGCGCAGCGTGCCCTGGCAGCCGGCCTCGATCTCGCCGTCCGTGGGCTCCATGAGGATGGCGAGGTCGCCGTAGAGCCAGCCCCGCCGCTCGCGGGCGACCCGGCCGAGACCGTTCTTCACCGACTCGACCTCCTCGTTGTCGTAGAAGACGAACGTGAGGTCGTGGGCCGGGCCGGCCCCGGGGACGCCGAAGCGCCCGGCCAGCCGCAGCATGACCGCGTCGCCGGACTTCATGTCGCTGGTGCCGCAGCCGTGCAGCCGGTCGCCGTCGAGGCGGCTGGGCACGTTGCCGGCGATCGGCACGGTGTCGAGGTGACCGGCCAGCACGACGCGGGTCGGCCGGCCCAGGTTGGTGCGGGCGAGCACGGCGTCGCCGATCCGCTCGACCTCCAGCCCGCCCAGCGCGCGCAGCGCGGCCTCGACGGCGTCGGCCAGCGGCCCCTCCGAGCCGGAGACCGACGGCGTGTCGACCAGCGCGCGGGTCAGGGTGAGCACGTCGGCGGAGAGGTCCAGCGGGGTGGGGTCGCTCACGGTCACCGAGCCTAAGGGGCGCTGCCGCGCGGCCGTGGAGCGGCGCTCGGTAGCGTCGTCGTCGTGACTGCGCCCCGATCCGCCGTAGCCGCCGGCCTGGCCACCGTGACCCCGACGGGCACGGTGCTGGACACCTGGTACCCCGAGCCGCGGCTCGGTGCCCCGGAGGGCGCAAAGGCCGGTACCACCCGGCTGGGCGCGCTGGAGCTCTCGGGCGAGCTCGGCCCCGACTACGGCGGCCTGGTGCGCACCGACGAGGCGCGCGGGGTGGAGGTCATCGCCGTCCGCACCGTCATCCCCGACCTGTCGCAGGCCCCGGTGGACACCTACGACGTGTGGCTGCGGCTGCACCTGCTCTCGCACCGGCTGGTGAAGCCGCACGAGGCCGACCTGACCGGCATCTTCGGCCTGCTCACCAACGTCGCGTGGACCAGCGCCGGCCCGGTCGAGGCCGCGTCGTTCAACGCGCACCGGCTGCGCGCCGCCGTCGGGCACGTGACCGTGTTCGGCGTCGACAAGTTCCCGCGGATGGTCGACTACGTCATCCCCTCCGGCGTCCGCATCGCCGACGCCGACCGGGTCCGCCTGGGCGCGCACCTGGCCGAGGGGACGACGGTCATGCACGAGGGCTTCGTCAACTACAACGCCGGCACGCTGGGCCCCTCGATGGTGGAGGGCCGGATCAGCGCCGGCGTGGTCGTGGGACCCGAGAGCGACATCGGCGGCGGCGCGTCGATCATGGGCACGCTCTCCGGCGGCGGCAAGGAGGTCATCTCCATCGGCAGCGGCTGCCTGCTGGGCGCCAACGCCGGCATCGGCATCTCCCTCGGCGACAACTGCGTCGTGGAGGCCGGTTGCTACGTCACCGGCGGCTCCCGGGTCACCCTGCCCGACGGCTCGGTGGTCAAGGCCCGCGAGCTCTCCGGCCGCAGCGGGCTGCTGTTCCGCCGCAACAGCGTGAGCGGCGCGCTGGAGGTCGTCGTCCGCGAGGGCACGTGGGGCACGCTGAACGCGGAGCTGCACAAGAACTGACGGCCACCCTTCAGGGGCCCGCGGCGAGCCTGCGAGTTGCGGGGGGAAGGGGGGTCCTTTAACTACAGTCGGTCGCGATGTCGACGACCACCGCGGTGCGGGCCGCCGCGCCCGCCCGCCGCCGGCCCGCGCGCCGGCCGGTCAAGCGGAAGCGAGCGGGCCGCCGCGACAACTGGTGGCCCCTGGTGGTGGTCGCCCTGGTCGTGCTCGTGGGCGTGGCCTGGGCCCGTGCGGACGGCGAGGTCCCCGCCGGGACCAGCTGCGCAGTCGAGGGCGGCACGGTCGCCCTCACCGCCGAGCAGGCCACGAACGCGACCACGATCGCCCGCGTCGGCCGCGACCGCGGGCTGCCCGACCGCGCCATCGTGATCGCGCTGGCCACGGCGCAGCAGGAGTCCGGGCTGCGCAACCTCGACTACGGCGACCGCGACTCCCTGGGCCTGTTCCAGCAGCGACCCTCCCAGGGATGGGGCAGCCCGGCGCAGGTGCAGGACCCGGTCTACGCGGCCGGCATCTTCTACGACCGCCTCGTGCAGGTGCCGGGATGGGAGACGGGGGAGCTGACGCTGGTCGCTGACGCCGTACAACGCAGCGCCTTCCCGCTCGCATACGCCAAGTGGTCGGGGATGGCCGAAGAACTCACCGCGGCGCTCGATGCCGGAACACTGACGTGCGAATGAGGACGTCCAGGGACGGGACGTGTCATACGTCCACGCCAGGATCGGATCATGCCCGCCGTCGCCGCCGAGAAGTGGCCGAGCCGCTGGCGTGACGTCGACAAGGTCGCTCTGACCCGACTCCTCGCGAGCGGCCTGACGCCTGCTGAGGTCGGAGCCCACTTCGGACGAAGCGCCGATGCGGTGCGCCTGTTGGCGCGGCGATGGCAGCTCGACACCCGGGCCCTTCGCGCGCGGTCGATCGGACTGGCGGTTCGGCATCCGCGGATCGCCCGTGAGTTCCTGTGCGTCATCGACGGCGCACCCCCGCACTACGAGGCACAGGACCTCCTTGCCGGCAGCGGAGCCCGTTGCCGGTGGCGGTGTGACCGATGCGGCGAGGAATGGACCACGTCGGTCGCCAACCGAACGACACGTGGGTCCGGCTGCCCTGCTTGCGCCGCGCGCGGCGCGCCGGCGAGAGCTCGGAGCCGACCAGTGGCATCCGCGCCACTCGCCCATGCGGAGCCACAGCTCGCGCGGGAGTTCGTCCGGAATGTGAGTCGTCCGGATCGAGATGCCCTGACCACGCCCAGCGGATCGAACGACCGGATCGTGTGGCGCTGCGGGCGCGGTCACGAGTGGGAGACCGCAGCGAGGCAACGGGCCCGATACCGCACCCAGTGCCCGGCCTGCCTCGCGGGGGTATGGAGCAGCCGGCTGGAGCACCAGGTAGCCGAGCTGGTCCAGCTGGCGACGGGCTTCCGGGTGGAGGTAGGTGTCCGCAGGCCGCGGGCTGACCGGGCCTCAGTGGAGCACGTGGATCTCCTGGTCGTGGATGCCGGCTGTCTCGTCGACCTCGATCCGAGCAGATGGCACCGCACGCCGTCCGCGAGAGCTCGTGACCTCCGCAAGCTGGAGCGACTTGCCGGAGAACGCTATGTCCGGATCCGCCCCAGGCGCCTCGGTCGGCTACCCGGCGTCGGGGCTCGGCCGGAGCAACAGGTGGTGCTGACGAGCGACTCCGAGCGAGATCCCTGGTTGTGGGCTGCGGCCGTGATCCGAGCGCTGGAGACCTTCTGCGTGGTGCCATCGTCCACTCCCCCGGCACCGTCCGACCGGGAGGAGGCCCTCACTCGGGCCGACAGGAGGTGGAGGCGGCTCGGGTCGGGGGTACGGGAACGGAGTCTGCTGTCGGTGTTCCCGGCCATCGCCGCCCAGCTCGTCGAGGTCGCCGGACGACCAGAGCTGACCGCGGCCGATCTGGCTCCGTCCGGAGACGAGCGAGCGGTCTGGCGCTGCCCCGACTGCTTGCACACGTGGGAGGCGCGGGTTGCCAACCGGACGGTCGCCGGAACCGGATGTCCGCCGTGCTCGTACGAGCGCGGCGCCTCCCGAGGCGCGCTCGCCTTGCCCGGCGCGAGCTTCGCGGACAAGCATCCGGAGCTCGTCCAGTTCTTCGTGTGCGACGAGACCCGACCCGGACGGACTCTGTCCGAGTTGAAACCCAGCAGCACCGACAGGTGCCGGTGGCGGTGCCCCCACCGCGGGCGTCCATGGGTCACGACACCGCACGCCCTGCATCGACGGCCCCGTTCAGGATGCCGCACCTGCAGCGCCAGTCGGAGCACTCGGCCATCTCTGCCCGTCTGACACGACCGCCGCTGACGAGGTCCCCCGCGCGGGGGAACCCGGTCAAGCCGCGCGCCGCGGGCGTCGATCAGGCCGGCATGACGATCGCGCACCCTCCTCTCCCCGCGGCCCCGGCCGCGCGCACCGACGACGCCGCGGTCGCCGATGTCACCGCCCTGCTGCCGACCCGCGAGGCGCTGCTCGAGCGGCTGGCCGAGCGCCTCCCGACCGCGGGCGAGGCGCCGGCCACCCTGCTGATCATCGGTCTGCTGCGCCGCGACGACGGCTGGCCCACCCCCGCCACGACCATGGCGCGGGTGACCTCGCTGTTCGCCCGCTCCGTGCGCGGGGACGACTGGCTGGGCTCCCCCGGCGCCGCGGAGTTCGCCCTGGTCCTCGAGGGCCCCGTCCTCGCCGCGGAGACCGCCGGCGCCCGCCTGGTCGACGCCGTCGTCGCCCTGGGCGTGCCGGGCCTGTCGGCCGCCGCCGGGATCGCGCCGCTGTCGCCCGAGCTGCCGGCCCGCGAGGTCTTCCGCCGGGCCACGCTCAGCCTGACCGCCGCGCGCCGCGTCGGCCCGACCACCGTCATCCGCTACCGCGAGCCCGTCTGACGGATCAGCCCCCGAGGCGCTCCACCGCGGCGTCGATCCGCTCGTCGGTCGCGGTGAGCGCCAGGCGCACGTGCCGGCCGCCGGCCGGGCCGTAGAAGGCGCCCGGCGCGGCGACGATGCCCAGCCCGGCCAGCCAGTCGACGGTCGCCCAGCAGTCCTCGTCGCGGGTCACCCACAGGTAGAGCCCCGCCTCGGAGTGGTCGATCCGCGCGCCGGTGCCGCGCACCGCCGCGGCCAGCCGGTCGCGCCGGCCGCGGTAGCGCTCGCGCTGGGCGTCGACGTGCGCGTCGTCGGCCAGCGCGGCCGTCATCGCCGCCTGCACCGGCGTGGGCACGAGCAGGCCGAGGTGCCGGCGCACCTCCCAGACCCGGCGCACCAGCGCGGGGTCACCGGAGAGCAGGCCGGCGCGGTATCCGGCGGCGGTGGACTGCTTGGACAGCGAGTGCACCGCCAGCAGGCCGGTGTGGTCCGGTCCGGCGATGTCCGGGTGCAGGACCGAGCGCGGCTGCACGTCCCAGCCGAGCGTCACGTAGCACTCGTCGGCGACCACGGGGACGCCGTGCGCCCGCCCCCACGCCACCCACTGCCGCAGCTGGTCGTCGGTCAGCACCCGCCCGTGCGGGTTCCCCGGGGAGTTCAGCCAGACCAGCACCACCCCGGCGGCGTCGGCCGGCGGGACGTCGGTGCGCCGCACCGCGAGCCCGGCCAGGACCGCGCCGACCTCGTAGGTGGGGTAGGCGACCTCGGGGATGAGGACGGTGCCGCCGCCGGAGAGACCGAGCAGCGTGGGCAGCAGCGCCACCAGCTCCTTGGAGCCGACCGTAGGGAGCACCGACGGGTCGGCGCCCAGCGGGTCGGCGACCTCGACCCCCAGCCGGCGCCGCAGCCAGCCGGCGGCGGCGGTGCGCAGCGCCGGTGTGCCGAGGGCGGTCGGGTAGCCGGGGGCGTTACCGGCCCCGGCCAGCGCCTCGCCGAGGAGGGCCGGGGTGTCGTCGACCGGCGTGCCGATCGACAGGTCGACGACCCCGCCCGGGTGCTGCCCCGCCCGGGCGCGGGCACCGGCGAGGGAGTCCCAGGGGAAGTCCGGCAGCGCGCGCGGCGCGCCGGGGACCGGAGCGGTCAGTGACCTTCGCCCTGCGGCGGCAGGGCGGCCACCAGCGGGTGGTCCTTGCCGACCTTGCCGGTCTTGGCCGCGCCACCGGGGCTGCCCAGGTCGGAGAAGAACTCCACGTTGGCGTTGTAGAAGTCCTTCCACTTGTCCGGGACGTCGTCCTCGTAGTAGATGGCCTCCACCGGGCACACCGGCTCGCAGGCGCCGCAGTCCACGCACTCGTCGGGGTGGATGTACAGCATCCGGTCGCCCTCGTAGATGCAGTCCACCGGGCACTCGTCGATGCACGCCTTGTCGAGGACGTCGACGCAGGCCTGTGTGATCACGTAGGTCACGGTGGTTCCCTCCCGGGGACGGTGCGAGAGCGCGGTAGCTGGCCAGGCCAGGGTCCGGTTGTGCGCACCCAGTATCACCCCTGCCCTCCTGGCCAGGCGCGACGGGTGCCGCGACGGCCCGGCTCACCCCGAGGGGGGAGGCCGGGTGGCCCCGCTCAAGCAACGGCCCGTTGCGCCGATGCTGAACCCGTGTCAGAGGTGTGGACGCACAGCGGCAGGACGCCGCGGCCTCCCTCGGCGTCGCCCTACGACGCCCAGGCTGCCGTGGCGCACCTGCTCGCCCGGCTGCGCGCCGCCGCCGGTGCGACCCGGGTGTCGGTGTGGGTGCACGAGGCGACCACCGAGACCCTGGTCCCCTTCACCCAGTCGGTGCGCGACAGCGGTGAGCCGGTGTTCGAGCACCCGCAGCTGCGCACCCCCATCGCCGTCCGCCGCTCGCCGTTCCTCTCCGCCGCCGTCGAGTCGCGGCAGGCCGTCACCGCCCGGGCCGACGGCCGCCGGGCGCCCGACCGCGAGCTCGCCGAGCTGGGCATCCGGTCGGCGCACGCCGAGCCGCTGCTCGTCGACGGCGAGGTCGTCGGCGTCCTGACCGTGGAGCCCTCCGCCGCCGCCGCACCGCACCTGCTGCGCCAGGTCGCGCCCAAGCTCGCCGTGGCCACCGCCGAGGCGTGGGAGCGGCGCTCGGAGAAGCGCCGGCTGCGCCAGGCCTCGGTCCTGCTCGGGCTGATCGAGTCCGCCGCCCAGGCGCAGTCGATGGACCACCTCCTCGCCACCGCCTGCCGCCAGCTGGCCGAGCTCGGCGAGGTGGAACGCGTCTGCGTCTTCCTGGTCGAGGACGGCCGGCTGGTCCCCCGCATGGCGAGCTACGCCGACGGGCGCCGCGATCCCGCCACCTGGGAGCGGTTCCGCAACGCCCCCGTCGGGCTGCAGCTGGCCGAGACCGTGCTGCGCACCGGCCAGCCGCTGGCCGCCGACCGCGACTCCGGGCTGCTGTCGGGCTGGTGGGTGGACCAGTTCCACATCGCCTCCGGCCTCGCCGTCCCGCTGGGCCGCTCCCCCAACCTGGCCGGGGTCCTGACCCTCGACAGCACCCAGGTGCGGCCGTTCTCCGAGGACGTGCGCCGGCTGGCCGCGGCCGCCGGGGCGCACCTTGGCGGCGTCATCGAGCAGGCCCGCACCAGCCAGGCCCGCGCCACGTCGCTCGACACCGCCCGGGTGGTGCGCCAGCTGCTGGTCGACGGCGCGCAGGCGACCGGCGTGGCCGAGGCCGCCGAGGTGCTCGCCCGCGCCGTGCAGCGCCTGGTGGGCACCGAGCGCAGCGCCGCCTACCTCATCGCCGACGACGACCGCATCGGCGAGGTGCGGCACGTCGACTGGCCGGACACGCACAAGGCGGTGATCCAGAACCAGCTGGTGGGTCAGCCCGCCGCCGACGTCGCCCTGTGGCGGCTGACCACCGAGGAGCGGCTCCCCGTCTTCGTCGAGGACGCGGGCCAGAGCCAGCTGCTGGACCCGCGGCTGGTCGCGGCGCTGGACCTCTCCTCCTACGTCAGCGTGCCGCTGCTGTCCGGCGACCGGCTCCTGGGGCTCATCGTCACCGGCTCGGTGAGCGACCGGATGACCTGGAGCGCCTCGGTGCGCGAGTCGGTGCGCCAGGTGACCCTCGAGGGGTCACTGGTCATCCAGAACGCCGAGCTGCGCGCCGTCGAGCAGCTGCGCCTGGCGCAGCTGGCCACCGAGGCGCACCACGACCCCCTGACCGGCCTGGCCAACCGCCGCCGGTTCATCGAGCAGCTCGAGGCCACCGTGTACGCCCCCGCCCAGCCCTCGTGCGCGGTCCTCATGATCGACCTGGACCGCTTCAAGGAGATCAACGACAGCTTCGGGCACAGCGTCGGCGACGACCTGCTGTGCCTGGTCGGCCCGCGCCTGGCGCAGGCGCTGCGACCGGGCGACCTGTTGGCGCGCATGGGCGGGGACGAGTTCGCCGTCCTGCTGCCCGGCGCCGACCGCGAGCAGGCCCGGGCCGTCGCGGCCGCCATCGGCGCGGCGCTGCGCGAGGCCTTCGTCCTGGGCGGGATGTCGCTGCACGTCGACGCCAGCGTCGGCATCGCGCTGTGCCCCGAGCACGGCCGCGACCGCTCGCTGCTGCTCGCCCGCGCCGACACCGCCATGTACGGCGCCAAGCGCGGCCGGCACGGCTTCGAGGTGTGGGCGCCGGACGGCACGCCCGACTCGCGCGACCGGCTGCAAACCCTCGAGGAGCTGCGGACAGCGCTGGACACCGACCAGCTCGACGTCCACTACCAGCCCAAGCTCGACCTGCGGACCGGCACGGTGACCGGCGTCGAGGCGCTGGTGCGCTGGAACCACCCGGAGCGCGGGCTGCTCTTCCCCGACGTCTTCCTGCCGCTGGCCGAGCAGGCCGGGCTCATGCGCCGGCTGGCGCTGCGCGTGCTGGAGCGCTCGCTGCGCGACCTGCGCGGCTGGCGGGACGCCGGCCACGACCTCTCCGTGGCGGTCAACCTCTCCGTCTCCAACCTCCAGGACGTCGGCCTGCCCGAGCAGGTGGCCATGCTCCTGGACGCCGTCGGCGTGCCGGCCGGCGCGCTCGTCCTGGAGATCACCGAGGACGTGCTCATGGCCGACGCCGCGCGCAGCCAGCAGGTGATGGCCGCGCTACGCGCCCTCGGGGTGCGGCTCTCCGTCGACGACTACGGCACCGGCTACTCGTCCCTGACCTACCTGCGGGCGCTGCCGGTCGACGAGCTGAAGCTCGACCGGAGCTTCGTCACCTCGCTCACCACCGACCGGCGGGCCGCCGCGATCGTGCGCAGCACCCTGCAGCTCTCCCGCGACCTGGGCATGTGCCTGGTCGTCGAGGGGGTGGAGGACGCCGAGACGCTCGACGCGCTGCGCGCGTGGGGCTGCGACCTGGCCCAGGGCTACCACATCGCCCGTCCCATGCCGGCCGCGCAGGTGCCCGGCTGGCTGGCCCTGCAGCGGGTGCCGGCCCAGCGTTCCTGACCCCGTTCTGCAGGATGGTCGCCGTGCCCGACGTCGCCGCCCTCGAGGAGCTGGCCGCCCGCACCTGGCGCGGGCTCGAGGAGGAGCGCTGCGGCGACTGGCTGCTGCGCGCCGGGAGCGGGTTCAGCGGCCGCGCGAACTCCGCACTCGTGCTCGGGACGCCGCCCCTGCCGCTGCCCGACGCGGTGGGCACCGTGCAGCGCTGGTACGCCGACCGCGGTCTGCGGCCCCGGGCCCAGCTGCCCGGTCCGCTCGCCGCACCGGCCGACGCCGCCTTCGCCGCCGCCGGGTGGACGCGCGGTGAGGACGTCCTCGTCCTCACCGCCCCGCTGGAACGGTGGCCCGCGCCGGAGGCCCCGGTGGCGCTCGCCCCCGCGCCCGACGACGCCTGGCTGGCCGGCTACCGCTACCGCGGGGCACCGCTGCCGGCCGCGGCCCGCGCGGTCCTGCTCAACGCGACCGACCCGCTGTTCGCGTCGGTCCGGCTCGCACCCGCCCCGGCACCGCTCGCCGCCGTCGCGCGCGGGGTGGTGGCCGAGGACTGGCTGGTCATCACCGCCGTGACGGTGTCCGAGGGGCACCGCCGCACGGGCCTGGCCCGCGCCGCGATGGCCGCGCTGGCGGCCGCCGGTCTCGACCGCGGCGCCCGGTCCTGCCTGCTGCAGGTCAGCGACGACAACGCCCCCGCGCTCGCGCTCTACGGCCGCCTGGGGTTCACCGAGCACCACCGGTACCACTACCGGCTCGGCCCGGCACCGGGGTAGCCAGCACCCGGCCCGCCGCGGCCGAGGCGGCCACCACGCCGACCAGCAGGAAGGCCAGCCCCACGGTCCCGGTGGTGCCACCACCGGCCATCACGATGTCGCCCTCGGGCCGGCGCACCATCGAGGCCACCGCCACGACCAGCCAGACGACGGCCGGCAGCGCGCCGACGACCCGGGACCCGGACAGCCGGTGGGCCGCCGTCACCAGCAGCACGTTGCCCACGGCGGCCCCGACGACCGACAGGGGCAGCGGCACCGGGCCGACGCGCAGGGGCAGCCAGAAGACCTCGACCAGCGCCAGCCAGGCGGAGACGACGAAGGCCGCCACACCCCAGCCCACGACCTCGAGGGACCTCACCGGTGCGCGCTCACCGGTCGAGACCGGCGAAGAGGTCGTCCTCCCACCCCTGCGGGCCGCTCCCCGGGCCGCGCTCGCCGCGCACCAGCCGGTAGTGCTCGGTGCCGAGCACCTCCTGGCCCAGGTTGTTCGACAGCGCGAAGAAGGGACCGTCGACGAGGATCTGCGTCGGGTGGGCGCGCATCGCCGCGTCCTTCTTCCCGGCGTGCGCGCGGCCGTCCACCGCGGTGGTGACCACCTCGTCCGGCACCGCGAACGGCACCTCGTCCAGGTCGCCGAGGCCGTCGAAGGGCGAGGCCTCCCCCAGCGCCGCCATGGCGTCGATGCCCTCCTGCACCACCGAGCGCGGCATGGCGTTCCAGTAGACCTTCGCCACCTGCCACGCCGTCCCCAGGTCCGGCCGCCAGGCCGGGTCGGCGGCCAGCTCGACCGCGCGCATCGCCACCCGGTGCGCCTGGATGTGGTCGGGGTGGCCGTAGCCGCCGTTCTCGTCGTAGGTGACGAGCACCTGCGGGCGCACCTCGCGGACCACCGCGACCGCGTGCGCCGCCGCCTCGTCCAGGTCGGCGTTCCAGAACGCCCGGGGGTGCTCGTTGGCCGGGGTGCCCATCATCCCGGAGTCGCGGTAGCGGCCGGCGCCCCCGAGGAAGCGGAAGTCGGTCACGCCGAGGGCGGCCATCGCGTCGCGCAGCTCGCCGATCCGGTACCCGCCGAGCTGGTCGGCCTGGTCGGCGGCCAGCTGGGCCAGCTCCGGGACGAGGATCTCGCCCTCCTCGCCCAGGGTGCAGGTGAGCAGGGTGACCGAGACTCCCTCGGCCACGTAGCGCGCCATCGTGGCGCCGTTGCCGATGGTCTCGTCGTCGGGGTGGGCGTGCACGAGCAGCAGGCGGCGGTCCACACCGCGATCCTGCCCGATGCCCCTGGACGCGGAACGGGAGGCCGGCCCGAGGGCCGACCTCCCGCTCCGTGCTGGGGACTACTGCCTCACTCGGTGAAGCCGATGTCCTGGTAGCGCTCCGAGGCGAAGCCCAGGGCGCCGGTGTTGGCCAGCGTGGACTTGGCCGCGATGATGTCCGGCCGCTGGTAGAGGGTCAGCGAGTGGACCTCCTCCCAGATGGCCGCGTCGATCTCGTTGGCGATCTCGCGGGCCGCCTCGGCGTCGAGCTCCTGCGTCGCCTGAGCGAACAGGTCGTCGATCTCCTGCGAACCCACGCGGGCGTAGTTCTGCTGGATGTCCTCGCCCTGCGGCATCTCGTAGATCGAGGAGCTCGAGCTGATCGGGAACGGCGTGCCGATCCAGGAGAACACGGTGAAGTCGAAGTCACCGGTGTTGACGTACCGCTCGAAGAAGTCGTCGCTCGGCACGGTCTGGATGTCGACGCGGGCACCGACCTCGGCCAGCATGCTCTGCACCAGCTGCGACTCCTGGGCGCTGGTGGCCACGCCCGAGGGGATCACGAAGCGGATGACCAGCTCCTGGCCGTCCTTGGTGCGGGTGCCGTCGCCCTCACGGGTCCAGCCGGCCTCGTCGAGCTGCGCGTTGGCGGCCTCGACGTCGGGCTCGGACAGGTCACCGGCGTTGTCCTGGTAACCCTCCTGGTTCCGCATGAAGATGTGGTTGTCGAGCTTCTCGGTGTCGCCACCCAGCGGGCCGATCATGGCGTCGGCGATGACCTGACGGTCGATGGCCTTGGCCAGGGCCTGGCGGACGTTCACGTCCGACAGCACCGGCGAGGTGCCGTTGATGGTGATGTGCCGGAAGTTCGGGCCACCCGCGCGGCGGATGTCGACGCCCTCGAGGCCCTCGGCGCGCTGCAGGCCGTTCACGTCCGGGCCGACGTCGATGAAGTCGACCTCCCCGTTGGCCAGGGCGTCGATCTGGGCGTCGATGTCGATGACGCGGTAGATGATCCGGTCGAGGATCGCCGGGTCGCCCCACCAGTCGTCGTTGCGCTCGATGGTGACCGTCTGCGCCGTCGTGTCGATGCTCCCGAAGGAGAACGGACCGGCGGTCACCAGCGGGCCGTTCAGCCAGCCGGTGTTGAAGACGTTCGGGTCGCTGTTGGTCGACGCCGGGTACAGCGGGGCGTACAGCGCCTGCCAGTCCGCGTAGGGGTTGGCGAAGGTGACGACGGCCTGCTTCTCGCTGTCACCCTGCTCGACGGAGGCGATCTCCTCGTAGCCGGTGGTCGAGGAGACGATGTAGGCCGGGTTGGTGCCGTTGAGCGCCTGCCACTGCGCGATGAGGTCCTGCGCGGTGATCGGGGTGCCGTCGGACCAGGTGGCGTCCTCGTTGATGTCGTACGTGATGACCTGCGGGTCCTCCGAGGTCACCTCGATGCTGGTGAAGTAGTCCTCGTTGACGACCTGGTTGGAGTCGGCCTCGGCGATGAACGCCGACGGCATCAGCGCCTCCATGACGTCCCAGTTGTCGTCGAGCGTGCCGTCGAGGTGGTGGTAGTTGAAGTTGGGCGGGATCTCCGACAGCGCCCAGCGCAGGTCGCCGCCCTCGACGAGGTCCTCGCGGGCGACCGGGTTGATCTGGTTCTCGGTCGACGAGGCAGCCTCGCCGCCGCCACCGCTACCGCCGCCGTCGGAGTCGGATCCGCCGCAGGCGGACAGCACGAGCGCGGCGGCGGTCACGGCCGCCGCCGCGCTGATCGAACGAAGTCTCAAGGAACGCTCCATGGTCAGGCCTCCCACCCCGGTGAACGGGGAGCGAACGGCCGATTGCCGGGGACGACGGGAGAGTAGGCACGCGTCCGCGTCGTTGCGGTCACGTCGCCATAACGATCCGTGCTGAGTCGAACTAATCAGTCTGGTGCGTCACTCGGGGACGACGACGACCTCGCGGGCCCAGTGGCAGGCCGACTCCTGGGTGCCGCCGCCGTGGTCGGCCAGCGGGGGGTCCACGTCGATGCACTTCTGCTGCCGGTCGGCGGGCAGCTCGGCGTACAGCGGGCACCGCGACCGGAACCGGCAGCCCGACGGCAGGTTGGCCGGGCTGGGCAGGTCACCGCGGACCAGGATCCGCCGCCGCTGCCGCTCGGCCACCGGGTCGGGGATCGGCACGGCCGAGAGCAGCGCCTGCGTGTACGGGTGGGTCGGCCGCTCGAAGACGTCGTCGGAGCTGCCCACCTCGACCAGCCGGCCCAGGTACATGACCGCCACCCGGTCGGCGATGTGCCGCACCACCGAGAGGTCGTGCGCCACGAACAGGTAGGACAGCCCGAGGCGGACCTTGAGGTCCTCCAGCAGGTTGAGCACGCCCGCCTGGATGGACACGTCCAGCGCCGACACCGGCTCGTCGAGCACCAGCAGCTTCGGCTCCAGGGCCAGCGCCCGGGCGATGCCGATGCGCTGGCGCTGGCCGCCGGAGAAGTCCGCCGGGTAGCGGTTGGCGTGCTCCGGGCTGAGCCCGACCAGCTGCAGCAGCTCCCGCACGCGCGCGCGCCGCTGCTCGGCCGGCATGCCGAACACCCGCAGCGGCTCGTCGATGATGTCGCCGACCGGCAGCCGCGGGTCCAGCGAGGCCATCGGGTCCTGGAAGACCACCTGGACGTCGCGGCGGAGCTCCTTGCGGGCGCCGGCGTTGAGGCCCGAGACGTCCTTGCCGAGCACCCGCACCGTCCCCTCCTCGGGGGCGGTGAGGTCGAGGATCTGCATGATCGTCGTCGTCTTGCCGCAGCCGGACTCCCCGACCAGGCCGAGCGCCTCGCCCTGCCGGATGTCGAAGCTGATCCCGTCGACGGCGGTGATCGTGCCGATCCGGCGGCGCAGCACCGCCCCCTTGGTGATCGGGAACCGCTTGGCCAGCCCCTCGACCTCCAGGACCGCGTCGCGCTGCTCGCGCGGTACCTCCTCGCGCACCTCGGCGATCGCCGGCGGCGGGAAGACCGGCGCGCCGTGGATCAGCCCCAGCTCGATCTCCTCGCTGCGGTGGCAGGCCGCGCGGCGGCCGCCACCGGCGGTCTCCTCCAGCGCCGGCTCCACCTCGGAGCAGATGCCGATGCGCACCGGGCAGCGGGTCACGAACGGGCACCCGGTCGGCAGGTGGGCCACGTTCGGCGGGGTGCCCTCGATCGGGGTCAGCGACTGGCCGGGGCGGTCCAGCCGCGGTACCGAGCCCAGCAGGCCGATCGTGTACGGCATCCGCGGGTCGGCGTAGACCGGGCCGACCGGGCCGCTCTCCACCGCCTTGCCGGCGTACATGACCACGATGCGGTCGGCGATGCCGGCCACGACGCCGAGGTCGTGCGTGATCATGATCGTCGCGGCGTTGGTCATCTGCCGCGCGGTGTCGAGCAGCTCGAGCACCTGGGCCTGGATGGTGACGTCCAGCGCCGTCGTCGGCTCGTCGGCGATGAGGACGTCGGGGTCGTTGGCGATCGCCATGGCGATCATGACCCGCTGCCGCATGCCGCCGGAGAACTCGTGCGGGTAGGCCTTCGCCCGCTGCACGGCGTTCGGGATGCCGACTGCGTCCAGCAGCTCCACCGCGCGCGCGGTGGCCGCCTGCTTGGACAGGCCCTGGTGCACCTGGATCGTCTCGGCGATCTGGTCGCCGATGGAGTAGACCGGCGTCAGGGCCGACAGCGGGTCCTGGAAGACCATCGCGACCTTGCGCCCGCGGATCCGCGCCAGGTCGCGGTCGGACCGGCCGACCAGCTCCTCCCCGCGCAGCTTCGCGCTGCCGCGGACGGTGGCGTTGCCGGGCAGCAGGCCCATGACCGCCAGCGACGAGACCGACTTGCCCGAACCGGACTCCCCGACGATGCCGAGCACCTCTCCCGGCTCGAGCGTGTAGCTCAGCCCGCGGACCGCGGGGACGGGCCCGTCCTCGCCGGCGAACTCGACGGTGAGGTCTCGGACCTCGAGGAGCGGTGCGCCGAGGGCCGCCTGCTGGGTGGTGGACTGCTCCTGGATCGTCACTTGCTTCCTCCGGCGCGCTGGGAGTTCGGGTCGAGCGCGTCGCGCAGGCCGTCGCCGAACACGCTGACCGCGAGGGTGGTGAGCACCAGCAGCCCACCGGCGAACATGAACAGCCACGGGAACGTGAAGGCCGACCGGGTGCCCTCGGCGATGAGGGTGCCGAGGGAGATGTCCGGCGGCTGGACGCCGAAGCCGAAGTAGGACAGTCCCGACTCCGCGATGATCGCCGTCGCCACCGCGATGGTCGCGTCGATGATCAGCAGCGAGGACATGTTCGGGATGAGGTGCCGGAACACGATGCCGACGGTGCCGACGCCGGAGTAGCGGGCGGCGAGCACGAACTCGCGCTCCCGCAGGCTCAGGGTCATGCCGCGGATGATGCGGGCGGTGATCATCCACCCGAACCCGGCGATGAGGAAGACCAGCACCAGCCACCCGGCGTCGCGGAACTCGCGGCCCAGGATGGCGATGATGAGGAACGACGGGATGACCAGCAGCAGGTCGACGATCCACATCAGGACCTTGTCGGTCCAGCCGCCGAGGTAGCCGGCGAAGGCGCCGACGATGGCCGCCAGCCCGGTCGAGATCAACGCGACCAGCAGGCCGATGAGCAGCGACTTCTGCAGCCCCCGCATCGTCTGCGCGAACACGTCGCTGCCGATCTGCGTGGTGCCGAACCAGTGCTCGGCCGAGGGCGGCTTGAGGAAGGCGCGGAAGTCCTGGTTGGCGTAGGTCCAGCCGGTGATCGCCTCGTAGATGTGCGGGCCGACGAACGCGATCACCCACAGCAGCACGATGAGCACCAGCGCGGCCATGGCGCCCTTGCGGCGCCGCAGCCGGCGGAACACCAGCTGCCGTCGGCCGCGGACGACGACGTCCGGACCGGGCGGTGTCTGACCGGGCGAGTCGGAGAGCGCGACGTCGTCGGCGATGACGAGCGGATCTGCAGGCAGCGACATGGTCTGTTCCCTCAGCCGATCACGAGACCCGGACCCGCGGGTCCAGCAGGGCGTAGGCGACGTCGGACAGGAACGCCGACAGCAGGATGAACACCGCGGTGAACAGCGAGACCGTCGCCGTCACGTTGATGTCGTTGTTGCGGATGGACTCCACCAGCCACTCCCCCATCCCGTGCCAGCCGAAGATGGTCTCGGTGAAGGTGGCGCCGACCGCCATCGTCCCGAAGGAGAAGGCCAGCAGCGTGGCCATCGGGATGAGCGCCGTCCGCAGGCCGTGCTTGTAGAGCGCCCGGCGCCGGGTCAGCCCCTTCGCCTGCGCCGTCCGCAGGAAGTCGCTGCCCATGACGTCGAGCATCGCGTTGCGCTGGTAGCGGGAGAACAGCGCGACCAGACCCAGCGCGATCGACAGCGAGGGCAGGATCAGGTGCGCCACCTGGTCCTTGACCGATCCCCAGAAGCCGGCGTCCAGCCCCGGGGTCTCGTAGCCGGTGTAGTAGAGCAGCGTCGTCCCCGCGGCCTCGTTGACCTCCAGCGCGCCGAACTTCAGCAGCACCGCGGTGAAGAACACCGGGGTGGCGATGAAGAAGAAGGAGAAGGCGGTGAAGAACCGGTCGGTGAACCGGTACTGCCTGATCGCGCTCCAGACCCCGACCAGGATGCCGAAGATGGCGCCGAGGATCGAGCCGACCAGCAGCAGCCGCAGGCTCACCATCGCCCGCGACCCGAGCTCACCGTTGATGTCGCCACCGGTGACGGTCTTGCCGAAGTCACCGGTGAGGACGCCGCCCATCCAGTCGAGGTAGCGACCGAGGAGCGGGTCGTTGTCGTTCACCCCGTACTCGGTCAGCTGCTGCTCGACGACGGCGGGCGGGGGTGGCGGGTTGCGCCCCTCGTAGCGGACGCGCGGGTTGAGCGCCACGGAGGCGACGAAGTAGGCCAGCGTCGTCGCCACCAGGATCAGCACCAGGTAGTTGGCCAGGCGCCGGAGCAGGAACCGCCCCACGGATCACTCCGCTCTTCGATCGGGACCAGGAGGACGGGCGCCTCCCGGGGGTTGCGTGGACCGAGGGGTCAGACCTCGGTGGGGACCACCTCGCGGGCCTCGGCGAAGTGGCAGGCCGACGGGTGCCCCTGGCCGCGGTCGACCAGCGCCGGCGCCTCGGTGGCGCAGATGTCCTGCGCCTTCCAGCACCGCGTCCGGAACCGGCAGCCCGAGGGCGGGTCGGCCGGGCTCGGCACGTCGCCCTGCAGCAGGATGCGCTCCTTCTGCCCCCGCAGCTTCGGCTCGTGCACCGGCACCGACGACAGCAAGGCCTGCGTGTACGGGTGCGACGGCGAGCCGTAGACCTCGGCGTCGGTCCCGGTCTCGACCACGCTGCCCAGGTACATCACCGCCATGCGGTCGGAGATGTGCCGGACCACGGACAGGTCGTGGGCGATGAAGACGTAGGACAGGCCGAACTCGTCCTGGAGGTCCTCCAGCAGGTTCACCACCTGCGCCTGCACCGACACGTCCAGCGCCGACACCGGCTCGTCGCAGACGATGACCTCCGGCCGCAGGGCCAGCGCGCGGGCGATGCCGATGCGCTGGCGCTGACCGCCGGAGAACTGGTGCGGGTAGCGGTTCACGTAGTCGGGGTTCAGGCCGACCCGCTCCAGGAGCTCGCGGGCCCGGGACCGGCGGTCCTTCTTCGGCACGATGTCCGAGTGGATCTCCCACCCCTCGGCGACGATGTCGCCGACGGTCATCCGCGGGTTCAGCGACGAGTACGGGTCCTGGAAGATGATCTGCACGCGGCGGCGGTAGTCCTTGAGCTGCCGGCCGTTCATCTTCGCGACGTCCTGGCCGTGGAACAGGATCTGCCCGTCGGTCGGCTTCTCCAGGCCCATGAGCAGCTTGGCCACGGTCGACTTGCCGCAGCCGGACTCGCCGACCAGCCCGAGGGTCTCCCTCGGGTGCAGGACCAGGTCCACGCCGTCGACGGCGTGCACGTGGCCGACGACCCGCCGGGCGATCAGCCCGGAGGTCAGCGGGAAGTGCTTGACCAGGCCCTTGACCTGGAGCAGCGGGGCCTCAGACGCCGGCTGCGGTGCTGCGGGCACGGAGGACCTCCTCACGGTAGTGGCAGGCGCTGGCGCGCCCGGGGGCGCCGACCGGCAGGAGGAGCGGGACGTCGTCGTCGCAATCCTTGCCGGGGGGCGCGCCCTCGAGGACGCGACGCGGGCAGCGCGGGTGGAACGAGCAACCGGTCGGGATCCGCGAGAGGTCCGGCGGCGTGCCCACGATGGGCCGCAGCCGGGTGCTCACGCCCTCGACCGAGGGCACCGAGGCCATGAGGCCCTCGGTGTAGGGGTGGCTGGGGTCGGAGAAGACCTCGTCGACCGTGCCGGTCTCGACGACCCGGCCGGCGTACATGACCAGCACCTTGTCGGCGACCTCGTTCACCACGCCCAGGTCGTGGGTGATGAGCAGCAGGCCCATGCCGGTGTCGCGCTGCAGGTCCTTGAGCAGGTCCATGATCTGCGCCTGGACGGTCACGTCGAGGGCCGTCGTCGGCTCGTCGGCGATGAGCAGCTTCGGGTCCAGCGCCAGCGCCATCGCGATCATCACGCGCTGGCGCATGCCGCCGGAGAACTGGTGCGGGTAGGCGTTCGCCCGCCGGCGCGCATCGGGGATGCGGACCCGGTCCAGCAGCTCGACCGCGGCCTCCTTGGCCTCCTTGCGGCTGGCGCCGCGGTGGGCCCGGAACATCTCGCCGATCTGGTGGCCGACGGTGAACACCGGGTTCAGCGACGACAGCGCGTCCTGGAAGATCATCGCGATCCCGGGGCCGCGGACCGCGCGCTGCTCCTCGGGGGTGGCCGTGAGCAGGTCCCGGCCCTGGAAGAGGACCCGGCCGTTGGTGATGTGGCCGGGAGGGGAGTCGAGGATCCCCATGACCGCCTGCACGCTGACCGACTTGCCGGACCCGGACTCACCCAGGATCGCGACGGTCTCGCCCTCGCTGACCGAGTAGCTGATGCCGTTGACGGCGTTGACGACCCCCTTGGGGGTCCGGAACTCCACCGTGAGGTCGTCGACCTCGAGCACCGGCGTGGTCGACGCCGGCCTCGGGGTGGACGTGATTGCGGACGACGTCGTGATCACCGCAGCTTCGGGTCGAGGGCGTCGCGCAGGGCGTCGCCGATGAGGATGAAGGACAGCACCGTCAGGGACAGGAATGCGCTCGGGAACAGGATCAGGTGCGACGCGTCGCGCAACCGGTTCTGCGCCGAGTTGATCTGCAGGCCCCAGGAGATCTCGGGCAGCTGCAGGCCGATGCCGAGGAACGTCAGCGTCGCCTCGGCCGCGATCAGCGTCCCGATGTAGATCGTCGAGTAGACGAGCACCGGCGCGATGGCGTTGGGCAGGATGTGCCGGATCAGGATGCGCGGCGTGGACGCGCCCAGGGCACGGGCGGCCTGCACGTAGTCGGCGTCCTTGACCGACACCACCGTCGAGCGGACCAGCCGCATCGCGGTCATCCAGCCGAACACGATCAGGGCCAGCGACACCTCGGGCACCCCGCGGTCGGGCAGCACCGACAGCAGGATGAAGGCGCCGAGGATGAGCGGCAGGCCGTAGAAGATGTCGGTGATGCGGGCCAGGACGCTGTCCAGCCACCCGCCGTAGTAGCCGGCGATCGCGCCGACGACCACGCCGATGACCAGGGTGCCGAGCATCGACAGGAAGCCGATGGTCACCGAGACCTTGGCGCCGTAGACCACGTTCGCGTAGTAGTCGCAGCCCTGGACGTCGTAGCCGAACCAGGCGCTGCCGCTCGGGCCGTCCGCCGACCGCGACAGGTCGCAGGCGCGCGGGTCGGCGTTGGTGAACAGCTGCGGGAACAGCGCCATCACCAGGAAGACCAGCAGCAGCACCGAGCCGACGATGAAGAACGGGTTCTTCCGCAGGCTCTTCCAGGCGTCGGACCACAGACTGGCCTCGGCGATCGGCGCGGAGCCCGCGACCTCCGCCTCCAGCGTCGAGGTGACGCGCTCGGTCTGGGGCTCAGTCATAGCGGATCCTCGGGTCCAGCAGGGCGTACAGGACGTCCACCACCAGGTTGAAGAAGATGTAGAAGAAGACGAACAGCGTCACGATCCCGACGACCACCGCCCCCTCCTGGCGCAGCACCGCGTCGTACACGGCGCGGCCGAGGCCGGGGATGTTGAAGATCGACTCGGTCACGATGGCGCCGCCCATGAGCGCGCCGATGTCGGCACCGATGAAGGTCACGACCGGGATCAGGCTGTTGCGCAGGGTGTGCTTGCCGATGACGACCGAGGGCTTGAGCCCCTTCGCCCGCGCGGTGCGCACGTAGTCCTGGCGCAGGTTCTCCGCCAGGCTCGTCCGGGTCAGCCGGGCGACGTAGGCCAGGGACAGGCTGGCCAGGACCAGACCGGGCAGCACGTAGCTGTACCAGCCGTCGCCGATGCCCGACGTCGGGAACCAGCCGAACTTCAGGCCGAGGACGTACTGGGCGATGAAGCCGAGGACGAACACCGGCACCGAGACGATCAGCGTCGTCGAGACCAGCACCAGGTTGTCGAACCACGAGCCGCGGCGGATACCGGCCAGGATGCCGGCGATCAGGCCGATGACGGCCTCGAAGATGACCGCGGCGAGCGCCAGCTTCGCCGTCACGGGCAGCCGCTGCTCGATGGTGTCCGAGACGGGGCGGCCGGAGAAGTCGGTGCCGAAGTCGCCCTGGACCAGGTCGCCGACGTACTTGACGTACTGCAGCCACAGCGGGTCGTTCAGGTTGAACTCGTCCGCGAGCTGTGCCTGCACGGCCGGGGCGAGCGGCCGGTCACCGGCGAGCGCGCGGATGGGGTCGCCCGGGAGGGCGTAGACCATCGCGAAGATCAGGAACGTGGCCCCGATCAGGACCGGGATGGTGAGCAGGAGTCGCCGGGCGACGAACCGGCCCATGCACTGCCTCCTGGATGTGGGGGGTGGACGGCCCGAGGGGCCGGGCCAAGGTTAGGCGCCCTGACGCGGAGGTGCGCCCGGCCCGTCAGGACCGGACGCACCTCCGAATCAGGGGTCGTGCTCCAGCGGGACCGAGGTCAGTCGTTGACCGTGACGGCCGCCGCGTCGATGCGACCGAACGCGTTGATGATCACGTTGCTCACGCGCTCGGAGTGCGCACCCTGGTTGAGCCGGTAGAACAGCGGCGCAGCCGGGAAGTCCTCCAGCAGGATGTCCTCCGCCTCCTGGTAGGCCGTGATGGCCTCGTCGATGGACGCGGCCGAGTTACCGGCCTCCAGGGCGGCGTCGAACTCCGGGTTGCTGTAGAACGTCACGTTCGACCCGGCCGGCGGCAGCGCCGCCGTCGAGTACAGCGGGCCGAGGAAGTTCTCCATGACCGGGTAGTCCATGATCCAGCCGGAGCGGAACGGGCCGGTCATGCCCTGGGCGTCCTGCAGCGGCAGGTACTCGGCGAACTGCAGGTCGCCGCGGAGCTGGTACTCGACACCCAGGTTGGTGCGGATCTGGTTGCCGACCGCCTGCATCCACTCCTCGTGGCCGCCACCGGCGTTGAACCACAGGTCCACCGGCTGGGTGCGGTCGAAGCCGGCCTCGTCGAGGAGGCGGTTGGCCTCGTCCACGTCGAGCTCGCAGGCCTCGCACGCGTCGTCGCGGTAGCCGTCGACGACCGGGCTGACGTAGGACGTCGCCGGGGTGCGGGTGCCGTTGAAGATCGCGTCGGAGATCGACTGGCGGTCGATCGCCATCGAGAACGCCTTGCGGACGTTCGGGTCGGCGAACCGCTCGTCGTAGGTCGGGAAGCCCAGGGAGGTGATGTCACCCTGCGCCGTCTCGATGTAGCGGTCGCCGAACTCGCCCTCGGCGGACGCGATGGCGTCCGGCGGCAGGGTGTCGACGATGTCGAGCGTGCCGCCCTGCAGGTCGGTGTAGGCGGTGTTCAGCTCGGTGTAGACGACGTACCGGACGGCGTCGGCCTGGGCCTCGTCCTCACCGGCGTAGTCCTCGAACTTGGTCAGGGTGATGCCCTGGCCCTCGATGAAGGGCTCCTCGGCCTGGAACGGGCCGTTGCCGATCGGCTGCGAGCCGAACGCCTCCGGGTCGTCGAAGAAGGCCTCGGGGAGCGGGAAGAAGGCGGTGTAGCCCACCGTGGTCGGCCACTGGGCGTACGGCGCGGACAGCTTGACCTCGAAGGTCAGGTCGTCGACGACGGTCAGGCCCGACATGGCGTCGGCGGCGGGGGTGCCGCCCTCCTCGGCCTGCAGCTCGTCGTAGCCCTCGATGTTGGCGAAGAAGTAGGAGTTGCCGGCCGCGTTCGGGCTGTAGGCGTTCCAGTTCCACGCGTTCACGAAGGACTCGGCGTTGACCGGGGTGCCGTCGTGGAAGGTCCAGCCGTCCTTGAGCGTGACGGTCCAGGTGGTCTGGTCGTCGGACTCGATCGACTCGGCGACACCGTCGAAGGTGGCCTCGCTGGTCTCGTGGTCGTAGGTGACCAGACCGGTCCACAGCGTGTCGACGACCTGACCGCCCTCGGTCTCGGTCGTGTTGCCCGGGATGAGCGGGTTCTCGGGGTCGCCGATGTAGATGCTGAACTCGCCGCCGCCCGAGGCGCTGCCGCCGTCGCCGCCTTCGTCGTCGCCGCCGCCGCAGGCGGACAGCACCAGCGCGGCCGACAGCGCGGTCGCGACGAATGCACCCCTTCGCTTGGTCAACTTCACGTGCAATGCCTCCCTCGTCCCGCATCCGCGGGGGGAACGGACAGGTCCGTCCACGCCCGTGCGGGCGATCGGACGGCTGGGTTGGTCAGGAGCAGGCGCACCCGAAGGCGCCGCCTCCCCGAACGGACGGGGCGAACCCTAGGCACCCCCGGGAGGGAGCGTCCACGCTCGACACCGATTTGTGACTAAGGCTCACGATCCGCGGCACAACCGTAACTTCGCCGTCGCGCACCGCCGTCGCCGGGCAGGTCTTCCCGCCTCCGCCCCTCCCCGCCGGACGCCTTGCTGCCCGTCCCGACCTGCGGGTGTCGTCCCGGGCGTCCGGGGTACGGGACGGGGACGGCACGACGACGAAGGAGTGCGCAGATGAGCGGCATGGACAAGATGAAGAACAAGGCCGAGGAGCTCTCGGGCCGCGGGAAGGAAGCCGTCGGCGACGCCACGGACAACCGCGACCTGCAGGCCGAGGGTCAGAAGGACCAGGCCTCCGGCAACCTCAAGCAGGCCGGCGAGAAGGTCAAGGACGTCTTCAAGTAACCGCTCCTCGCCGACGCCACGACGGGCGCCGCTCCCCCACCGGGAGCGGCGCCCGTCGCGTCTCCCCGCTTTACCGCGATAAAGCAGCCCGTCGCGGGCATCAGACGGCAGGGAGCCCGCCGGCCAGGGCGTCGGCGATGCGGCGCACGAGTGCGTCCAGGTCGCGCAGGTCCGCGGCAGACACCCGGATGACCCGCCAGCCCGCCGCCACGATGCGCCCCAGCCGGACGTCGTCCTTGGCGATCTGCAGCCCCTCGAAGTGGTGCTCCCCCTCGTACTCCACCACCAGGCGCGCCTCCGGCCAGGCGAGGTCCACCCGCCCGAGCCACACGCCCCGCTCGTGGACCTCGTACTGCGGAACCGGGGGCGGAAGGCCGGCGAGTGCGCACGCCACCCGGACCCACGACTCCGGAGGCGACTCGCTCCGCCCGTCGACCAGCCCGAACGCCGTGCGGACGCGCCTGGACCGCCACGCCCCGAAGCGCTGGGCCAACCGCGGGTTCAGCTGCGCGGCGTCCACGACGCCCGCCCGCACCATGGCATCAAGGACGCCCACCGCCGTCGCCGTGGTCTCCAGCGCAGCGACGTCCCACGCGGTGCGCTCCCCGGCCGTGAAGCGGATGCCCCCGTCGTCGGTCCGGACGTCGACCGGTGACAGCGCGGACGCGTGGACGCGCACTCCCTGGGGTCCTCTCCACACCACCCCCGGAGGGACGAGGACGGTGACCCGCTCGGCGTACGCGGGCGCCGGCGCACCGAGCAACGTCGCGGCCGAGCGACCGCCCAGCACCGCCTCCGCCGGCATGAGCAACGCGGCCGCCTGGCACTTCAGGCGGTGGTCCCGAGGTAGGGAGGGGTCGGCGTAGACGCCGTGCAGCACCCGGACGTAGGGGCCGTTCTGCAGCTGGTGCCGGGTCAGCACGCCTTCCGAGACGGCGTGCGCACCCACGAAGACCCCGTGCAGGCCCTGGGAGCGGAGGAGCATCCGGGCATCCTGCTCGCCGCCGGGTCGCTACCGGAGCGGTTGTCCACAACCCCGCTTCATCGCGGTAAAGCACCCCGCTTTATCGCGGAAAGGCGGAGGTCAGAGGCGGGTGAGGAGGGCGCGGACGGCGGGGAGCAGCGGGCGGTCGGCGGGGATCCAGTCGATGGCGTCGAGCTCCTCGGCGCCCACCCACCGCAGTGCGCTGTGCTCGTGGGCCACCGGCTCCCCCGCGGCCACCCGCGCCCACCAGACCCGCATCGTCGAGGCCCCGGGCGGCCCACCGGCCACGACGCCGTCGAGCGGGACCTCACCGAGGAAGGCCTGCGGCTGGATGCGGACGCCGAGCTCCTCGGCGCACTCCCGGACCAGCGCCCCCAGGTCGGACTCCCCGCGCTCCACCTTGCCGCCGGGGAACTCCCAGCAGCCGTCGTAGGGCCCGCCGGAGCGCCGGGCCACCAGCACCCGCCGTCCGTCGACCAGCGCGGCACCGACCACCTGGACGACGTCGCGCGCCCGGGCCGACGCCGCCGCCGCGTAGGCGTCGAGGTGGGCCTGGAGCGCCCGCACGACCCGCCGCCGGACCAGGCTCTCGACCAGGCCCGCGAGCGGCCGGGGCAGCCCCGTCTCGAGGTCGACCTGCTCGTCGACCAGCGTGCCGGCGCCGGTGGCGCGGAAGCGCCGGGAGTGGACCACCCAGCGCCGCCCCGGTCCCGAGGTGAACACGTCGCGGGCGGGGCGCACCGACAGGACCTCCTCCAGCGGCCGGGCCCACGGCCGCCCGAGGTCCTGCGCCACGTCGAAGGCGACGGTCAGGGGCGCCTCCACCAGAGTGGTGAATCGCAGCCGCAGCACCGGATCAGCCAACCAGACAGGGCAGGATGGCCCTCGTGCGCATCACCGCCCGGGTCGACTACGCCGTGCGCGCCGCCCTCGAGCTGGCCGCCGCGGCACCCGACGCGCTGACCAGCGACCGCATCGCCGCGGCCCAGGGCATCCCGGCCCGCTTCCTCCAGGCGATCCTCGGCGACCTGCAGAAGGCCCGCCTGGTCACCAGCCAGCGCGGGCGCGAGGGCGGCTACCGCCTGGCGCTGCCCGCGTCGGAGATCTCGATCGCCCGCATCATGCGCGTGGAGCAGGGCTTCCTCGCCGAGGTGCACGGCCAGCGGCCGGAGGACGTCGAGTACCCGGGCACCGCCGCCACCCTGGCCAACGTGTGGGTGGCCGCGCGGGAGACCTACCGCCGGGTCCTCGAGGGCGTGACGCTGGCCGACGTCGTCAGCGGCCGGCTGCCCCCGCACGTGGCGGAGCTGGTCGAGATGGAGAACGCCTGGAAGTCGTTCGGGGACCGCTCGGAGGTCGACGCCCCCCGCGGGGTGTGAGCCGGTCCACCGCGCTCCTCCCGCGTCCTGTGGCACGATCGACGCATGACCGACCGCGGTGTGCTCCTCGTCGCACGCCTGCACGTCGATCTGGCGCTCGTCTGCAGCGCCGCCTGTCGCGCCTCGCGCTGACCCAGGACCCTCCGCGCAGCGACCGCTGCGCCCCCGATCCGGCAGCGCCCCGCCTCCCCGGCCGTCGCCGCGGGGGCCGGTGAGCGCAGGAAGAAGCCACGCGACGTGACCACCCCCACCCGTACCAGCTCACGCCCCCAGCGCGGCGAGGGCCAGTGGGCTCTGGGCTACCGGGAGCCGCTCAACCCCAACGAGCGGATGAAGAAGGACGCCGACGGGCTCACCGTCCAGCAGCGCATCCTCGACATCTACTCGAAGGCCGGCTTCGACTCGATCGACCCCGGCGACCTGCGCGGCCGGATGCGCTGGATGGGTCTCTACACCCAGCGCGCCCAGGGCATCCCCGGCGGCAAGACCGCCGTCCTGGAGCCCGAGGAGCTCGAGGACAGCTACTTCATGATGCGCGTGCGCATCGACGGCGGGCAGCTGACCAGCGACGCGCTGCGGGTCATCGGCGGCATCAGCACCGAGTTCGGCCGCGACGTCGCCGACGTCACCGACCGGCAGAACGTGCAGTACCACTGGATCCGCATCGAGGACGTGCCCGAGATCTGGCGCAGGCTGGAGTCGGTCGGCCTGTCGACGATGGAGGCCTGCGGTGACGTCCCGCGCGTCATGCTCGGCTGCCCGCTGGCCGGGATCCTCGAGGACGAGGTGCTCGACGCCACCGACGTCATCGCGCAGACCGTCGCGAAGTACGTGGGCAGCCCCGAGTTCAGCAACCTGCCGCGCAAGTGGAAGACGTCGATGTCCGGCTGCGTCGACCACTGCACCGAGCCGGAGATCGACGACGTCGCCTTCGTCGGCGTGCGCAACGAGCAGGGCGAAGCCGGCTACGACCTGTGGGTCGGCGGCGGGCTCTCCACCAACCCGAAGTTCGCCCAGCGGCTCGGCGTCTTCGTGCGCCCCGACCAGGTCACCGACGTCTGGGCGGCGTGCACCGCGGTCTTCCGCGACTACGGCTACCGCCGGCAGCGCAACCGCGCCCGCATCAAGTTCCTCATGGCCGACTGGGGCCCGGAGAAGTTCCGCCAGGTCCTGCAGGACGAGTACCTGCACGAGGCGCTGCCCGACGGTCCGGCGCCCGCGCCCGCCAAGCACGACCAGCGCGACCACGTCGGCGTCAGCAAGCAGAAGGACGGCGCCAACGCCGTCGGCTTCGCGCTGCGCACCGGGCGGATCAGCGGCTCGCTGCTGACCACGATCGCCGACCTCGCCGACGAGTACGGGCAGGGCCGGATCCGGACGACGACGCAGCAGAAGCTGGTCATCCTCGACGTGCCCGACGAGCGGGTCGAGGACCTGGTGGCGGCGCTGGCCGAGCACGACCTGCAGGTGCGGCCCAGCGCGTTCCGCCGCGGCACGATGGCCTGCACCGGCCTGGAGTTCTGCAAGCTGGCGATCGTCGAGACCAAGCAGCACGCGCAGGACCTCTACGCGGAGCTGGAGAAGCGGCTGCCCGGCTTCGACACCCCGATCGGCATCAACGTCAACGGCTGCCCGAACAGCTGCGCCCGCTTCCAGACCGCCGACATCGGCTTCAAGGGGTCGATGGTCCGCGACGCGGACGGCGAGATGGTCGAGGGCTTCCAGGTGCACCTCGGCGGTCACCTCGGCGTGGAGAAGACCTTCGGCCGCAAGTTCCGCGGCCACAAGGTGACCAAGGCCGAGACCGCCGACTACTGCGAGCGGGTGCTGCGCGGGTTCCTCGAGCGGCGGACGGAGGGCGAGTCCTTCGCCCACTACGTCTCCCGCGCCGAGGAGGACTGGCTGCTGTGACCGAGGACGCGGGCACGGGAAGGGGCCGGCAGCTGCCGGTGTTCCACTGCCCGTACTGCGGGGACGAGGAGCTGACCCCCTACGAGGGGGAGTCGGCGAGCGGCTGGCGCTGCGGCGCCTGCCTGCGGGCCTTCTCGGTCCGCCTGATCGCGACGGGGGTGCAGGAGTGACCGGTGCAGGGGTGACCGCAGCCGTCGGGGCGACCCCGGAGCTGGCGGCGGAGGCCGACGCCCGCTTCGCCGGCATCGCCGACCCCGTGGATCAGGCGCTCGCCGTGCTGCGGTGGGCCGGCGACACCTTCGGCGAGCGGTTCGCCATCACCTCGTCCATGGCCGACGGGCTGCTCGCGCACCTGGCCAGCACCGCGATCTCCGGGGTGCACGTGGTCTTCCTCGACACCGGCTACCACTTCGCCGAGACCATCGGCACCCGCGACTGGATCACCGGCGTCCTGCCGATCACCCTGGTCAACGTCACGCCCGAGCAGACCGTCGGCGAGCAGGACCTCTCCTTCGGGGCGAAGCTGCACGACCGCGATCCCGACCTGTGCTGCTCGCTGCGCAAGGTCCAGCCGCTGGCCGCCGCGCTGGCCGGCTACGCGGCCTGGGGGTCCGGCGTGCGCCGCGACGAGTCGCCGACCCGCGCGGGCACCCGGCTGGTCGACTGGGACGCCAAGCGCGGGATGGTGAAGGTCAACCCGATCGCCGCGTGGACCCAGGCCGACGTCGACGGCTACATCGCCGAGCACCAGGTGCCGGTCAACCCGCTGTTCGAGCTGGGCTACGGCTCGATCGGCTGCGAGCCCTGCACCCGCCCCGTCGCACCCGGCGAGGACCCGCGCGCCGGGCGCTGGGCCGGCCGCGGCAAGACCGAGTGCGGCCTGCACACCTGAGCCGATGCCCCGCCCACCGCGCCTCTCCCCCGACGCCGTCGCCGCCGCGCTGACGGGCCTCCCGCGGTGGTCCGGGAACGCCGACGGGCTGCGCCGCACCGTCGAGCTGCCCAGCTTCCGGGACGCCGTCGCCGCGATCGTCGCGATCGCCGACGTGGCCGAGGAGCTGGACCACCACCCCGATGTCGACCTGCGCTGGCGCACCCTGCACCTGACCCTGGTCAGCCACTCCGCCGGCGGCGTGAGCGAGCTCGACCTCGAGCTCGCCCGCCGCATCGACGCGCTGCTGCCCTAGCTGCCGACCCGGCCGCCGTCCTCCCGGAAGACGACGGCGACGCTCGGCCGCGGGAACGGCCGCGCCGCCCGCCGGTCGGGCCAGGTGCTGGCCGGCGTGTCGACCGTCGACCCGGTGAGCTCGCCCGGGTGCTGCACCGCCACGAACACCGACTTCGCGTCCGGGGAGACCAGCGGCCCGCTGCACTCCGCGCCCCGGGGCACGGTGAGGAACGCCGCCAGCCGCCCCCGCTCACGACCCGTCGTCGGCACGGCGAACAGCCCGTCGTTCGTCCCGGTGCCCTGCGGCCCGGCCAGCGCGGTGCCGTCCGTGGAGATCCACAGGTTGCCGGCCGGGTCGAACTCGAGGTTGTCCGGGCAGGAGAAGGCGCTCACCTTCGACTTTGTCGAACCCGGCGAAGAAGGTGTCGGGCTGCTGCGGGTCGCCCGCCACCAGGAAGATCCGCCACTCGAAGCGCTTCCCGGCGATCCCCTGCGTCTCCTGCCACTCGATCACGTGCCCGTGCCGGTTGGCGTGCCGTGGGTTGGCCTCGTCGGCCTTCGGGTTGCTGCCGGTCCCCCGGTTGGAGTTGTTGGTCAGCGCCGCGTACACCCGGCCGTTGACCGGGTTGACCTGGATGTCCTCCGGCCGGTCCATCTTCGTCGGCACCGCCGCCGGGTCCACGACCACCGGCGCCGCCGGGTCGGGGAAGTTCCCGGCGCGGTCGAGCTGCTTGCCCAGCCGGTCGGCGGCCAGGCGGGTGAAGGTGAGCACCCAGGCGACGTCCTTGCCCGGGACCATCGAGCGGCCGTTCTCCACCAGCGGGATCCACTGGCCGGTGCCGTCGAACTCGCCGTCGGAGGGCAGCTTCCCGCTGCCGTCGATCTCGGCGGCCGGGGAGTCCCCGATGAACCGGGCGACGTAGAGGTCACCCTCGTCCAGCAGCGTCAGGTTGTGCGCCCGTGCCGCCCGGTCGCTGCCCGGCCGGTACCTCTTCCGCGAGACGAACTTGTAGATGTAGTCGAACCGCTCGTCGTCGCCGGAGTAGGCGACCACCCGGCCGTCGTCGGCGATCTGCACGGTGGCGCCCTCGTGCTTGAACCGGCCCAGCGCCGTCCGCTTCTTCGGCGTGGAGCGGGGGTCGTAGGGGTCCACCTCGACCACCCAGCCGAAGCGGTTCACCTCGTTGGGCTCCCTGCTCAGGTCGAACCGCGGGTCGACCACGTCCCACCGGCGGCCGGCCGGCGCGGTCGTGGAGATGCCGTAGCGGGCGAGCTTGGGCTCCTTCGGGTCCTCGGTGATCGGCGTCGTCGTCCCGAAGTACTGGTTGAAGTTCTCCTCGCCGTGCAGCGTGGTGCCCCACGGGGTCATGCCGCCGGCGCAGTTGTTCAGCGTGCCGAGCACGGTGCGCCCACGCGGGTCGGCGCTCGTGCGCAGGTAGGGCGAGCCGGCGGCGGGTCCGGTGAGCTCCATCGGCGTGGCGGCGGTGATCCGGCGGTTCCGCTGGCCGTTGCGGACCGGGCGCCAGTTGCCGGAGCGGCCCTCGCGCTGCACCTCCACCACCGAGATGCCGTGCGCCATCATCGCGATGCGCTTCTGCTGGTCGGTCGTGGGCGCGGTCTCGCTCGCGACGCCGGAGAACATCAGCTGCTCGTTGGTGTACTCGTGGTTGACCACCAGCAGGAACCGGCTGCCGCCGCCGTCCAGCGGCAGGAACCCGATGTAGTCGCAGTTGTAGCCGAACTGCTTGGCCTGCGCCTCGGGCGTCTGCCGGTCGATGTCGAACTCCGGCGCGCCGCGCTCCACGGCGTCGCCCCAGCGCATCACCACCGACGCGCGGTAGCCGACGGGCACGACGAGCTCGTCGAGCTGGTTCTGCGCGACCGGCTGGAAGGTGAGCGCGCCGTCCCGGCTCCCGCCGGACGGGCGACCCGGGCGCCCGCGGTCGTGCGCGGCGGCCGGCAGCGCCGGCCCCGCCACGACCAGCAGCGCCCCGGCGCCGGCGGCCTTGAGCATGCTGCGCCGGTCGAAGGCGGTGCTCACGACGTCGGCGAACGTCGGGTTGTCCGTCTGGTTGGGGACGACGGCGTCGCAGGCGTTCCCGCACTTGTAGAAGCACGTGCTGTGGCTGCGGCTGCCGTGCCGCAGCGAGCTGAGGAGGGGCAGCAGCCCCCGGGGGCGCGGTTCCTGGACGTCGGTCATCGCAGCCTTCGCTCGGAGGGGGGCGGGTCGCTCCGACGCTAGGAAGCCGAGGGCGCGGCCGGGTGGCCGCCGGGTGAACTCCGGGGGACCGCCGGGACACGCCTCGGGTCAGCCCGGCACGGCCCGGCGCAGCGTCCGCCGGCGGACGGCGGCGACGACGAGCAGCACACCCCACAGCAGGAACCACGGATCCCAGAGGAGGACGTGCCAGCGCAACGACGACCGGTCGGCCACGTCACCGAACACCCCGGCGAGGGCGAGCCCTCCGACGAGCACCAGCAGTCCGCCGTAGAGGGCGAGCAGGCCGCCGGCGGCCACCGCGGTCCCCTCGAGCAGCCGCGGCGGCAACCGGCGGCCGAACGGCCGGACCAGGGCCAGCGCCAGGGCGCAGCCGGCCGCCTTCAGGACGACGACCCCGAGGCCGACGGCGACCGCGGCGGTGCCGCCGCGCCGGGCGAGCTCCTCCAGCGCACCGCCGACGGTGTCGAGCAGCCAGGTGCCACCGGCGGTCCAGTACGCCGTGGTCAGCGCCGAGAGCGCGGCGAGCACGGCCGCGCCGTACGCCCCGACGAGGAGGGGTGCGCGGCGCGGCACGGGTCAGCCCTCGACGGGCAGCACGAGCAGCCGGAACAGCCGGTCGGCCTCGGCGTCGGGGTCCCGGGTCAGCCCGGTGTGCACCGGCCCCGGCTGGACGACGGTGCTCCGCGGGGCGGTGAGCCAGCGGAACCGCGAGCCCAGCGCCTCGCGCCCGGCCGCGCCGGCACCCGGGTCGGCCGCGCAGACGTCGGCGGCCGCCTGCAGCGCCTTGCCGATCGCCGCGGCGTCGGCGGTCGGGTCCAGCGCCCGCAGCCGCTCGGGGTCCAGCTGCACCCGGGAGCCCAGGTAGTCGCGCTGGCGGCAGTAGACCAGGACGCCGGCGTTGAGGAACTCCCCCCGCTCGACGCGGGGCACGACGCGCAGCACCGCGTACTCGAAGGTGTCGCGGCTCATCGCTGGGTCACCCCCTCGGGTGGGGGCGGCCCCAACCACGACGGCCGGTTCTCCCCGCGCGGCGCCCGCCGGCGGCCCGCTCCCCCCGCGGCGGCCGCGGCGACCAGGCCGGGCAGCCAGGCGTCGCGCGCGGCGAGGCGGGCCAGCAGCTGCTCGGCGTACCGGGCGCGGACGGCGTCGGGCGAGTCCCCGGCCTCGGGGTCGTCCAGCCACTCGTCGGGCACCTGCTCCAGCACGCCGTCCAGCAGCCCGCGGGTGACCCGCGGGGCGAGCTCGGCGTCGGCGGACGGCACGTCGGGCTCGCACTCGACCAGCGCGTGCGTCGAGGCGTCGTAGGGCCGGGAGACGGCAGCGGCCGCACCCGCCCACGCGTGGTGGAAGGTGAGCGCCGCACCGTGGTCGATGAGCTGCAGCCGACCGTGCCAGAAGAGCATGTTGGGGTTGCGCCACGAGCGGTCGACGTTGCCGATCAGCGCGTCGAACCACAGCACCCGCCCGGCCAGCCCGCCGTCCACCCCGTCGGCGCCGGCCTCGAAGTCCAGCGCACCGGGGAGGTAGTCCAGGCCCAGGTTGCGCCCGGCCGAGCGCTGGAGCAGCTCCTGGACCTCGAAGTCCGGCTCCCCCACCGCCAGCTCCGGAGCCACGTCCACGGTGACCAGCGCCGGCACCGGCAACCCGAGCGCGCGGGCCAGCTCACCGCAGACCACCTCGGCGACCAGCACCTTCACGCCCTGCCCGGCGGCCCGCCACTTCACCACGTAGGTGCCGAGGTCGTCGGCCTCCATGAGCCCAGGCAGCGAGCCACCCTCGCGCAGCGGGGTGACGTAGCGGGTGGCGGTGACGGCGGGCAGCACAGTGCCCGGGACCCTACCGGCGCCGGCGGCGAGGAGACTGCAGGCCGTGGGCCTCCTCCGCGCGCTGTCCCCCGCCGACCTCGTCGACGCCCCGTTCACCTACGCCGAGGTCGGGGCGACCGCCGCTCCCGAGCTGCCCGCCGGGTACCACCACGCCGTGAGCACCGCCGTCGTCGGGCACGGCCGGGCGGCGTTCGAGCGGGCGGCCGCGGCGGTCCTCGACTGGCGGCAGCAGCAGGCCTCCGGGCTGCGGGTGCGGGCGACCGGACCGGCCGGCCGCCCCGGGACCGTCGTCGTCCTCACCGCCGGGCTCCCCCGTGCCGGCTACGACATCCCCTGCCGGGTGGTGTGGGCCTCGACGGAGGGCGACGAGCGCGGCTTCGCCTACGGCACGCTGCCCGGGCACCCGGAGAGCGGCGAGGAGCGGTTCACCGTCCGGCTCACCCCGGACGGGGCCGTGGTCCACGAGATCCGGGTGTTCTTCCGGCTCGCCTCCCCCGCGGCCCGCCTGGCCGGCCCGGTGAGCCTGGTGCTGCAGCGGCTGGCCACACGGCGCTACGCCGCCGCGGTGCGGGCGGCTGCGCGCGGCTGACCGCTCCACCGCCCGCAGCCCGACCGCTCCGCAGGGTGGCGCCCCGCCGCGCACCGCACCGTCCCACCCGCCGTGACGACGGCGAGCGGGGGATTCGCCCGTCCGCTCCGCCAGGGTGCCGTCGCAGACGGGCAGCACCGGCACCGGGAGGCAGTCGTGGGTTCGAGGCGCGGGACCGGGCGGCGGCCGGCGGTCGTCCACCGGCTGCGCCTGGCGCTCTCGCGGCAACCGCTCGACGTGCCGCTCGCCGTCGTCGTCGTGGCGGCGGTCGCCTGGGTGGGCGTGGTGGCGCTCCCCGCGGCGTCGAGCCGCGACGCGGCGGAGGACGCGCGCAGCGCTGCCGCGACGTCGGCGCCGGCGTCGGCGTCGGCGTCGGCGTCACCGGAGGACGTCGCCAGGGGGCCGTTCGTCCCGGAGCAGCCCCCGTCGCAGGCCGCTCCCCCCTCTTCCGTGCCGGATGCGGCCGCCGCGGCCATCGCGGCCATCGCGGCCATCGCGGCCCCGGCGGCGGAGCCGGTACCGCCGGCCGGGGGCGCCACGACCCGGGCGACCAGCACCCCGCCGCCCACCACGCGGCCGACGACCGGGACCACCGCGCCGACCTCCGCGACCGCCCCTGCCGCCCCGACGGCAGCAACCGCCGCGCCCCCGAGGAGCAGCGCACCGCCGGCGACCACCGCGCCGCCTCCCAGCAGCCCACCGACCACGTCGGCGCCGCCCACGTCGAGCGCACCCCCGACGACCACCGCGCCGCCGCCCAGCAGCCCACCGACCACGTCGGCGCCGCCCACGTCGAGCGCACCCCCGACGACCACCGCGCCGCCGCCCAGCAGCCCACCGACCACCACGGCGCCACCGACGTCGAGCGCTCCGCCCACCACGGCGCCACCGACGTCGAGCGCCCCGGCCACCACGGCACCGGCGGACCCGGCGGACCCGGCCGTCGGCGGCTAGACGTCGCGGCGTTCCAGCAGCACCGCGCCCGCGGCCCAGGCCCCGATCGCCCAGGCCGCGACGACGGCCGTGCCCACCTCCCACGACGTGGGCACGGCGAAGAACGCGTCCTGGCCGACCCGCACCATCGGGAGCGCCTGCGAGAGCCGCTCGGCCCACCGCGGCCCGGACAGGGCGAGCACCGGCGGCAGCACCAGCACCAGCGCCGCCCCCACGCCCGCCGCCCCCGCGGTCGAGCGCAGCACCGCGCCCAGCGCCACCCCCAGGACCCCGACCAGCACGGCGGCGGCCACCTGGAGGCCCAGGGTGCGCAGCACCTCCGGATCGGTCGGACCGACACCGCCCGGCACCGCGGTGAACGTGCGGGCGGCGAGGAAGCACCCCGCGGCCAGGACGGCGGCGAGCACCAGGCAGTACGCCCCCACCACGAGCGTCTTGGCCAGCAGCAGCCGGGTCCGCCGCGGGACGACGGTGAAGGTGGCGACCGCGCTGCCCGACGCGAACTCCGCGCTGACCGCGAGCACGCCGACGACGAGCAGCGCGAGCTGGCCGACGCCGAAGCCGATCAGCGCCGTCTGCACCGCCACCTCGGCCCGCTCCTCGGTGTCGGTGCTCGCCGCCGCCAGCGCGCCCACCCCGGCCACCACGACGACGAGCACGACGGTGGCCCACCAGGTGGAGCGCACCGACCAGAGCTTGGTCCACTCGCTGCGCAGCACGGCGCCGAACGGCACGCCCCGGCTCACCGGGACGCCGCCCGGTACTCGACCTCGTCGCCGGTCAGCTCCAGGTAGGCAGCCTCCAGCGAGGCGGTGACGCGGGCCAGCTCGTGCACCCGGACCCCGGCGAGGAAGGCGACGTCGCCCACCTGGTCGCAGTCCAGCCCCTCGACCCGCAGCGCGCCGTCGATCTCCAGCTCCACCACCGCGCCCGCGCGCTGCAGCGCCGAGGCCAGCAGCGGCGCCTGCGGGCTGCGCACCCGAACGGCGGCGTGCGCGCCCAGCAGCTCGGCCATCGGCAGGTCGGCGATCAGCCGGCCGCGGCCCAGGACGACGAGGTGGTCGGCGGTGTCCTCCATCTCGCTCATGAGGTGGCTGGACACGAGCACCGTGCGCCCCTCGTCGGCCAGCGCCCGCAGCAGCTCCCGCACCCAGCGGATGCCCTCGGGGTCCAGCCCGTTGACCGGCTCGTCGAGCAGCAGGACGTCGGGGTCGCCGAGGAGCGCCGCCGCGATGCCCAGCCGCTGCCCCATGCCCAGGGAGAACCCGCGCACCCGCTCGTGCGCCACGCTCTCCAGCCCGACCAGCTCCACGACGTCGTCCACCCGCGCGGCGGGCAGCCCGTTGCTCTGCGCCAGCGCCAGCAGGTGCGCGTAGGCGGTCCGCCCGGGGTGCCGCGCGCGGGGATCGATCAGCGCACCGACCCGGCGCATGGGGTGGGCCAGCTCGCGGTAGGGCCGGCCGAGCACCCGCGTCGTCCCCGACGTCGGCCGGGTCAGCCCGAGGACGCAGCGCATCGACGTCGTCTTGCCCGACCCGTTCGGGCCGAGGAAGCCGGTGACCCGGCCGGGGTGGACCGTGACCGTGAGGTCGTCGACGGCGACGCGGGAGCGGTAGTCCTTCGTCAGCCCGTCGAGCTCGATCACGGGCGACAGCATGGCCAGCCGCGCGCGCCCGGGGGAAGAGGCGCGCCCTCAGTCACCCGTGCGGGCGTCGGCGCGTTCCCGCTCGATGAGGTCCTTGCTCCGGACCAGCCGCAGCGTGGTGACCACCAGCAGGCCGCCGGCCATGTTGAGCAGCGTCGTGTACCAGAACCAGGCCAGCCAGTCGCCGTACCCGATCGCGGCCCCGGCGTGGATCGCGCCGAAGATGATCAGCGAGTCCAGGATCGAGTGGAACAGCACCAGCCCGGCCAGGACGAACGCGCCGGCGACCGCGGCGACGATCTTCCCGGTCTCGCTCTCGGCCCCCTGCTGCATGCGGGTCATCAGCGTGATGGCGCTGCCGGCGAGGAACGCCAGGGCCAGCGCCCGGCTGTCCAGCGGGGCGTCGACGAAGGAGAGCGCGGACTCGGTGGCGGTGGCGCCCAGCTCCGGGAGGGCGAGCACGACGAGCCACATGACCAGCCACCCGCCGATCAGGTTGGCCACCAGCGTGCCGCTCCACAGCTTGGCCAGCTGGCCGGGTCCGGCCCGTCCGGCCACGACGGCGGTCACCGGCACGAGGAAGCCCTCGGTGAACAGCTCGCTGCGGGCCAGCAGCAGGGCGATGAAGCCGATGGAGAACGCCAGCCCGGCCAGCAGGTGGCTGCCGGTCTCGGCGTAGACGGCCAGCAGTGCCAGCACGCCGATGCCCACCTCGAGCCCGCCGGCCAGGCCCGTGGTCAGGACCTCGCGCCAGGTGCGGTGCAGCCGCTGCGCCCCCTGGTCGACGATGCGGTCGAACGCCCGGGCGACCTCGTCCTCCTCCGGCGCGTCGGTCTCGCCCAGCTCGGTCCGCGCCTCGTCGATGGCCACCCGCAGGCGCTACCCGGGCGCTCCCCCGCCACACGTGCGGTCGCGCCCTGCCCCGGTGCACCGACAGGATGCGCCTCGTGGACCGCGCCCTGCTGGAGTACGCCGTCGAGCTCGTCGAGGAGGCCGGCGGCCTCGCCGCGCGCCGGTTCACCGAGGGGGCCCGACGGGACGGCGCCGGCGCGGCGCCGGTGGAGGTGGAGGTCGAGCAGCTGCTGCGCCGCCGGATCGCGGCCCGCTACCCGGACGACGTCGTCCTCGGGGAGGACGCGGCACCGGCGGGTGCGGGCGGCGGGCGCCGGTGGGTGCTGGACCCGATCAACGGCACCAGCCTGTTCGCCGCCCGGGTGCCGACCTTCAACGTGCTCCTCGCCGTGGAGGACGCCGACGGCCCGCTGGTGGCCGTCGTCGGCTACCCGATGAGCGACGAGGTGCTGCACGCCGCCCGGGGAGCCGGCTGCTGGCACCAGGTGGCCGGCGAACCGGCCCGGCAGGTGCGGGTCGGCGACCGCACCCGCCGGCGGGGGGCGCTGGTCGAGATGCTCAACCCGCTGGCCTGGTCGGAGGAGCTGCTGCTGGCGCTGCACCGGGAGGTGTACCTGCAGCCGTGGACCAAGGGCGACGTGGACCTGGTCACCGGCCGCGCCGACGCGCTGGTCATCGCCGGGTACCCGATCGGCTACCAGGACCTCGCCGTCCTCCCGCTGCTCGTCGGCGAGGCCGGCGGGCGGGTCACCGACCTGAACGGGCGCGACGTGCTCGGCGGCGACGGCTCCGTGCTGGCCACCAACGGCCACCTGCACGACGAGCTGCTGGAGCTGGTCGCCGGGCTCCCGCACGGCCGCGACTTCCACGCGCTGCGCGAGCCCCGCTGACCGTCAGGACGGCGCCCCGCTGGGGCCGAAGCGCTCCACCCGGATGGACTCGGCCGGCACGCCGGTGCCCACCAGCAGCTGGGTGGCCGCCTCGGCGAAGGACGCCGAGCCGCACACGTAGGTGGTCTGCCCGGGTTCCCACAGCGGCACCAGCTCGGCGGCGGTGAGCCGGCCCGCCGGGCGGATGCCGTGCGCCTCCCGGGTGAGCACGACGAGCGCTCCCGCGGCGACCAGCTCATCGGCGTAGGGCAGCTGCGCCATGGTCCGCGCCGACACCGCGATGCGGAGCAGGTCCTCACGGCCGGTGGCCCGGGCGTGCCGCAGCATCGAGATGAAGGGGACGACGCCGTACCCGCCGGCGATCAGCAGCGCGGGCGTCTCGCCGTCCCAGACGAACCAGCCGCCGATCGGGCCGCGCACCTCGAGCTCGTCGCCCGGCTCGACGACGTCGGCCAGGAAGGTGGACACCTCGCCGTCGTCCAGCCGCTCGACGAACAGCTCCACCAGCGGGTCGCCGGGAGCCGAGGCGATGGAGTACGAGCGCTGGGCGGTGTACCCGTCCTCGGCGGTGAGCCGGACGACGTAGTGCTGACCGGGCAGGTGGTCGACCCGGTCGTGCACGTCCAGCCGCAGCTCCACCGAGCGCTGGAGGGGCCGGCGGACACCGGACACGGTCGCCGTCCGCCAGCCCCCCGCCGGCGCGGACGGGACGCCGGCGCCGAGGACCTCCGGCTCAGTCACCCTGGTAGCGCTGCTGGCGCCAGGGGTCACCGAGGTCGTGGTAACCGTTCTGCTCCCAGAACCCCTGCTGGTCGCGGGTCAGCAGCGTCAGCTTCGTGACCCACTTGGCGCTCTTCCAGAAGTACAGGTGCGGCACGAGGAGCCGGACCGGGCCGCCGTGCTCGATCGGCAGCGGCTTGCCGTCGTACTCCCACACCACCCACGCCTTGCCGCCGGTGACGTGCTCGAGCGGCAGGTTGGTGGTGTAGCCGGTCTTCGACGTCGCCATCACGAAGTGCGCGTCGGCCGTGGGGCGGGCGGCCTCCAGCAACGTGTCGACGCTGACCCCGGCGAACCAGGTGTCGAACTTCGACCACGTGGTGACGCAGTGGATGTCGCCGCGGTACTCCGACCGCGGGAGGGCGTGCGCCTCGTCCCACGTCCAGGTGGTGGGCTCCTCGACGTGGCCGTCGACGGTCATCGTCCAGGTCTCGGGAGCGATCCGCGGGGTCGGCTCGGCGGTGAGCACCGGCCAGTCGGCCCCGACGTCGTACTGGCCCGGAGGGAGGCGCGGATCGCGCTCCCGGCGGCGTCCGAGGAAGCCTCGCGTGGGTGTCGGCATGGTGTCCTCTCTCCCCCCGTCCCGCGACGGGCGACCGCACGGACGTGGACCACCGCTCAGTCAACGGGGCCCCTGGCCGGTAAGGCAATCCTTACGAGAGGCGTGTCACCTCGCGTTAACGTGGTGGCTCGACGGGAAGAGTCATAGCTTTGTCGCCGTGGTCACGGTGACGGACTCGACGCAGCGCAGGACACCGAAGGCGGCGAAGACCAACTCGGTCTTCAAGAAGGCCGTCATGGCGATCAGCGGCATCATCCTGGTGCTCTACCTGATCGCGCACATGATCGGGAACCTGAAGGCCTTCGCCGGCGCGGAGGACTTCAACCACTACTCCCACTGGCTGCGCACCATCGGGAACCCGGCCCTGCCGGGCGCCACCGCGCTGTGGCTGATCCGCATCGTGCTGCTCGTCGCCGTCGTGGCGCACATCTGGGCGGCTGTCTCGCTGTGGCGCCAGGCCCGGCGCGCCCGCCCCGAGCGGTACGTCACGAAGAAGGCCGTGGCCCAGAGCTACGCCTCGCGGACGATGCGCTGGGGCGGCGTCATCATCCTGGCGTTCGTCATCTTCCACATCCTCGACCTGACCCTGGGCGCGGTGAACTCCGCCGGCTCCGACGGCGAGCCGTACGACCGGCTGCTGGCCAGCTTCCAGAACCCCGTCGTGACGATCTTCTACGCGGTCGCGGTGATCCTCGTGGGCATGCACCTGCGCCACGGCATCTGGAGCGCGACCCAGACCCTGGGGCAGAGCAACCGCCGGCGCGAGCTGACCGTGAACTACACCGCCACCGCGATCGCCACCGTGCTCACCGTCGGCTTCCTGCTCACGCCCTTCGCCGTCCTCTTCGGTCTGATCGACTAAGGAACCCAGGCATGCCTCTCGACCTCTTCACCGTCGGCGACCCGATCGCCGACACCAAGGCGCCCACGGACGTCCCGATCGGCGAGCGCTGGAGCGAGCGCAAGTTCCGCGGCCGGCTGGTCAACCCGGCCAACCGCCGGAAGATGACGATCATCGTCGTCGGCACCGGCCTGGCCGGCGGCTCGGCCGCCGCCACGCTCGGCGAGGCCGGCTACAAGGTCAAGTCGTTCTGGTACCAGGACAGCCCGCGCCGCGCGCACAGCGTCGCGGCGCAGGGTGGCATCAACGCCGCGAAGAACTACCGCAACGACGGCGACAGCGTGCACCGGCTGTTCTACGACACGGTCAAGGGTGGCGACTTCCGCGCCCGCGAGAACAACGTGCACCGCCTCGCCGAGGTCAGCGTCAACATCATCGACCAGGCGGTCGCGCAGGGCGTGCCCTTCGCCCGCGAGTACGGCGGCCTGCTCGACAACCGCTCCTTCGGCGGCACCCAGGTCTCGCGCACCTTCTACGCCCGCGGCCAGACGGGCCAGCAGCTGCTCTACGGCGCCTACCAGGCCCTGGAGCGGCAGATCGCCGCCGGCACCGTCGAGCAGCACGCCCGCACCGAGATGCTCGACCTGATCGTGGTCGACGGGCGCGCCCGCGGCATCGTCGCCCGCGACCTGGTCACCGGGGAGCTGAGCACGCACTTCGCCGACGCGGTGGTGCTGGCCACCGGCGGCTACGGCAACGTCTTCTACCTCTCCACCAACGCCATGGGCTCCAACACCACGGCGATCTGGCGGGCGCACAAGCGGGGCGCGTACTTCGCCAACCCCTGCTACACGCAGATCCACCCGACCTGCATCCCGGTCAAGGGCGACTACCAGTCCAAGCTGACCCTGATGTCGGAGTCGCTGCGCAACGACGGCCGCGTGTGGGTGCCCAAGGAGCGCGGCGACACCCGCGACCCGCGGCAGATCCCCGAGGCCGAACGCGACTACTACCTCGAGCGGATCTACCCCTCCTTCGGCAACCTGGTCCCGCGCGACATCGCGTCCCGCGCGGCCAAGAACGTCTGCGACGAGGGCCGCGGCGTGGGCCCCGGCGGGCTCGGCGTCTACCTGGACTTCGCCGAGGCGATCGAGCGTCTCGGCCGCCCGGCCGTCGAGGCCAAGTACGGCAACCTCTTCGACATGTACGCCCAGATCACGGGCGAGGACCCCTACTCGGTGCCGATGCGGATCTACCCCGCCGTGCACTACACGATGGGCGGCCTCTGGGTGGACTACGACCTGCAGTCCTCGATCCCGGGCATGTTCGTGATCGGCGAGGCGAACTTCTCCGACCACGGCGCCAACCGGCTCGGCGCCAGCGCCCTGATGCAGGGGCTCGCGGACGGCTACTTCGTGCTGCCGGCCACGATCACCGACTACCTGGCCGACGCGCCGTTCGAGCAGATCGACGACTCGCACCCGGCGGCGGTCGAGGCGCTGCAGGGCGTGCAGGAGCAGGTGCAGAAGCTGCTCAGCATCAACGGCACCCGCACCCCCGCGTCCTTCCACCGCGAGCTCGGCAAGCTCATGTGGGACCTGTGCGGCATGGAGCGGACCGACGAGGGCCTGCGCAAGGCCCTCGACCGGATCCCCGAGATCCGCCAGGAGTTCTGGACCAACGTCAAGGTGTCCGGCGACTGGCACTCCTTCAACCAGACCCTGGAGATGGCCGGCCGGGTCGCCGACTTCATCGAGCTCGCCGAGCTCATGTGCGTCGACGCCCTGCACCGCCGCGAGAGCTGCGGCGGCCACTTCCGCGCGGAGAGCCAGACCCCCGACGGCGAGGCGCTCCGCGACGACGAGAACTTCGCCTACGTCGCCGCCTGGGAGTGGACGCCGGAAGGCCAGCCTCCCGTCCTGCACCGGGAAGCCCTCGAGTACGAGTACGTCCACCTCGCCCAGCGGAGCTACAAGTGACCATCACCGATCAGGGCCCGCACTCGGCTCCGGCCGGCACGCAGGAGAAGCGCGGCATGAACCTGACCCTGCGGGTCTGGCGCCAGAAGGGGCCGCAGGTCAAGGGGAAGATGGTGACCTACAAGGTCACCGACATCTCCCCCGACATGTCCTTCCTCGAGATGCTCGACGTCCTCAACGAGCAGCTCATCGAGCAGGGCGACGACCCGGTCGCCTTCGACCACGACTGCCGCGAGGGCATCTGCGGCATGTGCGGTCTCATGATCAACGGGCAGGCGCACGGTCCTCAGCAGACCACCACCTGCCAGCTGCACATGCGCTCGTTCAAGGACGGCGACTCGATCGACATCGAGCCGTGGCGTGCCTCCGCCTTCCCGGTGATCAAGGACCTCGCCGTCGACCGGCGGGCGTTCGACCGGATCATCCAGGCCGGTGGCTACATCTCGGTCCCGACCGGAACCGCCCCCGAGGCGCACTCGGTCCCGGTGCCGAAGAAGGACGCCGACAACGCGTTCGACGCCGCCACCTGCATCGGCTGCGGCGCCTGCGTCGCGGCCTGCCCGAACGCCTCGTCGATGCTGTTCACCGCCGCCAAGGTCACCCACCTCGGGCTGCTCCCCCAGGGCCAGCCCGAGCGCAACGACCGCGTGGTCAACATGGTGGCGCAGCAGGACCGCGAGGGCTTCGGCGGCTGCACCAACATCGGCGAGTGCTCCGCCGCCTGCCCGAAGGGCATCTCGATGGAGACCATCTCGCGGCTCAACCACGACCTGCTCGGGGCCCTGCGCGCCGGAGCCCGCCCGAAGAGCTAGAGCACCAGGCACCGCTGACGACGGGCGGGGATCCCACGAACGGGATCCCCGCCCGTCGCAGTTCCCGGCCCTGCTAGGTTCGCCGTATGAACTCAGACTCGTGGGGCGAGCCGCGCTCGCGCACCGTCACCTGGCACGACCCGATGCTCACCGCGGCCGGCGCCGCGAAGCTGTCCGGGCTCGCGGCCATGGAGGCCATCCGCGACGGCGTGCTGCCCCCTCCCCCCATCGCCATGCTGGTGCAGATGGGCATCACCTCGGTCGAGGAGGGCCGGGTGGAGTTCACCTGCGCCGTCGACGAGTCGGTCTACAACCCGATCGGCGTGGTCCACGGTGGTCTGGTGTGCACGGTCCTCGACACCGTCGCCGGGTGCGCGGTGCACACCACGCTCCCGGCGGGTGTCGGCTACACCTCGATCGAGCTCAAGGTCAGCTACCTGCGCGCGGTCGAGGTCGGCTCCGGACCGCTCACCGCGACCGGCCGGGTGGTGAAGCCGGGCCGCCGGGTTGCCTTCGCCGAGGGCGAGGTGACCGACGCCGCGGGCCGCACGGTGGCCACGGCCTCCAGTTCGCTGCTGGTGTTCCCCCTGCCGCGGGTCTAGCTCAGCCGGCGGGGACGGTCGAGCGGGCGTCCAGCCACGACTCCAGCTGGGCGGCCGGCAGCGGGCGGCTGAGGTGGTAGCCCTGGACGACGTCGCAGCCGATGCTGGCCAGCGCGTCGACGGTGTCCTGGTCCTCGGCGCCCTCGGCCACGAGCACCAGCCCGAGGGCGTGCGCCAGCTGCAGCGTGGAGGTCACGATCGACTCGGCCCGCGCGCTGCCGGTGAGCGCGGACACGAAGGTGCGGTCGAGCTTCAGCTCGGTCACGGGCAGCGACGCCAGGTAGGCCAGGCTCGAGTAGCCGGTGCCGTAGTCGTCGATGGCCACGCCCACGCCGTCGTCGCGGAGGCGGGACAGCACGCGCACGGCCCGCTCCCGGTCCTCCATGAGCAGGCTCTCGGTGACCTCCAGGACCAGCGCGGAGGCCGGCAGGCCGTGCGCGGCCAGCAGCCCCCGGACCTGGTCGGGGAACTGCTCGTCGACCAGGTTGGACGGGCTGACGTTGACCGCCATGGTGAGCTGCCGCCCCGCGTCCGCCCAGGCCCGGCACTGCGCCAGGGCCATGTCGACCACGCGGCTGGTGAGCTGGGCCATGAGACCGGCGGACTCGGCCAGCTCGAGGAAGGCGTCGGGGAACAGCAGCCCCCGGGTCGGGTGCTGCCAGCGGACCAGCGCCTCGACGCCGTCGACCGCGCCGGTGGGCAGCGCGAGCTTGGGCTGGTAGTGCAGCACCAGCTCGCCCTGCTCCAGCGCCCGGCGCAGCTGGGCGACGTCCTCCAGCCGGTGCCGGCCGTGCCCGTCGCGGGCCTCGTCGTAGACGGCGACGCCGCTGCGCCCGGCCTTGGCCGAGTACATGGCCAGGTCGGCCAGCTGCAGGAGCTCCGCTGCGCTCGCCGAGTCGCCGGGGCCGACCGCGATGCCGATGCTGGCGTCGACGCTCAGCCCCATGCCGGCGAAGCGGAACGGGCGCTGCAGCCGTTCCCGCAGGCGCTCCGCCAGCCGGCGGGCGCCCTCGGCGTCGAGGTCCTCGGCCAGGACGACGAACTCGTCGCCGCCCAGGCGGGCCAGCAGGTCGCCCTCGCGCAGGTGGCTGCGCAGCCGCGGGCCGACCCGGCGCAGCAGCGCGTCACCCACCGCGTGGCCGAGTGAGTCGTTGATCTCCTTGAACCGGTCGAGGTCGAGCACGAGGACGGCGGTCTGCGCCCCGGTGGCCAGCCGGGCGTCCAGGGTGTCGAGGGCCTCGAACACCGAGCGCCGGTTGGGCAGCCCGGTCAGCTCGTCGGTGCGTGCCTGGCGGCGGCTGTCGGCCAGGGCCTTGACGTCGCGGTAGGTGAGCCCCGCCCGGCCGAGCGCGGCCAGGACGGCGACGAGGGCGAGGACGCCGGCCAGCGGGTCACCGCCGCTCATGTAGCCGCGGAACAGCAGCGCGAGTGCCACCAGCGCGCACACGGTGGGGAGCACCAGCGCACCGCGCCCCTCGACGCGGGTGCCGGCGCCGAGGCGGGCCCGCTGGGTCGCGGCCATGCCGCAGCAGACGAACGCCAGACCCCAGGCGATGTCGAGCGGTCCACCGACCCGGTAGGTGCCGTGCGCCAGCTGGAAGGCGTAGACGGTGTCGGTGGTGACGAAGAGCGTGAGCCCCGCGGTGACCCACCACCAGCCCGGGCCCGCGCCCCGGCCGATGAGGGTGAGCGCGGCGGCCACCAGGCTGAGCAGCAGCAGGTCGCCGATCGGGTAGGCGAGGCCGGTGGCCACGACCAGCGGGTCCCCGCTGGCGGCCCGCAGCTGGGCGCCGAAGCCGGCGGCCGACGCCACGGCGGCGGCGGTGCACGCGGTCACGACCACGTCGAGGCCCGTGCTCGGCGTCAGCCTCCGGACCCGGGAGCGCAGCATGAGGAAGAAGGCGGTGAAGGCCAGCGGGTAGAAGCCCATGTAGCCGAGGTCGGCCCACGACGGGTGCGGCACCACGTCCTGGCCCCGGTAGTGGAACTCGTAGGTGGCGGCGCCGCCGAGGTAGGAGCCCACCGCGGCGGAGAACAGCCACCAGGCGGTGCGGTCCCCGTGCGCGCCGTGCGCGCGCACGGCCAGGACCAGGGTCGCGCCGGCGAGGAAGACGAGCTTGCCCTGGGCGGCGAGCAGGTCACCGACCGCGGCGACCCCGGCGGCCGCCAGGGCCAGGGCCAGCACCCAGGCGCCGACGAAGCCGGCGGCGAGCACGCGGGCGGCGCGCAACGACCCGTCGCCCTCGCGCTGCCGGGCGGTCGGGTCCTCCAGGACCTCCGCGGTGCGTTCCCCCATGCCCGCTCCATCGGCGCCGGTCCCTGTGCTCTGGAGCACACGAGCCCGCCGGCCGCCGCGATTCCCCCGGTCGGGTCAGGACCTTCGTCCCGGTGCCCGTGCCCGTGGACACCGGGCGGCGCAGCTGGTCCACTCCGGGCCATGGCCGGCTGGGACGACGTCGCGCGGGTGTGCCTGGCGCTGCCGGCCACCGCGGAGGGGACGTCCCGCGGGTGGCGGCAGTGGCAGGTCCGCGGCAAGGCCTTCGTGTGGGAGCGCCCGCTGGGGAAGAAGGACCGCGCCGAGCTGGGCGACGCAGCACCGCGCGGACCGGTGCTCGCCGCGTACGTGCCCGACGAGGGGGCCAAGCGGGCGCTGCTCGCCGCGGAGCCCGGCGTGTACTTCACGACGTCGCACTTCGCCGGCTACCCGGTCGTGCTGTGCCGGCTCGACGAGCTGGGCGAGGAGGAGCTCACCGAGCTCGCGGGCGAGGCGTGGGCGTGCCGGGCGCCGCGCCGGCTGGTCGCCGAGCACCTCGGCTGACCACGGGCCCGGCCGTCAGGCGGGCGGCACGATCCGCTCGATGACGTCGGCCGGCATCAGCCCGGCCTTGCCGAACCGACGGGTGGCCTCGAGGAACTGCGGCGCGGACCTGCCCAGCTCGACCAGCATCTCGCGGGCGGCGTCCTCCCGGCCGGCGAGCGCGGCCACCACGGCCCGCCACATCAGCTGGTCGGGCTCGGTGACCGGGTCCATCGGGCGCAGCAGCTCCAGCTCCCGGTCCGCGGTGACCGGGTCGCCGTCGATCGCCTGCTGGAAGTAGCGCACCACGTCCTGGTACCGGGCGCGGGTGACCAGCAGGTCGGCGAGGGCGGTCAGCGGATCCGCGGAGTCGTCCACCCGCAGGTCGACCACCATGTCGTGCCAGGGGCGGCCGGTGGTGGTGGCGCGGATGACCATGATCGCCGCGGACCGCCGGCCGCGGAAATCGCCGCCGGCCTCCTCCCCCGCCTGCAGCGAGCTGAGCAGCCGCTGCGCCAGCGGACCACCGGAGCCCTCGAACTGCTCGACCATCGCCTCCCACACCGCGGGCGAGGCGGCCATGTTGGCCAGCGCCACGCAGGTCTCGCCGGTGAGGTGCCCGGCGGCGTCGACGCACTGCGCACCGGTGTAGGCAGCGAGGTCGCCGTTCACGCCGAGGATCGCCAGCTGCCGCCGCTCGGGCTGCGGGTCGACGCTGCTCAGCGCGGTGAGCACCTCCTGCGCGGTGAAGCCGCCCTGCAGCAGGTCCAGCCCGACCGCGCCGTACATCGGCTCGGCCATCGACTGGGTGGCGATGACCCCGTGCCCGGGCAGGGCGAACGGGACGCTGTTGCCGACGGCGAAGGCCTGGGACTGGGTGGCGACCCCCATCTCCCCGGTCTCGGGGTCGCGGGCCACGATCGAGTACGTCACGGACCACGCCTACCCGGAGCGCCCCCCGGGAGCAAACACCTTCCCCCGCGGCCGGGGAACCGGTAGGCCAGGCGCATGCGCCGAGCCGCCGCCGTCCTGCTGCCGGTGCTCGCCCTGGGTGCGCTGGTCGCCTGCAGCGACGACACCGGGCCGACCGCGGCCGCCTCGTCGTCCGAGGAGCGCACACCGGAGTCGTCGCGGACCGCGTCACCGTCGACGAGCGCACCGTCGACGAGCGCGCCGTCCGGCTCCCCCGGCGCCGCGAGCCCGGGCCAGGTCCCCCGGCCGGCGCCGGGCACCTGCCAGCCGGTGGCCGAGTCCCCCGACGGGGTCTACCAGGTCGCCGACGCCGGCACCGTCACCCTGCGCCGGCAGGACGGCGGGCTCGGCGTCTCCGTCCGCTCGACCGGCGGCTGGGGGGTGTCCTCGCGCAGCAGCGGCGGCGAGGCCGACATCGAGTTCGGCCGCGACGGCGAGGAGATCGACTTCGAGGCCGAGGTGGAGGGCGGCCGGCTGGTCCTCCAGGTGTGCGACGACGACGACTGAGCGCCGCCGCCCGGTCAGCCGGCCAGCGCCTGCGCGGTGAGCTCCACCGACCGCAGCCGGCCCTCGACCGTCGGCGACTGGAAGGCGACGATCAGCTCGTCGGCGTCCGCGGTCTTGCGGAAGCCCTCCAGGTGGTCGGCGACCTGCGCCGGGGTGCCGACGGCGGTGTGCGTGAGCATGGAGCCCACGTGCTGCCCGGCACCCTGCGCGAGCAGCTGGTCGGCCTGCTCGTCGGTGAGGGGGCGGCCGCGGCCGAACAGGCCGGTGGCGAGGTTCCGGCGCACCGCCTCCAGCTGCGCGCGGGCGCCGTCCTCGGTGTCGTCGGCGATCACGTTCACGCCGGCGATCACGTACGGGCGGTCCAGCTGCTCCGACGGCTTGAACTCGCTGCGGTAGGCCTCCACCGCGGGCTCGAGCATCTGCGGCGCGAAGTGCGAGGCGAAGGCGTAGGGCAGCCCGAGGGCGGCGGCCAGGGTGGCCCCGAACATCGACGAGCCGAGGATGTACAGGGGCACCCGCGAGCCCTTGCCGGGGATGGCGTCGACGCCGGCCACCCGGGTCTCCCCGTTCAGGTAGCCCTGGAGCTCCACGACGTCCTGCGGGAAGCGGTCGGCCGAGCGCGGGTCGCGGCGCAGCGCGTACATCGTGTTCTGGTCGCTGCCGGGCGCGCGGCCCAGGCCCAGGTCGATCCGTCCGGGGTACATCGCCTCGAGGGTGCCGAACTGCTCGGCGATGGTGAGCGGCGAGTGGTTGGGCAGCATCACGCCGCCGGCGCCGAGCCGGATGGAGCGGGTCTGCGCGCCCACGTGCGCGATGAGCACGCTGGTCGCGGACGACGCGATGGTCGGCATGTTGTGGTGCTCGGCGTACCAGACCCGCTCGAAGCCGTGCTCCTCCGCGCGCTGGGCCAGGGCGACGCTGGCCGCGATGCTGGTGGTCACGGTCTCCCCGCGGACGATCGGGGCGAGGTCGAGGACGGACAGCGGGATGCGCATGGGGGGCTTGCCTTTCACGTCGGTTGCCCCTTCCAACCGACGGGGCGGCCGGAGGCTTCCCCGGCCGCCCCCGCGATCAGCGGCTCTGCAGCGCGTCGAGGGCGACGGCCATCGACGCGGCCACCCGGAAGTCCAGCCGCGGGTCCGGGACGGTGACGACGTAGCGGTCGCGGATCGCCTTGCGCCGCTCGCTGGTCATGACCACGGCGCCGGTGGCGGTGTCCTGGAAGTCGAAGTGGAAGACGAACGGCACCCAGACGTCGCCCAGGTACGGGATGAGCTCCCAGAACCGGCGGAGGATCGCGATGACCGGCCGCCGTTCCCGCCCGATCGCGTCCACGCCCGGTGCGGAGAGGTTCCAGGTGGACCGCAGCAGGCTGGCGCCGAACTGCTTGCTGAAGTAGCCGATGACGGTGCCGAACTCGTCGCGCACGTCGTGCTCGGCGCGCACGTCCAGCCGCTGGCGGGCCGTGAAGGAGAACACCGGCCGGCTCTTCGACTCGTCGGCGTAGAAGACCACCTCCTCCTTGAGCTTCATCCGCTTCTGCTGGGCGAACGCCAGGAGGTGGCCCTCGCTGCCGTCGGGGTTCAGCGCCCGGATCTCGTAGCGGTTGACCATCACGGTGATCCGCTGGGAGATGGCGAAGGCCGGCACGTGCATGGCGGCCGGCTGCGGCTGCGAGGACGACGTCACGGGAGCTCCTGGTCGGATCGGAGGGGGCGCGTCCCATCCTGGCGCACGCGCCGTTCCCAGATCCCTTTCCCCCGCCCGGTGTCCGTGGTGCACTGCGCTCGTCGGAGGACGCTCGACGACGAGCAGCACCCGGGAGCCCGCATGGCGTGCGCGCAGGACGAGGAGGCGGCCCCCGCCGGGAACGGCGGACCGGGCCGGGCGGTCCGGTGACCGCGACCGCGCCGCGCGGCACCGGGGCCGTCGTCCCCGGCTCGGGGAACGGCATGCCCCCGCCGCGCCGCGCGGCGATCACCGCCCGCACGCTGCGCGCCGACCGCTGGTGGCTGCAACCGCTGGTCACCGTCGGGGTGCTCGTGCTGTTCATCGCCTACTCGACGTTCCGCGCCTTCCAGAACGCGCACTACTACGCCGAGCCCTACATCTCGCCGTTCTACTCGCCCTGCATCACGACCCGCTGCGAGGGCGACAGCTTCCCGGAGTTCGTCACGGGCCCGGCCTGGATCTCACCGGCGATCTACATCCTGGTGCTGCCCCTGGGGATCCGGCTGACCTGCTACTACTACCGGAAGGCGTACTACCGGTCGTTCTGGCTGGCGCCGCCCGCGTGCGCCGTCGCCGAGCCGCACCGCCGGTACACCGGGGAGACCAGGCTGCCGCTGCTCGGGCAGAACGTGCACCGGTACTTCCTCTACGCCGCCCTCGTCTTCAACGTCATCCTGTTCTACGAGGCGATCCGGGGCTTCCGCGACGAGAGCGGCGAGTGGGGGCACATGGGCCTGGGCACCCTGGTGCTGCTGGTCAACGCCGTGCTGCTGTTCCTGTACTCGGTGTCCTGCCACTCCTGCCGGCACATCGTCGGCGGCCGGCTGAACCACTTCTCGCGGCACCCGCTGCGCTACCGCGCGTGGACGCTGGTGTCCCGGCTGAACGCCCGGCACATGCAGTACGCCTGGGCGTCGCTGTTCACCGTCGCGTTCGCCGACTTCTACGTCTTCCTCCTGGCCACGGACACGATCAGCGACCTGAGGTTCTTCTGATGGAGCTCGAGCGGCACGAGTACGACGTCGTCGTCGTGGGGGCGGGCGGGGCGGGGCTCCGGGCCGCGATCGCGGCGCACGAGCAGGGGGCGCGCACCGCCGTCGTCTGCAAGTCGCTGCTCGGCAAGGCGCACACCGTGATGGCCGAGGGCGGGATCGCCGCGGCGATGGCCAACCTCTACCCCGAGGACAACTGGCGGGTGCACTTCCGCGACACCATGCGCGGCGGGAAGATGCTCAACCACTGGCGCATGGCCCAGCTGCACGCCCAGGAGGCGCCGGACCGGGTGCGCGAGCTGGAGGACTGGGGCGCGCTGTTCGACCGCACCCCCGACGGGCTGATCAGCCAGCGCGACTTCGGCGGGCACCGGTACGCCCGGCTGGCGCACGTCGGCGACCGCACCGGACTCGAGCTGATCCGCACGCTGCAGCAGCGCACGGTCGCGCTCGGCATCGACGTCTTCATGGAGTGCACGATCACCCGGCTGCTCACCGACGACGAGGGCGTCACCGGAGCGTTCGGCTACTGGCGGGAGAGCGGCCGGTTCGTCGCCTGGCAGGCGCCCTCGGTGGTGCTGGCCACCGGGGGGATCGGCAAGTCCTACAAGGTCACCTCGAACTCGTGGGAGTACACCGGCGACGGCCACTCCCTGGCGCTCCAGGCCGGCGCGACGCTGGTCAACATGGAGTTCGTCCAGTTCCACCCGACGGGCATGGTCTGGCCGCCGTCGGTGCGCGGGATCCTGGTCACCGAGAGCGTCCGGGGCGACGGCGGCGTGCTGCGGAACTCGGCGGGCAACCGGTTCATGTTCGACTACATCCCCGACTTCTTCCGCAAGGAGACGGCGGAGACCGAGGACGAGGCCGACCGCTGGTACGAGGACAAGAAGAACAACCGGCGGCCACCCGAGCTGCTCCCCCGCGACGAGGTGGCCCGGGCCATCAACAGCGAGGTCAAGGCCGGCCGCGGCTCGCCGCACGGCGGGGTGTTCCTCGACATCGCCTCCCGCCGCTCACCGGAGTACATCCGCAAGCGGCTGCCGTCGATGTACCACCAGTTCAAGGAGCTGGCCGAGGTCGACATCACCGCCGACCCGATGGAGGTCGGCCCCACCTGCCACTACGTGATGGGCGGGGTCGAGGTGGACCCCGACACCGAGGCCTCCCGCGTGCCGGGGCTGTTCGCCGCCGGTGAGGTCGCCGGGGGCATGCACGGGTCCAACCGGCTCGGTGGGAACTCGCTGTCGGACCTGCTGGTCTTCGGCCGGCGGGCCGGGCTGGCCGCGGCGGAGCACGCCGTCAAGCGCAGCGGGGCGGTGGCCCTCGCCGAGGCCGACCTGGTGGAGGCGGCGCGCGCGGCGCTGGCCCCGTTCGAGCGGGAGGGTGGCGAGAACCCGTACACCGTCCAGCACGACCTGCAGCAGACGATGCACGACCTGGTCGGCATCATCCGGACCGCGCCGGAGATGGAGCAGGCCCTCGCGCGGATCGCGGAGCTCCAGGAGCGGGTCGCCACCCTCTCCGTGGAAGGGCACCGGCAGTACAACCCGGGCTGGCACCTCGCCCTGGACCTGCCGCACATGCTGCTGGTCAGCGAGTGCATCGCCCGCGCCGCCCTCGCCCGGGAGGAGAGCCGCGGCGGGCACACACGGGACGACTTCCCGGCCACCGACGCCGGGTGGGCCCGGACCAACCTGATCTGCTCGCGCGCGCCCGACGGCTCGGTGGCGCTGGCGCGGCAGCCGCTGCCCGAGATGCCCGCCGAGCTCGCGGAGATCTTCGAGGAGACCGCATGAGCTACGACGCGCGGTTCCGGGTCTGGCGGGGGGACGCCTCCGGCGGCGATCTGCAGGACTTCACCGTCGCGGTGCACGAGGGCGAGGTCGTGCTCGACGTGGTGCACCGGCTGCAGGCCACGCAGGCCGGCGACCTCGCCGTCCGGTGGAACTGCAAGGCCGGCAAGTGCGGGTCGTGCAGCGCGGAGATCAACGGGCGGCCGCGGCTGATGTGCATGACGCGGATGAGCACGTTCGGCGAGGACGAGACCGTGACCGTCACCCCGCTGCGCGGGTTCCCGGTGATCCGCGACCTGGTCACCGACGTGTCCTTCAACTACGACAAGGCCGCCCAGGTGCCCGCGTTCACCCCCCGGCCGCGTGACCCCGACGGCAACCACCGGATGCAGCAGGTCGACGTCGAGCGCTCGCAGGAGTTCCGCAAGTGCATCGAGTGCTGGCTCTGCCAGGACACCTGCCACGTCATCCGCGACCACGAGGAGAACAAGGCGGCCTTCGCCGGGCCCCGGTTCCTCATCCGGCTGGCCGAGCTGGACATGCACCCGCTGGACGTCGTCGACCGCCGGGACGCGGCGCAGGACTCCTTCGGCCTGGGGTACTGCAACATCACCAAGTGCTGCAGCGAGGTCTGCCCCGAGGGCATCCACCTCACCGACAACGGGATCATCCCGCTCAAGGAGCGGGTGGTCGACCGGAGGTTCGACCCGCTCACCTGGCTGGGGTCGCGGATCGGCCGGCGGCGCGGTGACCCCGGTCAGGGACCGTCGCCGAAGTAGGTGCCCGCCGGCGGCAGCGGCCGGCGGACCACCGGCCGCACCCTGCGGGCGGCCCCCAGCCGGCTGGTGTAGCTCGCTGCGTCGGCGCGGATGTGCGCCAGGTCCTCGTCGGTGGTCGGCCGCACGACCTTGGCCGGGACGCCGGCGACGACCGACCCCGGGGGCACGGTCGCGTTCGGCGGGACGACCGCCCCGGCCGCGACGATCGACCCCGCGCCGATGTGCGCACCGTTCATGACGATGCTGCCCATCCCGACCAGGACGTCGTCGTCGATCCGGGCGCCGTGCAGCACGACCCGGTGGCCGACGGTCACCCCGCCACCCACCTGCAGCGGGAAGCCGGGGTCCGAGTGCAGCACGCACCCGTCCTGCACGTTCGTGCCGGGTCCGATGACGATGGTCTCCTCGTCGGCCCGGATCACGACGCCGTACCAGACGCTGGCCCCGGCGTTCAGCGTGACGGCGCCGACCACCACCGCGGTCGGCGCCACGAACGCCTCGTCGTCGATCTTCGGCGCACCGAAGTGCAGTTCCGCGATGTAGTTGTCCGCCATCTCCCGCGCCTCCCGGTCGTGCCGTCGAGTGTCGCGGAGACGGGCGCGTCCGAGGAGGGGTTCGGCCGCGCCGCTGACGGGGTCGCGCGGAGGGCGGACGTCCACACCGGGACGGTCCACGGGTTCACGGGCACGCCGCGGCCTCAGGCGGCCGGGCGCTGCCGGCTGCCCGACACCGCGCCGTTGATCCGGCGGGCCAGCCGCTCCGCGGCGCTGACCGGTTCGTCCGCCGCGGACGGCGCCGGCGGGAGCAGCACCCACAGCAGCAGGTACAGGAGGACGGCGGACCCGCCGACGAACGCGAAGCACACGAAGCCGACCCGCCAGAGCACGGCGTCGATGCCGCTGTACTCGGCGAGGCCGCCGCAGACGCCACCGGCCATGCGGTCGGTGCCGCTGCGGCGCAGGACCGGGCGAGCGGGGGCGGGGGCGGGGTTCAGGGGTGCAGTCATGCCACCAACCTGCCGCGCCACCGCCGTCCCCGACCATCGGGTGACGCCCTGATCCGTCCCCGGTTCCCGGAGGCCGGGGACCCCAGGGAGGTCCCCGACCGGCGGGTCAGCCGCGGTGGGCCAGGGCCTCGGCGTCCTGCCCGGTCCCGGCCTCCGCTTGGGACCCGGCCTCGATCGCCGGCATGGGCCCGGTGCCGTCGTCCGGCGGCAGCTCGCGGGCGACGTTCGCCGCGGGTGCGGGCCGGTTCGGGGCCCGTCCCGGAGGCTGCGGCAGCGCGCCGGGGTCGGCGCGTCCCCACTCGTTCTCCACGTCCGTGAGGAGCGCCTCAAGGTAGGAGCGCAGCTGCACGCGGCAGGCCTGCGCGAACGCCTTGAGGTAGGCGACCTGGTCCTCCAGCTCCTGCGGCGTGAGCCCGCTGGGCGCGGCGGCCGGCCCGGCCTCGGCGGTCATGCGGGTGGCGGCTTCCTGCGCGGCCTGGATGATCGCGCCGGCCGTCTCGCGCGCGTGGCGGAGCTGCTCCTCGTGCTGCGCGCGGGCATCGGCGGTGACCTGCCGGCTGAAGTCCTCGGCCTCGGCGACGTAGGCGTCCGCCGTCTGCTGCGCGGTGGCCAGCAGCCGGACCGCCTGCTCGCTGGGCGGCAGCGGGGCCTCGGCGGCGCCCTCCACCTGGGCCTGCAGCGCGTGCACGCGGTCGCGCAGCTCGGCCTTCTCGGCGTGCAGCCGGGCCAGCTCCTCGCCGAGCCGGTTGAGGAACCGGTCGACCTGGTCCTCGCTGTACCCCGGGCGCAGCATCGTCCCGCGGTCGAAGCGCACGTCCTGCACGTCGGCCGGGCTGATCCTGCGGCTGGAACCGTTCTCGGTGCTGGTCATTCGGTCACCTCTCCGTCTGCGCTGGGCCCCGGCCGGCTGGGGGCGAAGATCTCTGTCCTGATGCGCTCGCTGCGCAGGCCCGAGGCGCGCAGCCGGCCGGCGGTGTCCTCCACCATCGCGGCCGGCCCGGCGACGTAGGCGTCGCGGCTGAGCCAGGGGCCGTGCCGCAGGACGACCTCCCCGACGTCGCCGTGCTCCAGGTCGGACTCCTTGTCGTCGGAGACGGCGAGCGTGACCGACAACCAGGGGTGCTCCCGGTCGAGCCGGGCCAGCTCGGCCCGGTCGTAGAAGTGGTCCTCGGTGCGGGCACCGAGGAACAGGTCCACCCGCCGCGGCGGGCCGTGCCGCGCGATCTGGTCGACGACCGCCTTCACCGGCGCCCAGCCGGTGCCGCCGGCGACCAGCAGCAGGTCGCGGTCGGAGTCGGGGTCGAACGCCAGGTGCCCGACCGGCGGGCCCAGCCGCAGGATGTCGCCCTCGCCGGCCTGGCGGACCAGCGCGCCGCTGACCGGGCCGCCGTCGTGCGCCTTCACGTGGATCTCGAGCAGCCCGTCCTCCCGCGGCACGTTGGCCGGCGAGTAGTAGCGCCACAGCCGCGGCCGCAGGTCGCTCTCCAGGGAGATGGAGTCGCCCGGCAGCCAGGTGAGCTCCGGTTCCGGGCGCAGCCGGAGGACGGCGGTGTCGAAGGTGCGCCGCTCGTGGCTGACGACCTCCGCCTTCCACCACGGCGGCTCGTCGGAGGCCTCCTCGGCCGCCTCGACCATGACCTGGGCGACGAGCTCGTAGGCGGCGGCCCAGTCGGCGGCCAGCTGCTCGTCCCACTCGTCGTCGAAGTGCTGCAGCGTGGCCAGCAGGCTGGCGCCGACGGCCGGGTAGTGGGCCGGCAGCGCGCCGAACTTGCGGTGGTCGCGACCGAGCTGCTGGAGGATCGGCACCAGCGAGGGCAGGTCGTCGACGCGGGCGACGACCTCCCCGAGGGCGGCGAACAACCGGTCGCGCTGGTGGGCCATCGAGACCGGGAACATGCTCCGGGTCTCCGGGTGGGTCAGGAACAGGTGGGCGTAGAAGTACAGCGGCGCCTCGTCGCCGGCCGCGGCGGCCTTGGCGAAGTTGGCCCGCATGGCTGGGATGTCCACGACAGGTCTCCTCGGGTGCGGACCGCGGTCAGCCGGCGGTCGGCCTTCGGGTGCCCTGCTGGTCGGGACGGTGGTGGAACGACATCACTGCTCCTGCTCTCCCCCGTGACGTCGGTGCTGTACCTGCGTGGCCCTCCGATCGGTCACGCCGGTCGGACGGAGCGACTACGGAGAGCGTAACGAGGGTGACGGCTGACCACGACTCGTCACGGAGCGATGCATCACGGCGACTCTGCGTGAAGCCTCTCCTCTCTTCCACGATCCCCCGGGACCGGCGAGCATGCAGGGGCGGGAAGGAGGCAGCCGTGGCGGAGAACCCCCGGATCGGACCGGTCGAGCGGGCCACCGGTCGCGCGTGGGACGAGTGGATGCGCTTCTTCGAGGGCATCGGTGCTGCGGATCTGGACCACTCCCAGATCGCCCTTCGCGTCTACGAGCAGCTCGACGGGACCGTGGAACGGGTGGGCTGGTGGACCCAGTCGGTGACGGTCGCCTACGAGCAGCACATCGGCCGGCGGGTCCCCGGCCAGCGCCCCGACGGCACCTTCCAGACCAGCGTCAGCCGGGCCACGCCCTTCGCCATGCGGGATCTGATGGACCGCTGGGTCGCGTTCGCCACCGACGACCCCGTCGTCCGGGACGTCGTCGTACCGGAGGCGCCCAAGGTCAGCGGCACCGACCGGCGGATCACCTGGCGGACGAAGGCCGCGGACGGGTCGTCGGTCGTCGTCACCAGCGAGCCGAAGAGGAACGGGACGGCGTCGCTCGTCGCCACCCAGATCGGGCTGGCCACCCCCGAGCTGAACGACGCCGCCCGTCAGCGGTGGACCGAGGTGGTCGAACGCTTCCTCGCCGGTCTCACGGACTCGTAAGGACGACGAGCTGCTGGGTCGCCCGGGTCATCGCGACGTAGCGGTCCACGGCGCCCTCGACGCCGGCACCGAACCCGTCGGGGTCCACGAGGACGACCAGGTCGAACTCGAGCCCCTTCGCCAGCACCGGGGTCAGCGACCGGACGCGGTCGGTCCCCCGGAACGACGGGGAGCCGATGACGCAGCCGATCCCCTCGGCGTGCTCGGCCGCCCACTGCGCGAGGACCGCGGGCAGCTCCGCCGTCGTCCCGTGGCGGACCGGGACGCCGCTGCTGCGCACCGACGTCGGGACGTTCGCGTCCGGGAGCGCGGCCCGGATGACCGGCTCGGCCTCGGCCATGACCTCGGCCGGCGTCCGGTAGTTGATGCTCAGCGAGGCGACCTCCACGCCGCGCAGCCCGATCCGCGCCAGCCGCTCCTGCCACGACCCGGCGAAGCCGTGCCGCGCCTGGGCCCGGTCGCCGACGATCGTGAAACTGCCGGACGGGCAGCGCCGGAGCAGCACCTGCCACTCGGCGTCGGTCAGCTCCTGCGCCTCGTCGACGACCACGTGCCCGAAGGGTCCGGCGAGCAGGTCGCGCGTCGCCGCGGGCAGCGCTGCCTCGTCGACCAGGGCGTCGCGCAGGTCCGCGTGCCGGAGGCTCGTCATCAGCAGCAGCTCGGAGTCGTCGGCCTCGATCAGGTGGTCGATGACGTCGGCCATCCGCGCGCGCTCGAACGCCGCGGCGGCCTCGGCGCGACGGGCGCGGCGGGAGTTCTCCGGATCGCCGAGCCGGGCGCGGGCGGCGTCCAGGAACGGGAGGTCGGGCACCGTCCACGCCGATGCGTCGGCGCGCTGCAGCGTGCGGACCTCGTCGGCCGTCAGCTCCGGGGCGCACGTGCGCAGGTAGGCCGGCACCGACCAGAGGTCCCCGACCAGCTCCGCCGGCTCCAGCAGCGGCCACGCCCGCGAGAACGCCGCCCGCAGCTCGCGGTCCCGAGCGAGCACCTCCCGCAGCTCGCCGTCGTCCTCGTCTGCGGCCTTGTCCTCCAGGACGGTGAGCAGCGCCTCCCAGACCTGCTCCCGCGCGTCGTTGTGCGGGGTGCCGGGGTCGGGGGCCTCGAACGCCTCGGCCCAGTCGTCGGGGCCGAGCCGGAGGTCCGACCACGGCGTCTCGACGACGAGCCCGCGGGGAGGTGGCTGCTCGTAGAAGCGCACGGCGGCGTCGACCACCGCCTCGACGTCCACCCCCGCCTTGAGCCGGGCGACGTCCGGGTCGCCCTCCTCCGCCGCCGTGGCGCCCTCGGGGACGAGGTCGCGCAGCGTGCAGGTGCGCACGCCCTCCTCGCCGAGACCGGGCAGGACGTCGGAGACGTAGGCGAGGTAGGGCTCGTGCGGGCCGACGAACAGCACGCCGCCGCGCGCGGCCAGCCGCTGGTCGGCGTACAGCAGGTAGGCGGTGCGGTGCAGGGCGACGACGGTCTTCCCCGTGCCCGGCCCGCCGTCGACGACGAGGGCGCCGTCGGAACCCGCGCGGATGATCGCGTCCTGGTCGGCCTGGATGGTGCCGAGGACGTCGCGCATGCGGGGTGACCGGTCGCTGCCCAGGCTGGCGATGAACGCGGACTGGTCGTCCAGCGCGGCGTGCCCCTCGAGGCCTTCTGCGGTGAAGACCTCGTCCCAGTAGTCGGTGATCCGGCCGCGGGTCCACCGGTACCGGCGGCGGCTGGCCAGGCCCATGGGGTCGGCGTGCGTGGCGGCGAAGAACGGCGCCGCGGCCGGCGATCGCCAGTCGACGAGCAGCCGGCGGCCGTCGGGATCGGTGAGCCCGAGCCGGCCGATGTACAGCGGCTCGCCACCGTCGGTGCCGACGATGCGGCCCAGGCAGAGGTCGAGGCCGAACCGGCGCAGGGTGCGCAGCCGGGAGGTGAGCCGGTGGATCTCGAGGTCGCGGTCCAGGGCCTCCTGACCGGATCCACCCGGCGCCCGGCGCTCGGCGTCGAGCCGCTCGGTCAGCCGGGCGATCGCCTCGTCCAGGCCGGCGGTCATGGCGGCGAAGAACTGCTGGTCGGCGGCGATGAGGGCGGGGTCGTCCTTGGCCGCGAGGTGGTCGGGGAGGTCGAACGGGGCGGTGGTCAGGGCGCTCACGGCGGGCGATGCTCCACCCCTCCCCCGGTCTTGCCGCAAGCCCCGGGGTCGGCTATACGTTGAAGTGGGAAGAGAACCGTGGGCCCGCGGCCATGGCCTTCCCCCTCCACCAGGTGTCACAGCCGGCCTCGGGCCGGTGTCTCCATGTCGACCCGGATCGACGACCTGGAGGAGACATGACCAGCACCCGCATCCCCGCGACCGAGATCACCGGCCTCTACGGCACCCTGCTCAAGGCGATCAGCCGCAAGCTCCTCGGCTCGGTGCCGGAGGGCGCGGCGGTGATGTGGCACTACCCCGCCGTCCTGAAGGACTCGATGGCGTTCGGCCGCAAGGTCGATTCGTGGAACCGGCTGGATCCGCACCTGGCCACCTTCGCGAGCATGGCCGCGGCCGGTGCCATCGGCTGCAGCTTCTGCCTGGACCTCCACTACTTCATGTCCCACGACCGCGGCCTCGACCAGGCGAAGGCGCGGGAGGTGCCGCGCTGGCGGGAGTCCGCCGTCTTCACCCCGCTGGAGCGGCAGGTCATGGAGTACGCCGAGGCGATGAGCGCGACGCCCATCACCGTGACCGACGAGCTGTCGGCGGCGCTGCTCGAGCAGCTCGGTGCGCCCGCGCTCGTGGAGCTGACCGCCCGGATCGGCTTCATGAACTCCAGCGCCCGCGGGAACGTCGCCCTCGGCATCCGGTCGCAGGAGTTCGCGGCGTCCTGCGGGCTGCCGCCACTGGCCGCTCCCGCCACCGAGGGCGCCACCCCGGCATGACCGACGACCCGTTCCTCGCCCACCGCGGCCTGCTCTTCACCGTCGCCTACGAGCTGCTCGGTTCCGGCGCCGACGCCGATGACGTGGTGCAGGAGACCTGGCTGCGGTGGGCGGCGGTCGACCAGGCCGCGGTGCACGACCCGCGGGCGTACCTGGTGCGGATCGTCACCCGCCAGGCGCTGAACCGGCTGCGCACCGTGTCGCGACGGCGCGAGGACTACGTCGGCGAGTGGCTGCCCGAGCCGCTGCTGACCAGCCCGGACGTGGCCGAGGACGTGGAGCTGGCCGAGAGCGTCTCCATCGCGATGCTCACCGTGCTGGAGACGCTGGGGCCCACCGAGCGGGCTGTCCTGGTGCTGCACGAGGTGTTCGACGTGCCCTACGACGAGATCGCCGCCGCTGTGGGCAAGACAGCCGCCGCGGTGCGGCAGATCGCGCACCGGGCGCGGGAGCACGTGGCGGCGCGCCGGCCGCGGATGGCGGTCAGCCGCTCCGAGCAGCAGCAGGTCGTGGAGCGGTTCCTCGCCGCGCTCACCGCCGGGGACCTGCAGGGACTGCTCGACGTGCTGGCGCCCGACGTCGTCGTGCTCGCCGACGGCGGAGGGCTGGCGCCGGCGGCCCTGCGCCCGATCGCCGGCGGGCGGCGGGTCGCCAACGCGCTGTCCCGGTTCGCGGAGCTGGTCCCGGACGTGCCCATCACCACGCCGCTGCTCAACGGGACCGTGGGCGCGCGGATCGACCCGGGCGGCGAGTTCGACACGGCGATCGCGTTCGTCGTCCAGGCCGGCCGGATCACCCGCATGTACGCCATGCGGAACCCGAGAAAACTCGGCAGGCTCGACTCCGTAGCCGAGCTGCGGCGGTGATCGAGCCCGCGGCCCTCAGCGGGGAGAGCCGTGGACCGCAGCGACATCCTGATCATCGGTGGCGGCAACGCCGGCATCTCCCTGGCCGCGCGGCTGCTCCGCGACGGCGTCCGCGACGTGGCGCTGGTGGCGCCGCAACCGGTGCACCGCTACAAGCCGCTGCTCAACTACGTCGCCGCCGGGCAGGCCGCCATGGCCGGCCTGGAACGCCCGATGGCCGACGTCGTCCCCGACGGGTGCACCTGGATCCGCGACGCCGTCGAGGCCGTCGAGGCCGTCGACCCCTCCGCGATGACGGTGCGCACCCGCCGCAGCGGGACCCTGCGCTGCTCGACGCTCGTCGTGTGCCCGGGGCTGGTGGAGGACTGGGACGCTACGCCGGGGCTGCAGCAGGCGTACGCGGACGGGTGGGCGGCGTCGTCGTACGTGCCCGGCAGCGCGCCGCAGGTGTGGCCGCGGCTGTCGGCGCTGCGCGAGGGCACGGTGGTCTTCACCGTGCCGCCGGAGCCGGCGTCCTGCTCCCCGACGGCGCTCAAGCCGCTGCTCATGGCGTGCGACTCCTGGCAGCGCGCGGGTGTGCTGCCCTCCCTCCGGGTGCGGCTGGTGCTCCCGGAGGCGACCGCGACGGGGCTCCCGGAGGCGGACCGGTACCTGGAGGAGGCCTTCCGCGGCTACGGGGTCGAGGTGCTGCGGGAGGCGCGGATCGAGCGCGTGGACTCGGACACCCACGCCCTGTCGATCACGTCGCGGACCGGCCGGCACGTGCTCGACGACGTCGTCTTCGCGCACGCCGTGCCGCACTACCGGGCGCCGGGGTTCATCGCCGACGCCGGGCTCGCCACCGATCCGGCGCCCGGGCTGGTCGACGTCGACCCGGAGACGCTGCGCTCCCGCCGGCACGACGCCGTCTGGGCGATCGGCGACGCCGCCGACCTCGCCACCCGGCCCTCGGGCGGGGCGCTGCGCAAGCAGGTCGACGTCCTGGCCCGGAACCTCGCGGCTGCGCGGAAGGGCCGGGAGCTGGAGCGCTACGACGGCTACACGGTCATGCCCATCACCGTGAGCCGGCGGAAGCTGATGCTGAACGAGGTGACCCGCGACGGGAGCCCGAGCCCGTCGGTGCCGTTCCTCGACCCGTTCACGCCGCGCCGCTGGCAGTGGTCGTTCGACCGCTACGGCCTGCCGCAGGTCTACTGGCGCCGCATCCTGCGCGGCCGGGTCTGACCGGCCCCCCTTCGAGAGGTCGACGAAGGGTCGGGCGTGCGAGCGGATCAGGCCATGCCGGCGGGTGCGCTCTCCATCGCCCGCATGACCACGGCCCCGGAACGCAGCGCGAGGACGCGCCCCACCGCACCGCTGACGTCGCGGGACGGTGCGCTGGCCGCGTCCAGCCGAGCCACCAGCTCGGGCTCGAGGACGCCCTGGGCGGTCCGGGCGCCGGTCTCGGCGAACACGCTCCGGACGCGGTCCACCGAGCACGGCTCCACGACGGTGACCATCGCGGAGGACCGGCGCACCATCCGCTCCCCCAGGTCCCGGATGCCGTCGGTCGCGAAGCCGTGCTGGTGCGCCTCGGCGGCCAGGGCGCCGTCCACGCCGGGTTCCAGCACCAGCCACCCGATGCCGCCGATGAGCATCTCCACGCCGGCTGCGAGCACGGCACCGCCGGCCGTCGGCCGAACCGCGTCCGGCCGCTTCACGTCGATGGTGCGCAGCGAGCCGTCGCGGCTCACCACGAGGGTGGCGGCCGCGTGGATCCCCACCGTCCTCTCCCGCCGCGCGACCTCGAGGCTGTGCCAGGCGCGCTCCGCGCCGGCGGTCTCGGACCACACGGCGACGACGAGACCGAGCGGGGCGGCGGCGATGAGCATGACGGGACTCCTCCGGGGCGGATCGACGGATCGAGCGTCGACGCGGCGCTCCGCGGGCGCCTCACACGGCACGGGCGAGATGCGGGGGCAGCGGTCAGACGAGGCCGAGCTGCCGCGCCCGCCGGACGGCGTCGTTGCGCCGGGACACCCGCAGCTTGCGGTAGATGCCGCGCTGGTGGGTCTTCACCGTGTTGACGGAGATGAAGAGGTCGTTCGCGATGTCCTCGACCGACATCGCCTGAGCCATGCAGGCGAGGACCGCCCGTTCCCGCTCGGTCAGGGGCTCCAGCGGCGGTTCGGCCAGCTCCGCAGCGCCGTCCCCGGCTCCCCGCCCGCGGGCCGGGCCACCGAGCCAGGGGTGGGCCGAGGCCACATCGGGGAACGAGGCGAGCAGGTCCCTCCCGAGCGGTCCCGGCCGCAGCAGGAGCCGGCGCCGGCGCTCCGGCCGGGCGAGGTCGAGGGCCTCGCCCAGCGCCGCACGGGCCCCGATCACCTGCCCGTTCCGCTGGTGGATCCGCGCGGAGAGGAGCCAGGCGGCGATGCGGGCGTCCTCCTGGTCCGCGCTCCGATCGACGAGCACCGGAGCGAGCAGCTCCTCGGCCTCGGGCACCCTGCCGCCGGCCAGGGCGAGGCGGGCGCGCGCCACGGCCCACCCGGTGCTCTGGTTCCGGACGGTGCCCAGGGCGGCCTCCGCTGCCGGGGCGTCGCCCCGCTCGAGGTGCACGGCAGCGGCGGTGAGCGCCACCCGGTCCGCCAGCCAGACCGGCATCGCCCGGTTCGGGACGGCGGTGGGCACCCTGTCCAGCGCCGCGAGGGCTCGACGGAAGTCCCGACCGTCCGCGTGCTCGACCGCGCGCAGCAGCGGCACGAACGTGGCGACGAACGGATCGTGCCGCGCTCCCACGCTCCGCTCCGCGTCGTTGAGGTGGGCTCGGGCGGTCGTCGGGTCCCCCCGCTCGACGGCCACGAGCGCCAGCGCCAGGTGACCGGCCGCACCCGGCCGCGCGGGAGACGGCGAGGCCGCGGCCCAGGGTCTCCTCGGCAGCGCCGACGTGCCCCGTCCACAGCTCGACGGTGCCGACGCTGGACAGCAGGAGCGCCAGCAGCTCGGGGTGCTCCTCGGCGTCCGGCACCGCGGCCAGCGCCACCTCGCCGGTGGCCAGGGCGGACTCGGCGGCGGGCAGGTCCCCTGCCACCCGGGCGAGGATCGCCCGGATGGCCGCGACGGACGCCAGCAGGGCCGGCTGCTCACCGGGTGGCTCGCCCTCCGCCGCGGCCTCGGCCAGGCGGACCTGCTCCTGGCAGGCCGCGAGGTCGAGCCGGCTGAGCGCCTGCGCTGCGCGCACCACGGCCGGCCCGGCCCCCGTCACGGCATCGGGCAGATCGGCGAGGATCCCCGCCAGGTGGGCGCCGCCCCCTCCGGCGAGCAGAGCGCCGACCGCCAGCTTCCGCACCACCGTCGCGCACACCAGCTGCCAGTCCCCCGCAGCCGCCGCGTGGCGCACCGCCTCCACGACCAGTCCGGCAGCGTCGAACCACGCCGATGCCCGCAGGTGCAGCTCGGTGACCAGTTCCGGGTGCTCCCGCCCGAGCTCGTCCTCGAGGACCTGCACCAGCAGCGGGTGGTAGCGGTACCACCCGGGCGCCTGGTCGATGGGGGTGGTCAGGACGTTGTTCGACTGCAGCCCCCTGAGGACCGCCTCGCCGTCGGCCCGCCCGGTCAGGGCCTCCGCGAGCGCTGGGCACAGCCGGTCGACGATGCAGGTCCGCCGCAGGAAGTCGCGGACGTCGGGTGCCTGGACGTCGAGCACCTCGTCGACGAGGTAGGCGGTCAGGGCGGCATCGGCCGTGGGAAGACCGCCGAGGAAGGCCTCGGGTGAGCCGCGACGCTGCATCGCGACCGCGGACAGGCGCAGTCCCGCCGCCCACCCGTAGGTGTGCTCGGTCAACGCCGCGAGCTGCTCCGGCTGCAGCTCGACCCGGTGCTGGCGCAGCAGATCGGCTGCCTCGTCGGCGCTGAAGGCGAGATCCGCGCCCCGGATCCAGGCCACCTCGCCGCGCAGCTCGTAGCGGTGGAGCGGTAGAGGGCTCTCGTTCCGCGTCAGGAGCACCAGGCGGAGCAGCGGGGACGCGGTGCGGAGGACGAAGTCGAGGTCGTCGCCGATCTCCTGGTCGGTCACGACGTCGAACTGGTCGAGCACCAGGACCACCGGCTCGGTGCGCGTGGCCAGGGCGCGCGCCAGCCGGCCCAGCAGCTCGCGCGCGACGCTCCGGCCGAGGAACGGCTCCCCCACGTCGTGGGCGATCGGCACCCCGGCCCGTCGCAGCGCGGCGATGACGTAGGCCCAGAACACCCCGGGCTCGTTGTCGTCGGCATCCAGGGTCAGCCAGGCGACCGGGCCGGGAGCGCGGCCGGTCGTGCACCAGGTCGCCAGGAGCAGGGTCTTGCCCGACCCTGCCGCCGCGCTGACCACCGTCAGCGGACCCTCGACGCCGGACGACACGTCGTCGAGCAGCCGGGCGCGGTCGACCACCGGCGTGCGGATCACCGGGACCGACAGCTTGGCCGCGAGCAGGGCCTCGCCGGTCCGCCGACCGTCACCCGACGCTCCCACCACGCCCATGGGCCCCTGCCCCTCCCCGGGGAAGCCGCGCCCCACCCAGGACCGGGCCTCCGGTCCAGGGTGCGGCACGAACTCGCGGCGGGAGCCGGGCCACCAGGGCCGTCTCCCCGGGACCAAGGGCCCGGCGGGAGGCGGTCAGACGTTGAAGCGGAACTCCACGACGTCGCCGTCGGCCATGACGTAGTCCTTGCCCTCCATGCGGACCCAGCCACGGGACTTCGCCTCGGTCATCGAGCCGGCCTCGACGAGCTGGTCGAAGCTCACGATCTCGGCCTTGATGAAGCCGCGCTGGAAGTCGGTGTGGATGACGCCGGCGGCCTGCGGGGCGGTGGCGCCGACCGGGATCGTCCAGGCGCGGGCCTCCTTGGGCCCGGCGGTGAGGTAGGTCTGGAGGCCGAGGGTGCGGAAGCCGACCTTGGCCAGCTGGTCGAGCCCGGGCTCGCTCTGGCCGATCGACTCCAGCAGCTCGGCCGCCTCGTCGGCGGGGAGCTCGATCAGCTCGGACTCGGTCTGCGCGTCGAGGAAGATCGCCTCGGCGGGGGCCACCAGCGCGCGCAGCTCGTCGAGCTGCTCGGTGTTGGCCAGCTCGTCGGCGTCGACGTTGAAGACGTAGAGGAACGGCTTGGTGGTGAGCAGGCTCAGCTCGCGCAGCGGCTCGGGGTCGACGCCGGCGGCGAAGAGGGTGCGGCCCTCGTCCAGCACCTTCTGGGCCTCCAAGGCGGCGGACAGCAGCGCGGCGCGCTCCTTGTCCTTCTTCGCCTCCTTCTCCAGCCGCGGGACCGCCTTCTCCAGGGTCTGCATGTCGGCCAGGACGAGCTCGGTGTTGATCGTCTCGATGTCGTCGGACGGGCTGACCTTGCCCTCGACGTGCACCACGTCCGGGTCGGTGAAGACGCGGATGACCTGGCAGATCGCGTCGCTCTCGCGGATGTTGGCGAGGAACTTGTTGCCCAGACCGGCACCCTCGCTGGCGCCGCGCACGATGCCGGCGATGTCCACGAAGGACACCGTCGCCGGGATGATCTTCTGGCTGCCGAAGAGCTCGGCGAGCTTCGCCAGCCGCTCGTCCGGCACGCCCACGACGCCGACGTTGGGCTCGATGGTGGCGAACGGGTAGTTCGCCGCGAGGACGTCGTTCTTGGTCAGGGCGTTGAACAGCGTCGACTTGCCGACGTTGGGCAGGCCGACGATGCCGATGGTGAGACTCACGAGGATCCAGCGTACGGGGCGGGCTCACCGGCCCGGGACGGCGTCGCGGCGTCGGCTGCACGGCGCAGTGCCGGCGTGAGGCAGAACGAGACCGCGAGGGACGCTCCGGCGAGCACCGTCATCGCAGTGCCGACCGGGATCAGGTCGGCCAGGGCTCCGGCCAGCACCGCGCACACCCCCTGCAGCGTCATGCGCAGCGACGACTCCGCACCGAGCACCTGCCCGCGGAGGTCCGGCGCGGTGAGCGCGACCAGCCACTCCTGCTGGGTGAGCGACGCCGCGTACCCGGCCGTGGCGGAGGCGACGAGCACGCAGGCGACGGGCAGCGGCGGTTCGAGCACGAACACGAGGAAGGGGGCGGCGAGCAGGAGGCGCAGCGGCGTGCTGGTGCGGCGCCGCGCCTCGGCGGTCAGGAACCGGCCCACGACGAGGTCGCCGGCCATCATGCCCACTGCTCCGGCGGCCAGCAGCCACCCGCCGCGCTCGCCGGCGTAGGGCACGAACAGCGCCTCGCACCCGACGACCAGCCCGTTGGGCACCGCGAGCGCCACCAGCAGCGTGCGGGTGTGGCGGTGCGCGAGCAGTTCCCGGTTCCCGCGCCAGGTCTCGCGGATACCGGCCCGCGCGGTGCGCCGCGGTGCCCGCTCGGAGATGCCGAACCGCAGCACCGGCACTGCAGCCGCGGACACCACCGCTGCCAGCAGGAAGACCTGCGACGCCGTCAGGCCGGCCAGCAGCAGGCCGCCGGTCGCGAACCCGACGACCTGGAACGCGCCGACGGCGACGTTCATCGTCGACCGGGCCAGCGGGAAGCCGTCGGTCGGCACGATCTCGCTCAGCAGCCCCCACCGCGCACCCGAGCCGACCGAGAGCACGTACGCCGAACCGAGGACGAGCAGGAGGCGCGTCGTCGTCCCGAGGTCGGGGATCGTCTGGAGGCCGAGCACGCCGGCGCCGAGGAGCCCGACGACGGTCAGGGTGCGCCGCGGCGGGCTGGCGTCCGCGGCCGACATCAGCGTCGTCGCCCCCAAGACCTGCGCCACCGACGGCCCGAACATCGCCACCGCGGTGAGCAGCGCGGAGCCGGTCTCCCGGTGGACGACCGTCGCCAGGGCCAGGCTGGACGTGGTGGCGGCCAGCGTGGAGAGGGCGCTGCTGGTCCACAGCGCCCGGAACTCCGGCTGGGCGAAGAGCGCCCGGTAGGTCAGCACGCGGAAACCGTCCCCCGTCGGCTGTGCCGCACCCAGAGTTTCGCCTACGGTCGAAACGTGGGTGAGTTCGTCGTCGACGCCGACGTGATGGCCCGCGCCCGATTCGGGACCTCGCAGCTCACCGAGACCCTCGCCGGGCTGAAGCTGCTGCTCCAGCCGGCCGTCCCGCCCTGGTACCGAGACTGGCACGCCGCCCACGCGCCGGCGCTGCGCGAACGGCTGGCCGCAGACCCCGTCGCGGCGGCGATCCTCGGCGCCGCGTTCCGGCCCACGTGGACCGCCGACTTCCTGACCGTGCCGCCCACCGCGCCCGACCAGGCGCTGGACGAGGAGCTGCGCTACCTCGAATCGCTGGACGACGACCGGATCCGGGCGGACCTGGAGTTCACATCGGGGCCGCTCCCGGTCGAGCTCGCGGCGACGGGGCTGGCGCGAACGGCCTCCGACGTCCTGCGGTGGACCTGGGAGCACGCGATCAGGGCCGACTGGGAGCGGCGGCTGCGGGTGCTCCGCGCCGACGTCGTCTCCCGGACGTCCCGGCTGAGCAGCAAGGGGTGGTCCGGTGCGCTGGACGGACTGGCGCCCGGTGTCCGGTGGCTCGCGCACGGCCGGCTCCAGGTCAACGCGCACCCGTACCCGCCGCGGGACATCCGCGGCCGGGATCTGATGTTCATCGCCGCGCACACGCCGGGGAGCTGGGTGAGCTGGCGGCAGCCGGACGTGTTCGCGGTCGTCTACCCGGTGACCGGCGTCTTCGCAGCCGGGCCGGCTCCGCTGCCCCAGCCGCTGGTCCGGCTGCTGGGTCGCAACCGGGCCCGCCTGCTCGCCGCGCTCGGCACGCCCCGGAGCACCACCGCACTGGCCGCCGAGACCGGCCTTCCGCTGGGCAGCGTCGGCGGGCACCTGCGGGTGCTGCTGGACGCGGGCCTGCTCGAGCGCCGCCGGTCGGGGCGTGAGGTCCTCTACTGGCGCAGCGACGCGGGTGAGCAGCTGGTAGCCGTCTCGGGCGGCCTCAGCTGAGGAGGAGGAAGGGTTCGCCGAAGAGGATCTCGGTGCCGTCGGGCCGGTAGGTGTGCCATCGGCCGGCGGGATCTCGGTCGATCCGGAAGCCGTGGTGGACCTTGGTGTGGTGCCGTTCGCACAGCAGCCCGGAGTTCTCCAGGGTGGTCTCGCCGCCGAAGAGCCATTCGAAGAGGTGGTGGACGTCGCACCACCACGACGGGGCGTCGCAGCCGGCGAACACGCAGTGCCCGTCGCGCTGCTCCACCGCCCGGCGCAGCCCGGGTGGGGCGACCCGCTGCTCCCGACCCAGGTCCAGGGGTTGGGAGTCCGGGCCGAGCACGATGCGGGTGACCTGCCCGTCGCAGGCCAGCCAGCGGGCCTTCGCCGCGGAGATCACCGCGCCGAACCCGGTGCGCCCCGCACCCTGCCCGACGGCGGGGTCGACCAGGTCGGCCAGCGGCACGGTGACCGCGACCTGGGGTTTGCGAGTGCGCAGCACCGGCAGCGTGGCCGAGGCCAGCGCGTTGTCGCACAGCTGCACCAGCGCGTCGGCCTGCCGCTGGGACCGGCTGCGGTCATCCCCGGCCGGGCGGGAGGCCTGCAGGATGGACTCGACCGCGGCGAGCAGCTTCTCCCCGCCGATCGCGTCCAGCTCGAACCGGCCGGACATGCTGCCGTCGTCGTGCCGGGTCCAGGACAGCCGCCGGGACTCGGTGGGGTCGGGCTCCGGCCCGTCGGGGTCCAGCCGGGCCAGGTAGTGGGCGACCACCTGCCGCAGCTCGGCGTACGGCCGGGTGGCCGCCACCCCCGCGAGCAACCGGTCCACCTCACCGACGTCCACGCCCTGCTCGGCCGCGGCGGCCAGGTTGCCCGGTTCCACCACCGGCGCCACCGCAGCCAGCGCCTCCACCGGCAGTGCACCCGCCGACGCTGCTTCAGCGATCGCCGGTAGCTGTTCCAGCGCCCGGCCGGCGCGCACCAGCTGGTTCGCCGATCCGGCCGGCAGCCGCGCGTGCCCGCGCAGCCAGGACGCCATCGTCGCCTTGCCGTCGTGCTCGCCGGCCCCGGCGACCTCGCAGCGGCGCACCGTCCGGGCCACCTCCGCACCCACCCGGTTCAGCACCGCCAGCAGCGGACCCAGCCGCTCGATCAGCGCAGGCCCGGCCAGCTCCTCGATCGGCTCCGCGGCCAGCTCGTCGAGCGCACCGGCCACCCGGTCCACAGCCGACGAAGCGTTCGAACCCATGTGCGAAGTCTAGCGCCGATACACGTGCCACGCAGAACGTTTCCCCAGTTCAGCAGCCTGTCCACAGATCTGGCGACACCCTTGACAGGCGGTCCGTCAGCGACCCATCAGCGACCTGGCGACGGCAGCAGCCCGCGCTCCACCGCGACCAGCACCGCCCGCGTCCGGTCGTCGACACCCAGCTTCGCGAAGACCCGCAGCAGGTGCGTCTTCACCGTCGCCTCGCCGATGTAGAGCTCCCGCCCGATCTCGGCGTTCGTCAGCCCGCGAGCCACCCCGGCCAGCACCTCGAGCTCGCGCGCCGTCGGCACCTCGGGCAGCGGCGCGCGCAACCGCGACACCAACCGCGCGGCCACCGGCGGCGACAGCACGGTCTCCCCGCGAGCGGCGGCCCGCACCGCGTCGGCCAGCTGCGGGAGCGGCGCGTCCTTGAGCAGGTAGCCGGTCGCCCCGGCCTCGACGGCGCGCACGATGTCGGCGTCGGTGTCGTACGTGGTCAGCACGAGCACCCGCACCGACGGGTGCGCCACGGCCAGCCGCTCGGTCGCCGCGACGCCGTCCATCCGCGGCATCCGCAGGTCCATGAGGACGACGTCCGGCGTCGTCTCCGCGGCCCGGGCCAGCGCCTCCAGCCCGTCCGCCGCCTCGCCCACCACCTCCAGGTCGGGCTGCTGCGCCAGCCACCCGACGAGCCCGCCGCGCACGACGGGGTGGTCGTCGACCACCAGCACCCGGACGGTCACGCGCCCGGCACCCGGACCGTGACGCGGGTCCCCGCCCCCGGCACCGACGCCACCTCCAGCGCACCGCCGACCTGCCCGGCGCGGTCGCGCAGCCCGTCCAGCCCCGAGGCCGGGGTGGTGTCGGGGTCGAACCCGACGCCGTCGTCCTCCACGTGCACGGACACCTGCCGGTCGCCCAGCCTCCCCACGGCGGCGAGCCGGATGACGACGGCGCTGGCCCCCGCGTGCCGGCGGACGTTGGTCAGCGCCTCCTGGGCGCCGCGCAGCAGCACGACCTCCTCGTCGCGGCGCAGGGCCAGCCCCTCCCCCAGCGCGCTGGTGTCGACGCGCACCGCCGTCCCGGTCTCCCGTCCGAACCGGTCGGCCAGCCGCTGCAGGGCCTCGACCAGCGTGGAGCCGTCGAGGTGCACCGGCCCGAACGCGGCGACGACGGCCCGCGCCTCCTGCAGGTTGTCCCGCGCGACCTCCTCGATGAGCGCCAGCCGCTCGCGGGCGCCGTCGACGTCGCCGTCCAGCTGCCCGGCGGCGGTCTGGGCCAGGACGACGATGCTCGTGTAGCCCTGGGCGAGGGTGTCGTGCACCTCGCGGGCCAGCCGCTCGCGCTCGGCCAGCACACCCCGCTCCCGCTCGGCGGCGGCCAGCTCGGCGCGGGTGCTGCGCAGCTGCTCGATCAGCTCGGCGCGCTGCTCGCTCTGCGCCAGCACCCGGCCGATCCAGAGCCCGAGGGCCAGGCTGAACACCAGGCTCACCCCGGTCTCCAGCACCACCTCGCCGGCGTTCTCACCCGAGTCCGGCCGCAGCAGCGGCCCGAGCGTCGTCGCCCCCGCGAGCAGCACGGTCCAGACGACGCCGGCCGGCCGGCCCTGCACCACGAACCACACCTGCGGATAGGCGAGGAAGAGCAGGAAGAGCAGCGAGGGCGCCACCCAGCCGAGCACGCCGAACCCCGCGACGAGCGCGCCCAGGTAGCCGACGGCGTGGACGGGCCGGCCGCGCAGGAGCGCCGGCACCCCCAGCAGCACGTACGCCGCGGCCAGCCCGCCCAGGGCGGCGAGGGCGAACACCCGGTCGGTACCACCGACGTCGTTCTGACCGAGGAGGGTCGCGACGACGGCCAGCCCCCACATCGCCGCCGAGATCAGGTGCATCCCCGCGACCGTGGTCCGCCATCCCCGCTCGGACAGCGGCGCGGCCGCCTCCTCGTCCCCGGCCGGGGGCAGGAAGGCGGCCGACCACCGGCGCGACGTCACCCGTCGCCCCGGCGCCACCGGAACGTGCGCACGCAGACCACGACACCGATGATCACCCATGCCCCCAGCACCAGGGCAGTGGTGCCGTGCTCCCACGAGCCGGCGACCTCGCCCGCGGCGGCGCGATCGGGCAGGAAGACCGACCGCATGCCCTGCGTGAGCCACTTGAGCGGGAACACCGCGGCCACCTGCTGCATCCACGACGGCAGCTCCGAGAAGACGAAGAAGACGCCGGAGAAGAACTGCAGGACGACGGAGAACCCGGTGATCCCGGCGGACGCCGCCCGGGCGCTGCCGACGAAGGGCGAGACCGCGATGCCCAGCACCGTGCCCGAGAGGATGCCCAGGACCGCGACCCACCCGAAGGTGGCCCAGCGCTCCGCGTCGGCCGGCAGCGGGACGTCGTAGGCGACCGCGGCCACCGTCAGGAGCAGGGCCAGCTGCGCCGCCGTCGTGAGCACCACCTGCCCGGCCTTGCCGATCACATAGGACGTCGGCGGGGTGCCGAGCACCTGCAGCCGGACCAGGTCGCCGCGCTCCCGCTCCTCCGCGATCGCGATGCCCACCGCCTGGAAGCTGGTCAGCATGATCCCGGTCGCGGCGATGCCGGCGAGGAAGTAGTCCTCGAACCGCACGTCCGGCCCGGTCGTCTGCCCGCCGAACACCGAGCCGAAGATCAGCAGCATGATCACCGGGTAGGCGAAGGAGAACACCACCTGCCCGGGATCGCGCAGGTAGAGCCGCAGCTCCAGGCCGATCCGGGCGAGGCCGATCGGCAGCGCGCCGGGAGGCGCGGGGCGGACGGCCGGAGGAAGAGCGGTCGCGGGCAGGGCGGTCATCGGGTGCCTCCGTCGGCGTCGGTCGCGGTGCCGGACGCCGGGACGGCGCCGACGAGCTGCAGGTAGACCTCTTCGAGGCCGGGGCGGGTGACGGTCAGGTCCGGCAGCTCCGCCAGGGGGCGCGCGGCCAGCAGATCGCGCAGCACGGCCGACGGCTCGGTGGTGACCACGGTCCGGAAGCCGTCCCCCTCCCGCCAGCGGACGGTGGACCGCGCGCGCAGCTCGCCGCCCATCTCCTCCGGCGGCGCGACGTCGACCAGCCGGCCCGCGTCGATGACCCCGACGCGGTCGGCGAGGTGCGCGGCCTCGTCCAGGTAGTGGGTGGTCAGCAGGATCGTCGTGCCACCTGCCCGCAGCCGCTCGAGCACCGTCCAGAACTGGCGGCGGGCCACCGGGTCCAGGCCGGTCGTCGGCTCGTCGAGGAAGAGCAGCTCCGGGCGCCCCTGCATGCTCAGCGCCACCTCGAGCCGGCGGCGCTGCCCACCCGACAACCGGGCGGATCTCACGCCGGCCGCCTCGGTGAGGCCCACCGCCGCGATCAGCTCGTCGGTGCCCTCGGCCTCCGCGTGGTAGACGGCGTAGTGGTCCAGCGTCTCCCGGACGGTCAGCGCGTCCCCGGCGCCGGTGGCCTGGCCCACCACCCCGATCCGGTCGCGCCACGACCGGCCGGCCGTGGCCGGGTCCTCGCCGAGGACGAGCACCTCGCCGCCGTCCCGTCGACGCAGGCCCTCGAGGATCTCGACCGTCGTCGTCTTGCCCGCCCCGTTGGGGCCCAGCAGCGCGAAGACCTCGCCGCGGCGCACCTCGAGGTCGATGCCGTCGACGACGGTCCGCTGCCCGTACCGCTTCGTCAGGCCGCGCACCCGCACGGCCGGGGATCGCTCGGCCGCCGTCGCCCCGGGGGCCGGCGCCTGCTGTGTCGTGGTCATGCTCCGACCCTCCCGCTGCGGGCGACCGCCCGGGACGGCCGAACCGCTGGTCCGCCGTCCACCGATCGGTGGACCCGGTCAGCGCCCTCCCGGCCCGGTCGGCGTGAGCACCGCGAGTTCCTGGGTGCACCGGGTCAGGGCGACGTAGAGGGCGTTCCACCCGCGCGGCCGGGCGGTGATCCCGTCGGGGTCGACGACCACGGTGGCGTCGAACTCCAGGCCCTTGGCGGCCTCGGAGGTGAGCACCGGCACGTCGTCGTCGACCGCCGCCCGCAGCTCGGCCAGCCTGCCGGGCGCGGTGATCACCCCGACCGTGCCGCCCGCGTAGCGCGCGCGCAGGGTCCGCACCGTCGCGCCGGCCACGTCGGCCAGGGCCTCGTCGCCGCAGGTTCGCCGCCACGGCTCTATCCCGGTGGTGCGCACCGCTCGGGGCGGGCGGTTGCGGCTGCCGGCCCGCTCGAGCACCTGACCGGTCAGCGCCATGACCTCGCGAGGCGTGCGGTAGCAGATGGTCAGGTGCGCCGGTCGCCAGCGCCGGCCGAACGCCGGCCGGAGCGCGTCGGCCCAGTCCGTGTGCGGGTGCGGCGCTCCCGTCTGGTCGATGTCGCCGACGACGGTGAAGCTGCGCGTCGGGCAGCGGCGCACCAGCATCAGCCACTGCATGGCGGAGAGCTCCTGGGCCTCGTCGACGACCACGTGCCCGTACACCCAGTCCCGGCGGGCGGCCGCACGTCCGGCGGTGAACGCGCCGAGCGGCCGCGGCGTCTCGTCCCCCAGCAGATCGGTGAGGGCGTCGAGCAGCGGGATGTCGCCGGACGACCAGCCCTCGGGCTGCCGCACGAGCGCGGCGACGTCGTCCGCGCCGAGACCGGGGGCGAAGCGGCACAGGAGGTGCCCGTCGCCGAGCAGCCGCCGCAGGAGCGCGGCCGGGTCGAGGCGTGGCCACCAGGTGGCGAGGGCGGCCGCCACGCCGCGGTCGCGGGCGATCCGGTGCCGCAGGAGTTCGACGTCGTCCTCCGACAGCACGCCGTCGACGTCCGAGCCGCGGACGCCGAGGTGCGCACCGCGGTCGTCGGCGCGCGCCAGCCCCGCGTCCACGCGGGCGAGCACGTCCTCGAACCCCTCCTCGGCCCGCGCCAGGAGCTCCTCGGCCCGGTCGGCGACGGCGTCGGCGAGCGCGTCGTGCACCTGCTCGACGAAGTACCGCCTCGCCGAGTGGTACGACCGCCCGTCCGACCGGGCCGCGCGCAGCGCGACCGCCACCCGACGCTCGGGCAGCTCGTACTCCTCGCCGTCGAAGGTCAGCCGGAGGGCGGACGCGCGCGGTGTCACGGCGTCCACGTAGGCGGTGAGCGCCGCCTGCCACAGCGCCCGGCCCTTGATCTCGGCGACCACGCGCTCCTCGGTGCGCTGGACGGCCACGCCCGGGAGCAGCCGGTCGCACGTGGTGGCCACGACCTGCGTCTCGCCCAGCGCGGGCAGGACCTGACCGACGTGGTCGAGGAAGCGGCTCGACGGCCCGATGACCAGCACGCCCCGCTCGGCGAGCTGGGGGTGGGTGAACAGCAGGTAGGCCACCCGGTGCAGCGCGACCAGGGTCTTGCCGGTACCGGGGCCGCCCTGGACGACGAGCGCCCCGTCGGCAGCGGCGCGCACGATCGCGTCCTGCTCGCGCTGCAGCGTCGCGACCGCCGTGCCCATGCGGCCGGTCCGCCGCTGGGCGAGGGCGTGCAGCAGCGCACCCTCGCCCACGAGGTCGCCATCCTGCGCCGACGGGTCCAGCGGCTCGTCGTCGACGCCGACGACGCGACGCCGCTCGGTGCGGATGTGCCGCCGCCGCGCCTGCCCCTGGGGATCGAGCGCCGTCGCCGTGTAGAAGGGCCGGGCGGCCGGTGCCCGCCAGTCCACGACGAGCGGTTCGGAGCCGGCACCGCCGTCGTCCGCGGGTATCCCGACGCGGCCGAGGTGGCGCACCGTGCCGTCGAGCCCGTCCAACCGTCCGAAGACCAGCCCGTCCTCGGCGCCCTCCAGCTCGTCGAGGCGCCGGCGGAGCAGCCGCGCCCGCGGCTCCGCGTCCGCCGCCCCGGCGGAGAGCTCGGCCAGGCTGCCGCGCAGCCCGCCGAGCAGCTCCTCGCGGCGGACGTGGGCGCGGTCGACCACCGCCTGCTCGGCGGCGATCGCACCTCCCCGATCGGCGCGGCTCACCGGGAGAGCGCCTGGAAGCGCCGGACGCTGAGCGCCGCGAACACCGCGGTGAGCACCACCGGCCAGACGACGGCGAGCAGTGCCGCGTGCTCCGTGGCCCAGCCGCCGCCGGAGCCCACGGGGGCGCCGAACAGGTCGCGGACCGCCGTGACCGTGCCCGCCACGGGGTTCCACTCGGCCAGCACCGCCAGCCAGCCCGGCATCGCGGAGGCGGCCACGAACGCATTGGACAGGAAGGCGAACGGCCAGACCAGGATCTGCACCGCCATGACGGCCGACGGGTCGCGGGCGAGCAGCCCCAGGTAGATGCCGATCCACAGGAACGCCAGGCGGAGCAGCAGGAGCAGCCCGATCGCCGCCAGGGAGGGGACGAGCCCGGCCGGGCGCCAGCCGATCGCCAGCGCCGCTGTGACGAGGACCAGCAGGCCCAGCACCGAGGACGCCATGTCGGCCAGGCAGCGCCCGGCGACCACCGCCGACGGCGCCATCGGCAGCGACCGGAAGCGGTCGGTGATGCCGCGCGCGGTGTCGGTGACGACGGCGGTCATGGTCGCCTCGACGCCGAACACCATCGCCAGGGCGAGCATCCCGGGGACCAGGAAGTCGCGGTAGCCACCACCCCCGGGCACGACCATCCCGCCGCCGAGCAGGTAGGTGAACATCAGCAGGAGCAGCACGGGGAACAGCGCGTTCACGAGGACGGCGACCGGCTGCCGGCGCCAGTGCGCGACGTCCCGCCCGGCCACCGCGAACGCGTCCGCGACCGCCCAGCGCAGCCGGTCGGCCACCGGCTCGCGGACCACCGCGGCGGTCATGCCGGCACCTCCGCCGCGGTCCGGTCGTGCCCGGTGATCCACAGGTACGCCTCGTCGAGGGTCGTGGGGCGCAGGACGACGTCGTCGACGGCGATCCCGGCCTCGTCGAGCGCCCGCACCACGGCCCCGACCACCCCGGGCCGCCGCTGCACCGGGACCACGACGCGCTCCCCGCCCCCGTCCGGCTCGCGCGCGGGTGGCCCGGCCGCCGCCCGGCCGGCGATCGCCGCCGCCTCGGCCGCCCGCAGCGGATCGCCGACGACCAGCTCCAGCCGGTCACCACCGATCGCGGCGGCGAGCTCCCGGGGGGAGCCGGACGCGACGACCCGGCCGCCGTCCAGCACGCAGACGTCGTCGGCCAGCTGCTCGGCCTCCTCGAGGTACTGCGTGGTCAGCAGGACGGAGGTGCCCCGCGCCACCAGGTCGCGGACGGCGTCCCACACGTCGCGGCGCCCGGCCGGGTCCAGCCCCGTCGTGGGCTCGTCGAGGAAGAGCACCTGCGGGGCCAGCACCAGCCCGGCGGCGATGTCCAGGCGCCGCCGCATGCCGCCGGAGAACTGGCGCACCGGCTGCGCCCCGGTGCCGGCGAGGCCGACCTGCTCGAGCAGCTCCTCGGCCCGCCGCCGCGCCCCCGGCCCGCCGAGGTGGTGCAGCCGGCCGAACAGCACGAGGTTCTCCCGGGCGGACAGGACGTCGTCGACCGCCGGCTGCTGGCCGATGAGCCCGATCCGGCGGCGAACCTCCCGGGGACGGCGGACGACGTCGACGCCCGCGACCTCCACCCGTCCCCCGTCGGGCCGGATCAGCGTGGTCAGCACCCGCACCGCGGTCGTCTTGCCCGCGCCGTTGGGGCCGAGAAGCGCGCAGACCCTCCCGCTGGCCACCCGCAGGTCCACGCCGTCCAGCACCACCTTCTCCCCGTACCGCTTGACCAGGCCGGTCACCGAGATCGCGTCCGCCACCACTGCCTCCGTACGCTGTACGAAATCATCCGACCGGCGACACCGTACGCCGTACGGTGAGACTTCGCCACGGCCTCGCCCGGCCGGCCCGGCGGTGCGGGAGAGTGAGGGCATGGCCACCGACTCCCCGGGCGCAGCGGACCCCGCCCGCACCATGGCGCTGCTCTGGCGCGCCCCGGCCGAGCCCGCCTCCCGCCCCGGTCCGCGGGCCACGCTCGACGTCGACCGCATCGTGGCCGCCGCGATCCGCCTGGCCGACGCCGACGGGCTGCCCGCGCTGTCGATGCGCCGCGTGGCGGCCGAGCTCGGCGCCGGTGCCATGACGCTGTACACCCACGTGCCCGGCAAGGCGGAGCTGGTCGCGCTGATGTACGACGCCGTGCTCGGCGAGCTCTACCCCGAGCCGCCCACCGGTGACTGGCGGACCCGGCTGACCGCGGTCGCCCGCGCCAACTGGGAGCTGCTCGTCCGCCATCCCTGGGCCGCCACCGTGGGCACCGGCCGGCCGATCCTCGGCCCGAACCTCATGGCCAAGTACGACGCCGAGCTGGCCGCCGTCGACGGGCTGGGGCTGAGCGAGGTGGACATGGAGCTGGTGCTGATGCTGGTCAACGGCTTCGTGAAGGGCATCGTCGGGGGGTTGCACGAGAAGGTCGCCGCCGAGCAGGACAGCGGTCTCACCGAGCTCGAGTGGTGGCGGGCCACCGAGCCGCACGTCGAACGGGTCTTCGACCCGCAGCGCTACCCCACAGCGGCGCGGGTCGGCCCCGTCTCGGGCCCGGAGCTGGGCGCCTACCCCGCGGAGCGCGCGTTCGAGTTCGGCCTGGCACGGGTGCTGGACGGGGTGGCGGCCTACCTGGACCGCTGAGCACGGCGGCGTCCGAATCCCGCCAGTGCGGGCCCGCCCGGGCTGCCATGCTCGTGCCATGACCGACCTGCTGGACCACGAGCGCTGCTACCGCGCGGTCGCCGGCCGGGACGCCCGGTTCGACGGCTGGTTCTTCACGGCGGTCCGCACCACCGGCATCTACTGCCGCCCCTCGTGCCCGGCCCGGACCCCGAAGGCCGCCAACGTCTCGTTCTTCAGCACCGCGGCCGCCGCCCAGGGCGCCGGCTACCGGGCCTGCAGGCGCTGCCGGCCCGACGCCGTCCCCGGCTCCCCGCAGTGGGACGTGCGCGCCGACGTCGTCGCCCGCGCGATGCGGCTGATCGCCGACGGCGAGGTCGAGCGCTCCGGCGTCCCCGGCCTGGCCCGGCGGGTCGGCTACTCCGAGCGCCAGCTGCACCGGCTGCTCGTCGGCGAGCTCGGCGTCGGGGCGCTCGCCCTCGCGCGGGCCCAGCGCGCCCAGACCGCCCGGCTGCTCCTCGAGACCACCGGGCTGCCCGTGGCCGACGTCGCCTTCGCGGCCGGCTTCGCCAGCATCCGGCAGTTCAACGACACCGTGCGGGAGGTCTTCGCGACCACGCCCACCGAGCTGCGCCGCGGCCCGGGCCGCACGACCGGCGCCGCCCCCGGCGAGCTCACCCTGCGCCTGGCCGCCCGGGCCCCCTACGACGCCGCCGAGGTGCTGCTCTTCCTCGGCGCGCACGCCGTCCCGGGGCTGGAGGAGTGGGACGGCACCACGTTCTCCCGCGTGCTCGACCTGCCGCACGGGCCCGCCGTCGTCCGGCTGTCCCCCGCCCCGGACGGCGGGGTGACCGCCCGGCTGCACCTGTCCCGGCTGCGCGACCTCGGCGTCGCCGTGGCCCGCTGCCGCCGGATGCTCGACCTGGACGCCGACCCGGTGGCCGTCGACGAGGTGCTCGGCGCCGACCCGGCACTGGCCGCGTCGGTGGCCGCGGCGCCGGGACGGCGCGTGCCCGGCTCCCCCGACGCGCCCGAGCTCGCCGTCCGCGCCGTGCTCGGGCAGCAGGTCTCCGTCGCGGGTGCCCGGACCCTCACCGCGCGGCTGCTCACCGCGGCCGGGACCCCGCTCCCCGAGCCGGTGGGCACGCTGACCCACGCCTTCCCGCGGCCCGAGGCGCTCGCGGCCGCCGACCTGACCGCCGTGGGCCTGACCGGTGCCCGGCGCGCGACCGTGCACGCGCTGGCCGCGGCGCTCGCCTCCGGCGAGGTCGCGCTCGACCCCGGCGCCGACCGCGAGGAGGCCGCCCGGCAGCTGCGCGCCGTTCCCGGCATCGGCCCCTGGACGACGGCGCTCGTCGCGCTCCGGGGCCTGGCCGACCCCGACGTGTGGCTGCCCGGCGACCTGGCGTTGCGACGCTCCCTCGCGGCCCTCGGCAGCAGCGACACCGACGCCGCCACCCGCTGGCGCCCGTGGCGTTCCTACGCGGTGATGCACCTGTGGGCGCTCGCCGCCCCCGGGCTGTTCACCCGCCCGGCCACCCCGCTTCCCCGCCCGGCCCTGCCCCTCCCCCGCCCGATCCCCGAACGGAGCGCCTCATGACTCCCCCTCCCGCCCGCTGGGCCACGGTGGCCACCCCGCCCGGGCCGTTCACCGTCGTCGTCACCGACGGACCGGACGGCCGGGACGTCGTCCTCGCCAGCGGCTGGACCGACGACGTCTCCGTGCTGCTGCCGGTGGTCCACCGCTCGCTGCGGCCGACCTGGGTGGAGCACGCCGACGGGCTGCCGGTCCTGGACGCCGTCGACGCCTTCTTCGCCGGGGAGGTGACCGCCATCGACGACGTGCCGGTCCGCCAGCGCTCGGGGCCCTTCCTCGAGGACGCCTGGCAGGTGCTGCGGACGGTGCCCGCCGGGTTCCCCGACACCTACGCGGAGTTCGCGGCCCGCTGCGGCCGGCCGTCCGCGGTCCGCGCGGCGGCCAACGCCTGCGCCCGCAACGCCGCGGCGCTGTTCGTGCCGTGCCACCGCGTGCTCGGGTCCTCCGGTGGGCTGGGCGGGTTCCGGTGGGGCACCGACGTGAAGCGCCGGCTGCTCGACCACGAGGCGGCCCACGCGCCGCTGGCCGCCGCCTGAACTGTCGGACCCCTCCGGCACCCTGCCGGGCATGGATGCCGCTTCCCTGCTCCTCGGGCTCCTCCTCGGCGCGCTGCTGGCCACCGCGGTCACGCTCGGCGTGGTCGCCCTGCTCGCCCGCCGCCGCCCCGACGACCCCGGCCTCGAGCCGGTGCACGAGTCGCTCGACCACCTGCACCGGCTGCTCGCCGGGATGGAGCGCGCCCGCGCCACCGCCCACGGCGAGCTGCGCGAGCAGATGGGCACCGTCGGCCAGGCGTCGAGCCAGCTCAAGCAGGAGACCGCGGCGCTCGTCACGGCGCTGCGCACCCCGCACGTGCGCGGCCGATGGGGCGAGGTGCAGCTGCGGCGGGTCGTCGAGGTGGCCGGCCTCCTCGAGCACTGCGACTTCGTCGAGCAGCCGGCGGGGACCAACGACGAGGGCGCCGGCGTCCGCCCCGACCTGGTGGTCACCCTCGCCGACGGGCGGCAGGTCGTCGTCGACGCGAAGGTGCCCTTCACCGGCTACATCGAGGCCACCCAGGCCACCGACCAGGCGGTGCGCGCGCAGCGGGTGGTCCAGCACGCCCGCCAGCTGCGCACCCACGTCGACCAGCTGTCCGCGCGCCGCTACCCCACCGCGTTCCGGCCGGCCGCGCCGTTCACCGTGCTCTTCGTCCCGTCCGACGGCTTCCTGACGACCGCGCTGGAGGCCGAGCCCGGGCTGCTCGAGTACGGGTTCTCCCGCGACGTCGTCCTGGCCACGCCGAGCACGCTGCTCGCGCTGCTGCGCACCGTCGCCTACTCCTGGCGGCAGGAGCGGCTCGCGCGCGACGCCGACCAGGTGCTCGAGGTGGGCCGCCGGCTGCACGCCCGCCTGGCCACCCTGTCCGGGCACCTCACCCGCCTGGGCTCGGCCCTGGGCACCACCATGACCCGCTTCAACGAGACTGTCGGCTCCTACGAGCGGTCGGTGCTCACCGCGGCCCGGCGCTTCGACGACCTGGGCATCGCCGAGCACCCCGTGCCCACCCCCGAGCCGCTGGAGACGGTCGTCCGGTCGCTGCGGCCGGCCGGTCCGGAGCTGCCCGGGGACGACGACGGCGGCGCGCTGCCCGACGCGCCCTTCGACATCCCCCGGGACGGCACCCGCGGGTGAGCCCGCGCGCGGACCGGTCCGCCGCGCCCCGTCCGTCCCACCCAGCAACCCCTGTCACCAGCCGGCCGCACCCGGCACGACTCGGCGGCCGTCCTGCACGTGGGAGGCGGTCGCGCTCGCTACCTTTGACCACCGAGGGAGGGCCGTCCGGGTCCACCCGCGGTGGAACGGAGGTGCGCCATGGCCACGGCGAGTACTGCCGACCCGTGGCGGCAGGGCGGTCGCCCCGACCGGCCGTTCCCCGTCCGGGCGCCCCAGGGAGACCACGCCATGTACGCCGAGCGAGCCTCCCGCCCCGGCCGGCCCCCGGTGCCGCCGCGCGGCCGACCCGCCGAACGCCCCCGCCGAGACCCCCGCGACCTCGACGACCACGCCCGCCCGCGGCGCGCCCCGCGCGACGAGGAGCACGACCGCCCGCGCCGCCCCGCCCGGGAGGACCACTACGCCCGCCCCTCCGAGCGCGTGACCGGGGACGGCCGCCGGGCGGCTGCCCGGTCCGCCGAGGCCCGCCCGTCGGCCCGCGGCCGCACCGCCGCCGTCGAGAGCGGCCGGTTCCGCGGCGCGGTCGCCGTGCTCGGGATGTTCCTCGTCACGCTGGCCGGCGCCGGTATCGACTCCTACGTCGGTATCGGCCTCGGGCTCATCACCCAGGTCGCGCTGACCGGCTCCACGGTGCTGGCCGCCCTGAGCGTGCGCCGCCGCGACCTGCTGTCGGTCGTCGTCGCTCCCCCGCTGGTCTTCATCGGCGTGGCCGCGCTGAACATCGCGCTGGCCCCGTCGGCCTCCTTCAGCCTGCCGACGGTCGCCACGCTGCTCATCCGCGGCTTCCCGACCATGGCGATCGCCACGGCCGCGGCGGTCGTGGTCGCGCTGGCCCGGCTGATCGCCCGCCGCTGACCCGGCCACCCCACGTACGACGAAGCGCCCGCCCCGGTCCGGGGCGGGCGCTTCGTCGTACGGGGCTCAGTCGACCGGCGCGGTGCGCTTGGGCCGCAGCTCGTGCGGCAGCGCGAAGACCAGCCGCTCCTCGGCCGCCTTCACCGTCGAGACGTCGGCGTAGCCGCGCGCGGCCAGCCAGTCGAGGACCTCGCTGACCAGGATCTCGGGCACCGACGCGCCGCTGGTGACGCCCACCGTGCCGACGCCCTCCAGCCACGCCTCGTCGATCTCGGCGGCGTAGTCGACCAGGTAGGAAGCGCGGGCACCGGCCTCGAGCGCCACCTCGACCAGCCGCACCGAGTTCGACGAGTTCGTGGAGCCGACGACCAGCACGAGGTCGCACTCGGCAGCCATCTGCTTCACGGCCTGCTGCCGGTTCTGCGTCGCGTAGCAGATGTCGTCGCTCGGCGGCGCCTGCAGCCCGGGGAAGCGGTTCTTCAGCTGGTCCACGGTCGTCAGCGTCTCGTCCACCGAGAGGGTGGTCTGCGACAGCCAGACGACCTTCTCCGGGTCGCGCACCTGGACGTTCGCGACGTCCTCGGGGCCGTCCACGAGCTGGACGTGCTCGGGCGCCTCACCGGCGGTGCCCTCGACCTCCTCGTGGCCGCGGTGGCCGATCAGCAGGATGTCGTAGTCGTCCTTGGCGAATCGCTTGGCCTCGGAGTGCACCTTGGTGACCAGCGGGCAGGTGGCGTCGATCGTGCGCAGCTGCCGCTCGGCGGCCTCGGCGTGCACCGCCGGGGAGACGCCGTGCGCGCTGAAGACGACGACCGCACCCTCGGGGACCTCGGAGGTCTCCTCCACGAAGATCGCCCCCCGCCGCTCCAGCGTGGCGACGACGTGCTTGTTGTGGACGATCTGCTTGCGGACGTAGACGGGGGCGCCGTGGATCTCCAGGGCGCGCTCGACCGCCACCACCGCCCGGTCCACGCCGGCGCAGTAGCCCCGGGGATCGGCCAGCAGGACCCGTCCGCGCTGATCAGCCATGCACCCAGGGTACGTGCTGGAGAACCCCCTGCAGGGGCCGTCACCGGCCACCCGGGACGGTGTAACGGCCCACACCTGGTGTCGGGCGCGCCGATCTGGGGCAGGGTGTCGCCATGGCCCGTGAGATCCCTGAGGTTGTCCGCGCAGCCGCCGGCCTGGCGGCCACCGTCCTGGACGAGGCGCGCAAGCTGCCCGAGACGCTGCCGGGGCTGCCCGTGCGCGTCATCGGGCTGGCGATGCAGCACGCGATGAAGGTCCAGCAGCAGTACGCCGGCCTGGTCGCCCGCGGCGACGAGCTGTTCACCGGGATCCGCGGTGACCGCGAGCCGGGGCTGGCCACCTTCGACGACGACGACGTCGAAGCAGCGCCGGCCAACGGCTTCCGCGACTCCGCCTTCGACCGCGCCGGCACCGTGTCCGACGCGGAGCTCGACGAAGCCGCGGCGCAGGTCGATGAGGGGCAGACCGCCCCCGAGGAGCTCGCCGCCGAGGCCCCCGCCACCGAGGACGTGCTGGAGGAGCTCGCCGTCGACGAGCTGGTCGAGGCCGCCCCCACCCTGGAGGAGACCGCCCCTGCGGTCACCGAGGACGCCGACGCCATCGAGAACGCGCTGCTGGAGTCGTCCGACGCCCCGGCCGCGCCCGCCGTCGAGACCGGCGCGGACGTCTCCACCACCGTCGACGTGCTCACCGCCGACGGGGGCGACGTCACCACCGTGGACGCCACCGTGACCGACGAGGGCGTCGCCGCCCCCGTCACCGACGACGCCGGCGCCGATGCCACTGCCGTCGACGAGGGCGGGACCCCCGTGGCCGCTGCCACGACGGAGCCCGCCACCGCCGAGCCCGCCACCGCCCCGGTCGAGGGCTACGACGGCTTCTCCATCGCCCAGCTGCGCGGCCGGCTGCGCGGGTACGCGCTCAGCACGGTGGCCGACCTCGTCTCGTACGAGGAGGCCAACCGCGCCCGTGAGCCCTACCTCCGGATGCTGCGCAACCGGCTGGAGAAGCTCGAGGAGCAGGCGGTCGAGAGCAGCCCGCTGGCCCCGCGCGGCCAGTAGCGGTCGGAGGCCCGTGGCAGTCTCGGGGGCATGACCGCGCCGTCGTCCCCCGAGGCTCCCTGGCCGGTCCGCACCGTCGCCCGGAAGATCGCCGACTGGATCGGCCGGCTGGGTGAGGTGTGGGTCGAGGGCCAGGTGGCGCAGCTGTCCCGGCGCGGCGGCGCGGCCACCGTCTTCCTCACCCTGCGCGACCCGGCGGCCGACCTGTCCGTCCCGGTCACCTGCCACCGCGACGTGGCCGACCGGCCCGGGCTGGAGCTGACCGAGGGCGCGCGGGTGATCGTGCGCGCCCGGCCCGACTACTACGTCGCCCGCGGCTCCTTCTCGCTGCGGGCCACCGAGATCCGCGCGGTCGGCCTCGGGGAGCTGCTGGCCCGGATCGAGCGGATCCGCCGGCTGCTCGCCGCCGAGGGGCTGTTCGACGCCGCCCGCAAGCGGCCGCTGCCGTTCGCGCCCGCCGTCGTCGGCGTCATCACCGGCCGCGACAGCGCCGCCGAGCGCGACGTCCTGGTCACCGCCCGCCGCCGCTGGCCCGCGGTGCGGTTCGCCGTGCACAACTGCGCCGTGCAGGGCCCGCAGGCCGCGGCCAACGTGATCGAGGGGCTGCGCCGGCTCGACGCCGACCCGGCCGTCGAGGTCATCGTCATCGCCCGCGGCGGCGGCTCGGTCGAGGACCTGCTGCCCTTCTCCGACGAGGGGCTGGTCCGGGCGATCGCCGCCTCCCGCACACCCGTGGTCACCGCGGTCGGGCACGAGACCGACACCACGCTGGTCGACCACGTCGCCGACGTCCGCGCCGCCACCCCCACCGACGCGGCGCACCGGATCGTGCCGGAGATCGGCGAGCAGCGGCGGCTGGTCGAGGGGCTGCGCGCCCGCGCGCGCTCGCTGCTGGGCACCCGGCTGGAGCAGCAGGTCCGCTGGCTGGAGTCGGTGCGCACCCGCCCGGTGCTGGCCTCGCCCGACCGGCTGCTGCACGGCCGCGAGGAGGACGTCGCGGGGCTCCGCTCCCGCGCCCGCCGCACGCTGGTCCACCGGGTCGAGGGCGCCGAGCGCGACCTGGAGCACGCCCGCGCCCGGGTGGCCGCCCTCTCCCCCGCGGCCACCCTGGAGCGCGGCTACGCCGTGGTGCAGAAGGCCGACGGCGCGCTCGTCCGCGACCCGGCCGAGGTCGCCGACGGCGAGCTGCTCCGGGTGCGGGTGGCCGGCGGCCGGCTGCCCGTGCGCGTGGACCGCACCGCCGACCGGGAGGATGGACAGCCGTGAGCACCGCCGAGCAGCCCGCCGAGCCGACGACCACCTACGAGCAGGCGCGGGAGGAGCTGGCCGACGTCGTCCGCCGGCTCGAGGCCGGGGGGCTCACGCTCGAGGAGTCGCTGACCCTGTGGGAGCGCGGCGAGGAGCTGGCCACGCTCTGCCAGCACTGGCTCGACCGGGCCCGCGAGCGGCTGGCCGCCGCGGCGCCCGCCGACGACCAGGGCTGACCGGCTCAGGCCGGCTGCTCCTCCCCCGCGGGAGGAGCCAGGAGCAGCCCGGCCTCGGTCAGGGCGTCGAGCACGCGGTCGGCCTGCCGGCGCAGGTCCGGGTCGTCGCCGTCACCGCCCTCGCCGAGGGAGCGGGCCACGAGCTCGCGCAGCGCGTCGTCCTCCGACGGCGCCGGCCGGGCCGCCGGGACGCGGGTGACCATGCCGCAGGGGCACGAACCGCCCTCGGCCGGGGCGACGTGGTCACCGCGGGCGCAGAGGTCCTCGGCCACGCGATCAGCCCTCGACCGGCCGGACGGCCGCGGCCACGGTGCGCAGCTCGTCGTCGGACGCCGATCCGCTGACCACGACGACGACGCCCTCGCTCTCCCGGCTCAGCGCGGTCTCGCCGCGCTCGGTGGTCCACCGGGTCCACTGCTGCCCGCCGATCTCCTCGGTGCCCTCCTCGGTGGCATCCAGCAGCACCGCCAGCACCGGGTCGGCCCGCCGGTCGTCGCTGACGACGAAGCCCGCGAACTCCTCCCCCGGCGTCAGGTAGCCGATCTCCAGCGTCACCGAGTCGCCCTCGGTGGCGTTCCCCGCATCGGTGCGGGCGCTGGTCGGCCGGAAGTCCTCGTCGAGGCCCTCGGGTGCCTGCACCGGGTAGCCGGCCCGCTCGGTGGCCAGCCGGACCGTGCTCGCCGGGTCGACCACGCGGACCCCCTCGTCGGGGCCGGAGCGGAACGCCTGCCAGCCGACGAGCAGCAGGCAGATCACGACCAGCGGCAGCAGCGAGCGCAGCATGTTGGCCGCGGTGAACGAGTTCGCCCGCTGCTGGGCCGGTGAGAGCGGGGGCGCGGCCGGCTCCTCCTCCCGGGGGGAGGCGGGGCTCGGGCTCGGCGGGCCGGCTTCGGTCATGCCCCTAGGATCGCAGGAGCGCTTCACCATCCCGCCGCCCAACGACTGTGCGGTCGATCATGGAGGTCCTGTGCAGCTCCCCGTCCCCGACGGCCCCGTCCACCCGAGCCCGGGGCGGAGCTTCTCCGCCGACCGCCCGGCCCCCGACCGCAACCTGGCGATGGAGCTGGTGCGGGTCACCGAGGCCGCCGCCATGGCCGCCGGCCGCTGGGTCGGCCGCGGCGACAAGAACGGCGGGGACGGCGCGGCCGTCGACGCCATGCGCGCGCTCATCGGCACGGTGAGCATGAAGGGCGTCGTGGTCATCGGCGAGGGCGAGAAGGACGAAGCGCCCATGCTCTACAACGGCGAGCAGGTCGGCGACGGCAACGGGCCCGAGTGCGACGTCGCCGTCGACCCCATCGACGGCACCACCCTGATGGCCAAGGGCATGCCGAACGCCATCGCGGTCATGGCGGTGGCCGACCGCGGCGCCATGTACGACCCGTCGGCCGTCTTCTACATGGAGAAGATCGCGACCGGCCCGGCCGCGGCCGACGTCGTCGACATCACCGTCCCGGTGGCGGAGAACATCCGCCGCGTGGCCAAGGCCAAGCGCGTCTCCCCCGGCGACGTCACCGTCTGCATCCTGGACCGCCCGCGCCACGAGCAGCTGGTGCACGAGGTCCGCGACGCCGGCGCCCGGATCAAGTTCATCACCGACGGCGACGTCGCCGGCGCGATCGCCGCCGCCCGCGAGGGCACCGGCGTCGACCTGCTGCTGGGCATCGGCGGCACGCCGGAGGGAATCATCGCCGCCTGCGCGCTCAAGTGCATGGGCGGCGGCCTGCAGGGCCGGCTCTGGCCCAAGGACGACGACGAGCGGCAGAAGGCGATCGACGCCGGGCACGACCTCGACCGGGTGCTGCAGATCGACGACCTGGTCCGCGGCGACGTGTTCTTCGTGGCCACCGGCGTCACCGACGGCGAGCTGCTGCGCGGCGTGCAGTACCGCGCGGGCGGCTGCACGACGCAGTCGCTGGTCATGCGCTCGCGGTCGGGCACGATCCGGTCGATCGAGAGCCTGCACTCGCTGGAGAAGCTGCGCGCCTACTCCGCGGTGCCCTTCGACCGGCAGTAGGTCACTCCGCCCGCCGCTGGGCCAGCCGTTCCATGAGCTGGCGCCAGCGGCTGGGGGACTCCCCCGGCGCCAGGCTGCGCAGCTTCAGGTCGCCGAACACGGTCCGCGCGTGCACGACGACGAGCGGGGTGCCGGCGACCCGGGGCACCGGTGCCAGGTCGACCATGCGGTCGCCGAACACCGTGCGTCCCTCGAGCTGCGCGTCGACCCCCTCGGCCACGATCACGTCGACGTCGCCGAAGACCGTGCCGAGGCGCAGGTCGAGGCGCGCGGCGCCGGTACGCAGCCCGCGCAGGTCGAGCTGCACGTCGCCGAACACGGTCGTGGCCCTGGTCGGCACGGTGGGCCCGGCGACCTTGATGTCGCCGAAGTAGCTGCTCAGCGTCTCCGGGGCCCGCCGGCCGACGATCTCGACCGGCGCCTCGGTCGGCAGGTCGTCGACCAGCTGGGCGAGCTCGGCGGTGGTCACCGCCACGTAGGCGGTGCCGGCGCGCTGACCGAACTCGTCGAGGTCCAGCCGCCCCTCGGCCAGCGCCTTCTGCAGTCGGGCGACCACGGCCTCGCGGTCGGCGTCGGAGGCGCGCACCCCGGGCAGCGCTGCGTCGTCGGTCACGCCTCCCGACGCTAGCGGACCCACCCCCGGACGCGGACCGGCCCGGCGCCCCGTGCGGGGTGCCGGGCCGGTCGCGGTGGGTCACTCGGTGCCGAAGGCGTCCGCGCAGAACTCGAGGGTGTCGGTCTCCTGGCGGCCGGCGCAGCTGTCGCCGTAGGCCTCGTAGAGGGAACCGGAGGGCGAGTCCCAGAAGAGGTCGTCGCAGGCCTGCATGTCGCCGTCGTAGCAGTCCTCGGCGAGACCGTCGAGGCCTGCGTCGTCGCCCAGGCCGTCGGGTTCGGAGGTCGCGGCCGGGATGGCCGAGCCGCTCCCGCCGTCGTCGTCCCCGTTGGCCAGGACGAGGAACAGGGCGATGCCGGCGGCGGCGATCAGCACCACACCGGCGACGACCAGCCCGATGACCAGGTTGCGGCTGCTCTTCGGGGGCTGCTCCCCCGGGACGCCGGGGCGGCTGCCCGGCGGCGCCCACGGCTGCCCCGGCGGCGGGTAGCCGCCCTGCCCCGGCTGCGGGTACGGCTGCTGCCCGTGAGCGGGCTGCTCACCGTAGGGCTGGCCGTAGCCGGGCTGCTGGCCGTAGGGCTGCTGGCCGTAGGGCTGCTGCCCGTAGCCCGGCTGACCCCAGGGCTGCTGCGCGTAACCCGGCTGCTGGCCGTAGGGCTGCTGCCCGGTCGGCCCGTCCGGCCGGTCCGAGGGCGGCTGCGCCGGCGCGTCACCTCCGCCCTCGGGACCCTGCGGCGGGTACGGCGGCTGCGACATCGGGCTCTCCTCGGGACAGGTGATCTTCCTCGCGGATGCTAGGAGAGCGCCGGCCGACGGCCCAGCACCCCCGTCCCGGGGGCGTCGCCCGGACCGCCGCCCGCCCCGGGCGGAGGCGGGATCTAGGGTCCTTCGCGGAGCACTGCCACCATCGACACCACCCGGGAGCAGACGTGGCCACCGAGCAGGACGGCACCGACTACCGCATCGAGCACGACTCCATGGGGGAGGTCCGCGTCCCCGGCTGGGCGAAGTGGCGGGCCCAGACCCAGCGCGCCGTCGAGAACTTCCCGATCTCCGGCACGCCGATCGAGCGCGAGCTGATCGGGGCCCTCGCCGCCATCAAGGGCGCGGCGGCCACCGTCAACGCGCAGCTGGGCGTCCTCGACGGCGCCGTCGCCGGTGCGATCACCGAGGCCGCCGGCGCGGTCGCCCGCGGCGACTGGGACGACCACTTCCCCATCGACGTCTTCCAGACCGGCTCCGGGACGTCGAGCAACATGAACACCAACGAGGTCATCGCGACCCTGGCCACCGAGGCGCTCGGCTCGCCGGTCCACCCCAACGACCACGTCAACGCCTCGCAGTCGTCCAACGACGTCTTCCCGTCGGCGATCCACATCGCCGCCACCCGCGCCGTCGTGCGCACCCTGGTGCCGGCGCTCATGCACCTCGAGGCCTCGCTGTCGCGCAAGGCCGAGGAGTTCGCCACGGTCGTGAAGAGCGGCCGCACCCACCTGATGGACGCCACCCCGGTCACCCTCGGCCAGGAGTTCGGCGGTTACGCCGCGGCCATCCGCTACGGCATCGAGCGGCTGGAGGCCTCGCTCCCCCGCATCGGCGAGCTGCCGCTGGGCGGCACCGCCGTCGGCACCGGCATCAACACCCCGCCCGGGTTCGCCGCGGCGATCATCGAGCGGCTGGCCGAGGACATGGAGCTGCCGCTGTCGGAGGCGCGCGACCACTTCGAGGCGCAGAGCTCGCGCGACTCGCTGGTGGAGGCCTCCGGGCAGCTGAAGACGATCGCCGTCGGGCTGATCAAGATCGCCAACGACCTGCGCTGGATGGGGTCGGGTCCGCGCACCGGCCTGGGCGAGATCCAGCTGCCCGACCTGCAGCCGGGCAGCTCGATCATGCCGGGCAAGGTGAACCCGGTGATCCCCGAGGCGGTCATCCAGGTGGGCGCCCAGGTCATCGGCAACGACGCCGCCGTCACCTACGCCGGCACCACCGGCGTCTTCGAGCTCAACGTGACGCTGCCGCTCATGGCCCGGAACGTGCTGGAGTCGATCCGGCTGATCGCCAATGTGAGCCGGCTGCTGGCCGACCGCTGCGTCGACGGGATCGTGGCCAACGTCGAGCAGTGCCGCGAGTACGCCGAGTCCTCGCCGTCGATCGTCACGCCGCTGAACAAGTACATCGGCTACGAGGAGGCCGCCAAGGTCGCCAAGCAGTCGCTGGCCGAGCAGAAGACGATCCGCCAGGTCGTGGTCGAGCGGGGCTACGTCGAGCAGGGCAAGCTCACCGAGCAGCAGCTCGACGAGGCGCTCGACGTCCTGTCGATGACCCACCCCTGACCCGTCGCTGAGCCGCCGCGAACGGGGCGGCACGCCGGAGGTCACGCCCGGCTCCGCCCCCTTCGGGCGGGGTCGGGCCGCATTCGCCGTCGGGAAGGGCTAGCGTCGTCGTCGATGAGCGAGACAGATGTAGCACTGCGCTACCCCGGTGGAGAACTGCCCCTGCCCGTCAAGCACGGGACCGAGGGCTCCGACGGCCTCGACACGAGCAAGCTGCTGGCGACGACCGGACGGGTCGCCCTCGACATCGGCTTCGTGAACACGGCCAGCTGCACCTCGGCGATCACCTACATCGACGGTGACGCCGGGATCCTGCGGTACCGGGGCTACCCGATCGACCAGCTGGCGGAGAGCTCGAGCTTCCTCGAGGTCACCTACCTGCTGATCTACGGGGAGCTCCCGACCGCGACCCAGCTGGAGGAGTTCGACCAGCGGATCCGCCGGCACACGCTGCTGCACGAGGACCTCAAGCAGTTCTTCAAGGGGTTCCCGCGCGACGCGCACCCGATGCCGGTGCTCTCCTCGGCGGTCAGCGCGCTGTCCACCTTCTACCAGGACAGCCTGGACCCGTTCAGCCCCGAGCAGGTCGAGCTCTCGACCGTGCGGCTGCTGGCCAAGCTGCCCACCATCGCGGCCTACGCCTACAAGAAGTCGGTCGGCCAGCCGTTCCTCTACCCGGACAACTCACTGGGCCTGGTGGAGAACTTCCTCCGCATGACCTTCGGGTTCCCGGCCGAGCCGTACGACGTCGACCCGGAGCTGGCCAAGGCGCTGGACATGCTGTTCGTCCTGCACGCCGACCACGAGCAGAACTGCTCCACCTCGACGGTGCGGCTGGTCGGCTCGTCGCACGCGAACCTCTTCGCCTCCGTCTCGGCCGGCATCAACGCGCTCTTCGGCCCGCTGCACGGCGGGGCCAACCAGTCGGTGCTGGAGATGCTCGAGGGCATCCAGGCCGACGGCGGCGACATCGCCTCCTTCGTGAACCGGGTGAAGAACAAGGAGCCCGGCGTCAAGCTCATGGGCTTCGGCCACCGGGTCTACAAGAACTACGACCCGCGCGCGGCGATCGTGAAGAAGACCGCCGACACGGTGCTCGACAAGCTCGGGGGCAACAACCAGCTGCTGGACCTCGCCCGCCAGCTGGAGGAGGTCGCGCTCTCCGACGACTACTTCGTCGAGCGCAAGCTCTACCCGAACGTCGACTTCTACACCGGCCTCATCTACCGGGCGATGGGCTTCCCGACCCGGATGTTCACCGTGCTGTTCGCGCTCGGCCGGCTGCCCGGCTGGATCGCGCAGTGGCGGGAGATGATCGCCGACCCGACGACGAAGATCGGGCGCCCCCGGCAGATCTACACCGGGGAGACCGAGCGGGCCTACGTCCCGCTCGACGCCCGCTAGCCCCAGCCGCACCCCGGGCCGGGTGATCCTCCGGGATCACCCGGCCCGTTGCGTGCTCCGGCGTGGTCCCTACGGTGGGCTGCGCCGAGGACCGCACCGAGGAGGACAACGCATGGCCGACCCCGCCGACGACGTCCTCGTCCTGCCCCCGATCCCCCTCGCCTCCGGCAGCGTCCTCGAACCGGAGGACGACGGGCCGCCGGTGCGCATCTCCGCGGTCGAGGTCGTCGTCTCCACCGAGGACGGCGCCCAGCTGCGCATCCCGCTCGTGCGCCGGCACGGCGCCTGGTGGGCGCCCTGACCCGGTGACCGCCGCCCGGACGCCTCATCCGTTCGGGCGCCACCCGACTTCCACCCTCACCCGGAGGGGTGAGAACTCCTCACCCCCTCCTCAGGCGCCCCTCGCGGCACGTCGATACGAGGGCCAGAGCCTGCTGCACCCGCAGCGGGCCGGCCCTCGAGACCGCCGGGAGACGCCGCAGTGCCCGCACCACGCACGCCCGTCCGCCCTGCCTCCTCCCGTGCCACCTCCGCTGCCCGCTCCGCGACCCGGCCGGTGGTCAGCGCCCGCGAGGCGCAGGCCCTCCGCGAGGCCCTCGCCCTGCGCCAGGCGCTGGCCGCCCGACCCGACCTCACTCCCGAGCAGGTGGCCGCCGCGCGCGCCGCCGTCGCGGCGAGGAAGCCCACCGCCGCGAAGCGGCCCGCCCCGAAGAAGCGCCCCGCCGCTGCGAGGAAGCGACCCGCCGCGAAGAAGCGGCCGTCCGGTACGCGGCCCGCCGGCACGCGCGCGGCCGCCGCGCGCACCGGCTCGAGCTGGTCCACCCGGCTCGGCGTCGTCGCCCTGAGCACCCTGCTGCTCCCCGCCGCCCTGGCTCTCGTGCTGCCCGGCGCCGGCACGCCGGAGGACGGGCCGCAGGACGTCACCACCCTGGCCCTGACCGCCCGCAGCTCGCTGCTGGAGCAGGCCGACACCTACCACCAGCTGGAGGCGCGGGCCGGGCAGGAACGCACCGCCCTGCAGCAGGCGCGGGACGCCGAGGGTGCCGCCCGCGCCGCGGTCGCCGCCCAGCAGCACGCCGTGGGCACCACCGCCGCCGCGCTGTACCGGGCGCCGGCCACCAGCCGCTTCCCGGTCCTCGGCCTCAGCGCCGGCGACCCGTCGTCCACCCCCGACGTGCTCTTCCGGGCTGCGCTCGCCGACCGGGCCGAGCGCGCGCGGGAGGAGTACGTCGTCCGGGCCGAGCGCACCGTCGCCGCCCTGGAGGCGGCCCAGCGGCGCGTCGCCGACGCCGAGGCGGCCGTCGCCGCCGCCGAAGCCGAGGTCGAGGCGGTGCTGTCCGCCGTCCGCCGTCAGGTCGACGGCCTCGGCACCGACGTCACCGGCGTGCTGGCCGGTCTGGGCCCCATCCCCGCCGCCGGGGAGCAGCAGGCCCGCAACCAGGCCGCCGTGCAGCGCTGGCAGCAGTACCTCGCCGGCCTCACCGCCGCGGGCATCGAGCCACCCGCAGCCGCCGAGCTCACCGACCTCGCGGACCTGCCGGCCGGGCTCTCCCCCGCGCTGGACGCCGCCGGTCAGCCGATCCCGGGCGTGGCCTGGGCCGTGATCGGCAGCAGCCCGGTCACCGTGCTGCCCGCGGAGACGGTGGCCGCGGTGAGCAACGCCTTCTCCCAGCTCGGCAAGCCCTTCGTCGCCGGCACCGCCGGCCCCGAGACCTACGACTGCGGCGGCTTCACCGCCGCCTCGTGGCTGCTGGCCGGCTACGCGCTGCCCGCGACGCCGCAGGAGCAGTGGACGTCCGGTGCCCCCGTGCCGGTGGACCGGCTGCAGGTCGGCGACCTCGTCTTCTCCCCCGGCGGCCAGGACGTCGGCCTGTACCTGGGCGACGGCGACGTGCTGGGCGCGTCCGCCGCCACCTACCAGGTGGGCGTGCGCTCGATGGCCGCCGACTCCACCGCCGTCCGCGTGCCCCTGGCCGCCCCGGCCGAGCCGAACGCCGCCCTGGCCGTCGGTGAGACCACCGGTCCGTGCGGCGCCCCGCTGCCGCAGCCGGGCATCGCCAGCCCCGAGTGGGGCGGCTGGAGCAACGGCCGGATCCCGGTCCAGGCCCTGTGCCAGCTCGGCGTCTACCAGCACGCGCTGCGCTGCGACGCCGCCGCCGGGTACGCGCAGATGAGCGACGCCTTCCAGGCGCAGTTCGGCACACCGCTGTGCATCACCGACTCCTACCGGTCGGTGGGCTCGCAGATGGCCGCCTTCCGCGCCAAGCCGAAGCTGGCCGCCGTGCCCGGGACGTCCAACCACGGGTGGGCGCTGGCGGTGGACCTGTGCGGCGGCATCAACATCGCCGGGACCCCGCAGTGGACCTGGATGACCGCCAACGCAGGCCGCTTCGGCTTCGTCCAGCCCGCCTGGGCCGCGCCGGGTGGCGAGAAGCCCGAACCCTGGCACTGGGAGTACGGCTACATCTCCTGACCAGGGCTTGCGTCATGGCCTCGCCGTCGGGCCCTCGCCGGGCGGGGACGCGGCGTCCGTCACCAGCCCCAGGGCAGGTCGGCGAGCTCCGTCCAGGGCAGCGTGACGCTCGGCTCGCAGGACTCCCCCGCCAGCCGGGCGGCGACCCCGCGCCCGGCGCAGGCGACCGGGTGGTGCGGCGTCACGACCACGTGCATGTCCGGCATGGCCAGGCCGGTGGCGGCGATCCGGTCGATCAGCAGCTCCGGCGCGACCAGCGCGGCGGTGGCCAGCACCGGCACGGTCCGGTGCGACCACAGCGCCACCGGTCCCTCGACCCGCAGCTGCAGCTCGACGTCGTGCGCGCGGCCCAGCGCCGCCGAGCGGGCACGGTGGCGCTCGGCCGGCCCGGCCGCCGGCGACGGGACCCACGCCACGGCCAGGTCCCCGCGGCGCACGACGACCCGCCAGGCGACGGCCGTCGACGCCGGATCGGTCCAGTCGAGGACCGCGATGCCCTCGCGGGCCGCCGAGGCGTCGGTCACCGGACGGGCGTCCACCCAGGCGGCGAGCGCGGCGGCGATGCCCTCGGGAGTCGGTGCGACGCCGGCCCGCGTCATGTCGTCGGCGAGCTCCCCGGCGGCGATGCGGGTGCTGCGCTCGTCCTCCTCCACGACCAGCTGGGAGCCGGCGCCGGGCCGGCGCAGCACCTCGGCGCGCAGCCCGTCCACGGCGAGCTCGGGCAGCAGCGCCGTCGCGACGTCGAGCAGGTCGACGACGTCCACCCGCACCGGGCGCAGGCGCTGGAGCAGACCGGCGGACGAGCCCCCGAACCGGAACTGGCTCATGCCCGGTCGTCCCCTCGCAGGCGGGCCCGCAGCGCCTCCGGGAGCGCGGGCAGGGCCAGGACCGCGGTGAGCTCCGGATCGCTGAGCCGGACCGGCAGCACGTCGGGGTCCCAGCCGGTGGCCAGCCGGACCCGGGCGGCCGAGGCCGGCCACACCGCGTCGCGGGCGGCGGCCACGTGCAGCTCGGTGAGCACGTCCTCGAGGTGGATCGCGGCGACCGGGTGCACCCGCGGGTCGGCGAACGCGGCACGGACGGCGGTCGCCAGGGCGGTGCGCTCGTCGGCGGCCAGCCAGTGCGGCACGAGCACCGGCGGCACCGGGTCCCCCGCGGGAAGGGCGGTCACCGGTCGCCGTCCCGCACGGTCCCCGCCGGCAGCGCGCGGGCGGTGGGGGGACGGGGGGTCACGCCCTGGATATCGGCAGCGCAGGGGCCCGATGGACCCCTTTCCAGCAGGAAATCCGCGACGCACCGTCACCGGTACGCCGTCCGGCGGCCGGCGCGGCGTCACCCGGGCGGGCGCCGGGCGGTGTCCGCTGATCATCACGACGGACCGGGCGGGCCCTCGACGTCGGTCTAGGGCCCGCCCGGTCCGTCGTGATCTCGGCGAGGGCGACCAGGGGCGAGCTCAGTCGGCGAGTTCGGACAGGCGGGTCTTGAGGGCCTTCTCGACCCGGTCGGCGTAGACGTTCATGTTGCGCACCGAGGTGTTGAGCTCCGAGGAGAGCTGCGTCTTGGTCTGCCCGCCCCAGGTGGTCAGGTACCAGGTCGCCCAGCCCAGGACGTTCGGCTGGCCGGCGCGCTGGTCGCGGCGGGCGGTCGGGTCCGGGGCGCAGGCCGCGGTCAGCGCGTGCGAGAGCAGCGTCTGCTCCGCCTCACCCATGATCTCGTCGGGCGCCTCGGAGGAGTCGGGCAGCAGGATCTCGGTCGAGTCCGGGCCGCCGTCCAGCGACTGCAGGTTGCGCAGCCCGTTCAGGGTCGCGACCGTCTGGGAGTTGCGGCGCAGCGTGGCCACGCTCTGCCCCATGAAGGCGGCGAGCTCCTTCTCGCTGGGCCGGCGCTGGTGCTCGGCGATGAACGACGCGATCGCCTTCTGCTGCTTGTGCTCGGTGTCGGCCGCGGTCCGGCCGTGCGCGTTGCGCCCCAGGTCGTGCACCCACTTGGACAGCTGGGTGGCCAGGAAGGCGCCGAACGGCACGCCCTTGGTCTCGTCGTACTGCGCGACCGCCTTGAGCACCCACTCGAACACCTGCTGCCCGAGGTCGTCGGGGTCGGGCAGGTGCAGCCGGATCGTGCTCATGTTGCGCTGCAGCCGCTTGAGGCTGACCGGGCCGTAGTGGCGGCACAGCTGGTCGAGGAAGGCCGGCGGCAGGTCACGCGGGTCGCGGCGGCGGACGTCGGTCTCGGCGCGCAGCCCGATGGTAGTGGTGCCGTGCCCGGCGCACCAGGCCTTGACCCAGTCGGCCAGCACCGACGCCGAGCCGCGGGCGCCGTCGACGCGGTAGAGGCCGTCGCCCTGGTCGTAGGTGACGGTGACGCCGTCGGGCAGCTCGGCGCGGAACTCGTCGAGCGGGAGCTCGCGGTCCACCCGGAAGTGGACGCGGTCGCGGGCGGTGATGGGCGCGAGCACCCACCCGTCCGCCTCCGGGATGCCGCCGAAGACCAGCGGCTGGCGGAGACGGGCACGGTTGTCGAGAGCGGTCGGGGAGGACGAGAAGCGGTCGGACACCGGAACTCCTGGCGGTACGGGGAAGAGAGGACCTCGGGGAAGGAGGCCCCGCGAAGCTCGGGAGACGGCCGTCAGGCCGGGATCCGCTCACCCGGGCCGGCAGCCCGGGGAGCAGGGACGGCGGGCAGCGCCTCGAGGACGTCGGCGGCGGTCGCGCCGCGGTCGGCACGCTCGATGAGGAGCGCTGCGGCGGCGCGCTCGGCCTCGCTGGGCTCGGCCACGTAGACCGGCATGTGGTCGTAGAGCCCGGTGAACATCTCGCTCACGAACGCGTAGGCGGCCTGCGCCTGCGGCGAGAACTTGGCGACGCCGGCTCGCGGGCCGAGCTCCACGCCGACGGTGACCCGGACGACGCGGTCGTCCTTGCTCAGCCCCGTGACGGCGAAGGACACCTGGTCGTGCTGCGCGGCCAGCGTCGAGAGGGCGGCCAGGCACTTCCGGGTCGCACCACGACGCGGCCGGAGCTGCACGTGGACGACCACGGTCTCCTGCTCGCCCTGGTCGACGCCGTTCTGCGCGTTGGATGCACTGTGTTGCATGGTGATCGCCCCCTGTCACTTGCTTGGGGAGAAATCTGCCGCATGCAAGCCGCCACGAGGGCACAAGACTCGCCGTGCCCTACGCAGTTGTGAGGGGGCGACTTCGGCAGAAGTTGCCCGTGTCGGCCGCTGTCAGCGGGCAGACCGGGACACGCGGGCGACCTCTGCCAAAACCATGCCCCCGACCGCCATGCAGATCTGTCAGGCCTGCAGCTGCTCGCCGCCCTGTGCCGCCGCCGGGTCGGCCTCCGGGGTCGCGGGGGCCACGGGCGCGAACGCCGCCAGTGCGCCGAGCGTGTCCGCGGTGACCTGGGCGGCGAGGAGGTTGGCCTCGACGATCTGCCGGTAGACCTCCTCGCGGTGGATCGCGATCTCGCGCGGGGCCTTGAAGCCGAGCCGGACCGTGCCGCCGCGCACCTCGACGACGTGGACCTCGATGTCGTCGCCGATGCGGATGGTCTCGCCGACGCTGCGGGTGAGTGTGAGCACGTGTACCCCTCCATGGGTTGTGTGGCCGTCCGTGGCTGCGCGCGGCGGTGTCGCCGCCCGCGGATTCTCTATCGGCGCATGGGCCGCCGGACCGGATGGGTGCCGTCGGGCAGGAGCACCTGCCGTGCGCGCGCGGTGGTCTCGTTCACCACGACCGGGGCCCGCAGGTTCGCGGTGGCGGCCGTGACGTCCCCGTCCGGGATGGTCACCAGGCAGTAGACGCGTGCGTCGTCGGCCGGGGCGAGGCCGAGCTCCGCGCGCGCCGCCGCCGGGAGGACCGGGGCGTACTCCGGGAAGTACGCCGCCGCGGGCACCGCGACGAACCGCGGACCGTCGGGGGCGACGGCCTGCAGCCACCACAGCAGACCCGTGCCGTCGGCCGGGACCAGCGCGTAGTCCCGGTGCGCCGGGAAGCCCGGCAGCGGCTCGGTCAGGGACAGGACCTGCACCGCTGGGGCGGCGGCGGGCGTCCGGACCGGCGCGCTCGCGGGGGTGGGCGAGCGGTTGGCCAGGACGGCGGGGCACGGCGTCATGCGGTGCACCTCCTCGGGCGGGCGAGGGCGGGGGGGCCGGACATCAGCGGAGGTAGTCCAGGAGCGTGGGGGAGATGACCTTCGCCGTCGCGGCGAGCGCTGCCTCGTAACCGGTCTTCTGCATCTCGAGGTTCATGATCGTCTCGGGTAGGTCGATGTTCTCCGTCTCGGCGAGCTGCGACTGGAGGATCAACTTCCGGTCGGCGTTGATCTGCTCGACCCGCTCCAAGCGGGAGGCGCGGGCGCCAATGTCGGCCACGGCGCCCTGCATGGTCTTCAGGACGTCGTCCAGCTTGCCGAGCTGCCCCTGGAGGGCCGTGTGGTCGTCGGCCCGCAGGGCATCGGCGATCCCGCCCACGACGGCGAACAGGTCGTCCGCCCCGGCTCCGAATGCCTCCGGGCCGCTGAGATCCACGCGCAGCAACTCGCTGTCCGAGACCCGGCGGGTGACCGTGCCCGCGGTGACGCCAGGCGTCACCGCGGTGCCGATGTAGGTGCCGGCGGGGTCGTAGGCGTTGGGCCCTGCGGTGACCCCGCCGAACAGCGGCCGCCCCATGACCTTGGTGTTGGCCATGTTGAGCAGCCCCTCGCGCAGCGACGCCACCTCGGTGGCCAGCGCCTGCTGGCTGGTCGTGGAGACCGCGCCTTCGTTGAGGCCCTGGACGGTGAGGTCACGCACCCGCTGGGTCATGTTCATCATGTCCAGCAGGGTCGAGCTGCCCTGTTCCAGCCAGCTCTTCGCGTCGGTGACGTTGCGCGCCTGCTGCGCCACCGACGCCTGCTCGGCACGGGTCTGCATGGCCCGGTTGGTGGCTGTCGGCGAGTCCGACGGCTTGTTGACGAGCCGGCCCGAGGTGAGCTGGTTCTGCAGCCGGCCCAGGGCGTCGAGGTTGCGGTTGAGCCCCTGCAGGCTGGTGAGCGTGACCGCCCGCTGCGTGATGCGCACTCAGATCACAGCCCCACGCGGCCGGTGCGGTTGATCAGCACGTCGAGCATCTCGTCGATCGCGGTCACCAGTCGCCCGGCCGCCGAGTAGGCGTGCTGGAACGAGAGCATGTTGGTCATCTCCTCGTCGATGTTCACGCCGGCGACCGACTCCCTGGCGGCGTCCACCTGCGTGGTGATGACCGCCTGGATGTCGACGTTGCGGTTGGCCGTGGCCGCCTCGACGCCGAGCTGGACGACGAGCTTCCGGTAGTTGGCGTCCGGGCCCGACGGGGCGTTGCGCAGCTGGGCGATCCGGTCGGCGTTGCTGTTGTCCGTGTTCGCCCCACCGGTGATGACCGAGGCCGCGATGCGGGCGGGGTCGATGATCGCCACGCGGATGGTGGCGGCGGTGATCGCGCCGCCGTCAGCGGAGTCGAAGACCGCTCCACCCGGGTTCCCGAGCTTGTCGGACGTGGGGTTGGTGGGCGAGTTGACGTGGAGCCCGTTCACGGCGTCGGCGACACCCTTGGCCAGCTGGTCGAGTTCCTTCTGGTACTTGGGAAAGGTCCCGTTCAGCACACCGACCTGCCCGGCCGCCGTGCCGTCGGCCGCGACTGTGTAGCCGCCGACCGCGGTGACCAACCGGACCGGGTTTCCCGCCGTGTCGCCCATGTCCAGGCCGCCGGCGACGGCCAGCTTGGCGGCGCTTGCGCCGCCGACGATGGTGACCCCGCCCACGACGACGTCGAGCATGCCGTCCTTGCCCTGGCGGACGGTGGCGCCGACCTGGTCGGCCAGCTGCATGACCAGCACGTCGCGCTGGTCGGCCAGGTCGTTGGCGGGCAGGCCGGTCTGGGTGGCCCGCTGGATCGCCTGGTTGAGGTCGGCGATCGTCGCTGCGGCCGCGTTGACGTCCTTGACCAGGACGGTGAGGTTCTCACGTGTCTGCTTCCACTGCGCGTCGAGCGAGGCGGAGGCGAAGTGGAGTCCGCCGACCAGGGTCTGCATCTGCTGCAGCGCCTGGGCGCGGGCGGCATCGGTGTCGGGGTTGTTCGCGACGGCCTCCCAGCCGTCCCACACGTCGGTGAGCATGCTCTGCAGGCCCTGGTCCCCGGGCTCGCGGAACGCGGTCTCCACCTGCTCCAGAGCGCCGGCCTCGACGGCTTGGCGGGCGTAGTTGGCGTGCTCGGTGTGCCCGCGCCCTTCCAGGAAGACGTCGCGGATGCGCGTGATGTCGTCGGCCGACACCCCGCCACCGATGCCGTCGCTGGTGGAGTAGAAGGCCGGCACCGCGCTGCCGCCGATGGCCTGCATGTCCGCGCGCTGGCGGCTGTAACCGTTGGTGTTGACGTTGGCGATGTTCTGCCCGGTGACGTCGAGCGCGCGCCGCTGCGCCCAGAGGGACGTCGTCGCGGCGTTGAGCCCGGAGAAGGTGCCGCTCACAGGGCGCCGTCCAGGGTGACCGCGCGGTGCGCGCCGTCGTCGTGCCGGCCCGTGGAGCCGTAGGTCCCGGCGGACGGGGTGCGGGTCTGCACGAGGGCGTCGCCGATGGCGGCGAGGCCGCCCTCGATCAGCTCGCGGTTGGCGTCGCTGAGGCTGCGCAGGTCAGTGATGAGCACCAGCAGCGCCTCGTGGTGCTTGGCCAGCAGATCGCTCCAGGGCGCGGGGGCAGCCTCGGCGACCTGCTTCAGCGACGGGTTCGCCTCCAGGCCCAGCGCGGCCGCGATCGCCTCGGTGGCGGCCGAGCGCTCGACCTCGAGCAGCCGCAGCTGGTCCAGGACCACCTCGATCTCGTGCGCGATCCGCGCCAGCCAGCGAGTCTTGCCCGTCACGATCAGGTATTGCTTCTCCTCCGCCTTGAACAGCAGGAGGTCCAGGAGCTCCTGCTCCCGCCACAGCAACGTCGACAGGTGCTGGTAGTCCACGCGTCCACCGCCTCTCCGTCTCTCGTGCCGGGCGCCGCCCCGGTCCCCCCGGTCGGCGCTCCCTCGTCAGGGCTGGCTTCGGCACCCGCACCCGCCCCCTCAAGCCGAGCGGGCGAGGAGCGCTCAAGTCAGGACGGAAAGTTGCCGATGGGCGGTGCCACCTCGCCCACGGTCAGCCGAGAAGGAGGACGTGAGCCCAGCCCGTGCCCTCGCCTCCGAGCGCCTTCAGCGCGAGCGGTTCCCGCGCGAGCGAACCGCGTCCGGTCGCACCCCGCACCCCTCCAAGTCCACCGGTGGCCCCGGCCGGACCCAGGCCGAGATCGACGCCCTGGTGACCGAGCACCTGCCCCTGGCCGCCTTCGCGGTGAACGCCGTCGCGGCGCGCATCTCGCTGCCGGCGCACGTGAGCCGGGACGACCTGCTGTCCTGCGCGCACGTCGCGCTGGTGGAGGTAGCCCGGCGGTTCGACCCCTCCGCCGGCGCGTCGTTCGCCACCTACGCCCTCGCCCGGCTGCAGGGCGCGGTCCTCGACGAGCTGCGCTCCGGGGACTGGGCCAGCCGCTCCGTGCGCGCCGCGGCGCGGCGCACCGACGCCGCCGCCGACGCGCTCACCATCTCCCTGGGCCGCCCGCCCACACGGGAGGAGCTCGCGGAGGTGCTGGGCGTGCCACGCAGCGAGCTGGACAGCCTGCAGGTCGACGTGCACCGCGCGGTCATGGTGAGCATCGACGCCGAGACCAGTGCCGACGGCGCATCGCTGGACCTGCCCGACACCGGTGAGTCCCCGGAGCGGGCCCTGCTGCGCGGCGAGCGCGCCCGCTACCTGCACGAGGCGATCCGGGCCCTGCCCGACCGGCTCGACGAGGTCGTAGAGAGGAATTTCTTCGGTGACGAATCGCTCACCGACATCGCCGACGATCTCGGGGTCACCCTCTCTCGGGTCTCGCAGATGCGCGCCCGGGCGCTGACCTTGCTGCACGCGGCCATGAGCGAGGTGTGGGACGGCCGCGCCGTCCCCGCCGACGGCGGGGTTCGGGCCCGCAACCAGCAGCGCAGCTACGTCGAACGAGTGGCGGCCCGCTCCCCCGCCATCCCCCGCCCCCGGGCCGGCTGGCCGATCCCGGGTCGGGCGCAACCCGCCTGAGTGAGGAACGGCCGAAAAGAACTCGGTTTCGCCTCAAGTCCCAGGCGCCCCAGGCCGTAACTCCCTATGCACCACCGCACGACCCGCAGCACGGATGCAGCGGGAATCCAGTAAGACCCCGTCCAAGGAGGAACACCATGGGTCTGCGCGTCAACAACAACATCGCGGCGCTCAACGCTTACCGCAACCTGTCCATCACGGACAACCAGATGTCGAAGTCGCTGGAGAAGCTCTCCTCCGGCTTCCGCATCAACCGCGCCGCCGACGACGCGGCCGGGCTCGCCATCTCGGAGGGCCTGCGCTCGCAGATCGGTGGCCTGAAGGTCGCCGTCCGCAACACCCAGGACGGCATCTCGGTCGTGCAGACGGCTGAAGGTGCGCTCACCGAGACCACCTCCATCCTGCAGCGCATGCGTGACCTGTCGGTCCAGGCCGCCAACGACGGTGGCCTGAACACCGACGCCAAGAACAACATCCAGAAGGAGGTCGAGCAGCTCAAGGAGGAGCTGACCCGGATCGCCGACACCACCAAGTTCAACGGCGAGAAGTTGCTGGACGGCAACTTCTCCAAGAACTTCCAGGTGGGTGCCAACCAGGGCGAGGTCATCGAGGTCGAGGTCGGGACCTCGATGTCGGCTGTGGGCCTCGAGGTCAACGACGTCGACGTGACGACCGGCGGCAACGCCTGGACCGCCGCTTCCGGTTCGATCGACTTCGACGCCGCCGCCGCTCCTGGCACGGCGATCGCGATCACCTACGCCGGCAGCACGCACACGCTGGACCTCAGCGACTGGTCGACGGGCGCCACCAGCGCCGACGCCGAGAAGAACCACGCCCTCGTGCAGTCGCAGTTCGACAAGAAGCTGCAGGGCACCGGCCTGAGCGCCCAGGTCGACGCCTACGGCGGCGTGGTCATCAGCGGCCCGTCCAGCGCCGCCGCCGGCGACGTGACGGCGGCCGGTCTGACCGTGGCTCACAGCACCTCGGGCAGCGGCGCGGACTCGGCCATCCAGGCGATCGACGCGGCGCTCAAGACGGTGTCGACCGCCCGTGCCGACCTGGGTGCCAAGCAGAACCGGTTCGACCACACCATCAACAACCTCAACGTCGCGGTGGAGAACCTGACCGCGTCGGAGAGCCGCATCCGCGACGCCGACATGGCCCAGGAGATGGTCGGGTTCACCCGCAACCAGATCCTGACTCAGGCCGGCACCGCGATGCTCGCGCAGGCCAACCAGGCCTCGCAGGGCGTCCTCTCGCTGCTCCGCTGATCCCAGCGCGGTAGCTGAGGGCACCTCGGCAAGACCCTGGGTGAGGGGGGAGGTCTCCGGACCTCCCCCCTCACTCACACCACGACCACGGGGGGACCCGTGCCGACGGGAGGACTCGCATGGCAGGGATGGCAGTCGACGGGCTCGTCTCCGGGCTCGACACCACCAACCTGATCAACCAGCTGGTCGCTGCCGAGGGCGCCACCCAGTCGGCGCTCAAGACCCGGCTCAAGGGCACCGAGACCGCAGCCTCGGCCTACCGCACGGTCAACACGACCTACCTCGCCGTCACCACCGCAGCCGAGAACCTGCTCAAGCCCGAGACCTGGAACGCGACCCGGGCCACCAGCTCCGCGACCTCCGTCGCCGCCGCCGCGACTACCGGCGCCACCCCCGGATCCCTCACCTTCGCGGTGAAGAACCTGGCCACGACCCACTCCCAGGTCAGCACCGGGCGCTGGGCCTCCACCACCGCCGCCGCGAACGTCACCACGCTTGACGTGAAGAACGCCGACGGCACCAGCCGAGGCACCGTCCCGCTGACCGGCACGGAGTCGCTCGCGGAGGTCGCCAGCAAGATCAACAGCGCGAAGCTCGACCTGGCCGCGTCCGTGGTCAAGGTCAAGGACGGCGAGTTCGCCCTCCAGGTGACCTCCACCAAGTCCGGCGCCGCGGCCGGCTTCAGCCTGTCGGGCGGCAGCGCGTTCGCGGACACCTCCACCGGCAAGGACGCCCAGCTGGTCATCGGCTCCGGCGCCGGCGCCTACTCCGTCTACAGCTCGACGAACGTCTTCGACGGGTTGATGGGCGGCACCACGATCACCGTCAGCAAGGTCGAGGCGGATCCGGTCACGGTGAGCGTGGTCAGCGATCCGGACTCGATCGCGGCGAAGATGCAGGCCCTGGTCGATGCGGTGAACTCCGCCCTGACCCAGACCAAGAGCTACACCAGCAGCGCCCCGGGCAGCACCGCCGCGCTCAAGGGCGATTACACGCTCACCTCCCTGGCCAGCAGCGTCCTGAGCACGGTCGCCACCGGCGTCGGCAAGGACGGCTCGGTGGCCAAGCTCGGGCTGGAGCTGACCAAGGACGGCAAGCTGTCCTTCGACAAGGCGAAGTTCCTGACCGCCGTCAAGGAGACGCCCGAGCTGGCCAAGCGCATGGTCTTCGGCACCACGGCGAGCAACGGTGCCGACGGCGCGGTGGGCGGTGGCGACGACGTCGCCGCGGTCACCGGCCTCGCCGGCCGGTTGCTGAGCCTCTCCAAGGGCGCCTCCGACAGCACCACGGGCACCATCGTGGGCCTGGCCAACGGGCAGGACACCCTCGGCAAGGACCTCACCAAGCGTATCGAGGAGTGGGACCTGCGGCTGCAGATGCGCCGGCAGACCCTGACCCGCCAGTTCACCGCCATGGAGACCGCGCTGAGCAAGCTCCAGAGCCAGTCCAGCTGGCTCGGCGGCCAGCTGGCCTCGCTGCCCTCCAGCTCCTGACCGGTCCTCCCCCGCCGGTCCTGCACCCCCATTCCACCCAGGAGACCCCTCGATGAGTGCCGCATCCCTCCGCGCCCGCTACCTCGGCGACTCGGTCGCCACGGCGTCGCCGCAGCAGATCCTGGTGATGCTGTACGACCGACTGGCCCTCGACCTGGAGCGCGCCCAGAAGCACGTCGCCGCCGGCCAGCGCGAGGATGCCTCCGAGCAGCTGCAGCACGCCCAGGCGATCGTGCTCGAGCTTCTCTCCAGCCTGCAGGTCGACGCCTGGGAGGGAGGGCCCCGCCTGGCCGCCCTCTACAACTGGCTGATCGGCGAGCTGGTACAGGCGAACGTGAAGCTCGACACCAACCGCATCGCCTCCTGCCGCCAGGTGGTGGAGCCCCTGCGTGACGCGTGGCGCCAGGCCGCGGCGTCCCTGGCCGGCGCTCCGGCATGACCGGCGTGAGCCCGGTCGGCGGCACGGCAGCCGCGGGCTTCGGCTTCAGCCCCTACTCGGCGGCCGCCGAGGCGCGCGGTCTGGGCGCCGGCGGCCGGGAGCGCCGCCGGCAGCCGCAGGACTGGCACCAGGCCCTCGACGAGCTCGAAGGTGATGTGCTCGACGCCCAGGCCGCGCTGGCCCGCAACCGCGCCGAGGAGATCGCCACCTGGGGCCGCCGCGCGGAGGACTGGGTCCCGCCGCACGACCTGGGGCCGCTGCCCGCCGACCTGCGCGAGCGAGCCGCCCGGCTGCTGCAGCACCAGCTGGCCGTCGCCGAGCAGCTGGTCGAGCGGATCACCCAGTCGCAGAAGCAGCGCGACGTCGCCGCCCGCATGTCCTACGCCCCCACCCGCCCGGTCGCCTCGTTCATCGACCGCGGCCTGTAGCCGCACCGCACTCCCCCAGCCCCGCCTCCGGCCACGCCGGCGGCGGGGCTTCGTGCTTTTCCACGGTGAAGCAGCCCGCATCACCGCGGAAAGGCACGGAACCTGCCAACTCCCCCGTCCCGGTCGGCCCGGGACACGGCGAGGTCACCGCTGGTCACACGCGTCCCGGTTCCCCCACCCGGGTGCTGCTGCCACTCGTGTGGCGGACCGGCGGTCAGGCGGGGAGAGGCGGGTGCCGATGACTGGGAGGCACGGAGAGCAAGCCCTTTCGCCACGGATCGGCGGACCCCGCACTCGTTCGCGAGTGCCTTCCGCGTACCCCGGAGGACGAACGTGCCCTGCTTCCCGAGCCGGCCGGCCCCATGATCGGCGAGATCACCCCGGCCGCCCTGCACGCAGCCCTGTCCGGCCTGGCCCAGCGCCAGCGGGTCACCGCCGACAACATCGCCAACGTCAACACCCCGGGGTTCCTCGCCGGCCGGACCGACTTCGAGTCCTCGCTGCGCGGCGCGCTGCGCACCGGTGAGACGCCGCAGATCAGCGGCGGCACCGTCGCCCGGTCCCTGGAGCCGACGAACACCAACGGCAACAACGTCAACCTGGATGCGGAGACCCTCATCGCCACCGAGACCGGCCTGCGCTACCAGCTGGCCCTCAGCGCGCTGGACGGCAAGTACAACTCGATCCGCACCGCCCTCAGGACCTCGTGACATGGCCATCTTCGACACCTTCGGCATCTCCGGCTCCGGCCTGCTGCTGCACCGCAAGTGGCTGGACGCCGTCTCCGACAACATCGCCAACGTCAACACCGTCTCGCGGACCAACGAGGACGCGTTCCAGGAGCGGATGATCATCGCCCGCGCGGTCGACTACGGCACCGGCGAGGGCGGCGTGCGTGCCGCGCGCGCGGAGTTCGGCGACCCCGAGGGCCGCATGGTCTACGCGCCCGACCACCCCCTGGCCGACGAGGAGGGGTACGTGAAGTACCCCGACATGGACCTCGGCGACCAGATGTCGCAGATGATCATGGCGCAGCGCGGCTACCAGGCCAACCTCGCCGTCGTGGAGCGGGCGACCGCCCTCTACCAGGCTGCCCTGCAGCTCGGGAAGGGCTGACCGTGACGTTCCCGATCGGTGGCATCCCCGGCGTCAGCGCCCTCGCCGGGTCCGGCGGCGTCGCCGGCATCGACACGACCGCGACGGTCGCCGAGCCCGGCCGCACCGGCGAGACCAGCGGCTTCGCGTCGGTCCTGGCCGCCTCGTTCGACCAGCTGCAGACCACCCAGGCCAACGCCGACGGGCTGGCCGCCCAGGCCGCCACCGGCGACCTGAAGGACGTGCACGACTACATGATCGCCAGGAACGAGGCGTCCCTGGCCGTCGAGATGGTCGTGTCCATCAAGAACAAGGCCGTTGAGGCCTTCAACGAGATCATGAGGATGCCCGTCTGATGAAGTCGGCACTCGCCGGGACGCTGGAGCGTGCCCGCTCCACGTTCGCCACGGTCAGCCTGGGGCAGAAGGTCGTCATCGGCCTGCTGCTCGCCGGGCTGCTCCTCGGCGGGTTCTTCTTCTACAGCTGGATCACCACGCCCACCCAGGCCCCGCTCTTCTCCAACCTGGCCGCCAGCGACGCCGCCGCGATCACCGACGAGCTCGACGCCGCCGGCGTCACCTACGAGCTGGCCGACGGCGGGGGCACCATCCTCGTCCCCAAGGACCGGGTCTACGACCTGCGCCTGGACATGAGCGCCCAGGGCCTGCCGGCCGGCGACGACACCGGCTACTCGCTCCTCGACGAGCAGGGCATCACCACCAGCGAGTTCCAGCAGCAGACCACCTACCGGCGGGCGCTGGAGGGCGAGCTGTCCAAGACCCTCGAGGCGCTGGACGGCGTCCAGCAGGCGATCGTCCACGTGGCGCTGCCCGAGGAAGAGGTCTTCGTGACCGAGCAGGCGGACCCGACCGCCTCCGTCATGCTGCAGCTCTCCGCCGGCACCCAGCTCTCCGGTGAGCAGATCCAGGCCGTGACCAACCTGGTCTCCTCCAGCATCGAGGGCATGTCGCCGGAGCAGGTGACCGTCACGGACACCTCCGGCCAGGTCCTCTCCTCCCCCGGCACCGGCATCTCCGCCGCGGCCGGCGACGCCCGCTCGCAGGTCGAGCAGGAGTACCAGAGCCGGCTGCAGGCCAACGCCCAGGCGATCCTCGACCGGGTCCTCGGGCCGAACAGGGCCGTGGTCTCGGTGCGCGCCGACGTCGACCTCGACAAGCGCGACACCACGTCGGAGACCTACACCTACGACCAGGGCACCCCGCCGGTCTCCGAGAGCACCACGACGGAGAACTACACCGGGGGCGGCGGCGCGATCGTCGGCGGCGTCCTCGGCCCGGAGAACATGCCCGACGCCGCGGAGAACGCCGGCACCGGCGAGTCGACGTACGAGAAGGAGTCGACCACCTCGAACAACGCGGTCGGCAAGACCACCGAGGTGACCCAGGGCGCGCCCGGAGGCCTCAACCGGCTGACCGTCGCCGTGGTCATGGACGACGCCGTCGCCGGCAACCTCAACCAGCAGCAGATCCGCGACCTCGTCGGCAACGCCGTCGGCCTGGACGAGGCACGCGGCGACGACATCACCGTGGCCGCCATGCCGTTCGACACCGCCGCGTCCGACGCCGCCGCAGCCGAGATGGAAGCCGCTCGCGAGGCCGAGGCCAAGGAGCAGATGTGGTCGATGATCAAGCAGGGCGGCATCGCGGCCGGCATCGCGCTGGTCATCCTCGTCGTCTGGCTGCGCTCCCGCCGCGGCCGCGAGGAGGAGGAGGACTACGAGCCGCTCGAGCTGACCGACGACATGCTCGCCGAGCTGGACCGGCTCCGCGTCTCCAGCACCCGTGACGAGGTGCCCGCGATCGACGACAAGCAGGCCGAGCTCGAGGCCGCGGAGCGGCAGCGGGTGCGGGGGGAGATCTCGACCATGGTCAGCGAACGACCCGACGAGGTGGCGGCCATGCTCCGCGGCTGGCTGAGCGAGAACAAGTCATGACCATGGCCGGGCTCGAGCAGCTGATCGGCGCCACGGGCGCCGCCAACCTCCCCGCCGTCCCGTCGGCCCCGCCGCGGCCGGAGCTGCCGGGGCTGCGCAAGGCCGCCGTCTTCCTGGCGCAGATGTCCAAGGAGGAGGCCGGCATCCTGCTGTCCAAGCTGCGGCCCCGCGAGGTCGAGTCGCTGACCCGGGAGCTCATGCGCCTGGGCTCGGTGGAGCTCGAGGACGTCGACAGCGTCATGACCGAGTTCCACGGCCTCATGACCGCCCAGCAGTTCGTGGGCCGCGGCGGCGTGGAGTTCGCCCGCGAGATCCTCGCGGCGGGCCTGGGTGAGGACAAGGCCGAGGGAATCCTCTCCCGGCTCAACGTCGTCTACACCGAGGTCCCCTTCGCCTCGCTGCGCAACGCGGACGTGCGCCAGCTCGTCACGTTCCTCAAGGACGAGCACGCGCAGATCATCGCGCTCGTGCTGGCGCACCTGACGCCGGCGCAGTCGGCCGAGGTGCTCTCCGGTTTCGCGCCGGAGCAGCAGGCCGAGGTGGCCCACCGCATCGCGACCATGGATCGCACCTCCCCCGAGATGGTGCGCCTGGTCGAGGAGGAGCTCGGCCGCCGGATGGGCTCGATCCTGGCCCACCAGGACATGTCCACCGCCGGTGGCGTCGAGGCCCTGGTCGAGATCATCAACCGCTCGCCGCGGCCCACCGAGCGCTCGATCCTCGAGTGGCTGGACAACGCCGACCCGGAGCTGGCCGACCAGGTCCGCTCGCAGATGTTCGTCTTCGAGGACATCGTCACCATCGACGACCGGTCCCTGCAGCTGGTGCTGCGCGAGGTCGAGGCCAACGACCTGGCCACCGCCCTCAAGGGTGTCCGGCAGGACGTGCGCGACAAGATCCAGCGGAACCTCTCCGAGCGCGCCGCCGAGAACCTGGCCGAGGAGATCGAGCTGCTCGGCCCGGTCCGCACCCGCACCGTCGAGGAGGCGCAGGCCAAGGTCGTCGCCGTCATCCGCACCCTCGAGGAGCAGGGCGTGCTGACCATCTCGCGCGGCGGGGACGATGAGTTCGTCTCCTGACCCGGGGCACCGGCCGCCGCGGGAGGGGGCGGTCCTGCGCGGCGGCGCCGCCGTCGCCGCCCGGCCCTACCGCGACGCCAGCGGGCAGGTCACCCCTGCCGGCGGCACCACCGCGACCGCCGTCCTGACCGCACCCGCGGCGCCGGCCGCGCCCGCACCGGCGATCCCCGCACCGGCGCCCGCGCCGTCGTCGCTGACCCCGTCCCCGGTCATGACGGCGGCTGCGGCGACCGCCGTCATCCCGCCGCAGCCCTCGCCGGTGGAGCGGCGGTCCTCGGTGCGCCGCGCCGAGGACCAGCCGGTGGCCGGTAGCCGGCCGACCTTCCGGCTCGGCGAGGTCTACGCCGACGAGCTGGAGCGGCTGCGCCGGCAGGCGCACGCCGAGGGCTTCGCGGCAGGTCACGCCGAGGGCATGGCCGCGGCCGGCGCCGCCGTCGCCGAGGCCGAGCGCGCGGCCACCGAGCGCATGGCCGAGGCGCAGGCCCGGTGGGAGCGGCGGATCGCCACCGCGACCGCCGCCCTGGGGTCCGCCGTCACCCGCCTGGACGAGGCCGCCGTGCCGGTGGCCGACGACATCCGCGAGACCATCCTGGGCACGGTCCTGACCCTGCTCGAGGACCTGCTCGGCCGGGAGCTGGCCATGGCCGACTCCCCCGTCCTCGACGCGGTGCGCCGCGCGCTCACGCTGTGCCCGGCCGACGCGCCCGTCGTCGTCCGCGTGCACCCCGACGACCTGGGCGAGATCCCCGAGGAGGCGGTGGCCGAGCTGCCGGCGTCCGTGCGCCTCGTGGCCGACGCCTCGGTCGAGCGCGCCGGCGCCGTCGCCGAGACCGGTCCCCGCCGGATCGACGCCCAGCTCGTCGCCGCCCTGGAGCGGGTCCAGGCGGTGTTGTCCTCGTGACCGTGCCCGCCGCGCTCCTCACCCGGGCCCGCGCCGCCGCCCGCCCCCAGGTCACCGGCGTGGTCACCGGCGCCATGGGCCTGACCCTCACCGTCGACGGCATCGTCGCCGCCGTCGGGGACCTCGTCGAGGTCAACCCCGGCACCGCGCCGCTGCTGGCCGAGGTGGTGGCCGTGGGCCGCGACCGGCTCACCTGCATGCCCCTGGGCAGCCTGGCCGGCGTGCACGCCGGCGCGCCGGTGCGGGCCACCGGGCTGCCCCTGCAGGTCCCGGTCGGCGAGGCGCTGCTCGGCCGCGTGCTGGACGGCCTCGGCCGGCCGATCGACGGCGGTCCCCCGCTGGCCTCCCGGGTGTCCTGGGTCGACCTCGCCAGCGAGACGCCGCACGCCCTCGCCCGCAGCCGGGTCGAGGAGCCGCTGACCTTCGGGGTCCGCGCGCTCGACACCCTGGTGCCCTGCGGCAAGGGCCAGCGCCTGGGCATCTTCGCCGGCTCCGGCGTCGGCAAGTCCAGCCTGATGGCCCAGATCACCCGCGGCACCGACGCCGACGTCCGGGTCATCGGGCTGATCGGCGAGCGCGGCCGCGAGGTGCGGGAGTTCATCGAGGAGAACCTCGGCGCCGAGGGCATGGCGCGCACCGTCGTCGTCGTCGCCACCTCCGACGAGCCGCCGCTGGTGCGGCTCAAGGCCGCATTCGTCGCCACCCGGATCGCCGAGGCGTTCCGCGACCATGGCCGCGACGTGCTGCTGCTCATGGACTCGATCACCCGCACCGCGATGGCGCAGCGCGAGGTCGGGCTCTCCGCCGGGGAGCCGCCGGCGACCCGCGGCTACCCGCCGAGCGTCTTCGCGATGATGCCGCAGCTGCTGGAGAAGGCCGGCACCGGCGTGACCGGCTCGATCACCGGCCTCTACACCGTCCTGGTCGAGGGCGACGACCACAACGAGCCGATCGCGGACACCGCCCGGTCGATCCTCGACGGGCACATCGTGCTCACCCGCAAGCTGGCCACGGTCGGTCACTTCCCGGCCATCGACGTGCTCGAGTCGATCTCCCGCGTCGCCGGCGCGGTCACGCCGCCCCCGCAGATGGCCGACGCCCGCGAGATCCGCCGGCTCATGGGCGCGCTGCGCGACGTCAAGGAGCTCGTCGAGATCGGCGCCTACCAGGCCGGCACCGATGCCCTCGTCGACCGCGCCCGCGAGCTGGCCCCGCAGATCGACGCCTTCCTGCAGCAGCCCCTGGGCGAGTCCACCCCGCCGGCGGAGGCCTGGTCGTGGCTGCAGCGGATCGTGCGCTCGTGAAGCGCGCCGCCTTCCGCCTCCAGCCGGTGCTGGAGCTGCGCCGCACCCAGGAGCGCGCCGCGGCGGCCGACGCCGCCCGCGCCGCCCGGAACGCCGCCGACGCCGACCGCGCCGCGGCCGAGCGCGAGCACGCGCTCGCCACGTCCGCGCTGCCCGCTCGGCTGTCGTCCGGCGACTTCGTGGCCGCCATGGTGCTGCTGCGCGCGGCGGCCACCGACGCCAGCGACGCCCGCGCCCTGGCGACCGCGTCCGCCGAGCAGGCCGCGGCCGTCCGCGCGGAGTGGACCGCGGCGGCCCAGCGGACCAAGGCCCTGGAACGGCTGCGCGAACGCCACCTGGAGGCCCAGCGGCACGCCGAGGCCGCCGCCGAGGAGCGCGCGGCCGACGACCTCGTGACCGGCCGGGCCGGTCGCACGGACCCCCGGGAGGTGCCGTGGACGGGCTGAGCGCGGTGCAGGCCCGCATCAGCGAGATCCAGGCCCGCTTCTTCCCCGTGCAGGCCACCTCGACCGGGTGGGCGTCGGCCGCCGCGGCCGCGGGCCTGGACGGCACGAGCGCGACCAGCAGCACGTGGGCCACCACCGGCGCGGGGTCCGCGTCGGAGACCGCCGTCGTGGCCGAGGCGCAGAAGTACCTCGGCGTGCCCTACGTGTGGGGCGGCACCGACCCCGCGAAGGGGCTCGACTGCTCCGGCCTGGTGAAGCTGGTCTACGGGAACCTCGGCATCGAGCTGCCGCGCACCTCCTCCCAGCAGGCCACCAGCGGCAAGGCGGTCGCCTCGCTGGCCGCCGCCCGCCCCGGCGACCTGGTCTTCTTCGACCACTCCTCGTCGCGCGCCGGCATCGACCACGTCGGCATCTACATCGGCAACGGCAAGATGATCGCCGCCCCGCAGGCCGGCGAGACCGTCAAGGTGCAGGACGTCGGCACCCCGACCCTCATCCGCCGCGTGCTGCCCGAGGCGGCGCCGAGCACGGCGTCCGCGGCCGGCGGGGTCGCGGGCGTGCCCTACGCGAACCTCTTCAGCAGCGCCGCCAGCCGGCACGGCGTCGACGCCTCGCTGCTGGCCGCGATGGCCTCGGTGGAGTCGAACTTCAACGCCGGCGCCGTGTCGCCGGCCGGCGCCCAGGGCCTCATGCAGTTCATGCCGGCCACCGCGAAGGGCCTCGGGGTCAACCCGCTCGACCCGTCGTCGGCCGTGGACGGCGCCGCGCGCTACCTCAAGAACCTCACCTCGCAGTTCGGCTCCACCGAGCTGGCGCTGGCCGCCTACAACGCCGGTCCGGGCACGGTGACCCGCTACGGCGGGATCCCGCCCTACGCAGAGACCCAGAACTACGTCCGTTCCGTGATGAGCAAGGCGGAGGCCTACCGATGAGCGCTCCCGTGATGCCGGCCGCCCCCGCGGCGGTCCGCACCCCGTCCCCGGGTGCCGCCGAGGGGGGCTCCACCGAGAGCGCCGCCCCCTTCGCCTCCGCGCTGGACGGCGCCCTGTCGGAGGGGCGGGCGCCGGTCGGCGAGCGGCCGCCGGGAGAGGGCGACGCTGGCACGCCCGGGGAGGAGGCCGGCGCGGAGACCGCCGCGGTCGGGACGGCGGTGCCGGTCGAGGTGGCCGCCGGGTGGACCGGCGCTCTCTGGGCCCTGGCGCTCGGCGCGGTCTCCGCACCGGGCACGGCTGCCACCACCGAGGGCGAGGCGGCCGGCGTCGCCGCGGCGCCCTCGACGACCACCACCGCGCCGCTCCCGGCGACCGGCACCGTCGCGGCGCCCGCCGACACCCTCCCCGGTGCCGCCGCCGACCAGGTCGCGGCGCAGCCCGCGACCGCTCCGCCGGCCACCCCCACCGCCGCGCAGCCCGGCACCGGCCTGCCCGCGGGCCTGGTCGTCGTCCCCGCACCGGCGACCGGAGCAGGCCCTGGCACCGGCCCCGGCACCGACGTCCCCGGCGCCGCGGTCGTCACCGCCGACACGGCTGCCGGCGTCCCCGGCTCCCCCGCCCCGGCTGCCCCGACGGGCAGCGGCGCGGCACCCGAGGCGGCCGGCCTGCCCGGCTCCGCCCCGGTCCGCGCCGGCGAGGGCCCCGGCTCGTCCGGTGCCGGTGACCAGCCGGGCGACGAGCCCGGCACCCCGGTCCCGGCGGCGATCCCGGTCACCGACGGGGCGGGCGAGCAGCCGGCGACGGTGCCCGTCGCCGCACCGGCCGCCCCGTCCGCGACCGGCACCGCGGCCCCGGTCGGCCCCGTCGCGAGCGCGACCGGGCAGGCGGCCGAGCAGCCGGTGCACACCCAGCTCGCCCGTCAGGTCGCCGTGCTCAGCGCCGCCGACGGCTCGCACACGATGACGATGGTGCTCACCCCCGAGACCCTCGGCCCCGTCGAGATCTCGGTGACGGTCACCGGGAGCAGCGTCGACCTCGCCCTGCGCGGTGCGCACGAGCACGGCCGGGCCGCGCTGCTCGACGCCCTGCCGGAGCTCCGCCGCGAGCTGGAGGCGGCCGGCCTGACCGCCCAGCGGGTCGAGGTCTCGAAGGACAGCGGGGGCTCGTGGCTGGCCCGGCACGCCGCCGAGCAGCAGGCCCAGCAGTGGCAGCAGGGCTCCGGGGACCGATCCGGCCAGCAGGGATCGCCCGACGGGCGGTTCCGACCGTGGCAGCGCACTGCCGATAGCGGAGACGGACGTCCCGTCGCGACGGGCCGCACCGGATCCGACGGCGTCGACGTCCGCGTCTGAGAGAAGGAGACCCACAGACCCATGACCGACCCCGTGAACGGCCTCGGCCAGACGGCCTACACGTCGGCGACCACCCAGGTCGACCGCGGTGACCAGATGGGCAAGGACACCTTCCTCAAGCTCCTCGTGGCGCAGATGCGGTACCAGGATCCGTCCAACCCCGTCGACAGCACCCAGATGATCGCCCAGACGGCGACCTTCACCCAGGTCGAGAAGCTGGAGCAGCTGGCCTCGATGAGCGCCACCTCGCTGGTCCTGCAGGAGCACGCCACCGCCGGCGCCATGGTGGGCCGCCAGGTCACCTACACCAACAGCAACGGCGAGCCGGTGACCGGCGTCGTCTCCTCCGTGCGCCTCGCCTCCGGCAACTCCGAGGCCGTCGCCGTCGTCGACGGCAAGGACGTGCAGGTCGGGCGCATCACCGCCGTCTCCCTCCCCACGCCGAGCTCAGGGACGAGCTCCTCCGCGGCGTCCTGATCCCACCCCCCACCCCCGAACCGCGAGGAGAACCTCCGCATGCTCCGCTCCATGTTCTCGGCCATCTCCGGCCTCAAGGCGCACCAGACCAAGATGGACGTCACGGGCAACAACATCGCCAACGTGAACACCGTCGGCTTCAAGAGCAGCAGCACCGTCTTCCAGGACACGCTGTCGCAGGTCGTCCGGGCCGGCGGCGCCCCCGCCGCCGAGCGCGGTGGCACGAACCCCGCGCAGGTCGGCCTCGGCGTCAAGCTCGCCGGCATCATGACCAACTGGACCAACGGCGCCGCCCAGTCCACCGGCCGCTCGACCGACTTCATGATCGAGGGCGACGGCTTCTTCGTGACCCGCGGGCCGGGTGGCGAGCAGCTCTACACCCGGGCCGGCTCGTTCGACTTCGACGCATCCGGCCGCCTGGTCACCCCCGACGGCTCGATCCTGCAGGGGTGGATCGCCGACCCCACCACCGGCGCGATCAACCCCAACGGCCCGATCGGCGACCTGTCGGTGCCCTACGGCGCGAACGTCGCCCCGTCGGCCACCTTGAGCTCGACGATGGACGGCAACCTGGACAGCGCCGCCGCCGTCGGGGCGTTCGTGCAGACGCCGGTCAAGATGTACGACTCCATGGGCAACGCCCAGCAGGTGACCTACACGTTCACGAAGACGGACCTGAACGAGTGGACGCTCACGGTCAACAACGGCGACGACGACGGTGACCCGAGCACGCCGCCCCCGGCCCTGGCCCTGAGCAACCCCGACGGCACCGCGTTCAGCGGCGTCATCACCTTCGACCCGGTCACCGGCGTCATGAGCCCCGCGCTCGACGACGTCCGCTTCGCCCCCGGTGTGGCGAGCTGGCCCGGTCCGGTCCGGATGGACCTCTCCGGGATCACCCAGTACGGCGGCAAGAGCCAGGTCGTGCCGACCGACGTCGACGGCTACGCCATGGGCACGCTGCAGGGCTTCTCGCTGTCCAACGACGGCACGATCGTCGGCACCTACTCCAACGGGCTGCGGCAGAACCTGGGCCAGCTCGCGATGGCCGCCTTCAACAACCCGAGCGGCCTGGAGAAGGCCGGCAATTCCTCGTTCCGCGTGGGGGACAACTCCGGTGAGCCGGTGGTCGGCACCGCCGGCACCGGCGGCCGCGGCATCCTCTCGTCGGGTGCGCTGGAGATGTCCAACGTGGACCTCTCGGAGGAGTTCACCAGCCTGATCGTCGCCCAGCGCGGCTTCCAGGCGAACAGCCGCGTGATCACCGCGTCCGACGAGATGCTCCAGGACCTGGTCAACCTCAAGCGCTGATCCGGCACGCCCCCGTCCCCTCCGTGAGCTCTCGGTACCGAGAGCTCACGGAGGGGCCACAGCTCTCGGTACCGAGAGCTGGAACTCGCGCCCCCGAGGCGCCGGCACCGAGGGCTCATCCGTCGGGGTGACCTGCGAGAACCCCCGCTTCGGCTCAAGGAGCCCGAGGCGGGCGCCGATGAAGTCACTGACGCAATGCGCCCGTTCCACCCACCGAGCTAGAGGACCGACCCGTGATCCGTGTGACGCGCCTGAACGGGGAGCAGTTCGCGCTCAACCCCGACCTGATCGAGCGGGTCGAGGGCCACCCCGACACGGTCGCCTTCCTGGTGGACGGCACCAAGTACGTGGTGAAGGAGACCGTCGAGGAGGTGCTCCGGGAGATCGTGGAGTACCGCGCCGGGATCCTCGCGACGTCCTACGAGATGGACCGCGGCGAGTACCGCGTGCAGGCGCCGCCCGCGGACTCCGCCGGAGTCTCGTCCGTCGTGCCCTTCCCGAGCCGAGAGGAGCGCTGACCCGTGGATCCCGCCACCCTGATCGGGTTCGGCATCTCCGTCGTCGCCCTGTTCGTCTTCATGACCCTCGAGGGCGTCTCGCCCTCGGCGCTGATCTTCCTGCCCGCGATCGTCCTGGTCGTCATCGCGACCTTCGGTGCGGCGGCTGCCAGCCAGACCCTGGACGACCTGAAGAAGGTCGGCAGCTGGTTCAAGATGGCCGTGCTGCCGGCGAAGGTGCCGGCACCGACCGAGCAGATCCAGACGCTGGTCAGCCTCGCCGAGAAGGCCCGCAAGGAAGGGCTGCTCGCGCTGGAGGCCCAGGTCAAACAGATCGACGACCCGTTCCTCCGCAAGGGCCTGCAGATGGGCATCGACGGCACCGACCCGGAGGAGCTGCGCACCGTCCTCGAGAGCGAGATCGCGGCCAAGAAGGCCGAGGACAAGGTCGCCGCGAAGTTCATGAACGCCATGGGCGGCTACGCGCCGACCATCGGCATCCTGGGCTGCATCGTCGGCCTGATGAACGTCATGGGGAACCTGAACGACCCGGAGACGCTCGGCCCGATGGTCTCCGCCGCGTTCATCGCCACGCTGTGGGGCGTCATGGCGGCGAACTTCTGGTTCCTGCCGATGGGCGCCAAGATCCTCCGCGTCAGCGAGCTGCAGGCCGCCCAGATGGAGCTGCTCGTCGAGGGCATCACCGAGATCCAGGCCGGCACCAGCCCGCGCGCCGTCCGGCTCAAGCTGACCTCGCTGGTCCCGCCGGGCTCGCAGGCGAAGGAAGCGGCGTGACCGCGTGAGCACCGGTCACGGCCGCCGCCGCGGCAAGAAGCACGAGGAGCACGAGGAGCACGAGAACCACGAACGGTGGCTCGTGTCCGGCTTCGACATGATGACGCTGCTGTTCGTGCTGTTCGTGGTGCTCTTCGCCATGAGCAAGGTGGACGAGCAGAAGTTCGCCGCCCTGGCCAAGGGCATGTCGGACGCCTTCGGCACCCCTGTCTCGGTCCTGACCAGCGCCACCCCCGAGGGGTCGGTGCTCGAAGGCCTGCCGGGCGCCATCGACATCGCCTCCGCCATCCCGCCGGACCCCACCGTCACCGACGCGCAGGTCGAGCAGGCGGCGGCGCAGGCCGCCGCCGAGCGCGCGGAGCGGGTCGCCGCCGAGGCCCAGCAGGCCTACGACGAGCTGGCCGCCGCCCGCGAGAAGCTGCAGGCGGCGCTGACCGCCGCCGGCTACCCCGACGCCGCCCGGTTCGAGATCGACGAGCGCGGCCTGGTCGTGCACATCGTCGCCGACGCGGTGCTGTTCGACGCCGAGGAGGCCGTCCTCCGGCCGGAGGGCCAGGCCATCCTCACCGCGGTCGCCCCCACCCTCACCGGGCTGCCCAACCAGCTGGCCGTCGAGGGGCACGCCAACCACCTGCCCGTGACCGCCGGCGGGCCGTGGCCGTCCAACTGGGAGCTGTCCGCCTGGCGCGCCACCACCGTCGTCCGCTACCTCGCCACCGGCGGCGTCCCCGAGACCCGCATGTCGGCCGACGGCTACTCGTCGACCAAGCCCCTGGTCCCCGTGACCGACCCGACGGCGATCAACGTCAACCGGCGCGTCGACGTCGTCGTCCTGTCCACCGCCTCGGCAGAGGCCAACGCGCTGCTGCCGGGCATCGACGCCACGCAGAAGGAGGCGACCCATGAGTAAGGACAAGAAGACCGACGCCGAGGAGACCGAGGGCGGCGGCGGCAAGAAGAAGCTCTTCCTCGTCCTGGGCGTCGTCGTGCTGGCGCTCGCGGGGGCGGCCTACTTCTTCCTCCTCCCCAGTGGCGAGGCCGAGGCGGCCGAGCCCGAGCACGGCGGCTACGTCGCGCTCGAGCCGATCGCGGTCAACCTCGCCGGCGGCGGCTACCTGAAGATCGGCATCACCCTGGACTACACGACGGCTGCCGCCGGCGGTGGGCACGGCGGGGGCGGTGTCGACGGCGCCAAGGCCTACGACGCGATCATCTCCACGTTCTCGCAGGCCAGCCCGGCCGACGTGACCGGGGCGCGGGACGCGCTCAAGGAGACCCTCGAGCAGAAGATCATCGAGGCCTACACCGAGCACGAGGTGCAGATGGTGATGGGCATCTACTACACCGAGTACGTCACGCAGTGAGCCGTGGTGCCCGGGCCCCTCCAGGGGGTCCGGGCACCGCTGCATCACGCCGGGGCACACCCCGCCCCAACCGTCACACCCTCCCCCTACGCGTCCGGGGGTGCGGTCACCCCCGGTCACGGTGCCCCCCTCCTCCGCCGATGAGGGAGGACGTGACACAACCCGATGCCGGCCCCGCCGCCCGCGGCGCGAACGCCCAGGCCCCGGCTGCGTCACCCGCCCCCGGAGGCGGTCGCAGCCGCCGCGGCGAGCCGCGCACGTACGACTTCCGCCGGCCGACGAAGCTCTCCCGCGAGCACGTGCGCGTGCTGCAGATCGCGCAGGAGGCCTTCGCCCGCCAGGCGACGACGATCCTCACCACCTTCCTCCGCGCCGGGGCCCGGCTGGAGCTCGTGGGCATCGAGCAGTACTCCTACGACGACTACGTCGCGACGCTGCCCGACCCCGTCTTCATCACCACGTTCACCCTCGAGCCGCTGGCCGGCAAGGGGATGCTGGCCTACCCGCTGGACATCGCGATGGCGATCGTGGACCACATGCTGGGCGGCTCCGGCGCCGCCGAGCAGCCCAACCGGCCGATGACGGCGATGGAGGTGTCCATCACCCGGCACCTGCTGGACCGGCTGCTCGACGAGTTCTCCGCCGCCTTCGGCCACATCACCGAGATCCAGCCGGCGATGGCCGGCCTCGAGTACAACCCCCAGCTGGCCCAGGCGGCGTCGGGATCGGACACCGTCATGGTGGCCACCTTCGCCATGGCCGTGGGCAGCCGCGAGGGCGAGGCCACGCTGGTGCTGCCCTTCTCGTCGTTCGCCCAGTCGCTGAACAACGCGGCCTCGCCGCAGCTCTCGGAGTCGGCGCTGCGCAAGCGGCAGCGGGCCACCGAGGCGCTCAAGGAGCGGCTCAACCTCGTCCCGGTCGACGTCAGCGTGCGCTTCGCCCCGCTGACCGTCTCCTCCTCCGACCTGCTCTCCCTCGCCGTCGGCGACGTCCTCCTGCTGCGCCACCCCCGGGACAGCCCGCTCGAGGTCACCACCAACGACGTGACGTTCGCCTACGCGATCGCCAGCAACCACCGGCGCCGCCTGGCCGCCTCCATCGTCCCGACCCCGTACGCCGCCGCGAAGGACACCGCATGAGCACCGACACGACCCAGGACTCCCAGACCATCACCGCCGTGGTGGCGGCCGCCGCGCGCGCCGCGGCGGGCCTGGTCCCCGCGGCGTCCGAGCTGGTCGCGGGGACCCCGGTGAGCGACCCGGACACCGTCCCGCTCCCCCCGAACGCCGCGTCCGCCGTGGCCGCCGGGCTGTCCGGCGAGGTCAGCGGCGACGTCGTCCTCGTGCTGTCCGCCGACGTCGTCGAGGCCCTGAGCAACTCCCCGGTCGGCAAGATGGACGTCGCCGCCGCGCTGCGGCCCGCGCTCGAGGCGGCCGCCGCCACCCTGGGGCGCGTCCGCGTCGCCTCCGAGCGGCTCGAGGAGCCGGTCGCCGCGCTCGACGGGCTGCGCGACAAGGGCATGCTCGTGGCCGTCCCGCTGATGGCCGGCGGCGAGCACCAGGCCACCTTCGCCCTGCAGGTGACCCTGCCCGCGGCCCGCGCCGCCTCGGGCAGCCTGGACCTGCTGCGCCACGTGGCCATGGAGGTGACGGTCGAGATCGGCCGCACCCGCATGACGGTCCAGGAGCTGCTCTCCCTGCACCCCGGCGAGGTCGTCGAGCTCGACCGCGCCGCCAGCGCCCCGGCCGACCTGCTGGTCAACGGCACACTCATCGCCCGCGGCGAGGTGGTCGTCGTCGACGAGGACTTCGGCCTGCGGATCAGCGAGATCGTGAGCGACGCCGCCGAGCTCGGGGTCACCGCATGACCTGGATGATCATCCGGCTGGTCCTGTCGCTGGCCTTCGTCGCCGCGGTGCTGCTGTTCGCCGCGCGGCTGGCCAAGAAGCGGGGCCTCGGGCAGGGCAACGGCCTCATCGAGGTCGTGGCCCGTCAGCGCATGGGCCGCACCAGCACGCTCAACGTGGTGCGGATCGCCGACGTCGTCCTGGTCGTGGGCGCCACCGAGGAGCAGGTCACCCTGCTCGCCGAGGTCGACGGCGAGGCCGTCGACGCGGCGCTGCGCGAGCGGGTCCCCGCCCGCACCCCGGCCACCGGCGAGCGCGACGAGCGACCCGCCGTCCCGGCCGCCCGGTCCGGCTCCGGCGCCCTGGCCGGCTCGGTGCTCGACCGCGAGGGCTGGGGCTCCCTGGTCGACCAGCTCCGCGAGCGGACGGTGCGGCGGCCGTGAGCACCTCGACCCTGCGGCTGCCGGCCGCGGCACCGGTCCGGCGGCGCGCGCTCGCCGTCGTGCTGCTGTCGCTGCTGACGGCGGTCGCGGCGGTCGTGCTCGCGGGCCCCGCGTCCGCGGCCCCCACCGCCCCCACCGCCCCGGTGGACCCGACCGCGCCCGTGGTGCCGGGCATCGGCGGTGCCGACGGCGGCGTGGACATCTCCATCGGCGACGGCTCGCCGAGCACCTCCATCACCCTGATCATCGCGATCACGGTGCTGTCGGTCGCGCCGTCGGTGCTGCTGCTGGCGACCTCGTTCACCAAGATCATCGTCGTCCTGTCGCTGACCCGGAACGCCCTGGGCCTGCAGGCGGCACCGCCCAACCAGGTCCTCACCGGCCTGGCGCTGTTCCTGACCCTGTTCGTGATGGGGCCGGTGTTCGGCGACATCAACGAGGTGGCCGTCCAGCCCTACATGGACGGGACGCTCACGGTGTCGCAGGCCTACGACGCCGGCGTGGTGCCGCTGCGCGAGTTCCTGCTGGACAACACCCGCGAGGACGAGCTCAAGCTGATGGTCGGGCTCTCCGGCGAGGAGGCCCCCGCCGACGCCGCCTCCGTCACCCTCACCACGCTCATCCCGGCGTTCGTGCTCTCCGAGCTCAAGAGCGCCTTCATCATCGGGCTGGTCGTCTTCATCCCGTTCCTGGTGCTCGACATGCTGGTCAGCGCCGCGCTCATGTCGATGGGCATGATGATGGTCCCGCCGACCATCGTCGCCCTGCCCTTCAAGCTGCTGCTGTTCGTCGTCGTGGACGGGTGGTCCCTGATCACCACCGCCCTCGTCGGCTCGTACGGGGGAGGCGGCTAGTGAGCGACGCCGACGTCACCGAGATCGCCACCGAGACCATGATGGTGGCTGCCAAGATCGCCGCGCCGATCCTGCTCACCGCACTGCTGGTCGGCTTCCTGATCTCGCTGTTCCAGGCCGCCACGCAGATCCAGGAGGCCACGCTCTCGTTCGTGCCGAAGATGATCGCCGTGGCGATCGCGCTGCTGATCACGGGCAACTGGGTGCTCGCCGAGATGGTCGACTTCACCCACCACCTGTTCGACCAGCTGCCCCGGCTGCTCGACCGGACCTGAGGCCGCCATGGACCTGACGGTCCCGGCGGTCACGCTCGCCGCCCTCCTGCTCGGCACCGCGCGGGCCGCCGGTTTCGTGCTGCTGGCGCCGCCGTTCAGCTCGCGGGTCATCCCGGCGCCGGTCAAGGGCGCGCTGGCCATGGCGCTGTCGCTGCTCCTGTCCACCCAGATCGCCCCGGACCTGCCGGCCCCCACCGCGGGCTTCCTCGCCGTCGCGGCGGTCACCGAGGTGGTCATCGGGGCCGCGCTGGGGTTCCTGGTGCAGGTGCTGTTCACCGCCGTCCAGATGGCCGGTGACCTCATCGACGTCACCGGCGGTTTCTCGCTCCAGCCGGCCTTCGACCCGCTGTCGATGAGCCAGAACGCGACCATCGGCCGGCTGCACTACCTGCTGGCGACCACGCTGCTGTTCACCAGCGGTGGGCACCTGCTCCTGGTCCGCGGCTTCGCGGCGTCCTACGAGGGGCTGCCGGTGGGCGGGGACGTGCCGACCGACCAGATCGGCACGGTGCTGATCACCGCCTTCTCGATGATGTTCCTGGCCGCGCTGCAGATCGCCGGGCCGATGGTCGCCGTCCTCCTGCTGGCCGACGTCGCGCTCGCGCTCCTGTCGCGGGCCGCGCCGGCGCTCAACATCTTCTCCTTCGGCTTCCCGGTCAAGATCACGCTGACCCTGGTCATGCTGGGCCTGACGTTCCCGCTGCTGCCGTCGGCGCTCGACGGGCTGCTCGAGCACGCCGCGCAGGCCATGTCCTCCCTCCGGAGCGGCTGATGGCGAAGGACGGTCCCGGCGGTGAGAAGACCGAGAAGCCCACTCCGCAGCGCCTGAAGAAGGCGCGCAAGGACGGGCAGATCCCCCGGACCCAGGAGCTCGGCACCTGGACGGGCATGGCGGCGGCGAGCGTGCTGCTGCCGATGGTGGTCGGTAACGCCTACGAGGAGTCGCAGACGCTGTTCGTGCAGATCGGCCGGGTCGCGTCGGACCCCGAGCTGGCCGACGTCTACGCCCTGCTCGGGCAGGCCCTCAGCGCCTTCATGAGCACCGTGCTGCCGCTGGCGCTGGCGCTCATGGCCGTGGGCGTGGCCGCGTCGGCGGCGCAGGGCGGGGTCACCGTCTCGGGCAAGTCGATGAAGCCGACGCTCAAGAAGTTCAACCCGTTCACCGGCCTGAAGAAGATGTTCGGCACCCAGGGGCTGTGGGAGGCCACCAAGGCCATCATCAAGACCGTCGCCCTGGCCGTCGTCGTCATCGTGACCAGCGACCGCGCCCAGCAGCTCGTCTCCGCGGCCGGCGCCCTGCCGCTCTCCGCGGTGGTGGCCACCTTCACCAGCTCGGCGATCCTGATGTTCCGCGTCGTGGCGGTGACCGGGCTGGTCATCGCCGTCGCCGACTACGTCGTGGTCCGCGCGAAGATGATGAAGCAGCTCAAGATGAGCAAGTACGAGATCACCCAGGAGCACAAGCAGGCCGAGGGCGACCCGCACATGAAGGCGCACCGCCGCGGGGTGCAGCTGTCGATGTCGCGCAACCGGATGATGGCCGAGGTCGCGGAGGCCGACGTCCTGCTCGTCAACCCCACGCACGTCGCCGTCGCGCTGAAGTACGAGCCGGCCAAGGGCGCTCCGCGGATCGTCGCCAAGGGCGCCGGCGAGGTCGCGGCGAAGCTGCGCGCCCGGGCCGAGGAGGCCCGCGTGCCGATGGTGCAGGACATCCCGCTGGCCCGGGCGCTGCACGCCTCCTGCGACATCGGCCAGGAGGTGCCGCCGCAGCTGTTCACCGCTGTCGCGCGGGTGCTCGCGTTCGTCATGCACCTGGGCGCCCGCGGCGTGCGCGGCGGCTTCCACCGGCCGGGCTTCGAACCCCCGGACACCGCCGACCTGCCGAAGGCGGGACGACGCCGGCCCGCGGTGCCGGCGGCCTGAGGAGCGGCGATGACGATCAGGTGACCTGATCGTCAGGGGTCCTGGCTCACCGTCGACGCTGAGCCAGGACCCCTGGCGGTGAGCCAGGACGGGGTACCGGTCGGGCCCGCGGCTGCCGATGAGGGATCCGTGGACCAGGGACCGGCGCCGACCTCGCGGGGCGACTCGTGAAGGGCATGCTCAAGGCGGCCGTCCCCATCGGGGTCGTCGCCATCGTGCTCATGCTGGTCGTGCCGCTGCCGGCCGCCCTCATGGACCTGCTGATCGGGCTGAACCTCGCTCTCTCGCTGCTGATCCTGCTGGTCGCCATGCAGATCAGGAAGCCGCTGGACTTCGCGGTCTTCCCCTCGCTGCTGCTCATCGCCACGCTGTTCCGGCTGGCGCTCAACGTCTCCTCGACCCGCCTGGTGCTCACCGACGGCTACGCCGGCAAGGTGATCGAGGCCTTCGGCCACATCGTGATCGCCGGCTCGCTGGTCGTCGGCCTGGTCATCTTCGTGATCCTGACCGTGGTGCAGTTCGTGGTGATCACCAACGGCGCCGGCCGCGTCGCCGAGGTCGGGGCCCGCTTCACCCTCGACGCCATGCCCGGCAAGCAGATGGCCATCGACGCCGACCTGAACGCCGGCCTGATCAACGAGGACCAGGCGCGCAAGCGCCGCAACGAGGTCACCGCCGAGGCCGACTTCTACGGCTCGATGGACGGTGCGTCTAAGTTCGTCAAGGGCGACGCGATCGCCGGCATCATCGTGACGCTGGTGAACCTCATCGGCGGGTTCGCGATCGGCGTCATGCAGCGCGGCCTGGCCCCCGCCGAGGCGGTGTCGACCTACTCGCTGCTGACCGTCGGCGACGGCCTGGTGTCGATGATCCCGGCGCTGCTGATGTCGACGGCGACCGGCATCATCGTGACCCGGTCGGCCACCGAGGGCGACATGGGCACCGACCTCATCGCCCAGCTCGGCCGGTTCAAGCAGCCGGTGCGCATCGCCGGTGGCGCCGCGCTCGCCCTGTGCCTGATCCCGGGCCTGCCGAAGCTGCCGTTCCTGCTCGTCGGCGCGCTGTTCCTCTTCCTCTCCACCCGCCTCACCGACGAGCCGGAGGTCGACGACGACGCCGGCGCGGCGGCGGGCGCCGAGCTGGAGCCGCAGCCGGACTCCCCCGAGGCCATCGCCGAGAAGATGCGGGTCGACCCGCTGGAGCTCGAGGTCGCCTTCGACCTGGTGGAGCTGGTCGACACCTCGCGCGGCGGTGACCTGCTCGACCGGGTCAAGGCGCTGCGCCGGAAGGTCGCGATGGAGACGGGCCTGGTCATCCCTCTCGTCCGCACGCGGGACAACCTGGACCTGCCGGCGTCCCAGTACGTCATCTGGCTCAACGGCGTGCCCGCGGCGAAGGGCAGCTCGCCGGCCGGGACCGTGCTCGCCATCGGCGACAACCTCGACGGGCTCCCCGGCAAGGTCACCCGCGAGCCGGTCTTCGGGCTGGCCGCGAAGTGGGTGCCGACCGAGCTGCAGCGGGCCGCGGAGATGGCCGGCGCCACCGTCGTCGACCGCTCCTCGGTCATCACCACGCACCTGGCCGAGGTCGTCCGGCAGAACGCCGCCGACCTGCTCGGCCGCGAGGACGTGCGCCTGCTGGTGGAGATGGTCCGGCGCACGCACCCGGTCGTCGTCGAGGAGCTGACCCCCGCCCTGCTCACCCTGGGAGAGGTGCAACGCGTGTTGCACGCGTTGCTCGAAGAGGGTGTGTCGATCCGGGACCTGGTGCGCATCTTCGAGGCACTCTCTGTGCGTGCGAAGCAGTCGACCGATCTCGACGGTCTGGTCGAGGCAGCCCGCTCCGCACTCGGCCCGGCGATCAGCCACCCGTACGTGACGCCCGACGAGCGGTTGCACGTGTTCACCCTCGAGCCGGGTTTCGAGCAGCGGCTGCTGGAGTCGCTGCGGCAGAGCGACGTCGGGGCGGTCCTGGCCCTGGACGCCGGGTCCGTCGACGCCCTCGTGGCCGGCTGCGGCGGTCTCCTGCAGGAGGCCGAGCAGCAGGGCCTCTCCCCTGTCCTGGTGTGCTCCCCGCAGGTCCGCGCCGCCCTGGCGCGCCTCATGCGCCAGGTCCTCCCCCGGCTTCCGGTGATCTCCTACACCGAGGTGTCCCGGACAGCGCAGATCGAATCGCTGGGAGTTGTGAGCGGTGCCGTTGCGATCCGTTGAGGCCGCGACGCGCGACGACGCGATCGCCGCGGCGCGCGAGCAGTTCGGGCCCTCCGCGCGCGTGGTCGGCGTCCGCCGGGTGCGCTCGGGCGGCGTGCTGGGGTTCTTCGCCACCGAGCGCTACGTCGCCGAGGTGGCTCCCGACCAGGGCTTCCGGCCCGGCGCCCCGGTTCCCTCGCGGCCGGCCGGTGCGCTGACCGAGGAGCCGGACACCGGCTCGCTGCCGGCCGCCTTCGGCTCCCCCCTGGCCTCGGCCGCGCAGGCCCGCGCGCGCGTGGCCGCGCCGCCGCGCAACGGGGCCGCCGCGTGGGCGGCCGAGGCGTCCCGGCCGGCCCGGACGTCCCGGCCGGCCGAGGCCGCCCCACCGGCACGCGACCCGGAGCCGCTGGCCGCTCGCGCCGCCCGTGTCGCCGAGACCTTCCGCGCGGCGGAGGCGCTGCGCGCCGGCGAGCCGGGCGCGCCCTCGTTCGCCGCGCTGCTCGAGGCCTCGACGGCCGGTCGGGCCGCCGTCCGACCGGCCGACGAGGAGCGCCTGGACGAGCTGGCCGGTCTGCTCGGCGCCGACCCGGCCCCGGCGGGCCGGTCCTCCACGCCGTCCCCCGCGGCCAAGGGCCGCCCGGGCGTCACCCGCGCCGCCTTCACCCGCACCACGCGGGACGAGGTCGTGCGCCGCGACGACGTGGCCGACGAGCCCTCCCCCGCCGGCGGCGAGCCGGCCGCCGCGCCGTCGCCGTTCACCGCCGCCCTGGCGCGGATGGTCGCCGGCGACAAGGACGTGCAGCACGCCGTGCGCGTCGCGCTCGAGCCGCCCGCCGCGGCGGCTCCCCCCGTCGAGGACACGGGGTCCCGGCCGACCTGGCCCGGACCCGCAGCTGAACCATCGGGCGCGCCGGTCGTGGCGCCCCAGGAGGAGGAAACGGTGGGAGATCAGGTCATCGCGCCGCCCTCCACGTCGCTCGACCGTCCCGAGGAGGCGGTCTCCTGGGCCGCCGACCCGGAGGTCGTCGGCTTCCACGAGGAGATCAGCAGCTTCCGCGAGGAGATCAGCACGTTCCGCGAGGAGCCGGTCGGCCTCCCCGAGGCCGCCCCGGCCCCGGTCCCGGCCGAGGAGACCCCCGCGTCCCGCGAGGAGGCCATCGCCGAGATGCTGCGCGCCGCGCTCGCCGAGGGGCACTCCGACGAGGCACTGGCCGGCATCCTCCGCAAGGTCGTCGCCGGCGACTCGCCGCAGGCCGCGCTGGCCGAGCCGGAGCCCGCGATCGTCGAGCCGGAGCCGTCGCCGGCGCTCGCCGAGCAGCCGGTCGCCGTCCTCGAGGTCCCGGCCCCCGAGCCGGCCCTCGCGCCGGCCCCCGCGCCGATCACCCTGGACTGGGGGCCGGTGGCTTCGGCCCCCGTGGCCCTGTGGGGCGAGCCGACGGCGTCGACGTCGTCGGCTCCCCTGGCGGAGGAGCCGGCCGACGTGCCCGTCGCCCGGGCCGATGCCCCGATCTGGGCCGAGGTCGTGCTGGGAGAGCCCGCCGCCGCCCAGCCGGTGCTCGAGGAGGCCCGGGCCGAGGAGGTCCCCGTGGCCGAGGAGGCCCCGGTCGAGGAGGCCCCCGTGGCCGAGCTCCCGGTCGAGGACATCCCGGCCGTCGAGGTCCCGGCCGTCGGGGTCCCCGCCGTCGACATCCCCGCCGTCGAGGAGGCCCCGGCCGTCGAGGCCACCGCCGTGCCCGCCGTCGAGGTCGCCGAGGCGGGGGACGCCGCGGAGCCGGCCGAGGAGCCGGCGCTCGAGGAGCCCGTGGAGCTGGCTGCCCCGCTGGCCCGCACGGCCAGCGACCCGGCACCGCTCTCCATGGACGCCACGACCGTCATGCCGCCGCTGTCCCTGCTGCCGGGTGCCCCGTCGCGCGGGCGCGGCCTCCCCCCGGTGCCGCCGCGGAGCGGCCGGCCGCCGGTGCCGCCGGCCCGTCCGTCGGCAGGTGCCGCCCCGCGCGGCACCGAGCCCGCACCCGCCCCGGCCCCGTCGGCCGAGCTGGCCACGGTCACCCGGCTGCCGGTCGCCCCGCTCATGGCGACCCCCGAGACGCCCGACATGCCGGAGCTGGCCGACCTCGCCGACCTCATCGAGGCCGACGCCCCGACCGTCGAGGAGCCGGTGCTGCCGGTGCTCCCCCCTCGGACGCCCGCCCGCGTGAAGATCGACCCGCCGAGCACGCCGGACGAGGTGCTCGCCCGGCTCACCGAGCTCGGTGTCCCGGCCGACCTGCTCGGCCCGACCTTCGCCGACGACGTCGCGGCCGGCGGCACGTACGCCGCGCTGACCCGCGCCCTCGGCACCCGCCTACCGGAGGCCCCGGAGCTGCCGTCGGGCGCCGGCGAGGTGCTGTTCATCGTCGGCCCCGGGGTCGAGACCCTGCGCGCCGCCCGCTCGCTGGCCGCGAGCCTGCGGCTGGACCCCGACCGGGTGCAGTGGGCCACCCGCGGCGACCTGGCCGGCCTCGTGCCGGAGGCCAGCCGGATGAGCACGATCGACGCCGCGATAGCCCGCCGGGCCGAGGCCGCGGCCGCCGGGACGGTCACGATCGTCGCCGTCGACGCGCCGCTGCGCACCGACGCCTACTGGATGGCCCAGATGCTCGCCGTCTGGTCGCCGGTCGCCGTGTGGGCCCTGGTCGAGGCCACCCGCAAGCCCGAGGACGTCGAGCACTGGATCGACGGCCTGGCCCGGGTCGACGCGCTCGTCGTCCAGGACACCGACCTCTCGGCCGACCCGGCCGCGGTCCTGGCGCGGCTGGCCGCCCCGGTGGCCGTGGTCGACGGGCTCCGGGCGACGCCGCACCGCTGGGCCTCGCTGCTGTGCGAGCGGCTGGAGACAGCACCGGCATGAACCCGCTGCGCTGGGAGGTGCTCGCCCTCGGGTTCGTGCTGTCCCTGCCCGTGCTCGCGCTCGGGATGCGGGGCGACCTCAGCGCGGACGAGGTGACCACCCGCCTGCCGTGGTGCCTGCTGGCGGCGTGGGTGGCGGTGGTGCTCGTGCGCGCCGCCGCCACCCCGCCCGCGCCGGCGAAGGGCTCCGCGAAGGGGTCGGCGAAGAAGCCGGTCGGACTGGCCGCGGAGCCGCGGGAGGAACCCCCCGCGGCCTGATCCCGGCTCCACGAGGCCGCGCGATGCTCGCCGGCCTGCGACGCAGCGCCGTGGTGAGCCACCAGGCGGCGGTGCCCGGCGATGCCGTCCTCGCGGAGAAGCCGCGCGAGGACGCCGTGCGGGACGAGGGCGGGGGGTCGCCCGCTGGACATGGCCGGACCTGAGCGCCGGCCACCGGCCGGCCGCCCGGATCCGTCGCGCGCCGGCCCGGGGCGGCCGGTGAGCCGCTCCCGGGGTGTTCCTCGCGCCAACGGTGTCCTGCTGGACCGCGGGAGCGCGAACGACACCCCGGGAGCCGCGCCGGCACGGTCAGAGGGGCAGGTCCTCGAGCATCTCGGTGACCAGCGCCGCGATCGGCGAGCGCTCGGAACGGGTCAGCGTGATGTGCGCGAACAGCGGGTGGCCCTTGAGCGACTCCACCACCGCGGCGATGCCGTCGTGCCGGCCGACGCGGAGGTTGTCCCGCTGGGCCACGTCGTGGGTGAGCACCACCCGCGAGCCCGAGCCCAGCCGCGACAGCACGGTGAGCAGCACCCCGCGCTCCAGCGACTGCGCCTCGTCGACGATCACGAACGAGTCGTGCAGCGACCGGCCGCGGATGTGGGTCAGGGGCAGCACCTCGATGAGCCCGCGGTCGGCGATCTCGTCGAGCACCGCCGGGGAGACCAGCGCCCCGAGGGTGTCGTACACCGCCTGCGCCCAGGGGGACATCTTGTCGCCCTCGCTGCCGGGCAGGTAGCCCAGCTCCTGCCCGCCGACCGCGTAGAGCGGCCGGAAGATGACCACCTTCTTGTGCGCCCGGCGCTCCATCACCGACTCCAGGCCCGCGCACAGCGCCAGCGCCGACTTGCCGGTGCCGGCCCGCCCACCCAGCGACACGATCCCGATGTCGGGGTCGAGCAGCAGGTCCAGCGCCACCCGCTGCTCGGCCGACCGGCCGTGCAGCCCGAACGCCTCGCGGTCACCGCGCACCAGGTGCACCTGCTTGTCCGGCGTCACCCGGCCCAGCGCCGAGCCGCGCGAGGACAGCAGCACCAGCCCGGTGTGGGCCGGCATCTCGGCGGCCGCGGGCAGGTAGACCTCGCCGTCGTCGTACAGCCGGTCGACCTCGTCGTCCTCGACCGACAGCTCGGCCATGCCCGTCCAGCCGGCGTCGACCGCGTCGTGCACGCGGTACTCGTCGGTCTCCAGCCCCACCGCCGCCGCCTTGACGCGCAGCGGCACGTCCTTGGTGATCAGGCAGACGTCGCGGCCCTCGGACCGCAGGTTGAGCGCCACGACCATGATCCGCGAGTCGTTGCTGTCGTTGCGGAAGCCGGCCGGCAGCACCGAGGGGTCGCTGTGGTTGAGCTCGACGTGCAGCGTGCCGCCGTCCTCGCCGATCGGGACCGGGGCGTCGAGCCGGCCGTGCCGGACGCGCAGGTCGTCCAGGATGCGCAGTGCCGAGCGCGCGAACCAGCCCAGCTCCGGGTGGTTGCGCTTGTCCTCCAGCTCCCCGATCACGACGAGCGGGAGCACCACGTCGGAGTCGCCGAAGCGCAGCAGCGCACCGGGGTCGGAGAGCAGGACGGAGGTGTCGATGACGAACGTGCGGCGAGTGGTCACGGTCGACTCCCGTCGGGGCGCGCGGCGCGCCCCTTCTCGAAGGTGGCCGGGCCCCGGCGCAGAGGCCGGGCACCGGCCCCCCTGGTCGACGAACTCGTCAGCACCAACCGGGCCTCCCGTGAGCGACGAGGACGACTCGTCGCTCACCGCGGACGGTAGGCCCGACCGGTGACAAGAGCGCGGCCGCACCACGCCGTGCAACCCGAAGTTCACCCGACGGGGTACCGCGGGCCACACCGGCACCACCGGTGCGCAGCCACCCCTCAGCTGGACTCGCGCCGGAAACGCCGCACCCCGAAGAACCAGCCCAGCACCGCGAGCAGCAGCGTCATGGCCACGCCCCACCAGGCCGTGGAGGTGCCGTAGCCGCCGACGAAGAACTGGCGGGCGCCCTCCACGACGTGCTTGAGCGGGTTCACGTCGCTGACCGCCTGCAGCCACCCCGGCGCCAGCGACATCGGCAGCAGGATGCCCGACAGGAGCAGGACCGGGAGCACGAAGGCGTTGAGCAGCGGCGCGAAGGCGTCCTCGCTCTTCAGCGTGAGCGCCAGGGCGTAGGACACGGAGGCGAACGCCGCGCCCAGCAGGGCGATCACCACGAGGGTGAGGACGACGCCGGCCAACGGCGCGCGCAGCCCCAGCGGGATCGAGACCAGCACCAGCAGCGTCCCCTGGACCAGCAGGACGACGACGTCGCGCAGCACCCGCCCGAGCAGCAGCGCGGTGCGGCTGGCGGGGGTGACCCGCTGGCTCTCGATGACGCCGGCCCGGTACTCGGCGATCAGCCCGAAGCCGACGAACAGCGCTCCGAAGATGCCCAGCTGCACGAGGATGCCGGGCACGAAGATCTGGTAGGCGTTGCCGGAGCCGAGCTGGCCGGACAGCGGCTCCAGCAGCGGCCCGAACAGCAGGATGTAGAGCACCGGCTGCATCAGGCTGATCACCAGCCAGGCGGGGTTGCGCAGCGACAGGCGCATCGATCGGGCGAAGACCGTGTACGTGTCGCGCAGCAGCGTGGGCATCAGGCCGGCACCTCCACGGCCGGGGCGGGCGCACCGGCGTCGCGCAGCGAGCGGCCGGTCAGGGACAGGAAGACGTCGTCGAGGCTGGGCCGGCGGCTCTCGATGCCGCTGATCGCCACGCCCTCGCGGTCCAGCGCGCGCACCAGCTCGACCAGCGCCGCGCCACCGTGCGGCACCCGCCCGACGACGCGGTCGTCGACCACCTGCGGCGGCTCCGCCCCCGGGAGCGCGCCGACCAGCCGGGCGACGGCCGGTACCGAGGCGACGTCGGCGGCGGTCACCGTGAGGACGTCGCCGCCGACCTGCGACTTGAGCTGGTCCGGGGTCCCCTCGGCCACGATCGCGCCGTGGTCGATGACGAGGATCCGGTCGCACAGCGCGTCGGCCTCGTCGAGGTAGTGGGTGGTGAGGAAGACCGTCGTCCCCCGCTCCTCGCGCAGCCCGCGGATGTGCTCCCACAGGTTGGCGCGGGCCTGCGGGTCCAGCCCGGTGGTGGGCTCGTCGAGGAAGACCAGCTCCGGGACGTGGATGAGCCCGACGGCGATGTCGAGCCGGCGCCGCTGACCGCCGGACATCGCCTTGGGCTGGCGCTCCCACAGGCCGTCGAGGTCGAGCTCGCGGAACAGCTGCTGCCCGCGCTCGACGGCCTCGGCGGTGCTCATCCCGTAGAGCCGGGCGTGGTCGACGACCTCCTCGCCCGCCCGGGCCTCGGGGGCGGTGGAGCCGCTCTGCGAGACGTAGCCGATGCGCCGGCGCACGCCGACGGGGTCGGTGCGCAGGTCGCAGCCTGCGACGGTGGCCTCCCCGGCCGTCGGCTCGAGGAGCGTGGTGAGCATCCGGAGGGTCGTGGTCTTGCCGGCGCCGTTGGGGCCGAGGAAGCCGACGATCTCCCCCGGCTCGACGTCGAGGTCCACCCCGACGACGGCGTGCACCTCCTGCTTGCGCTTCCGGAACGTGCGGGCCAACCCGCGGGCGTGGATCACGCCGGTCAGCATGGCGAACGGCACCGACGCCGGGCGACCGGTTTCACCGTGGGCGCAGCTCAGCGCCAGGGATCGCGCGGCGGGACGGCGGGCCGCTCGACGGTGTCCGTGCGGACCGACGGCGGGATCGGCTCCCACCCGTCCTCGTCGCCCCACCTGTCGTACTCCCGGGCCGCGCGCCGCCGCGGGCGCAGCGCGACGAGCGCCCAGAGCACCGGCACGAGCAGCACCGGCCACTGCAGCGACAGGTCACCGAGCCGGAGGACGCCGGCCAGCAGGAGGACGAACAGGCAGCCGGCCGTCCACAGCCCGAGCAGGCGGGCGGAGCGGGGGTCGCGGCGGCTCACGAGGTCAGCCCGCGGCGAGCTCGGCGGCGACCGCCGCGGGGGTCAGCGGCTCGTCGAGGAGCCGGACGAACCGGTCGGCCACCGGCTGCGCGTCCGGCCGGGCGTCCAGCCACCGGGAGAGCAGGTCGTAGCCCTCGACGTAGGTGGAGGTGTAGGCCCGCCACAGCGGATCGGTGAGGAAGCGGATCTGCTGGCGGGCCCGGTCGGCGGTCACCAGCGACCACCGCTGCAGGAACGCGCTCACCTCGTCGACGTCGGCTCCCCGGTCGTGCAGCAGGATCGCCGCGTCCTGGCGGACCCGGTTGAGCGGCGCGGCCGCGGCGGCGACCCGCTCGGCCAGGTGCCCGTCGAAGCGCAGCCCCAGGTCGCCGAGGATGTCCTCGGCCCACGGACCCCAGCCCGCGCCGATCGACGCCTGGACGCCGAGGTCGGCCAGCCCCTCGGCCATCAGGCACTCCGGGGTGTTGACCAGGAAGACCGTGTGCTCCAGCCGGGCCGCGCGCTCGACCAGCCCGCGCTCCTTGCGGCAGTGCTCGGTGTGGTGGCCCGGGTAGGACTCGTGGGCCACCAGGTGCGGCAGCTGGGAGAGCCGGTGCGGGAGGTCGGCGTTGATCGCCACGCGCGAGCAGTAGTCGCCCTCGTAGTAGTTGAACCCCGACCAGGGCTTGTCGGTGACGACCTCGTACCGCACGGTCTCGACCTCGGGCAGGCCGTACTGCCCGCGGACCCGGTCGCGCAGCGCGCTGGACAGGGCGTGCACGGCGGACTCCAGCCGCGCCGGGGGGCACTCCTCGCGACGGCGGTGCGCGGCGTACCGGTCGGCCAGCGTCCCATCCCCTGGCAGCAGCGCGTCCAGCTCCGCGTGGGCCGCGGCGTAGACCGCCTCGTCCCCGAGCTCGACGTCCACCTGGAAGTAGCTGCGGACCTCCTCGACGAACCCGACCGGCTCTCCCCCGAGCTTGCGGGCGCTGCACTCCAGCCCGGTCAGCTGGCCGCGCAGGAAGGCGGCCCGGTCGGTCGGCAGGCCGGCGGCGTCGAGCTCGGCCAGCAGCGCCCGCGCCCGGTCGCGCAGCTGCTGCGGGGTCGGGGCGGGCTCGCTCTCCACCTCGGCGCGCAGCCGGGGGTCGCCGGTGTAGGCGTCGACGAAGCCGCTCTCCACCCGGTCGAAGCGCAGCCCGAGGCGCACGTACTCCAGCGGGACGTCGAGGGCTCCGGCGCTCATGCGGGCAGTCTCGCAGCCCGTCGTCACTCGCCGAAGCGGCGGTGCCGGGCGGAGTAGTCGCGCAGCGCGCGCAGGAAGTCGATCCGGCGGAAGTCCGGCCAGTAGACGTCGGTGAAGTGGAACTCGGCGTTGGCCGTCTGCCACAGCAGGAAGCCCGACATGCGCTGCTCGCCGCTGGTCCGGATGACCAGGTCCGGGTCGGGCTGGCCGCGGGTGTAGAGGTGCTCGGCGATGTGCTCGACGTCGAGCTGCTCCACCAGCGCCTCGAGCGGGGTGCCCCGCTCGGCGTGCTCGGCCAGCAGCGAGCGGACGGCGTCGGCGATCTCCCGCCGCCCGCCGTAGCCGACGGCGAGGTTGACCGTGGCCCCGGGCCGGTCGCAGGTGTCCTCCTCCGCCCGCTTCAGCACCGCGACGGTCTCCGGGGGGAGCACCTCCGGCGCGCCCATCTGCCGGACCTTCCAGCGCCGGCCGGGGGCGGACAGGTCGACGGCGACGTCCTCGATGATCCGCAGCAGCGCGCTGACCTCGGCCTCGGGACGGTTGCTCAGGTTGTCCGTGGAGAGCATGAAGAGCGTGACCACCTGGACACCGGCGTCGTCGCACCAGGCCAGCAGGTCGCGGATCTTGTCGGCACCGCGACGGTGGCCGTGGGCGACGTCCTCGAGGCCGATCGAGCGCGCCCAGCGGCGGTTGCCGTCCATGATCACGCCGACGTGGCGGGGCACGTCGGCCCCCACCAGCGCGCGGGCCAGCCGGCGCTCGTAGACCCGGGTGAGCGCGTCCCGGACGGTCTGGCGCACTCCCACGCAGGTCACCCTAGGCCCCTGCCGGTGCCCCGGCAGGCACCCCCGCGAGGAGGTTGGCAGCAAGCTCAAAGGGTGCCGGCATGACGCCGGACCTACGGCTCCGTAACCTCGGACCATGAGCCACCCCTCCCCGACCGAGCACGAACCCGTCCGGGTGGAGGCCGACAGCGCCGAGCTGGAGGCGCCGCGCGACCAGGCGCGCACCGCCGTCCTCGCCGAGGGCGAGCGGGTCGAGCGCGAGTGGACCGCCGAGGACTTCGGCGACAGCGACTGGAACCACCCCGACACCCGGCCCCGCATGCGCGGCTGGCTGCACCTGTTCTCGTTCTTCGGCGCGATCGTCGCCGGGGCGGTCCTGATCCCGCTGGCCTACGTGGAGAGCGCCCGGGCCGGCCTGTCGGTGACCGTCTACTGCCTCACGATCTGCGGGCTGTTCGGCGTCAGCGCGCTCTACCACCGGCGGCGCTGGTCACCGCGCGGCTGGAAGATCATGAAGCGGCTCGACCACTCGATGATCTTCCTGTTCATCGCGGGCACCTACACGCCCTTCGCCCTGCTCGCCGTCGACCAGGTGACCGGGTTCTGGGTGCTCGCGGTGGTCTGGATCGGCGCGCTGTGCGGCGTGACGCTGAAGATGACCTGGCCGACGGCGCCCCGCTGGGTGGGCGTGCCGCTCTACATCGGCCTGGGCTGGGTCGCGGTCTTCGTGCTCACCGACATCCTGCACTTCGCCGGGGTGGCCTCGCTGGTGCTGCTGGCCACCGGCGGCGTCCTCTACACGCTGGGCGGCGTCGCGTACGGCGTCAAGAAGCCCAACCCGTGGCCGGGCACGTTCGGCTACCACGAGGTCTTCCACGCCATGACTGTCGTCGCGGCGATCTGCCACTACATCGCGGTCTACTTCGCGATGTACAACTCGCCCTTCAACTAACGGTCAGCTGAACGGCGGGCGGTCGTCCAGCCTCACCGACAGCCGGCCGGCGGTCCGCCAGAGCCGCGCGACGACGTCGCGGTCCGCGTCGGTGACCAGGTTGCCCATCACGCGCAGCGCCACCGTCATGAGCGGCCGCACGCGCATGCCGACCGGGCCGGCGGCCGGCAGGAAGCGGGGCACGGTGAGCAGCCCGGCCAGCCGGCGGGCGATGGAGAACGCCTCGCCGTAGTGCCGGCGCAGCGTCGCCGGCCACGCCGCCGACCAGTCCGCCTCGTCGAGCAGGCCGGCGATCGAGCGCCCGGTCTCGAGCCCGTAGTCGATGCCCTCGCCGTTGAGCGGGTTGACGCAGCCGGCGGCGTCACCGATCAGCGCCCAGTTGCGGCCGGCCACGCCCGAGACCGCGCCGCCCATGGGCAGCAGCGCCGAGGCCGGCAGGCGCACCGCGCCGTCCAGCCGCCACTCCTCGCGACGGGCGTCGGTGTAGCTCTCCAGCAGGGCCTTGAGCTGCACCCCGGCCGGCCGGCGGGAGGTGGCCAGGGTGCCGACCCCGATGTTGACCTCACCGGCCTCGGCGCCCAGCGGGAAGATCCAGCCGTAGCCGGACAGCAGCTCGCCGTCGACGCCGCGCAGCTCCAGGTGCGAGGAGATCCACTCGTCGTCGCTGCGGCCCGACGCGACGTACCCGCGGGCGGCGACGCCGTAGGCGGTGTCGCGGTGCCACTCGCGGCCCAGGACCCGGCCGAGCGGGGAGCGCACCCCGTCGGCGACCACCAGCCGCTCGCAGGTGACCGTCCTCGTCGCGCCGTCGCCGTCCTCGAAGACGACGCCGCGCACCCGGTCCCCGTCGCGGACCACGTCCACCGCCCGGGCGCCGTCGACCGGCACGGCGCCGGAGTCCACCGCGACCCGGCGGATCCGGTCGTCGAGCTCGGTGCGCGGCACCGCGCTGCCGTGGTCGGGGAAGGCGCCACCGGGCCAGGGCAGCTGCCACTCGCGGCCGAACCCCGCCGCGCGCAGGCCCCGGTTGCGGGCCTTGGACCGCGCCCAGTCGCCCAGACCGAGGTGGTCCAGCTCGGCGATCGCGCGCGGCGTCAGCCCGTCACCGCACGTCTTGTCGCGCGGGAAGACGGCGGCGTCGGCCAGGACGACGTCCCGCCCCGCCCGCGCGGCCCAGGCGGCGGCCGCCGAGCCGGCCGGGCCGGCTCCGACCACGAGGACGTCGGTGGCGGACGGCGCGGCGCTGGCTGGCACGCCGCCCAGTGTCCCTGGTGGCGGCGACGGGTCGCGCACCCGCTCAGCCGAACAGCGGGAAGACGTCGGCCCGCTCGCCCAGTTCGGCGCGGTCGGTGCTGGTCAGCGCCTCCCGACCGGTCCCGCGGCGGGCGGCGGTGACGTCGTCCCACCGGGCCGGGAGCGGGCCGCCGGCCAGCTCCGCCAGGATTCGCCGGACCTCCGCCAACGGCCCGGCCGACGGCCCCGAACGGTCCAGCCGGGCGACCAGGTCCAGGTGGTGGACGGCGGCCTCGACCACGAGCGTGGAGAGCACCGCGTCGACCTCCATCACCCAGCCCTGCGTGCGAACCAGCTCCCCCGCCGGGACCCGGCCGGCCGCCACGAGAACCGCCGCGGCGGCCTCGGCGTACGCCTCGACCAGCTCGGGGAAGCCGAGGGCGGTGCTGGCGACGACCCGGGTGCGCCGCAGCGCGTCGTCGTCGCCGGGCTGGGGCGGCTGCCACCCGGCCCAGTAGGTGGCGGCATCACGATCGGCCGGCCCGGGCGCCGGGGTGTTGAGGGCCACCAGCGCCCGCCGGGTGTCACCGAGCAGGTGGAAGCCGAGGTCGTGCACGGTCCACCCGCGGCAACCGGTCGGCGCCCACTGGTCGCCCTCCCGGGCCACGTCGTGGAGCGTCCCGGTCAGGTCGCCGTACGCGGTGCGCAGCAGTTCCAGCGGTGCGGTCACGAGCGCAGCGTGGCAGAGATCAGCCCGCCTGCGGCCCCCGTCCGCGGACCTCCTCGACCGCGGCCATCGCGTTCCGGAGCTCGGTCAGCCACTCGTCGGTGTGCCGGCCGACCAGCCGCACCGCCCACGCCAGGGCGTCGGAACGGGACCGGGCCACGCCGGCGTCGACGAGGGTGTCGAGCACCAGCCGCTCGGGCTGGCGGAGCCGGGTCATGACCGGCACCGAGGCGTGGGTGAACAGCTGGCGGGTGCCGCCGCAGACCGCCCCCCAGGCGACCGAGCGGCCGTAGCGCTGCTGCGCGGCGTCGGCGACGGCCATGCGCTCCCGCCGCGTCTCCTCGCGGAACCGCTCGATCCGGCCCGCCCGGGCGGCGTCGGCGTCACCGGCGCCCGCGTCGGGCTCGGCCAGCGTGCCGACGACCGTGATCTCGTCCCGGTCCACGGTGATCTCCACGGGGCCGGTGAACCACGCATCGGGCAACCGGCCGGCGAACCACCCGGCCACCTCCTCCCGGTCGACCGGCGGCGGGGCGTCCGCGCCCCGACCGCGCCCGCGACCCCGACCGGCACCGAACTGCATCTCGGCGAAACGCTGGTACCCGTGCACGACGACCTCCCCAGCCGCTTGATTACGTGGTTGCACGGTAAGCGCGTGCTGCCCGCCGCGGGGGGCTTTCGCTCCCGGCGGAACGGCGCGGGACGTGGGTCCCGGCGCGACCGGGGCTGTCGGCACTGACCCGACGGCCCGCCCCGGCCCAGGCTGGGCGCCCAGGCCCCTGAGGGAGGAGGGCGGATGCCGGACCTGTCGACCACCTCTGCCCCACGCCCGGCCGCGCCGCCCGACCCCGGCGCCGTCCCACCGGGCGCCCAGCCGGGCGAGCTGCCGGCGGAGCCCGCCACCCTGGTGCGGATCGGAGCGATGACCCGCCACCTGCTGCGCGAGGTCCGTGACGGTCCGCTGGACGGGGCGGCCCGGGCGCGGCTGCGCTCCATCCACCTGGCGTCGCTGCGCGAGCTGCAGGCCGCCCTGCCCCCGGAGCTCGGCGCGGAGCTGGACCGCATGACGTTCCCCCTCCCCGACGACGGCGCGCCGACGGTGGCCGAGCTGCGGATCGCCCAGGCCCAGCTCATCGGCTGGCTGGAGGGCGTGTTCCACGGCATCCAGCTGGCGCTGTCGCTGCAGCAGGCCGGCGCCGGCGCCGGGCTCGCAGGCCTGCGCCGGCAGGAGCTGCCGCCCGACCTGCCGGACGCCGAGGGTCTCTACCTCTGAGCACCCGTCCACGACCCGGACCGCGGCGTCCGGGCAGCCCGCGGAGGAGCACGACCATGACCCCGGACGACGACCGTCCCGCGGCACCGCACGGCCGCCCGATGCGCCCGGAGGACGCCTTCTGGCTGGAGCTGGACCGCCCGGAGAACCTCATGGTCGTCACCTCGCTGATGTGGACCAGCGAGGAGGTGGACCCCGACCGGCTGCGCGCCGTCGTCCGGGAGCGGATGGTGGACCGGTTCCCGGTGTTCCGCCAGCGGCCGGTCCTGCACGGCGGCCCGCTCCGCCGCGGCCGGTGGGTGGAGGACCCCGACTTCACCCTCGACCGCCACCTGCTGGTCCGCCCGGCACCCGACGGCGGCGACCGACGGGCACTGGCGGAGTTCGTGGGCGAGCAGCGGGGCATCCCGCTGGAGCCGCAGCACCCCATGTGGCGCATGCACCTGCTGCAGGGGTACGCGGGGGGCAGCGCGCTCGTGACCCGGTTCCACCACTCGATCGCCGACGGGATCAGGTCCACCGAGGTCATGCTCGGGCTGCTCGACCCCCTGGACGGCGAAGCGCCCCGGTTCACCGCGCGGGTGGGGCGGGTCCGTCCCGCGCACCGGGCCACCGGCCCCGCGGCCCCGGTGCTCACCGCCCTGAACACCGGGCTGGCCCTGCTGACCATCGGGCTGTGGTCCAACCCGCGGACCGCCCTGGAGGGACGGCCGCGCGCGGCGAAGTCCGCCGCCTGGGGCGATCCGGTCCCCCTCGAGGTGGTCGCCGGCATCGGGCGGCGCACGGGGACGACGGTCAACGACGTCTGCACCGCGCTGGTGGCGGGCGCCCTGGCGCGCTACCTGGCTCGCTCACCGCACGGCCCGCGCCTGAGCACCGGTGACGACGACGTGGCCTGGATGGTGCCGGTCAACCTGGCCGCTCCCGCGCCGCAGCCACCGGAGCAGCTCGGCAACCACTTCGCCCTCGTCCTCGTGCCGCTGCCGGTGGGCCCGCGGTCCTTCCCCGACCGGCTCGCGGTGGTGCACCGGCGGATCCGGCGGATCCGCGACTCGTGGGAGCCGGTGCTGACCCTGGGCCTCAGCGACGCGCTGACCCGCTCGCCGGCGCTGGTCGGCGGGGCGGTCACCCGGTGGCTCGGCGGCAAGGCGGTCGGGGTGCTGACGAACGTGCCCGGCCCGCGCGCCCCGATGTCCCTGGCCGGCGCCCCGGTCGCCGGGGTGGTCGGGTGGGCGCCGACCAGCGACCGGCAGGCGCTCACGGTCACCGTCTTCAGCTACGCGGGCTCGGTGACCGTGGGCTTCGGGGCCGACTGCGCGGTGGTGCCCGACGTCGACGCCCTGGTCGCGGCGTTCCAGGAGGAGGTGGCCGAGGCGGTGGCCGGGTGCGCGGACCGACCCTGACCGCCGCGCCGGGTCAGGCCGCGTCGACCGGGTGGGCCGCCCGCCCCTCCTGCGGCGCCCGCTCGCGCGCCGGGACCAGCAGGACGGGGCACGGCGCCGCCACGGCGCAGCGCAGGGCCACCGAGCCGAGGAAGCGGCCACCCAGCCCGCTGCGGCCGTGGTTGCCCAGCACGAGCAGCGCGGCGCCGCGCGCCCGCTCCACCAGGACGTCGGACGGCGACCCGTCGACGACGTCGATGCGCGCCCGCACCGGCCGCTCCACGCCGGCCAGCACGGCCTCCACCATGGCGGCGGCCCCCCGCTGCACGTCGGCGCGCACACCGGCGTAGCTGGGCACCACCGTCGTCGCCAGGTCGTTCCACTCGCCGCTGCCCTCGCAGACGGCCACGACGTCGACCTCGGCGCCGAGCCGGCCGGCCTCCTGGACGGCCGTCGCCAGCGCGGCACGTGACTCCGGGGACCCGTCGACGCCGACGACGACGCGCGGTACCGCGCCCGTGGGGGCGGCGGCGTCCTCGAGGGGCACCACCTCGACCGGTCCGGCGGCGTGCCCGAGGCAGCGCAGCGCCACCGACCCGATCAGCGCGGTGCGCACGGCACCGTGCCCGTGCCGCCCGACGACCAGGAGCTCGGCCCCCGCGGCCCGCTGCAGGAGCACGTCCGCCGCGGGGCCCTCCACGACGTCCACCGTGATCGCCGGAACCGTGGCCAGCTCCGCGCCCACCGCGGCCACGAAGTCCTCGGTGCGGGCCAGCGTCTCGCGGTGCAGCCGCTCCGGATCGGGCACCAGGGAGCCGCTGGTCCACGGCAGGGCCGCGGAGAAGGTGGCGATCACCTCCACGTCGGCGCCGCGCCGGAGCGCCTCAGCGACGGCGTGCCGCAGCGCCCGGCGGCTGCCCGGCGAGCGGTCGACGCCGACGACGATGCGTCGCCGCGGTGACCTGGCCCCGTTGCCCTGCCCCTGCTCCCCGGCCATCTGCCCGACCTCCAGCCGCCCCTCCCGCGAGGGTGCCCCCCGACCATGGCGGGACGGGGCGGGCGCGCCATCGGACCGAGGACCCGCCGGGGAGGGACCTTCGGCACCGTTCCGGTGATCAGCCGGCGGAGCCGGGGCGCTCGGGTTCGTCTCCGCGCGGCGGCTCGATGGCCAGCGGCGCCCTGCGCAGCTCGTCGAGCAGCTCCTGGCCGGGCTCCCGTGGCTCCACCAGCTCCGCGGGGGTGTCGGGCACCTCCGGGAGCTGGTCCTCGGGGTCGAAGCTCCGGGGCAGCTTCTTCAGGTGCCCCGACATCGACCTCACCAGCAGCGCGACCGCGATCAGCAGCAGCACGATCAGCAGCAGGCCGATCGGGCCGGCCTTGCCGACGTCCTCGACCGGCTGGTCGCTCGCGGCCAGGACGATGCTGGCGCCGGTCATCGGACGGCCACCTCGCTGCGCAGCCCGGCGAACAGGTCGTCCTCGGGGGTGGTGGAGTCGACCAACGACCGGACCAGCTCGTAGTCCTCGGTCGGCCAGATCTCCTGCTGGGTCTCGACCGGGCAGGCGAACCAGCGGCCCAGCGGGTCGATCTGCGTGGCGTGCGCGATCAGCGCGGCGTCGCGCACCGGGAAGTACTCGCCGCACGGCACGCGGGTGGTGACCCGGTGCGAGATGTCGTGCGCCGGGTCCCAGTTCTCCAGCCACTCGGTGTAGGGCGACTCCGCGCCGGTGGCCAGGATCGCCTCGTGCAGCGCCTTGGTCCGGGGCAGCGTGAAGCTCATGTGGAAGTAGACCTTGCTGATCTGCCAGGGCTCGCCGAGCTCCGGGTAGCGGTCCGGGTCGGCCGCGGCCTCGAAGGCGTACATGGAGATCTCGTGGGTCTTGATGTGGTCGGGGTGCGGGTAGCCGCCGCGCTCGTCGTAGGTGAGCATCACCTGCGGCTTGAACCGGCGGATCAGCTCCACCAGGGGCGCCGCGGCCTCCTCGACGGGCACGAGGGCGAAGCAGCCCTCCGGCAGCGGCGGCAGCGGGTCGCCCTCGGGCAGGCCGGAGTCGACGAAGCCGAGGAACTCCTGCTCGACGCCGAGGATCTCGCGGGCCTTCGCCATCTCCTCCCGCCGGATCTCCGGCAGGCGGTCCCACACCTCCGGGCGGTCCATGGCGGGGTTGAGCACCGAGCCGCGCTCGCCGCCGGTGCAGGTGGCCACCATGACGCGGACGCCCTCCGCGACGTACTTGGCCATCGTCGCGGCGCCCTTGCTCGACTCGTCGTCCGGGTGGGCGTGGACGGCGAGGAGGCGCAGCTGGTCGGGATCGGTCACCGGAGCATTGTCCCCCGTGGGCGGCGGGAGGCGGCGGCACTCCCCCGGACGGGTCCGGCCGGGGGCGGCGCGAGTCCGTGCACCGGCGCCGTCGGCGGTGTTAGCTTGGCCGTTCGACCAGCGGCCGTCCCCGTTCGGGGGCGGCCTCCCGAGTCTCAGGAGTACCTCACGTGTCGACCCCCACCGACGAGCAGGACCAGGGCATCTGGCTGACCCAGGAGGCCTACGACCGGCTGAAGGCCGAGCTGGACCAGCTGGTGGCGAACCGACCGGCGATGGCCGCCGAGATCAACGCCCGCCGCGAGGAGGGCGACCTCAAGGAGAACGGCGGTTACCACGCCGCCAAGGAGGAGCAGGGCAAGCAGGAGGGCCGCATCCGCCAGCTCACCGACCTGCTCCGCAAGGCGCACGTCGGCGAGCCGCCCACGACGGCGACCAACGCCGCGCTGGGCACGGTCATCACGATCAAGTTCGCCGGCGACGACGAGACGGAGAAGTTCCTCCTCGGGTCGCGCGAGATCGCGGGCACGACCGACCTCACCGTCTACTCCCCCGAGTCGGCCCTGGGCGCGGCGATCATGGGTGCGGCGCCGGGTGCGACCGTGACCTACCAGGCGCCCAACGGCCGCGACATCACCGTCGAGGTCGTCGGCGTCGAGCCGTTCGTCCCCTGACGGGCCGGGCGGACAGGTCACGGTGAGCTCGCCGCGGGCCCGCTCCCGGCGGGCGGAGAACACCGGCTTCCCGTGCGTGCACTGCGCCGCGCCGGTACCGGCGAACACCGACGGGCACTACCGGAACCACTGCCCGTACTGCCTGTGGTCGCTGCACGTCGACGACCTGCCGGGCGACCGGGCCAGCGAGTGCCGGCAGCCCATGGAACCGATCGGGCTGGTGGAGAAGTCGGGCAAGGGCTGGCAGGTGGTGCACCGCTGCACGGCGTGCGGCCACCGCCAGCCCAACCGGCTCGTCCGCGAGGGCGCCGCCCCGGACGACCTGGACCTGGTGCTGTCGCTGCCCTGGCTGTAGGCCCCCGTCAGGCGGCGAGGCCCCGGCGGCGGAGCAGCGGTGCGGGGTCGGCGTCCCGGCCCCGCACGGCGCGGAAGGCGGCCAGCGGGTCCACCGAGCCGCCCACCGCGAGCAGCCGCTGCCGGAACGCGTCGCCGTTCTCCCGGCGCAGGCCGCCGTTCTCCTTGAACCACTCCACGGTGTCGGCGTCGAGGACCTCCGACCAGATGTAGGAGTAGTAGCCGGCCGAGTACCCGCCGGCGAACACGTGCTGGAAGTAGGTCGTCCGGTACCGCGGGGGCACCAGGTCGGACGCGACACCCGCCGCCTCGAGCGCCCGCCGCTCGAACGCCGCCGGGTCGCCGACCTCGGTCTCGGGCGCGATCCGGTGCCACGCCTGGTCCAGCAGCGTGGCGGCGAGGTACTCCAGCGTCGCGAACCCCTCGCCCCAGAGCCGGGCGGCCTCGATCGCCTCGACGGCCGACGGCGGCAGCGGCTCGCCCGTCTCCACGTGCCGGGCGTAGTTGCCGAGCACGTCCGGCCACATCGCCCACATCTCGTTGACCTGGCTCGGGAACTCGACGAAGTCCCGGGGGACGCTGGTCCCGGCGAACCGGGGGTACGTCACCGAGGAGCTCAGCCCGTGCAGCGCGTGGCCGAACTCGTGGAACAGCGTGTCGACCTCGTCGAGCGTCAGCAGCGCCGGCTGCCCCTCGGGCGGACGGGCGACGTTGAGGTTGTTCACCACCACCGGCCGGGTGCCCAGCAGCCGCGACTGGGTGACGAAGGAGTTCATCCAGGCACCGCCGCGCTTGCCCTCGCGGGCGAAGAAGTCGCCGAGGTAGAGCCCGAGCGGGGCGCCGTCCGCGTCGCTGACCTCCCAGACGCGGACGTCGGGGTGGTAGCCCTCCAGATCGGGCCGCGGGGTGAAGGTGAAGCCGTAGAGCAGCCCGGCGGCGTGGAAGACGCCGTCGACCAGCACCCGGTCCAGCTCGAACCACGACCGCAGGGCGGCGGTGTCGACGGCGTAGCGCTCGGCGCGCACCTGCTCGGCGTAGAAGGCCCAGTCCCAGGCGGCGAGCTCGACGCCGTCGCGGGCCGCGGCCTCGGCGAGCACCTCCGCCTCGGCCTCGGCGTTGGCCATGGAGGCGGGGACCATCGAGGCCAGCATGGCGTCCACCGCCTCGGTGGTGCGCGCGGTCGAGTCGGCCAGCACCAGGTCGGCGTGCGTGCCGAAGCCCAGCAACCGGGCCCGCTCGGCGCGCAGCCGAGCGATCCGGACCGCGACCGGCCCGTTGTCGTGCTCGCCGGCCGATGCCCGGGTCACCGATGCCTCGTGCACCCGGCGGCGCAGCGCCCGGTCCCGCAGCTTGGCGAGCAGCGGCTGGCGCGTGGGCAGCAGCAGCGGCAGCACCCAGCCCTCCAGCCCCCGGTCGGCGGCGGCCGTCGCGGCGGCGGCGACCTCCTCCTCGCCGAGCCCGTCGAGCTGCGCCCGGTCGGTGACGTGCACCGCGGCGGCGTCCATCGCCTGCTGGACGTTCTGGCCGAACTGCGTCGACAGGGCCGAGAGCTCCTGGTTGAGCTCGGTGAGCCGGGCCCGCCCGGCCTCGTCGAGCTGGGCGCCGGCCAGGACGAAGTCGAGGTGGTAGCGCTCGACCAGCCGCACCGACTCCTCGTCCAGGCCGGCGTCGTGGCGCGCGGCGTGCACCGCGTCGATCCGGGCGAACAGCGCCGGGTCCAGGTGCAGGGCGTCGGAGTGCGCCGCCGACAGCGGCGCGATCTCGCGCTCGATCTCGCGCAACCGCGGCGTCGACACCGACGGCGTGAGGTTGTGGAAGACCCGCTCGGCGCGAGCGAGCAGCCGGCCGGACCGCTCCAGCGCGACGACGGTGTTCTCGAACGTGGCCGGTTCCGGGGACCCGACGATCGCCGCCACCTCGACCCGCTGCTCCGCCATGCCGGCCAGCAGCGCCTCGCGGCAGTGCTCGAGGGAGATCTCCGCGAAGGCTGGCAGCTGGAAGTCCAGCGGCGACGGAGCGAACAACGGGTTGGCCGGGGTCACCGCGGGGGTGTCAGGAGCGCTCATCGACCCCCATCCTGCGCCAGGTTCGTGTCCGGCGCGTCACCAGGCGCTCACCGTGCGGCGGTACGCCGGTAGGCGCGCACGGAGAGCGGCACGAAGACGACCAGGATGATCGCGGTCCACAGCAGCGTGTACAGCTCCGGGTTCTGCAGCGGCCACGCGTCGGGCACCGGCGCGCCCGGCACGGTGTTGCCGAACAGCTCCCGAGCTCCCTGGACGACCGTGGACACCGGGTTCCACTCGGCGAAGACGCGCAGCGCCGCGGGGAAGGACTCCAGCGGCACGAACGCGTTGGACGCGAAGGTCAGCGGGAAGATGACCATGAAGCTGGCGTTGTTCACGACCTCCGGCGTCCGCACCAGGAGCCCGACCAGGGCCATCAGCCAGCTGATCGCGTAGGCGAACACCAGCAGCAGGACGAACCCGCCGATCGCCTCGACCACCGAGGAGTTGATCCGCCAGCCCACCGCCAGACCGGTCAGCGCCATGACGGTGATCGAGATGATGTTGAGCCCGGCGTCGGCCACCGTCCGGCCGATCAGCACGGCCGCGCGGGACATGGGCAGTGAGCGGAACCGGTCGATCAGACCCTTCTGCAGGTCCTCCGCGATCGAGGCGCCGGTGACCGTGGACCCGAAGACCACGGTCTGGGCGAAGATGCCCGGCAGCAGGAACTCGGCGTAGTTGATGCCCGGCGGGAGGTTGATCGCGCCCCCGAACACGTACCGGAACAGCAGCACGAACATGATCGGCGACAGCGTCGCGAACACGATCAGGTCGGGTACCCGCTTGACCTTGATCAGGTTGCGCTTGGTGATGACCGCGCTGTCGGACAGCGTGGCGGCGAGGCTGCTCATCGGACTCCTCCGGTCACGGCCGGCTCGGCCGGTTGCTCGTCGTCGGTGGCGACCTCCTCGGCCGCGTGCCCGGTGAGGGCGAGGAAGACGTCGTCGAGGTCGGGCCGGCGCAGGCCGACGTCGAAGATCCGGTCGGTGTCGCCGTCGAGCCGGCGCAGCGCCTCTGCCAGCACCTCGGCACCGCCGCTGACCGGCATCGACAACCGGCGGCTGGCGACGTCGACGTGCGGTTCGTCCACCGCCAGCGGGCGCAGCGCCTCGACCATCCCCGGGAGCGCAGCCGCGTCGGTCACCGTGAACTCGAGCCGCTGACCGCCCACCTGGGCCTTGAGCTCGTCGGCCGTGCCGCGGGCGATGACCCGACCGCGGTCGATGACGACCATGCGGTCGGCCAGCCGGTCGGCCTCCTCCAGGTACTGGGTGGTGAGCAGGATCGTCGTCCCGCCGTCGGCCAGCTCGGCGATGAACTCCCACATCGCCAGCCGGCTGCGCGGGTCGAGCCCGGTCGTCGGCTCGTCGAGGAACAGCACCCGCGGTCTGTTGATCAGCGAGGCGGCGATGTCCAGCCGGCGGCGCATGCCGCCGGAGTACGTCTTCGCCGGCCGGTGCGCCGCCCCGGTGAGGTCGAAGCGCTCCAGCAGCTCCCCCGCCCGGGCCCGCGCCTCGGCCTTCCCCAGCCGGTAGAGGCGGCCGACCATCTCCAGGTTCTCGAAGCCGGTGAGGTACTCGTCGACCGCGGCGTACTGACCGGTCAGCCCGATGGCCGCGCGCACCGCGTCCGCCTCGCGGACGACGTCGAGACCGACCACCTCCGCCCGGCCCGCATCGGCCTCGAGGAGGGTGGTGAGGATCCGCACCACCGTCGTCTTCCCCGCACCGTTCGGCCCCAGCAGCCCGAGCACCGACCCCTCGGTCACGGTCAGGTCCACTCCGTCGAGCGCTGTGGTGGCGCCGAAGCGCTTGACCAGCCCGTCGACGACGATCGCTTCGCTCATGCCGGCCACGCTATGAGTGGCCTACGACACTTTCGAGCTCTTTTCGCGGCCGCCCCCTGCCGGGGGTCCTTCTTCAGTTCTGGGTGACCTCGTAGCCCGCCCGCTGCAGCACGCCGACGACCTCGCCGGCGTGCTCCGGACCGCGGGTCTCGAGGACGACGAAGACCTCCACCTCGCCGAGGTCCAGCCGCGTCGTCGTCCGCTCGTGCTCGACCTCGAGCACGTTGGCGCCGACCGCGGCCAGCTCGGTCAGCACCGCCGCCAGGGATCCGGGGCGGTCGGGCACCCGGAGCCGCAGCGACAGGTAGCGCCCCGCGGCGGCCATGCCGTGCTGCACCACCTTGAGCAGGAGCACCGGGTCGATGTTGCCGCCCGAGACGACGGCGACCACCGGCGGCGCGAAGGCCGCCGGATCGGCCAGGACGGCGGCGACGGCGGCCACCCCGGCCGGCTCCACCACCAGCTTCGACCGCTCCAGGCAGAACAGCAGCGCGCGGGAGAGGTCCTCCTCGGTGACCGTGCGCACCTCGTCGACCAGGCCGCGCACGTGGGCGAAGGTGAGGTCGCCCGGCATCGGGACGGCGATGCCGTCGGCCATCGTGGCCATCGACGGCACGGGCACCGGCCGGCCGGCGGCGAGCGAGCCGGGGAGAGCGGCGGCGGTCGCGGCCTGCACGGCGACCACGCGCACGTCGGGCCGCCGGTCCTTGACCGCCGCGGCGACGCCCGACACCAGCCCGCCGCCGCCGGCGCACACCAGGACGGTGGCCACGTCGGGGCACTGCTCGAGCAGCTCCAGCCCGACGGTGCCCTGGCCGGCGATGACGTCGGGGTGGTCGAACGGGTGGATGAAGACCGACCCGGTGCGCTCGGCGTGCGCCGCGGCCGCCAGCAGCGGCTCGGCCAGCGACTGGCCCAGCATCTCGATGCGGGCGCCGTAGGCCCGGGTGGCGGCCACCTTCGGCAGCGGCGCCGTCTCCGGCATGTACACGGTCGCCTCGGCGCCCAGCAGGCGGGCGGCCAGCGCGACGCCCTGCGCGTGGTTGCCGGCGCTGGCGGCGACGACCCCGCGGGCGCGCTCCTCGTCGGTCAGCCGGGCGATGCGGGTGTACGCGCCCCGGATCTTGAACGACCCGGTGCGCTGGAGGTTCTCGCACTTGAGCCAGACCGGTCCGCCGACCCGGTCGGCGAGGCCGCGCGAGTGGTGCAGCGGGGTCCGTCGGACGACGCCGTCGAGCAGCGCGGCGGCGGCCTCGACGTCGGCACCGGTGACGAGGGGAGCGGGCACGACGGCGATCCTCGCAGGCAGCGCGACGCAGGCGTGCCGGGACGCGCGTGATCGTCGTACCGTGGTCGAGGTGACGGACCTGGCGACAGCAGCCACCCCCTCCCCCGCACCCACCACCCTCGGCGAGCTCCGCGCGAGCGGCGCCACCTACCGGCCGGTCAAGGCCGAGATCCGCACCAACCTGCTCGCCCGCCTGGGCCGTGGCGAGCCCAGCCTGCCCGGCATGGTCGGCTTCGAGGACACCGTGCTCCCCGAGGTCGAGCGGGCGCTCATCGCGGGCCACGACCTCGTGCTCCTGGGCGAGCGCGGCCAGGGCAAGACCCGCCTCATCCGCACGCTGGTCGGGCTGCTCGACGAGTGGACGCCGGTCCTCGCCGGCAGCGAGCTCAACGAGCACCCGCTGGCCCCGATCAGCGTCTGGGCGCACCGGCAGCTCGCCGAGCACGGCGACGCCACCCCCGTCGGCTGGCTGCACCGCAGCGAGCGGTTCGGGGAGAAGCTGGCCACGCCGGACACCAGCGTCGGCGACCTCATCGGCGACGTCGACCCGATCAAGGTCGCCGAGGGCCGGACGCTGGGCGACCCCGAGACGGTGCACTACGGGCTCGTGCCCCGCACCAACCGCGGCATCTTCAGCGTCAACGAGCTGCCCGACCTGGCCGAGCGGATCCAGGTCGCGCTGCTCAACGTGCTGGAGGAGCGCGACATCCAGATCCGCGGCTACCGCGTCCGCCTGCCGCTGGACCTGCTGCTCGTGGCCAGCGCCAACCCCGAGGACTACACGAACCGCGGCCGGATCATCACCCCGCTCAAGGACCGCTTCGGCGCCGAGGTGCGCACCCACTACCCGGTCGAGCTGGCCGACGAGATCCGGCTGCTGCACCAGGAGGCCGAGACGTCGTCGCTCGGCGGGGACGGCGGCACCGCCCCGCTCGTGCCCGAGCACCTGGCCGAGATCGTCGCCCGCTTCACCCGCCTGGTGCGGGAGTCCAGCCACGTCGACCAGCGCTCCGGCGTCAGCGCCCGGTTCGCCATCGCCGGCCTGGAGACCGTCGCCGCCTCCGCCGTCCGGCGGGCCGCGATCTCGGGTGAGACCCGGCCGGTGGCCCGCGTGGTGGACCTGCCGAGCATCGTCCCGGCCAGTCGCGGGAAGGTCGAGTTCGCCGACTCCGGCGCCGATCCGGACGACGACCGCGAGCTGGAGATCCTCGACCACCTGCTGCGGCAGGCGACCGCCCAGACCTTCCGCGCGCGGTGCGCCGGGCTGGACCTCACCGGGCTGCAGGAGCACTTCACCGGCGGGGAGACCGTCGAGTCCGGCGACCTGGTCAGCGCGCCGGCGCTGCTCGGTCAGCTGGGCACGATCCCGCGGCTGGCCGAGCTGCTGGGCCGCCTGGGCGTGCCCGAGGGCGAGCAGTCCGCCGAGCAGGCGGCCGCGGCGGTGGAGTTCGCGCTGGAGGGGCTGTACCTGACCCGCCGGCTGGCGAAGGACACCGACGGCGGCCGCACGGTCTACGGGGCCTGACCGTGACCCGCGGACGCCCACCCAGGGGCTACCGGTACGGGCGCTGGCGCGGCGGTCCGGACCCGCTGGCGCCGCCGTACGACCTGGGCAACGCCGTCGACGAGATCGGCGACTCGGTGCTCGGCGGCAGCGGCGTCCGGGAGGCGCTGCGCGAGCTGCTGCGCCGCGGCACCGAGGGCCGCCGGGGCCTGGACGAGCTGCGCCGCTCCGTGCGCGACCGGCTGCGCAAGGCCCGCACCGCCGGGCGGATGGACGGCACGCTGGAGGAGGTCCGAGAGCTGCTGGACCAGGCCCTGGAAGCCGAGCGCCGCGAGCTGTTCCCCGACCCGGACGACGCCGCCCGGCTGGCCGAGGCCGAGCTCGACGCCCTGCCCGACGACACCGCCGGCGCCGTCCGGGGGCTCAAGGAGTACTCCTGGCGGTCGCCCGAGGCGCGGCAGGCCTACGACCGGATCCAGGACCTGCTCCGCCGGGAGGTGCTCGACAGCTCCTTCGCCTCCATGAAGCAGGCGCTGGAGAACGCGACCGAGCAGGACATGCAGGCGGTCAAGGACATGGTCGCCGACCTGTCGCAGCTCATCGACGCGCACAACCGCGGCGAGGACACCGAGCAGCGGTTCGCCGACTTCATGGAGCAGCACGGCCAGTTCTTCCCCGACGACCCGCAGTCGATCGAGGAGCTGATCGACTCCCTCGCCCGCCGCGCCGCCGCGCAGGAGCGGATGATGGCCGGCCTCTCCCCGGAGCAGCGCGCCGAGCTGGCCGAGCTCATGGCGCAGACCATGCAGGACATGGGGCTGGCCAGCGAGATGGCGCACCTCTCCGACGCCCTCCGCCAGGCCCGGCCCGACCTGCCCTGGGGGCAGCGCGGGCAGGTGCCCGACGGCGAGCAGGCGCTCGGCATGGGCGACGCCACCAGCGCCGTCGCCGAGCTCGCCGACCTCGAGGCGCTGTCCAGCCAGCTGTCGCAGGGCTACGCCGGCGCCTCGCTGGCCGACATCGACGAGGAGCTGCTCGAGCGCGCCCTGGGCCGGCCGGCCGTCGACGACCTCGCCGCGCTGCGCCGGCTGGAACGCGAGCTGGAGCGGCAGGGCTACCTCAACCGCTCCGACGGGAAGCTGGAGCTCTCCCCCAAGGCGGTCCGCCGGCTCGGCGCGACGGCGCTGCGGCGGGTGTTCGCCAAGCTCGACGCCACCGGCCGGGGCGAGCACGACGTCGCCGACGCCGGTGCCGCCGGCGAGCTCACCGGCAGCTCCCGGGAGTGGCGGTTCGGCGACGAGCAGCCGCTCGACGTCGTCCGCACCCTGAAGAACGCCGTCCTGCGGACGGCGCACGAGGACCGTGACGACCGGAAGGTCCGGATCGCCGTGGAGGACTTCGCGGTGGTGGAGACCGAGCGGCGCACCGGCGCCGCGGTCGCGCTGCTGGTCGACCTCTCCTACTCCATGGCCCTGCGCGGGACCTGGGGCGCGGCGAAGTCGACGGCGATGGCGCTGCACTCGCTGGTGACGACGAAGTTCCCCCAGGACGCCATCCAGATCATCGGCTTCTCCTCGACCGCGCAGGTCCTGCGCCCGGAGACCCTCGCCGAGCTGTCCGTGGACACCCTGCAGGGCACCAACCTGCAGCACGGCCTGATGCTGGCGCGGCGGTTCCTCGCCCGGCACCGCGACGCCGAGCCCGTGGTCCTGGTGGTCACCGACGGCGAGCCCACCGCGCACCTGGAGGACGACGGGACGCCGTTCTTCTGCTGGCCGCCGATGCCCGAGACGATCGCCCGCACGGTCGCCGAGGTGGAGCGGGTGGCCCGCTCCGGCGCGACCGTCAACGTCTTCGCCCTCGACCCCGACCCGGGGCTGGTGCACTTCGTCCACGACCTCACCCAGCGGGCGGGCGGGCGGGTCTTCCAGCCCGACGCCGACCGCCTCGGCGAGTACGTCGTCGCCGACTACTTGCGCACCCGGAGGGGGCGGCGGGCGCGCTAGCCGACGGGGTGCGCGCCGCTCGAGCTGATGCCCGGGATGGCGCCGGCGCGGAAGGCGTCGACGAACCGGCGGTGGTCCTCCTGGGTCTGCCGCGCGTAGCCGTGGGCGAACCCGACCAGGTCGGCGACGAACTCCTCGCGCCGGCCGCCGATCATGGCGGTGATCGCCTCCTCTGTCTGGAACGGCACCAGCGTGTGGTCGCTGTCGGCGTCGCCCACGCAGTGCAGCTTCGCCGTCGCCCGGCCGAGCTGCACCAGCACCGGCAGGATCTCCTCCGGCTCGGTGAGGTCCTCCCAGTCGAGGTCCAGCTCGTAGGGCGAGAGCTCGGCGACGACGAAGCCGACGCCGCGGATCTCCGTGTGCCCCAGGAACTGCGAGGCGTTGGCCTGCAGCGCCCGCTGGCTGACCGCCGTCCGGTGGCCGTGGTGCTCGAAGTACCCGGCGACCTCGGGGTCGTCGACGATGCGGCTGGGCGCGGCCACGTTGCCCTGCTTGAGCGAGAGGACGACGTCGTTCTCCAGCGCCTGGTCGTAGCCCTCGAGCAGCACGTTGTAGGCCGGCAGCCCGGCGCTGCCGATGCCGAAGCCGCCGGTGGCGATGACGTCCTTGACGTCGTAGGCCACGTCGCGGCGGCGCCGGGGCGGGACGACGGTGCCGCGGTAGCGCTCGAGCGCAGCCATGACCTCGGCCCGTTCGGCGTCGTGCAGCCGGCGGTTGCGCGGGACGTCGGCGAACCGGCGCTCGTACCCCTCGACGACGGTGAGCCGGTCGACCAGCCCGGCCCGGCTGCGAGCCGTGGTGGCCAGCACCAGGTCGTGCACGGCGCCCTCGGTGTTCTCGCGGACCAGCGCGAACGAGCGGTCCTCGTCCGAGCGGGTGAACGCCGCGACCTGGTCGAGGTAGGCGCCCAGGTAGGCGGCGAGCAGCTCGGAGATGACGTCGTCGCCGAGCGCCTTGCGCCACGCGAGCAGGGCGAAGCTGGCGCAGAACCGGCGCAGGTCCCAGCTCACGTGCCCGACGTAGGCCTCGTCGAAGTCGTTGACGTCGAAGACCACCCGCCCGGCGCCGTCCATGTACGTGCCGAAGTTCTCCGCGTGCAGGTCACCCTGGATCCACACGCGCGACGTCCGCTCGTCGCACCAGCGGTCCTCGATCGTCGTCATGTCGGCGTAGAACAGACACGCGCTACCGCGGTAGAAGGCGAACGGGTCGGCCGCCATCTTCCGGAACTTGGTGCGGAAGGCGTCCGCGTCGGCCCGCATGAGGTCGGCGAAGGCGTCGACCAGCACGTCGACGATCAGCCGACTCCGGTCGTCGAGGGTTGTGGACTGGGTCACACCTGAGGGGGATGGGGCCACAGGTGGCACCGTAGAGGGCCGATAACCTCGGTGAAGGGTGATCACCGGCGGTGATCCGGGCAGGACGGGAAGCGGGACGGAGGATCCGTGACGCGAGCGGGGACAGCGCGACGGCTGGCGGCCGGCGCCGCCTACGGGGGCGGCGGGGTCGGGCTGGCCGGCGCCGCGCTCTACGCGGTGCTGCGCGAGGAGGCCCGTGCTGCCCGCCGCAACATCGACGCCCGCCGCGAGCCCGACCCGCCGGCCGGCAACGGGGTGTACGGCCGCGGCCGGACCAGGCCGCTGTCGTTCGTGGTGCTCGGCGACTCCAGCGCCGTCGGCCTGGGCGTCCAGCGCGCGGCCCAGACCCCTGGCGTGCTGCTGGCCGCCGCCCTGGCCGAGCTGGCCGAGCGCCCGATCAGGCTCACCCGGCTCGCGGTGTCCGGCGCCAAGTCGCCGCAGCTGGCCGACCAGGTCGAGGCCGCCCTGGAGGAGAAGCCCGCTCTCGCGCTCATCATGATCGGCGCCAACGACGTCACCAGCCGCACCCGGCCGTCGGTGTCGGTGCACCACCTCGGGGAGGCGGTCCGCCGGCTCACCGAGGCCGGTGCGGAGGTCGTCGTCGGCACCTGCCCCGATCTGGGCACCATCCGGCCGATCGGCCAGCCGCTGCGCCTCCTCGCCCGCCGGTGGAGCCGGCAGCTGGCCGCCGCGCAGACCATCGCCGTCGTCGAGGCCGGTGGCCGGACCGTCTCCCTGGGCTCGGTCCTCGGCCCGAAGTTCGCCACCGACCTCTCGATGTTCAGCAACGACCAGTTCCACCCGAGCGCGGCCGGCTACGCCCAGGCCGCCGCGGTGCTCCTTCCCGCGCTGGCCGACGCCATCGGCGCCTGGCCGGAGGGCGCCGACCGCCGGCTGCGCACCGGCCGGCGGGAGGCCGTGCAGCCGGTCGCGCGGGCGGCCGCCCGCGCGGCGGCGCGGTCCGGCACCGAGGTGCAGCCCGCCGAGAAGCGGGGTGCCACCGCCGGCCCCCGCGGCCCCTGGGCGCTGCTGCGCCGGCCGCGGACGCCGGAGGTCCCGACCGCGGAGGAGGCCGAGCGCGCCGAGCAGTCGCCGGAGGTCCTGGCGCCCTGAGCGGCGGCGGCCGGGCCCCGCTGCGGCAGGGGGCGATCCGGCCGGTCGGGACCGGGGTAGTTTCGCGGGGACCGACGTCCCGGGCGCAGCTCGTCCGGACCCACCTCATCGCGGAGGACTCCATGCCCGAAGCCGTCATCGTCGCGACCGCGCGCTCGCCCATCGGCCGCGCGTTCAAGGGGTCGCTCAAGGACCTGCGGCCCGACGACCTGGCCGCCACCATCGTGCGCGCCGCCCTGGACAAGGTGCCGGCGCTCGACCCGCGCGACATCGACGACCTGATGCTGGGCTGCGGCCTGCCCGGCGGTGAGCAGGGCTACAACATGGGCCGCGTGGTGAGCGTGCTGCTCGGCATGGACCACCTGCCCGGCACCACCATCACGCGCTACTGCTCCTCGTCGCTGCAGACCACCCGCATGGCCATGCACGCCATCAAGGCCGGTGAGGGCGACGTGTTCATCTCCGCCGGCGTGGAGATGGTGTCGCGGTTCGTGAAGGGCAACAGCGACGGCCTGCCCGACACCCAGAACCCGGTGTTCGCCGACGCCGAGGCCCGCACCGCGAAGGTCGCCGAGAACGGTGCGGACGGCTGGCGCGACCCGCGCGAGGACGGCGACGTCCCCGACGTCTACATCGCCATGGGCCAGACCGCGGAGAACCTCGCGCTGCTCAAGGACGTCTCCCGCCAGGAGATGGACGAGTTCGCCGCGCGCAGCCAGAACCTCGCCGAGCAGGCCATCGCCGACGGCTTCTGGGAGCGGGAGATCACCCCGGTCACCACGCCGGACGGCACCGTGGTCAGCACGGACGACGGCCCGCGCGCCGGCACGACGGTCGAGGCGCTCTCGCAGCTCAAGCCGGTCTTCCGCCCCGACGGCCGGGCCACCGCCGGCAACGCCTGCCCGCTCAACGACGGCGCCGCCGCGGTCGTCGTCATGAGCGACACCAAGGCCGCCGAGCTGGGCCTGACCCCGCTGGCCCGCATCGTCTCGACCGCGGTCACCGGCCTCTCGCCGGAGATCATGGGCTACGGCCCGGTCGACGCCTCGAAGCTCGCTCTCCAGCGCGCCGGCATGACCATCGACGACATCGACCTCGTCGAGATCAACGAGGCGTTCGCCGCCCAGGTCATCCCCAGCTACCGCGATCTGGGCATCGACATCGACAAGCTCAACGTGCACGGCGGCGCCATCGCCGTCGGCCACCCGTTCGGCATGACCGGTGCCCGCATCACCGGCACGCTGATCAACGGTCTGCAGACCAAGGACAAGACCTTCGGCCTGGAGACCATGTGCGTCGGTGGCGGCATGGGCATGGCGATGGTCATCGAGCGCCTCTCGTAACGACCCCTGGCACGACAGCGGCCCGGCCCCCGCGAGGGGACCGGGCCGCTGTGCGTTCCGGGGTCAGTTGTCCTGGAAGTAGGACAGCAGCCGCAGGATCTCCAGGTACAGCCAGATGACGGTGACCAGGAGGCCGAAGGCGATGTACCAGGCGAACTTCGCCGGGGCGCCGCGGCGGATGGCCTCGTCGGCCATGTCGAAGTCGAGCAGCAGCGAGAACGCCGCCACACCGATCACGACCAGGCTGAACAGGATGGCGATCGGGCCGCCGTCACGCAGGTTGAGCGCGTCGCCGTCGGCCGAGAAGAAGCTGGCGATCAGGTTGACCACGATCAGCGCGAAGACGCCGATCATGGCGGCCAGCAGCCAGCGGGTGAACTTCGGCGTCACCCGGATGGCGCCGGTCTTGTAGACCACGAGCATGCCGGCGAAGACACCGAAGGTGCCGATCAGCGCCTGCATCACGATGCCGGGGTAGACCTCGTTGAACGCCTCGCTGATCGCGCCGAGCGCGACACCGTAGAGCGCGCCGTAGGCCAGCGTCGCGACCGGGTTGGCGATCTGCTTGAACGCGATCACCAGGCCCAGCACGAACGCGACCAGGACCGCGGGGAGCGCGAAGCCCCAGGCGGCCTGGCCGGGCATCGCCCAGGTGACGGCCGCGGCGAGCACGGTCACCAGGAAGGAGAGACCGGTCTTGGTGACGACGTCGTCCATCGTCATGTAGCGCGTGGTCGTCGCCGAGTAGGGCGACGGGGCGGCGTACGGATCGGCCGTGGGGGCGCCGTACTGGCCGTACTGCTGCTGGGGCGCGGCACCCCAGCCGGCGTACTGCTGGCCGGAGCCGCCGGCGGTGCCGCCGAGGCCCCGGAACGCCGGGTTGTTGCTGGGCATCGTCATCTCCTCGAGGTGACTTCGGAGTCGTGGGGTCCACGCTGGTGCACCCCACTCGGTCAGGTCAACGCCCCCGGGGCCGCGGAAGTTCCGGCGTGTCGGGGACGTCCGCCGTCCTATCCTCCGCGGATGGAGCTGGCGGTCACCGGCGCGCTCGTCCACTGGCGGGGGCCTGCGCCCTTCCACTTCGTCCCCGTGCCCGACGAGCAGTGCGCCGCCCTGGAGGCGGTCTCGGGGCAGGCGAGCTACGGCTGGGGCTGCATCCCGGTCACCGCGCGGATCGGCGGCACCCGGTTCACGACGTCGCTGTTCCCCAAGGACGGCGGCTACCTGGTCCCGGTGAAGGCAGCGGTCCGCGTGGCCGAGCGGCTCGACCTGGGCGACGAGGTGACGGTGCAGCTCACGGTCGCCGTGTGACGGCGGTGCCCCCGGTCGGTTTCGAACCGACACTGGGACCCTTTTAAGGGGCCTGCCTCTGCCAGTTGGGCTACGGGGGCTCGCTGCGCACGGTAGTGCCGCCGGCCGTCCCTTCCGTACGGTGATCGCTCCGCAGCCGATCCTGGAGGTCCCCGGTGCCCGTCGCCCGCCCGCAGGTCCCCGTCCCGGTCATGCGCGCCGCGGTGCGCGCGCTGGTCCGGCCCGTGCTCGGCTCGGGCCTCCCGGCGCCGGTGCAGCGGCGCTGGCTCGAGCTGGTCTCCGGCACCTCCCCCGCGGCGCCCGGCGTCGCGGTGCGCCGCGGCACGCTCGCCGGCCGCCCGGTGGAGACGCTCGTGCCGCCGGACGCCGTGCCCGGCCGCGCGGTGCTGTACCTGCACGGCGGCGCGTTCCTCGTCGGCTCCCCGCGCACCCACCGGGCGCTCACCACGCACCTGGCGGTCGCGAGCCGCGCCACGGTGCACGCCCTCGACTACCGGCTCGCCCCGGAGCACCCGTTCCCCGCCGCCCTCGACGACGCCGTCGGCGCCTGGCAGGAGCTGCTCGCGGACGGCGCCGAGCCGGAGGCCACGGCGCTGGTCGGCGACTCGGCCGGCGGCTGGCTCGCCCTGGCCGCGGCGCTGCGGCTGCGCGACGCGGGCGGCGCCCAGCCCGCCGTCCTCGGGCTGGTGTCGCCCTGGCTGGACCTGGAGTGCTCCGAGCCGACGCCGGGGGTGGCCGACGCGATGCTCGACGCCGACCGGCTGCGCCGCGCGGCCGCGGTGTTCGAGGGCGCCACGGTGCTCCCCCGGCTGCTGGACGCCGACCTCGCCGCCCTGCCCCCGATGGTGGTGCAGGTCGGCAGCGAGGAGATCCTGCTGCCCGACGCGGTCCGGCTGGCGCGCCGGGCGCGGGCGGCCGGCGTCCCGGTCGACCTGCGCCGGCTGGACGGCCTCTGGCACGTGGCCCAGACGTCCGCGGGCTCGGTCGCGGAGTGCACCGCGGCCGTCGACGCCCTCGGGTCGGCGCTCGCCGCCCGGCTGGCCGGCTGAGGTCAGCCGGCCTTCTCCGCCTCGTCCGCCGTTCCCGGGGCCTCCGGGCGGGGCGGCGGCAGCTGACCGGTGCGGCCGGTGTTCGCCGCGGACACGAACTCGCGGCGCGGGTCCTGCAGCTGGCCCAGCGAGATCACCTCGCGGCGGAACACCGAGGCCAGCGCCCAGTCGGCCACCACCCGCGCCTTCCGGTTGAAGGTCGGCACCCGGCTCACGTGGTAGGCGCGGTGCATCGCCCACGCCGGCCACCCCTTGAGCTTGACCCCGTACACCTGCGCGACGCCCTTGTGCAGGCCGAGGCTGGCCACCGAGCCGACGTAGGCGTGCCGGTAGGGCTCCGGCGCCCGCCCCTCGAGCACGGCCACGATGTTGTCGGCCAGCCGCTTGGCCTGCCGCACGGCGTGCTGGGCGTTGGGCGCCGTCGTCGCCCCGGGGTCGTCCTTGGTGACGTCGGGGACGGCGGCCAGGTCGCCGGCGGCCCAGGCGCCGTCGAGGCCGCGGACCTGCAACGTCGCCTCGCACACCACGCGCCCCCGCTCGTCGAGGGGCAGATCGGTCCCGGCCAGGACCGGGTTCGGCTTGGTCCCGGCGGTCCACACCAGGGTGTCGCTGGGGAACCGGTCGCCGTCGCTCAGCTCGACGACGCAGTCGACCACCGACTCAAGCCGGGTGTTGAGCCGCACGTCCATGCCGCGGGCGGTCAGCTGCTTCACCGTCCACGCGGCCATGTCCAGGTCGACCTCGGGGAGGATCCGGCCGGTGGCCTCGACCAGCACCCAGCGCATGTCGGCCGGGGACAGCCGCGGGTAGTAGTGCTCGATCGCGTACCGGGCCATGTCCTCGAGCTCGGCGAAGGCCTCGATGCCGGCGTAGCCGCCGCCGACGAAGGTGAAGGTGAGCGCCCGGCGGCGGACGCCGGGGTCGTCGGTGGAGCTGGCCGCGTCGAGCCGGGCCAGGACGTGGTTGCGCAGGTAGATGGCCTCGCCGACGTTCTTGAACCCGATGCCGTGCTCGGCCAGCCCGGGGATGGGCAGCGTGCGCGCCACCGAGCCGGCGGCCATGACGAGGACGTCGTAGGAGACGTCGAACGCCTCCCCCTCGATCGGCACGACCCGGGCCCGCCGCTCGGCGTGGCTGACCCCCGTGACGGCCCCGGTGATCACCCGGCAGCGGTTGAGGGTCCGGCGCAGCGGGACGACGACGTGCCGGGGCTCCACCGAGCCGGCCGCCGCCTCGGGGAGGAACGGCTGGTAGGTCATGTGCGGCTGCGGGTCGACCACCACGACCTCGGCCCGGCCCCGGGACAGCTTCTTCTGCAGCCGCAGGGCCGTGTACAGGCCGACGTAGCCGCCGCCGACGACGAGGACCACCGGTCGCTGAGCCATGCGTCGAGGGTAGGGGCGCGGCGGTCGTCGCACGATGTCGAGCGTCGCGCTCAACGGACGGTCGCGGCCAGCTCCACGGCGCGGGAGAGGACGGCGTCGAGCATCGGCTCGGTGAGCTTGCCGGTGAAGGTGTTCTGCTGGCTCACGTGGTAGCTGCCCAGCAGGGTCAGCGGACCGCGCGGGCCGGCCAGCTCCACCTCGACCCCGTGCCCGAACGCCGGCCGCGGGCGGGGCAGCGCGTACCCGGCCCCGGCGAGCACCGGCCACAGCGCCGTCCAGCCGAACCCGCCCAGGACGACGGCCACCCGCAGCCGCGGCAGCAGCGCCAGCTCCCGGGCCAGCCACGGCGAGCAGGTGTCGCGCTCCTCCGGGGTCGGGGCGTTGGCCGGGGGCGCGCAGCGCACGGCGGCGGCGACCCGCACGTCGGTGAGCTCGAGCCCGTCGCCGATGTGCGTCGAGGTCGGCTGGTTGGCCAGCCCGGCCCGCCACAGCGCGGCGAAGATCCAGTCACCGCTGCGGTCGCCGGTGAACACCCGCCCGGTCCGGTTCCCGCCGTGCGCGGCCGGGGCGAGCCCGACGACCGCGATCCGGGCGTCGGCCGGGCCCAGGCCGGGCACCGGCCGGCCCCAGTACTCCTGGTCGCGGAAGGAGGCCCGTTTGACCCCGGCGACCTCCTCGCGCCAGGCGACCAGCCGGGGGCAGGCGTAGCAGCCGGAGATGCGGGCGTCGAGGACGGGCAGCTCGCGGGTGGACCGCGCCGACCGGACCACCCCGGCCGGGGTCCGCGTCACGGGGAAGCCCCCGGCGTCCCGCGAGGTCATGGAACGGCCCCGGTGCAGGGTCCCGCGGCGAGCCTGCGAGTCGTGGGGGGCACCGTGGTCCTTCAACGCGCGAGGCGCAGGGCGATGCCGTCCAGGATGTCGTGCTCGCTGACCACGACCTCGTCCATGCCGAACTCGTCCACGATCACCCGCAGGATCAGGGCCCCGGCGCCGATGACGTCGACCCGGCCCGGGTGCATGACGGGGAGGGCGGCCCGCTGCGCGCGCGGCGCCGCCAGCAGGTCCGCGGTCACCGCCCGGACGTCGGCGGCCGGGATGCGGGAGCCGTGGATGACCAGCGGGTCGTAGGCCGGCAGCCGCAGCGCGAGCGCGGCGACGGTGGTGACCGAGCCGGCGAGCCCGACCAGGCTGCGGGCCTCGGCCACCGGCACCTCCGCGCGGACCAGGGCGAGCGCGGCGCGGATGTCGTCCTCGGTGGCGGCGATCTCCGCGACCGACGGCGGGTCGCCGTGCAGCCGGCGCTCGGTGAGCCGGACGCAGCCGATGTCGACCGAGCGGGCCGCGCGCAGCCCGGCGGCGTCGCCGAGCACGAACTCGGTCGAGCCCCCGCCGATGTCGACGACCAGGAACGGCGGCTCGGGCGGCGTCGTCCCGTGCTGGGCGGCGGCGGCCTCGAGCGAGGCGGTGGCGCCGAGGAAGGACAGCTCGGCCTCCTCACGACCCGGGACGACGTCGGGCAGCCGGCCCAGCGTGGTCAGCACCATGTCCTCGAACTCGGCCCGGTTGGCGGCGTCGCGGGTGGCGCTGGTGGCCACCATGCGGACGTCCTCCGCCCCCAGCTCGCGGGCGGTCGCGGCGTACTCGGCCAGCACCTTCCGGGTGCGCTCGATCGCCTCGGTGGCCAGCCGGCCGGTGGCGTCCACGCCCTGGCCGAGCCGGACGACCTCCATCCGGCGCACCAGGTCCGTGGCCGCGCCGGTGGGCGGCACGTCGGCGACCAGGAGGCGGATGGAGTTGGTGCCGCAGTCGATGGCGGCGACCCTCGTCACTGGTCCCCTTCCGGGAGCGCGCAGGGGCCCTTGGCCCACCACTCCCCCATCTCGGCCACCGCGCGGTCGCCGATCGGGTTCACCCCGGGCCCGGCGGCCAGCGCGTGCCCGGCGAGGGCGTGCAGGCACTTGACCCGGTCGGGCATGCCGCCGGCCGTGTTGCGGGTGGGCAGCACGTCCTTGGCGTCGCGCTCGGCGAGGTAGGCCTCGTGCGCCGCGCGGTACCGCGCGGCCAGCTCCGGGTCGGTGGCCAGCTCGTCCTGCCACTCCCGCATCCGGCCGGTGGACTCCAGCCGGCTCGCGGCGGCCGAGGCCCGGGGGCAGGTCAGGTAGTAGAGCGTCGGGAACGGCGTGCCGTCCTCCAGCCGCGGCGCGGTCTCGACGACGTCGGGCTGGCCGCACGGGCAGCGGTGCGCGACGGCCGTGAGCGCGCGCGGCGGCCGGCCGAGCTGGCGGGCGATGATCTCCCGCTCGGCCGGGGTGACCGGGTCGTTCACTCGGTGGGCTCCTCGGGGGCGTCCCCGTCGGCGACGGAGAGCGTGTCCATCAGGCCCTCGTACCAGGGCTTCGGTTCTGCCGGCGTGGCCGCCTCGTCGAGCGTGCCGGCGTCGCCCTCCACGGTCTCACCGTCGACGACGACGATCAGGCGGTCACCGGGCAGCACGTAGGTGAGCCGCTCGCGGGCCTGGCGCTGCGTCCAGGCGGGGTCGGCCTGGCGCTCCAGCTCGGCCTCGAGCTCCGCGGCGCGGCGGTCGAGCTCCCGCCCCTCGGCGGTCAGCTCGACCAGCTCGGCCCGGCCGGCCGAGTACTGCCGGATCGGCCCGGCCAGGGTGAGGGCGAGCAGCAGGACGAGCGCGCCGAGGAGCACCGCCCGCCCGGTGAACAGCGGCCGGCGCCGGGCGGACGACGACGTCGTCGTCCGCGCGGGACGGCGGGCGGCCCGTCGTTCGCCCGGGCGCCGGGTCGGGTTCGGGGTGCCGGTGCGCAGCCCGGTGCGCACCGGACGGGTCGAGTGGACCCGTGGTGCGCGACCGGTGCTGCGGTGCCCCGGCGGCGGGGACCCGCCCCGCCGCCCCCGAACGCTGCTCATCGGCCCGGGTCAGCCCCGCGCGAGCCGGGGGAACGCGGCGGCGCCGGCGTAGCGGGCGGCGTCGTCGAGCTCCTCCTCGATGCGCAGCAGCTGGTTGTACTTGGCGACGCGCTCGCTGCGGGCCGGGGCACCGGTCTTGATCTGCCCGCAGTCGGTGGCGACGGCGAGGTCGGCGATCGTGGTGTCCTCGGTCTCGCCCGAGCGGTGGCTCATCATGCAGCGGTAGCCGTTGCGGTGGGCCAGGTTGACCGCGTCGAGGGTCTCGGTGAGCGTGCCGATCTGGTTGACCTTGACCAGCAGCGCGTTGGCCGCGCCGCGGTCGATGCCGTCGGCCAGCCGAGCGGGGTTGGTGACGAACAGGTCGTCGCCGACGAGCTGCACGCGGTCGCCGAGGGCCGAGGTCAGCGAGATCCAGCCGTCCCAGTCCTCCTCGTCGAGCGGGTCCTCGATCGAGACGATCGGGTAGGCGTCGACCAGACCGGTGTAGTACTCGGCCATCTCGGCCGCCGACAGCTGCTTGCCCTCGAAGGCGTAGGAGCCCTCGGAGTGGAACTCGGTCGCGGCGACGTCGAGGGCGAACACGATGTCCTCGCCGACGGAATAGCCGGCCTGCTCGACGGCACGGGTGATGAGGTCCAGCGCGGCCCGGTTGCTCGACAGGTCCGGCGCGAAGCCGCCCTCGTCGCCCAGCCCCGTGGACAGACCCTCCTTCTTCAGGACGGCCTTGAGCGCGTGGTAGGTCTCGGTGCCCATGGCCAGCGCCTCGGCGAAGGTGGCCGCACCGATCGGGGCGATCATGAACTCCTGGACGTCGACGTTGCTGTCGGCGTGGGCGCCACCGTTGAGGATGTTCATCATCGGCACCGGCAGCAGGTGCGCCGAGGGGCCGCCGACGTAGCGGAACAGCGGCAGGCCGGCGGAGTCGGCGGCAGCCCGGGCGACGGCGAGGCTCACGCCGAGGATGGCGTTGGCGCCCAGCCGCGACTTGTCGGGCGTCCCGTCGAGGTCGAGCAGCCGCTGGTCGACCAGGCGCTGCTCGCTGGCCTCGTACCCGACCAGCTCGGGGCCGATGACGTCGAGGACGCCGTCGACGGCCTTGGTCACCCCCTTGCCGCCGTAGCGGTCGCCGCCGTCGCGCAGCTCGACCGCCTCGAAGGCGCCCGTGGAGGCGCCGCTCGGGACCGCCGCGCGGGCGATCGTCCCGTCGTCGAGGGCGACCTCGACCTCAACGGTGGGGTTTCCGCGCGAGTCGAGGATCTCCCGCGCGCCTACGGCATCGATGCTCGGCACGGGGAGCAGCCTAGCCAGCGGTTCCGGGAACGTCCGCCCGCCTCGCCCCAGGTCAGCCCGCGGAGCGCTCCTCGGCCGCCGCGTCGAGCTCCCCGGCGTAGCGGCGCACCGCCTCGCGCAACGCGTCCTCGGCGTCCCAGCCGCGCCCCTCGACGGCCGCGACCACCGCGAGCAGCCGCTCCCCCAGCGCCTCGGGGCTGTCCACGGTCAGCTCGGCCGGCTCGGGCGTGGGCAGCCCGGCGCGGCCGGCCCGGCGGACCAGCGCCGCGCCCCACGAGGCGGCCGGCTGGGAGCGCGAGACGCCCTCGGTGGGCGAGCGGCGCTGCTTCTCCGCCTTCTTGATCTCCTCCCACCCCGCCTCGACCTGCGCCACGTCGCGGGGCCCGGCGTCCCCGAACACGTGCGGGTGCCGCCGGACCAGCTTCTCGACCAGCTCCCCCGCCACGTCGTCGACGTCGAACCGCCGCTCCGCGCCGGCCTCCGCGGCCACCCGGGCGTGGAAGACCACCTGGAGCAGCACGTCGCCGAGCTCCTCGCGCATGCCGACCGGGTCGTCGTCGACGATCGCGTCGTAGGCCTCGTGCGCCTCCTCCAGCAGGTAGCCGCGCAGCGAGGAGTGCGTCTGCTCGGCGTCCCAGGGGCAGCCGCCCGGCGAGCGCAGCCGGTCCATCACGGCGACGACGTCGAGCAGCCGGCTCCCCGACGGGCGGGCCACCGACGCCGAGCCGGGGAGGGCCGCGAGCTCCCCGGCGGTGCCGAGCAGGACGACGTCCTCCGGGCGCGCCTGCGCCGCCGCCGCGTCGACGTCCTCGACGGCGAGGCCGGCGCCGCGCAGCTCGGCGGCGGTCGCGGCCGCCCCCGGCAGGGCCAGGACCGGCGCGGTCCCGCTGACGGCGCGCCACCCGGCGGGGCCCAGCAGGGCGGGGGCGTGCGGGCTGACTTCGACGGTGAGCACGACGGGCACCGGCTCAGTCTCCGCGACCGTCCTCGGCGGCGTCGTCCCCGCCCCGGCCGAGGATCTCGACGACGCCGCCGTCGCCCTCGACCAGCCGCCCGTCGCGCAGCACGCCGTACCGGGGGTTGACGGTCAGGTCGAGGTCGTCGCGCACCTCGTCGACCAGGTCGGCGCCGGCCTGCGCGACCTCCTCGCCGGCCGCGGCCTCGAGCTGCGGCCGCACCTCCTCGAAGGGCGGCTCGACGACAGCGGTGACGAAGCCGACCACCGTGCCCACCTCGCTGACCTCGACGGTGAAGCCGGTGCCCGGCGCCGCGGCGGTGAGCTGGTCGGCCATCACCGGCGGCAGCTGGTCGGGCCCGCGGCGGGTCACCGCGCCGAGGGTGAACTGGCCCGGGTACTGCGCCGCCACGGCCGGGTAGCCGGCGGGGGCGGCGGTGAGCTGGGCCAGCACGGCGTCGCCGGTGGCGGCATCGGGCACGGCGATGTAGCCGAACTCGATCTCGGCCAGCTCGCGGCGCACCTGCTCGTACTGCGCCCGCAGCGACTCCTCCGACAGGGCGTCGGCCTGCCCGTCGGCCGCGGCGACCTCCTCGCGGATCAGCTGCTGGCGGATGCTCTCGGTGACGTCCTCGCGGCCGATGCCCTGCTGGGCCAGCTGGCTGTACACGTCGTCGGGGTCGTCGTCCCCCAGCAGCTGGTCGATGCGGGCCTGCACCGCGCGGTCGCCCACCTGGACGCCGTAGCGGTCGGCGGCGGCGGCGTGCACCTCCTGCTCGACCAGGGAACCCAGCACCCGGCGGGTGAACGCCTGCTCGTCCCCGGCCGCGTAGGCCGCCACCTCCTCGTCGGCGAGGCGCTCCTCGACGGCCGCCTCCAGCTCGGCGACGGTCACCCGCTCGTCCCCGACGTAGGCGGCGACGTCCGGGGAGGTCCGGCAGCCGGTCAGCACGACCAGGCCGACGGCCAGCGAGGCGATCAGGCGACGCGTCTGCACGGCCGGAGCGTGCCACAACGTCTGTGACCTGCGCCGCACCCCGCCCGGATCAGCGGGCCGCGGCGGCCACCGGGTTCTCGAGGACGGCGGTCAGCGTGGCGCGCAGGTTCTCCAGCAGGGCGATGTCGCGTACCGGCGTCCGCCGGTCGGGGCCGACCGGCGCCTTGAGCACGATCGTCTCCACCGCCGCCTTGTAGCTTGCCCCCTCCGCGAGCCGTGCCAGCCGCATCTGCTTGGACTCGGGCAGCACGACCGGGCTGATCCGGATCGCCCGGCCCTGCAGGGACACCTCGGTGATGCCCAGCGCCCGCATGGCCACCCGGAACCGGGCGACGGCGATCAGGTTCAGCACCGGAGCCGGCGGGGCGCCGTAGCGGTCGGTCAGCTCGTCGAGCACGGCCTGCGCCGCGTCGTCGTCCTGGATCGAGGCGACCTTGCGGTAGGCCTCCATCCGCAGCCGCTCCCCCGGCACGTAGTCGTGCGGCAGGTGCGCGTCGACCGGCAGGTCGACCCGGACCTCGACCGGCTCGACGGGCGCGGACTCGCCCGTGACCTGGGCGCGGTAGTCGGCCACCGCCTCGCCCACCAGCCGCACGTAGAGGTCGAAGCCGACGCCGGCGATGTGCCCGGACTGCTCGCCGCCGAGCAGGTTGCCCGAGCCGCGGATCTCCAGGTCCTTCATCGCCACCGCCATGCCGGCGCCGAGGTCGGTGTTGTGCGCGATGGTGGTCAGCCGGTCGACCGAGGTCTCGGTCAGCGTGCGGGTCGGGTCGTAGGTGAAGTAGGCGTACGCCCGCTCCCGCCCACGGCCGACGCGGCCGCGGATCTGGTGCAGCTGGGAGAGGCCGAAGGTGTCGGCCCGGTCGACGATCAGGGTGTTGGCGTTCGGGATGTCCAGGCCCGACTCGATGATCGTCGTCGCGACCAGGACGTCGTACTCCTTCTCCCAGAAGCCGACCATGATCCGCTCGAGCTCGTGCTCCTTCATCTGCCCGTGGCCGACGGCGACGCGGGCCTCGGGCACCAGGTTGCGGATCTTGGCCGCGGCCTTGTCGATCGACTGCACCCGGTTGTGGATCACGAAGACCTGGCCGTCGCGCAGCAGCTCGCGCCGGATCGCGGCGGCCATCTGCTTGTCGTCCCACGCGCCCACGTAGGTCAGCACCGGGTGCCGCTCCTCGGGCGGGGTGAGGATCGTCGACATCTCGCGGATGCCGGTCAGGCTCATCTCCAGCGTGCGCGGGATCGGGGTGGCCGACATCGACAGGACGTCGACCGCCGTCCGCATCGTCTTCAGGTACTCCTTGTGCTCGACGCCGAAGCGCTGCTCCTCGTCGACGATCACCAGGCCGAGGTCCTTGAACCGGGTGGTCGGCTGCAGCAGCCGGTGCGTGCCGACCAGGATGTCGACCTCGCCGTCGGCCAGCTCGCGCAGGATCTGGGTGGTCTCGGCGTCGGACTGGAACCGGGACAGCACCCGCACCTTCACCGGGAACTGGGCGACCCGCTCGGAGAAGGTCTTGAAGTGCTGGTTGGCCAGCAGCGTCGTCGGCACCAGGACGGCGACCTGCTTGCCGTCCTGCACCGCCTTGAACGCCGCCCGGATGGCGATCTCGGTCTTCCCGTAGCCGACGTCGCCGCAGATGATCCGGTCCATCGGGACCGGCTGCTGCATGTCGGCCTTGACCTCGTCGATGGCGGCCAGCTGGTCGGGCGTCTCCTGGAACGGGAAGGCGTCCTCGAGCTCGCGCTGCCACACGGTGTCCGGCCCGTAGGCGTGCCCCTTGCTGGCCATGCGCGCCGAGTACAGCCGGATCAGCTCGGCGGCGATCTGCTTGACCGCCTTGCGGGCCTGGTTCTTGGTCTTCTGCCAGTCGGCGCCGCCGAGCTTGGACAGCGCGGGCGCCTCGCCGCCGACGTAGCGGGTGAGCTGGTCGAGGGCGTCGGTGGGCACGAACAGCCGGTCCGGCGGCTGGTTCCGCCGCGAGGGGGCGTACTCGACGATCAGGTAGTCGCGCTGGCCGCCGTTGACGGTGCGGCTGACCATCTCGATGTAGCGGCCGATGCCGTGCTGCTCGTGGACGACGAGGTCGCCGGGCTGCAGCTGGGCCAGGTCGACGGCGTTGCGCCGGCGCGCGGGCATCTTCACCGCGTCGCGCATGGTCGCCCCGCGGGACCCGGTCAGGTCGTGCTCGGTCAGCAGCGCGAGCCCGACGCCGGGGAAGGCGAAGCCGGACTCCAGGTTGCCCTGGGTGACGTGCGTCAGCCCCGCGCCGGGCGGTGTCGCGATGTCGGGCACGAGCCGGACGCCGAGGTCGGCCTCGGCGAACTGGTCGGCCGCGCGCTGCGCCGGTCCGGGGCCGGCGAAGGTGAGCACCACCCGCCAGTCGTCCCGGGTCCAGCTGCGCACCTGCTCGACGGCCTGCGGGACGTCGCCGGAGAACCGGTCGACCGTGGTCGCGTCCAGGGTGACCTGGTGCTCGTCGTCGTCGGCCTGCAGCGTGAAGGCGCCGGTGGTCCACCACGGCAGCCCGCGGCCCCGGGCCGCGGCCTCGACGTCGGCCAGGTCGCGGAAGGACGAGGCACCCAGGTCCAGCGGGGCCTCACCCGCCTCCGCGGCGGTGGCCCACGAGGCGGCCAGGAACTCCTCGGCGGTGCGCACCAGGTCCGCGGCGCGGGTGCGCACCCGCTCGGGGTCGCAGACCAGCACGTGGGTGCCGGCCGGCAGCAGGTCGGTGAGCAGCTGCATCGCCTCGTCACCGATCAGGGCCGGGGTCAGCGACTCCATGCCCTCGACCGCGATGCCCTCCGCGAGCTTGCCCAGCACCTCGATCAGGCCCGGGTGCTCGACGGCCAGCGCCGCGGCGCGGGCCCGCACCTCCTCGGTGAGCAGCAGCTCGCGGCACGGCGGCGCCCACAGCCGCTCGGGCCGCTCGTCGAGGGAGCGCTGGTCGGCCGCGGAGAAGTAGCGCAGCTCGTCGACCTCGTCGCCCCAGAACTCCACGCGCACCGGGTGCGGCTCGGTCGGCGGGAAGACGTCGAGCAACCCGCCGCGGACGGCGAACTCACCGCGCTTCTCCACCAGCTCGACGCGGGTGTAGGCGGCGTCCGCGAGCGCGCGGGCGACGTCGTCGAGCTCGGCGGTGTCGCCGGGCTTCAGCTCGACCGGCACGAGCTCGCCGAGGCCGGGGGCCAGCGGCTGCAGCACGCTGCGCACCGGGGCGACCAGCACGTCGATGGTGCCGTTCCCGCCGGGGTGGGTGAGGTCGCGCAGCACCGCGAGCCGCCGGCCCACGGTGTCCGCGCGCGGGGAGAGCCGCTCGTGCGGCAGCGTCTCCCAGGCCGGGAAGGTGGCGACCCGGTGCCCGGGGAGGAAGCAGCGCAGCAGGTCGGCGGTGACGTCGGCGTCGCGCTCGCCCGCGGTCACGAGCAGCACCGGGGCGCCGGCACCTCCGCCACGGGCGGCCAGCGCGGCCGCGACGAGGGGCTGGACCGGGGGCGGCGCGGTGACGGCCAGCTGCGCCCGTCCCGCCGACGCCACGACGCGGGCCATGCCGGGGTCGGTGAGGACGACGTCGAGCACGCCGCGCAAGGTCACGCCGGGACACTCCTGAGGGATCTCGGGCCGCGCGTCCCCCGATCGGGACGCGTCACCGCCTCGGAAAAGGTTAGTCCTCGCCGGTGACCTGCCGCCGCCCGCGCGAGGGGGGCCTGACCGGTCGGCGGGGCCGGGACGTCACGCTGACGAGGGGTTTCCCCGGTTCGGGGACGTCCTCGGGAGCCCCTCGGTGGGAACATCGACCCCATGCCGGCCGCCTGCGCACGCCGCCCCGCCGCGGCCGTCGCCCCCCGGCCGTCCGCGCCCGTCGTCCGGCTGGTGCCGCTGGAGCGCGACCCGGTCGCCCTCGCCGCCGACCGGCGGCTGCTCCACGCCGACGAGCGCGCGCACGCCGACCGCGCGACCGCGGCCGTCGCACGCCGGCGGATCGCGCTGCGCGCCGCCCTGCGCCGGCTGACCGGTTCGTTCCTCGCCCTGCCGCCCGCCGCCGTGCCGCTGCACGCCGGGGAGCACGGCCGGCCCGAGCTGGACGTCGAGGGCGCCGACGTGGCCTGCTCGCGGTCCGGCGAGCACGGCCTGGTGGCGGTCGCCGTGGGGTGCCGCATGGGGGTCGACGTCGAGCAGATCGCCCCGTGGTCCCACGACGCGCTGGACGAGGGGTGGCTCTCCCCCGCCGAGCGGGCCGCCCTGCTCGACCTCGCCCCGCCCGCCCGCGCGCTCGCGGCCACCCGTTGCTGGACCCGCAAGGAGGCGGTGCTCAAGGGCACCGGCAGCGGGCTCACCGATCACCTGGCCGCCCTGGAGGTCGGGGTGGTGCCAGGCCCGGTCGTCGTCGGGGACTGGCTGGTCGAGGACGTCCCGGCCCCGCGCGGGTTCGTCGCCAGCATCGCCACCTCGCCGTCCCACCCCGTGGAGGAGCCCCCCCGTGGCCGTGCCGACCGTTGACACCGCGGGCACCCCGCCCCAACCCGCCCAGCTGGCCGGCTTCCGCCGGCAGCTCGAGGAGCGCACCGGCCTCGACCTGCGCGACCCGGTCGTCCTGCACCGGTTCTCCGTCGAGCAGCCCGCGGTCTTCTGGCACGCCCTGCTCGAGTGGACCGGGCTGCCCTGGTCCGGCTCCGCCGACCCCGTCGTGACCGGCACCGACGTGGAGACCGCGCGCTTCTTCCCCGGGGTGCGGCTGAACTACGCCGAGGCGCTGCTCCGCCCGCTCGACGGGGTCGACGACGACGCCCCCGCGCTCACCGGGGTGCACGCCGACGGCCCGGCCGACTGCTACACCCGCGCGGAGCTGCGGGCGGCCGTGCAGCGGGGCGCCACCGCGCTGGCCCGCCTCGGCCTCGCCGCCGGCGACCGGGTCGTCGCGGTCGCGCCCAGCACAGCGGACGTCGTGGTGGCCGCGCTCTCCGTCGCCGCGCTCGGCGGCACCCTCTCGACCGCCACCCCGGACATGGGGACGACGGCGCTGCTCGGCCGGTTCGAGCAGGTCGAGCCGGTGCTGGTGCTCCTCGACCGCCGCACGGTGGACGACCCGGACGGGACGGTCGCGGCCCTGCTGGCCGGTCTGCCGACCGCGCGCTCCGTCGTGCTGGTCGACGACCTGCCCCTCCCGGAGCCGGCCGGGATCCCGGCGCACCGCTGGGCGGACCTCAGCTCCGAGGCCGGCGACGGACCGCCGGCCGGCTGGCCGCGGCTGCCGTTCGACCACCCGCTTTTCGTCATGTTCTCGTCGGGCACCACCGGCCCGCCGAAGGCGATGGTGCACGGAGCCGGCGGCACCCTCCTCGAGCACGTGAAGGAGCACCGGCTGCACGGTGACCTCCGGGCCGGGGAGACGCTGTACTTCCACACCACCACCGCCTGGATGATGTGGAACTGGCAGCTGTCGGCCCTGGCGGTCGGCGCGCACGTCGTCGTCTACGACGGCCCGGTCACCGGCCCCGCGACGCTGTGGGAGATCGCGGCCGACCACCGGGTACAGGTGCTCGGCACCAGCCCGCCGTACCTGCAGCTCTGCCAGGACGAGGGGTACCGGCCCGCGGAGGCGGTCGACCTCTCGGCGCTGCGCGCGGTGCTGTCCACCGGCGCCGTGCTGCACGAGTGGCAGTTCGACTGGGTCGCCGAGGCCGTCGGCCCGCAGCCCCTCCAGTCCATTTCCGGCGGGACCGACATCATCGGCTGCTTCGTGCTCGGGCACCCGGAGCTCCCGGTCCGCCGGGGCCGCAGCCAGGCCCGGAGCCTCGGCCTGGACGTGGTGGCCGTCGACGGGTCCGGCGTCGAGGTGGTCGGCCGGATCGGCGAGCTCGTCTGCCGCCGCCCGTTCCCCTCCCGGCCGGTCGCCTTCCTCCGCGATTCCGACGGCGCCCGTTTTCACGACGCGTACTTCGCCGAGCACCCGGGCGTCTGGACCCACGGCGACCTCGTCGACGTCGACGCCGACGGGTCGGCCCGCGTGCACGGGCGATCCGACGGCGTGCTGAACATCGACGGCATCCGGATCGGCCCGTCGGAGATCTACGCGGCGCTGCACGCCGTCCCGGAGGTCGTCGAGGCGCTCGCCGTCGAGCAGCGCCACCCCCACCGCCCCGGCGCCACGCGCATGGTGCTGCTCGTCCTCCTCGCCGCCGGCGCGGTCCTGGACGGGCGGCTGGACCGGGAGATCCGGGCCACCCTGCGCCGCCGGGCGTCCGCGGCGCACGTGCCCTCCCTGGTCGTGGCGGTCCCGGAGCTGCCGCTGACCCACAACGGCAAGCGCTCTGAGCGGGCCGCCCGCGACGCGGTCAACGGCGACCCGGTCGGCAACCGCTCCGCGCTGCGCAACCCCGGGAGCCTGGAGACCGTCCGCGCGGCGGTGCTCGCCGCCGTCGTGGCCCCCGCGGCCGACGGGGACGACGACGCCCCGACCGTGGTGCGCCGGCTGTGGAGGCAGGCGCTGGGGCTCGCCGACAGCCACCCCGACGACGACTTCTTCGACCTGGGTGGCACCTCGCGCCAGCTGGTGTCGTTGCTCCACCGGGTCCGCGAGGACCTGGGCGCCGACGTCCCGGTGTCCGAGTTCGCACCGCGGCCCACGCTGGCCGAGCTGCTCCGCCGGGTGGCGGCTGCCGCACCGACGCCCGCCGGCGTCCGGCTGCTGCGGGAGGGGGACGGGGCGCCGGTGTTCCTCGTCCCCGACGTCGGGCGCGCGCCGGCGGACTACGCCGACCTGGCCCGTCTCCTGGACACCGACCGGCCGGTGCACGCCCTCCCCGTCGACGCCACCGCCGCGGACGGCAGCGCCCTGAGCCTGGCGGACGCCGGCGCGCGGGTGCTCGCCGCGCTGCCCCTCCCGGCCGACGCGCCGTGCGTGCTGGTCGGCCACGGGCTGGGTGGCGTGCTCGCCGCCGAGGTCGCCGCCCGGCTGGAGGCCGAGGGAGCCGACGTCTCCGCCGTGGTGCTGATCGACGCGCCACCGCCGGCCGCCGCACTCCCCCGGCACCTGGCCGCCCGCATCCGGTGGTCGGGCCGGCTGACAGCGCTGCGCGCGCCTGACCGCGCCGACCTGCTGCTCCAGCGGTTCGCCGAACGGTTCGCCCCGGCGACCCTGTCGCCGGAGCGGCTCGCCCACGTGCGGGCGCACGCCGCGTTCGACGCGCACCGGCCCGGCCGCTTCGGTGGAGCCGCCGTGCACCTGGGCCCGCCGCGGTCCCCGGTGCCCGCCGCATGGCGCCGCGTCCTGCCGGGGCTGGTCGCGGTCGAGGTGCCCGGTGCCGGCTCCGACGTCCTGGCCCCCGGCGGTCTACCGGAACTGGCCGGGCGGCTGTCGGCCGCGCTCGCGGGAGCCGGGGTCGGGGCCGGGAAGCCCTGACCCGTCAGCGCTTGCCGCGGTTGGGCTGCTTCACCTTGGCGGCCGGCGGGCGGCCGGCCGACCCGACCGGTGCGTCCGCCTGCGGTGCCAGCACCGGTACGGGCACCGGCAGCGGCGGGACGGCCGGGGCCGGGGCCGGGGCGTCCGCCTGAGGCCGGCGGCCGGGGGCGTACCCGTAGTCGTAGCCGTGCCCGTGCGCGGCGGCCAGCTCGCTCTTCACCGGCACCATGGTCAGCACGACGCCGAGGACGTCGGCCCCGACGCGGCGCAACGCACCGGAGGTCTCGGTGAGCTGGTCCAGGCGGGTGCTGCCGTACCGCACGGACAGCAGCACGCCGTCCACGTGCGCGGCCAGCCCCCACGAGTCGGCCACGGGCAGCACCGGTGCGGCGTCCACGAGGACGTAGTCGTTGTCCGCCCGCAGCTTCTCCAGGAGCATCGCCATCTGGCTGGAGCCGAGCAGCTCGCTCGGGTTCGGCGGCGTCGGGCCGGCGGCCAGGACGTGCAGGTCCCGCTCGCCGACCTGCTGGAGGACGTCGTCGAGGTCCGCCGTGCCGGCGAGCACGTTGGTCAGCCCCGCCCCGCCCACCAGCTCCAGGTACTCGGTCACCTTGGGCCGGCGCAGGTCCGCCTCGACCACCGTCACCCGGCGGCCGGCGTCGGCGAGCGCCACGGCCAGGTTGACCGCCGTCGTCGTCTTCCCCTCGGCGGGGACCGCGCTGGAGATCATGATGACCTTCGGCGGCTGGTCGACGTTGAGGAACTGCAGGTTGGTGCGCAGCTGCCGGTACTGCTCGTCGGTCCGGGCCTCGACCTCGGCGAGCCGCTGGTGCTTCTCCAGGGCCCCGTCCTGGAAGACCAGCCCGATCACGGGGGCCTCGGCAGCCCGCTCGCTGGCGTCGGCGTCGGTCACCGAGCGGTCCAGGAGCACCCGCGCGATCGACGCGGCCGAGCCCAGCACGAGGCCGAGCACGGCCCCGACGAAGGCGTTGCGCACCGCCGTGGACGGCGAGGGCTGCACCGCGGCCGTGGGCCGGTCGGTGTTGGCCACGGTGACCGGGGAGTCCTCCGGCGCACCCGGGTTCTCGACGTCGGAGACGAGCTCGGGGAAGGTGTCCACCAGCGCCTCCGCGATGCCCACCGCGCGGCCGGGCGAGGCGTCGGTGACCGTCACGTCGATCATCACCGTGCCGGTGCGCACCGTCGCGCCGATCGTGCCGGCGATGTCCTCCGGCTCCAGGTCCAGCTCGGCGGCGACCCGGTCGGCCAGCTCGCGGCCGGTGAGCAGCCCGGCGTAGGACTCCACCCGCTGCTGGGCCAGCTGGCTGCCCTGGAACGCCTCGGACGTCGAGCCGGAGTCGGTCGTGGACACGAAGAACTGCAGATGGGTCGTGTACTGCGGGCCCACCAGCAGGCCGAGGCCGTACCCCAGCGCGCCGCCCAGGAGGAGCCCCGCCAGCGACAGGCGCCAGCCGGCTCGCAGCGTCGACCACACGACCCTCGGATCCACTACCAACCCCGTTCGAGAAGCGCGCGGGAACCGCGCGCACGCACCTGCGCCGAAAGCCTGACACGCACCGAGACCGCGCGACCCCCGATCACCGGGCACCCCCCGCCAAGGGGTGATCCCCGGCCGGCCCCACCCGCCGCTCGCCCGCCCTGCGCTCCCGCACGAGCTGGCGCCAGGCGAGAACCTGCACCGCCAGGATGGAGAGCTGGGCCAGCGCGACGCCCGCCGCGCCGCCGACGGCCCCGAACTCGTGGGCCAGGGCGGCCACGCCCAAGATGGCCACGACCGCCCCGGTCGTCGCGCTGCGCAGGATGTGCCCGGTGCGACCCACCGGCGCCAGCACGTTGAAGTTGAACGACGAGGTCAGCGCGTAGAGCGCGAGCACGACCCCGAACCAGACCGCCACGTCGTACCCCACCGGCACCTCGCCGGCGAACAGGACGCGGTCCACGGGCGGCAGGCCGATGGCGAACGCCACCCCACCGAGCAGACCTCCGGTGGAGGTCGCCGCCACGGCCAGCCGCATGCGCGGGGCCATGTGCCCACCCGGCGCCTCCGACACCCAGCCCTGGAAGGCGTTGAACAGCGGCTGGATGCCCGACTGGGCCAGCTTCACGATGCGGTCGCCCGCGGAGAAGGTGGCCAGCGCCCCGGGCGCCGCCCAGGCCACGATGCTGGTGGGCATCGACTGCGTCAGCGCGACGACGACGTCGGTGGCGGCGGCGGCCCGCTGAGTCCGGAGCGCCCTCAGCGCCGCCGCCCAGGTGTCCCGGGACAGCGAGACGACGGCGAGCCGCGCGGTCAGCCAGACGATGATCAGCGTCTGGCCGACGAGGAAGATGACGGCGTACCAGAGGACGTCCTGGGTGAGGAGCACGACGAGCGCCGCGCCGAGCAGGACGACCAGCCGCGGCACCGTCTCGTAGCGCGCCGCCAGACCGGCCCGCCCGACGCCCACGAAGTACCAGAAGGCGGAGAGGCCGAAGGTCGCGGCGCCGAGCGCGGTGAGGGCGGCCAGCCACCGGTGCCCGTCCGGCGCGAGCACCGCGGCAGCGGCCGCCGTCACCGGGAGCACCAGGCCGGCCACCAGCAGCCGCGACAACATGCTGAGCCACAGCAGCCGGCCGCGGTCGTGGTCGCCCAGCGGCACCAGCAGCCGTGGCCCGGTGAACCCCCAGCCGTACTGCAGCACGGTCGCGGCGCCGGCGCCGAGCGCCTGGCCGAGGCCGACCGCGGCCCACCCGGTGGCGCCACCGACCGAGGCGATGACCGGGATGAGGGTCAGCTGCCCGACGATCGAGATGAGCGGGAGCCCGGCGAACGACGTCATGCGCCGCCACGGGAGCCCGGGGGCGCGCGCCCCGGCGGGCGCCCCGAGGTCAGAGGGAGCAGCCATGCTGGTGCGCCAGCTCCGTCCACGCGTCCGCGGTCGCCTCGATCGAGTAGCGGCCGATCCACCGCTGCATCTCGTCCAGGCCCGGGGTGCGGTCCAGCGCCCCGGCCCGCTCCTTGACCGCCGTCGCGAGCCCGTGCGGGTCCCCGAGCGGGAACAGGCTCATGATCTCCGGCCGGTCGCCGAGCAGCTCGACGATCTCCGAGGGCCCCATCGCGCCGGCGGCGATCACCGGCACGCCGACGCCGATGGCCTCGAGCAGCACCAGCCCCAGCGCCTCGGAGTGCGCACCGTGGACGAGCACGTCGGTCTCGCGGACCAGTTCGAACGGCCGCGGGTGGCCGCCGTGGGCGCGGACGACCACCGGCCCGTCGTCGGGCAGCGATTCCAGCCACTCGCGCTGCGGGCCCTCACCGATCACGTGCCACTCGCACTCGACGCCCGAGGCGAGCAGTCCCTCGTAGACCAGGTCCAGGCCCTTGAGCGGGACCAGCGACCCGACGGTCGACACGCGGAGCGGGCGCACCCGCTCGCCGAGCGCGGAGCCGGGGGCCTCGGCAGCGGCGCGCAGCGTGCTCAGGTCCACCGCGGGGCTGATCACCCGCGGACGGGTCTCGAGGCCGTAGACGCGGACCATCGCGTCGGCCACCCGGTCGGTGTTGGCCACGAGGAGGCCCTTGCGGCGGAAGACCGCCTGGACCAGCCGCTGCTTGACCCTGCCCAGCGGGATGAACCGGGCGTGCTCGGAGGGGTCAAGGTCCTCGCAGTAGGCGAAGGTGAAACCGTCGTCGTCCCGGCGCTCGGCCAGCGCCCCGGGCAGGATGCTGCCCCACAGGTGCAGCTTGACCAGGGACCGCTCCTCCCCGCGGAAGTGCTCGTCGAGCGCGCGACGCATGCGGCGGGCCACCAGCGGGGTGCGCAGGTGGTCGTCCATGCCGAGCTCGGCGACGGGGATGTCCGGGTGCAGCTCCGGGAGGAGCCCACCCACCTTCTCGTGCAGGACGACGCCGGTGCGCGCACCCCGGCGCTGCAGGGTGTTCGACAGCAGGACGGTCTGCCGCTCCGCACCGCCGAAGCGCAGGTGCGGCTGGACGCTGATCAGCACGGGTGCTCCCCGGTCAGGCGGCGGGCGCGTCGGCGGACGCGGACCCGGTCGGGCGCTCGGCGGCGTCGAGCGGGCGCCGGCCGCGCACGGTGACGTACTCGGTGAGCGCGGCGCGGGCGCGCAGCGCGCGGGCCGCGTCGACGGTGTACCGGCGCCACAGCCGGCGCGGCTCCCGGGCCAGCCGGACCAGCCAGTTGAGCCGGAGCGGGTACGCCCACGCCGGGTAGTAGGCCTCCGCGGTGAACTGGTCCAGCCAGCCACCGCAGGTGGTGACCAGGACACCGGGGGTCGCCGCGTCGAGGACGTAGAAGTCCTGCTTCGGCGCGCCCAGACCCACGACCGCCAGCTGCACGCGGGCCGCTCCGAGCTGGCGGCGCAGCTCGGCCGGCTCGGGCAGCTCGTCGTAGCCGTCGCGCACGAGGACGACCTGGTGCCCGTACTCGGCGGTGATCTTCTCCGCGACGGCGCTGAGCGTCCCGCTGCGGGAACCGATCAGCGCGATCCGCAGGCCCTGCGTGCGCTCGAGCAGCAGCGGCATGACCAGGTCCGCGCTGGTGCGGCACCCCTCGGTCCGGACGAGGTGGCAGAGGAAGACGCCGTCCAGACCGAGGTAGTCGAACCGGTCCACGGGGACGCCGGCCTGGAGCGCGCGCAGCCCGCTGTAGTGGTTGAACCACGTGACGGTGCCCCCGCGACGCTGCTCGATGCTCTCGGCGAGCACGGCGGCGAACGCCTCGGGACCGACCGGCTGCGGCTGCTCGGCGGGCGCCGCGGGCGGCGGCGCGACCGAGGTGCTCACGGCCGCACCGGGGCGTCACCGACGACGCGAGCCGGCACGCCGATGGCCAGCTTGCCGGGCGCGACCGGGCGGACCACCAGCGCGTGGGCGCCGATGAAGGCCCCTTCACCGATGGTGATGTCGCCGACGATGCTGGAGTTCGCCCCGACGTAGACGTTGTCGCAGATCGTGGGCGCGCCCGGGGTCGGGAACGCCATGCCCGCACCGGAGCCGGAGGCGAAGCTGACGTCGTTGCCGACGACCGTCTCCGGGTTGATGATTACGTTCCGGCCCCCGTGCGGGAGGACCAGCCGGCGGCCGCAGGCGAGCTTGCCCGAGATCTCGTTGCTCAGGCCCAGCCGGGCGAAGGCGACCAGCGGCAGCGACAGCAGCCGGACGACGAGGGGCACGAGGCCCCGGTTCCGGACACCGAACTGGTTGAGCCGGAAGATCACGACGGCGACCACGCTGAGCAGCCCGCCGTGCGTGCGGTTCACGGCCACGTCCTCGGCCATCCACCGCGCGAGCTCGCGGAGGGTCCTCGGGTGGGTCGGCGCCATCGGAACAGTCCTTCGGTCGTCTACGTCGGCTGGCCCGGGCGACCGTTCCGCTTTCCACTGAAATGCAGGAACGGCACCACGGGACGGACCGAGGTTATGGCCGTCACACGGCCGCTCCGGCCTTTCTCCGGGGTGCGCTAACCCGTTAGGGGGACCGCCGGAAAGGCGTCATCAGGTTTCTCCGACCTGGAAATCCAGGAATGGCCGTCGAAAACGGCCCGAAGCGGCCCGGATCTCACTCTGCGTGGCCCGGAGCGGGCCGGGACGTCACCCGACCGGGCGCAAAACCGCGGGATCCCGCCGATCGCCCCCGATCCGGTGATTACGTTCCGTGTCTTCGTGCCGAGATCAGCTCAGGGGGAATGAAGATCGTGGCTCGCCCGAGGTTCCTGAGCACGCCGACCGCCGTGGTCGCGCGTGCCGCCCGTCGTCCCGTCGCCCGTCCGCTGCGCGCCCTGGTGGTGCTCGCCGCGCTGGCGGCCATGAGCCTCGTGGCGCCGGCCGCGAGCGCCGCGACCTGCACCGGCGGGTCGGTCAACGTCGTGGCCCACCCGGACGACGACCTGCTCTTCGTCAACCCGGCGATCGTCCGGGACATCCGCTCCGGGGTGTGCTCGGACACCGTGTACGTGACCTCCGGCGACGCCGGCGGCCCGGACAGCTACTACCGCGAGCGCGAGGTCGGCGTGCGGGCGGCGTACGCGCAGATGGCCGGCGTCGCGAACGCCTGGACCACCGCGCAGGTGGCGGTCCCGGGCGGCACGGTCACGCGCTCGACGCTGACCGCGGACCCGTCGGTCACCCTCACCTTCCTGCGGCTGCCCGACGGGTTCCCCGACGGCACCGGCAGCGAGCGCTCCGACTACTCGAGCCTCCAGCAGCTCTACGTCGGCGAGACCGACGTGCTTCCGGCCCTCGACGGTTCCCGCGCGTACACCCGGTCGGACCTGGTGAGCACCCTCGGCGCGCTCATGACCGGTGCCCGGACCGTCCGCACGCTGGACTACGAGCACGAGTACGGCGACGGCGACCACAGCGACCACTACACGGTGGGCCGCTTCGCGCACGAGGCGCAGAGCGAGCACGCCCCCTCGGCCGCGCTCAGCGGGTACTACGGCTACCCGGTCACCGAGCTGCCCGAGAACGTCTCCGGCGCCGACCTCACCGCCAAGCAGGACGCGTTCTTCGCCTACGCCCCGCACGACCCGGGCATGTGCGCCTCGGCCGAGGAGTGCGCCTGGGGCGCCGAGGGCGAGTGGCTGCCCCGCTCGCACACCGTCGGCGAGACCCCGGTCCCCACGCCCGAGCTGACCGGCACGAACGTGGCCGGCAAGGCGACCGCGACCGCCTCCTCGGAGAACGCCGAGTGGCAGCAGACCGCGGCGAAGGCCGTGGACGGCATCGTCGACGGGCACCCGGGTGACCTGGTATCGGAGTGGGTCACCGCGGGGGAGACCGTGGGCGCCTGGATCGAGCTCGCCTGGAGTGGCCCGGCCACCCTCAACGGCGTCGTCCTGCACGACCGGGTCAACGAGTGGGACCAGGTCACGGGCACCACGATCACCTTCGACGACGGCTCCACCGTCGACGCCGGCGTCCTGGACAACGGCGGTGCCGGCCTGACCGTCGCCTTCCCCGAGAAGACGACGACGACGCTGCGGGTCACCGTCACCTCCGTGGGACGGTGGACCGGCAACGCCGGCCTGGCCGAGCTCGAGGCCTGGGGCACCGCGCCCGACCCGCTGCCCGAGCCGGAACCGGTCGTCCTGACCGGGACCAACGTCGCCGGCAAGGCGACGGTGACCGCCTCGAGCCAGAACACCGAGACCGGTCAGCTGGCCGCCCAGGCCGTCGACGGCGTCGTCGACGGGTACCCCGGCGACCACACCGCCGAGTGGGCGTCGCTGGGCGAGACCACCGGCGCCTGGATCGAGCTGGCCTGGAGCGGCCCCGCCACCCTCAACGGCGTCGTCCTGCACGACCGGCCCAACGACTCGGACCAGGTCACCTCGGGCCTGCTCACGTTCGACGACGGCAGCACGGTCGCCGTCCCGCTGCTGGACAACGGCGGCGCGGGCGTGCAGGTGTCCTTCCCGGAGCGGACGACGACCTCGCTGCGGATCACCGTCACGGGCGTGAGCGGCTGGACCTCCAACGCCGGGCTCTCCGAGGTGGAGGCCTGGGGCACTGCTCCTGACCCGCTGCCCGGGCCCGAGCCGCTCCCGCTGAGCGGTACCAACGTGGCGGCCAAGGCCACAGTGACCGCCTCCTCGCAGAACACCGAGACCGGCCAGCTGGCCGCCAAGGTGGTCGACGGCGTCGTCGACGGCTACCCCGGCGACCACACCGCCGAGTGGGCCACCGAGGGCGAGGGCGTGGGCGCCTGGGTGCAGCTGACCTGGAGCGGCCCGGCCGAGATCACCGGCGTCGTGCTCAACGACCGGCCGAACGACTCCGACCGGATCACCGGCGCCACGATCACCTTCGACGACGGCTCGACCGTGGCGGTGCCGGCGCTGGACAACGGCGGCTCGGACCTCCAGCTGACGTTCCCGGCGCACATCACCACCTCGCTCCGGGTCACCGTGACCGCGGTCGGCGAGTGGACGTCGAACGTCGGCCTGGCCGAGCTCGAGGCCTGGGGCACCGCCCCCGACGCGACCCCGGTCGAGCCGGAGCCCGAGCCCGAGCCGGAGCCCGAGCCCGAGCCCGAGCCGCTGAGCGGCACCAACGTCGCCCCGAAGGCGACGGTCACCGCCTCCAGCGAGAACGTGGAGAACGGCCAGCTGGCGGCCAAGGTCGTCGACGGCGTCGTCGACGGGTTCCCCGGCGACCACACCGCCGAGTGGGCGTCGCTGAGCGAGACCGTCGGCGCCTGGGTGCAGCTGACCTGGAGCGGGCCGGCCGAGCTCGACGGGGTCGTGCTGCACGACCGGGTCAACGAGTGGGACAACGTCACCGGCGCGACGATCACCTTCGACGACGGCTCGACGGTGGCCGTGCCGGCGCTGCAGCCGACCGGCGGCCGGGTGCAGGTGAGCTTCCCGGCGCGCACCACGACGTCGCTGCGGATCACGATCACCTCGGTGGGCGAGTTCACCGGGTCGGTCGGGCTCGCCGAGCTCGAGGCCTGGGGCACCGCGCCCGACCCGGCGCCCGCGCCGCAGCCCGAGCCCGAGCCGCAGCCCGAGCCCGAGCCGCAGCCCGAGCCCGAGCCGCAGCCCGAGCCCGAGCCGGAGCTGCCCACGGGCACCGACGTGACCTCGCTGGCCACCGTCACCGCGTCGTCGGAGACTGCGGAGCACGGCCAGCTGGCCGGGTCGGCCGTCGACGGCCTCGTCGACGGCTACCCAGGGGTGGTCTCCGCCGAGTGGGTCAGCCTCGGTGAGCGCGAGGGCGCCTGGCTGGAGCTCTCCTGGACCGAGGCCGTCCAGCTGCACCAGCTGGTGCTGCACGACCGGATCAGCGAGTACGACCAGGTGACGGCCGCGCTGCTCACCTTCTCGGACGGCTCCACGGTCACCGTCCCGGCGCTGCCCAACGACGGGGAGGGCCTGCTGGTCACCTTCCCGGCCCGGCTGACGACGACGGTCCGCATCACCCTGGTCGGGGTGAGCGACTGGACGTCGAACGCCGGTCTGGCCGAGGTCCGCGCCTGGGCGCTCTGACCCGGGCGCTCTGACCCGGGCGCCGCGCGACCGGCTGGGCACCCCCGCACCCGCGGGGTGCCCAGCCGTCGTCCTGCCCGCCTCTAGCGCGCCCGGACCGCGCTGCGGGGGAAGGGCCGTCCGCCGACCGGCGGGTCCGTCGCCGGCTCGACCGGGGCCGCGCTGCGGTCCAGGGCCATGGCGACGCCGAGGGTGATGGCCACGAAGACGTTGTTGAACGCCGACACCGACAGGCCGCTCACCGAGATGAGCGCGAGCAGCGCCAGGGTGTCGCGCAGCGGGACGCCCGAGCGCCGCAGGCCGATCCAGACCAGCACGTAGAGCAGCGCCAGCCCGAGGACACCGTGGTCGAAGAAGGCGCGCAGGAAGTACGAGTGCAGGATCACGGAGTAGCAGACGCCCGGGTCGCTCGAGCTGAACAGCGCCTCGTAGAAGCGGAGGCTGCCGCAGCTGCCCGGGGACAACGGGGTGAGCGGGAACGAGCCGGTGAGGAACTCCCAGATCGGCCAGTCGCGCACCTCGTACCGGAAGGTGTCCATGAAGACCAGGCGGTCGAGCCGGGCGCCGGCGTCCTGCTGGGCGCGGCTGCTGAACAGCCAGAAGACGGCGTAGCCGACGGCTCCAGCCCCGGCCACGTGCAGCGGCCAGGTGCGGTTGCTCGTGCGCACGAACAGCGGCAGGTAGATGCAGATGAGCCCCAGCGCCGCGCTGCGCGACCCGGAGATGAGGACGATGAACGCGAGCGCGAGGAAGACCAGGTTCCGGCGGGCGCCCAGCCACGGCCACGACAGGTAGAACAGCCCCATGAGCATGATCAGCTCGAAGTTGTTCTCGATGTAGATGCCGGGGCGGTCGGCCAGCCCCAGGGCCACCGAGTAGCCGTACTTGACCAGGAAGGCGCCGATCAGCAGCGTGCTGAACTGCGCCAGCCGCGGGCCGTCGAACACCTGCTTGCCGACGAGGAAACCCAGGGCGACCAGGTAGAAGAACGCCTTGTACGCCTGCAGGAAGTCCGGGAGGGCGGCGTCGCTGTAGACCGCCCATAGCAGCGTCTTGAGGAAGACGTAGAAGCCGCCCACCAGCAGCAGCGCCCAGCCGGCCGGGCGCACCCGGGGCGAGCGGAGCACCAGGAGGCCCGCGGTGCCCAGGAACGTGAGCTCGAGCAGCGAACCGGCCGGGACGGAGCTGAACCGGCCCGGGGAGGCGATGCCGACGACGGCGAGCAGCAGGAGCGCCCCGTAGAGCAGCTTCTCCGATCCGCTGGCCCCGGAATGGTCGGCCACGAATGCGCGCACCCGCGAATTCCGCGGCCGCCGGGAAATGGTCGCGCGACGCGTGCGGGCGCTCGTGACCACGCTGACCTCTTCCATTTTCCCGGACGATTCGCGTCAGCATAAGCAGCCGACGTCACCGGTTCGCGTGAACGCCGGGCCCGCGCACCCCGAACGGGTCAGGTCAGCTCGAGCCGCACCTGGACCGGGACCGCCCCCGCGTTGCCCAGGGTGACGGCCAGCTCGCCGCCGTTCCCGCTCACCGTGGCGCGCAGCGAGAACCGCTCGGCGGCCCCGGAGCCGATCCGGTCCGCGAGCGCACCGACCGCGACCTCGGCGTCCCCGTCGTCCCGCGACACGAGCAGCACCGCTTCGGCGGCGGTCCGGGCCCCGCTCCCCCGGTCGCGGGCGACGACAAGCAGCCGGTACGCGGTGCCGGCGTCGTCCCGGGAGGACGGCCCGAGGTCGAACGCCGCGGATGCGGACGCGGCCGGGTCCACGACCAGGTCGGCGGTCCCCACGCGGACGCGCGTCCCCGAGGCCGTCTGCACCCCGGCCACACCGGCATTCAGCAACGCGGTCTGCGAGCCGTCGTCGTCCACGGCCGACCCCGTCCGGCCGGTCAGGTCGTTGCCGGTCAGGACCAGGTCCCTCCCCCCGCGCCGGCGCACCGCGACCGCCGGGGACGCGTAGCCGCCGCCGTCGTCGTCACCCCCGGAGTTGGTGACCACACCGGTGACCACCAGGCCCGTGCAGTCCTGCTGGAAGATGTGGCAGTCGTCGTCCGATCCCTGCGCGAGGCGGCCGTTGCGGCGCAGGACCGAGCCGACGACCGCGCTGTGCCCGCACTCGACGAAGCGCAGCCCGGTGCGGCCGTTGCGGTCCACGATCCCGCCGACCACCAGGTTGTGCTCTGCCTGGAACGCCTGGAGACCGTGCCCGGCGTTCCACTCGATCTTCAGGCCCTGGAAGACGTTGTCGTTGGCCCCCGGGCCGAGGGCCACGCCGTCGCCGTCGTTGGCGTTGATCGCCGTGGTCTGCACGAGCGAGTCGACGAGGTTGGCGATGCCGGTGCCGTTCTCGTGGATCTGGCAGTCGCTGAGCACGTTGCCGCTCGTGTAGTCGGCGTCGTAGCCGACCGACCCCTCGACCATGGTCACCCGCTCGACGACGACGAGGAAGCCGCCGGGGCGGACGGCGGGCTGGTTGCGCCCGTTGCCCGACACCGTCAGGTCGCTCAGCCGGCCGTTCGCGCCGACGGTGAGCACCGGCTCCCGCTGGCCAGGCGTGCGGGCGCGCAGCCGGGCGCCGTGACCGGCCGTCCCGGTGTAGGAGCGCGCCAGGGGGCCGGCCAGCGACTGCCCCGGTGCGAGCACGAGTCCGTCGACCAGGTAGAGGCCGGCGGGCAACCACAGCGCGGCGCCCTCGCCCGCAGTGTCGACGAGCCGCTGCAGCGCCGTCGTGCTGTCGTCGGTCCCCGTCGGGTCGATGCCCCGACCGGCGAGGACGGTCGCCCCGACCGGCGGGCCCTCGGTGAGGGTGACGTCCGGGGCCGACAGCCGGGCGACCCCGGCGCCGGTGGCCGCGCCCGCCGCCGCGCCACCGACCAGCGCCGCGACGAAGCCGCGCCGGCCGAGAGCGGGCAGGTCGGGGTGGGGTCCGGTCACCGAGGGGTCCCGGCGGCCCGCTCGTCGCCGACCGGGACCAGCCGGTCGAGCAGCGGGAGCAGCGCATCCGCGATGGTTTGCGCGGTCCGGAGGTGCACCTCGTCGTCCCGGCCCACCGGGTCGGCGATGTCGTCGTCCGATCCGCTGGGGCGCCGGGAGCGCATGGCCGCCATCCGCGCGACGAGGGCGCGCATGCGGTCCTCGGGGCTGTCCGGCAGCGGCTCGGCCGGGTCGACCAGGCCGAGCAGACCGGCGGCCTCGCGCAGCGTGAAGGTGCGGGCCATGGCGCGCGGGGCGCGGGCCAGCACCTCGGCGCGGTGGGCACGCGTCATCGTCAGCGTCAGGTCGACGCCGACCGCGAGCTGCTCGGTGAGCTGCCGGGCCCGGAACCCGTCCGCGGACGCGCCGAGCCGCTCGAGCGCACGGGCGCTGGCCGGGTCCACGGGGGCGCCCACGACCGCGCGCACCCCGGCGCTGGCGAGGGCCACCACCGGCCCGCCCGCGGCGGCGACCCGCTCGAGGTGCGCGGCGCCGAGCCGCTCGGCCACCGGCGACCGGCAGATGTTCCCCGTGCACACCACGAGCAGGGTGAAGGGGACGTCGGCCGGCATGGACACCATTCTCCGAGCGGGACGGGGGTGACCCCAGCGCTGCCGGGAGCGGCTCCCTCGTGCGGGGTACACGACGGCAGCGGTGCGGCTACGCCGCGGAGCCCTCCAGGACCTCGGCCGGGGTGCCCAGCGCCACCGCACCGGCCGGCAGGTCCTGCAGCACGAGCGCGCGGGCGCCCAGAAAGGCGTTGTCGCCGATGGTCACCGGCCCCAGGACCGTCGCGTGGGCGCCGAGGTACACCCGGTCACCGATGACCGGGGCCCCGGGTGTCGGGTACGCCGCGCCGACGGACGCGTACGGCGCCATGACGACGTCGTCACCGAGCACCGCGCCGTGCACGACGATGACGCCCCGCCCCCCGTGGGCCAGCACCAGCCGACGGCCGCAGGCCAGGTCGGCGGGGATCTCGCAGCCGAGCAGGAGCCGGGCCACGGCCAGCAGCGGGAGGGCCACCAGCCGCGCCACGCGCGCGGCCGGGCCGGACGCCCGGGCACCGAACTGCGCGATCCGGACGATGGCGACCGCCAGCACGCTCAGCCCGCCGCCGCGACGCCGATTGACCCGGGCGTCCTCGGCCATCCAGACGACCAGCTCGGCGAGGGTGGCGGGATGGGTCGCGACCACCTCAGTAGGCACCGGAGGACGTGAGGACGGCGCGCGCGGTCTTCCAGATGATCTGCGCGTCGAGGGCGAGCGACCAGTTCTCGACGTAGCGCAGGTCCAGCCGGATCGCCTCGTCCCAGGACAGGTCGCTGCGCCCGGAGATCTGCCAGAGACCCGTGAGGCCGGGCTTCACCAGCAGCCGCCGGTGGACGACCTCGTCGTAGCCCGCGACCTCGCGCGGCAGCGGCGGGCGCGGGCCGACCAGCGACATCGAGCCGCCCAGAACGTTGAGCAGCTGCGGCAGCTCGTCCAGGGACAACCGACGCAGCCACCGGCCGACCGGCGTGACCCGCGGGTCCGCCTTCATCTTGAACAGCAGACCGTCGGAGTTGTTAGCGTCGCGCAGGGCCTCCAGGCGCTGCTCGGCGTCGACCACCATGCTGCGGAACTTGAGCATGGTGAAGGTGCGGCCGCCGAGGCCCACCCGCTCCTGGCGGTAGAGGACCGGCCCCGGCGAGGAGAGCCCGACCGCCAGCGCGATCACGACCAGCACCGGCGCGGCGGCGAGCAGCAGGAACGCCGCCAGCCCGCGGTCCACGCCGCCCTTCACGACGCGCCGCCAGCCCTCGAAGCGGGGCTGCTCCACCGACAGCAGCGGGAAGCCGTCGTACGGGCGGATGTGCAGTCGCGGCCCGGCCACCTCGATCAGCCCCGGCGCCACGAGCAGCTCGATGCCGGTCCCCTCCAGCTGCCAGGACAGCCGCCGGAGGTACTGCGCCGCGGTCTCGCTCGCCGAGGTGACCGCAATCGTGTCGGCGTCGAGCCGGTCGGCCATCGCGACGACGTCGTCCAGGCCCCCGACGGGGACCGCGGCCGCCCGGCCCACCCGGTGGCGGTCGGCCGGCGGCACGCAAGCGGCCACCACGTCGAGCCCGGAGTGGGTCGACCGGCGGAAGGACTCCACGAGGTCGAGGACGGCGCCACCGCGGCCGACCACGATCACCCGCTTGGTCCACCGCCCCGCCGCGCGGCGCCGGTTGAGCCAGATGCGACCGGCGTAGCGGATCATCAGCGTGGCGACGGTCAGCGCGGGCACCGCCACGACGACGAACGCCCGGCTGAGATCGAGAGCCGCCGCGTAGGAGACGAAGCCCGCGACGGCGAGAACCGCGAAACCGGCCGTGCCGACCCGGCGGTACTCGTCGCTGCCCGCGCCGAACACCCGCTCCTCGTGGGCCCCGGTGAGCGCGAGCAGCAGGGACCAGGTCAGCGGCAGGGCGAGCGCGGCCCAGAACAGCGGCCCGGCGGCGTCGAGGGCGGCGGGGCGGGTGGCGACGACGGCGCCGGCGGCCACAGCCGCGGCGAGCGTCTCGGCCACGGCGAGCCCGGCGGAGTACCGGCGGACCCAGGAGGACGTCGCCCGCCGCCTGGCGGCGGGGCCGAGACTCGGCGTCGGCGCAGCAGCCAGCGGTGCCCGCGGCGTCGGTAGGACGTCGCGCGTCAGTTGTTCGTGGTCAGCCAGCACGTGTTCCCCCCGTGTCACTACCCTCGGTCACACCCGAGTGTCGAGGGCACCTCCGCGGCCCCTGCTCGCCTGCGGAAGAGCGGCCGGGGCGGCATCGGCGCCGAGTACAGGGTCACCGAGCGTGACGTGCAGGGTCAACGCGAACGGGGGCTCTTCACCCGTTGGTGGTTCCCCTCCGCCCCCGGTCGGGTGGCGGAGGCCTCCGCGTCAGCTGCGCGGGTGCACCACGTTCTGCGCCGCCTCGAGGCCGCGGGTCAGCAGCTCCTCCGTGGCGTCGGCGGCCTCGGCGATCAGGAGGTCGAGCTCCTTGCGCTCGGTCGCGGAGAAGTCCTTGAGCACGAAGTCGGCCGGGTCCTGGCGACCGGGCGGGCGGCCGATGCCGACGCGGACCCGCAGGTAGTCCTTGGTCCCGGTGGAGCGGGTGATCGAGCGCAGCCCGTTGTGCCCGCCCTCCCCGCCGCCGCGCTTGAGCCGCACGACCCCGAAGTCGATGTCGAGCTCGTCGTGCAGGACGACGAGGTCGGTCGCCGGCAGCTTGTGGTAGTCCAGCAGGCCGCGCACCGGGCCGCCGGACTCGTTCATGTAGGTCAGCGGCCGGGCGAGGACGACGCGGCGGCCGGCCAGCCGCCCCTCCCCCGACAGCGCGCGGGCGCGGGCACCCTTGCCGGCGGTGAGCTTCAGCCCGGCGCGGGCGGCGAGCTCGTCGAGCACCATCGCGCCGACGTTGTGCCGGTTGCCGGCGTAGCCGGGGCCGGGGTTGCCCAGCCCCGCGATCAGGAACGGCCCCTCGCTGGGGGCGGACGCCGCGGGGGCGCCGGCGGTGCCGGCGCCCCCGCGGGACGTGCTCTCGCTCAGGGTCGGTCTCAGCCGTTGTCGGCGGAGTTCTCCGCCGCGTCCATCGACTCGCCGCTGCCCTGGGCCGACGGCTCGGGGACGACGTCGCCCTCGCCGGCGCCCTCGGCGGCCGCATCGGACTCCTCGCGCTCGATGCCGGCCTCGGCCTCGGCCTCGGCGAGCTCGGCCTCGAGGGCCTCGGCGGTCGGGGCGCCCAGGAAGCCGATGACCATGGCCTCGGGGTCGGTGATCAGGGTCGAGCCCTTGGGCAGGACGAGGTCGCCGGCGGTGATGTTCTGGCCCGCGGCGCGCCCGGTGATGTCGACCTCGATGCTGTCGGGCAGCTTCGTGGCGTCGGCCTCGATCGAGACGGTGTTGAGCTGGTGGTTCGGGATCGAGTCCGGCGCCGGCTCGCCGACGACGACGATCGGCACGTCGACGGTGGTCTTCTCGCCGCGGCGGACCAGCAGCAGGTCGGCGTGCTCGTGCACGCGGGTCAGCGGGTCGCGCTGCACGGCCTTGGTCAGCGCGAGCTGCTCCTTGCCGTCCAGGACGATGGTCAGCAGCGCGTTGGCGCCACCGTTGCGCAGCGCCGCGGCGAACTCGCGGGCCGGCAGCGACAGGTGGACGACGTCCTGGCCGTGCCCGTAGAGGACGGCGGGGACGCGGCCGGCGCGACGGGTGCGGCGGGCGGAACCCTTGCCGAACTCGGTGCGGGTCTCGGCCTCGAGACGGAAGTCAGCCACGGTGGTGTGCTCCTAGAAGTCGGGTCTGCGTGGGCCGGCGATCAGGCGCAGCACACCCCCGAAGGAGCACACGCACGTCGATCACGGAGCAGGTGGACCGCTCCCTCGCCGGGCAACGGTGCACAGACTACCCGAGCGTCAGGAGGCGCCGTCGAAGAGGCTGGTGACCGAGCCGTCCTCGAAGACCTCCTTGATCGCGCGGGCGAGCAGCGGGGCGATCGAGAGGACGGTCAGCTTGTCGAACTGCCGCTCGGGCGGGATCGGCAGCGTGTTGGTCACGATGACCTCGCTGACCTTGCTGTTGGACAGCCGCTCGGCGGCCGGGCCGGACAGCACGCCGTGGGTGGCGGTGACGATGACGTCGGCCGCGCCGGCGTCGAACAGCGTCTCGGCGGCCTTCACGATCGTGCCGCCGGTGTCGATCATGTCGTCGACCAGGATGCAGACCCGGCCCTCGACCTCGCCGACCACGCGGTTGGCGACGACCTCGTTGGCGACCAGCGGGTCGCGGGTCTTGTGGATGAAGGCCAGCGGGGTGCCACCGAGCTTGTCGCTCCAGCGCTCGGAGACCCGCACCCGCCCGGAGTCCGGCGAGACGACGGTGATGTCGCGGTCGCCCCAGCGCTCCTTGACGTGGTTGACCAGCAGGTCGAGGGCGAAGAGGTGGTCGACCGGGCCGTCGAAGAAGCCCTGGATCTGCGCGGTGTGCAGGTCGACGGCCATGAGCCGGTCGGCGCCGGCGGTCTTGAACAGGTCGGCGACCAGGCGGGCGGAGATCGGCTCGCGGCCGCGGTGCTTCTTGTCCTGGCGGGCGTAGGGGAAGAACGGGGCGACCACGGTGATCCGCTTGGCCGAGGCGCGCTTGAGCGCGTCGACCATGATCAGCTGCTCCATGAGCCAGGTGTTGATCGGCGCCGTGTGGCTCTGCACCACGAAGGCGTCGCAGCCGCGCACCGACTCCTCGAACCGCACGAACAGCTCACCGTTGGCGAACTCGTAGGAGGCCGTGGGCGTGGGCGTGACGCCGAGGTGCCCGGCGATCTCCTCGGTCAGGGCGGGGTAGGCCCGGCCCGAGAAGAGCATCAGGCTCTTGTTGGTGGTCTGCCGGATCGCGCTCATCGGCTGTCGATGTCCCTAGCTGTCGTGGTCCGCCCCGGGATCCCCGGAGGCCTCCGCCCGGCTCTCGGCCGCTGCCGCGGCCTCCGCGGCAGGGGTCCCGGGCCGACGGCGGCGCACCCAGCCTCCCACATTCCGCTGCCGCGCCCGTGCGACCCCCATCGCACCCGGGGGGACGTCGTCGGTGATCACCGACCCCGCTGCCGTGTACGCGCCGTCGCCCACCGTGACCGGCGCCACGAGCATGGTGTCCGAGCCGATCCGCACGTGGTCGCCGATGGTCGTGCGGTGCTTGTCCACGCCGTCGTAGTTGACGAACACCGTGGCCGCGCCGACGTTGGCGCCCCGGCCGATGGTGGCGTCACCGACGTAGGACAGGTGCGGCACCTTCGAGCCCTCGCCCACCTGGGTGTTCTTCACCTCGACGAAGGCGCCGACCTTGGCCCCGGCGGCCAGCCGGGTGCCCGGCCGCAGATAGCTGAACGGGCCGACGGTCGCCTCCGGTCCCACGACGGCGCCCAGGCAGTGCGAGCGGACGACGCTCGCGCCGGCCTCGACGGTGCAGTCGACCAGCGTGGTGTCGGGTCCGACGACGGCGCCGCTGGCCACCGACGTCGTCCCCTTCAGGTGGGTGCCGGGCTCGAGGACGGCGTCGCGCTCCACGGTCACCGTGACGTCGACCCACGTGGTCGCCGGGTCGACGACGGTGACCCCCTCGACCATCAGCCGGTCCAGCACGCGGTCGTTGAGCGTGCGCCGGCGGGCGGCGAGCTCGCGCCGGTCGTTGCAGCCGAGCACGTCGTCGGCGTCGACCGCCCGGGCGCCGCCGACCGGGGCGCCGTCGGCGACCAGCAGGCCGAGCACGTCGGTGACGTACAGCTCGCCCTGGTCGTTGTCCGCGCTGATCCGGGACAGCCCGCTGCGCAGCGCCGCGGCGTCGCCGACGTAGACGCCGGCGTTGATCTCGCGGATGGCGCGCTGCCCCGGGGTGGCGTCGCGCTGCTCGACGATCGCGGTCACCGCGCCGGAGCCGTCGCGGACGATGCGGCCGAGCCCGGTCGGGTCGTCCACCTCGGCGGTGAGGACGGTGAGCGCGTTGCCCGCCCGCACGTGCTCGGCCACCAGGTCGGTCACGGTCTCGACGCGCAGCAGCGGCGCGTCGCCGTTCACCAGCAGCACCGGCCCCTCGACCTCGGGGACGGCGGCCAGCGCGACCTGCGCCGCGTGCCCCGAGCCGCGCTGCTCCTCCTGCACGACCGGCAGCGCGGCGGGAGCGACCTCGGCCAGGTGCGCCTCGACCTGGTCCCGCCCGGAGCCGACGACGACGACCGTGGTGGCCGCCCCGAGCGGCTCGCAGGCGGCGAGGACGTGACCGAGCATCGACCGGCCGCCGAGGGCGTGCAGCACCTTGGGGGTGGCCGAGCGCATCCGGGTGCCCTGACCCGCGGCCAGCACGACGACGGCGGCGACCGCCGGTGCCCCGGCGTCGGTCGTGGACGGTTCCTGCTGGCTCACGGGTCTCCTCGGCGTCGCTGCGGTCGGACAGCTGGGGGACTCGGACTCGAACCGAGACTTCCCGGCTCCAAAGGCCGGCGGGCTGCCGATTACCCCATCCCCCACCCGCGGCGCGCGCTGCGGCCGCGGGGGCGCGCACCGGCGCCCGCGGCGAGCCTAAGGGCCGCGGGGGCGCGGGGGCACGCGCCGGGCTCGGAGGCCGGGTCGCCCGGCTCCCTACGCTGCCGTAGGTTGCGGGCAGTTCCCCGCTCTCCGCGGACGCGCCGTCCGGCTGCCCCGCTCCCCTGCCCCGGAGGCCCCTTGTCCGCTCCCGCCCTCACCCGGCCCACCGCTCCCCCGCTCGCCGACCCGCACGCCGGGCTCCCGGCCAGCGCGATCGGCCGGCGCAAGAGCTCGCTGGAGATCGTGACGCTCTTCGTGATCGTCGCCGTCCCGTTCCTGGCGCTGGTCGCGGTCGTCCCCGCCGTGTGGGGCTGGGGCCTGTCCTGGCTGGACGTGGGCCTGGCGGTCGGCTTCTACTACCTGACCCTGCTCGGCGTCACGGTCGGCTACCACCGGCACTTCACGCACGGCTCCTTCAAGGCCCGCCGCCCGCTGCGGCTGGCGCTGGCGGCCGCCGGCTCGATGGCGATCCAGGGACCGGTCATCCAGTGGGTGGCCGACCACCGCCGGCACCACGCCTTCTCCGACCGGGCCGGCGACCCGCACTCCCCGTGGCGCTACGGCACCGACCTGCGGGCGCTGCTCAAGGGCATGTTCCACGCGCACCTGGGCTGGCTGTTCGACCGGCGTAAGACCAGCCAGGAGCGCTACGCGCCCGACCTGCTCAAGGACGGCGCCCTGGTCGCCACCAGCCGGCTGTTCGTCGTCTGGGCCTTCCTGAGCCTCGCCGCCCCCGCGCTCATCGGCGGCCTGGTGACGCAGAGCTGGGCCGGCGCGTGGTCGGCGTTCTTCTGGGCCGGCCTGGTCCGGGTGGCGCTGCTGCACCACGTGACCTGGTCGATCAACTCGGTGTGCCACGTCGTCGGCAGCCGGCCGTTCGTCTCCAAGGGCCGGGACCGGGCCACGAACTTCTGGCCGCTGGCCGTGCTCAGCGCCGGCGAGTCCTGGCACAACCTGCACCACGCCGACCCGACCTGCGCCCGGCACGGCGTGCTGCGCGGGCAGATCGACATCAGCGCCCGGGTCATCTGGCTGTTCGAGAAGGCCGGCTGGGCGTCGAACGTGAAGTGGCCCGACCCCGTCCGTCTGGCCGCGAAGCGGCGGGAGCCGGTGCCGGCCGCCCGCTGAGCGGGCGGCACGTCCGGGCAGGATGGCGCGCGTGAGCAGCACCCCCGCCCGGCCACGGGTCCGCATGACCGGCGCGCAGCGCCGCCAGCAGCTGCTCGATGTCGCCCGCGAGCTGTTCGCCGAGAAGGGCTTCGAGGCGACCTCGATCGAGGAGATCGCGGCGCGGGCCGACGTCAGCAAGCCCGTGGTCTACGAGCACTTCGGCGGCAAGGAGGGCCTCCACGCCGTCGTCGTCGACCGGGAGATGCAGCTGCTGCTCGGCCGCTTCACGGCGGCGCTGTCCACGCCCGGCCACCCGCGCGAGCTGCTGCAGCGGGCGGCGCTCGTGCTGCTGGAGTACATCGAGTCCGACACCGACGGCTTCCTGGTCCTGACCCGCGACGCCCCGGTCACCGGCGGCCGGGGCAGCTACTCCTCGCTGATCGGTGAGGTCGCCCGCGAGGTCGAGCACCTCCTGGCCGCCCAGTTCGACGCCCGGGACCACGACCCGCGGCCCGCGGAGCTCTACAGCCAGGCGCTGGTGGGCATGGTGGCGCTGGCCGGGCAGTGGTGGCTGGACAACCGCGTGCACGACAAGCGCGTGGTCGCCGCGTACCTGGTGAACCTGGCCTGGAACGGCCTGGCGCACCTCGACGCGCACCCGCGCCTGGTGGAGGGGCCCGGCGTCAGCTGATCAGGCGGGCGCCGGGCACCGGACCGGAGGCGGCGCGCACGGTCCGGAACACGCCCTCGCCGGCCAGCGTCGCGGCCAGGGTGACGGCGGACCGCTCGTCCTCGGCCAGCGCGGCGACGGTCGGGCCGGAGCCGCTCACCAGGGCCCCCACCGCGCCGGCGTCGGTGGCCGCCCGCAGCGCTCGTCGCAGCTCCGGCCGCAGCCCGAGGGCCGGCGCCTGCAGGTCGTTGCCGAGGGCGGCGGCCAGCGCCGACGGCGGCCCGGAGCGCAGCGCCGCGAGGACCGGTTCGGCCGGCAGCAGCTGCGTCCCGTCGGGGACCCGGCCCGCCGCGCGCAACCGGTCCAGCTCCGCGTAGACCGCGGGTGTGGACAGCCCCTCCCCCGCGATGCCCAGCACCCAGTGCCAGGTGCGGTCGGTGAGCACGGGGGCCAGCTGCTCGCCGCGGCCGGTGCCCAGCGCCACCCCGCCGAGCAGGCTGAACGGGACGTCGCTGCCGAGCCGGGCGGCCAGCTCGAGCAGGTCCGAGCGCGCGGCCCGCGTGCCCCAGAGCGCGTCCAGGGCGACGAGCGCGGCTGCGGCGTCGGCGCTGCCGCCGGCCAGCCCGGCCGCCGCCGGTATCGACTTGTCGACGTGCAGCGTGGCGTCGGCGCGGACGCCGGCGTGCGCGGCCAGCAGCTCGGCGGCCCGCCACACCAGGTTGCGCCCGTCGACCGGCACCTCGCCGCCGGCCCCCTCGCCGCTGACGGTGAGCGCCAGCCCCTCGCCCGGGCCGGCGGTGACCGTGTCGTGCAGGCCGACCGCGAGGTAGACGGTGCGCAGCTCGTGGAACCCGTCGGACCGCAGCGGACCGACGGCGAGCAGGACGTTGATCTTCGCCGGCGCACGGGCGACGACGGTCACGCCGGCTCCCCGCCGACCGCGGCCAGGCGGGCGAAGTCGGTGACCGACAGCTGCTCGCCGCGGATGGCCGGGTCGATGCCGGCCGCCCGGAGCCGGGCCTCCGCGGCCGCCGGGCTGCCGGCCCAGCGGGCCAGCGCCGCGCGCAGCCCCTTGCGGCGCATCGCGAACGCCGCGTCGACGACGGCGAAGGTCGCGGCGCGGTCGCCGGGCGGCGGTGGCCGGCGGACCAGCGACACCAGGCCGGAGTCGACGTTGGGCTCCGGCCAGAACACCCGCCGGCCGACGTTGCCCGCCCGGCGCACCTCGCCGTACCAGGCGGCCTTGACCGACGGGATGCCGTACGCCGCCGTGCCCGGGCCGGCCGCCAGCCGCTCGGCCACCTCGGCCTGGACGAGGATCAGCGCCCGGTCCAGCGTGGGCAGCAGCTCGAGCAGGTGCAGCAGGACCGGGACGGCGACGTTGTAGGGCAGGTTGGCCACCAGCGCGGTCGGCGGCGGGCCGGGCAGCTCGCGCACCCGCAGCGCGTCCTCGCGGACGACGGTCAGCCGGTCGGCCAGGTCGGGACGGCGCTCGGCCACGGTGCGCGGCAGCCGCACGGCCAGCCGCTCGTCGATCTCCACCGCCGTCACGCGGGCGGCGGCCGGCAGCAGCCCGAGGGTCAGCGAGCCCAGCCCCGGGCCCACCTCGAGCACGACGTCGTCGGGCCGCAGCCCGGCGGTCCGCACGATCCGGCGAATCGTGTTCGCGTCGTGCAGGAAGTTCTGCCCGAGCGTCTTGGTGGGCCGGAGCTCGAGCTCCTGGGCCAGCTCGCGGATCGCGGCCGGGCCCAGGAGCCCGTCGGGCTGCTCGGCTGAGGTGCTCAGTTCAGGCCCCGCTGCAGGGGCCCGCCGCGAGCGAGCGAGCGGTGGGGGGCAGCGGGGTCCTTCATCAGCTGAACAGGCGGGGGCCGCAGTGCGGCCACTGGCCGGCGCCGGAGCGCTGGTACAGCAGCTGCGCGCGGTAGGTCTGCTCGTCGGGGCTCGCGGCGGACGGCAGGCCGGTGCCACCCACGGCCTGCCAGGTGCCGACGGAGAACTGGTAGAGGCCGTGGTACTTGCCGGTGCTGCTCACCGCGTTGGGGCGACCACCGGACTCGCAGGCGGCCAGGGCGGCCCAGTTGAGCCCGTCGGCCGACGGCGCGTTGGCCGGGCGGGCCTTGCTGCCCACGGCGACCTGCTCGGTGACCGGCTGCTTGGTGACGGCGGAGGTCAGCTTCTCGCGGGCGGTCTCGACCCCGTCGGTGACCGTGACGCGGTAGGTGACCGTCTGCTCGCCGTCGACGCCGGGCGTGGTGACCTTCTTCTGGCCCACGAACGCCTCGGGGTCGGCCGTCTCGGCGACCTCGTGCGCGATCGGCTCGGCGACGGTGACCTCGGAGACCTGCACCCGGAAGACCTGCAGCCGCATCTTGGCCAGCAGCGCCTGGTTCGGGTAGAGGCTGGTGCGGTCGGTCTCGCCGAGCACGATGCCCTGCTCGGCGAGCAGGTCGGCCGCGGTCGCCGCGGTGGTGGTGACCACGCGCTCCTGGCCGTCGGCGACGAGGACGACGTCCTTGGGGGTGGTGATCTGCAGGGCCATGCCGTCCAGCGGCAGCCGCTCGCTGCGGCTGGCGGACAGGACCAGCCCCTCGGCGCGCAGCCCGAGCTGGTCGAGGGCCTCCTCGACCGAGAGCGCGGTCACGTACACCTCGCGGTCCACGCCGTCGATCGACAGCTGGAGCGGGCGGGCGCGGTTGAGGACCACCGTGTCGCCGTCGGTGATCGGCTGGTCCGCGGCCGGCAGCAGCACGTCGTGCGAGGCCGGCTCCAGGCCCTCCTCCTCAAGCACCTCGGCCACGGTGTCGGCGTACGTGCCGACCTCCTGGGCCTGCCCGTCGATGGTGAGCGTGACGGACTTCTGGGCCACGAGGAACGCCAGCGTCCCGCCCACGAGTCCGAGCAGGACCAGGGCGAAGAGGCTGAGCTGGAGAGAGCGGCGCACGACACTTCCAGGGGTCACGGGACCCGGGCAGGAGAAGCGTGCGCGCCGCGGTGGACGGCTGCCCGCTGCGGTCCGCTCCGGGTCACCCGCTCGGCCGGTGGGCCGGGCGACGCGACCCGGGGCGTTCTCCACCCCGGCTGTCGGTCACGACACGATAACGAACAGCGAACGGTGAGCACGAGTGCACGAGCAGTGAACCAGACCATGTCGACAACTCGATGTGGGCACGCCGACACCCGACGTGACCGACGTGCCGTGCGGGACGGGCCGGCCGTCCCTCAGGCCCGAGCAGGGCCGGTGAGCAAACGCACAGGGTGAACCGCCGGCACGCGGGGCAGGCGGGCGGCGGGTTCAGCCGGCGAGGGCGGGCTGCCCGGCGCGCACCGGCCGCAGCCAGGTCAGGAGGAAGCCGGCGACCGCGACCCCGGCCGCGAGGGCGGAGAAACCCCCGGCGACCAGCGCCACCGGGAGCAGGTCGAAGTGCTCGGTCACCCGGTCGCCCAGCCCGATGCCGGCGGCCAGCAGGAGCGCGCCCAGCGGCAGCAGCGCGACCACGCCGGCCGCCGCCGTCACCAGGTGGGCGGTCCAGGTCCGGAGGGCTTCGTCGGCCGGGACGTCCGCGCCGGCGGCCGGCAGCGGGCGCAGCAGGGCGCGCAGGAGGGCCACCTCGGCCAGGGCCCAGGCCACCGCCGGCCCGGCGACGGCCGTCCACCCCACCGCGTCCGGGAGCTCGCCGGCCGACCACAGCCAGACCGCGGCGGCCATCTCACCGGCGACGACCGCCCGCATGCTCCACACCAGCCAGCCCGAGATCAGCTCCCCGAGGCGCGGCCGGCGCACCGGCTGCGCCAGGGCCCAGCGCGGCCGCGGGCGGGTGACCTCGGCCAGGAGCACCCCGGCGAGGAGGCCCAGCGCCAGCGCCGGCACCCACAGGAAGACCGACGCCTCGGCCCACAGGACCACGCTGCCCGCGATCCCCGCGACGCCGAGCAGCCAGCCCAGCCCGCGCCAGCGGCGGCCGTGCTGCGCCTGGCGCTGCAGCGCCAGGGCCCCCGCCTCGGTGGGCTCGGCCAGGGCGACCGCGGCGCCCGCGACCGCCCGGCGACCGGCCGCCAGGGACCACGCCCTGGCCAGGAGGACCCCGGGCACCAGGACGGCGATGAAGAGCACGACCGCGATCAACCGACCCACGGCCCCAGTGTGCCCCGCCGACGCGCTCAGCGGCGCGGCGCGTCCGCCTCCCAGCGCCCGAAGACCCGCTCGGCGTTGGCGGTCAGGGCGTCGCAGAGGCGGACCAGGTCGACGCCGGTGACGTCGGCCAGCGCGCGGACCGTGTGCGGCACCAGGCGGGAGGCGTTGGGGCGACCGCGCAGCGGGACCGGCGTCAGGAACGGCGAGTCGGTCTCGACCAGCAGCTGGTCCAGCGGGGTGAGCGCCGCGGCCTCGCGCAGGTAGCCGGCGTTGCCGAAGGTCAGCGTGCCGGCGAACGAGAGGACGTAGCCCCGCTGCACGCACGCCTTCGCGAACGCGGCGTCGCCGGAGAAGCAGTGGAAGACGGTCCGCTCGGGCGCACCCTCGTCCTCGAGCACGCGGAGGATCTCCTCGTGCGCGTCGCGGTCGTGGATGACCAGCGCGATGCCGTGCCGCTTGGCGATCCGGATGTGCGCGCGGAAGGACTCCTCCTGCGCCGCCCAGCCGTCGGGGCCGGTGCGGTAGCGGTCCAGCCCGGTCTCCCCCACCGCGCGCACCCGGGGCAGCGCGGCGAGCCGGTCGATCTCGGCCAGCGCCTCTGCGGTCGCCTTGCCCTCGCCCGCCTCGTTGGGGTGCAGCGCGACGGCGGCCAGCACGTTCGGGTGCCGCTGCGCGAGCGCCGCCGACCACTGCGACGACGGCACGTCGACGCCCACCTGCACCAGCCGCGGGACGCCGACCGCCGCCGCCGCCGCGATCTCGGCGTCGACGTCGGCGTCGGTCGAGGTCGGACCGCCGTCGGGGCGGAAGCCGTCCAGGACGATGTCGAGGTGGGTGTGGCTGTCGATCGCCGGCGCCGGCAGCGGCTCCGGGGACGGCGGCGGCTCCCCCCGCTTGTTGGCGCGGGACGCAGCCGAACGGCTCACTCGGCCTTCTCCTCCAGGCGCGCCAGCTCCTCCTCCACCACCGACTCGTCGAGCTTGGTGAAGATCGGCGTCGGCGGGGCCAGCGGGGTGCCCGGCGCGGCCAGCGGCGTGGAACCCCAGACCGCCTGACCCTGGTCGTAGGGGCCGGTGATGATCGGGTACGGGGAACCGTCGTCCAGGTCGGTCACCTCGTGGATCTCCGGCGCGACCGACCACACCCCGGTGCCGCCCAGCAGCTCGTGCACCTGCTGGGAGGAGTGCGGGAGGAACGGCGTCAGCAGCGCGTTGCAGTCCTTGATCGCCTGCAGCGCGGTGTGCAGCACGGTGTCCCGGCGGGCCGGGTCCTCCTTGAGCTTCCACGGCGCCTGGTCCGACAGGTACTTGTTCGCCTCGCCGACGACCCGCATGGCCTCGCCGATGGCCGCCTTCTGCCGGTTGCGCGCGAGCAGCTCGCCGACCGGGCCGAAGGCGCCCGACGTCGTCGCCAGCAGCGCGCGGTCGTCGTCGGTCAGCTCACCGGGGGTGGGCACGGCGCCGACGTTCTTGGCCGCCATCGAGACGCTGCGGTTGACCAGGTTGCCCCAGCCGGCGACGAGCTCCTCGTTGTTGCGCCGGCGGAACTGCTCCCAGGTGAAGTCGGTGTCCTGGGTCTCCGGGCCGGCGACGGCGATGAAGTAGCGCAGGGCGTCGGCGTCGTAGCGGGCGAGGAAGTCGCGCACGTAGATGACGACCTGGCGGGAGGAGGAGAACTTGCGCCCCTCCATGGTGAGGAACTCGCTGGAGACGACCTCGGTGGGCAGGTTCAGCCGGCCCAGCGAGCCGGGGCTGCCGCCCTTGTCGCCCTCGCCGTTGTAGCCCTGCAGCTGCGCGGGCCAGATCTCGGCGTGGAAGACGATGTTGTCCTTGCCCATGAAGTAGTAGGCGTCGGCGTCCGGCGTCTGCCACCACTGCCGCCAGGCCTCCGGGTCACCGGAGCGGCGGGCCCACTCGATGGACGCCGACAGGTAGCCGACGACGGCGTCGAACCACACGTAGATGCGCTTGTCCGGCCGGTCGCGCCAGCCGTCGAGCGGGATGGGGACGCCCCAGTCGATGTCGCGGGTGTAGCTGCGCGGCTTGAGGTCCTCGAGCAGGTTCGTGGCGAAGTTGAGGACGTTGGGCCGCCACCCCTTGCGGCTGGCCAGCCAGTCGCCGAGCGACCGGGTGAAGGCCGGCAGGTCGAGGAAGTAGTGCTCGCTCTCGACGAACTTCGGCGTCTCCCCGTTGATCTTGCTGACCGGGTTGATCAGGTCGGTCGGGTCGAGCTGGTTGCCGCAGTTGTCGCACTGGTCGCCGCGGGCGCCGTCGTAGCCGCAGATCGGGCAGGTGCCCTCGATGTAGCGGTCGGGCAACGTGCGCCCGGTGCTCGGGCTGATCGCCCCGAGGGTCGTCTTCGGGAAGACGTAGCCGTTCTTGAGCAGGCCCAGGAAGATCTCCTGGCTCACCGCGGCGTGGTTGGCCGTCGTCGTCCGGGTGAACAGGTCGTAGCTCAGCCCGAGCGACTGCAGGTCCTGCACGATGATCCGGTTGTTCCGGTCGGCGATCTCCCGGGGCGTGATGCCCTCGGCGTCGGCGGCGACCGTGATCGGCGTCCCGTGCTCGTCGGTGCCGCTGACCATGAGCACCCGGTTGCCGCTCATCCGCTGGAAGCGGCTGAAGACGTCGGAGGGGACCCCGAACCCGGAGACGTGGCCGATGTGCCGCGGGCCGTTGGCGTAGGGCCAGGCGACGGCGGTGAGGATGTGCCGATCAGTCACGGGCCAACAGTACGGAGCCGCGTCCACCCGGATCGCCGGGCGGTGCGGGTCAGGGCTGGTAGACGGTGGTGGCGGCGGTCTCGCCGGCGATCTGCGCGTCGTCGACCGGCGCGAGGAGCGCGACCGCGACGAGCACCAGCCCGATGGCACCCAGCGTCGCGGTGGCCAGCCCGCGGTTCTCGGCGACGGGGTCGGCGACGCGCGGGCGGGCCCGCGGGCCGGCCGCGATCCAGGCGCTCGCCGAGGGCGAGCCGACCAGGAGCAGCTTCCCCACGGGCAGGGCGACGGCGAGCAGCAGCAGCGCCGGCAGCGACAGGGTGGTGGGCACCGGCAGCGGCACCACGACGGCCACCAGGCCGACGAGGACCAGACCGGCGAGCTCGGCGACCGCGACGCCCTGCAGCAGCCGGCGCCCCGACCCGTCGAGGAGCGCGGCACCGCCACCGGCGGAGGTCACGATCCAGCCGGCGAGCACCAGCAGGGCCAGGCCGACGACGGCGCCCGAGGACTGCGCGGCCATCAGGGTGTCCAGCTCGGTGAGGCCCACGGCCAGCAGCGCGACGGCCTGCAGGACGCCGATGCCGCCGGCGGCCAGCACGGCCACGGGCAGGCGGCGCGGCGCCGTCGTCGCCACCGCGACCGGCCGCGCGGGCACGGAGGCGCGCGGCGGCGCGAACGTGTCGCGGACGTCGAGGACGCTGGTCGCCACGGAGGTTCCCCCTGAGCCGGTCGGTGCTGTCCCTGCTCAGCTCGGCTCCGCGGGGGTGCTGCCTGAGGGCGCGGACCCGGTTCTCACCCCTCCGGGTGAGCGGGTTCAGGCGTCCGGGCCTCCACGTCGCGCGTCGCCAGCCGGCTGTGCTGCCAGCTGTAGAGCCAGTAGACGCCCAGCCCGATCGCCATCCAGACGACGAAGCGCAGCCAGGTGTCGGCCGGGAGGTTGAGCATCAGCCAGAAGCAGGCCAGCGCCGAGACGATCGGCAGGGCCGGGACCAGGGGCACCCGGAAGGCGCGCGGCAGGTCGGGGCGGGTGCGGCGCAGCACCAGCACGCCGACGGACACCAGCAGGAAGGCGAACAGGGTGCCGATGTTGACCATCTCGGCGAGCGTGTCCAGCGGCACCAGCCCGGCCAGGACGGCGACGACGAGGCCGGTGGCGATGGTGATGCGGTACGGCGTCCCGTAGCGGGGGTGCACCTTCGCCAGACCCGGGGGCAGCAGCCGGTCGCGGCTCATCGCGAACAGCACCCGCGATTGCCCCAGCATCAGGATCATCACCACCGAGGTGAGCCCGGCGAGCGCGCCGATCGAGATGATCGTGGAGAAGGCGGTCAGCCCGACGCTGGAGAACGCGCCGGCCAGCGGGGCGGTGGCGCTCAGCTCCGTGTAGTTCTGCATGCCCACGACGACCAGCGACACCGCCACGTACAGCAGCGTGCACAGCACCAGCGAGCCCAGGATGCCGCGGGGCAGGTCGCGCTTCGGGTCGCGGGTCTCCTCCGCGGCGGTGGCGACGATGTCGAAGCCGATGAACGCGAAGAACACGATCGAGGCGCCCGCGACGACCCCGCCCCAGCCGTAGGTGCCCTGGCTGAAGCCGAGCAGCTCGATCAGCGGGCTGTGCCAGCCGCCCTCGCCCTCGCCGGCCGGCTGGGCCGGCGGGACGAACGGGCTGTAGTTGTCGGCGGTCAGGTAGAAGACGCCGACCACGACGATCAGCAGCACGATCGCGACCTTGATGGCGACGATCACCGCCGTCACCCGGCTGGACAGCTTGATGCCCAGCACCAGGACGGCGGTCATGGCCAGCACGATGAGGATCGCCGGGATGTTGAACCGCGCCTCCTCGCCCGCGATCGAGGTGGGCAGCGAGATGCCGACGTCGTCGAGCAGCTGCTGGAGGTAGCCCGACCAGCCGACGGCGACCGTCGCCGCCCCGAGCGCCAGTTCCAGGACAAGATCCCAGCCGATGATCCAGGCGATGAACTCGCCGAACGTGGCGTAGGAGAACGTGTAGGCCGACCCGGCCACCGGCACCGTCGAGGCGAACTCGGCGTAGCAGAGCGCGGCCAGCCCGCAGACGACGCCGGCGATGACGAAGGAGATCGCCGCGGCCGGGCCGGCCTGATCGCGGGCGACCACACCGGTCAGCACGAAGATGCCCGTCCCGATGATCACGCCGACCCCGAAGACGGTGAGGTCGAGCCCGGAGAGGTTCTTCTTGAGGCGGTGCTCGGGCTCGTCGGTGTCGCGGATGGACTCCTCCACCGACTTGATCCGGCGCGTCATGGCCACGTCGAGCTCCCTCGGAGATCCGGTCGGCCGCGCACGCCTACGCTGCGGGGGCCCGGTCAGAGGAGATGCCCCGATGAGCAGCGCCGACACGTCGCCCGGCGGATCGACGACGCCGCCGCTGCCGGACCGCGCCGCAGGCGGCCCGGCACCCGAGGGGCCGCCCACGCTGCGCCCCCGGCCGGCCGGGCGCCCGCCCCGCACGGCCACCCGGCCGGCCGGCACCGGCGCCGTCGTCGACTGCGCCGTGTACGTGGACGGGCGACGGCAGGAGGCGGTGGCCCCCGAGGACGCGCTGCGCATGGCGACCGACCGCGGCGGCTTCGTGTGGCTCGGGCTGTACGAGCCGAACGAGGACGAGCTCACCGCGCTGGCCGACCGCTACGACCTGCACCCGCTCGCGGTCGAGGACGCGGTCTTCGCCCACCAGCGGCCCAAGCTGGAGCGGTACGACGACGCGCTGTTCATGGTGCTCAAGACCGCGACCTACGTGGCGCACGAGGAGCTCACCGCGACCAGCGAGGTGGTCGACACCGGCGAGGTGATGGTGTTCCTCGGCGAGCGCTACGTGATCACCGTGCGGCACGGGCACCACGGGGAGCTCGGCGACCTGCGTCACCGGCTGGAGGAGCAGCGCGACCTGCTCTGCCTGGGCCCGTCGGCGGTGCTGTACGCGGTGGCCGACGCCGTCGTCGATGCCTTCGTGGACGTCGCCGCGGCGGTGGAGGAGGACGTCGACGAGCTCGAGGCCTCGGTGTTCAGCGCCGAGCGGACCGACGACATCGGCCGGCTGTACCAGCTCAAGCGGGAGCTGCTGTCGCTGCGGAAGGCGGTCTCCCCGCTGGAGGTGCCGCTGCAGAAGCTCGCGGAGCGGCAGATCGACGCCGTCCCGGAGGCGATGCGCTCCTACTTCCGCGACGTCCTGGACCACGCGATCCGGGTGCGCGACCAGGTGGCGTCGCTGGACGAGCTGCTCACGTCGATCCTGCAGGCGTCGCTGGCGCGCACCTCGATGGCGGACAACGAGGACATGCGCAAGATCTCGGCGTGGGCGGGCATCATCGCCGTCCCGACCGCGATCGCCGGCATCTACGGGATGAACTTCGAGCACATGCCGGAGCTGCGCTGGCGCTACGGCTACCTGCTGGTGTGGCTGGTCATCCTGGGCGCCTGCTTGTTCCTGTACCGCGGCTTCAAGCGCAACGGCTGGCTCTGACACCCTCGCTCGCGCTCGTCCCCGAGCGTGCACTTCCCGGCCCTTCCGGGGCGTCGTAGGCCCGCGTCGCGCACACTCACCAGGCCAGGGCCGCGGCGATCCGCCGGAGGAGCAGCGCCGGGTCCCGCATGTCCTCGGCGGTCACGAAGAGCACCCGCCATCCCGCGGCCGTGAGCCGGTTGAGCCTCGCGCGGTCCTTGGCGAACTGCCCGGGCTCGCCGTGCCACCGCCCGTCGTACTCGAGGGCGATCCTCCGTTCCGGCCAGGCGAAGTCGACGATGGCGACGAAACGTCCCCGGGCGTCCAGGACGCGGTGCTGCGCCGTCGGCGTCGGGAGATCGCTCCGGTGCAGGAGGAGCCGCACCCTGGTCTCCTGCGGGGACTGCGCGAGCCCGTCGGCGAGCGCGCACGCCGTCCTGGCTCGTGCCGCACCGCGTCCACGCGCGCGCGTCGCGAGATCGCGGACGCGGCCCAGGTCCGCAGCGGCCCTGTCGACCAGCTGGTCGACGGCGATGACCGCCGCGTCGCCCGGGAGCAGGCCGGCGAGCCGGACCGCGGTCGCCTCGGGTGCGAGCCGGGTGGCACCGTCACCTCCACGTCGTCGTCGGCGGCGGCCAGGTCGACGCCCCAGAGCGTGGCCGCGCTCCTGCCGCTCACGACCGCGAACGGCAGCAGGACGCAGGCCGCCCTCGCACGGACCTCGTGGGTCGGCGCGACGTCCCGGTGCACGTAGACCCCGCGGAAGACCCGCCGCCAGGCGCTGCTCCGCAACTGGTCGGGCGTGACCAGCCCCTCGTCGACGGCCCACCACCCCAGGAAGGGCTCGTCGGTGCGCAAGTCGGCGGGCTGGTGAGGCGTGCGCGGCACCGGTGGAACCCTGCCGGAAAGGGGCGCGACGGTGTCCCGTCGTCCACAGGTGCCGTGACTGTGCAGCTGCCGGGGACTCCGGCCCTTGGTAGGCCCGCGACGCGCACACCCGCGCGTCGGACTCCACGGGTCAGGGGGTCTTGGCGGCGACGACGGCGTCGTAGACGGTGCGGCGGGGCAGTCCGGTGCGTTCGACGACGGCGCGGATCGCGTCCTTGCGCGTCGCCCCCGAGGCCTCCTCCGCCGCCACCTCCGCGGCGAGCTCCTCCGGCGTCAGCGTGACCGCGCGCTCCGGCGCCCCGGCGACGACCAGCGTGATCTCGCCCTTCACCCCGTCGGCCGCCCACGCGGCGAGCTCGGCCAGGGAACCGCGGCGGATCTCCTCGTGGGTCTTGGTCAGCTCCCGGCACACCGCCGCCTGCCGGTCCTCGCCCAGCACGGCGGCGGCGTCGGTCAGCGCGTCGGCCAGCCGGTGCGGCGACTCGAAGAACACCATCGTGCGGCGCTCGTCGGACAGGCCGGAGAACCGCGTGCGCCGCTCCCCCGACCTCCGCGGCAGGAACCCCTCGAAGCAGAACCGGTCGACCGGCAGGCCGGACACCGCGAGCGCCGTCGTCACCGCGGACGGGCCGGGCACCGAGGTGACCTCGATGCCGGCGTCGATCGCGGCCCGCACGAGCGTGTAGCCGGGGTCGGAGACCGAGGGCATGCCGGCGTCGGTGAGCAGCAGGACCGTGGCGCCGGAGGTCAGCGCGTCCATCAGCCCCGGCAGCCGCGACCGCTCGACCGACTCGTGGAAGGTCACCACCCGCCCGGTGAACGTGACCTCGAGGTCGGCGGCCAGGCGGTGCAGCCGGCGGGTGTCCTCGACGGCGAGCACGTCGGCCGTCGCCATCGCCGTCCGCAGCCGGGGACCGACGTCGCCCGGCTGCCCCAGGGGCGCCCCGCCCAGCACCAGCCGTCCGCTCACGCCGCGAAGCCTGTCACGGTCAGGCCTGCCTGCAGGGACCCGGGGCGAGCGTGCGAGCGCCGGGGGGCAGGCAGGTCCTTTCACTACCCTGACCGCATGGCGGTGCTGGCTCCGGACGAGACGGAGCGGCCGGCCCGGCGCACGCCGTCGGGCCGGACCGGACGGCCGCCGAGCCCGCGCCGCGACCGCATCCCGCCGCTGCCGGCCGACACCCGGCTGTCCTGGGTGCTCACCGGGGTCCTCGGCGCCCTCACCCTGGCCGGCCGGCTGGTCGGCATCGGCTACCCGAAGAACCTGCTCTTCGACGAGGCCTACTACCCGCCGGAGGCGGCGGAGCTGCTGCGCTGGGGGTTCGAGTACAACCGCGGCTACACGTTCATCGTCCACCCGCCGCTCGGCAAGTGGCTGATCGCGTCCGGCGAGTGGCTGTTCGGCTACGACTCCTTCGGCTGGCGGTTCCCCAGCGCGGTCGCCGGGAGCGTCGCCGTCGTCGTCCTGGTGCGGCTGACCCGGCGGCTGACCGGCTCCACGTTCCTCGGCCTGGTCGCCGGCCTCCTCCTGGCGCTGGACGGCCTCTCCTTCACCCTCTCCCGCATCGGGCTGCTCGACGTCTTCCTCCAGGTCTTCGTCGTCTCCGCGGTGGCCTGCCTGGTCGTCGACCGGGACCGGGTCCGGGAGCGCCTCGCCGCGACGACGGCCGACGCGCGGCTCGGCCCGCGCGGGTGGCGGCTGGCGGCCGGCTTCCTCTTCGGCTGCGCGTGCGCGGTGAAGTGGAGCGGCGTCTGGTTCCTGGCCGCGTTCGCCGTCGCGTCCCTGCTGTGGGAGCGGAACGCCCGGCGCGCCGCGGGGCACCGGCGCCCCACGCGCGCGGTCGCCCGCCGCGGGCTTCCGGGCGCGCTGTGGGCGCTGGCCGCGGTCCCGGTGCTCACCTACGTCGCCAGCTTCACCGGGTGGTTCCTCGGCGAGACCTCGCAGGGCAAGGCGTGGGCGCAGCAGAACCCCGACACCGCGTTCCCCTGGATCCCCGACGCGGTGCGCTCGCTGTGGCACCAGCACGCCGAGTGGCTGCGCTTCCACAGCGGGCTGTCCTCACCGCACCCGTGGGAGTCGGGCCCGTGGTCGTGGCTGGTCACCGGCCGGCCGATCCTGCTGTGGAACCCGCAGGGCCTCACCGACGAGCGCGGCGGGCAGGTGGTCCGCTACATCCTCATGGTCGGGACGCCGACGCTCTGGCTGCTCTTCGTGCCGGCGGCGCTGTGGCTGCTGTGGCGGATCACGGCCCGCCGCGACCCGGCGGCGGGGGTGGCCGCGATCGCGATCGCCGCCGGCTGGGGCACCTGGCTCATGAGCCCGGAGCGCACGATGTTCATCTTCTACATGGCGCCGGTCGTGCCGTTCTTCGTCCTGGCGGTGACGCTCCTGCTCCAGGACGTGCTCGGCCCGCGGGACCGCCCGTTCCGCCGGAAGGTGGGGCTCGGCGCGGTCTGCGTGTACGTAGCGCTGGTGGCCGGCACCTTCGCGTTCTTCTACCCGGTGCTCACCGGCCAGCCCCTCGAGCACGGCGAGTGGGTGGACCGGATGTGGTTCTCCTCATGGTTCTGAGGACGCGCTTGACCCGGTAATAGTTGCGTTCTACAACCGAATGCGTGAGTCCCGCAGCCGGTTCCAGCATGTTCCAGCAGCCGAAGGCCGTGTACGCGGTGGCCTTCGCCTGCGTCGTCAGCTTCATGGGCATCGGGCTGGTCGACCCGATCCTGCCCGCGCTGTCCGAGCAGCTCGAGGCCACGCCGAGCCAGGTCAGCCTGCTGTTCACCAGCTACCTGGTGGTCACCGCCGTCGCCATGCTCGGCACCAACTGGGTGTCCAGCCGGCTGGGCGCCAAGCGCACGCTGATCACCGGCCTGGTCGTGATCGTGGTCTTCGCCGCGCTGGCCGGCCTCTCGGACACGGTGGACCAGATCGTCGGCTTCCGCGCCGGCTGGGGGCTGGGCAACGCGCTGTTCATCGCGACCTCGCTGGCCGTCATCGTGGCCAGCGCCTCGGGCGGCTTCGCCGGCGCGATCATCCTCTACGAGGCGGCCCTGGGGCTGGGCATCGCGGCGGGCCCGCTGGTCGGCGGCCTGCTCGGCGACATCAGCTGGCGGGGGCCGTTCTTCGGCGTGGCCGCGCTCATGGCCATCGCGCTGCTGGCCACCGTCGTCCTGCTCGAGCCGACGCCCAGGCCGGCGCACCCCACCTCGCTGGCCGCCCCGCTGAAGGCGCTGCGGCACCGCGGGCTGCTCACCATGAGCCTCACCGCGCTGCTCTACAACTGGGGCTTCTTCACGATGATGGGCTACGCGCCCTACCCGATGGAGCTCTCCGCCCTCCAGCTCGGCTTCGTGTTCTTCGGCTGGGGCCTGTTCGTCGCGCTGTTCTCGGTGGTCGGCGCCCCGCGGCTGCAGAACCGGTTCGGCACCGCGCGGTCGCTCTACGCCGCGCTGCTGCTGTTCGCCGTCGACCTGGCGGTCATGGGCATCTGGGCCGACGTGCGGGCCGTCGTCGTCGTCACCGTCGTCGTGAGCGGCGTCTTCATCGGCATCAACAACACGCTGACCACGCAGGCGGTCATGCTGGTGGCGCCCGTCGAGCGGCCCGTCGCCTCGGCCGCCTACGGGTTCGTCCGGTTCCTCGGCGGCGGCCTGGCGCCCTACGCCGCGGGCAAGCTGGCGGAGCACTTCACCGACCACGTCCCCTTCGTCGTCGGCGCCGGGAGCGTCGTCCTCGCCGTCGCGGTGCTCGCCACCGGGCACCGGATGCTGCAGCAGGCCGACGCCGACATGGCCGGTGGCGGGCACGCCCCCGCGGAGGACGACGTGGCCGGCGAGATCGCCGACGAGTTCGGCGGCGCCCCGGGCGCGATCGACGACGAGCTGCACGCCGAGGCCGCCGGCCGGCACGCCCGTCCCTGACGCCGGAGGCCCCCGCCCCCTACGGTGACGGCGAGGCACCCCGCGAAAGGACGACGATGACCGACCCGCAGGACCGGCCGCACGTGCTCACCGCGCTGGACGGTGACGTCTGGCGGATCACCCTCGACCGGCCCGAGACCGGTAACGCGCTCACCCCCGGGCTCGCCGCGGGACTGGCGGCCGCGCTGCAGGCACGCCCCCCGCAGGCGCGGGCGGTGCTCCTCCTGGCCAACGGCCCCCGGTTCTGCGTCGGCGGCGACATCGGCTCCTTCGCCACCGCCGAGGAGCCGGGCCGGTTCGTCGGGCAGCTGGCGCACGACTGGCACGAGGTCATCCGGGCGGTGCTCTACTGCCCGGTCCCCGTCATCGCGGGCGTGCAGGGGGCGGTCGCCGGTGCCGGAGTGGGGCTGATCGGCGCCTGCGACGTCGTCGTGTGCGCGCGGACGACGAAGATCCGGCCCGCGTACGGCGCGATCGGCTTCACGCCGGACGGCGGCACGTCCTGGGCGCTGGCCCGCTCGCTCGGCGCCCCGCGCGCGCTGGACCTGATGCTCACCAACGGCTCGCTGACCGCCGCCGAGGCGCACCTCACCGGCCTGGTGGCACGGCTGGTGGAGGACGAGGAGCTGCTCGAGACGGCGGTGCGGGTGGCCGCGGAGATCGCGGATGGGCCGATCCGCGCGATGGTGCGCACCCGGGCGCTGGTCCGGCGCGCCGCGACCCGCACGCTGGAGGAGCAGCTGGACGACGAGGCGCAGCTCATCGCCGAGTCCGCCGACGACCCGGAGGGCCGGGAGGGCGTGCGCGCGTTCCTGGAGAAGCGCCGCCCCGACTTCCGCAACGCCCGCTGAGAACGACGAAGGCCGGACCCGATCGGGTCCGGCCTTCGTCGTGCGGGTGGAGCTGAGGGGATTTGAACCCCTGACCCCCTCGATGCGAACGAGGTGCGCTACCGGTCTGCGCCACAGCCCCTTACGGCGGACAAGACTACCGTCCGCCTGCTCCGGCGCCGCCAGCGGGGGCGCCGGAGCGTCGGCTCAGAGGTTGGCGACGCGACGCGGCTGGTACTCGTCGATGTCGGCGAAGCCGATGTCGTCGTCGTCCAGGCCGACGACGGCGCTGTTCTGCCAGCCGGCCGGCGCCGGGGTGCGGGCGCTGACCACCCGGCCGCGGAACTGGGCGACCGGTGCCAGCGGCACGCTCGGGTGCACCTGGGCGGCCACCGTCTCGTGCACCTGGGCCTCGACCCGCGGGGCCGGGGCGACCGGAGCGGCGGGCGCCTCGGGACGGGCCCGCAGCGCCTCGCGGGCCGCGGCCCGCGCCGCCCGGCGGGCGGCCAGGCGCTCGCGGCGGGCCACCTTGCGCAGCACGAGGACGTAGCCGACGACGGCCAGGTCGAGCACGACCTGCAGCGCCCACAGCCACGGGGTGGCGAGGACGGCGCCGACGGCCGACAGCAGGGCCAGCGCGACCAGCCCGCCGAGGACGCGGCGGCGCAGGGCGTGCACGTCGACCTTCAGCTCACCGCTGGTCACCAGGGCCTCGCGGTCGATCTGCACCCGCTCGGTCGGCGCGGAGACGACCGGCTTCACGGTCCGCCGGCGCTGGAGCGTCCGGCCGGAGTCGGCAAGCTCCGCCCGGGCGTCCTGCCCGTCGCCGCGGGTCACCACCATGGGCACCAGCACGACGAACCACAGCACGACCAGAGCGGCCAAGAGCACGCCCGATCCCATCCCAACACCACCTGTCACATGAGTCACTCGCAGCGGCAGGTTATGCAGGCCCGTCCCCCGATCGAGGGAGGCGCGCGGGTGTGTCGCTGATCAGTTCTGTGGCGGCTGTGACGACGAGTCGGCGTGTCGACACCGACGGCACGGCCACCACCCCCTCCGCGTGGTAGGTCGCGGACCGATCAGGTCCCGGAGGTCTCCCGCCAGCGGGCCAGGACCCCGCCGGGCAGGTCCTCGGCCAGCAGCGACCAGGCCTGGTGGTCGCGCCAGTCGCCGTCGATGTCGAGGTAGCGGCGCAGCAGGCCCTCCCGGGTGAAGCCCAGCCGCTCGACCAGCCGCTGGCTGCGCGCGTTCTCCGGCCGGATGTCGGCCTGCAGCCGGTGCAGCCCCACCGCGCCGAAGGCGTGGTCGCACACCAGCGCCACGGCCAGCGACGCCATCCCCCGCCCGGCGACCTCGCGGTCGATCCAGTAGCCCAGGAAGCCCGCCCGCAGCGCGCCGCGGACGACGTTGTCCACCGTCACCTGCCCGGCCAGCCGGCCCTCGACGCGGATCGCGAACGGCACGGACGTCCCGACCCGGGCCCGCCGGGCGATCGCGCGGCGCATCGCGCGGTACGCCTGCGGCGAGTGGCGGACCGCCCACGCCTGGCTGGTCGTGGGCTCCCACGGCCGCAGCCAGTCCTCGTTGGCGATCCGCAGCCGGCTCCACTCGACCGCGTCGCGCCGGCGCAGGGGGTGCAGCTCGACCGGCCCCCAGGCCAGCCGCGCCGGCCAGCCGGGGTGCGGCACGGGTTGCGTCACGGGACGGATCAGCCGCCGAGGAGCAGCGGCATCACGGTGACCAGGCCGCCGGGTGCCACCTCGGTCACGTCCTCGTCGACCACGATCAGGCAGTTGGCGCGGGCCATGCGGGCCAGCAGCGCGTCGCCGCCGTCGCCGACCGGCTCCACCACGTAGCCGCCGTCGGGGTGGCGCATCACGGTGCCGTGCAGGTACTGCCGGTAGCCCAGCGGCGAGACCAGCGGCTGCCCGGCGATGGCCTGCACGGTGCGGCGGAACAGCTGCCGCTTGCCGAGCATGAGCCGGATGGCCGGGCGGACGAACACCTCGAAGGCGACCAGCGCGGCCACCGGCTCGCCCGGGATGCAGATGACCGGCACCCGGTCGCGCCCCAGCCGGCCGAAGCCCTGCACCGGCCCGGGGTGCATCGTCACCTGGCGGAACTGCATCTCGCCGAGCTCGGCGAGCGCCTCCTGCACCATGTCGAACCCGTCGGGCGCGAACGTGCCGGCGATGAGCACCAGGTCGCTGCGCAGCAGCTGGCTCTCCAGCACCTCGGTCAGCCGGCGGCGGTCCGTGGGCAGGATGCCCGAGCGGTAGGCCTCGGCACCCGCGTCGCGGGCGGCCGCGGCCAGCGCGTAGCTGTTGACGTCGACCACCTGGCCCGGCGCCGGCGTGGTGCCGACGTCGACCAGCTCGCTGCCCGCGCACAGCACGGCGATCCGCGGCCGGGGCCGGACCAGCACCCGCTCGCGGCCGACCGCGGCCAGCAGGCTGATCTGCGCCGGGCCGATCGGCGTGCCGATCTGCACGGCCGGGTCGCCGGGGGCGACGTCGTCCCCGGCGCGGCGGACGTAGCTGCCGGCCGGCGGCGCGGCCTGCACGGTCACGTGCACGGTGCCCTGGTCGGTCCAGACGGCGGGGACGACGACGTCGGCGCCCGCGGGCATCATCGCGCCCGGGCCCACCTTGAGCGCCAGCCCCGGCCCGATGGACGACGGCGCGCTCGCGCCCGCGACGCTCTCCCCCACCACGGCCAGCTCGACCGGCGCGGCCACCGTGGCGGCGACGACGTCCTCGGACCGGACGGCGTAGCCGGCCAGCGCGGCCTGGTCGAAGGCGGGCAGCGGGCGCTCGGCCACGACCTCCTCGGCGCAGAGCAGGCCCTGCGCGTCGAGGACGGCCAGCTCGATGGGGTCGACCTGCGGTGCCGCGCCCAGGATCTCGTCGAGGTGGCGCTCCACCGTCGGCATCGACAGCTCCACCGGGCCCGACAGCTGCGCCGGGGTGGGCACCGGGCGGGAGTCGGCCCGGGGCGCGCGCGGCACGGGCGGGCGGATGCCGCCGGTGTCCCGCGGCGCGGCCACGACCGGACCGGTCCCGCGCGGAGGCGCTGCGGCACGGGCGCGCGGGTCCAGCGCCATCGGCATGTCCACCTGCGTCGTGTCCCGGTACCCCCGGTACCGGGACACGCCCTGCTCGCCGTCGCTAGGCCCCGTCATCCTCACCACCGTCGTTCCGCCGTGCCGACCGCCGATCGGCGGCACCGGCCTGCGCGGCACCGCCGGCCCCGATCGGGAGCCGGCCGGGTACCCCGACGTCCGATCGTGCCCCGGCGAGGCCCCGTCAGGACGGCGACGCGCCATCCCGGGGCAGCTGGGACACGAACTCGTGCAGCCACGCGCGCAGCGGCGGACCCAGGTCGTCGCGCTCGGAGGCGAGCTGGACGACCGCCTTGAGGTAGTCGAGGCGGTCGCCGGTGTCGTACCGGCGGCCGCTGAACACCACGCCGTGCACCGGCTCGCCGCGCTCGACGAGGGTGGCCAGGGCGTCGGTCAGCTGGATCTCGCCGCCGCGGCCGGGGGCGGTCTCGCGGAGCACCTCGAAGACCTCCGGCGCCAGCACGTAGCGGCCGATGATCGCCAGGCTGCTCGGCGCCTCGTCCACCGGCGGCTTCTCGACCAGACCGGTGACGGCGACGACGTCGCGCCCGTCCGAGGTCGGCTCGACGGCGACCGCGCCGTACTTGTCGATGTTCTCCATGCCGACGTCGAGCAGCGCGATCACCGAGCCGCCGTGCTCGGCCTGGACGGCGAGCATCTGCTCGAGCAGCAGGTCGCGCTCGTCGATGATGTCGTCGCCGAGCAGCACCGCGAACGGCTCCTGCCCGACGAACGCCGCGGCCTGCAGCACGGCGTGCCCCAGCCCCTTGGCCTCGCCCTGCCGCACGAAGTGCACCTGGGCGACCTCGGTGGAGGAGTGCACGGCCGCGAGCCGGCCGTCGTCGCCCTTCTTCTCCAGGGCGGCCTCGAGCTCGGGCACGCGGTCGAAGAAGTCCTCGATGGCGGCCTTGTTCCGGCCGGTCACCATCAGCACCTCCGGCAGCCCGGCGCGGGCCGCCTCCGCGACGATGTACTCCAGCGCCGGCCGGTCGACGACCGGCAGCAGCTCCTTCGGGATCGCCTTGGTGGCCGGGAGGAAGCGGGTGCCCATCCCCGCGACGGGGATGACCGCCTTGCGGGCGTGGCGGGCGCCGGGGCTCGTCATGGCCCGAAGCGTAGCTAGCCTGCCGACGTGACCACCGTGCCCGACCTGGTGGCGGCCAAGTCCGCGCTCCGCGAGCGGGTGCTGGCCGCCCGTCGCGCCCGGCCCGCCGCCGAGCGGGCCGCGGCCGCGGCGGCCGTCGCCACGGCCCTCCTGCGCGGGCTGGCACGGGTGCGCACCTTCGCCGCCTACGTGCCCGAGGAGAGCGAACCCGGGCACGGCCGCCTGCCGGCGTCGTTCACCCAGCTCGGCGCCCGGGTGCTCCTCCCGGTGGTGCCCCTCAAGGGCCGCGAGCTCGGGTGGGCCGTGGACACCGGCCGGCTGGCACCGGGGCGGTTCGGCCTGCTGGAGCCGGTCGGCCCGCGGCTGGGGGCGACCGCGGTGGGGACGGCGGACGTCGTCGTCGTGCCCGCGCTGGCCGTGTCCCGCGACGGCGTGCGCCTCGGCCGCGGCGGCGGTTTCTACGACCGGGCGCTGGCCCACGCCCGGCCCGGCGCGGTGCTCGTCGCCGTGGTGTTCGACGACGAGCTGCTCGACGAGCTCCCCGCCGAGCCGCACGACCACCGGGTGACCGCCGTCGTCACCCCGTCCGGCGGCTGGCAGGCGCTACCCGCGGGTCACTGACACAGTGGGCTGACCCGTCCCCTGCGCCGTGGGAGCGCCGCCCGTGTCCCCTGAGATCGTCACCATCATCGGCCTGGTCGTGATCTTCGCGATCGCGACCTTCCTCCCGATCAACATGGGGGCGCTGGCCTTCACGGCCGCCTTCGTCATCGGCACCCTCTCGGTGGGGCTGTCCACCGACGACATCCTCGGCGGCTTCCCGGCCGAGCTGGTGGTGACGCTGATCGGCGTCACGTACCTGTTCGCGATCGCGCAGAACAACGGCACGGTCGACCTGCTGGTCAGGGGCGCGGTCCGGATGGTGGGCGGCCACGTGGCCGCGATCCCGTGGATCATGTTCGCGGTCACCGCGCTGCTCACCGCGATCGGCGCCCTCTCCCCCGCCGCGGTCGCGATCATCGCCCCGATCGCCCTGACGTTCGCCGCGCGGCACGACATCAGCCCGCTGCTGATGGGCATGATGGTCATCCACGGCGCCCAGGGCGGCGGCTTCTCGCCGATCAGCGTCTACGGCGTCACGGTCAACACGATCGTCGAGGACGAGGGGCTGCAGGGCAGCCCGGTCACCGTCTTCCTGGGCAGCCTGTTCTTCAACCTCGCCATCGCGCTGGTGCTGTTCTTCGTGCTCGGCGGACGTCAGCTGCTCGGCCGCAAGGTGGCGGTCGCCTTCCCCGCGGCCGGGCCCGACGAGGAGACGACGGTGCGCGGCCACGGGGCCGCGCCCGGCCCGGCGGTGGGCGGTGGGGACGACGCGGCCCTCGACGGGGGCGAGGCCGCGCCGAAGGTCGGCATCGACCAGGTCATGACCCTCGTCGGGCTGGCCGCCGTCGCCGTGCTGGCCCTGGTCTTCGACATCAACATCGGCTTCCTCGCCATCACCGTCGCCACGGTCCTGGCGCTGTTCGCGGCCGCCCGCCACAAGGGCGCGGTCAGCCAGATCAGCTGGTCGACGGTGCTGCTCATCGCCGGCGTGCTCAGCTACGTCTTCGTGCTGCAGGAGGCGGGCACGATCGACTACGTCGGCGAGGCGGTCATCGGGCTCGGCGTGCCGCTGCTGATCGCGCTGCTGCTGGCCTACATCGGCGGCATCGTGTCGGCGTTCGCCTCGTCGACGGCGATCATCGGCGTCGCCATCGCGCTGGCGGTGCCGTTCCTGCAGGACGGCGACATCGGCACGGTCGGCGTGATCGTCGCCCTGTCGGTGGCCTCCACCATCGTCGACGTGAGCCCGTTCTCGACCAACGGGGCGCTGGTCCTGGCCAACGCGCAGGACGTCGACCGCGACCGCTTCTACAAGCAGATCCTCGCCTACTCCGGCATCGTCGTGGCCGTCGGACCGCTGCTGGCCTGGCTGGTGTTCGTCGTCCCCGGCTGGCTCTGACGGGCCTCTGGCCAGATTTACCTCAGCGCTGAGACACTTTGCGGGTGCCGCCGCCGGAGCCGCACCGAGCGAGGGAGAGATCCATGACCGGACCGCTGGACGGCGTGCTCGTCGTCGACCTGACCCGGGCCCTGGCCGGCCCCCACGCGGCGATGATGCTGGGCGACCTGGGCGCGCGGGTGATCAAGGTGGAGAACCCGGGCAGCGGGGACGACACCCGCGGTTGGGGGCCGCCGTTCGTGCAACCCGACTCGGGTGACCGGGAGTCGACGTACTTCCTGTCGGCCAACCGCAACAAGGAGTCGATCACCCTCGACCTCAAGGACGAGGGCGACAAGGCGCTGCTCACCGAGCTGCTCCGCCGCGCCGACGTGCTCATGGAGAACTTCCGGCCCGGCACCCTGGCCCGGCTCGGCTTCGGCACCGACGTGCTGGCCGACCTGAACCCGCGCCTGGTGCAGCTGTCGATCAGCGGCTTCGGCCACGACGGCCCCGAGGGCGGCCGGGCCGGCTACGACCAGATCGCCCAGGGCGAGGCGGGGCTCATGTCGCTGACCGGGCCCGGTCCGGAGGACCCGCAGCGGGTCGGCGTCCCGATCGGCGACCTGCTGGCCGGGATGTACGGCGCCTACGGCGTGCTCGCCGCGCTGATGGAGCGGGAGCGGACCGGCCGCGGCCAGGTGGTGCGCACCTCGCTGCTGGCCTCGATCGTCGGCGTGCACGCCTTCCAGGGGACGGCGTGGACGGTCGGCGGCACGGTCGGCCGCGCGCAGGGCAACCACCACCCCTCGATCGCGCCGTACGGGCTGTTCCACTGCAAGGGCGGCAGCGTGCAGCTGTCCTGCGGCAGCGAGTCGCTGTGGCGCAAGCTCTGCGCCGAGTTCGGGCTGGACGCCGAGGCCCCGGGCTTCGCGACCAACGGCGAGCGGGTCGACCGCCGCCAGGAGGTCATCGCGCTGCTCGAGGGCGCGTTCGCCGACATCTCCCCCGAGGACCTGCTCGCCCGGCTGGCCGCGGCCGGCATCCCGGCGGGCAAGGTGCGCACCATCGACGAGGTCTACACCTGGGACCAGACGCTGTCCCAGGGCCTGCTGGTCGACGTCGACCACGCGACCCTCGGCCGCCTGCAGCTGCCCGGCCCGCCGCTGCGGTTCTTCACCCCCGGCCCGGACGGCGAGACCGAGACCACCCGCCGCGACCACGCCGCCCCGCCGGTGCTCGGCGCCGACGGCGACGCCATCCGCGCCTGGCTGTCCGGGGACGAGACCCCGTGAGCGAGCGCCGCGACGCCCGCGCGCTGCGCGACCTGGTCCTCGACCCCGGCTCGTGGCAGTCGTGGGACTCCCCCGTCCCCCGGCGCGACGTGCCCGAGGACTACGCCCGCGACCTGGCGAGGGCCGCGGAGAAGACCCGCCAGGACGAGTCGATCATCACCGGCGAGGGCCGGCTGCGCGGCCGCCGCGTGGCCGTGGTCGCCGGGGAGTTCGGCTTCCTGGCCGGCTCCATCGGCGTGGCCGCGGCCGAGCGGCTGATCGCCGCGGTCGAGCGGGCCACCGACGAGGGGCTGCCGCTGCTGGCCGCCCCGGTGTCCGGCGGCACCCGCATGCAGGAGGGCACGGTCGCGTTCCTGCAGATGATCGGCATCACCGCAGCGATCGCCCGGCACAAGGAGGCCGGGCTGCCGTACCTCGTGTACCTGCGCCACCCCACGTTCGGCGGCGTGCTGGCCTCCTGGGGGTCGACCGGGCACGTCACGATCGCCGAACCCGGCGCCTCGATCGGCTTCCTCGGACCGCGCGTCTACGAGGCGCTCTACGGGGAGAAGTTCCCCGAGGGCGTGCAGACCGCCGAGCACATGGCCGAGCTCGGCCTGATCGACGCCGTCGTCCCGCACGAGGAGATCGCCGACGTCGCCGACCGGGCGCTGCGCGTGCTGGCCGCCCGCCAGACCTGGCACGTCGACGTCCGCGGCGCCGAGCGCCCCGGGCCCGAGGACGGCACCGACGCCGACGACCCCGAGGACCACCGCAGCGCCTGGGACGTGGTCACCGCGTCGCGGCGGCAGGACCGGCCCGGTGTCCGGCGGCTGCTGCGGACCGCGGCCACCGACGTCGTCGGGCTGTCGGGCACCGGCGCCGGCGAGAAGGACCCCGGCCTGCTGCTGGCGCTGGCCCGCTTCGGCGGTGCACCGTGCGTGGTCCTGGGGCAGGACCGGCGCGGTCAGTCGATGTCGGCGCCGCTGGGCCCGGCGGCGCTGCGCGAGGCGCGGCGCGGCATGCACCTGGCGCAGGAGCTGCGGCTGCCGCTGGTCACGCTGATCGACACCCCCGGCGCGGCGCTGTCCCAGGAGGCCGAGGAGGGCGGGCTGGCCGGCGAGATCGCCCGCTGCCTGGAGGACCTCGTGATGCTCAAGGCGCCGACGCTGGCGGTGCTGCTCGGTCAGGGCACCGGCGGCGGGGCGCTGGCGCTGGTCCCGGCCGACCGGGTGCTGGCCGCGGCCAACGGCTGGCTCGGCCCGCTGCCGCCCGAGGGCGCCTCGGCGATCGTGCACCGCACGATCGACCGCGCCGGCGAGATGGCCGCGAACCAGGGCGTGCGGGCCACCGACCTCTGGCGGGCCGGGATCGTCGACCGGGTGGTGCCGGAGCGGCCGGACGCCGCGGACGAGCCGGTGGAGTTCTGCCGCCGGCTGGGCCGGGTGCTCGGCGAGGAGCTGGCCGGGCTGCTCGGCCGCGACGACACCGAGCGCTTCCGCAGCCGGCTGCACCGCTACCGGCACCTGGGCCGGTAGCGGTCAGGCCTGCAGCTCGTCGCCCTCCCGCAGCCGCAGGCTGTGGTCGGGGTCGAGGCGCTCGAGGACGGCCTCGAGCGCCTCGCCGAGGGCCGCCGCCTGCCCGGCGGTCAGCGGGTCGAACACCGCCTCCCGGACGGCGTCGACGTGCCCCGGGGCGAGCTTGACGACGACGTCCCAGCCGGCGTCGGTGAGGACGGCGACGTTCCCGCGCCCGTCCTCGGCGGAGCGCTCGCGCCGCACCCAGCCGCGCTCCTCGAGCCGGGCGACGGTGTGCGACAGCCGGCTCTGCGACTGGTTCGCCCGCCGTGCCAGGTCGCTCATCCGCCGGCTGCGGTCGGGCGCCTCGGACAGCATCGCGAGGACCACGTAGGCCGCGTGGCTGATCCCGGCGTCGCGCTGGAGCTGCGCGTCGAGCACCCGGGGCAGGAGCTCGGCCACCGACAGCCAGGCCCGCCAGGTCCGCTGCTGCTGCTCGTCCAGCCACTGCGTCACCGGGCGACCGTACTGCGCGAGGTTCAGTCCCGGCGCCCGGCGCCCGCGGGGATGTCGCCGGTCTCGGCCAGCTCCCGGGCGATGTCGACCAGCTTGCGGTTGAGCTCCTGGGAGATCCGGGTGAGCAGGGCGAAGGACTGGTCGGCGGTGAGCTTGTGCCGCTCCATGAGGATGCCCTTGGCCTGGCCGATGAGGTCGCGGCTGCGCATGCCCGCCCGCAGGTGCTCCTCGTGCTGGGCGCCGGCCAGGGCCACGGCGGCGTGCGAGGCGAAGACCTGCCCGATGTCCTCGGCCTCGTCGCCGAACGCGCGGGGTGCCCGGGCGTACAGGTTGAGCGCGCCGAGCTGGTCACCGATGACGAACAGCTGGAAGCACATCATCCCGCCGACGCCGATGTCCCGGGCCCGCCGCGACAGCTCGGGCCAGCGCTGGTCGGACGTGAGGTCGTCGACCCGGACGATCTCCTGGTCCCACACCGCGTCCAGGCACGGCCCCTGGCGCAGCTCCTGCTGGAGCAGGTCGACGTGGTGCGGGAGGTGCCCCGTGGCCGCCCGGGGCTCGATCCGCGCCCGGCCGATCACGTAGCTGATCCCGCACTCGTCGACCCCCGGCACGGTGAGGACCGCGGCGGCGGTGATGGCCTGGAGCGTCGCCTCGACGTCGCCGTGCTCGCCCTGCAGCTCCCGCGCGAGCCGGCTCATCGCGGCACCGAGCTCGGCGGCCGGACCGCGTGTCCCCTGCCTTCCCGGAGCACCGCCCCCCATGGGGCACAACCTACCGGCGGCGACGCCGGACGACACCGTCTCCTGCGCCGCCGCCGGCGGCCGCACCACGTCCCGGATCAGGCGCCGACGTAGGCCGCCAGGTGCTGCCCGGTGAGAGTGGACCGGTCGGCCACCAGGTCGCCCGGCGTGCCCTCGAAGACCACCCGGCCGCCGTCGTGCCCGGCGCCGGGGCCCAGGTCGATGATCCAGTCGGCGTGCGCCATGACCGCCTGGTGGTGCTCGATGACGATCACCGACCGGCCGCCGTCGACCAGCCGGTCGAGTAGGCCGAGCAGGTTCTCGACGTCGGCGAGGTGCAGGCCGGTGGTCGGCTCGTCCAGGACGTAGACCTCGCCCTTCTCCGCCATCTGCGCGGCCAGCTTCAACCGCTGCCGCTCACCTCCGGACAGCGTGGTGAGCGGCTGGCCGAGGGTGAGGTAGCCCAGGCCGACGTCGGCGAGCCGGTCGAGGATCGTGTGCGCGGCCGGCGTGCGGGCCTCGCCGGACGCGAAGAACTCCTCGGCCTCGCTGACGGGCATGGCCAGCACCTCGGCGATGTCCTTGCCGCCGAGGGTGTACTCGAGCACCGACGCCTGGAACCGCTTGCCCTCGCACTCCTCGCAGGGCGACTCGACGGTGGCCATGACACCCAGCTCGGTGTAGATCACCCCGGCGCCGTTGCAGGTGGGGCAGGCGCCCTCGGAGTTGGAGCTGAACAGCGCCGGCTTCACGCCGTTGGCCTTGGCGAACGCCTTGCGGATCGGCTCGAGCAGCCCGGTGTAGGTGGCCGGGTTGCTCCGCCGCGACCCGCGGATCGCCCCCTGGTCGACCACCACGACGCCCTCGCGCGGCGCCACCGAGCCGTGGATCAGCGAGCTCTTGCCCGAGCCGGCCACCCCGGTGACCACGGTCAGGACCCCGAGCGGGATGTCGACGTCCACGTCCCGGAGGTTGTGCGTGCTCGCCCCGCGCACCTCGAGGGCGCCGGACGGCGTCCGCACCGCCGGCTTGAGCGCCACGCGGGTGTCGAGGTGCCGGCCGGTCAGCGTGCCGCTGGCGCGCAGCCCGTCGACGCTGCCCTGGTACACGATCTCGCCGCCGCCGGTCCCGGCTGCGGGGCCGAGGTCGACCACGTGGTCGGCGATCGCGATGGTCTCCGGCTTGTGCTCGACGACGAGGACGGTGTTGCCCTTGTCGCGCAGCCGCAGCAGCAGGTCGTTCATCCGCTCGATGTCGTGCGGGTGCAGCCCGATGGTCGGCTCGTCGAAGACGTAGGTGACGTCGGTGAGCGAGGACCCGAGGTGGCGGATCATCTTGGTGCGCTGCGCCTCACCGCCGGAGAGGGTGCCCGCCGGCCGGTCGAGGGAGAGGTAGCCCAGGCCGATCTGGGCGAAGGAGTCGAGCAGGTGCTGCAGGCCGGCCAGCAGCGGGGCGACCGAGGGCTCGTCGAGCTCCCGCACCCAGGCGGCCAGGTCGCTGATCTGCATGGCGCAGAGCTCGGCGATGTTCTTGCCGCGGAGCCTCGAGCCCAACGCCTCCCTGGTGAGCCGGGTGCCCTCGCACTCCGGGCAGGTGGTGAAGGTGACGACCCGCTCGACGAAGCGCCGGACGTGCGGCTGCAGCGAGTCGACGTCCTTGGACAGCATCGACTTCTGGACCTTCGGGATCACGCCCTCGTAGGTGAGGTTGATGCCCTCGACCTTGATCTTGGTCGGCTCCTCGTAGAGGAGGGTGTGCATCTCCTTCTTGGTGAACCTGCCGATCGGCTTGTCCAGGTCCAGGCCGACGCCCTGGAACAGCCGGCCGTACCAGCCCTCCATGCTGTAGCCGGGCACCATGAGGCCGCCCTCGTTCAGCGACCTGGAGGCGTCGTAGAGCGCCGTCAGGTCGAAGTCGTTGAGCGCGCCCATGCCCTCGCACTTCGGGCACATGCCGCCCAGGTAGACGGCGTCGCGGACCACGCTCTTGTCGACCCGCCCGCCGGCCTTCTCGGTGCTCATCACCCCGCTGGCCCTGCGGGTCGGCACGTTGAAGGAGAAGGCGGTGGGCGGGCCGATGTGCGGCCGGCCGAGCCGGCTGAACAGGATGCGCAGCATCGCGTTGGCGTCGGTGGCGGTGCCGACGGTCGAGCGCGGGTTGGCGCCCATCCGCTCCTGGTCGACGAGGATCGCCGTCGTCAGGCCCTCGAGGAGGTCCACCTCCGGGCGGGCGAGGTTCGGCATGAACCCCTGCACGAACGCGCTGTAGGTCTCGTTGATCATCCGCTGCGACTCGGCGGCGATCGTGTCGAAGACCAGCGAGCTCTTGCCCGATCCCGAGACGCCGGTGAACACCGTCAGCCGGCGCTTCGGGATCTCGACGCTGACGTCCTTGAGGTTGTTGACCCGCGCGCCCAGCACCCGGATGAGGTCGTGGCTGTCGGCGACGTGCCGCTCCGGCGCCTGCGGGTCGGTCGTCGTGGCCGTGCTCATCGGTCCTCCAGCTGTCCAGGGATCGCGTCGCGGGTGACCGCTGTCTACCAGCGGTGTCCGACAGGGTGACTGCGCGAGCGGGCCGTTCTCAGCGCAGCTCCTGGATGCGGACGGTGTTGCCGGCGGGGTCCCGGAAGGCGCAGTCGCGGACGCCGTAGGGCTGGTCGGCCGGCTCCTGCATGACCTCGGCGCCGGTGGCCTGGATCCGGTCGAAGGCACCGTCGAGGTCCTTGGTCGCCAGGACGATGGAGGCGTAGGTGCCCTTGGCCATCATCTCGGCGATGGTGCGCTTCTCGTCCTCGGTGATGCCCGGGTCGGCGGCCGGCGGGTGCAGCACGATCGTCGGCCCGGGCTGGGCCGGGGAGCCGATGGTCAGCCAGCGCATACCGCCGTAGCCGACGTCGTTGAGCAGCTCGAAGCCGAGCGCGTCCCGGTAGAAGGCCAGGGAGGCGTCGGGGTCGTCGTGCGGGAGGAAGGTGTGGTGGATGGTGATGTCCATGGCGATCACGCTAGGGACGGCGCCGCGACCTGCGCTTCTCGATTCCTGACCGGTCTGGTGACCTGCTTGGCCACGCACGACGGGATGCCCTCGGCGGCGGCCGCGACCTCCCGGCGGTAGACGCTGGGCGGCACGCCGACCAGCTCGGTGAAGCGGGTGCTGAAGGTGCCCAGGGACGAGCAGCCGACGGCGAAGCAGACCTCGGTGACGCTGAGGTCGCCGCGCCGGAGCAGCGCCATCGCCCGCTCGATGCGGCGGGTCATCAGGTACGCGTAGGGCGACTCCCCGTACGCCGCCCTGAACGCCCGGGACAGGTGGCCGGCCGACATGTGCGCGCCGCGGGCGAGCGCCTCGACGTCCAGGGGCTGCGCGTACTCCCGGTCCATCCGGTCGCGGACCCGGCGCAGCCGGGCGCGGTCCGCGAGGTGGGGCGGCCGCTCGGTCACGCCGGTGATCGTGCCGCACCACCGGCACGGGTGTCAGCCCCGTGGCGACGGTCCCGGCGCCGGGCTCCGGTGGTCAGGACAGCAGCGTCTCCAGCGGGGAACGGCCGTAGACCTGCTGGTGCGCGGCGGCGAACCGGCCGCGGTGGGTGAACCCCCAGCGGGCGGCGACGGCGGCCACGGTCGCGCCGCTCGTCGGGTCGGCCGCCTGCAGCTCGCGGTGCGCCCGCTCCAGCCGGGTGTCGCGGAGGTACGCCGTCGGGGTCGTGCCCTTGTGCCGGCGGAAGGCCTCCTGCAGGGCGCGCGGACCGATGCCGGCCGCCCGGACGATGTCGTCGAGCGCCAGCGGCTGGTCGGCGTGCGCGTCGATGAAGTCGACCGCCCGTCGCACGGCGGCGGGCAAGGCGTACGCGGCCGGGCCGTCGGGAGCGCCCGCGGTGGTGCTGGTCGGGAAGGCGGCGAGCAGCGCCGCGGTGACGGTGTCGAGGGCGGCGGAGCGCACCAGGGGGTGCGCCACCGCCGGGTCATCGCCGGCGAACAGCGAGTGCAGGTAGCCGATGGTGTGCGCCCAGTGGCGGCCGAGAGCCGCGGAGATCGGGGACATGCCGCACAGGCGGAAGTCGGCCGGGTCGGTCCCCGTCGCCCCGGCTGCCCGCCGGGCGAGCTCGGGGGGCGGGCAGCCGGACCACCTGCAGGCTCATCAGCTGCCACTCGCAGGTGAACGGGACCCCCTGGGGGAAGAGCACCACGTCACCGGGTCGGCCGCGCACCTCCTCCCCGGCGCGGGTGAGGCCGAACTGGCCGCCGGTGACCAGCCCGACCCAGATGCCCTGCACGGGGTCGACGTCCTCGCGGACGCCCATCGAGTGGTGCAGGGAGTCGACGGCCAGCTCGCCCGCGGTCGCGGTCGACTGCCGGTAGCGGAAGTTCTCCTGGCTGCCGCGGATGTGCAGCCGGTGACCGGCGAACGTGTCGCGGATCGACTCGTGCGCGCGGAGCACGTCGCGGGTGACCACCTCGAGGCGTTGGACCGTCTCTGCGCGGGGCATCGCCAGGGACCCTCCTCGCCGTTCGGCCGGGCCGGCACCCGGTCCCCCACCGCCTTACCACACGCCGCGCACGGGCGCAGGGCGCGCGACGGGGGAGCCGCGGGACGAGGAGTGGCGGCCTGCTCCGGTCCGCCGCGCGCGGTCGTGAGCCGGGATGCGCACCGACCCTTGCGGGGGCATCGGCACCGGTGCGGTCATGGACCGGACGGGCGGCGGATCGATGGCCGGAGGGGTGCATGACGACCAGCCACGAGGGCACGGCGCACGGCCCGGGCGCCGTGGGCGGGGCGCGGTGGATCGTCGGTGCCGACGGGCTGGCCCTGCGCCTGTGGTCGGGGGAACCCGTGCCGATGCCGACAGGACGGTTGCACGCGGTGGGCGGCGACGGGCTGGTCCTCGGGCGGGCGGCCTGCCTGGCGCCCGTGGTGCTGCTCGACCCGCTGGACTGGTGCTGGCCGGACGACGGCGGCGAGGAGTGGCCGCCCTGCTGGATCTGCCTGGCCCTCACCCGATGAGCCGGGACCTGTCCGCGGAGGGGCTTCCACTGCCCCGTGCGACGTGACGCTCACCCACGCACGTGGACGCGCCGCCGCCGCATGGCGCATCATTGGCAGTCGACGGGGCGGAGTGCCAGCCCCGCGCCACTCCGCTCGACCAGGGAGACCACCGCCAGTGCCCACGTACCAGTACGCCTGCACCAACCCCGAGGGCAGGCACCAGTTCGAGGTCGTGCAGTCCTTCACCGATGCACCGGTGGCCGAGTGCCCCGAGTGCGGCGCCCCGGTGCGCAAGGTCTACGGCTCGGTCGGCGTCGTCTTCAAGGGCTCGGGCTTCTACCGCACCGACAGCCGCAAGAGCTCGTCGTCCTCGGAGACCGCCTCGACGAGCAGCAGCAAGCCGGCGGACAGCTCCTCGTCCACGTCGAGCAGCACCCCGTCGACGTCGCCGTCCTCGTCCTCGTCGGGCACCTCCGGCAGCGGGTCCAAGGCCGCCAGCTGACGCCGGCCCGTCCACAACGGACGGGCCCGTCCACAGCTCTTCCGCTCCACCACCGCACGCCGCCGCGCCGCGCCAGGCTCGGCGGCGTGCCGCGTCTCCGCCGTCCCCGTTCCCCGGTGCACGCCGCCCGGCAGGCCACCGCCGTCCTGCTGGGGCTGGCGGCCCTCGCGCTCGCCCTGCGACCGGCGCCGCCGCCCTCGGCCGGCCCGGTGCCCGTCCGTGTCGTGGTTGCTGCCGACGGGTTGCCGTCGGGTCGTTCGCTCGGTGTCGCCGACCTCGCCGTCGCCCGCCTCCCGCCGGACGCGGTGCCCGCCGGTGTGGTCGCCGCCCCCGCCGTGCTGGTCGGGCGGGTGCTGGCCGGCGCCGTCCGAGCCGGTGAACCGCTCACCGATGCCCGCCTCGTCGGGCCTGGCCTGACCGCCGGTCTCCCCACGGGTCAGGTCGCGGCGCCGGTGCGCCTGGCCGACCTCGCTGTGGCCGCGCTGGTGCGCACCGGCGACCGGGTCGACGTCCTGGCCGTCGCCGACGGTGCCGAGGGAGCGGAGCTGGTCGCGGAGAACGCGCTGGTGCTCGCGGCCGGGAGCGGTGACGGCGACCCGTCGGCCGGCCTGCTGCTGGTGGCGGTCGACCCGGGAACAGCCGGCCGGCTGGCCGTCTCCGCGGCGACGGCCACCCTCACGGTCAGCCTGCCGCCCCCGTGACGGTGCGTGCACCGGCGCCCGCGATGTGCGTGGATGACCGCATGATCAAGGGCTTCAAGGACTTCCTGCTGCGCGGCAACGTCGTCGACCTCGCGGTCGCGGTCGTGATCGGCGCCGCCTTCACCGCCGTCGTCGGCCAGTTCACCGCCTCGTTCCTGGAGCCGCTGATCGCCCTGGTCGGTGGCGGCGGCCTGGAGGGCGGGACCTTCACCGTCGACGGCCAGGTCTTCGACTGGGCGGCGTTCGTCAACGCGGTCATCACGTTCGTGCTGACCGCGGCGGTCGTCTACTTCGTGGTGGTGCTGCCCATGAAGACGATCGTGGAGCGGCGCAGGCGCGGCGAGGAGGCCGGCCCGGTCGCACCTACCCAGGTCGAGCTGCTCGCCGAGATCCGCGACCTGCTGCGCGCTCAGCAGCAGGGCCCGGACCGGAGCGAGGGCGGGGTGGGGAGGACGGGCAGCGCCTAGTCGGAGCCCCAGTGCGGCGGCCGGTCCTCGAGGTAGCGCCGGTCGTCGTCCGAGGGGTCGTGCGGGCGCTCCCCCCAGCCGACGTCGCTGTCGTCGGGCGCCCGCACCGGGGCCGGTGGCGGCGTCGCGGCCGCCGGCGCCTCCGCCAGCGGCTGCCCCAGCCCGTCGAGCACCTCCGCGGCGGGCAGCGCGGCCAGCACGGCACCGGGGACGGCGAGCTTGCTGCCGCGCGTCCCTGAGCCGACCACCACGAGGTCGGAGGCGGCGACCGCGGCGTCGACGAGCACGGGCCACGACCCGGGCAGCCCGACCGGGGTGATGCCGCCGTAGGCCATCCCGCTCTCGGCCACCGCCACGTCCTGCGGGGCGAAGGACGCCTTGCGGGCGCCGAGGTGCTTGCGGGCCAGGCCGTTGACGTCGGCGCGGGTGGTGGCCAGCACCAGGCAGGCGGCCATCGTCGTCTGCCCGGACCGCCGGGCGGCGACGACCACGCAGTTGGCCGAGGCCTCCAGCGGCACGCCGTAGGCCTCGGTGAAGGCGGCGGTGTCGGCCAGGTCGTCGTCGATCTCGGCCACCCACGCGGGGCCGGCGAGCGAGGCGAGCGCGGCGGCGACGGGCGCGCCCAGCAGGTCGGTGCGGTCGGCGGCGGGCAGCCAGGTCAGGGACCCGAGCACGGGAGCGGTCGGCACCCCCCGATCCTGCGCCACCGGGCTCGCGCACCGGACGCCGGGGCCGCCAGGATGGGCCCATGATCGGTCAGCTGCACTCCGTCGTCATCGACGCACCCGACGCGCACGCGCTCGCCGGCTTCTACGCCGAACTCCTCGGCATGGAGGTGAAGGGCGATCCCGGCGACGACTGGGTGGTCATCACCGGCGCCGGCTACCGCATCGCCTTCCAGCAGGCGCCGGATCTCCAGCCGCCGGACTGGCCGGACCCCGACCGGCCGCAGCAGTACCACCTCGACATCCGGGTCGCGGACGTCGACGAGGCGGAGCCGAAGGTGCTGGCGCTCGGCGCGCGGAAGCTGCCCGGCGGCGGCGGGGACTTCCGCGTCTACGCCGACCCGGTCGGTCACCCCTTCTGCCTGGTGTGGGACGCGTGAGCGAGCAGCCGCGGTCGGTGGACCTGACCGCCACCAGCCCGTTCGTCGCCGCGCTGAAGTTCGATGTCGCGGAGTCCACCGGCACGCGGGTGACCGGCTCCGTCGACCTCGGCCCCGACCAGCACACCCCCTGGGGCGTCGTGCACGGTGGCGTCTACTGCTCGGTCGTCGAGTCCGCCGCCAGCATCGGCGCCAGCCTGGCGGTGCAGGAGAAGGGCGAGTTCGCCGTCGGCGTCAACAACAACACCGACTTCATCCGCTCGGTCGGCGAGGGCCGGGTCGACGTCGTCGCCGAGCCCCTGCAGCAGAGCCGCACCCAGCAGCTGTGGCAGGTGCTGCTCACCCGGGCCGAGGACGGGAAGCTGGTCGCGCGGGGCCAGGTGCGGCTGCAGAACGTCCGACTGCCCTTCGCCTGAGGTCAGCTGAGCGCCGCCGGGTCCAGCACCACCCGGAACAGCGCCCGCGGGTCCTGCAGCGTCGCCGGCGGGCGCGCCGCCGACCGCGGCACGACGCGGTCCCAGCGGGCCGGCCGCCGGTGCGGCAGCAGCTCGCGCCCCTGGAACAGGTAGCCGCCCACCACCTCACCGAGCAGCAGCCCCGCACCGTGCTCGATCGGCAGCGCCACCGGGTCCCCCGGCCGCACCTCGTCGAGGAAGGCCGACAGCTGGCGCAGGTCCTTGGCCGGCCGCCGGCCGGAGATCTCCCTGGACAGCGCCCGCAGCTCCCCGGGCGTCAGGCCGGTGGCATCGACGTCGATCCCGGACTGGGTGCCCAGCCCCACGACGCCGGCGGCCAGGCAGGCGCCGAGCTCGTTGTGGTTCCGCGGCCGCGCCACCCAGACCGGCACGCCCTCCGGCTCGGGGGCCGGCGGGAGCTCGTCCGGACCCGGCCAGAGGTAGGGCAGGTCGTCGGGCTCGGGGCCGAACAGCTCGGTGAACCGGGGTCGGTAGAAGTCCGGGTCCTTGGCGATCAGGTTGGACCGGTGCGAGCGGTGCAGCTCCTCGTTGCCGATCCAGGACGGGAGCAGCCCGGCGTCGGCGAGCTCGGCCTGGCTGCGGCCGACCACCTCCGGCGCGAACTCGCCGATCTGCGCCTCGGTCGTGTCGGCGAAGCCGCGCTCCCGCCAGATCCGCGCCATCGCCAGCCCGTAGGCGGTCAGGGCCGGGGTGCGCCCCTTCCACATGAGGACGGCGGGGTGGCTGGCCCAGCCGTAGTCGGGCAGCTCGAGCGCGCGCAGGATCTGCAGCGTCTCGACCCGCTGCTTGCCCAGCCGCGGGGAGTCCAGCAGTCGCGCGCTCTCCTCGAAGTCGGCCACCGGCACGAAGGTCTGCATCGCCGAGCTTCCTGCCCGGGGGTCCGCTCCCTCAACCGCCGAGCGCCCGCAGCGCCGTCTCCCACCGCTCGCGCCGGGCGGCGTCGTCCTGCTCCCACCAGGGGGTGCCGCGCTCCCCCAGGCCGGTTTTGGCCGCCTGCACCCGCGCCCGGGCCGCCGTCCGCGCGTCGTCGTCCGCCGCGTTCCGGACCGCCGAGCGGGCGACGCCGAGGTGGTGCAGCAGCCGGGCGCGGACGTCGTCCGGGATCGCGGGGTCGTCGGTCCGCCAGCGCCGCCCGTCGACGACCACGTACCGCCCGTCCGGGGTCCGCTCCGGCGTCATCCGGCCAGCCGGGCGGCGAGCGCGGGCAGGACGTCGCCCAGCGGCGCGTCCACCCGCACATCGGCCTTCTCGTCGCCGCGGGTGGGGCCGACGTTGACGATCGCGACCGGGATGCCGAGCTTGGCCGCGCGCAGCACGAACCGGTAGCCGCTCATGACCGTCAACGACGAGCCGAGCACCAGCAGGCTGCCGGCGTCCTCGACCAGGGCGAAGCAGCCGTCGACCCGGTCGCGCGGCACCGTCTCGCCGAAGAAGACCACGTCGGGCTTGAGCAGCTCCTCGCCGCAGACCAGGCAGCCCACCATCACGAAGCCGTCGAGCACCTCGTCGGGCAGCTCGGCGTCGCCGTCCGGGTTGACCTCGTCCGCGCGCGGGCCGAAGCCCGGGTTGGCCTCCTGCAGCCGCAGGTCCAGCTCGCCGCGGTCGGCGACGTCGCCGCAGCCCAGGCAGACGGTGCGGTCGAGGCCGCCGTGCAGCTCCACGACGTCGCGCGCGCCGGCCGCCTGGTGCAGCCCGTCGACGTTCTGCGTGATGACGCCGGCCAGCAGCCCGGCGGCCTGCAGGTCGGCGACCGCCCGGTGCCCGTCGTTGGGCCGCGCCGCGCGCATCTGCCGCCAGCCGACGAAGCTGCGCGCCCAGTACCGGTGCCGGCCGCGCGGGTCGCGGGTGAAGGTCTGGTAGGTCATCGGGGTGTGCCGGCGCAGGCTGCCGGTCGCCCCGCGGTAGTCGGGGATGCCGGAGTCGGTGGACAGCCCGGCGCCGGAGAGGACGACGACGTCGCCGTCGGACACGAGGTCGGCGAGCGCGTCGGGGCAGGTGCCCGTCGCGGCGGCGGCGACGGCGGGTGGTGCGGCGGTCACCGGCCCATGGTCCCCTCGGATCGGCCGCCGCGCCCGGATCAGCCGGCGAGCACCTCGTCGAGCCGGCGCAGCAGGTCCCCGTGGACGCGGCGCAGGCCCTTGGGGGCGAAGGTGCGCTCGAAGAAGCCGCCGATGCCGGAGGCGCCGTCCCAGGTGGTGCGCACCCGCACGGTGCTCAGCCCGGCGTCGGCGGCGAGGACCGTCCAGGTGGTCACCATGGAGCTGTTCCGGTCGGTCTCGACCAGGGTGCCGGGGGCCGGCTCGGTGACGTCGAGCAGCTGGTCGCGGACCCGCTTCGAGGTCGCGGCGAACCGCCAGTGCACCCGCGTGCCCGCGCCCTGCCCGCCGGACTCGACGCGGTACTCGCTGAACTGGACGGGCAGCACCCGCGGCCGCACCGTCTCGTAGTCGGCCAGCGCGGCGGCCACCTGGTCGGCGGGCGCGCGGACGATCCCCTCGGCGGTGGCGACGACCTGGCTCATGCCCGCCATCCTCCCCTGCCGGTCGGCGCGGTCAGGGACGCGGGTTGGTGCGCGTCCAGCGGCGCTCGTCCCGGCGGGCGCCCAGGCCCGCGGCGCACCGCCGGCAGACGACGGCCACCTCGTCGGCGTGCCGGCCCGACTCCGGCTGGACGTCGGCCCAGCTGACGTGCGGGAAGCGCTGCAGGCGCGACCGGCTCAGCGACAGCCCGCACACCGTCTCGTTGCGCCCGGGCTCCCACCCGTGCACCTCGCCGGACGGCCGGCGGATCCCGTCGGGGTCGGTCCACTGCCCCTGGGCGGCGACCGCCGCGTTGCGCGCTGCCATGCCGTGCCGCTACCCAGGACGGGCGCGGGTCAACGGCCGAGCTTCTCCCGGTAGCGCTGGGCGCGCCGTTCCCGGGCGGCGCGCTTGCGCTCGCTCTCCTGCTGCTGGCGCAGCAGCGCGGCGGAGTCGCGGATCGCGGTGGCCGTCCCCGCCGGGTAGCCGGCCTTCATGATCCGGTGCTCGGTGGCCTCGGGCATGTACGCGACCGAGTAGAAGAGGGCCAGCGCGAGACCGCCGCCGGCGCACGCCAGGCGCAGCCCCCAGCCGGCGGGCAGCAGCAGCACGAGCAGCAGGATCGGCACGGCCAGCTGCACGAGCATGCGCGCGACGTGCCGCAGCCACCAGGTGCGGGTGGTGGCGTCGTGCAGCACCCAGCCGCGGTGCCGCTCGGGCAGTCCGCCGCCGAGGGCGTACCAGATCCAGCGGTGCGGGGCGGGCCGGACGACGGGGTCCGGCTGGACGTCCTCAGGCATCGGTCCCACCTCGGCTCCCCGAGGCGGCCAGCGCCCGCTGCGATGCCTCGATCACGCGGCCCAGCGAGCGCTGCACCGCCATCAGCTCCTCGACCGGCATGCCCAGCCGCTCGACGATGCCGGCCGGGATGCGCTCGGCCTCGGCGCGCAGCGCCGCGCCCTTCTCGGTCAGCGCGAGGGCCAGGTTGCGCTGGTCGCGCGGGTCCCGCTCCCGGCGCAGCAGGCCGGCCGCCTCCAGCCGCTTCAGCAGCGGGGAGAGCGTGCCCGGGTCGAGCTGCAGCAGCCGGGACAGCTCCTTCACCGACAGCGAGCCGTGCTGCCACACCGCCAGCATCACCAGGTACTGCGGGTGGGTGAGCCCGAGCGGCTCGAGCACCGGCCGGTACACCGCGACGACGTTGCGCGCGGCCACGGACAGCGCGAAGCACACCTGCCGCTCCAGGGCGAGCACGTCGTCCGTCTGCGTCTCGGTCACCTCTCGACCGTAACCCGTGGCCCACCAACGGTTGGCGGCCCAACGGTGTGAGGTGGCTGACGGAGAGGCGCCCGGAGGGGAATCCTCGGCCGCGTGTCACATCTGCGGCCGCGGCGGTGCTCTGCTGGTGTGGACCTGGTGCGGCAGGAGCGGTGGACGGCGACCAGCCCGGCGCTGCCCGCGGCCCGGCGGATCGCGGGTACCGCACGACCGGCCGGCACCGTCCGCGACGACCTCGAGCCGGTCTTCCGCGCCGAGTACGCGCGGGTGGTCGCGGTGGCCGCCCGGGTGCTGGGTTCCCGGGATCAGGCCGAGGACGTCGCCCAGGAGGTGTTCCTCTCCTTCGGCCGGTCGTCGGTGCCGGCACGCGAGGCCCGGGGGTGGCTCACCGTGGCCGCCGCGCACACCGCTCTCAACCTGATCCGGTCGGGCCGCCGTCGCACCGCGCGCGAGGAGGTGGTGGGCGCCGAGCCCGCCATCGTCCCCGACGTGGCCGACGCCGTCGTCTCCCGCGAGGAGCACGCCCGCGTCCGCGCCGCCCTGTCCCGCCTGCCCCGCAAGCAGGCGGTCGCCCTCGTGCTGCGGCACAGCGGCCTCGGCTACGCCGAGGTCGCGGCCGCCCTCGACCTGTCCGTCGGCAGCGTCGGCACCACGGTGCGGCGCGCCGAATCCGCTCTGCGCAAGGAGTTGAACCCGCATGCGTCACCCGACTGAGGGCGTGCTGCGCCGCCTGCTCGACGAGCCGGCGGGGGTGGCCGACGCCGACCGCGCGCACGTCGCCTCGTGCCCGGCCTGCCTGACCACCCTCGAATCCGTCCGCGCCGACGCCGGTGCGGTGGGAGCCGCGCTCGGCTCCGCGCCCCGCGTCGACGTCGACGCCGGCTGGGCGCGCCTGGCCGCGACCGCCCCCGCGCCGCGCGCCGCCGCCCCCGCTCGGCGGCGCCGGTGGGCGCCCGCGCTGCGCCGCCCTGCCGTGGCCGCGCTCGGCTTCGCCGTCGTCCTCTCCGGTGCCGGCGTCGCCGCCGCGAACGACTGGCTGCCGATCTTCCGCACCGAGCAGGTCGAGCCGGTCGCCGTGCGCACCGGCGAGCTGGTCGCGCTGCCCGACCTCTCCGCCTTCGGCGACCTGGAGGTCACCGGCGAGGGCGAGCCGACCGAGGTGGCCGACGCCAGGACCGCCGAGGAGCGCACCGGCCTGACCGTGCCCGACGTCGGCGACCTGCCCGTCGGCGTGAGCGGCGAGCCCAGCTACCAGGTCGTGGACGAGCTGAGCGCCGTCTTCACCTTCTCCGCGGACAAGGCCGCCGCCGCCGCGGCCGCCACCGGGGAGGAGCTGCCCGCTCCCCCGCCGGGGCTCGACGGCAGCCGGGTGCGGCTGCAGGCCGGTCCGGCCGTCGCCGCGGTGTGGTCGCAGGACTCCGGGCTGCCGGTCTTCGCGGTCGGCCGGGCGGTGGCGCCGACGGCGTTCTCCGACGGCGTCCCGTTCGAGACGGTGCGCGACTACCTGCTGTCCATCCCCGGCATCCCCGCCGGGGTGGCGCAGCAGCTGCGCGACTTCTCGCCCGAGGGCGCCACGCTGCCCCTCCCCGTGCCGGCCGACATGGTCACCACCTCGACGGCCGAGGTCGGTGGCCGCGAGGCCACCGTCCTGGAGTCGCGGGACGGCACGATGGCCGGCGTGGTCTGGGTCGAGGACGGCGTGCTCACCGCGGTCGCCGGTGCCGTGAGCACCGACGAGGTGCTGGCCGTGGCGCGCGGGCTGCGCTGACGTGGGGTCGGCGAGCCCCACGGCGGCGGAGCTGGTCGCGGGGCTGCCCGTCTCGCCCGCGGTGTGGTGCTCGGGGCTGCGCAAGCGGTACCGGCGCCGCACCGCCGTCGACGGCGTCTCGTTCACCGTCGGCCGCGGCGAGGTCGTCGGCCTGCTGGGGCCCAACGGGGCGGGCAAGACCAGCGTCATCAAGATGCTGCTGGGCCTGGTCCGGCCCGACGCCGGCGAGGTGATGCTGCTCGGCGCCCCGAACCGGGAACCGCGGTCCCGGCAGCGGGTGGGCTACCTGCCCGAGCTGTTCCGCTACCAGCCGTGGCTCACCGCCGCCGAGGTGCTCGCCCTGCACGCCCGCCTGGCCCGGGTGCCGCTGACCGACGCCGACAGCCGCGAGCGGCTCGGCGTGGTCGGGCTCGGCGGACGGGACGGCGACCGGGTCGGCGGCTTCTCCAAGGGCATGCAGCAGCGGCTGGGCCTGGCCGTCGCCCTGGTCGGCCACCCGGAGCTGGTGGTGCTCGACGAGCCGACGAGCGCCATGGACCCGCTCGGCCGGGCCGACGTCCGCGACCTCGTGCTGCAGCTGCGCGAGCGCGGCGTGGCGGTGCTGCTCAACTCGCACCTCATCGGCGAGGTCGAGCGGGTCTGCGACCGGGTGGTCATCCTCGACTCCGGCCGCGTCGCGGCCTCCGGCACGCTGGCGGAGCTGCTCGGCCGGCACGAGGTGCGGCTGCACCTCACCGGCGTGGACGGCCGGGCCGAGGCCCGGATGCGGGCGGCCGGCGCGCTCACCAGGGAGGCCGACCGGTTCACCGTCGTGCTGCCCGGCGACGAGGACGACGGCACGGTCCCGCGGCTGGTCGCCGACCTGGTCGACCTCGGCGTCGCGGTGCACGCCGTCGAGCCCGCGCGGATCAGCCTGGAGGAACGGTTGCTCGGCATCCTGCGCGACTCGTCCGGGGAGGGGCCGCGGTGACCGTCCTGACCATCGCCGGGCTGACGCTGCGGGAGGCCGTGCGCCGCCGGGTCGTGTGGGCGCTGGCGGTCCTGACGCTGGCGCTGCTCGGGCTCAGCGGCTGGGGCTTCAGCAAGCTCGCCGGCCTGGACACTGAGTTCGGCGACCTGACCTCGGGCCAGGCCCGGCTGGTCGCCTCGCAGCTGCTCAACCTGGTGATGTTCGGGCTGAGCCTGATCGCCGCGCTGGGCACCGCGTTCCTGGCCGGGCCGACCGTGTCCGGCGAGGTGGAGTCGGGCATGGCGCTGTCGGTGCTGGCCCGCCCCGTGCGCCGGTCGGAGGTGCTGCTCGGCAAGTGGCTCGGGCTGGTCGTGTTCGGCTCGGCCTACGTGGCCGTCGCCGGCCTCGCCCAGTTCGCCGTCGTCCACTGGGCGGTCGGCTACTGGCCGCCCGACCCGGCCACCGGCCTGGCGTTCCTCGCCGGGCAGACGATCGTGCTGCTCACCCTGGCGCTGCTGCTGTCGAGCCTGATCTCGCCCATGGCGTCGGGCGTCGTGGCGGTCGGGCTCTTCGGGGCGACCTGGGTGGCCGGGGTCGTCGGCGGGGTCGGCCAGGCGCTGGGCAACGACGCGGTGACGCAGGTCGGCACCGTCTCCCAGGTGCTGCTGCCCACCGACGGCCTGTGGCGCGGCGCCATGCACGCCTTCCAGGACCCCGCCGTGCTGTCGTTCTTCGAGACCGAGGCGGCCGGCTTCCCGTTCCTGTCCGAGAACCCGCTCAGCGCCGCCTACGTGCTCTGGGCGGTCGCCTGGGTGGCCATGGTGTGGGGGCTGACCGCCCTGCTGTTCGCCCGCCGCGACGTCTGAGGATCCCGGACGACGCCGCCGCCCGGCGCGGCTGGTGACCCCGGCAGGATTCGAACCTGCGACACACGGTTTAGGAAACCGATGCTCTATCCCCTGAGCTACGGGGCCGCGCCGGTCATCCTGGCACGCCGCCCGCAACCGGACGGCGCGGGACTCGTTCCAGAGGGCGCGGCGGTCGTTACCCGGGGGAACCATCGGCGCGGGCGACTCGTGGGACGGGAAGAGAGACGGCGGCGTTCCCCCGCGTTACCGTTCAGAGACACACGGCGAGCTCCGGCAACGGCGCCGGAGGTCACGGAAGGTGGAGCACAGCATGGAGAGCACGGTGGTCGACGTCCCGGAGAAGGGGCGTTTCGAGATCCGGCAGGGCGAGCGCGTCGTCGGCCTGGCCAGCTACCACGTCGACAACGGGCAGATGACCCTCCCGCACACGGAGGTCGACCCCTCCGTCGGCGGTCAGGGCATGGGCACCAAGCTCGTCGCCGGCGTCCTCACCGCCGCTCGTGAGCGCGGCCTGACCGTGCTCCCCTACTGCTCCTTCGTCCGGCACTACATCCAGCAGCACCCCGAGGACCTCGATCTCGTCGCCGAGGCCGACCGGCCGACCTTCGGCCTGGAGACCGCCGCCCGCTGAGCCTCGACCCGCCGCCTACGCTGCGCGGATGCCCGAGGGCCACACCCTGTTCCGCCTGGCGCGGGAGCAGTCCACGCTGTTCGCCGGCCGGCCGGTGCACGTCACGAGCCCGCAGGGCCGCTTCACCGCGGGCGCGGAGCTGCTCGACGGACGGGTGCTCGACGAGGTCTTCTCCTACGGCAAGCACCTGTTCGCCCGGTTCGGCGGCGACGCGCTGCACGTGCACCTGGGCCTCTACGGCACCTACACGACCGGCACCGGGACACCCCCGCCGCCCAAGGGCGCCCTCCGCATGCGCTGGGAGGCCGACGGCCCCGACGGGGCCGGTGTGTGGACCGACCTGCGCGGCCCCACCGCCTGCGAGGTGCTCACCGCCCCCGAGGTGTCGGCGATCCTCGACCGGCTCGGCCCCGACCCGCTGCGCCCGCGTGCGGACGGCGGCCGGGCGCTGGCCCGCATCCGCAGCAGCCGGACGGCGATCGGCGCGCTGCTCATGGACCAGTCGGTGCTCGCGGGGGTCGGCAACGTCTACCGCGCCGAGCTCCTCCACCGGCACCGCGTCTCCCCCTTCCGCCCCGGCAAGGCCGTCGACGAGGCGCTGTGGGCGCAGATGTGGGCCGACCTGGTCACGCTCATGAAGGCCGGCGTCCGGATGGGGCGGATCGTCACCACCCGCCCCGAGGACCGCACCCGCCGTCGAGGCGCGGTCCAGCGGGAGGACGCCCACTACGTCTACCGGCGCACCGGGCTGCCCTGCCGCATCTGCGGCACCGAGGTCCGCACCGAGGCGATGGTCGGGCGCAACCTCTACTGGTGCCCGACCTGCCAGGCCGTGTGACGGGTGGTGCGGAACCGGGACGTTCCCTCCCACGGACGCCGGGTCACAGGTCGCTTCGGTCCGATGGAGGGCATGCGACGAGGAGCGGCAGCGGTCACCGCCGTGCTCGCCCTGCTCGGCCTGCAGCTCCTGCTCGCCACCCCCGCCACGGCGGCGCCGTTCGCGTCGGCCACGCCGCAGAGCCGGGTCGGCTACGACATCTCCCACCCCCAGTGCGGCAGCACGCCGCCGGACGACCAGGCGTTCGGCATCGTGGGCGTGAACGGCGGCCTGGCCACCCGCGCCAACCCCTGCCTGCGCGAGCAGCTCCAGTGGGCGGGCCGGTCCAGCGGGATCACCGACCAGCCGGCCGTGCAGCTCTACCTGAACACCGCCAACCCGGGGCAGGTCCTCGACGACGTCACCACCTGGCCGAGCGCCGGCGCGACGCCCTACGGCAGCTGCGAGGGCGCGAACGACCAGGCCTGCTCGTGGCGGTACGGGTGGGAGCGGGCGCGCAACAGCGTGGTGTCCTTCTTCGCCCCTGCCGCGCGTGCGGTCCAGATCGACAGCTCGCCGCACCGCTACACCTGGTGGCTCGACGTCGAGACCTCCAACACCTGGCAGGCCGGCTCCTCCGACGCGCGGGCCCGCAACCTGGCCGCGCTCGAGGGGATGGCCGCCTACCTGGAGTCGGAGGGCGCCGAGGTCGGGCTCTACTCGACCGGCCGGCAGTGGGGCCAGATCGTCGGCACGGTATCGGAGGACAGCCCGCTGACCGAGCTGGACAGCTGGCTGGCCGGGGCCGTCACCTACGAGCAGGCGGTCGACGCCTGCGGCCTGGACCCGCTGGTCCCGGGCGGCCGCGTCGTCCTCACCCAGTACGTCCCCGACGGCCTCGACGGGCTCGACCACAACCACTCCTGCCCCTGACCGGGGCTTCCGGGGTGGTGCCGCGCGCCCGGGACGGACAGGATGCGTTCGTGGTCGACGACGGAGCGGTCCCCTCGGCCGGGCGGCCCCTGCGCATCGCCGTCATCGGCGCCGGGCCGGCGGGCATCTTCACCGCCGACGCGCTCACCCGCCAGCAGGACGTCCCGGTGGCCGTCGACCTGGTCGACCGGCTCCCCACGCCCTTCGGGCTGGTGCGGCACGGCATCGCCCCCGACCACCCGAAGATGCGGGCGATCCGCGAGACCCTGCACCGCAGCCTCGACCAGCCGCTGGTCCGTTTCGTCGGCAACGTCGAGATCGGCACCGACCTCTCCCTCGACGAGCTGCGCCGCCACGTCGACGCCGTCGTCTACACCTACGGCGCGGCGCTCGACCGGCGGCTGGGCATCGAGGGCGAGGACCTGCCGGGCAGCCTGGCCGCCACCGACGTCGTCGCCTGGTACTGCGGGCACCCCGACGCCGACCGGGAGCGGGTGGAGGCCGCGCTGGCCGCCGCCCGCTCGGTGGTGGTCATCGGCGTCGGCAACGTCGCCCTCGACGTCGCCCGGGTGCTGGCGCGCACCGCCGAGGAGCTCGAGCCCACGGACATGCCGCAGCACGTCCTCGACGTGCTGGCCGCCGCACCGGTGCAGGAGGTCACGGTGCTCGGCCGGCGCGGACCGGCCCAGGCCACCTTCACCACCCAGGAGCTGCGCGAGCTCGACGAGCTGGCCGGCGGCACCGTGCTGGTGGACCCGGCGGAGCTGGAGCTCGACCCGGGCAGCGCCGAGCGCGCCGCCACCGACCGGACGGTCACCCGCAACCTGGCCGTGCTGCGCGAGTGGGCCGGGCACGAGGTCCCCGACGGGCACGTGCCGGTGCGGCTGCGCTTCTTCCGCCGCCCGCTGCGGCTGCTGGGCGCCGACCGGGTCACCGGCATCGAGGTGGAGCGGACCGCCGTCGACGGTGACGGCCGCGCCATCGGCACCGGCGAGGTCGAGGTGCTGCCGGCGGACCTCGTCGTGCGCTCGGTGGGCTACCGCGGCCTGCCGCTGCCCGGCCTGCCGGTCGACGAGCGCACCGGCACCGTGGCGCACGACGGCGTCGGGCGGGTGCTGCGCGACGGGGCGGTCTCCCCCGGCGAGTACGTGGCGGGCTGGATCAAGCGCGGGCCGACCGGCGTGGTGGGGCACAACAAGCACGACGCGCGGGAGACCGTCGCCGCGCTCCTCGCCGACGCCGCGGACGGCACGCTCGCCGTGCACGGCCCGGTCGACGACCTGGTGACGACGCTGCGCGAGCGCGGCGCGGAGCCGGTGCTGCTCGAGGACTGGCGGGCCATCGACGCCGCGGAGGTGGCGCTCGGGGCCAGCCGCGGCCGGGCCCGCACGACGATGCACGAGCGCGAGGCGCTGCTCGCCGCCGTCCGCGCGGCCGCGGCGGGCTGAGCCTCAGGCCAGGGCGGCGAGCAGCTCCCGGGCCGTCGTCTCGTCCGCTGCCGCGACCAGGCGGATCTTGGTCTCCGTGTCGGGCCGCAGCCGGAGCGGCTCCCCCTCCTCGGTGAGCGCGGTCCCACCGGCGGCCAGCAGCACGGCCAGCCCCCCGGCGACGTCGTGCACGTGCGTGCCGCTGCGGTCGACGTCGTGCCAGGCCGCGGCGGCGCCGTCGGCGACCAGGCACAGGTCGACGGCGGTGCAGCCGGTGATCCGCACCCGCCGGGCGGTCTCCGGCACCCCCACCACCGCGCCCCGCGGTCCCGACGGGACGACGACGGTGCCGCCCGGCCGGGGGCCGATCGGGACGCCGTCGCGCACCGCGCCGCGTCCCTCCAGCGCCCACCAGCGCCGCCCCGACGAGAGGTCGGCGACCAGCCCGGCGACCGGCCGGCCGTCGTCCACCAGCGCGGCGGAGAAGGCCCACGGCGGCAGGCCGGCGGCGAAGTTCCCGGTGCCGTCCAGCGGGTCGAGCACGATCCACGGGGAGCCGTCGGGCACCGGGGCGTCGGAGCTCTCCTCGCTGAGCACCGGGACGCCGAGGTCGCCGAGCACGGCCACGGCGGCGGCGTGCGCGGCACCGTCGGCGGCGACCGCCGGGCTGCCGTCGTCCTTCGTGCGCGCCACCCCGGTGCCCCGGGCCAGCGCCACCGCCGTCTCGACCCGCGTCGCGGCGAGCGCGGAGAGGACCGCGAAGCGCACCGCCAGCGGCGCGTCGGCCGGCGGGAGGGGCACCTCGCCCACGCGGTCGGTGGCCAGGTGCCGCACGCGGTCGCAGCCCCACCCGGCCGCCGTCGCGAGCACGTCCGGGTGGTCCAGCGGCACCCCGGTCCGGCGCACCGCGACGGCCTCGGCGGTGGCGTCGTCCGCCCACTGCCGGCGGAGCAGCACCACCTGCCCCTCGACGCCGACCAGCACCCGGGCCCGGGGCTCGACCAGCGCCGGGGCGAGCGCGGCCGGCGACAGCCCGAGGGCGTCGGCCGCGGCGTGCAGGTCGGCGCTGGTCGCGGTGCGCAGCCCCGGGTCAGCCACTGTTGCGCAGCGCGGTCGCGATGCCGTTGATGGTCAGCTGGATGTTGCGGCGGGTCAGCTCGTCGTCGTCCCCGCTCCGGCGGCGGCGCAGCATCTCCACCTGCAGGTGGTGCAGCGGCTCCAGGTAGGGGAACCGGTTTCGGATCGAGCGGGCCAGCGACGGGTTGTCCGCCAGCAGCGCGTCGTCGCCGGTGACCGCGAGCAGCATCCGGCAGGTGCGCTCGTGCTCGGCGGTGATCTGGTCGAACACCCGGGCGCGCAGCTCCTCGTCGGGCACCAGCTCGGCGTAGCGGGCGGCCAGGCCGAGGTCGGTCTTGGCCAGCACCATGCCCATGTTCGACAGCATCGTGCGGAAGAACGGCCACCGCCGGTGGAGCTCCTGGAGGCTGCCGAGCCGGCCCTCGTCGCCGTCCACCCAGGACTCCAGCGCCGATCCGGTGCCGTACCAGCCCGGCAGCATGATCCGGGTCTGCGACCAGCTGAACACCCACGGGATGGCCCGCAGGTCGGCGATCGAGTTGCCGGCCTTGCGCGACGGCGGCCGGCTGCCGATGTTGAGCTCGGCCAGCTCGCTGATCGGCGTCGCCGCCCGGAACCACTCGACGAAGCCGGGCGTCTCGTGCACCAGCGCCCGGTACGCCTGCTGCGCCCGCGCCGCGAGGTCGTCGAGCAGCCCGTAGGCGTCCTCGGCGTCGGCGCCGAGGCCCTCGACGTCGAGCAGCGTCGACTCCAGCGTCGCGGCCAGCAGCGCCTCGAGGTTGCGCCGGGCCAGATCCGGGTCGGCGTACTTCGCGGCGATGACCTCGCCCTGCTCGGTGATCCGCAGCGCACCGGCCACCGCACCCGGCGGCTGGGCGCGGATCGCCTCGTAGCTCGGACCCCCGCCGCGGCCGACGGTGCCCCCGCGGCCGTGGAAGAGCCGCAGCCGGATGCCCTCGCGGCGGGCCACCTCCACCAGGTCCAGCTCGGCCCGGTACAGCGCCCAGTTGGCGGCGAGGTAGCCGCCGTCCTTGTTGCTGTCGCTGTAGCCGAGCATGACCTCCTGGGCGTCGCCGCGGTTGCCCACAAGCGCGCGGTACAGGGGCTGGTCGAGCATCGCGCCGAGCGTGGTGGCCGCGGCCTGCAGGTCGCCGATCGTCTCGAACAGCGGCGAGATGCCGACCGAGCAGGTGGGGCCGTCCGGGCCGGCCGGGTCGAGCAGGCCGACCTCCTTGAGCAGGACGGCGACCTCGAGGACGTCGCTGACCGACTCGCACATGCTGATCACGTAGTTCGGGATCGTGCGCGGGCCGAGCAGCACGACCTGCTCGGCGGCGGCGAGGAGCACGTCGAGCTCCTTGCGGGTGTCGTCGGAGAGCTCCGCGTCGGGCCGCACCAGCGGGCGGCGCCGCTGCAGCTCTCCCGCCAGCAGCTCGACCCGCGCCGCCTCGTCGAGGGAGGCGTAGTCGTCGCACACGCCGGCCCAGGCGAGGAGCTCGCCCACCACCTGCTCGTGGACCGCCGAGTTCTGCCGGAGGTCCAGCCCGCACAGGTGGAACCCGAAGACCTCGACCGCCTCGCGCAGCCGCAGCAGCCGGTCGTCGGCCAGCGCGCCGGCACCGTGGCTGCGCAGCGAGGCGTCGACGACGTCGAGGTCGGCGCGCAGCTCGTCGGGCGAGTCGTACGGGGGCAGGTGCACCTCGGGCGCCGGCCCCGGCACCCGGCCGAGGACGGCGTGCGCGGTCCCGGCCAGCCGCCAGGCGATGCCGTTGAGCGCCCGGCGGTAGGGCTCGTCGGCCCGGAACGGGGAGTCGTCGCGGGAGGCCTCGGCCAGCGTGTACAGCGCCGGCGTCGGCGTCACCAGCCGGTCGGACATCGACAGCTCGCCGCGCAGCGCCTCGAGCTCGGCCAGGTGGTGGCCCAGCGCCGTCTCGGCCTGCCGGTTCGTGGCCCGCCGCAGCGCGTCGGCGGTGACGAACGGGTTGCCGTCGCGGTCGCCGCCGATCCACGAGCCGGGCAGCAGGATCGGGCGGCGCAGCAACCCCGCGCCGGGGAAGCGCTCCTCCAGCGCCCGCCGCAGCTCGGCGTTGAGCGCCGGCACCACGTCGAACAGCGACAGCTTGTAGTACCGCAGCGCCTCGTCGATCTCGTCCTGCAGCCGCAGCCGCGAGAGCCGCAGCAGCGCCGTCTGCCACAGCGTCAGCACCGAGCGCCAGAGCTTCGCCGACCACTCGTCGTCGACCTCGCCCTCCGCCGTGCGGTCCCGCTGCCGGATCAGCTCGGCGACCTGGCGCTGCACCTGGGAGATGGTCTTGCGGCGCACCTCGGTGGGGTGCGCGGTGACCACGGGGCACACCAGCGCGCCGGTCAGCTCCCGGGCGACGACGTCGGGGTCGAGGTCGGCGCGGTCCAGGAGCGCGAACGTGGCCGCCAGGGTGCCCAGCTGCGGGGGCGACCCCTCCCGGCGGTGGTAGCGGCGGCGCCGCTCGTGGTGGATGTCCTCGGCCAGGTTGGCCAGCAGCGAGAAGTGGCTGAACGCCCGGATGACGTGGTTGGCCGAGCGCACGTCCAGCCCGGCCAGCTGCGCGGCGAGCTGCCCGCGGTCGACCTCGGACCGGCGGATGCCGAAGGCCTGCACGCGGGTGGACTCGACGAGCTCGAGCACCTCGGGGCCGGCCTGCTCGCCGATCACCTCCCCCAGCACGCGGCCGAGGAGGCGGATGTCGTCGCGCAGCGGGGCGTCGTCCGCGCGGGCGTCGGGGTCGGGGCGGTCGGAGCGGCGCAGGTCGGCGACGTCGACTGTGGCTTCGGACACGTGCAGCAGTATCCGGTGCGCGTGTGACGGGCTCGTGTCCAGCCCACCCTCAGCCGAGCTCGAGCCCCCGGAGGGTCTGCGCGGCCAGCTGGTCGCCGGCCTCGGCGCCCAGGCGGAACTGCTCGACGGCGCCGTCGAGGTCGCCGCGGTCGGCGAGCAGCACGGCGAGGTTCTGGTGGCAGTACACGTCGCCGGCGGCGATGCCGGCGCGGAACGCCTCCTCGGCGGCCTCGTCGTCGCCGAGCTCCTCCCGGTAGAGGTTGCCCAGCGGCAGCCACGACACCTGCTCGCCGCGCTTGGCGCCGACCTCGAGCACCCAGCGGGCCTCCTCGGGCCGGCCGGTCTCGCGCAGCAGGTGCGCGAGGTCGGTGCGCGCCGCCGGGAAGTGGGCGGCGCCGGCCCGCAGGTCGGGCTCCAGCCCCGGGTCCAGGGTCGTGCAGTACGTCCAGCAGGCGACGACGGCGGCGGCCTCGTCGTCCCCGGCCGCGGCGATCTCCCGCGCCACGGCGAGGGCCTCGTCGCGCTCGCCCTGCTCGCGGAGCAGGAAGGCCAGCTGCAGGCCGCCCTCGAGGTCGCCGGCGTCCACGGCGCCGCGGTAGGCACGCATGGCGCCGGCGAGGTCGCCGAGGTCCTCCAGCACGAGACCGAGGTTGCGCCAGGCGTCGGCCTCCCCGCCGGCCAGCGCGATCTCGTAGGCGTCGACCGCCTCCTCCCAGCGCTGCTGGGCGGCCAGGGCGTTGCCGAGGTTGAACGCGGCGACGGTGTCCCCCCGCTCGGCGGCGCGGCGGAAGCACTGCTCGGCCTCGGCGTGCCGGCCGGCGTCGGCCAGGTCGCAGCCGAGGTCGATCAGCGCGTCGGCATCGCCGGAGGCCCCCAGGCTCCGGAGGCGCGCGTCGAGGTCCTCGGTCATGCCGCCGATGATCGCGGGCCCCGGGGCCCCTCCGCGCCCCCCGGCGGGGGCACCTCACCCCAAGGGGAGGTGCCGCCCCGGGTCAGCTGCCGAACGCCTCGCGCCAGGCCGGCATCAGCCGCTCCCGGACCCACTCCAGGTACGGGTCCTGCTGGTCCCCGCCGATCTGCACGAGGGCCAGGTGGGTGAAGCCCGCGTCGGCGTACTCCTTGGCCCCCTCGAGGACCGCCTCGACGTCGTCCCCGCACGGGATCGAGCTCTCGACGTCCTCCTCGCGGACGAACGAGGCGGCCGAGTCGAAGGCGCTGGTCCCTGGCAGCTCGGCGTTGACCTTCCACCCGAGGCCGAACCAGCGGAACAGCTGGTGCGCCCGGGTGACGGCGGCCGCCTTGTCGGTGCCGAAGCTGATCGGCATCTGGGCGACCTTCGGCTTGCCCGCCCCGCCCGCGGACTCGAACTGCTCGACCAGCTCGCGCTCCGGATCGGTGGCGACCAGGACGTCGGCCAGCTCGCCGGCGATGGTGGCCGCCTGCGTGCCCCCGGCGGCGAAGCCGATCGGCACCCGCTTCTCCGGGAGGTCCCAGAGCTTGGCCGACTCGACGTCGAAGTGGTCCCCGCGGAAGTTCGTGTACCCGTCGCCGTCGAACAGCGAGCGGATGATCTGCAGCGCCTCGACCACCATCTCGTGGCGCACGTCGGCCGGCGGCCACCCTGCACCGACGACGTGCTCGTTGAGGTTCTCCCCCGCGCCCAGGCCGAGGGTGAACCGGCCGTCGGAGACGATCTGCAGCGTCGCCGCCTGCTGCGCCACGACCGCCGGGTGGTAGCGGAAGCTCGGGCAGGTCACGTAGGTCATCAGCGGGATGCGGCTCGTGGCCTGCGCCGCGGCGCCGAGGGTGACCCACGCGTTGGGCGAGTGGCCCATCTCGTCCAGCCACGGGAAGTAGTGGTCGCTGCTCACCGCGAAGTCGAAGCCGACCTCCTCGGCGCCGACCACGTGCCGGACCAGGTCCTTCGGCCCGGCCTGCTCGGTCATCATCGTGTAGCCCAGCTGCATCGCCATGGCGCCCGGCTACCCGGGCGCCACGGCGGCCAACCGGGTTACACGCGCTCGGCGCGCAGGGCCTCCCGCAGCTTGGTCTTGCCACCGGTGCGCAGCAGCGCGCCGGCGTAGATCCGGCCGCCCACGCGGACGATGGCCACGATCGCGGCCAGCATCAGCACCGCCGACAGCCCGACCTCCCACGCGGCCACCTCGCCAGCGGCCTGCCGCACCGGCATGACCAGCGGCGAGAGACCCGGCACGAAGGAGGTGACGGTGGCGAGCGTGCCGTCGGGGTCACCGGCCGCCTGCACGCCGAACAGCAGGGCCACGACCAGCGCCATGGTCGTCGGCATGACCACCGTGCCGAGGTCCTCCTGCCGGCTCACCAGCGACCCCGCGACCGCGAAGACGGCCGCGTAGAACGCGTACGCCAGCACGAACCACAGCACGACCGAGACCGCGGTGCCGATGACCTCGCCCGGGACGTCGACGACGTCGAACGCGATCGCCCCCGCGACGCCGACCACGGCGATGAGCACGACCTGCGCGAACCCCAGGACGCCGAGGCCGATGATCTTGCCGGCGAGCAGCTGCCAGGGGCGCATCGTGGCCAGCAGCAGCTCGACCACCCGGCTGGCCTTCTCCTCCACCACGCCCTGGGCCACGAACTGGCCGAAGAGGATGAGCAGGCCGTAGAGCAGCGCCGCCCCGATGAGCGCGACGACGACCCGCTGGGTGTCGGCGTCGGCGTCCGGGTCGAGCGGCGTGACGGCGACGTCCGGGACGTCGAGCGCGGTGACCCCCGCCTCGGTCAGCTGCTCGGTCAGCGCCAGCTGCGTCACCGCACCCCGGACCAGCGCCTCGAGCGACCCGCCCGCGGACTGCTCGACCAGCAGCTCGGGGTCCGCGCCGGCGACGAGCACGCCGTCGACGTCCCCGTCGGTGACGGCCCGCTCGGCGGCCGACCGGTCGGCCACCTCCCCGACCGTGACGTCGACGTCCAGCGCCTCACCCTGCTGCTCCAGCGCCTGCTCGATGCCGGCCGGTCCGTCCACGACCCCGATGCGGCTCTCCTCGCCGCCGGAGTTGAGGGCGACCTGCAGGCCGAGGCTGCCGAGGATCAGCACCAGGATGACCGCGGAGCTGATGATGAAGTTCTTGTCGCGGATTCGGGCGGCGATCTCCCGCACCGCGACCAGGCGGATCAGGGCCGCGCTGCCGGGACCGGTGCGCCGGCTCACGCCGCCACCTCCTGCGGGGTCGGGGTGGCGACGGCCTCGCGGAACAGCTCGACGAGGGTGGGCTGCTGCCAGGCGAAGTGGGTGACCCGGCCGGTGCGCAGGCCGGCCGCGAGCACGGCCTGGTCGTCCCCGCCGCCGGTGAGGTCGAGCAGGGTGTCGCCGGCGGACTCCGAGACCACGCGCACGCCGGGCAGCGTGCCCGCCCAGCCCGACGGGGCGTCGGGCACGACCACCCGCAGCAGCCGGCCTGCCTCCCGGCGGCGCAGCTCCTCGACGGTGCCGGTGGCGACCATGCGGCCGCGGGCCAGGATCCCCACGGAGTCGCACAGCCGCTCGACCAGGTCGAGCTGGTGGCTGGAGAAGACGACCGGGACGCCCTCGCGCACCTGGGCCAGCAGCGCGTCGGCGAGCGAGTCGACGCCGACGGGGTCCAGGCCGGAGAACGGCTCGTCGAGGATCAGCACCTCGGGCCGGCTGACCAGAGCGGCGGCCAGCTGCACGCGCTGCTGGTTGCCCAGCGACAGCTTCTCGACCTGGTCCCCGCGCCGGGCGGCCAGGCCCAGCCGCTCGACCCACTCGTCGGAGGCCCTGGCCGCGGCCGCGGCGTCCAGGCCGTGCAGGCGGGCGAAGTAGGTGATCTGCTCGCCGACCTTCATCTTCGGGTAGAGGCCGCGCTCCTCCGGCATGTAGCCGATGCGGACCCGGGTCGCCTGGTCGAGCGGCCGCCCCTGCCAGCGCACCTCGCCGGCGTCGGGGCGCACCAGGCCCATGGCGATCCGCATCGTCGTGGTCTTGCCGGCCCCGTTGGACCCGCAGAACCCGAACATCGAGCCGGGGGCGACGGTGAAGCCGACGCCCTCCAGCACCCTCACGTCGCCGAAGCTCTTGTGGAGCCCGTCGAACTCGAGCACCGGTCCTCCTGCCGTCGTCGCTGCCTGTGCACCGACCGTATCGGTCGGGCGACCTCGCGCCGGGCGCCGACCTGCGGTGTCATCGGTCCATGAGCGAGCGCAACGGCGTGGCGCAGCCGCCGCATGGGGTGGGCCTGGACGGGCTGCGGACGGCGGCGGCCGGCTGCCGGGCCTGCGAGCTGTGGGAGCCGGCCACCCAGACGGTGTTCGGCGAGGGGCCGCCGACCGCCCGCGTGGTGTTCGTCGGCGAGCAGCCCGGCGACCAGGAGGACCGGCAGGGCGAGCCGTTCGTCGGGCCCGCCGGCCGGCTGCTGGACAAGGCGCTGGACGACGCAGGGATCGACCGCCGGGACGCCTACGTCACCAACGCGGTGAAGCACTTCCGGTTCACGCCCAAGGGCAAGCGGCGCATCCACCAGACGCCGGGGACCGAGCACCTGCGCGCCTGCCTGCCGTGGCTCGAGGCCGAGCTCGCCGTCCTGCAGCCCGAGGTGGTGGTCTGCCTCGGGGCCACGGCCGCGAAGGCGCTGATCTCCCCCTCGTTCCGGATCACCAAGGACCGCGGGCAGCTGCTGCCGTGGACGCCGCCGGGGCTGCCCGCTCCCCCGGTGGCCGACGAGGCGGACGACGACGAGCCGGACGAGGCAGCCCCCGCGCAGGTCTGGGTGCTGGCCACGACGCACCCGTCGGCGATCCTGCGGACACCCGACGAGGTGCGCGACGCCGCCTACGCCGCCCTGGTCGCCGACCTGCAGGTGGTTGCGCGGGCGCTGGTCTGAGCGAGGGCGGTGATCAGCACGGGTCCACGGGGGTGTCCCGCCTCGACGACACCCCGCCCGACCCGAGGTCGTCGAGCCGCACCGCGAGGTGCCGCAGCGGCCACGCCAGCGCGTGTCGCCAGCGGTCGGATGCGGATGCCGGTCACGCGTGCGAGCGGGAGGCGCGGAAGAGCCAGAACGACGGGACGACGAGCGCGACGACGGCCATCGCCAGGACCACGACGACGCCCCCGGTGGTCATCGCCACCGTGACCGACGCGGCGCTGGCCAGGGCTCCGGCGCGGAGGTCGCCCAGCCGCGGCCCGCCCGCGACCACGACGATGAACACGCCCTGCATCCGGCCGCGCATCTCCTCGGGCGCGGCCAGCTGCAGCATCGAGGAGCGCAGCACCGCGCTCACCATGTCGCCCGCCCCGGCCACCGCCAGGCAGAGCACGGCCAGCCACAGCGACGGCGCGAACCCGAAGCCGATGATGGCCACGCCCCACACCGCGATCGCCCCGAGCACGACCGCGCCCTGCCGGTCGACCCGCGAGACCCAGCCCGAGGTCAGCCCGCTGACCAGCGCCCCGATGGAGACCCCGGCGAACAGCCAGCCGAGCGCGTTGGACGAGCCGTCGAACCGGGTCTCGGACAGCTCCGGGAACACCGCCTGCGGCCAGGCGAAGGCCATGGCGACGATGTCGACGACGAAGGTCATGAGCAGCACCGGCTGGGTGCGCAGGAAGGCGAACCCCTCGCCCACCCCGCGCACCGCGGCGCCCAGCCGCAGCGGCCCGGCGTCCCGGCCGGGCGGCAGCGACGGCAGCCCGCGGAGCAGGACGGCGGCGGCGAGGAAACCGAGGGCGTCGACGAGGTAGGCCAGGAACAGCTCACCCGCGCCGATGAGGACGCCGGCCAGCAGCGGGCCGACGATCACCCCCGCCTGCCGCACCGTCATCGACAGCGCGTTGGCCGCGGGCACCCCCTCGGCGCCGACGATCGCCGGGATGACGGCGCTGCGGGTCGGCTGGTTCACCGCCGCGAAGCCGGAGACGCAGGCGGTCAGGATCCACAGCAGGACCAGGTTGCCGCCCCCGGGCAGCAGCGCCTGCAGGGCCAGCAGCGCGCTGGTGACGGCGGCCCCGACCGAGGTGATCAGCATCAGCCGGCGCCGGTCCATCGCGTCGGCGATCGCCCCGCCCAGCAGGCCGAACACGATCAGCGGCACGAGCGCCACGATCGAGGTGACGCCGACCAGCAGCGACGACCCGGTCAGGTCGTAGACCTGGTACGGGACGGCGACCAGCGTCATCTGCTGGCCGAGCATGGTGGCGGCGACGCCCCAGAACAGCCGCCGGTAGGCGGGGTTGCGCAGCGGGGTGGTGTCGATCGCCCAGGACCGGCGCGGGTGGCCCTGCTGCAGGGGCCCGGGCCGAGCTTGCGAGGTCTGGGGGGCAGCAGGGTCCTCTTTCACGGAGCCAGGCGCTGGACGATCCAGCCGCCGCCTTCCTCCTCGTCGCGCACGAACCGCAGCCGGTCGTGCAGCCGCCCCGCCCCGCCCTGCCAGAACTCCACGGTCCCCGGCACGACGCGGTAGCCGCCCCACACCTCCGGCCGCGGCACCTTCTCCCCCGGCGTCGCCTCGTCGAGCGCGCGCACCCGGGCGACGAGCTCGTCCCGCGAGTCCACGACCGTCGACTGGATCGATGCCACCGCCGCCAGCTGGGCCTCGCGCGGCCGGGGATCCCACAGCGCGTCGGAGGCGCCGGCGCCGATCCGCTCGACCCGGCCGGTGACCCGCACCTGTCGCTGCAGCGCGTGCCAGGGGAAGACCAGCGCCGCCCGCGGGTTGACGGCCAGCTGGGCGCCCTTGGCCGAGGCGTAGCTGGTGCCGAAGACGATGCCGTCGGCGTCGTACCCCTTCATCAGCACGATGCGGGCGTCCGGCGCGCCGTCGGCGTCGGCGGTGGCGACGACGACGGCGTTCGGCTCGGGCACCTCCGCGGCGACGACGTCGGCGAACCAGCGGTCGAACTGCTCGACCCAGGTGGGCGCGAGGTCGGCCTCGCTCAGCTGCCCCAGCGTGTAGTCGTTGCGCATGCGGGAGAGGTCGGGCACGCCGCCATGCTGGCACCGCCGGCCCGGACGGGCGCGGGAGGGCCCGCTCAGCGACGCCCCGCTTTCGCTCGGCGCGTCTCCACGGCCTAGGGTCGTCAGGCAATCCCGTGCCGCGCGCGACCCGCGAGGCCCGGGTCCCGCGCGCAGAGGAGCATGCGAGATGGCCGACGACTTCGTACCCGGCCTGGAAGGCGTCATCGCCTTCGAGACGGAGATCGCCGAACCCGACAAGGACGGCGGCGCCCTGCGCTACCGCGGCGTCGACATCGAGGACCTGGTCGGCAAGGTCACGTTCGGCAACGTGTGGGCGCTGCTGGTCGACGGCAAGTTCGGCCCCGGCCTGCCCCCGGCCGAGCCGTTCCCGATCCCGGTGCACACCGGCGACGTCCGCGTCGACGTGCAGGCCGCGCTGGCGATGCTCACCCCGATCTGGGGCTACCGCCCGCTGCTCGACATCGACGCCGAGGAGGCGCGCGAGGAGCTGGCCCGCGCCGCCGTCATGGCGCTGTCCTACGTCGCGCAGTCCGCCCGCGGCATCGGCATCCCCGCGGTGCCGCAGAAGCGGGTCGACGAGGCGTCCACCATCGTCGAGCGCTTCATGATCCGCTGGCGCGGCGAGCCCGACCCCCGCCACGTCGCCGCCGTCGACGCCTACTGGACCTCCGCGGCCGAGCACGGGATGAACGCCTCCACGTTCACCGCCCGCGTGATCGCCTCCACCGGTGCCGACGTCGCCGCCTCGCTGTCGGGCGCCATCGGCGCCATGTCCGGCCCGCTGCACGGTGGCGCCCCCTCGCGCGTGCTGCACATGCTCGACGAGGTCGAGAAGACCGGCGACGCCGAGAAGTACGTGAAGGACCTGCTCGACCGCAAGGAACGGCTCATGGGCTTCGGCCACCGGGTCTACCGGGCCGAGGACCCCCGCGCCCGCGTGCTCCGCCGCTCGGCCGAGGAGCTCGGCGCCCCGCGCTTCGAGGCCGCCCTCGCCCTGGAGAACGCCGCCCTCAAGGAGCTCCGCGAGCGGCGTCCCGACCGCCCGGTCGAGACCAACGTGGAGTTCTGGGCGGCGATCGTCCTCGACTTCGCCGAGGTGCCCAGCCACATGTTCACCTCGATGTTCACCTGCGCCCGCACCGCCGGCTGGTGCGCGCACATCCTCGAGCAGAAGAACACCGGCCGCCTGGTCCGCCCGTCGGCGCGCTACATCGGTCCCGACCCGCGCAAGCCCGAGGACGTCGAGGGCTGGGACACCATCACCACGAAGGCCACCACCTCCCCTTCCTGAAGCAGCACCCCGCCGCCTCGCCACCTCCGGGTGGCGGGGCGGCTCCGCCGCCCGTCAGCACCGCGAGAGGCACGTCCCGGATGAGCATCCAGATCCCCGCCGAGCTCCTGCCCGCCGACGGCCGGTTCGGGTGCGGCCCGTCCAAGGTGCGCCCCGAGGCGCTGCGGGCGCTGGCCAGCGACGGCGCCGCCGTCATGGGCACCTCCCACCGCCAGGCGCCGGTCAAGAAGCTGGTGGGCCAGGTCCGCGAGGGGCTCACCCAGCTGTTCGACCTGCCCGACGGCTACGAGGTCGTGCTCGGCAACGGCGGGACGACGGCGTTCTGGGACGCCGCCCTGTTCGGGCTCATCCGCGACCGCGCGGCCTTCGGCACCTACGGCGAGTTCTCCGCCAAGTTCGCCTCGGGCGCCAAGGAGGCCCCCTTCCTCGGCGACCCGGTGATCACGAAGGCCGAGCCGGGCACCCTGGCGCTGCCCACCGCCACCGAGGGCGTCGACGCGTACGCGTGGGCGCACAACGAGACCTCCACCGGCGTCATGGCCCCGGTCGCGCGCCCGTCGGGCACGGAGGACGCGCTCGTCCTCATCGACGCCACCAGCGCCGCCGGCGGCCTGCCCGTCGACGTCTCGCAGACCGACGTCTACTACTTCGCGCCGCAGAAGAACTTCGGTGGCGACGGCGGCCTGTGGATCGCTCTCATGTCGGCCGACGCGCTGCAGCGGGTGGCCGAGATCAAGGCCTCGGGCCGCTGGATCCCCGGCTTCCTGGACCTGTCCATCGCGGTCGACAACTCGGGCAAGGACCAGACCTACAACACCCCAGCGGTGGCGACCCTCTTCCTGCTCGCCGACCAGATCCAGTGGCTGCTGGGCCTCGGCGGGCTCTCGGGCGCCGTCGACCGCACCCGCGAGTCCTCCGGCCGGCTCTACGGCTGGGCGGAGAAGTCGCAGTACGCGACGCCGTTCGTGGCGAACCCCGACGAGCGCTCGCTGGTCGTGGGCACCGTCGACTTCGCCGACTCGGTGGACGCCGCCGCCGTCGCCGAGGTGCTGCGGGCCAACGGCGTCGTCGACGTCGAGCCCTACCGGAAGCTGGGCCGCAACCAGCTGCGGGTGGGCATGTTCCCCTCGGTGGACCCCGACGACGTCTCGGCGCTCACCGCCTGCATCGACCACGTGGTGGAGCGTCTCTGAACGAGGACCTCGGGCAGCGGGCCGGCACCTCGGGACCCGACCTCGGCGCGCTGTTCGCCGCGGGCGGCGAGGCCGGCCGGATCATGGCTGCCCACGACTGGGCGAGCACGCCGGTCGGGCCGGTGGAGACCTGGCCGGCCAGCCTGCGCTACGCCGTCCGCACCGTCCTGGTGTCCCGGTTCCCGATGGTGCTCACCTGGGGACCGGAGCACCTGCAGTTCTACAACGACGCATACGCCCCGCTGATCGGCGCGAAGCACCCGGCGATCGGCGAGGACATCCGGCAGACGCTGGCCGAGGGCTGGGACGCCCTCGGCCCGCCGATCGAGCACGCGATGGCCACCCTGGAGGCCTCCTGGCTGCCGGAGCTGCTGCTCCTCCTGGAGCGCGCCGGGTACCGCGAGGAGACCTACTTCACCGTCTCGCACGCCCCCGCGTTCGACGACGCCGACCGGGTCGCCGGCATGCACGCGGTCTGCACCGAGGTCACCGGCGAGGTGCTGGCGGCACGCCGGCAGAGCCTGCTGCACGACCTGGCGACCGCCGGCGGTCAGCTGGGCGAGGAACGGGCCACCGCCACCGCGATGTGCGCGGCGCTGGCCGCCGACCCGCTCGACGTGCCCTTCGCCGCCGTCTACCTCTCCTCCCCCGGCGGGGGCCCGTACGAGCGGGTGGCCGTCCTCGGCTGCCCCGAGGACGCCCTGCCCGCCGTGGCCACCGCCGCGGAGCTGCCCACGGACGTCGCGCGCCTCGGGCTGGCCGGTGGCCCGTGGGGCGATCCGGTCACCCGCGCCGTGGTGCTGCCGCTGTCCGCCGGCCGCGAGGGCGAGCCGGTCGGCCTGCTGCTGGCCGGGATCAGCCCGAACCGCGCGCTGGACGCCGACTACCGCACCTTCCACGAGCTGCTGGCCGGCCAGTTCGCCGGCGCCGTGGTGAACGCGCGGGCCTTCGAGACCGAGCGGCTGCGCGCGGAGGGCCTGGCCGAGCTCGACCGAGCCAAGACGACGTTCTTCTCCGACGTCAGCCACGAGCTGCGCACCCCGCTGACGCTGCTGCTCGGACCCCTGGGCGACGTCCTGGACGACGCCGCCCACCCGCTCCCCCCGGACGTCCGGGAGCAGCTGGAGCTGGCCGTGCGCAACGGCCGCCGCCTCCGGCGCCTGGTCGACGACCTGCTCGACTTCGCCAGCATCGAGGCCGGCCGGGCCACGCCGGTGCGGGTGGAGACCGACGTCGCCGCCTTCACCGCGGAGCTGGCCGGCATCTTCCGCTCGGCCACCGCGCGGGCCGGCCTGCGGCTGACCGTCGACTGCCCACCGCTGGGCCGGCCCGCCCACGTCGACCCGCGGATGTGGGAGAAGGTCGTCGTCAACCTGCTGGCCAACGCGGTGAAGTACACGTTCGTGGGCGGCATCGACGTCGCGCTGCGCGGCGGGACCGACACCTTCTCGCTGGTGGTCCGGGACACCGGCGTCGGCATCGTGGCCGAGGAGCTGCCGCACCTGTTCGAGCGCTTCCACCGGGTCAGCGGGGCCGCGGCCCGGACCCGCGAGGGCACCGGCATCGGGCTGGCCCTCGTCCAGGAGCTGGCCGCGCTGCACGGCGGCACTGTGTCGGTGACCAGCGAGCCGGGGCGCGGCAGCACGTTCACCGTGGAGCTGCCCTACGGCGGCCCCGACGCGGAGGCCCCGGCCACCGTCTCCCCCTCCGAGGCCGCGCACGGCGAGGCCGCGGGCTGGGAGCACGACACCGAGCGGCCCGCCGCCGGGGGTCGGGCCGGCCTGGTCCTGGTGGTCGACGACAACGCGGACATGCGGGCCTACCTCACCCGGCTGCTCACGCCGTACTGGACGGTGCGGTCCACGGCCAACGGCGAGGAGGCGCTCGCCGCGGTCGCCGAGCAGGTCCCGGACCTGGTGCTGACCGATGTGATGATGCCGCGCGTCGACGGCTTCGAGCTGCTCCGCGCGCTGCGCGCGGATCCGGCGACCCGCGGCGTCCCGGTGGTCATGCTGACCGCCCGCGCCGGCCAGGAGGCCTCGGTCGAGGGGCTCGAGGCCGGCGCCGACGACTACCTCGCCAAGCCGTTCCGCGCCGCCGAGCTGCTCGCCCGCGTCCGGGCCGTGCTGGAGCGCGGCACCGGCCGGATCCCCGCGGCCGCCGACCCGGCTCCGTCACCGGTTCCGCCGCCGGGCCCGCCGCCGGCTCCCCCGGTGACGACGGCGCCGTTCCCGCGTGCCCCGCACGAGCAGCCCACGCCCGACCCCGGTCACGACGTCGCCCGGTGGCGGCTGCCGTCGGAGGTCTCCTCGATCCCGGTCGCCCGCCGCAGGTTGCGGGCGGTGCTGGACGCCGCCGAGGTCGGTCCCGACCAGGCCTACGACCTGCTGCTGGCGGCCTGCGAGGCGGTGAGCAACGCCGTGGAGCACGCGCAGGACCCCACGGAGCCCTACGTCGACGTCGCCGTCGCGGTGACCGACGGGCGGGTGCGGATCACCGTCCGGGACTTCGGGCAGTGGCGCGAGCGGGTGCCGAGCATGGACCGCGGCCGCGGATCGACGTTGATGAGCGCGTTCGCCGACGTCACCGCCACGCCCAGCCCCGAGGGCACGACCGTGGTGATCAGCACCCTGCTGGCCTGATCCGCCTCAGGCCAGCAGCCAGGTGTCCTGGCCGGCCGGGACCGGGCCGCCGAGGTCCACCCGCGACCACGGCGCCGGCACCGCCCGGGCCCCCTCGACGGCGACCGAGAAGACGCGCAGCGTGGCCGGCCGCGGCTGCGGCCCGCCCTCGGCGAGCACCGGCACGGTGGCCGGGGTGAGCGGTTCCCGCGCCACGAACCGGTGCGGCGCGGCGGACACCTCGGCCCGCAGCCGGTCGAGGTCGGCTGCCGAGCAGGTGCGCCCGTCGACGGCGCCCCGGCCGCCGTAGCCGGCGACCTCCTCGACCACGAGCCGGTCCAGCCGGTCGCGGACGGCGGCCAGCTGCTCGGGGTCGGCCAGCACCCAGGTGCTCCGCGACGGCAGCAGCGGCTCCTCGTCGAGGTAGTGCGCGATCATCGCCGGGACCAGCGCGAAGGTGGCGGCGTCGTCGGCCAGCGCGTTGCCGGGCACGTTGGCCAGGCCGAGCCGCCCGGCCCGCACCGCCTCGGCCAGCAGCACGCCGAGCGGCACCCCGACCGGGGTGCGGTACGCGCCGAGGGCGGCGTCGTCGAGCCGGCGGTAGAGGACGTCGACCGGTAGCCGCTCGCCTCCGATCGCGGCCTCCAGGCCCCCGTCGGTGCGCGGCCAGAGGTCGCCGGGGTGCACCAGCGGCGCGTCGAGCGCCTCGGCCAGCAGGGCGTGCTCGTGCTCCGCCGCGTCGGGTTCGCCCGCCGTCAGGACGGCGATCCGCGGCGCGCCGGGCGCGGCCGGCGGCGCCGCGGCCGCCAGGCCTGCGTGCAGCAGCGGCACCGCGTCGGCGGGGTCGGCCGGTCCGACGGCGGCGAACAGCTCGGGGACGACGGCGCGCAGGTCGGCGCGGTCGGCCAGGGCGAACCCGAGGCCGGCGGGGACGCGCAGGTCGTCGCCGGTCACCACCCAGCCGCCGTCGTCGGTGCGCACCAGGTCGACCGCGGCCAGCGCGGCCCGCGGCTGGCCGGGCCAGGCGAGGCCGACCGCGCCGGGGTCGCGGGCCGGGTTGTGCGCGACCGCCCACTCGGGCAGGACCCCGGCCCGGACGATGCCCGGCTCCCGGTCGCGGTCCCCCCGTCGCCGCCCGGCGGCCCGGTAGGCGTCGGCGAGGAACGCGTTCAGCGCGCGGTGCCGCTGCTCGACGCCGGCCGCCAGCAACCGCCACTCGACGGCGGGCAGGGGGCGCGGCAGGGCGTCGAGGTGGAGCGGGTGCCGGTGCAGCCGGCCGTCGGTCCAGGTGCCGAGCGCGACCCCCCGCGCCCGGCGGCGTCCGGCCAGCTCGGCCGCGGCCGCCGCCAGGGCCGGTGCGCCCAGCCGGTCCAGGGCAGCGCCCAGCGGCACCCAGGACTTCCGGAGCCGGCCGTCCGGGGCGACCGCCTCGTCGGCGGGGGCGCAGGGGTAGCCGGCGAAGAGCTCGCCGCTCACAACCAGCGATCGAACCAGGCGGCGACCCGTCCGGCCAGCTCCACGACGTGCGCGCGTCCCACGACCGTGTGCCCCTCACCCGGGAGGAGGAGCAGGTCGGACCGGGCGCCGTGCGCCTGCAGCTCCTGGTGCGCCTGCACCGACTCGGCCACCGGGACGTTGGTGTCACGGTCCCCGTGGCACAGCAGCACCGGCGCGGTCACGCGGTCCAGCGCCGTCATCGGCGAGAGCGCGGCGAGCATCTCCCGGTCGGTCACCGGGTCGCCGTACTCGGTCACCGACGCCGCGGCCATCCACGGCTCCGTCCCGGCGAAGAAGGTCCGGAGGTCGCTCATGCCGGCGAGGGTCGCCCCGGCGGCGAACAGCTCCGGCCAGCGGGTGAGCGCGACCAGCGCCAGGTAGCCGCCGTAGGACCACCCGTGCACGCCGATCCGCCCCGGCGCGGCGATGCCGGCGGTCACCAGTTCGTCGACCGTGGTGCGCACGTCCTCGAAGGAGGCCTCGCGCGCCGGTCCGTCGTCGGCGGTCGTGAAGGCGCGGCCGAAGCCGCCGGAGCCGCGCACGTTCGGGGCGAAGACGGTGAAGCCGGCCGCGACCAGGCTCTGCGTCAGCGGGGAGTAGCCCGGCCGCTCCTGGCCCTCGGGGCCGCCGTGGAAGCTGACCACGGTGCGGTTGGGCGTGCGGACGCCGGCCGGTGCGTAGAGCCACCCGGACAACGGCATGCCGTCGGGCGCGGTCCAGCGGTGCAGCACCGGCGTGGCCATGCGCCGGGCGCTCGGTCGGGCGGGCGCACCGGCCAGCCGGGACGGGCGGCACCGGCCGGTCAGGTCGATCCGCCACAGCGCGCGCGGGGTGCAGGGGCCGGTCAGCTCGGCGACGACGGTCGTCCCGTCCGCGGACAGCGACCACCCGGGCATGACGGCGTCCGGCAGCGGCACCCGCCGGACGAGGGCGCCGTCGGACAGCGCGTGCAGCGAGAGCTCGGTGGCGCCGTCGGCGTTCCAGACGGCGAGCACGGTGCCGTCGCCGAGCAACGCGTAGCCGTCGAGGTCGGCGTCAGCCCGGGCGAGCACCGTCCGCCCGCGACCGGAGGTCCCGGTGGGGCCCAGCGGCACCTGGACCAGGCCGGCGCGGTCGGCGAACGGCGGGCCCGGCAGCGACGCGCGCAGGAACACCGATCCGCCGTCGACGGCGAACCGCCCGTCCTCGGAGGCGACCCCGCCGGGTGCGTCCTCGTCGAGCACCCGCTGCTGCCGGCCGGTGCCGACGTCGACCAGCACGACGTGCCGGTAGCCCCGCGGCCCGCGGCGGGCCAGCACGGACCGGCCGTCGGCCGACACCGCGGTCACCGAGAGGAAGCCGCCGGAGGCGAGGGTCCGGCACTCCCCCGTCCCGACGTCGACGAGGACGACGTCGGCGTCCGGGCCGTCCCCGGGTGCGATCGAGCAGACGTAGCTGCCCGGGCCGGTCCAGCCGCCGGCGAAGACCGTGACCCGCGGGTCGGCGCCGGCCAGCAGCCGGTGGCCGGTCCCGTCGGGGCGCACGACGTGGAGCTCGGCGCAGATGGAGCCGCCCGGGCTGACCAGGTAGGCCAGTCGGCCGCCGTCGGGCGACCAGGCGACCGAGACGACCTCCTGCTCGGGCAGCGACACCACGGCCGGCAGCGACCGGCCGTCCAGCGGGGCCACCTCCAGCCGCGGGATGCCCGAGCGGTCGGTCACGTACGCGACCCGGTCGCCCTCGGGCGACAGGGCGGGGCACCAGGCACCGGCGGCACCGGCGATCTCCTCGAGGACCGGGCGCAGCGCGCCCAGCGGGTCCCCGTCGAGCCGCGCGGGCGCGGCGGGCTGGGTCCGGGTGGTCGGGACGGCCATCGCACCTCCTCGGCTCTCGTGCGCGGCGGGACCTCCCGCCACGGTCGCGCGCGCGTGTTGCGCCCACGTGTCCCCGCTGTCATCGGCGTGCGACGGCCGCCGACGCACCCCCCGCGCGGGGGCCCGGGCTGCACGCCACGCCGGGGCGCTTCCGGGACGGGATCGCGGCCCGCCGATAGCCTCGGTCTCCCGTCTCTCTCCCGGAGCCGGACCGCCCCGAGCCACAAGGAGGACGCCATGCGCGCGCTGCGCCTCGTGGCCCTCTCCGACGACGGCACGAAGCTGGTCCTGGCGCTCGACGGCGAGGACGGCGAGCAGAAGTTCGAGCTGCCGATCGACGACCGGGTCCGGGCGGCCGCCCGCGGCGACGCGCGCCGGCTCACCCAGATCGACGTCGACAACGGCACCGAGCTGCCGCCGCGGGTCATCCAGTCCCGGATCCGGTCCGGCGAGACCCCCGAGCAGGTCGCGGCCTCCTCCGGCACCCGCGTCGAGCGGATCATGCGGTTCGCCCACCCGGTGCTGCAGGAGCGGGAGCGGGTCGCCGAGCAGGCCCGCGAGGCGCGGGTCCGGCTCTCCGAGGGCGCCCCGGGCAGCACCCTGCAGCAGTTCATGGGCGAGCGGCTGCGGCTGATCGACACCGACGTCGACGCCGTCCGCTGGGACGCCTACCGCGAGACCAGCACCTGGGTGGTCACCGGCGCGTGGCGGGCGGGCGAGAAGTCCGGCGTCGCGCGCTGGGCCTTCGACCTGCCCTCCCGCACGGTCACCCCGCTGGACGCCGCGACGACCGACTTCGCCGAGGGCACCCGCCTGGTCCGCGTCGTCCCCGACGTCCCGGCCGGTCCCCCGCCGGCGCCGGCGAACCGGCCGGTCGCCGTCGTCCGCGAGCCGGCCCGGCCGGCCGAGCCCGCGCCGGCGGAGGCCGACACCGAGGTCGTCGTCGACGTGCACCCGGCCAGCGGCTCACCGGAGCAGGACTCCGCGATGGCGGCGCTGCTCGACGAGGTCGCCGACCACGACACCGTCGTCCTCGGCCGGACCGGGGAGGACCCCGACTCCGACGACCCGCGGGCGCGCATCCCCGCGTGGGAGGACATCGTCTTCGGGGTCCGCCGCAACCGCTGAAAGTCGTTCGCCGATGTCAGTACCGGCACCTAGCCTCGACCTGCCATGGACGACGCCCCGCGCACCGCGCCCGCCGATGACCGGGGCCGGCTCTCCGCCCTCCTGCGCCTGTGGCCCTACACCCGCCCGTACCGCGGGCTCGTGGTGCTCACCTTCACCGCGGCGCTCCTGGCCACCCTCGCCCAGCTCGCCGTCCCGCTGATCACCGCGGCGGTCGTCGACGGCCCGATCGCCGACGGCGACCGCGGCGCGCTGGTGCCGCTGCTGGGCCTGGCGCTGCTGTTCGGCGTCGCCGAGGCGGCGCTGTTCTTCGTGCGCCGCTGGGCGATGAACCGCAGCTGCCTGCGGATCGAGCGCGACCTGCGCGACGCGCTGTACCAGCGGCTGCAGCGGCTGCCGGTGGCCTTCCACGACCGGTGGGCCTCGGGCCAGCTGCTCTCCCGCGCGACGAGCGACATGTCCACCGTCCGCCGGTTCGTCGGCTTCGCCGCGGTCTTCCTGGCGGTCAACCTGATCACCTGCGTCGTCGTCCTGGTGCTGCTGCTCGTCACGTACTGGCCGCTGGGCGTGGCGGTGCTGCTGACGACCGTCCCGCTGACCGTCCTCGGGCTGCGCTGGGAGCGCCGCTACAACGTCCAGTCCCGCCAGGTGCAGGACCAGCAGGGCGAGCTGGCCACCGACGTCGAGGAGGCCGTGCAGGGCATCCGCGTGGTCAAGTCGCTGGGCCGCAGCGGCCTGGTCTTCGACCGCTACGACGCCAAGGCCCGGCAGCTGCGCCGGCTGGAGCTGGGCAAGGTGCGCACGCTGGCCCTGCTGTGGTGCGTCTTCGAACTGCACCCGCAGGTGACCCTCGCCGTGATCCTGGTGGGCGGCGCGTTCGCCGTGAGCAGCGGCGCCCTGACCGTCGGCGGGCTGGTCGCCTTCGTCGCCCTGTTCACCGTGCTGCTGTGGCCGATCCTGTCCCTGGGCTTCCTGTTCGCCTTCGCCCAGGAGACCGCCAGCGCCTGCGACCGCATCGGCGAGCTGCTCGACGAGCCCGTCACCGTCACCGACCGGCCGGGCGTCACCCCGGCGGCGATCGGCTCCCCCGCCCGGCTGCGCTTCGAGGGCGTCGGGTTCACCCACCCCGGCTCCGGGACGGCGGTGCTGGACGGCGTCGAGCTGACCGTCGAGCCGGGCGAGACCGTGGCGCTGGTCGGGGCCACCGGCTCGGGGAAGACGACGCTCACCGCGCTGGTCGGCCGGCTGCACGACGTGACCTCGGGGCGGGTCACCCTCGACGGCGTCGACGTCCGCGACCTGCCGCTGGCCCAGCTGCGCAGCGTCGTGGCCACCGCCTTCGAGGACGCCACGCTGTTCTCGATGAGCGTGCGCGAGAACCTCGCGCTCGGCCGCCCCGACGCCACCGACGACGACGTCGCCGAGGCGCTGCGGGTCGCGCAGGCGGAGTTCGTGCACGACCTGCCGTGGGGCCTGGACACCCGCATCGGCGAGCAGGGCCTGTCGCTGTCCGGCGGCCAGCGGCAGCGGCTGGCGCTGGCCCGCGCGGTGCTGGGCCGCCCGTCGGTGCTGGTGCTCGACGACCCGCTCTCGGCCCTCGACGTGCACACCGAGGCGCTGGTCGAGCGCGCGCTGCGCGACGTGCTGGCCGACACCACCGCGCTGGTGGTGGCGCACCGGCCCTCGACCGTCCTGCTGGCCGACCGGGTGGCCCTGCTGGCCGGCGGGCGGATCGCGGCGGTGGGCACGCACAGCGAGCTGCTGGCCTCCGTGCCGGAGTACCGCGACCTGCTGGCGCAGGAGAGCGAGCTGCTGGAGACGACGCCGTGAGCGCGCCCGACCAGGCTCCGCAGGACCGGTCCTGGCGCGGGGTCGCCACCGAGGAGTCCGCCGATCTGCCCGCCGGCGCCGGGATCTTCCTCCGCGCCCGCTCGCGGCGGCTGCTCGGCGAACTGCTCCGGCCGCACCGGCGGTCGCTGTGGTGGCTGCTGGCGACGATCGTCGTCCAGAACGCCGCCTGGCTGGCCGGCCCGCTGCTCATCGGCGTCGGCATCGACGTCGCCGTCCCGGCGCTGGTCGACGGGAATCCCTGGCCGCTGGTGTGGATCACCACCGCGATGCTGGCGGCCGCGGCGCTCGACACCGGGCTGCGGTTCGTCTTCCTCACCCGGTCCGGCCGGGTCGGCCAGGCGGTGCTGCTGACGCTGCGCAGGCGGGTGTTCCGGCACGTGCAGGCGCTGCCGCTGTCGTTCCACGAGCGCTACACCTCGGGCAAGACCATCAGCCGGCTGACCAGCGACGTCGAGGCCCTGGCCGAGCTGCTCGACGAGGGCCTGGACAACCTGGTCACCGCGCTGTTCAGCGTGCTCACCATCGGGATCGTCCTGGTGGTGCTCGACCCGCCGCTGGGCCTGGTCGCGCTGCTCGGCTTCCCGCCGCTCTACCTCGTCGCCCGCTGGTTCCAGCGCAACTCCACCGCCGCCTACCGGCGCACCCGCGAGACGATCGCCGCGCTCATCGTGCAGTTCACCGAGACCTTCGGCGGCATCCGGGCGGTGCAGGCGTTCCGCCGCGAGCCGCGCAACGACCAGCTGCACGCCGCGCTGAACGAGGACAACCGGCAGGCGCACGACCGCGCGTTCTGGCTGATCGCCGTCTTCGTGCCGGCGGTGACGCTGATCGGCAACCTGGTCACCGTCGCCGTGCTGGGCATCGGCGCGCTGCGGGTCCTCGACGGCGCACTCGCCGTCGGCACGCTGGTGTCCTTCCTGCTCTACCTGCGCCGGTTCTTCGACCCGCTGCAGGACGTCGCGATGTTCTACAACAGCTACCAGTCGGCTACGGCGGCGCTGGAGAAGCTCTCCGGGGTGCTCGAGGAGCGGCCGACGGTGCCCGAGCCCGCCGATCCGGTCCCGCTGCCCGCGGCCGCCGGCGAGCTGGTGTTCGACGGCGTCCGGTTCGGCTACACCGCCAGCACCGTGCTCCCCGACCTCTCGCTCACGGTGCCCGCCGGGCAGACCGTGGCCCTCGTCGGCGCGACCGGCGCGGGCAAGTCCACCCTGGCCCGGCTGGCCGCCCGGTTCTACGACCCGCTCGCGGGCGAGGTGCGCCTCGACGGCGTGCCGCTGGACCGGCTGGCCGACGAGGACCTGCGGCGGGCGGTCGTGATGGTCACCCAGGAGAGCTTCCTGTTCTCCGGCTCGATCGCCGACAACATCGCCTTCGGCCGGCCCGGCGCCTCCCGCGCGCAGGTCGAGGGCGCGGCCCGGGCGATCGGCGCGCACGGGTTCATCGCCGCGCTGCCCGAGGGCTACGACACCGACGTCGCCAAGCGCGGCGGGCGGCTGTCGGCCGGGCAGCGGCAGCTGGTCAGCTTCGCGCGGGCGTTCCTCGCCGATCCCGCGGTGCTGATCCTCGACGAGGCCACCAGCTCGCTCGACGTGCCCAGCGAGCGGCTGGTGCAGCACGCGCTGCGCACCCTGCTCGCCGACCGGACCGCGCTGATCATCGCCCACCGGCTGTCCACGGTGGAGATCGCCGACCGGGTCCTGGTCATGGAGGGCGGCCGGATCGTCGAGGACGGCTCCCCCGCCGAGCTGGTCGCGGGCACCGGCCGGTTCGCCGGTCTGCACCGGGCCTGGGCCGACAGCCTGGTGTGAAGGACGCGCCGGCGCGGGTAGGTTGCCGGGCATGTCAGCGTCGGTGTCGATGCCGCTGGGCGGCGTCCAGGTGGGGTCCTACGACAGCTACGAGCGCGCGCAGGCCGCGGTCGACTACTTGTCCGACCAGAAGTTCCCCGTCGAGAACGTGACGATCATCGGCACCGACCTCAAGCAGGTCGAGCGGGTCCTCGGCCGGCTGACCACCGGCCGGGCGATCGCCGCCGGTGCCGCCGGCGGTGCCTGGTGGGGGCTGTTCGTCGGCTTGCTGCTCGGCATCTTCGCCGTCGACGGCGCGGGCTGGATCGGCTCGGTGCTCTCCGGCCTGCTGATCGGCCTGGTGTTCGGGGCGATCTTCGGCTGGACCGGCTACGCGGCCACCCGAGGCCGCCGCGACTTCACCAGCACCAGCCAGATCGTGGCCGGGCACTACGACGTGATGTGCAACCCCGCCCAGGCCGAGCAGGCTCGGGCGCTGCTGGCGCAGCTGGCCCTGCGCGGCTAGCTGTACTGACCGGACAGGTTGGTCAAGCGGGTGATGGGTGGCTGACGTCCGGTCGCGGTGTGGGGTCGGTGATGGTTGTACTCGTGGAGCCAGGCCGGGAGGGCCTTGCGGCGTGCTGACTCGCTGGG